>NZ_JBYTEB010000001.1:29278-2729546 GCF_058791955.1 Microbacterium sp. EB106-03-03-XG65
CGACGAAGCCGATGCGGCCCCCTGGTCGTTGAGCGAGGACGACGAAGTCGACCGAGACGAAACGCCCTCACCGACGCGGGACGCCACCTCGGCGACGGCATCCGCCGGCGGCCACGGCTCGCCGCCGGGCACGCGCGGCAGACCGCGCCTGAGCATCCGCGTCGCCATCGCTACTTCTTCCGGGCCTCGAGGCCCGCGATCACCTGCGGGACGATCGTGAACAGGTCACCGACGATCCCGAAGTCGGCGACGTCGAAGATCGGCGCCTCGCCGTCTTTGTTGATCGCGACGATGTTCTTCGCCGTCTGCATGCCCGCGCGGTGCTGGATCGCACCCGAGATGCCGAGCGCGACATAGAGCTGCGGCGACACCGACACTCCGGTCTGGCCGACCTGATGCGACTGCGGGATGTATCCGGCATCCACCGCGGCGCGGGATGCGCCGACCGCTGCGCCGAGAGCGTCGGCGAGCTCCTCGACGAGCACGAACTTCTCCTTCGAGGCGAGTCCGCGGCCGCCCGAGACGACCCGGGTCGCGCCGCGCAGCTCGGGCCGCGACGAGGTCGACTCGACTGCTTCGATCGCGCCGACGGTCGCCGCGGCGGCACCGGATGCCGTCACGCTCAGCGTCTCGACGGCGGGCGAGGCGACCGCCTCGGCGCGTGCATCGACCGCGCCCTGACGCACCGTGATGACCGGAGCGCCGAACGTCGGAGCCGACTCGGTGAGGTACGCGCCTCCGTACACGGAGTGGTGCGCGACCATGCCCTCGTCATCGCGCGAGACGCCCACCGCGTCGACCGACAGCGCCAGCTTCGCGCGCACCGCGAACCGCCCGGCGACATCCCGTCCGCTGATCGAGTTCGAGATCAGCACGGCATCCGGCCGCACCTGCTCGAAGGCCGCGTGCAGTGCGTCGACGATCGGCGCCGTGAGCACCGTCGGGTCGGCGTCGGCCGTGAGCACGACAGACGCGCCGGCCGCAGCCACCTGAGCCGCTGCGTCGGCGGAGCCTCCGACGACGAGCGCGACCGGAGCGCCGACCGTCGACGCGGCGCCGATCAGTGCCGCCGTGCTGCTGGCGGGGGCACCCGCGGGGTCGAGGTCGACCAGGACGAGGATCGGGTTCTCGGGGTAGGTCATGTCACACCAGCCTGTTCTGCACGAGGTACTCGACCAGCTTCTCGGCGGCATCGCCCTCATCGACGATCTTCACGCCCGCCGCACGCGGCGGCTTCTCGGCGACCGCGGTCATGATCGTGCGCGGAGCGAGGGCAGGATCGGCGGAGACGCCGAGGTCGTCGAGGGTGAGGACCTCGAGCGGCTTCTTCTTCGCCGCCATGATGCCCTTGAAGTTGGGGAAGCGCGCGTCGGGCAGCGCCTCGGTGATCGAGATGACGGCGGGGAGGGATGCCGAGATGGGCTGCGCTCCGGCATCCGCCCCTCGGGTTCCGGTGATGCCGTCCGCGGAGATCTCGACCGAGGTCAGCGCGGTCGCCTGCGCCCAGCCGAGGTGCTCGGCGAGCATCGCCGCCATCACGCCACCCGAGCCATCGGTCGACAGGTTGCCGGTGATCACCAGGTCGGGCTCGCCGCGACGGATCGCAGCGGCGAGCGTCTCGGCCGTGAGTCCGAGGTCGGCCCCCGCGAGCTGCCCGTCGGCGATGTGCACTGCGGAGCCTGCGCCGATCGCGAGAGCCCTGCGCACCGACGCCGTGGAACCGCCCGGGGCCATCGCGACCGCGACCACCTCGGTGCCCTCGTTCTTGTCGGCATGACTCAACGCCACTTCGAGCGCACGCTCCGTGATCTCATCGAGCACCACGTCGCCGGCGCCTCTGTCGGCCAGGCCGGTCTCGAGGTTCAGCTTGCGGTCGCCATAGGTGTCAGGCACCTCTTTGACCAGGACGAAGATCTTCATCGATTGCTCCTCACGACTGCGTCGATTCTAGTCCCTTGATACTGAGTTCCACCCGACGAGCGACTGAGGACCACCCGCCGTCTCGCGGGCGAGGTCCCGGCTGCGGCGACGCGATGGCCTACCGTAGAACCGTGAACCGACCGCGTCCGCTGCCCGTCGATCCGCTCGCCGAGGCGAAGCGGCAGTGGCTCGCGCACGGATGGACGGATGCCGCCGACGGCATGACCGTCGTGACCTCCGTCATGCGTGCTCAGCAGCTGCTGCTCGCGCGGGTCGATGCGACGCTCAAGCCCTTCGCGCTCAGCTTCGCCCGCTACGAGATGCTGCGTCTGCTGGCGTTCAGCCGGTCGGGTCGCCTGCCGCTGTCGAGCGTCGTCGCCCGACTGCAGGTGCACGCGACGACCGTCACGAGCACCGCCGAGAGACTCGTGCGCGACGGACTCATCGTGCGCGAACCGCATCCGCACGACGGCCGTGCGGCACTGCTCGCCCTCACCGAATCGGGCCGAGAACTCGTGGGCCGCGCCACGGATGCCCTCAACGCCGACGTGTTCGCCGACCCGGGCATGAGCCGGGATGATGCCGCTGAGCTCGTCGCGATCGTCGCCCGAATGCGCAAGGCCGCCGGCGACTTCGCCGACCCCAAGCCGCAGCCCGAGCCGCTCTGACATGGCAGAAGGACGCGGGCGTACACTGCCCGCATGAGCGAACTGCGCCTGCACACGATTCTCGAAGGACGCGGCCCCGCGGCCGCGGTCATCCTCACCGACGAGCAGGTCGCCTCGTTCGGAGCGGGGAAGACGTTCCCCGTCGCGGTCACGATCGCCGGCCGCACCGCCCGCCTGCGCCTGGCGCGCATGGGCGGCCAGAACATGATCGGGTTCAGCAAGGTCGTGCGTGCTGACCTCGGTGTCGAGATCGACCAGGAGGTCGATGCGGTCATCCGGCTGGATGCGGCCGAGCGCACTGTCGAGGTGCCCGCCGCCCTCGCCGAGGCGCTCGACGCCGACGCTGCGCTGCGGACCGCCTTCGAGGCACTCCCCTATTCCGTGCGCAAGGAGCACGCCCGTTCGGTCGCGGAGGCCAAGCAGGATGCGACCCGCGAGAGACGCGTCTCGAAGATCGTCGAGGCGTTGCGCGGCTGAGGTCCCCCGCAGAAGAAACCGTGCCTCAGCGGTTCTGGAAGTCGGGCGCACGCTTCTCCCGGAAGGCGGACATGCCTTCCTTCTGGTCAGCGGTGTCGAACAGCTCGGCGAACGCCCGCTTCTCATGGGCGAGGCCATCGGCGAGCGTCGTCTCCATCGCCGCGTCGAGCGCGGCCTTCGCGGCGAACACCGACGGCAGCGATTTCGACGCGATGGTCTCGGCGAGCGTCGTGGCCTCGGCGAGAAGCTCGGATGCCGGCACGACGCGCGACACGAGGCCCGAGCGCTCCGCCTCATCGGCGCCCATGAACCGGCCGGACAGCACGAGTTCGGCAGCCTTGTAATAGCCCACGGCACGGATCAACCGCTGCGTGCCGCCCATGCCGGGGATCACGCCGAGGTTGATCTCGGGTTGGCCGAACTTCGCCGTGTCGGCAGCCAGGATGATGTCGCACATCATCGCGAGCTCGCATCCTCCCCCGAGTGCGAAGCCCGAGACGGCCGCGATCACGGGGGTGCGCACCGCCGCGAAGTCACGCCAGACGCCGAAGTGGTCGGTCTCGCGCATCTCGGAGGCCGTCATGCCCTCCATCTCCTTGATGTCGGCGCCGGCGGCGAACGCCTTCTCCGACCCGGTCACGACGATGGCGCCGACCCCGTCATCGAGGTCGAACGCCACGGCGGCCGCGGTGACCTCGTCTGCGACCCGGCTGTTCAGGGCGTTGAGCGCCTCGGGGCGGTTCAGGGTGATCCACCCCACTCGTCCGCGCTGGTCGACCAGGATCGTCTCGTACTCGGTCATGAAAGGTCCCTCTCCGTTCGAATCGCGCACTTTGCACATCTGAGGGCCGGATCACTGCATAGTGCGCGATTCGAAAGCGCCTCTGAGACGATCGTCACACACGACCGTCGCGGATGTCGGTGATGATGCCGGAGAAATCTCGGTTCGCGCCCTCCCCGGCGGCGAAGGCGGCGTAGAGCTGCTGTGCGAGTCGGCCCATCCGCGCATCCGTCGACGTCTGCTCGATCGCCTGCAGCGCGAGGCCGAGGTCCTTGGCCATCAGCGCACCCGCGAAGCCGGGCTGATAGTCGCGGTTCGCGGGGCTGGTCGGCACAGGTCCCGGCACCGGGCAGTTCGTCGTGATCGACCAGCACTGCCCGGATGCCTGCGACACGACGTCGAATAGCGCCTGGTGCTCGAGCCCGAGCCGCTCCCCCAGCACGAACGCCTCGGCGACGGCGATCTGCGAGACCGCGAGCACCATGTTGTTGCACACCTTCGCGGCCTGGCCGAGTCCTGATCCGCCGCAGTGCACGATGCGCTTTCCCATGATCTCGAGCACCGGCAGCGCGGCGGCGAAGTCCGCGTCCGAACCGCCCACCATGAACGCGAGCGTGCCGTTCTCGGCGCCGACGACTCCCCCCGAGACGGGAGCATCGATGTTGCGATGCCCCGCGGCGAGCGCGAGCGCGTGGGCCGCCCGGGCCTCGTCGACCGCGATCGTCGACGACTCGATGAACAGGGTGCCGGGCCGGGCGGCGGCGGCGAGCAGCTCGGTACGGTACGCGTCGATCACGTGCCGTCCCGCGGGGAACATCGTGATGACGACGTCGGCGTCGGCGACGGCATCCGCTCCGCTGGCCGCGATGGGGATGCCGGCGACCCGTGCCGCCTCGACAGCCGCGGGCACCAGGTCGAAACCGCGCACCTCGTGCCCTGCGGCGACGAGGTTCTTCGCCATCGGCAGCCCCATGTGACCGAGACCGAGGAAGGCGATGCGGCTCTTCGACGACTCGTTCATGATGCGCTCCGCATCGAGGTGGACCCCGCCGGTCGGAGCATCTCGCGTCCGACGATCAGGCGCATGATCTCGTTCGTGCCCTCGAGGATCTGGTGCACCCGCAGGTCGCGCACGACCTTCTCGATGCCGTAGTCCTGCAGATACCCGTAGCCGCCGTGCAGCTGCAGCGCGCGGTTGGCGACGTCGAATCCGGCATCCGTCGCGAAGCGCTTGGCCATCGCGCAGCGCATCGTGGCATCCGGGGCGTGCTCGTCGACCGCAAGCGCCCCGTCGGTCACCATGAGGCGAGCGGCCTGCAGATCGGTGCGCATGTCGGCGATGGCGAACAGGATCGACTGCTTTTCGGCCAGCGGCTCGCCGAAGGCCACGCGCTCGTGCACGTACTGCACCGCCCGGTCGAGGGCCCACTGGGCGCCTCCGATGGAGCAGGCCGCGATGTTCAGGCGACCGCCGTTGAGCGCCGACATCGCGATCGCGAAGCCACGGCCCTCGTCGCCGAGCATTCCGGATGCCGGGATGCGGACGCCGTCGAGGATCACCTGACGGGTGGGCTGGGCGTGCCATCCCATCTTCTTCTCCGGCGCACCGAAGCTGAGCCCCTCGGCGTCACCCGGCACGAGGAAGGCGCTGATGCCCCGGGCACCCGGCTCGCCGGTGCGGGCCATCACGACGTAGACCGCGGCCTCGCCCGCGCCCGAGATGAACTGCTTCACGCCGGTGAGCAGATAGTCGTCTCCGTCGCGCACCGCGCTCGTGGCGACGTTCGCGGCATCCGATCCGACGCCCGGCTCGGTGAGGCAGTACCCGCCGAACTCCTGCATCGCGGTGAGAGCGGGCAGCCACCGGCCGCGCTGCGCGTCGTCGCCGTAGGTGTCGATCATCCACACCACCATGTTGTGGATCGAGATGTAGGCGGCGACGGCGGGGTCGCCCTTGGCGAGCTCTTCGAAGATCGCGACGGTGTCGGAACGGCTGAGCCCGGTGCCGCCGTACTGCTCGCTCACGTAGATGCCGCCGAGGCCGAGCTCTCCGGCCCTGCCGAGCGACTCGCGGGGGAAGATGTGCTTCTCGTCGCGCTCGGCGGCGAACGGCGCCAGCTCGGTGTCGGCGAACTCGCGCACCGCGTCGAGAATGGCCTCGCGCTCTTCGGCGGTGGTGGTGACGGTGGTCGTTGTCATGTCGATTCCTCGGGTCGTGCGTTTCGTCTCGGGCGGCTTCGCCGGCCTCGCTCAACGAACAAGAATTGTCAGTGCATGGTGGGGATCACGAAGCTGGCGCCCTCGCGGATGCCCGCAGACGGCCAGCGGCTGGTGACCGTCTTGGTCTTCGTGTAGAAGCGGAAGGCATCGGCGCCGTGCTGGTTGAGGTCGCCGAACCCGCTGCGCTTCCAGCCGCCGAACGTGTAATACGCGATCGGCACCGGGATGGGCACATTGACTCCGACCATCCCGACCTCGACGCGGGCGGCGAAATCGCGGGCTGCATCTCCGTCGCGCGTGAAGATCGCGACGCCGTTGCCGTACGCGTGCTCGGACGCCATGCGCAGCGCCTCCTCATAATCCGCGGCGCGGGCGATCACGAGCACCGGCCCGAAGATCTCCTCGCGGTAGATCGCCATGTCGGTGGTCACGTCGTCGAACAGCGTCGGTCCGAGGTAGAAGCCCTGCTCATGCCCGGGAACCGTGAAGCCTCGGCCGTCGGCGAGAAGCGTCGCACCCTCGTCGACACCCTGCTGGATGTACCCCTCGACGCGTTCGACCGCGGCCCTCGTGACGAGTGGTCCGTAGTCGACGTCGGATGCGAGGGACGGGCCGATGCGCAGCTGCGCGACACGCTGGGTGAGCTTGGCGGCGAGAGCATCCGCCGTCTCCTGCCCCACGGGCACTGCGACCGAGATCGCCATGCAGCGCTCGCCCGCCGAGCCGTATCCTGAACCGATCAGCGCGTCGACGGCCTGGTCGAGATCGGCATCCGGCATCACGATCATGTGGTTCTTGGCGCCGCCGAAGCACTGCGCCCGCTTGCCGCGGGCCGCGGCGGTCGAGTAGATGTACTCGGCGATCGGCGTCGAGCCGACGAAGCCGACAGCGCGGATGCGGTCGTCGGTGAGCAGCGCGTCGACCGCCTCCTTGTCGCCGTGCACGACGTTGAGCACACCCGCGGGGAGGCCCGCCTCGAGGAACAGCTCGGCGATGCGCACCGGCACCGACGGGTCGCGCTCGCTGGGCTTGAGGACCACGGCGTTGCCCGCGGCGAGGGCGGGTCCGGCCTTCCACAGCGGGATCATGGCGGGGAAGTTGAACGGGGTGATCGCGGCGACCACGCCGAGCGGCTGGCGCATCGAGTAGACGTCTATGCCAGCGCCCGCACCCGTCGAGTACTCGCCCTTGAGCAGGTGCGGGGCTCCGGCGGAGAATTCGATGACCTCGAGGCCGCGCTGGATGTCGCCCTTCGCATCGTCGACGGTCTTACCGTGCTCGCTCGCGAGCAGCTCGGCGAGGGACTGCATCTCGCGCTGCACGAGATCGAGGAACCGCAGCAGCACACGCGCGCGCTTCTGCGGATTGGTCGCCGCCCACTCGGTCTGGGCAGCCTCGGCGTTCGTGATCACGTCGGCGACGTCTGCCGCGGAGGCCAGCGGCACGCGCGCCTGCACGGATCCGGTGCTCGGATCGAACACGTCGGCGAAGCGTCCACCCTCGGGGGTGAGGTGCTTTCCGCCTATGAAGTGGGGAATGGTGCGAGTCATTGTGCGATGTCCCTTCGCGCCGTCGTTGGCACTATGTCGATGGTACTTCGATGCCCGGACATTTACTAGGACGTCCTCCTACTTTCGAATAGCGCACTTTGCAGTTCCAGGGGTGTCGTTTCTGCAAAGTGCGCTATTCGAAGCATGCAGGGGGCGGCGCGGCGCCGGAAAACGCTTGCCGATAGGGTGGGTCCATGCACTACGGCGCCGACTACAACCCGGAACAGTGGCCACGCGACGTCTGGCCCGACGACGTGCGACTCATGCGCGAAGCGGGCGTGACGCTCGTGAGCCTCGGAATCTTCTCGTGGTCGCGCATCCAGCCTGCCGAGGGCGAGTTCGACTGGGAGTGGCTCGACGAGATCATCGGGCTGCTGCACGAGGGCGGCATCCAGGTCGACCTCGCCACCGCGACCGCATCCCCACCCCCGTGGGCCTCGACCGCGTATCCCGAGATGCTGCCGCAGGATGCCGACGGCTCGACCTTCTGGCCGGGCAGCCGTCAGGCCTTCGCGCCGTCGTCGCCGGTCTACCGCCGCCTCGCCGCCGAACTCGTCACCGCTCTCGCCGAGCGCTATGCGCAGCATCCGGCCGTCGTGCTGTGGCACGTCAACAATGAGTACGGATGCCACCTGCACTACGACTACTCCGACGCGGCGCGCGACCACTTCCGCGTGTGGCTCGAGCGCAAGTACTCGACGATCGACGCATTGAACCACGCCTGGGGCACCGACTTCTGGTCGCAGCGGTACACCGCGTTCGATCAGATCGTGCCGCCGCGCAAGGCTCCGTACAGCATCAACCCGACCAGCGTGCTGGACTTCAAGCGCTTCACCTCCGACACCCTGCTCGAGCTTTACGTGATGGAGCGCGACATCATCCGCGCCTCGGGCGCCACCCAGCCGATCACGACGAACTTCATGGGTGCGTTCCCGCCGGCCGACTACTGGAAGTGGGCGGCCGAGGTCGATGTGATCAGCGACGACAACTACCCCGATCCCAACGACCCCGAGTCGTTCCGCGGGGCGGCGTTCGCACGCGAGCTGATGCGCGGGCTCAAGCCGGGGGCGCCGTGGATCCTCACCGAGCAGTCGACGAACGCGCTGAACTGGCGTCCGACGAACGCGCCCAAGGCACCGGGTCAGATGGCGGCGATCAGCGCGCAGGCCATCGGTCGTGGTGCCGACGGCATCATGTTCTTCCAGTGGCGGCAGTCGCGCCGAGGCAGCGAGAAGTTCCACTCGGCGATGGTGCCGCAGGCGGGTCTCGACACCCGCACCTGGCGAGAGGTCGTCGAGCTCGGCGGTCAGCTCGCACAGCTCCCCGAGATGCCCGATGTCGCCTCGGGGGCGAAGATCGCTCTCGTCTTCGACTGGGAGAACTGGTGGGCGATCGACGGGCGCGACCACCCGATCGCGCTCGACTACCTGACCCTCGCACACCGCTGGCATGCCGCATTGCACCGCCAGAACCTCGCCGTCGACATCGTCAACACGACCAGCGACCTCAGCGCGTATTCACTGGTGGTGGCGCCCCAGCAGTATCTGCTCGGCGACGAGGGAGCGGCGAACCTGCGGGCGTACGTCGCGCAGGGCGGCAACCTGTTCGTCTCGGCGTTCAGCGATGTCGTCGACCAGGACGACGCCTTCCGCGAGGGCGGGTTCATCGTGTCGTTGCGCGATGCGCTCGGCGTCGCCCTCGAGGACTTCGGTGCGCTGGTCCCGCCCGAGTCGGTGCGCCCGGCCGACTCTGCGGGCGAGGTGGCGAGCCACGCCCGCCCCGACGGGCCGGGCCAGTCCGAGGCACCGCTCGACGGCCCTGCAGGGCGCATCGTCGGCCAGTACTTCGCAGAAGAGCTGCTGGTGCAGGATGCCGAGGTGCTGGGTCGTTTCACCGAAGGCCGCACCGAGGGCCGAGCGGCGTTCACCCGTAAGGCGTTCGGCCAGGGCCACGGCTACTACCTCGCGACGATCCCGGACGACGCGGGCATGGCCGCCGTGCTCCGCTGGCTCGCGGCCGAGGCCGGCGTGACCGCCGAGATCGAGGGTCTTCCCGAGCACATCGAGATCGCCCGCCGCGGCAACATCCTCACGGTCATCAACCACAGCACCGAGCCCGTCACGGTCGACGTGTCGGGCACCGATGTGCTCACGGGGTCGACCGACGTGCGCCGCGACCTCGGCGCCTACGGATGGGCCTTCATCGACACGGGTGCTGCGACAGAAGTCGGCTGATCACCTGCGCTGATCGGGACACGCGGACGGATGCCGGGGCCTCACGCCCCGACATCCGTCCGTCGCCCGATCAGTGCCCGCTCAGTGCCCGCTCAGTGCACGATCACGGGGAGCGGCAGCCGCACGCGTGAGTCCTGCCAGGGTTCGGTCCCCTCGAACCGCACGGTCAGCAGGTGCAGACCGCGTCCGAGCTTCGGCACGGTCACGGTGACCCGGCCGTGGTGCTCGGACGTGACCTGCACGGTCGCGACGACTACTCCACGGTCTCGCACGACCACCTCGCCGACGGGATCGCTGCCGTCGGCCGATGTGACCTGCACCTTCACGGCGGCACTCCTGCCCGACTTCACCAGCAGGTCGGAGGTCGCGCGCACCGTCGTCTCGATCGGCTGCAGCTGGTCGTCGACGAGCACGGCGACCGACCGCGCGGGAATGGTCACGGTGCCGGTCGCGGCATCCCAGGTCGTGGCTTTGACCACGGCATCCGATCCGTTCGCCTGAGCCGGCGTCAGCGCAAACGAGCGTCCGGCCAGGCCCGCCACGGTCTGCGTGACCGGCGCGGGAGAGGAGTTGAACGCCACGAGCGCACCGTCGAGATCGGCGTCGGAATCGGGCCCGACCAGATCGTCGATCTGCATGAGGATCACGCCCGGCGCTGCGCCCTCCCCGCCGTTGGGGAACGTGACCTTCTGCTGGATCAGTTCGGCCGAGCCGAGCCGCAGCAGATCGACCTCCTCGCGGACGCGCAGCAGATCGAGAGCGGATGCCTCGGCGGCCGCCATGTCGGCCGCGGCCGGCTTGAGCGCCGGGTCGGCGAGCAGCGGCGCCATGATCGGCCACTTCTCCTGGTTGTCGGCAGCGGTGGGGAGACCCGAGCCGAACGTCGACTCCTGACCCGTCCAGTCGATGCGGTTGAACCAGTCACCCGAGTTGTAGCTGTTGCGATCGAGGGACTTCGACCGCAACAGCTCGGTGCCGGCGTGCCAGAACGACGGAGACTGCGAGAGCGTCACGGTGGCGAGTTCCACCGTGTTCATGCGCGCGCGATCGGCCATGGTGGTGTCGGCCGGGAGCTTGAGCACGGAGAGGTCGTAGAGCGTCTCGTTGTCGTGCGCGTCGACGTAGTTGATCACCTCGTCGGGTTGATCGGCATAGCCCGCCGCAGAGCCGCGGTAGTCGATCGCCTCTCCCGCCGTCACCGAGCCGTCACTCGTCGTGAACGAGAAGTCGCGCAGATTGCCCGCGAGTCCGAGCTTGACGAGATCGGTCTCGTGGCCGAGGTCGGCGAGCGCCTGCTCGACCGTGCCGTTGATCGGATCGCCGTTCGGGTCCGTGCCGAGTCCGGTGCCGAAGCCCTGACGGAACGTCGACGACGAGTCGACGGGGCTGCCGCCGTGCACGGCATCGCGCAGCCGGTCGTTGAACGTGCCGATGCCGGTGCCTCCCAATTGGCCCTGGGCGGCCTGCTCGAACAGCGCGTTGTCGGCCACCTCGCCGAAGTTCCATCCCTCGCCGTAGAGGAGGATCGCCGAGCCGTCGACGCCGTCCTTCTTCAGGGTCAGCGCATCGAGCGCGTCGCGGATCGCCTGCATGTTCGTCGTCGAGTGGTGACCCATGAGATCGAAGCGGAAGCCGTCGACCTTGTAGTCGCGCGCCCAGGTCACGATCGAGTCGACCATGAGCTTCTGCGCGGCGAGGTGCTCGGTCGCGACGTTCTGGCAGCACGTCGAGGTCTCGACGCCGCCCGCGGCGTTGAGCCGGTGGTAGTAGCCGGGCACGACCTGATCGAGCACCGAGGTCTCGGCCTGACCGGATGCCGCGGTGTGGTTGAACACCTGATCGAGCACGACCTGCAGGTCCATGTCGTGCAGCGCGCCGACCATCGACCGGAACTCGCTCACCCGCGCGCCGCCGTCGGCGTCGACCGCGTACGAGCCCTCGGGCGTCGAGTAGTGGTACGGGTCGTACCCCCAGTTGAAGCCGTCGGCATCCGCGACCGCTTGGATGCACGCCTGCTGGGCCGAGTCGGCCGGGCCGAACGAGGCGAGGTCGCAGTCGGGCACTGCTTGCGCCGCGCGGTCCTCCTCGATGGACGCGATGTCGAACGACGGCAGCAGGTGCACGGTGTTGATGCCGGCATCCGCGAGCTGCCTCAGCTGAGCCGTGCCCGCGCTGTCGCGCGTGAAGGCCAGATAGGTACCACGCTCGTCGGCCGGAACCGTCTCATCGCTGATCGAGAAGTCACGGATGTGCAGCTCGTAGATCGCACGGTCGACCGCGCGCTCGACGACGGGCGCTTTCGCCTTCTGCCACTGCTTCGGCTGCCAGGCCTTGTCGTCGAGGTCGATGGCGACCGAGCGCTGCGAGTTCAGGGTGAGCGCCGTCGAGGAGGGATCGGTGACCTGATTCGTCTCGATCGCACCGGTCGTCGGAGCGTAGACCACGACCTCCCAGAGGAACTCGTCACCCTTGAGGTCCTTCGATCCTGCGACCGACCAGACACCGGTTGCGGCATCCCACGTGGCCTCGTGCCGAGCAGGGTCACCCTCGGCACCCTCGTTCCAGGTGAGCAGCGTCGCGCTCTGCGCGGTCGGCGCCCACAACCGGAACGTCGGCTTCTTGCCCGAGAACGTCACGCCCAGATCGAGATCGTCGAGGGATGCGGCATACAGGTCGTCGAGGACTCCGGCGATCTGCACGCCCGTGAACGCCGTGAGCGCTCCGGCTCCGTCGCGCTGGGCGACCGCCAGCTGCGTGCGCAGCAGCGCCGCCGCATCGGCATCCGTCACGCGCAGCGCGAGGTAGCCGTCGAGAGCAGGGAACCGAGCGAGCTGCTCGTCGGTCAGGCCACCCTCGATCGCCTCGAGCGCGACCGGCTCGGCACCCGTGACATCACCGTCGACCACCGCGAGTGAGGCGTCTGCCGAGGAGTACAACTCGTAGGCAGCCCTGTCGGTCGCGCCAAGATTCGCGGGCCAGGCAATCGTCTCGGCATCGACCCAGTGCGCGCGCTGCTCTCCGGTGCCCGGGAGCTGCGGGTCGGCGCTGGTGACCTCGAGCACGTGCGTGGCCAGGGTGTAGCGGAACGACGTCACCGTGCCCTCGCTGGCGCTGAACGAGATGTTCGCGCCGCCCGGCACTCCGTCGGCACCGTAGTTCTCGTCCCAGCTGAGATCGTGCGCCACCTTGAGCTCGTAGGCGCCGGTCGGCAGGTCTGCGGTCGAGAACTCGTACACGCCGTCGCGGTCGCCGTCTGCCATCAGGGTGCCGAGGCAGTCGGGCGACCAGTCGGCCGCGCAGCCGAGCTCGTCCTGCAGGGACCCGGGCAGCGTCACGATGGGGCCGTCGGCCGTGGACTGCACGATGTTCGTGCGCGGGTCGAAATAGAACGTGATCGGCCCGCCCGGGTGCGTGAGCGTGACGTTCGCGCCGTCGGGCACGCCGTTCGCCCCGTAGTTGATCGCCCAGCTGCCGTTGATCGCGGCCTTGTACTCGTAGTCGCCGGCGGGCAGATCGAAGGTCCCCTCCCACACGCCGTCGGCACGCAGGGTCAGCTTCGCCTTCTCGCACGCAGGGTCCCAGTCGCCCGCACAGCCCATCTCGGAGTTGAGGCTGCCGGGCACGGTCACCATGTCGATCGGGGACTCGGGCTCCTCGCCAACCTCGAGCGTCACCGCGTTGCCGACGGATGCATCCGTCGACGCAGCCGCGTGGTTGCCTCCAGCATCGGTCGTCACCGCCCGGTACTCGAGGAGCGTGCCGTTCGCGAGGTCGCGGATGTCGTGGAAGACGCGCGGATCCGTGTCCTCCGCGGTTCCGAGCGCGTGCCATTCGTCGGAGCCGACGACCCGCCAGGCGAAGCTCGTCTGAGCCCACTGGTCAGCGATGTCGGCCTGCACCGCGGACTGTCCGGTGACACCGGCTCCGGCGGCGGGCGCGGATACCTCGACGGATGCCGCCTCGGCTGGCGCGGTGACGGTGGAATCGGCTTTCCAGACCACGGCCGACAGGGGCGGAACCGTGATCGAGGCGGCCGCACCGGCATCCGTGGCGAGGGGAGCGGCGTCACCGTAGAGCACCTCGTACGAGGCGTCGGCGGTCAGCGTCGTGACGTCGACGGTCTGCGCGGTGGCGGCGTTGTTCACCGCGACCAGGTACTCGACCTTGTCATCGGCATCCACGCGCGAGAACGCGTAGACACCCGCACCGGACGCGGCATACCGCTCGATCTGCGCGCCCTCGCTGAGCGCCGGGTTCGCCTCCCGGAGCTCCGACAGTGCGGCGATGTGCTGGTACAGCGCAGCATCCGTCGCGAAGCGGTCGACCGAGCCGGCCTGCTCGCCGGTGATGAGATTCTGGTTCGCGTAGTCGGCGACCTGCGTCGCGAAGAGCGATTGGCGTGCGTCCTTGTCGCCGCCGGGGCCGGTGAAGCCCTGCTCATCGCCGTAGTAGACGACCGGCTGGCCCCGGGTGAGGAACATGAGCTCGTGCGCCAGCTCGTCCCGCTCGAGCGGAGCATCCGTGGTCTGCAGGAACGATCCGACCCTGCCCATGTCGTGATTGCCGAGGAACGTGGGCAGTGCTGTGGACGACGAGTCGGGCGTCGTGTAGCGGTCGTCTCCCGCGAACAGGGACTGCAGGCCCTTGGCCGAGTTGCCCGACGCGTAACTGACGGCGGAGGACTGGAAGGTGAAGTCGAGGATCGAGTTCATGTCGGTGTCTCGCACGTAGGGGGCGAGCTTGACCGGGTCGGCGTCGTAGACCTCGCCGAACATGAAGAAGTCATCGTTGCCCTGCTCGTGCGCGTAGTCGAGGACGTCGGCCGTCCACTTCTCCCAGAACTCGAAGTTCACATGCTTGACGGTGTCGATGCGGAATCCGTCGATGCCGAGATCGATCCACCGGTCGTAGACCTCGACGAAGCCGTTGACGACGGTGGGGTGCTCGGTCATCAGGTCGTCGAGGCCGCTGAAGTCGCCGTATGTGACCGACTCCCCCGACCAGGTCGAGTCTCCGCGGTTGTGATAGAGCGTGGGGTCGTTCAGCCAGGCGGGAACCTTGACGTCGGCCTCGGCCTCGGCGACCACCGGCGTGTAGGGGAAGCTCGTCGTGGGGTCGAGCTCGGGGAACCCGTCGGTGCCCGCGTGGTCGGCCGGGTCGAACGCCGTGCCCGCGGCATCCGTGTAGGGACGCGTCGCCTGATCGATGTAGGAGTACTGCCCCTCGGCGTAGTCGATGACGTCGGCCGTGTGGTTGGTGATGATGTCGAAGTAGACCTTGATGCCGCGGTCGTGGGCCTCGGCGATCAGCGCCTGCAGCTCCTCGTTGGTGCCGAGGTGCGGATCGATGCGGGTGAAGTCGGTGATCCAGTAGCCGTGATATCCGGCCGAGGCGTTCGCCCCCTCGCCCTGCACGGGCTTGTTGGCGAAGCTCGGTGTCAGCCAGATCGCCGACGTGCCCAGCCCTTCGATGTAGTCGAGATTCTCTCGGATGCCGGCGATGTCGCCGCCCTGATAGAAGCCCTTGTCGGTGGGGTCGAAGCCGGTGGTGAGCCGGTCGCCCTCGAGGCCGCCGTTGTCGTTCGACGTGTCGCCGTTGGCGAAGCGGTCGGTCATCACGAAATAGAACTGCTCGCCCGCGCCGGCCTGTCGGGCCGGACTCGCGATCAGTGCGTCGTCGTCGGACGTGTAGCCCCCACGCAGATCTGTGGCCTCGAGCCCGACGCGCTTGAGGGTGTCGTCGAAGGTGAAGCGGAGAGTGGTCGGGCCGGCCACCGTCAGAGGGATGTTCTCGCCGCCGTCGAGTCCGTAAGCCTCGTCCCACGAGTCGTTCAGTGCCACCTTGTAGTCATAGCTGCCCGCGGGGACCTCGAACTCGGCGGAGTAGATGCCCTCGGCGCCCGTGGGCTCGAGCTCGGTCTCGGCGCAGTCGGGGGCCCAGTCCGCAGCGCAGCCGAGCTCGGACTGCAGCGAGCCGACGAGGGCCACCGTTCGCTCGGCAGCGGAGGCGGGAGAGCCACCGAGGGTGCCGGCTGCGCCGAAGCCCGAGACGACGAGCGCGATGGCCGAGAGAAGGGCGAGCGGACGTGATGCGGTCGTCTTCGACCGAGCCGGCTTGAACAAGTGATGCTCCCTGGGTGGCGGCGGACACGACGACGTGTCCGCAGGCTTGCGAGTGAAGCTAGCAGGGCTTGGTCGCGGACTGCAAGCGCTTGCAGAAGAGCTCTGGCGAAAAGTCAGGGGTGCACGTGATCAGGCTGGCTGAAAGTCGCAAGCGCTTCCAGGCACGCCGTCATCGCTGCGGGGGAAGGATGAAGCCCGTCTCGTAGGCGAAGACCTCGCCGTTGACGTCGCCCACCGTCGTGATCGTGTACGGGCTGAGGTTCACGGTGTCCCCGACGTGGAGGTCTGCGACGTACACCTGGGTGTCCGGATCCACGGAACTGACGCCTCCGCGCCGCACCGAGTTCAGCGCGTCCAGGTAGTAGAAGCCGACGCAGAAACGATCCAGGATGGCATCGTCATAGTCGCCGGACGCGACTTCGTACGAGGCGAGTGAGCCGTCTTCGGCGTACTGCACCGTACCCGTCGCCCCCTCGCGGGCACCGTAGTCGTGCATCCTCGAATACAGGTCGACGTTGAGCAGTCCGCTGGGCAGGATGATCCCTCCTCCGTCCGCACGCATGCAGCTCGGAGTGGGCTCGGGCGTCGGAGTGGGATCGGTCGTGAGATCGGCCTTGGCCGAATCGGGAGGCTCGGCCGATGTGGCCGACTCGGCCCGCTGCTCGGTCGAGGCCGCGCCTGACGCCGACGTGGTCGTCGGGGACGACGCGGGTGCCCCGGGCCCCGCCGCGACGCATCCGGAGAGAAGGATGGTCGTGCCCGCCAGCAGACCGAGGAGTGCTGCCCTCGCTACGACGCTGATCCGCTGTGCCATTCCTGCATTCTGGCGTGATTCGTGATCGAGCGGCCACCTTCTTTTTCTTCATCGCTACGACTCCGGGGTGTCTCCGTACCCTGAAGTGGCGGCGACAGAAGGGGGATTTCTCGCCGCGTTCACCGCCCGGACACCTTGGCGGACTACAACTGCAGGTGCGCGGACACAGACTCAGACCGGATCGGGTAGTCACGTCATCCGCGCATGACGGTGAGCGTCTGCTCCCGAAGAGACCCCCGCCGAATCGGGTCGGCGGGGGTCTTCTCTGTCCACGGTTCCCTTCGAATCGCTTGCTTTGCAGTTCTCGGCCCGCTGATTCTGCACAGTGAGCGATTCGAAGCCAGCCGGGGGCTGTGGATAACGGCATCCGCCGAGCACTGCAGCGTGTCAGCGTGTCAGCCATGACGCCACGAGAGAACCTCCCCGACGAGTTCCGCGGCACCGGATTCTCGGTGCATATCGCCCGGCTGCATGGCGTGAGCCGCAACCGCCTGCGCGGCGCCGACCTCGAAGCCCCGTTCTTCGGCGTGCGTGCTCCCGCCGGAACCGTGCCGACGTTCGACGGCATCGCGGACCCCTACGAACGGCAGCGTCGCGCGCGGGTCGGCCGTGCACGCGTCTACGCTTCGCGACTGCACGCCGGCCACTTCTTCAGCCATCAGACGGCCGCGTCGATCTGGGATGCACCGCTGCCTCTCGAGTTCAACGATGCCGAGCAGATCGCCGCATACAGCGACCTCGAGCTGCACGTCAGCGCCGCCGGGCACACGCCCTTCCCTCGCGCGAGCGGCATCGTCGGTCATCGGACGCTGTCGAGCATGACCGAGATCATGGTGCACGACGGCCTGCGCGTCACCTCACCCGCGGCCACCTGGGCGTCGCTCGGGGGACTCTCGCTGTTCGACATCGTCGCGATCGGCGATCACATGTGCCGTGTGTGGCGAGAGGGAAGGGGCAGACCGACGCCCGGACGCGCACCGCTCACGACGCTGACAGATCTGCAGACGATGCTGGATGCCGGTCGACGGCGCGGGGCGGCACGGCTCAGGGACGCACTCGGACTCGTCCGCGAGGACTCCTGGTCGCCGCGCGAGACGCGAGCGCGCTGCATCCTGGTCGCCGGCGGCCTTCCGGAACCGGAGCTCAACGTGGACCTCTACGACGAGCGCGGGCGATTCCTCGGATGCGTCGACATGGTCTACCGCGAGGCGCGTGTCGTCATTGAGTATCTCGGCATGCTGCACGGGGAGCAGTGGGCGGCGGATGTGGAGAGGCTCGCACGGCTCCGCGCCGCGGGGTGGATCGTCATCGAGGTCAGCTCACCGCTTCTGCGTCGACCGGAGGAGCTGGTGCGGCGCGTGTCGGCAGCTCTCGGCGCCTGACTCCCGCGTTCGAATCGCCTACTTTGCAAGTTTCGGCCCGTCATTTCTGCACAGTGCGCGATTCGAACGGCAGGATGCCGGTGCTACAGGCGCTCGATGATCGTGGCGTTCGCCATGCCGCCGCCCTCGCACATGGTCTGAAGACCGAATCGACCGCCGACCGCGTCGAGATGGTCGATCAGGGTGCCCAGCAGGCGGGTGCCGGATGAGCCGAGGGCGTGCCCGAGGGCGATGGCCCCTCCCCGCGGGTTGAGTCTCGCGGCATCCGCCCCGAGTTCCGCCGCCCACGCAAGCGGGACGGACGCGAACGCCTCGTTGACCTCGTAGGCATCGAGGTCGTCGATCGTCAGCCCGGTGCGGTCGAGGATCCTCCGCGTCGCCGGGATCGGTCCCGTCAGCATCATCAGCGGATCGTCGCCGACCACCGTGAACCCGTGGAACCTCGCTCGGGGCGTGAGACCCCACGCCTCGGCGCGCTCAGCGCTCATCAGCAGAGCGGCCGATGCCCCGTCGGTGAGCGGCGACGAGTTGCCCGGCGTGATGCGCCAGTCGAGGTCGGGGAACCGTGCGGCGAGCGCATCCGTGCGGAACGCGGGACTCAGCCCCGTGAGGCCGTCGGCCGTCGTCCCCGCGCGGACGGTCTCGTCCGCGACGGCATCCGGTGCCTCCGCGACCGGAATGACGGTGCGGTCGAAGAAGCCCGCGGCCCAGGCATCCGCAGCCCGCCGATGCGATTCGGCGGCGTATTCGTCGAGCGCAGCGCGGTCGATGCCCCAGCGCCGGGCGATCAGCTCGGCCGACACACCCTGGTTCACGAGCCCCTCGGGGTAGCGCGCACGCAGGCGCGGCGACATCGGCGACCCGCCCGCCGCCGACGACCCGAGCGGCACCCGGCTCATCGACTCGACCCCGCCGACGATCACTGCGTCATACGCCCCGGCCATGATCCCCTGCGCGGCGAAGTGCACGGCCTGCTGACTCGACCCGCACTGGCGGTCGATCGTCGTGGCGGGGATCGTCTCGTCGAATCCGGCAGCGAGCACTGCCTGCCGCGCGATGTTCGACGACTGGTCGCCGACCTGGCTCACGCAGCCGAGCAGCACGTCGTCGATCTGCCGGGATTCGAGCCCGCTGCGCTCGAGGATCGCGGCGAGCGCGCCCGCTGCCAGATCGACGGGATGCACGCCCGAGAGCGCACCGCCCGGCTTGCCGCGCCCGACGGGAGTGCGGACGACATCGACCAGGACGGCTTCGGTGCGCGTGCTCATGCGTCTTATTCTCGCCCTCGAGCCGCGTTCGAATCGCGCACTTTGCAAGAATCAGCCGCCGAAATCTGCAAGGTGCGCTATTCGAAAGGGTGGGTGCGGCATCCGGCATCCGAAATACAATCGTTGATGCGCCCGCATCCCGGCGCATCCCCACCGTCGAGGCGCCCGTGACCCGGGCGACCGCAGTCTCCGAGGACCCACCATGTCCAGCGAACCCATCACCGTCTCCATCCGCCGCGAGGTCGACCCCGAGCATGTGGCAGCCGCCACCGCCTGGGTGCAGACCGGCGTGAATCTGGCGCACCGGTACCCGGGATTCCTCGGTTCCGGGTGGGTGCGCGACGGCGAGGACTCGCACGTCTGGCACATGCTCTACCGGTTCTCCGACGAGAAGTCGCTCGTCGCCTGGGAGCAGTCCGGCGAGCGCGAGTGGTGGAAGTCGACCGGCGAGCAGTTCGTGCGCAGTGAGCGCGTGCGCCGCCGCACGGGCATCGAGGGCTGGTTCGACGAGCCGACCACCGACACCATCACCCTCCCCCGCGCCGACGGCTCGACGACGACCGTCGCGATGGTCAGCACTCCGCCGCGGTGGAAGCAGGCCGTGTCGATCTGGCTCGGCTTCTTCCCGCTGAACCTCGCCTTCACCTATGCGCTGAGCCCCGTGCCCGGCTGGAACGAGCTGCCGATCTGGCTGCGCGTGCTCGCGACGACCGTCGTGCTCACGCCGATCATGACCTACTGGGTGCTGCCCTGGGTCACGCGCACGCTGCGCCACTGGCTCAACCGCTGAGGCTCGGTCGCCACTGCCGCATCGGGTCTGCCGCACCTGCCGTGTGCGGTCCGTCCGTGCGTGCGTGCATGAGGTGCGTGCGTGCGTGCATGAGGTGCGTGCGTGCGTGCATGAGGTGCGTGCGTGCGTGCATGAGGTGCGTGCGTCCGTGAGGTGCGGCATCCGTCCGTCGTGTGCGTTCGCCGCGCGAGCGGCTGCACATCTGTGAGGCCGGGCGGTGCATCTGTGCGGGGCCACTACCGCATCCGAATCGGGCGTTTCCGATGCGAAACTGACCCCGCACCGAATGGTGGATGCGAAACTGACCCCGCACCGGACTCCAGATGCGCACCTGACCCCGCACCGCCGCCGCGACGAGCGTCAGAGGTCCGCGACGGCGGCGCGCAGCGCCTTCTCCACGGCCGCGCCCCCGTCGGATAGCGGACCCGGTCGCCGCACGAGATACAGCGTGTTGATCGGCGGATCCTCGGTGGGTCGCAGGTCGACGAGTCTGCCATCGGCGAGTTCGTCGGCGATCAGGTAGGTCGGCAGGGCGGTGACGCCCGCCCCCGCAACCGCAGCGGCGGCGAGCGCGCGCAGGTCGGGGAAGACGAGAGCCGGTTCCCGGTCGAGGCGGATGCCGAACACGTGGCGCCAGTACCGTCGGACGATCGGGACGTCTCGGTCGTATGCCAGCAGAGGCACGTGCGCGAGCGCGTCCGGCGAGAGGGCCGGAGACGGGTCGATGCTCAGCGACGGCGAGGCCACGAGCACGAATTCCTCGTCGAACAGCGGCATGCTCGGAAGCGCCCGTCCGCGAGGTCGCACGGCGGAGATCACCAGGTCGAGGCTGCCGACCCTCAGCTGATCGAGCAGGTCGTCGGCCAGGCCCGTGGTCACCGCAAGCCGCAGTCCGCCGGCGACAGCACTCGCGAGCGCCGGGGCTGCGACGGCGGCCAGGAACTCCCCCGCCCCGCCGAGGCGGATGACCGGCGGTTCGAGGGCCGGGTGGGTGCCGAGAGCATCCGCCAACGCGTCGAGCGGGCCCGAGAGCCGCGCGGCGAGCTCGTCGGCTCGGGGCGTCGGACGGATGCCGCGGGCATGACGGACGAACAGCGGCTCGCCGACGCTCGCCTCCAGCGCCTGCAACTGCGTCGTGACCGACGACTGCGCGAGTCCGAGCCTGCGCGCCGCCGCCGACACCGACCCGGATCGGTGCGCGATGAGGAAGGTGCGCCACAGCCCCAGGTCGGGCAATCCATCGGAATTCCGATTGCTCATATCGGCAATCTATCGGAATCGTTCGTCGCGGCGGGCCGTTGTCCTGGATATCGCATCCGCACGGCATCCGTCGTCCGAACCTTGGGAGCATCCATGTCATCCGTCCTCTTCGTCGTCTCCGGCGCCCGCACCTGGACCCTGTCCGACGGCACCGAGCACCCCACCGGCTACTGGGCCGAAGAGCTGCTCGCCCCCTATCGCCTGCTCACTGCCGCGGGGCACGACGTGGTGTTCGCGACACCCGGCGGTGTCGCGCCGGTCGCCGATGCGTCGAGCCTCGGCGACGGGGATGCCGCGGCGCTCGCGGAGATCCCGGGGCTCAGCACTCCCCTGGTGCTCGCCGATGTCGACGGCGCCGACTACGCGGCCGTCTACTACCCCGGCGGGCACGGACCGATGCAGGACCTCGCTGTGGATGCCGATTCGGCGGCGCTCATCTCGGCGACCGTCGCGGCGGGACGTCCGCTGGCCGCGGTGTGCCACGGGCTCGCGGCTCTGCTGCCCGCACGCGATGCTGCGGGCGAGCCGCTCGTCGCCGGACGGCGCATCACCGGATTCTCCGACGAGGAGGAGCGCATCGGAGGGCTCGCGGACCGCGCGCCGTTCCTGCTCGAGACCTCTCTGCGCGAGCTCGGCGCCGACATCGACGTGACCGACCCGTGGAGCGATCACACGATCGTCGACGGACTGCTCATCACCGGCCAGAACCCGCAGTCGTCGGCATCCGCAGCCCGGGCGCTGGTCGCGGCACTCGCCTGATCGGAGAGGCGCGGTGCGCAGCCGCGACATCCGTCACCCGCACCCGCACCCGCACCCTCACCCGCACCATGCGTGCGGGGCCAGTTGCGCACCGGAAACGCCCCATTCGGATGCCGAACTGGCCCCGCACCGGGTCCCGGATGCCGAACTGGCCCCGCACCGGGTCCCGGATGCCGAACTGGCCCCGCATCGGCGCCACGACCGTGCCGCGAGCGACTCGGCCGGCCGCCACGCGTCAGACCGCGGCGATCCGCCAGGATGCTGCGTGCGTCGCGCCGGGTTCGAGCACGACCAGGTCGGTCCCCGAGTTGAAGGCGTCCGGCGGGCAGGTCATCGGCTCGACAGCGAGGCCGATGCGGTGGATCGCGTCGATGCCGGGGTTGTCGGCCGTGTGCACCTGCACCCACGGGCAGCGTTCGTCGAACGTGATCGCGACGCCGGTTCCGGCATCCGTCACCACCCGCACCTCGGCCACTCCACCGTCGCGCGCGAGGCCCGTGAACGCGTGGTCGATGAACACGTCGGCGATGGGGCGCGCAGCGCGGAAGTCCCACTGCGGATGCTCGTCCACCCCCTCGAGCGCCACGGGGCTCAGCCGGTCGTCGGTCACGGTCAGGACCTCGGATGCCGGCAGGGTGAGCGTCCACTCATCCACCCGGCCGTCGGGCCCGGCCACGAGATACGGATGCGGGCCGGTGCCCCAGGGCGCAGCATCCGCCCCGAGGTTGCGCGCCGTGACGGTCTGCTGCAGGCCGTCGGCGTCGATGCGGTACTCGGTCTCGACCTCGACGCGGAACGGATATCCGGTCTGCGGCTCGATCACGGCCGCGAGCACGACGCGGTCATCGAGAACCAGACGATCCTCGAACTCGGCCCACGCGAGCAGGCCGTGCAGCGCCTGGCCACGGGCGGGCTCGGTGAGGGCCAGCTGATGCTCGGCTCCCCCGAACGTGTAGCGACCGTCGACGATGCGGTTGGGCCACGGCGCCAGGGTGGTACCCCGGTATCCGGGCCGCACCTCGTCGGCGTCGAATGGCACGACCAGGTCGCGTCCCTCGAACGTGAGCACGCGCAGCGAGGCTCCGACGCTCGCGATCACGGCCTCGTATCCGTGTCCGGCGATGCGCAGCTGCCGTCCCGAGCGCGGCCGACTCACTCCCGTCATCACAGCCCCTGCGCGAGTCGGTAGTAGGCCTGGTTCCAACGGACCTGCTTCTGGAACTCGGGGAGCGTGGTCGCATCGTCGATCACGAGGAGTTCGACCTCGGCCATCTCGGCGAAGTCGCGGAACGCCTCGAGTCCCACGGCCGTCGACATCACGGTGTGGTGCGCAGCGCCCGCGGTCAGCCAGGCGGCGGCCGAGGTGGTGAAGTCGGGGGCGGGCTTCCAGACGGCGCGACCGACCGGCAGGTTCGGCAGCGACTGGCGCGGCGGCACGTTCTCGACGACGTTCGCGGTGAGGCGGAATCGGTCGCGCATGTCGCTCAGCGCCACGACGATCGCGGGTCCGGGGTCGGCGGTGAAGACCAGGCGCACCGGGTCGTCCTTGCCGCCGATGCCGAGCGGGTGGATCTCGAGCGTCGGCTTCGCGGTCGTGAGCGAGGGCGAGACCTCGAGCATGTGCGCCCCGAGGATCAGCTCGTCGCCGGGGGTCATGTCGTAGGTGTAGTCCTCCATGAGGCTCGCCCCGCCGGGGAGGCCCGCACCCATGACGTTCGCGACGCGCACGAGGATCGCGGTCTTCCAGTCGCCCTCGGCGCCGAAGCCGTAGCCCTCGGCCATCAGACGCTGCACCGCGAGACCCGGCAGCTGCTTCAGGGCGCCGAGGTCTTCGAACGACGTGGTGAAGGCGCCGAAGCCGCCCTCCTCGAGGAACGTCCGCAGGCCGATCTCGATCGCCGCGCCATCACGCAGCGACTGGTGGCGCTCGCCACCACGGCGCAGCTCCGGCACCACCTCGTACAGCTCTTCGTACTCGGCCACGAGGGCGTCGATCTCGGAGTCGGATGCCGCGGCGACCGCATCGGCGAGGTCGTTCACGCCCCACGTGTTGACCTGCACGCCGAAGCGCAGCTCGGCCTCGGTCTTGTCGCCCTCGGTGACGGCGACGAAGCGCATGTTGTCGCCGAAGCGCGCGAGCTTGAGCGACCGGGATGCCGCGAGGCCGGCCGCCGCACGCTGCCACGTCGCGATCTCCTGACGCACACGCGGGTCGCTCGCGTGGCCGACGACGGTCTTGCGGGGCACCCCGAGACGCGTCTGGATGTAGCCGAACTCGCGGTCGCCGTGCGCGGCCTGGTTGAGGTTCATGAAGTCGAAGTCGATGTCGGCCCACGGCAGCTCCACGTTCGCCTGCGTGTGCAGGTGCGCGAGCGGCTTCTGCAGCGCGTCGAGGCCGGCGATCCACATCTTCGCGGGGCTGAACGTGTGCATCCACGCGATCAGGCCGATGACCCGGTCGTCGGCGTTCGCCTCGAGCGCGGTGCGCTTGATGGCCGCTGCGTCGGTCAGGACCGGCTTCCAGACGATCTTCACGGGCACCTCGCCCGCCTCGTCGAGGATGCGGGCGATCTCCTGCGACTGCTCGGCGACCTGCGCGAGGGTCTCGGGGCCGTAGAGGTGCTGGCTGCCCGTGAGGAACCAGACCTCGTAGCCGTCGAGCGAGGTGGTGAGCGGGGTGCGGGTCATGAGTGGTCCTTCGGTGTTCCGGTATCAGCGGGAAGAGTTCAGAGAGCCGTGGTCGCGGCGGCTTCGATCGCGAGGCCCGCGCGGTAGCGGTCGAGGTAGGCGGTGAAGCCCGCGACATCGGCGGGGTCGGGGTCGGCGACCGCGAGGGATGCCGAGGCGAAGACGTCGCTCTCGAGGTACTCCCCGAGCGACTGCGTCTCGGCGTGCGCGAGGTACGACGCGAGCACGGCGATGCCCCACGCCCCGCCCTCGGAGGCCAGCTCGCCCACCGCGACGGGAGCGCCAAGTGCTCCGGCCAGGAAGCGCTGCGCGACGCCGGCGGTGCGGAACATGCCCCCGTGCGCGAACATGCGGTCGAGCTCGACTCCCTCGGCCGCGAGCACCTGCATCCCCAGGGCGAGCGTGCCGAAGACACCGTAGAGCTGCGCGCGCATGAAGTTCGCGAGCGTGAACGCACTGTCAGGGGTGCGCACGAACAGCGGACGCCCCTCGGTGAGACCGGCGATCGGCTCGCCGGCGAGGTGGTTGTAGGCGAGCAGCCCGCCGGCATCCGCCTCGCCGTCGAGGGCCTCGCGGAAGAGTGCGTCGAAGACGGCATCGTCGCTGAGCGGCTGACCTGCCGCAGCGGAGAATCGCGTGAAGAGCCCTGCCCAGGCGGCCAGCTCGCTCGCGCCGTTGTTGCAGTGCACCATCGCGACCGCGTCGCCCGCGGGCGTGGTCACCAGATCGAGCTCATGGTGCACCTCGGCGAGCGGACGCTCGAGCACGACCATCGCGAAGATGCTGGTGCCCGCGCTCACGTTGCCGGTGCGCGGAGACACCGAGTTCGTCGCGACCATTCCGGTGCCCGCGTCGCCCTCGGGCGGGCAGAGGGGGATGCCGGAAGCCAGCGCTCCCGTCGGGTCGAGCAGCCGGGAGCCCTCCTCGGTGAGCGTTCCCGCGGCGGCACCGGCGGCCAGGACGGTCGGAAGCAGGTCGCGGGCGCTCGCCGGGAGGCGGTCGGCGGCGAGGGCGTCGTAGGCCTGCAGCATCCGATCGTCGTAGTCGCCGGTCGCCGAATCGATCGGGAACATGCCGGATGCATCGCCGACACCGAGCACGCGCTCGCCCGTCAGGCGCGTGTGGACGTAGCCCGCGAGGGTCGTGACGAAGTCGAGCTGCGGCACGTGCGCCTCGCTGTCGAGCACCGCCTGGTGCAGGTGCGCGATCGACCAGCGGAGCGGGATGTTCACGCCCAGCAGGTCGGTCAGCTCGGCCGCGGCGGCGCCCGTGTTCGTGTTGCGCCAGGTGCGGAACGGCGTGAGCAGATCGCCCTGCGCGTCGAAGGCGAGGTAGCCGTGCATCATGGCCGAGATGCCGATCGCGCCGAATGTCTCGGGGCGCACGCCGTGGCGGCGCTCTGCGTCGGCGACGAGCTCCGCGTACGCGGCCCGCAGGCCCGTCCACACCTCGTCGATCCTGTAGGTCCAGAGGCCGTCCTCGAGCCGGTTCTCCCAGGAGAACGACCCCGTCGCGAGCACCTCGGTGGCGTCGGATCCGATCAGGCAGGCCTTGATGCGGGTGGAGCCGAACTCGATGCCGAGGCTCGTGCGGCCGGCGACGATGTCATCGCGGGCGGAGGTGCCGGTGGTCGTGTCGCTCATCGTCGGGCGTCCGAGTTCTGTCCATAGACGTTCTGGTAGCGGTTGAAGAGGCTGTCGATGGCCTCCTGCGGAATCGGGATCAGCGGTCCGGCCTCGCGGGCGTAGTGCACGGTGCGGGCCACGTCTTCGACCATGACGGCGGCCTTCACGGCATCCTTCGCGTCGACCCCGATCGTGAACGGGCCGTGGTTCTGCATCAGCACCGCGCGGCTGCGGTGACCCGAGAGCGTCTGCACGATGCCGCGGCCGATCGAGTCGTCGCCGATGATCGCGAAGGGACCGACAGGGATAGGACCGCCGAACTCATCGGCCATGGCCGTGATGACGCAGGGGATCTCTTCGCCGCGGGCTGCCCACGCGACCGCGAAGGTCGAGTGCGTGTGCACGACACCGCCGACGTCGGGCATGTGGCGGTAGACGTAGGCGTGGGCGGCAGTGTCGCTCGAGGGCGAGCGGTCGCTTCCCGGAGTGCCGGGGATCACGGCGCCGTCGAGGTCGCACAGGATCATGTTCTCGGGGGTGAGGTCGTCGTAGCTCACGCCGGACGGCTTGATCACGAACAGGTCGGCGCCGGGCACACGGCCCGAGACGTTGCCGCCGGTCCAGACGATGAGGTCGTAACGGACCAGTTCACCGTGCAGACGGGCGACATCCTCGCGGACGGCCTGGATGGACGCGTCGATCTCAGGGGAGAAGACGGGGGCTTCGTTGCTCACGGATACCTCGGGGTCGGCGGTGGTCACTGTGACCGGTCACAGAAGTGTGTCACGGAGGTCGGCGGACCGTCAAGACACCGGCGACCGCTCGGCGCCGCGGTGTGCGGGGCCACTTTCGCATCTCCCGTCTCGTGCGGGGTCACTTTCGCATCGGATTCGGCGTGTTCACGTGCAGAACTGGCCCCGCATCGCGCCGCACATGCAGAACTGACCCCGTAGCGCGCCGGCACACACCCTGGCGACGTTTCAGCGCGGCGGCGCCACCGAATCGCGGGTCACGAGCACGGGTGCCACCGGCGCGAGGTCGGATGCCGCGGCTCCGGCACTGCCCGCCAGCACCGCCGCCACCGCACGACGCGCCAATTCCGAGAAGTCCTGCCGCACGGTCGTCAGCTTCGGCCAGTAGTAGGCGGCATCCGGAGTGTCGTCGAAACCGACCACGCTGATGTCTGCGGGCACCGAGAGCCCGACTTCCTGCAGACCGCCGAGCAGACCGAGGGCCATCTGGTCGTTCGCTGCGAATACCGCTGTCACACCCGAGTCGCGCACGGCGCGAGCCGCTGCATAGCCCGAGCCGGCGGTCCAGTCGCCCTCGATGACCGGTCCGGCGGCGAGTCCTCGTGCGGCGAGCTCGACCTGGAACCCCTCAGCGCGGGACTCGGCCTCGAGCCAGTCGGCGGGGCCGGCGAGGTGCGCGATGCGTGTGTGCCCGGCGTCGGCGAGTGCCGCGACGGCGAGTCGAGCCCCGGCCTCCTGATCGACCGAGAGGCCGCGCGCGCCGCGATCGGCTGCGTGCAGGGTGACGACGGGCACGCCGATGCGCACCGAGTCGAGCGCGTCGAGGGTGTGGGCGTGAGGCGCGACGACGACGATGCCCTCGACTCCCTGCATGACGAGGTGGTCGACCGCGGCGACCACGGCATCCGTGTCCCCCGCATCCGCGAAGGCCGCACTCAGCCAGTAGCCGACCTCGCGGGCCGACGCCTCGAGCGCTGCGATGCTGCGCGACGGGCCATAGTGCAGTGCGTCGGTGGCGAGCACCCCGAGCGTGCGGGAGCGGCGGGTGCCCAGCGCTCTGGCCGCGTTGTTCATGCGGTAGCCGAGTTCCGCCATGGCGGCGATGACGCGTTCTCGAGTCTCGGTAGCGACCTCGGGGTGGTCGTTGAGCACACGCGACACCGTCTGCCGAGACACCCCTGCGCGCACGGCGACGTCGCGCACGCCGATGGTGCGGGGCGGCTGGCTGCTGGTGTCACTCACGCCGACGAGTGTATGCCGAGCGGCCCCGGCGCCTCGTCTTCGTGCCACTCTGGTGACATGCGCATCGCACTCACCGGATCATCGGGCAAGCTCGGCAGCGTCGTCGCGCGGGAGCTCCGCAACCACGGCCACCGGGTCATCGGCATGGACGTCGCGGGCACTCGCGGTCCCGACTTCGTGCAGGTCGATCTCACGGATTACGGCCAGGTCGTGGATGCTTTCACAGCGGTCGGCGACCGACACGACGGCATCGACGCCGTGGTGCATCTCGGCGCGATCCCAGCGCCCGGCATCCGCAGCGACGTCGCCACCTTCCACAACAACATGCCCGCCACGTTCAACGTCTTCTGGGCGGCGGTGCGCCTCGGCATCCGCCGCGTCGTCTACGCCTCGAGCGAGACCGTGCTGGGCCTGCCGTTCGACGTGCCGCCGCCCTACGTGCCGGTCGACGAGGACTACCCCGCCCGCCCCGAGTCGGTCTACTCGCTCGTGAAGACCCTCGAGGAGCAGCTCGCGAGGGAGCTCGTGCGCTGGCATCCCGACCTGTCGATCACCGCACTGCGGTTCTCGAACGTGATGAACCCCGAGGACTACGCCGAGTTCCCCGATTTCGACGCCGATGCGCTGCGCCGCAAGTGGAACCTCTGGGGATACATCGACGCCCGCGACGGCGCTCAGGCGGTGGAGCGTGCGCTCGAGGTGGCGGCACCCGGGTTCGACAACTTCATCATCGCGGCGGCCGACACGGTGATGACGCGTCCGAACGCCGAGCTGCTCGCCGAGGTCTTCCCCGATGTGCCGGTCGCCCGCGAGTTCGGCCCGAACGAGACGCTGCTGTCGATCGACAAGGCCCGCCGAGTGCTCGGGTTCGATCCGCGGCACTCCTGGCGCGACGACGCCTGACCCTGTTCGACACGATGCTGGACAAGCAACAAGTCGGTCGCTTCTGACGAGCCGCTGCTGATAGTGGAATCCCACCATATCGGCGGTCAGCTCGTAGCCTCACCCCATGAAACGACGTAGTTTCGTTCGTATAGGCATTTTCTCTCGCAGCGGCCGTGATTGCGGTGATCGCCCTCGTGCCATTCAATAACACCGCAAGTTGTGCTCGCCGATAACGTATTAGGTCAGTACATCTGCACAAAGCGGATGCCAGCAGTCGCGCGATGCGATCAGGCCAGTCTGATATTCAATATTCGTTCGTCATGGCTGCAGGCACGCACATGGGGATGGAGCGACGGACAACTGGCAAATGCACGCAGGAACGTCCTTTGCCATGAGATGGGTCACGCCGTCGGGCTTTACCACGATACCGGCGTCGGAGGGTGCATGAATTCCACTCTATCGACGCAAGTCCTCTACTATCCGCAGCACCACGTTGACCACATCAATGCCGCACACTGATGAAGACAGGACTCATCATGAACGCACAACGCAGTCGACGATCGCATGTAAGCCTGATACTGGTGCCGGCACTGGCGCTGCTGCTGACCTCGTGTGCCACGGCACCGGGAACCGACCCGGCAGCGGCATCTGTCACGCAGGACGCAACACAATCTGACGCCGCCGAGATGCTTCTGTCTCTCGACATCAGTGCCGTCTCGACCATCATCTTCCAGAGCACGACAGATCTCGGCCAACGCTCCGCGGCTGTGATCACCGGTACCGTGCGTCGCTGGCTCGCGGGAGACACGGTCACCACCGCCACCGGAACCCCCGTCGGCGCAGCACTCCTCGCCGAAGTGGAGGTCAAGGAGGTCACGAAGAACGACGGGACGCCGCTGCACCCGGGGGACGTCATCTACATTCCCGTGATCTCTCCTTCGTTGGAGCCCCAAGAGGTCTCGGAGGCATTGCCGCGAGACCTCGACGTGGTGGCCTATCTCGACGATGAGCTGAGCCGTGAACAGCTGCAGGTGTCGGAGGAGTATCGAGTCGAAGCAGGCGACGCAGACGCTGCCGGCAAGCCGCGCTGGTCGCTTCTGAGCCCTCAGGGTTTCATCGTCACCAACCCGTCCGACACGGGCGAACAGCTGTGGCCCTTTCTGGGAGCGCGGGCGGCGGGGAAACTCATCGATGTGCTTCCCGGAGGCCGGTTGGACGGCTTGACGGAGGAGCAGCGCGCGCTCATAGTCGGCTGAGCGAAGAGGGCTGTCCTCAGCTGTCGGTATCGCGCGGAAGAACGGTGAGCACGCGCTCGATGTGGTCGCGGAACTCGGTCATGTAGGCACGGAGGAAGTCCCTCGTGCCGGCATCCGTCACCGAGCCGTCCCCGGGGAACTTCTCCGGCGAGTACTGGATGTAGGCCTCAGGCGCCGTCATCTGCCGGGCGTTGCAGAAGCTGAGCACACCGCGCAGGCTCTGCTGCGCCACCGCCGTGCCGATCTGGCCGACGGAGGCTCCGATCACGGCCGCGGGGATGTGGTCGAACGAGTTCTCGCCCCACGGACGCGAGGCCCAGTCGATCGCGTTCTTCAGACCGCCGGGGATCGACCGGTTGTACTCGGGGGTGACGAAGAGCACCGCATCGGCAGACGCGATGGCCTCTTTCAGCGCCACCGCCTCAGGCGGGTAGGCATCGTCGTAGTCCTGGCTGTACAGGGGGAGCTCGCGGATGGGTATCTCGAAGAACTCGAGGTCGTCGGGGGCGAGGCCGATCAGCGCATTCGCCAGGATCCTGTTGATAGAGGTCGACGACAGGCTGCCGACGAAGTATCCGATTCGGAATGTCATGCTCGCTCCTTTGCGTCACGCCGAGCCCTCTGCCCGGGCCTTCGCACCGAGTCTCGTCCTGCGGACGGGCGCCCGGCCACCCCCTTGCGGAAGCGGCCCGGAGGACTTTCGAATCGCGCACTTTGCAGATTTCGGGGTCCGAGATCTGCAAAGTACGCGATTCGAAGGCACCCGGGGGCGACCAACCGGGGACGACCAGCCGGAGCGACCAGCCGGAGCGGCTACTCCCGCGTGCGCGTCACGGCCCGCTGCAGCAGCACGAACACGAGCAGGATGCCGCCCGTGATGATCGTCGTCATCTCGGGCGGGATGCCTCCGTCTCGCGTGATGAGCACGTTCATCAGACCGAGCACCAGCGCACCGACGACCGAGCCGAGCACGTATCCGTAAGCCCCTGTCAACACGGTGCCGCCGATCACTGCCGCGGCGATCGCGTCGAGCTCCCACCCGATGCCGGTGATGTTCTGAGCGGTGCCGAGTCGTGCGGTGTAGAGCACCGCCGCGAGACCGGCGAGACCGCCGCTGATCACGTAGACGAGCACCTTGGTGCGCTGCACGGGCAGACCCATGAGCAGCGCCGAGCTCTCCGATCCTCCGATCGCGTACACGGTGCGGCCGGTGCGCGTGCGGTGCAGAACGAAGAACGCGGCGGCCACGACGATCACCGCGATGAGCACTGCGGGGGTGATCACGAGGTCGTTGACCTTCGGGCCGTCGATGATCTTCAGCTGGGTGCCGATCCAGCGGATCGGCGACTCCTCACCCAGCCGCTCGGGCTTGGTGCTGAGCAGCGAGGCGAGGCCCCGACCGAGGAACATCATCGCCAGTGTCGCGATGAAGGGCTGCACGTCGAAGTACCGGATCAGCACTCCCGAGACGATGCCGAAGAGCACGCCGATGCCGATCATCGCGACGATCACGGCGAAGGCGTTCCAGCCGGCGTTCGAGAGCATCACACCGGCGACCGACGAGACCGCGATGATCGATCCCACCGAGAGGTCGATGCCGCCCGTGAGGATCACGAAGGTCAGCGCGACCGCGAGCACGATGAGGTGCGCATTGTTGATGAGCAGGTTCGACAGCGTGTTGAACTGCAGGATGCGGCCGTAGGCCACCTCGCCGAAGATCACCATGCCGACGAAGATGACCACCGAGGCGATCGTCGGCAGCACCGAGGGGTTCGCCGTGATCATGCGTCGCAGCCGGTCGGCGACGCTCTCCGTCGCCTGAGGGGCCGGAGGGGCGGTCATGACGCTCATGCGGACACCTCTTCTTTCGCGATGATCTGTTCGACCGGGCGGGCTCTGCGTCGCGTCCGGAACCAGCTGCGCACGCGCTGCGACTGCAGCAGGCACAGGACGACGATCACGATGGCCTTGAACGCCGGGGTCGCCGACGACGACACGCCGAGATACAGCACGGTCTTGTCGAGCGTCGCGATGAGCAGCGCGCCGACGAAGGCGCCGCTGAGTGAGAACTTGCCGCCAGCCAGCGACGCGCCGCCGATGACGACCGCGAGGATCGCGTCGAGCTCGAGCTGGTAGCCGGTGCGGGAGATGTCGACGGTCATGACGCTGCCGACCGACATGATGCCCGCGATCCCGGCGAGGATGCCGCTCATGATGTACGCCGTGAGCAGCAGTCCCTTCGGCTTGATACCCGCCATGCGGCTGGCCCGGGGGTTGATGCCGATCGCCTCGATCATGAGGCCCAGCGCGCTGCGCCTGACCACCCAGCCGACGGCGATCACGATCAGCACCGCGAGGATGAACACCACGGGGATGCCGATCACGAAGCCGTTCGCGATCCACCGGAACGCATCGTTGGATGCCGTCGTGTTCTGCCCGCCGGTGATCACCTTGGCGATGCCTCGGCCGGCGAGCATGAGCACGAGCGTGGCGATGAAGGGCTGCAGGCCGACATAGGCGACGAGGACGCCGTTGACCGCCCCCAGGATGCCGGTGATGACCAGCGCGAGTCCTACCGCGGCGAGCGCTGCGCCGAAGGAGTCGCCTGCGGCGCTGAGGAACTCCATCGAGACGGCTCCGGCGACGGCCATCAGAGATCCGACCGAGAGGTCGATGCCACCGGTGGCGATCACGAGCGACATCCCGATCGCGATCATCATGATCGGCGCCGCCTGGCGCAGGATGTCGATGAGGTTGCCGACGAGGTTGCCGTTGTTGGGGTTGATCGAGAGCGCGAGGTACGTCGGGTCCTTGATCACGTTCAGGGCGAGCAGCGCGAAGATCGCGACGATGCCCCAGAAGAACGGCTTGTGGATCAGGTCCCGCCAGATGGTGGTGCCGGCTGACGCGGTCATCGCGCTGCCTCCTTGTCGGTCGTGGGGGCGATGCTATCGGGCACGGCGCCGTCGGTGTCGTCGAGCGTCTCGGCAGCGGCCTCGACTCCGTGAGCGGCGATCACATCGACGATCACCTGCGCGGTGACGTCCGGTCCGTTCTGGATCTCGCCGATCTTCCGGTGGTCCTTCAGCACGACGATCCGCTCGGAGAGGCGCACGACCTCTTCGAGCTCGGAAGAGATGAACACCACGGCGACGCCGTCTTCGGCGAGCTCGGCCACCGCCTCCTGGATCTCGGCCTTCGCACCCACGTCGATGCCGCGGGTCGGCTCATCGAGGATCAGCAGCTCGGGCTGCGTGGCGAGCCAGCGGCCGAGCAGCACCTTCTGCTGGTTGCCGCCGGAGAGGTTCTTGATCATCCGGTCGGGGTCGGCCGGACGGACGTTGAACTGCGCGATGTAGCGGTCGACGATCGCATCCTGCTCCTTGCGGCTCATGGGACGCGCCCATCCGCGCTCCGCCTGCACGGCGAGGATGATGTTCTCGCGCACGGTCAGGTCTCCGATGATCCCCTCGTCGCGGCGGTTCTCGGTCGAGAAGGCGATCCGACGAGGCAGCGCATCGGCGGGCGACTTGAGGTCGACCCGGCGTCCATGCAGCTCGATCGTGCCTTCGTCGGTGCGGTCGGCGCCGTAGAGCAGTCGGGCGAGCTCGGTGCGCCCGGAGCCGAGCAGCCCGGCGAAGCCGATGACCTCGCCGGGGCGGATGTCGAGGTCGGTCGCCTCGACCGCTCCGCGGCGTGCGATTCCGGATGCCGCGAGCAGCGGCTTCTCATCGGCCTCGCGCGGCGCGCGGCGGCGATTGCCTCCGAGCGACTTGAGCGCATCGAGGTCCTTGCCGATCATCTTCGAGATGAGAGCGTGGCGGTCGAGGTCCCGGGTGAGGTACTCACCCTCATACAGTCCGTTGCGCAGCACCGTCAGGCGGTCGCTGATCGCGTAGACCTGATCGAGGAAGTGCGAGACGAAGAGGATCGCGACCCCCTGGTCTCGCAGTGCCCGGATCACGGTGAAGAGGCCCTCGACCTCGGCGGCGTCGAGGCTGGAGGTCGGCTCGTCGAGGATGAGCACCTTGGCCTTGATCGCCATCGCGCGGCTGATGGCGACGAGCTGCTGCAGCGCGATCGAGAGGGTCGAGAGCGGCCGGCGGGTGTCGAGGTGCCCCAGGCCGAGTCGGGAGAGGGCGTCGGTCGCAGCGCGGTGGGTGGCCGTCCAGTTGATGCCGAACACACCTCGCGCCTCATGACCGAGCATCACGTTCTCGCCGATCGAGAGGTTGGGGGCGAGGTTGACCTCCTGGTACACCGTCGAGATCCCGGCATCCTGCGCGTCGCCGGCGCCGCCGAAGCTGCGCTCCTGCCCGGCGACGACGATCGACCCGGAGTCGATCCGGTAGACGCCGGTCAGGGCTTTGATCAGGGTCGACTTACCCGCGCCGTTCTCGCCCATGAGCGCGTGGACCTCGCCCTGGAACAGCCGGAAATCGACCTTGTCGAGGGCTTTTACGCCAGGGAACTCGATCGAGATCCCACGCATCTCGACGATGGGCAGTGCTTTGTTCATCGGTGTCTCCTCCTCCGGAAGAGCCCGGGCGGTGCGGCTGTGGCGGCACCGCCCGGGCTCACTGGCTGATCGCTCCGGCGGCGGGGTCAGTACTTGCGGTCGGCGAGCACGGCCTGTGCCGCCTCTGCGGAATCGAACGCCTCGCTGGGGACGACGATGTACGAGTCGACGTCTTCACCGGCGAGAGCCTTCTCGACGACCTCGAGGGCCGTCTCGCCGAAGAGCGGGTTGTACTCGTGCACGTAGCTGAGCTGGCCGTCGGCGAGCGCCTGCATGGCGTTCTTCGTGCCGTCGATCGTGGCGATCTTGACGTCCTCGCCCACCACCAGGCCGGCTTCCTCAGCGGCCTGCGCAGCGCCGAGACCCATCTCGTCGTTCTGTGCGAACACGAGCTGGATGTCGTTGTTCGAGGACTTGAGCATCGTCTCGAAGACGCTCTTGCCCTCTTCCGCCGACCAGTTCGCCGTCTGCGCGTCGAGCTTGGTGAGCGACGAGTCGCCGAGGCCCTCGTCGAAGCCGGTGTTGCGCTCGTTCACGACGCCGACGCCGGCCGGCCCCTCGAGCACGACGTAGTTGCCTCCGTCGGGGAACGTCGCCGCAGCCCAGGTGCCGACCTCCTTCGCGACCTCGACGTTGTCGGGAGCGATGCGGGTGACGTACAGGCTGTCGTCGTCGGGCTCGATGCCGCGGTCGAGCAGGATGACGGGGATCTCCGCCTCCTGTGCGCGCTTGAGCGAGTCCTCCCAGCCCGAGGCCTCGGTGGCCGAGAGCAGGATCACATCGACGCCCTCGTCGACGAACGACGTGAACGCGTCGATCTGCGACTTCTGGTCGAGGTTGGTGGCGGGTGCGTACTTGAGGTCGTATCCGGCTTCCTCCGTGAAGGTGTCCTGGATGTTCTGCTCGTTGGCCTCGCGCCATGCGCCCTCGGGACCGACGGCCACGAAGCCGACCGTGGTGACGTCGTCGCCGTCGCCACCCCCGTCGCCCGAGTCGCCGGTCGAGCAGGCCGCAAGGCCGATGGTGAGTGCGCCGACTGCTGCCAGGCCGAACGCGATGCGAATGCGCTTCTTCGCGGACATTTCTTCTCCTCGTTGAGATGCCGGTGGTCACTCCGGCGGTGGTGGACCAGTCATGGTCCGATCGTGATTGCAGGACACCTGCATCGCATGTCCTGCGGTGATGTTACCGGGAACAATTTCTGGAACACAAGAGGTCGAACGAAAATCAACGATGCAGGAAGCGAAAGATCTTGTTACCGATCACAGCTCGACGCTGTGGCTGAGCTCAGCGGCGATCATCTCGACCACGGTGTCGACCGTGACACCAGGACCGTTGCTGAGCTCGCCGATCTTCTCGCGGTCCTTCAGCACGATGATGCGATCACTCAGCCGCACCACCTCTTCGAGTTCGGACGAGATGAAGACCACGGCCACTCCGTCACCGGCGAGCTGGCTGATGCGTCTCTGGACATCGATCTTCGCCGCGATGTCGATCCCCCGAGTGGGCTCGTCGAGGATCAGCACGTGCGGACGCACCGCCAGCGCACGGGCCAGCAGCACCTTCTGCTGGGTTCCCCCCGAGAGCAGGCCGACCGGGCGGTCGAGGTCGGCGGGATCCAGATGCAGGGCCTCGACGTACGTCTCGACAAGCCCCCGCGACTCCGCGTGCGAGAGCGGACGAGTCCACCCGCGCAGCGCCTGCAGCGACAGGATGATGTTCTCGCGCGCCGTGAGCTCTCCGATGATGCCCTGCGTCCCCCGGTTCTCGGCCGACAGCGCGATCCGGTGTCGCAGCGCCGCCGACGGACTCCGCAGCTGCACCCGTTCGCCGTCGACCCAGAGCTCGCCGCTGTCGGCCCGCGCCGAACCGCTGAGCAGCGACGCGAGCTCGGTGCGCCCGGAACCCCGCAGCCCCGCGAGGCCCACGATCTCTCCGCGTTGGATCTCGACATCCATCTGCTCGAGCTCACCGCGTCGCCCCACACCGGACGCCTGCATCGCGGGCTCTCCGTCGTACGCGTAGTGGTGGGCCTTGCGCTCAGAGCCGAGCGCTCGGAGGCTGTCGATGTCCTTGCCGAGCATCTTCGAGATCAGGTCGGCCCGGTCGAGGTCTCGCGTCGCATACTCCCCCACGCGCCGCCCGTTGCGCAGCACGGTCATGCGGTCGCTGATCGCGAACGCCTGCTCGAGGAAGTGCGAGATGAACAGGATCGCGACCCCCCGCTGCCGCAGACCGCGGATGACGCGCATCAGGGTCGCGACCTCGGCGACGTCGAGGCTGGAGGTGGGCTCATCGAGGACGAGCACCCTCGGCTCGTCGACGACCGCGCGCGCGAGTGCGACGAGCTGCTTCTGCGCAGGCGTGAGCAGCGAGAGCGGCGTCTTCGGATCGAGGCCGTCGAGCCCGAGTCTGGCCAGCGCCTCCGCGGCATCCGCTCTCGTCCTCCGCCAGTCGATGCCGAACCGTCCTCGGCGCTCCCGCCCGAGCATCACGTTCTCCGCGACACTGAGATTCGGGCTCAGCTGGGTCTCCTGGAACACCGTCGCGATCCCCGCCGCTCGACTGTCGGCGACCCCCGAGAACCGACGGGGCTCGCCGTCGACGAGGACCGTGCCCTCCTCCGGCGCGAGGGTGCCGGTGATCACCGCGACCAGGGTGGACTTGCCGGCGGCGTTCTCGCCCATGACGGCATGCACCTCGCCGGGGAACAGCCGGAAGTCGACGTCGTCGAGCGCGCGCACGCCGGGGAACTCGACCGTGATGCCCGCAAGCCGCACGACCGGCGCGGGACCACGGTCGGAGGTCATCGCACCTCCCGAGGTGCGGCCGATGAGCCGCGGGCGACGAGCTCGGTCGGGATCCGGGTGAGCGTGGGGATGTCCCGCCCTTCGATCGCCGCGCGCAGCATCTCGACCACCGCGACGCCCAGTGCCCCGAAGTCCTGGCGCACCGTCGTGAGCGGCGGGATGAAGTGCCGCGCCAGCGGGATGTCGTCGAAGCCGACCACGCTGAGATCCCGCGGCACCTCGAAGCCCCGGTCGTGCAGGCCGTGGATCAGTCCCATCGCCATGTCGTCGTTCGCGGCGAAGATCGCCGTGTAGTCGGGCAGCCGCGTGAGCCCCTTCGCGAAGTCGTAGGCGAAGTCGGCCGACCAGTCGCCGACGACGATGGGCCGTTCGCGGATGCCCCACGACTTGGCCCGCGAATGGAAGGCCCGCTCCCGCGCCCTCGCGTCGAGCCAGTCGAGCGGACCCGAGAGGTGCAGGATATCGCGGTGGCCGAGCGCGACGAGGTGGTCGACCACGGATGTCGTGCCCGCATGCTGGTCGATCGACACGGTGAGGAACGTCGGGTCGGCGTCTGCCTTGACGACCAGCATCGGCACGGTGATGGCGATGCGGCGCAGCGCCGCCACGGACGACGAGCGGGGAGCGATGACGCAGAGCGCATCGACTCCCTGGGTCACGAGATTGTCGACCGCCTCCTGCGGAGAGAGCGCGTCGCCCTCGTGCAGGGCGATGGGTGTGACGGAGTATCCGGTAGCCCGGGCCGACAGCTCGACGGCCCGCAGGATGCTGGTCGGCCCGTGCGCGACCGCACTCTCGACGATCACGCCGATCCGGCGGGTGCGCTGCGTGGCGAGAGCCCGCGCGACGAGGTTCGGGCGGTAGTCGAGCTCCTCGATCGCCTCGAGCACGCGGCGTTTCGTGTCGGGCTTGATGTTCGGGTGATCGTTGAGAACACGCGAGACCGTCATGTGCGAGACGCCCGCGATGGTCGCCACCTGACGGATGTTGGGCTTGTCTGAACCGACGTTCGCCATGCACACCTCCGTCGGCCGAGTTCGAATCGCCCACCTGGCAGTCTTCACGACCCGGAATCTGCCAAGTGCGCGATTCGAAAGCCTCGGAGAATGTTACCGAGAACAACGCCGGCGGTGCAATGGAGCGGCTACAGCCCGAGGCGCTCCAGGTACGGGTTCACCAGTCGGCGCTCGGGGTCGAACCGGGCGGCGAGCGCCGCGAAGTCGTCCCACCGCTCATACCGCGACCGCAGCTCGGCGCCGTCGAGCGTGAACACCTTGCCCCAGTGCGGGCGGGCGGTCGCCGGCAGCAGCGCCTCGAGCGTCGGCAGGAACTCGCGCACCGCCGCCTCGTCGGGCTTCCACGTGAAGTGGATGCCGACGGCATCCGTGCCCTGCGACGAGCTGAGCCACAGGTCATCGGCCGCGACCGTGCGGATCTCGTTCACGAGCAGCAGGGGGGCGATCTGTCCGGCGAGCGTGCGCACGGCCTGGATGGCGGCCACCGCGTCGGCGCGCGGCACGAGGTACTCGGTCTGGATCTCGGCGCCGGCCGACGGTGTGAACTCGAGCTTGAAGTGCGGCAGGCGCTCGAACCAGGGGCCGGGAACCCCCAGCTGTTCGGTGCACGCGACCGGGTCGACGCCGATGATCGGATGCCGCTTCGCGGTCGCAGGCTCCGCTCCGAGTCGGTCGAAGAGATCGGCGCGGGTGTTCTCACGCGCCTCGGGCTGTCGCTGCTTGACCCAGATCTGGTCGGCGACGTCGGTGTGCTCCCACCGCGAGAAGATGCTGACGCTCGTTCCGATGCTCGTCACCTCGTCGAAGTCGGCGAGGATCGCATCCCACGACGGATGCTCGAACACGTGCTGGGCGACCTCGTAGGCGGGCTCGACATCGAGCGTCACGTCGACGACCGCTCCGAGTGCGCCGAGGCTGACGACCGCGCCGTCGAAGTCGTCGTCTCCGCGAGCGAGCGACCGGATCTCCCCTGCCGGTGTGATGATCGTCAGCGCGCGCACGGCGGAGGCCAGCGATCCCGTCGCGTCTCCCGAGCCGTGTGTGCCGGTGGCGATGGCGCCGGCGATCGAGATGTGCGGCAGCGATGCCAGGTTCGCGAGCGCGAGTCCCTCCGCACCGAGCAGCGGGGCGATGTCGCCGTAGCGCATCCCACCCGAGACCCGCACCGCGTCACGGTCCTCGTTCACCTCGAAGATCCTCGGCATCCGGTCGAGGGCGACCAGCAGTCCGTCGGTGTCGGCGATGTCGTTGAAGCAGTGCCGCGACCCGAGCATCCGGATCCGCCCGCCTCGGGCGAACACCGCCCGAAGCTCGTCGATCGACGCGGGGTGCTCCACGGCGGATGCTCGGTAGGTGAGGTTGCCTGCCCAGTTGCGTTCGATCGTCATGGCGCCATCGTAGCCAGCGCGTGAGTGACAACGACGCACCCGGCTTGCTCGGCGGGCCACACTAGGCTGACCGCATGACAGCGATGCCGCCACGCGCGACGATGAAGGACGTCGCCGCGCTCGCCGGCGTCTCGCCGAAGACGGTGTCGAACGTCGTCACGGGCACCGTCGCCGTGCGCGAGGAGACCCGGCTCAGGGTCGAAGCGGCGATGACCCAGCTCGACTTCGTGCCGAACCTCAACGCGCGCGGGCTCCGCAAGGGCCGCTCGGGCATCATCGCCGTGGCCCTTCCCGATCTCGCGACCGCGTTCTCGGCAGAGCTGCTGCACCGCATCGTCGAGACCGCCCACGAGCGCGGCCTCGCGGTGCAGATCGAAGAGACCGCCACAGATCCGGACCGCGAGAAGGAGCTCGTCTCCCGCGCCCGCGCTCACCTCGTCGACGGGCTCATCCTGAACCCGATCCGCCTCGAGGACAGCGTGCTCGAGTTCGCCGACCGCCTGCCCCCGCTGGTCGTGCTCGGCGAAGTGGAGCAGAACAGGGCCGATCGGGTGCGGATCGACAGCAGGCGTGCCGCTGCGGATGCCGTACGGCACGTGCTGTCGCGCGGCGCGACGCGCGTGGCGGTGATCGGCGCGGATGACGTGTCGTCCGTCGCGACGGCGACCAGCAGACTGCGCCTCGAGGGCGTGCACGACGCGCTGCGCGACGCCGGCATCCCGATCGATCCCGCACTCGAGGTCAACCCGATGCCGTGGTCGATGACAGGCGGGGCCACCGGCGTCGAGACGCTGTTCCGACGAGGCGTCGCGTTCGACGCGATCGTCGCCTTCACCGACACACTCGCGCTCGGGGCGCTGCATGCCCTGCACGATCACGGCATCAGCGTTCCGGACGACGTGATCGTCACCGGCTTCGACGACGTGGAGTTCTCGCGGTACACCTCGCCGTCGCTCACCACCGTCGCGTTCGACCGCCGCACATTCGCGGATGCAGCTCTCACTCTGCTGGAGTCGCGCATGGACGACCGCTCCACCCCGCCGCGGGCGCTGACCCTGTCGCACCACCTGCTCGAGCGCGACAGCACGAACGGCACCCCTCGCGGCTACCGCCCCTGACTGCATCCGCCGTTCGAATCGCGCACTGTGCAGGTTCCGGACGTCGGAAAGTGCCAAGTGCGCGATTCGAAGTTCGGGGGTGCACTTGCCGTCACGATTACATCGATGTAATGATGAGGGAAATCCGACGCAGTCACAAAGGAGTGACGATGACACCCCCCCTCGATCTGTCTCGACGGCAGTTCCTCACAGCCGCCTCCGTCACCGCGGCCGCAGCTCTGCTCGCCGGCTGTGCTCCGGGAACCGTGCGCGGCGCGAACGGCTCCGGCGCCACCACCCTGCAGTTCTGGCATCTGCTCTCGGGCGGCGACGGCGTCACCATGTCGCAGCTGCTCGACACCGCGAACTCGGCGCAGAATGCGTACCGCATCCGCCCCACGGTGCTGGCGTGGGGCACGCCCTATTACACGAAGCTCGCCATGGCGGGCGCCGGAGGTCGCGCCCCCGACGTCGCGATCATGCATGCCACCCGCACGGTCGGCTGGGCCCCCGGCGGCCTGCTCGACCCGTGGGATCTCGACCGACTGGCAGACCTCGGCGTCGACGCCTCGACGTTCCCGAAGCCCATCTGGGAGAAGGGCTTCGTCGGCGAGAACATGTACAGCGTCGCGCTCGACGCCCACCCCTTCGTCGCGATGTTCAACACCGACATCTGCGACGCGGCGGGGGTGCTCGACAGCGATGGGCGCCTGCAGGAGACGTCGTCTCCCGAAGAGTTCCTCGATCAGCTGCGCACGATCGGGGGCAAGGCCGAGGGCCACGCCCTGTCGTACGGCTACCTCGGCGACGGCGCGCAGATGTGGCGCCTCTTCTACACCTTCTACTCGCAGCACGGCGGTGCGATGGAGCTGCCCGCCGGCGGCAAGGCCGTGATCGACAAGGATGCCGCGGTCGAGTCCCTCTCGCTCATGCGCACTCTGCTCGACGGCGAGATCGCCCTCGCCCAGGCCGACTACGGCAGCGCCGTGGCCGAGTTCTCCGGCGGCAAGAGCGGCATGTTCTTCACGGGCGTCTGGGAGCTGCGCACGATGCAGAGCGCCGATCTCCCGTTCGACGCGACCATGATCCCCACCCTCTACGGCACGCCGGCGGTCTACGCCGACTCGCACTCGTTCGTGCTGCCGCACCAGACGAACGCCGACGACCACAAGCGCGAACTGACCTACCAGTTCGTCGCCGACATGCTGAAGGGATCGTTCGGCTGGGCCGAGGCCGGGCACATCCCCGCGTTCCTGCCCGTCACCGAATCCCCCGACTACGCCGACCTGATCCCCCAGGCCCACTACGCCGAGGCCGCCCAGCATGTGGTCTACGACCCGACCGCGTGGTTCACGGGCTCGGGCTCGAACTTCCAGGGCGAGTTCGGCGCCGCCGTGCAGGGCGTGCTGCTGTCGGGCGACGACCCCGCGGCCGCGATTGACCGCTTCGAGGCCCGGGTCAACACGCTGCTGCAACAGCCGAATCCGGCCGATCCCGAGGGGACGTTCGCATCATGACCCTCGCAACCGACTCCACCCGCACCATCGTCACCGGCTCGAAGTCGGCGGCTCCCGAGCGGCGCCCCGGATCCTCCCGCAACCGCGAGCAGCTCATCAGCTGGGCGTTCCTCGCGCCGTTCCTCGTCGCGTTCGCGCTCTTCCTCGTCTGGCCGATCATCCACGGCATCATCCTCAGCTTCACCGATCAGTCGCTCACGGGCGCCGGCGGCTCGTTCATCGGGTTCGCGAACTACGCCGAGGCCCTCACGGATCCCAAGATGTGGCAGTCGATGGGCAACACGGTGTGGTTCACGCTGCTGTCGACGGTGCCTCTCGTCGTGATCGCGCTGCTCATGGCCGCACTCGTCGACCGCGGCATCCCCGGCCAGTGGCTGTGGCGGCTGTCGTTCTTCATGCCGTACCTGCTCGCCTCGACCGTGATCTCGCAGATCTGGGTGTGGATCTTCAACCCGCAGATCGGTGCCGCCAACAACATCCTGGTGTTCTTCGGTCTCGAGCCGATCGCCTGGCTGCAGAACCCCGACACCAACATGCTGTCGATCGTGATCGCCACGGTGTGGTGGACGGTCGGCTTCAACTTCCTGCTCTATCTCGCGGCGATGCAGAACATCCCACCTCAGCAGTATGAGGCGGCATCGCTCGACGGCGCCGGTCCGTGGCGCCAGTTCTGGTCGATCACGCTCCCGCAGCTCGGGCCCGCGACCGTGCTGATCCTGATCCTGCAGATCCTGGCGTCGCTGAAGCTGTTCGACCAGGCGTACCAGATGCTCGGCGGCGTCGCGAGCGACACCACCCGCTCGATCGTGCAGTACATCTACGAAGCCGGCTTCGTCAGCTACCGATTCGGCTACTCGGCCGCGATCTCCTACGTGTTCTTCGCTCTCATCGTCATCATCGGCGTCGCGCAGGCTCTGATCATGCGCCGCCGGAAGGAGCAGCAGTGATGTCTTCCGCCACTCTCACCGAAACCATCACCACCGCCAAGCCCCCGCGCGCCCGTCGCTCGCATCTTCCCGGTCAGAAGCCGTTCGGCGTGCTGCGCATCAGCGCTCTCGTGGTGCTCATCGTGCTCGCGGTCGGCTGGCTGCTGCCGTTCCTCTGGGCCGTCGCCACGGCCTTCAAGACCGAGACGGATGCCGCCAGCGGCGACCCGTCGTGGATCGGCGCATCGGGCCCCACGCTCGAGGCGTTCACGGCGATCCTGTCGCAGGGCAACGTCTACATCTGGGCGTTCAACAGCCTGTGGACCTCGGTCGCGGTGACGCTGATCACCCTCGCGATCTCGGCGCTGGCCGCGTACGCGTTCTCACGGCTCGACTTCACCGGTCGCAAGTGGCTGTTCGTCGCGGTCATCGCGTCGATCGTCGTGCCTCCTCAGGTGCTGATCATCCCGCTCTTCTACCAGATGCTCACGTTCAACATGATCGACACGTACTGGGGCCTGATCCTGCCGCAGGTCGTCGCACCGGCGATGGTGTTCATCCTGAAGCGCTTCTTCGACGCGATCCCGATCGAGCTCGAAGACGCCGCCCGGGTCGACGGCGCCAGCAGGCTGCGCATCTTCTGGTCGATCGTGCTCCCGCTCTCGCGGCCGATCCTGGCATCCGTGGCGATCTTCGTGTTCATCGGCGCGTGGAACAACTTCCTCTGGCCGTTCCTCGTCATCAACGACACCACGCTGATGACGCTGCCGGTCGGCCTGCAGACGGTGATCAGCGCCTACGGCGTGCAGTACGCCCAGGTCATGGCACAGGCCGTGCTGGCAGCGCTCCCGCTGATCGTCGTCTTCATCATCTTCCAGAAGCAGATCGTCAAGGGCGTCGCCACCAGCGGCTTCGGCGGTCAGTAGTCCCCCACCCGGCTCGAGAGCCAGAGAACTAGGAGAGCAATGAGCAAGGCCCGCATCACCATCGACCGCGACTTCACCATCGCCGACGTCCCCCGGAGGCTCTTCGGGTCGTTCGTCGAGCACATGGGGCGCTGCGTGTACACCGGCATCTACGAGCCGGGGCACCCGCAGGCCGACGAGCGCGGCTTCCGTCAGGACGTCCTCGCCCTGGTGAAGGAGATGGGTCCGACCGTGGTCCGCTACCCCGGAGGCAACTTCGTCTCGGGCTACCGCTGGGAAGACGGGGTGGGTCCGGTCGAGGATCGCCCCACGCGCATCGACGGCGCCTGGCACACGATCGAGACCAACGCCTTCGGTCTGCACGAGTTCATGGACTGGGCGAAAGAGGCCGACGTCGAGGTCATGGAGGCCATCAACCTCGGCACCCGCGGCGTCGAGGAGGCGCGGTCGCTGGTCGAGTACGCCAACCACCCGAGCGGCACGTACTGGTCTGACCTCCGCCGCAAGAACGGCGCCGAGCAGCCCTTCGACATCAAGCTGTGGTGCCTGGGCAACGAGCTCGACGGCCCCTGGCAGATCGGCGGCAAGACCGCGAGCGAGTACGGACGCCTCGCGCAGGAGTCGGCCAAGGCCATGAAGCTCGTCGACCCGACGATCGAGCTCGTCGCGGTCGGATCCTCGGCGCGCTCCATGCCGACGTTCGGCACGTGGGAGCACACGGTGCTCACGCACGCCTACGACGAGGTCGACTTCGTCTCGATGCACGCCTACTACCAGGAGCACGACGGCGATGCCGAGTCGTTCCTCGCGGAGTCGGTCGACATGGATGCGTTCATCGACGGCGTGATCGCGACGATCGACGCGGTGAAGGCGGCCGGCAAGCACACCAAGCAGGTCGACATCTCGTTCGACGAGTGGAACGTGTGGGATCAGGTGAAGTTCAACGACGTCGAGTCGGTCGAGATCGCGAAGGCCGGGTGGAAGAAGCATCCGCGCCTGATCGAAGACACCTACAACGTGACGGATGCCGTGGTCGTGGGCACGCTGCTGAACAGCCTGCTGCGCCACGGCGACCGCGTGAAGATCGCCAACCAGGCGCAGCTCGTGAACGTGATCGCGCCGATCCGCTCGGAGGAGAACGGTCCGGCCTGGCGCCAGACGAGTTTCTGGCCGTTCGAGCGCATGGCACGCCTGGCGAAGGGCCGCATCCTGCGCCTCGCCGTGTCGGCACCGCAGATCGAGACGAAGCGCTACGGCGGGGTCGACGCGGTCGATGCCGCCGCCACGTGGGACGAAGAGTCCGGGCGGGTCGTCGTGTTCGTCGCGAACCGCTCGCTCGACGAGGAGAGCGACCTGACGGTCGAGCTGCGCGGTCTCACGGGCCTGCGCGTCGTGAGCGCCGAGACGCTGACGATCCCCGAGGGCGGCGACCGCCACACCGCGAACCTCGAGACCACCCAGGATGCCGTGCACATGGTTCCGCTGGCGGGTGCCGAGGTCGTCGACGGCGCGGTGCGCGCGACGCTGCCGCCGCTGTCGTGGTCGGTGATCGAGCTGGCCTGACCGCCGAACACCCCGCGCACGAAGAAGCCCGGCATCCGAGGGATGCCGGGCTTCCTCATGTCAGTCCTCGATCAGCAGATCAGCTCTCGACCGTCTGACGACGACGAGCGAGGAGCAGGAATCCACCCGACAGCAGCGCGAGAGCGATCGCCGCTGCAGAGAGCGGGACGAGCACGTCGCCACCGGTCACGGCGAGGCCGCCGTCACCACCGGGAGCAGGAGCTGCTCCGCCGCCACCCGGAGCCGGGGCCGGAGCCGGGGCCGGGGCAGCCAGCACCGAGAACGCCACGTCGGTCGGAGCCGAAGCGACTCCGGCGAGCGACTGCGTCACCGAGACGGTGTAGGTGCCGGGCTGCAGAGCAGCACCGAAGTCGACCGCCCACGATCCGCTCTCGACCGTGGTCGTGAACGTGCCGCTGGCAGCTGCGAAGGATGCCGCGAGGGCCGCCGTGGTGGCCGCCGGAGCCGGCTCAGCGCCGGTGAGCGTCACGGTGATCGTCGCGCCGGAGATTCCGGTGCCGGAGAGCACCGAGGGGCCGCCGTCGTGCGGGAACTCCGCGCCGTTCGCGACCGAGGTCACGACGGGAGCTGCGGGGATGACCGCGAAGGTCGAGGTGGCCTCGGGCGAGGTCTCCTCCACACCCTCGATGGTGCGGGTCTGCGTGACGACGATCGTGTACTGGGCCTTGTAGCCGAGCTTCAGGCCGTCGACCGTCCACGAACCGTCGGCAGCGACCACGGCGGTGCCGAGGGTCTCGCCGTCGGCATCGGTGACCGTGACCTCAGAGGTCGGGAGTCCCGTGCCCGACACCGCGGTGACAGGCTCGTTGATGGTGGAACCGTCGGCCGGCGACGCGATGACCGGTGCGAGGAGCGGGGCCGGAACGACCGTCACCTCGAGCGTGGTGGTCGGCGAGGTGCTGAGGCCGTTCACGCCGGTGATCGTGATGGTCGCGTCTCCGAGCGAGACGGGGCCGACGAACGAGAACGCTCCGTCGACGACATCGACGGTCTGCTCTGCGCCGACGCCGGTGACGGTGACGGTGTCGGATCCGGGAGCGGTTCCGGTGATGGTCGCTCCGGGGTTGACCTCAGCGCCGGCAGTCGGGCTGGTCACGACGGGGGCGTCGAGGTCGAGAGCGACCTCGTAGCCACCGGTCTTGGGGAGAGCTGCGGTGAGCGATGCAGACCAGGTCCACTGCTCGACACCAGGCGCAGCCTCGATACCACCGGAGATGAGTCCGACGGCGGTGTTGCCCTGGATGACCGCTCCACCCGAGTCGCCGGGGCCGGCGACCGTGTTGCTCGAGAAGCCCTGCACCCAGCGGTCTTCGATCCGTGCCCAGCCGTCGATGATGTGGGTTCCGTTGATCTCACCGGTCGTGAAGCCGGTCGTGCGACCGCTCTTCGAGACCGGGCCGGCAACGGCGGCACCGACGGCCTTGACCGCGACGCCGCTGTCTGCCAGCGAGTCGTACTCCTCGGTGGCCGTGGTCCAGTCGGTGACGAACGGCAGCGGGTTGGTGCCCTCGGTGACCTCGATCACCGAGACGTCGGTCGCGTTCGTGTCGCCCTCGGCGCCCGGCGCGTTGTTCGTGCTGCCGAACTGAGCGAAGCCGAACGTGCCGAGAACCACGGGCGTCGCGGGCAGCTCGTCGTCGCCGCCGGCGGCGGGCTGCTCGCTCGGGACGCTCCAGAGCGTTCCGGCCATCTTGAGGTTGTTGTCATCGAACGCGCAGTGCCCTGCGCTGAGCAGCGCCGGCGTACGGTCGGGGCTCCACGCGGCGAATCCGACGGAGCAGTTGTAGAGGAGGTCGTCCTGGCTGACGCTCAGGTATCCCTGGCCACCGACGATGTCACCCTCGGCGAACGCCTTCGGGGTGCCACCGAGCGTCACGACGGTCTCCGCCGGAATGTCGGCCCCTTCCGCGAAGGCCTTGATGGCCGCGTCATCGGTCGCGCCGTCTTCGGAGACGACCGTGATCTTCTGGCCTTCGGCGTTCGTGCCACTGGCGACGAATTCGACGCCGTGGTCGGCAGCCGAGTCGGCGACCTTGACCAGGTCGGCCGGCGGAGCATCCTGAGCGGGTGCCTCGTCAGCCGGGGCCTGGGTCTCCGACGTCGCGGTCGGAGAGGGGGTCGGGGTCGGCTCTGCGCCATCCTCGGCGTATGCCGGTCCGGCCACGAGCAGGCCCGAGAGGGCGATCGTGGCGGCGGCAGTCAACGCCAGCGGGCGCCGACCTGTCACTCTGTGCTTCATGTGATGTATGTCCTTGCTGGTCACGGATCGTCAGTCAGTTTTCGGTTCCGGCATGCGCACGGAGCACAGAACCGGCCGCCTCCCGGTGGAGGCGTGAACTGCGACGCTGGCCCCCCGACAAGCAGGATCCTGTCCGTCGGGACGAACAGGGATCTCAAGCAGAGTACCCAGTAAATCCACAGAATGGGAGAATTGTTTACCAGAATTTCGTTTCTTGACCTGGGACTCGTTGTGGGGTAAAAGCGCGAGCGACCGGCACGGCGGATGCTGCTCCGCGGAGGCTCCGAGTCCGCCGGGAAACCGATATTCCGGCGGCCGACCCGGTTAGCATGTCCTCCATGAGCACCCACCGCAGAGCACGCATTCTCGTCGGCCTCGCGATGCTGGGAGCGTTCGCGCTGGTCACGACGGCCTGCGCGACCAACTCTCCCGGCGACGCTCCGACGTCGACTCCCGAGCCGAACAGCGAAGAGGCCGCCGTCGTCGAGAAGCTCGTCGGACTCTGGGGCGAGAACACCTCGGGCCAGCCTCACCTCGAGTTCGCCGCTGACGGCACCGTCACCGGCAGCGACGGATGCAACGGCGTCAACACGACGTACTCGGTGAACGGCGACCGCGTGGACCTCGCCCAGTTCGCCTCGACCCTGAAGGCGTGCCCCGGGGTCGACGGCTGGATGCGCGGCGTACGCGCGGTCGAGCTCGACGGCGATGTGCTGGTCATCATGGATGCGACCGGCGCCGAGCTCGGTAACCTCACACGCGCGAGCTGACGCCCGGGACTTCGTTCGAGTCGCGCACTTCGCAGTTCTTCACCGAGGTTCTCTGCATAGTGCGCGACTCGAACGGATGTAGGGCCGTCTGTCAGCCCTCGACGTGCCGCTCGTCGACGCCGTCGTAGAACGACAGCGGACGGATGAGCGCATTCGCGCCCGCCTGCTCGATCACGTGCGCCGTCCACCCCGTCACCCGTGCCGCCACGAACAACGGCGTGAAGGTCAGGGTGTCGAAGCCGATCAGGTTGTACGCCGGGCCTGACGGGTAGTCGAGGTTCGGGTAGATGCCCTTGCGCGCCACGAACTCCGACTCGAGCGCGTCGTAGAGCTCTGCCACCTCGGGCTTGTCGTAGTGCTCGACGAGTGTGTCGAGCGCGGCCTTCATGGTCGGCACACGCGAATCGCCGCTCTTGTAGACGCGGTGGCCGAAGCCCATGATCTTGCGCTTCTCGGCCAGGGCTTCGTCGAGCCACGGCGCGACGTTCGATGCCTCGCCGATCTCGTCGAAGATGTGCAGCACGGCTTCATTCGCGCCGCCGTGCAGCGGCCCCTTGAGCGCGCCGATCGCACCGACCACGGCCGAGTACAGGTCGCTGAGCGTCGAGGTGATCACGCGGGCGGTGAACGTCGAGGCGTTGAACGAGTGCTCGGCATACAGGATCATCGAGCGGTTGAATGCGTCGACGACGACCGGGACGGGCTCCTCGCCGAACGTCATCCAGAGGAAGTTCGCCGAGTAGTCGAGGTCGTCTCGCGGAGCGATCGGCTCCTGACCCCGACGGCGGCGCTGCCCGTAGGCGACGATCGCGGGGAGAGCCGCGAACAGGCGGATGCTGCGCTCGAGGTTCTGCTCGGGGCTGCCCCCGGCGTCGAGCACCGACCCGCCGGCATTCGGGTCTGAGGCGCCGAGCAGGCTGACCGCCGTGCGCACCTCGTCCATCGGGTGCGCCTCGAGCGGGATCAGGTCGATCGCCGTCTTGACGTTGTCGGCGAGCGCCCGGTGCTCGCGCTCCGTCGCGCGGAACGCGGCGAGCTGTGCGGCATCCGGCAGCTCTCCGTGCCAGAGCAGGTACGCGACCGCCTCGAACGGCTGCGTGGCGGCGAGCTCCTGCACGGGGTAGCCGCGGTAGAGCAGGCTGTTCGTCTCGGGGTTGACCTTCGAGATCGCGGTCGTGTCGACGACGACCCCGGCGAGGCCCTTCTTGATGTCCGGCTCGGTCATGCTCACTCCTTCGTGACGGTGAAGCCTGCGACGCCCGAGTCGAACTGCGTGTAGGACTCGTAGTCGATCAGGTCGTAGAGATCGGCACGGTGCTGCATCTCACCGAGCTTCGAGGTGAGGTGCCCCTCCTCGTTCAGCGTATCGAGCGCACGGCCCGCCGCGCCCATCGCGATGCGCAGCAGCGACACCGGCCAGATCACCATGTTCACTCCGGCGTCGCGCAGCTGGTCGACCGAGAAGAGGTCGCTCTTGCCGAACTCGGTCATGTTGGCGAGGATCGGCACGTCGAGGGCATCCGCCATCGCCTCGAACTCCGACAGGTCGCGCATCGCCTCGGGGAAGACGGCATCGGCCCCGGCATCCACGAGCGCCTTGGCTCGGTCGATCGCCGCATCCAGGCCCTCGATGGCCCGGATGTCGGTGCGCGCCATGATGAGGAAGTTCTCATCGCGCCGGGCGTCTGCGGCGGCACGGATGCGGCGGATCGCGGTGCGCTCGTCGACGACGCTCTTGCCGTCGAGGTGACCGCAGCGCTTCGGGTTGATCTGGTCCTCGATGTGCATGCCGGCGAGCCCGGCATCCTCGAGCTCCTGGATCGTGCGGGCGACGTTCAGCGGCTCGCCGAAGCCGGTGTCGGCGTCGACGATCGCGGGGATGTCGGTCATCCGTGCGATCTGCTTCGCACGCCCGGCGACCTCGGTGAGGGTGGTGAGGCCGATGTCGGGCACGCCGAGATCGGCCGAGAGCACCGCGCCCGAGATGTAGACCCCGTCGAAGCCCTTCTGCTCGATCAGCCGGGCGCTGAGCGGGTTGAAGGCGCCGGGGAACCGCAGCAGCTCGCCGCTTGCGAGGCGCTCACGGAACAGGCGGCGCTTCTCGGCCGTCGTCGTCTGGGAATACAGCATCAGTTCTCCCTCAGCATGTCGCGCAGCGGTGCCGCGTTTCGTCTCGCTCGGCTCCGCCGTGCTCGCTCAACGACCGAGCGTTCGCCCGTTCCGGGCGTTGAGCGAGGCCCGCGCAGCGGCCCGAGACGAAACGCGGCGAGTGTCATCAGAACAGACCCTTGGGGGCGTCGGCGTCCTCGAGCAGCCCCGGCTTCGCGATGATCGACAGCTCACCGACCTCGGCCGCCGTGAGCTCGGGCAGTCGCTGCACGAGTTCGAGGAAGCGCTCGATCTCGGCGGGTTCCAGCACGGGCTCGGCCAGCAGCCGGAACTTCGCGATGTAGTTCTCGCGGGCGAACGGCCGGGCACCCAGCGGATGCGCGTCGGCGACGGCGATCTCGTCGACCACGGTCGTGCCGTCGGTGAGGCGGAACTCGACGCGACCGCCGAACGCCTTCACGTCGGGGTCTTCGGAGTGGTAGCGGCGCGTCCACTCGGCATCCTCGGCCGTGGTGATCTTGTGCCAGAGGGCGACGGTGTCTGCGCGTCCTGCACGCTCGGGGGTGTACGAGTCGACGTGGTGCCAGCCGCCGTCCTGCAGCGCGACCGCGAAGATGTACGGGATCGAGTGGTCGAGCGTCTCCCGCGACGCCGTCGGGTCGTACTTCTGCGGGTCGTTCGCGCCCGAACCGATCACGTAGTGCGTGTGGTGGCTGGTGTGCAGCACGACGGCCTCGATGTTCGCGGGGTCGCGCAGCGCCGGGTTCTCGGTGCCGAGCTTGCGGGCGAGGTCGATCCACGCCTGCGCCTGGTACTCGGCGGAGTGCTCCTTCGTGTAGGAATCGAGGATCGCGCGCTTCGCCTCGCCCGCGGCGGGGAGCGGCACCTCGTACGCGGCATCCTTGCCGTCGAGCATCCAGGCGATCACGCCGTCTTCGCCCTCGTAGATCGGGGCCGGGCTCGTCTGACCGCGCATCGCCCGGTCGACGGCCTCGACGGCGAGCTTGCCGGCGAAGGCCGGGGCGTGCGCCTTCCACGTCGAGATCTCGCCCTTGCGGCTCTGCCGCGTGGCGGTCGTGGTGTGCAGCCCCTGGCCCACGGCCTGGTAGATCGTCTCGACGTCGAGGCCGAGCAGAGTGCCGATGCCGGCGGCGGCCGACGGGCCGAGGTGCGCGACGTGGTCGATCTTGTGCTTGTGCAGGCAGATCGCGCGCACGAGGTCCATCTGGATCTCGTAGCCCGTGGCGATGCCGCGCAGCAGCGCGCGACCGTCGGCCTGAACGTGCTGGGCGACCGCGAGGATCGGCGGGATGTTGTCGCCCGGGTGCGAGTACTCGGCCGCGAGGAACGTGTCGTGGTAGTCGAGCTCGCGCACGGCCACGCCGTTGGCCCAGGCCGCCCATTCGGGGCTGGTGCGGTGGTCGAGAGCGGCGCCGAACACGGTGGCGCCGATGCCGCCGGTCGAGACGGGGTGGCTGAACGCCTGGGCACGGGCCGCGTTGATGGGGCCGCGGGTGAGGGATGCCGCGGCGACCGATGCGTTGTCGATGATGCGGTTGATGATCATGTCGGCGACATCCTGCTCGACCTCGACCGGGTCGGCGGCGACCTCGGCGATCTTCCAGGCGAGCTGGTCTTCACGGGCGAGGTTCTCATCGCTGCGGTGCACGCGGACGTGGTGGGTGACGGTCATTTCACACCTTCTGGATTGGCTGACAGGGAGTCGAGGATGCCGGCGAGCGCGTTGTGCAGGTGCACGTGCGTGGCATGAGCGGCCAGGTCGCCGTCTCGGGCGGCGAGAGCCTGCGCGATCGTGCGGTGTTCGGCGGCGGAGGCCGCGAGCCGGGCGGGCTTGTCGCGGGCCATGCGACGCACCCGTACGAGGTGGGTGCGCACGGTGCGCAGCGCCGACGCGATGTAGTCGTTGTCGACGGCCGCGTCGAGAGCGGCATCGAAGCGGGCGATCAGGGAGTAGTACGCGTCGCGGCCTTCGACGGCGGCGAGGTCGACGTGCGCGAATTCGTCGGCGAGGGCGGCGAACAGCGCGGCGTCCCCCCGCTGGGCGGCGAGTCGGGCAGAGGACTCTTCGAGCGCGCGGCGGATCTCGAACAGCGCGCGGATGTCGTCGGCATCCAGATCCGCCACGACCGTCACCCGGGGCGACTGCTGCACGACGAGGCCGTCGGCGGCCAGGCGGCGCAGCGCCTCACGCATCGGGGTGCGGCTGATGCCGAGGCGGGCGGCCTGCTCGACCTCGCCGAGCACGAAGCCGGCGGGGAGGGCGCCGGACTGGATCTCCTCGAGCAGCGCGGCATGGGCTCGATCGCTCGCGGTGATGCGATCGGCGACGGAGCTCATTCCCTCAGTGTATACACAAGATGGCTACAACAGCTCTGGAGGTCGGCGAATGCCTCGTCCACGTATACACAAGCGTCAGCTCCCGCTCAGATGCTCAGTTGGCACCTGATGTCGCTATTCGCGAGGGATTCCGACCTCAGGTGCCAACTCAGCCTCGGCCGCCGTCGCTCACCTGGCACCTGATGTCGCTATTCGCGAGGGATTCCGACCTCAGGTGCCAACTCAACGTCTGCGGTGAGGCACCTCCGCGGCACCGGACACCCACGCGGCGAGCTACGGACGCGGCGCCGCCACGGCATCCGGAATCGGCTCGACGAACTCGGCGGGGCGGGGCTCGCCGAGCTTCACGACGACCACGCCGACCAGCACGAGCGCTCCGCCGAGGGCTTGCAGCAGATCGGGCAACTGTCCGAGCAGCAGCCATCCGAAGAGCAGCGCCGCGACGACCTCCGAGAGGGCGACGAAGGAAGCGAGGCGAGAGCCCAGCATCCGCGTCGATGCGATGCCGAGCACATACGCGAGGGCCGTCGCGATGAGGCCGATCGCGAGCACCGGCACGAACCACGGCACGGTGCCGAAGCGGTAGGCGATGTCGTCGGTCGTCCAAGCGAGGGGCAGGATGCCGACGAGCCCGGCAATGGTGAGAGCGACCGCGCCGAGCAGCAGCCCTCCTCCGGCGAGCGCGATCGGCGGCAAACCTGTGTCTGCCTTGGCCGAGAGCAGGAAGTACGTCGCCGCCCCGACCATCGCGGCGAGCGCCCAGAGGATGCCGGCGACGTTGACCTCGGCGCCGGTGATGATGTCGAGCATCAGCACGAGACCGACGAACGCGATGGCCGCGCCGATCACGCTGCGGCGGCTCGGGCGCTCACCACGCCGCAGCCACAGCCACAGGATGACGGCGATCGGCGCGGTGTACTCGATCAGCAGGGCGAGGCCGACGTCCATCACGGCGACGGCCTGGAAATAGCAGAGCTGTGTGGCGGTGACGGCGAGCAGGCCGTAAGCGGCGACCATGCCCGCGTTCTTGCGGAGCACACCCCAGCGCCCGCGCAACGACAGAACCGTCGGCACGAGCAGCACGAGCGCGGCGACCCAGACCCTCGCGGTGACCGCAGCACCGGGGGTCCACCCCGCGTCGATGAGTCCGCGGGCCCAGGCGCCCGACATCCCGAACGCGAATGCGGCCCCGATCGCCAGCGGCAGACCGAAGCGCACACCCGGCGCCGTGACGTCATCTGCAACCTTGCTCATGACAGGTGACGCTACTCGCGCTCGATGTAAGGTGTCAATATGACGTTCGCGAATGACACCGAGGAGGCGCTCCGCGCTGCCGTCTGGCTGGTGAACTCCGCAGAAGAGCCCGAGACCCTCGAGACGCGCGCCGATCACGACGCTTTCCTCGCGCAGTTCCCCTATTCGGGGCGACTCGACCGCGACGATGCCGAGCTCGCATCGCTGCAAGGGCTGCGCCCACGCCTGCGCCGGATGCTCATCGCACCACGAGACGAGATGGCCGAGCACGTCAACGCCGCCCTCGCCGACGCGCACCTCGCTCCGCGACTGGTTCGCCATGACGATGTGGACTGGCATCTGCACGCCGTCGCCGACGAGCGCCCGCTCGCCGAGCGCGTGCTCATCGAGACCGCGATGGCATTGATCGACGTCATCCGCGCTGATGAGGGATCGCGCATCTCGATCTGCGCGGACGACACCTGCGACGCGCTCGCGCTCGACCTGTCGCGCAACCGCTCGAAGCGGTACTGCTCGACCACCTGCACCAATCGCAACGCCGTCGCGGCCTATCGCGCGCGCCGCGCCCACGCCTGAGCATCCGCACGCCCGAGCATCCGCACACCTGAGGGCCGGCGCATCCGAGCGTCGCCCGCCGAGATCCGGTCAACCGCGCGAGATGCGGACTTCTCGCGCGACTCCATCCGCATCCGGGTCGGTGTGCCGGATCTCGGCACCCCGCGGCACCCCGCCCCGCAGCCGCGCCACAGCCGCGCCACAGCCGCGCCACCAGTCAGGCCCTCACCAAGTTCCCTAAACCCACCACTTCTTAACAGTTTCTACCTATTCCGCGCTGCAGTTGACGCCGCCCCGCTCCGCCGAAATACTGTTAACCGCCCGAAAGCACAGCGATTGTGCGACTGTTCACCCCAAGGCCAAGGATGACCTAGATGACAGAAACGATCAGTTCTACACAGTTAGACACAGATCGAAAGCCGCGACGGCTGTCCGATGGCATGTTCGCTCTGCTGCTCACGGCCCCCGGGCTGGCGTTGCTTGCGGCGGTCGTCGTCTATCCGCTGATCACGGCGCTCATCACGGCCTTCTACAAGCAGAGCCTCGTCGAACCCGGGCGCGAGTTCGTGGGGTTCCAGAACATCATCGACGTGCTGACCGGCGACTTCTTCCGCCTGCTCGGGCAGACGCTGGTGTTCACTCTCGGCACCACCATCGCGCCGTTCGTCATCGGGTTCGGTCTGGCGCTCGCGCTGAACACCCGCATCCGCGGTGCCAAGGTGATGCGCGGGCTCATGCTCATCCCGTGGCTGATCCCCGGTGTCGTCGTCTCGTTCTTGTGGATGTGGATCTTCAACGCCAACTACGGCGTCCTGAACTCCCTGTTCGAGAGCCTCGGACTGATCGATGAGCCGCAGGCGTGGCTCGCGAACCCGACCAGTGCGATGGTCGCCGTGATCGTGGCGAAGACCTGGCAGTCGTTCCCCTGGATGATGGTGATGCTGCTCGCAGGCCTGCAGACGGTGCCGATCGAGCTGCACGAAGCCGCCGAGATCGACGGCGCCGGCACGATCCGCCGCTTCTTCTCGATCACAGTTCCGCAGATGCAGGGGATCATCGGGCTCGTCCTGCTGCTCGAGTTCATCTGGAACTTCCAGCACTTCGACATCATCTACGTGCTCACCGGCGGAGGCCCCGCCGGATCCACCCAGACGTTCGCGACAGCCGTCTACGAGACCGCGTTCGACGGGTTCGACCTCGGTCGTGCCGGCGCGCTCGGACTGCTCTGGATGGTACTGCTGATGGGGCTGGTGGTCGTCTACGTCCGCCTCTCCGAGAAGGGAGAGAAGCGATGACCGCCGTGCTCACCGAGACCCCGGCGGCTGTCGCCGCCCCGATCGCACCCGCCCCGCGCCGTCGACCGCGGCGCGCCGACCGGCGGGCCGTCACGATCAGCGCGTGGGTGGCTGTGGTGGTGTTCGGCGGATTCGCCCTGCTGCCGGTCTACTGGCTGCTGGTGACCTCGCTCACCCCGCGCACCGAGGTCTTCTCCTACCCGCCGAAGCTGTTCCCCTCCGAGATCACGTTCGACGCGTACCTCTCGCTGCTGAACAATCCGGCTCTGTTCGGCTATCTGCGCAACAGCATCGTCGTCTCGGTGATCACGGCGATCCTGTCGGTGGTCGTGTCGGCGTACATGGGGTACGCGTTCTCGAAGTTCCGCTACCGCGGACGCCGCAGCCTGATGTACTTCGTGCTCGCCTCGCAGATGTTCCCGCAGGCGCTGCTGCTCATCACGCTGTACGCGGTGTTCTCGGCCTACGGTCTCCTCAACACGTACACGGCGCTGGTGCTGTCGTTCACGACGTTCACCCTGCCTCTGTGCGTGTGGATGCTGAAGGGCTTCTTCGACACCATCCCCGACGAGCTCATCGAGGCGGCACGAGTCGACGGCGCATCCCGGATGCGCATCATCCACTCGATCGTGATGCCGCTCGCAGGACCGGGACTCATCGCCGCCGGTCTGTTCGCGTTCGTGCGCGGATGGAACGACTTCATCTTCGCCCTCACGCTCGCAGGCCCCGACAAGCAGACACTGCCTCCGGGACTCGTCAACACGTTCATCGGCGAGGCCTCCACAGCATGGCCCGAGCTGATGGCGGCATCCCTCGCGGTGTCGCTGCCGGTGGCCATCGCCTTCATCGCCCTGCAGCGCTTCCTCGTCGGCGGTCTCACCGCCGGTGCGGTCAAGGGCTGAATCCCCCCGATAGTCCCTCGAAGAAGAGAGAGCACACCATGTCCGAGAACTCCGTCTCCGTCTCCCGCCGTCAGCTGCTGCAGTTCGCCGGTCTCGGCGCCGCCGGCCTGCTGTTGACGGCCTGCATGCCGTCGGGCGGCGGCACCGCGAGCCCCTCCAGCTCCCCGGGCGGGGGGCTGTCAGCGGGCGACTTCCCCGCCGCCGACTTCTCCTTCGCGAGTTGGTCGCTCACCGAAGAGGCCGCCGCACCCGCGATCCGCGCGCTGCTCGACGGCTACAAGAAGAAGAACGACGTCGGCATCACCGAGGTCTCGTTCCCGTACAACGAATACTTCAAGCAGCTCATGCTGCAGGTGCGGGGCGGACAGTTCTCGGGTGCCGCGCACGTCGATGTCGCGTGGTTGGCATCGCTCGCGGCCCTCGGCAAGCTCGAGGACGTCTCGGCTCTCACGAAGGGTCGCGGCTACACCGCATCCGCGCTCGAGGCGGCGCAGCTGGGCGGAGTGCAGTACGCGTTCCCGTGGACGATCGGCGCGATCGGGCTGGTCACCAACTCCGAGATCATGGACAAGGCCGGAGTCTCGGAGTTCCCCACCACGGTCGACGACTTCGAGAAGGCGCTCAAGAAGGTCAAGGGGCTCGGCAACGGACTCATCCCCTACGCCGCGTCGACCAAGGCGGCCCAGCTCAAGGACGTCCTCATCTGGATGCAGACCTTCGGCTGCGACCTCGTCAAGAACGACAAGGTGACGATCGGCGACGACGCGAGCATCGAGGCCGTCACCTGGTACAAGTCGCTCTACGACCAGGGCCTGATCGCCGCCGACGTCGACCGCTTCGACGCCCGGTCGCTGTTCGCGCAGGGGCGCACCGCCATGTACGACGACGCTCCCGTCGGTCGCACCTCGGTGACCAAGGACTCCCCCGATCCCGAGCTCGACTCCAAGCTGCTGCCCCAGTCGCGTCCGGTGCTGAAGAAGGGCGACACCCCCCGCGCGCTCGTCTGGGGTGGAGCGATCGTGATCGTCGGCGGCGGCGACGGCACGCGCACGGCCGCGGACTTCGCCCAGTGGTCGACGAGCGACATCGACGCCGTGACCGCCGACTACGAGCTGCGCGGCCTGCCGCCGGTCACCGAGAAGGCTCAGGCGTCGTCGGCGGTCGCAGCGGATGCCTTCGGCTCGCGCTTCGCCGAGAAGATCACCGCCACGGCCACGACGAACCCGTTCTGGCAGTACCCCGAGTACGCCCAGATCGAGACCACGATCGCCGACCGCGTGCAGGCCGTGCTCGTGGGCCAGCAGAGCGCGAAGGACGCGATGTCGCAGGCGGGCGAAGAGGCGCAGAAGCTCCTCGCCTGACCCCGCCGCCGCACTCGCACCTGCACTCGCACTCCCCTTCTGGAAGGACCCCCATGCGCACCCAGACCGTCGAAGCCGACATCATCGTCGTCGGCGGCGGCCTCGCCGGGGTGAGCGCCGCCGTCGCGGCCGCTCGCCTCGGTCGTCGTACCGTGCTGATCAACAACCGACCGGTGCTGGGCGGCAACTCGTCGTCGGAGGTGCGGGTGTGGGTGTGCGGGGCGACCGCGCACGGCAACCAGCGATGGGCCCGAGAGACCGGCATCATCGGCGAGCTCTATCGGGAGAATCAGTTCCGGAACCCCGAGGGCAATCCGATCTACTGGGACGACGTGGTGCTCGACACGGTGCGACGTGAACCGAACCTGACCCTGTTCCTCAACACCGAGGTGATCGAGGCGGCCGCCGACGGTCCCGACGATGCTCGCCGCATCCGCTCGGTGACCGGCTGGACCATGGGGTCGGAGATCCGCACGGAGTTCCGCGCACCGATCTTCCTCGACTGCACGGGCGACGGACTGGTCGGCGCATTGGTCGGGGCACGGCACCGGCTCGGCAAGGAGGGGCGCGACGAGTTCGGCGAGGACTGGGCCCCCGAGGAGCCGATCCGGGAGTTCCTCGGCTCGACGCTGCTGTTCTACACGAAGGATCTCGGACACCCGGTCAAGTTCGTGGCTCCCGAGAGCGCCAAGGACATCACGACCACCCCGATTCCGGCATCCCGCATCATCCGCAGCGGAGACAGCGGTGCGCACTACTGGTGGATCGAGTGGGGCGGCCAGCTCGACATCGTCGACGACAACGAGCAGATCCGCGACGAGCTGCGCTCGGTGATCCTCGGCATCTGGGACCACATCAAGAACTCGGGCGAGTTCGACGCCGACAACCTCACGCTCGAGTGGATCGGCAACATCCCCGGCAAGCGCGAGTACCGGCGGTTCGTCGGCGATCACACGCTGCGGCAGCAGGACATCATCGAGCAGACCTCGTTCGACGACGGAGTGGCGTTCGGCGGATGGTCGATCGACCTGCATCCGGCCGAGGGCATGTACTCCACGGGCGCCGGAGCCGTGCAGCGGTTCTCGGACGGGGTCTTCGAGATCCCGTTCCGCTCGCTCTACTCCGCCAACGTCGAGAACCTCCTGATGGCGGGGCGCAACGTCTCGGCCACCCACATCGCGTTCGGAGCGGCGCGAGTCATGGCCACGTGTGCGGCGATGGGCGAGGCCGCCGGCACCGCCGCCGCGCTCTGCCTCACCCACGATGCGAGCCCGAGAGAGCTGTACGAGCATCACCGCGCGGACCTGCGGCAGACGCTGCTGCGCGCCGACGCCTCACTCGTCGGTGTCGCCAACGACGACGCCGACGATCTCGCCCGCGTCGCCACGGCGAGTGCATCGAGCTCTCTGCGCACGATCGGCGCGTGGGCATCCGATGCCGAGAGCCATCGCCTGGTCGAAGACCTCGGCATCGTCATACCGGTCCACCCCGCTCTCGAGACCACAGAGCTGCTCGTCTCCGCCACGGCCGCGACGACCCTGACCGTCGAAGTGTGGTCCACCGGAAAGCGGCAGAACGTCGTGCCGTTCCGTCTCGAGCACGAGGCCGTCGTCGATGTTCCCGCCGGTGACCGGGAGTGGGTGCGCGTCGCGACCCCCTTCGCTCCGGATGCTCCGCAGAACGCGATCGTCGTCGTGCGCGCCAATCCGGAGGTGAGCGTGCACCTGACCTCCCCGCTGCCGCCCGGCGTCCTGACCCTGGTGCACCGCGTCGACAACGACGACCAGAACGTCGAGGTCGATCGCGACGGCCTGTTGGTGCGGTGGCCCACCAAACCGCTGCGCGGTCGGAGCGTGGTGTTCCGCACGACCCCCGAATCCGAGGCCCTCGCCCCCGAGCGCGCGATCTCGGGCTACAACCGCCCCCACGGCGGGCCGCACATGTGGGCGTCGGATCCGCGGGCGTCGGGCGAGCCCTGGCTGCGCCTGGACTGGCAGACGCCGATCACGGCATCCGAGATCAGGCTCGTGTTCGATGACGACCTCGACCTCGAGCTCAACACGCTGCATCACCACCGCAGCCCCGACGAGGTGCTGCCCCAGCTCGTGCGCGACTACCGCGTCGAGGTGCTCGCCCCCGGGTCGGCGCAGTGGCGAGTCGTCGCGCACGAGACCGACAACCGCCACCGCCTGCGCGTGCATGCGCTGCCCGACGACCTCGGTGCGTTCACCGGGGCCCGCCTGACCGTCGAGCGCACCAATGGAGCCCCCGAGACGCGGGTCGTCGCGTTCCGGGTGCAATCATGACCGGGGGCGCTAACGTGAAGGGGACTCGTCGGCCCGCCGGCGATCACCGTCCCACCAGGAGGCCGCAGGTGACCACCCCGTCGACAGGCCGTGCCGTGCCGGTCGCCCGGGCCACGCGCACAGGGCTCATCGCGCTGGCGGTCCCGCACCTCGAAGAGCCCTACTTCGCCGAGCTCGGGTCACGACTCGTGCGCGGGGCCGACGAGCGCGGGCTCGCGGTGCTGATCGTGCAGACCGAGGGCGATCACGGCCGCGAGATCGATGTGGCGAACGGTGTCGGTCTTCCCCCGATCGACGGGCTCATCCACATCCCGCGGTCGCTGACGGTGGCCGATCTCACACGCCGCACGGCACCTGGCCCGCTGGTGCTGCTCGGCGAACACATCCAGGTCAGTCCGTTCACGCACATCACGATCGACAACCGGGCAGCGGCGCGCACCGCGACCGAGCATCTCGTCGAGGTCGGATGTCGCCGCATCGCGTACGTCGGCCGACGCGACTCACGCCCGTCGGATGCGGCCGACCGCCGCCACGTCGGCTACGTCGAGGCGCTCACCGCGGCGGGCGACGCGCCCGATCCTGCCCTGACCGCGCAGGTCGACGCATTCACCGCGGACGAGGGCGAGCGCGCCACCGCGGCGATCCTCGCCACGGCCCCCGATCTCGACGGCATCGTGTGCTCGAACGACTCGCTGGCGTTGGGCGCCCTGGCGGCGCTGTCGGCGTCGGGGCGGCGTGTGCCCGACGATGTGGCGGTGATCGGCATCGACGACATCCGCGCCACGCGCTTCTCGGTGCCTGCGCTCAGCACCATCGCTCCCGATCACGAGAAGCTCGTCGACGCGGCCTTCACCGAGCTGCAGCGACAGCTGACCTCTCCCCCGGGCGCCGACCTGCCGGTGCGCCACGTCACGATCCCGGCCGCGCTCGTGCGCCGCGCGAGCACCGCGAGGCGATGACGCTGCAGCTGTCAGGCGTCCGTCGCCGTCGTCTCGTCGGCGAGCTGCGCCACGAGCAGGGTGCCGACGTGCGTCGCGAGCTGCTCACGAGCGTCGACGTCGAGACCGTCATCCGTGACGAGTCGATCGATGTCGGCGAGATCTGCGATCGTCGTGAGCCCGACCACGCCCCAGCGGGTGTGATCGGCGAGCACGACCACCTCGCGTGCCGCCGCCATGAAGGCGCGGTTCGTCTCGGCCTCGAGCAGGTTCATGGTGGTGATGCCGGCCTGCACGTCGAGCCCGTGCACATCGAGGAAGACCAGGTCGCAGTGCAGATGCTCGAGCGCGCGCACCGCCACCGGGCCGACGAGCGACTGCGCAGGCGTGCGCACACCGCCGGTGAGGACCACGGTCTGCGAGTAGGGCGCGTCGGCGCGCTCGGGGGGCGAGAAGAGATCGGCCACCGTCAGCGAGTTCGTGACGACTGTGAGGTCGGCGACATCACGCATCGCGCGTGCGAGCGCGAGCCCGGTCGCCCCGCCCGAGATGCCGACCGCCATCCCGGGTTCGACCAGCGCGGCCGCCGTCTGCGCGATCGCCTGCCGCTCGGGCGACACGGCCGATGCCGCACTCGGGCGGTGGCCGGCGAGCACTCGCATCCCGCCGCGGACCCGTTCGACGATCCCGTCGTCCGCGAGCTGGTCGATGTCTCGGCGCACCGTCATCTCGCTGACCTGCAGCGCAGCGGCGAGTTCGGGGATCGAGGCCGTACCGCGGTCGCGCGCTGCTGCGAGGATGCGTTCTCGTCGCTCGGTGACCAGCACGCGCGCTCCTTTCGGTGGGGCCTCCAGTCTGCCATGGGGCCGCCCTGCGCCTCGCCCCTGACTCACTCCCGATCGACCCCTCTCTCAGGACTCCCCCGCTCATGACGCTCCCTCCTCCGTACGACACCTGGTTCGCCGACGCTCCGTTCGACGGCAGCTATGGCCACACCCTCGACACGCTGCGCACGATCTCGCCGATCGATCCTCCCGAGGGGTTCGCGGCGAGGTGGACGCGGTGGCGGGACGAGGCCCGGACGGTGGATGCTGCCCCCGTGGTGCTCTCCTCCGAGGTCGTGCGCGGCCGGCGCGTGTCGGTCGTCGAGCATGCGGGGGTCGACGGCATCCGTCTGCGTGCCTGGTTCGTCGAGCCGTCGTCGGGTGCGGCGCGCGTCGGCGTGGTGCACAGCCACGGATACGCCGGCCGCGACGCGATCGACCTCGCTCGGGTTCCCGCCGATGCGGCCGCGATCTTCCCGGTGGGGAGGGGCCTGCCGGCGCTGAACGCCGGGGTGGGTGCTCCCGAGCCGAGGGACGAGCACGTGCTCACCGGCATCGACGATCCCGACCGCTACGTGCTGGGGCTGTGCGCACGAGACCTGTGGCTCGCGGCCGACGCACTCGTCGCGCTGACGGGGGATCTTCCGCTCTACTACGTGGGCGAGAGCTTCGGCGGTGGGATCGGCGCGCTCGCGCTCCCGTGGGACGACCGCTATGTCGGCGCGACGCTGATCGTGCCGAGCTTCGGTCAGTACGACGAACGGCTCGCCGTGCCCTGTCTCGGCAGCGGAGAGGCCGTGCGCGCGTACGTGGCCTCGCATCCCGAAGCCCGCGACGTGCTGCGCTGGTTCGATGCGTCGAGTTCGATGACCCTCGCCCGGGTGCCGGTGCGTGTCGAGGCCGCACTGTGGGACCAGTACGTGCCGCCGCAGGGACAGTTCGCGGTGGCGAACGCCGTGACCACGCTCGAGCTCGAGGTGCTCCCCGCCGGGCACGCGGAGTATCCCGGATCGGATGCCGTCACGGCCGCCGCGATCCGAGGCGGCCACGCGCACCTCGACCGCGTGCTGGCGCGCTGACGCGTACTCGCGCATCGACCGGGAGTCGCGCCTCGTCGACGCGTCAGGCGGGGATCAGCGCCTCTGCGGCGAGCGCGTCCCACAGCCGAGCAGGAACCGTGGCGCTCGCCCACTCGGCGTTCTGCCGCAGCTGCTCAGGTCGGCTGCCACCCACGACGACCGAACGGACGACATCGGACCGCAGGGGGAAGTGCAGCGCCGCAGCCGGCAACGGCACCTCGTGCTCGGCGCACACGCGAGCGATGCGCACGAGCCGCTCCCAGAGCTCGTCGGGCAGGTGCCCGTACTCGTAGCGACCGTCTCGGCTCGGCTCGTTCGACGCGAGCAGGCCGGAATTGAAGACGGATGCGGCGACGATCCCCGTCCCGGTCTCGCGGCAGGCCGGCAGCACGTCGGCGGCCGCAGGCTGCTCGAGCAGCGTGTATCGCCCCGCGACCATGATCAGGTCGAGATCGGCGGACCGCACCGAGGCGGCGAGGGCATCCGACACCATGGATCCGATGCCGATCGCGGCGACCTGTCGGTCCGACCGCAGCTGCTCGAGTGCGGGCAGCGCCTCGGCGAGCGCGAGCTCGAGGTCGTGTCGTTCGGGGTCGTGCAAGTACAGCAGGTCGATGCGCTCGATGCCGAGGCGGTCGCGTGAGTCGGCGAGGCTGCGGTGGATGCCGTCGGCCGAGAAGTCCCAGACGCGCCGCAGGTCGTCCGGCACGTGGAAGTCGTTGGCGGTGTCGAGCCCGCCGGCGTGGTGCGGGTTGGGTCGCAGCACGCGCCCGACCTTGGTCGACAGCACGTACTCTTCGCGAGGCTTCGTCTGCAGGAACGCCCCGAGCCGGCGTTCCGAGAGCCCCAGCCCGTAGTGCGGAGCGGTGTCGAAGTACCGGATGCCGCTATTCCACGCCGCGTCGAGGATCGCCCACGACTCGTCGTCCGTGAGCGGGCGGAACAGGTTGCCGAGGTTCGCGGCACCGTAGCCCAGAGCGGGGACGCTCAGTCCGGGGGCGAGGCGGTCCTCGATGTCACGCGAAGACATGCTCACCCGCCCATTCGTAGGTCGCGATGCTGTCGGCCTTCATCTGCATCCCGGCGCCCGGTGCGGTCGGCGCCATGTACGACCCGCCCTCGATGTCGGTGGGCACGACGAAGTGCTCGTGCAGGTGGTCGACGAACTCGATCAGGCGGCCCTCGCGCGTGCCGGTGACGGCGACGAAGTCGAACATCGACAGGTGCTGCACGGCCTCGCACAGACCGACGCCGCCCGCATGCGGGCACACCGGGATGCGGAACTTGGCGGCCAGCAGCAGGTTGGCGATGTTCTCGTTGACGCCCGCGACGCGCACCGCGTCGATCTGCATGACCGAGATCGCCTCGGCCTGCAGCAACTGCTTGAAGATCACCCGGTTCTGGGCGTGCTCGCCGGTGGCGACGCGGATGGGCGCCACTCCCCTGGCGATCGCGGCGTGGCCGAGCACGTCGTCGGGGCTCGTGGGCTCTTCGATCCACGCGGGGCGGAACTCGGCCAGCGCGTTCACCCACTCGATCGCCTCCGAGACCTCCCAGCGCTGGTTCGCGTCGATCGCGATGGGGAAGTCGGGCCCGCAGACCTCACGGGCCTTGCGGAATCGGCGGATGTCGTCATCGAGGTCGGCGCCCACCTTGAGCTTGATCTGCGTGAAGCCGTCGGCCATCGCCTCGCGGGCCAGGCGCTCGAGCTTCTCGTCGGAGTATCCCAGCCAACCGGGGCTCGTCGTATAGGCGGGGTATCCGGTGGCCAGCAGTTCTCGTTCGCGCTCGACGCGTCCGGGTTCCGCCGCGCGCAGGATCTCGAGGGCATCCTCGGGAGTCAGCGCATTCGTGAGGTAGCGGAAGTCGACGAGGTCAACCAGCTCCTCCGGGGTCATCCGCGCGAGCAGCTGCCAGAGCGGGAGCCCGGCCCGCTTGGCCTTGATGTCCCACAGCGCGTTGATGACAGCGCCGATCGCCATGTGCATGACGCCCTTCTCGGGGCCGAGCCAGCGCAGCTGCGAGTCGCCGATGATGTCGCGGAACGTCGTGCCCATGTCGTCGAGCAGCGGTTCGATCTCGCGGCCGACGAGGTGTCCGGCGAGCGCGTCGATCGCGGCGACCTGCACGTCATTGCCGCGACCGATCGTGAAGACGAACGCGTGGCCGTCGATGCCGTCCTCCGCATCCGTGCGCACGATCACGTACGCCGCCGAGTAGTCGGGGTCGGGGTTCATGGCATCCGATCCGTCCAGACTCAGCGATGTCGGGAAGCGGATGTCGGTCGTGTCGAGGGCGACGATGCGGCTCACGGGTTCCTCTCGGGCGCAGGACGGACGTCCGTGCAGATCACTTGGAGTGTAAACATCGGATGTCTATACTGTCAACGAGACGAGGCGCAGCGACGTGTCCCGCCACCATCGAACCCTCACTGAGCAGGAGAGATATGAAGTTCGCACGGCTAGGCGCCCCCGGCGCCGAGATCCCCGTTCTCGTCGAGGGCGACCGCTACCGGGATCTGCGCTCCGTGACATCCGATGTCAACGGTGATTTTCTCGCCGCTGACTTCCGGGCGCGCGTCGAGGCGGCCCGCGTCGCCGACGCGCTCCCTGTGCTCGACCAAGCCGCCGCGATGCGGATCGGCGCGCCGATCGCCCGCCCCAGCGCCGTGATCTGCATCGGCCAGAACTACGCCGCGCACGCCCGTGAGTCGGGTGCGGAGCCGCCGACCGTGCCGATCATGTTCCTCAAGACACCGAACACCGTGGTCGGCCCGAACGACGCGGTCACGATCCCCCGCGGCAGCGAGAAGACCGACTGGGAGGTCGAGCTCGGCATCGTGATCGGCGCGCGCGCCGCCTACCTCGATTCACCCGACGAGGCGGAGGCGCACATCGCGGGCTACGTCGTGGCGAACGACGTCTCGGAGCGCGCCTTCCAGATGGAGGTCTCGGGCGGGCAGTGGTCGAAGGGCAAGATCGCCCCCGGCTTCAACCCGACCGGCCCGTGGCTGGTCACACCCGACGAAGTCGACGTCGACCACCTGCGGCTGCGCAGCTGGGTCAACGGCGAGCGCCGTCAGGACTCGAACACCGACGACATGATCTTCGACGTGCGCGTGATCGTGCACCACCTGTCGCAGTACGTCACCCTCGAGCCCGGCGACCTGATCCTCACGGGCACCCCGCAGGGCGTCGCCTTCGGCGGCAGGTTCCCGTATCTGAGGGCGGGTGACGTGGTCGAGATCGAGATCGAAGGACTCGGGCATCAGCGCCAGGAGTTCGTGGCATGGGAGGCACGGAGATGAGCGGCGCACTCGACGGACTCGTCGCGGTCGTCACCGGCGGAGCATCCGGCATCGGCGCGGCCGTCGCTGCCCGCCTGCACGCCGACGGCGCGCAGATCGCGGTGCTCGACCGCGACACCTCGGGGGCGGATGCCACGTTCGCGGCCTTCACCGCTGATGTGTCGGACCGCGCGTCGGTGGATGCCGCGGTCGATGCTGTCGCCGAGCGGTTCGGCCGCATCGACATCGTGGTGAACAACGCCGGGGTGGGGGCGCAGGGAGACATCAGCGCGAACGACGACGACGAGTGGGCTCGCGTGCTCTCGATCAACGTCACCGGCATCGCCCGCGTCACCTCGGCGGCATTGCCCTGGCTCAAGGAGTCGCCGAGCGCGGCGGTCTGCAACACGGCATCCATCGCCTCGACCACCGGCCTGCCGGAGCGAGCTCTCTACAGCGCGTCGAAGGGCGCCGTCTCGGCCCTGACCCGCGCCATGGCGGCGGACCACCTGCGCGACGGCATCCGCGTCAACGCCGTCAACCCGGGCACCGCCGACACCCCGTGGGTCGGCCGACTGCTCGATGCGGCCGACGACCCCGCCGCCGAGCGCGCCGCCCTCGAGGCCCGTCAGCCGCACGGCCGTCTGGTCTCACCCGAGGAGGTCGCCGCCGCAGTCGCCTACCTGGTTTCGCCGGCGGCCGGCTCGACCACGGGCACGTTCATCGAGGTCGACGGCGGCATGGCGCAGCTGCGTCTGCGTTCCGTCGGCTGACACCCACCCCTGACCCGGACTCCCGTCCTCGGACTCGGACCCGGCACCGGCACCGGTCCCGGTCCCGGGCAGCACACGGCGCCCCGGTTGGCCCATGACCCTCGGCAGATCCTGTGCAGATCGGGGCGCTGTGTGCGATCCGGGACGAGCGACCCCCCGACGGACGAGCGACTCCCTACGGACGGGGTCCGCGCAGCCGACCCAGGAGGCGGCGACGAGGGCGCTCCTTCCGAGCGTCCGTGTGTGTCGGTCGCTGGCCGACCCGATAGAACTCCGCGGCATTCGACCAGAAGAGGGCCTCGACATCGTGCCCCCGGCGGTCCGCCCAGTCGGCCACGGCATCCGCCCACCGACTCCGCGCCGTCGGCTGATACGTCGGCGAACCGTCTTCCGAAACGTGCGGGTCGCCCTGTTCCGCGGGGCCGATCGCGGAGACGGGCCAGTCACTCCCCCACATCAGCTTCTCGGTGCCGAACGCATCGGCAGCGGCGTCGAGGAACGGCTCGAGCTGTTGCGCAGACCAGTCACCGTCTGCTTCGCCCGGCAGGCCCGACAGCTTGCACCACACGCGCGGATGCCGCGCCAGATCGTCGAGATCACGCACCCACTCCATCGTCGGTGCGACCGGAGCAGCGGCCGTGCCGACCTCGGGCTTGCCGAGATGATCGAGCACCATCGGCAACTCCGGCACGGCCCCCGCGAGGCGCGCGATCTCGGGCAGCTGCGAGGCGCGTACGCACGCGTCGAACGTCCACCCTCGAGCGGCGACCTCCCGCGCGCCGGTCACGAAGGCCGCCGACACTGCGAGTCCGTCGGGTTCGCCCTGCAGGTTGTGCCGCACCCCGACCACGAGCGGTTCGGCCGCGAGTCCCTCGAGGTGAGTCGTCGTGTCGGTGCCCCGATCGAGGCGCGCGCCGGCGACGATCGCGACGACGCCGGCGCCCTCCGCCTGCGCCGCGACCCAGCGCACCTCGGCGAGGAAGTCCTCTTCGACGGTCTCGGCCTGCACGAACACGGCCTTCTCGACTGCAGCCCGATCGATCCGCGAGTTTCCGATCTCGAGGGCCGCGAACTCCGCGGCGAGCGGACCTTCGAGCCAGGTGTACGCGAGAGCGTCGGGCGACCAGAGGTGCAAGTGCGAATCGAGTACGCGCATGCCCTCATCCTGCCGTAGACATCCGACCAATCGCTAGGATGTCCGAATGGCAGTGACCGACGAAGCGATCGCGAAGATCAAGGCGATGATCGTCTCGGGAGAGCTGTCGCCCGGCGACCGGCTTCCGCCCGAGAAGGAGCTCTCCGCGAGGCTCGGCCTCTCGCGCAACTCGATGCGCGAGGCGGTCAAGGCACTCGAGGTCATCCGCGTGCTCGACGTGCGGCGCGGCGACGGCACCTACGTCACAAGCCTCGAACCACACCTTCTGCTCGAAGCGATCTCGTTCGTGGTCGACATGCACGACGACGATTCGATGCTCGAGATCTTCGCCGTGCGACGGATGCTCGAGTCGCAGGCCACCGGCCTCGCAGCCACCCTCGGCAGCAAAGAGGCGATCGCCGCGCTGGCGGCCGAGGTCTCCTCCGTCGGGGCCGCCGCCTCGACCGTCGAGGAGATCGTCGAGCACGACATCCGGTTCCACCGCGAGATCGCGGCGATGTCGGGCAACGCGTACCTCGCGAGCCTGATCGAGCACCTCAGCAGCCAGACGGTGCGAGCGCGCGTCTGGCGCGGCCTCACCGAGGCCGGCGCCACCGAGCGCACGCTCGCCGAGCACCGCGGCATCGCCGACGCGATCGCGCGCCGAGACCCCGCGCTCGCGACCTCGCTCACCACCGCGCACATCGCCGGTGTCGAGCAGTGGCTGCGCCAGGCGGCATCGCGTCGACCGAGTGCTGGCGCGCTGACGCGTGCTGTCGGCGAGCCCGACTAACCTTTGTCGAAGGCGCACGAGGCGCCGCGCACCGGGGGGAGAGCGTCGATGACGAACGATCAGGATGCTGCAGGGCAGCCGGAACACGTCATTCCACCCGAGCCTGTCGTGCCGCCGGCGCCCGCCGACGCGGCGGCCCAGGCGTCGCCACCCGCTGTCCCGCTCGCTCCTTCGCTGAGCGCACCGGCCGCGCCTCCGCCACCATGGCCGGGATCACCCGCACCCGACGGCCATGCCGCTGCGCTGCCTCCGTATGCGAGCCCGCAACCCGCGTACCCCCAGCCCTCGAGCCCGCCGCCCGGCTACCCGCAGCCCGGCTACCCGCAGCCCGGCTACCCCCAGCCCGGAGCATACGGCGCAGCGTCGTACCCGCTCACGTCCTCAGCGCCGCCCTCCGCGCGATCGCACGGTCGCGCTCTGCCCGTGATCCTCGGCATCGTCGGCGGCATGGTCGTGCTCGTGGTGGTCGCCGTCGCCCTCGTGGTCGGCGTGATCCTGGGCGCGAATCCGTCGACGCCGATCGCGGTGCCGAGCCCGAGCGCCGTCGCGCCCGAGCCTCAGCCCTCCGCGCCGTCCGCCGACCCCGACGACGGCACGTCCGACCCCGCCGACCCCGAGGCGGGTGCGGCCATCGCCGACCGACTCGAGCAGAAGATCGACGAGTACAAGCGGCTCCGCGATTCCGGCGAGCTGTGGCAGAGCATCCCCGACACCGAGTTCAACCGCACCGCGGTCAGCGCCTTCCTCTACTTCCTCACCGACATGAAGGTCGCGACGATCTGGGGCGTCGATGCCGCCACCGCCGACGAGTACGAGCAGCGCATGACGATGCTCGAAGAGCGCCTTCTCGCGCAGCAGCCGCTCGGTGACGACATCCAGATCACCCTCGAAGACAAGGTCTTCACCTACGACGGCGAGACGGGCGAGGGCGGCTACACCGACAAGTAGACGGGCGTTACGCTCGAAGGATGAGCGACTGGACCAGCACCGCGATCGCCCTGCTGGAAGCCGACGCGAACCGCAGTGCCGATACGCACCTGCACCTCTTCCCGTTGCCGCCCGAGTGGGGCATCGATCTGTACCTCAAAGACGAGTCCGTGCACCCGACGGGGTCGCTCAAGCATCGACTCGCTCGCTCGCTGATCCTCTACGGACTCGTGAACGGCCGCATCACCGAGCATTCGACCCTCGTCGAATCGTCGAGCGGGTCGACGGCTGTCTCCGAGGCATACTTCGCCCGGATGCTGGGGCTGCTGTTCGTGACGGTCGTGCCGCGCTCGACGAGCCAGGAGAAGATCGACCTCATCGAGTTCTACGGCGGACGCTGCCACTTCGTCGATCGCACGGAGGACATGTCTCCCGAGGCGCAGCGCCTGGCCTCCGAGTGCCACGGCCACTACCTCGATCAGTTCACCTACGCCGAGCGCGCGACCGACTGGCGCGGCAACAACAACATCGCCGAGAGCGTGTTCAGCCAGCTGTCGCAGGAGCGGCATCCGGTCCCGCGCTGGATCGTCGTGGGAGCCGGCACCGGCGGCACCAGCGCGACATTCGGCCGCTACGTGAAGTATCGGCGCCACGAGACCCAGATCGCGGTCGTCGACCCCGAGGGTTCGGCGTTCTACGACGGATGGGCGGGCACGGTCGATCCGCCGGCCGGCCGCCCGAGCCGGATCGAGGGGATCGGCCGGCCGCGGGTCGAGGCGTCGTTCGTGCCGAGCGTGATCGACGAGATGATCCGGGTGCCGGATGCCGGTTCGATCGCCGCGATCCGCATGCTGCGCGAGCGCACCCTGCACTGGGCCGGAGGGTCGACCGGCACCAACCTCTATGGGGCCTTCCAGCTGATCGCCCGCATGCGGGCCGCAGGCGAGACCGGCAGCATCGTCACGCTCATCTGCGACAGCGGCATCCGCTATGCGGGCACGTACTTCTCGGACGAGTGGGTCGCGGCGCAGGGGTGGGACCTCGCCCCGCACCGCGCCCGGCTCGATCACTTCCTCGAGACCGGCGACTGGGTCGAGTGACCGGCTCTCAGGCGGTGACGTAACCGCCCGAGGAGCTGTCGCCGCTGAGCACGTACGAGGGGGTGCTTCCCATTCCGCGCGTGCGGTGCCATACGCGCGCCGCCCTCTTCTGCCCGGCGTCGGCAGGGCCGTACTCGAGAACGAGCGCATCCGGGATGCTCTCGCCCGCGGCGTCGATCTCGACGAAGCTCGGACGACCGAGACCGCCTGATTCGAGCCGGCCGACGACGCGGGAGCGGTCGGTGGTGCGGGGAGGCCTCGAGAGCAGGTCCGACTCGGCGAGGTGCTGCACGGCGCGCTCTCGGCCGAGGAGTTCGTGTGGCTCGCGGGGGACGCGCTCGCGCGCCACACGCCCCATCGGCTGGTTCATCGGCAGCGATCGGGATGGGTTATCTTGGGCGTGTTCGTGACTCATGCGAGCCTCCTCTGTCGGGGATGGTGGTGCTTCACGGACAGTGGTGCCGGGGCTGCAACCCCGGCACCACGTTGTCCCCCCATCGTACCCTGTTTTGAATGACTCAAAACAACCCGGCATCATCGTGGCATCCGACCGGCGGGTGCGTACGGGGTGACGGCTACGCTGGCCGCATGACTACTCTCATCCTCACTGTCGCGGGTGCCGATCGCCCCGGTCTTGTCGCAGCGGTCGCAGACGTCGTCGATGCTCACGGCGGCAACTGGGAGAACAGCTCGCTCGCCGAGCTCGCCGGAACCTTCGCGGGCGTGATCGAGGTCTCGGTCGCCCCCGAACACTCGGTCGCACTGCAGGGTGCGCTCCGGGAGCTCCAGGGGCAGGGACTCCTGACGCTCGCCGTGCTCACCGGCGCCCCCGCTCAGCCGAGCGAGGAGGAGCGGACGCTCGAGATCAGCGTGCTCGGCAACGACCGCTCGGGCATCGTGCGGGAGGTGTCGTCCGTGCTGAACGCGCATGAGCTCAGCATCGAAGAGCTGGCGACCGAGACCCGCGACGCCGCGATGGCCGGTGGCAGGCTGTTCGAGGCGTCCGTGATCGCGCGGGTTCCGGCATCCGTCGACCTCGATGCCCTGCGCCGCGATCTCGAGCGCATCGCGAGCGAGATCCAGGTCGACATCACGCTCGCCTGACCCTCGGACTGGAGCGTACGACCTGATCACCTTCGTCGCCTCGCTCCACCACATGCCGCTGCACACTGCTGCCGAACCCGCTCGCGGGCCTCGTGCGTCACCCGAGGCGCGCGACCGGACAACCCGCACACATGCAGGCGCCCGCCACCGAGGCCACCCAGTCCTTCGAGCAGATCCGCACGATCGCGAACGACATCCTCCCCGGCATCCGGATGCGACGCCGCCTGTTCTGGCGGTACACGGCGACGTGGGTGGCGCCGCGCTGACAGAGTCTCTGCAGCGGCCCGATCAGCCGACGTCGTTCGTGTCGGTGTAGCGCCGCACCCAGTACTCGGTCTGCGCGACGTGCGCGGACGCGGCGGCCGACGCCGCGACCGGGTCGGCCGCCGCGAGGCCGCGGAGGATCGCCCGGTGCCCCGCATCGGAGTGCAGTTTGAGCTCGGCCGCATCGTCGGCATCCGGAATCCGGTAGGCGCGTGACCGCGAGCGCAGCACGTCGATCAGGCTCGTGAGGGCATCGTTGCCGGCGACTCGCGAGATGGTCATGTGAAAGGCGTGGTCGAGCTGCGAGTGGGCTTCGAGGTCATCGCTGCCCTCGATCTCGTCGAGGATCCGCTCGAGCGCGTCGACGGTCTCCTCATCGATGCGCGCGGCGGCGAGCGCTGCGGCGTGCGGTTCGAGCACACGGCGCAGCTCGGTGAGCTCCAGCACGCCGGCCATCGGCAGCAATCCCACGGTCAACGACAGACTGCCGATCAGGTCGGCGGCACGCAGCTCGCTCACGTAGCTGCCCGAGCCGTGTCGGGTCTCGAGCACACCGAGCGCGGCGAGCATCCGGATCGCCTCCCGCAGCGACCCCCGTGACACACCGAGCGTCTCGCAGAGCTCGCCCTCGCTGGGCAGCCGGTCGCCCGGGCGCAGCGCGCCGTCTGCGATCAGAGTGCGCAGCCCGTGCAGTGCCGTATCCAGAGCGCTCATCGTGATCCTCCCGGCCGCCGACTCTCGGCGAGTTCGGCCCCTCTGCGAGTTTGGCGGAAAGAGCTTTCGCGTCAAATTCGTATGACAACTATGTTTCCAGTTCCCCATTCTCGTAGCCATTTCCTCAGTGCTGTGGCAAAGTTGTGCAACAACTCGCCCGATGATCCGATGAGGACCGATGCCCGCACCGCTGTTCCCCGCTCCGCTCACGCTGAACTCCGGCATCCGGGCCCGCGATGCGTGGCCGCTCGATCCCGAGGTGATCCACCTGAACCACGGCTCGTTCGGCGCGGTTCCCACGGCCGTCGTCGAGCAGCAGGATGCGCTCCGCCGCCGCGCCGACCTCAGCCCCGTCGAGTGGTTTCCCCGCATCGCCGAGCGAGTGCGCGACGCTCGCGAGCGCACGGCTCCGTTCCTCGGCGCCCGCTCCGAAGACAGCGTCTTCGTTCCCAATGCCTCGGCCGCCGCCACCGTGGTCTACAACTCCCAGCACTTCGAGCGCGGCGACGAGATCCTCGTCACCGACCAGGGCTACGGCGCGATCACGATGGGCGCGCAGCGCCTAGCCCGCCGCTTCGGAGCATCCGTCCGTGCCGTCGAACTGCCGCTGCTCGCCTCCGACGACGAGGTCGTGCAGCGCTTCGCCGACGCGCTGACCCCGGCGACGCGCCTGATCGTCGTCGACCAGATCACCTCTCCCACCGCCCGGATGCTGCCGACCCGCCGTATCGCCGAGCTCGCCGCCGAGCACGGCATCCGCACCCTGGTCGACGGCGCTCATGCTCCCGGCCTCGTCGCGGATGCCGCGGCCGTCGCCGGTGGCGACTGGTGGTTCGGCAACCTGCACAAGTGGCCGTGCGCCCCGCGCGGCTCGGCGCTGCTCGTCACGAACGCCCCCGACCGCGACGACCTGTGGCCGCTCATCGACTCGTGGGCCGCGAACGAGCCCTACCCCGAGCGTTTCGACACGCAGGGCACGATCGACGCGACGACCTACCTCGCCACCCCCGCATCGATCGAGTTCATCGAGTCCGAGTTCGGGTGGCACAACGCCCGCCAGGCGATGGCGCAGATCGCGGATGCCGGGGCCGAGATCATCGCCGAGGGCTTCCGTCCGTTCGCCGACGTCGACCCCCTGACTCCCCTGCCGTCTCCCGTGCCGTCGATGCGGCTCGTGCGCCTGCCGCTCGGACTCGGGTCGACCCGGGAAGAAGCCGACGCACTGCGGATGGACCTGCTCGACGAGACCGGAGTCGAGACCGCGTTCACCAGCTTCCGCGGGGTCGGCTACTTCCGCCTCTCCGCGCACCTCTACACCGACGCATCCGACTTCGAGGCCTTCGTCGAACGCTGCATCCCGCAGATCCTCCGCCGTGCCGGCATCCGCACCGCCGACTCCCTCATCGTTCCCTGACCCGACCCGATCCACCACCCGGCACCACCCGACACACACCCATCACCAACTGAGAGGCACCTCGTGAAGAAGAACAGAATCTTGACGACCGCCGCGGGAATCGGCACCGTCGCCGCACTCGCGCTCACCGGCTGTTCCACAGGCGGCGGCGAGTCCGCCGACGGCTCCGTCACCCTGCAGATGGTCGAGAGCCTGACCAACCCGGCACGCACCGACCTGATCCGCGGCCTGCTCGACGAGTTCGAGAAGGAGAACCCCGACATCACCGTCAAGCTGGTCTCGCCGCCCACCGAGCAGGCCGACGCGAAGATCCAGCAGATGCTGCAGTCGGGCAAGGGCGTCGACGTGCTCGAGGTCCGCGACATCACCGTCGGACCGTTCGCGAACAACGGCTGGCTGCACGACATCTCGGGCGACCTCGAGAAGTGGGACGGCTGGGACGCCCTGACCGACAACGCGCAGTCCGCCTCGGTGGCCGCAGACGGCAAGAGCTACTTCGTGCCCTACGGCTTCTACGGCCTGTCCCTCTTCTATCGCACCGATCTGGTCGAGGAGGCGGGCTTCGACGGCCCGCCGCACAGCTGGAAGGACCTGCTCGAGCAGGCCAGCGCCATCCAGGACCCCGCGAACAACATCTACGGCTACGCGTTCCGCGGTGGTGCGAACGCGAACAGCAACGTGGTCGCCGCGATCGAGGCGTACACGATCGACGGCCTCGACACCGAAGACGCGTTCCTGATGGAAGACGGATCGACCATCTTCGCCGCCCCCGAGGCGCAGGAGGCCGTCGACGACTACTTCGACCTCTTCAAGAAGGCCTCCCCGCCGTCTGCCGTCTCGTGGGGTTACCCCGAGATGGTCGCCGGGTTCACGAACGGCACCACCGCGTTCCTGCTGCAGGACCCCGAGGTCATCGCCACGGTGCAGGACTCGTCGCTGACCGAGGACCAGTGGGACACCGCCCCGCTGCTCGTCGGCCCGTCGGGCAAGGCCGCGCAGCCGCTGGCCGTCGCCGGCTGGGGCGTCGCGGAGAACAGCGAGCACCAGGATGCCGCGGTCAAGCTCGTCGAGTTCCTCTCGTCGGCCGAGCCCGCGACCGAGTTCGCCCAGGCCAACAGCCTCGTGCCGATCATCACCGAGGCCGCGGACGACGAGTTCTACTCGACGGGCCCGTGGACGAGCTACGTCACGATGACCGAAGACCCCGAGACGTACGTCAACGTGCGTCAGCCGCGTGGGGTCAGCTGGTGGACCGAGTGGATCCAGAAGTCCGACCAGGACGTGCAGAACGTGCTCCTGGGCAACATGAGCACCGCGGAGCTGCTCGAGTCGTGGGACGCCTTCTGGACCGAGAAGTACGCCGCGGAAAAGGGCTGATCCTTGTCCCGGACCACTCTCGAAAGGGGCTCCGTCGGCACCGCCGGCGGGGCCTCCCCGGCATCCCGCCGGCGCCGCCCCTTCCGTGGCCGCCACGCGCTGACGCTGCTGGCCTTCATGGCGCCGGCGATCGTGTTCGTGTGCTGGTTCACCTATTGGCCCATGCTGCAGGGCGCACGCATGGCCTTCCACGACTGGAACCTGTGGGATCTCACGTCGACACCCTGGGTGGGCTTCGACAACTTCGTCACGGTCTTCCAGGACCCCGCCTTCCCGATCGTCGCGTGGAACTCGGTGCTGTGGGTCGTCGGCTCACTCGTGCCGCAGCTCGTGATCGGCTTCCTGATCGCTCTCGCGCTGCGCAAGAGGTTCCGCTTCCGCGGTCTCTACCAGGCGCTCGTGTTCTTCCCGTGGGCGGTCTCCGGCTTCCTGATCGGCATGCTGTTCCGCTGGATGTTCAACGCCGAGTTCGGCGTCGTGAACGACCTGCTCATGAAGGCCGGTCTGATCGACGCCCCGCTGCCCTGGCTGGCCGACCCGAAGCTCGCGATGTTCGCGGTCATCGTGGCCAACATCTGGTACGGCGTGACCTTCTTCGCGATCATGATCCTCGCAGCTCTCCAGTCGGTGCCCGATGAGATGCTCGAGGCCGCGAGCCTCGACGGCGCCGGCAAGGTGCGTCAGCTGTTCTCGATCATCATCCCGTACATCTCGATGACGCTGCTGCTGACGATCCTGCTGCGCATCATCTGGATCTTCAACTTCCCCGACATCATCTACGCGATGACCAACGGCGGGCCGGCGAACCAGACCCACATCATCACGACGTGGATGATCAACTACACGCAGCAGGGCAATTACGGCATCGCGAGCGCGATCGGACTCATCGTCGTCGCGTTCCTGTTCGTGTTCTGCGCGTTCTATCTCATGGCGATGCGGAGGGTCCAGCGATGACCATCACCGGAACCACGGTCACCGAGACCCGGCGTCTCACGGTCCCCGACATCGCGAAGGCACCGCGTCCTGCGCGGAAGGTCTCGGTCGGCGGCGTCGTGCGCGTCGTCGGTCTCGCCCTCTGGCTCGTCATCACGCTGTTCCCGCTGTACTGGATCGCGCTGACGTCGTTCAAGTCGCCGGGCACGATCAACTCGTTCCCGATCGAGTACTGGCCCAGCGAGCCGTCGATGGACAACTACGTGAGCCTGTTCGAGCAGAGCTCGTTCGGGGTCTTCCTCGCGAACTCCGCTCTGGTGGCGACGATCGCGGGGGCGGTGGCGACGCTGATCGCGCTGCTCAGCGCCTACGTGATCGCACGCTTCGAGTTCCGCGGCAAGGGCACGGTGCTGGTCGCCTTCCTGCTGACGCAGATGATCCCCGCGTTCATCGCGCTCGGACCCCTGTACTCGATGATGACCGATCTCGGACTCGTCGACACCAAGCCGGGGCTGATCCTCGTGTACATCGCAGTCTGCATCCCGTTCTCCACCGTCATGCTGCGCGGATTCTTCGAGAACGTCCCCGACGCGCTCGAGGAGGCGGCGATGATCGACGGATGCTCGCGCTTCGGCGCCCTGTTCCGGGTGCTCGTGCCCGTGATGACCCCCGGCATCATCGCGGCGTTCATCTTCAACTTCGTCAACTGCTGGAACGAGCTGTTCCTGTCGGTCGTGCTGATGAACACCGACGAGAACCGCACCGTGCCGTCGGCGCTGAACGGCTTCATCTCGACGTTCAACATCGACTGGGGCTCCATGAGCGCCGCCGCCGTGCTGACGATCCTGCCGACCATGGTGATGTTCGCACTCGCGAGCCGCTGGATCGTGCAGGGCCTGACCGCCGGAGCCGTCAAGGAATAGCCGTTCGAATCGCGCACTGTGCAGATTCCGGACTCCGGAATCTGCACAGTGCGCGATTCGAAACCACCCCCGGGACCCGACGAAAAGGCCGCCGCCCCTCAGGGACGGCGGCCTTCGTCGTGCGCGTCAGACCAGGCGGGCCTTCGGCGAGACCGAGTACGTGGCCTCTGCATCGCGGTTGACCGTGTCGCCCAGTGCGGCGTCGATCGCGGCGAGCGTGTCGGCGTCGAGCGTCACGCCCGAAGCCTTGACCGTGTCGGCGAGCTGCTCGGGGCGCGAGGCTCCGACGAGGGCTGCGGCGACGTTGGGGTTCTGCAGCACCCACGCGATCGCGAGCTGCGGCATCGACAGACCGGCCTGCTCGGCGATCGGCTTGAGCTTCTGCACCGCGGTGAGGATGTCGTCCTTGAGGAAGCTCTTGATGAACTCCGAGCCGCTGTGCGGGTCGGTCGCGCGCGAGCCGTCAGGAACCGGCTGACCGGGGAGGTACTTGCCCGACAGCACGCCCTGCGCCATCGGCGACCAGACGATCTGCGAGATGCCGAGCTCCTCGGAGGCGGGCACGACCTTGCCCTCGATCACGCGGTGCAGCATCGAGTACTGCGGCTGGTTCGAGATCAGCTGCACGCCGAGCTGCTTCGCGAGCGCGTGCCCCTCGCGCAGCTGCTCCGCCGTCCACTCCGAGACGCCGATGTAGAGCGCCTTGCCCTGGCGGACGACGTCGGCGAACGCCTGGAACGTCTCTTCCAGCGGGGTCTCGTAGTCGAACCGGTGTGCCTGGTAGAGGTCGACGTAGTCGGTGCCGAGGCGCTTCAGGGAGCCGTTGATCGACTCGAGGATGTGCTTGCGGCTCAGTCCGGTGTCGTTCGGGCCCTTGGCGCCGGTCGGGAAGTAGACCTTCGTGAAGATCTCGAGACCCTCGCGACGCTGACCCTCGAGCGCCGTGCCGAGCACGACCTCTGCGGCGGTGTTGGCGTAGGTGTCGGCCGTGTCGAATGTGGTGATGCCGGCGTCGAGCGCCGCGTGCACCGTCTTGACGGCGGCGTCGTCGCCGACCTGCGAAGCGTGCGTGACCCAGTTGCCGTAGGTGATCTCAGAGACCTTGAGACCGCTGTTGCCGAGATAGCGATAGTTGACCATGATGCAACGCTACCGGCCGCGTCGGACAGTCGGGCCGGATCGCCGTGACCGGTCTCAGCACGGGAGACGCCCGAGCGGGGTCAGACGCGCGGTTCGACCAGCTGCTCCTGCTCCTCGAGCGTCTGAGCCTGCGCCCGCTTCTCGGCGAGCTCACGCTCCTGGGCCGCTTCACGCTCCTCCGCGGCCTGGGCCGCCTCCTTGCGCTCGGCGCGTGTCTGAGGTTCGCTCGGACCGGCATCCGCTTGTATCCCCTGCGACTGCACGGTCACGATCGCCGCGCGGTCGCGGAATCCCTCGGCCGTGACCTTGTCGAGCGCGACCTGCTTGCGGATCGCTGCGGCCTTCTCGTAGAGCGACGGGTCGCCGTACGACGTGAGCACCTTCACGAGCACCGGCAGCAGTTCGATCATGAAGAACAGCGCGGCGATCAGGATGTGCGCCCACAGGATCGTCGGCTCCTTCTCACTCAGCCGGTTCAGTCCGCTGATCTGGCTGAGGAGTCCGATCGCCCCGGCGTTGCCCGAGGCCACGGATTCCGCCCGCGCGTTGTACGCGGCGAGCGCGGTGTCGTAGCTGTCGCGCGCGGCAGGCAGCTGCGACTGCGCCTCTTCTCGGTTCTGCGCCTCCGACGTGCTGGTGTTCTCCTTGGCGGCGGTGCCGGCCTCGGCGAGCTCTTCGTTGGCGGTGCGCAGCTGTGCGGCCAGCGCGTCGTAGGTCTGCTGAGCCTCGGCGAGCTGTGCCTGGGCGGCATCCGAGCTCGCGCCTTCGCCGTTCACACCGGTGCACCCGGGAACCGTGCCCGCACCATCGCCCGTGAGCTCGCACTGATACAGCACCCGAGCCTGGTCGATGACCGCCTGCTGCGCCGTCATCTTGGCGGTGAGGTCGTCGACCGTGGCCTGCGCTGCCGACTCACTCGCCGACGACGAGTCGGTACCCGCGACGATGCCGGTCGCGGCCTGGTTCTCGAGCTCGGCGACGCGGTCGGATGCCGCATCCAGCGCCTTCTTCTCGGGACCCGTCTCGAGCGCATCCTGATCGGCCTGCGCCTGCGTGATGTTCGTCGAGGCGACCTCGCGCGCGATGTCGTTGTGGAAGATCTGCAGCACCAGAGGCTCGGCGACGACGAAGCCGATGATCGCGGCCATCACCACACGGGGGATCGCGAGTCCGATGAGCTTCCACACATTGCGCGTCGACGTCATGGTCGACGTGAGGAAGCGGTCGAGGTTGAAGATGATCAGCGCCCACACCACAGCCAGCGGCACGGCGACCCAGATCGCGGCCTGCACACCCGTGGTCAGCGCGAACAGCATCGAGATCGCCGAGACCAGGGCGGTGCCGGCGAGCACGAAGAACATCTGCACGAACCGAGGGGTCTCGCCGGGCACCCGGTCGAGAATCTCGCCTTCGGCCCCACCGAGGATCGCGAGCGTGCGAAGTCGCGAGCCCGGCACGCGTGGCTTGCGTTCGCGGGGCTGACGTCGAGGCTTCGGCTCTCGCACCGGCGCGGGAACGGTGGATGCCGTGGCATCCTGCTCCGGCCTTCCTGCCGCTCGCCCGGCGTCGACTCGCTCGGACGCCTCGGGGTCGGCACCGGTCGGCTCGTACTCGCGGAGGAAGTCGAGATCATCCGTGTCAGCGTTCGGATCGCTGTCGAGGATGATCCGACCCTGCGAATCGAACCGTCCAGGGCGGTGGGCAGAATATTGCATCCGGATAATCTACGAAACGTCGCCTGTGGAAAACGTGGACGAACCCTGTGCTTCCGCCTCTCCGGCCCCGTCGACGGTCAGCGCGGCAGCATGCGGACGAGCGCATCGGCGCTGGCGGCGAGCGCGTCGTCGAGCGAGAAATGGCCGGCGGCGCACAGCGTTCCGAGTCCGTGCACGAGACCCCACACGCCGGTGACGCTCTGCTCGTCGAGGCCGGCGGAGACGGACGCCGCAGACAGCAGCTGCTCGAGCTCGTCGATCAGGGGGGCCATGGTCTCGCTCGGCTCGCCAGGGATGCACACGGTCGGGTCGTAGATCACGTCGAAGCCGTGCGGATGCTCGACCGCGTAGCGGATGTACGCGGCACCGCCCTCGATCACGGCCGCTGTAGGGTCGGGCGCCTCCTCGATCGCGACGCGCACCGCGGCCACGAGGTCGGCCATGCTGCCCTCGGCGAGCACCTTGAGCAGACCGCGCCGGTCGGAGAAGTGGTGGTACGGAGCATTGTGGCTCACATCTGCGGCGCGCGCGACCTCTCGCAGGCTGATCTCTCCCGCGGGCTTCTCGGCGAGCAGCTGCATCGCCGCGGCCTCGAGGGCGTGGGCGAGGTCGCCGTGGTGGTAGCCGGATCGGGAACTTGACACAAGCAACATTGTTGCCTATCTTGACAGTGTCCACCAGTACTTGACACTGTCAACATAGGAGCGCACATGTCTTCCGCACTGATCATCGACGGCCACCCCGACGGTCGATCCCTCACCGCCGAACTCGCCCGGCGCTATGCGGCAGCGCACGGCGACGCCCGTGTCCTCGCGCTGCGCGACCTCGACTTCGATCCGTCGCTGCGCTTCGGATATCGCGAGCGCATGCAGCTCGAACCCGACCTCGTCGACGCCAAACGCGCACTGGCCGAGGCGGCGACCGTCGTCGTCTTCACACCCCTCTGGTGGGGGTCGGTGCCCGCGCTGCTGAAGGGCTTCTTCGATCGTGCGCTGCTCCCCCAGCAGGAGTACCGGTACTCCAAACTCGGAATGCCCGAGGGCCTGCTCACGGCGGCGAACGGTCGCCTGTTCCTGCTCGCAGACACGCCGTGGTTCCTCACGCCGTTCACCGGCCTCCCCGCACAGACGCACGTCGCCCGGGGAACCCTGCGCTTCTGCGGCATCCGCTCGGTGCGCACCACCCGCATGCTGGGCGTCAAAGACGCGAGCCCCGAGCGCATCGCATCGTGGCTGTCTCGCGCCGAGACCCTCGGCCGCCGAGACGGCATCCGTGATCGCGGCCGCGACTCGGGGACTCAGGCCATCGCGGCCGAGGCGGCCTCGTCTTCGGTCGTCGCGACGAGCTGACCGCACGCGCCGTCGATCTCCTTGCCGCGGGTGTCGCGGAGGGTCGTCGGGATGCCGGCGTCATTGAGCCGGCGCACGAACTCGTTCTGTACCGAGGGCTCCGACGACGTCCAGATCGAACCGGGCGTCGGGTTCAGCGGAATCGGGTTGACGTGCACCCAGCCGCGGCCGCGCTCGTTGAGCTTGTCGGCGAGCAGATCGGCGCGCCAGGCGTGATCGTTCATGTCCTTGATCAGGGCGTACTCGATCGAGACACGGCGGCCGGTCTTGGCGTAGTAGTCGTAGGCGGCGTCGAGCGCCTCGTCGACCTTCCAGCGGGAGTTCACCGGAATGAGCTCGTCGCGCAGGTGGTCGTCGGGGGCGTGCAGCGACAGCGCGAAGGTGACGGGGATGCCCTCGTCGGCGAGCTTCTTGATCGCCGGCACGAGTCCGACGGTCGACACCGTGATACCGCGGGCGCTCATGCCCAGGCCGTCGGGCTGCGGCGCGACCATCGAACGCACCGCGTCCATCACGCGCTTGTAGTTCGCGAGCGGCTCGCCCATGCCCATGAAGACGATGTTCGACACGCGCTCCATCGAGTGGTCGTCGGCCTTCTTGCCGCCGAGGCCGCCGTCGGCGATCAGGCGGTTGGCGCGGACGATCTGCTCGATGATCTCGGCCGTCGACATGTTGCGAGTGAGACCCGCCTGGCCGGTGGCGCAGAACGGGCAGTTCATGCCGCATCCGGCCTGCGACGACACGCAGAGGGTGATACGACCCGGGTAGCGCATGAGCACGGACTCGACCAGCGCGCCGTCGTGCAGACGCCACAGGAACTTGATCGTGTCCCCGCGGTCGGTCTCGAGGCGACGCACCTCGGTGAGCAGGGGCGGCAGCATGCCCGCGACGAGCTGCTCGCGGGTGTCGGCGGGCAGGTCGGTCATCTCGGCCGCATCCGACGTGTAGTGACGGAAGTAGTGGGTCGAGAGCTGCTTCGCACGGAAGCCCGGCAGGCCGAGCTCCTTGACCTTCTCGACGCGCTCGGCGGGGGTGAGGTCGGCGAGATGCACGGGCGGCTTGCCGCGCTTGGGGCTGGCGAACTGCAGCAGCGGCCGCCCTTCGGCATCCTTCTGCTGCGTCCAGCCCTCGGTCGCGGGGCGAACCTGCGCCGGGCCGGTGGAGCGGACGGCTCCCGTGCGGGACGACGCGGATGCTGCCTGGGGGCGCGTCTCGCGCATGCGGGGAGTCTCGGTCATACCCTCCAGGGTACGCGGTGCCGGGTGGGAGACGGCTGGGGCGCCGAGGACACGGTCCATAGACTCGACCCATGGAGATCGTCCTCTGGATCGGAATCGTCGTCGTGGTCATCGCGGTCGGCGCGGTGATCATCGCCGCGGCGCTCCGGGGCATGCGCCCCCAGGTGCCGGATGCCGAGGACTACCGCCCGTCTCCGGAACGCCAGAGGTCGGCGGCCGCGACCACGACGATCAGCCCGGCATCCGGCCTCACACCCGAGGTGATCGCCGAGATCGACCGACTCGTCACGGCCGAACAGAAGATCCGCGCGATCAAGGTCTACCGCGAGCACACGGGTGTGCGGCTGCAGGAGGCGAAGGACCGCATCGACCACTGGTCTGTCAGCACGACGGCCCCGCATGCCGCGGCCGTCTCGAACGCCTCGGTCGCCCATTCCTCGATCACGGCGACGGCGGCCTCGGTGCGCGCAGGCCTCCCCGCCCCCGTCGCGGCCGAGATCGACGGACTCGTCGCGGCCGACCAGATGATCCATGCCATCAAACTTGTCCGCGAGCAGACCGGCTTCGGGTTGAAGCAGTCGAAGGAGATCGTCGAGTCCTGGCCGCATCCGCGCCACATGTGATCGCGGTCGCCGGGAGTCGGGAAGAATGAGGGCATCCCCCCGATGAAGGAGCCCCGATGCCCGACCGTCTCGACCGCGCCCGCCGCACCGGAGTGCTCGCTGTGCTGCGCGCCCCGTCACCCGAGCTCGCACTCGAGGCGTCGGAGGCGATCATCCGCGGCGGGGTGACCGGAATCGAGGTCACGTTCTCGACTCCCGACGCGCCCGCCGTGATCCGCGAGCTCATCGCGCGCCACGGAGACGCGGCATACGTCGGCGCCGGCACGGTCACGACGCCGCAGCAGGCAGCAGCCGCGGCGGATGCCGGTGCCGAGTTCCTCGTGAGCCCCGGAACCCTGCCCGCGCTCACCCGCACCATGCTCGACACCGGCCGCGTCGTCATGACCGGCGCGATGACGCCCACCGAGGTCATGGGTGCGCTCGAACTCGGCGTCGACGTGGTCAAGATCTTCCCCGCCTCCCTCGGCGGTCCGTCGTACCTCGGCGCGCTGCGCGGCCCCTTCCCGGATGCTCCGCTCATGCCGACCGGGGGCGTGACCCCCGACAACCTCGCCGACTGGTTCCGCGCGGGTGCCGTCGCGGCCGGAGCCGGCGGCGACCTCGCCAACGGCGCATCGATCACCGCCTCCGACTGGCCCGACATCGAGCAGCGCTCGGCGCGGTTCGCCGCCGCACTGGCTGCGACGCGCGCCGACGCCCCTCGGTGATCGCGCTCGAGCCGTGGGCCTGGGCGGCGCTCGCACTCGCCGCCGTCACGATCGGCATCTCGAAGACCGCGCTGCCCGGCGGCAGCATCCTGGCGATCGCCCTCTTCGCGACCGTGCTGCCCGCCCGCACGTCGACCGCGGCGATGCTGCTGCTGCTCATCGTCGGTGACGTCTTCGCGCTGATCACGTACCGACGTCACGCGCATTGGCCCACGCTGCTGCGACTCGCCCCCGCGGTCGTCGCCGGGCTGCTCGCCGGCTTCGCGTTCCTCGCGCTCGCGGGCGACGGCATCGTGCGCCGCGCGATCGGCGTGATCCTGCTCGTCATGATCGCCGTCACACTGTGGCGGCGATGGAGACAGAGCCGGGCGGATGCTGCCGCGCACGAGCCGGGCGGCCTGCTGCTGTCGGGCGTCTACGGCACGCTCGGAGGATTCACGACCATGGTCGCGAACGCCGGCGGACCGGTCATGTCGATGTACTTCCTCGCCACGCGCACCCCGGTGCAGGTGTTCCTCGGCACTTCGGCGTGGTTCTTCGCGATCATCAATCTCGTGAAGATCCCGTTCTTGGCAGGTCTCGGCCTGTTCGAGGGGCACGTGCTGCTGATGGATGCCGTGCTCGCCCCCCTCGTCGTGCTCGGCGCTCTCGCCGGCATCCGACTGGCGCAGCGCATGGACCAGCGCCTGTTCGACCGCATCGTGATCGTTTTGACGGTCGCCGGCGCCGTGTACCTGCTGTTCTGACCTCCGCTGCGCCCGGTCAGTCGAGGAAGATGTCGGGGAAGAGGCGGTCGTCGGGGGTGCCGGGCACCGCGGCGTAGCGTGAGAAGTCGGTCACGCCGTCGGCCTCGAGCACGTCTTCGACGATGAGCGACTGTCCGGTGTACTCGGCAGCGGGCTTGAGCAGCACGGCGTACGCGGCGTCGGCATAGATGTCGGGTGTGCGACTCGCCGCCATCACCTTGTCGCCGCCGAGCAGGTTCTGCACCGCGGCCGTGGCGATCGTGGTGCGCGGCCACAGGGTGTTGGCGGCGATCCCGTCGCGGGCGAACTCGGCGGCGAGGCCGAGCGTGACCATCGTCATGCCGAACTTCGCGAGCGTGTAGCCGGTGTGCGCGCCGAGCCACTTCGGCGTGGGGTTGAGCGGTGGCGACAGCGAGAGGATGTGCGGGTTCTCCGCATCCTTGAGCATCGGCACGGCCGCGCGAGAGAGCATGAACGTGCCGCGCACATTGACGTCCTGCATCAGGTCGTACTTCTTGGCCCCCAGCTCGAGCGAGCGAGACAGGTCGATGACACTGGCGTTGTTGATCACGATGTCGATGCTGCCGAACTCGCCCTGCGTCTTCAGCACGGCCTCGGTGATGTCGTCGTCATCGCGCACATCCCCGACGATCGGCAGCGCCTGACCACCGGCCGCGCGGATCTGCTCAGCGGCCGAGTGCACCGTGCCCTCGAGCTTGGGATGCGGGGTGTCGGTCTTGGCGAGCATCGCGACGTTCGCGCCGTCAGCGGCAGCCCGCAGTGCGATCGCGAGGCCGATGCCGCGGCTGCCGCCGGACATGAGGATGGTCTTTCCTGCCAGTGTGCTCATCAGTCACCTTCTCGTTCGAATCGCGTACTTTGCGATTTTCCGGCTCGAATCGTGCCAGGTGCGCGATTCGAAAGCCGGAGCGGGTCTACTTCGGGGCCATGCGGATCGCGCCGTCGAGACGGATCGTCTCGCCGTTGAGATACCCGTTCTCGATGATCTGCTGCACGAGCGACGCGTATTCCTCGGGGCGTCCGAGTCGCGAGGGGTACGGCACCTGCTGGCCGAGCGAATCCTGCGCGGCCTGCGGCAGGCCCATCAGCATGGGGGTCTCCATGATTCCGGGAGCGATCGTGCAGACCCGGATGCCGTGCCGGGCGAGCTCGCGGGCGACCGGCAGCGTCATCGCGTGCACGCCGCCCTTCGAGGCCGAGTACGCGGGCTGACCGATCTGCCCGTCGAAAGCAGCGACGCTGGCGGTGTTGACGATGACGCCGCGGTCGCCGCTCTCGGTCGGATCGTTCGTCGCCATCACGGCCGACGCCTGTGAGAGCACGTTGAACGTGCCGACGAGGTTGATCCTCACGACGCGCTCGAAATCGGCGAGTACCGCGGGGTGGCCGTCGCGATCGAGCACCTTCGCGGGCGGCGCGATGCCCGCGCAGTTCACCACGATGCGCAGCGGTGCCTTCGCCTGCGCCGCGGCGACCGCTGCAGCCGCGTCATCTGCGCTCGTCACGTCTCCTGCACAGAAGATCCCGCCCAGCTCGGCGGCGATCTCGGCGCCCGGCGACGACGGCAGGTCGAGGATCGCGACGACGGCCCCCGCCTCGGCGAGAGCACGGGCGGTGGCGAGGCCCAGCCCTGACGCTCCTCCGGTGATGAGCGCACTCGAGCCCTGGATCTGCATGCGGTTCTCCTTCGAACGTGCGACTCAGTGTCAGCCTAACTGATCCGCAGTCCCACCCGAGATGCGGAGGGCGGAGGCTGGAGATCGCCACCGAGCCTACGCGGACTCGATCCCGGGCGCACCGAGGGGGAAGGTCCCCCACGGACCTTCCCCCTCGATTCGGCGCATCGCGAGACGACGCGCCGCCCCAGTAGACCGATCAGACTTCGATCTGTCCCGCGATCGCCTTGAGCTTGTGCCGGGCCAGCGCGAGATTCGCCGAGGTCTTGTTGAGCACCAGGTAGATGAAGAGCCCGCTGGCGCTCGTCGTGTTGAGCACGTTGATGAGGTGGTACTGCGAGGTGAGCGTGATGAGGATGTCATCGATCTCGTCGGTGACGCCCAGGTCGCGCATCGTGACGAGCTTGGCCCGCACGACGTTCGAGTTGCCGGCCGCCGCGACGCCCAGGTCGAACGAGGGGTTCCCGCCCTGCGCCAGAGCCATGCCGCTCGCATAGTCGACGATGGCGGCGCCGGTGGCGCCCTCGATGGAGAGCAGCTGCTGCAGCGCGTCGTCCAGTGAGCTCATGTTCGGGTACTCCTCTGTGGTCAGGATGGTCTCGGGGTGCGCAGACTCGCGCGGGATCGTGGGAGCACTGGCGTCGGCCTGTATCCACTGCACGAACTGGTCGAGATCCTGTTCGCCGGCGATCACGGGAGTGGACGACGGTTCGTCGGCGTCGCCGCCGCTGCGTCGCCACCACTGGGACCGGGACGAAATGCGCACGGAGACCTCTGGTGTGTGATTGGTGTGGTGCGGCCGCAGAGCGCGACCCCGACAGACACTAATCGAAGGTCAGGGGCGAAATCCGGGAGTATTCACGTATTCCGATATACGTTCCGATGCTCGCTGGCAGGATGGAGATGTGAACCTTCCGCTGGCATCCGTCCCCTCTGCATCGACCCCGGTGCCTGACGTCGTTCGACACCTCGCGGGAGGAGCCCTCCTCGAGCCGATCTGGCTGAACGGCATCGGCGGGCTCACGTTCCGCACCGACGACGGACGCTTCATCAAGTGGGGTCCGCACGACCTCGAGGCCACCATGAGCGACGAGGCCGAGCGGATGCGCTGGGCGCGACGCTGGATCACCGTGCCCCGCGTGCTCGATCAGGGTTCCGACGCGGATCAGGAATGGCTCGTGACGGCGGCGTTGCCCGGCCGCAGCGCGATCGACGCGCGATGGCGGGACTCCCCCGAGGTGGCGGTGCGCGCCGTCGGATCCGCGCTGCGGGCGCTGCATGATGCGCTGCCGGTCGACGAGTGCCCGTGGACCTGGGACCCGGCATCGCGCATCGCCAACGCCCATGCACGCGGAGTCACCGTGCCCGCGGATCTGACCGACCCGCCGCCGATCGACCGTCTCGTCGTCTGCCACGGCGACGCCTGCATGCCGAACACGCTGCTCGACGACGACGGCCGACCCCTCGCACACGTCGACCTCGCGACCCTCGGAGTCGCGGACCGATGGGCAGACATCGCGGTCGCCTCGATGAGCACCGGGTGGAACTACGGCCCCGGCTGGGAGGACGTGCTCATCGAGGCGTACGGCGTCGAGCCCGATCCGGCGCGGCTGGAGTACTACCGCCGCCTCTGGAACGAGACCTGAGTCGGTCGATCAGTCGCGCTGCGCCTCCGCGGCATCCGGCTCCTCGCGGAGCGCCACCCGGATCTCGGCGATGCGTCGCCGATCGACCGCCGTCACCCGGAGGGTCGCTCCCGGCACCTCCACCGAATCGCCGACCACCGCCAGGCGTCCGAGCATCTCGGTGACGAACCCCGCGACGGTGTCGGAGGCACCGCGGGGCAGGGCGATCCCCGTGATCTCGGCGAAGTCCTGCAGGTTGAGGCGCCCGTCGAGCGCGCCGCCGGCAGCCGGCATCCGGTCTTCTCCGGTGTCGTACTCGTCGAAGATCTCGCCGACGACCTCTTCGACGAGGTCTTCGAGGGTCACGATGCCGTCGGTGCCGCCGTACTCGTCGACGACGACCGCGATGTGCTGCGATCCGCTGCGCATACGCGTCAGGGTCGGCAGCACACCGGCGGTGGACGGCACGTATTCGACCGGGCGCATGAGTCCGTGCACCGCACGCTCGGCATCGGTCGACGCCGCCTCGAAGAGGTCGCGCACGTGCACGAACCCCACGATGTCGTCGAGCGACGCGTCGATCACGGGGTACCGCGAGAACGGCAGCTCCCTGACCTGCGCGACGGCCTCGGCCAGCGTGGCAGCCCCGTCGAGCGCGACGACCTCGGGGCGGGGCCGCATGACCTCGCTGACCTGGCGACCGCGCAGCGACAGCACGTCGTCGAGGATGCGCCGCTCTTCGTCGGGCAGGCTCTGGTGGGTCGCCACGATGTCACGCAGTTCTTCGTCGCTGAGTTCGTCGGCCGCCTTGTTCGGGTCGCCGCCGAGCAGGCGCACGACCGCGTTCGTCGACACCGAGAGCAGCCAGATGACGGGTCGCATGACGGTGGCGAAGCCGTCGAGCACCGGCGCCACGGCATACGCGAACTGCGCGTTGCGCTGGATCGCCAGGCGCTTGGGCACGAGCTCGCCGAGCACGAGCGACAGGTAGGCGATCACGAGCGTCAGCAGCACGGTCGCGGTCGTCATCGCCAGAGCCTCGGGCATGCCCCAGGCCTCGAGCAGCGGCGCGACCGACGGGGCGATCGAGGTCGCACCGTAGGCGGCCGAGGCGAATCCGGCGACCGTGACGCCGATCTGCACGGCGGAGAGGAACGTGTTGGGGTTCCTCGCCAGGCCCGCGACCTTCTCGCCGCGCTTTCCGCGAGCGGCGATCGCGTTGAGCTGGCTCTCTCGCAGCGTGACGAGGGCCATCTCGGTCGCGGCGAACACACCGCCGACGAGGACGAAGACGAACACCAGAGCGATGTTCAGCGCGAGATCACCCATCAGCGGATCACCTCGCGGCAAGTGGGGGCGCCCGAGGTCATTCGGGCGCCGGGTCTGTCGGGGTCTGCGGACGCGTCTGAACGGCGCGACTGATTCACGAGTGATCCTTCTGGTCGGTGGTGAGGGGTGCAGAGGTGGAGGGGGAGTCGAGCGCGTCGCGCTTGTCGTCGCGGCGCGTCTTCATGAGGCTCGCCACTGTGGCGACAGCGATGGTCGCGCCGATGAACACGAGCGAGAACCAGATCGGGATCTCCGGGGCCCACAGCATCGGCTCGCCGCCGTTGATGAACGGCAGCTCGTTGACGTGCATCGCGTGCAGCACGAGCTTGACGCCGATGAAGGCGAGGATGACCGCGAGGCCCTGCGCCAGGTACACGAGGCGCTGCAGCAGACCGCCGATGAGGAAGTACAGCTGGCGCAGACCCATGAGGGCGAAGGCGTTGGCCGTGAAGACGATGTAGGCCTCTTCAGTCAGACCGTAGATCGCGGGGATCGAGTCGACCGCGAAGATCAGGTCGACGAAGCCGATCGCGATGATCACGAGGAACATCGGCGTGAAGAAGCGCTTGCCGTCCCGCTGCACCGTGAGGCGGTCGCCGTTGTACTCGTCGCTCACCGGCAGGATGCGGCGCACGAAGCGCATGAAGCGACCGTTCGCCGGGTTGTGGTCGCCCTGCGCGAAGGCCTGGCGGTAGGCGAGGAAGAGCAGCAGAGCGCCGAACAGGTAGAAGATCCAGGAGAAGTTCTCGATCAGCGTCGCGCCGAGGGCGATGAAGCCACCCCGCATGATGAGCGCGATGACGATGCCGATCATCAGCACCTTCTGCTGGTAGATGCGCGGCACCGCGAACCCGGTCATCACGATGAGGAAGACGAAGAGGTTGTCGATCGACAGCGCCTTCTCGGTCAGGTACCCGGCGAAGTACTCGCCGCCGTACGTCCAGCCCGAGACCGTGCCGATGCCGACGCCGAACAGCAGCGCGAGGCCGATGTAGAAGGCCGACCAGCGGGCGGATTCGCCGATGGTGGGCTCGTGGGGCTTGCGGACGTGCGCGAAGAACTCGTACACGAAGAAGGCGATCGTGACGGCGATCGTGATGATCCACACGAGGGGGGTGATGTTCAAGGGGGCTCCAGAGACGAGGCGTGACGATGTCGACGCCAAGGTCTTCTCCATTCTCGCGAGCGAGAACCGGGGACCCGGGATGCAGGGACATCCGTAATGACGAGCCGCCCGTGGTGGAGTACTCCCCTTGGGTTCAGTCGATGCTACCGAATACATCGGCATTCCAGCTATGAGAAAGCTGAGTATGGACCGAGGGTCGCTCAGGTCGTCGGACCCAGGATGAAGTTCCAGGCTCCCGACATCACCGCCGCCGTGATCGCGATCGTGGGGATCACCGCCGCGACGATGACGAGCAGCGTGTCCCGACGATCCCACGTCGACTCCCGGGCCCAGGACCTCGGCTCGGTTCCACCGAACCCGCGCGCCTCCATCGCGGTCGCGAGCGACGAACCGCGACGGATCGCGAGCACGAAGAGCGCGAACGCCATTCCCAGCACACGTCGGATCCGTCCTTGGTCGGCCACGCCCCGCGCGCGTCGGGCCAGTGCCAACGCGCGCCAGTCCTCAGTGAGCAGGCCCAGCATCCGCATTCCGGCGAGTGCGCCGATCACGAACCGGGCGGGCAGCCGCACGCGCTGCGCCAAACCGTCGGCCAGATCCGTCGGGTCGACCGTGACGAAGAGCACGACAGCCGGAAGACCGATCGCGAGCACGCGCACCGCGGTCGCCGCGGCGAGAGCGAGGGATCCGTCACTGATGCGCACGACGAACCATTCGACATGGATCGTTCCGCTCGTCGCGCCGTACAGCGCGATCGTGACGGCGCCGAGCGGCGCCGCGATCCACAGCACCGCGGTGCGAGTCCAGAACTCCCTGGCACCCAGCCCCGCGAGCAGCAGCAGCGGGATCTCGAGGAGCAGGGCGACGGATGCCGAGACGACGTCGATCGACAGCACGAGCGGAAGTGCGATGAGCAGCGCCGCGGCCAGCTTCGCCAGCGCCGAGCGCGGCGCGACGGGCCCGCGGCGATCGGTACGGGCGGTGAGCGGATCGATCATCGGCGCACCTCGATGCGTCGCGCATGCAGCGCCTCGAGCACGGCCTCGTCGTGACTGATCGCGACGACGGCGGTGCCCTCGTCGCGAAGTCGCGCGATCAGGCCGACCAGCTCGGCCCAGGTCGTGGCGTCCTGCCCGAACGTGGGTTCGTCGAGCACCAGCATCCGGGGACGCGTGGCAAGGGCCGACGCGACGGTGAGACGTCGCTTCTCGCCGCCCGAGAGCGTATAGGGGTTCGCCTCGGCGAGCGCGGTGAGCCGCAGCCGTTCGAGCAGGTCGTCGACCCGCGCGGTGATCTCGGCGTCCGGCAGCGTGAGCGCGCGCGGGCCGACCGACAGCTCCTCGCGCACGGTCTTCGCGAGCAGCTGGTGCTCGGGCGTCTGCAGCACCGTGGCGATGCGGGTGAGCAGCGACCGCGACGACCAGCGGAACGGATCGGCCTTCTCCCCCGCCGCGAGCTCGGGGCGCGCCGCCACCGCACCGTCCTCAGCCGGGATGAGCCCCGCGAGCGTGAGTCCGAGCGTCGACTTGCCCGCCCCGTTCTCACCGGTGATGCCGAGCGCTTCGCCCGCCCGCACCTCGAGGTCGAAGGGGCCCGCGACGGCGAGGCCGCGACGCCGCGCCACCGTGAGACCGTGTGCCTCGAGGAGCACCCCTCCCGGCCGCTGAGCGGGAGGGGCCGGGTACACGGGCGGATGCCCCGGAACCCACACACCGGATGCCGCGAGCTCGGCGCCGCGCGCGCCGAGAACCTGCTCGGGCGTGCCGTCGGCCAGCACGATCGTGCCCCCGGGGTCAGCACCCAGCACGACCACGCGCGTGACGAGCGGCAGCCAGACGTCGATCCTGTGCTCGATCACGACCAGGGTGGCGCCGGTCGCATCGAGGGCCGCGGCCACCGCATCCCGCACGTCCGCCACTCCCTGCGGGTCGAGGTTGGCCGTGGGCTCGTCGAGCAGGATCGCCCCCGGCTGCATCGCGAGAACTCCGGCGAGCGCGAGCCGCTGCTTCTGTCCGCCCGAGAGGGCGGTCGTCGACCGGTCGAGGGCGACGTCGAGCTGCACGGCATCCAGAGCCCCGCGCACCCGCCGCCAGATCTCGTCGCGCGGAACGCCGAGGTTCTCACACCCGAACGCCACGTCGTCGCCGACCCGCGCGAGGATCGTCTGCGTGTCCGGGTCCTGCAACACCATGCCCACACGTCCGCGCGCGTCGGTCGGGGGAACGCCGTCGACCAGCAGCGCTCCGTGGGTCTCGCCCTCGTCAGCCCCGCCCAGCACTCCGCCGAATCCCTGCAGCAGGGTCGACTTGCCCGCCCCTGACGCTCCGAGAAGGAGGACCCGCTCGCCCGGATCGATCCGCAGATCGACCTCGCGCACCGCCCATCGCAGCCGCGTGGCATAGCGCCACCCCCAGCCGCGCGCTTCGAGCGCGGCCGGCCTGAGGGGCGAGGTCACACCCGTGCGGAGACCTCGCGGCCGGCGGCGAACCGACTCAGGGCTCCCGTCGCAGCGAGGCCCCGAGCGATCAGCCATGCGCCCAGCCCGGCGATCACCGCACCGGAGATGGTGGTCGAGACGATGTAGACGGTGGTGAACAGCGTGTCAGCGCCCGCGTACCAGAGGATGCGGTCATTGATGCCGCACGCGAGGCCCGCCCCGGCCCCCGCCAGCATCGCGACCGGCAACCGCCAGACGCCATACAGGAAGACGAGGAAGATCAGCTCTGCGCCGAGGCCCTGCACCAGACCCGAGACGATCGTGAGCGGCCCCCAGGCGTTGCCGACCAGCGCGGAGATGATCGCAGCGACCAGCTCGGTGTAGAGCGCCGCGCCGGGCTTGCGGATGATGAGACCGCCCAGCACGCCGGCGATGAGCCAAGGACCGGCGAGCAGACCCTGCACGCCGGGAAGGAGCGGGGTGAGGAAGGTGCTCGGAACCTCGTAACCGACGTTCCAGAGCAGGAAGATCACGGCACAGGCCACCGCGATGACGCTCGCCACGACGATGTCGACGACCCGCCAGCGCCACAGCCCGGGCCGACCGAGCCCCTTCGGCGCGCGAGCTCCGGTGGCTGCTGCTGCGGATGCCGATCCCGTGCTGGATCCGGACGTGGATGTGCTCATTGAATGCTCCTCCCTGCGCTGGCATTACCCAGATCAGGTTCGACGGTCGAAGCGCGATTCGCTCCCTCTCAGCCCGGCTCGCCGGACTCCCGTGGTTGTGCTGTCGATCATACCCAGTGCCGACACTCGCGTCTTCTCCTGTTGCGGCGCCCGGGATCGGGGCTCTGATTCGGTACCGTGAGGAGGTGACCGCTCCAGACTCCGCCGAGGCCACCCCCGACGCGCCCGCTTCGGCCGCTGACGCCGCCCATCGGGACGATGACGTCGATGCGGCGCTCGGCACCGGATCCGACACCCCCTCCGCAAAGGAGCCGGACGCAGAGGAGCCGGACGCAGAGGAGCCGGACGCTGAGGAGCCGGACGCTGAGGAGCCGGACTCTGGTGAGCCGGACGCGCAGTGGGCTGAAGCCGGACGAGGAGCCACCGCTCTCACCTGGATCGATCCGGTGGCGATCGGCCAGCGGTCGGCCACTGCCGCGCTCGACGATGACACCGATCGAGCAGTGGGTGGAGCAGCGCTGCTGCGCGATGCGCACCTGCGGCCTCGCATCGCCACTGCCGGAATCCTCGTCCCGCTGACCCTCGTGGTGGGCCTCGTCGGCGCGTATGCGGGATCGACGCTGCTGTGGCCGCTGCATGAGGTCGCTCCGACCGTGCAGTCGACGCAGCCGACACCTCTCGCCGCGGCGCCGGCCGAGGTGCTGTGGCCCGCGCAGGGAAGCGCGGCAGTGGGCATCACCGGCCTCGGGACCACGTCGTCGACCGCCGATCCCGCGGCGATCGCCAGCATCACGAAGGTCGTCTCGAGCCTCATGGTGCTCGAACGCATGCCGCTCGCGGTCGGCGAGCAGGGCCCGGAGTTCGGATTCACGCGTGCTGACAACCTCGAGTACTGGGACTATCGACGACTCGACCAGTCAGCCCTCGACGTGCCGGTGGGTGGCGTGCTGACCGAGTTCCAGCTGCTGCAGGGCACCCTGCTCGGCTCGGCGAACAACTACATCGACCGACTCGCGCAGGAGATCTGGGGATCGAACGCGGCCTTCGCGGATGCCGCAGCGACCTGGCTCAGTGATCGCGGGCTCGACGACGTCACGATCGTGACGCCCTCAGGCTTCGACGACCGCAACACCGCGACTCCGCAGTCGCTCATCGCGGTGGCCGAGATCGCCATGCAGAACCCGGTCTTCGCCGGAATCGTCGCGACCCCGTCGGTCGATCTGCCCGGCGCGGGCACAGTGGTGAACACGAACGGGATGCTGGCGGATGCCGGCGTCGTCGGCGTCAAGACCGGCACGCTCGGCGACAGCTGGAACCTGCTGACCGCGAAGGACATCACGGTCGACGACACGACGGTGCACGTCTTCGCGAGCGTGCTCGGTCAGGGCGACGACGAACAGCGTCTCGCCGAGACCCGCGCCCTGCTCGCCCAGGTGGAGACGGCGCTCGACGCGCAGGAGCCGGTGCTCGCGAAGGGCACGACGGTCGGCACCGTGTCGACCATCTGGGGCGAGCCCGTCGACATCGTGACCGACGAGGATGCCGACGTGGTGCTGTGGAACGGCGTCGCCGCCGAAGTGACCCCGTCGTTCGAGCTGGGCGAGGAACGCGAGTCGGGCGGCAACGTCGGAACGCTCACGAGCGTGGGTCCGCTCAACACCACCACGACGCCTCTCGTCCTCGCCGAGGATGTCGACGGGCCCAGCCCGTGGTGGCGTCTGACGCATCCCCTCGAGCTCTTCGGCATCTCCGGCCCCCAGCGCTGACAGCGGTGCCGCGGTGCCGCCCCACCGCCCCGCACGCAGAACGACGCCGCTCCCGGTGAGAGGAGCGGCGTCGTTCTGCGTGCGGGTGTGCGGCACCCGGCCTGTCGGTTACGAACCCTCTGACTGCGGACGTTCGACCACGGCCTGCGCTTCGGCCGCTGCTGCGGCGGGCGCAGAAGCGCCGACCGTCGCGCCGATCTGAGCCGCGGTCGCCGCCTCCTCCGCATCGCCGCTGACCACCACAGGGGTCGACCCCGTGAGCGCATCCTCGGCATCGATGTCTGCCGCCGCCTGCTCGAACTGCGACTGGTACAGACGCCAGTACGCGCCCTGCGCGGCGATCAGCTCGTCGTGCGTGCCCTTCTCGACGATGTCGCCGTGCTCCATCACGAGGATGAGGTCGGCGTCGCGGATCGTCGACAGACGGTGCGCGATCACGAACGAGGTGCGTCCCTGGCGCAGCGCCGCCATGGCGTGCTGCAGCAGCACCTCTGTGCGGGTGTCGACGGCCGAGGTCGCCTCGTCGAGGATGAGGATCGACGGCTGGGCCACGAACGCTCGCGCGATCGTGATCAGCTGGCGCTCGCCCGCCGAGACGTTCGACGCATCTTCGTCGAGCACGGTGTCGTAGCCGTCGGGCAGCGAATGCACGAAGCGGTCGACGTACGTCGCCTTCGCGGCCTCGAGGATCTCGTCGTCGCTCGCTGTGGAGCGTCCGTACCGGATGTTCTCGCGGATGCTCCCGGCGAAGAGCCACGGATCCTGCAGCACCATGCCGGTGCGCGAACGCAGCTCGTCGCGCGTGATCTTCGAGATGTCCTGACCGTCGAGCAGGATGCGCCCTCCGTTCAGCTCGTAGAACCGCATGATCAGGTTGACGAGTGTGGTCTTTCCCGCGCCCGTCGGGCCCACGATCGCGACCGTCTGCCCCGGTTCGACCTGGAAGGAGAGGTCGGTGATGAGCGGACGCTCCGGCGTGTAGCTGAACGCGACGTTCTGGAACTCGACGACACCCTGACCACCGGCCAGCTTCGGAGCGTCAGCGGCATCCGCCTCCTGCTCCTCGGTGTCGAGCAGCTCGAAGACCCGCTCGGCCGACGCCGTGCCCGACTGCACGACCGCGGCCATGCCCCCCAGCTCCGACAGCGGCTGCGTGAACTGCTGCGAGTACTGGATGAACGCCTGCACGTCGCCGAGACGCAGCTGGCCGCTGGCCACCATGAGACCGCCGAGCACGGCGATGCCCACATAGGTCAGGCTTCCGACGAAGGTCATCGCCGGCATGATGATGCCGGACAGGAACTGCGCCTTGAAGCTCGCCTGGAACAGCTCCTCGTTCTCGTCCTTGAACTTGTCGAGTGCGTCCTGCTCGCGGCCGAACACCTTGACCAGCGCGTGACCCGAGAAGGCCTCTTCGACGCGGGCGTTCAGTCGGCCGACCTTGCGCCACTGCATCCCGAAGGCCTTCTGCGACCGCGGACCGATGACGCCGAAGATCACGCCCATGAGCGGCAGTGCGACGAGGGCCACGAGGGCCAGCTGCCACGAGATGGAGAACATGAGCACCAGCACGCCCACGACCGTGAGCACGGCGGTGATCGCGCCGGACAGCGACTGCTGCATGGTCTGCGTGATGTTGTCGATGTCGTTGGTCACGCGCGAGATCAAATCGCCGCGCTGCACCTTGTCGAAGTACGACAGCGGCAGGCGGTTGATCTTCGCCTCGACCGACTCGCGCAGACGCCACATGGTGCGCACCATGATGACGTTGATGACGTAGCCCTGGATCCAGCTCAGGAACGCGGCGGCGATGTAGATCGCGAGCACCGCGATGATGACCCACCGCAGCGCCTCGAAATCGACCCCGTCGCCGACCCGGAAGCTGCCCAGCGCCGCGACCTGGTTCGCGAAGTCATCCTGCCCGCCCTGGCGGAGTGCGGCGACCACGTCGTCCTGCGAGGTGCCGTCCGGGAAGCCGGGGAAATCGCCGTTCGCCTGCGCGAGCTGCACCGAGATGAAGCCCTTGTAGATGAGGTTGGTGGCCTCGCCGAGCACCTTCGGGGCCGCGACCGTGAGCACGACGCCGACCGCGCCGGCGATCGACACCAGGATGAACCACACGGCCGACGGCTTGAGCAGTCCGATCATGCGGCTGAAGCTCTTGCCGAAGTTGTCTGCCTTGCCCGGCGCGACGCTGTCCCAGCCGCCGCCGTCCTGGCGGGCCTTCTCGGCGAGCTCGGCCTCGTACTTCTCCTCGTCGGTCAGCACGGGCTCGACCGTCGCAGTGGCCGACGCCGCCTTGGCTGCGCGGCCTCGTCGTGTCTTGGGCTCGTTCTGCTCGCTCATGCGTCGACCCCCAGCTGCGATTCGACGATCTCTCGATAGGTCGTGCTCGTCTCGAGGAGTTCCTCGTGGGTGCCGACGCCGACCATGGTGCCCCCTTCGAGCACGACGATGCGATCCGCATCGGTGATGGACGAGACGCGCTGCGCGACCACGATCTTGGTCACATGCGGAAGCTCACGCCACAGCGCCTGTCTCAGGTGCGCGTCCGTGGTGAGGTCGAGAGCGGAGAACGAGTCGTCAAAGACGAGGATCTGCGGCTGACGGACGATCGCGCGGGCGATCGCGAGGCGCTGACGCTGTCCGCCCGACACGTTCGTACCGCCCTGCGTGATGCGCGACTCCAGCCCCTGGGGCATCTCTTCGACGAAGTCGCGCCCCTGGGCGATCTCGAGCGCCTGCCAGAGCTCGTCGTCCGTGGCGTCTTCGCGTCCGTATCGCAGGTTCGACGCGACGGTTCCCGTGAAGAGGAACGGACGCTGCGGCACGAGGCCAATGGTCGCCCACAGCGCCTCGACGTCGGCGTCGCGCACGTCGGTTCCCCCGACGAACACCGCACCGCCCGTGGCGTCGAAGAGGCGCGGGATCAGCGAGACCAGCGTGGTCTTGCCCGCGCCCGTCGATCCCACGATCGCCACGGTCTCGCCGGGCTCGGCGGCGAAGCTGATCCCCGTGAGCACGGGCGAATCCGCGCCGGGATAGGTGAACTCGACGTCGTCGAACGCGACCGCTCCCGGGGCCGGGAACTCTGTGATGCCGTTCGCCGGACGCTCCATGCTCGACGTCGTCTCGAGGACCTCGCCGATGCGCTCTGCCGAGACGGCGGCGCGCGGGATCATGATCGCCATGAAGCTCGCCATGATGACGCCGCCCATGATCTGACCGATGTACTGCATGAAGGCGAAGATGGTGCCGACCTGCACGGTGCCGCTGTTGACCTCGATGCCGCCGAACCACACGACAGCCACGACCGTGACGTTGAGGATCAGCATGAACAGCGGGAACAGCAGCACGAACAGGGATCCGACCTTGCGCCCGACGACCATGATGTCGGTGTTCGCGTCGCGGAACCGCTCTTCTTCGATGCGCTCGCGCACGAACGCCCGCACGACGCGCACGCCGGTCAGCTGCTCGCGCATGACCCGGTTCACGGTGTCGAGCTTGCCCTGATAGCTGCGGAAGAGCGGCACCATGCGGCTGACGACCAGACCGGCGACGATCAGCAGCAGCGGCACGGAGACCGCGATCAGCCAACTCAGGCCGATGTTGGTCTGCACGGCGAAGATGATCCCGCCGATCGCGAGGAGCGGCGCGGTGACGAGCATGGTGGCGCCCATCATCGCGAGCATCTGCACCTGCTGCACGTCGTTCGTGTTGCGGGTGATGAGAGACCCGGCCCCGAACTGCGAGACCTCGCGCTCGGAGAACCCGCTCACCTTGCCGAAGACGTCGGCACGGATGTCGCGGCCGGCGCCCATCGATGCACGGGCGGCGAAGTAGGTGGCGACGACCGAGGCGACGATCTGGCCGAGCGAGACCGCGAGCATGAACAGGCCGGTACGCCAGATGTAGTCGGTATCGGACTGCGCGACGCCCTTGTTGATGATGTCTTCGTTGAGACGCGGAAGGTACAGAGTCGCGATCGCGCTGGCGAACTGGAAGACCAGCACAGCAACGAGCAGCCACTTATACCGAGTGAGATAGCGGACGAGTATTTTTCCCAGCACAGGCGGACTTTCTAGGAAGGATGAAGTGGGAGATCTCCCGGCGAGCGGACGCGGGCCGACGATCGCGCACATGCAAGGGTGGCACGAACCACGGACTTTCGGATCCCCCTGTAGGCGGACCTTCGCTCACAGCGAACCATTACGCGCCCTGATCGGCAATTTCTGCCCTTCGTCCAGAAGCTCGGATGCGACCTCACACTTGCGCTTGTATCGCTGTCGAGGTACAACTTGTGTCAGACATCAGGTACAAAATCTGACTCGGGGGACGATGACCATGGACAGACTGATCGCGCTGCTCACCGCCGACCCGGCGCAGCTCTTCGGAGTGCTGCTCTCGCAGCCGCTCTTCTCGCTCGCGATCGCCGGCGCCGCCGCCGCTGTCTGGCTGGTGGTGCGTCGACGCCGCGGCAGCGCAAGCGGCGTCGCGACGACCTCCGCCGAACTCGACGACGTGATCCGCACCCGATACCGACCCGAGCGTGTCGCGCTGCGGATCGCAGCAGTCACGGTCATCGTCGCGCTCGGTGTCGAGAACCTCACGGCCACCGTGCTGCCTCCCGACGGCGACACCGTCTCGTGGTGGAGATACGCCGGGCCCGCCCTCGCCGGTGCGATCACGCTGGTCGCGCTCCTTCTCGTGATCACGCTGCGGGGCTCCGCCGCACCACGACGCCCCGTGCCGCTCGCCGGCCACCGCACCTGGGCGAGCTTCGGAACCCGCGGCGATCTGTACGGCGCCGCCCTCGCGACTCTCGCGCTCGCCCTCACGACGATCGCGGCCGGGCTGCTGTCGTCCCCCGACCCGAAGGGCCGCTACGTCTGGCTCGAGGTCCCCATCCTGAACACCTCGGTCGATCCGCTGCGCCCCTGGTTCTTCGGCTGGGCCTATGGAGTGCCCGTTCTGCTCAGCGCGGCAGCACTGCTCGTCATCACCGTCGCAGCGCTCCGATGCAACGCGATGCGTCCCTTCGTCGCACCCGAGACGCTCCGCCTCGAACGACTCCAGCGATCGACCGTGGCATCCGGCATCCTTCGCATCTCGACCGCGTCGGTGCTGCTGTCTCTCGCCGCCGCCTGGCGCTTCATCGCGGAATCCGGAACGACGACCGGTCTGTCGATCGAGGGCGTCGGCACCTACGAGGTCGCCTGGAGGTACGCCGAGCTCGCGGCCGCTGCGGGGTGGGCGGCCCCCCTCATCGAGGTGGTGGCGTTCCTTCTGCTGTTCTTCTGCACCGGCATCCGTGCACCCCGCCGACGGACGTCCGAGCCGGGACGCGACGAGGTCGGCGAACCGCTGCTCGTGCTCTCCGAGGCCGACCGGTGAGCGACCGCGTCGGGGAGACCTCTGCCCCCGCGCCCGCCTCGCTCGACGACACGAGCCCGGCCGTCGACATCTACCGCCAGTTCCGGGGCCTCATCGTGTCGGGTCAGCTCGGCGCGGGCGAGCGCCTGCCCACCGTGCGCCAGACCGCCAGCGACCTGGGCGTCGCCGCGGGCACGGCGGCACGTGCCTACCGACTGCTCGAACGCGATGGGCTGGTGGTGACGCGCACCGCCGCCGGCACGCGTGTATCGGACTCTGCAGGCGTCGTGCCGCACGCCGTCATCAGACAGATCAGAGAGCTGGTCGCGGCCGCGGAAGAATCCGGGAGCCCGATCGACGACGTGATCGACGTCCTGCGCGTGGTCGCCCGCTCGTCGTCAGCCTCCGAGCCGCACTGACGCTCGGCCTGACTCCGGCTCGGCGCCGCGCGTTCCGGCTCAGAACAGCGGATGCTCCGGCACGTAGTCGCGCGCGGGAGCGCCCGCGTCCGCGCCGAGTGCATCGAGCGTCGGCGGATCCCACCGCGGATTCCGATCCTTGTCGACCAGCTGCGCGCGAATGCCCTCGACGAGGTCGGGGTGCTGCGTCACGAACCACATGACCCGTCGGTACTCCCCCTCCAGAGCCGCGCGCAGTCCGGGCAGCGCTCGCGCCTCGCGCACGGCGTCGAGGGTCACCGCGAGGCCCGTCGGTCCGAGGCTCTCCAGCAGGTCTGCGGCGGCCGCGGCATCCGTCTCGTCGCGTGCGCGCAGACGCGAGACGATGTCGACGACGGAGTCGGCCGAGAACGCCGCGTCGATCCAGTCGCGCGACGCGGACAGAGCCGACGGCTCCGGCGTCTCGTCGAAGAGCAGCACGATCTCGGCCGGTCCGGTCGGATCCGCGCGATACGCGAGCGCCTCTCGCAGAGCCTCGAGTCGGTCAGACGGCACGACATGGTCGGCGAAGCCGAGCAGAACCGCATCGGCGCCGTTCATCGTCGAGCCGGTGAGGCCGAAGTATTCGCCGTAGCGGCCGGGAGCGCGACCCAACAGCCAGGTGCCTCCGACATCCGGAGTGAAGCCGATGCGCGTCTCGGGCATCGCGAGCTTCGAGCGTTCCGTGACGATGCGGATGGACGCGTGGCCGGACAGCCCGACGCCCCCTCCCATCGTGATGCCGTCGGCGACCGAGACGACGGGCTTGGGGTACTCCGCGATCATCGCGTTGAGCGCGTACTCGGCGCGGAAGAACTCGGCGGTCTGCTCGGCGCGTCCCTCCAAGATCTGCTCTCGCAGGGCCCGGACGTCACCGCCCGCGCACATGCCGCGCTCGCCCTCGCCGTCGATGAGCACGATCTGCACGTCGCTGTCGGTGCGCCAGCGATCGAGCGCATCGGCGAGCAGGCGGATCATCTCGATGTCGAGGGCGTTGATCGCCTCGGGGCGGTTGAGGGTGAGTCGTCCCAGCGCGCCTTCCGTACGGACGAGGACGCGGGGCACCGCGGTGGAATCGGTCACGGGTGTCAGGCTACCCGCTCGATCGGGTCTTGCGATGAGGCCGAATGATGAGGTAAATGCGCGATCCGAGCGCTTTTCCGGCAGGATAGACGGAACTGCCCATTTTTCAAGGAGAGGTCGCGGATGCCCGACGGACAGGTGCTCGAGTTCACGCGCGTGACGAAACGCTTCAATGAGGTGACGGCGGTCTCCGACTTCTCCGCGCGGATCGAGCCCGGTGCGGTCACGGCCTTCCTCGGCCCCAACGGTGCGGGCAAGACCACGAGCCTGCGCATCCTTCTCGGCCAGGTGCGCGCGACCAGCGGCACCGCCACGATCGGCGGGGCCGCATACTCGGAGCTGCGCAACCCTCTGCGCACGATCGGCTCCGTGCTCGAGGAGACGGTCTATCGGCCACGCCGCTCGGCCGCACGCCAGCTCACGATCGCGGCCAAGGCCAACGGCATCCCGCTCTCTCGCGTCGACGAGGTGCTGTCTCTCGTGGGCCTCGAGAACGAGGCGGACGGGCGCATCGGCAGCTTCTCGCTGGGCATGCGTCAGCGACTGAGCGTCGCCCACGCTCTGCTGGGAGACCCCGGAGCGCTCGTCTTCGACGAGCCGGCGAACGGACTCGACCCCGAAGGCATCCGGTGGATGCGGCTCCTGATGCGGCGTCTCGCCGACGAGGGTCGCACTGTGCTCGTCTCGTCGCATGTGCTGAGCGAGGTCGAGCAGGTCGCGGACAACGTGCTCGTGCTCTCGCGCGGTCAGCTGATGCTCTCCAGCGGTATCGAGACGCTCGCCGACCCGTCGTCCGGCGCCGTCGTGGTCGACGCCGCCGATCGCGCCGCTCTCACCGCCGCGCTGTCTGCAGGCGGCTTCGAGGTCGAGGTGCTGCGCTCCGGCCTCACCGTGCGCGGCGGCGACGCCGGCACGGTGGGTGCGATCGCGGCCGACGCCGGCATCGCGCTGACCACGCTCGTGCAGCGGGGCCCCACGCTCGAGGACATCTTCATCGAGCTGGTCCGCGGCGGCAAGCACGCGCCCCGCGAGATCGCCACACCGGCGATCGTCATTCCGCCGGTGACGGGAGATGACGCTGCGCCGGAGGCTGAGGCTGAGGCTGAAGAGGCCGCTCCGGAGCAGGCTGCAGACGAGCCCGCAGCGGAGACGGCTGTCAATGCGTCTGCGACTGAAGTGCACTCCGAGATCCCTTCGGATGACGTATCGCCCAAGCCTTCCGAGAACGCTGACACAGATGCAGACGCCGACGCTGAGGCGAGTGCGGGCGATGAGGTCGCCGACACCTCTGCCCAGCCTTCGTTCGACGACATCCTGTTCGGCACCGGGAGCGAGCACACGGCGACCGCGACGGAATCGGAGCACTCCGAAGCGGACGACGCCGAGCACTCGGGCCTCGAGACCTTCGCCGACCTGCACAGCGAGACTCCCGCGCCGGAGGATGCGGAGGACGACGCCGAGACGCACTCCGAAGCGGGGCGCGCCGGTGATGAAGAGAACGACGACCCGCGGTCCGAAGCCGTCAGCTCGATGCTGGCTGCCGCCGCGCGTGCGTACTACCAGGACGAGCCGAAGCAGTACCCGTTCGCAGGCGGTGACGGCGAGTCCGGTGCCGAAGACGGATCCGGGGCCGACGACGCGCCCGCCGACGGGGACGACGGCGAGAGCAACGAGGGCGAGCAGGGCGAGCACCACGAGGGCCACGAGGGCGAGCACCACGAGCACCACGAGGGCGAGCAGCACGAGAGCTGATCGCCCCTTCCTTTCACGACGAACGCCCTCCGCACCGACAGGTGGCGGAGGGCGTTTCGCGTGACGGCCCTCTGGATGATCAGGCCGGTCGCGGCCTGATCACAGGACGTCGACGCCCCTTCGAGGTCGTGGACGGCGCGGTGGCGACGATCTCCTCGACGTCGGCGGGCTCGTGCGAGACGTCGAGCCGCAGCGCCTGCGTGAGCGCCAGGCCGTGGCTGGTCGTGAGGATCAGTCTCCGGTACTGCTCATCGCCGTCGAGATCGATCACGACGCTCGGACGGCGGCGACGGATCAGGACGAAGTCGACACTGCCGGCGGCCTTCCACGTGCCCGAGGCGAGGACACCCGGAATGTGGGTGCCGGGGTTCGGCACGCCCCGCAGCCAGGTCCAGGCGTCGTCGATGAGCTGCACCTTGGTGATGGTGCTGCGCGCGATGCGCAGATTGTCACGGTGGAAGCTCGCCGCACGCTCGATCGGCGAGAGCACGATCTCGAGTTGCGTCTGGTCAAGCAGCAACGTCACCATGCGACAAGTCTGCCAGCGGTGCCCTGCGAGTTGTCTGCTTCTTGCTCACAGGACGGCAACGATCCGTTGTCCGTTCTCTCCATGGCGCGCTCTCCCATTCCGATGTTCCGCTCTGTTATTCGAACAAATCTACTAGCCTCGGAGCATGCCCACCGCCACCGAGTTCAGCATCGAGCACCGCGCCGAGCTGCTCGACGCGTGGGTCGAGCAGCTCCGGCAGATCGCGTGTCTCGAGTTTCGAGGCTTCTGATCTTCGGACTGAGCGCCTTCGGCTCGATCGAGCCGAAGGCGACGGGCATCCCTATCACCGCGACGCCGGGTTCCTCGACACCCGCCACCCGCTTGTGCACGAGGCGTTTCGACGCGGTGCCATCACGGCGGCGCACGTCCGGGAGATCGTGCGAGCGGTAGGAATCGTGCGCGAGGCCGTGAGCGACGTGCGAGCGGATGCCGAAGCGCTGCAGCGCCATGGCGTCGGCGCCGTGACGATCATCGACCGTCTCACCCAGCTCGCACAGAGGTGGAAGAACCGAGATCCACAATCCGGCTCACCTCTGCGGAAGCCATCACGTTCGGAAGCATCCCGACTGCAGCAGCCGGCCCAGGTCAGAGCGTCGTGGCAGCCGCTGCGGCCGCAGCAGCGAAGGGCAGTGCCGCCTCGATGCGCTGCAACTCTTCTTCGCCGTGAGCGGCCGTGAGGAACCATGCCTCGAACACGCTCGGCGGCAGTGCCACACCCCGCTCGCGCATGGCGTGGAAGAACGGCGCATAGCGGAACGACTCCTGGGCCTGCGCCTCGGTGTAGTCCCGTGGGGCGGTCGCCCGGAAAGACGGGTTGAACAGACTGCCGGCGTTCGCGACCGAATGCGTCACACCGGCGTCTGCCAGTGCCGCAGTCAACGCCGAGGCCACCCGAGACGCCGCGGCATCGATCGTCGCGTAGACCTCGGGGGTCGCGAGACGCAGTGTCGCCAGACCTGCGGCCACCGACAGCGGGTTACCCGACAGGGTGCCCGCCTGATACACGGGCCCGACTGGCGCCAGCATGTCCATGACCTCGGCCCGCCCACCGAGAGCGGCGAGCGGCATCCCCCCGCCGACGACCTTGCCGAACGTGAAGATGTCTGGCACGTAGTCCTCGCCCGCGGCGGCCTGGAGACCCCAGAAGCCTGCGGGGTGCACGCGGAAACCCGTGAGCACCTCGTCGATGATCATCAGAGCGCCATGCGCATGCGCAGTGTCGGCGATGAAGCGGTTGAAGCCGGGCAGGGGTGCGACGACGCCCATGTTCGCCGCCGATGCTTCGACGATCACTGCGGCGATCCGCGGGCCGTGCTCGGCGAACACCGCTTCGAGAGCATCGCGGTCGTTGTAGTCGATCACCAGGGTCTGCGCGGCGATCGGAGCGGGCACCCCGGCCGAACCGGGCAGCGCGAGCGTCGCGACGCCCGATCCCGCCGCCGCGAGAAGTCCGTCGGAATGGCCGTGGTAGTGACCCGCGAACTTCACCAGCAGGTCGCGTCCGGTCGCGCCCCGCGCGAGGCGGATGGCGGTCATGGTGGCCTCGGTGCCGGTCGACACGAGGCGCACACGGTCGATCGGACGCACCTCGCCGAACCGCACCCGATCCGCGATCAGCGAAGCCAGCTCCACCTCGCCTTCCGTCGGTGCTCCGAATGACAGCCCACGACTCGCCGCCTCCTGCACCGCGGCCACGATCTCGGGGTGGGCATGGCCGAGAAGCGCGGGCCCCCACGACGCCACGAGGTCGACGTACTCGGCGCCTGCGGCATCCGTCACCGTCGCACCGCTCGCCGAGGAGAGGAAACGCGGCGTGCCGCCGACGGAGCCGTATGCGCGCACCGGAGAGTTCACCCCACCGGGGATCACCGCGCGGGCAGCGGAGAACAGGTCGTCATTGCGGTCGGTCATGGGGTCCCTCCAGAACAACGGCAGGCGGCGGGTCAGCCGCGCAGCCAGCGGGCGGCTTCGGTCGCCCAGTAGGTGAGCACGGCGTCGGCGCCTGCGCGGCGGATCGACAGCAGTGACTCCAGGATCGATGCGCGGCGATCGATCCAGCCGTTCGCCGCGGCCGCCTCGATCATCGCGTACTCCCCCGACACCTGGTAGGCCCAGACCGGGATGTCGACGGTGTCGCGCACCTCACGCAGCACGTCGAGGAACGCCATCGCCGGCTTGACCATGACGATGTCGGCGCCCTCCTGCTCGTCGACGACGGCTTCACGCACGCCCTCGCGGCGGTTGCCCGGGTCGAGCTGATACGTGCGCCGATCGCCCTTCAGCTGAGAATCGACGGCCTCACGGAACGGCCCGTAGAAAGCGCTCGCGTACTTGGCCGCATAGGCGAGCAGCAGAGTGTCGGTGAAACCCTCGGCGTCGAGCGCGGCGCGGATCACCGCGACCTGACCGTCCATCATTCCCGAGAGACCGAGCAGTTGCGACCCCGCACGCGCCTGCGCGAGCGCCATCGACGCGTACCGCACGAGGGTGGCATCATTGTCGACCGAGCCGTCGGCGGCGAGGACACCGCAGTGCCCGTGATCGGTGAACTCGTCGAGGCACAGGTCCGTCTGCACGACCAGGGCGTCGCCGACCTCGGCCGCGAGAACCTCGGTCGCGATGTTCAGGATGCCCTTCGGATCGTCGGCACCCGAGCCCTGCGCGTCACGCACGGCCGGCACTCCGAACAGCATCACGCCGCCCACGCCCGCCTCCGCGGCGTCGACCGCGGCAGCTCGCAGCGAATCGAGCGAATGCTGCGAGACACCGGGCATCGAGCCGATCGGCACCGCCTCCGACAGGCCTTCGCGGACGAAGAGCGGGAGAACGAGATTGCGGGGCTCGAGAGACGTCTCGCGCACCAGGCCGCGGACCGCGGGAGACTGGCGCAACCGGCGCAGTCGCACGTCGGGGAAGCTCACTGTGCCAGCTCGTCCGACGAGTGGGGGAGGGTGAAGCTCGACACCGCATCGATCAGCGCATCCACCGTCTGCCGGTCGGCGACCACGGTGATCGGAAGGCCCGCCCGGTCGGCGTCCTTCGCCGTGCGAGGGCCGATCGCGGCCAGCAAGGTCTCGTCGGGAATGTGCGGGAACTGCTCGCGAACCTGTTCGGCCACGGATCCGCTCGTGATGAGGATCGCGTTGATGCGACCGTTCTCGACGTCGCGCTTGATGCGATCCGTCACCGGCACACCCACTGTGCGGTAGGCCACGACGCTGTCGACGTCGTGCCCGGCCTCCTGCAGCAGCACGCTCAGCACCGGCTTGGCGATCTCGCTGCGGAGGGCGAGGATGCGGCGACGTTCCTGTGTCTCGAGCGCGATGAGCTGCTCGGCCATGCCTGCCGCCGAGTTGTCTTCTTCGGGCACCAGAGCGACCTCGTAGCCCACTGCCTGCAGCGCGGCCGCGGTCGTCTCGCCGACGGCGGCGATCCGGGTCGAGCGAGGAACGATCGCACGGTGCGCGAACATCACGTCGACCGTGGTCGCACTCGTGACGGTCAGCCAGTCGTACTCGCCGCCCGCCAGTCGCCGCAACGCGGTGTCGAGCGCCGCCTGATCGGTGGTGGGCGCGAAGTTGATCAGCGGCGCCACGACGGGCACCGCTCCACGGTCGCGGAGGCTCGCAGCCACCCCGTCACCCCACGGGCCACCGCGGGGTACCAGGATCCGCCAGCCGTCCAACGGCCGGTCCTGCTTCGAATTCGTCATGAGGAATGCTCTCGGGAAACAAGGTCAGCTGCCCCTTGATCGAGCAGCCGACGGGCAACACTCAACCCGAGCTCGCGAGCCGCGTGCATCGGGACTGCACCATCGGCAGCATCCGCTCCATTGCCACTGCCGTTCCGATGAATATACTCCCCGTTCAGCACCTCTGTGACGTCGAGGCCGATCCGCCGACCCCCGTCAGGGGCGTACACGACCGTCCTGACGCGGATCTCGTCGCCTTCGAAAGAGGCATGAGCGGCCATCGGTGCCTGGCACCCCGCGTCGAGTCCTTCGAGCACCGCGCGCTCGACCGTGACAGCAAGCCGCGTGTCGGCATGATCCAGCTCGGCGAGCGCTGCACGCAGCTCGTCCGAGGCGTCTTCGCGGGTCTCTACAGCCAGCGATCCCTGCCCCGGGGCCGTCGGCCATTCCGCGAGGCCCAGCTCTTCGCGATGCATCGGGAAGTCCGCTCCGAGACGCGACAGACCGGCCGCTGCGAGGATCACCGCGTCGAGTTCTCCGGTCGCCACGCGCTGCAGCCTCGAGTCGACGTTGCCGCGGATGTCGACGACCTCGGCATGGGGCGCGCGACGGCGGACCTGCGCGATGCGCCGCGGCGAGCCTGTGCCGACGGTGCTGCCGGTGCCCAGCTCGTGCAGTGGAGTGCCGTCGCGGGTGATCACGACATCGCGGGCATCCTCCCGCGTCGGCGTCGCCGCGATGACGAGTCCCGCCGGGATCGCGGTCGGGAGATCCTTAAGCGAGTGCACGAGGAAGTCGCACTCGCCCGCCAGCAGCGCCTCTCGCAAGCGGGTCGCGAAGATGCCCTGGCCGCCGATCTCCGACAGCGAAGCCCGGTTGGTGTCGCCCTCGCTCGTGATCGGTACGAGCTCGACGCGGCGACCCGACACCTTCTCGAGCGCGGCGGCGACATGGCCCGACTGGGCCTGAGCGAGCGCACTGCGCCGCGTGCCCAGCCGGATCGGCGCAGACGTGTTCATCGGAATCGTCATGGCGCGGCCTACTGCAGCACGTCCGCGATCTCGTCGAAGCGCAGGCGACGCCCCGTGTAGAAGGGGATCTCCTCCTTCACGAACAGACGCGCGTCGGTGTAGCGCAGATCGCGCATCAGGTCGACGAGCTCGGTGACGTCGTCGGCCTCGAGAGGAAGCAGCCACTCGTAGTCGCCCAGTGCGAACGACGCGACCGTGTTCGCGATGACCCCTGTGAAGGCGGCACCCTTGCGTCCGTGGTCGGCGAGCATCTTGCGACGCTCCTCTTCGGGCGCGAGGTACCATTCGGGCGTGCGCACGAACGGGTACAGGCAGAGCCAGTCCTTCGGCTCGACGCCTCGCAGGAATCCGGGCACATGTGCACGGTTGAACTCGGCATCGCGGTGCACGCCCATCGCGTTCCAGACCGGAAGCAGAGAGCGCAGCAGCTCGGTGCGACGCAGACGACGCAGCGCCTTCTGCAGTTCTTCCGCCGTGTCGCCGTGCAGCCAGACCATGAGGTCGGCGTCGGCCTTCAGGCCGGAGACGTCGTAGAAGCCGCGGACCGAGACACCCGAGTCCTCGATGTAGGAGACGATCGTCTCGAGCTCGGTCGAGTCGGACTCGGTGACCGGAACGTCGGGGTTTCGTCGCCACACGGCCCACAGGGTGAAGCCGGACGGGTTCTCTTCGCGTTCATCGGACATGGATCCAGTCTGCCCCCTTTGCCCAGCCGTGGCCAATTGCCGGCGCTCGCTTGACAGACCCCGCGAGGGGGTACTCCGTGGCGAACGGGATTCAGCGCGAGAGCGCGCGTGCCACGACCCACACCGCGCCGCCGACGGCGGCGGCGATCGCGACCGCCGCGGCGATCGCGGCAACCGGGTTGCGGTCGGCGAACACCCGAGCCTTCGCCGCTGCGCGCTTGGACGCCTTGTCGAGACGGCGCGGCACGTTGCCCTTGACCTCGATCGCCGCGAGCGCTGCCTTCAGCTCGGCGCGGGCCGAGGCGACAGGATCGGTGATGCCGGCCGGCACCGCCGTCTTGGGCAGCGCCGTGAGACCCGATGTCTTCTGCAGGGGTGTCAGGTCAGAGTTCGTCATCGCCGGCTTCCTTCACGAGTCGGATGTCTTCGCCGACCGCCTGGGCGGGGTTCTGCCGACGGAGCACCTTGCGGAACTTCACGATGCCGAGCAGCGCGAACAGCAGCACGGCGATGATCAGGATGCCGAGCACGGCGAGCGCCGAGAGCCAGACCGGCCACCACGACGACAGCCCGGCGATGGCGAACACGAGGATGACCGGCACGGCCCAGAACAGGAAGAACAGGGCGACGAGGAACCAGACGGAACCGATGCCCGCGTCCTTCGCGGTCCTGGAGACCCAGGTCTTCGCCGCGTCGATCTCGGCCTTGACGAGGTTGCCGATGAGCTCGGGCAGATCGCCGATGAGCGACAGCAGGCTGTCTTCGGCGCGATCGCGGTATCCGCGGGGCATCTCAGTCTCCGGACTTCGCGGCGGTCGAACCCGCAGACGGCGCGCTCTTGGCCGTCGACTTCTTCGCCGCAGGCTTGGCAGCGGCAGGCTTGGTCGCAGAGTCCTTCTTGGCGGCGTCCTTGGCTTCTTCGACCGCGTCGTCCGTCGCCTCGACGATGTCTTCAGCGGCCTTGCGTCCCGCGGCCACGGCGGAGTCCAGGCGCTGGCCTGCGGTCTTGTCTCCGCCGCCCGCCGACTTCACGACCTTCTGCACACCGGTCCAGATCGCACCCGGAACGGCTGCGGCCTTGTCGCCGACATAGCCCTTCACCTTGTCGACCTGGTCCTGCACCGGATCGAGGTTCCAGACCTTGAGCCACTGCGTCTTGATCTGCTCGTAGCGCTCGCGTCCTGCGCGCGATCCGAGGACATATCCCACGCCGATTCCTACGACGAGTCCGATCTTCCCCTTCATGGGGTCTCCTCACGTTGTTCCGGTGTGAACGCCTAGGGCGAACCGACGGCTGCGGGCCGCCTGCAAGTGTCCAGCGTAACGCCGTATGCCGATTTCGGCATCTACTCGTCAGAGGGTTGACAGCGCGCCCCTGATGGGGATCGGTGCGGAGAAGGACCCGACCGTCTCCGTCCCTGTCAGTCCCAGAGGAGTGCGCGGCGCAGCCGGTCGGCTTCGGCCTGCGCGTCGGGCACGACCTGTGCGAGACCGGTCCCCGCCAGCCAGGCACCGACGGCGGCGAGGCCCGGCACAGCCTGCACCGCCGCGCGTGCTGCGCTGCGCCTCTGGCCCGAGCCGATGATCGAGGCCGGCTGAGACTGCACGAACCGGGAGCGATGCGCGGCGACGACATCGTCCGGAGCGAGCGGGACGCCCAGAAGCGCAGAGGCCTCGCGCACCGCGAGTCGCACGGCGGCGGCGTCGTCGAGCGCGGCCGTCGCGGGCGGCTCGCCCTGCGCACCGAACGAGACCCGAACGACGTGTCGACCGGATGCTGCCCGCTGCACCCACTCCCATTTGGCGGTCGAGTGGGTGAGCGCTTTGGCCGTGTGGCTTCCCGGCACCGTGAGCACGCCGGTGCCTCGCGGCGTCCCGTCGAGCGCCGTCGAGGCCAACAGCAGCGTGACGAGCTCGATCGACGGCGATTCGGCCGCGTCCGTCGCGTCGAGCTCAGGGGCCACCGTCGCCAGCAGGGTGCGCGCCGTCGCCTCAGGCGTCGCGATCACGACCGCGTCCGCCTGGAGCGGGGCGTCGTCGAGAGCATCGTCCGTGGCGAGAGCGCCGCCGGTTACGAGAGCGGCGCCTTCGGAATCAGCGGCGGAGACACCGACGGGTGTCTCGATCGCCACGTTCCACAGCTCACCCGACTTCGTGAGCTCCGTCACCCGCACGCCGGTGCTCACGACGGCTCCGAGCTTCTCGAGGTCGGCCATGAGCGCGTCGATCAGAACCGTCATGCCGCCGTCGAGCCCTTCGACGGCAGCGCCGGGAGACTGCGCCTTCGCGGCCCGTGAGGCGCTCTCATCACGCAGCGCCTGCACTGCTCCCGACAAGGATCCGACGCGGGTCAGCGCCGCATTGAGTCCCGGCGCGGCGACGTCGACGTCGACGTCGTCGGGCGACGCCGAGTAGACGCCGGTCGTGACGGGGGCCACGAGCCGGTCGCGCACCTTCGCGCCCATGCGCGATGCCACCAGATTGCCCAGACTGTGACTGTGCCCGATGGTCAGCGGGGGCCGCACGCGGTCGAGGTACGCGCGCCAGACCCCGGACCATCCGAGGATGCGACGGACGTCTTCCTGGAACGGATTCGCGGGTATGCCGAGGATGCCTCCGACGGGCAGAGGCGCCGCGCCGACACCGGGGATGCCTGCGAGCCACGCCCCGCCTGCCGCGGGAGCGACGATGCGATCGGCGATGCCCAGGTCTTCGATGAGCGCACGCACACAGCCACCGCGGGTCGCGTAGCTCTCGGCGCCCGCGTCGAGTGCGACGCCGTCGAGCTCGGCGCGCTGCAGAGCACCCCCGACGACGTCCGTGCTCTCGAGCAGAGTCACGCGCATGCCGACCTTGGCGCATTCGCGCGCCGCGATCAGACCGCCGACGCCGCCGCCGACGACGACCACGTGCGTGCGCGCGGCGCGCTCGGCGCGGGCTGCGAGCTCGGCACGTGAGTGGGTGGTCTCTGCATCAGGAGTCATGGTTGCGGCCCTTCCCGTCAGATCGAGTGGACGAGCTCGACGATCCGCGTCAGCTGACCGGGATCGGCCTCGGGCGGCACACCGTGGCCCAGGTTGACGATGTGACCTCGAGCCGCGCGACCACGCTCGACCACGTCGCGCACATGCGCCTCGAGGACCGGCCATGGCGCCCCGAGCAGCGCAGGATCGATGTTCCCCTGCACAGAGACGTCAGGACCGACGATCGCCGCGGCCTCGTCGAGGGGCATTCGCCAGTCGACTCCGACGCCGTCGACGATGCCGTCGAGCCGCATGTCTGCGAGGAACGGGCCGGTGCCGACTCCGAAGTGGATGCTCGGAGCGCCGATGCCTTCGAGCGCGGTACGGGAGTGGGGCGCCACGAAAACGCGGTAGTCGGCTGTGCTGAGCGACCCCGCCCAGGAGTCGAACAGCTGCACGACGGATGCTCCGGCGTCACGCTGGGTTTCGAGGAAGCGACGCGAGATCTGGGCCAGCCACCCGGCGAGGCGATGCCAGGCGTCGGGGTCGGCGTGCATCATGCCCCGGGCGCGGAGGTGCTCCTTCGACGGCCCGCCTTCGACCAGGTAGGCGGCGAGGGTGAACGGCGCGCCCGCGAACCCGATCAGGGGTGTGTCGCCGAGTTCGGCGGTCACGAGACGCACGGCCTCGGCGATCGCGGTGCCGTCGAGGGAGTCGGGATCGATCGCCGTGATGCGGTCGACGTCGGCTGCTGTGCGCACCGGGTCGGCGAACACGGGGCCACGGCCGGGCTCGATCTCGACCTCGACACCGGCGAGACGCAGCGGGATCACGATGTCGCTGAAGAACACCGCCGCATCGACGCCATGCCGGCGCACCGGCTGCAGGGTGATCTCGGCCGCGAGATCGGGCGTGAGGCACGCGTCCAGCATCCGCGTGCCGACCCGCAGTTCGCGGTACTCCGGCAGCGATCGTCCGGCCTGCCGCATGAACCAGACAGGGGCATGCTCGGGGCGGGGGCCGGTGAGGGCACGCAGCAGCGGAGCGTCGGAGAGAGCCATGCATCCATCCTCCCATCCCCCGCTCGGGCCGACCTGTGCGCGAGGAGGGGTAGAATCGTCCTGTGCTGCTGTGTGTCACGGCGAGTCACAAGACCGCCTCCTTCGAATTGCTCGAACGCTTGAGCCGCACCCCCGATGACGTCGCATCCACGATCGTGGACACGGCGTCGTGCGTGCAGGGTGCGGTCGTTCTTGCTACCTGCAACCGTTTCGAGGCGTACGTCGAGATGGATGAGCCCGTCACCGCCGCCGGTGCGATCGGCGTCGAGGCCGTGCTCGAAGCGGTCGAGTCCGCCACCGGCATCTCGACCGTCGAACTCGAGGGCGCGTACGACGTGCACTCGGGGCGCCGGGTCGCCGAGCACCTGTTCTCCGTCGCCTCGGGTCTGGAGTCCGTGGTCGCCGGAGAGGGCGAGATCGCCGGCCAGGTGCGACGCGCGCTCACGTCGGCCCGCAAGGACGGAACCACCTCGCCTGAGCTCGAGCGTCTCTTCCAGCGCGCCAGCCAGGCGCAGCGCAAGGTCAAGAACGTCACCGCCCTCGGCCGCGCCGGTCGCTCACTCGTGCGGCTGGCGCTGGAGCTCGCCGACAGCCGCATCGTCGACTGGTCGGCCGAGCGCGTACTGCTCGTCGGCACCGGCGCATATGCGGCCGTCACTCTGGCCACCCTGCGCGAGCGCGGCGCTGTCGACATCTCGGTGTATTCACCCTCCGGTCGCGCCGAGAAGTTCGCGGCCAAGCACGGCATCCGCCCGGTCGCGGCCGGCGAATACGCACGCACCGCCGCTCACTCGAGCCTGCTGATCACCTGCACCACGGCGACCGAGCCGGTGCTCACCCCGGAGCACCTCCAGGCGCCGACCGGGATCGCCACCACGGGCTGCCCCGTCGCGTCGCACCGCCAGATGGTGATCGACCTCGGCATGCCCCGCAACGTCGACCCCGCCGTCGCCGCCCTCGAGGGTGTCGCGCTCCTCGATCTCGAGACCATCAGCCTGCACGCACCGCTCGAAGAGCTGCAGGCGACGGATGCCGCTCGCACCGTCGTGCGTGAAGCTGCCGACACATTCCATGTCGTGGGCAGCCGGCAGAGCGTCACGCCGTCGATCGTCGCCCTGCGATCGCACATCTTCGCGCTGCTCGACGCGGAGATCGATCGCGCACGTGCCCGTGGCGACGAAGACGGCAAGGTCGAGCAGGCGCTGCGTCACCTCACCGGTGTGCTGCTGCACACCCCGACGACGCGCGCCCACGCGCTCGCCGCGAGCGGGCAGGCAGACGAATTCGCGGCCGCGCTCTCGACCCTCTACGGCATTCAGCCGGTCGAGCCCGCGCACACCTCGGACATCGACGCGGCGACCGCCTGACGCGACCACTTCCTCTGCACCGAGATGGCCTGCGGGCTTCTCTCCCGCCTGACCGAGGTTTGCACGAACGCCGCGGGCGCCGCATCGCCCACGCTTCATATCGTCGATCGCATGACAGCGTCCGACCCTCGGCGCAGACTGGGAGCATGCTCGTGGACCCGGATGTGATCGGCATCATCATCGCCCTCTTTGCCTTCACGGCCACCGTGCTCGGAGGGGTGTCTCGGATGCTCGCGCGGCAGTCTCGCGGGCTCGATGTTCGCTTCGACACGATCGATGAGCGCTTCACAAAGGTCGAGACCGACATCCACGAACTCCGCACCGAACTCAAGACAGAAATGCACGAACTCCGCACCGAACTCAAGGCAGAGATCGCGGGAGTGAAGACCGAACTCAAGGCAGAGATCGCCGACGTCCGGGTCTCGATCGCACGGCTCGAGGGACCGTTGCCCAAACTGCAGCGCATCTGACACCGATCCCGGCGGCGGCGATGCCACACTGGACGCATGGCCCTTCACATCACCGGAGACACCGCCGCCGACGCGCTGCTGACCGACAATCCGCTGGCTCTGCTGGTGGGGATGCTGCTCGATCAGCAGGTTCCGATGGAGACGGCATTCGCAGGCCCACTGAAGATCGCGCAGCGCACGGGCGCAGCGGACGCCGCGGCCATCGCGAGCATGGACCCGGAGGAGTTCCTCGCCGCGTTCAAGGAGACCCCGGCGGTGCATCGGTTTCCCGGCTCCATGGCCGCGCGGGTGCAGACGCTGTGTCAGACCATCGTCGAGCAGTGGGGTGGCGATGCGTCGGCGATCTGGACCGAGGGCGATCCGTCGGGAGCGGAGGTGCGCAAGCGCCTCACAGCGCTCCCCGGCTTCGGTGAGCAGAAGGCCAAGATCTTCCTCGCGCTGCTGGGCAAGCAGTACGGCTTCACCGGAGCGGGCTGGCGCGAGGCCGCCGGCGACTACGGCGTCGAGGGCTCCTACCGCAGCGTCGCCGACATCGTCTCGCCGGAATCGCTGACCAAGGTGCGCGAGCACAAGAAGGCGATGAAGGCCGCAGCGAAGGCCCAGGCATGAAGCCCACGGGCGATGACGTCGCCGGCCTCATCGCCCGCTCGAGCCCCGCCGTGCGCCGTCGGGACGCCGAGACGCTGACCGCCCTGATGCAGGACATCACGGGGCGCGAACCGCAGACCTGGGGCACGATCATCGGCTTCGGCAGCTGCCACTACCGGTACCAGACCGGCACCGAGGGCGACAGCGGTGTGCTCGGCTTCGCGCCACGAAAGGCGGCGACGACGATCTACCTGTTCGACGGAGTGGATGCGCACCGAGAAGCGCTCGACGATCTGGGCGCGCACACCACCGGGGTCGGCTGCCTGTACATCAAGGACCTCGAGCAGGTCGACCTCGACGTGCTGCGCGGCATCCTCGAGCGCTCGCTCGCGTGGGTCGAGGCGGGCGGCACCGATCAGGTACGGCTGACCGTCACGGGCTGACGCCGCCCCGGCGCCGGCGGGCAGCGATCGCGGGCACCGCGAGCACGATCACGATCGCCGCGACGATGCCGCGCACGATCCACAGCCCCGGTTCCCAGATCACCTCATACGTGCCCGGGATCCCGAAGAACGCGGCGATGATCTGCGCCTCGGCCCGGCGTCCGACCTCGCCGCTCGACATCGACATGCCCCCGACGACGCACACCACACCGAGCGCGAGCAGCACGAACGGCATGATCAACGCCGCAGGCCGCGCCTCACGGCGGGCGATCAGACGGATCACCCTCGCGAGCGACACGAGGGGGAAGACGAAGAAGAACCACACCAGGGCGCCGAGCATCACCCCGACGCAGATGAAGATCGGCACCCAGATCAGCATCCAGGGGCTCTCGTCGCCGACGAAGTACTCGGGGTCACGCAGGAACGCCACCACGAAGCCGAGCAGGGTTCCGACGGGCAGCACGCCGAGCATCAGCCACAGCACCGGCTTCGGCACTCTCTTGCGCTCGCCGAGTCGCGTCATGACGATCTGGATGACGAGTGCCGACGTGATCGCGGGGATGCCGAACATCGCGACGAGGGGCGCTGCTCCGTCGTTGTCGCGAAGGTCGAGCACGGCGAGCAGCATCCAGCTCACCGCGAGTGCGCCGATCACCAGCGCGGCGACCGGTCGGGTCGCCGCGCGAAGCTCCTCCTGCGTTCCTCCCCCCGGAGAACCCATCAGGATCAGGCGCCCTTCAGGCGCTCCGCGAGGTACTGGTGCAGCTCGTCGATCGAGACGCGCTCCTGCGCCATGGTGTCGCGGTCGCGCACCGTCACGGCGCGGTCGTCGAGCGAGTCGAAGTCGATCGTGACGCAGAACGGCGTGCCGATCTCGTCCTGGCGGCGGTAGCGGCGACCGATCGCTCCGGCATCGTCGAAGTCGACGGCCCACGAGCTGCGCAGCGTGTCGGCGACCTCGCGCGCCAGCGGTGACAGGCGCTCGTTGCGGCTCAGCGGCAGCACGGCGGCCTTCACCGGAGCCAGACGCGGGTCGAGCTTGAGGACGGTGCGCACGTCGGTGCCGCCCTTGGCGTTCGGCACCTCTTCTTCGCGATAGGCGTCGACGAGGAAGGCCATCATGGCGCGGGTGAGGCCGAACGACGGCTCGATCACATAGGGCGTGTAGCGGTCGCCGGTCGCCTGGTCGAAGTACGTGAGGCTCTGACCGGACGCCTCGCTGTGGCTCGACAGGTCGTAGTCGGTGCGGTTGGCGACGCCCATGAGCTCGCCCCACTCCTTGCCGGTGAAGCCGAAGCGGTACTCGACGTCGATCGTGCCCGCGGAGTAGTGCGCACGGTCGTCTTCGGGCACGTCGAACTGGCGCATGTTCTCGGGGTCGATGCCGAGATCGATGAACCAGTTCCAGCAGGCCTCCACCCAGTGCTCGAACCACTCCTGCGCGTCGGCGGGCGGCGTGAAGAACTCGATCTCCATCTGCTCGAACTCGCGGGTGCGGAAGATGAAGTTGCCCGGCGTGATCTCGTTGCGGAACGCCTTGCCGACCTGGCCGATGCCGAACGGCGGCTTCTTGCGGCTCGCGGTGAGCACGTTCGAGAAGTTGACGAAGATGCCCTGCGCGGTCTCGGGGCGCAGGTAGTACAGACCGGACTCGTCGTCGACGACACCGAGATAGGTCTTCACGAGCCCGGAGAACTCCTTCGGCTCGGTGTACTGCCCCTTGGTGCCGCAGTTGGGGCAGGGCACGTCGGCGAGACCGTTCTCGGCCGTGCGGCCCTTGCGCGCTTCGAAGTCCTCGATGAGGTTGTCCGCCCGGAAGCGCTTGTGGCAGTGCAGGCACTCCACGAGCGGGTCGCTGAAGGTCGCGACGTGGCCCGATGCCTCCCACACGCGCTTGGGGAGGATGATGCTCGAGTCGAGCCCGACCATGTCGCCGCGCCCGCGCACGAACGTCTGCCACCACTGGCGGCGGATGTTCTCCTTGAGCTCGGTGCCGAGGGGCCCGTAGTCCCATGCCGACCTCGAACCGCCGTAGATCTCACCCGCCTGGAAGACGAATCCGCGGTGGCGGGCAAGGGCGATGACCTTGTCGAGACGGGACTGTTCGGCCACGGTGGCTCCAATGGTCGGATGCGGGAGATGACCCGTGATCACGGGCACATCAATCTTATCCGCGCCGACCGGAGCGCAACTCGCAGGCCCCGAAGCTCGCAGGCTGAGAAGCGCTCAGGCCGCCGAGAAGAGGTAGCCCTTGTCGACGTCGAACCCCGAGAGGGTGAGCCCGCTGCCGAGCAGTCCCTCCATCTGGGCGCGCAGGCGCAGGCGCCACTCGTGCGCGGCATCCGGATCGGAGACCCGCATCGCCTCGATGTCGCTCGGGATCTCGAGGGTCTCGACGACGGAATCGGCGTCGGGCTGCTTCGCGATGTCGGCGAGCGCCCACTCGACGTCCAGTCGATCGCTCTCGTCACCTGCGTCACCGCCGCCGAAGATCCCGTACCGGTTGACCGAGTATCCGGTCACACGCGCTCCGAGCACGGTGAGGAAGAAGTGCGCGTTGCGGGCGACGAGCGGGTCGAACGTCCAGCTGATCCTGCCGACATCGCGCGAGAACGCCCACTGACGCTGGTGCTCCTTGAGCTCACGCCCCCATCCACGGCCGCGGTACTCGGGGAGCAGCGCGGTGATGTGCGAGTGCATGGCCCGCCGTGCCGGGGCGCCGAAGAACGCGATGGAGGCGCCGACCATGCGCTCCTCACCGTCTTCCGCGTCGAAGAGCCCGACGACGTAGTTGCCGGATTGCTGCAGCGCGCGCAGGGTTCCGGCGTCGATGACGCGCTCGGGGCCGCGGATCGAGTCCAGCAGGCTCTGCGCGTCGATGATGAGTTCAACGGTGTCGAGATCACGGATGGTTCGCACGACCCCAGTCTGCCCCTCCCGCGCGGGATTTCGGAATCGCGCGACACGATCCGGCTGTGATCGGCGCCCTGACGAGGCGTACCGTGGAGGGATGGCATCCAGCGACACCACAGCCGAGAAGTCCGACACCCGGTTCTTCGGACAGCCCTGGGCTCTCGTCCACGTCTTCGGCGTCGAGATGTGGGAGCGGTTCAGCTTCTACGGCATGCAGGGCATCCTGCTGATCTACCTCTACTTCTCGGTGACCGAGGGCGGCCTCGGACTCTCCCAGGCGGTCGCGGGCGGGATCGTCGGAGCGTACGGCGGGTCGGTCTATCTCTCGACCATCCTCGGCGCGTGGATCGCCGACCGCATCCTGGGGTCGGAACGGGTGCTGTTCCTCAGCGCGATCGTCATCGTGGCCGGCCATGTCGCGCTCGCGCTGCTGCCGGGCTTCCTCGGCGTGGGCGTGGGACTGGTGCTGGTGGCGCTCGGCTCCGGCGGCCTCAAGGCGAATGCGACGGCGGTCGTGGGCACTCTCTACAGCCCCGACGACACGCGTCGCGACGCGGGCTTCTCGCTGTTCTACCTGGGCATCAATCTCGGCGCGTTCCTCGGCCCCATCCTCACCGGCATCCTGCAGTCGACGCTCGGCTTCCACTTCGGCTTCGGGCTCGCCGCGATCGGCATGACGCTGGGTCTGGTGCAGTACGCGTTCGGTCGTCGCGCTCTTCCCGACGAGGCGCGGAACGTGCCGAACCCGCTGCCGAGGTCACGCTACCCGCTCGTCGCCGGAATCGCCGTCGCCGCCGTGGTGCTGATCGCGGTGCTCGTGCTGGTCGGAGTCATCACCGCGGACAACCTCGCGACCATCGTCATCATCGCGACGGTCGTCGCCTCCGTCGCATACTTCGCCGTCATCCTCACGAGCCGTCGCATCGACGGCACCGAGCGTTCGCGCGTCTGGGGCTTCCTGCCGCTGTTCATCACGAGCGTCGCGTTCTGGTCGCTGTATCAGCAGCAGTTCACCGTGCTCACCGTGTACTCGGACGAGCGACTGAACCGCGATCTGTTCGGCTTCGAGATGCCCATCTCCTGGGTGCAGTCGATCAACCCGGTCTTCATCATCATCCTGTCGGGCGTCTTCGCCGCGATCTGGACGCGTCTCGGCACCCGTCAGCCGTCGACACCGGTGAAGTTCGGACTCGGCGCGATGATCATGGGGGCCGCCTTCCTGCTGTTCCTCCCCTTCGCGAACGGAGCCGCGAACTCGACTCCCCTGCTCGCGATCGTCGGCATCCTCCTGGTCTTCACGATCGCCGAGCTGCTGATCTCGCCGGTCGGGCTCTCGGTCACGACCAAGCTCGCACCGCGGGTCTTCCACACGCAGATGGTGGCGCTGTTCTTCCTCTCCGTCGCTCTGGGCACGGCGATCTCGGGGTGGCTCGTGCAGTTCTACGACCCGAAGAACGAGGTGCCCTACTTCTCGATCCTCGGCGGGATCGCGATCGTCGTCGGAATCGGACTGCTGCTGTCGGCGAAGCCCGTGCTCCGGCTCATGAAGGGCGTGAGCTGAGCGCGACCGCGCGAGGGGTCGGCGCGACCCCGGTGTGCGGATCGCCGATAGCCTGAGGCGATGGGAGAGAACGACGATCGCGCACGCAGAAGGCTCTCCCGCAAGGCTCCGCGCTGGGCGGTCATCGCGGTGCTGGCGTTCGCGGGACTCTGCTCGTCGTTCATGTTCACGCTCGTCGTGCCGCTGCAGGCCGAGCTCCCGCGACTGCTGAACGCCTCCCGTGAGGACACCACCTGGGTCGTCACGATCACGCTGCTCGTCGCCGCGGTCGCCACCCCCATCTCGGGGCGACTCGGCGACATGTACGGCAAGCGACGCGTCGTGATCGTGCTGCTGGCACTGCTCATCATCGGCTCGGTCATCGCGGCCCTCTCGGGGTCGATCGTCGGCGTGATCATCGGGCGCGCGCTGCAGGGTGCCGTGACGGGCGTCGTGCCGCTCGGCATCGCGATCATGCGCGACGTGCTGCCACCCGAGCGACTCGGCACCGCCGTCGCCCTGATGAGCGCGACGATGGGCGTCGGGGGTGCGATCGGGATGCCGGTCGCGGCCCTGCTCGCCGTGAACGCCGACTGGCACTGGCTGTTCTGGCTGGCCGCGGCTCTCGGCGTCGTCGGTCTCGGATTGGTGCTGCTCGTGATCCCCGAGGACGTGCTGCGGTTCCCCGGCCGCCTCGACGTGCTCGGCGCCATCGGGCTCGCGATCGGCCTCACCGGCATCCTGCTCTTCGTCTCACGCGGAGCGGAGTGGGGCTGGACGGCTCCGTTGACGCTCACGTGCATCATCGGCGGAGTCGGCGTGCTGCTGGTGTGGGGCTGGTACCAGCTGAGGACGACGGATCCGCTGCTCGATCTGCGGGTCGCCGCGCGCCCCGCAGTGCTGTTCACGAACATCGCCGCGATCGGCATGGGCTTCGCGCTGTTCGCGTCGAACGTGACCTTCCCGCAGCTGCTCGAGGGGCCCACCGCCTCGGGCGCGGGCTTCGGACTGGACATGGTCTCGGCGGCGCTCATCATCATGCCGGCCGGGCTCGTGATGATGGTGATCTCACCGCTGTCCGGCTGGCTCGAGCGCACGGTCGGACCCCGGCCCCTCTTCACCGTCGGCGCGGGAGCCATCGTGCTCGCCTACGTGTTCGTGCTGCTCTGGTCGAGCGAGGTGTGGCACATCCTGGTCGGCAACCTGCTCATCGGCGTCGGCATCGGGTTCACGTTCGCCGCCATGCCGATGATCATCATGCGGTCGGTGCCCGCCGACGAGACGGGTGCATCGAACGGACTCAACGCCCTCTTCCGCTCAGTCGGCACCTCGAGCGCGTCCGCCGTGATGGGCGGCGTACTGGCCGCGATGAGCATCGATGTCGGCGGAGCCTCCGTGCCGACGAGGGCGGCGTTCGACGTGTGCTTCTGGCTGGCGATCGCGGCCGGCATCGTCGCGCTCGTCCTGTCGCTGTTCATCCCGCGCCAGCGCTCGTCCGAGCAGCACCCGTCGCTGCCGAGCTGACCGCGCAGGCCCACCCCGTCCGTGCCGGCCGACCAGGCTGTCAGGTCAGAACACGCGCGGATCGGGATCCGTCGACGATGGGATCCGCAGCCGGTCAGGGGCGGGCCAGGAGAGCACATACTGCTGGGTGGCCGGGCGGGTGACATCGCCGAAGTCGTCGACCTTCACCACGATGCGGCCCGCCCTCCCCTCACCCTCGGGCGTGACCTCGACGATGCGCACGCGCAGGGCACGCTCGGCCTCGCCCTCGAGCATCCAGGGGTCGGCGAGCCACGAGATGCCGTGGTCTTCCAGAGCTGCCTCGGCGTCGAGCCACTCCGTCGGCTCGGTCACGGCGCGGCCGAGCACGTCGACGCCCACCCACGCGTCGCCCTCGGGGTGGATCCAGCCGAGCAACTCGCCGTCGTCTCGGCGGTGCGGGGTCCAATCGGTGCGCGGCATTCCTCCAGGCTAACCAAGCCCCGTGCGCGCGTACGCTGAGCGATCAGTGCGTGTACTCCATGAGCTCGACGCCGAGGACGCGGAAGGCGTCGTGCGCGCGGAGGCGGTGCGCGATCGACAGGTCGTCGAAGCAGACGATCAGCGCGTACGCGACACCAGCGCGAGGACCCGCGAGGACTCCCGCCTCTGCGCGCACGCCGCGGTCGCGCCCGGTCTTGTTGATGAACAGCAGGCCGTGCGCATCGTGATCGTGCGCGAAGGGATCGAGACCTGTCGCAGAGGCGACGAGGCTCAGATCCTGATTCAGGCTCAGCCACTCCGACACCTGAGCGCTCACCGAGGCACCCACGGCCTGCGAGTTCACGAGCGCCGAGAAGAGACCCGCCAGCTCGCGCGCGGAACCCACGGCGACCTGGGGCGCGTCGTCGGGTCCGCGCTCATCGCGGAACCGATCGAGCAGAGCCGTGCGGCGCAGACCGAGCGCCTCGATGCGGTGACGCACCCGATCGTGCCCCACCCTCTGCAGCAGCGCGTTGACGGCGATGGGATCTCCGGCCGTCGCAGCGAGCACCGCCAGGTCTTCGAGCGGCAGCGCGGGCGCACGCAGGTGCCGCCAGATCCCCGACGTCGAGACCGCGTCGACGGCGCTGCGCTCGACGATCTCGAGCGGGTCGAGCGTGCCGGCCTCGAACGCCGCCGCCACCTCGATCAGCAGGGGAACGACACCGAGCCCCCCAACCGGCATGGTCACATGGTCATCACCCGAGAGCACGTGCGTGTGGTTGTCGAGGTCGACGACGTGCACCGACACCTGGGCCCCGGCATCCGCCAACTGCTCGAGCGCGCGCAGGGTGGAGGTGAACGATCGCCGCCCCTCGGCGGCGCGACGCGGCAAGCGTCGGCTGGGCCGCTGAGAGCGGCGCAGTGCGGCCAGTGGCGGGCCGTCGACAGGCTCGGGAGCACCCACGCGTGATCCTTAAAAGGGGGAGGGATTGGCGGGATGCTGCGGTGTCCATCCTCCGCAGCACGGATATCGTAACCCCGCCAGGTGAGGATGCTCTGCGTACTCCGGTATACGGTCATCAGATCGTCATCCGGAGCCCGCAGAGCACCCCCTCGCGGCGCGGGGCCCTATGCCCGACGTCTCACCAGATCGTGACTCGCGAGTCCTGCGGGATCCACAGCGCGTCGGCTTCGGTGACGTCGAACGCCTCGTAGAACGCGTCGATGTTGCGGACGATCTGGTTGCAGCGGAACTCGTTCGGCGAGTGCGGATCGATCGTGAGCAGTCGCAGCGTCTCGGCGTCACGGCTCTTCTGCTGCCAGACCTGCGCCCACGACAGCAGCAGGCGCTGCACGCCCGTGTACCCGTCGATCACGGGAGCCTCCGCACCGTCGAGAGCGATCTCGTACGCCTTGAGCGCGATGCCCAGGCCGCCCAGGTCGCCGATGTTCTCGCCGATCGTCAGCGCACCGTTGACGTGATGCTCGGCGTCGAGGCCCTCAGGGACGAGCTCGTCGTACTGCGCGATGAGCGCCTTGGTGCGCTGCTCGAATGCCGAGCGGTCGGCATCCGTCCACCAGTCCTCGAGCTTGCCGTCACCGTCGTAGCGGCTGCCCTGGTCGTCGAACCCATGACCGATCTCGTGGCCGATGACCGCTCCGATGCCGCCGTAGTTGGCGGCCGCGTCGCGCGACGCATCGAAGAACGGGTACTGCAGGATCGCCGCCGGGAACACGATCTCGTTCATCGACGGGTTGTAGTAGGCGTTGACCATCTGCGGCGGCATGTGCCATTCGTCACGGTCGATCGGCTTGCCGACCTTCGCCACGTTGCGGTCGTGCTCGAAGATCGCCGCTCGCCGCACGTTGCCGAACAGGTCGGCCCGGTCGATCTCGAGGCTCGAGTAGTCGCGCCAGACCGTGGGGTGCCCGATCTTGGGCGTGAACGAGTCGAGCTTGGCAAGAGCCCGCTCGCGGGTCTCGGCCGTCATCCACTCGAGATCCGTGATGCTCTGGCGGTAGGCCTCGATGAGGTTCGCCACGAGCTCGTCCATCGCGGCCTTCGCCGTCGGCGGGTAGTGCCGCTCGACATAGACCTTGCCGATCGCCTCACTGAGCGCGCTCTCGGTCACCGAGACACCGCGCTTCCAGCGTTCGCGGATGGAAGGGACGCCGGTGAGCTCGGTGCCGTAGAACGAGAAGTTCTCCTGCACGAAGTCGTCGGTCAGGTACGGAGCCGCGGCGTGCACGACCTGCGCGCGCAGCCAGGCCTTCCAGTCGTCGAGGCGCTCGGCGGTCAGCAGCGACCCGAGTCCTTCGAGGAAGCTCGGCTGCGAGACCACGACCTCGGCGAACGCCTCGGGGTGCGCGGGGGCGACGGCGTCCCGCCACGGCTCGAGGTCGACCCCGGCGAGCTCCTGGATCTCGGGCCAGGTCTTCAGGTTGTACGTGGCGACGGCGTCGCGGCTGCGCACGTTGTCCCAGTGGTGCCCGGCGAGCTCGGTCTCGAGCGCGATCGAGCGGTCGGCGGTGCCCGCGGCATCCGCGATTCCGGCGAGCGCGAGAAGCCGTTCGAGGTGCGCGCGGTACGCCGCGCGGGTCTCGGCGAAGGTGTCGAGCCGGAAGTAGCTCTCGTCAGGGAGCGACAGGCCCGACTGCACGATCACCGGAAGGTAGCGCTCGGGGTTTCCGGGGTCGCCGTCGACGTAGAAGCCGATCAGGTGCGCTCGACCGTCTCGGTCGTAGGCGCCGACCGTGCGCAGGAATGCGGGGATGTCGTCGATCGCCTCGATCTCGGCCAGCGTCTCGGCGAGGGGTGCCACTCCGGCCGCATCGATGCGCTCGGTGTCCATGAAGCTGCCGAACAGGTCGCCGATCTTGCGGGCGAGGGTGCCGGGCTCGGCATCCTGCGACTCCTCGATGATCGCCCTGACGTCTTTCTCGGCCTGCTCGGCCAGCAGATGGAAGGATCCCCACCGCGCCTTGTCGCCGGGGATCTCGGTGCGGGCGAGCCAGGCGCCGTTGACATGGCGGTACAGGTCGTCCTGCGGGCGGATGTCGGAGCTGAACTCGGAGGTCTCAAGGCCAGAGGGAAGCACGTCGGTCATGCCGACCAGCCTATGCGTCGCTCCGACATTCGGGCCGGAGCCGTCACGCGCGACGACGGAGGCCGAACCGACGTCGCCGGGGCTGTTCGGGCGCCTGTGCGGCACGGGCTGCGAATCGCGCCGCACGCCGTTCGGCCCACGCGGCGACCTCGGCGTCGATGTCGCGAGGCTTCGTCACGACGGGCGGGCCGCCCTGCAGCTGGCGTCGGGCCTCGAGCACCCGACGGTTGAAGTCCTCGAGCACCGACCGCACGTCGGCCTCGCGACCGAGCGAATCGAGCTGGTCGTCGAGCTCGCGGTCCTCCGTGCGCAGCAGGATCGCCGGAGGGCCGAGGCCGGTCAGGTTCTCCTGCTCGATCTTGCGCCGGATCCACCAGTCGGGGTCGTGGTGCGTGCCGAGCCCTTCCAGGGGCTTGCCCGCCCCGGGGAGGTCGTCGAAGTCGCCCCTGCGGATCGCGACCTGGATGGCCGTCTCGATGAAGGCGGCTCTGTCTGTGGCTGCCGCGATGCCCGGTTCCGCACCCGACTCGTCGTCGCCGTCGCCGTCGCTCCGGCTTCGCTGCCTCGCGCGGTAGCGCGCCGCGGCTTCTCGAGGATCCGTCATGATGCACCTCCGTCGCATCCTGGTCCTACCAGGGTACGACTGCACGTGATCCGAAGGGCCGGGCCCGCTGCGCCGCCGCCTGTCGGCGCCAGCCCATAGGCTCGGAGCATGACCGAGCGCACTCTCAACCGCGAGATCCTGCGCCTCGCCGTCCCCGCGCTCGGTGCGCTGATCGCCGAGCCCGCATTCCTGATCGTCGATGCGGCGCTGGTCGGGCATCTCGGCACGACGCCGCTCGCAGGCCTCGGCATCGCCGGTGCGGTGCTGCAGACGATCGTCGGACTCATGGTCTTCCTCGCCTACTCGACGACCCCGGCAGTCGCCCGACTGTTCGGCGCCGGAAGGCCCGGCGAGGCCGTATCGGTCGGGATCAACGGCATGTGGCTCGCTCTCGCGATCGGGGCCGTGCTCGCCGCCGCGGGCGCGGCATCCTCCCCCTGGCTCGTGTCGCTGTTCGGCGCGAGCGAAGCGGTGGCCGCCGACGCCAACGCCTATCTCGTCGTCTCGATGTGGGGACTCCCGGCGATGCTCATCGTGTTCGCCGCGACAGGGCTGCTGCGGGGGATGCAGGACACGATGACTCCGCTGTGGATCGCCGGCCTCGGGTTCGGCGCCAACGCGTTGCTCAACGTGGTCTTCATCTACGGACTCGGCTGGGGCATCGCAGGATCGGCCGCCGGCACGGTCGTCGCCCAGTGGGGCATGGTCGGCGCCTACGTGCTCGTGATCCGGCGGCTCGCTGCCACGCACGACGCCTCGTTGAAGGCCCGCCGAGACGGCATGGGCAGCACGGCGCGCTCGGGCGGCTGGCTGTTCCTGCGCACGGTGAGTCTGCGCATCGCCCTGCTGGCCACGGTCGCCGTCGCCACGGGCATCGGCACCGACGAGCTCGCGGGATGGCAGATCGTGTTCACGATCTTCTCGGCCGCCGCCTTCGCTCTCGACGCGCTCGCGATCGCCGCGCAGGCGTTGATCGGCAAAGAGCTCGGTGCCGGCGACGAACTCCAGGTGCATCGGGTGCTGAAGCGCACCGTGGCCTGGGGTGCGTGGTTCGGTGTGGCGGTCGGCGCGATCATCGCGGCGCTCTCGGGGGTGCTCGGCATCGTGTTCACCGGTGACGCGCAGATCGCCGCGCTCGTGCAGCCGGCGCTGCTGATCCTCGCGCTCGCACAGCCGATCGCCGGCGTGGTCTTCGTGCTCGACGGTGTGCTGATGGGCGCGAACGACGCGCGGTATCTCGCGCTCGCCGGCGGACTCAACCTCGTGCCGTTCCTGCCCGCGCTGTGGATCATCGCCGCGAGCGGCGTCGACGGTTCGGCGGGCCTCATCTGGCTCGGCCTCGCGTTCTTCGGCATCTATCTGCTCGCCCGACTGGGCACTCTCGGCTGGCGCGTGCGCTCCGGCCGCTGGGTCACGGCCGGCGTCTGACACTGCACACTCGTCGCGAGTCCGGAGTTCTGGACGTATCCCGGAATCTCGCCAACTCTCGTGCTCCAGCCCTGGCATTCTCGTCACGAGCGAACGAGAATCGGAGCGTGCTGACCATGAACGAACCGCAGGTGTGGGTGCTGATCGGCGTCTTCGCGGCCTCGATGTTCGGCATGATCACTGTCGTGTCGACACTTTTCATCCACGTCGTCAAGGCAGAGATCGGAGGCCTTCGTACCGAGGTTCTAGGCGAGATCCGCGCTCTCGACCGCGATGTGACGGCGCTCTACCGCAACACGTTCGGCATCGACAGAGACTGACCTGTCAGGGGATCAGGCGTTCTCGAGCTCGGCGATCACGATCTTCTTCATGTGCATGAGCGCCTGGATCTGCTCAGGCCTCTGTTGCAGCAGGTCCAGACCCGCGGGCACCACCTGCCAGCTCACTCCGAACCTGTCCTTGCACCAGCCGCATGCCTCCGACTCCGGTACGGCCGAGAGGGCCTGCCAGTAGTGGTCGATCTCGGCCTGATCCGCACAGCCGATCACGAACGAGATCGACTCGTTGAACGCGAACTCGGGACCTCCGTCGAGGCACCCGAACGGCGAGCCGTTCAGGGTGAACTCGCCGCTGATCACCTTGCCGGTCATCCCCTGGAAGTGCTCGTCGAGCGACTCAGCAGGATAGAGGACCACCCGGTCGATCGACGAGTCCGGAAACACGGAGACGTAGTACTCCATCGCCTCCTGCGCCTGCCCGTCGAACCAGAGAAACGGGCGGATGCCACTGATCGCTGCCATGTCGACCTCCTCGGATCGGCACTCACGCTACGCCCGAGCAGTCACGGTGTCGAGAGGGTCTGCGCAGCCGTCAGCCCGCGTACCTCCGGCACCACTCGTACATGATCACGGCGGCGGCCGCGCTCGCATTGATCGACCGGGTCGAGCCGTACTGCGTGATCTCGATATGAGCGGATGCTGCGGCGAGCGCGGCATCCGAGAGACCGGGGCCTTCCTGACCGAACAGCAGCACACAGCTCTGGGGCAGCTCGGCGCGGTCCACGGGCACGGCACCCGCGACGTTGTCGACCGCGATGATCGGCAGTCCTTCGGCGGCGGCCCAGGCAGTGAAGGTCTCGACGTCTTCGTGGTGCACGACGTGCTGGTAGCGGTCGGTGACCATGGCACCCCGCTTGTTCCAGCGGCGACGGCCGATGATGTGCACGGTGTCGGCGAGGAACGCGTTGGCGCTGCGCACGATCGAGCCGATGTTCATGTCGTGCTGCCAGTTCTCGATGGCCACGTGGAACGGATGCCGCTTCGTGTCGAGGTCGGCGACGATCGCGTCCATCCGCCAGTAGCGGTAGCGATCGATCACGTTGCGGGTGTCGCCGGCCGCGAGCAGCTCGGGGTCGTACCAGGGGTCCGCGGGCCACTCGTCCTGACCGCCGGGCCAGGGCCCGACACCGTATCCGGGCTGCGCCGACGATCCGCGTGTCTCGGCCGCTGCATCCGCGGGCGCGTGCTCATCCATCCAGCCAGGCTATCCGGCGCATCGACGCGGGGGGATTTAGGTGCACCGAAAGATCCGCTACGATTTCGGCATGCCTAAAAATGCCGCGCTCGGGGTGAGCGCCCCCTCTGCTCGCACGACCGCGCCACGCAACATCTGGCTCCTCGGACCTGCACTGGTCGCGGGTGTCGCCTACCTCGATCCGGGCAACGTCGCGAGCAACATGACCGCCGGCGCGCAGTACGGATATCTGCTCGTATGGGTCGTGGTGGTGGGCAACGTGATGGCCTGGCTGATCCAGTACCTGTCGGCCAAGCTCGGCGTCGTCACGGGGCAGAGCCTCCCCGAGGTGCTCGGAGCGCGCCTCACCAAGCCCTGGGCCCGTCGGGCGTATTGGCTCCAGGCCGAGCTGATCGCGATGGCGACCGACCTCGCTGAGGTCATCGGCGGCGCCGTGGCGCTGTATCTGCTGTTCGACATCCCGCTACTGCTCGGAGGGATCATCACCGGGGCCGTGTCGATGGTCCTGCTCGCCGTGCAGAGCCGCCGCGGCGCGCGACCCTTCGAGTTCGTGATCATCGGCCTGATGGTGATCATCGCGGTCGGCTTCGTCGCCGGGCTCTTCATAGCCCCGCCGGATGCCGCGAGCGTCGTCGGCGGCCTGGTGCCCCGTTTCGAGGGCACCGGATCGGTGCTCCTCGCCGCCTCCATCCTCGGCGCGACGATCATGCCGCACGCGATCTACGCGCACTCCTCACTCACGCGCGACCGTTTCGGAGCCGCCGCGGCGCACGGGCCGACCGAGACTGCTCGAACGGACGCCTCGCGCATCCGCCGCCTGCTCACGGCGACCCGCTGGGACGTGTCGATCGCCATGCTGATCGCGGGCACCGTCAACCTCGGCATCCTGCTGCTCGCTGCCGCCAACCTGGCCGGCGTCGAGGGGACCGATTCGCTCGAAGGCGCCCATGCCGCGCTCGCGGCGGGACTCGGTCCTGTCGTCGCGACCTTCTTCGCGGTGGGCCTGCTGGCCTCCGGTCTCGCCTCGACATCCGTCGGCGCGTACGCGGGAGCGGAGATCATGCACGGGCTCCTGCGGGTGCGCATCCCGCTGCTCGCGCGGCGGCTCGTGACCCTGATCCCCGCGCTCGTGATCCTCGGCATCGGCTTCGATCCGACGCTGGCGCTGGTACTCAGCCAGGTCGTGCTGTCGTTCGGCATCCCGTTCGCGCTGCTCCCCCTCGTCGCCCTCACGGCACAGAGGCGCACTCTCGGCGTCTGGGCCAATCGCACCTGGACGACGGCCGCGGGCATCGTGGCATCCGTGCTGCTCATCGCCCTCAACGGCGCTCTGCTCTGGCTGGTGCTGACGGGCGCCTGACCGGGTCGCGGCCCCGCTCACCAGCGGCCCCCACGCGCGCCGAACCGCCCCGAGCCGGCACGGGAAGAGTCGGCTCGGGGCGGCGTCCTGTCACCGCCGCGGTCAGCGCGAGCGGAGGGTCTCCGTCCACTGCACGGTCGCGCCGTCGGCGATGCGCCAGCCGGGCTCGGGAACGGCGACGACGGTCACCTCTCCCGTGACCTTCACCTTGCCGTTGCGTGCCTCGACCTTCTCGCCGTTGACGTAGTAGCTGATGCCCTTCACGTTCGGCACCTTCACCTCGTCGCGCGAGGTGCCCGGCTTGTCGGTGAATTTCGGAGCCTTCGGAGCGGTCGGCACCGTGAGCACCGGCACATTCACCCAGTCGATGTCGCTCGCCAGGTAGAACGAGGTGTACGCCGGCTGGTTGTAGGTGGTCTGCTGGCGCGCGGTCTCGGCCCGGTACTGCACGTCGTGCATGAGGGTCGTGAGCTTGTGCGCGGTCGGCTCGGTCGTCGTGAAGAACCGCAGCGCGCTCGAGTCCGCGGTGCGCACCAGCAGCTCCTCGCGCCAGTCGCCCAGCACATCAGCGACGAGCGACGGATTGCCCTTGGTGCCGTTGTTCGTGAGTGTTCCGGTGGCGGCGAGCAGCGTCCCGCGCGTCCAGTCGTCGATGGTCGGCGTCTGATCGCCGCTGCCGTTCACGAGCTGAGTCGTCATGTCACCCGCCCACCGGATCGACATGTTGGTGCCCGGAGTCTCCGCCTGCAGCACCTCGCCCGTCGCGCTCAACAGTCCACTGCCTTCGGTGCCGCCGGGCATGCTGGACCACACCTCGATGCCGGGTACGTCGGGACGAACGTCGCCGATCATCGCGCGACCCGTATCGCGGCCCGAGTACGCCCCGAACAGCGACTCCCCCGTCGCGGCATCACGCATCACCGACCCGTACGGTGCACCGGTCGCGCCTTCATGGGCCGTCCAGATCTCCAGGCCGGGGCGGCTCGGATCGATGTCGGTCACGTGCATGGCGTCGCCGTGACCCAGGCGCACGGTCGCCCCAGGATCGGCACTGCCCTCGGGGAGAACGTCGAACGAGCTGTACAGCAGGCTGCCGTCGTCGTCGATCGTCGCCGAGCCGTAGACGAGCTCCTGCTTCCCGTCGGCATCCACGTCGGCGAAGCTCAGCGAGTGATCGCCCTGGGTCGTGATCGTGCCGAACTCGGGGTCGGCGCCGTCGCGACCGTGCGGCGAGTCGTTGAACGGGTTAGACAGGGGCACATGACCGCTGTCGACATCCCACACCTCTTTCAGACGCTTGCCGTCCCAGTCGAATGCCGTGACGGTCGTGCGCGTGTAGTAACCACGGGCGAAGACGGCGGACGGATGCTGCCCGTCGAGGTATCCGACCCCGGCGAGGAACCGGTCGACGCGGTTGGCCGGCTCGATGCGCGACATCGCGTAGTCGCCCCACAGCAGGCCGTCGTCGCCACGCGCAGTCGGATACGGGATCGTCTGCAGTTCCGCTCCGGTCGCGCTGTCGAAGACCGTGAGGTATTCGGGTCCGTCGACGATGAAGCCCTCGAACTCGCGCAGCAGGTTTCGAGCGCTGCGGCTCGGGGCGTAGACGTCGATGAACGTGGTGGCGAGCTCCTGCGCGGCCTCGGGTGAGAGCGGGTACTCGTGCGTCACCGGCATCCCCCACGCCTCTTCGAGGGTGGCGGGCCACTGCCCCGAGACGACCTCTTCGCGATCGCTCCAGCCGAGGAACATCTCGACGAGGTGCTGCTCGTAGTCCGCGGCGCTCAGACGGTAGTCGTCGTCGTTCGAGTACCCGGCCTTGCGGTCATCCTTGGGGAGGGTGATGTACGACTCGCTCGCCACAGTGCCGTCAGCCGCGTACTGCACGGACTTCGTTCCCGGAGCGGTCTTCAGCATGGTCTCCGATCGGCCGTCGCCGTCGAAGTCGTAGACGAGGAACTGCGTGTAGTGCGCTCCGGCGCGGATGTTCACGCCGAGGTCGAGGCGGTTCAGCAGTGTGCCGTCGAGCTCATATGTGTCGAGGTAGACGGGGCCGGTGTAACCGCGCTGGGAGACGTCCTTCGAGTTCGACGGGTCCCACTTCACGACGTACTCGTACTGTCCGTCGCCGTCGACATCGCCGACCGAGACGTCGTTCGCCGAGTAGGTGTAGGCCTCGCCCTTCGGCGTCACCCCGTCGGCGGGCTTCTGCAGAGGCAGGTCATGGTGGCCGTCTGCCCATGCGGTGACATATGCCGAGGCGGATGCCGTCAGCTCGACGCCGTTCACGACGGGGACGACCGAGTACTCCGAGGTCGCCGAGCCGACGGCATCCGCGTAGTTCGTGCTGTCGGTGACCGTGGCGATCTTGGTGCCGTCGCGGTAGACGGCGAAGTCGGGGCCGGCGAGGCCCGTCGCGGTGGAGCCGGTCGTCTCGGTCGCGAGCAGTCGCCAGCTGAGGAAGATGCCCTGGGCCGTCGAGACGGCGACGAGCCCGCGGTCGAGCGACTCGAGTTGTGGCCTCTGGGATGCAGGGTCGTGGCGCCCGGCCGCAGGGGCTGCGACTGACACCGCCCCCGCACTCTGCGCGCCACTCATCAGGAGGCAGCCGGCTGCGGCCACCGCCACGACGGCGCGGAACGGATGGTGTCGGATGTTCATCGTCGAAATCCTTCTCTGAGCGCGAAGCTCGCTCGGATAGCGTTTTCCCGTGCCCGGTCGAAGCTACCCCGCCCGCCGCGGAACGTCAAGGAATTCCGGCCGATTGAGACGATTCACGCGCTCTACCGGCGATTAGGCTCGAGTCATGTCTGCCGAACCCGCACGCCGCACCGTCCGCATCCTCACGTGGACCGCCATCGCGACGGGCGTGATCGGCGGCCTCCTCGTCGCCTTCCCCACCGTGCTGCCGTTCGGCGGCCCGTGGGTGCAGCTCGCACTGGGCATCGTGACGCTGGTGCTGGCCTTCCGCGCCCGCAAGATCGGCATCGCCGAGATCGAGGGGTTCGACGGGCGGATCTCGCTGTTCGCCGCCCTCCTCGGCTTCCTCATCGTGTTCTTCGCGGGTCAGGTCGCCTTCGGCATCCTGGTCGACGTGGCGAACCCCTGATCACCGCGGCCCCCCCTGAACACGCCCATTCCCCTGATCTAGGCTGGACCAGTGGCATCCCCGGCAGCAGACGACTACCTGAAGACGGTCTACGCGCACACCGAGTGGCAGGACGCGCCGATCACACCATCGGTGCTCGCCGCGAAGCTCGGCATCGCGCCGTCGTCGGTGACCGAGATGGTCAAGAAGCTCGCCGCCGCCGGGCTCGTCTCGCACGTGCCCTACGGCGCGGTGCGACTGACGGATGCCGGCACGCAGCGCGCGCTGGCCATGGTGCGCCGCCACCGGCTGATCGAGACCTGGCTGGTGCAGGAGTTCGACTACGGCTGGCACGAGGTGCACGACGAGGCCGAAGTGCTCGAGCACACCATCAGCGATCGCCTGCTCGAGGGCATCGACGCGCGACTCGGCCGGCCCCGGTTCGACCCGCACGGCGACGCCATCCCGGATGCCGCGGGGGTCGTCGAACGCGAGCCCTTCGTGCTCCTCGCCGACGCGCCCACAGGCCACGTCGGACGCGTGCTGCGCGTCGATGACCGCGACCCCGAGCTGCTGCGCGCCCTCGAAGCCGCGGGAGTCGTCGTCGCGGCGACGGTCACGACCACCGCATCCGGCATCGAGATCGGCGGCGGCGAGACGGAGCTCCCTGCGGGTGCGGCCGACGTGGTCTGGCTCAGCGCCTGAGAGGTCTGGCTCAGCGCCCGAAAGGTTCGTCAGAACCTGACACCTGCCCGTAACCGCGGGCCAATAGGCTGAGCACATGGGACACCGCGACGACATCGAATGCTGGCTGACCGACATGGACGGCGTGCTCGTGCATGAGAACACCGCCATCCCCGGGGCATCCGAGCTGCTCGCCGGATGGGAGCAGAACGAGATCCCCTACCTGGTCCTGACGAACAACTCGATCTTCACGGCCCGCGACCTCTCGGCCCGCCTGCGCGCGAGCGGCCTGGTCGTGCCCGAAGAGCGCATCTGGACCTCGGCCCTCGCCACGGCCGACTTCCTGCGACAGCAGCTGCCGGGGGGATCCGCCTTCGTGATCGGTGAGGCGGGCATCCTGACCGCCCTGCACGAGGCGGGCTTCATCATGACCGAGACGAACCCCGACTTCGTGGTCGTGGGCGAGACCCGCAACTACTCGTTCGAGGCCATCACCAAGGCGATCCGCCACATCAACAAGGGCGCCCGCTTCATCGTCACGAACCCCGATGCCACGGGTCCTTCGGCCGACGGCGTGCTGCCGGCCACCGGCGCGATCGCGGCCCTGATCACCAAGGCGACGGGCAAGGAGCCGTATGTCGTCGGCAAGCCGAACCCGATGATGTTCCGCTCGGCGCTCAACAAGATCGGCGCGCACTCGAAGAAGACCGGGATGATCGGCGACCGGATGGACACCGACATCATCGCGGGCATCGAGGCGGGCCTGCACACCGTGCTCGTGATGACGGGTATCAGCGACGAGGCAGAGGTGCAGAAGTACCCGTTCCGCCCCGACGAGATCGTCGACTCGGTCGCCGACCTCCTGCCGACCGTCACCGAATCGATCCCGACGCTCGACGAGGACTGACATGGGCGCACTCGACGAGGGCGAACGGATCAGGGCGGCGGACGCCGCGGCCTGGCGCGCCTGGCTCGAGGAGCACCACGAGCGCCCGTCCGGCGTCTGGCTGCTGAGCGTGCGAGGAAACGGCGCGGGTGGTGTCGGCTATGAAGACGCCGTACGTCAGGCGCTCTGCTTCGGCTGGATCGACGGCCCGGTGCGCACCTTCGACGACCAGACCGTCGGGCAGTGGTTCTCGCCGCGGCGTCGCGGCAGCGGGTGGGCGGCGACGAACAAGGCCCGACTGGTCGAGCTCGAAGCCGCCGGACACCTTGCGCCGGCCGGCATCCGCGTGCTCGAGGCCGCCCACGCAGACGGATCCTGGACCCTGCTCGACGGCCCCGAAGCCGGCATCGAGCCGCCCGAACTGACCGAGGCGCTGGATGCCGTGCCCGCCGCGCGCGCCCACTGGGATGCCTTCCCGAAGTCGGTCAAGAAGTTCGGCCTCACGCACATCGCCATGGCGAAGCGTGCCGAGACGCGATCCGCGCGGATCACCAAGATCGTGGCGGATGCCGCAGAGGGGAAGCGACCGTGAATCAATCGGACGTGCTGTTCCTGGTCGTGTTCCTGATCCTGCTCAGCACGCTGACCGTGTTCGTGGTGCAGTTCTGGCGCTCCCGGCGTGGAGGCGGCGGCAGCGAAGGCGATGGCCGCGCCGGCTGGTGGGAAGGCCCCTGGGACGACGACGACCGCAGGCGCTGAGCGACCGTTCTCGATCAGCGGAGCGTCAGGCTGCGCACCCGATCCACGGGCTCCGGCATCCGCAGCGCACCCGCGCCCGGGGTGATCGTGCCGAGGATTCGCGCCTCCCGCGCTCCGGTGCCTCCCGGCGTCACGGCGGCGACGCCATGCATCGTGCACCAGCCGATCAGCGCGAACAGGATGGCCTCTTTGCTGTCGACCGGGGCGCCGAGTTCGTCGGCGAGCACGACCTCGACGTCGGGGAGCGCATCACGAAGCCCCTGCATGATCAGTGGGTTGTGGCATCCGCCGCCGGAGACGGCCAGGAACCGGATGCCGGCCGAGCGCACGTCGTGCGCGACGGTGCGCACCGTGAGCTCGGTGAGCGTGCGCACCAGGTCTGCCGCCGCGATGCCGGGACGCATCCGATCGATGTGCGCGTGGACGTAGTCGAGGTGGAAATGCTCCTTGCCCGTGCTCTTCGGGGCGGGAAGCGCGTAGTACGGATCGGCGAGGAGCGCGGCCAGCAGCGTCTCATCGACGGTGCCCGTGCGGGCGATCGCGGCATCCGCGTCGTAGCCGCGATCATTCAGACCCTCGGCCACCACGACCGCATCGATCAGCGCGTTCGCCGGGCCGATGTCGTAGGCCGAAAGACCGTCGACGCCCACGACGGTGATGTTCGCGATGCCGCCGAGGTTGACCGCCGCCGAGACGCCCGACCGGCCGCGCAGCAGCAGCTCGTCGAGGAACGACACGAGCGGTGCGCCATGTCCGCCGGCGGCGATGTCCCGGATCCGCACGTCAGACACCACCGGTGCGCCCACTCGCTCCGCGATCCACGCGGGCTGACCGATCTGCAGAGTGCCGAGCGCGCGGCCCTCGTCGACCCAGTGGAAGACGGTCTGACCGTGGGAGCACACGGCATCCACTCCCCCGACGGCATCGGATGCGGCGGCGGCGACCTCGGCGAAGGCCTGCCCGATCAGCGTGTCGAGCTCGCAGACCTCCGCAAAGGTCGTCGACCCCGGCGGCAGCGCGGCGACGAGTCGCGCCCGCAGCTCGGTGTCGTACGGGACGCTGTCTTCATGCAGCACGCTGCCGCGCAGCTCTCCGTCGCTCTCTTCGAAGTCCACGACCGTGACGTCGATGCCGTCATGTGAGGTGCCCGAGAGCAGTCCGAGTACGCGCATGCGTGTTCCTTCCATCGCTGAGCCGTCGCTGAGCCATCGCCTGCTACGAGCGTAGGCCGCTTTTGTTAGGGAGGCGAACGGAAGTGGCGACCCTTTATCGGGGCCGACCTCGACAGAGTGGGGGACCGCGCCCGCGTCAGCGCAGGACGAGCGCCGCGGCGCCGATGAGCGGCCCCTCGTCGCCGAGTCCCGAGCGCACGACCCGGGTACGCCGCGAGTACTCGTGCGCGGCACTGGCCGTGAGCGCCTGCTGCACGAGGTCGATGTAGTCGGCGGACACGCGAGAGAACCCGCCGCCGATCGCGACCATGTCGAGGTCGACGAGGGTCGCGGCATCCGCGAGCGCTTCTCCGACCGCCTTCGCCGACCGCTCGATGGCCGCGCGGGCGACGGCGTCGCCCGCGACGGCATCCCGAGCCAGGTCCTCGCCGGTGGCTCCGGTCCAGCCCTGTTGCTGAGCCCAGGCGGCGCTCGCGGGCCCCGAGGCGATCTCCTCGAGGGTGAGCCCGCCTTCGCGACGCACCTGTCCGAGATGCCCGGCATTGCCGGTGGCTCCGGGAATGTACGCGCCGTTGACGACGAACCCTCCGCCGACGCCGGTCGAGACGACGATCGAGAGCGCGGCACCGGCATCCTGCGTGGCGCCGAGCCAGGATTCCGCGAGGGCGAGCGCGCCACCGTCATGGCCGAGGACGGTCGGAACCTCGCGGCCGAGCGCAGCGGATGCCGCCGAGCGCACCGACTCCGCAAGACCGAAGCCCCGCGCGAGCGGCATGTTCACCGGCATGATCGCTCCGGCGGCACGGTCGATGGGTCCGGCGCTTCCGGCACCGGCGCCCACGAGGTCGGCATCCGCCGGCACAGCGGCCAAAGCGTGGGTCACGATCGAGATCACCGCGTCGTTCAGCGACTCGATCGTCGCCTGGCGCCCGGTCGCCTGTCGCGAGCGGCTGCCGCCGACGAGCACACCGTGCTCGTCCACGAGCGCGGCCTCCATCTTCGTGCCGCCGACGTCGACGGCCAGCGCGTAGCGGGTCACTGGGGGTCGAGTCCGAGGTCGTCGAGGTCGAACGCCGCACGCCATTCGAGGCCCTCGGCTTCGATCGCGGCCTGGGCGCCCGTCTTGCGGTCGACGATCACGGCGACGGCGACGATCTCGGCCCCTTCCTTGCGCAGCGCCTCGACGGCCTTGAGCGCGGACTGCCCGGTGGTCGAGGTGTCTTCGAGCACGACGACGCGCTTGCCGGCGACGTCTGCACCCTCGATCTGGCGACCGCGGCCGTGGTCCTTCGGCTCCTTGCGCACGACGAACGCGTCGAGCGGCTTGTCGGCGGCGACCGAGGCGTGCAGCACCGCGTTCGCGATGGGGTCGGCGCCGAGGGTCAGGCCGCCGACCGCCACGACGTCGAGGTCGCCGATGAGGTCGAGCATGATGCGACCGATCGCCGGTGCCGCGCGGTGGTCGAGGGTGAGCTTGCGCATGTCGACGTAGTACGTCGCCTTCTTGCCGCTCGAGAGCGTGAAGTCTCCGTGGAACACCGCCTCGTCCTTGATCAGGTCGAGAAGGGTCTGGCGGTCTGCGTCGAGTGCGGTCACGGCATCCAGTGTAGGAGGCAAGGCCTAGGCTTGACGCATGCGCTTGGCCACCTGGAACGTCAACTCCATCCGCACCCGTGTCACCCGCACCGTCGAGTTCGCCGTCAGGGAAGACATCGACGTGCTGGCGATGCAGGAGATCAAGTGCAAACCGGAGCAGTTCCCCTACGGGCCGTTCGAAGAGGCCGGCTACCACGTCGAGGTCCACGGCCTGAATCAGTGGAACGGCGTCGCGATCGCGAGCCGCCTGCCGATCACCGATGTCCGCACCGCGTTCGACGGCATGCCGGGCTTCGCCAAGGGACACGAGGGGCCGGATGCTCCGCTCGAAGCCCGCGCCCTGGGTGTGCTCGTCGAGGGAGTGCGCGTGTGGAGCCTGTATGTGCCCAACGGCCGCTCGCTCGACGACCCGCACTACGCCTACAAGCTGCACTGGCTCGAGGAGCTGAAGAAGGCGACGGCGGCAGAGCTCGCCGCCAACCCCGACCTGCCTCTCGCTCTGGTCGGCGACTTCAACATCATCCCGTTCGATACGGACAACGGCGACCCCGACATCGTCGAGGGCGTCTCGACACACGTCTCCCCGCAGGAGCGTCAGGCGTTCTTCGCGTTCGCCGACGCGGGCCTCACCGACGTGGTGCGCCCGCTGCTGCCCGAGGGCTTCACCTACTGGGACTATCAGCGTCTGAAGTTCCCGCGCAACGAGGGCATCCGCATCGACTTCATCCTCGGCTCGAAGACGCTGGCGGATGCCGTCACCGGTGCCTCCATCCACCGCGACGAGCGCAAGGGCGAGCAGCCCAGCGATCACGTGCCGGTCGTTGCCGAGTTCGACCTCGGCGGCGGCGCCGAAGACGACGACGATCTGCCGATGATCTTCTCCTGAGACTGTGACGCTCCGCCTGATCGCGACGGATCTCGACGGCACCCTGCTGACATCGGCATCCGACGTGTCTGCGCGCACCCGCGCGGCCCTCGACGCGGCGCGCTCCCGCGGCATCCATGTCGTCCCGGTCACCGCTCGCCAACCGATCGGGCTGCGAGCGATCGCCGGCGGCGCCGGGTTCGACGAGTGGGCGTTGTGCAGCAACGGAGCCTATGCGACGCATCTCACTGAAGGGCGGATGCTGTTCGCCGAAGAGCTGCCCGCAGAGACGATCCGCTCCCTCGCCGCGGCGCTCGAGGCGAGCATCCCCGGCCTGCTGTTCGCGAGCGTGCGCGAGGGCGGTGAGACGTTCGTCGCCCAGCACGGGTATGCCGAGATCGCCGATCTCTCCGACCACAAGCGCGATCCCAAGACCATGGGCGGCGTGACGCTCGACCAGGTGGTCGACGCTCCGAGCCTGAAGTTCGTGATCCGGCATCCCGAGCTCGCTCCCGTGACGCTCTTCGATGTGCTGCGCGATCTCGGGCTCACCGGTTTCGAGGCGACACTGTCAGGCGCCCCCTTCGTCGAGGTCATGGCCGAGGGCGTGACGAAAGCCTCGGGCCTTGCGCGCCTGTGCACGCACCTCGGCATCGACCGCGCTGAGGTCGTGGCCTTCGGCGACGCCCTCAACGACGTCGAGATGTTGCGGTGGGCGGGCCACGGCGTCGCGATGGCCGGTGCAGATGACGTCGTGCAGGATGCGGCAGACGAGACGACGACATCGAACGACGACGACGGCGTGGCGCGAGTGATCGAGCGGATGCTCGGTATCGGCGGAGCAGGCTGAGGTTCAGCTTCGATCCGACAGCTGGTTCGCGCCCGAGGTGAGGTCAGTCGTCCGACCCGTCACGAGTGCGGAATGTCCCCTCCCCAGCGCGCGAGCGCCCCGATCGCGTCGCTCAGCGCGAGACCGCGGTCGGTGAGCTCGTAGGCGCGCGTGTTGTGCCGCAGCGGCAGTCGACGCAGCACCCCGGCCGCCTCGAGCTCGCGCAGACGCGTCGCGAGGATGTTCGTCGGCGCACCGAGCTCGCGCTGCAGGTCGCCGTATCGTCGAGGCCCCTCGAGGAGCCGCTCGACGATGAGAAGGGCCCAGCGAGCACCGACGACGTCGAGAGCGGCGGCGAGGTCGCTCACGAGGTGGCGTCGGAATCCGGCTTCATCCAGAAGGGCGAGTAGTGGTATCCGTCGGGGTCGTCGAACTGGCGCTGATACATGAAGGGGTAGTCGTCGGTGTCGCCGATCCTGCCGCCCGCGGCTGCCGCGCGTTCGACGAGAGCATCGACGGCCTCGCGACTGTCGAGGTCGAACGACACCGTGACCTTCGAGGGGGTGTCGGGGCCACCGATCAGGTCTTCTGTGCCGCCGACGCTCGCATACATCTCACGGCTCCCGAGCATGACGTACTGCTCGGGCGCGATCGCGAAGCATGACACATTGTGGTCCGACATCTCGGCGTTGAGGGTCCAGCCGAGCGCGGTACAGAACGCGGTGGCCCGGTCGACGCTCTCGACGGGGCATGTGATGAAGAGGCTCATGTGCTGATACTTGCAAAATGCAAGTATCGCGTCAAGAGGGGTCTCCGCGCCGGAGCCCCACGAGGGCGAGCGCGCCGGCGCCGGCAGTCAGAGCCGCGACGACTCCGAGTCCGATGCCGGGGACGGATGCGGTCGCCACCGCTCCCGCGACCAGCGGTCCACCGGCATCGCCCAGCTCTCGTCCGAGTTCGGCGCTGCCCATGGTGCGACCCATCCGCTCGGGAGGGGTGGACGCCGCGAGATACGAGAACGCCACCGGGGTCGCGGTTCCGACGCCGACTCCCACCAGCAGCGCCGTGGCGACCAGTGCCAGCGGGTGATCGGTGACCGCGGCGAGCGCGATGCCCACGGCGATGAGCGCGAGCCCACCCACGGCGGCTGTGCGCACCGACACTCGCCCGCGATCGTGCGCGGCGCCGACGAACGGCTGCGCCACGCTCGACGCGATCGCGAGCACGGTGACGATCGCCATGCTCCACACCGTGTCGAGTCCGGCCTGACGCCCGAGCAGCGGGAGGAAGCCGACGGCCACGGCCAGCGCGCCGGTGGTGGCGGCGAGCACGAGCGTCGGCACCAGGAATCCGCGTTCCGTGAGCTCGCGGCCGAGGTCGACGAGCGTGACCCGTTTGCGGGGCAGCACCGGAACCTTCGGCACGGCGACGGCCACCCAGCCCGCCGCGACGAGTCCCAGCACGGCGAGTGCCCAGAACAGCGCCGGCATCCCGCCCCACACGACGAGGACGGCTCCGATCAGCGGACCGAGGGCATAGCCGAGGCTCTTCCACGATCCGTAGCGACCGAAGTATCGGCCGCGGCTCGCATCGTCGGTGAGCCTCGCCACTGCCGCAGACGATGACGGCGAGAACGCAGAGGCGGCGGCGCCCTGGCCGAAGCGTCCGAGCACGAGTCCGAGCATCCCCGGCACGATGGCCCCCACCACCGAGAACACGGAGAACGCGAGAAGCCCTCCGATGATCACGGGACGCACGCCGATGCGGTCGCTCAACGCGCCGAACAACGGTTTGAGCAGCACCTCGGCGAGGTCGTACAGAGCGAGAGTCAGTCCGAACGCGAACAGCGTCCATCCGATGTCGTCGGTCTCTGCGCCGAGCGCCGCGGCGATGCCGTGGGCGCCGAATGCCGTGGTGAAGCCTGCGAGATACAGGGGGGCGAGGCGAGGCGCGGCAGTCGCAGGAGACGTCGAGGTCACGCTCGATTCTTGCAGGGCGCGGGCGAGAGTCCGCCGCGCGGGGGATGCCGCCGCATCCGAGCCCCCGTACGGTGGAGGGATGCCCGCCGCGCCGTTCATCCGCACGCCCACCGCCCGCGAGCAGCGGGGCGACCTGGTGATGGCCGCGGTCATGTTCGTCGGCGCCGTTCTCAGCGCAGCGCTGTCGACGGTCGCCGACATGTACGGCGACACCAGGGCACCCGAATGGACGGCGCTCGTCTACGCCCTCGCAGTCACGGCGCCGCTCGGATGGCGTCGACGCTGGCCCGCCGCCGTCGCGATCATCGTGTGCGGGGCGTACTTCGTCGCCATCACGTTCCAGGTGCCCGAGATCTACGTCGGCAACATCGCGATGTTCGTGTCGCTGTATACGGTCGGCGCGTGGATGAACGACCGTCGCGCGGCGATGATCGTCCGAGTCGCGATCATCGTCGGCATGTTCATCTGGCTCCTGGTCACGATGTATCACGAGGCGATCGCCGAGGCCGAGAAGGCCGAGGTCGCCGCGGGCCTCCTCTCGCCCTACCTGGCATTCATGCTCATTCAGCTGCTGCTGAACGTGCTGTACTTCGCCGGGGCGTACTACTTCGGCGAGCGTTCGTGGCATGCGGCGCAGGAGCGCTCGGTGCTCGAGCAGCGCACAGCCGAGCTCGAGCAGCAGCGCGAGGTCACGGCCGCTCAGGCCGTCGCGCTCGACCGCGTGCGCATCGCACGAGAGCTGCACGACGTCGTCGCCCATCATGTGTCGGTCATGGGCGTGCAGGCGGGCGCCGCGCGACTCGTGATCGATCAGGATTCCGAGAAGGCGAAGGAGATCCTGACCGGCATCGAAGGCTCGGCGCGCGACGCGATCCACGAACTGCGACAGCTGCTCGAGACGCTCCGCACGCCGGGCGGCGAGACGACGGATGCCTCATCGACCGTGACCCTCGACGACATCGCCGACCTCGCGACGGCGTCGACCGAAGCCGGGCTGCCCACCGACTACGCCGTGATCGGTGAGCCGCTGCCGGTTCCGTCGGTCGTCGCCGTCAATCTCTACCGCATCGCACAGGAGTCGCTGACGAACGCGCGTCGGCATGGGGGCGTCGGCGCGATGGCCGATGTGCGGGTGCGCTACGACGACACGGGCGTCGAGGTCGAGGTCGTGAACAGCGGACGCTCGGTGGCGGCGCTGCGGCCGGGTCTCGGCCAGCTCGGGATGCGCGAGCGGGCAGCGGCCTCCGGCGGAACCCTCGAGGTGACGCCTCGATCGTCGGGCGGGCTGCGTGTGCGAGCGCGGGTGCCGCTCGACGGTTCTGCCCCACGACCGGTCGACGGCTCTCGGAGCCTGGATGAGAGCAGCGCCACGCGATGACCGACACGTCTGCTCCGATCCGCGTGCTGCTCGTCGACGACCACGCGATGCTCCGTGCAGGTTTCCGCACGATCCTCGACACGCAGGCCGACATCACGGTCGTCGGTGAGGCCGCCACGGGTGCCGAGGCCGTCGCCAGGGCCACCGAGCTGCGTCCCGACGTGATCACGATGGACGTGCAGATGCCCGACATGGACGGCATCGAGGCCACCCGGCGCATCGTCGCCGACCCCGAGATCTCGGCTGCGATCGCGATCATCACGACCTTCGACCGAGACGACTACCTGTATCAGGCGCTGGATGCCGGAGCCAGCGGCTTCCTGCTGAAGAACGCCGGGCCCGAAGACCTGCTGGCCGCCGTGCGGGCTCTCGCCGCGGGCGACGGGATGCTGGCGCCCGAGGTGACGCGTCGCGTGCTCGCGAGGTTCGCGACGGCATCCGCGTCACCGGCTTCATCGGAACCGCCTCAGGCTCCGACGCCCGCCGCAGCCCCTGTCGTGCTGGCCGACCCTCTCACCGAGCGCGAGGCAGAGGTGCTGGCTCTGCTCGCGGATGCCCGCAGCAACGCCGAGATCGCCAGCGCCCTGTTCATCGGCGAGGCCACCGTGAAGACGCATGTCTCACGCATCCTGCAGAAGCTCGGCGCGCGCGACCGCGTGCAGGCCGTGGTGCTGGCCCACCGCCGGGGAATGGCCTAGCTCGGACTGCTCGGGTCACGGCTACCCTCGGAGGGTGCCCGCTCCCGCCCCCGTCGCTCCCGCCCCCGTCGCTCCCGTATCCCGTCCGATCGTGGCCGGGATCGTCACGGCGCTCGTCGGGTTCACGAGCTCGTTCGCCGTGGTGCTCACCGGCCTCACCGCCGTCGGCGCCTCGCCCGCGCAGGCGGCAAGCGGACTGCTGGCCCTCAGCCTCACGATGGGGCTCGCCTGCATCGTGCTGGCCTGGCGGTATCGGATGCCGATCACCGTCGCCTGGTCGACGCCCGGCGCGGCCCTGCTCGCCGCGACCGGCATCGTCGACGGCGGGTGGTCGGCCGCGGTCGGCGCGTTCCTCGTCGCGGCGGCACTGATCCTGCTCACGGCCGTCTGGCCGGCACTCGGCGGGCTGATCGCGCGCATCCCTCCGTCGATCGCGCAGGCGATGCTCGCCGGGGTGCTGCTGCCTCTGTGCCTCGCGCCCATCAGCGGACTCGTCACGAACCCCTGGGGCGTGGTGCCCGTCGTGCTGACCTGGCTGATCTTCGCGCGGTTCGCCCCGCGCTGGGCCGTGCCGCTGGCGTTCGTCGCCGCCGCGATCGTCGTCGCCGTCTCGCTGGCGCAGGCGGGCGCGCCGGTGGATGCCGGCCTGCTGCTTCCCCGCGCCGAATTCACCGCCCCCACGTTCACCGTCGGCGCGCTCATCGGCATCGCGCTGCCGCTCTTCATCGTCACGATGGCGTCGCAGAACGTGCCGGGGATCGCGATCATGCGCAGCTTCGGCTACGAGGTTCCCTGGCGTCCGGCCATGCTCGTGACGGGCGTCGGCACGGCGCTCGGGGCGACTGCGGGAGGCCACGCGATCAACCTCGCCGCCATCAGCGCCGCTCTCGCAGCATCGCCCGATGCAGACCCCGATCCGAAGAGACGGTGGCTCGCGGGAGTCTCGACCGGTGTCTCCTACCTCGTGCTCGGGGGCTTCTCGGCCGGGTTCGCGGCGCTCGTGCTCCTCGCCCCCGAAGCCGTGATTCCCGCCGTCGCCGGTCTCGCGCTGTTCGCCGCCTTCGGGTCGTCGGTGCAGCAGGCCATCGACGATCCGGGTGAGCGCATCCCCGCGGTCGTGACGTTCCTCGTGGCCGCATCCGGCATCTCGCTGCTCGGCGTGAGCGCGGCGTTCTGGGCGCTCGTGGCGGGGCTGCTCGTGCGCACGGTGCTGCACGCCGGGCGGCGCTGACACGTCACTCGCCCGTCGCTGACGAGCACGCGCTCGGCTACCGTGGACGCGTGACAGTTCCCTCACCCGCTTCGGCGCCGTCGCCCGGAACCGCGCCCGGATTCTTCGATGCCCGCGCGCTGCTCGACCCCGTGAATCCGGCCGAGGTCGACGCCTTCGCCCGCGCGCAGCGCGCCGCCAACCCCACGTCGGCCGGACGGATCATCGCGTGGGTCGCCGTCGGGTTCGCGGCGCTCTGCGTGGTCCCGGTGATCGGGATCATGATCCTGGGACTCGGCTATGCAGTGGGCCAAGAGGCAGGGGTCGCCGTCGCCGCGCTCCTCGGACTGGTGCTGCTCGCCGGACTCGTCGTCGGCGTCGTGATGCTCGTGCGCCGCAGCATCCGCCTGCGCACGCTGACCCGCTTCCGCCTCTCGCGATTCGCCCGGGCCAACGCGATGAGCTACTTCGAGCGCATCGATGCCCCTCCTCTGCCCGGCATGATCTTCTCGAGCGGGTCGAGCCGCATGTCGACCGACGTGCTGCGCGGTGTCGAGCCGCGGTTCGTCGAGTTCGGCAACTACCAGTACACGACCAGCAACGGCAAGCAGACGACGACCCACCGGTGGGGATACGTCGCCGTCAAGCTCGATGTGCCGCTGCCGAACATCGTGCTCGATGCGCTGGGGAACAACACGCTGGGCAGCACACTGGCGGCCGCGTTCACCCGCGACCAGCGACTGTCGCTGGAGGGCGACTTCGACCAGTACTTCGCGCTGTACTGCCCGGCCGGATACGAAGCCGACGCCCTCTATCTGTTCACGCCCGACGTGATGGCGCGCTTCATCGATCATGCGGCGGAGCTCGATGTCGAGATCGTCGACGACTGGCTCTTCCTGTATGCGCGACGTGACGTGTCGACCCTCGATCCCGCGACCTGGGCATGGCTGTTCGGCGCCGTGGGCGCACTGCTCACCAAGCTCGACCAGTGGGCGCGGTGGCGCGACGACCGGCTGCGGCTGCAGGCCCCGGCGGCGGTGCAGCATCCCGGTGTCGCGGCGACTCCGGCGGCTCCGGGTGCTCCGGCGGCTCCGGGTGCTGCGGCGGCGACGCCTCCGAACTCTCCCGCCCTGCCGTTCGCCGCCCCGCTGGACGTGCTCACCCCGCCCCCTGGCGTCGCGCCGCCGGGACGGCGCCTGCGTCGCCGCAGCCCCTGGCTGGTCGTGGGCATCATCGTCGCCGTGGCGTTCGTCGTCGCGACCGCGCCGTTCGCGCTCGGCATCTTCGCCTTCCTCTTCCTGGGCTGAGCAGCGACCTCCCGGGCTGAACGGCGACTCCCTGCGCTCCGTCGCGAGGGGGACGTGCGGTGTCCGACGCCGACAGGGCAGATCCGCCGCAGGGGGGATGCCGGGGCCGAGCACCGCGCCATAGCGTGAGGGTATGACCACAGGAAAGCTCGTTCTGAGCGGCATCACCAAGAGCTACGGCTCGCGGCGTGTGCTCGACGACGTCTCATTCGAGGTGGCGCCCGGGCGCCTCACCGGGTTCGTCGGCGGCAACGGCGCAGGCAAGACCACCACCATGCGCATCGTCCTCGGGCTGCTCAGCTCTGACGGCGGCACCGTCGAACTCGACGGCCGTGCGCTGTCGAGCGCCGACCGCCGCCACTTCGGCTACATGCCCGAGGAACGCGGCCTGTACCCGAAGATGAAGGTGCTCGAGCAGATCGTGTATCTCGCCCGTCTGCACGGCTTCAGCAAGCCGGATGCCACGACGCGAGCCACTGCGCTGCTCACCGAGCTCGGACTCGAGGAGCGCCTGAACGACACGATCGAATCGCTGTCGCTCGGCAACCAGCAGCGTGCTCAGATCGCGGCAGCCCTCGTGCACGACCCCGAGGTGCTGATCCTCGACGAGCCGTTCTCGGGTCTCGACCCGCTCGCGGTCGACGTCGTCGCGTCGGTGCTGCAGGCCTCGGCGGCCAAGGGGGCATCGATTCTGTTCTCCTCTCATCAGCTCGACGTGGTCGAGCGGCTGTGCGACGACCTCGTGATCCTCGCGGCGGGCACGATCCGCGCATCCGGATCCCGCGACGGTCTGCGCGCCCAGCACGCCGGAAGCCGGTACGAACTCGTCTCGGCCGGAGACGCGGGATGGCTGCGTGCCGAGCCGGGAGTCACCGTGATCGACTTCGAGGGCGGCTACGCCCTGTTCGACGCCGACGGGGCCGAGACCGCACAGCGTGTGCTGCGCACCGCGGTGGAACGCGGCGATGTCGCGAGCTTCGCGCCGAAGCATCCGTCCCTCGCCCAGATCTTCAAGGAGGTCATCCAGTGAGCACTCCCAAGAACAGCGGCTCGCCGTCGCAGGTCTCGATGATCTGGCTCGTCGCCGAGCGCGAGATCGGCTCGAAGCTGCGCAGCAAGGCGTTCCTCATCTCGACCGGCGTGTTGCTGCTCATCGCACTCGCCGGCATCGTGATCGGCGGTTTCGCGAGCAAGAACACCGACACCATGCCCGTGGCCGTGACCCCTGAGACGGCATCCGTCGTGTCGGCCCTGCCCTCTGTCGAGATCACCGAGGTCGCCGATCAGGCCGCGGCCGAGGAGCTCGTGCGCTCGGAGAAGGTCGATGCCGCGGTGCTCCCCGGTGACGGCGCGACGGGAGTCACGATCGTCGCCCTGAAGGATGCCCCGTCGAGCCTCGTGTCGGGCCTGTCGCAGGCCCCGGACATCGAGATCCTCGAACCCGCGACCACCAACCCGCTGCTGCGCTATTTCATCGCGATCGCCTTCGGCGTGGTGTTCATGGGTGCCGCGGCGACCTTCGGCGGCACGATCGCGCAGAGCGTGGTGGAGGAGAAGCAGACCCGGGTGGTCGAGATCCTGCTGTCGAGCATCTCGGCCCGCTCCCTGCTCGCCGGCAAGGTCATCGGTAACACGATCCTCGCGATGGGTCAGATCCTCGCGCTGGCGGCGGTCGCGACGATAGGCCTGATAGCCACGGGGCAACGTGAAGTGCTGTCGACGCTCGGCGCCCCGATCATCTGGTTCGCCGTGTTCTTCCTGTTCGGGTTCATCCTGCTCGCGTCGATGTTCGCGGCGGCCGCCTCGATGGTCTCCCGTCAGGAGGACATCGGGTCGACCACGACGCCGATCACCATGCTCATCATGGCGCCGTACATCCTGGTCATCTTCTTCAACGACAACCCGCTGGTGCTGACGATCATGTCGTACGTGCCGTTCTCGGCCCCGGTCGGCATGCCGATGCGTCTGTTCGTGGGCGAGGCGCAGTGGTGGGAGCCGCTGTTGAGCCTGGTGATCCTGCTCGCGAGCTGCGTCGCCGCGATCGTCATCGCCGCGAAGATCTACGAGAACTCGCTGCTGCGCATGGGGTCGAGGGTCAAGCTCGGCGACGCCCTGCGCGGCTGACCGACCGTCAGCGCTCCGTTCCACGAGCACAGCTTCGGATGCCGCGGCCGACACGCCGCGGCATCCGTCGTCTTCCCCGCGCGTCGAAGCCGAACTCCGAAGCTGTGCCCGTGCGGGTTGAGCGGCCCCAGAGGGGCCCCAGAGGGAGGGCCCAGAGGGAGCCGCCAGGGGCCTCAGATCAGGCCGTCGGACAGCGTCGTCGGGTTACCGAACCGGTGGTTGGTGATCGACACGGCCTGCTCGTGCAGGAAAGGCAGCATCTCGATGCGGCCGGCTCCCGTGACCGAGTGCGACCACACCGCGACATCCGGCGTTCCGCCGAGTGCCTCGAAGAGGGCAGCGGGGTCGCCGCCCACGAGGCGCAGGCGCTTCCAGCTGTGTGCCGCCTTCGCCGCCGCCTTGGCGTAGCCCTTGACCCAGACGGCGTCCTTGGCGTGCGAGACGGTGACGCCGTGCGCGCGCAGCGCCTTCTCGACGCGCGAGGGCAGTGCGGGCGCCGAGACGGTGAACGGGCTGCCGCTGCGCAGGGCGGCGGCGATCACACGGATGCCGTCGACCAGCGGCGTGTTCTCGGCGATGCGCACATCGGCCTCGACCGGGCGGTAGCGGAAGACATTGCGCTCGACGCCGAGGCCGGACTTGTCGCTCACGGCGCCGAACTCCGAGGTCCAGGCACGCTCGTCGGCGGCAGCGGCGCGGTGCAGCCACTCGATCTCGACCGCGTCGAGCGCGGAACCCGCAGCCGCCAGCAGCGCCTCGACCGGCGCACTGAGGGCCGCACCCGCAGCGGCGGCAGGCAGTTCCGCCGAGGTCCACTCCCCGAGCCCGAACAGGTAGTTCGGGCCGCCGGCCTTGGCGCCGGCACCGACGGCCGAGCGCTTCCAGCCTCCGAACGGCTGACGCTGCACGATGGCACCGGTGATGCCGCGGTTGACGTAGAGGTTCCCCGCTTCGACGCGATCGAGCCAGGTCGCGACCTCGGTGGAGTCGAGCGAATGGATGCCGGCGGTGAGGCCGTAGTCCACAGCGTTCTGCAGGCGGATCGCCTCGTCGAGGTCCTTCGCGTGCATGATGCCGAGCACCGGCCCGAAGAACTCCGTCAGGTGCGTGGTCGAGCCGGGAGCGACGCCGATCTTGACGCCGGGAGTCCACTGGCGTCCTTCGGCGTCGAGCTTCTTGGGCTCGACGAGCCAGCGCTCGCCCCGCTCGAGAGTCGTGAGCGCCGTGAGCAGCTTGCCGTTCGCCGGCTCGATGATCGGGCCCATCTGAGTCGCCGGGTCGTCAGGCAGACCGACACGCATCGAGGTGACGGCGTCGACCAGCTGACGCTCGAAGCGCTGCGAGTCGGCGACCGAGCCCACGAGGATCGCGAGTGAGGCCGCCGAGCACTTCTGCCCGGCGTGGCCGAACGCACTGCGCGCCACATCGGCTGCGGCGAGGTCGAGGTCGGCCGACGGCGTGACGATGATCGCGTTCTTGCCGCTCGTCTCGGCGAGCAGCGGCAGGTCGGAGCGGAACGAGCGGAACAGCTGTGCTGTCTCGTAGGCGCCGGTGAGGATCACCCGGTCGACCTCGGGGCTGGCGACGAGGCGCGTGCCGAGGTCGCGGTTCGCGAGGTCGACGAGTGCGAGCAGATCGCGCGGCACGCCCGCGGCCCACAGCGCCTCGACCATGACCGCGCCGCAGCGCTGCGTGAGCTTGGCGGGCTTGATGATCACACCGGAGCCCGAGGCGAGGCCGGCGAGCACGCCGCCGGCGGGGATCGCGACAGGGAAGTTCCACGGCGGGGTGACCACGGTCACCTTCGACGGCACGAAATCGGCGCCGACGATGTTCTCGAGGTCGAGCGCGCGCTCGGCATAGTAATGCGCGAAGTCGATCGCCTCCGAGACCTCGGGGTCTGCCTCGGCGATGGTCTTGCCCGCTTCGTGAGCCATGATCTCGATGAGCTGGCCTCGGCGGGCGGCGAGTTCGTCGCCGGCGCGGTGCAGCACGGCGGCGCGCTCGGCAGCAGGGCGCGCGGCCCAGGCCGACGCGGCGGCGGATGCGGCGGCGAAGATGCCGTCGAGCTCGTCGGTCGTCTCGACCTTGGCGAGCGCGATCGAGTCGAGCCCGAGCGTCGAATCCACCGAGCGGGCCAGGATCTCACGGCCCCAGGCACGGTTCGCGGCGATCGCGGGGTCGCTGTCGGCCTGGTTGTGGAACCCGGTGGTGGCGGCATCCGCTGTGGTCTGCACTGCCTTCTCCGCCTCGGCGGCGCGGTTCTGCACGCGGTGCGACGAGGGCATCGAGCGGTCGGCCTCGAGTGCGGCCAGCGAACGCTCGAAGCGCTCGCGCTCACGGGTCAGCAGGGTCGGGTTCGATGCGAGCTCGAACACGGCCGACATGAAGTTCTCGGGGCTCGCGTTCTCTTCGAGGCGGCGCACGAGGTATGCGATCGCCACGTCGAACTCGGCGGGGTTGACCACCGGTGTGTAGAGCAGCAGCTGGCCGACGTCCTTGCGCACGGCCTCGGCCTGCCCGGTCGCCATTCCGAGCAGCATCTCGTACTCGACGGCATCCGTCACGTTCCTGGCCTTCGCGAGCAGCCACGTGTACGCGATGTCGAAGAGGTTGTGGCCCGCGACGCCGATGCGCACGGCATCCAGTCGTTCCGGCGTCATCGACCAGTCGAGCACGCGCTTGTAGTTGGTGTCGGAGTCCTGCTTGGTGCCGTACGTGGCGAGCGGCCAGTCGTGGATCTTCGAGTCGACCTCTTCCATCGCCAGGTTCGCGCCCTTGACGACACGCACCTTGATGGGCGCGCCGCCCTGGGCACGACGACGCGAGGCCCATTCCTGCAGGTGCTGCATCGCGGCGAGCGCGTCGGGCAGGTAGGCCTGCAGCACGATTCCGGCCTCGAGGTTCTCGAGTCCGGGCTGCTCGAGGATGCTGGTGAATGCCGCGATCGTCAGGTCGAGGTCGCGGTACTCCTCCATGTCGAGGTTGATGAACTTGGTCTTGCCCTGGGCCTCCGAGGCCGCGGCGAGGCGGTAGAGCGGAGTCAGCTTCTCGACGACATCGGCGACCGCTTCGTCGAACGACCACATCGACAGCTGACTGACGACGCTCGAGACCTTGATCGAGACGTAGTCGACGTCTGCGCGGGCCAGGAAGTCGTACGTGCCCTGGAGCCGGTGACCGGCTTCTCGCTCGCCGAGCACGGCTTCGCCGAGCAGGTTGAGGTTGAGTCGATTGCCGGTCTTGCGCAGCTTGGCGATCGCGGGACCGAGCTTCGAGGGGGTGGCGTCGAGCACGAGGTGGCCCACCATGGCGCGCAGAGCGCGGCGCGCGACCGGCACCACGACTCCCGGGAGCTTCGGCGCCCAGAAACCGCCCGTCTTGATCGCCGCCCGCAGGTAACCCGGCAGGAGCGAGGGCGTGAGTTCGGAGATCTCGGCCAGCTTGCGACCGGCGACGCCGAGGTCTTCGGGTCGCATCACGCCGTCGACGAAGCCGACCGTGAACGCGAGGCCGTGGGGGTCCTTCAGCACTTCGGCGAGGCGCTGGGCCGCGGGCTCGACGGGGTGGGTCTCGCTCTCGGCGAGCCAGCGCTGCACGAGAGCGGCGACGTCTTCGGTGCGCGGCGTGGTGTCGGGGGTGGTGTCAGCGGCGACGGTCATCGGGTGGCCTTTTTTCGGGGGAACGCACACCCGGGAATCGTGTGCGGCTCGATCATTCTCAGGCGCACCGGTAGGCTACGTCTATCAACCGATCTGGGTGGTTTCTGTTCGGTTTGACTTAACCTTCTCGGTGAACGGATGCGCGCGGATGCTCGACGTCAATCGACTCCGACTTCTGGTCGAACTCTCGCGCCGCGGCACACTGTCGGCCGTCGCCGATGCCCTCTCGTACAGCAAGGCGTCGGTGTCGCAGCAGCTCAGCGCGTTGGAGCGCGAAGTGGGCGTGCCATTGCTGCGACGGGTCGGGCGCGGAGTGCAGCTCACGCCGCAGGGCACCGTGCTCGTCGACGAGGCGATCGGCATCCTCGATCGGCTCGAACAGGCCGAAGTCGCGGTGGCCGAGTCCCTCACCGAGGTCACGGGCACGGTGCACGTCGCCGTGTTCCAGTCGGCCGCGCACTCACTGCTCCCCCAGGCGCTCGATGCGCTGCGGCACGAGCATCCGGCACTGCGCGTCGAGGTGACGGAGTGCGACCCCGAGACCGGACTCGTGGGCGTCTCGAGCCGTGACTACGACCTGATCCTCGCCGAGCAGTACCCGGGACACACCAGGCCGATCCACGCCGACCTCGATCGGGTGGTGCTCGCACACGACGCGATCACCCTGGCGCGACCGCCCGCCCCCTCCCCCGCGACCGACGCGGCCGCGGCGCTGTGGGCGACCCGTGATCAGCCGTGGGTGCTGGAGCCCGAAGGCACGGCGTCGCGCGCCTGGGCCGAGCAGCTGTGCCGCACGGCGGGATTCGAGCCCGATGTGCGGTTCGAGGTGGCCGACCTCACCGCTCACGTGAGGCTGATCCATGCGGGGTTGGCCGTGGGCCTGCTGCCAGAGCTCGTCTGGGCGGGCGACACCCCTTCGGTCGACCTCGTCGCGCTCCCCGCAGCCCCGCGACGAGAGATCTTCTCGGCGGCCAGGCGCGTGTCGGCGGCGGCGCCGTCGATCCGCGCGGTTCGCCTCGCGCTCTCGGGAGCAGCGACCCGCATCCTCCCCGACTGACCCTCCGCTCGCGGTTCGCGTGCGGCGCCGCGCGTCAGCTCAGCGACGTACGAGACCGTACCCAGCACCCGCCAGGGCGACGCCGACGCTTCGCCACTCGACCCGCCGATCGAGTCGCGCCAGGAGGCGGCGAGGTCGTTCAGAGCCGACACGCCGATGCGGAGCTCGGCCATGACCGCCTGAGCGTCGGGCCACAGGCGCACGGTGCGCGACGTGAACGGTCCGAAGACACGGACGTACGCGGCAACGCATCGGATGGGTTCGGGGTCGGCGTCTCGCATCGAGCTCTGCACATCGCGGTCGCGTGGATACCCGCTCCGACACATCGCCTCGCGCAGCCGGGCGTACGCCTGAGGAGAATCGGCCAGCGCGGTGCGCGCCGTCTCGAGCTCGCGGGATGTCTCGACCCGAAGACCCCACAGGTCGGTCAGCACGACGAGCTTGAGCGCCTCGAGCACGTGCTGCTCGGCGTCGGGTCGACAACGGTCGTGGAGGCGATCCAGCACGGCGGCGACGTACTCTGCGGGGAGGCCGGGCAGCAGGTGCGGGTGCGCGGCGGGGACTCCTGGGACTGCATCGGTCGTTCGCATCCGTGAACTCTACGGAATCATCCGGCTGGATTTCGTCGTCATGTGGATACATGCTGAAATGCCGGGAATATGCGCCCGCATGCACCTGTTTAGACTCGATGTAGCCCGGACGAAGGAGTCCGATTCCTCTCCTTCTCGAAAGGCACTTCCATGAGCACTCCTGTCGTCGACCGCACCGCCCCCACCGAGCACCCCGTCCTCGACGTCCTCGCCGGACGCTGGAGCCCCCGCGCATACGACGCCGAGAACACGATCGACGACGCCAAGCTGAGCGCCGCCCTCGAGGCCGCGCGCTGGTCGCCCTCGGCATACAACCTGCAGCCGTGGCGCTTCATCGTCGCGCGCCGTGGCACCGCACTGTTCGACCAGGTCGTCGACTCGCTGGTCGAATTCAACCAGCTCTGGGCATCGAAGGCCTCGGCCCTCATCGTCGCGATCGCCGAGACCGAGTCGGAGGACGGCAAGGCCATCAGCCACGCGGTCTACGACCTCGGCCAGGCCGTGGCGCACTTCTCGGTGCAGGCCCACCACGAGGGTCTGCTCGTGCACCAGATGAGCGGTTTCGACCCCGAGGTCGTGCGGGAGTTCGCCGACCTGTCGCCGCGCTTCTCCGCCATCACCGTGATCGCCGTCGGCGAGCTCGGCGACGCCGCCGGTCTTCCCGAGGGCCTGCAGCAGGGCGAGACCGCACCCCGCGTGCGTCGCCCGATCGCAGAGACGGTCATCCTGAGCGCCTGACGCTCCCGCCCGCGGGCGACGAGAAGAGGGGCGGATGCGACAGCATCCGCCCCTCTTTCGTGCCGGGCGCGGCCGAGCGGCCTTACTCGTCGAGCAGCTCGGCCTCGATCACGTCGTCGTCGGGCTCGGATTCGACATCGGGCTCCGGCGCGGTCGAGGTGAGCACGAGACCGTCGCCGTCCACCGACACATCGACCCGCACGGTGTCGCCGTCATGCACGCCGCCCGAGAGCAGCGCGGTGGCGAGCTTGTTCTGCACCTCGGACTGGATGAGGCGGCGCAGCGGGCGGGCGCCGAACAGCGGGTCGTATCCGCGTTCGGCGAGCCAGGCCCTGGCGTCAGGGGTGACCGCGAGAGTGAGCCGCCGATCGCGCAGCCGGTCGTGCAGCTGATCGATCGAGAGCTCGACGATCTGCGCGAGGTCGTCCTGACTGAGCGCCGAGAACATCACGATGTCGTCGAGACGGTTGAGGAACTCGGGCCGGAACGCCTGGTGCACCAGCGCCATGACCTGCTCGCGCTTGACGTCGGGCGACAGCGTCGGATCGATGAGGATCGGCGAGCCGAGGTTCGAGGTGAGGATCAGGATGACGTTCGAGAAGTCGACCGTGCGCCCCTGCCCGTCGGTGAGCCGACCGTCGTCGAGCACCTGCAGCAAGACGTCGAACACCTCGGGATGCGCCTTCTCGACCTCGTCGAGCAGGATCACGCTGTAGGGACGGCGACGCACGGCCTCGGTGAGCTGGCCGCCCTGCTCGTACCCGACATACCCGGGAGGGGCGCCGACCAGTCGCGAGACCGAGTGCTTCTCCCCGTACTCCGACATGTCGATGCGCACCATGGCGTGCTCGTCATCGAAGAGGAACTGCGCCAGCGCCTTCGCGAGCTCGGTCTTGCCGACACCGGTCGGGCCGAGGAACAGGAACGAACCGGTCGGACGACCGGGGTCGCTGATTCCCGCACGCGAACGACGCACCGCATCGGACACCGCCTTGACGGCATCCTTCTGTCCGATCAGGCGCTTGCCGAGCTCGGACTCGAGGTGCAGCAGCTTCTCGCTCTCGCCCTGCAGCAGGCGGCCGACCGGGATTCCCGTCCAGGCGGCGATCACGGCGGCGATGTCCTCGTCGGTGACCTGTTCGTTGACCATGCGCGGCTCAGACGAGGCCGTGGCCTCGGCCTGCTCGGCCTCGGCGATCTCACGCTCGAGACGCTTGATGGTCTCGTACTCGAGCTTGGACGCGCGCGTGTAGTCGGCCTCGCGCATCGCGAGGTCGCGCTGAGTGACCGCCTCGTCGAGCTTCTTCTTCAGATCGCCGACGCGGTTCAGGCCCTGCCGCTCACGAGCCCAGCGGGCCTCGAGCTCGGCGAGCTCCTTCTCCATCCCGACGAGCTGCTCGCGCAGCGCTCCGAGCCGTTCCTTCGACGCCGCGTCCTTCTCGCGCTTGAGCGCGAGCTCTTCGAGCTTCATGCGGTCGACCTGACGCTTGAGCTGGTCGATCTCGACAGGAGACGAGTCGATCTCCATCTTGAGGCGCGACATCGACTCGTCGATGAGGTCGATCGCCTTGTCGGGCAGCTGCCTCGCCGGCAGGTAGCGATTCGACAGCGCGGCGGCGGCGACCAGGGCGCTGTCCGAGATCGTCACCCCGTGGTGAGCCTCGTAGCGCCCCTTCAACCCCCGGAGGATCGCGATCGTGTCTTCGACGGTCGGCTCTCCCACATACACCTGCTGGAAGCGTCGCTCGAGCGCGGCATCCTTCTCGATGAACTCGCGGTACTCGTTGAGCGTCGTGGCGCCGATCAGGCGCAGCTCACCCCGGGCGAGCATGGGCTTGAGCATGTTCGAGGCCGCGACGGATCCTTCGCCGCCACCCGCTCCCATGAGCACGTGCAGCTCGTCGATGAAGGTGATGATCTGGCCGTCGGACTCGGTGATCTCCTTGAGCACGCTCTTGAGGCGCTCCTCGAACTGACCGCGGTACATCGCACCGGCCACGAGCGCCGAGATGTCGAGCGACACCAACTCCTTGTTCTTGAGCGACTCGGCGACGTCGCCCGCGACGATGCGCTGAGCGAGTCCCTCGACGACAGCCGTCTTGCCGACGCCGGGCTCACCGATGAGAACAGGGTTGTTCTTGGTGCGGCGCGTGAGCACCTGGCTGACGCGCCGGATCTCGCTGTCGCGGCCGATCACGGGGTCGAGCTTGCCCTGACGTGCGCGGTCGGTGAGGTTGATCCCGAACTGCTCGAGGGCGGACTGCTGGTCGTCGTTCTGTGCGCTCTGTGGGCCTGGCATGTGCTCCTCCTAGGAGACTCCTTCTGTCACGGTGTGGATCGAGACGCCCATAAAGTTGAGTGGACGTGACTCAAGTTTACCGCACGTCACGCACGGCGTCCAGGAGCACTCGGGCGACCTCGCGCTTCGCACCGGATGCGGATGCCACGACCTCGCCGTCCGCGCCGATCACCTCGACCGCGTTGTCGCGACGTTCGAACCCCTGCACGGCGTTCGCGAGGTTCACAGCGAGCAGATCGACGCCCTTGCGCTCCCGTTTGCGGCGAGCACGCTCGCGCCGCTCGGCCGGGTCTTCCGCGGTCTCCGCTGCGAACGCGACGATCGTCTGCGTCCGCGGCGCGCCGCCGTCGCGGCGCGATACGGCGAGGGAGGCGACCACGTCTTCGTTCTCGACCAGATCGACATGGGTGAGCACGCCCTGCTCCTTGGTCAGCTTGTGCTCCGAGACCGTCGCGGGCCGGTAGTCGGCTACCGCGGCGGCCATGATCACGATGTCGGCCGCCGCCGCAGCATCCTTCATCGCGACGGCGAGCTCGGCCGCGGTGCCGACGGCGACGACCCGCACCGAGGGGTGTCGCGCGTCGGCCAGCACGTCGCCCGAGACGTTCGCCGCGACCAGCGTCACGACAGCTCCTCGTGCGGCGGCCTCGGCGGCGAGCGCGATGCCCTGCCTGCCGCTCGACCGGTTGCCGAGGAACCGCACGGGGTCGATCGGCTCGCGCGTGCCGCCGGCCGAGATCGCGACGCTCACCCCCGCGAGATCCTGCGGCGCGAGCAGCGCGAGCGCGGCGTCGAAGATCTCCTCCGGCTCGGCCATGCGGCCAGGACCGCTGTCACCGCCCGCGAGCTCCCCGTCCGCGGGGCCGACCAGGTGCACGCCGCGCCCCGACAGGGTCGCGATGTTCGCCTGCGTGGCGGCGTTCCGCCACATCTCGGCGTGCATCGCGGGCGCGAGCAGCACTGGCGCCTCGGTCGCGAGCAGGGTCGTGCCCAGCAGGTCGTCGGCGATGCCCGCCGTGATCTTGGCGATCGTGTTCGCCGTCGCCGGGGCGACGATCACGAGGTCGGCGTTCTGCCCCAGAGCCACGTGGCGCACGCGCGCGACGTCGTCGTGCACGCTGGTCGTGACCGGATGCCGGCTGAGCGCCTCCCATGTCGGCGTCCCCACGAAACGCAGGGCGTCCGCCGTGGGTACGACGGTCACGTCGTGCCCGGCCTTGGTGAGCAGACGCACCAGGTGCACTGTCTTGTATGCGGCGATGCCACCCGTAACCCCGACGACGATGTTCACGGTTTCGATTCTGCCGCAGCATCCGGTGCCGCGGGCCCGCAGCTGCCTGGCGCCTCGCCGCGCTCCTAGACTCGAGGGGTGTGCACTGTGGTGATCGATGTGGCCGGCCCCGACACCGCGCGTCTGCTCGCGGTGAGAGACGAAGACCCGCAGCGCGAATGGGATGCTCTCGGCGAGTGGTGGCCCGCGGCCTACCCTGGCGTCTCCGGCATCCGCGATCGCCGCGCGGGCGGCGCGTGGCTCGCCGTCGATGCCTCGACGCGGCGCCTCGCCGTGCTGCTCAACCGCGCCGATGTCGTCGACCTCGCAGACGATGCTGCCGTCTCGCGCGGCTCCCTGGCGCTCGAGTCGGTGGCAGGACGCTCACCGATCGCGCCGCTGTCGATGCACGGCTTCAACCTGCTCGAGGTGCGGCCGGAAGGCTCGCGCGTGCTGAGCTGGGACGGCGCCGAGCTGACCGAGACGCCGATCACCCACGGCATCCACATGATCGCCCACGACGACCTCGACGACCTCGAGACGCCGCGCATCGCCGCGTGGCTGCCGGAGTTCCGCGCCCTGGGCCCTGCCGCCGACAGCCCCGACTGGGTCGCGGACTGGACGTTACTGCTGGGCTCGTCGGCCCGGCTCGATCCGGAAGACGACCGCGCGATCATCCGCGACAACCGCCCGCACGGATACCCCACGCAGTCGCTGCTGTACTGCACGGCAGCGGTCGCACCCGAGGGGGTCGACGTGGACTACCGCGCGCTCCCCAACCCGGGGCACTGGGACCGCTGAGCGACCCGGCAGCAGTCGCGGCGACTCACGCCGCCGAGGACTCCGACTCGTCGACGCACGAGAAGCGGGCGCGATAGGCGGTCGGGGTCGTCCCCAGCACCCGGGAGAAGTTCTGCCGCAGCACGGCGGCCGAACCGAAGCCGCATTCGTCGGCGATCTGCTCGAGCGCGAGATCGCTGCGCTCCAGCAGTCGCTGAGCATGCAGCACGCGCTGGCGCGCCAACCACGCCGCCGGCGTCGCACCGTACTCGGCCTTGAAGCGGCGGGCGAAGGTGCGCGGAGACATCAGCGCACGCGCAGCCAGCTGGTCGACGCCCAGGTCATCGCGCAGGTGCTCGACCGCCCAGTCGGCGACCGCCGCCAGCGAATCGCTCTGCACGACCGGGATCGGCCGGTCGATGAACTGCGCCTGGCCACCATCGCGCTGCGGCGGCACCACCATGCGGCGGGCGATGCGGTTGGTGAGCTCGGCTCCGAGCTCCTGACGCAGCAGATGCAGGCACGCGTCGATCCCTGCGGCGGTGCCCGCGCTCGTGATGATGCGGTCGTCCTGCACGAAGAGCACGTCGGGGTCGATGTCGATCTGCGGGTACATCTCGGCCATCGTGTCGGAGTACATCCAGTGCGTCGTCGCGCGCCGCCCGTCGAGCACGCCCGCCGCGCCCAGGATGAACGAGGCACTGCAGATCGTCAGCACCCAGGCGCCACGCGCCACCGCATCACGGGCGAGGTCGAGCAACAGCGGATCGATCTGCGACCAGTACTCCCTCGGGATGGGACACAAGACGACGAGGTCGGCCTCGTATGCGAACGAGAGATCATGCTCGACGTTGATCGAGAAGCCGAGCTTCGACTTCACGACCCCCGGATGCGGGGCGATGACGCGGAAGTCGAAGTTGGGGACGCCGTCATTCGATCGGTCGAGACCGAAGGCCTCGCACGCGAGACCGAACTCGAACGGTGCGAATCCGTCTTGAACGACACAGGCGACGGTCTTCAACATGGCAGCTCCTGGCTTTGGCAGGTTTCGTATGATCGCAGTCTATTCTGCCACTCGTGGCGATTCAAGAGCGACCGTAGCGTTTCTGCCATGTTCCTTCTCGTCATCCTCCTCAGCCTCGCGATCTGGGCGGCCGTCGCCACCGTCGTCGAAGTACGCCGCGACGGATACCGCCAGACGCCCACCGACTGGTCGCGGGCAGCCGCGCACTCCACCTCGGACGCGGCGCAGTCCGGTCACGTCTACCGCTGAGCGCCGCCAAGGACTTCCGGCTCGCCGACATGCACGGCTACGCTCGACCGCATGAGCGACCCTCAGCAGCCACCCGCACAGCCGCACGGCGTGCCCCCTCAGCAGCAGCCGGCGCAGTATCCGGCGCAGCAGCATCCGGCGCAGCCGTATCCGGCGCAGCAGCCGGCGCAGACGCATCCGGCGCAGTATCCGCCGCAGCAGCAGCAATCCCCGTACTACGCCGCCCCACAGTACCCGGCGGCGCCCTCGGCTGCGGGGTCTGCGTCAACTCGATCGGCGGCGTCGGCGGGGACCGGGCGTCTCGCGTTCGTGCTCGCCCTGGTGTCGCTCGGCCTCGGGCTGATCACGACGGTCTCCTATCCGCTGATCTTCCGGTGGTTCTACGACTCGGTGGCGATCGGCGCGTTCGGAGTGATCAGCAACGGGCTGATCTTCGTCGTCGCTCTCGCGGGACTGCTCCTCGGCGTCGTCGCGGTGAGGAGACCCGGCTCGAAGCTCCTCCCCGGAATCGCGATCGGCATCACCGCGTCGCAGCTCGCGGGGATATTGGTCTCCTGGGTGTCGAACCTCTTCTACGGACTGCCGTTCTGAGCCGGCGGGCCTTTCAGCGCTTGTGATCGCCGACTCCGCTGTCGTTCATATGACACCTGTTGTCGCTATCACGCCCTGATTCCGACAACAGGTGCCACATCAAGGCCACGCCCCACACATCAGGCATCAGGCATCAGGCATCAGGCATCAGGCATCAGGCATCAGGCATCACATGACAGCTGTTGTCGCCATCAGGCGCCCATTCCGACAACAGGTGCCACATCAAGGCCACGCCCCACACGTCACATGACACCTGTTGGCGCTATCACTCCCTAATTCCGACAACAGGTGCCACATCAAGGCCACACCCCACACATCAGGCATCAGGCATCAGGCATCAGGCATCAGGCATCAGGCATCACATGACACCTGTTGTCGCTATCACGCCCCCATTCCGACAACAGGTGCCACATCAAGGCCACACCCCACACGCCAAGGCCACGCCCCACAACCGGCACACACCATGGCGCCACACCACAGGCCAACCACAGGGCGCCACGCCTCAGCCGGCGAGCACCCGCTCGTAGACCTCGATCATCGCGGCCGTGCGCGACGATTGCCGGAACGCCTCGGACACCTCGCGTACCGGTGCAGGAGCATCGCCCGCCACGATGTCGGATGCTGCTCGGCGCAACGTCTCGACGAGGCCTGCGCGACGCTGGGCCTCCGTTCCCCCAGACCCGGGAACCGCCCAGAGCCCGCCGCCCAGTTCGGCCGCGATGTCGGGATCGCTGATCACCGAGGGCGTGCCGAGGGTCGCGGCCTCGAACGGCGTCATCCCCTGCGTCTCGAAGCCGATCGACGTCTGCACGAGAGCATCGGCCGCGGCGATGCGAGCGAGAGTCTGCGCGTATGTGAGCTTGCCCGCGAAGCGCACGTTCGGCATGCCGGCGACGATCTTCTCGGCGGCTGCACGCTGCGCCCCGCCGCCGATGATCTCGAGGTCGGCATCGATGCCCGACTCGACGAACGCCTCGAGGAAGGGCAGCAGGCGCTTCTCGGGGCTCATGCGCCCCAGCCAGACGAACCGCGGACGTCCCGGATCACGGTTCGCCGGAGCGGCCGCGAGGGTCTGGTCGCGGATGCCGTCGTCGATGCCGTTCCACACGACGTCGACCGGCGAGAACACGCCGTGCTCCTCGAGCCGACGTGCGAAGTGCGTCGACGGCGCGGTCACCGCAGACGCCCCGGTCGCGATGCCGCGCAGATACGCCCACCCATCGCTTCCACCCACCGGTTCGCCGAGCGATCGCAGGGCGGACCGACGCCAGAGGTTGAGCACCGCGAGCGCCGGGCGGTGCAGCGGGGTCACGGCCGCGATGCCGACATCCACCCGGTTGTGCATCGTGTGGACCACCGGGATGCCGTGCCGCGCGGCGAATCTGTGGCCGATGAGGGCTCCCCAGAAGTCGGCCTGCACGTGCACGAGGTCGACTCTCGGCCGGTGCGTCATCTCGCGATCGAGAAAGCGGTCGGTGCCGCGGCCCGGCCAACTCATCGAGTACTCGCGGTCGATCGTGATCGGCATCGACGGCAGGTCGACATCGCAGGGGTTCGCCTCAGCGACGCGAGACCCGTGCATCCGCGGGGCGACGACCGTGACGGTGTGGCCGGCGCGCTCGAGGAACTCGCGCTGCAGCCGCATCGACACCTGCGCCCCGCCGAGGGAGTCGAGGTGCTGATCGCCGAAGAAGACGATGTGCATGACGCGTCCCGTCACTCGGGCAGCGGCTCGTCGCGGTACAGCGCCTCGAACGTGTCGAGAGTGCGGTTGATGTCGTGGATCGCGACGCCGTCGAGAGACGCCTGCTGCATGCGCGCGTACTCGCCGGGCGATGCTGTGAGCACATCGGTGAGTCGTGCCGCGAGCGCATCCGCATTACCGGGCTCGAACAGGTAGCCGTTCTCGCCGTCGTGCACGAGATGCGGCAGCGCGACGGCATCCGCCGCGACGATCGGGAGAGCCGAGGCCATCGCCTCCATAGTGGCGATCGACTGCAGTTCGGCGATCGACGCGATCGTGAACACCGAGGCGCGGGACAGCAGCGCGCGCAGTTCCTCGTCGCTCGTGCGGCCGTGGAAGGTCACGCGGTCGGCGAGTCCGAGCTGGTTCGCGAGCGTCTCGAGCTGCTTGCGCTGGTCCCCGCCTCCGACGATGTCGAACGACGCGTCGAGAGCGGGGTCGAGCTTCGTCATCGCCTCGAGGATGACCTCGACCTGCTTCTCGGCGGTCAGGCGTCCGACGAAGATGATGCGGTTCTCGTCGCGAGGCGCGACGACCGGGGTGTACTGGCTGCGGTCGATGCCGCAGCTGACCGGTATGACGCCCTCTAACTCAACCGTGCGCTCGAGGAAGTCCGCGGCGCGGCGGGTAGGAGTCGTGATCGCGCGGGTGAGGTTGAAGGTGCGCTTCGCGTCTCCCCATGCCCACCGCAGCACGAGATCGTCGATGAACTTGGGCATGGTGGTGTGATCGAGGATGTTCTCGGCCATCACGTGGTTCGTGGCGATCACCGGGATGCCGCGCTCGTGCGCGATGCGAGAGAGTCCGCGGCCGATCACGATGTGCGACTGGATGTGCACGACATCGGGCTGCACCTCGTCGATGATCCGGCGGGCATAGTGCTTGACGCGCCACGGCCACACGAACCGCAGCCAGTCGTGCGGAGCCCAGCGAACCGACGGCAGCCGATGCAGGGTCATCGGCTCACCCTCGATGACCTCGGTCCGCGCGGGGGTGCGGCGGTACACCAGGTTCGGCGCCACCACGTGCACGTCATGGCCGCGCTGCACGAGCCCCGCGGCGAGGCGCTCGGCGAAGCGTGCGGCTCCGTTGATGTCGGGCGCGAAAGTGTCGCACCCGATCAGGATGCGCAGCGGTCGCGGCCCGGTGTCGGGAGCGCTCGTCGAATCGGAGGTAGACATTCTGCCTTACGGTACGGCGGTCAAGGAGCCCGATCGGGCGCTCGCCACTCTACCGGAGCGCCCTGACCGCGCCGCCGAGGCGTACCGCCATCCCCCAGCCTCACCCTCTAGCGTGGAGGTCATGCGACTGACTGCCGACGCCGACCCGCAGCTGTGGATCCCCGTGACGGATTCGCTCGGATGGAAAGGGCGCCGGCATCGCAAGGCGGCGATCCGGATGCTGTTGGGGCAGGTGAACTCGGCGATCGGCGTGACGGAGCGCCCGGGTTCGAAGCTCGGTGCGTGGGCGATGAGCCAGGCAGCGCCGATGCTGATGCGCAGGGCGGACGGACGCGTGCTCGTCTGGACGTGGAAGGCCGACCCCGAGCTGGTCGTCGCGATGGCGACTGTGCAGGCACTGACTCCGGAGGTGCGGATCGCCCGAGCCTCGATGCCGATGGACTACGACGACACCCAGTCGTTCTCGAGTCGCTGGCTGGGCACCGGAGAGAAGCTCGTCGTCGCGATGCCGCCGACGCCCGCCTCGCCCCCGTTCGCGACCTATACATGGGACGCGGGCACGCACCTCGTGACGCTGACGGCCATGTGCAGTGACCGCGAGCGCTTCGGCACCCTCGACGGCGCGCTCGACGACCTGGCGCGCAGCATCCGCGTGGCCGACGAGGTCACCGGCGGCGAGTCGCCCGAGGTGCTGAGACTCGACCCGGCCTGATCGCCCGCGCACCTCGTGCGAGCGAGCCTGATCGCCGCCGGCACGTGCGGCGGCTGCCGCCACACGGCTGGTCGGCGGCTGCCACACTGCCGGCCTGCGGCGGAGTAGTCGCTGTCGGCGGCGAACCAACTCGTGAAGCTAGGTAACTATGTAGTACCATCACGACTATGGAGCCACTCTTCGTCGACCGTCTGCTGCAGATCGCCGAGCTCTTTCAGAGAGACATGGCGCGCGCCTTCGACGGCACCGGGCTCACCACCGCTCGTGTGCACCTGCTCTGGGTGCTGCAGCACGCGGGGCCGTCGACGCAGCAGACCCTCGCCCAGCTCTGCGAGGTCAGTCCGCGCAACATCACCGGCCTGGTCGACGCGCTCGAGAAGTCGGGGCACGTTCGCCGCGCGCCGCACCCCACCGATCGACGCGCCGTACTGGTCGAATTGACCAGCACGGCCACCGAGACGATGGCGCGGATGCAGCAGGAGCACCTGCAGCTCAACGAGACCCTGCTGTCGGCGATCGAACCGCGCGATCGCGCGGCCGTCGAGCGCGGCCTCTCTGCCGTGGCCGCCCATCTCGAGCATCTGGTGACCGCCGCAGCGTCGGCCGCGCCCGGCTCCGCGTCCGACTCAAGCTCTCAGGACACGCCGTGACCGACCAGCTGCTGACGACGCCGCCGACTCCGATCGCGCGCGCCCTCAACTTCCTGCATCGCGCCTGGATCGCCGAGCTCCGCGTCTACTCGAGCATCGCGCGCGCGATCGCGCGACGCCCGGCAGTTCCCGAGGGCGGCACCGGCATCGGCTACCACCGACCGGTGCTGACCGTGCTCTTCATCTTCATCGGCCTCTCGGCGGTCGAGATCCCCATCCTCGACCTGATCTTCCACCAGTGGCCGGCCGCGCGCATCACCCTGCTCGTCCTCGGCATCTGGGGAGTCACCTGGATGGTCGGGCTGCTGTGCGCGATGATCATGCGCCCGCACGCCGTCGGCCCAGAGGGCATTCGCGTGCGCAGCGGCCTCGAGCTCGACGTGCCCATCAGCTGGGCCGACATCGCATCGGTCGCGATCAGTCGCCGGGTCGATGAGCCCAAGCAGGCCCGTGTCACAGGCACCGAGTACGCCGAGCGGATGCAGGACGAGACCAACATCGAGATCGAGCTCGAGCACCCGGTCGCGATCCGACTTCCCGGACTCGCACCGAAGGGCGGCACACATCATGTCGACCGCATCCGACTGTGGGCCGACGATCCCCGCGCCTTCCTCGTCGCGGCACGTCCGTTCCTCGTCGCGACGTGACGTGACCGAGCCCTGATCAGTCCAGGCCACGCTCCGCGAGCCACTGCTTGGCGACGAGAACCGGCGCGCGCACCAGCCAGGCATCCGCGATGATCTCGGCCAGCCGCTCGCGGTCCACCGCGTCGAGCTGCACCAGCAGTCCCGGGTATCCGTCGAAGTGCGGGATCGAGAACAGCCCCTGCGGCTCTGCGGCGAGCAGCGCCGCCTTCTCTTCGAGGCTCGCGACGCGCACGGCCAGCACCGGCCCCTCGGGCCACTCGAGCCCGAGGTCGGCGAGCTGACGCAGATCGACCTTGCTGGGGCCGCGCACCCACGCGATCTGACCGCTCGGAAGCTGCCAGGAGGGTTCGCCCGTGTGACCGCCGACGCGCTCGGTCACACCGGGCAGCGCGAGAGCGATCTCACGGACATCGTCAACGGTCACCATCCGCCCATCGTCCTCCCACGGGGCGACCGCCACAATGGCGTCATCACCTCTGCGTCGCGGGGGCGCTCAGCGCACGATGCGCAGTGTTCGCACCTCGAACGGCCTCAGACGCAGCTCACCGCCGACGCGCGCTTCGTCGAGCACGTCTTCGATCAGCGAGACCTCGCGGATCTCCTGATGGTCGAAACCGGCTGCGAGCGATCCGACGACCCGACGCCCCAGGGCCTCGTAGAGGCGCACGATCACGTCGCCCGACCCGTCGTCGGCGAGCTTGATCCCCGACACCACGATGCCTTCGCCCTCGACGGTCACGAGCGGGGCGACCTCCCGAGCGCCGCGCACCATCGTCGGCAGCGAATTGAGTCGGATGCCCTCGGCAGTCGCGATCGCGGCATCCGCACCGATCACGAAGCCCACCTCGATCGCATGGTGACCATGGTCGGTGTCGGGGTCGGGGAACCGGGGCGCGCGCAGCAGCGAGAGCCGCACCGTGGTCGTGACCGCGTCGTCGGACACCTCGCGCGAGGTGTCGTAGCCGTAGATCGAATCGTTCACGAGCGCGACGCCGAAGTCCTGCTCGCGGACCAGCACGAACCGGTGCATCGAGGTCTCGAACTTCGCCGCTTCCCAGCTGGTGTTCGTGTGCGTCACCCGCGACTGGTAGCCGAACTGCGTCTCGGCGTCGGTGTGCGTGGCCTGGATGTCGAGCGGGAACGCGAGCTTGAGCAGCTTCTCGGTCTCGTGCCAGTCGATGTCGTTGCGCAACGCCACCGTGCGGGATCCGGGAGCGAGGATGATCGTCTGCTCGATCGTCGACTCCGAGAACGACCGGGTCACGACGACGGTCGCGGCGCCGTCGACGACGGATGCCGTGATCGAGTCGACGGCGGTGATGTCATCGACCCTGTTGCGGTAGTAGCGGTCGATGTCCCACGCATCCCACATGTTGGGGAAGTCCTGGTGCAGCTGGAACAGATTCGCCGCGCGCCCCTCGGCCACCGTCTCCCGACCGGTCGCCTTGTCGACGGCCGAGACGATGAGCCCCTCGGCAGAGATCAGCACCGAGACCAGCTCGTTCTCGAGCCGCCATCCCCCGTCTTCCCCGGAGAGGAGTACGGATGCCGGGGCAGGCGCCTCGACGAAATCGGCGCCCAGCGCGCGACCCGCGCCGCCGACCGACGTCGGCACGAACAGCAGCTCTCGGTCGCCGTCGCCCGCGAGCGACCGGCGGGCCGCATCCGCCAGATCCCGCGCATCCGAGAGCACCGCGGAGAGCCCCTCGACGGCCTCGCGGTGCACCCAGGCGATCGACGTGCCGGGAAGGATGTCGTGGAACTCATGCAGCAGCACGGTCTCCCACAGGCGATCGAACTCGGCCTGCGGGTAGGCGGCGCCGGTGCGCACGGCATCCGTCGCGGCCCACAGTTCGGCCTCGACCAGGGCGTGCTCGGCCCAGCGGTGCAGCGCCTTCGTCGCGTGCTGGCTGGTGAGGGTTCCGCGGTGGAGTTCGAGATAGAGCTCGCCGACCCAGACGGCCGGGTTCGTCAGCTCGGCGCGGGCGGCCTCGAAGAACGTGTCGGGGTGCTCCCAGACGACCCGTGCGCTGCCCTCGAGGTTCTCGAGTCGCCTGGCCTTGCCGGTCATCTCGCGGGTGGTCCCGCCGCCGCCGTCGCCCCACCCGACCGGGGCGATCGACCGCGAGGTCATGCGGTTCTCCTTGAACTGGCGCGCAGCCTTGGCGACCTCCATGCCGCTGAGCTGCGAGTTGTAGGTGTCCATCGACGGGAAGTGCGTGAACACCTGCGAGCCGTCGATGCCCTCCCAGAGGAAGCTGTGGTGCGGGAACACGTTCTGTTGGTTCCACGAGATCTTCTGCGTGAAGAACCATTCGAAGCCGGCTCGGCGCATGAGCTGCGGCAGAGCAGGCGAGTATCCGAAGCTGTCGGGCAGCCACACGCCCTTCGAGCGGATGCCGAACTCCCGCTCGAAGAATCGCTGCCCGTACGAGAACTGCCGCACGAGCGACTCGCCGGTCGGCATCACGGTGTCGGATTCGACCCACATGCCGCCGAGCGGCAGGAATCGGCCGTCCTCGACCGCGGCCTTGACCCGGGAGTAGACCTCGGGCCGGTGCTCCTTGAGCCAGGCGTACTGCTGGGCGCTCGACATGCCGTAGAGGAAGTCGGGCTGCTCGTCGATCAGGGTCGCCATCGACGACGTGGTGCGGGCGACCTTGCGGATCGTCTCGCGCACCGGCCACAGCCAGGCCGAGTCGATATGCGCGTGACCGATCGCCGAGATGCGGTGGGCGCTGGCTTCTGCGGGCGCGGCGAGCGCGGGCGCCAGTCGAGCACGGGCATCGGCGGCGGTCTCGACGATGTGCTGCAGGTCGAGCACGTCGAGGGCATCGTCCATCGCCTGCAGGATCTGCATCCGTCGGGGCGAGGTCGCGGGAAGCTCGGCCTGCAGCTCGAACAGCACCTCGAGGTCGAGGGAGAGCTCGAACACCTCCCGCTCGAACACCGCGAGGTCGATGCGCCGGGTGCGGTAGAGCGGCTCGCGCGAAGACGTCTGGATGTCTCCCTCCTGCGTGGGCAAGAAGGGGTGGTAGTCGAGCAGAACGGGGTTGGCGGCCGCCTCGAGGTAGAGCTCGACGGGCTCGTCGCCGTGTGCCTCCTCGGTGATCGGCAGCCACTGATTGCGCGGGTTGATGCTCTTCACCGGTGTTCCGTCCGGTCGGTAGACGAGCGCCTCGCACTGGAAGCCCGGCATGTTGATGTCGAACCCGAGGTCGATGACGGCCTCGACCCGACGGCCCGCCCAGTCGGCGGGCACGCTGCCGGTGATCTTGAACCAGGTGGTCGACCATGCCGGTCCCCACATGCTCGGCACGGATGCCGGGGCGAACTCGAGAGCGAGGCCATCGACCGGAGCGATCGGCTCACCCGGAAGCTCGTTCACCTCGATCGTCAGCGGCGCAGCCGCCGAGTGGATCGCCGGGCGGATGCGCTCGTCGAGCACGCGCTTGACGCGTCCGACGGTGAGCGAGGTGTCGTCATGCATGGGTGCGGTTCTCCGGGCTCGACGGTGAGGGACGTGTTTCGCGCCCGGGGAAGGGCGGCTGCCGTCAATGCTATCTGATTTACTAAAGCGATCTAGTACCGCTTTTCGCCGTGCATCATCCGGCTTCCGAGCTGCTAAACCGATCAAGTAGGGTGAGGGCCATGACAACCGGCAAGCGCGTGACGATCGCGGACATCGCGCGCATGGCCGGGGTCTCCCCGGGGGCCGTGTCCTTCGCCCTCAACGATCGCCCCGGCGTCAGCGACGAGACGCGTCAGCGGATCCTCTCGATCGTCGAGGAGAACGGCTGGCAGCCGAGTTCGGCCGCCAGGGCTCTCGTCGGCGCACGGGCCAACACCGTCGGCTTCGCCCTCGCCCGCCCCGCCCGCTCTCTCGGATCCGAGGCGTTCTTCACCGATCTCATCGCCGGAATCGAGTCCCGGCTCTCCGAGAGCAAGGTCAGCCTCCAGCTGCGACTGGTCTCCGACATCGCCGAAGAGATGGAAGTGCATCGGCAGTGGCGGTCGTCGAACCAGGTCGACGGCATCATCCTCATCGACCCCCGCGACGACGACCCCCGGAGCGACCGCATCGCCGCACTCGACGCCCGCGCCGTCATGATCGGATCGAAGCCCTCACCCGAAGGCACGGTCCCGAGCGTGTGGATCGCCGACGATGAGGTGGCCGAGACCCTGTTCTCATACCTCGCCGCCCTCGGCCACACGCGCATCGCCTACATCGCGGGGCCGGCCGAGCTCGAGCACACGCGGTTGCGCGCCGAGGTGCTGCGCAGCATGGCGTCGGACGGCATCAGCGGCGAGGTGATCTCGACCGACTTCTCACCCGCTCGGGCGTCGTCGGTGACACGGACCCAGCTGTCCGGTCGACTCCGGCCGACGGCGATCGTCTACGACAACGACGTGATGGCCGTGGCGGGACTCCGCGTCGCGCAGGAGATGGGCCGCTCCGTGCCGCGCGACGTGTCGATCGCCTCGTTCGACGATTCGGTGATCGCCGGCCTCATCAACCCGTCGATCACCGCGATGACCCGCGACACCTTCGAGCTCGGCGAGCAGGCGGCGACACTGCTGCTGCAGCAGATCATCGCCGGAGCCACTCTGTCGAGCGCCCAGGGGCCGACGCCGACTCTCACCGCACGCGAGAGTACGGCTCCCCCGGCATCCGGGTCCTGACGCCGGCCCAGCTCCGACGCCGCGTTCAGTCCCCGACGACGGTGTTGACCGAGCCGTAGGGGTCGACGGCACTCGCCGTGGCATCGGGACGGATCAGTCGACGGATGCCGCGCGCGGCCAGCGCCTCGTCGTCGCGAGCCGTGTGCGAGGTCACGAACGCGGGATCGAGACCCTCGGTGCACGCATCGACCCAGGCCTGGAAGATCGCACCGCCAGGGCTGAGCGCTGCCCGACTCACCGGCACCTCGCGCTCATCGACCTCGATCACGATCGCGGTGTCGCGCACGGGCACCGCGACGCGCTCGCGCAGTCCGGGGATCAGCTCGGCGAACCGGCGGCCGAGGGGCTTGGCCGCGCCGCTCTGGTCGATCAGGCCCAGCGAGTACTCCAGCTCGGGGAAGTCCGCCAGCTCGCGGCTCACATCGTGCGAGCACCACCACGTCACGCCCCAGAGATTCTCGGTGCGAAGAGCCGATCGCAGCGTCGCCTCGAGGAAGCCGGGCATCTCATCCGCGTCGAGGCAGTTCGACGGCGCACCGACCTCCTGCAGCCACACGGGTCGGTCCAGATCGGTCGCGAAGGCGCGGGACAGTTCGATGAGGTACTCCGCGTGCCGGTCGGAGGCGATCGAACGGCCTCCGTAGCGCTGCGCGGTGCCGTTGAAGATCCAGGAGTGGATCGTGGTCATCGCCCCCAGCCGTGAGGCGTGCGCAGGGGTGAAACCGTGGCCGTCCATGTACCAGACCGCGTCGTACTCGCTGTGCACATGCGGCAGACCTGGCGCCGCTCCCTCGGCGGCGCCGAGCAGTGACTCGATCCAGGTGCCTGCCTGATCGGTCGTGACAGGCCAAGGAGAGGGGTGGGTGTGCGCCGAGAACTGATTCGTCTCGTTGCCGAGAGTGAGCCCGAGGAAGTTCTCCGCGTCACCCAGCGCACCCGCGAGTGTCTTCACGAGCTCGACCTGCCCGCTGAGGGCCTTCGGGTCGGTGAACATGTTGCGGTCATGCCACGTGTACAGCCACGAGGGCACGAAATCGAAGCTCGAGAGATGCCCCTGGATCACGTCGACGCTGACGTCGAGACCGAATTCGGCGCCGATGTCGACCATCGCGCGCACGTCGTCGATCGCCTTCGTGCGGATCAGGGTGCGATTCGGCTGCAGCACCGTCCACAGGGGGAAGACCCTGACATGATCGAGCCCCAGTTCGGCGAGCGCCCCGAAGTCGCGCCGCACATCGTCGGGCGTGAAGTCGAGCCAGGAGTGCATCCAGTCCTTCGACGGCGTGTAGTTCGCCCCGAATCTCAGGCGAGCATCGAGAGCGCGGCGCTGCGTCATGTGTCCGGACCTTTCCGACAGAGCCCTCCGGCGAGGGCGATCGCATTACTATAACGCTTGAGCACAGTCGCGACTACGTAGATCCCATGCCGTGCATGGAAGAGCGGTTGCAGCCCTTGACAGGGGGAATATCGGATGGTTACATCTGCTAAAGCGTTGTAGTCCATCAGACGGACACCGCTGATCGCCCGCCTCGAGGAAGAAGCACGATGAAAGTTCCCGCACGCATTGTCGCTCTGGCAACATTCACGATCGGCGCCATGGCGCTCGCCGGCTGCACCGGAGGTGGTGCCACCGCGGGTGCCGACGGTCCGATCGACACGTCCGGTGAGCTGAGCGGAACCATCCAGTTCCAGACCTGGTCGCTGAAGAACGAGAAGTTCACCCCCTACTTTGAAGACCTGATCGATGCGTTCGAGAAGGAGCATCCGGATGTCACGGTCGAGTGGCTCGACCAGCCGGGCGACGGCTACCAGGAGAAGATCCTGAGCCAGGCGAACGCCGACACCCTGCCCGACGTGCTGAACCTGCCGCCGGACATCGCATACCCGCTCGTCGCCGCCGGCAAGCTGGTCGACCTCGAGACGGCCGACCCCGACCTGAAGTCGGCGTACAACACCGGGGCGTGGGACGCCTACAGCCAGTACCCCGGTGTCGAGGGCACGTACGGTCTGCCGTGGTACCTCTCCAGCGATGCGTCGTGGTGGAACCTCGCGCAGCTCGCCCCCTACGGGGTCACCGAAGACAACCTGCCCACGACGGTCGACGAGCTGCTCACCCTGGCGAAGGACGTCGCGACGGAGTCCGGCGGCAAGGTGCAGCTGCTGTCATCGATCCCCGCGCTCGACACGTTCACGTCGGCGGGCATGGAGGTCATCAACGCCGACGGCGAGTTCGACTTCAACACCGACGAAGCGGCGGCGATCATCGAGAAGTACGCCGACGCGTATGCGGCAGGGGCCATGCCGGCCGAGGCGCTGACCGGCGACTACGGCGGAAACGCCGAGGCCTACATCCAGGAGAAGGTCGCGTTCACCACCGGCGGCACGGGCTTCACGACCGACCTCGCCAAGGATGCGCCCGCACTGCTCGAGACCACGGTCGCCACGCAGCGACTGGGAATCCCGCCGCTCTACGTGCAGGGGCTGAACGTCTCGGCCGACTCCGACAACAAGGAGGCCGCCCTCGCGTTCGCCGAGTTCGCGACGAACGAAGAGAACCAGGTCGCGTTCTCGTCGCTCGCGGTCGGCACCGCGCCCGGCACCTCCGCGGGTGGCGACGCGGTCGTCGAGAACATCTCCTCGTCGATCACCGACGAGAAGCAGCTCTCCGCGATCGACACCGTGTTCACGGCCATGGAAGACGCCAAGGCGATCCCGTTCCAGTGGACCTCCGACATGGCGACGTACATGACCCAGCAGATCGCGCTCGCCGTCAACGGCGAGGCCGACGCGCAGGCGCAGCTCGACAAGATCGTCGAGTACGCCAACGCGAACCGCGTGGACCAGTAAGCCATGAGCGCGGACACCAGCATCCGGAGCCGGAGCCGGAGCCGGAAGACGACCATGCGATCGCACCGGTGGTTCACGCCCTGGCTGCTCCTCGGCCCTGCCGTCGTCTGGGTGCTGGTGTTCGCGCTCTGGCCGTTCCTCAACACCGTCTTCCTGAGCTTCACCGACGCGAAGCCGCTGCGGACTCCCGAGTTCGTCGGAGTCGCGAACTACGAGCGGATGTTCGGCGATGAGATGTTCTGGAACGCCCTCACCACGTGCATCATCTACGTGGTCGTCTGCGTGCCGCTGCTCACGATCCTCCCCCTGCTTCTGGCCCTGCTGGTGCAGAAGAAGCTGCCGGGCATCGCGTTCTTCCGCACCACGTTCTACTTCCCCGTCATCGCCTCGGTCGTCGTGGTCGCCCTGATCTGGACCTGGCTGTTCGACAGCCGCGGCATCATCAACCAGACGCTCGAGTTCCTCGGCCTCGTCGACAAGCCCATGGCGTTCCTCGTCGATCGGTGGCTGCTGCTCGGCTGCGCGATCCTGCTCACGGTGTGGAAGGGTCTCGGCTACTACATGGTCGTGTACCTCGCCGCGCTCGGCAACGTCGGCAAGGAGCTGCACGAGGCCGCCATGCTCGACGGCGCCGGCTCGTTCCGTCGCTTCCTGTCGGTGACGATCCCGTCGGTGCGCGGAGCGATGCTCCTGATCGCGGTGCTCATCGCGGTGTCGGCCATGAGAGTGTTCGCCGAGCTCGACGTGCTCTCCAAGAGCACGGGCGGTCCCGGTGGATACGACATGTCGCTGGTCATGCTGATCCGCCAGGTCGGCTCGGGCCTCAACGGCAACATCGGCTACGCCTCGGCGATCAGCGTCGCCCTGTTCCTCCTCACCCTCATCCCGCTGGCCGCGATCGCCTTCATGAATCGCGAGAAGAAGGCGAAGGTCTCCGCATGAGCACCCTCACTCCGCCCCGCATCGATCACGACCCTCGCCCCGACGATCAGCCGGCTCCGACCGCGCGCGAGCCGCTCTTCCGCCGCCGCGGCTCCGGCGACTTCAGCAAGCCGACGCTCGGCGGGCTCATCGGCCGCTATGCACTGCTTCTGTTCGTGCTGGTGATCGTCATCGGCCCCTTCCTCTGGCAGCTCTCGACCTCGTTCAAGGGTCCGCAGGAGAACATCTACTCGTTCCCGCCCGAGCTGATCCCCCGTGAGCCGACGCTGCAGAACTATGCCACGGTCGCCGAGGTCGTCCCGGTCTACCTCTACGCGTGGCACTCGCTGCTCGTCTCGGTCGGCACGGTCGTGAGCAACGTGGTGCTCGCGACGTTCGCGGGCTACGCCCTCGGATGCATGCGGTTCCGCGGCAAGTGGATCGTGATGGCGATCCTGCTCTCGACCCTGCTCTTCCCCGGCGAGGTCACGGTGACGAGCAACTTCCTCACCATCCGCTCGCTCGGCCTCGCCGACACCCTGTGGGGCGTGTTCCTGCCTGGGGCCATCAGCGCCATGAACGTGCTGCTCGTCGCCACCGCCTGCCGGATGATCCCGAAGGATGTGCTGGATGCCGCGACGGTCGACGGCGCCACGACCTGGCAGCGCATCCGTCACATCGTGTGGCCCAACATCCGCGGCATGGTCTCGGTGGTCGCGATCTTCGCCTTCATCGGCGCGTGGGACGACTACCTCTGGCCCCTCATCGTGCTCTCCGATCCGTCGAAGTACACGTTGACCGTCGGCATGGCCTACCTGAACAGCAGCTTCTCGGTCGACCCGCGACTGATCGCCGCCGGCACCATGATCGCCCTCGTGCCGATCGTCATCATGTTCTCTTTCACGCAGCGGTTCTTCTTCAAGGGCGTGCAGGAGGGCGCGGTCAAGGGGTGAGCGGTCAAGGGGTGAGCGGCGCGCACCTCACGCCCGCCGACGGACCGGCCGATCCTCCGTCGTCCCGCCCTCGCGCCGGCGTGCTGCGAGGCCAGGTGTTCGCCTACGCGTTCGATCCGTCGGCAGGCGAACAGCGGATCGACGTCCCCGGACTCGCGGACCTCGCGATCACCCCCGACACCGTGCTGCACTGGGCTTTCTATGCCGACGGTGACGCGGCCACCCTCGCCCCGCACGCGGCGCTGGCGGTCTCGGTCGACGTTCGCGGCGCCGACGGCACGCGGATCAGCGACATCGCCGCGGTGCGCGATCGATACGACTTTCCGATCACCGCAGAGGCGCAGTTCACCGCCCGCTGGAGCATGCCGGAACAGTGGAACGCCGATACGGTGTCGCTGGCCCCGCTCGCACCCGCGACAGAGTCTCCCGCCTCCGGCACCGTCGAGCTCGTGTTCGGAACCGGCATCCTGGTCGACGCGACGGACCTGCCCTCGCGGGTCACGGGTTTCGTTCAGGTCGTCGCCGAGGAGCGGGCAGCGAGCGACGGCGATGCGCTCTCTCCCGTCGACCGCGTCGACACCCGCCGCGGCACCCACTCCGGTCCGCGCTTCTCGCGCGGCAACACGATCCCTGCGGTGGCTGTTCCGCACGGCTTCACCTTCGTCACCCCCGCCACGGATGCCGCCGACACCCGCTGGCCGTATCGTGCCGGCATCCATGACGATCCACCCGGGCGACGCCTCGAGGCCCTGCAGTTCTCGCACCAGCCGAGCCCGTGGATCGGCGACCGCTCGGTGCTCCAGCTCATGCCGTTCGACCGACACCCGACGTCGTCGCGACCCGGACGGCGGCGCTGGATCACTCCCGGCACCGAGCGCGCACACCCCCACGAGTACGCGGTCGATCTCGGTGGCGGTCTGCGCGCCGAGATGACGGCGACCTCGCATACCGCGGCGTTCCGGGTACACGGCGACGGCCCCGACTCCGTCGTCGGGTTCGTGATCGATCAGCCGACCGACGAGGGACGACTCGTCTGGACGGACTCGGGAGGTTTCGAGGGCTGGATGCCGGAGGGCACTGAGGCCTGGGGCAACGCCCCGCGCTGCTATTTCGTCGGGATCGTGCGGCATCAGAACACCGGTGCGGGCGGCTCCCGGGGTGCTCTCGACGACGACGGACGAGGCCGCGTCGCGGGATACGTCACAGGGCTCGGGTCACTCGAGGTGCGGGTGGCGGTGTCGTTCCTCTCGATCGACCAGGCTCGGCACAGCCTCGAGCTCGAGGCACCGCAGGAGTCGACGTATGAGGAGCTGCGGGAAGCCTCCGCAGCATCCTGGAACCGGATGCTGGGTCGAGTGACCGTCCCGCCGCTTCCCGTCATCGAGGCACCGTACCGGCGCCTGGCCCATGACGAGAACCGCGATCGGATCGCCGCCGCGCTGTATCGGATGCACCTCTATCCGAACACCGCAGCCGAGAACGCCGGCACGACCGATGCTCCGGCACTCCGCTTCGCCGACGTGTTCGCGCCGCGCGAGCCGTTCGGCGAACGGGCGACGAAGGCGCCGTCCGTCGACGGCGAGCTCATCGTGAACAACGGCTACTGGGACACCTATCGCACCGAGTGGCCGGCACTCGCGCTGCTCGACCCGGCACTGACGGGCAGACTGCTCGACGGACAGCTCGAGCAGTATCGCCGCGGAGGCTGGATGGCCCGGTGGAGTGCGCCGGGGTACGTCGACAGCATGGTCGGCACGTCGAGCGACCAGATCTTCGCGGATGCCGCCCGCTGGGGTGTGGAGTTCGACCGCGCAGCGGCGTTCGAGAGCGGATGGCGCAATGCGTGCGAGGCCGGACCCGATGCGCTGCGCGGCCGCAAAGGGATCGCCCGAGGGCGGTTCACCGGGTACATCGCGTCCGAAGTGCCCGAGGGGATGAGCTGGACCATCGAGAACGCGGTGAGCGATGCCGCGCTGGGGCGCTTCGCCGCCCAGCTCGCCACGGATGCGGCACGGACCGATGATGCGCGGTCGCGGCACGATGCCGCCCGCTACCGCGCGTTCTCCCGATACTTCGCCAACCGCGCGCTGTCGTACCGAACGTTGTTCGATGCGGACTCCGGCTTCTTCCGCGGCAAGGACAACGCCGGGGACTTCGCTCCTGGCTTCGATATCGGCTTCGACCCGCGCACCTGGGGCGGCGACAACGTCGAGACCAACGCGTGGGGCATGTCGGTCGGCGCCGTGCACGACGGGGCGGGCCTCGCGGCGCTGCACGGCGGCAGCGGTGCCTTCGGCCGGCATCTCGACGCGCTCTTCGCCGAGGCCGAGACGGCCGACGAGCGATTCGGCGGGGCGTACGGCACAGTGATCCACGAGCAGCGCGAGGCGCGGGCGCTGCGCTCGGGCATGTGCGCGATATCGAACCAGCCCGCCCACCACATCCCCTTCATGTATGCGTTCAGCGATCGGCCGTGGCGCAGCGGCGAGATCATCCGAGAACTCGCGGGCCGCCTGTTCGCGGGCGCCCACATCGGGCAGGGCTTCCCCGGCGACGAGGACAACGGCGAGATGAGCGCCTGGTGGCTGTGGGCCGCCCTCGGTCTGTATCCGCTCGAACTGGCGTCGGGGGTGCTGCGGATCGGATCCCCCCTGCTCGACGACATCCGGGTCGATCGGGGCGAGGGCTCGTCGCTCCGCATCCGCTCCCGACGCAGCGAGCCGTCGGCTCATGTTCTGACGAGCGCCCGCCTCGACGGGATCGAGCTCGCCCGGGCAGAGCTGCCGATCTCCGCGCTCGTCGGCGACGCAGACCTGGAGCTGACCTTCGGCGCAGACCCCGCGCACGCTCTCGAGGCGGGCGCCCCTCCGGCACCGGACGTCAGAGAGTGGTGCCGCGATCTGACGGATGCCGGCGGCGACGTGATCGCGTCAGCATCCGTCATCGACCCCGGATGCGTCGTCGACGACGGCGATCCGAACGGGTCGGCCGGCGTCGCCCTGGCACCCGGGGAGTGGGTGGGATGGCGTTTCGCCGAGACTCGCGCCGTGTCGGACGTCACCGTGACGGTGGTCGGGGAGAGTGCGTCTTCGCGGCTTCGGTGGGAGATCATGGACGACCGCGGGGACTGGGCCGAGGCCCCCACCACGTACGCCACCGACCTCGCCGCGGATCGTACGACTCCGTTCACGCTGGCGTCACGGGTCGTGGCCAGGGCGATCCGCGTGAGGGCGCAGGCGCGGGTCACGATCCGTCAGATCGAGGTCTTCGACCTCGGTTGATCACGGCGAGGCGGCCCTGCCGAGGGCGACGGCCCGTTCAGTCGGCCAGCATCCGATCCCTCACCTGACGGCGGAGCACCTTGCCGATCAGGGAACGGGGCAGCTCGTCGACGACGGTGATGCGCTTCGGGACCTTGTAGGGAGTGAGCCGCATACGGCAGAAGTCACGCAGCGCGCCGGGATCGAGCGTGGCTCCCTCGCGCACCACGATCGCGGCGGCGATCTCCTCTCCCCCGCTCGCCCGCGGGAGGCCGACGACCGCGGCCGCCAGCACATCCGGATGCGCCTCGAGGGCGTCCTCGACCTCGCTCGGCGACACGTTGAAACCGCCGGTGATGATGAGCTCCTTGAGGCGATCGACGATCGTGACGAAGCCGTCGACCGAGACCTCGGCGATGTCGCCCGTGCGCAGCCACCCGTCCGCGAGCAGGACGTCGGCGGTGTCGCCGGCTCGACGCCAGTACCCGTGGAAGACCTGCGGACCGCGGATGAGCAGTTCACCGCGCTCGCCGACGGGGAGATCGACATCGGTGTCGGCGGGGTCGACGACACGGATCTCGGTGCTCGGGAAGGGCACCCCGACCGTGCCGGGACGCCGGCTCGTGCCGATTGGATTGCCGAGCGCGACAGGCGAGCTCTCGGTCATGCCGTATCCCTCGACGAGCAGACCGCCGGTGGCCTCCTCCCATCGCTGCACCGTCGCCACGGGAAGGCTCATGGCCCCGGAGATGGCGAAGCGGACGGTCGAGAGGTCGATGGCCCCCCGCGACGCCGCACGAGCGAGCTGGTCGTAGATCGGCGGGACCGCAGGCAGGAACGTGGGCGGACTGGTGCGGGCCGCCTTCGTGACGAGGCCGAGGTCGAACGTCGGGAACAGCACCAGCTTCGCGCCGATGCTCATCGCGAAAGTGAGACACAGTGTCATGCCGTAGGCGTGGAACAGCGGCAGGACGCCGTAGAACGTCTCCTCCCCGTCGACCAGACCCGGCACCCACGCCTGCCCCTGCATCGCATTCGCGCGCAGGTTCGCGTGCGTCAGGACAGCCCCCTTCGGCGTACCCGTGGTCCCGCTCGTGTACTGCAGCAGCGCCGTATCGCCGAGCGCGGGGCCCTCGACCTTGCGCGACAGAGCGCGATGGTCGACGAGCTTCTTCCAGGCCAGTGCGCGCCGCGTCTTCGGTGTGCCCGTCAGCTTCGCCCGAGCTGCGCGGGCCTTCGGGACGGGCAGCCGCAACAGCATCCGCTGAGAGGCCGGCATGGCCTCGGTGAGGTCGACGCTCACGATGTGCTCGACCCGCAGATCCGAGGGGAACTCGGCGATCGTGTCGACCGTCTTGTCCCAGACGATCGCGACCTTGGCTCCGTGGTCCTCGAACTGGTGGCGCAGCTCCCTCGCCGTGTAGAGCGGGTTGTGCTCGACGACGATCGCCCCGAGGCGCAGCGCGGCATAGAAGGCCACGACGTGCTGCGGGCAGTTGGGCAGCACGAGTGCCACCCTGTCACCCTTGTGCACGCCCAGACGCCGCAACCCCTCGGCGGCGCGGAGGATCTGCTCGCCGAGCTCGCGGTAGGTCGTGACCGCCCCGAAGAACTCGAGCGCAGGTCGACGCGCGAACGTCGCGATGCTCGCCGACATCATCTCGGGCAACGTCTGCGTCGGGGCGTCGATCTCGGCGGGCACGCCGTCGGCGTAGGAGTCGAGCCAGGGACGGGAAACGTACGGGGATTCGGACATGACTCCATCCTGCCCGGGTCACCTGTGCCGGTCATCGGGGTTGCGCGGATGCCGCTTCGCCCTCACGCCGTCGCCTTCTTCATCGCCTCCTGCACCACACGGCGGAGCTGTTCCGGGTACTCGTACATGATCGAGAAGCGCTTCTCAAGGATCGGCGTGAATCCACCGCGAGGGCCCTCGTTTCGTTCCGGCGTGATCGTGACTTCCGCGATGTCAGTGTTGTCGTACGACGCCCTCACACTCAGTGTGCGCACGCCTCTCATGTACTGCCCGTATGTGCGCAGTCCCAGCCACTCGAGGAGCTCGCGATCGGGGGGATCGATGCGGAGATTGCGGTTCGGAGGCGGCCTATGGTTGGAGGCATAAAGCGCCGCCACGATCGATGAACCCAGAACTTGCGCGTCAGCCGTACTCGCGATCACCGCGGGTAGCCCGTCCGCGATACTCGCTCCCTCGACCGTCTTCGAGTACGGCTGGACGAAAACACGTCCATCCCTTTGGTGCTCGACACTCACCGAGCGATCTCTCACTATCTCGCCTTCCTCATCGCCTCCTGCACCGCCCGACCGAGCTGCGCAGGATTCTCGTAAGCGACCGAGAAGCGCTCCTCGAGGATCGGCGTGAAACCTCCGCGGGGTCCCTCGTTACGCGACGGAGTGAGCTCCACCTCTCCGATGTGGTCATCGAAGAATGCGAGAACCCCGACATCACGAACCTTCCGCATGTACTGGCCGTACGAACGTAGGCCCAACCATGCCAAGAACTCCCTGTCTGGGGGATCGGTCCGCAGATTGCGGTCGGGCAGAGAGCGCCGATTCGATGCATGTAGCGCCGCCACCAGCGCCTCACCGAGGATCTCAGCATTCTCAAGACTCTCCACGACATCCGGAAGACCGTCCATGATCCTGAATCCCGACTGCGTGAGCGAGTACGGGTGCACGAAGACCCGACCGTCACGCTGAGCGGAAACTTGGAGCGAGTGTTCCCTCACCTGACGACCTCGACTTCAAGCGTTACTCCGGCGCGTTCTGCGTACTCAGCCATATTCGCGAACACTTGCTGCTGAGCTGGTGTTTCGTTGCGTGGTACGCCAATGAGGAGGGCGCGCTCGTGGATCTCCCAATCGAATATCCGGTAGCCGCTGAAGGTGTCGCCCTTGAACCCCGCCACCTTGTCGATGTACCTCTTCACCAAACTCTCCAATCTCGCCGGATTCTGATACGTCTTGGCCGCGAGATCCACCGTCTTGATGCTCGTGGCGATCCCGTCTTTCTTGGCCCATTTGTCGATCGTCGGGAACCCCGGCGGTAGATTTCCGCCCAGCCGGTCCTCGATCGCGAACCCGCGGGGCGAGGGAGGCAGGGGCCAGGGCGAGTTCGAGAGACGGTTCGCGAGGTCGTCGAGCGCCTTGAGCGTGCCGGCGACGGGCGTGACCTCCGCCGCCCGCGGTGTCAGGGTCAGGATCTTGCGCAGGTTGTCGCCGACCGCGTCCGCGCTCTTCCACACGAGCGATGAGCCGGTCAGCGTCGCCATGTTCAGCAGCCGCGAGATGATCAGCGACATGCGCGCGCCCGCTGTGAGCACAGCGCCGTAGGCGGCGCCCTGCATCGCCACTGCCCCGATGCCCGCAGTCGCCGCGGCGGCCAGCCCCGCCGCGACCTCGATCGCGATGATCGAGGCGAACATGAGGTTGACTTCGGTGATCAGCTCGGAGCGCGCCGAGTCGATATGACCGGCGAGGTCGTCGCAGGCGGTCCCGATCGCGCGGCACTGAGCCGCCAGCTCGCTCAGGGTCTCGCCGAGCAGACGGCACACACCGCGCGCGCTCTCGATCTCGGGCGAGTCCTGCTCGTCGAGCGCAGTGATGCCCTGTGAGACGAGCATCCATCCCGCGTCGAGGTCGTCGGCGGCGCGCGCCCACGCCGCACCCATCTCGCGCAGTCGGCCGGGGTCGCCGTCGGGCGAGATGAGCCCGCAGACGTCCTGCAGCCACTCCCATCCGGCGGGCGGATCCGCGATCGCGCCACCCTCGGCACTCGGCAGATCCACCGACATCGGCGCATCGGGCGCGAACGACAGGGTCTCGGGCGGCAGCGCACCGCCACCCGTGACATCGGAGTACGCCTCAGCCTTCGCATGATTGAAGCCCGCCTGCTGCAGCAGTGCGCCCACGCTGACGCTCGCGCGACTGAGCTGGTCGATCGCCTGCACCGTCTGGGGCGCGACGGCGTCGTATGAATCCGCCCAGGCCGTGCCCGCCGGGTCATGACCGGCGACCGCCCCCATGCCCGAGAGCGCGCCGGTGAGCCTCTCTGCCACACGGCGCACGTCGCTCGCCAGATGGTCTCCGAAGGTCTCGGCCGCCGAGGCGTAGGCCGCGGGGTCGACGCAGATCAGCATGCGCTCACCCCCACATCGCGAGGTTCACGGATGCCGCAGACGAATAGTTCGCGTGCGCGCCCTGAAGTACGCGGCGCATCTCGTCGAGGGCCTCGGCCATACGTCGCGCATCATCGCGCCAGTGCTCGTGCGCGCCACCGTGGGCATCCGCCGTCTCACCCGCCCACGCGATGCCCAACCTCGCGGCCGCCGCGTCGGCATCGTCGAGGGCAGCGACGAGGGCGGTGCTGGTGCGCAGGGTGTCGTCGAGCATCTGCTCGGGCCGCGCGACGTGGAACGCGAACATCAGCGAGCTCCCATCAGGCGTGCGAACACTGCACTGACGTCGGGCACCGCCGCGTCCGACACCTGCGCATTGGACTCCTCGGTCACGATGAGATCGTGGGTCGCACCCCTCATCGCCTCGACGAGATCGTGTAGCTCGGCAGCTCCGCCGGTCGCCGCGTCGAACCATCGCTCGAACGCCGCACGGAACTGCACGGCGGCGGACCCTGTCCAGCCGGATGCGAGGAAATCGTCCATATCCCGCTGCGCGCCCGCGAGACGCTCGTCGATACGGTCGGCGATGTCGTCGAGGCGGCCCGCCTCGCTGGCGAGAGCGCCGAAGTCCCCCCGGATGATCATGTGGTGACGCTAGCAGTCAGATCGTCGACGTATGACGACACACCTGATCGTATGCCGGTGTTCTCGTAGGGCGGCCTCCACGACCTTCCATCTGCTGAATGCGGGCCGCCTCGGAGCCTCTGCCAGCAGGCTTCCGTAGACTCGCCGGATGGCGCGGTCCGGATGGCGGGGTCCGGACGCCAGCATCCACGCGAAAGGATCCACACAGACGGAAGGGGATTGAGAGACGGTGAAGGCACGATCAGCGTTCGGCGTGCTGCGCCTGGTCACAGCCACCGTCTGCACCGTGGCTCTCGTCCACCGCCTGTTCTGGGGCCTGAGTTCGCGCACGATCGCGGGCGAGAACTTCTTCGCCTACCTGACCGTGCAGTCGAACTGCGCCCTCGTCGTCGTGCTGCTCATCGGCGCGGTGCTCGCGTTCATGCGCGCCACAGACCCGCGCTGGTTCACCGTCGCGCTCGCTCTGGTGCTCACCTGGACCATCACAGCGGGCCTGGCGTTCGCGCTGATCGTGTGGCAGGCGGGCTTGCGCGGCATCCGTGTCGACGTGCCGTGGTCCGATCAGGTGCTCCACTTCTGGCTGCCGGCCTGCACCGCTCTCGCCTGGGTGCTCACCCCGGGACACCGCGGAGTCCCCTGGTGGGTGGTTCCCACCGCACTCGCCTTCCCGCTCGCGTGGGGTGGCGTCACGCTGTGGCGAGGCCCGTCCGTGGGCTGGTACCCCTACTACTTCCTCGACCCGCGACAGGTGTCGGGTCCGCCGGAGTTCCTGATCACCAGCGGCATCGCCCTCGCGATCTTCGCGCTCGTCGCGACGGTGATCGTCCTCGTCAGCCGGATGCGACGGCGCGGCCGCTCACGCCCTGAGGTGTGACGCGATCGGCGCCGAGCGCCCGATCACCGCCGAGCGCGCGACTCAGTCGGAGGGTACTCGGAACGGCGCCAGCGAAGCGATCGCCGCCGCCAACGCCTTCTGATCGTCGAGCTCGGCGAAGTCTGCGGCGGCATCTCCCCCGACGATCCCGACGAGGATGTTCTCGCCCGTCGTGGGCGCCAGGTCGACCCACGTGCGGATCATCGCGTCGCCGCCGACGACGTGCCAGATCGACGGTTCGGGTGCAGTCTCTGCCTCACCGGTCTCCTCACCGCCGTCTCCGGCCTCGGGTTCCCCGGTGCCGGCGTCGGCATCAGCGTCCGCATCGGCCCCGGTGTCCGTCGCGGCGAACAACGGCTCCTCGAAGCGGAGCCACACGGTCTCGATGCGCCCCATGCCCAGTTCGGCGATCGCGCCACGATGACTGAAGGGCAGGGCGGGGGCGAACACGAGCCCCTCGCTCTTCAGCACGCCGAGCGGCACCGTGATCAGCACGCGGTCGAACGAGAGGGATTCGCCCGAGGCGATGCCGAGGCTCACCCCCGCCTCGTCATAGGCGACGCGGCTGACCGGCGACGACAGGCTCAGCCGTGCACCCTCGAGCATGCCCTCGATGACAGGGGTGAGATCGCCCAGGGTCGCGGTGACCTCGTCGGGCGGAAGCAGCGGGGGGAACCAGGTCGACACGTCTGCGGCATCGGCGCCGGACCATGCCGTGATCGTGGCGAGCAGGGCGGCGAGCCCCGGCTCGGACGGGTCGGCGCCCGCTGCGGTCAGCGCCTCCTGCAGCGAGGAATCGGTCAACCCCTGCTGGGCACCGGCGATCGCGGCTTCGACCGGCTCGGTCGTCACCGGTGCGACGTCGCCGTCTGCCGACCGCCAGAGCGCACCCGAGATCGGCGCCGTACGCACGTCGAGCCCGTCGAGCGCCTCGAGGAGCACCCCGTCCGACGTTCCGAGCAACCAGCCGCCCAGCTGTGCGGGAATCGGCCAGGTGCGGTCGTCGACCACCGAGTGAACGCGCCCGCCCACGCGATCCCGCGCCTCGAAGACCGTGACCTCCAGACCGTCGGAGACCAGACGCGACGCAGCGGCGGCACCTGCGAGCCCTGCTCCGATGACCGCGACACGCTCGCCGTCATCGGCTGCCCGGCGCAGCAGTTCCGCGGCGCGTTCTCCCGAGCGCAGCGCGGCGGCCATGGTTCCCGGAGTCTCGGCGTCGGTCGCCTCCCCCGCGATGAACAAGCGGTCGTCGACGGGTTCGGCGAGCGCATCGCGCGCCGCTGCCTGGATGCCGACCGGCGTGAAGCTCGCGGCCCCGAGCGAGAACGGGTCGTTCGACCAGGAGCTGCGCGCGAAGGCCGCGGGGGTGATGCTGTCGACGGTCGGCGTCGGCGCGGGCGAGCGGTCGGGCGTGGGCGACGGCGCCGGCTCGGGCGTGCAGGAGGCCAGAAGGACTCCCACGACACCGGCTCCGGCGCCGATCAGCAGTGTGCGACGCGTCATCCTCATCGTGTCGCAACGATACCGCGCGTGGATGGCCGACGGATGCGGCGACCTCTCCTGCACCGAAGCGGATCATGCGCCGACTGCCTTCGGTCCCGCGTGATTCTGTGCGTTCTCTCGACGGCCGATGGCGCAACACTGCCATTCTGGCGCGACGCGCACAGGATGGAGCCATGGCGATGAACGACCCTCAGATCTGGACACTCATCGGCGTATTCGGTGCCGCACTTCTGGGCGGGTTCTCGCTCGTGACGACGCACTTCGGCAGGGTGCTGCGGGCGGAGATCGGTCGTGTCGAGGGCACACTCTCCGGCAAGATCGAGGCCCTCGACGGCAGACTCAGCGGCAAGATCGAGGCACTCGACCACCGGCTCTCCGGCCAGATCGAGGCACTCGACCACCGACTCTCCGGCCAGATCGAGGCACTCGACGTGAAACTGTCCGGTCGCATCGACACCCTCGACGAAGAGGTCTCCGATATCGCGACCCGGTTCTTCGGCACGTCGTAGCGGGTTCGCCGAGGACCGGCGGCCGGGGGCGCTCAGCCCCGGCCGCTCCCCGGGCGCCAGAGCACGACCTCGGCCGATCTGCGAAGTCGGCGTCCCCCAGGCATCGGAATGACGCCGGCCGAACCTGCGGCGAAGACGCGGGCTCCTGGGCGGTTGTCTCGTTCGGCGCGCAGAGCGGCGTCGAGTTCGGCGACGCGGCGCTGCAGCATCCGGTTCTCGTCTTCGAGGTCGAGCAGACGCGCGATGGCCGGAAGGCTCATGCCCTCGGAGGAGAGCTGTGCGACCTCACGCAACTGCTCGATGTTGCGGGTGGAGTAGCGCCGCGAGCCACCGGAGGTGCGACCGGGTACCACCAGGCCGATGCGGTCGTACTGACGCAGCGTCTGCGGGTGCATCCCGGCGAGCTGCGCTGCGACCGCGATCGCGAACACCGGGGTGTCGGAGTCCATGTGCTGATCAGCCATGCCCCTCACCTCCGGTGTTCGCGGTCGTCGTCATCATCATCGTCACCGACGCGCTTTCGCCATCAGGTCGGCGCGCGGGTTCTCTGCAGGCTCGAGGGACTGGAACTTCTCCAGCGCCTCACGTGCCGCGTCATCGAGGTGCGCAGGCACCGCGATCTGCAGCTCGGCGAGCAGGTCGCCGGTGCCCTTCGAGGTGGTGACCCCACGCCCCTTGACGCGCAGGACGCGTCCGGACGGCGTGCCGGGCGCGACCCGGAGCTTGACCGTGTCGCCACTCAGTGTCGGCACTTCGATGGTCGCGCCGAGTGCCGCCTCGGTGAAGGTCACCGGCACGACCACTCGCAGATTCAGCCCTTCTCTGGTGAAGACCGGATGCGGTCGCACCGCGATCTGCACCACGACGTCTCCGCGCTCTCCTCCGTCGGGCGAGGGGCGCCCGCGTCCGCGGAGCCTGATCTTCTGACCGTCGGCGACACCGGCGGGGATCTTCACCTTGAACGGCTTGCCGTCGTCGCCTTGCAGGCTGATGGTCTCACCCTGCACGGCGGTGGCGAAGTCGAGCGTGGTGCGGGCCGTGACGTCGGCCCCCTTCTGTGGGCCGCCGAATCCGCGGAATCCGCCCGAGGTCTGCCCGAAGCGGCCGGAGCCGAACGAGCCGCCCTGTCCCTGGTTGAACATCGCGAAGATGTCCTCGAAGTCGGCGGACTGCTGCTGGCCGCGCCCCTGCTGCCCGAACCGGCTGAAGACGTCTTCGAAGCCGCCCGCGCCCGCGCCGCCCGCCGTGAAGCGAGCGCCTGAGCCCATCGCGCGGATCTCGTCGTACTCCTTGCGCTGTTCTGCGTCGGAGAGCACCGAGTAGGCCTCGCTGATCTCCTTGAACTTCGCCTCCGCCTTCTCGTCACCCTGATTTGAATCGGGGTGATACTTGCGAGCGAGCTTGCGGTACGTCTTCTTGAGATCGGCGTCGCTGACGTCCTTCGAGACCCCGAGGGTCTTGTAGAAGTCCTTGTCGAACCAGTCCTGGCTAGCCATCGATCACCTACTCTGCGGGTACGGCGACGACGACCTTCGCAGGACGCAGCTCGACATCACCGAGGCGGTAGCCCACCTCGACGACCTCGAGCACCGTGGTCTTGTCGACGCCCGGGGTGGGCTGCTGGAAGATCGCCTCATGGCGCTGCGGGTCGAATTCCTCGCCCTTCTCACCGTACGAGACGACGCCGAGGCGCTCCACCACCGTGCGCACCTTGCCTGCGATCACGGCGAAGGGAGTGCCCTCGACGAGGTCGCCGTGCTGCGCGGCGCGGTCGAGATCGTCGAGCACGGGGATGAGGCCCTTCGCGGCCTCGCCCTTCGCGCGCTCGATCTCGACCTGACGCTGCTCCTCGGTGCGGCGGCGGTAGTTGGCGTACTCGGCCTGGAGACGCTTGAGGTCGTTCAGCAGCGTCGACTCCAGGTCGGCGAGCACAGCATCCTCTGCTGCGGCCTCGCCGGTCTGGGTGGCGCCGAGAATGTCGTCGACCGTCAGATCGTCGGGGGCGCCGTCGACCGGCGTCTCGTCGGATCCTTCGGCGGCCGCGGCCTCGCGCGAGTCGGGGTTCTGCGGCGCGGGGCCGGATGCATGAGCATCCGACCCCTCGCTGCGAACCTCGTCGTCACCTTCGAAGTTCTTGTCCGTCATGATTACTTCTTCTCGTCCTCGTCGTCGACGACCTCGGCGTCGATGACGTCCTCGTCAGAGGAGGTGTCATCGGCCGGAGCCTCGCCCGCGGCGTCGGCGCTCGGGGCGCCCTCAGCCTGGGACTGTGCGTAGATGGCCTCGCCGATCTTGCCCTGCGACTGGTTCAGCTTGTCGAACGCGGTCTTCACGGCCTCGTCGTCTTCGCCGGCCAGAGCCGTCTTCAGAGCGTCGACGTCGGCCTTGACCTCGGTCTTGACGTCTTCGGGCAGCTTGTCGTCGTTCTCGGTGATCAGCTTGTCGATCGAGTACGCGAGCGTCTCGGCCTGGTTGCGGACCTCGGCGGCCTCGCGGCGTGCCTTGTCTTCGGCCGCGTGCTCCTCGGCCTCGCGCACCATGCGCTCGATGTCCTCCTTCGACAGCGACGAGCCGCCGGAGATGACGATCGACTTCTCGGTGCCCGTGCCCTTGTCCTTCGCGGACACGTGCACGATGCCGTTGGCGTCGATGTCGAACGTGACCTCGATCTGCGGGATGCCCCGGGGAGCCGGGGCGATTCCGGTGAGCTCGAAGGTTCCGAGCGGCTTGTTGTCGCGAGTGAAGTCGCGCTCGCCCTGGAAGACCTGGATCGCGACGGACGGCTGGTTGTCGTCTGCCGTGGTGAAGGTCTCGCTGCGCTTGGTCGGGATGGCCGTGTTGCGCTCGATGAGCTTGGTCATCATGCCACCCTTCGTCTCGATGCCGAGGCTGAGGGGCGTGACGTCGATGAGCAGCACGTCCTTGCGCTCACCCTTAAGGACACCGGCCTGGAGGGCTGCGCCCACGGCGACGACCTCATCGGGGTTGACGCCCTTGTTCGCTTCCTTGCCGGTCTCGCGCTTCACGAGCTCGGCGACGGCCGGCATACGGGTCGATCCACCCACGAGCACGATGTGATCGATGTCGGCGACCTTGATGCCGGCTTCGCGGATGACGTCCTCGAACGGCTTCTTGGTGCGGTCGAGCAGGTCCTTGGTGAGGTCCTCGAACTTCGCGCGGGTGATGGTCTCGGAGAGCGAGACGGGGCCCGACTCCGTCAGCGACAGGTAGGGCAGGTTGATGCTGGTCGAGGTCGAGGAGGAGAGCTCCTTCTTGGCCTGCTCCGCCGCCTCCTTGAGACGCTGCAGGGCGATCTTGTCACCCGAGACGTCGACGCCGGTGGTCTCCTTGAACTGCTTGATCAGGTGGTCGACGAGGCGCTGGTCCCAGTCATCACCGCCGAGGCGGTTGTCGCCCGCGGTGGAGCGCACCTGGATGGTCGAGAAGTCGTCGTCCTTGCCCACCTCGAGCAGCGAGACGTCGAACGTTCCGCCACCGAGGTCGAAGACCAGGATGAGCTCGTCTTCCTTGCCCTTGTCGAGGCCGTAGGCCAGAGCTGCGGCGGTGGGCTCGTTGATGATGCGCAGCACGTTGAGGCCCGCGATCTCACCGGCCTCCTTGGTGGCCTGACGCTCGGCGTCGTTGAAGTACGCGGGGACCGTGATGACGGCATCCGTCACCGTGTCGCCCAGGTAGGACTCGGCGTCGCGCTTGAGCTTCTGGAGGATGCGCGCGGAGATCTCCTGCGGCGTCCACTTCTTGCCGTCGACGTCGAACGTCCAGTCGGTGCCCATGTGGCGCTTGACGGATGCGATGGTGCGGTCGACGTTCGTGACGGCCTGGCGCTTCGCGGTCTCGCCGACGAGCACCTCGCCGTCCTTCGTGAACGCGACGACCGAGGGGGTCGTGCGGAAGCCCTCGGCATTGGCGATGACCTTCGGCTCGCCACCCTCGAGGACACTGACGACGGAGTTCGTCGTACCGAGGTCGATTCCAACAGCACGTGCCATGTGATTCTCCTTTGTTGCTGAGGTTGATGTGGGTCTGGAAATCCGGGGCGATCAGGGAAACCTGAGTCGCGATGACTCAACTGTACTCCGACCTCCGGATGCTGTCAAACAAAGTTGATATGAATCGGCTCAACTTTGGCCGACGGGGCTGAGCACGAATCCGCATCGCGCGCGTCGCGTCGTGACCGCCTGGTTAGGTGACCCTCACTCAAGACGTGGCACACTGGACTCAGCGGAGACCCGCTCGCCCGACGAGCGCCCGCCGGCGGCGTCGCCAGGATCGGCGCTTCCGCGTCGAGCGCACGGCCGACATCGCCCTTCGCCGAGGAGTGCGCATGACTGACACGGATGCCTACGACGTGCTCGTGATCGGGGGCGGCCCGGCAGGACTCTCGGCCGCTCTGAATCTGGGGCGGTCGCTCATGCGGGTGCTGGTGGTCGACGCCGATCGCCCCCGCAATGCGGCCACGCTCAACTCGCACGGCTTCCTGACACGAGACGGCGTCGCACCGCACGAGCTGCGTCGGATGGCACGCGACGAGCTCGCGGCCTACCCGAACATCGAGGTACGCACGCGCGTGCGGGTGCTCGAGCTCGCGCAGCAGGGCGCGGTCTTCACCGCGTCGATCGGGCGCAGAGAGCCGACAGACACGGTCACCGCCCGCTCGGTGCTGCTCGCGACAGGTCTGCGAGAGACGCTGCCCGAGGTGCCGAACCTCCGCGGCTTCTACGGCATCAGCCTGTTCAGCTGCGCGGCCTGCGATGCCTGGGAGATGCGCGGCCGCCGACTCGCGCTGATCGGCGAGACACCGGACATCACCGACCGCGCCCGGCTGATCTCACGCTGGACCGACGACCTCACGGTGTTCACGCTCGGGGCAGACGTCGTCTCGGCCGCAGACGAGGCCGAGCTCGCCGCCTCCGGTGTCGCTGTGCTGCGGCATGCGATCGCCGAACTCGTGGGCGATCGCGGGCACCTCGAGGCGATCCGTCTGATCGACGGCACCGAGGTCGAGGTCGAGGGCGGTTTCGTGCGGCCCGAGTGGCAGACCGATCTGTCGTTCCTGCGAGGCTTCGCCCCCTCCGTCGATGCAGACGGGCACCTCGTCACCGATCGCTCGGGACGCACCGACGTGCAGGGCCTCTACGCCGCGGGAGACGCGGCGATCCCCGGGCCGCAGCAGCTGATCGTCGCAGCCGGTGCGGGAGCACGGGTCGCGTCGGTGATGGTGCAGGATGCCGCCGGGGTCGCCACCGCCCACTGAGCGCCCACTGAGTAGGCTGACGCGCATGACGCGTGTACCGCAGGCCTCCCCGCTGCTCCGCATGACCGCCGTCGCGGTCGTCGCCCTCGCGATGCTCCCGCTGAGCGGATGCGTCTACGCGCAGATTCCGGCGAACGATCCGAGCGGCGACGGGCCGGCTCCGTCGCCCACCACCGGCGAGTCCGACATCCCGACGGACCAGCCCTCCGACGCCCCGGCCGGCGACCTGCCGTCGTCTCTCACCTTCGCCGATGGCGCCGCCCTGCCCTCCACCGCCTACATACAGTGGGGCGACGGCCTCCTCACCGACGAAGGGTGGAAAACCGTCTCGCCCGACGACGGCAACGGGGGCTGGACGTATGGCACCGTCGACGGCACCTGCACGGCGCGATTCTGGCAGGGACTGATCCCCGATGTGCCGACCGTGCCCGGCGACGACAGCGCGAGCTCCGACGCCATGCTCGCCGTCATCCTCGGCGAGACCGACGTCGCGGCCATCTCGACCGCGGCGACGACGAGCGCGTTCAGCTATCAGATCGACGGCAACACCGACGTCGAGAACCGCCGGCTGCTGGGCGAAGACGGGAGCGACCGACGGTGGATCATGGCAGCTCGCGCCTTCACGGCGACCGGCGTCGGGCTCTCCGTGATCGTCGACTGCACGGGCGGCGACGTCGAGGCCACCATGGCCGAGGTCGTCGAGAAGAACGCCGTCATCGTGCAGTGACGCGGCCGCACGGCATCCGCCGCCGACCGCAGTCCGCTCACTTTCCGCCGGGCGGACCCACCAGCAGCAGGATCACATACAGCGCGACGATGCCGACGATGAGCAGCAGAGCGAGCACCCACGGACGACGCAGGAACCATCGCATGAGCCGGTCGTACCAGCGAGCATCCCGCGGGTCCGCCGTCTGCTCGAGACGCCAGTCACCGGCGAGGCGACCGGTGCGGTGCAGCCAGATCTCCATCGGGATCGTCGCGTAGGGCACGATCGCGCTCGCCACTGCGAGAACCGCGACGCCGAGATGCCAGCGCTGATTGAGCGCGACGAGCACGGCGGTCGCCGCGTAGGCGAGGAACACGAACCCGTGGATGCCACCGCCCACCGTCACGACGACGCCCGGCGCGCCTGTGGCACGGGCGATGATCGCCGAGATCAGGATCGTCCAGGTGATCGCCTCGGCGATCGCGAGCACGCGGAACAGGCGGTCGGGTGTGCGGAACACGGGACTCCTCGGGTGGGGGTCCGTCCAGCGTATCCGGAATACCTTTGCACTCCCGGGCGTTGCCGAAGGCATGGTGACCGTCGACTCCGCAGCCCTCGGGCAGGTGCTCGACGCGGTCGACCTCCGCCTCGGCATCGCCCGACGTGTCGCCCTCGCCCCGGGCGGGATCGCGCCGATTCCCTCGGGCGCCGCCACACTCGTCTACATCGCCTCCGGTTCGGTGCACGGGCACCCCCCGCTGAGCACCGGATGCCGCCTCGACGTCGACCGCACGAGCCAACTCGTCGCGGTGGACGACCGACCACCGAGCGCCACCCTCGGCAGCGGTGATGCGTTCCTGACTCTCGGCCGCCGTTCGATCACCCTCGAAGCCGACGACGTGACCGATCTCGTCGTGGTCGACCTGGAGTTCTCCGACAGCGCCTCGATGATCGCCGCGCTTCTTCCCGATCCGATCACCGTCACCTCTTTCGCCGCTCTCGAGCCCGCCGCCGCCGCGCTCGCGGGCAGCATGGGCCCGACCGATCCGACCACGTGCCCGTCGCGTCTGGGCGACCCGCTGATCTGCCGGATGATGGCGAAGACCGTGCTGCTCAGCGTCATCCGCGCCTGGGCGGCGAACGGCTGCGCGCCCGCGGGCTGGCCCTCCGTCTCGAACGACCCGTTCCTCGACCGCGTCGTCGAGGCGATCCACGAGCAGCCGGGACGAGAGTGGACGGTCGAGCGCCTCGCGAGCATCGGAGCGATGTCGCGTTCCGTGTTCGCCGAACGCTTCCGCAGCGCGATCGGCCGCTCGCCCGCCGACTACGTCACCGAAGTGCGCGTCGACGCGGCCAAGCGCATGCTGAGCGCAGGCCGGTCCGTCAGCGCGACCTCCCGCGAGCTGGGCTACGCCTCGGACGAGGGGTTCAGCCGCGCCTTCCGCCGCCGCACGGGCATGACGCCGTCGGCCTGGCGGGCGTCGCAGCTCACCGCCGTCCCGGCCTGAGCCCGCAGCCCCCAGTCTGCAGCCTCCACTACCCCCCCCCCCCCGGCATCCCGCCGGGCACAACTTCGGAGCCCGAACCCGACACACCGCCCGCTGTCACTGCACAGTCGGCGTGTCGAAGGCTCGATCCGAAGCTGTGCCCGGCTGAGGTGAGAAGACGAGGCGACTCGGGCGGCTCAGAGCCGTGCCGCGGCAGTGCTCCGGCGGTTCGACATCCCGAAGAGCACGGCGCCGAGCAGCAGCGCGACGGCGCCCACGACGTAGACGACCTCGACGCTCAGCGTGTCGACCAGCAGTCCGCCCACACCGGCGGCGATCGTGATGGCTCCCTGGAACCCGACGACCACGAGGCTCCCGCCGGCCTCGAGGCGATCGGGCGTGCGGTGGCCGACCCAGGTGTTGATCACGAGCAGCCAGGAAGAGAAGAAGAAGCCCCACACGAGAACCACGACCGCGATGCCGAGCACCGACCCCGACAGGAAGATCATCGACAGCACCGACGCCGCGATCACGAGGGGCGCGAACACCGCGAAGAAGGCGAACGTGCGGTCGATGAAGAACCCGAGCCCGAGGTTGCCGGCGAGGCCGCCGACCCCGAAGAGCGCGAGCAGCAGGATGATCGTCGCCCCGTCGACGTCGGGGATGCGCTCGAGCGCGAGCCGCACGTACGTGTAGGCGAGGAAGTGCCCGAGCACGACGAGCACGTGGCCGATCATGCCGAGACCGATGCCGGGGCGACGCAGGGTGTCGACGAGCAGACGGATGCTCGACGCCTGCTCCGCCGGTACCTGAGGCAGCAGGAATCGCAGCGCCACCGCCAGCAGCACCATGAGCACACCCGCGATCGCGAACACCGTCTGCCAGTCGACGATCTCGCTGAGCATCACTCCGATGGGCACGCCCGCGACGGTCGCGAGCGAGACGCCCGCCGAGGTGAACATGACGCCGCGGCCGAGGTGCGCGGGGCCCGCGAGGCGAGCCGCGACCGTGATCGACATGGCCCAGAACGCGCTGATCGCGGCCCCGAGCAGGAACCGGGCGAGCAGCACGATGATGAGGTTGGGCGCGATCGCCACGATCAGGTTCGACACCGCTGCGGCGAGCGCCATCCAGACGAGCAGCGAGCGGCGGTCGAGGCGAGGGAACATGAGGCCGATCGTCGGGGCGACGATGAGCCCGACGAGAGCGGTGACGGTGACGGTCTGCCCCGCCTGACCCGGCGTCACGCCGAGCGTGTCGGCCATCTCGGTGAGCACGCCGTTGGGCAGGAACTCCGCCGTGACGAGCAGGAAGCCCATCAGCATGAGCACGATGAGCCCGCCGTAGCGGATGCTCTCGGTGCGGGCGGTCGTCACAGGTACGGGCGCGGTCGTCGTCATGATTCCACACTCGCAGCGTTGCGGCCCCTCCGCCCGACGCGGCGTCCACGGCATCCGACCATTCGTCCGGATCGGCTCCGACGTCGTCGCCGGGGGTCTGGACAGCATCCGGTGCGCGCTCTAGGCTCGACGACGCACCGGGGTTCTCCCGGAAGCACCCCGGGTTCCCCCGGAAGGCCAGAGCGAGAGGAGTGGATGACATGAACACCGTCTCTGTCGTGCCCCTCGCCGACATCCTTCCTCTCGAGGCCTCCCTCTCCTGATCTGCGGTGGCCTCCCTCTCTCGGAGCCACACCGTGTCTGATCTCTTCGCTTCTTCGGAAGCATCCTCTTCTCGTCTCTCGACCCGTTCGTCGTCCCCGTCGACCTTCGACGCCTCTCCTTTCGAATCCGTCCCGACCTTCGCCGAGGTCGAACCCCGCGAGGGCCAGCGCTGGACCACCTGGCCGGCGATCACACCGTCTGAGCGCGGGCCGCTGCCCTGGCCGGCGTGGGTGGTGACGGATGCCGGCGCGCTCGACACCGAACTCGGCATCCTGAAGACCGGCAAGGAGGCCGACGTGTTCCTGCTCGAGCGGGCCGTGCCGGATGACCCCTCTCAGCGCACACTGCTGGCCGCCAAGCGATACCGCGACACCGATCACAGCAGCTTCCGCCGCTCGGGCGTCTACACCGAGGGCCGCAGCACCAGGAACACCCGTGACACCCGGGCGCTGGCGAAGAAGAGCGAGTACGGTCGCGCGGTCGCCGCCCTGCAGTGGTCGTTCGCGGAGTTCGATGCGCTCTGCCGCATGTGGCAGCTCGGCGCGCCGGTGCCCTACCCCGTGCAGGTCAACGGCACCGAGCTGCTGATGGAGTTCATCGGCGACGAGTCGGGCGTCGCAGCTCCCCGGCTCGCGGCGGTGCGCAGCGACCGGGCCGAGCTCGCCGATCTGTACGACCAGATCGTCGACCTGATGCGCGTCTTCGCCGCGGCCGGCTTCGCCCACGGCGACCTCTCGGCCTACAACCTGCTCGTGCACGACGGCCGCGTGCGGGTGATCGACCTGCCGCAGATCGTCGACATCATCGCGAACCCGCAGGGCCTCGACCTGCTGCACCGCGACTGCGTCAACATCTGCGACTGGTTCACCCGCCGCCGCGTCGAGCGCGATGCCGAAGAGCTGTTCGCGGAGATGCTCGGAGCGTCGTATGCGTGAAGGGACGAGCGGAGCAGGAACATGCACCCGGCGCGTCGTCACCCTCCGTTCACCCCACGCCGCCAGACTTCGACCATGAGTGATTCCCCGCAGAGCGGCGCGGTTCCCGAGCCCGTGGTGCCCGAGCCCGCGGCGACGGCCAACAGCGGCGCGGTCGGCGTGATCGGCCTCGACCTGCGCGGCGAGACACCGGCCCCGAAGAAGCAGGTCTACTCGTGGGCGCTGTGGGACTGGGCGACGCAGCCCTTCAACACCGTCATCCTGACCTTCATCTTCACGGCGCTGTACCTCACGACCGAGGCGTTCCTGCCGGCGTCGATCGCCGGACTCGACGCGAAGGACCCGATCCGCGAAGCCGCCGAGGCCGACCTCGCCTCGGGCCTCGGACTCGGCTCGACGATCGCCGGGATCGCGATCCTCCTGATCGCCCCGGTGCTCGGCCAGCGAGCGGATGCCGCGGGGCGTCAGAAGCTCTGGCTCGGGATCGGCACCGGCGCGCTCATCGTCTGCATGTTCGGCCTGTGGTTCGTCGAGCCGACCCCGGCGCTGTTCTGGCTCGGCGTCGCTCTGATCTCGGCCGGATCCGTGTTCGGGGAGATCGCGGCGGTCAATTCGAACGCCATGCTCGTCGGCATCGCGAACCCGAAGACCGTCGGCCGCATCTCGGGGCTCGGATGGGGATTCGGCTACATCGGCGGCATCATCGCTCTCGTCCTGGTCGTCGTCTTCTACATGCTCGACTGGTTCGGCCTGCCCGAAGACGGCGGGCTGCCGTTCCGCATCATCGCCGTCGGCTGCGCGATCTGGGCGATCGTCTTCTCCATCCCGATCTTCCTCAACGTGCCGGAGCCGTCGCTCGGCCGTCCCGAGCGCAAGGTCGGGTTCTTCGCGTCGTACGGCCTGCTCGTGAAGGACGTCGCGGGCCTGTACCGCAACCCCGAAACACGTCAGACGTTCTGGTTCCTGCTATCGAGCGCCGTCTTCCGCGACGGGCTCGGCGGCGTCTTCGCCTTCGGAGCCGTCATCGCCAGCCAGGTGTTCGACTTCGCCTTCCTCGACCTGGTGATCTTCGGCATCGCCGCGAACCTCATCGCCGGAGTCTCGACGATCATCGCCGGACGCTACGACGACCGGTTCGGCCCGAAGCGGATCATCCTCGTCTCGCTCGCCTCGATGGTGATCGCCGGTCTCGCCGTGTTCTTCCTGGTGGATGCGGGCACGATCGTCTTCTGGATCGGCGGCCTGGTGCTCTGCGCGTTCGTCGGTCCCGCGCAGGCGGCGTCCCGCTCGTTCCTCGCCCGAATCACACCCGCCGGGCGCGAGGGCGAGATCTTCGGCCTGTATGCCACCACCGGGCGGGCGGCGAGCTGGATGGCCTCCGGCGCGTGGACCCTGCTGATCGTGCTCTCGGGCTCGACCGCCTACGGAATCGTGGGAATCGTGCTCGTGCTGGTCGCCGGGTTCCTGCTGCTGCTGCCGGTGACGGCCACGCAGCGCGCCTGATCGCGGTTCCTGCAGGAGTAGCCTGACCGCGTGACGGTCATCATCGCCTTCCTCGCCAACATCCTCGTCGCCATCGCCAAGACGATCGCCGCGGTGATCACCTCGTCGGCGTCGATGGTGGCGGAGGCCGCGCACTCGTGGGCGGATGCCGGCAACGAGGTGTTCCTGCTCATCGCCGATCGCCGCGGCGCTCGCGCGAAAGACGAGCGGCATCCGCTCGGCTACGGCCGTGCGGCGTTCGTGTGGTCGCTGATCGCCGCTTTCGGGATCTTCACCGCCGGTTCGATCGTGTCGATCATGCACGGGGTGCAGGAGCTCTCGGACACCGGACCGGTCGAAAGCCCCGGTGTCGCGTACACGGTGCTGGGCATCGCGTTCGTGCTCGAGGGCGCGTCGTTCACGCAGGCGATGGTGAAGTCGCGGCGACTCGCCCGTGAAAGGGGATCGTCGACGTGGGACTACGTGCTCGGGACGAGCGACACCACGTTGCGGGCGGTGTTCTTCGAGGACATGGCCGCCCTGATCGGACTCGCGATCGCCGCCGGAGCGATCGCCCTGCACCAGATCACGGGCGTCGCAGCGTGGGATGCGATCGGATCGATCCTCGTGGGTGTGCTGCTCGGTGTCGTGGCGATCATCCTGATCGGGCGCAACATCGCCTTCCTCGTCGGCTCGAACGCCTCTCCGGCGTTGCGCGACCGCGTGGGACGTGCGCTGCTCGGGTCGCCGCAGATCCAGAGGCTCACCTACCTGCACATCGAGTACGTGGGTCCGAACCGCTTGTTCATCGTCGCCGAGGTCGATCTGACGGGTGACGCCCGCGAACACGACGTCGCCCGCAGCCTGCGCGCGATCGAGCAGCAGATCGAGGCGCACCCGGTGGTCGAGACAGTCGTGCTCTCGCTGTCAGTCGACGACGAGGAATCCCTCGAGTTCGGGGTGGACGCAGAGCACCGCGCTGCCTCGGGCGCGCACCAGCCCTGAGTGCATCATCCTGCAGACGTGAAGACGGGCTGCGGTTGCGCGGGCGGTGTCGTGCGCACTGAACCACTCAGTCGCGGCGTATGCCAGTGCTGTTCGGGATCCCACCATCTCGGCCCCCGCACCTGTGGGACCCCGTCGTTCATGCGGATCTCCCAGCCGGATGCGCCGAGACTCCGGTGATGCCACCAGCACAACGGCACACCGTTGTCGGTGTGGGTCGGACCACCCCGCGCATGCTCGACGACATGGTGAATCTCGCACCACGACGCCGGGACATGACATCCGGGGATCAGGCACTCCTTGTCGCGGGCGACGATCGCCCGCCTCTGATGCACGGTGAACACCCGATCGGTGGTCGTGATGCCGATGATCCGCCCCTCATCGAAGAGGACCCGCTGGATGGTCCCCGAGCAGCCGACGTGCGCGGCCACACTCACAGGCAGCTGTTCCGCGGCACCGGAGACGCTCGCGCGGCCGGTGCCTTTCTCGAGGTCCTTGGCATCGACGTTCACCACCAGCACCGGAGCCGCACCCCCGAGCGTGGGCATGTCGCGGTGCCGGGCGGCGATCGCCAGTGCCGCGGCGAGAGCATCGTGCCGCTTCTGCGCGGCTGTGCGGCCGTCGACGACGTCGCGCGGATCCGAGTTGTACGGATCGTCGTGACCATCTCCCAGACCGGGAGCGCTCTCGTCGGCGGCGCCCTCGTCGGCGGCGCCCTCGTCGGCAGCACCGTCGTCGGCGGCACCATCGTCGGCGGCGCCGCCCGCAGGGGTGAACACCACGCCCGGCATCGGCGGGCCATCGCCCTTCGGGTTGTTCTGCGCGTCGAGGATCAGCTCCAGCTGCGCGGCGACGTCAGGCGTCAGATATCCCTTGATGGAACGCAGTCCGTCTCGCACGCGGCCGAGGGTGATGCCACGTCGACGCGCGGGCTCATCGCCCGGTTCGTCTCCGTCGGGGTCGAGCAGCGCAGCCAACGTCTCGGCGAGCAGCTTCAGCTCGTCGAGAGTGGGCGCCGGACCCTGGACCTCGTCTTCGGGGCCGCCGGCAAGGTCTGGTCTGAGTCCCCGCGCCGCCCGGGCGAGACACGCGTCGGCATCCAGCCGATCAGCGATGCCGATGCGATGCGACAACTTCTCGATCGGCTCGGTGGCCGCGAGCATCCCTGCGACTCCGATCGCGCCGTCGAACATCGCCTCGCGCAACGCCGGCCACCGCGCGGGCAGTCGATCGCCGGACACCAGATTCACGTTCCGTCGAACCAGGGTGACGACCTTCTCGACCCGCGTCGCCCCGCGCGCGTCTGTCAGAAGGGTGCGCTGCAGCAGTTCGTTCGACGTGCGGCACCCCGCGGAATGCGGGAAATCCACTGCATCCCCTGAGGCGATCGTCTCGACCACCACGGCCTCGACCCGCCGGAAGGCAGCGCCGGCCGTCTGCAGGACCTCGATCCGCTCCGCATCCGACAACCCGGCGAGCGCGTCGTCGGACAGCACCCGATCGAGGTCGGCGACGACCTGATCGACAAGGGCGCGAGTGCGGGATGACATGCCTCCATCCAACTCGGTGCCACCGACATTCGAGGGGCAGAAGCAGGCATGTTTACCCCAGATGAGAGGCGTATTCCGGAACACCGGCGCATCGTTCCGGAATGCCGATCGCGAAGGCCGGGACGCCGCCCGAGGGCTCAGCTCTCCCAGTTGTCGGCGAGCTTGTTCAGCAGTTTCGCGAGCTGCTCACGCTCGTCATCCGTGAACGCCGCGAGCGCCTTGCCGAGGGCTTCGCGCCGCTCGCCCCTCATACCGCGAGCGATCTTGCGACCGTCATCCGTCAGCGCGATGCGCGTGCGCCGCGCGTCGTCGGGATCCGCCTCGCGCCGCACGAAACCGTGCGCGACCCCCTGCTGCACGAGCCGCGAGGCGCGGGGCTGATCGACGCCGATCGCCGCGCCGAGGTCGCTCACACTCAGGGGCGAGGATGCTGCGGCGAGCGCTTCGAGCATCCGCATCCTGGCCGGCCCCCCGAAACGTCCGGACGGGTCATTCATCCACGGCGGCATGCCGGGATGCCCCGAGTGCCCATGCCCGTGGTCGCCCTGCTCGAAGTGGTCGGGGTGCGGTCCCCCATGCCAGCCGTGCGGTCCCCCCATTCCGCGGGGCCCGCGACCACGTTCGCCCGGGCGGCGCCCCCGCAGACGGGACAGGGCGCGGGCGATGGCCTCGGCGGGATCGTTCTCTGCGGCGCTCACCCTTCGATTTTACATGCGACTTGACATGCATCTGCACTGCATGTCACACTACATATACATGCATAGTGACAAGCACATGCTCCATGACATCTAAGGACTTACCCATGAACACCTCTGACACTCAGAACACAGACAGCACCTCACGCCCCTTCTGCTTCTGGATCAAGGCCATCGATCGCCTGATGGCGGCCGAGTTCGCCTCGGCCTTCGAGGGCGAGCACACGAGCCGCCGCGACTGGCGGATCCTCAACGCGATCGACGGCACGGTGCCCGCGCGCCGCCCGCTGAACGCCCACAAGCTGCACCATCTCGTCGAGCGCGGATGGGTCGTCGCCGATGGCGACGGCTGGACGCTCACCGACGACGGTCGCGCAGCGAAGGAACGCCTCGGTGCCATCGTCGACGGCATCCGCGCCAAGGTCACCGACGCCGTGAGCCCCGAAGACCTCGAGACCACCATGGCCTCGCTCGAGCAGATCGCCCGCGCGTTCGGCTGGGACGACCAGACACCGCTCCCCCGCGGACGCGGTCGTCGACACGGCTTCGGGCGGCACGGCTTCGGGCGGCACGGCTTCGGACCCGGCTTCGGCCGCGGGCACGGACCCGAGTTCGGCTTCGACCCCGAGGCCGCACACGACTTCGGTCCCGGACGCGGCTTCGGCCGACGGCACGGACACCCGTTCGGTCGCGGGCGCGGCGACGCACCCGCGTTCGATTCCGAGCACGTCGGCGGAACGGATGCCGAATTCGGCGGACATGAGCACGTCCGACACGGATCCCGCCACGCCGCGCACCGTGTCGCGCGGGCGACGCAGCACGCCTACGAGCGCGGCTTCGACGCCGGATTCTCCCGCGGCCGCGAGGCCTGAGGACCTCCCGCACTCGGCATCCCGGCGCCCTCGCCGTCCGAGTCGCACAGAACGCCCCGTTTCGCCTCCGCGGACGGGGCGTTCGCCATTCGGGGGGCGGCGCCCCGCGAACTACCGGAGGGCGGGGAGGACGACCTCGTCGACCAGCTGCACGACGGCCTCGGGTTCGAGTGCTCGCCGACGCAGGCTGACGCTGCCGAACGCAGCGGTCGGCACGAGACCCGCGATGAGCGCGACCGGAGCGTCTGCCCGCACCTCGCCCCGCTCGACCCACCGTTCGATCACTGCGGTCAGCGCGGCGACCGGCGGTCCGCCGATCACCCGGTACGCGACGTCGCGCAGCTCGTCGTCGCGCCCGATCTCGCTCAGGATGCTCGCGAGCACGCGGGCCGTCCGGTCGTCCGCTCTCGCGAAGTGCATGGCGGCGGCGAGCAGATCGCCTCGAAGAGTCCCCGTGTCCGGCACCTCGGCAGAGACCTGCACGGCTCCGACCGCCGCGACCACGAGCTCGGCCTTCGTCTCCCAGCGGCGGTAGATCGCCGAGCGCCCGCAGTGGGCGCGCTCCGCGACGGCGCCGATCGTCATGCCCGCGTAGCCGCTCTCGACGAGCAGATCCTGAACCGCCTCGAGGATCGACGCCTCGACGCCGGGGTCACGAGGACGCCCCGCCGGTCTGGCCATCGCATCGGTGCTCATCGAACCCATTGTACATTCCGGTATCAAGCAGTACCGTTAACATCCGGTACCGGTCGGTACCGGAAACGAGTCGTCACCCTGAGGAGTCGCCATGGTCACCACCGCCGCCCACGAGAACCCGCATGCGACCGCATCCCGAACACGCGCTGCCCTGCTGCTCGTCGGAGCCGTGGCCGTCGCGATCGCGGCGAACTCCGTCGTCGCCGCCATCGCCATCGCCGCCGGAGCGCCCGCGACGTACGGGCCCCTGACCTTCCCCGCCTACGCCCTGTTCACCACGCTGGGGATCGTCGTCGGGTGGATCGGGTGGTCACTCGTGCGCCGTCGCGCCCGCGACCCCCGCCGCACTCTCGCGATGCTCGTGCCGATCGTCACCGCGGTGTCGTTCGTTCCCGACATCCTGCTGCTCGTTCTGCGCTTCATTCCCGGGACGACAGTGAGCGCCGTGATCGGGCTGATGGTGATGCACCTGGTCGTCGTGGCCGTGGCGGTGCCGGCGTACGCCTGGGCATCACGCGGTCACTGACCGGCATCGACCTCGGGGTCGTATCGCAGCTCACCCGCGCCAGAGCGTCGCGGCGCCCGCAGCGCCCGCAGCGCCCGCAGCGATCGTCTCGGCGGGGTCGGTCGACAGGGCGAACGACACCGACGTGCCGAGGTAGATCGCCCCGGCGATGGCAGCCACGAGCAGAGCGATCAGGAACACGAAGATCATGGCCGACAGCACGCGGTACCCGCCGGATGTCGGAACCTCGGGCGCGACCGACGGCTGCGCCCAGTCGGGGGCCACCGATGCCGGTTGATCGCCCACGAGGATCGCCGGCTTCGGCCGCGACCTTCTCGTCTCGGGAAGCATCGCCTCAGGCGGAGGCGGAGGGATCACCGCGTTCGGAATCACGGACTCCGCGGATGACGGGATCAGGCCCTCCGGAACCGACGACTCGGGCGGGGGCGGCGGAATGACAGCATCCTCCGGCCGGATGTACGGGTCGTCGCTGTCACCGCTCATGTCAGCCCCCTACGGCTCCGACGTCGGTCGTGCCGACATCCGTCTTGTGGAAGTTCTGGAACGACCGGGATGCCGTCGGGCCGCGCTGCCCCTGGTATCGGTTGCCGTAGGGTCCCGAACCGTAGGGGTTCTCGGCGGGAGAGGTCAGCCGGAAGAAGCACAGCTGCCCGATCTTCATGCCCGGCCACAGCTTGATCGGCAGGGTCGCGACGTTCGCGAGCTCGAGCGTCACATGCCCCGTGAAGCCCGGGTCGATGAATCCGGCGGTCGAGTGCGTGATGAGCCCCAGACGCCCGAGAGACGACTTGCCCTCGAGGCGCGCCGCGATGTCGTCGGCCAGCGAGACCTGCTCGAAGGTGGCTCCGAGGGCGAACTCGCCCGGGTGCAGGATGAACGGCTCATCGGGATCGACCTCGATCAGCCGGGTGAGCTCGGGCTGATCGACCGACGGATCGATGAACGGATACTTGTGGTTGTCGAAGAGACGGAAATAGCGGTCGAGTCGCACGTCGATGCTCGACGGCTGGATCATCTCCGGCTCGTGCGGATCCAGGCCGATACGGCCGGAGGCGAGTTCTGCCCTGATGTCGCGGTCGCTGAGAAGCACGGCACCAGCCTAGTCACCACACGCCGCCGACACTTTTGACGTGACGGGCGAGGCGGGTAGGCTTGCGTTCACCCGCTCTTCGGATGCGGGTACGGGGCTGTAGTTCAATGGCAGAACTTCTGCTTCCCAAGCAGATAGCGCGGGTTCGATTCCCGTCAGCCCCTCCACAGTGACTTCGAAAGCTATTCCGGACATTCTGGAGCTACTTCAGACTGGGATTTCCGGGCTGGCTTGGCGCTATTCGCTGGTCGCGGCAACCTTCCGGCCACCGTACACAGTGATGGGCGACGAGAACTCGAACTCCTCCCGTGGACGCCCGGGTCTCCTCGCGACCGACTTGAGGATCTCGGTGTACTTCGGTGCGTTTCCAAGCTCTGTCCGCCGGAGCTGTCCAACACTGTCTTTCAGTTCGCGCAGTCTCACGAGCGTGCGCTCCACCCTCGCCTCCTCGGTAGCGATGACTTCCCGACTGCCGATGAGTCGCGCCAGGCTCAAGGCCTCGAGAGTATTGCGGTATGAAATCTGCAACGCGCGGATCACCCGGTCACCGCGTCGCGCCGATCGGATCAGCCATAACGAGACGGCGGCCGACTCGAAAGCAGTACGGATGAGTGCGTACCCCGCGTATGGAGACGCCATGACGCGCTTGCGGTGTTCGTCGACCATCAGGTCGAAAAGTCGGTAGTCGACAATCGGTCACGAAGGCGATGTAACAGCAGCATCGCCATCTCCACCTCTTCGGTGGCTACAGCCACTTCGCCGCGACATGGTCGGCAACGACGCGACGCACCGTGCCGGAGTGAGATCGAAGAACGATGCTTTCCGTTCGGATGCCTCGCCCTCGGCGCCGCACCCCCCTCACCAAATTGCCGTCGGTGACTCCTGTGGCGACGAACACCGTGTTGTCGCTGGTCACGAGTTCCGTTTCGTCGTAGACGTAGTCAAACTTCAGCCCGGCCGCTTCCCCACGCCGCCGCTCGTCATCGCCGCTGGGGGCGAGCCGAGCCTGCATGAACCCGTCCAGCGCGCGCACCGCGCACGCCGTGGCCACGCCTTCAGGGCTTCCACCCGTGCCGATGCAGAGGTCGAGGGCGCCGTCGAAAGAAGCCGCTTGGATACCACCTGCGACGTCTCCATCGAGCAGGAGTCGCGTCGCAGCGCCGGCCGCGCGGATCTCGTCGATGATCTGAGCGTGGCGGGGGCGGTCGAGGACCCCGACCTGAATCTCATCGGCCGGCTTGTCCAGCGCACGTGCGAGCGCTCGGATGTTGTCGGCGACGGATGCCGTCAGGTCGAGATGTCCGCGGGCCTCCGGTCCCGCAACCATCTTCTCCATGTAGAAGACGTGGGAGGCGTCCAGCATGCTGCCGCGGTCGGCGGCGGCAATCATGGAGATCGCATTACGCCGACCTGTCGCCGCGAGCGATGTGCCGTCGATGGGGTCTACGGCTATGTCGTACGCGGGGCCCTCGCCTGTTCCGACCTGTTCCCCGTTGAAGAGCATCGGCGCTTCGTCCTTCTCGCCTTCGCCGATCACCACGGTCCCGGCGAACTTCACCGTGCTGAGGAACTTGCGCATCGCGTCGACCGCGGCGCCGTCGGCGCCGTTTTTGTCGCCGCGGCCGACGAACGGAGACGCACGGATCGCCGCGGCCTCCGTCGCGCGGACCAGTTCCAACGCAAGGTTCCGGTCGGGGTGGTTGTAGAGCGGAGCGATCTCAGATCCGTCGGTGCGGTCGTGCAGGGTCACGCGACCACCTGAATCTTGATCTGGTCGGGGCTCGTCGCTGCCTGGAGCGCCTGGGCGTAGTCCTCGAGCGAGAAGGTCGCGGTCACCAGACTGGTCAGTTCTCCCTGCAGATCGACCATGCGCTCGGCAGACTCCTCGTACTTCTCGGCCAGCGAGTTCGAGCCGATGATGCTCAGCTCCTTCGCGAACACCTCGTATGGGCTGAGCGCGACAGTCGCCGTCGGTGATGCCACGCCCATCTGCACGAGCCGTCCTCGCATGCCGAGCGACTGGATGGCGGCGGTGATGGCGACGGGGTGCCCGCTGGCGTCGAGCGCGAGGTCGAATTCGCCACGGTCGAGCTCATCGGCGGAGGCGACGGCCTGCGCTGCGCCGAGCGCGAGCGCGGCCGCGCGACGTGCCGCGTTCGGCTCGACGACCCGCATGCCGGTTGCTCCCTCTGCGCGGGCGAGGATGATGGCCATGAGGCCGATAGATCCCGCTCCGAAGATCGCCATCTCCTGATCACGCCAGTCGGGGACGCGCTCGAGGGCATGCAGGACGCAGGCGAACGGCTCGATGAGAGGTGCGGCTCGATGGTCGATGCGACTGTCCAGCCGGAACACGATGCGGTCAGGCACAGCAACGAACTCCGCGACCGACCCATCGACGGCCACTCCGACGGGCAGGATGTTCACGCAGAGGTTGGTCGCTCCTCGAAGACACCACGTGCATTCGCCACAGGAGATGTTCGGGTTGACTCCGACGTAGTCACCCTCCTTGAACTTCGTCACACCCGGACCGACCTCGGTGACATACCCGGCGAATTCATGTCCGGGAACGACCGGGAAACGGCCATGCGGATAGTCACCCTGCACGAGATGCAGGTCGGTGCCGCACACGCCCGTTCCAACCGGAGCAATCACCACCCATCCCTCTTTCGCGATCGGGAGCGGCAGGTCGCGGATCTCGACCCCTCCGTTTCCGTCAGCGACAGCTGCGCGCATGGTGTTGGTCATTTCACGGCTCCAAACAGTAGGCCACGGACAAGGGACTTCTGAGCGATCCATCCGGCAATGACGACGGGGATGCTCACGATAGTTGCAACGGCTGCCACCTGCGCGGTGTAGAGCTCACCGAAGCTCAGGAACTTCTGCAGGAACAGCGGCAACGTGCTGTTCGAGTTGGTCAGGTTGGCGGCGAAAAAGTACTCGTTCCAACTGAACACGGCGCAGAGCAGCGCGGTCGATGCGATTCCTGGCCGCATGAGCGGAAGCACCACAGACCAACCGATTCGCCATCCGTTCGCGCCGTCCACCTGCGCTGCCTCGATGATCTCTAGCGGGATCTCCTGCATGAACGAACGCATCATCCAGATACCCAAAGGGAGGTTCATCCCGAGGTGCATGATGATGAGGATCTGCGTGGTGTTCAGCAGTTCGAGGTTCGTCGCGACCACGTAGATGGGGATGATTCCCGCGGCAATCGGCATCATCTTCGTCGAGATGAAGAAGAACAACGAGTCCTGCGGGTTCTGGATCGCGCGCACCGACAGTGCCCACGCGGCCGGAACTGCGAGAACGATGACCGCCAGGGTCGAGAGCCCCGTGACCAGCAGCGAGTTGAGGGCGTAGGGCCAGATGCCCTGCTGGAACGTCTCAACGTAGTGCTCGAGCGTCGGCGTGAAGAAGAACTGCGGGGTCGCGGATGCGGCGACTGTTTCCGTCTGAAAGCTCTTCATCACCATGTAAGCGACGGGGAAGAAGAGGATGAGGCTCGACAGCCAACCGAGCACACCCATCGTGATGCGTGTGGCGCGCCCCCGGGTGCGACGCGGTCGCGGCTCGGGTGTCCGCTTGCCGGTGACGACAGCGCGGGTGTTGAGCGAAGCCGTGGTGGTCATCGCCGGCCCTCCGTTCGGAAGATGCCCGACAGCAGTCGGAGCATCGGCAGGATCAACGCGATGGTCAGGATCAGCGAGACGATTCCGAGAGCGGAGGCCATGCCGAAGTCGAACGTGTTGAACGCCTTCAGGTAGATGTAATAGGTGATGTTGGTGGTGGCGTAGGCGGGGCCACCAGCGGTCAGCATGGCGATCTCACCGAATGTCTGGATGAGGTTCATCGCCAAAAGGAGTGCCGCGAGTTCGATGAACGGCCGCAGGTGCGGGAGTGTGACGTTCGTGAACCGGCGCCAGATGCCGGCACCATCCATCTGCGCGGCTTCCAGCTGATCCTGCGGTGCGGATTGCAGCCCGGCGACGAGGATGAGCATCGCGAACGGGACGAACCGCCACGTCAACAGGATGATCAGTGCGGCCATCGGGTGCTCCGACAGCCACGAGACGGGCGGGAGCCCCAGCGACCGGGCGATGAAGCCGAACAGACCGAAGCTCGGGTCGAACATCGCGGACTTCCAGAACAGGGTCACCGCGACCGGCATCACGAAGAACGGGGTAATGGCCAGGGTTCGAGCGATGCCACGTCCAGGGAAGGAGTGGTTCATGAAGATGGCGACCAGCAGACCGAGGACCAGGCAGGCCAGGGTCGTGCCCCCGGTCATGACGACCGTGTTTCCTACCGACTTCCAGAACACTTCGTCCTGAACCACGGCGACGTAGTTCTCGAGTCCGCGGAACTCGCTGTCGTTCCCGCTCAGGAGCAACCAACGCTGGGTGCTGAAGAAGAGAGTGAAGACGAACGGGATCTGGGTGAGCAGGAGGGTGAAGACGAGGGCCGGGAGGAGGGGGCCGCGACGCTTCCAGCGTTCGGCCCGCGGCATCAGCGGCGGTTTGGTGATGGCGGAGCGGGTTTTCGTAGCCATGGGTCTGCGCTTCTCGAAGCAGAGCTGCCCCCGGTTGCCCGGGGGCAGCTCTGGATGGGTCGATTACTTGAGGTAACCGGCGTCGGTTACGGCCTTGAGTGCGTACTCCTGGCTCTTCTCCATTGCCTCGTCGACGGTCTGGCTGCCGCTGATGGCACCGGCGATCTGCTGGGAGACGAAGTCGCCGATGTCGACGAACTCCGGGATCTGCACGTACTGCACACCGGTGTACGGGACGGGGTCCACGGTCGGCTGAAGCGGGTTGGCCGCTTCGATGGACTTCACGGTGAGGTCGGCGTAGCGGTCAGCCGCTTCGAGGTACTCAGGGATCTCGTACGTCGATGCGCGCGATCCGGGAGGGATGGAGTCCCAGCCCGCTTCTTCACCGGCGAGCTTGATGTAGTCCTCGCTGGTCACCCAGGAGATGAACTTCCACGCCGCGTCCTTGTTCTTGCTGGACTCGGTGATCCCGAGGCCCCAGGACCACAGCCACCCGGACGCGAGATCCGCCGGGCCGGTGGGTGCCATGGCGAAGGCGACGTTCGGCTCGACTTCGGGCGTCGCCTGGTCGAGGGCCGAGCCCGCGAAGACCGTGTCGTCGTACCAGATCGCGGTCTTGCCCTGGCTGAACTGCTGGAGGCAACCCTCCCACCCGTCCTTGGCCGCATCCGGCTGGCCGTAGTCGCGGAGGCTGTCGACGTAGAACTGAACGGCTTCCTTCGTCTCTGCGGTGTCGAGCTGCGGCTCCCAGTCCTCGTTGAACCAGCTGCCGCCGAAGGTGTTGATCACGGTGGTCACCGCGGCGAGGTTCTGGCCCCAGCCGGGAAGGCCACGGAGGCAGAGTCCGGAGATGCCTGCGGCGTCATCTTCCATCGCGGCCGCAGCTGCCTGGACTTCTTCCCAGGTGGGCGTCTCACTGATGGTGACTCCGGCCTTCTCCGCGAGATCCTTGCGGTAGAAGAGGAACGACGATGAGCCGTAGAACGGGGCGGCGTAGAGGACCTCGTCCTTCGACACGATGTTCTTGATGGGTTCAAGCAGGTCGGCTTCGTTCCATGCCGTGTCTTCCTCGGCGTAGTCGTCGAGCGGCACGATCCAGCCACGGTCGGCCCAGATCGGAACCTCGTAGCTGCCGATCATCGCGACGTCGAACTGACCAGCGTTCGTGGCGACGTCCTTCGTCACCGACGGCCGAAGTTCGTTCTCGGGCAGGGTCGTGAACTTGACCTTGATGCCCGGATTCTTCTCCTCGAAGTCAGAGATCAGCGACTCCGCTGTCTTCATCTGAGGGTTCGCGGCCAGCGCGACGTTGATGGTGACTTCCCCACCGTCGCCCTCGCCGCCGCTGTCTCCGCTGGAACATCCGGCGAGCAGGCCTGCTGTCACCGCTGCGACGCCGAGACCAGCGATGCCTCGCCTCCAATTGATGTGCGCCACGCGCAACCTCCTTGTTGTGTGCCGTGACCGCGCTCGTTCGGGTGTCCGAGCGCGATGCGCCTTTGCATTGGCGTGGACTCACGGTAGCGCAGCCTGTCCGGATTGTCTAGTCTGTACGTACAATAGGTGCAACAGGGCCGGAACGTGCAGGTTGTACGATGGCGCACGAAGGAGTGTGGCAGTGTCGCAAGCGATTGAGCGGATCTCACCGGTCCCGTACTACGAGCAGCTCTACGAAATCCTCAAGGAGCGGATCGTGAGGGGCGAGTTCCCTGTAGACGAACGCCTTCCTAGCGAGCTCGAGCTCTGCCGTGACTTCGGTCTCTCGCGGGCAACCGTGCGCCAAACACTGTCCAAGCTCGAAGCCGACGGATACGCGCGGCGGGTTGCCCGTCGGGGCGTGTTCGCCTCGACACCCGAAGCGTCGAGCGGATGGACGCTGCAGGACACAGAGGGGTTTCTGGAGTCTCAGCTCCGCCATGGACGCACGGGCATTCGCACCGAAGTAGTGGACGCCGGATACGTGGCACCGCCGGCGCACGTCGCCGAGGCGCTGCGCGTAAACGCCGATACCGAGGTATTCGCCCTCAAGCGCGTCCGGTATCTCGACGGCGAGGTCGCTCTGTTCAGCATCAACTGGCTACCCCGCAGCATCGGGGCGATTGTCGCGGATGCGGCAGACGTGCTCGACGGCTCCGAGTCGCTCAGCACGACTCTGCGCGACGCAGGGCACGTCCTCACCAGTGCACAGCGCGTGATCCATGCCCTCTCCGCTCCGGAAGAGGTGGCGAAGAACCTGGGGGTGTCAGACAATCGAGCCGTGCTGCGAATCCGCTCCCGGTCCTGGGACCAGAACGACGTGCTCTTCGACTTCTACGAGACGTGGGTGTTGACCGACGTCGTCCCGCTCGAGGTGAAGGTCGCGGCGACTACCTGACGCCCAGCGACAGATGCGGGTCCGGCGTCCACTCGAGAGCGGTCGCCGCGAGTAAGGCGGTGCCCACGGCGGTCACCTCCGGCTCCAGGATCGGGATTGTCGGATACGTGTTCACGGTCGTCTTGATGTCCAGCCATCCCTGCGACCGCACCCACCCTCCGGCGAGACGCACCTCGCTGGCTCGCCCTAAGCCTCCGAGTACGGCGTCGACGGCGTCGCGACCAGCGTGGGCAAGGGCGCCGAGCACAGCTGATGCTCGTGCGTGAGGCTCTTTCGGAGCGTTCAGCGCATACGACGGTGTCGCTCCACCGCGAGCGCCTGGAATGAAGTACTCCGAGTCGAGCACCGGTGCAGGCGCGCGCACGCCGTCGAGCAGTGCACGAAGAGCGATGGCGACCTCGGGGTCTTGCGCGGCCCAGTTGATGTTCCTGGATAGTTCTTCCACCCGGAGCAGGGTGGTGCCGGCGGACCTGATGCCCGGTGCGACTTCAATGTGGCTGGCACGGTTGATCCTGCCGTCGGGAGACTGCGCGACGATGACCTCGGCCGTGCCCATGGAATCCAGTACGGCGCCGGGCGTGAGCTGATCCGCGGCCCACCCCCCGATGGGGTGGTCATGGCCACCGGCCACGACGATAGCCTCGGGGCTGAGTACCCCCGCAGCTCGAAGGGCCGGGGAATTCATGAGGCCCACGATGCTGCCCGAGCGGACGACTGGAGGGAGCAGCTCTATAGAGCCAAGTGTGCGCTGCACACGGTCCGCGGCCCACTGACGGTCCCCGGATCGCCATGCTCCCGTCCGAGAGGCCAGCGTGTCGCTCATGAAGGCCTTCCCGGCCCACAGCGCTCCGGGGATGTCGGCGATAGCCACCCAGTTTCGCGCTTCTCCTTCGATGGACTGCATTCGAGCCCATGCCCAGCCGACGAGCGTACGCACCGCGTCGCTCTCTGCGTCGAAGTTCTCATCAGCCCCGAGATCAGGGTGAAGCCCGCGGAAGATGCGCTGACGGCGGGGATCGAACCAGGCAAGGGCCTGAGTCAAGGGACGCAGGTGTTGGTCGACCAGTACCCCGTCTTCGCCGATTCCTGCGCAGCTCACCGCATGCACGATGAACGCGTTACCGCAGACCTCCGCCAGCATCTCTTCGATGGATGCGAAGAGCACCCCCGCATCAATGGACAGCTGCTCCGCATCACGCGGTGTCGGGCGGCTCGCGCGGGCGACGATGCGCCCAGAGGGATCGATGGCGATGATCTTGACGTTGGTGCTGCCGATGTCCACGCCACACGCGACGGGGAGCCGAGGAGTGAGCGCGTTCATGGGTGTCGCCTCCTCGGGTGAGCGAAACCGACAGGGCAGACGGTCACTTCTTACGATAGTCACCGCGGTCGATTGTTCCGACCGAGGTGATCGCGCTACGCAGACGCTTCCACGGGCGTGGCGTATCCCATCGCATTCATCGCCGCAGTGTGCTGCTCCTTGATCTGGGATTCACGCGTATTCTGAGGCAGCTCTGTCACCGCCACGGCCCATTCCGGGAAGGCGCCGTCGATGGCCGCGGCAGCCTGCATCGCGGCTCCCTTGGTGACGTATTCGTCCAGCTCGGGGATGACGACCGGCATCTCGACCATCTGCGTCAGCACGGTCTGCGCGGCAGCGCTCTGAGCGGCTCCTCCGATGAGGAGAATCCGTTCGGCAGCAATGCCGCATGCGGCGAGGGCATCGAGCATCGCGACCTGCGTCGCCAAGGTTCCTTCGATGACCGCGCGGGCGAAGTTCGGCCGAGTGAAGTTGGCCAGGGACGCCTGATGGAGCGATGCTCGAGCGTGCGGGAGATCCGGGGTTCGTTCGCCTTCGAAGAACGGCAGCAGAGTGAGGCCCTCAGCTCCTGGCGGTGCTTGCAGGGCGAGGTCGGACAGCTCGTCGTAGGTGCAACCGAGGAGCCCCGCACCGATGTCGAAATTTCTGGCCGCGTTGAGGGTGGCCACAAGGGGCAGATGGTCGCCGGTGGCGTCCGCGTAGCTGCAGACGTACCCGGCGAAGTCATGCACCGGGTCCGCCGTTCGCGTGTAGACGACGCCGGACGTGCCGAGCGAGAGAACGACGTCACCGTGGCCGATGCCGAGCGCGATGGCGGCGGCGGCGTTGTCGCCGCTGCCGACTCCGATGGGTATCCCCGCGGGGATTCCCGGGATCCCCGACGCAGTCAGGCCGGCCCGGTCGTGCGGTCCGAGGACCTGAGGAAGAACGGCTCGCTTCCCGAGCGCATGCTCGAACAGATCCTCGGTGTATGCCTCTGTCTCGCCCGACCAGTACCCGGTTCCGCTGGCTTCTGAACGGTCGGTCGTCAGGCGTTCGATGCCCCCGACGCCCGGTCCGAATCCCATGAGCCGCCAGGTCAGCCAGTCGTGAACGACGGCGACAGCCGCGGTGCGTTGCGCAGACTCGGGATCGGTGTCTCGGAGCCAACGGAGCTTGGTGACCGTGTCCGACAGGGTGAGCGGGAGTCCCGTCCGGCGGATCCATTCGTCGCGCCCGAGTTCGCGGTTCAGGTCCAACATGTGCGAGTGAGAGCCGAGATCATTCCAGAGCGGACTCGTGCGCACGACGGCGCCGTGCGCATCCAGAAAGATCGGGGTGTGCTGCTGCCCGCTCACGGAGATCGCCGCGACGTCGTCGAGGCCTCCCGCGCGGCGCACGGCGGTGAGGAGAGCTGTCCACCAGGCCTCCGGGCCGACGATGGTGTCAGACGGGTGCGATGCTTTGCCCTCACGCAGTTGCGCACCGGTCCGGAGATCGCGGACGGTGACCTTGCAGCTCTGCGTGGAGGAGTCGATGCCGGCGACGAGTGTCACGGTCAGATCTCCTCTCGAGGTCGAATGTCGATAGTCATGTGGGAAGCCCCTTCGCGTAATTCCACTGAGGGCGGATCTCATGCGCCCAGCGCTGAAGAGTCTCCGAGCGGCTTCGTTCCGGTTCCACCGTGAAAGGTCTCGTTTCTGCCCACCCACCGGAACGTTGAGACGCCAGAGCCTGAGCGCCTCGCGACACGACCTCTGGGAAGGTGGATGCGCTCAGCGGCGTCGAGAGAAGGTCGGCTTTCAGTTGCAGCCACAAGGCGTTCTTGCTGGCCGGACCGATGACTTTTACCTCTCGGGCGGTCGCCGGGAAGAGGCCGAGGACGTCCTGGTACTGCAGAACCATGCCGAGGAACGTTCCGAAGACGATCTCCGTCAGCTCCGTATCTGCCCGGAGCCCCGAGATCACGCCGCGTGCCCGGGAGTCCTTGGTGGGCGGCGGCGCTCCACGGAACTGCGGAAGGATGAGGGGAATCCGTTCGAGGTCGATGTCGCCGGAGAGGTATCGCTTGTGGAGAGCGTCGAGATGCAGGGAGAGCTGCTCACCGTCGAGACCGAGCATGGTCTGCAATGTCGCGAAGGCCGAGCCGCCGGTCGGGATGGACGCGAAGAGCGTGTACCCCCGACCTCCGCAAGCGATTCCGTTGGCGAGCTTGGCCTGCGCAGCCTCGCGAATGAGGTATGGCGCGTCGAGCGTGAACAGCAGCCCCTCGGTCGTTCCCGTCGAGTTCAGGAGCTCTCCGTCAGCAAGTTCCGCGCCCACGCCACCGACCATGTGGTCGTGGCCGGCGACGTGAACGTGAACGTCCGCCGAGAGCCCTACCTCCGACGCGAAGTCCGCAGACACAAGCACACCCTCGCTTGCCGAACGGAGGTCCGGAAAGACCGACGTCGGGACGCTGAGGAGGGCACAGACCTCGTCGGACCACTCGCCCGTCGTGAGGTCGAGCGCCATCGTGCGGCTGGCGAGAGTGTGCTCGGACCAGCGCTGTCCGGTCATGAGCGCCGCGATGTATTCGGCGATGTTGAGCCAGCGAACATCGCGGCGACCACCTGCCCGACCCAGCGCCCATGCGACCTTGGACAGCCCGTAGTTCGCATTGACCGGGAGTCCTGTGATCTCGTAGACGCGCGCGCGTTGCTCGGGCGACAGACCCGTGAGGAGTGAGGCCCCGCGGTGGTCGTGCCAGAGGATCATCGGGGACGCGAGAGCAAGGTCCGCGCCCACGAGCCCACCGGACTCTCCGACTCCGGTGATGGCGATTCTCTTGACGATGGATCGCTGCCAGCGCTCGAGCTGGCCGATGAATCCGGCAATGAGGCCAGTGAGCTCTTCCGTGTCGTAGATTTCACCGTCCGAGTCACGGCGCACGGGAGTGGGCTGCCGCGCGGACGCGAGAAGGCGCGTCTCGTCATCGAAGAGGCACAGCTTGACGCTGGTCGTCCCGATGTCGACGGTGATTGTCGGAAGCACGACGGTCCCTGAAATCAGATCGAAAGGTTGAACTGGCGGATCCGGAGCTCGACGACGTCCGCGATGGCTGCGACCGCCTTGCGAGAGACCTTGATGAGCGAGTGCTCGTTGGGGTTGGCGACGTAGGCTTCACCGAAGGTCCGGATCATGGCGTTGCGCAGGTCGCTGGCGATGTTGACCTTGACGACGCCGTACTCGTAGAGCTTCCCGAACTGCTCGACGGGAAGACCTGAACCACCGTGGATGACGAGCGGCACGCTGCTCTCCTCCTGGACGCGGCGCAGGAGGTCGAAGTCGATGCGGGCGTCGGGCGCGTAGCCGTGAACGTTGCCGACGGACACCGCGAGCATGTCGCAGCCGGTCCGGGTGACGAACTCCGCGACCTGACCGGGGTCAGTGCCGGAGGCCTCATCAGGTCCGATCTCGTCTTCCTTGCCTCCGATGGCGCCGAGCTCGGCCTCGACGGAGATGGTGAGCGCGGCGATCTCGCGGGCCTTTGCAGACAGGCGGACGTTGTCCTCGAATGTCTCCTCTGCGGTGTCGATCATGACGGAGGTGAAGTCGGCAGCGAGGGCATCCTCGACGGCCTGGAGGTTCTTTCCGTGGTCGAGGTGGAGTGCGACGGGCACGTTGGTGTTCGCAATTCGGCGGGACACCATGTCGTAGATGTACTCGTACCCGGAGAGCGCGACGTTCGTAGGAGCGACCTGGATGAATGTGGGGACGCCGGTGCGCTCAATGGCGTCGACGATCCCCATCGTTGTCTCGATGTTGGTCGTATTGAACGCGCCCGCGACGAGTCCGCGCGAGGTGCACTCTTCAATGACGTCGAAGCCGCTTACGAGTGGCATGTAAGTGTCCTTTCGTGCCGGCATCCCGGCTGGTATGGATAGATCCGTCCGTCCGTACCAAGACCGGTACGAGGATGCCCGATAAACGCGATTTGTTCAGTTCTTGGTGATTCGCTGGGCCGCTGTGTGCATTGACGTCAGCCCGTCGAGCGTGCCTCCCTCTGCGACGACGCGCTGCGCCTCATCGGGTACGCGGAGCCACCGGACAGAGATGCCAGCGAGGATGTACAGCGCGGCGAAGATGATGGTGACACCGCCCGCGCCGAGCGGCGCGAGGAACAGAGCCACGATGAGGGGTCCGACGAAAGTCGCCGCGCCGGCGCCGAGGTTCAGCACCGCGATGGAGTTACCCTTCTGCCCCGGGGCCATCAGAGACATGAGGACCGAGATCGGCGTGAACCCCGCGAGACTGACACCGAAGAGCGCCGCGCAGACTGCGGATACCCAGTACTGGTCGGAGACGTACTGCGGAATGAAGTAGAACGCGAGCACACTGACGGCGGACCCGATGCATCCGAACCAGCGGAGCGTGCGGTGCCAGCCGAGGCGGTCACTGAGAACACCAAAGAAGAGGTTCGCGAAGATGTTCGCCGCTCCCAGGATGAAGACGAGCTGCAGCCAGCCGGCAGTTCCGAAGCCGAGCTCTACGGCGAACACGGTCGGGAAGAACACGAACAGTCCGAACTGGGGCGCGGTGTTCACGACGCGCACGAGGCATCCGAGGCCGATGCGCGGGTTCGTGAATGCGATGGCCACACTGTTGATGAGGCTGCGGCCGGTTGTGACGTCGGGCGCCGCGAGACGCCCACCACCCTTGGCCTTGCGGAGGCCGACGAGCGAGACGATTCCACCGAGAATGACGAGTCCGAGTGACACCCAGAATGTCATGTACTCACCGATGAGGGGCTGCGTGCCGCTGGCGACGAGCGAGCCCAATGTTGGCAGACCGCCGGTGAACGCGAAGTAGAACCATCCGACGGCCGAGCCGAGCCGGTTTGCCGGGCTCGCGCCGAGCACCCAGACCAGGAATCCGTAGGCGAAGAACGGGTAGGCGATGCCGCGGAGACCGTAGATGACAAGCATGAGTGTGAAGTTCTCGGTGGGCAGAGCGACGCCGAGGAAGAGCACCTGGAGCACAGACCAAAGGATCAGGCCGAGGATCATCACCCGACGCGGGCCCCACACGTCGGACAGCGCGCCGGACAGCCAGGAGCCGAGGGTCACCATGAGTCCGTACACGGAGATGATGACAGCGGCGTTGGTCTCGGACCCTGCGCCATGCGCGGCAAGGTAGGGGGCGATGTAACCGGACTCGACCCCGTCGCCGATCATGAAGAGCAGCAGCCCCACAAAGCCCCAGATGAGTGGCTTGGGGAGTCCGAGCTTGTCGATGAAGCCATGTGCTTCCGATCCACCGGAGCGGATCGCCGTCGTCGCTGACATCTTGGTCCTTAACTGTAGCTGGAGGAACTGCATTGTTCGTCTTGTACGTACAGACAGTACCAGATGTTGATGGGTCGTGCACGATGACACTGTCCGGCGCCGCACTTGCTTGGGGTCAGGTTTCGCTGCCTCCGCTTGGGAGGCGCGTACTCGCCTGAGCACTATTGGGTCGAAGCGGCTCCTCGCACGCGCACGCCCGTCCTTCCGGACGTACGCTGGTGCCATGCAGCCCACGAGGATGACGCAGACTCCCGGAGCCGTTCCCCGTGCATGACGTGATCGTGATCGGCGCGGGGCTCGCGGGACTCCGCTGCGCCGGAGTGCTCGCCGCACACGGACTCGACGTCGCTGTGATCGAGGCCGCGGATGCCGTCGGAGGGCGTCAGCGCACCGACAACGTCGACGGGTTCCGGCTGGACCGCGGATTCCAGGTGCTGAATCCCGCCTACCCCGCGCTCCGACGCAGCGTCGACCTCGACGCCCTGGCGCTGGGGAGCTTCCCCGTGGGCGTCCAGGTGCGCACGGCGCAGGGTATGGCCGAGCTGCGGCATCCGCTCCGGCACCCGCTGTCGATCGCTGCATCGTTGCGGAGCGGACTGGTGAACAGGCAGGATGCCGTCGCACTGGCGCGCTGGGCCGCGCCGGCGCTGGTGCGGCCCCTCTCCGACCTCGCGCGGTACGACATCCCCCTGCGCGACGGATGGGATGCCGCAGGGCTGCACGGACCGCTGCGGACCGCCGTGCTCGAGCCGTTCCTCGCCGGAGTGCTGGCAGAAGACCGCGGCGAGACGTCGAACGCGTTCGCCCGACTGCTCGTGCGGTACTTCGCACTCGGCCGCCCCGGCCTGCCCGCTCAGGGGATCGCCGCCGTGCCGGAGCAGCTCGCCGCGCATGCCCGCGCCGACGGTGCCGCCATACATCTGGGCGTCGTCGCCGAGCGCATCTCAGACGTCGGCAGCGCTGTCGAGGTCGGCGTGATCGACGGCGATCCCCTCCGTGCGGCACGAGCGGTCGTCGCGGTAGGGCCGGATGCCGTGGCCGACCTCACCGGGGTTCCCGCGCCCTCGACGAACGGGCTCCAGACCTGGTGGTTCGCCGCCGTCGAGCCACCCACCGGTTCGGCACTGCTCGCGGTCGACGGACGAGGGCGAGGGCGAGGCCCTGTGGTGAACACCGTCGTGATGACGCACACCGTGCCCTCGTACGCTCCCGCCGGACACCACCTCGTCGCCGCGACCTGCCTGCTGCCGCACGGGGCCGCTGCCGCCGAGGAGGTCGACGTCCGGCGCCACCTCGGGGACATCTGGGGCACCGACGTCAGCGCTTGGAGGCTGATCCGTCGCGACGACATCGTCGACGCCCTCCCCGCTCAACCCGCGCCCCTCAGCCCCGCTCGACCACCGCGCCGCGCCGAGCGCCTGTACCTCGCGGGCGATCATCGCGACACCGCGTCGATCCAAGGGGCTCTCGCGTCCGGCGAGCGCGCCGCGCGCGCGATCCTGATCGACGCGGGCGTGCAGGCGCCGCGCGGCTGAGCAGTCCTACCGCCACGCCGCGCCCATCCGATTCGTCCAGGGCTCCGAACAGGAGATGATGGCACTGCATGCGCGCGCCCGCATGCTCCTTTCGTCCGTTCTAGCGAGGATCGCCGTCACGTCGTGAGCTCCCCCGCTCGATAGAGAGGACCCCCCGATGATCGAATCGTCGACCCCGCCGCTGGCCGACCTCGACGGGTATCGCAACGTCACCGATCTGCTGATCGCGCGCGCCACGGCAGCTCCCGACCATGTCGCGTTCGAGGTCGAGGCGACGAGCCGCGAGGGCGTGGATGCCGGAGCCCCCTGGCGTCCCGTCACGACCCGCGAGTTCGCGGATCAGGTGCGCGCGCTCGCGAAGGGCTTCATCGCCCAGGGAATCCAGACCGGAGACCCCATCGCGATCATGGCCCCGACCCGGTACGAATGGGCGGTCGCCGACCTCGCGGCCTGGTTCGCCGGCGCGGTGGTCGTGCCGATCTACGAGACCTCGTCGCCCTCCCAGGTCGACGCGATCATCGCCGACGCCGGGGTGCGTCTGGCCATCGGCGGCACGGCAGAGCACGCGGCGCTGCTTCGGGCGGCGCTGGCACAGACAGACGTCGCGAGCTTCGGTGCATGGACGATGGATGCCGCGGCATCCGGCACTCTCTCCGACCTGACAGCGAGCGGCATCGAGGTCACCGACGAGGAGCTCGAGGCGCGCAGGGCCGCGGCGACGCAGGACGACCCTGCCACGATCGTCTACACCTCCGGCACCACGGGCGAGCCGAAGGGCGTGGTGCTCACGCATCGGAACTTCCTCGGACAGGTGCTCAACATCGCGGCCGCGTACCGCGAGATCGTCAACGAAGACGGCAACACCGTGATCTTCCTGCCCCTCGCGCACGTGCTGGCGCGGGGCCTGCAGCTGATCTGCCTGGCGAGCGGCATGCGCATCGCGCACCTCTCCGACCCGTCGCGCGTCGTCGCCACCCTCGACACCCTGCGTCCGACGTTCCTGGTCGTGGTGCCGCGCGTACTGCAGAAGATCCAGGCCGCTGCCGCCGACAAGGCCGCCGCCAAGGGGCTGAGCGCCGTCTGGGCGAAGGCCCGGTCGACCGCGCTCGCCTGGGGGCGCCGGGAGGAGCAGCTCGACGCCGGCCGCACGCCCGCGCGAGACCTGCGGCTCGTCGCACGGCACCGCTTCTTCGACGCTCTCTTCTACAAGCGCCTGCGCACGGTCATGGGCGGTCGCGTGGGGTACATCCTCTCGGGCGGAGCGGCGTTGGATGCCGACCTCTCGCTCTTCTTCCGCGGAATCGGCGTGCCCGTCATCGAAGGCTACGGACTGACCGAGACGACGGCACCCTTGACCGGCAATCTTCCCGGTCGCATCGCCTCGGGAACCGTCGGTCCGCCCCTGCCCGGGCTCACGGTGCGCATCAGCGATGACGGCGAGGTGCTGGCGCGGGGCGTCGGCGTGTTCAGCGGATACCGCAATCCCGCCCACGACGAGGGCGCGTTCATCGACGGCTTCTTCCGCACCGGCGACCTCGGGCGGCTCGATGAGCGCGGACGACTGGTGCTCGAGGGCCGACTCAAAGAAGTGATCGTGACCTCGAACGGCAAGACGATCGTGCCGACCCGCTGGGAGAGCGCTGTCGAAGCGGACCCGCTCGTGTCGCACGCGGTCATGGTCGGCGAGGGCAAGCCGTACCTGTCCGCGCTTCTCGTGCTCGACCCCGAGCAGGCGCTGGCGTGGGCGGATGCCGAAGGCGTCAGCATCCCTCTGATCGTCGAGACCGACATCCGCGCCGTGACAGACCCGACGCTGCATGCCCACCTGCAGCGCGCCGTCGACTCCGCCAATGCTCTCGTCGCCCGCAGCGAGCAGGTGCGCCGCTTCAGCGTGGTCTTCGCCGACCTCGATGATCGCGGCCTGGTCACTCCGACCATGAAGCTCAAGCGCAGCGTCGTGCTGGACCGCGCGGCCGTCACCGTCGAAGACCTGTACCTCTGAGAACCGGAAAGAACGACATGTCCTCCCCCACCTCCTCCACACCGAAGTCCTCACGTTCCTCGCTGATCGCGATCATCGTCGCCCTCGTCATCGGCGCTCTCGTCGCACTCGCCGGCAGCCAGGGCGGTGCGACCGTCGGCGGCATCCCGCTGTTCGCGATCGCCGTGGCCGCGGCGTACGCGATCCAGATCCTCGCGTTCATCCCGGCGATGATCCTGCGCACGGAGCGGTTCTTCGACCTCACCGGCAGCCTCACGTTCCTCGCGATCTCCGCGGCGCTCGTGCTGCTGACGCCCATGCCCGACGCCCGCAGCTGGATCCTCGCGGCGATGGTGATCCTGTGGGCCGCACGCCTCGGATCCTTCCTGGCGATGCGCGTGCACAAAGCCGGGTCCGACGGGCGCTTCGACGAGATCAAGGGCTCTCCCGTGCGGTTCCTGCAGGTCTGGGTGATCCAGGGCGCGTGGGTGTCGATCACCGCGGCAGCCGCCTGGATCGCGATCAGCACGGATGCCGCCTCGCGGGCGCCCATCGGGTGGCTGACCGTTGTGGGAATCGTCGTGTGGGTGCTCGGGATGACGATCGAGATCATCGCCGACGCCCAGAAGTCGGCCTTCCGCGCCGACCCGAGCAACAAGCACGAGTTCATCCGCACCGGACTGTGGTCGCGCTCGCGCCACCCCAACTACTTCGGCGAGATCGTGATCTGGGTGGGCGTGTTCCTCACGGCTGCACCGGTGCTCGCGGGATGGCAGTGGGTCGCGATCCTGTCGCCGCTGTTCGTCATCCTGCTGCTGACCCGGGTCAGCGGCATCCCGCTGCTCGAGGCCCGCGCCGAGAAGAAGTGGGGCGACCGCGCCGACTACATCGAGTACCGCGACAGCACGCCCTCGCTGATCCCGCGGCTCACGCGGCCCGCCGTGCGGGAGCGCGCGGCGTAGCTGCCGGCCGGGCTACCCGCCGGGGCAGTCGCACGTGCTGCCGCTGTAGCACTGGCAGACGGGCGGCGGGTAGTCGTCTTGCGTGACCACCAGCCGCGGGTGCAGTTCTGCGAGCGCGATCACCTCGTCGTCCTCCGCGAGCTGTGGGATGTCGGGACACGTGGCCGGCTCCGTGACGATCGACTTCTCCGACGTCGAGAAGACGAGGTCGACGCACACGGCGGCGTCGCGCTGCGTGTACCACCACCCGCCGCCGGTCACGGCACTCCCCGAGGCGAGCAGCGTCAGGGTCGCACGGTCGTCGGCGGCGTCGAGACCCAGCAGTGTGTACGAGGCATTGCCCTCCGACTCGTCGATCCCGTCGCGATAGTCGGAGACGAAGGAGAGCTCGGGGATCGCCGTCTCGGGATCATCCGCGATGCGGTCTCGATACTCCCAGAGGGAGTCCTGCGCGCGCTCGATCGCATCCTCGAGGCTTCGGTCGACCTGCGCCTCGATGCTCGGGGAGCACCCGGTGAGCGACGACACAGCCACCACGGCGACGATCGCAAGGGCACCCGGCACCGCAGAACGTCTGTGCCGGGTGCGGGGTCGGAGCGTCATGAGACCGACGCTACCCCGCCGCCGTCGCCTTCGCCGCGCGCTTGGCCTCCTGGAAGACCCGGATCGCCTCGTACCTCTCGGCCGAGCGGGCCTGTCTCTTGTCGCGCTGCTCGTCGCGGTCCTTCGGCGGCGCGGTCGTCACGAGACCGTCGAGCAGCTGTCGCACGGAGTGCTCGATCTCTGCGACGGCTCGGTCGAAGACCTCTCTGTTCGCACGCGAGGGGGCGTTCGAACCCGAGATCTTCCGCACGAACTGCACGGCGGCCTCGTGGCACTCGTCGTCGGTGGCCGGCGGCTCGAGGTTGTTCAGCGGAATGATGTTGCGGCACATGCCTGCAACGCTAGATCGCTGAGCGCGGGAGTCAAGAGGGGTACACCTCCGAGACAGGAAGAAGCCCCCGCATGCATCGCATGCGGGGGCTTCGCCGGTCTCGGGGGAAGAGCAGCGGGGACTACTTCGAGACCAGCTCTGAGGGGAGATCATCGGCCGTGTTGACCGCGCGATGCTGCCGCACGGTCATGGTGAGGATCGCGCCGATGATCATGATGGCGCCCGTGATGTACAGCGCGATCGTCGCGACACCGGTGGTGTCCTTCACGAAGCCGATGAGGTACGGCGCCGCGAACCCGGCGAGGTTTCCCGTGGAGTTGATCAGCGCGATGCCGCCGGCGAGGGCTGTTCCTGCGAGCATCGACGTCTGGAAGCTCCAGAAGATCGCAGGGATCGACAGCGCGCCGGCATTCGCCAGGCAGAGTCCGATGATGCCCCAGACCGGATCGGTGCCCGCGATGATGCAGATCGCGAATCCGGTGGCGCTGAGCAGGAATGCCGCGGCGATGAACTTCCGACGCTCCCCCGCGCGGTCCGACAGGAACCCGAAGGTCACCATCGACACGATCGCGGCGAGGCTGGGCAAGGCGCTGAGGAATCCGATCTGCACGGTGTCGGTGATGCCGAGGTCGCCGATCAGGGTCGGCAGCCAGAAGCTGATGCCGTAGAGGGCGAAGTTGTAGGAGAAGTAGACCGCGGTGAGCAGCCAGATCAGCTTGCTCGTGAAGACCTTGCGCAGCGGGGTCTCGGCCTCGTCGACGCGCTCAGCCGCGAGCAGAGTGCCGAGGCGGGCGCGCTCGGGCTCGGTGAGCCAGGTGACGGTGCGGTAGTCCTCCTGCAGGCAGAACAGGATGACGATGCCCAGCAGCACGGTCGGGATCGCCTCGATGACGAACAGCCACTGCCAGCCCGCGTGTCCCCAGACGCCGTCCATGCCGCTGAGGATGTACCCGGAGACGGGGCCGCCGATCAGACCGGACGATGCGAGCGCGATGTAGAAGATCCCCCAGGCGCGACCGCGACGGCTGGCCGGGAACCAGTGCGCCATGTAGAAGAGGATGCCGGGGATGAATCCGGCCTCGGCGACACCGAGCAGGAAGCGCAGCAGGTAGAACATCCACTCGCTGTCGACGATGAACATGAGACCCGAGATGAGGCCCCAGGTGATCATGATCCGCGCGATCCATCGGCGCGCGCCGACCTTGGCGAGGATGAGGTTCGAGGGGATCTCGAAGATGAAGTATCCGATGAAGAAGAGCCCCGCGCCGAGGCCGTAGACCACGTTCGAGAAGCCGAGGTCGGCGCTCATGGTCGCCTGCGCGTATCCGATGTTCACGCGGTCGAGGTAGGAGAGGAAGAAGCCGAGCATCGCGAGCGGGAGCACGCGCAGCATCACCTTCCGGAAGAGCTTGTCGTCGTTGACGTTCATGGGGGTCCTTGGTCGTTGGTCAGGAGATCGGGTCGATGAGGGGTTCGGGGTCGTACACGCGCTGGGCCGTGTCGTGGAAGACCGCACGCTGGGCATCCGCGTCGAAGGCGGCGAGGATCTCGCGGTACCCGTCGACGAGTCCGCGGAAGTCGATGAACATGCCGTCGACGGGGAAGTTGCTGCCGAACATGACCCGCTCTGCGCCGAAGATCCGCACGAGATCCTCGATCGGGGCGCGGTTCGACTCGACGGTCCACGGCGTACCGGCGACGCAGAGCCCGGATGCCTTGATGACGACGTTCGGCGCCTGAGAGATCCGCTCGAGCGCCGCGCGCCAGGCGGCCACCGTCTCGGCGTCTCGGGAGGCGAGCACGCCCGCGTGATCGACCACCAGGGTCGTCTCGGGAAAGTCGACGGCCAGACGGTGCGCCTCGTCGAGGTTCCACCACGGCGTCTGCAGGTCGAAGTGCAGGCCGCGCTCGGCGAGATGCGCATAACCCCCACGCCACGTGTCGTCGCTCAGCAGCGATCGCACCCCCGCGCCGACCTCGGCGGCCGACGCGGCACCGCCGGGCTTGTGCCGCACGCTCTTGACGGCAGGCACGGCGGCCAGCTCGCTCAGGCGCTGTGCGGCATCCGGTGCGTCGAGCCAGGCCTGCGCGACCATCGAGCCCGGCACTCCCGACTCCTCGCGATAGCGCTCGACCGTGCGCACCTCGGCCATCCCGTCGCCGGGAACCCACTCGGCCTCCATGTAGACCGAGGCGACGACGCCCGTCGCCGCGATGTCCGCGAGATAGTCCGCCGGCAGGTAGTCGCGCTTGATGGGCTCGTAATCGCCGTATCGGTGGGCGACTCTCGCCCCCGGGGCGAGCCAGGGATGCCGCGCCAGACCCAGGTCCCACACGTGGTGGTGGGCGTCGATGATCGGCCCGTCGTACAGGTCAGGCATGCACGGCCGCCTTGCGCACGCCACGTCCCTCGAAGTCGATCGAGAGCGAGCCGACGAGATAGATCGCGGCGCAGACCGCGAGGTAGATGAGCACCGCGGTGTAGCCGCCGGTGAACTGCACCAGCAGGCCCGCGACGATCGGCACGACGATGCCCGCCGAAGTGCCGGCGAAGTTCATCACGCCGCCGACGACGCCCACCCGCTCGGGCTTGGCCAGGCGGCCGGGGATCGTCCAGTACAGCCCGCCGAACAGGTTGAAGAAGACTCCGACGCACAGCAGGGTGACAGCGGTCGTGGCGTCGCTCACGAACGGCAGCGCCGCGAGGGCGAGCAGGCTCAGCGCGCCGGATCCGCCGAACAGCAGCTTGAATGCCCGGTTCGGCGACATGCGCTTCTGCAGGGTGTCGGCGAGGATGCCGCTGAGGATCTCGCCGAACGCTCCGCACAGGAAGATGAGGAACGTCGCGAATCCCATGGCGGCGAGGTCGAGGCCCCGCGCCTGCGAGAGATAGGTCGGGCCCCAGGTGACGAGCCCCCAGAAGACCATCGCCCAGCCGATGCGGCCGACGACCATCCAGAAGACGGTCGCCCGGCTCATGCCCGGCGGCTCCTCGTCCACACGCTCCTCGACGCCGCCCGAGCGGATCAGCTCCTCCTCGGCACGATTGACGAGCGGATGCTCCGACGGGTGGTTGCGGATGAACAGCGCCACACCGATGCCGATCACGACGGTCGCGAGGCCGATGATGATGAACGACCAGCGCCAGGATCCCGTGGCGGTGATGAGTCCCGTGACGACCAGGGCGCCGAAGGCCGAGCCCAGAGGTGCACCGGAGTCGATGAGCGTGACACCGGTGGCGCGGTGCTTCGCCGGCAGCCAGCGGGTGACGAGCTTGTTGGCCGACGGCATGTACGGCGCCTCGAAGGCGCCCAGGCCGAGGCGGCTGAGCACGAGCATCACCGCGTTGACGGCGAGGCCCGCGAGCGCGGTGAAGGAGCCCCAGATCACTGCGGCGATGCCGATGACTCGGCGCGGTCCGAACTTGTCGGCCGCGGCTCCGCCGGGGATCTGGAACAGGCAGTACGTCCAGAAGAACGCCGAGAGGATGAGGCCCTGCACGGCGGGCTCGAGCAGGAACTCGGCGCTGATGGTCGGCAGGGCGACCGAGAGCGACGCCCGGTCGATGCAGTTGATCGTGTAGAAGACGAACAGCACGACGATGACCCACCAGCGGATCTTCGTGGGGCGTGCGGTGCGGGCGGCGGTGCCCTGGTCGACGGTGGTCATCAGTGATCCTCGGTGGGTGCGGCGGTCGGGAGGTCGGGGAGGGACGAGAGGTCGAGTCGGTAGACGCGGGCGGCCGTACCGTGGAACAGCGCATCCAGGCCGTCCGCGTCGAGTCCCGCGGCGCCGGCGAGGATCGTGTCCATGACCTCGTCGAAGTCGGGGGCGGTGAGCGTCGCGACGGGCAGGTTCGAGGCGAAGAGCGCGCGGTCGGCGCCGAAGATCGAGAGAGTGTCCCGGACGACGACCTCGTTGGAGGGGCGATCCCAGCGGTTGCGGTACAGCCCCAGCTCCGAGACCTTCACGGCGGTGCGCGGCAACGCGGCGAGGCGCTCCATGCCGTCGCGCCACAGACGCAGCCCGTCGTCGGAGCGATCGAGCGGCAGACCGCAGTGGTTCACGACCACGGCCAGCTCCGGGAAGTCGGCGAGCACCTCAGCGGCCTCGGCCAGGTGGTAGTACGGAACGCGCAGGTCCCACGAGAATCCGTGTGCCCCGAGAGCGGCGATCCCCTCGACCCACTCCGGGTCATGCAGCGTGCCCGGGCCGCTCGTGCGCTCACCGGCTCGCGTCGCGATGACGGGCTTCGACCGGATGCCGCGGACGATCGAGCGCTGCGCATGGGCGGCCAGCACTTCGTCTCGATCGGGCTGCCGGAATCCGACGTGCGCGACGGCCGCGAGCGGGAACCGCCCACCGGTGGCATCGCTGAGCCGCTGGAGGAAGTCGTCTTCCGCGACCTGCTCGTCACGGCTGCGCTCCGCCTCGCAGTGCACCGTGCCGACGATGTCCCAGCCGGCGGTCTCGGCGAGGTACTCGCGAGGCAGGAAGGTGCGACGCATGGCGTTGTAGTCGCCGAGGAAGAAGTCCTCGTTGTACTCGTCCTGGATCCAGGGCCAGCGCCCGTCGCCGTCGAGGTCCCAGAAGTGATGGTGGGCGTCGACGATCCGCAGCTCGTACCCCTCGGGAAGGCGCTCCCGGCGGATGCGGCGAGCAGCCTCGGCGGTCACAGCCGCACACCCTCCACGAACGCGGCGCGCACGTCGTCCGCGACGCCCTCGAGGTCGGAGATGCGGATAAGCTCGCCCTCGGAGACGTCACGCACGAGTCGCGCACCCGAGAGCAGGTAGTACGCCGCGGCGAGAGCATCGTCGGAGTCGCTCAGGGCGTCGTCGCGGTCGATGATCACGGGGCGCACGCCGTCGATCTCGTGGTGGTGGCCGCGCACCTCGAAGGTCGCTCCCGCGGCGAGCGCCCGCGACGAGCGGGCGGCGAGCACGGTGTGGTGGCGCGGCTGGTCGAACAACTGTGCGCCCGCGACCACGGCGTCGATGGTGAGCGGTGTCTCGACGCCCATGAAGTGGTAGGGCCAGTAGATGCAGGCGTACTCGCCCGAGCGCGAGACGATGTGCCCCTTGCCTGCGAGCAGCTCCCACACCTCGTCGTCGCCCGTCGTGACGATCGTGAAGACGCCGCCCGCGAAGCTCGTCTCGCCGGGAAGGCGCAGGGCCGAGAAGACGTCGACCGCGCGGTCGGTGTCGATGAGTCCGCCGTCGGAGCGGCGGGCATAGATGTCGGCGAGCTCGCTGGGGCGCGCGACGGGGTAGTGCATGCGCTCGGTGTCGGCGGTGGCGCCGGAGTAGAGCGAGACGACGGCCATCTCGCACGAGTCTGCGGCCGCGGCGCGCTTGAGCGGAGCGACGATCTCGGCGCGAGCGGCGAGCGTCTCGTGGATGTCGTCACCGAGGAACAGGAGGTCGCTGAGGCCCGCAGCATCGATGCGCTCGCCCTGCTGGTCGAGCACTCCGGTGGCGGGATCGAACACGAGGTCGTACTCGCCGGACTTGCCGAGGGCGACCACGTGCAGGCCGACCTTCTCGACCCAGTCGAGCAGCCGCAGCAGGTTCGCGGGCTGGTCGCCGTCGCCGGGCAGGTAGCCGACGCCGCGTTCGCGAGCGGCCTTGGCGAGCGAGACGCCCGCGACGCTCTCGATCTCCTTGCTCACCATCACGACGTGGATGCCGCGACTGATCGCCTCCGCGGCATACCGGTAGCCGGCCTCGACGCGACCGGAGGCTTCGACGAGCACGTCGATCTCGTCCCAGCGGACGTCGTCGTGCCCGGGGATCGGCTCAGCGTCGGGAAGATCGCCGAGGTCTGCGATGAGGGTGCGCACTCCGTCGACATCGGGGTCGATGAGCTGCGTCGCCGTCATCCGATCGATCGATCGGAGGTGGGCGAGGAAGGTGCGGCCGAAGCCTCCACGTGCGCCGGTGAGAGCGACGCGGATAGGAGCGCGGGTCATCGGTGGTCCCCTCTGCACGGGACGTTCCGTGCGGTCATGCGGTGCCTGAGGAGCGGGTTCTCCCGTGGGCGTCGATCACTTTTCCACAGTCGTACAGAATTATCAAATTTGTTCACATGGATTCACACGTGGTCAAATGGTGTCACCTATCCCGAGGAGGACGCGTGATCGATATCGGCGCAGTCGCAGACGACTTCACCGGCGCGACGGATCTCGCCATCGCGCTGCGCGAGCGCGGCTACCGCGCGGTGGTGTCGATCGAGGACGCGCCTCTCGACCCCCGGGAGCTGGGCGACGCGGATGCCGTCGTCGTCGCGCTGAAGACACGCACCGCCCCGGTCGCCGATGCGGTCGCCCAGAGCGTCCGGGCGGTGAAAGCTCTCGAGGCCGTCGACGCGCAGCGCTTCTACGTGAAGTACTGCTCGACCTTCGACTCCACGCCCGAGGGCAACATCGGCCCGATCCTCGACGCCGTGATGGACGAACTCGACGAACAGCGCACGATCGTCGTGCCCTCGTTCCCCGACAACGGCCGCACGGTGTACCGCGGCCATCTCTTCGTGGGCGACGATCTGCTCGAGCAGTCCCCCATGCGCCATCACCCCCTCACACCGATGACGCAGTCTCGACTCCGCGACATCCTCGCGCCGCAGACCACGCGCGAGATCCACGAGATCTCCGCTCCGACCGTCTGGGGCGGCCCGAAGGCTCTACGCGATGCCCTGGCCGCAGAACCCGCGGGCTACACCGTCGTGGATGCGATCACGGATGCCGATCTCGAGACCATCGCGACGGCGGTGTCGGACTGGCGCGTCGTGAGCGGTGGGGCGGGGCTCGCACTCGGCATGACCGGCCCGCGCCCCGGCACCCTCTCGCAGATCGAGCAGACGCCCGGGCGACGCCTGATCGTGTGCGGCAGCGCCTCGTCGAAGACCCGCACGCAGATCGCGCATGCCGCCGAGACGCTGCCGACCCGCAAGCTCGACATCGAGGCGGTCACGGCCGACCCCGAACACGTCGTCGCCGAGACCGTGTCGTGGCTGCAGGGTCTCGCCGACGACGAGATCCCGGTCGTGTACTCGGTCGGCTCGCTCGACGACATCCGCCGCGGATCCGCGGGCAACACGGTCGCCGGTCGCATCGAAGAGGTGCTCTCGGAGATCGTGTCCCGGGCTGTCGAGGATCTGGGCGTCACCCAGGTGATCGTCGCCGGCGGCGAGACCTCGGGGGCGGTCGTGCACCGCCTCGGCATCCAGCGCCTGCACATCGGACCTCGCATCGCACCGGGCGTCTGCTGGAGCGCCGCGGACTCCGCGCACGGCGCACTCACCATCGCACTCAAGTCGGGGAACTTCGGTTCCGACGACATGTTCACCACCGCCTGGAGGGCGCTCGATGACCTCACCGATTGACGACCTGATCGCCGCGGGCGGCCGAGTGGCCGCCGCCGGGATCAGCCCCGGCAGCAGCGGCAACGTCAGCATCCTCACCGACGGCCTCGTCTACATGACGGGGACCGGCACCGACCTCGGCCGGCTCTCACCCCAGGACATCGCCGTCGTCACCCTCGACGGCGAGTTCGTGCGCGGCGCGAAGCCCTCGAAGGAACTGGCTCTGCACCTGGCGTTCTACACGAAGAACCGCGCACATTCAGCGGTCGTGCACCTGCATTCCCCGTTCGCGGTGGCGGCCAGCTGCCTCGAGCCCTGGTCCGAGACGAGTGCGATCCCGCCGCTCACTCCGTACTTCGTGATGCGCGTCGGCCAGAGTCCACTCGTCCCCTTCCGCGTTCCGGGCGATCCCGACCTCGCCGCACAGCTGCTGGCGCTGCCCCATCCGTTCCAGGGCGCCCTGCTCGCCAACCACGGGCAGATCGTCTCGGCGACCGGTCTGGATGCCGCGATCGAAGCCGCGATCGAGCTCGAAGAGGCGTGCCGCATCACGCTGCTGACCGATGGAAAGCCCAGACGACTGCTGCCCGCCGACGACGTGGCAGCGCTGGCCAGCCGATGGGGCACCCCCTGGACCGAGACCGCCACCCTCGTTCGCTAGGCTGACCACGACATGACGAAGCCCGCCTCTGCCGCATCGACGCCGCTCATCCCCGAGCAGCGCCGCGAGCTGATCGTCAAGCACCTGCGCCGCGAAGGCGTGCTGAGCTACCGCCAGCTGACCGACCTGCTCGGGGTCAGCCACATGACGATCCGACGCGACATCTCGGTGCTCGAAGAAGCCGGCCGCGTCCTGGCGACGCCCGGTGGCGCGAAGATCGCGTCGCGGCTGGTCGCCGAGCCGACGCGCTTCGAGAAGGCCCGCCAGGACGTCGCCGAGAAGGATGCGATGGCCCGCCATGCGGCATCCCTCGTCACGGAGTCGATGACGATCTACCTCGACGCCGGCACGACGATCCAGGCGATGCGGCCGCACCTCGAGAGCATCCGCGACCTGACCGTCGTGACGAACGACCTCGCGATCATCGCCGCATTCCTCGACCATCCCACGGCCGACATCATCGCGATCGGCGGCCGCGTCGAGAAGGCGAACCAGTCGACGACCGGCCGTCTCGCAGCCCTCACCCTGCATGAGCTGTCGATCGACATCGCGTTCCTCTCGTCGTCGTCGTGGGATCTGCGCCGGGGCGTCACCACGCCGACCGAGTCGAAGATCGCCCCCAAGACGGCGGCTCTCGAGAGCGCCAGCGAGACGGTGCTCGTCGCCGGCAGCTCGAAGTACGGCACCTTCGGCCGTTACCGCGTGCTCGACCTCACAGACCTCGACCTCATCGTCACGGACGCCGGTCTCAGCGATGCCACCGCGGCGGGAATCGAAGAGCTCGGCGTCGCCGTCGTGCGCACCTAGGCGCGCTCACGTCAGCGGGTCACGATGATCTCGCCGTGGGCGTTGAGGTGCTGCATCATCTGCGCGACCCGCTCCGCATCGATCGGAGCCGGCTTCGGGTCGTCGAAGGCGATCACGAGCGGGATGCTCGGATGGATCCAGGCCGTCTTGCGGGCGGGCCCCGAATCGCCCGGCGCCCAGGTCATCATGAAGCTCTCCTGTCGGCGGAGCTTGGTGCCGATGACGATCTTCAGGTGCGCGAGAGTGACATCGTCGATCTCTATCGCCGGGTGAGAGCTGTTGTACTCGAGGGTTCCCATTCTGCGAGGCTAGCCGAGTCCGCTGTCGAGGAAGACACCGATGCGATCGCCGTCGAGCACGAACTGCACCGCCTCGGCAGAGGGATGCCGCGCGAGCATCTCCTCGGGGGCGCTCCCGCCGAGGGGCAGCTCCACGGTCGCAGGGAACACGCCCACGTCACAGGCCGAGTAGAAGTCGCCGCCGTAGCCCCAGTCATTCGGGTCGAAACCCTCCACGGGCGGAATCGCATCGGTGCGCACCACGCCGATGCAGTTCGGCTGATCGCCGCCCTCAGACCGCGCATCGCCCCAGTTCGAGATCGCGAACACCGTGAACCCGAGGAAGTCGGCGGCCAGTGTGTCGCTTCCCGCACCGAACCACCCTTCGGGGATCCGATCCGAGGCCCCGGTCAGCCGGAGGGTCTCGATCTGCGGTGCTCCCGATGAGGCCGAGACGGGCGGTGTGGATGCCAGCGTGAACGTCACGACGGCGGCGAGCGCGGCGGAGCCCACGACGGATGCCGCCCACCATGTCGCACGCCGACTGCGGCGACGATCATCGCTGCGAACGGCAGCGGCCTCGGCATCGTCGGCGTCGGAGTCGTCGTCGACCGCGCGTTCGATCGATCGCAGGCCGTCGACGTCGTGCGGCGTGGGCGGCGACTCGAGGGGCGGAGCGGTCGGGGCGGCCACGGCCCGCGCCTCTGCGCGCGTCCTCGCCTCCGCAACCGGAGCCGGAGCCGGAGCCGGAGCCGGAGCGGCACCCTCCGAGGCGACAGGAACGCCACGCGCGGATTCGAGTTCATGCAGACGGCGCACCGCCGCGGCATCCATCGCGATGTCGGCATCGCGGCCATAGGCGCGCGCACGAAGCTCACGCAGTTCTCTCTCGGCAGCGGCGTCCATCTGTGGCATCGTCTCACGTCGGTGTCTGCGGCGACGGCAACGGGCGGGTGGGGCGTGACACCGCTCCACCCGCCCGCGCCGGGGGTCTCACTCCTTGAACGCGTCCTTGACGTTCTCGCCGGCCTTCTTCGCGTCGGCCTTGACCTGGTCGGCCTTGCCTTCGGCGGCGAGCTTGTCGTTGTCGGTCGCGTTGCCGATCGCTTCCTTCGCCTTTCCGGCGATGTCCTGCGCGGCGTTCTTGATCTTGTCATCGAGTCCCATGAGGAGCTCCTTTCGTGAGGGTGATCGTGACGACGGGAGGATTCCCGGCGTCTTATCGCCGTTGCTCTGCGCGACCGACGATAAGTCTGGGGGCGGGTGTCAGCGGCGCACCCTGTCGAGGTTCAGGACAGTCGTCGCTGATCGTGGGCGAGTCTCGCGCGCAGTCCGGTGTGGATCGAGACGTACGTGTCTGTCTCCCGGCCGGTCAGCGTCGCGAGATTGGTGAGCAGACGGTCGACGAGATCGACGAGTTCTCGGGGGTCGGTGTTCTGCCGCGGCGTGACAGCCACGTGCAGCACGGGCTGACGCCGCACATCGTTCGCGGTGACCTGCGTCGAGAGGATCTCGTCACGCGTGGCGAGCGAGTTCTTCACCGCATCCGACACGAACGACTCGGTGACGGTGACGCGCCCCAGCGGGTTCTGCTCCCCCGTCGAACGGAAGGCGGTCTTGGAGCGGCGGCCCGCGATGCTGATCAGAGCGACGACGAGCAGCACGATCACGACGACGAGCGCCGCCACAGCGCCGATGCCGATCCACGAGAGGCTGCCTCCGGCGATCGCGGTCGCCGCGATCGCCTGGTCGAGCCACGAACGGGCACCTTGTGCAGCCGATCGCCAGATGTCGGATGCCGTCGGCCAGCTCATGATCGCGATGCCCAGCGCCCCGAGTCCGAGGAACAGCAGCCCGATGATGAACAGCAGGGTGCGGTTCAACGCGCGGTTGGTGTTGTTCACAGCTCGTCCTCCTCGTCGGTGTCGCGCTCGATGCGCACGCGGGTGCGCACGGCACGGCTCAATCGGTAGTTCTGCAGCTGCGCTTCGGCGGCGGACTGCACGGCGCTCGACTCGAGCGGAACACCGGCGCCGGGCCGCATCGTGATGTCGACGCTGCGGTGCCCGACGCCGACCGTGACGTTCTCGCGAGCGAGTCCCGTCTCGTCGGCGAGGTGCTGGGCGAGCGCGCTCGCGATCACGCCGTTGTCGACGACGACCGCTCGCTCACCGGCCTGCAGCGTGTGCTTCGAGAGCCGGCCCGGCGTGACGGCGAGGACGATGAAGACCAGGCCGATCAGGGCGAGCACGATGCTGCCGGCGATCACGAGTCCGGCCGGCTGCGCCGTGGGCAGACCCACCAGCCAGCCACCGGCCGCAGCGGGTCCGAGCAGTAGAGCGGGCTGTGCCGCGAGGCTCAGCACGATCTCGAGCCCGATGTAGGCGAGGGCCAGGATGAGCAGGACGACCGCGACGAACATCGCGACGGTGCGCGGTGAATGCGTCTCGCGCCTGACGACGCGGCGCAGGACCGGGGTGGTCATCGCACTCTTCTCCTTTCGGGGACGGTGGCACCGGTGATGGTGAGGGTGATGCGGGTGACGTCTCGCCCGAGGACTCCCGAGAGATCGCGCTGCAACTGCTCCTGCAGCTGGCGGGCTCGCTCGAGCACGGGGACGCTCTGGGAGATCGCGACGGTGTCGTCGAGATCGGGAACGGGAAGCGGGGTCGCGATGCGCACGCTGAGTCCGCGGAGATGCTCCGCGACGTCGACCTTCACGTCACCGCGGGGCACACCGATCAGGGTTGCGGACGCCTGCTCGGTGACCGTGCGGTACACGCGCTCCTTCACGTCGACGCGACCCGGAACGGCAGCCTCCCCGGTGGCGACCCCCGAGGGGCCGCCACCGGCGGCGATGTGCTGGTCGGCGCTCATCAGGAGGTTCGCCGCCCCGTGAAGGCGTCTGCGAGCCCGCGGACGTCGATCTTGCCGGACACGATCCGGCCGATGATCGCGCCGACACCGGCGAACAGTGCCATGAGCAGGAATCCCCAGAAGCCGAACAGGAGTGCGGCCAGGGCCAGGAGCGCACCGATCAGTGCGCCGGTGGTGGTCGGTGTCATGAGACTCGCGACTCCTCGTTCTCGTTGCTGTCGTCACCGGGCACGTGCACGTCGTTGACCTCGACGTTGACCTCGACGACCTCGAGTCCGACCAGGCGGGTGATGGCTCCCGCGACGGCGGCGCGCACGTTGTTGGCGACCTCCTGGATGGGGGCCGGGTACTCGACGACGATCGTGATGTCGGCGGCGGCCTGGGTCTCGCCCACCTCGACCTTGACGCCCTGCGCCAGATCGGTGGCGTTGATCACGTCGCGGATCGCCCCGAAGGCGCGTGCCCCGCCGCCACCGAGTGCGAAGACGCCCGGCACCTCGCGCGCAGCGATTCCGGCGACCTTGGCGACCACGCCGTCGGCGATGACGGTCTTGCCCGCAGCATCCGCATCAGCGGGGATGCGCGACGACGAGAACGCCGACGAGCGGTCCACCCGCGAGGACGAGCCGGCCGCCTTCGGCGCAGCGGCGGTCTGAGCCAGCTCCTTCTCGGCGGGAGCGGCAGAGGTGTTCTGATCCTGAGTTGCCATGACGAGTCCTTCATCTCACGTAGTGCCGGATGCGAAGCCTGCTGGCCGCACCGGGAGCGTTTCGGTCGCTCACAGATAGGACGTGCGCGGGTGCGAATTCGTCACATATCGGTTCGAGGAGATTTCGACGGAGCTGTTCCGGATGGCGGAGAACGTGCGAGACATGGCCGCGCACGCCCTGTCGCGAACGGCCCGTCGGACCGACGATGAACAGATGCACACTGCTCCCGCCACCGCACTTCTGGTCATCGATGCACAGGAATCGTTCCGTCAGCGCACCGACGAATGGGCGGCCACCGCCAATCCGGATGCCGTGGGCAACATCGCGCGCCTCGTCGAGCATGCGCGCCGGGTCGGTGACCCCGTCGCCTGGGTCACGCACTCGGAGCCGGGCAGCGGAGGGGTCTTCGATCCCACGCTGGGCTTCGTGCGGGTGTTCGACGAGCTCGATCCGCGCGACGACGAGATCGCCGTCACCAAGGTCACGGTCAACGCCTTCACCTCGACCGATCTCGAGCAGCGGCTTCGCGACCTCGGCGTCGCGAAAGTGGTCGTCTGCGGCATCCGCACCGAGCAGTGCTGCGAGACGACCGCCCGCATGGCGAGCGACCTGGGGTTCGAGGTCGAGTTCGTGACCGATGCCACGACGACCTCGGCCATCGAGGCGAGCGGTCCGCTCGCGGCCGTCTCCGGCGACGAGATCATGCGCCGCACCGAGAGCATCCTCGCGGCTCGCGGGTTCGCGACCGTGATCCGCACGGCGGATCGTACAGGCGCCCGCGCCTGAGCCGGGGCAGGCTTCAGCGCCTAGGTTGGAGGACATGCCCCTCTCTGCGCGCACCCTCCCCCGCCTCGACGGCCGCACGGTGCTCGTCACCGGGGCGAATGCGGGCATCGGCTACTGGTGTGCCGAGATCCTCGCCGCGCACGGGGCACGGGTGCTGCTCGGATGCCGATCGACTGAGCGCGCCGACGTCGCGGCATCCTCGATCCGCGCACACGCACCGGGCGCCGATCTCGGTGTCGTGCAGGTCGACCTCGGGTCTCTCCCGAGCATCGCATCGGCGGCGGCATCGGTCGACGAGCGCGTGGATGCCGTCATCTGCAACGCCGGCGTGAAGGCGGCCGACCGCACGGCCCGCACCGCGGACGGCCTGGATCTGATGGTCGGCACGAACGCGCTGGGTCATTTCGCGCTGCTCGCGCAGCTCGGCCACGTGCTCGCCGACGACGCCAGGGTCGTGGCCGTCGGATCGCTGGCGCACCGCTTCGCAGAGATCGACCCTGCGACGCTCGCGCAGCCCTGGACCGGACCGTCTCTGCGTCAGTACGGCCGGTCGAAGGCAGCGCTCATGGCGCTCACGTTCGAGCTCGACCGCCGGTGGCGCGGCACTGCGCGGTCGGCGCTGTGCGCGCATCCGGGCTATGCGGTCGACCCGCTCACGCCGCACCGCGATGGGCTCGCCGAGGTGCCGCGCGCGGTGCGTGCTCTCGCGGCGCTCAGCCGCCCGCTGGTGCAGGGGAAGGATGCCGGCGCCGCGCCCATCGTGCACGCGGCCGTCGCGGCGGATGCCACGGGCGGCGACTACTGGGGGCCCGGAGGGCTGCTCGAGTTCCGCGGTGCGCCGACCAGGGTCCGCGCGAGCGAGCAGGTGCGGTCGGCCGAGGTCGGCTCCGAGCTGTGGACGGTCGCCGAAGAGCTGACCGGCGTGCGCCACTCCGGCTGAGGGCTCAGTCGCGAGCCCCTCGACTTCTCGGGGTCCAGCGCGACGACACGACGCGATCGACGCGGATCACGGAACCGAGGCGGCCCGCCGTGTCGACCCGCGCTCGCACAGACGCGTCGAGATCGATCACGCTGTGCGCGGCGATCGGCGCGACATGCACCGTGAGGTCCACGGCGGGTGAGAGGTCGGTGATGTCGATGCGCCAGCTCCGGCCGTCCCAGAAACGGTCGTTGATCACCACGCCATCGGCGCGCAGCTGCGCCACATCGCCCTCCCACTCGACCACGAGCTCGACGAGATCGCCGGGCGCGCACTCGTGCGGCGCGGGTGACCGCAGCCGCCAGACACCCGCGACCTCGTCGAACTGCGCGGCATCCGGCGCGGCCGAACGCCCCATCGACTCGCCGTAGCGCGCGGGTGGCTGGCCGGCGGGCCGCAGCTCGTCGAGCACCAGCCGGGTGCGCCCCGGGTACCCGTCGGTGCGCAGGCGCCACGGCACGAAGCCGCCGTCACGCCAGACCAGACTCGCGGGCGCGCTCTCCGCGCGCACCACGAGGCCGTCTGCTTCCCGCCACACAGCATCCGCCGAATCGATCAGGTCCGGGCCGAGGTACCACAGCCGCTCGGCCTGTGTCTCGTCGACGACGAGGATGCGCAGCGCGTCGTCGACCACGGCGACATCGCCCGGCACCAGGTCGAGCGGGACATCGGCATCCGTCGCGACGCCACCGAGCCGTGCGCGCGAGCCCGCCCCGAGCTGCAGCCGTGCCGCGACGTCGTCATGGGCTCGCAGCACCAGCGTCGGCAGATCGCCGGGCGCACCCGCCACGAGGCCCGAGGCCGACGCGGTCGCCCACTCGATCCGCACGCCCTCGACGTCGAGCCGCAGCGGCCACCGCCCGATCACGCCGCTCGGGATGTCGATCGCCCGGTCGGGGAACACCATCTCGCCCTCGTCGAACGGGATGCGGAACTGCACCCCGGTCGAACCCGACAGCGGCTCGTGCGGCTGATGCGTGCTGACGAAGAGGAACCCGCCCGTGCCATCACCGCGCACCGCCCAGCGCAGCGAGTCGAGGTCATGCACGTCGACCGGAGCGTCGTCGGGGAGCGAGCTGAACGTGTCGGCGAGCCCCGGGCCGAAGGCGGCGAGGAACGCGTTGTGGTCGCGCAGCACGCCCAGGCTCGGGCCGGGACGCCCGGTCGCCCCGAGCGCCGCCTGGAAGTCGTAGTCGAACCGCGGCAGATCGTTCGGGTACCCCGTGGCCAGGCTCTCCTGCAGGCCGTCGCCGGGGTTCACGCCGCCCGCGTACATGTAGAAGCCCTGCCAGGCCGAGCCGTTTCCGATCTTCACATTCGCGAGGGCGGCGATGTCGCGGCCTCGAGCGATCGGACGCCGGTGGTACGCCGTCGCCATGCCCCCGCCCAGCTCGCAGGTCGACGGCGGGAACTCCGGGTCGACCGGACGCACGACGATCTCCGCGCCCGCTTCGCGGAAGTCCCCGCCCACGCCCGGGTCGTCCCACACGTGCGTGAACCGGAAGTGGTCGCGGAAGCTGTCATCCCACGTGGAGCCCTGGCCCGCCCAGAAGCCGTCGGCGTATCCGCTGTACAGCGGGAAGACGTCATGCGCGGGCAGGATCGCGCCGCCCCAGCCGGTCGCCGTCCACAGCGGGGCCGAGAGACCGACCTCTCGGGCGATTTCTTTCAGGGCGGCGATGTGATCGGGACGGTCGTGCAGCTCGTTCTCGAGCTGGATGCCGACGATCGGCCGATCCGGCCCGCAGAACGACCGCACCTGCCCGGCGATGCGCCCGAACCAGTCGCGCACCAGCGCGAGGTACTCGGGATCATTCGTGCGTGCCCGCTCTCCGAGGGCCGCGACGACCCAATCCGGATGCCCTCCGCCTCGCACCTCTCCGTGGCACCACGGTCCGATGCGCAGGATCACGTCGATGCCGACCCGCTCGGCGGTCTCGAGGAAGGCCGCGATGTCGAGGTCGCCGTCGAACCGCACCTGCCCGCGCTCGCGCTCGTGGTGGATCCAGAACACGTAGGTCGACACCGACGTGAGCCCCGAGGCGACGAGGAGCCGCAGCTGCTCCTCCCACCGCCTGTGCGGGATGCGACTGAAGTGCATCTCACCGGTCACCGGGATCGTCGGCGTGCCGTCCACCTCGATCCACCGGCTCGTCAGACGCAGTCTCTCGTGCCGCTCCTCACTGTTGCTCATGGCGGGCTCGGTGAGCGGGGGCCTGCCGTCGCGCAGGGTGAGAGTGCGCAGGGTGAGAGTGCGCAGGGTCGACGTCGCGGTCATGGTTCTCCTTCGAAGGAACGGTCGCGCACCCGGCGCCTCGCACCTAGGCGAGCGGGATGCCCCTCGCCGGCTCCGGGCGATGGATGCCGCGCGGGCGGTATCCGAGCGCGTCGGACTCGCCGAGCAGATCGGCGAGGAGCCAGACGATCGAGAGCCACATCTCGGTGCCCTGGAGGCCCGGCGCCGAGGGGCCGGTGAGCCCGCTCGCCGGCGACGGGGCGCGGAAGCCGAACCCTTCGCCGTCGACCCAGTTGCCCAGAGCGGTGTCGAGAAGGTTCGCGGCGAGCGCGCGGATCTCGTCCGCCCGATACGCTCCGGTCTGCGGGCGCAGCAGCCAGAGCGGATGCGCGACATCGAGGACGTTGCAGGCGTCGAGGCTCTGGGGCTCGAAGAACCGTGCGTCCCGTGTGTGCGCGAGCACCGTGTCGACCGCACGCTCGGCGTACGGCAGCGGAACCCCGAACTGCGCGAAGCTTCCGCGCGTCAGTCGGTAGTAGCCGTTCACGATCTGCAGCAGACCGTCTTCGGCTCGCGGCTGCCCCCACATGCCTGTCGCCGGGTCGACGTGGGTGACCAGCCAGCCGAAGTACGCCTCGAATGCTCCGCGCTCCCCGTGGTCGAGGTTCCACAGCAGTGCGGTTCCGAGAGCATCGACGTCGTGGCCTGCGCCCCATGCCCTGGCCTGCCACGATCGGCTGCCGAGGAAGCGGATCACGTCGTCGCCCGACATCTCCGCGACCGCGTGGATGCGGTGCGGGAATCGAGCGCCGAGCAGGTCGAGCGCGTACCCGACGCATTCGACGTGATACGCCGCCTCGCCGTCGTTCAGGTCGAGTCCGGGCGCGACGGTCTCGATCAGGCCGTCCGCTCCCAGACTCGGCACGAGGCCCGTCTCGGGGTCCTGATACGACTGCAGCCGGGCGATCTGCGCGTCGACGGGAAGCTGATCCGGTGCGCGTCCGAGCAGCAGCGAGCTGATCTCGATCGCGTCGCACTGCGCACGCACGGTCGGGGCGGCATCCGGCTTGTCGGAGAAGAGCCCCTCGGCGAGCCGCGGATTCCAGGAGCGGGCGAGGATGCCGGGGGCCTGCTGTCGTGCGACGTTCGCGAAGCGCGCCAGTCGGGCCGACAGCACCTCGGGCTCCGCCGCGACGGGACGCGGCGTCTCGTGCGGCTCGTGCGTCTCGTGCGTCGTCGGGGCGAACCGCGAGCGGATGACCCGCGCCGGGTTGCCGCCGACGATCGCCCCGGCCGGCACATCCTTCGTGACGACCGCACCCGCGGCGAGGATGGACTTCTCGCCGACCGTGATGCCGTCGAGGATCGTCACGTGCGATCCGATCCACACGTCGTCGCCGATCACGATGCCCCTGCTCGTGAGCGGCTGGCGGAAGATCTCGATCTCGGTGTCGGCGAAGCCGTGGTTGAAGCCGATGATCGAGGCGAAGGCACCGATCCGCACGGCGTCCCCCATCGTGACATCGCCTCTGACGATGGCCGACGGATTGATCGTGCAGTCGCGTCCGGCGCGCACCGTGCCGGTGACATAGGCGTTCGCGGCGATGTAGGTGCGGTCCCCGAGCTCGAGGCTGTCGGCCTGCACCACCGCGATCTCCGAGATGAAGACCTGCTCGCCCAGAACGTGATCCGGCCGGGCGCCGACGAGGGCCCGTTGCAGGGCGAGCTGTCGCTGCCGCTGCTCGTCGGAGGCCTCGGTCCAGAACGACCACGGCGAGTAGTCGAAGTGGGTCCGGTCGAACGGAAGGCCCACGTCGGGTGCGATCGTCATGTCAGCCTCTCCGCTCACGTGATGCGGCCTCCCTGACGGGAAAGCGCTTACTTGGCAATCTACGCCACCCGCGTCGAGCGGGCAATGGGCGCTCGACGCGGGTGCGAAGGCTGCGCCGGGAGTTAGGCGGCGGCCCCCTGGTGCGCGGGGATCTCGTCGATCGACCGATACACGGGGAGCCCGCGCTCGAGAGCGATCTCGACATCCTTGTCGGCGCCGGCCGACTCACCGGGCAGGCGCAGCACGGCATCGCAATGCTGCAGCAGCCGGTGCGCGGTCTCGTACATGACGTCGCCGCCCGCGGCATCCGTGTCGCGCATCCCGCGCAGGATCGGCAGCGCGACCCATTCGCCGATCATCGGCACATGGCCGAGGCGATGGATGGGGGCGGCGGCCTCTTCGAGGCGCTCCAGGTTGCGGGCGATCAGGGCGGGGTCTCCGCCGGTGCCCGAGCGGTAGGGGCCGGCGATCAGAATCAGGAGTGGAGCCTTCATGGAAGAGACTGTAACGTTAACCGTGCAAGAACGTGCAACTTCGTGAAAGATCGAGTTCGGAAGGAATCGGATGCTGGGCGCACAGCGCAAGGACCATCTGCGGGAGATCCTGCACCGCGACGGCCGGGTCGTCGCGAAGGACGTGGCGCGCGCGCTCGGGCTGTCTGAAGATTCGATCCGTCGCGATCTGCGCGAGCTCGCCGAAGCGGGTGAACTCGTGCGCGTGTACGGCGGCGCGCTGCCGGTGCCCCCGGCCGACCGGCCTGTGGAGCAGCGACTCGCGCTGTCGAGCGAGAGCAAACAGCGGGTCGCCCGGCGGGCCGTCGAACTGATCGCTCCGGCATCCACGATCGTGCTCGAGGCCGGCACCACCACGCTCGCCATGGCGCGGATGCTGCCGCACGGCGCCGACCTGACCGTGATCACGCCGAGCCCCGCCGTCGCCCTCGCGGTCGCAGAGCACTCCGAGGCGCGCATCGTGATGATCGGCGGCGAGCTCGCCCGTTTCTCGATGGTCGCGAGCGGACCTCTGGCGATGGAGGCGGTGCAGCACCTCACGGCCGACATGTTCTTCGTCGGGGTGACCGGCATCGATCCGAACCACGGCCTGACCACGGGCGATCTCGCCGACGCCGTCACCAAGCGGGCGATCGCCGCGCGCTGCGCGCAGACCTTCGTTCTCGGCAGCGAAGAGAAGATCGGGGCGGTCTCGCGCTTCCCCGTGCTCGACCTCGATGCGGTCACCGGTGTCGTGATCGACCCTCGGGGCGCGAGCGCGGTGATCGACGAGCTCGCGGAGCGCGTGCTCGTGCTGCGCTGAGAGACGTCAGGTGATGGTGGCGGCCACGATCGTCGGCGTCATGATCGCGACCATCGCGGCCGTGATCGCATCGTTGACGGCTCTCGCGACGGCATCGCCCGCGGCAGAGCCCGCGGTGAGCTGTTCGATCCGCTTCTTGAGGTCGCGCGACGAGACTCCCCCGCACTCGTCGCGCAGGATCGCATGCGCGGCGTTGAGGTTCTGCAGGATCGAGAGCAGGGCGAGATCGGCCTGGGTCGGCGCGAGGGTTCCCGCGAGCACGGCGGCGAGCCTGGCGCGTAGAGTCTGCTCGGGCGTGGCGTCGGATTCGGGCGTGCGGGCAGCACCCCAGCCGAAGAAGCCGCGCTCTCCCCGCACGAGCACGCCCTGCACGACGAGCGACTCCACGACGACCTCGAGCGGGTCGAGCTTCGGCCGCGTGACGAGGGACTGCAGCCGCTTGCCACGCAGGGGCACGAGGCGCTCGAGCGTGCTGTCGAGGATCGGATTGCCCGTGGGCTGAGTCGAGACGATGTCGACCACGGGGTTCTTCTCATTCGACACCGAGATGCGGCCGTGCAGCGCGAGATCGACGATCACGGCGGCGACCTCGCCGTACAGGCGGTTGACGCTCACCGAGCTCTCGACGCGGCCGTCCGGCCGAAGCAGCAGCATGTGGAGTTCTTCGACGATCAGCATGCTCCCACGCTATGACGCGCGCCGAGACGACGGCATCCTCCGCACGGATGACTTCCCTCTGCGTCAGGCCCCGATCGTCTTGGCGTCGTCGGTGTTGAGCAGGCGGAAGAGCAGGGCGGCGATGACGCCACCGACTACGGGGGCCACGATGTAGAGCCACAGCGCGGCCCCGTCGAAGTAGCCGCCCACCGAGAGGCCGAGGGCCACGGCGGGGTTGAAGCCGCCGCCCGAGATCGAGCCGACGGTGGCGGCGCCGACGAACACCGTTCCGCCGATCGCGAGGCCGTAGAACGAGTTGCCCTCGGTGCCCTTCGACGTCGCGGTGTTGAGCACCACCCAGACGAGGATCAGCGTGAACAGAGCCTCGACGAAGAACGCGGGTCCGACGTCGATGACCATGGCCTCTCCCCCGGCGGGCCACACGGCGCGACTCGCCAGTGCGGCGAGCGCCCCGCCGACGAACTGCGCCACGAGATAGGCGACGAGCTCGGCCACGCCGAGGCCGCCGCGCAGGAAGACGCCGACCGAGACGGCCGGGTTGAGGTGCGCGCCCGAGATGTGGCCGGTCGAGTAGACGAGCACGGCGAGCGTGAAGCCGATGGCGAGCGGCGTCAGCGGGCTCTCGCTGTTCACCGCCGCGATGATGCTGAGAACGAAGAGGAAGGTCGCGAGCCCTTCGGCGAGCGCTCTACGTGGAATTCCGGTCATGCGTGCCCCCTGTTTTCTGGATGTCGACGGAGGGCGGCGATCGCCCCGGAAACGCACACCCCGCGCCCCGCTCCCCCCAGTGCGAGCCCGAATCTAGCCCCGTGGCGCGCGGCGCCTTCGGTCGACGCACCGCGCCAGGATGCGGGATGCCGGTATGCCGTGTGGGACTGCGCGGACGGACTGCGCTCAGACCCGATGTCAACCCCGTCGTCACGGCGCAGTCCCGTTTGTAGCGTGCCGGGATGACGTCCGACACCGCCTCCGCGCAGGATTCCCCCACTCGCCTCCGCCGCGCGATCACCGGACCGCTCCTGTTCGCCTTCATCCTCGGCGATGTGCTGGGTGCCGGAATCTACGCGCTGATGGGCGTGCTGTCCGAGAAGGTCGGCGGGATGCTGTGGGCGCCGCTGCTGCTCGCACTGCTCCTCGCCCTGCTCACCGCGGGCTCCTACGCCGAGCTCGTCACGAAGTACCCGCGGGCGGGTGGAGCATCCGTCTACGCCGAACGCGCGTTCCGGAGTCCGCTCGTGTCCTTCCTGGTCGGTTTCAGCATGCTCGCGGCCGGGGTCACGAGCGCCGCCGGTCTGGCGATCGCCTTCGCCGGCGACTACTTCGGCACCTTCTTCGACGTGCCCGCGACTCCCGTCGCCATCGTCTTCCTCGCCATCGTCGCGGCGTTGAACGCCCGCGGCATCCGCGAGTCGATGGGCGCCAACCTCGTCATGACCGCGATCGAGCTGAGCGGTCTCGTGATCGTGATCGCGGTCGTGGGGGTCTTCGTGGCGGGTGGCGGAGGAGACGCCTCCCGACTGACCGAGACCCCGGACGGCACCCCCGCCGCCATGGCCGTGCTCGCGGGTGCGGTCGTCGCGTACTACTCGTTCGTGGGATTCGAGACCTCGGCCAACATGATCGAAGAGGTCAAGAACCCGCGGCGCACCTACCCTCGCGCTCTGTTCGGCGCGCTGTTCACAGCCGGCGCGGTCTACGTGCTGGTCGGCGTCGCGAGCTCGATCACGCTCGCGCCCGCCGAGCTGCAGGAGTCCAGCGGACCGCTGCTCGCGGTGGTCGAAGCCACCGGCGCCGGCATCCCGTCGTGGCTGTTCAGCCTGATCGCCCTGGTCGCGGTCGCCAACGGTGCGCTGCTGACCATGATCATGGTGAGTCGCCTCACGTACGGCATGGCCGATCAGCACCTGCTGCCCTCGGTGCTGGGTCGGGTGCTGCCGAATCGACGCACGCCCTGGGTCGCCATCCTCACCACCACGCTCGTCGCGATGGGGCTCACGCTGGTCGGAGATCTGGCGACGCTCGCCGAGACCGTCGTGCTGCTGCTGCTCTTCGTCTTCCTCAGCGTGAACATCTCGGTGCTCGTGCTCCGACGCGACCGGGTCGAGCACGATCACTTCCGCATCTGGACCGTGATCCCCATCCTCGGCATCGGCTCCTGCATCCTGCTGCTCACCCAGCAGCGCCCGCAGGTGTGGCTGTTCGCCGCAGCGCTGCTGGCTGTCGGGGTGATCCTGTATCTGCTCGCCCGATGGACCCGCCGTCGCTCCGAGGGGCACGCCCACGAGTCCACCGCCGAGACGTCCCGTACCGACCCGCCCCAGAAGGAGAACCATGAGCACGCCTGACCCGTCCACCGATTCGACCGACACCACCGACACCACCGACACCACCGACACCGCCGAGGCGATGACGAGCGACGAGAAGCGCCACGATCAGCTGACTGCGGCTCCCGACGCCACCGAAGCCGACGCGGCGCCGCGCATCGACGTGTCGGAGCATGACGGCAACACGCGCATCGACATCCGCCCGGATGCTGCGGTGCGACCGGGCCCCGGTCCGGGCGTCGAGACCGACGACGCCGAGGAGAGCGCGCGCTGACGCGTCGCCTCGGGGTGACGGCGAGCAGCACCGCCCTCGTCGTCACCCCGACCCGCCCCTCGCCGCAGTCTCAGGACACCGCGTGACGGAACTAGTTGCGGGTCGTCGCGCTCCCGGCTGTTCCTCGCGATAGATTCCCTGTGTGACCACGACGATCGACGACGGTTCGCCCCCGCGCCGCAATGCGACGCCCGGGCCCGAACGCGGCGGCGGGCCGACACTGGCCGAGGTCGCCGAGGCGGCCGGCGTCTCGCGCGCGACCGCCTCTCGGGTGCTGGCCGGACGCGCCGCGGGCAAGTCGGCGAGCCACGCCCGAGTGCTCGCCGCCGCCGAAGAGCTCGGCTACGTCGTGAACGGTCTCGCCCGTTCGATGATGGGCGTCGGTCGACGCAGCATCGCGTTCGTGTCGAGCATCATGGTCGGCCCCACGTTCGCCTCGATGGCCGGCGGGGCCGAGGACATCGCGACAGCCAACGGCCACCTCTTCACGATGTGCACGACCGGCGGCGACGCCGCTCGCGAAGCCGCCCTGATCGAGACGCTGAGCGAGCAGCGGGTGGCGGCAGTGCTGCTCGTGGGCTCGACCCCCGCGACCGAGGAGTTCGAGGCCCGCGCGCAGCGATACTCCGCCACGCTGGCGCGGGTCGGGGCGCAGCTGATCCTGTGCGGTCGCGCGGCCCTCCCGCACCATCCCCACATCGCCTCGATCGACTACGACCACCGCGGCGGAGTGCGCGCGGCGGTCGAGCATCTGGTCTCGCTCGGTCACCGACGCATCGCGTTCCTCGGCTCGCTCGACGACATGACGACTCCGCACCAGCGCTTCCTCGGCTATCAGGACGGCCTCGACGAGGCGGGGATCGCGTTCGACCCCGCCCTCGCCCAGCGCAGCAGCAACACCTCGGACGATGCCGCCGCCGCCACTGTCGACCTGCTCGCCGGCGACCCCGAGGTCACCGCGATCGTGTGCCAGACCGACATCATGGCCGTGGGCGTCTGCCGTGCGCTGCACGCCGAGGGCATCGCGATCCCCGAACGGGTCTCGGTCGTCGGCTTCGACGACATGCAGCTCGTCGCCGATCTGACACCCTCGCTGACCACAGTGCGCGCGCCGTTCCACGACGTCGGAGAGCTGGCCGGTCGCATCGCCGTCGGAGGCGCCTACGACGGTCCGGTGGTGCTGCCGAGCGAGCTGATCGTGCGCGGCTCGACGGGGCCCGTACGCGCGCTCTGAGCCCCCGCGTGAAGAGGAGGCGGCCCGACCGGAGCCCCGGCCGCACCGCCCCCTCTCGACGATCAGAACGCTCCGAGGTCCTGCCAGGGGCCGTTCGGATCGCCGGGCTCCTGATCGCGTGTCCACCATCGCGCCCGGAACGTGTGCCCCTCGTGGGCGATCACCTCTCCGCCCGTGAAGACGAACGACGCGGTCCACGCCCGTACGCCGTCTCCGGCCGCCGGCACGAGCGCTCCCTGCTGCATCCACGAGCCCGTCGCCGTGCTGCCGGGAGCGACGCCGCGCGTCCACCACTGCGCGGTGTAAAGGGCACCCTCGTGCGAGACCTCGTCGCCCGCGTCGTAGACCGCTGTCGGGTCCCACGCCGCGACGGCAGGAGCCGTCGTCACGGTCCCGAAGACGATCAGCTCGGCGACGTTGAGGATCTGACCGTTGACCAGGCGCACGTACCGGAAGGCGGTGTCGTCGGTCACCGACCACGCCTGCCAATCGAGGGTCTTCGCGGGCGCCGACGGCGTGAGACGCGACCACGTCGTCAGATCGTTCGACCCCTCCAGGCGCATGTCCGCGATGCGAGACGTGCCGTAGCCGTCCTGCCGCACGAGCAGTTCGGCGCCGGTCAGAGAGACGGTCGTGTGGGGACCGAAGTCCCAGACGTTGCCATAGAGACCCGAATTGAGCCGGGTGTCCGAATGCGTCGCGGGGTCGCCGTCGAGCATCCGCGCCGTGTACTGAGTCCAGGCGGCGTCGGCCACCCCATCGGGTCGCAGCACCGTGGCGTCGCGGAACGCCTCGTCGATGCGTCCGTCATCGCTCGACAGGTACAGCGCCGAGCCGTCGGTCGTGGCGTGGATCGTGTCGGCGGGGCGGCCGTCGGCGGTGGCGAAGTCGACGGTGAACCCGACCCGGCCGGGCTGAGCAGCACCCGCGGGGATCATCGCGTTCGCGATCCACGTTCCGGGCGACGGCGAGACGACGTCGGCCGGAGCCCCGAGAACGGTGACCGTGACATCCGTGTTGTCGGCGGGACCCGTCAGAGTCAGCTCGACGCTGTCGCCTGCGACCACTCGGCCCGCCACCGCATCGGGCGACGCCATCGTGACCGCGTCCATCGACCCGACGGCCTCGCTCCTGGTGCCGTCGATGCGCAGCTCGGCGATGCTCCAGATCCCCGGATACGCGGGATCCGACGGCACTCCCGGCTCATCGACCTGCAGTTTCAGGAACCGGAACGTCGAGTCGCGCACCTCGCCGCGCACGTCGATCCACTCGACCGCGGCGTCGGTACCCGCGTTCGGATGCTCGGTCAGCAGCGTCCAGGCCACTCCGTCGTTCGAGCCGTAGACGTTCGTGCCCTCGGCGCGGTTGGCGAAGGTGTCTCTCGCCTGCAGCCCGAATCGCTCGGCGTGGACGCGGAAGCCCGAACCGAAGTCGAACACGATGCTCGGAACCCTCTGGTCACCCCAGGTCGACTGGTTGTCGCCGTCGGTGAGCGCGGTCAGCTGGGCTGCCGTGAGGGGCGGAGCCGACACGAGTGAGCGGTAGTCGAGCGTGCCGTCGGGCAGCACGGGGGTGAGCGTCACCAGGCTCGACACCGCGTCACCGAGCGCCTCGAGCAGCCCGGCGAACGCCGCGGCATCCGCATCCGCCACGCCGTCGTCGGCGGCACTGCGCGCAGCGGTCACACTCGCCCAGCTGGCCGCGGTGTACTGAGTGCTCTCACCGACACGGTCGACGAGAGCCTCGATCGCCGCCGCCCTGTTCTCGGCGACCGTGATCGTCACGGGCAGCGCGGTGACGGTCGTGCCGTCAGAGGCGGCGAGTGTCATCATGGCCTGGCCCGCCTGGTCGGGCGACCAGCGGAGTTCGCTCCCCTGCAGCACCGCACCCGCGGGCGCGTCGTGCAGTGCGAGAACGACGGTCTCGCCCGCGGCATCGGTCGTCGGGATGCTGCGCGTCCACGGCTCTCCCGCGACCAGCACGACGTCGAGCGCGGGCGCATCCGTGAACTGCGGCGGCGTGAGCACGCCGTTCGCCTGCGCCAGGAGCCCCGCCACGTCGACCTGGGCGCCCGAGCCGGTCGCGCGAAGGAACAGGATGTTCTCACCCACCGCACCGGGGGTCTTCGCGAGGGCCAGGTCGAACCACGCGTAGCGCCACTCGCCTCCGGTGTCGGGAACCACGATCTCGGTGAACGGAGCCTCGTCCGCCGTGCGGGAGGCCTGCAGACGCACAGTGCCGTCGCTGCGCACCTTCACCCCCACCAGCGACTGCGAGGCACGGTCTCCCCAGATGGCGCGGCGGATCGCGAGATTCGCACCGTCCGCACCGGCATCGAGACGGATGAAGGAGGTGCCGTCGGCATCGGCGTCACGCACAGCACCCGCACCGAGCGGCGTTCCGAAGGTCTCGACCGCGAGCTCGGCGCTCGGCGCGAGCGGCGCGACCGCGTCCGGCACCTCGGCGAGCTCGTTCGGGAACGCGACCCAGTACTCGGCGCCCGTGTAGTCGGAGCCGCGGTCGTTCCAGAAGTTCTGCACGCCGCCGCCGTAGTAGTAGAGCGGGCCGTCGCGCTGCTCGTAGAGCTCGGCGACATGGGGTGCTTCGGCGGCGACGTCCACCTCGGCGACGTAGCGGTATTGCAGATACGCCTCGCTCAGCGGATCCTGCAGCCGGCCGCGGTAGGCCTGCGAGATCGAGCCCCCTTCGTTCGCCGGAACGAAGGGCACCTCCTCGCCCATCATGAAGGCGTAGAACGTGTCGGCGCCGTCGAGGATGCGGTCGTCGAGGAACCGGTAGGGCGAGACCGCATCCGCTGCCTCCGAGACGGTTCCTGCGACCGGGTCGAGTCTGGTCCCCTGAGCGTCGAGAATGCGGGCGAGCGCCACGAAGATATCGACGTCGCCCTGGCCGTGCGCCTGGTCGCGCAGCATCTCCATGTGCTGTACGAACGGCTGACCGGTCGTGTTGCCAGGCGCATCGGCCGGGATCTGCCGGAACAGCTGCGCGAGCGATCCGTTCACGTTGCCGCCGTACAGGTCGTGCTCGCTCTCGTATCCCGCGTTGACAGTGAACCACTCGACGCGCTCGGCATAGAGGTCGGCGTCATCGAGGAAGATCGCCGCAGACACCATGCCGATCACGCCGTACAGGTGCTGGTTCCACAGCCGATTGTTCGATGCGAGGAAGGTGTCGAGCACCGGTCGGATCAGGTTGCCCTCGATGCGCTGCTCGTCGACATCGGTCCAGCGCAGATCGTATCCGTCGAGGGTCTCGTCCGCAGGCTCGGTGCTGCGGATCACCTCGGCCGCGATGAGCATGTAGTACAGCGGCACGCCCGTGTGGATGTGCGCGTCGCCGAAGTACGCGTACTTCGCCGGGTCGAGGCTGCTCCAGGTGCGCAGCACGTGCAGTGCGTTCGCACGGTACTGCTCGTCGCCGGTCACCGCGTACTCGAGCGCCTGCGTCATCGCTCCGATGCTGTCGCGCAGAGCCATCGACCGCATGCCGGCGCTCGCATACGCGTCGTTCTTGGGCGTGTCGGTGCCCGGCTGGGCGTTCTCGGCGCGGAAGTCACGGGCGGCGTAGCGGGTCTCGACCATCGCGTCGTAATAGCTCGCCCACGGGTCGACACCGGCCCGCACCTGGGTGCGCATGTTCTCGAGGTGGTCGGCGGTAAACCCGACGCCCGGATGCGCGAATCCGGCTTCGCTGACGGTCTGCACGATCTCGGGCGGAGGCCCCTGCACCGCGGCCTGGAGAGGCGCGGAGACAGTCGGGCCGGATGCGGTGGCGGGCGGTGCGACCAGGAGCGCGCCGCTGAGCGCGATCGCTCCGGCGGTCAGCGCACCGATCGTACGGCGGATGGTGCGGTGTTCGATCTTCATCGATCTCTCTTCCGTGATTGACCTTCATCGTGATCCGTGTACCGCAGCGAGGCTTCGGCGAAATCGGCCGACCAGCCGCGGCCGTCGAGGTCGTCGGCGCGGATGCCGAAGAACATGCCGGTGAACCGCAGGCGGTCGCCGTGGTCGTCGGACAGCGTCCACGCGGGGTGCACGCCGGGCACCTCGGTCCACTGCACATCGTCGACCGCAGCGACCGCGAAGCGCAGATCGGGACCGTCGAGGGTCATCCGCATCCGCACGGGTCCCGGCGCCACCGCGATCGGCGCAGACCGCATGGTGCGCGAACCGTCGCGGCTGATGACGCGCACGTGCCGACCGTTGTCGGCATCCCCGGTCGTCTGCAGCGCGATCCACCCGTTGCGGTCGTACCAGGCGATCAGCCCCGCGAGTTCACGCGTGCTCGTCGGCTCGGCATCGACTGTGGTCTCGAAGACCGCCCGGTGCTCTTCGACCCGGGTCAGGATCATCGACTGGTCGAAGACGGATGCCGGCGAGTGCCCGCCGCGCAGTCGCAGCCATCCCGGTCGCACGGCGGTGTCGACGGCGCCGGGGCCGAGCGCCGCCCGCAGGGTCGACCAGCGGCGGCTGTCGAGGTGCGGCGCATCGAATCGGTCGACGAACCCGTTCGCGACCGGGTGGCCGACCTGCGCGCCGCCGACCTCGACGTCGAGAGCGGCGTGATGCCCGCCCTGGGCCAGTCGCAACCAGCCGTCGCCGTCGAAGACCACACGCTGCAGGCAGGTCTCGCGCCCGAGGGTGCTGTAGCGCTCGCCGAGATGCAGTGTGGGGCGGCTGGCCAGGTGCACCATCATCCAGTCGCCGTCCGGCGTCTGCACGAGTTCCCCGTGGCCGGCCTTCTGCAGCGACATGCCCGGGGCGTCGCGGCTCGTCAGCACGAACGGCTGCGCGTCGCGCTCATACGGCCCGAAGCGGTCGCGAGACCGGGCGATGGCGACGGCGTGGTTCCAGCCCGTGCCGCCCGCCGCGATCAGCAGGTGGTACCAGTCGCCGATGCGATAGAGGTTCGGGCCCTCGACGAGGGTCGGCTCCTGGTGGATCACGCGCGCCTCGCCCGAGGTGCGCTGCTCGTCAGGCAGGTACTGCTCGAGGACGAGGCCTGCGAACGACGGATGCTCGGGGCGCTGGTCCCACTGAACGCCGACGATCCAGTGCGTGCCGTCGGCGTCATGGAAGAACGAGAAGTCGAAGCCCCGCGATCCCAGATGCACGGGTTCGCTCCACGGGCCGTCGATGCTCTCGGCGGTGACGAGGTAGTTGTCGATGTCCTTGTCGTCGCCGTCCATCGACCGCACGATCGAGTAAGCGAGCCAGAACAGCCCGTCGGCGTGCGACAGGCTGGGTGCCCACACGCCGCCGGAATCCGGGATGCCGCGCAGGTCGAAGCCGTCGCCGAGCGCATGGCCGCGCACGGTCCAGTGCACGAGATCCGTGGAGTGGTGGAGGCGCACCGCGGGGTGCAGCTCGAACGTGCTCGTGGCGATGAAGTAGTCGTCGCCGACCCGCACGATCGACGGGTCGGGGTTGAATCCGCGCAGGATCGGATTGCGCACCACGCCCATCACACGACCCCCGCCACCCGCTCGAAGCCGACGAAGGCGTCACCCGCCACATATCGTGCGACCTCATCGATCACGTCACGCCCCAGGCGGTGCAGCTCATTGCCGGTGGCCCCCGCGATGTGCGGAGTGAGCGTCACGTTGGGCAGCGTCCACAGCTCGTCGTCGGCGTCGAGCGGCTCGGGCTCGGTCACATCGAGGATCGCATCCACCCTTCCCGCGCGCAGATGCCGGCGCAGCGCCTCGTGGTCGATCAGCGAGCCCCGTGCCGTGTTGATCAGCACGGCGCCGTCGCGCAGGAGCGCGAGCTCGCGCGTCCCGATCATCTGCTCGGTCTCGGCCGTCGCCGGGGCGTGCAGCGACACGATGTCCGAGGCGGCGAGCAGGTCGTCGAGCTCGACCTTGATCCCGCCGAGAGAGACGATCTCCTCCTCTGAGGCGTACGGGTCGTAGATCAGCACCCGCAGATCGGTCGCGAGCAGCAGCTGCGCCACCCGACGGCCGATGCGCGAAGCCCCGACGAGTCCCACCGTGCGCCCGAAGTTCCCGGTGTCGGCCAGCTCGACCTCGCGATCGACGAACGCCCGCCCTGTGCGATAGATCTGCTCGGCGTAGCGGGCGCGCTTGCCGGCGAGCACGATCGTCGCGGCCGTGTACTCGGCGACCGCCTGCGCGTTGCCCTCCCCGGCGTTGGTGAAGACGATGCCACGCCGTGCGGCCTCGACCGTGTCGAGCACCGCGCTCGCGGTGCCTCCGGCGAACACCACGGCGCGCAGGTTCGGCATCCGGTCGAGCGTCTCGCGGTCGACCCGGGGGCAGCCCCATCCGGCCAGAAGGACCTCGACCTCGCCGATCAGGCGGGCCGCGTCGTCGCTCTCGAACTCCGTGAGCACGTCGGCGGGCACATCGACGAGCTCCGCCAATCGGGCACGGTGCGGACCGAACAGGTTCTCGGCGAGCGCCGGCGGGTTCATCGCGACGATCGCGCGTGGTCGGGCGTTCACTTCTTCAGCTCCTCGATGCTCCATTCGTCGCGCCAGATCAGTTCGGCGCGACCCTCCTCGATGCGCAGAGGCAGCCAGACCGGAGCGGATGCCGCCAGGTCGTGGCGCGCCCAGCGATCACCGATGTAGACGTGCCCGTCGCCGATCGGCAGCACCACGCTCACCTGCGAGTCGTAGGTGCGGGTGCCCACCGGGGCGAAGTCCTGCCACGGCGACCACGGTCCCTCGAGCGCCGGAGCGGTCGCGTACTTGTTGTCGTTGAGATCCCACCCCGTGAGGTCGGAGCCGAACAGGTAGTAGAGCCCGTCGTGGCGGACGAGCGTCGGCGACTCGTAGCCGATCTCCGGGCGATCCTGCTGGCGCAGCGTCGCGACGATCGAGGCGACACCGCAGTAGTCGTCGCGCAGCCGATAGATGTGGAGCCCCTTGTCGCGGTCCTCGGACAGCAGGTAGCCGACGCCGCCCTCCTGGTAGACCCCGATGTCACGACTGAGATTGCCGAGCGGGCGCTCGCTCCCCAGGTACTCGTAGGGGCCCTGCGGGTCGTCGGCGATCGCATATCCGACCCTGGCATCCGCGTAGTCGGCACTCTCGATGTGCAGGAACAGCACCCAGCGTCCGTCCGGTCGGCGCAGCGCTTTGGGCCTCTCGACGATGCGGTCGGGTGCGAGGTCTCCCTCGCCCACGGCGAGCGCATCGCCGACGTACTCCCAGTGCGCGAGGTCGGTCGAGCGGTAGCACGCGACTGCCGTGAAGCGGTCTCCCGCGGTCTTGTCCTCGCCCCACGCGTACCAGTGGCGGCCGACCTGCTGGATGCCGATTCCGTGCAACTGTGCGGTGGTGCCGCGGTCGTCGACCAGCAGCTCGCCCGTGCGGATCCGGCCGCTCATGCGGCGCCCTCGCCGACGCGGAGCACGCGCGCACCGATGCCGTGGGTCGTCTCGATGCGGATGCCGTCTGCGACATCGCCGACACTCCACGACGCCTCCGCGACTGCGTCCGATTCCGTCGACGACCCCGCCGCCGCCGGGAAAATCGTCTCGGCGCCGTGGACGCCGGGGATCGTGAACGAGCGCGGCTCGTCAGAGCGATCCCAGACGAAGAGCAGTGTCCGGCCCTCGGCGCGCAGGCCCAGGCAGACGATGTCGTCGTCCCAGCCCGGCAGACCGAGCGGCCAGAAGGGCTCCGTCGCCGCGAGCTGCGTGCGCAGAGTCGTGTGCAGCGCCACCGCCTCGGCGACGAGCGCCCGCTGCGATTCGCGCAGCTCGCCCAGGAAGCCCGAGAGGTACAGGCGTCCGCTGAGGCCGGTCACGAGTGTGAACGCCGTCTCGGCATCCGACATCCCGACCGCCGGATACGCCCAGTTCCCCGCCTGCTCGGGGAGGATCGACGCCGGGGCGGATGCCGCGATCGGCGGGTAGAGGCGGAAGTCCTGCTGGTCGCTCGTGGACTGCAGGTGGGTGCGCGACAGCAGCGCGTAGTCGGCGCGCATGGCCCCCGACGCGCAGTTTTCGATCAGGAGCGCCGGATGCCGTCGCTGCACGTCGTCGAGCCAGTCGCCGACGGCGCGGATGTGGCCGAGCAGACCGTCTCCGGCGGCCGTCGCCTGCCACTCGGTGCCGGCACCGGGATTGATGTTGTAGTCGAGCTTCAGATAGCTCACGCCGTACTCGCGCACGATGCGGTCGACGGCCTCGTCGAGGTGGGCGCGCGCCGCGGGGTGCCGGAAGTCGAGGTGATAGCGGTCGTGCTCGCGCACGCGCGCCCCGAAGCGGCGGAAGAACGCGTCGTCCGGCAGCGCCGCGGCCACGGGGCTCCGGACCCCCACGACCTCGGGCTCGAGCCACAGTCCCGAGCGCATCCCCGCGGCGTGGATCTCGTCGATGAGGCCGCGCAGCCCCGCCTCGTCGAACCGGCTCGGGGCCTCCTGCCACTCGCCCACCGTGTCCCACCAGTCGCCGATGGCGGGGTCGGCGAACCAGCCGGCGTCGATGCAGAACACCTCGGCGCCCGCGCGTGCGGCCGCCTGGATCAGCGGGCGCAGCGCCTCTGACGACGGCTGCCCCATGAGCGTGTTCATGAAGTCGTTGTAGACGATCGGCAGGTCGGGCCCGTCGACGCGTCGGATCGCACGACGGTGAGAGGTGAGGTCGGCGAGGGCCGCATCGACTCCGTCCGCCGACGCGGCGAGCGCGACCGGCACGGTCGTGAACTCGTCGCCCTGTCGGAGCGTGTGGGCGAACTGATGCTCGAGATCGGTGGGTCCCAGCAGCGACAGCGTCAGGCCGTCGAGCCCCTGGCTCAGGTCGACGTGCCAGCCGGCCCCGCTCTCGATCTGCCAGGCCAGGGCGGCGCCGCCGCGGTGCACCAGTGCGCCGACGGGAAGATGCTCGCCGCTCGACCACGCGCCGTGGCTGGTCAGGGTCGCGTGACCGCGGCCGTCCTGCGCGTGTATCGGCAGCGACAGCGGGGGCAGCTCGTCGGACAGGGCACGACGGTGCCAGCGGTTCTCCGCCAGCCATTCGCTGCGTGCGGTGAGCAGGTCGTACTCCGCACCGGCGTGGGGACCGGTGCCGAGGCCCACGCTCGCCGAGCCGACGGCAGTCAGCACGACGGGTTGCGCGTCGGTGCCGCGCACCGTGTGCTGCACGCGCAGCGCGGAGCCCGAGAGCGCGAGCACGCTCGTGACCACGAGGCCCGTGTGCGGGTCACGCTGCACGAGTGTGACGGCGTCGCTCGCCGCATCCGCTCGTTCCAGGCGCAGGCGCGCACCCGTGGCCGAGCGCACATACGCCTGGCTGGTGCGTGCACGCTGCTCGGCTGCGGTGAAGATCTCGACGAGAGCCGCCGGATGCCCGCCGTCCACGGCCAGCGTCGCCGGTGCGTCGTCGCGCCACTCGATCGTGAAGCCTGCGATGCGGGCGATCATGCGCCGACCCGCTCGCGCGCACCGGCGAAGCCGAGGGTGCGATTGCAGATGGTCGCGGCGACCGCGGCGAGCGCGGGAGCGGAGAGCCAGCCGACCGCACCGACCACCGGCAGAGTGGTCGTCAGCGCAGCCGCCGCACCCAGCAGCAGCCAGACCAGTGCGACGTGCGGGCGCTGCAGCACGATGCGTGCGGAGGCGACCGCGAAGGCGATCCCGCGCAGCGGCGAGTCCGTCAGGAATGCGCCCGCCACGACGACCATCGCGACGACCGCCGCCACGGCGACCGCGCCGAGCAGCACGCCGGCATCCGCGCCGAGCAGAGCCACGTCGTACCCGAGCACCAGCACCGCACTGCTGAGCACGATCGCCGAGACCCAGCGGTGGCGTACCGCGTCGACGAACCCCACCCAGAAGACGCGGCCCACGTGCGGCTCTGCGTCGAGCAGCCCGGCCGCCGCCTGCGTCAGACCGTGGAGGGCGGGACCGACCGTCAGCACGGCTGCAGCGCCCAGCCACAGGGCGATGTGGGTCGCCTGCCACCCGACCAGCGCCTGGAACGCCAGCAACGGCACGAGGCAGGAGACGAACGAGAGCGAGACGACGAAGTACCGGAAGGCACCCAGCAGCAGCGTGGCGATGATGCCGTCGTAGCCGAGCAGGCGTTCGAGGCGAGAGGGGGCGACCGCGCTCATCCCTTGACCGCCCCGACCGACATGCCCTTGATGAAGTAGCGCTGGAAGGCCGCGAAGATCGCGACCGACGGCACGATCGCCAGGATCGCCCCGGTGTAGATCAGCTGCCACTGCGAGGTGAGCAGACCCACCATGCGGTTGATCGCCACGTTGATGGTTCCCGCCGACGAGGAGTCGAGGAACACCAGCGGGATGAAGAAGTCGTTCCAGAGCCCGAGCGCCTGGATGATCACGAAGGCCGAGGTCACCGGCAGCAGCATCGGGAAGACGATGAGCCAGAAGGTGCGCAGACGCCCGGCGCCGTCGACGTGCGCGGCCTCTTCGACCTCGATCGGGATGCCCTTGATGAAGCTGCAGTAGAGCAGGATGCCGAAGCTCGCGGCCCCGCCCAGATGCACGAGGATCACCGACAGCAGCGTGCTGTAGAGGCCCACGTCGTCGAATCCCTTGACCAGGGGGATCATGCGCACCTGGAACGGGATCATGAGTCCGGCGATGAACAGCACGTACAGGAAGCGGGAGGTGCGTCCGCCGATGCGCTCGATGCCGTAGGCGGCCATCGGCACGATGATGATGAGCATCACGACGGTCCCCACCGTGATGATGAGGGTGTTCAGCACCGCCTCGAGGAAGTCGGTCTGCTGGAACAGGGCGACGTAGTTGTCGAACGCGAAGGAGGTGGGAAGGCCCATCGGGTCCTTCGTGATCTCGGCGTACGAGCGGAACGAGTTCAGCAGGGCGTAGATCACCGGCGACGCGACGATCAGCACCAGGATGCTGAGCACCGCCATGACGACGATCTCACCCACCGACCATTTCTTCTTCTCGCGCCGCACACGGGGTGCACGCGGGATGCGGGCGATCCCCGCCGGGCGAGCATCCGGCTCGATCTTCATGGTGACCTGCGTCATCGTCTCGGTCATGCCTGGATCTCCCTCTTGCGCATGTAGGCGTTCGCGGCGACGGTGCTGACGATCACCACGAGGAAGAGCACGACGGCGGCTGCCGACCCGAACCCTGCCCGGTACTCGCCGAAGCCGACCTTGTAGATGAAGAACGCCATGGTCTCGCTCACGAACCCGGGGCCGCCCGAGGTGAGCACGAGCACCTGATCGAAGATCACCCAGCCCGCGATCATCGCGAGTGTCATGTTCACGGTGACGGCGCCCGCGATCATCGGCCACGTCACGTTCCAGAAGACCTTCACGCCGCTCGCGCCGTCGATGCGGGCGGCCTCGATGAGCTCCTGCGGCACGGACTGCAGGTTGGCGAGATAGATGAGCGTGGTGTTGCCGCCCAGGGTGAAGCAGGTGATGAAGAGGATCACCCAGATCACGATGCTGCTGTCGCCCAGCCAGTCGCGGGCCCACTCGGGCATGCCCATGTCTCGGAGCACGGTGTTCACCGAGCCGAAGTTGTAGTTCAGCAGGTACTTCCAGATCGTCGCCATGATGAAGGCGCTGACCAAGGCCGGCAGGTAGACCGCCGTGCGGAAGAAGCCCTGCGCATGGTTGAGCTTGTCGAGCATGAGCGCCACGGCGAGCGAGATCACGTTGATGATCACGGCAGAACCGAGCCCGAGGATCAGGGTGTTGCGCACCGCGTTCCAGAAACGACCGCTCGCGACGATGTCCTCGTAGTTCTTGATGCCCACGTAGTCGTAGCCGTCGCTGATGCCGTCCCAGTCGGTCAGGCTCAGCTGCAGCGTCTGCAGCGAGGGGACGATCACCATCAGGAGGTAGATCACCAGGGCCGGGACGACGAAGCCCAGCATGGCCAGACGCCCTCGTCCGAATCGTGGCCGCACGCGGACCTCGGTATGTGCACTCATGTTCTCTCCTTGATCGATCACCGCTCGCCGGATGCCGAGGGCGCGGTCGGGTCCGCACCCTCGGGTCCGGATCAACCGGCTGCGGCGACCTGTGCGTCGAGTTCCGCCTGGACCTTCGCGATCGTCTCGTCGATCGTGGTCTGGCCGTCCTGCATCTCGATGCGCGACTGCCGGAAGAAGGTGTTGACCGAGCTGAAGGTGCTCAGCGTCGGGGCGTTCTCGTACCAGACGAGGTTCGGGTTCTCCAGCAGACCGAAGAAGTCGTCGGCACCGGGAATCGTGTCATTGCGGGTGACCTCGTCGCCCTTGAGGATGTTGGGCGAGATCCAACCGCTCTCCTCCATGAGGTTCGCGGCGTCGACCGAGTAGAAGTAGGTCAGGAACTCGACCGCCGAGGCGTACTCGTCGTCGTTCTCCGCAGCCTGCGACGAGATCGCCAGGCCGCCTGCCGTGTCGCCGACGACGCTGTTCTTCAGGACGTTGAGGTTGCCGTCCTCGTCGGGGATGATGAACAGCCCCGCGTCGAACTCCGGATCGACCTTGTTGATGTCCATCAGACGGCCGAGTCCCGCCGACGAGGTCGCCATGACGGCCTGCTCGTTGACGAGCAGGGTCGTGGTCTGCGCGTCGGCGGTGGACTGCCACCCCTCGAGCACGTAGTTGTCCATGATGCTCTTGAGTTCTTCGAGCGGGGCCTTGAGGTCGGCGACCGAGGCCTCTCCCGCGGCCGCAGCGTTCCAGAAGCCGCCCTCGTCGCTGTACTCGGCGAAGGTGGGGGCAGCCAGCGGCTTCCACAGCTGGTCGGAGGGCCAGACCTCGGCGGCCGCGGTGGCGAGCGGCACGTCGCCGTTGGCCTTGATCTCGTCGAGCAGGTCGATGAAGTCGCTGTAGGTCTCGGGAACCTCGAGGTCGTGCTCTTCGAAGTAGGCCTTGTTGTAGACGATGTTCATGCCGAGCTCGCCGTTGAGCGCGCTGTACGGCACGGTGTAGACGTTGCCGTCCTCCGCCGGCGCGAAGGCGTCGGGCTCGAGCAGCGCCGTGACCTCCTCGGGCACGGGGGCGAGCTTGCCCGCGTTGACGTAGGTGAGGGTGTCGCGCATGTCGACGACCGCCGGCCAGTTGCCCGTGGCATCGACGGTCTTGAGCGCGGTGGCATAGTCGGAGCCCGCGGGCAGCGGGTCGAGCTTGACCTCGGTCGTCTCGCTCTGCTCGTTGAATGCCGTGACGACCTTGTCGACGACCGCGTTCCAGGTCTCGTCGCCGGTCGCGTAGAGGAACCGGATCGTGGTGGTCTCTGCCGAGGCGTCGGTGTCGCCCGAGCCGCCCGCGCATCCGGCGAGTGCGAGAGCAGAGGTCGCAAGGCCGGCGGTCACCAGCAGGAGGCGGCTTCGTGCCGTGCGCGTCATTGCGTTGTGCATGTGATCTCCCTTGATTCGTGCCGGATTCTCGTCGGCTACACCGACGGTAGCCGACGGGATAGCGGTTTCCAAGCACTTTCTGTAACTAGTTGCACTTTATCTGAGAAATCGCGAGAATCGACCGGGGCGACGTTCGGCGCGCCCGCGATCAGACGGCTACAGCCAGCCCTTGCGCTTGAAAGCCCAATACAGGCCGAAGCCCATCCCCACCATCAGCGCGACCGCCATCGGGTATCCGAACGCCCAGTGCAGTTCGGGCATGTGATCGAAGTTCATGCCGTACACGGTGCCGACGAGGGTCGGCGCGAACAGGATCGCCGCCCAGCCCGAGATCTTCTTGACCTCGTCGTTCTGACGGATGCTGAGTTCCGTCATGCGTCGCATCTCTTCGTTCTGCCGCCGGGCGACGATCGTCGACTCCACCGTCAGAGCGTTGTCGAGCACCGTGCGGAATGTGTTCGCGCGCTCCGAGACGCGCAGGGTGTGATCGAGCACGTCGCGCAGGTACCGCTGCAGCTCTTCGTCGACCTGATACTTCGCCGAGCCGCGCAGCAGCGCGTCGAGCATGCCCGCGAGCGGCTGCACCGCCCGCTGGAAGTCGATCACCTCACGGCCGAGTGCGTAGATGCGCTGCGTGGCGTCCACACCGTCTTCGAAGAGCTGGCTCTCGATCTCGTCGATGTCGTTCTCGAGGCCCGCCAGAACCGGGGCGTACTCGTCGACGACCTCGTCGAGGATCGCATAGAGCACGGCCTCGGGGCCGAGCGTGAGCAGCGCGGGGTCGCCCTCGAGTCGACGGCGCACTCGAGCGAGATCCGGCGATTCCGCGTGCCGGATGGTCACGACGAAGTCCTTGCCGACCAGCACATGGATCTCGCCGAACTCGACCTCTTCGGTCGCATCGAGATAGCGTGCCGAGCGCAGCACCATGAACAGCACGTCGTCGTAGCGTTCGAGCTTGGATCGCTGATGCCCCGACAGCGCGTCTTCGACGACCAGCGCATGAATGCCGAACTCGTCGGCCACTTCGCGGATCTCGTCCTCACTGGGACGGTACATGCCGATCCAGCTCAGGCCGCCCCGCTCGCGCAGCACCTCGAAGGTCTCGCTCAGGCTGCGCGGATTCTCGGTGCGGACACCGTCGACGTAGATCGCGTTGTCGATGATCGCCATCGCTGCCCCCTCGTGAGTGTCAGCCGAACGGGCGATCGACTGAGCGGCTGATCAGCCCTCGACGGGCGCGGGGGCGACGCACGGGATGGCGGCGTCGGTGATGGCCTGGTGGTACTGCTCCGCCGTGAACGGCAGGCCGAACTCGGGAGCGGTCTGCCCCTCGGCGGCAGGAGCCTTCGACGCGATGGCCGCGAGCTCCCAGGCGAGGTTGCCGATGATGTTCCCGCCCGTGGTCGAGTTGTTCAGCGACACCGCGACGGTGAATCCGGTGGCCGGATCCGCGTAGGCCGCCGTGACGTAGCCGGGCGTCCATCCCTGCTGACCGATGAGCGAGCCCACCATGAGTGCGCCTCCGGTGGCCTGCAGCCACGACGGTGCGCCCTCGTACGCGGGGAGCGGAGCGCCATAGCGGGCGGGCTCCTCCTGCGTGCGCAGGACCTGCGCAGCCTCGGCCTGCGCGTAGCGACCGAGATCCTCGATCGTCGAGACGACGCCCGAGTCGGTGTAGCCGGTGCTCGACGAGAGCGTCGTGATGTCGACCGGGGCATCGCACGTGTAGCCGCCCTCGACCTCCAGCAGGTAGTGGCCGTTCATGACGGGTCCGGTCGACGGAGGCGCCGCGGTGACCCGCGGCAGCGACGTCGAGCCGAGGCCGAGCGGTTCGGTGACGTACTGCGAGATCAGCTCGGGTGCGGTGAGGCCGGTCGCGTGCTCGAGCGCCATGCCGAGCAGCAGGTAGTTCACGTCGGATCCGCGGTACGTCGTGTGCGGTGTCGTGCGCTCGGCACCCAGACCGTACGACGCGAGTTCCAGCGGAGCCCAGACCCGCTCGGGGGTGGTGCGCCAGGCCGGGTGTGCGATCTCCTCCGACGAGCCGATGCCGCTCGTGCCGTTGCACAGGTCGAGCAGGGTGATGTCCTTGAGGTCGGGGACTCCCGACACGTAGTCGGGCACCTTGTCGTCGAGCTCGACGATGTCCTCATCGACCAGGGCGTAGAGCACGTCGCAGGTCATCAGACGGGTCACGTCACCGATGCGGAAGGCCATGTCGGTGCTGATCTCGCCGCCTTCGCCGCCGGGATCCTGCGTGCCGACGCCGGTGACCCAGCTGCCGCTCCACGGCACCCAGACCCCGACGACCGCACCCGATGAGCCGGAGGCGGCGATCGCGTTGTTGACGGCATCCGTCATGGCGGCGACGGTGTCGTCGGGGAGCTCCCCGTCGACCTGCGCCTTCGGCGTGTAACTGAACGTGGTGTCGCTCGTGCATCCGGTCAGGAAGAGCCCGAGCACGACGACGCTGGCTGCTGCTGCGCGGAACCTGCGCGACGAGAGAAGCTGCATGAAAGGGTACCCCCGGAAGACGTGTCTCCCGAGTCTAGAACGCCGATCCTGAAAGTCGGCATCGGAGCCCCGCCCGTAGGGTGATCACCATGCCTCACATCTTCGACGACGAGGTCGTCTCGGCGATCCTGCGCCACATGAACGGCGACCACACCGACGACAATCTGCTCATCGCGCGGGCCTTCTCGCCCGGGGGTGCCGAGATCACGGATGCCGTGATGACGGGCCTCGACGGCGAGGCCGGGGTCTGGCGCGTGACCCGTGACGGAGAGGTGTCGGAGCTCCGCGTCGAGTGGCCCGGCGGCGCGATCTCGGAGCGCCCCGCGGTGCGGCGCGAGGTCGTCGCGCTGTACGACCTCGCCTGCGAGCGGCTCGGCGTCGAGCCGCGCCCGCACGCGTAGGCGCCGCACAGCGCGAGCGGACTCCGTCGGAAACAGGGGTTCCGTGAAAGTTAGGTCACCCTTACACTGGGGTCATGTCCGAGATCCTCTCCTTCTCCGCCGCGCTCCGCGAGCGGTCCTCGAGCTCGCACTCCCGCAGCGAGGGCGCGGGCTTCATGTCCGACCTGCTGAAGGGCGAGGGCTCGCGCGACGACTACATCTCGCTCGTGGCGCAGCACTATTTCATCTACGACGCTCTCGAGTCGGTCGGTGAGCGCATGCGGCACGACCCGGTGGCCTCGGTCTTCCTCAGCGACAAGCTGACTCGCCTGCCCGCACTCGAAGCCGACCTCGAGTTCCTGCTCGGCACCGACTGGCGCGAGCGCATCGTCGCCCTGCCCACCACGCAGCGGTACGTCGAGCGCATCCGTCAGGTGGGTGCGACCTGGCCGGGCGGCTTCGTCGCGCACCACTACACGCGCTATCTCGGCGACCTCTCGGGCGGCGTCTTCATCGGCCGGGTCATGGCCCGCCGCTTCGGCTTCGAGACGAACGGCATCGGCTTCTACCTGTTCGACGACATCGCCGACCCGGCAGCCTTCAAAGACGTCTACCGCGAGCAGCTCGATGCGGCTCCGTGGGACGACGCCGAGCGCGAGCGCGTGATCGGCGAGGTGCTGCTCGCCTACCGCTTCAACACCGAGCTCTTCGAAGACCTCGACCGCGCCCGCTCAGTCGCCGTCGCCTGACCCCCGGTCGCCCCCCCCGGTCGTTGAGCGAGGCCGACGAAGTCGACCGAGACGAAACGCCCCCCGATGTCCGTGTCCCGGCGTAGCGTCCGGGCATGGGTTATGTCTACATCCTCCGATGCGCTGACGGCACGCTGTACATCGGCAGCACGCGCGATCTCCACCGCCGACTCGTGCAGCACGAGGAGGGCATGGGCAGCGCGTATACGAAGCGGCGCCTCCCGGTGGAACTCATCTGGAGCGGCGAGTTCGCACGCATCGACGAGGCTTTCGCGTGGGAGAAGCGGCTTCAGGGATGGAGCCATGCGAAGCGGCTGGCGTTCATCGAGGGCGGAGTGGATGCCGTGCGGCAGTGGAGCGTGAACGACAGGCTCCGTCGGGCCGCCGCTCGCTGACCGCACCGCGTTTCGACTCGGGCCGCTCCGCGGGCCTCGCTCAACGACCTGAAGCGGGAGCCGCTCCGCGGTCCTCGCTCAACGACCTGAAGCAGGGGCCGCTCCGCGGTCCTCGCTCAACGACCTGACGCGGAGGCCCCTCACCGCGCCCCGTCAGGACTGCGCGGCGAGCCACGCGGCGCGCATGAAGCGGCGCACGTCCTCGTCGACGCGGATATCGCTGGGCCGCAGGGCCCTCGACAGGTACAGTCCGTCGATCGAGGTCAGCCGCGACAACGCGACGTAGGTCTGCCCGGGGGCGAAAGCGCCGGAGCCCAGGTCGATGATGGCCCGATCGTAGGTCTTGCCCTGCGACTTGTGGATCGTCACGGCCCAGGCCAGGCGCAACGGGAACTGGGTGAACTCGGCCACCACGTCGCGGCTGAGCTTCTTCGTCGCGGGTTCGTACGAGTAGCGGAATCGCTCCCAGACCGCGGGCTCCACGTCGACCTCGTCGCCGTCGATCTCGACGCGGACGGTCTCGCCGAGAATCCGCACGACCGTGCCGATCGTGCCGTTCACCCAGCGGGGAGGCTCGCCCGACATCGAGGTGTCGTTGCGCAGGAACATCACCTGCGCGCCGATCTTGAGTTTGAGCTCGGGCTCGGCGGGCAGCGACGCCTCGCCACGGCCGAACTCGCCGCTCACCTCGGCCTTCGCCGTCTGCTCCTTGCCCGGCAGGGCTGCGAGATGCCTGCTGTTGATGCTGTTCACGATGTCGTTGCGCGTGGCGAGCGTGATCATCGGCACCTCGCCGGGCTCGGGATCCGGGGGCGTTCTGGCGCCGTGCGTGTTGAGCACGCCGGCGATCTCCGCCGTCACCCGGCCGTAGCGCACGGCGTTCAGCATCGCCTTGAAGCCGTCGTCCGACTGGCGGTGGATGTGCACCAGCTCCCGCACATGCAGCTCGGCGCGGGTGTCGACGACGAACAGACCGTCGCCCTCATGAGCATCCGGGTCGTCGTCCTTCCACGGGCCCGTCCACACCTTGGCGTCGAAGAACCAGAACGAGCGGTAGTGATCCTTCACGTATCGCAGCTCGTCGCCCCGGGGCGGCACGGGTGCGAGCTGGTACGGATCGCCGAACATGACGATCTGCACGCCCCCGAACGGGATGCCGCGCTTGCCGCGCGCCTGGCGCAGCGAGCGGTCGATCGCGTCCATGAGGTCGGCGTTGACCATCGAGATCTCGTCGATCACGAGAGTCTCGATCGCGTTGAGGATGCGGCGGGTGTTGTCGTTCTGGTCGATGTCGGAATCGCCGATCAGACCGATCGGCAGTCGGAACAGCGAATGGATCGTCTGCCCCTCGACATTCAGCGCCGCGACGCCGGTCGGCGCACAGATCGCGATCTGCTTCTTCGTGTTCCACGAGAAGTACTGCAGCAGGGTGGACTTGCCGGTGCCGGCGCGGCCGGTGATGAAGACGTGCTCGCTCGTGTCCTCGATCAGCCGGAACAGCTCGTGCTGTTCGTCTGAGAGGGCGGGAAGCGACACGTCTCCATGCTACGTGGCGCTCGGCGTCGTCCCAGGACGCACTCCTAGACTGACGCCATGCAGCGAGTCGAGTCGAACGCGCCGCGGCGCTCGCGGCTCATCGCCGACCTTGCGATGCTGTGCGTCGTCGGCATCGTGCTCGTGGCCGCTCTGGCCGCCGGTGGCGCCACTCTGTACCAGCAGTTCTACGGGCCTTCGGCCTTCGTCGTGCGCTACCTCGACCTGCTGTCCGAGGGGCGCGCCGCCGACGCGCTGCGCGTGCCCGGCGTCGCCGTCGACCGCGAGACGCTCGAGGTCTCCGGCATCGACCCCACGGCATCCGAGGCGATGCTGCGCCACGCCGCACTCGCCCCGCTGACCGACGTGGAGGTCGTGTCCGAGAAGCCCGATGGCGACACGACCGCCGTCACCGTCTCGTACAGGGCGGGCGGCAACGCAGGTCGCACGACCTTCACCGTCGCTCAGGACGGCTGGGCAGGGGTGACCCCCAACTGGCGTTTCACCGCCAGCCCGCTCGCCGTGGTCGAGCTCACGCTGCGTGGCGCCGATCAGTTCGCCGTCAACGGTTTCGAGGTCGACCGTCGCCAGATCTCGGTGGCCGGCATCGACGCCGCTCCCCTCGAGCCGCTGCCGATGCTCGTGTTCACGCCGGGCCTGTACTCGGTGACCGTCGACACCCCCATCTCGCAGTCATCCGGAGTGGGCGTGCTCGCCGACTCGCCGCTCGCCACGACCCCTGTCGACCTGCAGACAGATCCGACCGAAGAGTTCGTCGCCGTCGTGCAGCAGCGCGTCGAAGAGTTCCTGCTGGCCTGCACCGAGCAGGAGGTTCTGCAGCCCACCGCCTGCCCGTTCGGGCTCGAAGTGTCGAACCGTCTCGCGTCGCTGCCGCAGTGGTCGATCGCCGCGCAGCCGAAGGTCACCGTCACCCCCGACGGCGGCCACTGGCAGATCCCCCCGACCGATGCCGTGGCGCATGTCGAGGTCGAGATCCGCTCGCTGTTCGACGGCAAGGTGCAGGCGATCGCCGAGGATGTGCCCTTCCAGGTGAACGGGTCGGTCACGATCCTTCCTGACGGGTCGGCCTCGATCCGCGTCGGCTCGCCCGATCAGGCTCCGCCCGAGGGCTGACGCACAGCGTGCCCGGCGCGCACCGGGTGCCGGGTGCACACCGGCGCGCGGTGCGCACCGCGACGGGCGGCCGTCTCGGCGCAGGGCGGCCCTGCACGTCGGGATCCTCCGCCCCACACGGAGAAGGCCGCCCCACGGGAGGCGAGCCCGACGCGAGGCGAGCCCGACGCGAGGCGAACCCACGCGAGGCGAGGTCACCGCGTCTGGCGCTCGGCCTCTCGCTCGGCCTCGCGGCGGTCGCGATCGGCGAGGGCGGCCAGCTTCGCGTTGTACTCCTCGAGCTCGGCCTCGCCGGTGCGATCGGCGTGTCGATCGCGGCGCTTCTGCAGCTTGGTGTCGCTGCGGCTCCACTGGATCGCGACCGTGATGGCGAGGATGAGCGTCGGGATCTCGCCGATCGACCACGCGATGCCGCCGCCGATGTACTGGTCGTCCATCGGCGCGGGGCCCCACGTGCGCCCCATCGACCCGAACCAGTCGGCGACCATCAGGCCCTCCTGCATCATGATCGCGACGCCGAAGAACGCGTGCATGGCCATGATGGCGATCAGTGTGATCAGTCGGCCGGGGTAGGGCAGTCGGTACGGAACCGGATCGGCGCCGACGAGGCTCATCACGAACAGGTAGCCCGAGATCAGGAAGTGCGCGACCATCCACTCGTGGCCGAGGTGCTCGTACATCGACCAGCGCACCAGGTCGGTGAAATAGAAGGCCCACAGCGACAGGATGAAGATTCCCGCGGCGACGAACGGATGCGTCACGACGCGCGAGAACGGCGAGTGCACCGCCCACATGATCCACTCTCGGCCGCCCCGCGTGCCGTCGTCGCGCTTGTGGATCGCGCGCAGCGCCAGCGTGATCGGCGCTCCCGAGACGAGCAGCAGCGGAATCGCCATCGACAGCATCATGTGCCCGAGCATGTGCACGCTGAACAGGTACTCCTGGTACGCGTTGATCGGTCCGCAGGTCACCCAGACGAGCAGCAGCATGCCGAGCACCCAGAAGATCGTGCGGTGGATCGGCCAGCGGTCGCCGCGTCTGCGGAGCCTGCGCGCACCGGCGAGATACAGGAACAGCCCGAAACCGGCGGCGACGAGCCACAGGATGTCGATGTCCCAGCTCGTGAACCAGCGGTCGATCGTGAACTCGGGAGGCAACGCCGAGCGGGTGAGGTTCTCGGCCGGCGTCTGCACGAACGCAGCCTCCTCGCCCGTCGGCGGAGGCGTGCGGGCCAGAGCCGCCGCCGCGCCCGAAGCGAGGCCCATCAGCGCGACCTCGCACAGCACCAGCATCCAGAACCAGCGCGACGCATCCGCACCGTCGAGACGGGGGATCAGGCGGATGCGGTACCAGGCGCCGAGCAGCCCCATGCCCACGAGCAGCACGGCCTTCGCGATCAGGATGCCGCCATACGGCGTCAGCAGGTCGGTGACGTCGCCGAGAGCGACCACCGACCGGGCGAGGCCCGAGACGGCGACCACCGCGAAGGCCGCGATCGCGAGGCTCGAGTACCGGCTGACGAGGGCCGCGGTGCCGACGCCCGAGCGGTCGCGCAGGATCACCACGAGCATGAGCCCACCGAGCCAGACCGCGGCGCCGATCGTGTGCAGCAGGATCGAGTTCACCGCGACGGTGTGGCCGGCGAGGTCACCCGAGTGCCCCTGTGTCGCCAGCGGCAGGAAGGATGCGGCGGCGAGCAGAGCCGTGATCAGGGTCGGCGTCCACGTGCGCCACGCGAATGCCAGCACCGTGATGACGGAGCCCATGATCGTCGTGATCAACCAGGATTGGCCGAGCGCCGTCTGCAGCAGGAAGAACCCGAGCTGCTCACCGAACTGCCGGTCGGCACTGACCTGCGGATTGAAGGCGGCGACCAGCGCGAGGAACGCGCTCACGCCGGCCGTCACCGTGAAGGTCGCGGCCGCGATCGAGGCGGTGTTCAGGGCGATGTCGAACGACTTCTGCTCACTGCGCAGAGCGAACAGCGCGAGCACGAGCGAGCCGAGCATCGCGGCCCCCGAGATGTTCATCGCCAGCTTGACGACCGGGATCGCCCAGCGCACGGCGGGACCGGGGTCGCCCAGAAGCAGCGGTGCCGCCCCACCACCGAGTGCGAGGGCGACGATCGCGCCGATCACGCCGGCGCCCGCCAGGATCGCGAGCCCGATCACGCGATATGCGGGGCTCGTGCGGGTCTGCCGGGCGGAGGAGGTCACCCCTCAAGCCTATGCCGCGGTGGCTGACCGCTCGCCCGTTCGGCCGCCCCTTCGCTGTCGCGTCCTGAGATCGCGGCGGGCACGCACGAAGGCCGCCCCCGACATGTCGGAAGCGGCCTTCGAAGAGGTGCGGTCTTACTTGACGGCAGCCTTGAGCTTGGAACCAGCGGTCACCTTGACGCGCTTGCCGGCCGGGATCTTGATCTCGGCGCCGGTCTGGGGGTTGCGGCCCGTGCGAGCTGCGGTGTCGACCTGCTCGAACGAGATCCAGCCCGGGATCGAGACCTTGCTGCCCTTGGCAACAGCGTCGGAGACCGAGGAGAACAGCGCGTCGAGGACACCCGAGACGGTGGCCTGGCTCTGGCCGGTGGCAGAAGCGATGCTCGCGACGAGCTCGGTCTTGGTGATGGACTTGTCAGCCATGTCATCCTCCAGCGACGAGGATACCGTCGCATCGTTGTGGTGCGGAGGGCGACTGCCCTCCGTTGGTCGAGTGACCGCCTCGAATGTATCAACGCTGACCGACATTTCCGCGTCATTTCGCGGGTTTTGGGCTATTCCATGGCGTGTCGTGGTGCAGATGTGACGAAAGTGGCGTCTGAGGCGTCAATGAGGACGAGCTGATCTCGCGAAATCAAGGAGATCTCGCGCAACGAAGGGCTGCACTCAGCATCCGATCCTTCGTCGTGAGAGATGCCCTGCGCTGCGAGTGCACCGGTCGGCGGGGTGCCCCCGTGCGCGTTCGAGCCGACCTCAGCGCGGACGGTGAGCGGCGACCACCGCGCGCGCAGTGCGCTCGAAGGCGGGTGTGACCCGCTCATCTCCGTCGAGGTACCCGCCCACGAGCGCGGCGTCGCGCAGCAGCACGAGGGATGCCGCGACATCCGCAGGACTCTCGAGGCCGGCCTGCTCGGCGACGGCCTGCAGGGTCGAGCGGAACCACTCGCGGTGCTCATCGATCAGCAGACGGACGGCACCGTCAGCATCCGGATACTCGGCGGCGGCGTTGATGACCGCCGCGACCCGTCGGCGCTCAAGGGAATCGGCCTGAAGCAGATCGCCGACCACTACGAGCGCATCATCCGCGCACTGCCCGTGAAGCCGATCATCATGGGCCACTCGTTCGGCGGTGTGCTCACCCAGATGCTCGCCGACCGCGGGCTCGGTGCCGCCTACGTGGGAGTCGCCCCCGGACAGACAGCCGGGGTCACCGCGCTCCCGCTCTCGACGTTGTGGACCGGCACCCCGATCCTCTCGAATCCGTTCGCGCGCAATGGCGCCAAGCCGCTGTCGAAGCGCCACTTCCGCTTCACGTTCGGCAACGACCTGTCGCGCTCAGCATCCGATGCACTGTGGGAGGAGTACGCGGTCAACTCCTACAACCGGGTCTTCTTCGAGGGAGTGACCTCGGTGCTGAACGAGAAGGGCGGCGTCACACACGTCGACTACGGTCGCACCGATCGCGCACCGCTGCTGCTGATCGCCGGAGAGATCGACCACGTGGTGCCGCCGGCCATCGTCCGCGCGATCGAGAAGAAGTACCGCTCCACCGGCAGCCCCGCCGTGGTCGAGCGGATCGAGTACGCGGGCCGCACCCACCGCCTGGTCAGCCAGGACGGCTGGGAGGAGATCGCCGACTACGCCCTCGCCTGGGCCGAGTCGCACGCCTCGGCATCCGTCGCCTGATGCCCGGGGCTCTCCCCCTCCCCCCTCTCTCCCCCTCCGCCCCTCTCCCTTCGTCGGCATCGTGTCGGGCGGAGAACTCCCTGTCGGGCGGAGGATGCGGCCGCAAAAGACCGCCCGATACGGGAGTGGCCGCCCGACCCGGTGCTCATCGTTCAGCCAGGTGGAGGCGCTGTGCGATCGCGGCGAGGATCAGGTTCTGCACAGCGCCCCAGTTGTTCATCAGCTGCTCGTAGCCGATGCGAATCACGTGATAGCCGCGAAGCATCAACTCGGCATCGTGCGCGATGTCGCTGCTGCGCTGCGCTCCCACATGATGGCCTCCGTCGATCTGCACGACCAGACGCTCGCCGATCAGCACGTCCACGCGATGACCGAGAATCCACACCTGTGGCGTGAGAGGCAAGTCCAGCCAGCGAAGTCTTGTCTGGAAGATCGTCTCGGTCCCTGAGTCGGCGAAGGGGCGGGCCTCAGCCAGCAGCTCTCGAGCGGCCGGAGGCAATGCCGCCCGAGTGAGCACACCGGGGTCGACGACCTTCATGCGCAATGCGGATTCCCAAGTCGCCAGAGCCTCCTCGCGCGGCTGGCACCGGGCGACGAGGATCAGCGCGTTCTCGATCGAATCCTCGAGCGCGTCGGGGTCTCGCGGAAAGATCGGCCGGTTCCAATGGACGACGCCGCGAACGGATCCCGCATGGCCGGAATTGGTCGGCGCCGCGACATGCGGCTCCGGGGCCGAAGTCACCCACAGGTCTCGCCGACTCGCGAGCGTCACGCAGCTCAGGACCACACCTCGCTTGGCCGCCGCGACGAGCATCGGATCGGCTCCGCGAAGTGCTACCCACCCGCGGCACACCGACGTGACCCGGCCGCTTCTCACCGCCGACCGCAGCGTGTGCTCCGTCACCCCCAGCCGACGCAGCGTCGCTACTCGCGCGACGCCCTGCCTCGCGGTCAGCATCCCTTCGACATCCATCCGCCGATGATGCATGCCACGCATGGTCCGCAGCCGCTGCCGTGCCGAGTCTTGTGCAGGCGCGGGTCGAACCGCGGGATGTGCAGGAGACACCTTCAGGCGGCGAACACCCTGTGGGGCGGAGGGTGTCCGCGCAAGACACCGCCTCACACCGAGAAGGCCTCCCGACGAGGAGTGAAGAACGGCCTCACGCCCCGGCCCGACCCCCTCACGCCCCGGGGATACGCAAGAGGGGCGAGGATCCGAAGATCCTCGCCCCTCTGTCAGCTGAGACTTACCAGCTCGACTTGGTGACACCCGGCAGCTCGCCACGGTGTGCCATGTCACGGAAGCGGACACGCGAGATGCCGAACTTCGTGAGGACACCGCGGGGGCGGCCGTCGATGACGTCGCGCGAACGCACGCGAGCCGGCGACGCGTTGCGCGGCAGCTTCTGCAGGCCGACGCGTGCGGCCTCGCGGGCCTCGTCGGTGGCGTTCGGGTCGACCAGGGTCTTCTTCAGCTCGGCGCGACGCTCTGCGTAACGCTCGACGATGACCTTGCGCTGCTCGTTGCGAGCGATCTTGCTCTTCTTAGCCATTGATCAACGCTCCTCTCGGAATTCGACGTGCTGACGGATGACCGGGTCGTACTTCTTGAGCACGAGGCGGTCAGGGGTGTTGCGGCGGTTCTTCTTGGTCACGTACGTGTAACCCGTACCTGCCGTCGAACGCAGCTTGATGATCGGACGGATGTCCTGAGCCTTCTTGGCCATTAGAGCTTCACACCCTTCGCCTGGAGGTCCTTGACCACGTTCTCGATGCCGCGGACGTCGATCACCTTGATGCCCTTGGCGGACACGTTGAGCGTGATCTTACGACCGAGCGAAGCGACGTAATAGGTCTTCTTCTGCACGTTCGGGTCGAAGCGGCGCTTCGTCCGGCGGTGCGAGTGCGAGACGTTGTGACCGAAACCGGGAACAGCTCCGGTCACCTGGCACACTGCTGCCATGATGGTGACTCCTTCTATACCGTGAGACCGGACGGCCTCACCCAAGATCCCTTGTCTGCGCGCCACCCCACACGACCAATCACTCGGCAGAAGGAGGGGGAGCACACGAACTACGCACAGGAGTGTGCGCAGACAAGGAGTCAGTTTAGCACGGCGAGGACCGCGGCCCGACCATGACGGCGTGCGTGCGCGTTTCGTCTCGCTCGGCTGCGCCGGGCTCGCTCAACGACCGGACGACATCCCGCGTCAGACCCGAACGGCCTCGAGCAGCAGGGCCGCTCCCGGTGCCAGCAACGGCAGCGGCACCCCGACCGTCTCGAAGAAGGCACCCGTCGCCTCGAGACCGGCATCCAGCCAGGCGGGGTCCGAGACCTGGTGCCTCATCACAGCGCCCAGGTCTTCCCGCACTCGCAGCCGGTACCGCTCCTCTGCCTGCAGCCCCGGAATGCGGGTGCGCGGCGTGAACCCGTCGACCGAGGCGTCCAGCCGCACCCACGCGTACACGCCCCGCGAGCCGTCGAGCGCCACGACCCCGTGCAGCAGCGTCTCCTCGTCGACCTCATCCGACCGCACCGTCACGCCGCCGTGCAGCAACGGCCGCAGCTCGCGATACAGCGCCGTCCACCGCCCCAGCGCCGCGCGCTCCTCCGTCGTGCACCCGGTGATGTCCCACTCGATGCCGGCGTGCCCGAACAGCGCGGTCGTCATGCGGAACGGCAAGGATGCCGCACGGTGCGTCGTCTCGGCGATCTGCGGGCCGACGTGCGAGCCGACGACCTCCGGCGGCACGAGCGTGCCCGTCCAGCGCTGGATGCGCTGGCGCTCGACAGGGTCGTTCGAGTCCGAGGCCCACACACGCTGCGTGCGCTGCAGCACACCGAGGTCGACGCGGGCTCCTCCGCTGGCGCAGGATTCGATCTCCAGCGACGGATGCCGCTCGTGCAGCGCATCGAGCAGATCGTAGAAGGCGATGGTCTGAGCGTGCACCGACGCGCGACCGGTGTGCGGCGACACCGCCGCATGCAGGTCGCGGTTGTGGTCCCACTTGATGAAGTCGATGCCGACCTCCGAGACCAGGGCGTCGAGGCGTGCGAGCAGGTAGGCCGCGGCATCCGGGTTCGCGAGATCGAGCACCTTCTGGTGCCGCCAGGTGGGTGAGTCGGGGGACGCCTGCAGCACCCAGTCCGGATGCTGTGCGGCGAGGTCGGACACCGGGTTGACCATCTCGGGCTCGAACCAGAGCCCGAACTGCATCCCGAGTCCGTGCACGTGCTCGGCGAGCGGCCGCAGCCCCTCGGGCCACTTGGTGTCGTCGATGTACCAGTCGCCGAGTCCCGACCGATCGTCGGGGCGTCCGCGGAACCAGCCGTCGTCGAGCACGAACCGCTCGACGCCCACGGATGCCGCGGCCTCGGCGAGCTCTGCGATCTTCGCCGGATCGTGGTCGAAGTACACCGCCTCCCACGTGTTGAGCACGAGCGGGCGCGGCGCCGTGGGGTGCGCGGAGAACGCACGAACGGTCTGATGCAGGCGGGCGGACACCGAGTCGAGTCCGCTCTCTCCGTAGGTGAGGAACACCCGCGGGGAGAGGTAGGTCTCACCGGCCGCGAGCCGGATCTCGCCCGGCAGCAGCAGCTCTCCCCCGCCGAGCACCGCGCCGTGCACCCCGGCGCCCTCGGGCAGCCGCTCGACGCCGACCTCGAGGTCGCCGCTCCACGCGACGTGAGCGGTCCACAGCTCGCCGCGACGGAAGCCGAACCCCTCGGTGCCGACGACGGTCAGATACGGCGCGTCGTGTCCTCCGCGACCTCGGCGCACCTGACGGAGGTGCGCACCGTGACGCAGGGTGCCGCGCTGCGGGTGCCGCTCACCGGTCCAGCGCCCGGTGTGGTCGAGCACCTCGGTCGCGTGCGCGGGAATCGGCAGCAGGATGCGGGCGGCGAGCAGGTCGAGCGGTTCGACGCCGTCACCGGTGCTCGTCACCGACACCTGTGCGGTGAGCACGCCGACGGCATCCAGATCGAACTCGACGACCACGGAGGCACCGGCCGCGGCATCCGCGAACTCCGCGCGCAGCGACGTGGCGGTCGCCTCCCATCCGATCGACCGCAGCAGCGGCGCACTGTGCAGCCCGCCGCGATGCCAGGCCAGAGCGGGTGCACCCGACCATCCGTCGGCCTCGACGGCCAGCAGCGGGAAGGTGCGCGGCGCATCGAACGAGCTGAACGTCACGGATCCGGTCGACGAGGCGGCGAGCGCTTCGAGCTCGGCGGGGTCGAGCGCCGCGCCCCAGTGCAGCAGGCGCGCACTCGTCGTGTCGATGACGACGCTCACGCCGGCCGAGGTCAGGTGGACGAGTTCGCTCATTGCCGCTCCAGACGGGTCGCAGACGAAAAGGGAGGCCCGCCCGTCGGGTACGGGCGGGCCTCCACGGGGGTGTTACTCCTTGACGGGGATCGACGCAGCCTTCATGGCGTCCACCGTGGCCGTCTGACCCTTCTCGATCGCGTCGAGCAGGGTGCCGCTGCCCGAGACCGCGGCCTTGAACCCGTCGGACACGTCCGCGTAGGTCTGGGTCATGGTCGGGCCCCACGCGAAGTCGGGCGAGACCTGGGTCGCGGCGTCGGCGAAGACGTCGTAGATCTTCTGTCCGCCGTAGAACTCCACGCCCTCGGCGTAGACCGGCAGCTCGAGACCCGCGGTGGTGGCCGGGTAGAGGTTGGCGGCCTCGGCGAGCGCGGTCAGCGCCTCATCCGACGTGTTGAGCCACAGCGCGAACTTCGTCGCCTCGTAGACGTGGTCGCTGCCCTTGAGGACGGCGGTCGACGAGCCACCCCAGTTGCCGGCGGCGGATCCGCCCTCTTCCCACTGCGGGAGGGCTGCGACGGCCCAGTTGCCGGCGGTGTCGGGCGCGCCGCTCGAGATCGAGTTGGCACCCCAGACGGCCGAGTTCCAGGTCCAGACCTGACCCGAGTTGTAGGCGTTGTTCCACTCGTCGGTCCACGCGGGAACCGTCGCGACGAGGTCGTCGTCGAGCATGCTCTGCCAGAAGTCGGCGACCGTAGTGGTGGCGTCATCGGCCATCGAGACCGTCCAGCCCTCGTCGTCGCTGGAGAACCACTGCGCGCCGTCCTGCCACGCGAAGCCGGCGAACTGGTTGATGTCGGACTGCGAGAAGTTGGTGATGTAACCGCCGAGGTCGCGGATCTTCACGGCGGCCTCGCGGTACTCGTCCCACGTCGTGGGGATCGCGATGCCGTTCTGCTCGAACAGGTCGGCGCGGTAGAACAGCGCCATGGGGCCGGTGTCCTGCGGGATGCCGTAGACGCTGTCGGTGCCGAGCGTGACCTGGCCCCAGGCCCAGTCCACGAAGTCGCCCTCCGCTGCCACGACGTCTTCGCACGCGCTGAGGTCTTCGACGCCGTCCTGCACGAGGAAGTTCGGCAGCGCGTCGTACTCGATCTGGCCGAGGTCGGGGGCGTCGCCCGCCTTGATCTGGTTGAAGAAGTTCTGGTACGTGCCGCCGTTGCCGTTCGGGCCGGTCTGCACGTCGACCTGGATCTCGGGGTTCTCGTCGTTCCAGATCTTCACGACGTCTTCGATGCCGGGGATCCAGGAGGTGAACTCGAGCGTGACGTCGCCGTCGGCCGGGGTGCACGCGGCTGCGGCGTCGCCGCCTCCGGAGCTGTCTGCGCCGGATGCCGAGCAACCGGCGAGCGCGAACGCCGAGATGGCGATGACAGCGGCTGCCTTCATCTTCGAATGCTGCATTTCGATCCCTTTCGTGGATGCGATGTGGTGCGGGTGTGGGGGGTGTTGCGTGGTGCGGGTGGTGATGCGCCGACCGGTCGGTCCGGGCGGCTGCCTGCTCACTTCAGGGCGCCGGCGCCCAGTCCGTTGCGCCAGAAGCGCTGGAGCAGGAGGAAGGTGACGATCAGCGGGATGACCGACAGCAGAGCGCCGATCAGCACGAGACCGCGGAGTTCGGGCAGCTGGTTCAGCTGGTTGTTCCAGTTGTAGAGACCGAAGACCACCGGGAAGAGTTCCTCACTGCGCAGCATGATCATCGGCAGGAAGAAGTTGTTCCAGATGGCGACGAACTGGAACAGGAACATCGTCACCAGCGCCGGGGTCATCAGACGGATGCTGACGGTGAAGAACGTGCGGATCTCGCCCGCGCCGTCGAGCCGGCTCGCCTCGAGCAGTTCGTCGGGCACCGAGGATGCAGCGAAGATGCGCGCGAGGTAGACGCCGAACGGGCTCACGATCGAGGGCAGGAACACCGACCAGAACGTGTTCGTGAGCTGCGCCTGACTGAAGATCAGGAAGAGCGGCAGCGCGAGCGCGGTCGCCGGCACGAGCACTCCGCCGAGCACGATGTCGAACATCAGGTCGCGGCCCGGGAATCGGTACTTCGCCAGGGCGTAGCCGGCCATGGCCGCCAGCAGCGTGGCGATGGCTCCACCCACGGCGGCGTAGAGCACCGAGTTCAGCAGCCAGCGGAGGTACACGCCATCGCGGTAGGTGAAGAGCTCGGCGATGTTGTCGAACAGGTGGAAGTCGGCGAACCACAGCGGCGCGGTGGTCAGGATGTCGCCGGTCTCTTTGCTCGACGCGACGAGCAGCCACCAGAGCGGCAGCAGGAAGTAGACCGTGAACACGGCCATGATCAGCATGGCGCCCGTGCGGGAGATGCCGGATTCGCGAGAGCCGCGTCCGCGCGAGCCGGTGCCACGCGAGCCCGAGCCCCGCGACGTGCGGCCGGGGGCGACGATCGACATGGTGCTCATGCGTTCTGCTCCTTGCGCTGCATGTACTTCATGAAGCCGAACGACAGCACGAAGGTCGTGACGGCGAGCACGACCGAGAAGGCGGCTGCCAGGTTGGTGTTCGGGATGGATGCCGTGGCGTACACGGTCATGTTCGGGGTGAACGTGCTCGTCACCGCCGAGCTGAAGGACCGGAAGACCTGGGGCTCGGCGAGCAGCTGCAGCGTGCCGATGATCGAGAAGATCGCGGTCATCACGATCGCCGGTCGCACCAGAGGGATCTTGATCGACCACGCGATGCGCCACTGGCCGGCGCCGTCGAGGATGGCTGCCTCATAGAGCTCCTGCGGGATCGACAGCAGCGCCGAGTAGATGATCAGCATGTTGTAGCCGACGTAGACCCAGGTCACGACGTTCGCGATCGACCACAGCACGAGGTCGGCACCCAGGAAATCGATGTTCTTCGTGATGGCGGTGAACGGCGACAGGTTGGGCGAGAACAGCGAACCCCACATGATCGCGGCGATGACACCGGGCACGGCGTAGGGCACGAAGAAGGCGAGGCGGAAGAAGCGTTTGCCCCGCACCAGCGGCGAATCCAGCAGCAGAGCGAACAGCAGGGCCAGGCCCAGCATGACCGGCACCTGCACGACGCCGAACGTCAGCATCCGCCCCATCGAGGCCCAGAAAGCCTCGTTCTGGAAGACGAGCACGTACTGGCTGAAGCCGCCGAACACCTGCTCGGCCTTGCCGAACGTGCCGTCGCGCTCGACGACGAGCAGCGACTGCCAGAAGGCGTAGGCGATCGGCACGACGTAGAACAGCGCGAACAGCACGCCGAACGGGACGATGAGGAACGCGATCGCGCCCTTGTGCGGGATCCGTCGGCGGCGGCCCGGCGCCTGGGGCGCTGAAGCGACCGCCGGAGCGGTGAGCGTGGTGGTCATACATCCTCCTTGATGATGCGGACCGCCCCGGCCGGCACGGAGCCGGTTGCGGGGGCGTCGGTGACGAGGTCGTGCCCCGTGGTGGAGATCTCGACGGCGGAGTCGCCGTGGTTGATGACGAACACGAAGCTGCCGGCATCGCCCGTGCGGCGCACGATCTCGACGTCGCGATTCGCGTCGACGTGGGCTGTGACACCGGCGGTGTCGGCCAGCCGGGCGACGAGGTCACGGTAGGCGATGCGGTCGGGCTGCGTCGCGACGAACCAGGCCTCGCCGTCGCCCACCGAACGACGGGTCAGCGCGGGATAGCCGGCCGAGGGTCCGTCGGCGAACGACGCCACGACCTCGGCATCCGTCGCCTTCAGCCGCTCGGTCCACACCGACCCCGTCGTGCCGTCGGTGAGGAACACGGTCTCGTCAGGACGGAGCGGGGCGAACTCCTCGGAGCGGATGCCGAGCAGGTCGCGGAACGCGCCGGGGTAGCCGCCGGTGCGCACGCGGTCTTCCTCGTCGACGATGCCGCTGAAGAAGGTGATGAGCGCCGTCGCGCCGTTCTCGACCGCGCGCGCGATCGCCGCAGCGTCGGCATCGCTGATGAGGTGCAGCGCGGGGACGATCAGCAGGCGGTAGCCGTCGAGGTCGCCGCCCGGTCGCACGACGTCGGTGGTGACACCGGCATCCGCCAGCGCGGCGTGGGCCGCGTGCACCTGGCCGAGGTACGTGAGCGCCTCGCTGGGGCGGCCCTCGTTCTCGGCGGCCCACCAGCTCTCCCACGAGAAGAACAGGGCGGCGTCCGCGACGACGCGGGTGCCGGCGACCTCGCCCAGACGATCGAGCAGACCGCCGAGCTCGACGACCTCGCGCCACTGCTCGGAGTCCTCCCCTGCATGCGGCACAAGTGCCGTGTGGTACTTCTCGGCGCCCTGGGTCGACGCGCGCCACTGGAAGAAGCAGATGCCGTCGGCGCCGCGGGCGACGTGAGAGGCGATGTTGCGCTGCATCTCGCCCGGGGCCTTGGCGAGGTTGTAGGGCTGCCAGTTGACGGCGCCGGTCGAGGTCTCCATCAGCAGCCACGGCGCGCCCTGCGCGAGCCCGCGAGTGAGGTCGGCGGCGAACGAGAGCTCGCCGCGCGCATCGTCGAGGCGCCGGTCGAGGTAGTGGTCGTTGGCGATCAGGTCCATCTCGCCCGCCCACGTCCAGTAGTCGAGGTTGCGGATGTGCGCCGTGACCATGAAGTTGGTCGTGACGGGCACCTCGCTGCGCTCACGAAGGATCGCCGCCTCCGCGCGGTAGAGCGCGAGCTGCTCGACGGAGCTGAACCGGTGGAAGTCGAGGATCTGCCCGGGGTTGCGCAGCGAGAGCGCCTGACCCGGAACGCGCACATCGGCGAAGTCGCTGTAGCGCTGGCTCCAGAAGGTCGTGCCCCACGCGCGGTTGAGCGCGTCGATGTCGTCGTAGCGGTCGCGCAGCCAGCCGCGGAAGGCCTCGGCGCTCGTGTCGCAGTAGCAGAGCGCGTTGTGGCAGCCGAGCTCGTTCGAGACGTGCCAGAGCGACACGGCGGGGTGGTCGCCGTAGCGCTCGACGACGCGGGTGACCACCTCGGCGGCGTACGCGCGGAAGAGCGGCGAGCTCGGGCAGTAGCCCTGGCGTCCGCCCTGCTGGAAGACCGTGCCGTCTTCGCCGACGGGGAGGATCTCGGGATGCTGCGCGGTGAGCCACGGAGCCGGCGAGGCCGTGCCGGTGCCGAGGTTGATGCGGATGTCGGCGGCGTGCAGCAGCGCGACGATCTCGTCGAGCGCGCTGAAGTCCCACACTCCCCTGGCCGGGTTGATCGACGACCAGCCGAAGATGTTGATCGCCACGAGTCCGATGCCGGCCTGCTGCATGAGACGCACGTCTTCGGGCCAGACGCTGCGATCCCACTGCTCGGGGTTGTAGTCGCATCCGAAGACGAGGCCGCGCCCTGTCGAGAGGGTGGCGATGCGGTCGGACACTGCGGCGGCCATGCGAGGCGCTCCTTTGCGGATCATCTGTGCACGTGCACAGCTCGCGGCGTCGAAACAGCGATCGGGTTTTCTGTGAACGTGCACACATCGTCGCATGTCGTGACGAATCCCGTCAAGTCCTGGTCGCTAGGCTGTCGATCATGAGCACTTCCGCCCGTCGTCGCAGCACCGTGCACGATGTGGCACGCGTCGCCGGAGTCTCCCGGGGAACCGTCAGCCGCGTGATCAACGGCGGGTACGTGTCGGATGCCGCACGCACCGCGATCGAAGACGCGATCCGCGAGGTCGGGTACGTGCCGAACACCGCTGCACAGAACCTCGTGCGCCAGCGCACGCAGGCCATCGCGTTCATCGTCCACGAGCCGCACGCGCTGTTCCTCGAAGACCCCAACATCGGCGCGATCATGCTCGGCACGAACGAGACGCTCTCCGAGGCGGACTACCAGATGGTCTGCCTCGTGGTCGACTCGGTGCGCGACACCGAACGCGTCGCTCGCTACCTCAACGGCGGGTTCGTCGATGGCGCGGTGATCGTCTCGGCCCGCGCGCAGGACCCGATCACGAAGGCCGTCATGCGACTCGACCTGCCCGTCACCTACGTCGGACACCCGCCCGACGTGGATGCCGCCTGGGTCGGCGTCGACAACCGCGGCGCCGCACAGGCCGTGACCTCACGTCTGCTGGCGACGGGGCGCACGCGGGTCGGCATGATCGCCGCCGCCCTCGACCGCGACTCGGGCACCGATCGACTCGCCGGCTTCACCGACGCGCTCGGCGACGACTTCGACGCGGACCTCGTCGAAGAGGTGCCCCTGTACTCCTACGCCGACGGCGCCGCGGCGATGACGCGCCTGCTCGAGCGCGCTCCCGACATCGACGGCGTCTTCGCGGCGTCCGATGCCGTCGCCGCCGGTGCGATGTGGGCGCTCCGCGAAGCCGGACGCCGCGTACCGGATGACGTGGGCGTCGTCGGCTTCGACAACAGCACCTGGGCGACGCGCACCACGCCGCTGCTCTCGACCGTCGACCAGCCCGCACAGGGCCTCGGGGCGGCGGCGGCGGCATCCGTGCTCGCGCAGCTGCGCGACGACCAGCGTCCGCGCGAGGGCATCATGCTGCCGACGCCCGTCGTGTGGAGGGATTCGGCCTGAGCCGGGGCGCACGCCTCAGGTGCGCTCGGCGGATGCCGCCTGAGCGCCCCGCCCCCAGCGGAACGGCGAGACCGTCGGGTCGCCGGTGATCCAGAAGCGCCAGGGGAACGCCGCGGTCCCTGCCACGCCTGCGACGCCGACTCTCGGCCCGGTCGAGATCTCACGCTCCGGCGCGTCGCGCAGCCACAGCTCGGCGCGGGCGTCCTCGAACTCCTCGCCGGTGACTGCGTCGATGCCGTCGTGGATCGGATGCCGCAGCCCCACCGCCTGACCGAATCGGCCCGGCCCGCGGGCGATGTCGCGCAGCGCGGTCGCCGTCAGAGGGGGCGTCGCACGGCGTCGCACTGCGACGGCATCCGCCCCCGCCACCACCTCGCCTGCGCGCAGCAGGATTCCGCCCGCCTGGCCCTCGGGCCCCGAGACGACGTTGACGCACGAATGGATGCCGTGGCTCAGGTACACGTACAGGTGCCCCGGCTCGCCCCACATCGTCGCGTTGCGTGCCGTGCGCCCCATGCGCGCGTGCGATCCGGGATCGGCCGCCGGCCCCGTGCCCTGGCCGTGATACGCCTCGACCTCGGTGAGTCGGAGTCGCACCTCGGCGCCTGCGACCACGGTGCGCAGCTCGCCGCCGAGCAGCAACGGCGCGACCTCGACCGGCAGCCCGCTCAGTTCGGCACGGGTCGCTCGGTGCAGGGCATCCGTCGGCATGGGCTCAGAACTGGGGGGCCGTCTGGCACCACGAGGCATCGAAGCCGGTAAGCGCCACGAGCTCGTCGCCGGAGCGCAGATCGATCAGGTGCGTCTCCATGTTCTCGGGCAGCGGCAGCAGCATCTGGTCGTAGGGGTTGTCGGCGAGGTCGGGGGCGATCACGACGGCGGCATACTGGCCACTCGGCGAGGCGCACGCCTGCAGGATCGAATCGGTGGCGCCGACCTCGACCAGCGGTGTCGCCGCACCCTCGTCGTTGACCTTGACGATGGCCTGCCCGTTCGGCACACCGCTCTCATCGCGCGCGACGACGTGCCGCAGCGTGCCGCCGGGGAACGGGGTGATGGTCGTCGCCACGCCGTAGTCGGGCGATGACGCGGCGAGCGGCTGCTCCGATCCGTCGGCGAGGTTCAGCTCGACGACCGTCCCGTCGAGCCGCTCGACGATCGCGGTGTAGGTGCCGCGGCTGATGCCCTGGATGGTCGTGGCGAGACCGAGCGACTGCACCCCCGCATCCGTCGACCGGTCGACCAGCGACAGGGCTCCGTCGAAGTCGATGAAGAGCATCGCCGAGCTGTCGGGCACGAACTGCCAGACGAAGATGTTCGCCTCCTTGCCCCCGACCTCGGTCACCACCGGCTCGTCATCGCCGCTGAGCGACTGGGTGACGAGCACGCTCGCGCGGCCCTCCGTGTCGCTGAGCTCCTTGTCGGAGTAGCTGTAGCCGACGTAGCCGCCGCGCTCGGAGACCTGGATCGCTCCGACGTAGCCCTCGCCCGGCAGAGCCAGCTCGCGTTCTCCGGAGCCGTCTCGGTTCATGACGATCAGCTTCGACCCCTCGTCTTCTTCGAGCGAGACGACGAGCTGCGTCGAGGTCGCGCGGAAGTCGTTGATCCGGTCGGCGGCGAACACAGCGACCGCCTTCTCGCCCGTGAGATCGGTGCGGAAGATCTGATCCTTGCCGTCGACGTCGCGCTGCAGCAGGAAGATGTTCGACGCCGGCGTCGTGAAGCTCTGCGTCAGGGTGGCCGAGGGACCGCCGCCCGCGCCCTGCACGTCGGCGACGCGCACCGTGTACTTCGTGTCGTCGTCGAGGGGCACGGTGAAGCGGATGCCGATGCCACGGCCCGCCGCGTCGAGAGTGAACGGCACCGAGGGTTCGACCGTGACCTGCGACTCGTCGATGTCCGTGAGCGACTGATTCGCCGTCAGGATCATGCGGCTGCCCGACGCCTCGATCGCCTGCGCGGGATCGACCTGCACCTCGGTGATGCGCGGCCCCTGGGTCAGGCTGACGACGCCGAGCCCGGCACCGACCAGCACCAGGATGCCGAGCACTGCGCCGAGGGCGAGGATGAAGCGGCGGTCGCGCGGGGCGGCGGGCGTTTCGTCTCCGTCGGCTCCGCCGTCCTCGGCCCCCTCGGTCGTTTCGGTCGTTGAGCGGGAAGAGGCGAATTCCCTCTCGGTCGTTGAGCGAGCCGCAGGCGAGACGAAACGCGGTTCCGGCTCCGGAACGGCCTCTCGCGGGACGAAGCGCGTTTCGTCTCGGTCGGCTCCGCCGTCCTCGCTCAACGACCGGGGCGGAACCACTCCGCCGTCCTCGCTCAACGAGCGGGACGGGGCACCGCCGTTGTCGTCGCTCGACGACCGGGCCTCGGCCGCTGCAGCCTCGGCTTCGCGAGCGGCGCGCAGCTCGGCGCGCGTACGAGGGACGGCCGGCGTCTCGCGACGCTCGTCGTCAGTACTCATACGGGTCTCCGGGCTCATCGATCGGCGTCACGGTGGTCGGGTCGACGTGCAGTGCGCCGTCGGCATCCGCCTTGACCGTGCCCTCGATCTCGACCCACTGGCCGGTGTCGAACTCGCCCGCGTCGATCGTGACCGGCACCGTCGCCGGCTGCGCGTCGATCACACAGTGCGTGATCACCATGCGTGTGAGGTTGACGCCGTCGCCGTCGGTCGGGGTCACGAAACCGGTGAGAGTGACGGTCTTGCCGTCGTACGACGCGGTGTTCGTCGCGGTCGCGAAGACGCTCGCCCAGTCGCCCACGCCGAAGGTCGCGGTGTCGGCGACGCCGAGAGTCACGTCGTCGGCCCCCGCGAACAGCGCGGTCTGCTCGCCGACACGCGACATCGCGAGCTCCACCGACAGCGAGGCCGGCGGCAGCACGAGGGCCGCGATGACGACTCCCGAGGCGACGACTCCTCCGGTCACCGTGCCCGCGAGCGCCAGGCTGCGACGGCGGGATGCCGGAGCATCCGCATCCGCATCCGCACCGGCATCCGCACCGGCTCCGTGCCCGTGCCCGTGCCCGTGCCCGTGCCCGTGGTCGCCCTCGGAGCCGAGCGGCAGCGTGCACGACCAGATCGCACCGGCGAGCGTCACGACGGCTGCCGCGCACGCGAACCACACCGACTCGGGGCTGATGTAGAGGTTCAGACGCCCCGTGAGACCGAGGCCGAGGGTCACGACCGCGACGATCGTGGCGAGACCGATGCCCAGCCAGCGGCTGCCGAGCGCGCGGCGGCGTGCCGAACGCTCAGACGCAGAAGAGTCGGCGGAGGAGTTCTCAGAGGATTTCTCAGACAAGGACGTTCACCCCGATCCCGATCACGAAAGCGGCGAGCACGACCACGCCGACGATTCCGGCGAGCGTGCGGGTCGTGAAGGTCGTGCGCATGAGCGCGAGCATCTTGACGTCGACGAGAGGACCGACGAGCAGGAAGGCGACGAGCGCACCCGACGAGAAGGTCGAGGCGAACGACAGCGCGAAGAACGCATCGACGTTCGAGCAGATCGCGACAGTCATCGCGAGGGCCATCATCGCCACGATCGACAGCACCGGGTTCGATCCGATGGCGAGCAGCACGTCGCGCGGGATCAGCACCTGCACGGCTCCCGCGAGCGCGGAGCCGATCACGAGGGCGGGCATCACCGCGCGGAGCTCGACGAGGAACTGCGTGAGGCTGCGGCGCACCGGGGTGCCGGGCTCGTGGGTCACGCGTTCGCACGTGTCGACGAAACGCTGCGTGAGCATGGCGTCGGGCGAGGGGTGGCGGCTGTAGATCCAGCCGATCAGGTTCGCGATCAGGTAGCCGCCGACGAGACGGGCGACCAGGATGCCGTCGTCGAAGCCGAACGCGGCATGTGTGGTGAGGATCACGATCGGGTTCACGATCGGCGCCGCGATCAGGAACGTCATCGCCTCGGCGGGAGCGAGGCCCCGCATCATCAGGCCTCGGGCGAAGGGCACGTTGCCGCACTCGCACACCGGGATCAGCATCCCGAGCAGAGACAGCACCGCGCGCCGCGCCCACGCCCGCTTCGGCAGCCAGCGGTGGATCACATCGGCCGGCAGCCACACCTGCACGACGATCGACAGCAGCACGCCGAGGATGACGAACGGCAGCGCCTCGATGAGCACGCTCAGGGCCAGGGTCAGACCGTCCTGCGCTCTCGCCGGCAGGCTGGCGGTGAAGAGCGTCGGCAGGAACCGATCGATCAGGAAGAGCGCCGCGACGATCGCGGCCCCGAGGCCGACACCGATCCAGGGCGAGCGCGGGGGGCGAGCGGGCGTGCGGTGGGAACCGTGCGCGTGGCCCGGCCGCGTCGTGGCCTGGGTGGTCACGCGGTCGCTGCCTCTTCGGCGTCGCGCTTGTTGGTGCAGGGGGCGCACAGCCCGAAGATGTCGACCACGTGCGCGGCGTCGGTGAACCCGTGCAGGGCCGCGGTGCGGTGCGCCCACTGCTCGACGTCGGTGGCTTCGATCTCGACCGTGAGTCCGCAGTTGCGGCAGATCAGGTGGTGGTGGTGACCCTGGGTGGTGCAGGCGCGGTAGAGCGCCTCGCCCTCAGGGCTCTGCAGCGAGTCGGCGTCACCCGCAGAGGCGAGACCGGCGAGCGCGCGATACACCGTGGCCAGGCCGATGCCGGTGTTCTCGTCGCGGAGCGAGGCGTGCAGGCTCTGCGCGCTGACGAAGCCGCGCGCGTCGGCGAGTGCTTCGCGCACGCGTTCGCGCTGCCAGGTGTTCCGCTGAGCCATACCGTCGATTCTAAGTGCGTCGCCCTTGCCAGGCCCTGGGAACTCCTCCCCCGGCTTTCGAATCGCGCACTTGGCAGTTCTCGGGCCCTCGAATCTGCATAGTGCGCGATTCGAACTGGGGTGGGTGGGTGGGTGGGGAGGGTCAGGCCCGCACCCGCGCACGGGTGCGCTGCACGATCCAGCACACGACGTAGATCGTGAACGACAGGGTCGTGATGTACGGGCTCACCGGCAGGGTGCCGGCGAGGGCGAGCAGGATGCCGCCGACCGCCGACACGAAACCGAACAGCGCCGCGAGCAGAGGCACCGCCACCGGCCCGGCCGTCACGCGCATGGCAGCCGCGGCCGGCGTCACGAGCAGCGCCATCACGAGCAGCGCGCCGATGATGTGCACGCTCACGGCGACGATCAGCCCGAGCAGCACCATGAACAGCAGGCTCACGGCTCGCGTGGGCACTCCGCGGGCGGCCGCCGACTCGGGGTCGAGCGAGTCGAAGCGCAGCGGGTTCCACATGAGCAGCAGTCCGAGCAGCACGACGATGCTGATGCCGAGCAGCCAACCGAGGTCGGGGCTCGAGACCGAGACGATCTGCCCGGTCAGCAGACTGAAGCGGTTGGCGCTGCGTCCGTCGTAGAGCGAGAGGAACAGGATGCCGAGGCCCAGGCCGAACGGCATGAGCACGCCGACGATCGAGTTGCGGTCGCGGGCCTTCGCGCCGAGCACGCCGATCAGGATCGCGGCGATCAGGGCTCCGCCGAGCGAACCCGCGACCACGCTGCCGCCGAACAGCAGCGCCGCCGCAGCACCGGCGAAGGACAGCTCGCTCACGCCGTGCACCGCGAACGCGAGGTCGCGCTGCATCACGAAGACGCCGATGAGTCCGCCGACGATGCCGAGCACCGCGCCCGCGATGATCGAGTTCGCGAGCAGGGCGACGAGCTCGCCGTAGTCCTGGAACGAGAAGACGTCACTCCAGTCGACCGCGCCGACGATGCCGAGGACCGGGTTCATGCGGCTCCTCCGTGGTCATGGTCGTGCGCGTGCTCGTGGTGCGGCTCGGCATCCGGCACCCCGACGACGACCAGCCGATCGCCCGCGCGGAGCACGAAGACGGGGGTGTCGTACAGCTCGGTCAGCACGCGGGTCTGCAGCACCTCTTCGGGGGTGCCGAGCACGAATCGGCCACCCGCGATGTACAGGATGCGGTCGACGCGTCCCAGGATCGGGTTCACATCGTGCGTGACGAACAGCACCGCCGCGCCGCGTTCTCGCCGCTGGCGGTCGATGATGTCGGTGACCGCCACCTGGTTCGCGAGGTCGAGGTTCGACAGCGGCTCGTCGCACAGCAGGAGCGAGGGTTCGTCGGCGAGCGCCTGGCCGACGCGCAGCCGCTGCTGCTCGCCGCCCGAGAGCAGTCCGACGCGGCGGTCGGCGTAGTGCGAGGCGCCGACCGAGGCGAGAAGCCGATCGACCTTGGCGCGGTCGCCACGGTGCGGGATCGGGAACCCGAACCGGCTGCCCTGCACCCCCAGGGCGACCAGGTCACGCGCGCGCATGCTCGTGTCGGGGGCGAGCGAGCGCTGCTGTGGGATGTAGCCGATGCGACGGTTGCCCTTGCGCACGGGCTCGCCACCGACCTCGATCGTGCCGGACGACAGTGGCTGCAGGCCCAGGATGCTGCGCAGCAGCGTGGTCTTGCCCGAGCCCGAGGGACCGAGCACGGCGATGAACTCGCCCGGCTCGACCGTCAGATCAAGACCTGACCAGAGTTCACGATCGTCGCGACGGAGAGCAGCACCGCGCACCTCGAGCACCGGCCGACGGCCGTCGGTTCGCGGGCTGCCGGCTGAGGGTCCTCGAGTGGGCCGGATGGCCCGACTCACGACTGGAGGGCGTCGGCGAGGCTCTGGATCGCGTCACTCATCCACTCAGAGTACGACGAACCGTCAGGCAGGAGCTCCGTGAACGCGACGACCGGGATTCCGGCATCCTTCGCGGCATCCTCCACGCGCTGCGTCTCGGCGCCGCCGGTCTGCGCGTTGGTGAGCACCGCCGCGACCTCGCCGCCCTCGACCTCCTGCAGCGTGGCGAGCAGGGTGGCGGGCGCCACATCGGTGCCCTCCTCCACAGCCTCGGCGAAGCCCTCGGGCGTGACGTCGGTCAGCCCGGCCGCCGTGGCGATGTACCCGGGCAGCGGCTCGGTGATGATGACCTCCGCGCCGGCGGCATCCGTCTTGAGCGTCTCGAGCTCGGCTTCGAAGCCCTCGAGATCGGCGACGATCTTCTCGGCGTTCGCGGTGAACTCGGCCTCGCCGTCGGGATCGATCGCAGAGAGCTCGGCGGCGATCGCCTCGACCACGTGCACCATCGTGTGCGGGTCGAACCAGACGTGCTCGTTGAAGCCCTCGATGTGGTCGTGGCCCTCGTGACCCTCTCCGCCCTCGGCGTGCTCGTGGTCGTGCGCCTCTTCTTCGGTGCTCTCGCCTTCCGCGTCGTGGCCCTCGTTGCCCGGGAAGTCGTGTGAAGACTCGACCGCCGTCACGACGTGCACGTCATCGGCATCCTGCAGCAGCGTCTCGATGAACGCGTCGTACCCGCCGCCGTTCTCGATCACGAGATCGGCGTCCTTGACCGTCAGACGGTCACGGGCAGAGGCCTCGTACGAGTGCGGATCCTGCGATGCCGAGGTGATGATCGACTCGACGTCGACGCGGTCGCCGCCGACCTGTACGGCGAGCGAGCCGTAGACGTTGGTGCTCGCGACGACCTGGATCGTGGAGTCGTCGCCCTCTCCCGCGGCGGGGGCCGAGGAGCATCCGGCGAGCGCGAGAGCTGCGGCGGAGACGAATGCGAGGGCGAGGACGGGCTTCTTCATGCCTGCAGTCTATGAGCTAATGAGAACCATTATCAAATCGGGGCGTGCGCATCTCCATGCCCGCCTCACGGATGCAGGCCGAGAAACCCTGTTCTCGGCCTGCATCCGTGAGTCCACCATGCATGTGGTGGGGATACCGCTGTCGTCGAGCAAGGAGCGCCCTGACGGGACGAACGCGTCAGCCGGCCAGGCCCGCGGGCGCGATCCAGACCGTCGACTCCGCCGGCACGGCATCATCGACCGTCGCCCCGAGAACGACATCCGCGGCATCCGCCCCGAGGTCGAACGGCTCGGAGCCGAAGTTCGTCACGACCTGCCAGCCGTTGGGTCGCGCGAAGCGCAACACGTCGGCGCGGCCGGTCTCGATCCACTCGAGGCGCTCGCCGGTCTGCAGCACGCGCCGCAGACGCAGCGCCTCGCGGTACAGCGAGAGGGTCGACGACGGGTCGGCCTCTTCGACGTCGACCGCGTACCCGGAGAACCATTCGGGCTGCGGCAGGTGCGCCTCGCCCGCGCCGAAACCGAACGACGAGCCGGATGCCGACCACGGCAGCGGCACGCGGCATCCGTCCCGCCCGAGCCCGTCGAAGACCGCCCCGCGGAAGAACGCCGGGTCCTGACGATCCTCCGGAGCGATCTCGGCGACCTCGTGCAGACCCAGCTCTTCACCCTGGTAGAGATAGGTGCTGCCGGGCAGCCCGAGCAGCAGCAGCGTCGCGGCGTGCGCCCGACGCAGTCCTGCCTCGCGGTCGAGCTGGTCGGCGGGACCTCCCTCGGCGACCCATTCCACTCCCTGCTTCACGCCCGTGCGCCCCGCGAGCGGTGCGAGTCCGTAGCGCGTCGCGTGGCGCGTGACGTCGTGGTTCGACAGCACCCACGTCGTCGACGATCCGGTGGCATCCGACTGCGCGAGGTTGTCGGCGATGATCGTGCGGAACTGCGTCGCGTCGAAGTCGGCCACCAGCAGATCGAAGTTGAACGCCTGCCCGAGACCCTCCGCCGATGCGTACCGCGCCCGGCGCTCGGGTGTGCTGACCCACGCCTCGGCGACGGCCGTGCGGGGCGGGTCGTACTCGTTGAACACCCGACGCCACTCGGCGTAGATGTCGTGCACGTCGTCGCGGTCCTGCAGCGGGTGCGTGCCGTCATGCGGCATCCCCTCGAGCTCGGCGGCGCTGGGCAGCGGTTCGGAGAGGTCCTTGGTGAGCATGTGCGCCACGTCGATGCGGAAGCCGTCGACCCCGCGGTCCGACCAGAAGCGCAGGGTCTTCAAGAAGTCCTCGCGCACCTCGGGGTGATCCCAGTTGAAGTCGGGCTGCTCGGGCGCGAAGCTGTGCAGGTACCACTGCCCGTCTTCCACCCGCTCCCACGCCGAACCTCCGAACGCGGCGGTCCAGTCGGTCGGGGGCTCCGACCCGTCGGGTCCCGATCCCTCGCGGAAGATGTACCGTTCGCGCGCCGCCGAGCCGCGGCCCGCGGCGAGCGCCTCCTGGAACCACTCGTGCAGATCCGACGAGTGGTTCGGCACGATGTCGACGACCACCCGGACGCCGCGCTCGTGCAGCGCCGCGACCATGTCGTCGAAGTCGTCGAGTGTGCCGAGCCGCGGATCCACGTTGCGGTAGTCGGCCACGTCGTACCCGCCGTCGGCCAGGGCCGAGGGGTAGAACGGGCTGAGCCAGACCGCGTCGATGCCGAGGCGCTGCAGATAGTCGGCCCGAGACACGATGCCCGGGATGTCGCCGAGGCCGTCGCCGTTCGCGTCCGCGAAGCTGCGGGGGTAGATCTGGTACACGGCGGCCTGGCGCCACCAGGCCGCCGTCGTGTCGTCGCCGGTCTCGTCGCGGGTCTCGGTGAGAAGCGCTTCGGTCATGAGGGGTACTGCTCCTTCTGTATTGCGGTCTGGTGTGGAGGCGTTTCGTCTCGGGCGGCTCCGCCGGCCTCGCTCGACGACCGGGTTGCTGGTCGTTGAGCGAGCGAAGCGAGACGAAACGCAGGTGTCAGCCCTTGACGGCGCCCTGCGTGACGCCCTCCATGACGAAGCGCTGCGTGAACAGGTACGCCAGGATCGCGGGGGCCATCGCCATCAGGTACGAGGCGAACGACACGTTGTAGTTGTTGCTGAACTGGGTCTGGAAGAGGTTCTGTCGTACCGGCAGGGTCTGCATCGCCGGATCCGAGATGATCAGCGACGGCATCATGAAGTCGTTCCAGGCATAGAGGAACGCGAAGATGCCGACGGTCGCGCTCATCGGCGCCAGAAGCGGGAAGATCAGCTGCCAGAACGTCTGCCACGTGGATGCTCCGTCGATGCGTGCGCTCTCTTCGAGCTCGAGCGGGATCGATCGCAGGAACGCCGTGAACAGCAGCACGCTGAAGCTCAGCTGGAACATGGTGGCGAGGATGATCACGCCGAACGGGTTGTCGAGGCGCACCAGGCCCGTGAGCTGGATCTGCGGCAGAGCGACCACGGGGAACGGGATGAACATCGCCGCGAGCAGGTAGAAGAACGACCAGCGGAACAGGCGGTGGTCCCAGTTGCGCACGATCGCGTACGACGCGAAGGCGGCGAGCACGATCGTGGCGATCACCGTTCCCGCCGTCACGAGCAGCGAGATGCCGGCGCCGACCGGGAACTTCGTCAGGTTCCACGCTTCGACGAACCCGTCGATGCTGAACGGCGCCGGCAGCGAGAAGGCGTTGCCGTCGACAGCCTGAGCGGTGGTCTTGAACGCCATCGAGAGCGTCACATACAGCGGCAGCAGCACGGTCACGGCGGCCAGGATCAGGATGATCGTTCCCGACCAGTTCACGCGCTCCATGCGGATGCGCGGCTTCTTGCCCGAGGCGGGGATGGTGGTGAGTGTCTGCGTCGACATCAGAGTGAGTTCCTTCCGCGGGTCAGCGAGAGCTGCAGCAGGGAGATGAGCACGGCGACGATGAAGAAGATCGTCGCGTTGGCCATCTGATAGGCGTAGTCGCCGCCGTTGAACCCCGCGATGATCGTCATCGCGACGCTGCGGGTGGAGGTGCCGGGTCCGCCGTTGGTGAGGCCGACGATGATGTCGTAGGCGTTGAGGAAGCCCTTGAACCCGAGGATCACGTTGATCACCACGTAGCCGGCGACCAGCGGGATCGTGATCCGCGTGAGCTGCTGGGTCTTGCTCGCGCCGTCGATGCTCGCGGCCTCATACACCTCACCGGGCACCGAGAGCAGACCCGCGATGTAGATCAGCAGTGCGCCGGGCACGGCCTGCCACGCGGTGACGATGACGATCGCGACCCAGGCGAGGTCGGGATTGGCCAGAAGACTCGTCTCGAGCCACGGGATACCGGCGGCGGCGCCCGCGGCGGGGAGCGAGTTCGAGAAGAGGAAGTTGAAGACGTAGGCGATGATGATGCCCGAGATCACCATCGGGATGACGAAGATCGTGCGGAGCCCCGTCTTGAACCGGATGCGGGAGGTCAAGCCCACCGCCAGCAGGAAAGCGATCACGTTGACCACGAGCACCGTGGCGATCGAGAACCCGAACGTGAACAGGTAGCTCTGCAGGATCGCCGGATCGCTGAACATCGCGATGTAGTTGGTCAGCCCGTTGAAGCTCCACTCGCCGATGCCGATCGAGTCGGTGAAGCTGAAGAAGATGCCCATCACCGCGGGCACCGTGATGGCGAGCGTGAAGATGATGAGGGTCGGAACCAGGAAGAAGTAGTAGATCGGCTCGACGCGACCCTTGCGGCGCGGGAGCTTGCGCGCCTGCCCCGTGACGATCGACGTCGTGTCCGTCGTCGGACTGTTCGGCCTCGTGGTGTTCGAGGTGGCGGTGGTGCTCACGGTGCGGACTCCTCTGTCTCGCTCGCTGCCGCATCATCGGTCTTGGGGATGGGTGCGCGGAAGGCGATGCGAGCCCAGTCCGCGTCCATGGTGCGCAGCGTCGAGGTGGTCGAGGCGCCGAGCACCATCGCCTGCGCGTAGTTCATCACCGTGATGGTCTTGGGCACGAGCACCGAGGGGCCCTGATAGATCTGCCCGTTCTCGTAGTACTCGATCATCCCCTCGATGCGGGGGTCGTCAGGCGCCGGGGCGTCCTTCGTGGGGGTGAAGCCGAGCTGCGAGGCGTTGTACGCCTCGATGTTCTCGGGCAGATACAGGTACTCGAGGAACTCCTTGGCGGCTTCCTGATGCCTCGACCCTTCGGGGATCATCGCGCCCAGGTCCATGTTGACGCGCACGCCGAGGTCGTCGGGATCGTCGGTCATGGGCAGGGGGAAGGTGCCGAGGTCGAGGTCTGGAGCGGTCTTCGCGATCTCGCTGAAGGCCCACGGACCCTGCATGTACATCGCGGCTTCACCCTTGCTGAAGGCCAGGTTCCCGTCGCCGTATCCTCTGCTCGCCGCATCCTCGTTCGTGTAGTCGTTCGCGAGCTGCATCATCTGATCCATCGGCTCGGCGAAGTCCTTCTCGAACGAGACGGGCGAGTCGGGGCCCACGGATGCGCCCTCGTCGGCCATCTGATCGAAGAACTCGATCGTGTCGACCGATCCGCCGATCGCGTAGTCGTACCAGCCCTGGCCGACGGTCCAGTCGTCCTTGAACGTCGCGTAGAACGGGTCGATCCCCGCCTCCTTCAGCTGGTCGCACACGGCGATCAGCTCGTCCCACGTCTGCGGCACCTCGAGGCCCTGCGCGTCGAAGATCTCCTTGTTGTAGATGACCGATGCGGCCATCACGGAGTAGGGAAGAGCGCTGGTGCGCCCCTCGCACGATCCGTACTGGTCCATGAGGGGCTGCAGGTCGTCGCGCACGGATGCCGCAGCATCCGTGTCGGAGAGATCGATGAGCGTGCACCGTTGCACGAATCGCGCGATCTCGTAGTTGTAGTTGCCGAGGATGAGGTCGGGCGGGTTGCCCCGCACGAAGCTCGCCGAGATCACATCGGGGCCCGAGGTGTCGATCTCGACGCGCACGTCGCTCTGCGACGAGTTGAACTGACCGACGAGATCGGTCATGAAGCCGATCGCCTCACGCTTGTTGAACGTGAAGCGGATCGTCTCGGCACCGCCCGCCGACGAGCAGCCGGCCAGCCCGGCGCCGACCAGCACGAGCGCGGCTGCGCCTGCTACGAACCGCACCGGGGATGGAGTATTCGGAGACACCGTTGTCCTTTCGTCCTGTAGATCCGCAGACTAAATCTAGTGAGCGAATTTACTTCGATGAACGGTACTCTCTCATCTGGACATGAAGGAGGTCAAGACCCGTGACAGATGTCTCTGCAGGTCTCGGCACCGGGCGCGCGAGCGTCGGCGCTGTCCTCGACTTCGCGTGGACGGCGGGCGAGTTCACCGCGACCGAGGCGATGGCCTCGACCTCGCTGACCCGCTCCACCGCGATCGACGCGATCGACACCCTCGTCAGCGCCGAGGTGCTGCGCGAACTCCCCAATGCGAGGGCCGCCGGCAGCTACCGCGCGGGCAGGCCCGCTCGGCGCTTCATGCTGGCATCCGATCTCGGCGTGGTGATCGGCGTGGATGCCGGTGACAACCACGTCGCCGTCACGATCGCCGACCTGCTCGATCACACACTCGTGCACCACCGCACCGACATCGACTCGACCCAGTCGTCGTCGGCCCGACGCGCGACCATCCTCGAGCAGATGGAGCAGGCGCTCGCCGAGGCAGCCATCACGCGCGAGTCCATCCTCGCGATCTGCGTGGGCGTCGCGGCCCCCGTGAACCGCGCAGGCATCTCGCCCCCGCATCCCGACGGCTTCTGGGAGCGCACGAACCCGGGCCTCGCGCAGGCGCTGGCCGACTGGGCGCCCGCGGTCGAGATCAAGAACGACGCCCAGCTCGCCGCGATCGCCGAGGGCTCGGTGGGCGCGGCCGTCGGATGCCGTGACTACGTCGCCCTGCTCGCCGGCGAGCGCTTCGGAGGCGGCGTCGTCGTCGACGGCCACGTGCTGCACGGCGCGCACGGCGGGGTCGGCGAGGGCATCGTGTTCGACCACATCGTGGGCGTCGGCTCGGCCTTCGGCCTGAGCTACGCCCTGCAGGACGAGGTGCGCGCGGGGGTCGCGAGCGCCGAGATCGATGCGGGGTCGGCGATCGGTCGACTCGCGGCCGACGACCGGGTGGATCCGCGGATCGTGCTGACCGCCGCAGCCGCCGGCGACCCTGATGCGCTGCTCGCCACCTCTCGCGTGGGAGGTACGCTCGCCCGCGTGGTCGGCGTGCTCGGCAGCATGTACGACCCCACGCGGGTGATCGTGTGCGGTGCGGTCGCCGAGAGCGTCGCGCCCGTGATCACGGCAGCCCGCGAGGTCGTTCCGACCGAGCTGCACCTGCCCGCGCCCGAGATCCTCGCCTCGACGCTCGGCGCCGAGGTCGTCTCGATCGGAGCCGTCACGACCGCACGCCGCGCCGCGCGCGAGGTCGCGGTGCCGCTGCTGGCGGAGCGGCGGCTCAGCGCGGTGAGCTGACGCGTGCGGCAGACGCGTCATGGTCGCATTCTTCCGCATCGGCCCCGGCTGCGTCAGCGACATAATCGATCCGTGCGCGAACCAGAGCTCGGACCCCCTTCCGCGATCGAACTGCTCCTCGACCCGGATGCCGAGAGCGCGATCCGTGCGGAGTGGAATGCCCTCGCGGCCCGTGGACTGTCGAGCCTGGCCGGACACACCTCGACGAGCAACCGCCCGCACATCACGCTGGTCGCGCGGGTCGGCATGCCCACCCCGGCCCCGGGCGCACTCGCCGGCATCCCTTCGTTCCCCCTCACGCTCGGAGCTCCCCTGCTCTTCGGCGCCGGCGACCGCCGGGTGCTCGCTCGCAGCGTCGTTCCCAGCGCCGAGCTGCTCAGCCTCCGCGAGACGCTCCTCGGCGCGATCGCGTCCGGCGCCGATGCTCCGCACACCGCACCGGGCGAGTGGATGCCGCACGTCGCCCTCGCTCGCCGGGTGCGCGTCGTCGATCTGCCGGCGGCGCTCGAGGTCGTCGGCGGTGACATCCGCGCTCGTGCCGACACCGTGCGCCACTGGGACCCGGGCACCGCGCTGGTCACGACCCTCGCCGAGCTCCGTCAGTCGTAGCCGAGCGAGTCTCGCTGCACACGGGCCGCGACGACCTGCAGCGCACGCAGAACACTCCGCACCGAGGTGTAGGCGAGCGCATCGGGCCTTGCGAGCACGTCGACGTGACGCACGAGCTCGATGTCTGCCAGCCCACGCAGCACGAGCCCGTCGACGGCCAGCGACGACGCGGTGGTGCGCGGCATGATGGCGATCGCCGCCCCGGCGCGCACGACCTCGGCCGTCACCGAGAACTCGTTGATGCGGTGCGCGATGCGAAAGGGTTGCCCTGCTCGCGCCGCCAGATGATCGAGCACTCCGGCGAGCGGGAATCCTTCGTGCACCGACACCCACTCCTGGTCGGTCAGATCGTCGAGGTCGAGCTGCGCACGGGCGGCGAGGGGATGCTCGGCGTGCAACGCGATAGCGAGCGGCTCGTCGATCAGTGGGCTCGCGACGACACGGTCGACCGGCCAGGGGGCATCGTGAGCGAGCCTGTGCGCGATCACGAGGTCGTAGTCGGCCGTGAGTCCGGCGAAGTCCCGGTGGGCGACGTCCTCATCGGCGAGGTGCACAGCAGGGGTGCCGTCGAGCTCTCGCAACAGGGGCCCGAACAGCGCCAGACCCGCGCTGTGGAAAGACGAGATCCGCACCGGCCGATCCCCCGCGTCGAGCAGCGCGCCCACGGCGTCGCGGGCGGCAGTGAGCGCCTCGTCGACGCGGGTGCTCGCCGAGGCCAGCGCCTCGCCCGCTGCGGTCAGCGTCAGCACGCGGCCCCGTCGTGCGGTGAGTGGCACCGCCACGCTCGACTGCAGCGTCGAGAGCTGCTGCGACACCGCCGAGGCCGAGATGCCGAGAGCGGCGGCCACGGCCGTGACGCTGCCCCGGTCGCGCAGCTCGCGCAGCAGGCGCAGGTGCGAGGGATCCATAAGCGACACCTTAAAGGATTCGTAAGTGATTGGACCTTGGTCTTCATCGGCGAAGCGACCACTGTGGAAGCATGCACCTCCGTCATCCGCTCGATCTGCTCGTCGACGTTCTGCTGATCGCCGTCGCGGCAGTCTGGGGAGCGAGCTTCGTCGCGGCGAAGAGCCTCGCGCTCGACGTCGGCGTGGCCCCGGCGGTCGCGCTCCGGTTCCTGGTCGCCGCCGCCGCACTCGCCGTGATCTGCGCGGTGCGTCGCGAGCGGATGCCCCGTGGCCGCGGACTCGCCGTCGCGGTCGTGCTCGGTTTCTCTCAAGCCGCCGCCATCGGGCTCGAGACCTGGGGCGTGCACCTGACCTCGGCGACCAACGCCGGCCTGCTCATCAGTCTCGCGCTGATCCTGACCCCCGTGCTCGAGAGCCTCGCCGCACGGTCATGGCTGCCGCGCTCGTACTTCGTGGCGGCGGTCGCGGCCGTGGTGGGAGTCGCCCTCCTGGTGTCGGAGGGCGGGTTGCGGATGCCGACCGCGGGCGACGCCCTGGTGATCGCGGCGGCGGTCGTGCGAGCGCTGCATGTGACCGCGAGCGCCCGGCTGACCCGCGGGCGCACGGACAGCACGCTCGCCGTCGTGCTGGTGCAGCTCATCGTCTGTGCGGCGACGGCGTCGCTGTTCGCCGGGGCGGAGTTGCCCGCGGCGGTCGCCCGTCTCGACGCATCGGGGTGGGCGAACGTCGTGTTCCTCGGCCTGATGTGCTCGGTGTTCGCGTTCGTCGTGCAGCTCTGGGCGGTGCGGCGCACCTCGGCCACGCGCGCCAGCATCCTCATGGGCACCGAGCCCGTCTGGGCGCTGATCGTCGGCGTCGTGCTCGCCGGCGAGAGCGTCGGGGCAGTCGGTCTCGTGGGTGCCGCGCTCATCGTCGCCGCGTCGTACGCCGGGCAGGCGATCGAGCGCCGCCACCGGCAGCGCAGGCTCGAGATCACGCCGACACCGACGACGGATGCCGCCGAGCTGCGCGCCGTCACATGAATCCGCGGGCCCTCGGCAGGGCACGGCACCTCAAGGTCGCGAGTGGACGAGTGCGCCCGGCTTCTCGGGCCGCCGTCAGCCCTCGATCGCGTCGCGCATGTCCTGCCACACGGCGGTCAGGACGTCTTCGAGCAGAATCTCGGCCGGTGCCTCCAGCCATCGGTCCATCGCGAGATCGAAGCACGTCACGGCGAGAGTTGCGAGCGTGCGCGACTGCCGGGGCTCGATGCCGCGATGATGCAGCGACTCTTCGATGGCGTGACCGAGATGGTGATGCTGCAGAAGCTCGCGCTCATGCAACGCCGGCTCGCTGCGGACTATCGCCCGCCGACGCGTGATCGTCGGCCGCCAGCCCTGGAGCTCGCGGCACGCGGCCGAGAGGCCCGCCCGCACCGTCGCCGACCCGTCGCTCTCGGGCGGGACGGACCCGATGAAATCCCGCACCGCCTGAGGGAACTCGCGGTCTCTGAGGAACAGGACGTCGCGCTTGTCGGTGAAGTGACGGAAGAACGTCCGCGTCGTCAGCCCTGCCTCGGCGGCGATCTGCGGAACCGTGGTTCCCGCGTATCCCTGCTGTTCGAACAGGAGCATCGCTGCAGCTTCAAGCCGCAACGCGGCATCCGGGGACCATCGGGGCATGCATCCATGATGACACGACGTGTCGTAAGGTGGTCTGTAACGACACGAGATGTCATCAGATGCGAGGAACGGATCAGCATGCGAGACAACACGGCGGCGTGGATCGACGCGCCCTATGCCGACCTGACCGTGCGGGACGCGCCGATGCCGACGCCCGGGCCGGCCCAGCTGCTGGTCGAGACGCGCGCGGTGGCCGTGAACCCCCTGGACGCGATCATCCAGTCGAACGGCACCGTCATGTACGGGTGGCTGCGGTATCCCGTGATCCTCGGGGAGGACGTCGCGGGCATCGTCGTCGAGATCGGCGCAGACGTGACCGACTTCGCAGTGGGCGATCGCATCGTGGCGTACGCGATGGGGTTGGAGAAGGGCAGGGATGCCGCATCCGAGAGCGGCTTCCAGAACTACGTGGCCGTCGACGCGAGCCTCGCCGCCGTTCTACCCGAGACGATGACATTCGAAGACGCAGCGGTACTCCCCCTGGCCGTCTCCACCGCGGCAGCCGGCCTGTTCGAGACCGATCAGCTCGGGCTGGACTTCTCCGCCCTCGGGGCTTCGAAACCCCGTGACGAGGTCGTCGTGGTGTGGGGCGGCGCGACCGCCGTCGGAGGCAACGCCATCCAGCTCGCCCGCGCGGCGGGGTACCGCGTGATCACGACGGCATCAGCCGGCAATCACGAGCGGATGCTGCATCTGGGGGCCGAGGCGGCATTCGACTACCGCGACCCGGCGGCCGTCGACCGGATCATCGAGGCCGCGAAGGGCTCGGTCGTGGCGGGAATCCTGGCGGTCGCGGTGGGGTCGGCGGAGCCGTGCCTGAGGATCGCGCGCGGGACGGGTGCCGCGAGAATCGCGATGGCGAGTCCAGCGGTGTCGTTCTACGATCAGCCCCGCGGGCGCGGCCTCTCGCTGACTCGCATCCGGTTGTTCCTGCGCCTCGGAACGCGAACGGCCCTCCTGCAGCTGCGAAGCCGCACCCGCGGCATCCGGGCCTCGTTCATCTGGGGAAGCGCCATCGCGACCTCGCCCGTCGGACCGGCGGTCTGGCAGCAGTACCTCCCCGATGCTCTCGCCTCGGGGACGCATCGCCCCTACCCGCACGCGCGGATCGCGGGGAACGGCCTTCCCGCGGTGCAAGGTGCGATCGACACACTGCGCGGCGGCGTCTCCGCTCAGAAGCTCGTCATCACCCTCGACCCGACACCGGCGGAGGAGTGACGGCACCGCTGAGCGCTCCCCGCGACGACAGCGACAGCGACAGCGACAGCGTTCAGGCGTAGTCGCTGTCGTCCACCGGGGAAGGCGCCGGGCCCAGGTTCTCGACCGCGTCCCACAGCTCCTCCGGGACCTCTGACTGCTGCAGCTCGTCGAGCTGCTCGCGACGATGCGGACCCGACACCCCGACGACGGTGGAGTCGACCAGCGGGGACCGCAGCGAATAGTGCAGCGCTGCGGCGGCCATCGACGTCCCATGCTCCGCGCAGACGCGCAGCAACCGCTCGGTCCACTCCAGCAGCTCTTCACCCGCGGGCCGATAGGCGTACTGCGCACCGGAATGCGGCCCCTTGACGAGCAGCCCCGAACCGAACGGCGCTGCGTTGAACACCGTCATGCCGCGTGCCTTGGCGTCGGCGAACACGGCCTGGGCCGAGTGATCCACGAGCGTGAACCGGTTGTGGATCAGCACGGCGTCGAACACACCCGTCTCGACGTACTTCGCCATCAGCGGCACCGGAGCGGCCGCCACACCGATCGCGTCGACCACGCCCGCGTTCCGCAGCTCGATGAGCCCTTGCACCGCGCCGCCGATCGAGATCGCCTCTTCGAAAGACACCGAGTACGGGTCGTGCAGGTGCAGCAGCGGAAGCCGGTCGACTCCGAGCCGGGCGGTCGTCTCGTCGAACGAGCGGAGCACACGGTCGCGGTCGAACGCACCGGTCTCCGGGTCCTGATCCACCTTCGAGATGACCCGCGAACCGTCGGTCCCCAGTTCGCGCAGCGCGATCCCGAGCACGGCCTCGGAGCGGCCCGCGGAATAGTTGTTCGAGGTGTCGACGAACCCGTGCCGGCTCGTGAGCAGGTCGATGGCGACCTCGACGGCGGCTCTCTCCTCAGCGGACCCCGGCTCCGAATGCCGACCGAGGCCGGAGGTTCCGAGGGTGATGGCAGTCGGTTCGATCTTCATCCGCTGGAGTCCGTTCTCGTGGGGGTCGGTCGTCGCGGTTCTGCTGCCACTGTATCGCCGGTCGATCCGCCCGGTTCACGACTCGTCGACGGTCACCGCATTGCCCCACACCCAGCGGGGCCCTGTGACAACGGTAGCAAGATTCGAAGCTTTGTTCTATTCTGGAATCATGCGACCGGCTACTGCTCATCTCCCTGCGACTCTATGGATGGTCGACGACATCCCCTCGCGAATGGTCTTCGCCGGTCGTCGGTGGAAGGTCACTGACACCCCCACGCGCCTCATCGACTCGAGCTCGCCACCGGCGGCACAGCGAGACCGCGAGGCGTACGGATGGCGGTTCCAGGGCACGGATGACGAGGGCCACTCGCTCGTGTTCGACGTCTTCCAAGGTCACGACGGCTGGCACGTGCACCGGAGTTACGAGTAGCGGGCACGGCCGGCGTCAAACACATCGACGTGGCCACGCTGCTCGGGGCTGTCACTCCACGAGCAGCGCGGGCTCCTCGAGAACAGACGCCACATCGGCGATGAACCGGCTCATGCCGTCTCCGTCGATCACGCGGTGGTCGAAAGACCCTGCGACCGTGGTGACCCAGCGCGGGCGCACCTCGCCGTCGACGACCCACGGCTTCTGACTGATCGTTCCCATGGCCACGATGCCGGCCTCGCCGGGGTTGATGATCGGCGTGCCGGCATCCATCCCGAAGACTCCGATGTTGGTGATCGTGATCGTGCCGCCCTGCTGATCGGCAGGACTCGTCTTGCCCTCGCGAGCGGTGAGCGTGAGGCGGTTCAGGGCGCGAGCGAGGTCTTTCATGCTCAGGTCCTGCGCGTCCTTGATGTTCGGCACGAGCAGACCGCGAGGGGTCGCCGCGGCGATGCCGAGGTTGACGTAGTGGCGCACGGCGATCTCGGCGCCGCCCTCGGTCTCGATCCAAGCGGCGTTGACCATCGGCGTGCGGCGCGCAGCCCAGATGACGGCGCGAGCCATGATCAGCAGCGGCGAGACGCGGATGTCGGCGTAATCGGGCGAGGACTTGAGACGCTTGACGAGCTCCATCGTGCGGCTCGCGTCGATCTCCTTCCACACCGTGACGTGCGGGGCGGAGTATGCGCTCTGGACCATCGCCGACGACGTGGCCTTGCGCACACCCTTGACCGGGATCGACTCGGTGCGATCGTCGCTCTGACCGGAGACGGATGCCGGGGCCGGCGACAGTCCGCGGGCGAGGCCGGCCGGGGCGCTCTGCGGAGCGGGCACGGTCTCTTCGCGCACCGCGCCCCACTCGGGCGTCTCGATGTTGCGGAACACGCTCGCCTGCGACGCATGGGTCATCACGTCGTCGCGGGTGACCTCTCCGTCAGCCCCCGTGGGAGCGACCGCGGTGAGATCGACGCCCAGGTCCTTGGCCAGCTTGCGGATCGGCGGCTTCGCGATCACCCCGACCGACGAGCGCACGGGGCGCTCTGCCGGGCGCTTGCGACGCGAGGTGGCGCCGCCGCCCGAGCCGTAGCCGACCAGCACCGAACCGCCGCCCTCTTCGGGTGCGGGAGCCTCGGCGGTCGCGATCACGCCGGGTCCGGCATCGTCGCGCGCATCCGTCACGAACGTGATGATGGGCGAGCCGACCTCGACCGTCGTGCCTTCGGCAGCCAGCAGCTCGCCGACGACGCCGGCGTGCGGCGAGGGCAGCTCGACGAGCGACTTGGCCGTCTCGATCTCGCAGATGACGTCGTTGATCGCGACCGTGTCACCGGGCGCGACCTTCCACGTCACGATCTCGGCTTCGGTCAGGCCCTCGCCCACGTCGGGGAGGTTGAAGTTCTGCGTGCTCATGAGCGGTCCTTTGGGAACGGTGAGATCAGGGTGAGATCAGTAGGCGAGCGAGCGGTCGACGGCCTCGAGGATGCGGTCGGCATCGGGGAGATAAGCGCCCTCGAGCTTGGCGGGCGGGAACGGGGTGTCGTAGCCCGAGACGCGCAGCACCGGGGCCTCGAGTGCGTAGAACGCCCGCTCCATGACGGTCGCGGCGACCTCGCTGCCGATGCTCGTGAAGCCCTGAGCTTCTTGCGCGTAGACCATGCGTCCGGTCTTGCGCACCGAGTTCAGGATGGGCGCGTAGTCGATGGGCGACAGCGAGCGCACATCGACGACCTCGCAGCTCGTGCCCTCGGCTTCGGCGAGCGCCGCAGCCTGCAGCAGCGTCGTGACCATGGCGCCGTGTCCGACGAGCGTGACGTCGGACCCGGTGCGGACGACGCGCGACGAGTGCAGCGGCGCGGCGGAGGCATCGAGCTCGACCTCGCCCTTCGTCCAGTACCTGCTCTTCGGCTCCATGAAGATCACCGGATCGTTCGACGCGATGGCCTCCTGGATCATCCAGTACGCGTCGTTCGGCGTCGACGGCGAGACCACACGCAGGCCCGGGGTGTGCGCGAAGTACGCCTCGGGGCTCTCCTGGTGATGCTCGACCGCGCCGATGTGCCCGCCGTAGGGGATGCGGATGACGACCGGCAGGCTCAGCGCGCCCTCGTGGCGGTTGGTGAGCTTGGCGAGCTGGGTCGTGATCTGGTCGAACGCGGGGAACACGAAGCCGTCGAACTGGATCTCGATGACGGGACGGAATCCGGTCATCGCCAGTCCGATCGCCGTGCCCACGATGCCCGACTCCGCGAGCGGGGTGTCGAGCACCCGGCGGTCACCGAAGTCGCGCTGCAGGTGCTCGGTCACGCGGAAGACACCGCCGAGCTTGCCGATGTCCTCGCCCATGAGCAGGACTTTGGAGTTCTCCTCCATCGCCCTGCGCAAACCCGCATTGAGTGCCTTGCTGAACGGCATCGTCTCGAGGGTCACTGGGCGTCTCCTTCGAACGAAGCCTCGTAACGAGCGTGCCAGGCCTTCTGCTCCGCGACCAGCGGATGCGGCTCGCTGTAGACGTGGTCGAACATCTTGTCGACTGTCGGCGGTCCGAGCTCGACCGAGCGCGAGCGCAGGTCTTCGGCGGCGTCGGCGGCTTCGGCATCCACGTCGGCGAAGAACTGCTCCGACGCTCCCCTGTTCTGGAGGAACGCCCGCATGCGGTCGATCGGGTCGCGCTCCGCCCACGACTGCTCCTCGTCGGAGCCGCGGTACTTGGTGGGGTCGTCACTGGTGGTGTGCGCGCCGAGACGGTACGTCACGGCTTCGATCGCCCTCGGACCCTGGCCGCTGCGCGCCTCGTCGAGCGCCACTCGCGAGACGGCGTAGCTGGCGAGCACGTCGTTGCCGTCGACGCGGACGCTCGGGATGCCGTAGCCGGCGCTGCGCTCGACCAGCGGCACACGCGACTGCGTCGACACGGGCACCGAGATCGCCCAGTGGTTGTTCTGCAGGAAGAAGACGGTCGGCGCCTGGTAGCTCGCGGCGAACACCATCGCCTCATGCACGTCACCCTGGCTCGATGCGCCGTCGCCGTAGTAGACGATGACGGCTTCGTCCTTGTCGACGTCGCCGGTGCCGCTGCGTGCGTCGAAGTTCAGTCCCATCGCGTAACCGGTCGCGTGCAGAACCTGCGAACCGAGCACGAGGGTGTACAGCCGCGTGTTGCCGTTCTTCGGGTCGGTGGGATCCCACCCGCCGTGCGAGACGCCGCGCATGAGCTTGATGATGTCGAGCGGGTCGACGCCGCGGATGCGGGTGACGGCGTGCTCGCGATACGACGGGAAGATCGTGTCCTGCGTGCGCGCGGCGCGGCCCGAGCCGACCTGAGCGGCCTCCTGGCCACGGCTCGGCGGCCACAGCGCGAGCTGCCCCTGACGCTGCAGGTTGGTGGCCTGCGTGTCGATCGCGCGGATCGTCACCATGTCGCGGAAGAACTGCTCGAGCTCCGCATCGCTGATCGCCTCGATCAGGGGCAGATATCTCTCGGCAGCCGGGCTGGGGGCGAATCGGCCGTCCTTCTGCAGGACGCGGACGAGTTCGTTTTCGGACGATGTCACAGCCTTACGCTACCCGCGCCCGCATGCCAGGTCACGCATACCTAGGAGGCCCTTGTATCTCTCCGGAACCCGGAAAATCGGCCGCCCGGGGACCGTCAGATCAGCGCCGCAGCGACCTCGATGACTCGCGCGACGGACTCTTCCTCTCCCACCGAGATGCGGATGCCGTCGCCCGGGAAGGGCCGCACGATCAGATCGCTCGCGACGAATGCCGCAGCGACCTCGTCGGTGCGCGCGCCCGTGGGCAGCCAGATGAAGTTGCCCTGGGCGTCGGGCACATCCCAGCCCTGCGCACGCAGACCTTCGACCAGCCGGGTACGCCGCTCGACGATCACTGCGACGCGATCGAGCAGCTCGCTCTCGGCGTCGAGACTCGCGATCGCGGCGTTCTCGGCGGCCGAGGTGACCGAGAGCGGGATGCCGGTGGTGCGTGCCGCATCGAGAACCTTCTCGTTGCCGATCGCGTAGCCGACGCGCAGGCCCGCCAGACCATAGGCCTTCGAGAACGTGCGCAGCACGACGACATTCGGATGCCTCTCGAAGACCCGCTCCGCGAGACCGTCGACCGCGCCGGGGGCGGTGACGAACTCGGCGTAGGCCTCGTCGAGGACGATCAGGACGTCGGCGGGGACCCGCTCGACGAACGTGGCGAACTCGTCGCTCGTGATGATCGGGCCGGTCGGGTTGTTCGGCGTGCAGAGGATGATCGCGCGCGTGCGGTCGGTGACAGCCTCGGCCATCGCGTCGAGGTCGTGGCGGGAGTCGGCGGTGAGCGGCACCTGCACCCCGGTCGCCCCTGCCACGAGCGGCAGGCTCGGGTAGGCCTCGAACGAGCGCCACGCGTAGACGACCTCGTCGCCGACGGATGCAGTGGCGAGGATCAGCTGATGCAGAATCGACACGCTTCCCGCGGCGACATGCACCTGGTCGGGCTCGACGGCGAAGCGGGCACCGAGCCGCGCACGCAGGCGACCGGCCGTCGCGTCGGGGTACCGGTTGATCGGCGTCGTGTGCTGCAGCGCTGCGGCGACCGACGGCAGCGGCTCGAACGGGTTCTCGTTGCTCGACAGCTTGAACGCGTCGGGTCCTGCCTGCTTGCCCTGGCGGTAGGGCGCCAGAGCGGCGATGGCGGGACGGATGCGCGGCAGGATCGGGTCGGTCACAACGACGAGTCTAGGGATTCTGCGATCGCCCTCGAGCCCAACTGTCGCAAACTTCGCGACAGTGGGAATGTCCGCAAGCTCCTCGTTCATGGTTCGCTGGGGTCGCACTATTGCACCCTCGTGGGAGACTGGTCTGACCATGCGCTTCATCATCCGAGTCGTCGTCAATGCGTTCGCCCTGTGGGTCGTGACGCTGATCCCCGCCCTGCAGGTGCAGATCCGAGCGTTCGCGCCGGGCGAGACTCTGCAGCTCGTGCTCACGCTCCTCGCGGTCGCCGCGATCTTCGCTCTCGTGAACACGATCATCGGCACGGTCGTGAAGATCGTCGCCTTCCCGCTGTACATCCTCACACTCGGCCTGATCGGGTTCGTGATCAACGGCTTCCTGCTGTGGCTCACCGCCTGGATCACGAGCGGATTCGGCTGGGGACTCACTGTCGGCAGCTTCTGGTGGGGAGTGCTCGCAGCCCTCATCATCTCGCTGATCAACGGCGTCTTCGGGTTCATCCTGCGACCGCAGAGCAAGCGCGCCCGCCGCGACTGACCTCTGGCCGTTCGGGCCCGCTCGCCGCGGCAGCCCGGGCGCCTCACGGTTCGTCCTGCACGCGCTCGGCGTGATACTCGGTGCGCTCGATCGTCTCTGCGTGGGCGAGCTCCGCAAAGTAGTCGTCGAGCTCATCGACCCGCGGATCCCCTGACGCGTCGGCCATCGCGGCCGTCTCGGCATACGACTCGAGCGAGTGCTGATCGATCCGGAAGTCGCCGGGAGAGACCCCGGGATCAGCCGCTCGCGACACCGTGAAGCTGTCGTCCGACCCCGCGCCCTCCGCTGAACCGTCGGAGAGCTCCGACACGGGATCGTCGGTGTGACGGATCTGCACGAGGGTCTGATCGTCGTCGAGCGTCGGCTCGACGGGGCTGCCCGCCGTGATCTGCATCTGCACGTCGAACTCGCTCTCCATCGAGAGATGCGCCGCCACCATCGCGGCCTGCGAGTGCGCGACGATGTCGACCACATCGCCGGGCCCGGCACCCGCCGCCTCGAGCGCGTCGATCGTCGCCTGATACGAGGCTGACCGCTGCCCCTCGTAGAGCTCGATGTTCGACTTCATGTCCCACGGCTCGGCTCCGCCGAACCCCACGGACTGGGTGCCCTCGACGTAGGCGACGAACCTCGTGCTGCCGTCGGGGAACGTGTACTTCTCGACCGCGGCCTGCGCTCCTGTGGCCGTCGGCATGCGCTTCAGGGCCGCAGCGAGACTCCCCGGGGCCGCGGACGGGGTCGACGTCGCGACAGGCGTCACCGTCACAGGGTCGGCACTGCCCTTCAGGGTCTCGCCCGGAGTCACCTTGCCGAGACCTGAGCGCACGCCCGCGGCCAGCGCGGCAGCGAAGAAGGGACCGACAGCCAGGGGCACGAGGGGGAACGGGAAGAGACTCGTGAACCTCTCGAGCTGCCACTGCACCTCGAGCTTCGCAGCCATGCCGGGGATGCGCTCATCGCTCTGGGCCAGGCGGTCGGCCTGGCCCACCAGTCGCCGCGCAGTGGAGGGATCCGTCTGCGCGAGCATCGCGGCCTCCGCCTTCAGCTCGACGTATTCGTAGACGTCGGCCATCAGCAGGGTGCTCGAAGTGGTCTCGCGGCACTCCGAGTGCAGGCGAGCCAGCCGCTCCCCTGATGCCCACAGCTCCACGGTGTCGACCTGGGCGCTGAATCCCGGCGTGTCGACGATGACCCGGTACGCCCGCCCGATCGCATCCCGTGCATGATCGAAGCGCGTGGTCACGACGTCGGTGCGACGTGCGATCTCGCGCAGTACATCGGGATCGACCGAGATCACACCTCCGTGAGCGATGTCGATGCCGCTCACGACAGGTCGATCCCCGCCACCTCCGACACGCGACCCCGCGTGTCGGAGGCCTCTGCCTGCGCACGCCGCCCGTAGTCGCCCAGGGCGTCGTGCATCGCGCGGACCCCCTCGGACCGCCATGCGGTGTCGTCGGCCAGCGCTCTGAGCGATGCTCGCGCGTCGTCGAGCGCCTCGACCGCCGCCCGAAGCTCGCGAGCGGCCTGCGATTTCGCCCATTCGGCCTCTGCCGCGGACATCTGCATCAGTGCGATGGAGTTCATGCGCCCAGCATCCGGGATCCGCGTCGTCGCGGATCCCGGATCCGCCCTGCGATTCCAGGGCACGTGAGTGCGTCGCGGGCGGGTGCGCATGTGCAGAACGGGTGCGCCGCCGGCCTGCCGAGCAATTCCGCGTCGCGCGATCGGCCGCCGACCGGCACAATGGAACAGTGCCATCCCCGGATCCCTTTCGCGTGATCTTCGTCTGCACGGGGAACATCTGCCGCTCCCCCATGGCGGAGGTCGTCTTCCGCGATCTCGCGGAACGCCAGGGGCTCGGCTCGCGCATCGTCTCGCGCAGCGCGGGAACCGGCGACTGGCACCTCGGCGAACAGGCCGACCACCGTACTCTCGACTCGCTCGCTCGACGCGGCTACGACGGCTCTCTGCACCGCGCCAAGCAGTTCACCTTCGCCTCGTTCGCCGACAACGATCTCGTGGTCGCACTCGACCGCACTCACGAGCGGAACCTGCGCGAGTGGGCCCGCGACGAAGACGAAGAGGGCAAGGTCACGCTGCTGCTCGCGTTCGACCCCGCCGCCTCGACGCAGGACGTGCCCGACCCGTACTACGCGGGCCCTGAGATGTTCGATTCGGTGCTCGGTATGATTGAGGCGGCGACCCGCGGGTTGTTCCGTCAGCTCGAACCGGCCCTTCGCCAGCCCCGCACGCCCCGTGTTCTCGGGGCCTGATCAGGAGGACTCCCCTGACTTTCCAGCCCTCGCTCCCGCCGCAGCCCCTGAGCCCCCTCGACGGCCGCTACCGCGGCGCCGTCACCGGACTCGCCGACTTCCTCTCGGAGGCGGGCCTCAACCGGGCCCGCGTCGAGGTCGAGGTCGAGTGGCTGATCGCCCTCACCGACCGGTCCCTCTTCGAGACCACCCCGCTCTCGGACGCCGACAAAGAGCGTCTGCGCGCCCTCTACCGCGACTTCGGTCAGGACGAGATCGACTGGCTCGCCGAGAAGGAAGCGGTCACGCAGCACGACGTCAAGGCCATCGAGTACCTCGTGCGCGACCGCCTGTCGACGCTGGGTCTCGACTCGATCGCCGAGCTCACGCACTTCGCCTGCACGAGTGAGGACATCAACTCGGCGTCCTACGCGCTCACCGTCAAGCGCGCGGTCGAGGAGGTCTGGCTGCCTGCTCTCGACACCGTGATCGCCAAGCTCCGCGAGCTGGCTGCCGAGCACGCCGACGCCGCGATGCTCTCGCGCACCCACGGACAGCCCGCGACCCCGTCGACCATGGGCAAGGAGCTCGCGGTCTTCGCCTGGCGCCTCGAGCGCGTGCGCGCCCAGATCGCGGCATCCGACTACCTCGCCAAGTTCTCGGGCGCGACCGGCACCTGGTCGGCGCACCTCTCGGCCGATCCCGACGCCGACTGGCCGACGATCTCTCGCGAGTACATCGAGGGCCTGGGCCTCGGCTTCAACCTGCTGACGACACAGATCGAGTCGCACGACTGGCAGGTCGAGCTGTACGACCGCGTGCGTCACGCCGGCGGCATCCTGCACAACCTGGCGACCGACATCTGGACGTACATCTCGCTCGGCTACTTCGCGCAGATCCCCGTCGCCGGTGCGACCGGATCGTCGACCATGCCGCACAAGATCAACCCGATCCGGTTCGAGAACGCCGAGGCCAATCTCGAGATCTCCGGCGCCCTGCTCGCGTCTCTCGGTCAGACCCTCGTCACCAGCCGCCTGCAGCGCGACCTCACCGACTCGACGACCCAGCGCAACATCGGCGTCGCCTTCGGCCACTCGCTGCTCGCGATCGACAACCTGCGCCGTGGCCTGAACGCGATCTCGCTGTCGCGCGACGTGCTGCTCGCCGACCTCGACGTGAACTGGGAGGTGCTCGCCGAGGCGATCCAGACCGTCATCCGCGCCGAGGTCGTCGCCGGCCGTTCGTCGATCACGGATCCCTATGCGCTGCTCAAAGAGCTGACGCGCGGACACCGTGTGGGCGCCGCCGACCTCGCCGCCTTCGTCGAGGGGCTCGAGATCGGGGATGCCGCGAAGCAGCGTCTGCTGGCGCTGACCCCCGCGACCTACACGGGCATCGCCGAGCAGCTCGCGAAGTAACGACCACCGACACGAATCGACCCCGCACCGGATGCCGGTGCGGGGTCGATTCGTCTGCGGGGACGCCTGCGTGCGTCAGGAAGAGGCGGTGCGGCCGGTCGCGCCGGAGTCGGGCTCGTCGGGCGTCTCGGGGTCGTACAGCACGGGGCGATCGACCGTCTTGGTGACGTCGGCCGGGTCGACGACCAGCATGAGCATCGCGAGGAGCAGCAGCGTCACGATGAACGCCCCGCCGCCCACGACGAGGCCGAGGGCGATCGGCGTCAGACCTTCGTAGGTGCCGTTCGCGATCGCGTCGTTCACGCGTGCCGTGAAGGCACCGGTCGACACGAAGGTGACGATCGCGGCGAAGATGCCGCAGGCCAGCGCGATTCCGAGCAGGTGAAGGGGGCGCAGGATGTCGCTGCGGGTGGGCTTCTTCTCGTCGCTCATCGGTCTCCTCCGTGGTCGACGGACGCGGGACTCACGCCGTCGGCGGCGGCGGCGTCATCGACGGCGCGCGCGTTCGTCGGGGTCAGACCGGCGATGCCGAGGAACACGGCGATGATCGCCGCGTATCCGCCGAGCATGCCGACCCCGAGGATGATGCCGGTGAGCACGAAGTCCCCCGCGCCGTCGATGGCGTAGGGCTGCACGAATCCGGCGGGTATGGCGATGAGCACCACAGCGAGCAGCAGCCCGAGAGCGCCGACCGTGATGGAGTCGCGGGCGGTGTCGTCACCCGCGCGGCGTGCGCGCAGGCCCACGATCAGCTCGACGAGTCCGGTCGATGCGGCCCAGGCGATCACGACGATGAAGAACATGTCGTCCGTGCGCCACATCGGCACGCCCGCGGTCATTCCTGCGGCGAAGCCGAGCAGCGCCGCGACGATCGACGGCCACCGCTGCCCTGCGGGGAACACGAGCCATGCGGCGAGGATCTGCACGAGAGCGCTCGTCAACACGAAGCCGCTGAAGACCGAGAGGCCCACGGCGGCGGAGTGGTCGGGCGAGAAGGTGATCATCACGGCGGCGGCGGCGGCGAAGAGCGCGCGCAGCAACTGGACGTGACGCGCGGTGAACGCGCGGGCAGGGGCAGACATGACGATCCAGAGTCCTCCGGGGTGTTACCCCCAGTCTACGCGGGGGTGCGGGGTGGATGCCGCCCAGGAAGGTGTTCGCGGGGCCTGACCGATCTCCCCAGATCGATCGTCAGGCCCCGCGACAGAACGCAGCGACGGGGGCGACACTGCGTGCGGGTCGCGACCGCTCACAAGGTCGGGCACCCTGCTTGCGGCGGTACAACCCTTGGACCCCAGAAAAAGCATCACGTCCCCTGACGCGATGCCGGTGTGGTCGTAAGCTCACTCTAGAGCGCGATTCTTCACATACCGGAGGGGTTCTGTGATGAGTATGGAAACTGGGGTCCGGCGAGCGGCGGATGCGTTCGCGAGCTCGTTCCGCGACGCCATCAACGCGCGCGGACTCACCCTGGCACGGCTCCACGAGCTGCTGCGGAGCCGGGGCAACAGCGTCTCGATGGCCACTCTCAGCTACTGGCGGTCGGGCGCGCGGCGCCCCGAGAGCGTGCAGTCGATGGCTGCCCTCAGCGACATCGAGGAGCTGCTGGGCCTGGAACGCGGAGCGCTGACCGCTCTGCTCGGCGCGACCAACCGCACCGGTCCGCTGGGACCGAACCAGTTCCCGCTCGACGAGGAGGAACTGGAGCAGGCCGTGAAAGAGGTGTACGCAGCCCTCGGGGTCGAGTACCCCGACTCGTCCCGCGAGCTGACGACGCATTCGGTGACCGATGTCGACGAGGCCGGCAACGTCTGCCGGTCGCTGACGCGCAGCATCCTGCAGTCCACCGTCGGCACGGTCCAGGCGATCCCCTTCCTCGAGCTGACCCCCGGCGAGAGCACCCCGGCGCCGATGATCGAAGCCGTGTCGGGCGGACGCATCGCGGCCCGCCACTCGCACCCGAAGGGCGAGGTCCACGGCGTGCTGTTCGAGCTGGAGGCGCCTCTCACCGCGCCGGAGACGGCCATGGTCGAGTGGTCGGTCGAGTATCCGCCCGGCTATCCCCCGCAGCGCGAGACGGGGCACGCGCTCGCGCGACAGAGCCGTGAGCTTCTGGTGTGGACGCGATTCCACCCCGATGCGCTGCCCGACCGCATCGAAGAGCGCGTCGAGACGCCCAAGGGCGTGAACACCACCGTGCTCGACCTCGGCGGTCGCACATCGGTCCATCAGGTGCGCAGAGCATTCGGGCCGGGCGCGCTCGGCATCAGCTGGAGCTATGCCGACGGACGCTGAGCGCGCCGTCTGACGCTCAGCCGGGCCGGTGCCCGACCGCCGCGGGGCGACCCGGGGTGTTCGACCACTGGCTCCACGATCCCGGGAAGACCTTGGCGGGGATCCCGATCTCGTCGAGCACCAGAGCCGTGTGGGCCGCGGTCACACCGGAACCGCAGTACGCGGCCACCGGGGTGCCGTCGGTCACGCCGACGTCCGCGAAGTTCTGCTGCAGGGTATGCATGTCGAGGATCTTGCCCTCGGCATCCAGATGCGCAGCCATCGGCAGGTTCACGGCGCCCGGGATGTGCCCGGCGATCGGGTCGTAGGGCTCCGACTCGCCGCGATAGCGGTCGGCGGCGCGCACATCGAGCAGAACGCCGGATGCCGGGAACGCGGCCGCCTCGTCGATGGAGATCGCGTCGGCGCCGATCGCGTCGAGCACCACGTCGCCGGGCTCGGGCCGCACGTCGTCGGTCTCGACCGGCAGTCCCGCCGCGCGCCACGCGCTGAGGCCGCCGTCGAGCACGCGCACGTCGACGCCGCCCTGTCGCAGCAGCCACCAGGCCCGCGAGGCGCTGAGCCCCTTGCTGTCGTCGTACGCCACGACGAGGTCGCCCTGACCGACGCCCCAGCGCCGAGCGGCATCCTGCAGAGTCTGCGTGGAGGGAAGCGGATGCCGCCCCTCCGACGGCTCGCCGTGCGTCGACAGCTCGGTGTCGAGCGGCACGTAGACCGCGCCCGGGATGTGTCCCGCAAGATAGTCATCGTGGCCGTCGGGTCGGTCCAGACGCCAGCGCACGTCGATCACCCGCACGGCGTCGCCCGCCTCAAGGAGCCGGTTCAGTGCATCGGCGCTCACGAAGTTGCTCATGCTGCGAGGGTACCGAGTACTAGGCTCGTTCCCGGCTTCGTCGAGAAAGGGACCGCACGTGCCCACTCGATTCCGCTGGATGCGCCTCCGCCCGCAAGAGGTCGCGCTCCTCGCCATAACAGCTGTCTGGGGCAGCACCTTCCTGCTCGTGCACTGGGCGATGCAGCACTCCGGACCGTGGTTCTTCGTGGGCATCCGGTTCCTCGTGGCGGGGCTCATCAGCGTCGCGATCTTCCACCGGGCGCTGCGCGGCATCCGGTGGCGCGACATCGGCGCGGGGGTCGCGATCGGCGTCATGATCTACCTCGGCTACGGTCTGCAGACGGTGGGACTGCAGACGATCGACTCGAGCACGTCGGCGTTCATCACGGCCATGTACGTGCCCCTCGTACCGCTCGCCCAGTGGGCGGTGTTCCGCAAGCGGCCGCCGGCGATGGCGTTCGTGGGCGCGGGTCTCGCGTTCATCGGCCTGATGCTGATCGCCGGCCCTGTCGCCTTCACCCTCTCGCTCGGGGTCGGCGAGATCGCGACCCTGATCAGCACACTGCCGATCGCCGCCGAGATCATCCTCATCAGCGTGTTCGCCGGCAGGATCGACCTCGGCCGGATCACGATCATCCAGCTGCTCACCGCCGGTGCGCTCGGCCTGCTCACGATGCCCGTCGCGGGCGAGGCGGTGCCGGAGTTCTCGTGGATCTGGGTCGGCTGCGCGGTCGGCCTCGGCGCCGCGAGCTGCCTGATCCAGCTCACGATGAACTGGGCGCAGAAGTCGGTGTCACCCACTCGCGCGACGATCATCTATGCCGGAGAGCCGGTCTGGGCCGGCGTCGTCGGTCGCATCGCGGGTGAACGCCTGCCGCTGCTGGCACTGATCGGCGGCGGGCTCGTCGTGCTCGGCATCCTGGCCAGCGAGCTCAAGCTCGTCCGTCGCCGCCCGCCCGAGAAACAGCCGACCGGGAATATCGGTGACGACGTCGCGTTTCACTCGACATGATTGAAACTTCAACCGTCGTTCCTGTCGCGACGGAGCGGACTCGGGTTCGCGTTCCCCTGCGCTTCGCCGACGGGTTCTCGACCACGGCCGACGTGGTGACCTTCGACGGTCTGGTCGACGCACGCGAGCACCTGCTGCTCGGTCTCGGCGACTGGAAGGGCGCGCTCGAGCGTGCGGCCGAGGGCGGCGAGGCTCCGCTGGTGCGCCCGCACAGCGAATGCCTCACGGGCGACGTGTTCGGCTCCGAGCGCTGCGACTGCGGTCCGCAGCTGCGCGAAGCCGTCGAGCGCATCGCCGAGCAGGGCGGGTTCCTGCTCTATCTGCGCCAGGAGGGCCGCGGCATCGGCCTGTACGCCAAGCTCGACGCCTACGCGCTGCAGGATGCGGGCCTCGACACGTACGAGGCGAACGTGGCGCTGGGCCGCGGCGAAGACGAACGCGACTACACGGTGGCGGCGCAGATGCTGCGGGCCGTGGGCGTCGACAGCATCCGCCTGCTGAGCAACAACCCCGACAAGGCCGCTCAGCTCGACGCCCTCGGCATCCGCGTCGCCGAGCACGTGCGCACCGGAGTGCACCTCTCCGACGCGAACCACCGCTACCTCGAGGCCAAGCGCGACCACACTTCGCACACTCTCGACCTCTCTGCGCCCGACCTCTCGGCCGCGTGATGAGCACTCCCGTGATCAGCGAGCGGCGCCTCGACGACGCGGAGATGTCGACGTGGCTGCCGACGATCCGCTTCGTGCAGCTGCTGCCCCAGGTGCTCGATCGCACCCTCAAGGCTCAGACCGGCCTCAAGCACGCGCACTATGCGATCCTCGTGACCCTCGCGGGGCAGGGCGATCGGGCGATCCCGATGACCGAACTCGCCCAGATCGCGGGACTCAGCCGCTCACGCCTCAGCCACGCGATCGACTCGCTCGAGCAGCGAGGGTGGGTCACGCGCACGTCGTGCAGCAGCGACAAGCGCACGCTGACCGCGGCGCTCACGGATGCCGGTCGCGAACTGCTGCGAGAAGCAGCCCCCGTGCATGTGGCGCAGATCCGCGAGCTGATCCTCGATGCGCTCACCGACGACGAACGGGTGCAGCTCGGCGCGATCCTGACCAAACTGAACCCCGGGATCGCCGCCGCGCTCTAGCCCGGGGTCGCCCCGGGGCCTCAGCGCGCGCCGACCCCCGGCCGCACGGTCAGACTCTGCACCGAGGTGCCGAAGGGACCCGAGGCGTCGTTCAGCACGGAATGCGTCACACCCACTCCGTGCGCGCCGAAGGTCACGGTGGTGTCGAGACCGATCCACCCCTCATCGGGTTCGCGGAACAGGTGCGCCGTGAGGTCGACGTTGGGGAAGAAGGCGTCTCCGACGGGCACCCGGGGACTCATGCCGTTCGCGAGGTCGACGACGCCCAGTGCCCGCGCCGTCGAGCTGACCCGCTCAGCGGCGAGCAGCGGGTGGTGCGGCCGCACCCAGGCGGACGCCCGGCCGGGCTCGTCCTGACGATGACGGAAGTCGCCCGAGCGCACGAAGGCGCCCGGCCACACGTCCCCCGCGTGCCATTCGGCGTGCGAGTCCAGCGGAGGCATGACCGACAGCGCCCCGCCGGCGATGGATGACGTGTCGGCCGTCTTCATCAGCCAGGCCCGCAGGATCACGGCCGGACGCTCCGCATGGCTCAGAGTCGCCTCGACGAGCTCGATCGTCCGCCCCGGACGGATCACGCGGATGTCGACCTCGACCACGTCGATCGGCAGCACGCCGAGGATGTCGTACGAGACCCGAGCCAGGGTCAGCGCATCGTCGCGCCGCGCATCGCGGTGCGTCTCGACGAGATGCGCCAGCAGCCCGATGGTCGGTGCGATGTGCTGCTCCGAGGTGTTCCAGGCTCCCTGCACCGCATCCGTCGCGCGAAAGGCTCTGTCAGAGAGGCGTTCGAAGTAGGCGGTCACCCTGGGATCGTACGACGTCGCCTCCCGCTGCCGCCGGGTCGAGGTGCGTTCTGCTCTGAGCAGAAGGGCTCGAACACCCGCGTGAGCGCGGATTATCGTGAGGCATGGCCGACCTCGTCCCGTTTCCCCGCACCCCTCGCCCCGCCCGCCCTCGCCCCAGCGACCCCGAGCCGCTGTGGCGTCATCTGCTGGGCGACCAGCTGCGCCGCCGCCGGCACGACCGCGACGAGACGCTCACCGACACGGCGGCCCACGCGGGCGTCTCGCCCCAGTACCTCTCCGAGGTGGAGCGCGGACTCAAAGAGCCCTCGAGCGAGATGATCGCAGCCATCGCGGGGGCGCTCGACACCTCGCTGATCGAGCTGACGAGCGCGGTGGCCGACGAGCTGCGTCAGACGACGGCGGCTCCGGCATCCGCTGCGGTGTCGGTCACGCGCGGGGCCTTCGCTCTCGCCGCCTGAGCGGCTCAGGCGGCCCGCTCCCCCAGCACGGTGTCGATCAGTCCGTAGTCGAGCGCGCCGGATGCCGTGAAGACGCGGTCCCTGTCGGTGTCGGCGCGCAGCTCACTCAGCGAACGGCCACTGTGGCGGGCGAGGATCGCCTCCATGTCGGCACGGACGCGCACGACCTCGTCGGCCGCGAGGATGAGATCGGGGATCGCCCCCCGTGACTGTCCGACCGGCTGATGCAGCACGATTCGCGCGTGCGCGAGGGCCGCTCTCTGTCCCGTCGCCCCCGCCGCGACCAGCAGCGCCGCAGGACCGATCGCCTGTCCGACGCAGGTCGTCGCGACGGCCGGGCGGATGTGCTGCATCGTGTCGTAGATCGCGAGCGCCGCACCGGGATCGCCGCCCTCGCTGTTGATGTAGAACTGCACGCCCGCATCCTGGCTGTCGGCATCCAGATGCAGCAGCTGGGCGATGAGCGCGTTGGCAACCCCCGCATCGATCGCCGTGCCGAGATAGATCACCCTCTCGGCGAGCAGATGCGAGTAGACGTCCATCACGCGGTCGCCGCGCGGATGCTGCGCGATCACGTTCGGGATCGTGTAGCCGCTCATGCGCTCGCCCCCAGCCCGACCCGGGCGCGACGCCGGGGCATCAGACCTGCGAGGGAGTCGACGATCTCGTCGATGAACCCGAACTCCTTCGCCTGGGCCGCGGTGTACCAGCGGTCGTGCAGCGAATCCTCGAAGATCCGCGTGATGGGCTGCCCGGTGTCGGCGGCGATGATCCCCAGCACGGTGTCGCGCATGTGCCGCAGATCATCGGCCTGGGTCTCGATCTCGACCGCCGAGCCGCCGATCCCGGCCGAGCCCTGGTGCATGAGGATGCGCGCGTGCGGCAGTGCGCGCCGCTTGCCGCGGGCTCCCGCCGAGAGCAGGAATTGTCCGGCGCTGCAGGCGAGGCCGAGCGCGAGGGTCGACACGTCGTTGGGCACGAGGGTCATGAGGTCGCGGATCGCGAGCATCGACGGAACCGAACCGCCTGGCGAGTGGATCCACAGGGCGATGTCGGCCGTGGGGTCCTCCGCCGACAGGGTGAGCAGCTGCGTCATGAGCAGCGTGCCGTTGTCATCGTCGAGGGCGCCGTCGAGCACGAGCACGCGCTCGTGGAACAGGGCTCTTCTGGCCTCGGGACCGAACTGCGGGATGGGGTTGTCTTCGCTCATGGCCCCAGCATCCGCCGCCCGCCGGCCCCGCGGGAGCGGATCCGCCCAGGGCGGATCAGCCCACGGCAGATGACAGGTCGCCTGCACGGATGTGCATCCGTAACACCGTCGACTCACGACGCTCCTACCCTCGAAGCATGGCGAAGCAGAAGACACCCGAATCGCAGTGGTCCGAAGACAGCATCAACTTCCGCACCCGCAAGTGGGTGCGCCCCGAAGACCTGAACGCGAACGGGTCGCTGTTCGGCGGCAGCCTGCTCAAGTGGATCGACGAGGAGGCCGCGATCTACGCGATCGTGCAGCTGGGCAACTACCGCGCGGTGACGAAGCACATCTCGGAGATCAACTTCGAGGCCTCGGCCGTGCAGGGCGACCTGATCGAGATCGGCCTGCAGGCCACCCATTTCGGGCGCACGTCGCTCACGATGCGGGCGGTCGCGCGCAACATGATCACCCGCAAGAGCATCCTCACGATCGAGAAGATCGTGTTCGTGAGCCTCGACGAAGACGGCGTCCCCACCCCGCACGGCTACAGCGAGATCACCTACAACCGCGACCGGATGCCGACCGAGAGCATCGCGACGGGCACGATCCGCCTGCCGTAGGGCCTGCCGCGGGCGGCCGGTGCGAGGATGGATCACGTCCGTCGAGCAAGGGAGCCCCGAATGAGCCGCAGCGCCACCGCAGCCACCACCGCGATCCGCGAGATGCGCGACTTCCTGTTCGCGAACGCCACCGACTACGACGCCGCCCGTGCGGGCTTCTCGTGGCCCACGCCTGACGCGTTCAACTTCGCGCTCGAGTGGTTCGACGTGATCGCCGCCGAGAACCCCGAGCGCCCGGCGGTGCAGATCGTCGCCTCCGACCTGAGCCTGCGCACCTGGAGCTACGGCGAGCTCTCGTCGAGGTCGGATCAGGTCGCCGCATGGCTCACCTCGATCGGCATCCGCCGCGGCGATCACGTGATCGTGATGCTGGGCAACACGATCGAGCTGTGGGAGGTGATGCTGGCGATCACCAAGATCGGCGCGGTGTCGATCCCCACCTCGACGCTGCTCTCGGCATCCGACCTCGCCTACCGCGTCGAGTACGGCAGGGCCAGGGCCATCGTGACGACCGGCTCTCTCGCCGAGCGCGTGGCCGACATCGACGCCGAGGTGCTGCGGATCGGCGTCGGCGAGGGCATCCCGTCGGAGTGGGCTCGTCTCGCCGATTCGTCGAGCGCTCCGGCCGTCTTCGAGCCGGATGCCCCGACTCCCGCCGGCGACACGGCGCTGCTGTACTTCACGAGCGGCACGACGAGCCGGCCCAAGCTCGTGCAGCACACGCACGTCTCGTACCCGATCGGGCACCTGTCGACCATGTGGTGGCTGGGCGTTCGTCCCGACGACGTGCACCTCAACATCTCGTCTCCCGGGTGGGCGAAGCACGCCTGGTCGAGCTTCTACTCGCCGTTCCTCGCTGAGGCGACGGTGTTCGTGTACGACTACGAGCGCTTCGATCCGAACACCCTCATGCAGGTCATGGACGCGCATCAGGTCTCGAGCTTCTGCGCGCCCCCGACCGTGTGGCGGATGCTGATCCAGGCCGATCTCGCCCGCCTCACGCACCCGCCGCGCGAGCTCGTGGGTGCGGGCGAGCCGCTGAACCCCGAGGTCATCGATCGTGTGCGCGACGCCTGGGGCGGCACGATCCGCGACGGCTTCGGGCAGACCGAGATGACGGCCTGCATCGGCAATTCGCCGGGGCAGCCGGTGAAGGTCGGTTCGATGGGTCGCCCGCTGCCCGGGTATCCGGTGGTGCTGCTCGACCCCGCGACGGGCGCCGTCACGGACGCCGAGGGCGAGATCGCGCTCGACCTGTCGCAGGCGCCGGCGGGACTGATGGCCGGCTATTTCGGCGACCCCGACAAGACCGCGGAGTCACGCGAGGGCGGCTACCACCACACCGGAGACATCGCGGTGCGCGACCACGAGGGCTACCTGACCTACATCGGCCGGGCGGACGACGTGTTCAAGGCCTCGGACTACAAGATCTCGCCGTTCGAGCTCGAATCCGTGCTGCTCGAGCATGACCTCGTGATCGAGGCGGCGGTGATCCCGAGCCCCGATCCGACACGTCTGGCCGTGCCCAAGGCGTATGTGTGCCTGCGCGCGGATGCGACGGATGCCGAGGCCGATGCTGCCCGGTCGATCTTCGCGTACGCCCACGACCGGCTGTCGTCGCATCTGTGGGTGCGGATCATCGAGTTCGTGCCCGAGCTGCCCAAGACCATCTCGGGCAAGATCCGCCGCGTGGAACTGCGGGCGCGGGAGGTCGAGCGCGTGGCTGCGGGAGACGACGCCCGCCAGCATCGCGACCGCGACTACCGCTGACCCGGCGTCAGCTCGCGAGCGCGGGCAGGCTGCCCGTGCTGGTCGACGTCACGGCCCGCGGGGTGACGGTCGCCACCGGTGCCGACGACGGCGCGGACGCCGGTGCCGAGACGGCCGGGGCCTCGATCGGCGCGGCGACGGAACGCGCCGATGCCCGCGATTCGGCCGAGCCGGTGATTCCGCGCAGCACCCCGCCGATCACGAGCATGCCGACGAGGGCGGCTCCCGCCACGATGAGCGGAGTCCACTGCTGAGCGAACGATGCCGTGAGACTCAGCAGCGCCGCGGCGATCCACAGACCCACCGCTCCGCCTGCGAGACCACCGGCTCCGCGAGCGATCGCGATGCCGGCGACGATCGCGCACAGCACGGCCACCGCTGCTCCGAAGAATCCCAGCGGAACCAGGAACGCTGCCAACTCGTGTGCCATCCTCGATGACGTCATGACGACCCCCCGTCAGCGGTATCTCCGCACTACCAAGATTACGAAGTATCGGGTGACCCGGCATCCATCTGCAGGATGATGTTCTCCAACCGTGACGCGTCGTTCAGCGGCGCTTCAACCACGCGAACCGCGAGCCGCGGACCACGGGCACCGACTGCGTGATCACGGCGTCGACGACCATGGATCCGTCCGTCGGTCCGACGATCGCGATGGCCGAGGTCTCGGTCGTCTGCAGGGGCTCGACAGGCATGGTCGCGAGGGCGCGGTGCGCGCGGATGTACGCCGGCACCAGCAACACGATCGCGCCCACCCAGGCGAGCGGGTTGCTGAGGGCGACGCCCGCGAAGCCGATAAGACCGCCGAGCACGACGGCCGCGCCGACGCGCATCACGAGCTCGATCACACCCGTCACAGTCGGCACCAGCGTGTGGCCCAGCCCCTGCAGCGCGCCGCGCAGCACGAAGAGGATGCCGAGAACCCAGTAGCCGCAGCCGTTGATGATGAGCATGAGGTGCGCGAGTTCGACCACCTCGTCCGACCCCTCGCCGATGAACAGGCGCACCATGGGCGCGCCGAACGCGATGATGATGACGCCGAGCAGAGCACCGGTGATCACCGCCATCCAGGTGCCCTCGATCACACCGCGACGGATGCGGTCGGGGCGGCGTCCGCCGAGGTTCTGGGCCGCGTACATCGAGGATGCGAGGCCGAGCGACGAGAGGAAGGCCACGGCGAGTCCGTCGACACGAGACGCGGTCGTGTAGGCGGCGACGGCATCTGAGCCGAGCGTGTTGAGCGCCACCTGCACCGCGAGCGTTCCGATCGCGATGATCGAGGCCTGGAAACCCATCGGCAGGCCGAGGCGCAGGTGCTCACGGAAGTCGTCGCGCGTGACCTGCCAGTCGACGCGGCGCAGATGCAGGATCGGCAGTCGACGACGCACGAACTCGAGGCACAGGATGACGGACACCGCCTGGGCCACGATCGTCGCGAGCGCGGCTCCGCCGACGCCCCAGGCGAGCGGGCCGACCATCAGGATCACGAGGCCGACGTTCAGCACGCACGACACCGTGAGGAAGATCAGCGGGGTGCGCGAGTCGCCGATCGCGCGGATGATCGCCGAGAGGTAGTTGAAGAACATCGTCGCGCTCGCGCCGATGAAGCTGATCTGCGTGAAGACCGTCGCCTCGGGCATGAGCTCGGCGGGCGTCTGGAGCAGTTCGAGCATGGGACGCGCGATGAGCGGCGCGACGATCGTCAGCACGACGCTCGTGACGCCCGTCAGGATCACGCCCGTCGCGACCGAGCGGCGCACTCCCGCGGCATCGCCGGCTCCGAACGCCTGCGCGATCGGGATCGCGAAGCCGCTCGTGAGGCCCCACGCGAAGCCGATCAGGAGGAAGAGCAGGCTGCCGGTCGCGCCGACCGCGGCGAGCGACTGCACGCCGAGATGGCGACCGACGACGACGGCGTCGGCGAAGTGGTACATCTGCTGCACGACGTTGCCGAGCAGCAGGGGGATGGAGAACGACAGGATGACACGCCACGGGCGGCCCGTGGTGAGTGGGGTGGCCATGGGGAAGCGACTCGCAAAAGCTGGAGGATCGGGGAGGGTTCCAGGATATCGAATCGATTCGGTTCCTCGATAGGCCCCGGTGACAAGTACGGTCGGAAGGATGCCGCAGCGGGTCGCGGCACGGAACACCGGAGGTTCGATCGATGACGTCACAGAACACGAAGGGGGCCGTCGGCGCTGACGGCACCGCGGCCGGAGATGAGCAGCACCTCAAGCGGGCGCTGAGCAACCGCCACATCCAGCTGCTCGCGATCGGCGGGGCCATCGGCACCGGCCTGTTCATGGGCAGCGGCAAGACGATCTCCGTCGCCGGGCCCTCGGTGATCTTCGTGTACATGATCATCGGTTTCATGCTGTTCTTCGTCATGCGGGCGATGGGCGAGCTGCTGCTGTCGAACCTCAAGTACAAGTCGTTCAGCGACTTCGCGAGCGATCTGCTCGGTCCCTGGGCCGGGTTCTTCACCGGCTGGACGTACTGGTTCTGCTGGGTCGTCACCGGGGTCGCCGATGTGATCGCGATCGCCGGATACACGGACACGCTCTTCCCCGGCATCCCGTTGTGGATCCCCGGCGTGCTCGTCATCGTCATCCTGCTCGCGCTGAACCTGCCGACCGTCGCGGCCTTCGGCGAGATGGAGTTCTGGTTCGCGCTCATCAAGATCATCGCGATCGTGGCGCTCATCGTCACGGGACTCGTGATGATCTTCACGGGCTTCCAGCACGATGCGGGCACCGCCAGCTTCAGCAACCTCTGGGATCACGGCGGGATGTTCCCGCACGGGTTCATGGGCTTCGTCGCCGGATTCCAGATCGCCGTGTTCGCCTTCGTCGGCGTCGAGCTCGTCGGCACCGCCGCAGCCGAGACAAAGGACCCCGAGAAGAACCTGCCGAAGGCGATCAACGCGATCCCGATCCGCATCCTGCTTTTCTATGTGGGCGCGCTGGTGATCCTCATGGCGGTCACGCCGTGGACCGAGTACGTCGCGGGCGAGAGCCCGTTCATCGCGATGTTCGCCCTCGCGGGCCTGGGCATCGCGGCCACGGTCGTCAACCTCGTGGTGCTGACCTCGGCCATGTCGAGCGCCAACTCGGGCATCTACTCGACCTCGCGCATGGTGTTCGGTCTCGCGCAGGACGGCGATGCGCCCCGACTGTTCGGCCGCCTGTCGAAGCGGCGCGTGCCGCAGAACGCCCTGTTCCTCTCGTGCATCCTGCTGCTGTCCGGCGTCGTGCTGCTCTATGCCGGCAAAGACATCGGCACCGCCTTCGACATGGTCACCACCGTCTCGGCCGTGTGCTTCATGTTCGTGTGGACGATCTTCCTGTGCAGCTACCTCGTCTACCGGCGCCGCCGGCCCGAGAAGGTCGCGGCGTCGAGGTTCCGCATGCCCGGCGGCATCGTCATGGTCTACGTCGTGCTCGCGTTCTTCGTGTTCATCCTCTGGGCGCTGACGACGCAGCCCGACACCCTGACGGCGCTGCTGGTGACCCCGATCTGGTTCGTGCTGCTGCTCGTGGCCTGGCTGTTCGTGCGCAGGTCGCAGAACCACCTGACGCGTCACGCCGCGCACATCGCCTATCTGCGTGACGACTCGGCAGAGTGAGCGGGTGAGTGGTCCAGGGAGGCTCTGACAGGCCCTCCCACGGAGCCTGCGACCGGCGTAGCGTCGGGCGCAACGAAAGGACACGACATGCACACTCGCACACTCGGCCAGGGCCTCGAGGTCTCGGCGATCGGTCTCGGATGCATGGGGATGTCGCAGAGCTACGGCCCGAACCCCGGCACCCGCGACGAGATGATCGCCGTGCTGCGCTCGGCACTCGATCTCGGCGTGACGTTCTTCGACACCGCCGAGGTCTACGGCCCCTACGTCAATGAAGAGCTCGTCGGCGAGGCGCTCGAGCCCATCCGCGACCAGGTCGTGATCGCCACCAAGTTCGGCTGGCGCATCGAAGACGGCAAGAGCGTCGGCCTCGACAGTCGTCCCGAGCAGATCCGCCGTGTCGCGGAGGAGTCGCTGCGGCGGCTGCGGACCGACGTGATCGACCTGTTCTACCAGCATCGCGTCGACCCCGAGGTGCCGATCGAAGACGTCGCCGGCACGGTCGCCGAGCTGATCGCCGAGGGCAAGGTGCGGCATCTCGGCCTCTCCGAGGCATCCGCCGCCACGATCCGCCGGGCTCACGCCGTGCACCCGGTCACCGCCCTGCAGAGCGAGTACTCGCTGTGGACACGCGACCCCGAGACCGAGGTGCTGCCGGTGCTCGCCGAGCTCGGCATCGGCTTCGTGCCGTTCAGCCCCCTCGGCAAGGGATTCCTCACCGGAACGGTCGATCAGAAGACCGCGTTCGCCGACGGAGACATCCGCGGCACGATCCCCCGCTTCAGCGAGGAGAACCGAGCCGCGAATCAGGCTCTGGTCGAGCATGTCGCAGCTCTCGCGGCAGCGAAGGACGCATCACCGGGACAGATCGCGCTCGCCTGGCTGCTCGCCCGGGAGCCGTGGATCGTGCCCATCCCGGGCACGCGACGCACCGCGCGGATCGCAGAGAACGCCGGGTCCACGGCAGTGCCGTTGTCGGCCGACGAGGTCTCCGATCTCGACCAGCTCGCCGCCCGTGTCGGTGTGCAGGGCGACAGGTACAACGCGCAGCAGATGTCGTTCGTCGACCGTTGAGTGCGCATCGTGGCTGGGTAGTCTGAGGCGGATGACCTCCGCCCGCAGCTACCCGGCCACGATCGCCGCCCCGGTGCAGCACGAGATCGTCATCAAGAAGTCTCGGTTCATCGCGACGGTCGAGCCGGTCGCCTCGGTCGACGACGCGGATGCCGCGATCTCGCGCATCCGCAAGCAGTGGTGGGATGCCAGGCACAACTGCACCGCGATGGTCACCGGGTTGCTCGGCGACCAGGCACGGTCGTCCGACGACGGCGAGCCCTCGGGCACGGCCGGTGTGCCGATGCTCGAGGTGTTTCGGCGGCGTGAGCTGACAGATCTCGTGGCGGTCGTGACCCGCTATTTCGGCGGGGTGAAGCTCGGTGCCGGCGGATTGGTGCGTGCGTACTCCACCGCGGTCTCGGAGGCGCTCGATCTGGCGACGCTCGTGCGTCGACGGTCGCTCACGCAGGTCACGATCGACGTCGCCCACGCGGATGCGGGTCGCTTCGACAACCTGCTGCGCGACTGGGTGCTGCATCACGGCGCGACACTCGGCGAACCTCGATACGGAGCGCTGGCGACGCTCGAGGCATGGGTTCCGGCCGAGCAGCTCGACCGCCTCGCGGATGACATCGCGGCGGCATCCGCCGGAGCCGTCGTGCCGGTGATCGGCGGCGAGCGCATCGTCGACGTGCCTGCCTGATCCCGACCGCCACGGCTGATCCACAACAGCATCCGGATATTCTGGATGCCGCGATCTCGGAAGGAGAGCGATGTTCGACAGCCCGCTCTCGGCTTCCGCTTACGAGATCCTCGGCGTGGACCCGTCGGTCGACGACGCCGAGCTGCGCCGCGCCTACCGGCTCCGGCTGCGCGAGACCCACCCCGACACGGGGGGCGACGCCGCGGTCTTCATCCAGGTGCAGCGTGCGTGGGAGCTCGTCGGCACTGCAGACGACCGAGCCGCCTACGATCGACGCAGCGGTGTGGACTTCGGCATCCAGACCGATTCGGAATCGAGCGGATGGCGCCCGCAGACCGCGAAGAAGACCGACACCCGCCCGCGGGCGCGCTCGTACGGGCACCCCGGCGGCTGGCGGCGGGAGCGCTACCTGGTGCTGATCCGCGAATGGGCCGGCCGGGGTGTCGAGGTGCCGGATCCATACGACCCCGCACTGGTGCGCTCGGCACCGCGCGACCTCCGGCGCCTGCTCGCCGACGCCCTCGCCGAGGAGGCGACGGCACGCACGGTCAGCGCGCTGGGCATGGGCTTCACGGTGTGGCACGACGTGGCCACCGGCTCGGATGCCGACGACAAGCTCGACCATGTGGTGCTGAGCCCATCGGGTCTGTATGCCGTGATGTCGGAGGACTTCGGCGGCGTCGTCGGATTCCGCCGCGGCGAGATCACCGGTCCCAGCCTCGGCACGAGAGCGCCCGTCACGGCGGCGCTCTCTCGCATGCGGTCGATCGCCAAGGCCGCGCGCGTGAAGTTCGGCGGCGTCATCATGGTGCTGCCCGACGACGACCTGTCGCAGGCGGTGACCCCGCTCGGCAGCAGCCGCGGCGTGCCGGTGGTCGTGGTGCGCCGCAGCGCTCTCGCGATGGTGCTGCGCCAGGGCGTGCCCGGTGCTCGCGCGATCGGCGGCAATGAGCTGTTCGACGTGCGCACCCGACTGCAGCAGACCGTCACCTTCGTCTGAACACCCGCTTCATCGAGTCACCCCTGGCCGCGACCGCCTGGGCGGAGTAGCGTGCCGGGCATGACTCTGTCGACGCAGACGCGGGACTGGTTGCTCGATGCGGATCCGGCCGTGCGCTGGCAGGTCGAACGCGACCTGCTCGGCGCCCCGGACGACGTGTGGCGGTCGACGCGCGCCCGGGTCGCGACGGAGGGGTTCGGGGCCGCACTCCTCGCCGCACAGGATGCGGATGGCCGCTGGGCGGGAGGCGCGCACTTTCCCCGTGACTTCTTCGGCTCTGCAGAGACCGAGCAGCCGGGGCAGCCGTGGACGGCGACGAGTTGGTCGCTGAATCAGCTGCGGGAGTGGGGCGTCGACGCCGCCGCGCTCGGCGACACTGCCGAGCGTCTGGCCCGCAACTGCCGGTGGGAGTACGACGACATGCCCTTCTGGGGCGGCGAGGTCGACGTGTGCATCAACGCCTTCACCCTCGCGAACGGCGTGTGGCTCGGTGCCGACGTCTCGAGGCTCGTGGGCTGGTTCCCCGAACACCGGCTCGATGACGGCGGGTGGAACTGCGAGGCCGAGGAGGGCGACTCGGTGCGGTCGTCGTTCCACTCGACGCTCAATGCCCTGCGCGGGATGCTGTCGTACGAGCAGGCGACCGGCGACACCTCGCTGCGGCCGACGCGGCTCGCGGGCGAGGAGTATCTGCTGCGGCGGCAGCTGATGTTCCGCGAGTCGACGGGCGAGATCGTGGGCGATTTCGTGACGCACTTCGTCTACCCCAGCCGCTATCGGTACAGCGCCCTGACCGCGCTGGACTACTTCCGCGATGCGTCTCTGACCGACGGCACCCCGCCGGACCCGCGGATCGGCGCAGCGCTCGATGTGGTGCGCCGTGCTCGACACGACGACGGGACCTGGCTGCAGGGCGCGCCGCTCCTCGGACGGACGTGGTTCGCCGTCGATGTCCCCGAGGGCGAACCGTCTCGGTGGCTCACGCTGATCGGCACGCGCGTGCTCGACTGGGCCGAGGGGTAGGCGGGCACCCCCCCACCCCCCGTTTCGAATCGCGCACTTGGCAACCGGCGGGGCCTGTTTTCTGCACAGTGCGCGATTCGAAAGCCCAGGGGGGCCGTTGACGGATGCCGTCAAACCGGTTTACACTCGCCACACCCGCATTCGTCAAACCGGTTAAATCCCGCGCGTGGATGCCGGGACTCGACCGACATTCCACGAGGAGGTGGCATGAGCCGCACGACGATCGCCGACGTCGCCCGCGAGGCCGGCGTCACCAAGGCCACGGTCTCGCACGCGATGAGCGGCAAGCGCCCCATCTCCGACGACACGAGGAGCAAGGTCCTGGCCGCGGCGGAGAAGCTGCATTGGGTGCCGAGCCAGAGCGCCAGGGCGCTGGCCACGCAGAAGGCCAACGCCGTCGCCGTCGTGCTCGCCCGCGACCCCGAGGTCATCGCGAACGACTCGTTCTTCCCCGCCTTCATCGCCGGCGTCGAGTCGGTGCTCGCCGAGACCGAGACCGGGCTCATCCTGCACGTCGTGCCCGACCGCGCCGCCGAGGAGCGGGCATACCGCGCCCTCAGCCACGGCCGCGCCGACGGAGCTCTGCTGCTCGACCTGCGCACCGACGACTGGCGCGTGCCCCTGCTCGAGGAGCTCGAACTCCCCGCGGTGCTCGTCGGCGCCTACGAGCAGCCCACCAGGTTCTCGTGCGTGCGCACCGACGACGCCGCACCCGTGCGCGAGATCATCGCCCACCTGCGCGCCGACGGACATGAGCGCATCGCGCACGTCTCGGGTCCGCTCGACTACGTGCACTCGCGCGTGCGGGCGGATGCCTACACCGACGCCGTGGGCGGCGATGCGCTGCTGCGGGAGGGCGACTTCACCGCGTCGAGCGGTCGCGAGCGCACCGCCGAACTGCTCGCCCTGCCCGAGCGCCCCACCGCGATCCTCTACTCCAACGACACGATGGCGATCGCGGGCCTGTCGTATTCACGCTCGAGCGGCCTCCGCATCCCGCGAGATCTCGCGATCGCCGGCTTCGACGACGACCACCTCTCCGCCCACCTCTCCCCTGCGCTCACGAGCGTCTCGTCGGGACCTGCCGCGCGTGGACGCGCGGCAGCCCGCCTGCTGCAGGCCGACATCCTCGGCGGCGAGCCGCGCACCGAGGTCGTGGACTGCAACGTCGTGCACTTCCGGGAGAGCACGGAATCCACGGAGAGCACCACCCGCTAGACGATCACCCGAACCATCGCGTCAAGGAGGACAACATGAAGAAGCAGATCCGCGCAGCAGCGCTCTTGGGAGCCGTCGCGCTCGTCGCCACCGGATGCTCGTCAGGAGGCGGGGGCGGCGACGCCTCGGCTGACGGCACCGGGCCCATCGACATCTGGCTGTCGAACAACGAGCAGGAGGTCGCCTGGGGCACCGCCGTCGTCGACGCCTGGAACGCCGAGCACCCCGATGAGAAGGTCAACGCCCAGGAGATCCCCGCGGGCTCGTCATCGGAGGAGGCCATCACCGCCGCGATCACCGCCGGCACCGCGCCCTGCCTCGTCTACAACGTGGCCCCGGCCGCGGTCTCGGGCTGGGTCAAGCAGGGCGGCCTCGTCGACCTCAGCACCATGGAGGGCGGCAGCGACTACATCACCGAGCGCGGCGGCGACGTCGACTCGTACGCGACCGACGGCAGCTTCTACCAGCTGCCGTGGAAGTCGAACCCGGTCATGGTCATGTACAACAAGGCGCTGTTCCAGGCCGCGGGCATCGATCCCGAAGACCCGCAGATGAACACGTACGACGCGTTCCTCGACGGTTCGCGGGCGATCGTCGCCTCGGGCGTGCAGAGCGCCATCTGGCCGGCGCCGACCAGCGAGTTCTACCAGCCGTGGTTCGACTTCTACCCCCTCTACCTCGCCGAGACCGACGGCACCATGCTCGTCGAAGACGGCAAGGCGACGGTCGACTCGGATGCCGGACGCGAGGTCGCCGAGTTCTGGAAGACCTTCTACGACGAGAAGCTCTCGCCGAACGAGGCATCGACCGACGACGCGATGTCGGCCGGCACGACCGCCATGCAGCTCGCGGGCCCGTGGGCGATCCCCTCGTACGCCGAGACCGTCGACGTCGGCTTCATGCCGGTGCCGACCAGCGATGGCCGCGAGAACCCGACGACCTTCGCCGACTCGAAGAGCGTCTCGATGTTCACCGCGTGCGAGAACCAGGGCACCGCGTGGGAGTTCCTGAAGTTCTCGACGAGCGTCGACAGCGACGGGCAGCTGCTCGAGGCCACCGGCCAGATGCCGATGCGCACCGACCTCACAGGCACCTACGCCGACTACTTCGACGCGAACCCGAACTACGTCGCGTTCGCCGAGCAGGCCGAGGCGACGGCTGACGTGCCCAGCATCCCGAACTCCGTCGAGGCCTGGCAGGCCTTCCGCGACGAGTACTCGGCCTCGGTGATCTTCGGCAAGGAGTCGATCGACGACTTCCTGAAGACCGCCAGCACGAAGATCGACGACCTCGTCGCCGAGTGACGCCGTGACGCTCCGAGACGACGCGGTCGCGGACGTGGCCGGGGGCACTGCAGCCCCGGCCACCCCGCCCCCGCGGCCACAGAGGGGCCGGCTGCGCACACGCCTGCTGGGTGCGCAGCCGATCGGCGGCCTGTTCGCGCTGCCCTACCTCGTGTTCGTGCTGGCGATCTTCGCGTTCCCGCTGGGGTTCGCGGTCTACATCGCCTTCCACGACTACTTCTTCACCGCCCCGAACGTCGAGGTCGACCGTCCGTTCGTCGGCTTCGACAACTTCGTCACGGTGCTCACCGATCCGCGTGTTCTCGGGTCGTTCCGCAACACGCTGATCTTCCTGGTCATCAACGTGCCGCTCACCGCCGTGCTCTCGCTCGTGCTGGCCGCGGCGCTCAACACCGGCATCCGCTGGGTCGCCGCCTACCGCGTGGCGTTCTATGTGCCGTACCTCACCGCGAGCGTCTCGCTCGTCGGCGTGTGGATGCTGCTGTTCTCGGGCAATGGACTGATCAACACCATCCTCGGACCTCTCGCACCCGATCCGTCGTGGCTCGTGAACAGCGGGCTGGCGATGCCGATGATCGCCCTGTACGTCACGTGGAAGCAGCTGGGCTTCTACATCCTGCTGTATCTCGCGGCGCTGCAGAACGTGCCGAAAGAGCTCTACGAGTCGGCCGAGACCGACGGCGCCGGGGCCTTCTCACGGTTCTGGAACGTCACGGTGCCCGGCGTGCGCAGTGCCACCACGCTCGTGCTGATCCTGTCGATCATCACCGGCGCCAACCTCTTCACCGAGCCCTACCTGCTGACGAACGGCGGCGGCCCCGACGGCGCCTCCTCGACACCCGTGCTGCTGATCTATCAGCTCGGCATCCAGCAGCAGAACCCCGACACCGCGGCCGCGATCGGCATGATCCTCGTGATCCTGGTCGGGATGCTGTCGCTCGCCGCCAACCGCGCCACCAGGGAGCGATGACCATGAGACGCACGCGTTCACTGCCCCGCATCCTGAGCGTCATCCTGCTCACGATCGCGGCCATCGGCTTCGCCTTCCCGTTCTACTTCATGCTCGTCGGGGCGTTCCAGGAGAACCCGACGAACTCGCCGAACGAGCTCTTCCCGACGAGCGGGTGGACGGTCGACAACTTCGTCGCGATCGACTCCCGCATCGATCTCGTCGGTTCGCTGCTCAACTCCCTGATCTTCACCGCGGGAGTGCTGCTGGGCACCGTGGTGTTCGGCCTGGTCGCCGGCTATGCGATCGCGCGACTCGACTTCCGTGGTCGCGGAGTGATCTGGGTGCTCATGCTTCTCGTGCAGATGGTGCCGTTCCAGCTGCTGATGATCCCGCTCTACGTGCAGATCACCCGCAACTATGGGCTCGGCGACTCCTACATGGGCATGATCCTGCCGTTCCTCATCAACACGACCGCGGTGTTCATCTTCGTGCAGTTCTTCAAGGCGCTGCCGGTCGAGATCTTCGAGGCCGCGCGCATCGACGGCGCCGGCGAGATCCGCCTGCTCACCTCGGTCGCGATCCCGCTCATCAAGCCCGTGCTGGTGACCGTCGTGCTCGTCACGTTCATCGGCCCGTGGAATGAATTCCTCTGGCCGTTCCTCATCACGAAGGACGCGTCGCTGCAGCCGCTCGCCGTGTCTCTCGCGAACTACATCTCCAACGTCGCGCAGTCGACGGCGAACCCGAACGGTGCGATCCTCGCCGGTGCCACCGCGCTCGCGTTCCCCGTCGTGATCCTGTTCATCGTCTTCCAGCGCTTCTTCCGGGCCACCGACCTCGGTGCGGCCGTCAAGGGCTGACGCCCCCTCAGACCACTCGAAAGGACCCCCATGTTCACCGGAGCATCCTTCCCCCTCGGCCCGTTCACCCCCTATGAGGGCAACCCGATCCTGCGCCCGAAGGGCGACAGCTGGGAATCCGCGAATCTCTACAACCCGGCAGCTCTCGTCGACGGCGACGAGGTCGTGCTGCTGTACCGCGCGCACGCCGACGACATCGTGTCGCACATCGGCATCGCCAGGTCTCGCGACGGCGTGAACTTCGAACGCGAGGATGCGCCGATCCTCTCGCCGTCCGAGGACTACGAGACCTACGGATGCGAGGATCCGCGCATCGCGCTCATCGACGGCACCTACTACCTGACCTACACGGGGTGGGATCGACGGAGTGCGCAGCTGTGCCTCGCGACCTCGACCGACCTGCGCACCTGGACCAAGCACGGCCCGCTGTTCGACGACTTCGACACGTTCAAGACCATGGACCCGCGCGGGTTCAACTGGTCGAAGGCCGGGGTCATCGTGCCTGTGATGATGCACGGCAAGTGGTGGATGTATTTCGGCGAGGGCGGCATCTATTGGGCGACCAGCGACGACCTCATCCACTGGACGCCGGGCACGCCCGACACCGACCCCATGTACTCACCGACCCCCGGCACCTGGGACGAAGCGCTCGTCGAGATCGGCACGTCTCCGGTCGTCACGGACAACGGACTGCTCGTGATGCTCACGAACGGCGCCACGCGCACGGTGAACGACGACGGCTCGGTCGACGTCGACTACCGGTGCGGACAGATCGCGATCGACCCCGACGAGCCCACGAAGGTGCTTGCTCGGTTGCAGGAGCCGTGGCTGCGGCCGCAGACGTTCGAGGACATGCACGGCCTGGTGTCGAATGTCACCTTCGTCGAGGGACTCGTGAAGTTCCACGGCAAGTGGTTCGCCTACTACGGGCAGTCCGACACGACGTTGGCCGTCGCCATCCATGATCCGGCGCAGCCATGGGGTCGGGCACTGCGAGACGCCGGCGACTCGGGCACTGTCGACTCGGGCACCGGCGAGGAGTGATGACATGGGCATCTCGCGCCGCACGTTCCTGACGGCCGCCGCTGCGACCTCCGCTCTCGCTCTGGTTCCTCTCGATCCGGCGGGAGCGCAGGCCTCGGCATCCGCTGTCGGGGTGCCCCTCGGGTCTCGGGGGGCCGGAGCGGGCGGGGGTGCGCGGCTCACGAATCTCGCGCATCTGCGCTTCCTCCTCGCAGAGGTGCCCGTGGTCGCCTCGGCCACGCACACGACGTTCGCGATCGAGACCTCGCCGACCGTGCGCGCGCCGTGGACCTATGCCGACACCGACGGCGCCGGCGGCTATCGACCGGTGGGCGGAGGCACCCGCGACGCCGCGACCGGCTACTGGACGCAGGGTGCCTACAACGCCGACGACATCGCCCGCGCGGCCGTCGTCTTCCTCCGAGAATGGACGGCGACCGGTGACGCCCAGGCCCGCGACGAGGCGCGTGACGTGCTGAGGTCGCTGGCGTTCCTGCAGACCACGAGCGGACCGAATGCCGGTCGGGTCGTGCTGTGGCAGCAGGAGGACGGCACCCTGAACCCCAGCGCGATCCCCGTCGAGCTGCCCGACCCGTCGGACTCCGCCGAGTCGTACTGGCTCGCCCGCTCGGTCTGGGCGTTCGGCGAGGGATATGCGGCGTTCCGTCGGGAGGATGCCGAGTTCGCGGCGTTCCTGCTCGCGCGGCTGCACCTGGCCCTCGATGCGCTCGGACGCGAATCGCTGTCGCGCGCCGGGCAGCGGGTGCGCAGCGACGGGCGCGATCTGCCCTCCTGGCTGATCGCCGGCGGCGCGGATGCCACGGCCGAGGCCATGCTCGGGCTCGCCGCCGCGACCGAGGCCGGAGACGCGCGCAGCCGCCAGGCTCTGCAGACCTACGGCGAAGGGGTCGCCGCGATGGCGACTGACCCTGCGAAGGGCTGGCCGTTCGGAGCCGTGCTGCCGTGGACGGGGTCGCTCGGCTTCTGGCACGCCTGGGGGGCGGCCGCGCCGGAGGCGCTGGCTCGCGCGGGTGCGCTGCTGCGGCGACGCGAGTGGATCGCAGCGGCCGTGGCGGATGCCGGGACGTTCACGCCCCAGGTGCTCGCCTCGGGTGGACCCCACAACGCCTGGGCGCCGCTGCCCGCCGAGGCGCAGATCGCGTACGGCGCGCATGGACGCGTCGCGGGGGCCGTCGCCGCGGCTGCGGTGGGCGGCGAAGGACTGCGTGTGCTCGCGGGGCTCGCCGCCGGATGGTTCTTCGGCGCCAACACCGCGGGCATCCCGGTCTACGATCCGGCCACCGGGGTCACGTTCGACGGCGTCGAGACCGACGGTCGGGTGAACCGCAATTCGGGCGCGGAGTCCACGATCCACGGCCTGCTCACGATGCAGCTGCTGGACGCGAACCGCGACATCGCACGCATCGCCACGTCGATCACGGGACTGTCGTCGTTCGCGGGACTGCGGGTCATCGACGCCGAAGGGGCGCGACTCTCGGCGGGCTGCGAGGTCGTGCGGCCCGAGGGCGGCGCGTGGACCGGCGAGGGCAACCTCTCGGGCGGCGCGTATGTGCGGGTTCCCGCGGGCGAGACGGTCGAATTCGACGTGACTGAGGCCGGCGGCATCCTGCACGGACTCGTCTGGAGGCAGAAGGCGGATGCCGGGGACGCTGTGTGGGAGGTGTTCCGGGGTCGCAAGCGGCTCTGGAGCACGCGCACCCCCGCGGGCGGCACCGGCGATCGCGGACTCACCGAAGCCGACGGGATGCTCGTTCCGCAGCTGCTCGGTGGCGATCTGCCCGCGGAACCCGTGATCGTGCGGTGCACGAGCCGCGGCGACGTGCGGCTCGACGCTCTGGTGATCCAGCCGGCGGTGTCCACGGCCGTGTATGCCACGGCATCCGGCTCGGCGGTGCTTTACGCGAACGGCACGCGGCGCGATCAGCGGACAGCCCCGCTCGCCCCCGGCTCCGGCCGCGCGTACGACGCCGACGGGTCGCAGCGCGGCCAGGGGGTGCAGGGCGGCAGGGTCCGCGTGCGCGGCGGCGGGTTCACGATCACCCGGACGTGACCGGCTCTTTCCTCCCGCTTCGAATCGCGCACTGTGCACCTTTCGGGCCCCGATTTCTGCACAGTGCGCGATTCGAAAGCCGAGGCACCGACTAGCGACGCTGCAGGTCAGGGTCGACGGCTGTCGGTTCGGGCGAGCGCGTCTGCTCGTCCTTCGTTCCGCTGCTCACGCCCCAGACCGGCCCGAAGAGCAGCCAGAGTCCAGCGACGCCCCAGGCGCGGCCGATCCACCACCACAGCTCTCGGGATGCGCCGTCGTCGACCGCCACCGCCATGAACACGAGGTAGGCAGCCGTCGCGATGACCGCCGCGACGACGACGCGGAGCCACTCCTTCCACAGCGCGGCCTGCTTCTCGGCTCGTCCGGCGGGCTTCGACGGCGCGGGGCCACCGGCGAACCGGTGTGCGAATCGAGCATCCGCCCACCGCACGATCGCCGGCCCGAAGCCGACGGAGAATCCGAGATAGATGCCGGCCAGCCCGTGGGTGATGTCGAACGGAGATCCGCCTCTCAGATCGAACGCCGTCGCCACCACGAGCACCACGTCGAGAAGAGGGATCAGCAACAGCACGGCTCCACCCAAGCGCTTCAGACGCGCCGGATAGCGCAGCAACAGTCCGAGCCCGAGGAGGATCCACAGTCCGATCTCGCACCCGATGATCACGGCAGCGATCGGATGCTCCTGCAGGAAGTGCAGCGGGGTCATCATTCTCCTTATTGGCACAGTTGGGCTAACAACGCTCAAGCTAGCACAGTTGGGCTACATTGAAGCCATGCCCCGACTCATCGATCACCACGAGCGCGAGAGGCAGATCGCGGCAGCCGTGTGGCGCATCGTTCTCGCCGAGGGAGTGAGCGCCGTTTCGCTGCGGACGGTCGCGACCGAGGCCGGCCTGGTCGTCGGATCCGTGCGGCACATCTTCGCCTCGAAGTCCGACCTGCTCGCCTTCGCCATGCGCCTCGTCCACGAGCGCGCCGCGGACCGCATCCGCCCCCACCTCGACGACCCAGAGCCTCTGCGCGCCGCCCTCGGGGCACTCGAGGAACTCCTCCCGATCGACGATGAGCGGGTCATCGAGATCCGCGTACACCTGGCACTGACCGCGGAGGCGCCCCGACACGCGCAACTCGCCGAGCTCGCCGACGCCGCGCACGCCGACATCGCGCGTCTGTGCCGCGGCCTGCTCCAGCGATTGATCGATACCGACGCGCTCGATCGCGGCATCGACCTCGACCAGGAGGCGCGGTACCTGCAGACCGTCGTCGACGGGATCGCTCTGCACGGCTCCCGCGGAGCGCTCGATCGCGCCCAGCAGACCGAGCTGATCCGCACTCACCTGCATCGGCTCGCGCACGAGTCGTTCGGGTAGCATCCGCCTCCCGCTTCGAATCGCGCACTGTGCAACTTCCGGGCCCCGATTTCTGCGAAGTGGGCGATTCGAAAGCCGAGGGGCTGGGCGGACTACGGTTGCGGTGTGCCTGCGATTCCCATGAACGATCCACTGCCTGAACGACCCGCGCCCGACAACCCCTCCGGCAAGCTCGTGCTGCTGCGGCATGGCGAGACGGAATGGTCGAAGGCGGGCCTGCACACCGGGCTCACCGATGTGCCGCTGACCGCCCGCGGCGAGGATCTCGCGCGAGGCGCCGGTCGACTGGTCGCCGATTACGATTTCTCGCTCGTGCTGTCATCGCCGCTCGAGCGCGCCCGTCGTACCGCGGAGCTGGCGGGGCTGCACGCCGAGGTCGATCCGCTGCTCGTCGAATGGGACTACGGCGGATACGAGGGTCGCACCACCAAGGAGATCCGCGCCGAGCTCGGCTACGACTGGAGCGCGTTCACACACGGCGTGATCCGTGGTGAGACGCCCGGCGAGACGGTCGAAGAGGTCGCTGCCCGCGCGTCACGGGTGCTGACCCGTGTGCTGCCCGTGCTCGTCGAGGGAGACGTGGCGCTCGTCGCCCACGGCCACTTCCTCCGCATCCTCACGGCGGTCTACCTGCGACTGGCCCCGCGCTTCGGCGCGCAGATCTCACTCGACGCCGGATCCGTCTCGGTGCTCAGCTTCTATCGCGAGCAGCCCGCGATCCTGTCGTGGAACTACGGCCTCGAACTGCCTCTCGCGCCGTCCGAGTCCTGAGACGTTCGCCCGCGCGAGGAGGCGGTTCAGCTCGCGCGGAGCAGCGAGACCGCGTAGATCGTGGGCGCGCCGTCGAGGTCGAGGTCGATCCGCATGCCGGTGCCTGTCGTGGTCACGTCGAACGCGATGGTCGAGTTCGTGCACGCGATCGGCTCTCCCGCTCCGTCCAGCTCTGACTCGTCCGTCAGCTCGCCTGCGGTGAGGGTGATGGTGCCCTCGCCACGGCACGCCAGTTGCGCCTGGTACGAGCCGGGTTCGATGGATCGGAAGTCGGTTCTGTGGTGCGCAGCGGTGCTGGCGCTCATCCATCCCGAGAACCCGGTGGCATACGCCTCTTCCTCGGATCCCGGAACTGCGGTCTTCGCCCAGTCGGCGATCTCATCGGGCGGGATCGGCAGTTCGGCCGCCTCGGCGCTCACGCTCGGATTCGGGGTCGGCGTCGCGGTCATGGAGGGAGTCGCCGATGCGCTGGGCGACGGCGATCCGCTGCCGTCACCGCCTGCATCCGGGCTGCCGCTCGTGCACCCGACCAGCAGCATGGCGGCTGTCGCAAGGGTCGCTGTCGTGAGGATCCTCCGTGTCGTCTCCATGCCTCCACGCTACGGAGGACTCAGCGGATCGCAACCCCGCGCGGGAGGTCGACCGCGGAGCGCCCGTCGGCAAACGCCCACTGACCACCTCTTTTTTGAACAACTAAAAAAAGGAGTAGTCTAGAGACATGGACACCGACTTCGACTCCGCACTGCGCGATGCGGGACTGCGGGCCACCGCGGGCCGCGTAGCCGTGCTGGAGGCGATGGAATCCATGGCTCATACGGATGCAGAGCGGGTCTACCGTGCCGTGTCCGAAGTGCTTCCGACCACGTCGATCCAGTCGGTGCACAACATCCTCGCGGACCTGACGACGGCGGGGCTGCTGCGCCGGATCGAACCGGCAGGATCCGCATCGCTCTACGAACGGCGCATCGGCGACAACCACCACCACATCGTGTGCACCCAGTGCGGTGCGATCGGTGATGTGGACTGCGTGGTCGGCGAAGCGCCGTGCCTCACCCCGTCCTCGGCGGGGGGATTCACCGTCCAGACAGCCGAAGTGACCTTCTGGGGCCTCTGCCCCAGCTGCCAGAACGGCGCGCAGTAGCATCCGCCGCGCATCCCGGGCACCCGGGATGATCGTCGTGCCTGCGTGCAGAAGGAGAAGAACATGACCGACCCATCGACCACCCCCGCGACCACGACGCAGACGGGCACACCCGTCGCGAGCGACGCGCACTCGCTCACCGTCGGAGCTGACGGCCCCACCGTTCTGCACGATCGCTACCTCGTCGAGAAGCTCGCGTCGTTCAACCGCGAGCGCGTGCCGGAGCGCAACCCCCACGCCAAGGGCGGCGGAGCCTTCGGAACGTTCACCGTGACCGAGGACGTGTCGGCCTACACCCGTGCCGCGGCCTTCCAGCCGGGCGCTCAGAGCGAGACGCTGCTGCGTTTCTCGTCGGTCGCCGGAGAGCAGGGATCCCCCGACACCTGGCGCGACGTGCGCGGCTTCGCGCTGCGTTTCTACACGCCCGAGGGCAACCTCGACATCGTGGGCAACAACACCCCGACCTTCTTCCTGCGCGACGCCATGAAGTTCCCCGACTTCATCCACTCGCAGAAGCGCCTCGGCGACTCGGGCCTGCGCAACGCCGACATGCAGTGGGACTTCTGGACCCTCTCCCCCGAGTCCGCCCACCAGGTCACCTACCTCATGGGCGACCGCGGCCTGCCGCGCAGCTGGCGCCACATGAACGGCTACGGCTCGCACACCTACCAGTGGATCAACGCCGCCGGCGAGCGCTTCTGGGTGCAGTACCACTTCCTGTCGAAGCAGGGCGTCGAGGCGATGAGCGCCGAAGAGGCCGAGAAGCTCGCAGGATCGGATGCCGACTACTACCGCCGCGACCTGTTCGACGCGATCGCCAGCGGCGACGCCCCCTCGTGGGACGTCTACGTGCAGGTCATGCCGTACGAAGAGGGCAAGACCTACCGCTTCAACCCGTTCGACCTGACGAAGACCTGGTCGAAGAAGGACTACCCGCGCATCAAGGTCGGCACGTTCACGCTCGACCGCAACCCGCAGAACTTCTTCGCCGAGATCGAGCAGGCCGCCTTCTCGCCCGGCAACCAGGTTCCCGGAACCGGCATCTCGCCCGACAAGATGCTCATGGCTCGCGTGTTCGCGTACTCGGACGCCCAGCGCTACCGCATCGGTGCGAACTACAACCAGCTGCCGGTCAACCAGCCGCACGCGGCCGAGGTGCGCAACTACATGCACGAAGGCCAGATGCAGTACAAGTTCAACCCGGCCGAGCACCGCGTCTACACGCCCAACTCCTACGGCGCAGCCGGCGGCCCGACGGCCGACCCGGCCGCAGGTGTCGAGGCGAGCTGGGAGTCGGACGGCGAGCTGATCCGCGCCGCAGCGACACTGCACCTCGATGACGACGACTTCGGTCAGGCCGGCACGCTGTACCGCATGGTCTTCGACGAGGAGCAGCGCGCGCGCTTCCTCGACACGCTCACCGGACAGGGCAGCGCCATCACGATCGACGCCATCCGCGAGCGCTTCTTCCAGTACTGGACGAACGTCGACGCAGCGCTCGGCGACGCGCTCCGCGCGCGCTTCTGAGCCGCAGCCGCTGACGACCGAGACCCACCGTCCCCTCGGGCCGGTGGGTCTCGGCGTCTCCGGGGGTCTCCGGGGGAGCACAATGGATGCCGTGGCTGTACCTCTCTCCGACCTGAACACCATGCCCGATCCTCAGTCGGTGCACGCGGCTGACGGCACTCGTCTCGCGACCTACACCTGGGGCGACATCGACGCACCGGTCGTGGTGATCGTGCACGGCTTCGCCTCGAGCGCCCGTGACACCTGGGTGCTCACCGGGTGGGTGCGCGAGCTCACGAAGGCCGGCTACCGGGTGCTCGCGCTCGATCAGCGTGGCCATGGTCTGAGCGAGAAGCCGCACCAGTCCGACGCCTACGGCATCCGCACTCTCGCGACCGACGTCGAGACGGTCATGGACACATATCTCGTCGACGAAGCGTTCTACGTCGGCTACTCTCTCGGCGCGCGGGTCGGATGGGAGGTGGTGCGCGACCTCCCGCACCGCATCGGACGCGCGGTGCTGGGCGGGGTGCCCGACGGCATCCCTCTCGCCCGGCTCGATCTCGATCAGGTGCGAAGGTACCTGGCCGACGGCACCCCCGTCTCTGATCCGACGACGCAGAACTACATCGCGCTGACCGAGCGCGTGCCGGGTAATGATCTCGGCGCCCTTGTGGCGCTGGCTGGCGGTCTGCGCCAGTCGCGGACGATCGACCCTGACCCGTCGAATGCTCCGGCGTCCCCGATCCTGTTCGCGACGGGGTCGAAGGATGCGATCATCGAGGGCTCGAGAGCTTTGGCGACCGCAGCCCCGCAGGGACGGTTCTTCGAGATCCCGGACCGTCATCACTTCAACGCTCCGGGATCCCGCGCCTTCAAGGAAGCCGCACTGGCCTTCCTGTCGGAGACCTGACCGCGGGGATGAGAAGAGCCCTCCGCCTCAGGGAGACGAAGGGCCCTCGATGTGACGGTCAGACCGTCGCGCTCTGCTCGCGCTTCGGCAGCACCCATCCCGCACGCGGGAAGTGGCAGGTGTAGCCGTTGGGGTACTTGATCAGGTAGTCCTGGTGCTCTTCCTCGGCCTGCCAGAACGGCCCCTCGGGCTCGATCGTGGTCACGGCCTTGCCCGGCCACAGGCCGGAGGCGTCGACGTCGGCGATGGTGTCGCGCGCGACCGCCTCCTGCTCGGGGCTGAGGGGGAAGATCGCCGAGCGGTAGCTCGATCCGATGTCGTTACCCTGACGGTCCTTGGTGGACGGGTCATGGATCTGGAAGAAGAACGCCAGAATGTCGCGATACGTCGTCTTCGTGGGATCGAAGACGATCTCCACCGCCTCGGCGTGACCCGGGTGGTTGCGGTAGGTCGCGTGCTCGTTGCTGCCGCCGGTGTAACCGACGCGGGTGTCGAGCACGCCGGGCTGGCGGCGGATGAGGTCTTCCATGCCCCAGAAGCAGCCGCCGGCGAGCACAGCGGTCTCGGTCCCGGGGGTGCGGGTGATTGTTCCGGTGTCGGTCATGAGTTCTCCTCAGAGTTCGGGGTGGGGAAGAGGTGACGGTAGCGACCGTACCCCTCATCTTCGAGGCTGTCAGCCGGGATGAAGCGGAGTGCGGCGGAGTTCATGCAGTAACGGAGGCCTCCGGCCTCGCGGGGTCCGTCGTCGAAGATGTGACCCAGGTGGCTGTCGGCCCCGCTCGAGCGGGCCTCGGTGCGCTTCATCCACAGAGTGCGGTCGGTGCGGGTGGTGACGGCATCGGCCTCGATCGGCTTGGTGAAGCTCGGCCATCCGGTGCCGCTGTCGAACTTGTCGGTCGACGCGAAGAGCGGCTGGCCCGAGACGACGTCGACGTAGATGCCGTCGTCGTGGTTGTTCCAGTACGCGTTGCGGAAGGGCGGCTCGGTCGCGTCCTCCTGCGTGACCTCGTACTGCAGGTGCGTGAGGTCGCTGACGGCCCCGGGGGTCTTGCTGTACTCGTTCGACATGGTGTGTCTCCTTTGTCCGACGCGGCTGGCTGCGGCGTCTTAGAGCACAACCGTAGGATGGCTCGTTTTGGTCCCCCGGGACTGTGAGCGCGCTGTGAGTTTCGTGCAGTCGATAGAGTTGCTCCGCCATACACAACAGGGAGACGCACATGTCGGTTGGACTGCTCGCCGTCGTCGATGACATCCTCAGCGCGGCCATGAAGGCCTCTGCCAAAGCGGCGGGAGTCGTGATCGACGATGCCGCCGTGACCCCGCAGTACGTGCAGGGCATCACTCCCGCTCGTGAGCTGCCCGTCGTCGCGAAGATCGCACTCGGCTCGCTCGCCAACAAGTTCGTCATCATCATCCCGATCGCTCTGCTGCTCACCGCCTTCGCGCCGTGGGTGCTGCCGTATCTGCTGATCCTCGGCGGCGCGTACCTGTGCTTCGAGGGCGCCGAGAAGGTGCTCGAGTGGTTCGGTGTGCAGCACGGCCACGCCGACGAAGGTGCCCGCAACGAGAACAAGCTCGTATGGGGAGCGGTGCGCACCGACCTCATCCTGTCGACGGAGATCATGCTGATCTCGCTCGCGAACCTGGAGGCCGGCCTCGGCATCTGGACCACCCTCGCGATCCTCGCGGTGATCGCCCTGCTGATGACCGGCGTCGTCTACGGCGCCGTGGCTCTGCTCGTCAAGATCGACGACATCGGGCTGAAGATGGCGAAGAACCCCTCGAAGCGCGTGCGTCACACCGGCACTCGCATCGTCCGGTCGATGCCTGCGGTGTTCCGATTCATCAGCATCCTCGGCACGGTGGCCATGCTGTGGGTCGGCGGGCACCTGCTGCTCGTGAATCTCGGCGAGGTCGGAGTGCACTTCGGCGCCGACATCCTGCACAGCATCGAGCACTTCCTCGAGCCGGCCGGTGGCGTGATCGTCTGGATCGGCGACACCCTCTTCTCTGCCATCGCGGGCCTGATCGCGGGTCTGATCATCGTCGGCATCATCCTCGGCATCGGCCGTCTGATCGGCAAGGAGCCGAGCTTCCACGAGGGCGAGGAATCGCCCGCCGACGTTCACGTCTGACACCGACACGGCCTCTGCGGCGTCACGCTGCCACGTCATATCGGGCCCTCCCGCCCAGACGCGGTGTCCGGTCAGGATCCACGTGCGGCGGCGGGTGCTCATGCCTCCAGTTTAGAACATGTGTTCGAATCTGACGCGAGATGCCGGCATCCGATACGGCTCGCGCATCCCCGCACCCCCGCCGGATCAGGGCACTACGAACCCGCGTGGTCCTCGCTCCGCAACCACTCGTCGAAGGTGGTCGTGCCCTGCAGAGCATCCGGCCCGCCGCGCAGCGAACCAGATGCCAGCCCGCGCCCGTACGCCCCCGGAAGGCGGATTCCGACCACCGGCCGACGGACCCGGTCGAAGGCCAGCTGACGCCTCGCCAGATCGAGCAGCACCTCGTCACGCGGCCCGACCAGATCGCGCGCCCTGACCGCGGCACCTGCTTCGGCGACCCGCACCAGGTGAACACCGACCTCCCTCGCGGCGACCGGCCGCATGAGCAGCTTCGGCATCACCGCGACCGGACCGCGCATCCCCGACAGCAGCTGACCGGCGAACTCGTGGAACTGCGCGGCGCGCGCGACGGTGAACGGCACCTCGCCCGCGGCCACGGCGCGCTCCTGCGCCAGCTTCCCCGCATAGTACGAGGCGTCGATCCCGTCGATCCCGACGATCGACAGCGCGACGTGGTGGCCCACACCTGCGCGCACCTCGGCGGCGAGCAGGTTGCCGGTGGCGGCCTCGAAGAACTCGACGGCGGCCGACGCCGACAGAGTCGACACGTTCGTGACGTCGATGACGGCATCCGCGCCTCGCAGTGCATCGTCCAGTCCCGCGCCCGTGCTCACGTCCGTTCCGCTCGCCCGCGACAGAACGACCGCATCGTGCCCGGCAGCCTCGGCGGCATCGACGACATACCGCCCCACGACCCCTGTTCCCCCTGCGATGGCGATCCTCATACGACTCCCTCTCGATCCGCGGTGCATTCTGCACCTCCTGCATCGAATGACGAGACAGCAGCGAGAAGTGTGAGGCCTCACACTCCTGAGTCCCGCATCGTCATATTCTGCGAAGGCGCCCCGCGCGCGTATCCGGTGAAAGGCACAGTATGGACGAGACCCTCGACGATGTCTTCCGCGAGCGCCGCCGCCTGCTGGCTCTCGGCTATCGCATGACCGGAACGCTCGCGGATGCCGAGGATGTCGTGCAGGAGACGTATCTGCGCTGGTACCGGCTCGCCGAAGCCGAGCGCGAGGCGGTCGCGAACCCGGCGGGCTGGCTCACGACCGTCGCGGGGCGCGTCGCTCTCGACCTTCTCGGTTCCGCCCGACGCCGGCGGGAACAGTACATCGGCCCCTGGCTGCCGGAGCCGATTCCGGCCGACCTCTTCGCCGGCGCAGCGGCCGGAGCGCGCTCAGCGCGCCTGACCCAGGATCCGCTCGATCGCATCACCCTCGACGACGACGTCTCCACGGCACTGCTCGTCGTGCTCGAGGCGATGACGCCCGCCGAGCGCGTGGCATTCGTGCTGCACGATGTCTTCGCCGTGCCGTTCGACGAGATCGCCGAGGCGGTGGGTCGGTCCTCGGCTGCGGTGCGACAGCTGGCCGCATCCGCCCGCCGTCACGTTCGCGAGAGCCGGGCTGTCGCGGTGTCTCGCGCCGAGCACGACCGGGTCGTACGGGCGTTCCAGGAGGCCGCGAGCACGGGCGAGATCACCCCGCTGCTGAATTTCCTCGCACCTGACGTCGAACTGCGAAGCGACGGCGGCGGGATCGTCAGCGCAGCGCGCAATGTCGTGAGCGGCGCCGACAACGTCGCCCGATTCCTGCTGGGCATCGCCGCCAAGCGACCCGACATGTCGATGGAGCCGGAGCAGTTGGGCGATGGGCTCGGCTTCGTCTTCCGCGAGCAGGGCGAAGCCGTGTCGGTCATGAATCTGCACGTCGAGGAGGGCGCGATCACGCGACTGTGGATCGTCCTCAACCCCGCCAAGCTCACCCACTGGCTGCGCCCCTGAGGCATCGCGGGCGTCAGGACCTCGTCGGGGTTCGAGCCGACGGCGAGGCCAGTCTCGCGCATCCGCGGCGCGGGCATCCTGCTACCGTCGTCCCGTGCGCACCCGAGCGCAGATGCAGGAGACCCGATGAGCGACCATCAGATCCGGGATGCCGAGCCCGCCGATGTCGAGGCGATCACGGCCATCTACAACGATGCGGTGCTGACCACCACCGCGATCTGGAACGACGAGGCGGTCACGGTCGACGACCGCACCGCCTGGCTCGCCGAGCGGACCGAACGCGGGTATCCGGTGCTCGTGGCGGTCGATGACACGGGCGTACTCGGCTACGCGACGTTCGGCGACTGGCGCCCGCACAGCGGCTACCGTCACACGGTCGAGCACTCCGTCTATGTGCGCGAGGGGCAACGAGGTCGCGGCATCGGCAAGGCGCTCATGGTCGAGCTCATCCATCGCGCGCGCAGACTCGGCAAGCACGTCATGGTCGCCGCGATCGAGAGCAGCAACACAGGGTCGATCATCATGCACAAACGCCTGGACTTCATGCAGGTCGGACGGATGCCGCAGGTCGGCGCCAAGTTCGACCGCTGGCTCGACCTCACCTTCCTGCAGCTCGTGCTCGACGAGCGCCCGTTCCCGGACCGGCACGCATGAACGCGTTCCTGTGGCTCGTCGACGCGTTCAACTCGCAGTGGGTGCTTCCGGGCGGACAGGTGCTGCTGATCCGCGAGGTGGTCGGCAATGCCTTCGGCCTGGCCAGCGCGCTCGGCGGCATGCAGCGCAAGATCTGGGCGTGGCCCGTCGGCATCGTCGGCAATCTGCTGCTGCTCACGGTGTTCCTCGGCACCATCCTGAACCCCGACCACGAGCTGCCGCACCTGCTGGGGCAGGCCGGACGCCAGGTCATGTTCATCGTCGTCGCGATCTACGGATGGGTGCGCTGGCGCCAGGCATCGTCGGACGGCGGCCGGGTGACTCCGCGGTGGGCTCCGAACAGCGCCCGCATCGGGTTGGTGCTCGCGATGATCATCGGCACGGTCGCCCTGACTCCGCTGTTCCGCCTGCTCGGCTCGTACGAGCCCGTGTGGGCAGATGCCTGGACCTTCGTCGGCTCGCTGCTCGCCACGTACGGCATGGCCAAGGGGTGGACCGAGTTCTGGCTGATCTGGATCGCGGTCGACATCGTCGGCGTGCCGCTGCTCTTCAGCTCGGGCTTCTACGCCACCGGATTCATGTACGTGTTCTACGGCGTCTTCACCGCAGTGGGGTTCGTCGTCTGGTGCCGCGCGCAGGCGAACGCCAAACCGCAGGTCGACACGATCATGCCCGATCCGAGGCCCATCACCTCCACGATGAAGACCGTCGACGGCGACTGACGGTTTCCACTGACCCTTTCGAATCGCGCACTATGCAGTTCAGACCGGGTCGAATCTGCCAAGTGGGCGATTCGAAAGCCGGCCGGGGGGCGGCACCCCGAATGTGTCGGCGCATGTCAGCGAGGGTGGCCGCGGTGGGCGGCGGCGGGTTTGCTTGACGGCATGACCCGTCAGATCCGTTTCAACGCCTTCGACATGAACTGCGTCGCCCACCAGTCGTCCGGCCTGTGGCGGCATCCCGACGACCGATCGCGCCAGTACAACACCATCTCGTACTGGACCGATCTGGCGAAGCTGCTCGAGAGCGCGACCTTCGACGGCATCTTCATCGCCGACGTGCTCGGCACCTACGACGTCTACGGCGGAACGAACGAGGCGGCGATCCGCAACGGCGCCCAGGTTCCCGTGAACGATCCGATCCTGCTGGTCAGCGCGATGGCCGCGGTCACCGAGCACCTCGGCTTCGGCATCACCGCGGGCACCGCGTTCGAGCATCCGTATCCGTTCGCCCGCCGCCTCAGCACCCTCGACCACCTCACCAACGGACGCATCGGGTGGAACGTCGTGACCGGCTACCTGCCCAGCGCCGCACGCAACATGGGACAGACCGACCAGCTCGCCCACGACGACCGCTACGACCATGCCGACGAGTACGTCGAAGTGCTCTACAAGCTGTGGGAGGGGTCGTGGGAAGACGACGCGGTCGTCGAAGACCGCGAGAGCGGCATCTTCACCGATCCGTCGAAGGTGCACCCGATCGGCCATGAGGGCAAGCACTTCAGCGTTCCCGGCATCCACATCTCCGAGCCGTCACCGCAGCGGACTCCTGTCATCTACCAGGCGGGTGCGAGCCCCCGCGGAGTGCGCTTCGCGTCGGAGAACGCCGAGGCGATCTTCGTCGCGGCGCCCTCGAAAGAGGTGCTCGCCGGCACCGTGAAGCGCATCCGCGACGGGTTGGAAGCCGCCGGTCGCGACCGCTACGACGCGAAGATCTACACGCTGCTCACCGTCATCACCGGAGCCACGAGCGAGGATGCCGCGGCGAAGCACGCCGAGTACCTGTCGTACGCCAGCCCCGAAGGAGCGCTGACGTTCATGTCGGGCTGGATGGGCGTCGACCTGTCGCAGTATGCCGAGGACGAGCCGGTCGGCAATGTGGAGTCGAACGCGATCCAGTCGGTGCTGCAGCATCTGAAGGAGGAGGCCGACCTCGGACGCGAGTGGACCGTCGGCGACTTCGGACGCCATAACGCGATCGGCGGCCTCGGCCCGACCATCGTGGGCTCCGGCGTCGAGATCGCCGATGAGCTGCAGTCGTGGGTCGAGGAGACCGACATCGACGGGTTCAACCTCGCCTACGCGGTCACGCCCGGCACCTGGCAGGACGTCATCGAGCACGTCATCCCGGTGCTGCGCGAGCGCGGCGTCTACCCCGAGGAGTACACGCCGGGCACGTTGCGCAACAAGCTGCAGGGCAAGGGCGACCGCGTGCAGGACACGCATCGTGCGGCGCGGTATCGAGTCGGGGCGAACGTCCCGGTCAGCTGACCGTTGCGGGCGCTACTCGGCCTTCGAGCTGAACAGCCCTCGCAGCACGAGGAACACCACGACCGCGACGACGAGCACGATCGCGAGCTTGGCGATGAACCACAGGATCGAGAACAGCGCGCTGACGATCCACCAGGCGATCACGACGGCGAGGATGACGCCGACGATGGTCCAGAGCGAGTTCTTGTTCATGCTTCCAGCCTAGGCGGCGGCCGGACGTCACAGATCCGGATGCGCCGGCATCCGCCCTTCCGCATCCGATGCGTCGCCGTCAAGACCCTTCACGTGCGCCGATCGCCGGGCGAGACTGCGAGTATCCGATCTTTGGGAGCATCTCCATGTCTGCGCCAGCACTCACTCCGTCCGCCGTCCACGGCATCACAGCGAGAGGTCCGCTCAGCGATGCCGTCATCCGTCGACTGACCGGCGATGACGCCGACGATCTCGGCGCCAGGGCCGAGGCGGCGCTCGCCTCGACCGACGATGTCGTGCGCGACGACGATGTCCAGCTCGCGCTCTTCGTGCTCTATGCCTCGTCGTACGGGTCGCTTCCCGAACTCGACCCGGCCCTCGAGTGGGATGCGGCGTTGATCACCACGCGGGGAATCCTCGAGCACGCGTTCGAGCGGGCACTGCGGGCGACCGTGCCGATGCCGGAGCTGCCCGAACCGACGGTCGACGCCGTCGGCCGCGCCCTGTTCGCCCTCGCCGAGGCCGACACGGGCCCCAGCCTGTCGCGCTACGTCGCGAAGAAGGCGACGAAAGAGCAGATGCACGAGTTCTTCATGCAGCGCTCGATCTACACACTGCGCGAGGCCGACCCGCACTCGTGGGCGATTCCCCGGCTGACCGGCCGCGCGAAGGCGGCGCTCGTCGAGATCCAGTCCGACGAGTACGGCGGCGGAAGGCCCGATCGCGTGCACGCGACGATCTTCGCGCGCGCGATGCGCGGTGCCGGACTCGACGACACCTACGGCGGATACGTCGACGACGTGCCAGCCATCACGCTCGCCTCGCTCAATGCGATGTCGATGTTCGGACTCAACCGGCGCCTCCTCGGCGCCATCGTCGGTCATCTCGCCGCGTTCGAGATGACGTCGTCGATCCCGAACCGCCTGTACGCCGACGGTCTGCGGCGCCTCGGCTTCACCGAGGACGTGACCGACTACTTCGACGAGCACGTCGAGGCGGATGCCGTGCACGAGCAGATCGCGGCCCGCGACCTGGCCGGCGGGCTGGCCGAGGATCACCCCGAGCTGCTGCCCGACATCATGTTCGGCGCAGCCGCCTGCCTCACCGTCGACGGCTGGGCGGCCGGCCACATGCTCGACACCTGGACTCGCGGCGAAACGTCGCTGCGACCCCGGGACGCCCGATGACCGGGCGTGAGGATGCCGTGACGATCACCGCCTACCCCGACGGGCCGCTGCTGGTGCGTGGGGCAGCCGTGCTCGAGACGGCCGACGGCGAGCCGATGGAGGTCACACGACGCACCGTGGCGCTCTGCCGCTGCGGCCTCTCGACGATCAAGCCGTTCTGCGACGGCACGCACAAGGCGTCGGGGTTCCGCACCGACGTGTGACGCCGAGCGGTCTCGTCCCCGCCCTCGCCCTCGCCCTCGGGAGGAGATCTACGCCTCGGGAGGAGCCTCAGCGGCATCCGCTCCTTCCGTGCGTGAGATCTCCGCCCGGGGCGCAGGAAGGATGCAGCTATGAGGCGCCCGCCCGCCCTGCTTCAGCGCGGATTCAGCGTGCGCGCGCCAGACTGGAGCGATGCGGATCCTGGTGGTTGACGACGAGGTGCGGTTGGCCGACGCCGTCCGCCGGGGGCTGGAGGCCGAAGGATTCGCGGTCGACGTCGCGAACAACGGAGTCGACGGACTCTGGCGTGCACGCGAGACCCGGTACGACGCGATCGTGCTCGACCTGATGATGCCCGGCATGAGCGGGTGGAAGGTGTGCGAGGCGCTGCGCGCCGAAGAGAACTGGACCCCCGTGCTGATGCTGACCGCGAAGGACGGCGAGTGGGATCAGGTCGAGGCCCTCGAGACCGGAGCCGACGACTATGTCACCAAACCGTTCTCGTTCGCGATCCTGGTGGCCCGCATCCGCGCCCTCGTCCGGCGCGGCGCCGTCGCTCGCCCCGCGGTGCTCGAGGCCGGCGACCTGAAGCTCGATCCCTCGTCGCACCGCGTCTGGCGGGGCGACACGGCGGTCACGCTGACCGCGCGGGAGTTCGCGGTGCTCGAGTACCTCATGCGCCACCGCGGGCAGGTGCTGTCGAAGCGCGCGCTGATCGACGGCGTGTGGGATGACGACTTCGACGGCGACCCGAACATCGTCGAGGTCTATGTCGGGCATCTCCGCCGCAAGCTCGACAAGCCCTTCGGACGCGAGGCGATCGAGACGATCCGCGGCGCCGGATACCGGTTGGCGGCAGACGGTGGCTAGTCGCGCGTGGAAGTCGGTGCGTGCCAGAACGACCCTCGGCGCGACCCTCGTCGTCGCGGTCGCGCTGCTCATCGGGGCGTTCTCGTTCTACAGCATCCTGAGTTCGAGCATCCATGCCAGCGCCGAGCGTGCCGCCGAGCAGCGGCTCGACGAGCTGACCGAGCGTGTCGACGGCCCGGGCGGAGGCCCAGGTGCAGGTCGCGGCATCGACACCCTCGATGACGAACTCGTGCAGATCGTCGCCGCCGACGGCTCCGTCCGCTCGGCGAGCGAAGACGCCCGCGACGACCTGGGCTCCCGAGCACTTCCGATCTCCGACGACCCGCAGCGGGTGATGATCGACGGCTCGCCGATGCTCGTCGTCTCCGACGGCCTCGACGACGACGAGACGCTCGTGCTCGCCGTGCCCATCGACGGAGATGACGAGACGCTGTCGACCGTCGCGGTGCTGCTCGCGATCGCGCTGCCCCTGCTGCTCGCGCTCGTCGCGGTCACCACCTGGCTCGTCGTGGGTCGCGCTCTCCGGCCCGTCACACGCATCCGCGAAGAGGTCGACGGCATCACCGCCGAGCACCTGCACAATCGGGTCGAGGTGCCTCCGTCGGCCGACGAGATCGCCGCTCTCGCGACGACGATGAACCGGATGCTCGACAGGCTCGACGCCTCGGCGACCGCACAGCGCCGCTTCGTCTCGGATGCCTCGCACGAGCTGCGGTCACCGCTGGCCACGATCCGCCAGCATGCGGAGCTCGCCCAGGCTCACCCTGCCACGACCAGCATCGGCGAACTCGCCGAAGTCGTCTCCGAGGAAGGGCTGCGGTTGCAGGGCATCGTCGAGTCGCTGCTGCTGCTCGCGCGCCTCGACGAGGGCGGCGGCACGCACGACGAGGCCGTCGATCTCGACGACCTGGCTCTCGGCGAGGTGCGCCGGCTGCGCGCTCGGGGGGTCGAGGTCGACGGGTCCGGCATCCGGGCCGCTCGCGTCGAGGGCGACCCGCGCCTGCTCGGCCAGCTGCTGCGCAACCTTGCCGACAATGCCGCCCGGCACAGCGCGGGACACGTGGCGATCGGTGTGATCCCGCAGGGCTCATGGGTCTTCGTGACCGTCGAGGACGACGGCGCCGGGGTGCCGCCCGGCGAGCGCGACCGCATCTTCGAGCGTTTCGTGCGGCTCGACGAGGCTCGCAGCCGAGACGCAGGCGGCAGTGGTCTCGGGCTCGCCATCGTGCAGGGGATCGCCGCCGCGAGCGGCGGAACCGTGTCGGTCGATGACTCGCGTTGGGGCGGCGCGCGCTTCGTCGTCACGCTCCCGCTCGCGGTCTGAGCAGGGTGGCTCGAGCGGGCCGCAGCGGCTCCGCGTGGGAGCATGGAGCACATGCAGACCCCCATGATCGACTACCTCACCGCGCTGCTCGAGTCATGCGGGTCGGATGCGGGTGAGGTCGCCTCATACATCCCGGAGCTCGCGCACGCTGACCCCGATCGCCTCGCGGTCGCCGTCGCGACGCTCGACGGAGAGGTGTACGTGGCGGGTGACGCAGACGTGGAGTTCACGATCCAGTCGATCTCGAAGCCGTTCACGTATGCCCTCGCGATCGCCGATCAGGGACTCGAGGCCGTGCTCGAGCGCATCGATGTCGAGCCGTCCGGCGACGCGTTCAACGAGATCTCGCTCGAGCCCGAGACCGGCCGTCCGCGCAACCCGATGATCAACGCCGGGGCGATCGCCGCCCACGCCCTGGTCGGCGGCGGTGGTGCCGACGCGCGGGTCGAGCGCATCGTCGAGCTCTACAGCCGGCTCGCCGGTCGCGAGCTCTCGATCGCGGAGGACGTGTTCGAGTCCGAGCTCGCGTCAGCCGATCGCAACATGGCGCTCGCCTACATGCTGCGCACCGTCGGCACTCTCGACGCCGACCCTGCCGACGTCGTGCGCGGGTACACCCGCCAGTGCTCGGTGTCGGTCACCGTGCGCGACCTCGCACGCATGGCGTCGGTGCTCGCCGCGGGTGGCCGCACTCCCGACGGCGACCAGGTGATCGACCCCGTCATCAACCGGCAGGTGCTCAGCGTCATGACGACCTGCGGCATGTACGACTCCGCGGGCGACTGGCTGACGTCCGTCGGCATCCCCGCGAAGAGCGGCGTCGCGGGCGGTCTGATGGGCGTGCTGCCCGGGCAGGTCGGCATCGCCGCGTTCTCCCCTCGGCTCGACCCGCACGGCAACAGCACTCGCGGGGTGCGCATGTTCGAGCGCATGAACCACGATCTCGGTCTTCACCTGATGACGTCGACCGACTCGTCGCGATCCGTGTCGCGCCGGGTCGAGCACGACGGGGCCGCCGTGCACGAGATCGCCGGGGACCTGCACTTCATGGAAGCCGAGCGGGTGCTTCGCGGCTTCGCCGAGGAGCCGTCGGGAGACGGACCGGTCATCGTCGACCTCGATCGGGTGCAGCGTGCGAACAGCATCGCCCGCCGCATGATGCTCGAGGGGATCCGACGTCTGCACCTCGACGGCCACGACGTGCGGATCGTGGATCCCTGGGGCGTTCTCGGCAGCGCCGAGACGGGATCGGGCGAGCTCGTGCACGGTGAGCAGGCACACGGCGGCTTCGTACCGGCATCGTTCTCCGACGTGGCGAGCGCGGTTCGCGGCTGACGACGCCCTTCCTGAAAGCGGCTTCAGGACGCTTCAGGGTGGCTTCAGCACTGCCGCGAGAGCATCGAGACATGAACGACAAGAACTCGACCCCCGACCAGACGCCCGAGAACCTGCCCGCAGGATCCACTCCCCCGGCACCGCCCGCTCCCCCGGCAGCATCCGCGCCGGCATCCGACGCCCAGACCGTGCCCGTCGAGCCGCTCCCCGCCGACGCCTCTGCGGCTCCTGCGGCTCCTGCGGCTCCCGCGGCTCCTGCGAAGCGCGGCCGCAAGCGCGCCCTTCTGATCGGCGGCGGGATCGCCGCGGCCGTGGTGCTCGTCGGCGGCGGCGTGGCGCTCGGTGCGGCCGTCGGCGATGAGTTCGGCGACGACGACGATCGCCCCTCGATGGCCGACGGACCCCGCGGCGACGGCGACCGGGGCGGACAGCCCGGCGACGACCGCGGCGACGACCGCGACGATGACGGCCAGGGCCCCTCGCAGGGCGGAGGCCCCGTCACCGGTATCGGCACCGACTCCGCCGACGAGCTCGTGCAGATCGCGGATGCCGCCCGCGGCGCTGCAGAGGGCGGCGTCACCTCGATCGATGCGAAGCGGGACGGCACCTGGGAGGTGCAGCTGATCGGAGCCGACGGCAGCGAGACCGAGGTGCGGGTGGATGCCGACCTCGAGGCCACCGTGATCTCGACCGAGCAGGATGACGACTCTGCCCCCACGAGCACGCTCGACGAGGCCACGATCCGCGCGCTGGTCGACGCCGCCCTTGCCGAGGCCGACGGCATGATCACCGACCTCGACGCCGACAACGACGAGGTGAGCCCCTACGACGCATCGGTGCTGACGAGCGACAACCGCTCGATCGACATCGACTTCAGCGCCGACTTCGCCGTGGTCGGCACCGACACCGACGACTGAACGCGCTGCCCCGTAGTCCCCGACGTCGTTCTTCGAGCCGCCGCCCCGCACCGGGTCGGCGGCTCGACGCGTGTGCGGCCGGATACCATTTCAGTCATGACGAATTCCGGTCGGATCGACGACGTCTCCATCGGCGGAGAGATGATCCGCCTCGGCCAGTTCCTGAAGTACTCGGGGCTGCTCGACTCGGGCGGCAACGCGAAAGAGGTCGTGATCGACGGATTCGTCAAGGTCAACGACGAGGTCGATCGCCGTCGCGGGCGCCAGCTGCACGACGGCGACCTGGTGACGTTCGAGGGCCGCACCGTGCGTGTGCGCCCCTGACGGCACCCGTCACCGCTTGGTCGCGTAGCGGAGGAACATCACTCCGCTGGGGAACCGCTTGTCGTCGAGCAGCTCCAGGTCGACGTGCACCCCGTGGGGGAAGAACGGCGTGCCGCCTCCCACGATGCCCGGCCCGATGATCAACCCGAACTCGTCGACCAGTCCGGCACCGATCGCCTGCGCGGCGAGCGCGGGACCGTCGACCGTGAGATCGCTGTCGGACTCGTCCTTCCACCGCCGGACCGCCTCAGGGTCGAACGTGCGCTCGAGCCGCGTGCGCTCGCTCGACACGTCGGGCAGCGTCGTCGAGAACACCACCTTTTCAGCGGCCTGCCACACCCGCGCGTAGTCGATGCCGACCTGCGGCTGATCGGGCTCGAGGTGAGCGGTCTCCCAATAGACCATCGTCTCGTACATGCGCCGACCGTAGAGATAGGTGCCGACGTCGGCGAACTGCCGATTGATGAAGTCGTGCAGCTCTTCGTCGAGCGCCCAGTCGAACCCGCCGTCGGGTCCGCTGACGTAGCCGTCGAGCGACGTGATCATGGAGTAGATGAGTCGGCCCATGCCGCGAGGCTACTCCCGGCATCCGGGCGTGGCGACCCCCACCCTGCCGCCGCCATAGCGACCCTCGGCGCGAGACGCAAGGCGCTGGCCGACATTCCGACGAGCGCGCACGCTGGAGTCATACCCCCAGATCAGCGACCGAGAGGAACCCTCATGTCTCGCGACCAGTACACCTTCACCAACCCGGCCGAGCTCTACTCCGACATCGAACCCCAGAAGCAGCACATGCCGGAACCCGGTCTCGATGCCGACCTCGCCCCGAAGGCCGATCTCGGCGAAGAGAGCTACCGCGGCACCGGCCGGCTGACCGGACGCAAGGCCCTCATCACCGGCGGCGACTCGGGCATCGGCGCGGCGACCGCGATCGCCTTCGCGCGCGAAGGTGCGGACGTCGCCCTCTCGTACCTGCCCGAAGAGGAGGAGGATGCGGCGCGCATCGCCGGCATCCTGCGCGAGGCGGGTGCGACCGTGGCGCAGATCCCCGGTGACCTGCGTGACCCCGAGTACTGCCGCACGCTCGTCTCGGAGGCGGTGGGAGCCCTCGGCGGTCTCGACATCCTCGTCAACAACGGCGGCAAGCAGGTCTATCAGGAGTCGCTGACCGACATCACCGACGAGCAGTTCGACGACACCTTCAAGACCAACGTCTACGCGATGTTCTGGATCACGAAGGCCGCGCTGCCGCACCTCCCGGCAGGCTCGACGATCATCAACACGACGTCGATCCAGGCCTATTCGCCGTCGGGGATCCTCGTCGACTACGCCTCGACCAAGGCGACGATCAACGCCTTCACGAAGGGCCTGGCCGAGCAGCTCGCCCCGAAGGGCATCCGCGTGAACGCCGTGGCGCCGGGCCCGATCTGGACGCCGTTGCAGCCGAGCGACGGACAGCCGCAGGAGAAGCTCCCGGAGTTCGGCGAGGACACCCCGCTCGGACGCATGGGCCAGCCGGCCGAGCTGGCACCGGCCTACGTCTTCCTCGCCTCTGCCGAGTCGAGCTACGTCGCGGGCGAGACGCTGAACGTCAACGGCGGTATGCCCACCCCGTGACCTCTGCCCGCGAGCGCCCCCTCCCGAGAGGTTCGAGAGGGGGCGCTCGCGCGTCTGCCCCTGGAGGGGTGTCGGCGGTGTCGACCAGTATGTCGGTATGGCAGACGGATACGACCACGACTTCCTCCCGACCCGAGTCCCCCTGCCCCGGCCGGAGCGCGAGGCGACAGCGCTGACCTACCCACGCTTCACCGTGCTGCTCGACGCCGAGCGTCGCCTGGCCGCCGCGACGGCGGTGAACATCGATGGCGCGCTTCTGCGCGAGCTGCCCCGCACCGGCGAGTGGAGGCTCGACCCCCGGATCGGGCCTGAACTGCAGACCGGTCCCGAGGTGTACGCGCGCAACGACCTCGACCGCGGGCATCTTGTGCGTCGACGAGACCCCGGGTGGGGCGAGGTCGCTGACGCGCGAGCGGCGACCGAGGCGACCTTCTTCTATCCGAACGCGGCACCGCAGGCCGCAGGATTCAACCAGTCGAAGGAACTCTGGCTCGGCCTCGAAGACCACGTGATCGAGTATGCCGACACCACGGACCAGCGCATCTCGGTGTTCACCGCTCCGGTGCTGGGCGCGGAAGATCCGCCGTATCGCGGCATCCCCATTCCCCTCCGGTTCTGGAAGATCGCTGCCTGGCAGGGGCCTGACGGCCTGGCGTCCGCCGGCTTCGTGCTCGATCAGTCCGAGCTCGTCCGGTTGCGGAACGGACTCTTCTCCGCGCCTCCCCTGGGCGGCTTCCGTACCTTCCAGGTTCCGATCGCCGAGATCGCACAGCTCACCGGCATCGACCTCGGGCCGCTGCTCGCCGCGGACGTGCTCGCGCAGCGCACCGCCCGAGCGACCCCATGGCGACCGCTCGCCTCGGCATCCGACGTCGTGCTCCAGCCGCAGGCGCAATAGACCTGGGAACGCCGCCACACGCTCCGGGGAGAGGGAGTCGCCCTCGGGGAGAAGAGCGACTCGGTGGCGGCGTTCACGCGGATCCGCAGGTGTTCGAGGGGGAGCTCGAACACATCGACCATCTCGCGTCCGGTGAACCCGACTGCCCCGAGTCGCGCCGCTTGCGAGGTGAGAGGGTCCACCTTGCGTGTGAGGACGCACCACGTCAGTAGCCGTGCGGGGGTCGTGTGCGAGTACTTCAGTAGGCGCATCGAACTACTGCCTGCCGCCTGCGGGAGGGCCTCGACGCCGCACGGCCGTACGCAATGCGAGATCAGGGCCTCGTAACCGGTCGAATTCCGAGGTCGACGCGCGGGCCGGTGCGCGAGGCTCGCTGTCGTGCCGCACCGCGAGCACGTGGCGGAGGCGTCTACCCTCCCCGACCTCTGGGGAGTACCTTTTGCACAAGAGCAGCGCGTGAGAAAGCGGGATCTCATGGTCGTCGGTCGCGAAGAGAGCCTCGCCTCCGCCGTGGACCTCCTTCGCGCGGGGGTCAGCATCGATGTCGTCGGCAGTCGAGGATCGGGGCGCAGTGCGTTCCTCAAAGAACTGCGCACCCGGATCGAGGAGGACGAGTGGACGGTGGTCGCCGTGCGCGGCATCGCCTCGCTACGACAGCATCCGCTGGCTGCGCTTCACCTGGCCGGAATCGGCGACCCGGCCACGCATCGCCCCGGAGCCCATCTGCACGAGACTGCCGAGTCATTGCGACATGCGCTGCGAACGCCCCGATCGGTGCTGTTCCTCGATGACTGGGATGACCTCGACGAGTCGTCCTGGGGCGTCGCCGAGGCGGTACGGCGCGAGAGCGGAGTGCCGATCGTCCTCTCCCGCCTGCAGGGTCTGCGCGCGAGGCACACGCCGAGCGGTCTGCCCGCCTCGACTCTCGAGCCCTCGTATGTGATCGAGATGGCGCCGCTGCGTTTCGAGGAGATGGAGAACGCGCTGGAGGCGTATCTGGCGGCGCCGATCGAGGCGACCACGATGAGTCGGGTGTTCGCGAAGTCGGGCGGCAACATCGGCCTCGCCCTGAGCCTGGTCGACGCGACGATCCGCGAGAGGCGACTCGTGAAGCGATCCGCGGAGTGGACCGCCACGCGTGATCTGTGGAGCAGCGGCCTCCGCGCCGTGCTCGAAGCGCACCTCGAGAGCCTCGACGACTCGACCCGCGATGCGCTGGAGATCATCGCGATCGTCGGGGTCGCCGACATCGACACCGCGAGCCAGCTGGTCGATTGGGGCACCCTGGAACTGCTGGAGGAGCGGAGGATGATCACCTTCATCCCCAGTGGCGACCGCCAGCTCGTCGCCGTGATGCCCCCGCTGCTGGTCGAGTTCTTCCGACACGAGCCACTCACGGCTCGGCGAACGCGGCTGACGGGAGAGATCGTCCGCCAACTGAGCACGCCGGAGTCGGTGTGGTCGGTCCTCACCGAGCCCCGGTCGTCGCCGCCGTCCTCGGGCGGCCAGGATGCTCTCTTCGTGAGGCTGCTGCAGGAGCGGGCGCGCGCCCGACGCATCGTGACCGCCGCGGAGTGGGAGGCGAATCCGCAGGCATCCAGTGCCGTCAGGTACATCCGTGCCCTCATGCACACGCACACCCCGAGGGTTCGGGACGTGATCACCGAGGTGCTGTCGTCACCGGATTCTCTCGTGGGCGATGACGCCAGCCGCGCCGAATTCTCCGCCTTGAAGGCCGAGTGGACCGCGTACGTCGAAAACGATGTCGCCCGAGCGATCGCGGACCTGCAGGACGAGGCGCCGAGAGTCGGCCGCTATGCGGGCATGCTGCGGGCCGTCGAGGTGCAGCTGCTCGCGAACGTCGACCGGGTGCCGGAGGACTTCAGCACGCGCCTCGAGGTCGCCGACGACCTCCCCTCAGCCGTCAAGGCGATCATGCTGGAGACCCAGATGAGCGTGCTCGTCGGTCTCGGACGCTTCACGGACGCGAAACGCGTCTTCAGCCTCATCGAAGCACTCGGTGACGCCCCGCAGCGCCACACGTCTCGGATGCTCCTCGGTCTCGCGTTGCTCGGATCGGGCGATCCGACGACCGCTCTCGACATCCTGCAACGAGGATTCGATGAAGCGCACGGCTACCTCGACATCGATGGCGTGCGCGCGTTCGGCACCGCCGCCGCACTGTGCCACCTGGGATCCGGGGATCACGCGGCAGTCGACGAGCTGCTCGAGGTCATCTTCTCCGCCGGAGAGCCCTCGCCCCTCCCGCCCGGGATGCAGCTGTCGCTCCTCGCGATCGCGGCCGTCGTCGCCATCCGGCGAGGGCAGCTGACCGCCGGCGAGAGGCTCGCAGCCGATCTCGATCAGCTCGGCGCCGTCGACGGGCCTCTGCCCGGTCAGAGCAACGCCTGGCCACAGGTGCAGCTGCTCGCCTTCGACGGCAAGACGCGGGAGGCCGCCGAGATGCTGGCGCGTTCGGGAGACGCCCTCTGGAGACGCGGCGCTCGCTTCGCCGGCCTCATGGCCGAGCTCTCGGCCGTGGAGCTCGACCCCACCCGCGAGCGGCTCGAGATCGCGCTCCTGCACGCGAAGGAGCTGCCGGATGCGGTGGGGCTCGCCGCCCAAGCCGCCTTCGTGAGTGCATTGGTCGCCCGGGATGCGGAGGCGATGCTCGCGACGGCCGACGAACTGGAACGCCGCGGGATGACCGGCAGTGCGTTGTCGGCGTGCCGGTTCGCACGTGCCTGGTTCGCCGAGGCCGGCGATGATGCCTCCCAGCGCCGCGCCGCAGACGTCGAAGAGCAGCTGCGCGCTCGTCACACCGGTCACACTTTCGATCTGGCTCGGTTCGGCGCTGTCGCCGTCACACTCACCGAGCGCGAGAAAGAGGTGGGCAGACTGGCCGCGAGCGGCCTGTCGAATGCCGAGATCGCCACCCGCCTGGTGCTGAGCATCCGCACCGTCGAAAGCCACATGCACCGCATCATGCGCAAACTCGACGTCTCGAACCGACGGGGCCTGCGCCGTCATGCCGAAGCGCTCACCTGAACGCGAGGTCTGGCCAAAGGGTCACTTGTGCCGGGTGTGATCGGGTGTCACTCTGAATGAGCAGCCCTGTCGCGCTCGTCGCGGCGGCCGCGGCGTCGTCCCTATGACGGCTCCTGACGGGGCGCCCTTTCCGCCGCCTCCCCCGTGGTGGGGGCGTCCCGTCTCCCTCCTCCCGGGCCTCACGTTCTGACGGCCGCATCCAGCACCCGCATCTGCGATGATCGGTGCATGGTTCGGGGGGACTCGTCGTCAGGCACAGCGCGCAGGGTCTGGACGTTCATCGGCGTGGGCGTGTTCCTCGCTGTCGCCGCGGTCGCGGGACTGAGATTCGTGAACCCGCTGTTCCCTGCCACGACCGAGACCTCGTGCACGGTGACGAGCGGTGTCGATCGTCATCACGTCAGGAAGGGCCCCGACTTCTCCACGGTGGGCACGGACTGCGGCGAGTACTTCGCAGAAACCGAGGTGACCTGCGCAGGCGATCCGTCGCGCACCGTGCATCTCGTCGCCGGCGTGACCTACGACCTGACCGTCCGAGGTCCGCGGATCCCGGTCATCTCCGACCCGACCGTCATGGAGGCCGAAGTGTCGCCCATCCAGCTCGTACGACCCGAACCCGAGCTGGAACTCGACGACGACCCGATGTGGGACAACCTCAAGGCTCTCCGCGAATCCCGTTCACCCGAGGTGCTGCGCGCGTTCGACTACGAGCAGCCGCCCTATTCGCCGCCCTGCGACGCGTGGCGCACCCTCATGACCACCGAAGGGCTGCAGATGTTCGACATCCCGCGGTCCGAAGAGATGCTGCGTGTTCCCGAAGGCGAGGTCGCGCGCGATCCGAAGCTCCCCTGCGAAGGATGGAAGTGCGATCTGGAGTGAGCGCTCAGCGCACCATCCGTGCATCGGTGATCAGCGGCGCGTGCGGGTCGATCTGCTCGACCCCGTCGAAGCCGAACCCGTTCCGCAGGTAGAAGTTCGTCGCGCGCTCGTTCTCCTTCGCCACCCACAACATCGCGGGCCTCGTCCCGATCGCCGCGTCGAGCAGCTGCTGCCCGACTCTCTGCCCGTGGTGCGCAGCGAGAACGTAGATCGCGTACAACATGAGGGTGCGGGTCGGCGGGAAGCAGATGCGAATAGGCCTCCTTCCACGTTGCGACGTGGAGGTCGGCGATTCGCGAGGAATCGCTCGGCTCCGGCTCGCGGATCGTCACCGCCATGCGCGCCCCTCGCCACTCGAACCGTCATCCGACGGCGCGCCGCCGGGTCGATACGGAAGCGCCATCAGTTGAAGTCGCCGCCCGGCGCCATATCGTGGAAGCGCGAGTAGTGGCCCTGGAACGCCACGGTGATCGTCGCCGTCGGACCGTTACGGTGCTTCGCGACGATCAGGTCGGCCTCGCCGGGACGCACGTCTTTGTCGTAGACCGAGTCGCGGTGCAGCAGGATGACCATGTCGGCGTCCTGCTCGATCGATCCCGACTCACGCAGGTCGCTGATCGCGGGCTTCTTGTCCTGACGCTGTTCGGGACCACGGTTCAGTTGCGACAGAGCGATGACGGGGACCTGCAGCTCCTTCGCGATGAGCTTGAGGCTTCGCGAGAACTCCGAGACCTCTTGCTGACGCGACTCGACGCGCTTGCCCGAGGTCATCAGCTGCAGGTAGTCGATGATGACCATGCGCAGCCCCTCGCGCTGCTTGAGCCGTCGACATTTGGCGCGGATCTCGACCAGCGTCATGTTGGGACTGTCGTCGATGTAGAGGGGCGCATCGTTGATGCGTCCTCGCGTCGCCGCGACCGTGGTCCAGTCGCGCGGGTCGAGGTTTCCCTTTCGCATGTTCTGCAGCGGGATCTGCCCCTCGGCGCTGAGCAGTCGCATCGCGATCTCGCTCTTGCCCATCTCGAGCGAGAAGAAGACCGACGGCAGGTTGTGACCGATCGATGCCGCGCGCGCGAAGTCGAGCGCGAGCGTCGACTTACCCATGGCGGGTCGCGCGGCGACCACGATCATCTGCCCGCCGTGCAGGCCGTTGGTCAGCTCGTCGAGCTCTTTGAATCCGGTCGGCACACCTGTCATCGAGCCGTCACGGCCGCTGGCCGCCTCGATCTCCTCGAGGGCGGCGTCGACGGCGATCTGCAGGGGGACGTAGTCCTCGGCCGTCTCCGACCCGGTGATCGAGTAGATCTCGGCCTGCGCGTTGTTGACGAGGTCGGTCGCATCGCCCTGGCCGTCGTAGCCGAGCTGCACGATGCGCGTTCCGGCGTCGACCAGTCGCCGCAGGATCGCCCGCTCCGACACGATGCCGGCGTAGTAGCCGGCGTTGGCCGCGGTGGGGACGATCGACGTCAGCGTGTGCAGGTAGTCGGCGCCGCCGGCGCGGCTGAGCTCGCCCGTCTTGATCAGCTCGTCGGTGACCGCGACGACATCGGTCGGCTCACCGTGCGAGTACAGCGACAGGATCGCCTCGAAGATCAGCTCGTGCTTCGGGATGTAGAAGTCGGCGCCCCTGAGGGTCTCGATCACATCGGCGACGGCATCCTTCGACAGCAGCATGCCACCGAGCGCACTCTGCTCTGCGAGGAGGTCGTGCGGCGGGGTCCGCTCGGGCGGACGCTTGCCGCCGAGGCGGTCCTCGGAGATGTCAGCGATCGACACAGTGTTCCCTTCGATGCGACGAGCGTGGTGGGGCGCTGCCCGGATGTCGTGCTGCGCTGTCGCGGCTATTCGACGCCGTCTGCACAGCGAACCAGCAGCCACCGACATCGGGTCGCTCGACCACGCTACGAGCGGCGATTTACGGTCGCAACAGACCCTGTGGATAACTATGTGGAAAGTGTGCGGAGAATTCCGGAGTGTCTGTGTACAACCGCTGTGGATAACCCAGTGGACTACCTGAAATACGACGACCGTTATTTGCTTTCAACTGCGGTTTTTCGTTTCCCCAACCTGTGGATGAGAACGTGGTTCAACCGCGCGTTTAAGGTTTGTTCACCGACTGGGGGGATGTGTAGAACCTGGGGAAAGTCAAGCCGAGTTTTCACCGGGCGCGTCACACTCGGCCTCATTGCGGAACACACGGTCACGACCTGCGGATTTGGTTCTCCGCGGGGTCATCCGGAACGGATGCGGGCAGAACCCGAGCTCCTGCCTAAACTCTTTCGGGGAGGTCATCATGCAGGTCGACTACGGTCAGCTTTCACTCGCGTCGCAGGTGCTGCGGAGGCAGCAGGAATCGCACACTCGGGCGGTGAGCGAGTACATCCAGAAGTACGGGATCCTCACTCCGAGCGACACCGGCATCGTCATGCTGCCGTTCACCGGCGTCTCGTTGGCGGTCGCGATGCTCGGGGTGCAGGCATCTGACATGTTCGGGCAGGTCTGCAGTCTCGCCGCCGACCGCGTCGACGACGCGGCACGCGCCTACGAGGCTCACGAGAAGCAGGCCCACGAATCGGCGCAGGCGCTCATGCAGCAGCTCGGCCTGAGCCTGGCCCCGTACCAGGGCCCCTCGACGCCTCCGACGCTGGGCGGCGCGGGTTCTGCGGCTCCCAGCGACCACGGCAGCGCCGAGCCCGATCTGATCTCCGAGATCATCGGCACGCCCGATGCGGTCTCCGGGGGCATCAGCGATCTCTACGAAGACGCCACTTCACGCGCAGACGGTTGGTCCGGCGCCGGTTCCGTGTCGGAGCGGTCGGACGCGTCGTCGTGGCTCGTCGCGCCGAACGCGACCAAGAGCGAGATCGAGAACATGCGTTGGGGCGCCGGCCCGATCCTGGGCGGCGTCGACTGGTTGATCGAGCAGCTCGTGGGGCTGAGCCTGCTCGAAGACGTCATCATGAAGCCCTTCGCGGGCGACTGGACCGGCATCGAAGAGGTGCAGCAGGCGTGGTCGCACGTCGGCGAGGCCATGAGAGGCATATCCGACAACGCTGCGGGCCTCGCCGAGACGGGAACGTTCTGGCAGGGCGATGCGGGAACGGCGTACCAGGGCGGCATGGCCGCGATCGGTCTCGGCGCCTACGGACTCGGCAGCGTCGCCGACTCGGTCGCAGGGCTCGTCGGACAGCTCGTGCTCGCCTCGAAGGCCGCTGCCGCCACGATCGGGTTCGCGATCAACCAGCTCTCGCAGACCCTGATGCGCATGGCGCTCGAGGCCACCGTGCCGATCGCCGGGTGGATCGTCGCCGCGGCCGAGGGCGCTCTGGCTGCGACGAAGATCTTCGGAGTGATCCGGCTGATCTATTCGATCATCAACATCATCTACGACGTGATCGAGAGCGTCGTGACGGCACGCGCTCAGCTCGTCGAGAACCTGCTCCGCCTCGAGGACCTCGCGCAGGTGCTCGTCCAGACGTCGAGGAAGTACGCATGACCTTCGCCCAAGACCCCGCCGCCTGGCGCGAGCGCCTCGCGGCAGTGCAGTCACAGCTCGACGAGCTCTTCCCTCCCGGAGAGGAGGCCGACGCCGAGGAGGCCTTCGCCGCGCAGGCCCGCCAGGGCACTCTGGGCCGCGAGTGGCAGGTGCTCCAGGGGCGGATCGACCTGAACCTCACCACCCGTGACGCGATCCTCTCGGGCGAAGACGATTCCGTCGAAGCGGAGTTCGTGCGGCAGACCGGAGCGCGTCAGTCGGACGAGCTCGTCGAGGCGCTGCGCCGCACAGCCCCCGGCGATCCTCGAGACCCGGGAGCCGAGCTCCGCGCCCTCCACGCGGAGACGATGGAACGCGGCGCACGCATCGACGCGATGCTGCGCGAGATGGCGCGACGGGAAGGACGCATCTGATGGCTGCCCTCAAGGCCGAACCCGCGATGATCACGGCACTGGCGGCAGAGATCATCGCCGGCAGCGAAGAGATCTCGGCCGCACTCGGTCGGCTGCAGGCCGCGGCAGACGACCTCTCGCATCGCTGGACCGGCGAGGCGCAGCAGGCCTACGCAGCGGCGCAGAGCCGATGGACGACGTCGATGACAGAACTCGCCGCCACAGCCAAGGCCGCCGGCGAACTGGCCGACGAATGGTCGACCGGTCTCCGCGATCTCGAGCGCTCGCTCGCGCAGGGGTGGCCGGGATGACCGAGGACCCGAAGCGCCTGCGCTGGGCCGTCAACGGTGCCCGCACCTTCACTGTTCCGACGGATGCCGTGGGCGCCGTGATCGGTGAGATCGACCGCACGATGCAGGCCGCGCACTTCCGCCGCGATTCCGCAGCCGTCGGCGCCGAGCGTGTCTACCGTCGCGGCTCCGCCGTGGGCGACGTGCTCATCGGCGGCAGCGGCCTCTCGGTGATCACGAGCAGGCTCGGCCCTCTCTCGGCCAAAGGGGTGACGATCGTATCCGTCGTACACGGTGACGCGGGGGCTCGAGTGATCGTCTCTCTCGTGGCCGGCTCCCACGTGGGCGCGGACTTCGTCGATGCGGTCGAGGATGCCGCGGGCGCCCTCGCGGCACGCGGTGTGCCTCTCGACGACCAGGGCTGGACCCGGGCGGTCGACGTCGATCCGGCGCTTCCCGCGAATCCACGGCGCGCAGCGGAGCTCGGACTCACCTGACGACCACACGCAGAACGCCCCCTGTCCCGAAGGACAGGGGGCGTTCTCGTGAGAGCGTCGAGCCTTACTTGGCGGCGACGACCTGCAGGGTGATGACAGCGGTCACGTCGTCGTGCAGACGAACCGTGGCCTCGTGCTCACCGGTGACCTTGATGGCCGATCCGATGTGCACCTTGCGCTTGTCGATCGAGCCGAGACCGGCTGCCGCGACAGCGTCGGCGACATCGGCGGTCTTGACCGAGCCGAACAGACGGCCCTCGTTGCCTGCCTTGACCGTCAGGCGCACCTTGGTGCCCTCGATGGTGTTCTTCAGGGCCACGGCCTCGTCGCGATCGTGGATCGCGCGAGCCTGACGAGCAGCCTGGATCGATGCGACCTGCTTTTCGCCACCGCGGGTCCACGCCGTAGCGAAGCCCTGGGGGATGAGGTAGTTACGGGCGTACCCGTTCTTGACCTCGACCACGTCACCGGCGCTTCCGAGCCCGGCGACCTCGTTCGTGAGAATCAGCTTTGCCATATCCGTACCCCTTAGCGGCCAGCGCCGGCGTAAGGCAGGAGCGCCATCTCGCGAGCGTTCTTGATTGCGCGAGCGATCAGACGCTGCTCCTGCACGGAGACACCGGTGATACGACGGGCGCGGATCTTGCCACGCTCCGAGATGAACTTGCGAAGGGTCGCGACATCCTTGTAATCGATGAGACCGACCCGGATCGACTTCGCGGGAGCGGTGGGCTTGCCACCCTTCCGCGGCTTGCGGCGGTCGCCGCTCGACTTTCCAGCCATTGTTTTTCCTTAGTTGTGAGACGGACCACCGAGTCTTTCGACGGACTCAGCGACCCGATCCAGAAGATTTCTCAGAAGGGGGTGTCGTCACCGAAGCTGCCCGGAGTGCTCCAGGCATCTGCGCTGGTCGACGAGCCGGGCGTAGACCACGGCTCCTCCGACACCTGCTGCTGCTGCGCGGGGCGCGACTGTCCGCCGCCGCCACCGCCACCGTTGGACGCCGCCCGAGTGACCTGCGCGGTCGCGTACCGAAGCGAGGGGCCGATCTCGTCGACCTCCAGCTCGATCGCGGTGCGCTGGTTGCCCTCGCGGTCCTGGTAGGAGCGCTGACGCAGACGGCCCTGCGCCATGACGCGCATTCCCTTGGTCAGCGAACCCGCCACGTGCTCGGCGAACTCACGCCAGACCGACGCGCGGAGGAACAGCGCTTCGCCGTCCTTCCACTCGTTGGCGGCGCGGTCGAAGTTCCGAGGCGTCGAAGCGATGGTGAAGTTCGCCACCGGCAGTCCGTTCTGCGTGTAACGCAGCTCGGGGTCGGCCGTGAGGTTTCCCACCACGGTGATGACTGTTTCGCCGGCCATGGAACTCAGGCCTTCGCAGCCTTGGCGGCCTTGCGGGCAGCCTTCTCCTCGGCGCGCTTCGCCTCGGAAGCGATCATTGCCTGAGCTTCCTCAGCGCGGAGCACCTTGGTGCGCATGATCTGCTCGTTCAGCTTGAGCTGACGGTCGAGCTCCTGCGTGGCTTCGCTGGTAGCGGTGAAGTTCACGACGGCGTAGATGCCCTCGGTCTTCTTCTGGATCTCATAAGCGAACCGGCGCTTGCCCCAGACATCGACCTTTTCAATCGAGCCACCATCGTTGGTGATGACCTTCAGGAACTTGTCGAGCGTGGGTGCGACCTGGCGCTCGTCGATCTCGGGGGTCAGAATGACCATGAGTTCGTACTGGTGCGTCACTTACCCACCTCCTTCGGACTAGAACGGCTTCCGGGACTTTCCCGGAAGCAGGAGGGTGTGTGCATGTCGTCCGCCATGGCTTCCCGAATGGATGCCAAAGGGCAGACAACCTCGACAGTCTAGCTGAGATTCCTCCGGGCCGCCTCCACGCGGTAGCGCCGGGTCTTGGCATGCTGGGATGCGTGCGTGGTGATGGCCACCGCGCGCACGACCGAAGGGGGAAACATGATGCGTTCCAAGAAGTGGGGAGTCGGGCTCGCCCTGACCGCTGCCGTGCTGCTCACCGGGTGCTCTGCCGGGGCAGAGGAGAAGCCCGCCGAAGAGAAGCCCACCGCCGCCGCCGAGCAGGAGGAGACGACTGCACCCGCATCCGACTGCCCTGAGCTCGCCGAAGGCGCATCCGTCGACGGCGCAGCCCTGGGCGCCTGCATCACCGAGGCCATGACCGACACCGCGGGCTACGCGGGCACCAGCTCGGTGCTGGGCATGGAGTCGACGATGAAGTACAGCCCGGCCGACAAGGCCGTCGAGTCGAACTCGCCGGTGGGGTCGCTCATCGTGATCGGCGACGATGTCTGGGTCAAGTCGCCCACGAGCGAGTGGCAGGCCGCGGACCCGCAGTCGTCCGACCCCGTCATCGCCGCGCTCAGCACGAGCGCCGCCAACCTCGAGGGCATCGACCCCGCTGAGGCCGCGGGTGGCCTGACCGGTGACTTCTCGGTCACCGGCACCGGCAGCCGCCTCGGCCAGGACGTCTTCCTGGTGAGCGGCACGGCCGACATGCAGGGTATTCCGGTCGACGTCGTCTACGAGGTCACCTCCGACTACGTGATCCTGGCGTCGACAGCATCCGCGGATGCCGGTGGCCAGTCCATCGAGACCTCGATGGAGATCACCGAGTGGGACGTCGCGCAGAACATCGTCGCGCCGATCTGATCCACCGTCGAAGACCGCGGGCCGGGGCTTTCGCCTCGGCCCGCCGTCATACGGACGCCGTCGACGACATCCGGCGACGCTCCGCTGCCACGAGGGACACGACGACCAGGCCCGGCGCGATCACGATGAGCGGAGGGAGCATCCAGACCACCGTGATCGCCACCCCGAGTCCGAAGAGCACGAAGACGTCGCCGATCGGATCATCGAGAAACAGATTGCGGCCGGCGCGCCAGAGTTCGGACCACCGCGCTCGCGGATGCCACAGCGCGGCCGTCCGCAGCGACGCCACAGCGACGACAGCGGCGAGCGCGCCGCTCACCACCGCGAGAACCGTGCCGCCGGGCAGCAGTCCCTGCACGCCACCGATCGCATTGAGCACGAGCAGGCCGATCACGGTCGTCGACGCCGCTCCGAACCACCACCCGGAGCGGATGGCCAGCAGACCCCACCTGGCCAGCCGTGCGACCGAGTCCTGCTCGTGATCGAGGTGCGCGTCGAGGTGCCTGACGCCTGCCGCGACCGCCGGGGCGAGAGTCACGAGCGGCAGCGACAGCACGGCGACCCCGAGCCCGACGATGAGCATCTCCCCGAAGGCCGAGACGCCCGTTCCGCCGAAGCGCCGTTCGTCGCCCCGGCCGCGCGCACGCCGAGTCGCGCTCATCCCTTGAGCCCTTCGGTCGCGACGCCCGAGACCAGGTATCGCTGGAACGCGAGGAAGAACACGACCACCGGCAGCAGCGCCAGGATCGCCATGGCCATCTGCGCCCCGTAGTCGCTCGTGGAGGTCTGGTCGACGTACAGCCGCAGCGCGAGGGGCATCGTGTACATGCCGGGATCCTTCAGATACAGCAGCGGCCCGAAGAAGTCGTTCCACGACCAGATGAACGCGAAGATCGAGCTCGTCACCAGTGCGGGCTTCATGAGGGGCAGGATCACGTAGGCGAAGGTGCGCACATGACCCGCACCGTCGATGCGGGCCGCCTCGTCGAGGTCTCGCGGGAGCCCGCGGATGAACTGGATCATCAGGAACACGAAGAACGCATCGGCTGCGAGGAACTTGCCCAGGAGCAGCGGCCAGTACGTGTTGATCATGTCGAGCTGGTTGAACACGATGTACTGCGGGATGATCACCACGTGGAACGGCAGCAGCATGGTCGCGATCATGCACAGGAAGAACAGCCGGCTGCCGCGGAAGCGGATGCGGGCGAACGCGTATGCCGTGATCGAGCACGAGAGAACGATGCCGATGACCGACGCCAGCGCGAGGATCAGCGAGTTCGCCACGAACGTCCAGAACGAGACGCCGCCGATCCCCTGCAGCGCCTTGAGGTAGTTGTCGAACGAGAAGTTCTCGGGCACGAGGCTCACCGAGCCGATGATCTCGTTGCCCGGCTTGAACGACGACATGACCATCCAGACGGCGGGGTACAGGATGACCACGAGCACGGCCAGGGTGAGCACGTGGAAGACGACGGTCTTCGCGCCGTTCTGCCTGCGCCGGTTCGACGCCTCTCGCAGCGCCCGCCCCGTCGTGCGATCGGTCGTGACCACCTCGGTGTGTGTGAGGACCTTGCTCATCGTTCGTCTCCTGCGTAGTGGACCCAGGCCTTCGAGCTGCGGAAGAGCATCACGGTGACGATTCCCACCACGATCACGAGCACCCAGGCCATGGCCGAGGCATAGCCCATCTGGAAGTCTCGGAACCCGCGCAGATAGAGGTAGAGCGTGTAGAAGAGCGTCGATCCCGCGGGTCCTCCGCTGCCGTTGGAGATGATGTACGCCGAGTTGAAGACCTGGAAGGCGTGGATCGTCTCGAGAAGCAGATTGAAGAACAGCACCGGGGACAGCATCGGGATGGTGATCGAGAAGAACCGGCGCACGGGCCCGGCACCGTCGACGGATGCCGCTTCGTAGAGCTCCGGCGGCACCTGCTTGAGGCCGGCGAGGAAGATCACCATCGGCGCTCCGAACTGCCACACCGTCAGCAGGATCAGCAAGGGCAGGGTGCGTGCGGGATCGCCGACCCACCCGCCCTCGGACGCGGGCGGGCCCCCGAAGAACGACCCGATCTGTGCGACGATCCCGTTGTCGATGAACATCGCCTTCCAGACGATCGCGATCGACACGCTGCCGCCGATCAGCGACGGGAGGTAGAACGCCGACCGATAGAAGCCCTGGCCCCGCCGCGGCACGTTCAGCAGCATCGCCACGGCCAGCGCGGCGATCAGCTTGAGCGGGGTGCCGACCAGGACGTAGATCCCGGTGACCTTGACGGCCTGCAGGAAGTTCGGATCGGAGAACATCCGCGTGTAGTTGTCGACGCCGATGAACTCCGGGTCGTTGAACAGGTTGTAGTCGGTGAAGGACAGGAACAGCGAGGCGACCATCGGCCCCGCCGTCAGGGCGAAGAAGCCGATGAGCCACGGGCTGAGGAACAGATAGCCCGCTCTCGTCTCTCGACGAGCGCGCAGGTTCGTGCGCGTCCTGACCGGTCGAGCCGGGGCGGTGGCTGCGGGAGCAGTCATGGAGTCGTCCTTTCTCCTGCATCCGGGCTGTGCAGCCCCGCGGCAGGGTCGTGCGAGACGGTCAGGATCCGAGAACCAACGACATCTCGGTGAAGAGCTCCTGCGCGAACTGCTCGGTCGTGATGTCGCCGTAGCGCAGCTGCTCGTGGAGTTCGCCCCACTTGGCCTCGATGGTGCCGTAGCCCGCGGGCAGGATCGGGTAGCTGGCCGTCATCTCGTCATCGATCGAGGCGAGATAGTCGAGGTTCACAGTGTCGGCGGGGGTCTGGTCGATCGCGGCACGCCCCTCCTCGGTGGGCGGGGTGCCGAGCGACGTGCCGAAGATCTCGGCGACCTGGGGAGACGTGGTGAGGAAGTTCACGAACGCCGCCGCAGCCTGCTGCTGGTCCGAGTTCTTCGCGACGCTCAACAGCATGCTGGGCTTGGGAGCGAGCACGTGCGCGTCCTGACCCTTGTCGAGCGGGGGCTGGACCATGCCGATGTTCTCAGTGCCGGCATCCGTCATCCCCTGCAGCACCGTGGTCGAGAAGTTGAACCAGATCGCGGTCTCTCCTGCGAGGAAGCCGCCGCTCGGCGACAACGCCACGCTGCGCTCGACCGGGTAGAAGTCCCCGTCGTCGCGGAGGTCGGCCGCGCTGTCGAGGTACGAGATCACGTCCTCCTCGTCGAACGCGGGAGTGCCGTCCTCCTCGAAGACCGGGTTGTCGTCTTGCATCAGGTGATAGATGAAGTTCGGCAGACCGCCCGTGTAGTCCTCCGCGCCGTAGATGCGCGGATCGGACCCGCCGCCCGCCTCGTTGACCTCGAGGATGAAGTCGTTCAGCTCGTCCCACGACATGTCGTCGGTCGGGTAGTCGATGCCGAAGGAGTCGAGCAGGTCTTTGTTGTACATCATCGACCAGGCGTTGGTGCCCAGAGGAACGCCGACCAACTGGTCGTCCACCGTGCCGGAGCCCAGCACCTGGTCGTTGATGCCGTCGAGCGGCAGCAGCGTGTCGCGGTAGGGCGTGAGGTCGGCGAGCAGGTTCTTGCTCGCGTACTCGCCGAGATAGCCGGCATCCATCATCACCACATCGGGAAGCGACTTCCCGGCGGCCTCCGTGTTGCGCGCGGTCCAGTAGTCGCCCCACGCGTTGAAGTTGCGCACGACCTCGACGTTCGGGTACTCCTCGTTGAAGAGCGCCACGACCTGCTCGAACCGATCAGCCCTGTCTTCATTGCCCCACCACGAGAAGCTGATCTCCGCAGCCGTGTCCTCGTCGAACGTCACCTCCGTCGGGGCATCGTTCGAACCTCCGCTGCATCCGGCGAGCACCAGGGTGGTGACGCCGGCGACGGCGAGCAGTGCGGGCAACCTCTTGGACATGGGATCTCCTCATTGAGTGGGCCGGGGCCCTGTGGGTCGTGCACGGCGGCCTGGTCCGGCCACCGATGGGAAACGGTGCGCAGTCCGTCAGTGCTCGCTCGCACCCTCGATCAGGGCGCGGAAGGTCGCGAACGGAAGCTTCGGCTCTCTCGCCTCGGTGAGCAGGCCGTTGCGCTCCTGCATGGTGTCGGTGAGCTGGGTCCAGCACCAGCCGGCGAGTCCCGTCGGTCGTCCGCGGAAGCCTCGAGTGCCCGACTGCACTGCCCCGAGGATCTCCCCGAGCATGCGCGTGAAGTCCTCGGCGCCGGATGCCTCCGAGTACCCCCACGAGTCGGTCGGGCTGGCGTCGACCGCCCACTTCACGCCGCCGAACTCCGTGAGCATGATGGGCTGCCCGGTGTCGTGGGCACCCGCGAGGCGGATCCGCCGCCCGGCCGGACCGATGCCGCCGATGTAGTCGCGGAGAGCCGACTCCCCGATGTCGTAGCGGTCGGCGAGCACCTGACCGTCCGCCTCGTAGTCGTGCAGGGTCCAGAGATCGGAGGTGCCGAGTTCCCAGCCGTCGTTTGAGATGACGGGGCGGCTCGGGTCCAAGGCTCTGGTCAGGTGGTACAGCCCCTCGGCGAAGGCGCGCTGATCCGCGCGGGAGGCGATGTGCTGCACGCCCCAGCTCTCGTTGAGAGGCACCCACGTGATGATGCTGGGGTGGGCGCGGTCGCGGACGACGGCTTCGGTCCACTCGGCCGTCGTGCGCCGCACCGCCTCGGTCGAGAACGTGTAGGTCGCCGGCATCTCGCCCCAGACGAGCAGGCCGAGCCGATCGGCCCAGTACAGGAAGCGCTCGTCCTCGATCTTCTGGTGCACGCGCACCGAGTTGAACCCGAGCTCGGTGATCAGCTCGGCCTCGCGGCGCAGAGCGTCGGCCGAGGGCGCGGCGAGATGCGATTCGGGCCAGTACCCCTGGCTCAGGACCGACCGCAGCGTGACGGGTCGATCGTTGACGAGGAGCGCACCCTGATCCCAGCCCACCGAGCGCAGTCCGAGGTAGCTCGCGCAGGCATCGGTCTCGTCGTCCTCGGTCTCGACCCGGACCCACGCGTCGAGCAGCACCGGGTTCTCGGGCCGCCACAGCAGGTGTTCGTAGTGCTGGCCGTTGCGCTGCCCGTCGAGGGGGAAGGTGAGCGTCGTGCTCGTGTCGTTCGCGAGCACGCTGGCGGATCCCAGGATCAGTCCGTCATGCGCGATCTGCACGTGGACGACGCTGTCGGCGCGACGGCTGAGCGACACGTCGACCGTGACGGTTCCTGCGGTCAGATCACACGTCCAGTTGATCGCTGTGACGTGCTGCGATGCGACCGACTCGAGCCAGACGGGCTGCCAGATGCCGGTGGTGCGGTGGTACCAGATCGCATGCGGGTCTTCGTGCCAGTCCTGCTTTCCTCGGGGCTGCGCGAGATCGTGGGGATCATCCTCTGCGCGCACGACGATGACGTGCTCGTCGAGCGATGTGTCGAGCGCGTCGGTGATGTCGACGGCGAACGGCGTATGCCCTCCCTCATGCGACCCCACCGCTGCCCCGTCGACCCATACCGTGGCCCGGTGGTCGACGGCACCGAAGTGCAGGACGGCGCGCCGCTGCGGAGTGTGGGCTGCAGCGTCGAGATCGCTCGCGGTCAGCGCACGCCGGTACCAGACCACAGGGTGGAAGCCGGTCGCGCCGATGCCCGAGGCCGGCGATTCGGGAGGGAAGGGCACGCGGATGCGGTCGGGCAGCTCGCGTCCGTCATGCCACTGCTCGCCGAGTCCGCTGTCGGCGTCGTCGTGCGCGAAGCCCCACTCGCCGTCGAGTTCGACGAACGAGTCGCGCACCAGTTGCGGGCGCGGACGCGCGGTCTCCAATCGACTCGCCCTGATGCTCTCGATCGCTCGGTCGGCGTCTCGCAATGCCACGTGTGGCTCCCTCTTCCGGTCGGCCGCGGCCGACCCTTCGTCATCGAACTCGTCCCTCCGCCCCGAGGGATCGTCTGGTACGGAAAGCGCATTCCGTTCCACGTTGAACTACACGATAGTTCCACGTTGAACTAACGTCAACCACTAAACTCGGATCGAGGAGCTCGCACGTTCTCGCGACCTCTCGACCTGATGAGAGGATGCTCCCTATGCCGCGCGTGACCCTTGCCGACGTCGCCGCGCGAGTGGGCGTGAGCGCGAAATCCGTCTCGAACGTGGTGAACGGCACCGGCTGGGTGGGCGACGAGGTCAGACAGCGCATCCTCGCAGCGATCGACGAGCTCGGCTATCGCCCCAATCTGGCCGCGCGACAGCTGCGCAACGGCCGCAGCGGTCTCATCGCCCTGGTGCTGCCGGACCTGCGCGAACCGTACTTCGCCGAGTTCGCCTCGCAGTTCGTCACCACCGCCCAGTCGCGAGCGCTCACCGTGCTGATCGCGCAGACCGGAGGCGACGCGGCCAGCGAGACGGCGTTGATGGCGGGCGAGGGACTCCCTGCTCTCGACGGCATCGTCATGAGCCCGCTCGCGCTCACGGCGGCCGACATCGCGAGCCGCCCGGCCGCACCGCCCCTCGTGCTGATCGGAGAACAGGCCGAGGCGCTGGTCGCAGCGACCGCTCACCACGTGGGCATCGACAACGTGTCGGCGGCTGCGGCAGCCACGGAGTTCCTTCTCGAGAGCGGGCGTCGACGCATCGCCGCGGTGGGTGTGCAGCAGTCAGGGCCGACCGCCACCTCGCGCCTGCGATTCGAGGGGTACCTCAGAGCCCTTGCCGCAGCAGGCATCGAAGCCGACCCCTCGCTCCACGCCACCGTCGAGCAGTTCAACAGGGCAGAGGGGTCGAAAGCGGTCGAGCGCCTGATCGAGAGCGGTGTGGAGTTCGACGCGCTCTTCTGCTTCAGCGACAGCCTGGCGCTCGGCGCTCTCTACACGCTCGGCAGCCGCGGCATCGCAGTGCCCGAGCAGGTACAGGTCATGGGTTTCGACCACATCGAGGAGGGCGGATTCCACATCCCGACCTTCTCGACAGTCGACCACGGCGCCGAGAAGGCCGCCTCGACGATCCTCGACATCGTCACTGCGGTCGTGCCGACGCCCGGTGCACGCCACGAAGTGCCCTACAGGCTCGTTCCTCGCTGAGCGTCCGGCGACCCCGCGTCGACCCCTGCGTCGACCCCTGTCCCCCCGGGTCTGCGCACCCCGAAGGGCGGAGATCTCCCTGTCGGGCGGACGACCAGCGGCGCAGCATCCGCCCGACGGGGTGAACACCGCCCGTCGCGACGACGCAAAGTCGACCACATCGAGGCGCGAGGCGAGAGCGCGAGCGGCGCGAGGCGAGAGCGGGCCCGCCCGTCAGTCGAGCACGGGCGCGACCTCCGACCACACCGCACGCTCGTCGCTCGACGGCGCTGCCGGAATGCGTCCCGCACCGTCGGGCTCGGGGATCGCGGCGAGCAGCGCCTGGGTGTACGGATGCTGCGGAGCGGACCACACACGATCCGTGGCGCCCGCCTCGAGCACCCGCCCGGCGAACATCACGAAGGTGCGGTCGGCGATGCGACGGACCACGGCGAGGTCGTGCGAGATGAACAGCATCCCCGCGCCGGATTCCGCGACGAGGTCGCGCATGAGTCCGGCCACGCTGGTCTGCGTCGAAGCGTCCAGCGCCGAGATGGGCTCATCCGCGACGAGGAGCGACGGCCGCGCGGCGAGCGCACGCGCGATCGCGAGACGCTGCTTCTGCCCGCCTGAGAACTGGTGCGGGAAGCGCGTGGCGACCTCGGTGGGCAGCCCGACGCGTTCGAGCCACTCCGCGACGGTCGATCCCTCGGCGCCGCGAGCGCGGGCCGTCGCGATGCCGTCGGCGATCTGATCGCCCACGCGGCGGCGAGGGTTCAGCGAGGTCGACGGGTCTTGGAACACCATCTGGATGCCGGTGAGAGCGAGGTCGCGTCGACGGATGCCGAGGGGCTTCACGGGGGCGTCCCGGAAGCGCACCTCTCCCCCGGCGAGCTTCTCGATGCCGACGACCGCCCGGGCGAGGCTCGACTTGCCGCTGCCGGATTCGCCCACGAGCGCGACGGTCTCTCCGGGGGCGACGGTCAGCGAGACGCCGTCGACGGCGACCACCGGCGGATTCCCGGGGTAGCGCACGACGACACCCTGCGCGTCGAGGACGGCGACTTCACTCATCTCGGGCCTCCTCTTCGGCATCCTGCACGGCCGACTCCGGCAGCACCGGATCGAGCAGCGCGGGATCCGCGTCGACTCTCGCGATCTTCGATCCCGGCAACGCCGCGAGCAGTGTGCGGGTGTACTCGTGCTGCGGGTCGCGGAACAGGGTCTCGCGGTCGGCCCGCTCGACGATGTGGCCGTTCTTCATGACGGCGATCTCATCGGCGATCGCGCTCATGACTCCCAGGTCGTGGGTGACGAGCAGCACCGCCAGATTGCGTTCGGTCGCGAGGTCGCGCAGCAGGCGCAGGATGCCGGCCTGCACCGTGACATCGAGGGCGGTGGTCGGCTCATCGGCCAGCAGCACCTCCGGGTCGCACGCGAGAGCGCAGGCGATCGCGATGCGCTGCCGCTGTCCGCCCGAGAACTGGTGCGGATAGCGCTTCAGCGCAGCATCCGGATTCGGCACCTGCACCGTCTCGAGCAGCTCGATCGCCCTGGCCTTCGCAGCCTCGCCCCGCAGGCCGAGGTGCACGCGCATGTGATCGGTGAGCTGGCGGCCGACCGGCAGCTGCGGGTGCAGCGACGCCGAGGGATCCTGGAAGATCATCGCGATGCGCTTGCCCCGGATGCGGTTGAGAGCCCGACGGCGCATGCCCACCAGCTCCTGCCCCGCGAGCGTGATCGAGCCCCCGGTGCGGGCCTGCCGAGGCAGGAGGCCGAGCACGGCCAACGACGTGAGCGTCTTGCCCGATCCGGATTCGCCGGCGAGACCGTGGATGCGACCGGCCTCGAGGTCGAGGGAGATGCCGTGCACGAGCGGTCGACCGATGTCGATCGTCAGGTCGCGGATGCTCAACGCACTCGTCGAGACAGAGGCGGTCATGCTGCCACCCCCTTCGCCGAGGCCGCATGATCGGCCTGCTTCTCGTGCGTGACCTCGGCCGTCGGGTCGAGGATGTCGCGCATCGCGTCGCCCAGGAAGTTGAAGGCGAGCACCACGGTGAGGATCGCGAGCCCGGGGAAGACCCCGAGCCACCACGCGTCGAAGTTCTGCATCGCCGCCGAGATCATCGAGCCCCATTCGGCCGTGGGCGGCTGCGCGCCGAGGCCCAGGAATGAAAGGCCCGAGAGCAGCAGGATCGCGGCTCCGATGTCGAGCGTCGCGAGCACCAGCACGGGGCCGGCGATGTTGGGCAGGATGTCGATGAACAGCGTCCGCAGCGGCGAGTGGCCGAGCAGACGACCCGCGATCACGTAGTTCTGACCGCGGAGACCGAGCACGATGCTGCGCGTGACTCGCGAGTACTGCGGCCACGAGACGACGATCGCGGCGATCACGGCGTTGAAGAGCGACGGGCCGAGCGAGGCCGCCACGACCATCGCGAGGATGACCGTCGGGAACGCCATGAACAGGTCGGTGATGCGCATCAGCGTCTCGTCGACCCATCCGCCGAAGTAGCCGGCGACGGCGCCGATCACGGTGCCGATGATCATCGCGGCGATCACGAGCATCAACGCGAGCGGGAGGCTCACCGTCGCACCCGTCATCAGGCGCGAGAAGATGTCGCGCCCGTTGCCGTCGGTGCCGAGCAGCGTGTCGATGCCGGGCGCCTGCAGACGAGGCAGCACCTGGGCGTTGGGGCCGTAGGGGACCCACCACTGAGCGGTGAAGGCGACGATGATCCAGGCACCCGCGATCACGGTGCCGATCACCCCGAGCGGAGTGCGCCAGGCGCGCGGCCAGCGCACGCGGAACCGCCACGGGCCGGATGCCGAGTCGATGCGGCTCATGCGATCCTCACTCTCGGGTCGAGGACGCCGTACAGAAGGTCGACGACGAAGTTGATGAGGAGGTAGATGAATCCGACGACGAGGCCGACGCCCATGATGCCGGGCAGGTCGAGGTTCGCCGCCGAGTTGTAGGCGTAGGTGCCGAGGCCCGGCCAGGCGAACACCGACTCGACGAGCACGGTGCCCGAGAGCAGAGCGCCGAATGCCACGCCGACCACGGTGAGGATCGGGAGGGATGCGCCGCGCAGCACGTAGTCGAGGATCACCCGCATCGCGGGAAGGCCCTTGGCCCGGGCCGCACGCACGTAGTCGCTGCCCAGCACCTCGAGCACCGAGGTGCGGATGAACCGGGTGAGCAGGCCGATCGTCACGAGCGACAGCACCATGACCGGGAGGGCCAGGTGGGCGAGAGCGTCGGCGAACCCGACGCCGTCTCCGTTGAGCAGGTAGTCGACCGTGTAGAGGCCGGTGATGCGCGGCGGCGGGGTGATCGACGGACTGATGCGACCGGATCCTGGGGCGATGCGCAGCTCGAGGAAGAACACGTAGAAGCTGACGAGCGCGAGCCAGAAGGTCGGCACGCTCAGTCCGATCAGCGTCACGATGCGGATCACCTGGTCGGTGACGAGTCCCCGGCGGTAGGCCGCCAGCGTGCCGAGCACGACGCTGACCGCGAGGCTGAGGATGATGGCGCCGATCGCGATCTCGATCGTCGCCGGCACCGCGGTGGCCAGGTCGCTGGTGACCGGTCGCCCGGTCACCAGCGATGTGCCGAGGTCTCCGCGGAGGAGATTGCCCATGTAGATGAAGTACTGCACGAACAGCGGCTGATCGAGGCCCTGGGCCTTGATGAACGCCTCGCGCGTCTCAGGGTTCTGCGATGCTCCCTCGCCCAGTGCCGCCGACACGGGGTCGCCGGGCACGAGGTTCGTCAGCGCGAAGGTCACGATCGTGACCCCCACGAGGAGAAGCAGCGAAGTGCCGATCCGGCGCAGCAGGTATCCGACGAGCGGTGACCTGCGACGCTGTGCTTGCCGTCGCACGGCCACCGTCGTCATGAGTCAGCTCCGATCAGCCGGCGGGCGTGATCTCGGCGATGTCCATCTCCCACACCGAGTTGTACACGGCGCCGGTGACGGCATCAGCGGCGGCGATGTTGCGGCCGGGGACGATCAGCGGCACGAACGGGCCCTCCGCCTGCATCGCCTCGGCGAACGAGGTGAAGGCGTCGCTGCGCTGGGCCTCGTCGGTCGCGGCGGCGGCGCCTGCGGCGATGCCCGCGATCTCGGGGTTGGCCTCGGCGGCCCAGCCCGCGCGCAGACCGACCTTCAGACCGGGAGCGAACGGGAGGAAGTTCGCCGAGTCGGCGTAGTCCGGGCCCCAGAACCACAGGCCGAAGCCCTCGGTGCCGTTGACGTAGGCGTCGAGCTCGGTCGCGAAGGGCGCCGGGGCGAGTTCGACGGCGATGCCGGCATCCTCGAGCTGAGCCTGGATGCGCTCAGCGAGCGGGGTGAACTCCACGCCGCCGACCGGGTAGTCGTTCGGGAACTGCAGCTTCAGGGTCTGACCCGTGTAGCCGGCCTCGGCGAGCGCCGCCTCTGCCTTGTCGAGGTCCTGCTCCACGCCGGTCTCGAGGGCACCCTCGAATCCGGGAGGGATCACGCCGGTCGCCTGCACGGCACCCGCACCCGCGAGTTCGAGCAGAGCGTCGTAGTCGAGCGCGTAGCGGATCGCCTCGGCGATCTTGACGTTCGCGAGCTCGCCCGCGACCGCCTCGGACTGGTTGAGCAGCAGGAAGATCGTCTGGCCGGAAGGCACCGAGTCGACGTTCAGTCCATCGCCGAGGCCCGAGACCTGGTCGCCGTTCAGGTCCATCGCGACCATCGAGTCGCCGCCCTTGAGGTTGGCGAGCTGCGTCGCGCTCTCCGACACGTTGCGCACGACGACGCGGCCGAACTGGGCCTCTTCGTCGCCGTTGTACTCATCGCTCTTGGTCAGCACGACCTGCGACGAGAGGTCGAGGGTGTCGAGCACGAACGGACCCGATCCCGCGGACTCGCCGTCGAGGAAGCTCTGCGCAGTGTCGGATCCGTCGATCGATCCGCCGTTCTCGATCACGACGTCGGAGTTGACGATGCCGAGAGCCGGGTTCGCCAGGATCGCGGGCAGCTGCAGCAGCGGGGTCTCGGAGGTGATCGAGATCGTCTTCTCGTCGACCTCGGTGATGGTGAGTCCTCCGAGGAGGAAGTTCGGCTTGGCATCCGTCATGCCCTGGATGCGCTGCAGCGTGAAGACGACGTCCTTCGCCTCGATCGGCGAGCCGTCGGAGAAGACGCGGTCGCCCTCGAGCGTGAAGGTGAACTCGGTCGCCTCGTCGTTCTGCTCCCACGACGCGAGGCCGGGGACCGGAGTCGAGACGTCGGAGCCCTCGAAGTCGACCAGGGTCTCGTAGAGCGCCTTGGCGATCATGTTGCCGGTCGGGTCGTAGGTGTGCCCAGGGTCGGCGGTCTCGATCGAGAACGCGGTGTCGATGACGAGCGAGTCCGAGCCGGACGACTCTGCACTGTTGTTCGCCGAGTTGCCACCGGAGCAACCAGCGAGGGCGAGGAGCGCGACGGCTCCGATCGCGATGACGGACGTGCTGCGACGTGACGACATATGGGCCTCCAAGGGCGAGGAGTTCATCGGGTTCGGTCGACGCCGGGTGGACGACCGGTGATCAGATTCGCATTGTATGGGACTATGTGTCCAGCAAGAATGCAGACGTCATCACAGTCTGTCCATGACCCAGCCCCTGAGGAGCATTGTGTCCACCAAGAGCGACGAAGCTGTGAGGCAATCTGGACGAAGTGCCGCCCCGCTGGACGACATCGGATACAGAATCCTCGAGACTCTGCGCGATAACGGTCGCATCTCGATCGCCGCCCTCGCCGAGGAGGTCGGGATCTCACGGGCCAACGCCTATACCCGCGTCGAGAACCTGATGCAGGACGGCGTGATCACAGGCTTCAGCGCACAGGTCGACCAGGCCAAGGCGGGGCTGTCGATCGGCGCGCTGGTGTTCGTCACGGTGCATCCGCAGGCCTGGGCGTCTTTCCGCGACCGCATCGTCGAGATGCCCGACGTCGAGTGGTGCGCCATCACCACGGGCGAGCATGACGCGATGCTGCTCATCCGTGCGGTCGACGTGAGCGGTGTGCACGAGTTCTCCACCGGCGTGATCGCGCAGCTTCCCGAGGTGCGCACGGTCGTCAGCGTCGTGGTGCTCGACGAGGTCGTGCGACGCTCGTTCCTGCTCCCGACCGACCTGCCGGAGCGCGAGTCGCAGGCCCCCCTCGGCATGACACGCTGGACACCGGCTTCCCCCGGGCGCGACACCCTGCCGCCACGCTGACACCCCGGTCGTTGAGCGAGGACGGCGAAGCCGCCCGAGACGAAACGCCCGCACTCAGGCCGCAGCGACCTCTTCGCACACGCTGAGCTGCGGCAGTCCGTGCATCTCGTAGTGCTCGACGAGACGGATGCGCCCGTCGTCGGTGAGCTCGAGCTCGCTCTCGCCGTCGCCTGTGACGACGGTGCCGTCGGCGACGAGCACGTGCACGAACGACACCCAGATCGTGTCTCCCGTGCGAGTGCCCACGAAGCGGCCGAATGTCACGGTGTCACCGGAGTAGTCGCCCCAGATCGCACCGTCGCGCTCTTGATAGACGAACTCGCTCGGCGCAGCCGGGTCGACCGCCGAGGTGGTCGAGGAGACCATGCGGAAGCGGCGGCCGTCGAGCGAGGGGATGGATGCAGAGGAGGTCACGTTCCGATTATGGGGGTGTCATCGGCATCCGTTCGAGCCCCCTGATCGGGCGTCTCGGGCGCCCCCGATCCACCCCGCCCGCGCGAGACGAAACGCGAGCGACGCGCCCTCGCCCGCCGCGATTCGTCCTCTCGGTGATTCGAGGTCGAGGCGCAGCATCCGACCGGCGCTGTGCACGACGAGGGCGCGACTGACGCATATTCCGGCGTCTCCGCCGCGTCCGTGGGTCCAGCGATATCTCGCAGGTAGCGTGGAGCGCATGCAGTGGACCTCTGACACCTCGGCCGGAGAGTGGCTGCGCACGCGACTCGATGGCGCGGAGAACGCGAGCATGCACTCGGTCGTTCCGCACGGCTTCCCCGCGTACGCCCGCGTTCTGCATCCGGCGATCGTGCGTTCCTTTCCCGACCGCCCCGTCCCCGACGAGGACGAGTGGTCCCGCATCCCGGAGCAGGAGAGACAGGGGCTGGTCGATCAGTTCATCGACGCGCCGACGACCTGGGCAGATGCGGCCGCGGCGTTCGGCACGACCCTGCATCCGGCAGCTCAGTGGCAGAGCCTCGTGCGCACGCCGGCCGGGGGCGACTGGCGCACGAGGATCGCACCCGACGGTCGCGAGTTCACCGCACCGCTCGAGGGAGAACTGTCGGCCGAGGTCTTCGCCGCGATCGCCTCGCACCTGCTCCCGCACACACAGACTCCGGATGCCGGCTTCGCTGCGCTCTGGGAGGGGCACGGCGGGCTCCTCGGCCACCTCGGCCACGCGCCGTCGCGGGCGTTCCTCACCTTCAGTGACGAGCCGAACCATCGCGCGATGCTCGATCGCAGCGTGCACGATCCGTTCAACAACGTCTTCCGCAAGCCCACCTGGCAGCAGGGCGTGCTCTCTCGCGAGATCTCGGAGGGGCCGCGTCTTCACCTGCCGGGTCGCGATCACGTGCTGTTCCGCGGAGAGCTGCGCGCCTTCACCTCGCCGGAGTGGGTCCTCGAAGTGCCGTGGCGCGACCGGCCCGCCGAGGCACACGGATTCCCGCCGGCGGCGCAGAGCCCGAGCCTCCTGTGGCCCGATGACCACGCCTGGGTGCTCGTGAGCGAGGTCGACTTCGACTCGACCATCGTCGCGGGGTCCGCCGAGCTCGTGGCCGCGCTCGTGGCGGACGACCGGATCGAGGCCCTCGCGATCGGCGAGAACGCTCACCTCACCTGGGATGCCGACGAGGTGAACCGATGAGCGCGCCTCGCCCTGATGCGTCCTTCGATGCCCGGCCGCTCACGGATCCCGTCGATCCGCGCGCCGTCAGCGCTTTCGCCTCCGAGCTCCGCACGAAGGGCTCGACGCGTCTCGCGGGGACGACGATCTTCGCCTTCGTGGTCATCGCCCTGATCTTCATCGTCGCCGTTCCCGTTCTCGCGTCGACCATGATCTCGATCGTCACCTCGACGGGAGGATCCGGGGTCGGATCCCTCGGCCTGTTCGTGTTCGGGGGGATCGGCATCGCGGCCGCCGTGATCGGCATCGTCAGCTGGCGTCGCTCGCGGGTGACGAGATACCGTCTCGACGCGTTCGCGCGGGCGAACGGCATGTCGTACGAAGCGCGGATCGCGGACCCGCCTCTTCCGGGGATGGTGTTCGGGCTCGGCCACTCGCGAGTGGCGACCGATCTGGTGCGGGGCGACCGACCGCGCTTCGTGGAGTTCGGCAACTTCCAGTACACGACCGGATCGGGCAAGAACGCGACGACGCATCGCTGGGGCTACGTCGCGGTGAAGCTCGACGTGCCGCTGCCGAACATCGTGCTCGACGCCACGGGCAACAACGGATTCGGCTCGAACCTGCCTGCTGCCTTCCAGCGCGAGCAGCGGCTGTCACTCGAGGGCGACTTCGACAAGTACTTCACGCTCTACTGCCCGACCGGATACGAGCAGGACGCGCTCTACCTGTTCACGCCGGACATCATGGCGCGTTTCATCGACAACGCCGCCGAGCTCGACGTCGAGATCGTCGACGACTGGCTCTTCCTCTACACGCAGCGCAAGGTGACGACTCTCGATCCGGCGAACTGGGCGTGGCTGTTCGGGACCGTCGGCGCGCTGCTGACCAAGTTCGAGCAGTGGGCGCGCTGGCGTGACGATCGTCTGCTCGTCGAGGGATCGGACGCTGCTGCGTCGGCATCCGGCCCTGTGGCGAACGCGTCGCCGGCCGCATCCGATCAGCTGCCGTTCGCCCCGCCCGCGGGACTGCTCTCGCCGCCGCCCGGGGTGGCGCAGGAAGGCCGCCGGCTCAAGCGCAGCGGCCGCTGGCTGCCGATCGTCGTCGTGGTGGGCTTCACGATCTTCTGGTTCTGGTCGCGTTCGTTCTGAACGCACCCGTCGAGGGCGGGTTGTGGGGGTGGGTGCTGACTGGGGATCAGCGCTCCCACCCCATCCCCCCTCGGGATCAGAAGGAGATCTGACTCTCCCCCTGCAGGACGGTCGAACCGTCCGACGCGGGGTCAGCTGGGGACTGACATATCAACCGCGTTAGGCATAACGGTATACCGGGATACGTTGCACGGAATTGCGGCAGACGATCCCGAATGCACCGTTTCGATTGACCTGCGAATCGAGTACTTTTCGCGCGATTCTGCATTGATTTTCGTGCGTCGCGCGCGAGCCCTCCCCTCGACGCGAAACCCACCTTTGGTGCCGAAACCCGCGTTCGTGGCATGGGTCTCGTCCGAAGATCGGGGTCTCGACCCCGCGCACACGCGGCCCCCCAGCAAAACCCACCCTTCGACGCGAAACCCACGTCCCAGGCATAGGTCTCGTCCCAAGATCAAGGTCTCGACCCCGCGACCACGCGGCCCCCAAGCGAAACCCACCCTTCGCCGCGAAACCCACGTCCCAGGCATAGGTCTCGTCCCAAGATCAAGGTCTCGTCCCCGCGCACACGCGGCCCCCAAGCAAACCCACCCTTCGACGCGAAACCCACGCCCCCGGCATGGGTCTCGTCCCAAGATCAAGGTCTCGACCCCGCGCACACGCGGCCCCCAAGCGAAACCCACCCTTCGCCGCGAAACCCACGTCCGCGGCATGGGTCTCGTCCGAAGATCGGGGTCTCGCCTCAAGATCAGGGCCTCACCCATAGATCGAGATCCCGCCCCGGCCGGCCCCCCGACGGCATTCGGGAAGTGATCCAGGTCGGCGTGCGTTACCCCTCGTGACGGTGACGGGGCCGCATCCCTCTGCATGCACGAGAATGGAAATGATGTCTGAACGCGAAGCCCACACCCTCTGGCAGGCCTCCCGCCGCGACGCGGTCACAGGCCCGACCGGCAACCTCGCCCTGATCGAGACCCGCTGGACCGGCGAGCAGCCCGATCTCGCCACGGTGCCCGAAGCAGCCTCCCCCTCTGTCGTGGCGACTCCGATCGAGCGCACGAACATCGAGACCGGTGAGGCCGAGCACGGACTGCGCCTGTGGGATGCTGATGCACCCGCGATCCGCGCCTTCGATCGCATCGACACCTACGAGTACGACCCCGCGTGGGTTCTCACGGGGCACTTCACCCCGGTGTCCGGCGACCGTCGGGTGTCGTTCGAGCACATCCGAGACAACGGCGGCACGCGCGAGCTCGTCGTCCCCGGCGACATCCACTTCGAGCTCGACGGTCAGGAGTACGACCTGGCCGCCTTCGACGACGGCGGCACGCTGCTGCTCGTGTTCGGCGACGAGACCAACGGCTCGGAGACCTACGGGTCGGGACGCTTCCTGTTCGTCGAGCTGCGCGACGACGAGGGCGAGGTCGTCCTCGACTTCAACCGCGCCTTCGTGCCGCCCTGCGGTTTCAGCGCCCAGTACAACTGCCCGCTGCCGCCGGCATCCAACCGCTTCCCCCTGCCTATCCGAGCAGGCGAGAAGAACGTCGTGTTCCGCGACGGCTTCGACATCTACTCGGCGTGACGCCGCATCCGCTCACCCCGACCTACCCGCTCACCCTGGAGTACTCATGAGAAGAACCCGCATTCTCGGCGCGCTCGGCGCCGTCGCCACGCTCGCCCTCGTGGCCGGCTGCGCGTCGGGCGCCACCGACGACGCCGCGAGCGAAGACGCGACCATCTACATCGGCTCGCTGTACGAGCCGACCAACCTCAGCAACACGCAGGGCGGCGGCCAGGGTGTGACCGAGGCGCTGACCGGCAACGTCTACGAGGGCCTCTACCGGCTGAGCGACGACGGCGAGGTCGAGCCCCTTCTCGCCGAGGACGCCGAGGTGTCGGACGACGGCCTGACCTACACGATCACGCTGCGCGACGACGTGACCTTCCACTCGGGCGACCCGCTCACCTCGGCCGACGTGAAGTCGAGCATCGAGGCCGTGACCGCCGAGGATTCCGTGTCGGCGCGCAAGTCGAGCTTCACGACCATCGCCGACATCGCGACGCCCGATGACCAGACCGTCGTCTTCACCCTGTCGCAGCGGTCGATCTCGTTCCTCTACAACCTCAGCTACGTCTGGATCGTGAACGACGAGGCCGGCGACATCACCGGCACGGAAGACGGCACGGGTCCCTACACGCTCGACGAGTGGAAGAAGGGCTCGACCCTGACGCTCACCCGCTGGGACGACTACTGGGGCGAGGCCGCCAAGAACGGCGAGGTCGTCTACACGTACTTCACGGACGCCACGGCCGAGAACAACGCACTGCTCACGGGCGAGATCGACGTGATCACCAGCGTGCAGAGCCCCGATTCGCTGTCGCAGTTCGAGGGCGACGACTACGTCATCAGCGAAGGCACCTCGACCACGAAGGAGCTGCTCGCGTTCAATGACCGGGTCGCGCCCTTCGACAACGCTCTCGTGCGCAAGGCGATCTACTCGGCCATCGACACCGAGAAGCTGCTCGACTCGATCTGGGGCGACTACGGCACCCTCATCGGCTCGATGGTGCCTCCGACCGACCCCTGGTACGAGGACCTCACGAACGTGAACCCGTACGACGTCGACCTCTCGAAGGACCTGCTCGCGCAGGCCGGCTACGCCGACGGTTTCACATTCACCCTCGACACCCCGAGCTACGACCCGCACCCCGCCGTCGCGGAGTTCCTGCAGTCGCAGCTCGCCGAGGTCGGCATCACGGTCGAGATCAACACGATCAGCGCCGACGAGTGGTACACGAAGGTGTTCAAGGAGCAGGACTTCGAGGCCACCCTGCAGGAGCACGTGAACGACCGCGACGTGGTCTGGTACGGCAACCCCGACTTCTACTGGGGCTACAACGACGCCGAGGTGCAGCAGTGGGTGTCGGATGCCGAGCAGGCCGCCACCACCGATGAGCAGACCGCGCTTCTCAAGAAGGTCAACGAGAAGATCGCCGAGGATGCCGCGAGCGTATGGTTGTACCTCTACCCGCAGATCGTGGTCGCCTCGAGCGACCTCAGCGGATACCCGATCAATGGCCTGAACTCGCAGTTCTTCGCCTACGACATCGTCAAGTCCTGACGTGCGAGGGGGATGCCGCACGTCGGCATCCCCCTCGTCCCACCTGAGAAGCCATGCTCGCCTACCTGATCCGCCGTCTCGCGTTCCTCGTGCTGTCGCTCGTCGTCGCCATGATCGCGATCTTCGTGCTGCTGCGGCTGCTCCCCGGCGACCCGGCGAATGCTCTGCTCTCGGTGAACGCGACCCCCGAGCAGATCGCCGCCGCCCGCGCCCAGGTCGGCTCCGATCAGCCCCTCCTGCAGCAGTTCACGACGTGGGCAGCACAGCTGCTGCGCTTCGATCTCGGTGAGTCCTTCCTGAGCTCGCGCCCGGTCGGACCCGACATCGCCGATCGCCTCGCCGTGACGCTTCCCCTCACTCTCATCGCCTTCACCGTGGCCCTGCTCGTCTCGCTCGTGATCGGCATCACCGCCGCCGTGAAGTCCGACCGCTGGTACGGCATCGCACTCTCGGGCTTCGCGCAGCTGGGGGTCGCCGTGCCCGTCTTCTGGGTCGGCGTCGTGCTCGTGTGGATCTTCGCGCTCGGTCTGGGAGTGCTGCCGTCCGGCGGTTTCCCCCGCGACGACTGGGAGGATCCGGCCGACGCACTCCGCTCGCTCGCGCTGCCCGTGATCACCATCGTGATCGTCATGAGCGCATCGCTCAGTCGCTACGTGCGCTCGGCCACGCTCGACGTGATCGGCAGCGACTATCTGCGCACCGCCCGGGCCGGGGGTTCGGGCGTGGCCGAGGCGCTGCTGCGTCATGGTGTGCGCAACGGCTCGGTACCGGTCGTCGCGATCCTCGGCATCGAGCTGTCGACCACGCTGCTCGGCGCCGTCGTCGTCGAGAGCGTCTTCACTCTTCCCGGCCTCGGCAGCCTGCTGCTGTCGGCCATCGAGCAGCACGACTTCCAGGTCATCCAGGGGGTGCTCGTCGTCAGCACGCTTTTCGTGCTGCTCGTCGGGTTCGCCGCCGACATCGTGCAGCGCCTGATCGATCCGCGCCTGCGCACGAGCGTCTCGGGCAACCGATGAGCCGCGTCGCCGAGCAGCTGATCACCGGCTCCGTCCCCGTGCGGAGGCGGCCGAAGGCGACCCTGCTCATCGGGCTCGTGCTCACCGGCGTCATCGTGCTCATCGCGCTGGTGTCGCTGTTCTGGCTGCCCTATCCGCTCGCCGACACCAGCGGCAGCCGCCTCGAAGGACCGAGCGCCCTGCACCTGCTCGGCACCGACCGACTCGGTCGCGACCTGCTGTCGCAGCTCATGTGGGGTGCGCGCATCGCCCTGATCGTCGGCACCTGCTCGGTGGCGATCGCGGCGGTGCTCGGCACGATCATCGGTCTCATCGCCGCGTTCTCACGACCCTGGGTCGACGACACTCTCTCGGCGGGACTCGACGTCGTGATCGCCTTCCCCGTGCTGCTGCTCGCGATGCTGGTCGTCGCGGTACAGGGGGCGTCGCTGTGGTCGGCGGTGCTCGCGATCGGCCTGGCGATGTCGGCGGTCGTCGCGCGGCTCACCCGCATCCTGTCGCGTCGCGTGCTGCAGGAACAGTTCGTGACCGCCGCGCGCACCAGCGGCACGGGCGTGTTCGGCATCGTGTTCCAGCACGTGCTGCCCAACATCGCACCGACCCTCGCGGTCAGCCTCGCGCTGCAGTTCGGTGCAGCCGTGCTCGCGGAGGCGAGCCTGTCGTACCTCGGGCTCGGCGCTCCGCCGCCCAACGCGTCATGGGGTCGGATGCTGCAGGAGGCCCAGGGAACCGTGCTCACCGCTCCTGTCGGAGCGATCGCCCCCGGCATCGCCATCATCGCGCTCGTGCTCGGCGTCAACTTCCTCGCCGACGGCCTGCGCGACCTGGCGGACCCGACCCGCAGGAGGAGCCGATGAGCATTCTCGAGGTCGCAGGACTCACGGTGCGCTCGGCATCCGGCAACCTGGTGCGCGATGTCTCCTTCTCGCTGCAGGCCGGCCAGCGCCTGGGCCTGATCGGTGAGTCCGGGTCGGGCAAGTCGCTCACGTCGCTCGCGGTGACCGGCCTGCTGCCTGACTCACTCCTCGCGTCCGGGTCGGTGCTGCTCGACGGCCACCAGGTCGTCGGCGCGCGGGACGTCGACCTGCGCCCGCTCCGGGGACCCGTCGCCCAAATCGTGTTCCAGGAGCCGCTCACCGCACTCGATCCTCTGATGAGGGTCGGGCGCCAGATCGCCGAGCCGCTGCGTCGTCATCTCGGACTCCGCGGCGCCGAGCTGCGTTCGGCCGTGGCCGCGGCGCTCGACGAGGTCGCTCTCGCCGATCCGCGCATCGCCCGCGCCTACCCGCACGAGCTGTCGGGCGGTCAGCGCCAGCGCGTCGCGATCGCGATCGCACTCGCCGCCCGGCCGCAGCTGCTCATCGCGGATGAGCCGACCACTGCCCTCGACGTGACCGTGCAGGATGCCGTTCTCGGCCTGCTCGAGCGTCTCGTCGCCGAACGCGGCATGGCGCTGCTGTTCATCAGCCACGATCTGGCGGTCGTGTCACGCATGGTCGACCGCATCGTCGTGCTGCGCGACGGGCTGGTCGTCGAAGAGGGTGCGGTCGCAGAAGTGCTGCAGCATCCGACCGAGCCGTATACGCGGATGCTGGTCGACAGCGCTCGCGCGCTCGATGCGTTCCTCGATACGAAGGAGGCCGGTGCATGAGCCTCCTCGAACTCCGCGGCGCCGGCTTCGCCTATGGAACCCAGCGGGTGCTCGACGACGTGTCGCTGAGCCTCGACGAGGGCGACTCGCTCGGCCTCGTCGGCGAATCCGGTGCGGGCAAGTCGACGATTCTGCGCCTGATGCTCGGGCTGTCGGCACCGCGCGACGGTCAGGTGCTGTTCGACGGCGCCGTGCTGAACCTGCGCGATCGCGCGCAGATGCGACGCTTCCGCGCGAGCGTGCAGCCGGTGTTCCAGGATCCGTATTCGTCGCTCGATCCGCGTCAGCGCATCGACCGCATCATCGGCGAGCCGCTGCGTTCACTGCGCCTCGCTTCGGGATCAGATGCGCAGCGCCGCATCGCCGAGGCCCTCGAGTCGGTCGGACTCCCGGCCGACACCGCCGGCCGGTATCCGCACGAGTTCTCGGGCGGCCAGCGCCAGCGCATCGCGATCGCGCGGGCGGTGGTCTCCCGCCCGCGGGTGCTGCTCGCGGATGAGCCGGTGAGCGCTCTCGACGTCACCACTCGCGTGCAGGTGCTCGAACTGCTCGACCGCCTGCGACGAGAGAACGGACTGTCGCTGGTGATGGTGTCGCACGATCTCACCGCGATCGCCTCGGCCTGCGACCGCACCGTGGTGCTGCAGAACGGTCGCGTCGTCGAGCAGGGCACCACGGCATCCGTGCTGCACGCCCCGCAGGACCCCTACACCCGGGCGCTGGTCGACGCGGTTCCTCGCCTGCCCCGGTGAGTCGCACCGTCTCCACCGTCCCGGATGACTGACCGTTCCCCGGATGACTGACCGATCGACGGCGTGTCTTCCGCCACCCGGGCATCAGCCAGCCGAGTGGCCGCCCGACTCACCCGACAGCCCGAAGTACGCAAGCTCCGCATCGTTCAGCATCCGCGAGCGGATCAGGAACCGCATGCCCGTCGGCCCCTCGACCGAGAACCCCGCGCCGCGCCCCGGCACGACGTCGATGGTCAGGTGCGTGTACTTCCAGTACTCGAACTGCGATTCCGACATGAAGACCTCGACCGGGGCATCGAGCCCCACGTCGAGCGCGCCGAGCAGCACGTCGCTCGGGCCGGTGATGAACATCCCGACGGGGTAGCACATGGGCGAGGAGCCGTCGCAGCATCCGCCCGATTGATGGAACATCAGAGGTCCGTGCTGCGCGGTGAGATCGCGGATGAGGGATGCCGCGGCATCCGTCACGTCGACCCGCTGGTAGGTGCCGATGCTGACCATCATGGTGTCCTTTCTCCCGATACCCGGTCGTTGAGCCCCCCCGGTCGTTGAGCGGGGACGGCGGAGCCGACCGAGACGAAACGCAGTGAGGCTTCACGGGGCGTTTCGTCTCGGGGCTCCGCTCCTCGCTCGACGACCGGGGTGGGGCTCCGCTCCTCGCTCAACGTCCTGGGGTGGGGCTCAGAAGAAGCCCATCGGGCCTTCCGCGTACGAGACGAGCAGGTTCTTGGTCTGCTGGTAGTGGTCGAGCATCATCTTGTGGTTCTCGCGCCCCACACCCGACTGCTTGTATCCGCCGAACGCCGCGTGCGCGGGGTACTGGTGATACGTGTTGGTCCACACTCGCCCCGCCTCGATCGCCCGTCCTGCGCGATATGCCGTGTCGCCGCTGCGGCTCCACACTCCCGCGCCGAGTCCGTACAGCGTGTCGTTCGCGATCGAGATCGCGTCGTCGAAGCCGTCGAACGAGGTGACCGAGAGCACGGGGCCGAAGATCTCCTCCTGGAAGATCCGCATGTCGTTCGTGCCCTCGAACACGGTCGGCGCGACGTAGAACCCTTCGCTGAGGTCGCCGCCGAGGTCGACGCGCTCCCCACCCGTGAGCAGCCGCGCACCGCCCTGCTTTCCGATGTCGATGTAACTGAGGATCTTCTCGAGCTGATCGTTCGACGCCTGCGCGCCGATCATCGTGGCCGGGTCGAGCGGGTTGCCCTGCACGACCTTGCCGACACGCTCGAGGCCGTCGGCGAGGAAGCCGTCGTAGATGGACCGCTGGATGAGCGCGCGCGACGGGCAGGTGCAGACCTCTCCCTGGTTCAACGCGAACATCGTGAAGCCTTCGAGCGCCTTGTCATAGAACGGGTCGGCGGTGTCGCGGGCCACGTCCTCGAAGAACACGTTCGGGCTCTTGCCTCCGAGCTCCAGCGTCACCGGGATCAGGTTCTGCGAGGCGTACTGCATGATCAGACGACCCGTCGTCGTCTCACCCGTGAAGGCCACCTTGCGGATGCGCTTGTGCTGCGCGAGCGGTGCCCCCGCCTCGATGCCGAAGCCGTTCACGATGTTCACGACGCCCGCGGGCAGCAGATCACCGATGATGTCGAAGAGGAACAGCAGTGATGCCGGTGTCTGCTCGGCCGGCTTGATGACCACGCAGTTGCCCGCCGCGAGCGCCGGCGCGAGCTTCCACACGGCCATGAGGATCGGGAAGTTCCACGGGATGATCTGGCCGACCACTCCGAGCGGCTCATGGAAGTGATACGCCACGGTGTTCTCGTCGAGCTGGCTGATGCCGCCCTCCTGCGCCCGCAGAACCCCGGCGAAATAGCGGAAGTGATCGACCGCGAGAGGGATGTCGGCGGCGAGCGTCTCGCGCACCGGCTTGCCGTTCTCCCACGTCTCGGCGACGGCGATCTCTTCGAGATGCTGCTCGATGCGGTCGGCGATGCGGTTGAGGACGACCGAGCGCTCCGCCGGGCTGGTCTTGCCCCAGGTCGCGAACGCCTTCCACGCGACGTCGACCGCGCGGTCGATGTCTTCGACGGTGCCGCGGCCCACCTCGGTGAACGGCTTGCCGTTGACGGGGCTCACGTTCTCGAAGAACTGGCCCTTGACGGGATCCACGAACTCGCCGCCGATGTAGTGACCGTATCGGGGCCGATAGCTCGCGATCGCGCCCTGCTGGCCGGGTGCAGCGTACGCAGACGATGCGGATGCTGTGGAGACGTCTTCTTCGACGATGGTCATCGGTGACTCCTTCGACGGGCCGCGGCTCCGATGCCGTGCGGCTGTGCTCCGACGGTAGGTCGCCGCACGTTGCGTCCCGGTGCGCAACGTTGCGAGGAGTTGCGAGCTCAGCCGGCCTCGATGCGCTCGATCCGAGCGACCAGGCCGGCGCGCTTCGGCGAGCGCGCAGGCAGCATCTCGAGTGCGAGGCGCAGCGCCTCGGCATCCCCTTGTCCCTCCGGGATCTCTCCGTAGGCGAGCAGCACATCGAGACTGGCCTCCGACAGCATCGCCTCGCGCAGCGCCGCGCGCACGCCGTCGCGGAACTCCTCGACGCCGGGCGACACCGACTCGGGCAGCACCGGACCCCGGTATGACGTCAGCGCCACGCGATGCGCGCCGCGGTCGAGCAGGGACAGCACGTCGTGGGCATCGGTCTCGAGCGGCACCGGCAGGCGATACGGCCGCGAGTCGGGCACGAGGGTGGGAGCGTGCTTCTCGAGCACCTTGCGCAGACGCACCATCTCGGGCCGGAGCGTGTCGGGGGATCCTTCGTCTCCGTAGACCAGCTCGGCGAGGCGCTCGGCCGACAGGCCCTGCCTGTGCACGGCGAGCATCAGCAGGATCGCCGCGTGCCGAGCGCTGAGTTCGATCATCGACTCCTCGAGCTCCGTCTCGACCTCGAGTCGCGCCCGGTCGCGGCCCAGCACGTGCAGGGTCGCGCGGGTCGTGGGCTTGGCTCGCGAGGTGATCGTGGTCGTGCGTCGGGTGTCGCTGCGCGCGCGCAGCCGGGCGACGAGCATCTCGGATTCGACAGCGCGTGCGGTCGCGTCGACGAGAAGACGCGCCTGCGTCGAGACGGCGTCTTCGCCACCCGTGATATCGATCACGCCGAGCACTCGGCGGGTCTCGGGGTCGTGAACCGGAGCCGCCGTGCATGACCACGGATGCACGAGGCGGTTGTAATGCTCGGCTTCGCGGATCTGCACCGACTGCCCCAGGGTCAGCGCGGTTCCCGGAGCGGTGGTGCCGACGGCATCCTCCGCCCAGTTGGCGCCGGCGACGAAGCCCATCCCCTCCGTCAGCGAGCGCAGCTGACGGTCGCCTTCGATCCACAGCAGCCGCCCCGCGTGATCGCCCACGGCGATGACCACGCCCGAGTCGTCACTCTCGCCGGGCAGCAGAAGGGTGCGGATCATGTCCATCGCGGAGGCCAGCGGATGCGCGCGACGATAGGCCTCGAGCTCCTGGCTGTCGAGTTCGACCTGCGGCGCTCCCTCAGGACCCACGCGGCCACGCCACGAGCGCACCCAGGATTCGCGCACGAGGGGACGCACCTGCATCAGCCTCTGGTCATCGAGGTTGCCGGCGATGAGCTCTTCGTGCGCGCGCTCTATGAGCAACCGGGACACCCCGGGGGATCCTGCGCGCGACTCCTGCCACGACCCGACCACGGCCTCTCCCATCGTCGCCGGCGGAACGTGGTCTCAGCATACGAGCCGGATGCCGCGCATGACAGTCCCTCTGTGCGCGCCGTGGCAGGTGTCGACGCGCCGCAGATGAACACCACGCACACTACTGCGCACTGCGTGGTAGTGTGCAGTGCATCGAAGGAGGTCGGATGGACACCACCCAACTGCTCAAGGGCGTGCTCGACGTCGCCGTGCTCGCCGTGCTGCGTGCCGAAGACGGCTACGGGTACGACATCGTGCGCAGACTCCGCGATGCGGGGCTCGGCGATGTCGGCGATGCCTCGGTCTATGGAACCCTGCGTCGTCTGTATGCCGCAGGCAGTCTGTCGAGCTACGTGGTTCCGTCTGACGGCGGACCGCACCGCAAGTACTACGCGATCAACACCCAGGGCCGCGCGGCGCTGGAATCTCAGACCGTCACCTGGCTGGACTTCGCCGGCGCGATGTCTTCGCTGCTCACCACCGACGCCGCCGGGCCCACTCCGATCGGAGAGAACCGATGAACGACACCGCAGTCTCGATCGACGAGCAGATCCGCTCCTTCGCCCTCGCTGTGCGCGAGCATCTCGACGATCTGCCGGCCGATGAGCTCGACGAGATCGTCGGGGGCCTCACGGCAGACCTCGCCGATCAGGCCGCAGACAACGACGGCGTGCTCGACGTCGGAGACCCTGCGGTGTACGCGGAAGAGCTGCGATCGGCAGCGGGCCTTCCTCCGCGGTCCGAAGCGCGACGGCGCGTACGGCTCGGTGCGCGGCTGACTGCCTGGCGCACGCGCACGGCAGCGAGCATCCGTCGCAGTCCCTTCGGGGCGTGGCTTCTCGATCTGCTGCTCGTGCTGCGCCCGGTGTGGTGGGTGCTGCGCGGGTACGGACTCTACGTCGTCGTGCTGTTCTTCGTGCAGTTCGGCCAGGGTCGTCTCGATCACTGGATGGTGCCGGACACCCTGATCGAATGGGCCATCGTCGCGGTGTTCGCGATCGTGAGTGTGCAGTGGGGTCGCGGGCAGTGGCTGCCGCAGAACGCCCTGCGTCACATCCGCACGGTGGCGAGCATCGTGGCGCTCATCGCCCTCTTCGGGGCTCTGCCCGCCTCCTTCACGCCTCGCGTCGAATACGTCGGCGACGAGTACGGCCTGCAGAGCGGCCTGCGCCTCGACGGGGTGCAGATCAACAACATCTTCGCGTTCGACGCCGAGGGCAATCCGGTCGATCAGGTGCAGCTCTTCACCGGCAAAGGCACCCCGATCGATCTCTACGGTCAGAACGGCGCGCAGACAGTGCTGACATCCGACGGGCAGATCGTCGAGTCCGAGAACGGCGGCGACCAGCAGTTCGGGATGCAGGACGACGGTCTGCGGGCGACGATTCCTGGCGATGACTACCGCGGCCGCCCCGTCTGGAACGTGTATCCGCTCGACGAGGCCGATCTCGACCCCTTCTCGCTGATGCCGGAGCTCGAGACGATCAAGCGCCCCCAGCCTCCGTTCCAGAAGGCTCCGAGCGTCACCGCGGCTCCCCCGACGCCCTCGCCGACGCCGTCACCTGACGACGGAACCGCTCCGGCGCCGACCGAGACTCCCGCCCCGTGAGCACCAGGGAGGAGAGGATCATCTCGATCGACATCACACACCTCGTGCGAGAGGCTCTCGGTCAATCCGCAGAGCCAGACGCGTCGGTCGGTCGGAGCAGTCCCGCCACGAGTGCGTCGATAGCGTCATCCGTCGACGAATCCGGGTCGATCGGCGTGGTCAGGCGGTCGAGCAGCAGCCCGTCGATCGCGTAGTGGAACAGAGCGATCTCCCGTCGACCGCCGGGTAGCCCCGCCCCTGTGTTGAACGCGACGTCCGCCTCGAAACCGGCCCGCTGCCACGCCCCGAGCACGGCGGCCACCTCGGGGCGGCGCGCGGCCTCGAGGCGCAGTTCGAACAGGGCGATGGTGACGTCGCGATCGGTCGTCAGCCGTCGGACGATGTCACGCACATAGTCGGCGAACAGCGCCAGCCCGGGCTGCTCCCCCTCCCGTCGACGCAGATCCTCATCGGTGGGCGCCAGACGTTCGCCGATGCGCTCGACGAGACCCTCGATCAGGGCCTGCCTGCTGCGGAAGTAGTTCGACGTGGTGCCGGTCGGAACAGCGGCAGCGGCGTCGACCGCGCGATGCGTGAGTCCACGCGACCCTTCCTGTGCGAGCACGCTCAGGCCCGCATCCGCGATGTGCCGTCGCCGGGAGTCATTCTTCGCCATGGTCACACCCTAGCGCGATCACTACGCCTGTTGTATGTTAACTGCGACACATGTAGTGAATGGAGAGATGATGCGAGAACTCGTCTATTACGTCGCCGTCACGCTCGACGGGTACATCGCCGGTCCACACGGCGAGTACGACGGCTTCTTGATGGAAGGCGACCACATGGAGGCGATCAACCGGCGCTACGCCGCGACGATCCCGACCGACCTCGCGGCCTCCCTCGGTCTCGCGCAGGACACCTCGATGTTCGACACGGTGTTGATGGGCTGGAACACGTACGCGATCGGCGGACTGCCGAGTCCCTATCGGCACCTGCGCCAGTTCGTCTTCAGCCGCACGCACACGGCCGTCGGCGACAACCTCGAGGTCACCTCCGATGACCCGGTGGCGGTGGTGCGCGACCTGAAGCAGGAGGAGGGTCCCGCGATATGGCTGTGCGGCGGCGGAGCTCTCGCCGCGACGCTCGCCGACGAGATCGACCGGCTCGTGCTCAAGCGACAGCCAGTACTGTTCGGATCCGGCATCCCGCTGTTCGGCGATCGCGCCTATCGTCCGCAGCGCTTCGACCTCATCGAGGCGACGACCTATGAGTCAGGCGTCGCATTCGCGGAGTTCGCCCGCCCACCGAAGTGAACGACACGCGAATGTGGTCGATCTACGACCACATGCATGCCGAGATCACGGATGGATGCCCGGAAACCGTGTTCTGGGCAGCCATCCGTGATCCGAGCAGCCATCCGGACCGCGAGAGAGCACCGGGACGGGGCGGCGCCAAGGCTCAGCCCCGGGCGGCCCACCACTCGCGCAGGCGCTGCTCGGCGGCATCCGGGCCGATGACGCCCTCGTCGAGACGCAGCTCGAGCAGGAACCGGTACGCCTCGCCGACCTCGCGACCGGGCGCGATGCCGAGGATCGCCTGGATCTGGTTTCCGTCGAGCTCAGGGCGGATGCTGTCGAGCTCCTCCTGCTCGCGCAGCGTCGCGATGCGCGATTCGATGTCGTCGTAGGCCCCGGCGAGGCGGGAGGCCTTGCGCTTGTTGCGCGTGGTGACATCGGCGCGAGTGAGGATGTGCAGGCGCTCGAGCTGGTCGCCCGCGTCGCGCACGTAACGACGCACCGCTGCATCCGTCCACGCACCCTCGGCGTACCCGAAGAACCGCAGGTGCAGCTCGATGAGCTTCGACACAGAGTCCGTTGTCTCGGTGTCGAAGCGCAGAGCCTGCAGACGCTTGCGTGCCATGCGCGACCCGACCACGTCGTGGTGATGGAACGTCACCGCTCCACCGTCTTCGAGCTTGCGGGTACGGGGCTTGCCGATGTCGTGCAGCAGCGACGCGATGCGCAGCGCCACGTCAGGGGCTGCGCCGGGGTGACGCGCGTGCTCGAGCTCGATCGCCTGGCTGAGCACCGTGAGCGAGTGCTCGTAGACGTCTTTGTGGTGGTGATGCTCGTCGACCTCGAGACGGAGCGCGCTCACCTCGGGAAGGAACTCCTCGATCAGGCCCGTGTCCACCAGCACGCGGATGCCGCGCACGGGGTCGTCCGTCTGCATCAGTCGCACCAGCTCTGACTGGATGCGCTCGGGGCTCACGATCTCGAGCGTCCCGCGAAGCTGCGTGATCGCGTCGGTCGTCGCCTCATCGATGCGGAAACCGAGCTGGGCGCTGAAACGTGCGGCGCGCAGCATGCGCAGAGGGTCGTCACCGAACGACACCTGCGGATCCGCCGGTGTGCGCAGGACTCGGCCGACGAGGTCTTCGACTCCCCCGGTCGGATCGACCAGCTTCACGTCGGGCACGAGCAGCGCCATCGCGTTGACCGTGAAGTCACGGCGATGCAGGTCGGCGTCGATCGTGTCGCCGAACTCGACGGTCGGCTTGCGGGTCACGCCGTCGTAGCTGTCGGCGCGGTAGGTCGTGATCTCGACCTGCTCGCCCTGCACCCGCGCACCGATTGTGCCGAACGCGCGACCGATGTCCCACCGCGCGGTCGAGATCGGCGTGACGATGCGGAGGATGTCGTCGGGCCGCGCGTTCGTCGTGAAATCGAGGTCGTGGGTCGGGCGCCCGAGCAGCGCGTCGCGCACCGGACCGCCGACGACGGCGAGGTCGAACCCGGCGGCGGAGAACGCCTCACCGAGGGTGCGGACGACCGGATTCTCGGCGAGCGCGCCGAGGCGGGTGAGGCCGTCGGCCATGTTGAGCATGGGTTCCAGCGTACCGGGGTGAGCGTGATCCTCGGCTGGCCGGGGGTGCCGCCTCGGGCGTGCCGGTCCTAGGATCGGCTCCATGACCGACGACACGTCCTCCCCGAGAACCGACCGCAGGGGGTTCCTGAAGATGGGTGGGGCAGCCCTCGCAGGTGCCGTGGTCGGTGGCGCCGGTGGGGCGGCGATCGGTGCGAGCATCGCGAATCAGAGAAGCGGCTTCGCCTCCGAACCCGATCCGTTCGCCGCGCTGACTCCACGCAGCGAGCCCGGCTTCGACCACCTCGTCGTGGTGATGGGCGAGAACCGCTCATTCGACAACCTGCTCGGGTATCTGTACTCGAAAGCGACACTGCCTGCGGGCGAGAAGTTCGAGGGTCTCGCGTTCGGCACGCACAGCAACACCGCATCCGACGGCACGGTCGTCGACGCCCACGTCTACACGGGCGACACCGACCGCATCATGAGCCTGCCCGACCCGGATCCCGGCGAAGAGTACCCGCACGTCAACACGCAGATCTTCGGCACGGTCGACCCCAAGGACAACGCCGACCTGTTCGTCGATCAGATGACCGCACCCTTCAACGCCCCGACGCACGGCGAGAAGGCCACGATGTCAGGGTTCCTCGACGACTACATCATCAACTTCCGCCGCCTCCGCAAGGGCGTCGAGCCGAAGCCCGAAGAAGCCGCGCACATCATGGGCTCGTTCTCGCCCGAGATGCTGCCCGTGCTGTCGACGCTCGCCTCGGAATTCGCGGTGTTCGACCACTGGTACGCCGGTGTTCCCTCGCAGACCTTCTGCAATCGGTCGTTCTTCCACGCGTCCACGTCGCACGGCTTCGTCACGAATCAGGCGGGTGGCGGGTACCGCAAGTGGCTCGACGCTCCCGCAGCCCCGACGGTGTTCAACCGGCTGGAAGACGAGAAGGTCACCTGGAAGGTCTATATCGACAAGCTCCAGCTGGTGTCATTCACCGGGATGCTGCATGCAGCCGTGCTCGAGAAGTACTGGCGCACCGAGCACTTCGGCACGATGGAGGACTTCTACTCCGACGCCGCGAACGGCACCCTCCCGGCCTACGCGTTCATCGAGCCGCGCATGGTGTACGACCACAACGATTTCCACCCGCCGTTCGGATCACCGCGTGAGAGCGAGGTCGACGGTGAAGCGGTCTACGACAGCGCGATCTCCGACGTCCGTGCCGGCGACCGGCTCATCCACGACATCTATGAAGCGGTGCGCACGAGCGCATCGCCGAAGGGGTCGAATGCGGTCAACACCCTGCTGCTCATCACTTTCGACGAACACGGCGGATGCTACGACCACGTGCCGCCGCCCGCGGCGACGAAACCCACGAAAGGCACCGAGGCGGGAGAGATGGGTTTCACCTTCGACCGTCTCGGCTGCCGCGTGCCGGCGATCGCGGTCTCGGCGTACACGAAGCGCGGCACGATCGTGCACGACGAGATGCACCACGGATCGGTGACCGCGACGCTGTCGCGCCTGCACGGCCTGAAGCCGCTCAACGACCGCGATCAGTCGGCCAACACGCTGTTCACCGCCGTCAACCTCGATCAGCCGCGGCATCCCGCCGATTGGCCGGTCACCACCCCGGCGTACACGCCCCCGAACCCCGAGAGCGCCGAGCCGAAGCCCGGCGACCCCGCCGAGATGAAGCCGCTGACCCCGCCCGCCCGCGGATTGCTCGGTCTGCTGATCGCCAAGTACGGAAAGCCCGGCGAACCCGAACCGCAGACCTTCGCCGACGCCTACCGCCTGCTGCACGAGCACGGCGAGGAGCTGTTCGGCCCGCCCGGATGAGGCTGATCACCGGGGCTGTCAGAGGTCGAGGAAAGCAGTCGGTCACTCACCGTGATCGAGAACCCCCGCGGCTTCGCCCGGGACATGCCCGTGATGTGCGAGGGGTTCCGCGTCATCCACCCCCGCTGACGGGGCGCACGATCACTCGCGTTCCGACTCCCCGGTTCCGCGGTTCGTGCGGCGGCGCGAGAAGGCGAACAGTCCCGCTCCGAGAACCAGCACGCCGGCACCGATCGCGCCCCAGATGACGGTCTCGGGGCCGAGACCCGTCGCCGGCAACGCTCCGTTCCCGGCACCCGGAGGAGTCGCGGGGCCGGCCGACGGGTCGGTCGGAGGGACCGTCGGTGTCGGAGTCGCCACCGACTCTGCAGCCAACGTGAAGTCTTGATCGATGAACGCCTCACCGGCAGCCGTGATCACCACGGTGCGCGCGGATGAACCCACGACCACGCTTCCTGACGGCACGGTGATCGTGATCGTGTAGGTGCCCGGAGGCAGTCCACCGAGGCCGTAGTTGCCTTCGGCATCCGTCGTGAGCAGCAGGGATCCGTCCGGACCGTCGATCGCGATGCCGACCCCGCCGACCGGTGCGCCGCCATCGGTCTCGACGGTGCCGTCGATCGCGCCGGGCCGAGCGAGCGCGAAGTCGATGTCTGCCTCGACATCGCCCGTGACGTTCTGCACGACCGATGTCGGGCCTGTCGCGATGTATCCCTCAGGAACGGTGATCGAGATCGTGTACTCGCCCGTCGGGATGCGCGGGAACGTGTAGACACCGTCGGCGTCGGTCACGGCGGTGACGGGAGGAACGTCAGGATTCTCGGCCGTCACGATCACCCCGGGGAGTCCTTGACCACCGGTCTGCACCGACCCGGTCAGGGTCGGGTTCTCGATGAGCACGAAGTCGGGGACGACGATCGGCTCCTCGCTGTTCTCAGGCACCACCACCGGTGCCACCGGGAGGTCGATCGAGAAGCCGGGCGGCGGCGTGACGACGACCGTGCGCTCGCCCGCCGGCACCTCGTCGAACCCGTACGCGCCGTCTTCGTCTGTGGTCGTCTCGCCCACTCCGGCGATCTCGACCACCACACCCGGAACGGGCAGGCCCTCGTCGTCGACGACTCGGCCGGACACTTCAGCCGCGACGATGTCGCGCACGGTGAAGTCGGCGACACCGTCTGCCTCCGAGAGATCGACCTCGATCTCGGCGGCACCCACCGCCGCCTTGCCGTCGGGAGTGGTCACTCGCACCGTGTATCCAGCACTGGCCACGAAGCCCGGGAATCCGTACGAGCCATCGGCTGCGGTCGTGGTCGTCCCGACGACGATGCCGTTCGCGTCGACCAGGGTCAACTCCACCCCCTCGAGCGGGCCCGCGGTCTGATCGACGACCGATCCGGTGATGTCTCGCGCGATCGACGCGAACCACGTCTGGTACACCGGGAAGCCGCCCCGCCGGATGAAGACGAAAGAGAGGCTGCTGATCGGCGCCGCAGGCTCGAACCATGCGGCGGATCCGCTCGTGTCCAGTGCTCCCGCGTTGCCGGTAAGGGTCAAGGTGCTGGGGTCCCACCCCGGGAAGTCGCCCGCGTTTCCCGTGCACGAGGGCTTTCCGACGATTCCGGGAGCGCAGTAGTTGAACCCGCCACGGAATCCGATCTGCTCAGCGGTCAGGGCCTCCCCGTTCGGACCGATGGCCTCGATGCGCACGGCATCCGCGTCGATGTCGCCGAGCACGAAGGTCCATCCCGCTGTCGGTGTCGGCGTGTCGAACGAGTAGGTGGTCGTCGACGGGCTCGTGGCGTTATCGGCTTTGGGACGCAGGTTGACGTACGGCTGGTCACGACTGCTGCCGTACTTGGCGCCGACCGGGGTTCCCTCCGCGAGCCAGGTGCTGGCACCCGAGATCACACCGACACCGCCTGCGCGCGAATCGCTCGATACGGATGCCGTGATGGCCGGGTTCGCGGCGATCTGCACACTCCCGGAGTAGGCGCCGGCGCCGCCTGTGAACGGCTGCCAGCTCGCCCATGCCGTCGTTGTGGCCGCCGCCGCGGGTATGGCACCCACCAACACTGCGAACACGATGACTGCTGTCAGAACTCCGGTTCTCTGCACACGCACGCGGTCAGAGTATCGGCATACTGCGTTGGAGGCGAGGGTGGGTTGCCGAAAGCACGTCGCCGAGGTGTGGTCCTCTCGAAGCGCGGTGCTTACTCGGTCTCGGCCTCGAACCAGCTCCTGAAGACCTCCGCCGTGATCGCCGCAAGCTCGTCCAGCTCGCCGATCGGCACCGCGGTGGTCTTCGGCCCGATGGCCCACCCGTCGGTGTACCCCTTGGCCAGGTGCACGGCTGCACCCAGGTGCTTCAGCGCGAGGGCCGTCTTCCATCTGCCCAGTTCGCGCCCGCTGACACCGGGCACGCGCGTGCTGATCCGGTACTTCGACTCCTCGCCGCTGAGCACCGCTCGGTGCAGGGTTCGCAAGTGCTCTATCCACCCGGGCACCGCGTCCGTCGATTCCGGGTCGAAATAGTTCTCTTCATCCTCCGGAACCGATATCCCGAAGTGAGTTGTGAACCGCACGTCTTCAGTGCGATCCGGCATACGACGGCCTGCGACCTCGAGTTGTCCGCGGATCGTACGTGCATCTGCCAGCATCGGCGATTCGAAGATGAGCGAGGGCATCCCGCTGCCTCCGCGGGCCGTCCGGATGCTCCATCCCTCCAACCCGTCAAACCGCAACGAGTTGAGCCGCGCCTCGACGGCGACTTTCAGCAGGCGGATCGAGGCGATGTCCTGAGGACCGATGCGAGAGTCGGGGAAGCAGCGCAATGTCTCCGTCCAGGAGATGACATCCACGGATGGGAACTCCGATGCGAGCCACCCCGGCACGCTGTCGAGGTCGGCCACCAGCACGAAGAGGTGATCCATCACCGCGGCCTCACGCCGCACCTGCTCGGGCGTGATCTCATGGTCGAACTTGGCTTCGATCCCCACCACTCGGGTTCCACCGACGCCGTCGTCGAACTCGAGCTGCACGTCGATGTTCTCGCTGGCTTCGCACGAGATACCGACCAGTTCCCCGAAACTTCGCGTACCACTGCGGTCCAGAAGCAGGCGCACGAGATCGGCGTGGTGATGACGGATCTCAGCGGCAAGTGCCCGAGTGACCATCGGCTCGGTCGTGTAGATCGGCGAGTTGAACATGGTTCGAGAATGCTGCGCAATCGAGGAGACTGCGCCTCACAAGCTCGCGGGTTCGCTGTTTCCGCACAGATCTGAACAGGGGCAGGACGTTCGATACCCTGAGCTTCGGCCCGCGACAGCGGCATGCCTATCGTCACAGGAGGGGGACGCGTTGGATCAGAACGGATCCGCAGCTGCAGAGCTGCCCGACTCTCTGGATCGAATCGCTCTCGATCTGCAGGATCTGCGGGAGAAAGCCGGGCCTGTCTCTTACGCAGAACTGGTGCGTCGCATCACGGAGCTCCGCGTGGAGCGCGGCGTGCGCGCCGCGGCCGCCATGCCCGCGCGTTCGACGGTATACAACGCCTTCCGCACAGCCCGCTCTCGTATGGACCCCGACCTGCTGCGCGACATCGTGATGGCGTTGGAAGGTGACAGCGATGTCGCTGAAGCGTGGGTGCAACGCTACAGGGATGCGCGCCGAGGAGCAGCGCCCCGTCCGCGTCCTGAACTGTCTGATTCGTCCATGCCGCCATCCCCCGCCGCCAGCCGTCTTCGCGTGCCGCTCATGATCGGCATCCTGTTCGCGTGCGTGATCGTCAACCTGGTGGGGTTGTCTGCGACAGCTCTCTTCGACCTGTCTCTGTATCTCGACATGATCGGCACCGCGATCGCCGCATTCGCTTTCGGCCCGTGGTACGGCGTGGCTGTGGCAGCGTCGTCGAGCGGCCTCGGTTTCGTGACGGGAGATGTGCACACGGTCGATTTCATGGCGGTCAATGTCGTCGGTGCCCTCGTCTGGGGCTACGGCCTCCGCCGGTTCCAGATGGGCACGACTCTGGGGCGGTTCACATCACTGAACCTTCTCACCGCGCTCGCATGCTCGATCGTGGCCGCGCCTCTCGTCGCGATGTTCTTCCACGGAGGCGCAGGACACGCATCCGAACGCTCGATGCTGGCTCTCGAGGCGATGCATCTCCCCTTCATCGCCTCGGTCTTCTCCGCGAACATCGTGACATCGGCGACCGACAAGCTGCTCACGGGATTCCTAGCTCTGATCGTGTTGACCCTGCTCCATCGCACGTCAGGAGTTCCCGTCCGGCACATGCCCCTCGTTGAGAAGCTCGCGGCCCTCCGCGCCAGCGCACAACCCGCCACGGCCTCCATGGGCTCCGCGCTGTGATCCGGACGATCATTCGGGGGATCTGACCCTCGCTCGTGCGATCGGCTGTTCCGAACTGTTCGAAAACCGCCGATCTCGACTTCCTGGTGATCTCCGCCACCTACCGTGGCGGAGGAGAAGGAAGACTGCCTTCTCGGTGAGATGACGAGAGGACCGAGCCGGTGGATCCGTGGAGCCTCATTCATGCTGCCGAGCGGTGCGGGGTAGCTCGGATGTCTCGATGACCAGGGTGCTCCGATTCGTCAAGGTCGCTCTCATGCTCGGTTGGCGCACCCTTCTCCTCAGCGCGCTTCTCTTCACGATGGCTCCCAGCTGGAACGGCTACGGCGCTCTGATCCTAGGAGTTCCGGTTCTGGGTTCGGCCCTGCTGGTCTTCGTTCTGGGGCGGACTCTGCTGGTGTTCCCGCTCGTCAAGCTCATCGGACGCTCGAATCCCTGTCCCACCGAGGAGGAGCTCGATCGGCTGCGCGAGAGCGCCCGCACTAGAGCAATCGAGCTTTCGACCGAGCAGAGACTCAAGAACCCGATCGTGCGCGATCCGAGCTCCCTCTTCGATCGGAGACACCGTGACTCGCCCCTGCCCAAAGCCGATCTCGATGCCGACCAGCTGGCGGAGCTGCGCGTGGCCTTCGCAGAGATCTTCGCGGCTCTCTTCAGCACGATGGAGGCAGACCGGCGGCGTGCTCTTCACGAACGCGAGATCGAGGCGGGACAGAACTACATCCGCCTGCTCGACGTGCGCACGCAGCATCGAGACAGGCTCTATCACGACGCCGCCGCCACGACCAGCCGGCGGATCGAGGCGCGATTCGGAGTAGCGCAAGAAGGGTGGTTCTCCTTTCGCGACGAGGCGCTCGCTTCGCACCGTGACGAACGCGACCGACAGAGGAGGAGCTCGGCGCGCCGCCCGGAGGACGTGCGGAGCGCCGCTGAACGCCGAGCGATCTTCGATGCCTACCGCGACTTCACTCGATCGCGCCTGTCGGCGTCCACCCTTCCGCAGCAGAAACGTCTCGACGCCTACATCGCCAAGGCCCTGACCGGCCGGGGGTCGGTCTCCTGGTTGCGATCCGATCCCCTGAGCGACACCGGCGTCACCGAGGTCGAACTGCAGGCAGAAGAACTGGTCCGAGTGATAGAGACCAAGCGGCGTTCGGCGAGCATCGAACAGATCGGCTCGCTCCTCTCCGATTATGAGATCGACAGGCTCGACTCGATGTCCGACGGGTGGAGGTTCCTGCGCGACCTCCACGAGATGCAGCCCATGACGCCCGAGACGGCTCACATCCTCGCTCTGGATGCTCTGGCGGAGCAGTTCCGGCTGGTGGATTCCACAGCGGCGGAGCAGATCATCTCCCGCTTCAAGTATTGACTCCCCGCCCGTCGATCGGAATCGCTCCCATGCTTCTCCTGCAGTTCGCCAAGCTCAGCTGGATGTTCCTCTGGCGACTCCTGCTGATCTCGTTCCTCACGCGCATGGATCTCAACGTCGGAGTCATAGCGGCGATCTCCCTCGGGGCGGCGGCTTCGCTGGTGTTCGGGCTGAACAGGACAGTCATCGCATGGCCTCTGCTCCGAGGAATCTTCAGACGTACTTCCGTCATCATTCCGGCTTCTCCGACGGGGCGCGGTCTCTTCGCCCGAGCGCGCGACATGAGCAGCGCATCGTCGGGTGGCCACGTCGTCGCCGACGCGCTCGTGAGTTCCGAGACCCGAGCATGGCTCGAGATCCTCGACACCCGCGAGGTGATCGAACGCGCAAGTGCCGAGGGCACCGTCACCGGGTATGAGCCGCGCACGCTGCGGGCTCTCCCCGTTCCACGCGGGCCTTTCATGGTCGGTGTGCCGGGTGAGGGCCTCCGCTCTGCGAAGGGACTCGGCGATCAGCAAGTCAGAGCCGGAGTGAAAGGGGAAGAGAACTTCGCCAAGGCTCTTGCGCTCTTCGGGCTTCTCGACAGGTTCCAGACGATCTGGTCGATGCGCGTCATGGATGCAGAAGAGCTGAAGATCGCTCGCTACGCCGCAGACATCGACTGCGTCATCCCGACCGCAGTCGGTCTGTTACTCATAGATCTCAAGCTGTACACGTCGGGGGCGGTCCGCTATCGCAGCGGTGATCGCCTGCTCTATGTCGAGGACATCGCCACAGGAGATCTCGTCGGAGAACCCGTACCGCTGTCACCCAACATGAGAGATGCTGCACAGGCAATCCGAAACCATTTCCCGGAGATCGCAGTCGTGCCCATCGTCGTATTCATGCCATCGGACCGAGGACAGGGCCAACTCATCGATGTCCACTGGCCCGGTGCCGTTCCTGCCCGATCCATCACGGATTTCCTGAGTTGGTTGGCTACCCTCTCTGCCCCCGATCCCACCCACCCGGTAGCGCGCGCAGCCGACCGTCTGATCCGGCTCCCGTGACTGCCCGCGAGGGAGCAGTGCCCACTCACACGGGGTCGCCCTGCACCGGTCCCTCCGTGTTCGGCTTCCAGCCCAGTTCCGGCGCCACGTACTTCGCGAACGACTCCAGAACGTGCAGGTTGTACTCGGGTCCCAATTGGTTCGGAATCGTCAGCATGAGGGTGTCCGCAGCCATGACGGCTTCGTCGTCGAGAAGTTGCCTGACGAGCACATCGGGTTCGGCGGCGTACGTCTTGCCGAAGGTCGAGCGGAAGCCGTCGATGATGCCGATCTGGTCTCCGTTCTCTTCGCTCCGCAGACCGAAGTAGGCGCGGTCCATGTCGGAGACGAGTGGGAAGACGCTACGGCTGACCGACACCCGGGGCGTGCCGGTGTGCCCGGCATCCTTGTAGGCCGCTCGGTAGAGGTCGATCTGCTCACGCTGCAACTGGTGGAAGGGAACGCCCGTCGCCTCGGTGAGCAGAGTGGAACTCATCATGTTGAGTCCCTTGCGTCCGGTCTCCTCGGCGGTCGATCGTGACCCGGAACCCCACCAGACGTGGTCGCGCAGGGTCGGCGACTGCGGCTCGATGGCGAGGTAGCGTCCGGCGCCCACCATCCTGGGGTCGCCCGGGGCGATGCCCTCGCCGTCGATCGCGCGCAGGAAGAGATCGAACTTCTCCCTCGCGATCACGCCGCCGCGCTCAGGATCCTCCTCGTCGTGGAAGCCGAAGGTCTCGTATCCGCGCAGCGCCGTCTCGGGTGACCCGCGGCTCACACCGAGCGCGATGCGTCCGTCGGCGATCAGATCGAGGGCCGCTGCCTCCTCCGCGAACTGGAACGGGTTCTCGTATCGCATGTCGATCACACCCGTGCCGACCTCGATGCGCTTCGTGCGTGCAGCCATGGCCGAGAGCAGTGGCATCGGCGAGGCTGCCTGGCGGGCCCAGTGATGCACGCGCACGTATGCGCCGTTGACGCCGATCTCGTCGGCCCCTTCAGCGATCTCGATGGTCTGCTTCAGCATGTCGCCGGCGGTGCGGGTCGCCGATCCGTTGACGTCGGCATAGTGACCGAAAGAGAGGAATCCGAAAGCCTTCATGGTGTATTCGAACGCATGGATGCCGTCGGCTATTCCGCCGGCGCGAGCAGTCCGTCCACGATGAGCTGGCGAATGCGCGGTTCGAGGCTCCCCCACAGGTCTGCGAAAGGGACCTCGAACAGGTCGGCGAGAGCCGCAGCGATCTGCATCACGGTCAGCTCGCCGTCGCACGCACCCACGAAGGCGGCGAGCGCTGGATCGACCGTGATCGTGCGGGCGAAGCCACCGCCCTGGCGCAACTCGATGATGCTCGGGTCGTCGTTGCCGGGCAGAAGATGTCTGGCTTCGGTGATATCGGCCGCCGTGATGAGCGTGCCAGGCAGGCCATGAGCGAGAACGTCGTGCGCCGACAGGCCTGCGCGCAGCGCCGCGCCGACGTTCGACACGGGCTGGGTCAGCCGTTCGATCCGGCGAAGGGGGGCCGACCCGGCTGTCTCCTGCGGCGGACGCCGCACCAGGATGTATCCGAATCCGACCGCGGTGACGCCTCGGGCGTCGAAATCGTCGAGCCAGGCGGTGAGCAGCGGCGTGAAAGCGGCGTCTCGCGGCGTGGTGCCGCCGTCACGGATCCAGAGCTCTGCATAACCGAGAGGCGACAGCTCCTCGCGCTGCACGACCCACAGGTCGAGGTCGGCGGGCACCCACGACGAGAGTCGATCGAGGCCGGCCCGCCCCTCGAGCGCCGCCTGCCCACCGCGCGACTCCCAGTTTCCGAGCAGCTGGGCAGCTCCCCCGGGTGCGAGGAACTCGGGGACGTCACGCAAGAACTGCTCGACGAGGGCATCACCGACGAGCCCACCGTCTCGGTACTCGTATTCGGGCACCCCGTCGACGCGTGGGGTGATCACGAAAGGCGGATTCGACACGATCAGATCGAACGCCTCGCCGGCGACCGGCTCGAACATGCTGCCCAGGCGGAAGTCGATGTTCGAGACTCCGTTGAGCTGCGCGTTGAGCTCCGCGTAGGCGAGAGCGCGCGCCGAGATGTCGGTCGCGACGACGGTGCCCGCGTGCCGCGCGACGAGCAACGCCTGGATTCCGCATCCGGTGCCGAGGTCGAGAGCCCGCCCGACCTCGACCGGCATGATGATCTCGGCCAGGGTGCGCGAGGCGCCACCGACGCCGAGCACGTGATCGGCGGGTAGAGCGCCCTCGAGCGCCACCTCGTCGAGGTCGCTCGCGATCCACCATTCGCCGATCCCCTCGGCATCGACGAACGACTGCGGGCGCAGCAGAGCCACCGGCACCACAGAGTCGCCATGGAGCCGAGCGAGACCCAGGGCCACGAGGCCCGGCACTCCGAGTCGCGGCAGCGAGGCAGCGACGAGGTCGGCCGGCTGCGGCATTCCGATGACCAGCAGCCGACCGAGGGTCGCCAGCACACCGTGATCATCGGCGACCGCACGCAGGATCGGCTCGCGCATGCCTCGAGCGAGGGCATCGTCCGCCTCGTCGCCCCAGAGTCGCCGGAGCGGTTCGGAGCGGAGGTCCGCCGCATCGAGATCGGCGGCGAGCGCCGCGCTGAGGATCGGGTCGGGTCGGGGTGCGGGGGTGTCGGACACGGCCGTCACTCTACGCGCCTTCAGCGTTCTCTCGCGGCCGCACGCCTAGAATCACAAGGTCAGCACTCACGAGCAGCCTGCACATCCGGCGTTCGAGGAAGACTTCCATGACCGCGACCACCCACGACAACGGCCTCCGCGCGCGCCTGCATCGCCTGGCACGCGGTTCCGTCGTCCTCGCGATCGCTCTCGCCTCGTGCGGCGTCGCCGCGACCAGCGCCTCCGCGGCCACTGACCCCGACGACGAGGGCACCGTCGAACTCCATGTCTCGGCGGGAGTGCACGGCACCGTCGCCCCCGGCAGTGCGACCACCGCCGCCCTGACGGTGCAGAACGATTCGACGGCGCGGCTGTCATCGGGTCGGGTCGTGCTCGAGGTCAGCCGCACGCCTCTCACGGATGACGCCGCTGTCGACTCGTGGCTCTCCGATGAGACGGCCGCAGGCTCGTTCGATGAGATCGGCGCCGACACCACGTCGCCGGTGGATCCCGACGGCACCGTGACCGCGAGCCTTTTCGTCCCGCCCGAAGCCCTCGCCGATCTGGCTCCCGGCGTGTATCCGCTGCGCGCGAGTCTCACGGGTGCGCAGAGCGAGGGTGCGGATGCTGTCACCTCGACCTCCGTGCTCATCGTCACCGACGTCGCCGCCTCGCCCGTGGCGGTCCTGGTGCCCATCACCGCCACTCCCGCGGGCGGCGCCCTGCTCACGACCGAGGAGCTCACGGCCCTCACGTCTGACGACGGCGACCTCACCGCGGTGCTCGAAGGCGTCTCAGGCACCTCCGCGATCCTCGCGATCGATCCGTCGATCCCGGCAGCCATCAGGGGTCTCGGCTCGTCTGCGCCCGAGAGTGCACGCGACTGGCTCCAGCAGCTCGAGGAGCTTCCCAACGAGCGGTTCGCCCTGCAGTTCGGCGATGCGGATGCACAGGCACAGGCGCAGGCCGGCATGCCGGAGCTCCTCGAGCCGACGACGCTGTCACCGTTCCTCACCGCGAGCAACTTCACCGCCGCTCCCCCGGTCTCGGGCTCGCCCGATCCTGCGGTGACCCCGGACGACACGGCGAGTCCGAGTCCTGCGCCCTCCGACGGACCGGTGCTGCCGACCGACGAAGAGCTGACCACGATCGACAAGGCGGCTCCTGGCATCCTCTGGCCGCGCAGCGACGTCTCGACCGACAACCTCGCGACCTTCTCGACCTACCTCGACGGAGAGTCCACGACCGTCCTCTCCTCGACGTCACTCGCCACCGATGTGGGAGCGCGGGCCTCGGTCGACGGTCACAGCATCCTGGTCACCGCTGCCGCCGTGTCAGAGGCTCTCTCCGACGCCGCCGCCGAAGCAGATCAGGCCGCACGGCAGCGTTCACTCGCCGAAGCGAACGCACACCTCTACATGGCTGGCCACTCCAATGGGTTCGCTCCGCTGCTCGTCGCGCTCGACCGTGACGAGAACCGATCCGACGAGGGGCTCGCCGAGAGCATCACCGCCGTCGACTCGCCCGGCTTCGGTCTCGGTGCCCTCGAGGCGACACCCGCCGCGCCGACGACCCTGACGAGCACGGCCGACGAGTCGCGTGCCGCCTCGCTGCGCACCATGCTCGACAGCGAGCCCGCTCTCACTCAGTTCGCCACGATCCTCGACGACCCTCAGCTGCTGCTGAGCCCGAAGCGCATCCAGATCATGCGGGCGACCGGGGTGGGTCTCAGCGACAACGCCTTCGCCAAGGGCGTCGCCGCCGTGCACGGGGCGACGCAAGACACCCTCGACGCGGTCGACATCCCACCCGCGAGCACCATCCAGCTCCTCTCCGCGAACGCGGATCTGCCGTTCTCAGTGCGGAACGACCTGCCGTGGCCCGTCAACATCGTTCTCTCGGTGTATCCGAGCGATGCCCGTCTCGATGTCGAGCCGGTCACCCCCTGGGTCGTTCAGGCGGGCACCACGGCGCGCGTCAAGGTGCCCGTGTCGGCCCGCGTGGGCAGCGGCGAAGTGAGTCTGCGCCTCGAGCTCTCCAGCCCCACCGGCGTGCCGATCAGCCAGCCCGAGACCGTGCGCGTCGCGGTGCGCGCCGAGTGGGAGACGATCGGCCTCGCCGTGTTCGGCGGCCTCATCGTGCTGCTGCTCGGCCTCGGCATCATCCGCACCGTGACCCGCAAGCGACGTGAGGCCGCCGCGGCCTCCGACGCCGACGCCGAGCCCGAGACGGATGCCGAGGCACCCGCCACCCCGCGCAAGGAGTCGCATGAGTAGTCTCGGGCGCGCCAGCGCACTCATCGGTGCCGGAACGCTCATCTCCCGCGTCACGGGGCTGCTGCGTACCATCGTCCTCGTCGGCGTGATCGGCTCGGTCGGAGCGGGCGCGGCCGACGCGTTCGCGATCGCGAACCAGCTGCCCAACAACGTCTTCTCGCTGATCTCGGTCGGTGTGCTGACCGCGGTCATCATCCCTCAGATCATCAAGGCCGCAGCCGACGCCGACGGCGGCAACGCATTCATCTCCAAGCTCTTCACCCTCGGCACGGTCGTCCTCGTGGTCATCACGGGTGCGGCGACCGTCGCCTCGCCCTGGCTGGTGAGTCTGTATGCGGGCTCCGAGGGGTCTCCGGAGTTCCTCGCCCTCGCCACGGCGTTCGCCTACTGGTGCATGCCGCAGATCCTCTTCTACGGCCTCTACGCCCTGCTCGGCGAATCGTTGAACGCCCGCCGCATCTTCGGTCCCTTCACGTGGGCGCCCGTGGTCAACAACATCGTCTCGATCATCGGCTTCCTGATCGTCGGCGCTCTCTTCGGCGGCCCGCTCACACGGGTGTCCGACTGGACTCCCGAGATGATCGCAGCGCTGGCGGGCACGGCGACTCTCGGGATCGTGATCCAGGCGGCGATCCTGCTTCTCTTCTGGCGTCGCACCGGACTCGCCCTGCGACCGGACTTCCGGTGGCGAGGAGTGGGTCTCGGCAACGTCGGCAAGCTCGCCGGATGGACCTTCCTCATGGCGTTGGCGAGCCTCATCGCGGGACTCGTGCAGACGCAGATCCTGACCGCGGCGTCCGAGGTCGGCGCTTCTGTCGCGACGTTCCAGTACGCGTGGCTGATCTTCATGCTGCCCTACTCGGTCATCGTGCTGTCGATCGGCACCCCGTACTTCACACAGATCAGCGAGCACGCGGCCGCCGGTCGCGACGCCGAGGTCCGCTCCGACATCGCGCAGAGCATCCGCACGCTGCTGTTCTTCATCGCGGCCGCCGTCGCTGCGGTCGCGGCCGCGGCGATCCCCGCGTCGCGCGTGTTCACGAACTCCGCGTCCGACGCGGTCGAGGCCGCCCTCGTGCTGGTCTGCTTCCTGGTCTGTCTGGTGCCGCTGACGATCCTGTTCATCGTGCAGCGCACCTTCTATGCCTACGGCGACACTCGCACCCCGTTCTGGTTCACGCTCTTCCAGAGTGTGCTCGTCGTGATCAGCGCCCTCGTCGCTCAGTGGCTGCTCGCCGCCGATGTCATCGCGATCACCTCGCTCGCGGCCACGATCGCGCTCGGTCAATCGATCGCCAGCACCATCCAGACCGTCGTCGCTGTCTGGTTGCTGCACCGCAAGGTCGGCGGGTTGAAGATCGGCACGTGGATGTCCGCCGTGCTGCGCTTCGCCCTCGCCGCCGTCCCCGCCGGATTCGCCGGCTGGGGTGTCTTCGTGCTGCTGGGGGGTGCGGACGGGTGGACGACGGCCGACAAGATCCAGGGTGCCGTCGGAACCTGCATCATCGGCGTCGCCGTGGTGATCGTGTATGTCGCGATCCTCGCCCTGCTGCGAGCTCCGGAGCTCAAGGCTGCGGGCTCGATGCTGCGCAGATTCCTGCCCGGTCGGTGACGACCCTGGTGCGGGAATTCCCCACGGTTACCATTGGTTGAAGCACTCGAACGCCGCAGGGATTCTCGGCGTCACCCCGATCACGGAGAGCACATGCGTCAGGTCATCATCATCGGCTCCGGCCCCGCCGGATTCACCGCCGCCATCTACGCGGCGCGCGCGAACCTCAAGCCGCTGCTCATCGCGAGCTCGGTCGAGGTCGGCGGAGAGCTGATGAACACCACCGAGGTCGAGAACTACCCGGGCTTCCCCGAGGGCATCCAGGGTCCCGAGCTCATGGCGAAGTTCCAGGAGCAGGCCGAGAAGTTCGGCACCGAGGTCGTCTACGACGACGTCACCGAGCTCGACCTGGCCGGACCCGTCAAGACGGTCACGCTCGGCAGCGGTGCAGTGCACGAGACGCGCGCCCTGATCTACGCGACGGGTTCCGCGTACCGCAAGCTCGGCATCGAGGGCGAAGAGCGCCTCTCGGGATACGGCGTCTCGTGGTGTGCCACATGCGACGGCTTCTTCTTCCGCGAGAAGACGATCGCCGTCGTCGGTGGCGGTGACTCGGCGATGGAAGAGGCGACGTTCCTCACGCGCTTCGCCGACAAGGTCTACGTCATCCACCGCAAGGACACCCTGCGGGCCTCGAAGATCATGCAGGAGCGTGCGTTCGCGAACGAGAAGATCGAGTTCGTGTGGAACAGCGAGGTCGCTGAGATCCTCGGTGGCGACGCGGTGACCGGCGTGCAGCTGCGCAACACGGTCGACGGCACCCTGAGCGATCTGTCCCTCGACGGTCTGTTCATCGCCATCGGCAACGACCCGCGCACGCACCTGGTCCACGAGAAGCTCGACCTGACGGCCGAGGGAACGATCTGGGTCGACGGCCGCTCGTCGAAGACCTCTCAGCCCGGCGTCTTCGCGGCCGGAGACGTGATCGACCCCACCTACCGTCAGGCCATCACGGCTGCCGCCTCCGGAACGGTCGCCGCGCTGGATGCCGAGCACTTCCTCGCGGATTTCGATGACGCCTCGGTCGAGTTCCCCGCCGCTGAGGCCGCCGAGATCATCGTCGGCTGACGTCCGGGAACACATTCCACCCGTCCGCTGTTATAGCAGGCGAACCTCGAACAAGGAGAAACTCTGATGAGTGCAAAGGCTACGAGCCAGGCGACCTGGGAGCAGGACGTTCTGCAGGCCGAAGGTCCCGTCCTCGTGGACTTCTGGGCCGAGTGGTGCGGACCGTGTCGTATGGTCGCCCCGGTGCTGGACCAGATCCAGGCCGACAACCCCGACAAGATCACCATCCTCAAGCTGAACGTCGATGAGAACCCGCAGCTGGCGATGCAGTACCAGATCACCTCGATCCCCGCGATGAAGGTGTTCCAGGGCGGTGAGGTCAAGACGACCATCATCGGCGCGAAGCCGAAGCCGGCCCTCGAGAAGGACCTCGCCGCGTTCATCGGCTGATCACGCAGTTCTCAGGGCCGTCACCCCTCGGGGTGGCGGCCCTTTCTGCATTCCACCGCCGAACCCGCGGTCCCCACTGCGTTCCCGCTCAGGCTTTGTCCGACACGGCGACAGACGGGAGCCCGCGTGCCGCCCTCGCGCGATCGACGATCTCCTGGATCACTGCGGTCTTCGCGGCGTTGTACGCCGAACAGCCGTGTGCGGCAGCGACCACCGCAGCGCGTTTGGCACGGGCGTAGAGGTCGGCGTCTTCCGGATTCTCCCGCAGCCAGTCCCTCAGGATCCGCTGGTTCACGGCATCCCATTCCGCCGCGGTGAAGAAGTGAGCGATCGCCGTGCGGATGCCGCCAGCCTCGCGAATCATCACCGGATGCGTGCGCACTGCACTTCCGCGCATCCACCCCGCCGCCTCCAGCGAGGCACGGTGATCGTCGAAGTCGTCCAGGTCGCTGATCCTGATGGCGACGTCGATGATCGGTTTCGCCGCCAAGCCCGGGATCGCCGTCGATCCGATGTGCTCGATCACCCAGTCAGCGTCTCCGGCTTCGTGGAGCTGTGCCGCGATGCTCCGGTACTCCCGCGGCCACGAAGGGTCGTAGTCGACGAGCATCGGGGAGGCCTTCGTCAGGACGCGTCTGCGACGGAGGGGTCCCAGCGCCTGTGACGCTGCTTCTCGTCCAGAAGCCCCCAGACGGCCGGTGTGAGCTCGGGATACTCCAGCGCGATCTGACGCAGCACCCGGTAGTGTCGCGCCGCGTTCGGACGCACACCGTCATTCGCGGTGATGTTGTCGGCTCGCAGCAGATAGACGACCAGCTCGTCGACGCTCGGCAGCTCCTCCATGAACTCCCACGGGTCTTCTCCGCTGAGAAGACGCTCCTGGATGAGCACGGCGAGCTCGTCCGACGCTTCGGCTCGCAGCACTTCGAGGCTGGCGCGGCGTGGAACGGACTCGGTCATGCTTCCAGCCTACGTCGCCTTGCGGGTACCCCGGCGCTCCACCTTCAGTTCGTCGGACATCTCCTCGAGTTCTCTTCCCTTGGTCTCCGGAACCTTGAAGTACACGAAGAAGAACGACACCAGAGCGAAGAACGCGTAGAAACCGTAGGCGAAGGTGAGCCCGATCTCCGCGAAGAACGGGAACGTGGTCGAGATGAAGAAGTTCGCCACCCATTGCGCTGCCGCTGCGACGGCGAGCGCTCCGGCACGGATCGAGTTCGGGAAGATCTCGCCCAGAAGCACCCACACGAGCGGACCCCATGTGGCTCCGAAGAAGACCACGAATCCGTTGGCGCAGATCAGAGCGATCGTGGCCCACGGGTCAGGCAGTGTCGCCGTGCCTTCGGCATTCAGCTCGCCGAACGAGAAGGCCACGGCCATCAGCCCCAGGGTGACGGTCATGCCCACCGAGCCGACCAGCAGCATGATGCGACGCCCGACCTTGTCGACGAGCAGGATCGCGATGATCGTCACGACGATGTTCGTCACAGAGGTGATCACCGACGTGAGCAGCGCGCTCGACTCGTCGAAGCCCACCGACTGCCACAGCGTCGTCGAGTAATAGAAGATGACGTTGATGCCGACGAACTGCTGGAACACCGAGAGCAGGATGCCGACCCAGACGATGGGCTTGAGACCCAGCCGGCTCCCCCGCAGGTCGCTCAGCGACTCCTTGCGTTCGGTGTCGATCGTGCTGGTGATCTCCTTGATCTTCGCGTCGACGTCGACCGCACCGGTGACGGTCTCGAGCACTTCCGACGCCCGCTTCAGATCGCCCTTGCGCACGAGATAGCGAGGAGATTCCGGGAGTCGGAGTGACATGATGCCGTAGACGAGCGCAGGCACAGCCTCGACGATGAACATCCAGCGCCAGGCCGTGAGACCCCACAGAGGCTGGTCGGCGGCGCCGGCGAGGTTCGCCAGCCACGCGTCCGACAGCAGCGCCGCGAAGATACCTGTCACGATCGCGAGTTGTTGCAGGGAGCCGAGTCGCCCGCGGATCTTGGCGGGCGAGACCTCGGCGATATAGGCAGGAGCGATGACCGATGCCGCGCCGACGCCGAGTCCGCCGACGACGCGCCAGATGATCAGGTCGACCACGCTGAATGCGAGGCCCGATCCGATTGCGGAGATGAAGAACATGACCGCCGCGAAGACCATGACCGGAATCCGCCCGCGTTTGTTCGCGATCGGACCCGCGAACCATGCGCCGACGGCACAGCCGATCAGAGCCGACGAGACGGCGAAGCCTTTGAGGCCGACACCCAGATCGAAGCCTGAGACGTCACCGGCCAGAGCATCGACCGCGCCGTTGATCACCGCCGTATCGAAGCCGAAGAGGAAGCCTCCGAGTGCGGCGGCGATACTGACCGCGATCACTTTTCGCTGAAAACCCGCTGCCGACTGTGGCGTGGTCATGATTCCCCCTCATCGTGGTGACCCCGTGAGTCTAGGGGAATACTGGTGTTCTAGGGGGTGATCACGCCGAGCCGAAGCCGGACTCGCCCAGTTCGCCGAGAATGCGGTTCAGGTCCTGAATCGATGCGAAATCGATGATCACCTGTCCCTTGCGAGCTCCCAGCGACACCTTGACCCTCGTGTTCAGCCGGTCACCCAGGTTGCCGGCGACCTCATCGAGGTATGCGCGCCGCGAGCCGGGTGTGGGCTGCGCCGAGCGTGACGACGAAGACGACTGGTTCTTCGCAGCCACTTCCGTCGCACGCACCGAAAGATCCTCGTTGACGACCTTGTCAGCGAGGCGCTGCATCGCCTCCGGAGTCTCGAGGCTCAGGATCGCCCTCGCGTGGCCCGCTGTCAGCACGCCTGCCGCCACGCGCTGCTGCACGGGAACCGGCAGTTTGAGCAGACGGATCGTGTTGCTGATCTGAGGACGCGAGCGACCGATCCGAGTCGCCAGCTCCTCCTGCGTGATCCCGAAGTCCTCGAGCAGCTGCTGGTAGGCAGAAGCCTCCTCCAGGGGATTCAGCTCAGAGCGGTGCAGGTTCTCGAGCAGAGCATCGCGGAGCAGATCCTCATCGGCCGTTTCACGCACCACTGCCGGGATCGCGTCGAGACCCGCCTCACGTGCCGCACGCGTGCGGCGCTCGCCCATGATGAGCTCGTACTCGCCCTCCGAGTTCTTGCGCACGACCACGGGCTGCAGCACACCGAACTCGCGCACACTGTGCACGAGCTCCGCGAGGTCTTCGGGATTGAAGTGCGTGCGCGGCTGACGGGGGTTCGGCACGATCTTCTGAGGATCGACCTGGATGAGGTGGATGCCGGGAACGGTCTCGAGCTCGGGAACGTCTTCGGCCACCGTGGCGGTCTCGTCCGTCGAGGGCCGAAGGCTCGCGCCGGGGAAGAACACATCGACCGGACGTTCTGCCTGGTCAGCGGTGGGGATGAGGGCTCCGATCCCCCGGCCCAGTCCAGTGCGCTTCGCCATCATCTCTCCTTGCTCTGCGTCGCTGTGCGCGACGCGATCTCGACGGCTGCCTCGCGGTACGCGACGGCGCCGGCCGATTGCCCATCGTAGGCGATCACGGTCTGTCCGAAACTCGGTGCCTCCGAAACCCGCACCGAACGCGGGATGACGGTGTCGAGCACCTGGTCGGGAAAGTGTGTGCGCACCTCATCAGCCACCTGCTGGGCGAGGCGAGTGCGCCCGTCGAACATGGTCAGCAGGATCGTCGAGAGGTGCAGGTCGGGGTTCAGATGCTTCTGGATCATCTGGATGCTGCCGAGCAGCTGGCTCAGCCCCTCGAGTGCGTAGTACTCGCACTGGATCGGAATGAAGACCTCATCTGCCGCCGTGAAGGCGTTGATCGTCAGGAGCCCCAAAGACGGCGGGCAGTCGATGATGACGAAGTCCATCGGGTGTGCGGCGAGGTACTCGTGCAGCGCCCGGCGCAGACGGTGTTCACGCGCGACCTGTGCGACCAGTTCGATCTCGGCGCCGGCCAGATGGATCGTGCTCGGTGCGCAGAAGAGCTTCTCATCCTCAGGACTCGCCTGCACGATGTCAGCGAGTGGAGCCTCATCAATGAGGACGTCGTAGACGCTCGGGACGTCGCCGCTGTGCGGGACCCCCAGCGCGGTGGATGCGTTGCCCTGCGGATCGAGGTCGATCACGAGCACCTTCGCGCCGAGCCCGGAGAGCGCTGCGGCGATGTTCACGGCGCTCGTCGTCTTACCGACGCCACCCTTCTGGTTCGACACCGTGAGAACCCTGGTCTCCCCCGTGAACTCGACTTTCACCGAGTCCAGCACTCGTCGGCGCGCCGAGAGGTCGGCGATTTCTCGCGCGAGTGGCGTATCCATCCCGAAGGAGTCCTTCGGTGTTGCCTTTTCGGACTGTTTCACGTGAAACATCCACTCCTTTCGGGGCCGTGTTCTACTCTAATCGCTGCGGCCGACCTTGCCCTCTCGGAGGTCTTCCTGTCTGTGGAGTGTGTGGGGGGCTGGCCGGATGCAGCGCGCGATCGGATTGTTCGACGACCGAAGCGCGCGCTGCAGAACGCGTCCTTCCGCTGCGGACCCGGCTCTTCGCGTGACTCTCACCACCCCGCGTCGGTCGGGCTCGCGCCGATCGACACCCGAGACGGCCCATGAGAGCGCTCGTTGTTTCACGTGAAACGTCTGTGTGGAGGTGGCAAAGTGGTGTGCCCGTAGGCGCCATCGATCCGCATCGTCATTTGCCTCACCGTGGTCACGTCAGCGTGGACATCCTCATACCCGGACGCCCGCGACCGGAGGGGCTCCACCACAGCGACGATCCCTACCCTCGCCACGGCGCAGCACTACGACAGCTATGTGCCACTTCCCGTCACAACCACATCCCCACTCACCATGGCATCGTGGATCGTCCACTCCCCCGCCGGCGGCTGTCCCACGAACCAGGCACGACGCACACCGACTCCATGCGCCTGACTTCTTCGCCCGACGTCTTTGCGCTGCCCGCGACAGATCGTGGGGCACCTCGCCGAACTGCATCGTCGCCGATATCGATCTCTGTCTGGGTTGAGGTGGGTCACCGCGGGATCGTGGACCGCACCATGACGCCTGTGCCGGAGCCGCCGACCGTTTTCGCACCGAGCACCGCGCGGTAAGCACAGGTCACTGACGGCGGTGCGTCGTGGACTGCTGTCACCGATCAAGCTCGTCGCGCGGGCGCGCGCGTCCCCTTGCAGAAGTGTCCACCCCGAGTCCTGCCACCACCATGACGCCGAGTCAAAACCCGCGCACCGCTCGCGACGCGGGCATAACCGGCGATGCACCGTGAAGCGTCTTCACCGGCTATGCACGGCGACCGAACTCTTGCGTCCCATCCCCACCCCGCACGCCGAATGCACATCGACCCTCCACGCGTGGCCGGCGGCTTCACATCGATGCCGGCCGTCATCATCACCCTTCGCTCAACTCGGCGGCCGTTCTTGCAGCGAGCACAGCCGACGATGCGTCGCAAAGCGCCGACTCCGGGCAGGCACGGCGACCGAACTCTTTGCTCGAACCATCGAGATCATCATCTCTCCCGCCGACGTCGTGAACCATCGCGGCTTCCTCACGAAGGGCGACGCCCCGATACCCCGCAACTCGCGCTTTGCCGCAAATCGCATGATTCCCGTGGACCCCGGTGACCCACATCACTGAAACTCGAGAGGATCGATCTGGGAGGATTCTCGGCTCGTGAACACGATCTCCTCCCCCAAAACCGGTCGGAACCTCGAAAACTCGCAAAGAGCGCACCTGAAGAACATGCATCACCGCGCGACCGAGCTCTTGCACCGTTTCACGTGGAACACTGCCGAACCGCGTGACGACGGTCACGATCCGAAGATCACGACAGCGATCTCAAGCCTGTGGCGACCGGCTCTCCTGACCGCGCTACCGGTTCCTCACCATGAAGTCGATCAACCTCCGCTGCGATCAATAATGCGCATCAGCTTCCCGCCAACGACGACAGACACTTCTGACACCCGCGAAGACAGACCATCCCCGACCACATGCGATCGGGATCCGCCCAGGATCAGAGCCCCCCCCACCAAGTGGCGGGAGCACCGTTCCCTGGGACACACGGGACATCACATTCAGCGGTCACCATCCGTCCCAAGCCCGATCCCCTACCGATCACCACTCACCCTCACCATGTCCGCCAGCACGCGGATACCCCGGCGCTCGCACTGTTCGCGCGCGTTCACCCTTCCCCGATCGCGGATAGAGGTCGCGTTTCACGTGAAGCATGCGCTGTAGTGAGGAAGCTTGGGTCCCTGGGGGACTCAGAGCGACGCTCATCGATGTGGTTGTGGCCAGCCGGGACGAGTGCGGGTGCGCTCTCGCGAAACAACGCTCGCGACCTGCAAGCGAAGACGTGCAAGACGCGACGGTCGTCGCGAGATTCTTACTGTGATGTGTAGTTCTGGTTGATCCGACAGCCGGTTTGCACGACACTAATCTCACAGTACCCAGCCACGACGAAGTCACTGGCCTAGGCCCCGTCGCCGTCATCACGACTGGTCTACTGCGGGATTCCGGGAGACGGCGTTTCACGTGAAACATGGGGAAGGTGGAACCGCGAGTTCGTGGAACCCTCGGCGAGTTGTCACCTGACGTCGCACAGACGGCCACGACAACAGGCCGTCGTCACATCCCCATCATCGTGAGGACCCATTGCCGCCCACCAGAGGTGGCGTTTCACGTGAAACATGCGCGGTGACGAACTTCCCAGGTCACTGTGCCACCCAAAGGGCGCGCTTGGCAGCGCGATCTCCACAACCACGCACCACGGAGGTGCATGCCCAAATACCCATCTCAGGGTGTGGACCACCTGAAGCCGCACGGAACGCCGTGTTTCTCGTGCAACACGCGCTGCGAGGAGCACGGCCTGTCACATCGGCTCCGACGGGCATTCCTATAGGACTTGTTTCTAGCTGGCCATCACTGAACAGCGCGCTCCACTTCCTCATCTTCATGAGGAACCCGCCGCGACTCCACCACATGTTGTTTCACGTGAAACAACATGTGGTGGCGGGCCAGGAGATTCAATCCTGGGCCCGAAATGGACTCACACTGGAGTTCCCTCTGGCCGGGTAGCGATGGGGCGCCTGCGCCAAGCCGTCATCCTCGCCCGCGACCTGCCGAGACCGCCCTGAACCGTGTTTCACGTGAAACATCCGGAATGACGAGAAATCCCGACCGCTGAGACGACTGGAAGTCCACTCCCCCGCCGTGTACACAGCGAACCACCACATGCGCGTTATCCAGTCCTCGCAGCCTACGGCGCACCATGTTCAGCCTGTGCACGTTCGAGGCGTGGTGTACGTCAGGACGACCACCAGCGACCCGTCCTGACTTACTGCAACATGGCGTTTCACGTGAAACAGACACCGCGGAATGCGTGGCTGTTCACGCGGGTCTACTCGGATCGATCATCATCCGCTCAATGCAGTGATCGATGATCCGTCGCAATCAGTATGGACAGGAGCGTCGATCGTTTGGGTCACGGTGAGCGGGATCACACCACTCGCGACATTGCTGACGAGCCAGGCGTCGTCACTCAGTGGTCTCCCTCACTCGACCTGGTCCATCCGTTTCGCGTGAAACGCAGCGCGGGTCGCGACAGTCCTCCAGCGAAAAGCGGGCCGAGCACGTGCTGGAGCCCGATGTATCGTACGACGATGCATGCCAGTCGCCCGCGCTGAGATCATCAGCGTCGTGGGTGCAGTCTTTCACCGGACCCCGCGGTGTCCTGCGGCTCTCACTCATCCGGCACCGAACTAGAACACGGAGCCATGTGCAGCCGACCGAAACTCGGAAGCACACGGCTACGAGTACGCCGGTGACGCACGATACGCGTAAGTACGCTCGCTTACCGACCGCAAATCCCCAGCCCCCGGCTCACCATCCCGCGGCAAGCGGCTTCACGTGAAACGCCACACCGAACCCAGATAGAGCGACCTGGATGCCACACCCGGTTGGTGGGCATTCGAACCCGGGCCAAGACCACGCAGATCAAGAAGCTCGACCCTCACCCAGCACCACATGTTTCACGTGAAACATGTCACGGCGCGAACGAAGCATCACTGTGCTTCGGATGCCGTCTCAGCGAACGCGCGCCCTCAGCACTCGAGTGCTCTCCGGAAGCAGCCCTTCACCGAGGACCTCGACCCGCACATCAGACAACCGGAACTTCTTGATCTGTTTCTGAGCGGCGTCGATCTCGTTGCCCACGTTCATCCCCTTGAGCAGCACGAGTTCTCCCCCGTCGCGCACGAGCGGGGCCGTGAGCGGGATCAGAGTGCGCAGCGCGCTGACGGCACGAGCGGTGACAGCGTCGAAGCCGTCACTGACCGGCACCTCCTCTGCACGCGCGCGCACGATCTCGACGTTGGACAGCCCCAACGCAGAAACCTGCTCGCCCAGCCAGGCGACCCGGCGCTCCATCGGTTCGATCAGCGTGAACTGCACATCCGGTCGTGCGATGGCGAGCACGACGCCCGGAAGCCCTGCGCCCGATCCGATGTCAGCGACGGTGCCCGAGAAGATCGGCGCAGCGATGGCGCTGTTGAGGATGTGTCGTGTCCACAGTCGCGGAAGCTCCAATGGTCCGATCAGCCCCCGACGCTCACCCTCGTCAGCGAGAGCGGCCGTGAATCGGCGCGCCAGATCGAGCCGGTCGCCGAACAAATGCTCTGCGACCGCGGGCTCAATCTCGACCGTTCCCGTCATGACGTCGCGCGTGCCCGGTAGTGCGTGAGAGGCATCAACGACGGCGGAGAACCGTGTGGCGGTCGGCGCCCTCGCCGTATGATTCAGAGACAAGTCCCTGATCAGCGGCAATATCGTGCACCAGCTTGCGCTCATAGCTCGACATCGCGGGCAGTGACGCCTGTGACGCGCCCTCGTCGAGCTTCGCGGCGGCCGCATTGACCAGAGTCTCCAGCTCTCGACGACGCGCATCGCGTGATCCACCGACATCGAGGATCAGACGCGAGAACGAGCCGGTCTTGTTCTGCACTGCGAGTCGGGTGAGCTCCTGCAGCGCCTGCACCGTGTCAGGAGCCGAGAGAAGAGCGAGCCCGTCACCCTCAGCCTCGACCGACACGTAGGCACGCCCCTGACGCACATCGAGGTTGAGGTCACCATCGATGTCTGCGATATCGAGCAGCTCCTCGAGGTAATCCGCGGCGACGTCGCCCTCGTTCTCGAGCTGAGCCACCGTAGGCTCCTCGGTCTCGATCAGGTTCCCGCTCATGCTGCGCCGCCCTTCTTCTTTGCACGCTTCTTGCCCACCGGCTGCTGACGCTTCGGAGCCGCGGCCTTGGCCTTCTCGGCCTCCTCGAGCAAACGCTGCTGCTCTGCCTCATAGGCAGCCATCGGCACGACCTTGCCCGAAGAATCCAGCGCCTTGCCCTTGCGAGCCAGACGCTCTTCCCGCGCCTTCGCTGCCTCAGACCCCGGCGTGGGCATCTCGCGGATCACAAGGAACTGCTGTCCCATGGTCCACAGGTTCGAGATGAACCAGTACACGACGACACCGAGCGGGAAGAAGATGCCCGAGAAGATGAAGCCCAGCGGAAGGATGTAGAGCATGATCTTCTGCATCTGGTACGCCTGGCCGGTCTTGGCTTCAGGCGACAGGTTCTTCGAGATGATCTGCAGCTGGGTGAAGAACTGCGACGCGATCATGAGCACGACGAGAACGACGAGGATGACGATCGCCACCGTGTTGCCCGCGTCGACCGCGTTGCCGAGCGTCTCATGCAGCGACGCCACTCCGAACAGCTGAGCGTCGTAGAACTGCTCGGTGAGCTCTGCGTTGAGGAGCCCCACGCCACCGATCCCGGCAGCGTGATGCTTGGTGACGTCGTTGAGCACGCTGAAGAGCGCGAAGAAGATCGGCATCTGCACGAGCAGCGGAAGACAGCTCGACATCGGCGTCGTGCCGTGCTTCTTATACAGAGCCATCGTCTCGCGGCTCATCGCCTCACGAGACAGCTGATCCTTCTTGCCGCGGTACTTCTCCTGAACTTTCCGCAGCTCAGGAGCGATTTCCATCATCTTTCGCTGGCTCTTGATCTGCTTCACGAAGAGCGGGATCAGAGCTGCGCGAACCACGATCACGAGGCCGACGATCGACAGCACCCAGGTCAGACCGGATGCCGCAGGAAGCCCCACCGCCGTGAACAGCCAGTGCCATGCCACGAGCACGAGTTCGACGAGCCACTTCAGCGGCCAGAGGATGGTCCCCAGCAGGTCGAAACCGCCGGCGGCAGGCGCCGGCGACGGGGTGGTGCTGGCGAACAGAAGGTCAAGACCCACCGATCAATCCTTTCGGGCAGGGACGACGAAACCGTGAGCGGTCAGGTCATAGCGGAAGTGTTCGTGCGGACGGACGTCATCGACGCCGCCGTGGCTCCAGGGATTGCAACGGAGGATGCGCCATGCCGAGAGCAGCGCTCCCCGCATGGCACCGTGCTGTTGCACCGCACCTACAGCGTAAGCCGAACACGAGGGGTAATAGGCACAGACATCGCCATAGAGCGGAGAGATCACCTTGCGGTACCCGGCGAGAAAACCGAGTACGAGGTTTCGGGGGACCAGCGGGATGCTGCGAACGAGATCCCGGGGGTGAAACTCTGCGCTGCCCGACGACGACGCGGGAAGAGCCGTCATGCTTGCTCCGGGGTCAGACGGCCGAGACAGCGGTTGACGTCTGCGCTGAGCTCGGCGTATGAAGCTGTCGCAGACGCAGGAAGGGCACGGATGACAACATCCGTGCCCTCGGGCACACGCGTGATCGCCTCCGCGCACACCGCTTTCAAGCGTCTGCGAACGGAGTTGCGCACCACGGCGGTGCCTACCTGCTTGCTGATGATGAAACCGAACCTCGCGGCTCTGCTCTCGCCCGTCGTCAGCATCGAGGTGACGACGCGCGCCCCGCCACAACGTGATCCACGTCGAACGACCAGTCGATAGTCGCTCCCGCGGGTCAGGCGAAACGGGCGGGCGAGCACAGCGGTCTACGCGGAGAGCTCGGTACGGCCCTTCGCGCGACGAGCCGACAGGATCGCGCGGCCGGCACGGGTGCGCATGCGAAGACGGAAACCGTGCTTCTTGGCGCGACGACGGTTGTTGGGCTGGAAGGTGCGCTTGCTCATGGAATCACTCCGGGAATGCTGCCACCGGGATCATTTTGACCGGAGACATAGGGATCTGCCGTTCAGGCATAAGTCAACCGATTAAGGGTACGTCTTGACGGCGCGCAGAGCAAATCTGCGCGCTTCGGCACGGGACCCGATGAACGATCCGCACAGCCATTATCCACAGCCTTGCGCTGCACGGATGCGCAACACGCGCGCGTATTCACAGGGCAGGTTGCCGATCACAGCCGCGGTGACTACCGTGGCATCCGAAGTTATCCACAGGGAGACGCCCGTCGCCGAACCCTCCCCGATCCCCCAGCTCCGGAGCGTCATGTCATCACCTGCCCAGCCCGACGTTCCCATCTGGACCACGGTGCAGGAGCTGCTCGAAGCCGATGACCGCGTGACGCCGCAGCTCCAAGGTTTCCTCAGTCTCGCTGTTCCCGCGGGAGTGATGGCCGCGACCCTCTATCTCGAGGTTCCGAACGATCTGACCGCCGCGCAGATCAACAAGCGTCTGCGTCTGCCGATCATGGAAGCCCTCTCCCACATCGGCGACGAGGTCACCTCGTATCGGGTGGTCGTGAATCACGAGCTCGCCGAGCAGCCGACCGCTCCCATTGCGGTGGCCGACTTCGGGCGGCAGGAGAACGTGCGCATCGAGTCGCCGATGGAACAGCCGACACCACTGCGGCACGAATCCAGGCTGAACCCGAAGTACACGTTCGACAACTTCGTGATCGGCCAGTCCAACCGCTTCGCGCATGCCGCCGCGGTCGCCGTGGCCGAGGCGCCCGCAAAGGCGTACAACCCTCTCTTCATCTACGGGGACTCAGGCCTCGGCAAGACCCACCTCCTGCACGCGATCGGCGACTACGCCCAGTCGCTCTATGCGGGAGTGAAGGTGCGCTACGTCTCGAGCGAGGAATTCACCAACGACTTCATCAACTCGATCGCGAACAACCGCGGAGCGGCATTCCAGGCTCGATATCGCGAAGTCGACATCCTCCTGATCGATGACATCCAGTTCCTGCAGGGTCGTGCCGAGACGCAGGAGGCGTTCTTCCACACCTTCAACACACTTCACGACCACAACAAGCAGGTGGTGATCACCAGCGACGTCGCACCGAAGCACCTGACGGGTTTCGAGGATCGGATGCGCAGCCGCTTCGAGTGGGGCCTCATCACCGATGTGCAGGCGCCCGACCTCGAGACGCGCATCGCGATCCTGCGCAAGAAGGCGCAGAGCGAGGCACTGCACATCCCCGACGAGGTGCTCGAATACATCGCCACCGTCGTCTCGTCGAACATCCGGGAACTCGAGGGCGCGCTGATCCGTGTGTCCGCCTTCGCCAGCCTCAATCGCTCGGCGCTCGACATCTCTCTGGCCCAGACCGTGCTGCGTGACATCATCGACACGGCCGAAGACAACATCATCTCACCGACCGACATCATCACGGCGACCGCGCAGTACTTCAAGCTGACCGTCGACGACCTCTACGGCTCGAGTCGATCGCAGCAGATCGCCACGGCACGGCAGATCGCGATGTATCTGTGCCGAGAACGCACCAGCCTCTCGTTGCCCAAGATCGGTCAGCTCTTCGGCAACCGCGATCACACGACCGTCATGTACGCCTATAAGAAGATCAGCGAGCTCATGAAAGAACGCCGGTCGATCTACAACCAGGTGACGGAGATCACCACGCAGCTCGGTCGTCGCTGATCAGAGCACGTCTCTCGAGAAGGGGGTCACAGCGTCCGCAAGGATGCTGTGACCCCCTTCTCGTGCGTGCGACGCGCCGTTGCGGAAACGGATCGATGCTGTTTTGCACATGTGGATAACTTGTGGATGGATGGGGATGACCTCGGGAGGAACATGGGAGAAATCGACTGACCTGTGGATAACTCCTGCATGCCCCGAAGCGCATCGGAGGCTCCCCACCCGCGTAATCCTCAGGGATTCCACAAGTGACAACCGTGTAGTTCCCTACTCGCGTCTGCTTTCCACCGAGTTATCCACAGTATCCACAGGTGTTAACACCGTTAAGGAGTTAATTCAATTCAGGGGCGATCCGATCACCAGACGGTGTGGAAACCCGACGGCGCCGCCGGAAACACAGAGACGTAGGGATCGGTGCGACTCTGGGGCTAGCATGGGAAGCCCTGCACCGGCAGGAACGATGACGACGCGTCTCAGAACGACGACAAGGGAGCACCCGTGAGGTTTCAGGTCAACCGCGATGTCTTCAGCGAGGCTGTGTCCTTCGTCGTCAAGCTGCTTCCTCAGCGCAATCCGCAGCCGATCCTCGCCGGTGTCCTGATCGAGGCGGACGGTGCCGGCCTCACGCTGTCGGCATTCGACTACGAGGCATCCGCACGCACGACCATCGAAGCGACGGTCGAGACTCCGGGCACGATCCTGGTGCACGGCCGCCTTCTGTCGGACATCGCGAACCGCCTGCCGAACGCTCCCATCGAGATCGCCGTCGAAGACGACGGAAGCATCTCGGTCACCTGTGGCTCGGCGCGCTTCACTCTGGCCGCCATGCCCGTCGAGGAATATCCCTCGATCCCCGAGGTCTCGGGCTCGTCGGGCGTCGTTCCCGCCGATGACTTCGGAACCGCGATCGCACAGGTCGGATTCGCAGCCTCTCGCGACGACGTGACGCCCGTCCTCACCGGCGTGCAGCTCGAAGTCTCGGGTCAGACGCTCAGCCTGGTCGCCACCGACCGCTACCGGGTGTCACTGCGCGATGTGCCGTGGGACGGCGAGGCCGTCGAGGCCACCGCACTCGTGCCGGCACGTACTCTGCTCGAAGTCGGCAAGACCTTCGGGCATGCGGGCACGATCCAGATCGCGTTCTCGGGCGCCGGCGACCGCGAGATCATCGCCTTCACCGCGGGCAACAAGACCGTCACCTCGCTGCTGATCAAGGGGAACTTCCCGCCGGTTCGTCGGCTGTTCCCCGAGCAGACCGATCACTACGCGGTCGTGAACACCGCCGACCTCGTCGAGGCCGTGCGTCGTGTGTCGCTCGTGCTCGATCGTGCCGCGCCTCTGCGTTTCACCTTCGCGAGTGACGGCGTGACGATGGATGCATCGGGCAGCGAGCACGCTCGTGCCTCGGAATCCGTCGACGCGATCCTCTCGGGCGGCGACGAGGTGACTCTCGGACTCAACCCCCAGTACCTGATCGAGGCACTCGGCGCGGTGAAGAGCGAGTTCGTGCGAGTCACGTTCACCTCGAGCGACAATGCGAACAAGCTCAGCCCCGTGCTGATCACGAGCCAGACCTCGGTCGATCAGGCCGGGCTCGACTCCTTCAAGTACCTGCTGCAGCCGAACCTCCTGCTGCGCTGAGCGGTCGGCGGCGCGGCACACCCGCAGCATCCTGTGTCTGAGGCCGAAGGTAGGCTGACTCCGTGATTGTGGAGCACCTGAGTCTGGTCGATTTCCGCAATTACGCGACCGCCGAGCTGGCTCTTCACCGCGGGCCCAACGTGCTGGTGGGCAGAAACGGTCAAGGCAAGACCAACCTCGCCGAGGCCGTCGTCTTCCTCGCCACGCTCGGATCCCACCGTGTGTCGTCCGACGCCCCTCTGGTCCGCGACGGCCAGGAGTACGCGATCATCCGCGCCCGCCTCTCACATGGCGAACGGCGCGTACTCGTCGAGCTTCAGCTGAACAAGCAGGGTGCGAACAAGGCTCGTATCAACGGATCGCCATCGAAGACGAACGAATTGCCTCGCTATGCGCATGTCGTGCTGTTCGCGCCGGAAGACCTGCAGATCGTGCGCGGAGATCCGTCGGCCCGCCGCCGATTCGTCGATCAGCTGCTGATCCAGCGCACTCCGCGCATGGCGTCGGTGCTCTCCGACTACGACCGGGTGCTCAAGCAACGCAACGCCCTGCTCAAATCGGCGCGAGCTCGCGGCATCAAGAGTGAAGGACTCAGCACGCTCGATGTCTGGGACGACAAGCTCGTCTCTCTCGGCGCCGAGATCATCGGAGCGCGGCAGCGTCTCGCGGCTGATCTCCAACAGCCGGTCGCCGACGCGTACGCAGCGATCGCCGGTGAGGATCACCGCCCGCGACTCGATTGGGCTCTCTCGGTCCGGGGCGCGGATCCCGAAGAGGGGGAGTCGCCGGAGGGTGAGGCCGAGGGCGCGCTGAGTACGACGACGCTGGCCGAGATGTTCCACGCGGCGCTGCTGGCGAAGCGGTCGAACGAGCTCGAACGCGGGCTCACCCTCACAGGACCTCACCGAGACGACCTCGTGCTCCGAGTTCGCGATCTTCCGGTCAAGGGCTATGCATCGCACGGTGAGTCGTGGTCTGTGGCCCTCGCTCTGCGACTCGCGTCGGCCGAACTCCTTCGCAGCGAATCACCCGCGGGCGACCCGGTGCTGATCCTCGATGACGTGTTCGCCGAGCTCGACGCCGACCGCCGTCAGCGGCTGGCATCGCTGACGGCGGGCTACGAGCAGGTGGTGGTCACGGCCGCCGTGGAGGAGGATATTCCCGAGGTCCTGCACGCGCACGTCGTCAGGATCACCGCGGGCACCATCAGCGATGAGCGGTCTGTTCGAGACGAGAGTTCGTCCGAGCAGACACGACCGAGCAATGCGGATCCGACGGATCCCGTGACGGAGGAGGCGGAGACCGATGTCTGACATCGCAGCGGTTCCGGCTGTCGAGACTCCTGAGACGGTGGCGACGTATCTTCGCCTGAGGGGTCTGAAGCCCAGTTCGAAGAACTGGAAGCGCAAGCGTCGCATCGTCGACGACGATGACAATGCTCCTTTCACCCCCGGCCGTGATCCGGGCACTCTCGGAGCAGTGCTCGACAGACTGACCCGGGATGCGGGGTGGGAGACGACGCTCGCTCGGGAGGACCTCGTCCGGCAGTGGGCCGACCTTGCGGGAGCAGACACCGCGAAGCACTCTGAGCCGGTGTCTCTCGAGCGCGGGGTGCTGACGGTGAAATGCGATTCGACCGCCTGGGCGAAGAACCTCCAGTTCATGCGCGGGACCATCCTGACGGAGATCGGCCGACGGTATCCGTCAGCGGGCGTCGAGAACCTCCGCTTCATAGGACCGGACGTTCCCTCCTGGAAATGGGGTCCGAGAGTCGTTCCAGGGCGTGGCCCACGCGATACCTACGGGTAGGACACCACGCAAGGGGTCCGACACGCTCAGAGGGCCACAGGTGGCCGCTGAGCCGCATCTCGACACGAAAGACCGCTAGACTGGGAGTTCGTGATATCGATGTGGAGAATGCTCTCTGATGACGCCTGAATCCCCCGCTGACGAGACGGAATCGACCGACGGAGACGTCTCGACGGCCTCCGCCTCCGGGTCTTCCGAACTCTCACCCAAGGTGAAGCAGCCCGGCGAGTACGGTGCCGACTCTATTCAGATCCTCGAAGGTCTCGAAGCGGTCCGCAAACGACCCGGTATGTACATCGGATCCACGGGTCCCCGCGGCCTCCACCACCTGGTCTACGAGATCGTCGACAACTCGGTCGACGAAGCCCTCGCCGGCTACGCCGACACGATCTTCGTCACGCTGCTCGAAGACGGCGGTGTGCGTGTGATCGACAACGGTCGCGGCATCCCCGTCGACCCGCACTCCTCCGACCCGTCGAAGTCGACGGTCGAGGTCGTCCTGACGATCCTGCACGCCGGCGGAAAGTTCGGCGGCGGCGCCTACGCCGTGTCCGGCGGTCTGCACGGTGTCGGATCCTCTGTGGTGAACGCGCTGTCGACCAGGTTCGACGTCGAGGTGAAGCAGAAGGGCTTCGTCTGGCACCACAGCTTCGCGAACGGCGGTGTGCCCCAGCAGCAGCTCGAGAAGGGAGAGCCCACCGACGAGACCGGTACGGCGATCACCTTCTGGCCGGACGCCGAGATCTTCCAGGAGACGACGGACTTCGACTACGACACCCTGCGCACGCGCTTCCAGCAGATGGCGTTCCTCAACAAGGGACTCCGCATCGAGCTGTCGGACGAACGACCGGGCTCCGCGATCGAGACCGAGGTCGAGGGACAGCTCGTCGTCTCGCAGCCCCGCGACGTCTTCTTCTACGAGCGCGGCCTGGTCGACTATGTCGAATACCTCAACAAGGTGCGCCACGCCGAGGTGGTCAACGACGAGATCATCGCGTTCGAGTCAGAGGACACCGAGCGCAAGATCTCGCTCGAGGTCGCGATGCAGTGGACCACCTCGTACACCGAGAACGTCTTCACCTACGCGAACACGATCAACACGCATGAGGGTGGGACGCACGAAGAGGGCTTCCGTGCTGCGCTCACGACGCTGGTGAACAAGTACGCCCGTGCGAACGGCCTTCTGAAGGAGAAAGACGACAATCTTTCGGGCGACGACGTGCGCGAGGGACTGACCGCAGTCATCTCGATCAAGCTCGGAGAGCCGCAGTTCGAGGGGCAGACCAAGACCAAGCTGGGCAACACCGAAGCCAAGGCCTTCGTGCAGAAGGTGGTCGGGGACCAGCTCGGCGATTGGTTCGGCCGCAACCCGGTGCAGGCCAAGAACGTGATCCGCAAGGCGATCGACGCGGCGACCGCTCGTCTGGCTGCGCGCAAGGCCCGCGAGACCGCGCGCCGCAAGAGCGTGTTCGAGTCGGCGGCGATGCCCGACAAACTCAAGGACTGCACCAGCAAGGATCCTTCGATCAGCGAGATCTTCCTCGTCGAGGGTGACTCGGCCGGCGGTTCGGCGGTGCAGGGTCGTGACCCGCACACGCAGGCGATCCTCGCGCTGCGAGGCAAGATCCTCAACGTCGAGCGCGCGCGCCTCGACAAGGCTCTCGGCAACAAGGAAGTCCAGGCGATGATCCAGGCCTTCGGCACGGGAATCGGCGAGGAATTCGATATCGAGAAGGCTCGGTATCACAAGATCGTGCTGATGGCGGATGCCGATGTCGACGGCCAGCACATCACGACGCTGCTGCTGACGCTGCTCTTCCGCTACATGCGCGGGCTCATCGAGGCCGGGTTCGTGTATCTCGCGATGCCGCCGCTCTACCGGCTCAAGTGGACCAACCAGCCCCATGAGTACGTCTTCAGCGACGCCGAGCGCGATGCGCTGCTGAAGTTCGGACTCGACAACGGCAAGCGGATCCCGAAGGACGCCGGCATCCAGCGTTACAAGGGTCTGGGCGAGATGAACGCCAAGGAGCTGTGGGAGACCACGATGGACCACACCACCAGGACCCTGCGCCAGGTGACCATCGAGGATGCCGCAGCCGCCGACGAGATCTTCAGCGTGCTGATGGGTGAGGACGTCGAGTCGCGCCGCAGCTTCATCCAGCGCAATGCCAAGGATGTCCGCTTCCTCGACATCTAGAACAGGCGAGCGCAGCGAGCAACCCTGGTCGTTGAGCGAGCGAAGCGAGTCGGAACGTCGCGAGCCGCTCTCGGAAACCAACGAAGAGAACACACATGACTGACGAAGTACGCCCCGAGCCGGAACACGAGCACGGCAAGATCGACCAGGTCGACCTGCAGTCCGAGATGCAGCGCAGCTATCTCGACTACGCGATGGCCGTGATCGTCGGCCGTGCGCTGCCCGACGTGCGCGACGGACTCAAGCCCGTGCACCGCCGCGTGATCTACGGCATGTACGACGGCGGATTCCGCCCCGACAAGTCGTTCTCCAAGTGCGCTCGTGTCGTCGGCGAGGTCATGGGTCAGTACCACCCGCACGGTGACTCGGCGATCTACGACGCTCTCGTGCGCCTCGTGCAGCCCTGGTCTCTGCGCTACCCGCTGGCTCTGGGACAGGGCAACTTCGGCTCGCCCGGAAACATGGGTGCCGCGGCCCCTCGATACACCGAGACCAAGATGGCTCCGCTCGCGCTCGAGATGGTGCGCGACATCGAAGAGGACACGGTCGACTTCACCGACAACTACGACGGTCAGACGCAGGAGCCGACGGTCCTGCCGGCGCGTTTCCCGAACCTGCTCGTCAACGGCTCGGTCGGCATCGCGGTCGGCATGGCGACCAACATCCCCCCGCACAACCTTCGTGAGGTCTCGGCTGCGGCACTGTGGGCGCTCGAGAACCCGGGTCTCCCGCGCGAGGAGCTGCTCGACGGGCTGATCCAGCGCATCCCCGGCCCTGACTTCCCGACCGGCGCTCAGATCCTCGGCACGAAGGGCGTGCAGGAGGCATATCGCACGGGTCGCGGGTCGATCACGATGCGCGCGGTCGTCAACGTCGAAGAGATCCAGGGCCGCACCTGCCTCGTCATCACCGAGCTCCCGTATCAGGTGAACCCCGACAACGTAGCGGTCAAGATCGGCGATCTGGCTCGCGACGGCAAGATCACCGGCATCGCCGACATCCGCGACGAGTCGTCCGACCGCACGGGTCAGCGTCTCGTCGTCGTGCTCAAGCGCGACGCCGTCGCGAAGGTCGTGCTCAACAACCTGTACAAGCACACGCAGCTGCAGGAGAACTTCGGCGCGAACATGCTCGCGATCGTCGACGGCGTGCCCCGCACCCTCGCGATCGACGGGTTCGTGACCTACTGGATCACCCACCAGCTCGAAGTCATCGTCCGCCGCACGCGCTTCCGCCTCGCGAAGGCCGAGCGTCGTATGCACATCCTGCGCGGATACCTGAAGGCGCTGGATGCGCTCGACGAGGTCATCGCCCTGATCCGTCGCTCGGCGACGGTCGAGGATGCTCGCGACGGTCTGAAGACGCTCCTCGACATCGACGACGACCAGGCCCAGGCCATCCTCGACATGCAGCTGCGTCGCCTCGCAGCTCTCGAGCGGCAGAAGATCCTCGACGAGGCAGCCGAGCTCGAGCGACTGATCGCCGAGTACCAGGCGATCCTGGCCGATGAGGCGCTGCAGCGCGACATCATCCGCGAAGAGCTCACCGGCATCGTCGACCGCTTCGGCGACGACCGTCGCACGCACATCCTGCACGGATTCGACGGCGACGTGTCGATGGAAGACCTCATCGCCGAAGAGGAGATGGTCGTCACCATCACGCGCGCCGGCTACATCAAGCGCACGCGCAGCGACAACTACCGGTCGCAGCACCGCGGAGGCAAGGGCATCAAGGGCGCCCAGCTGCGTGCCGATGACATCGTCGAGCACTTCTTCGTGACCACGACGCACCACTGGCTGCTGTTCTTCACCGACAAGGGTCGTGTCTACCGCGCGAAGACCTATGAGGTGCCCGAGGCCGGACGTGACGCGAAGGGCACGCACGTCGCGAACCTGCTGGCGCTGCAGCCCGACGAGAACATCGCTCAGGTGCTCGACATCCGCGACTACGAGGTGGCCGACTACCTGGTGCTCGCGACCCGCGACGGCCTCGTCAAGAAGACGAGCCTCTCGAGCTATGACACGAACCGCCAGGGCGGCGTCATCGCTATCCGTCTGAACGACGACGACGAGCTCGTCTCGGCGCTGATGGTGAACGCCGAGGACGACATCCTGCTGATCAGCCGCAAGGGGATGTCGGTGCGGTTCAGCGCCACCGACGAGGCTCTGCGTCCCATGGGGCGTGCGACCGCCGGTGTGAAGGGCATGAAGTTCCGCGATGGCGACAGCCTGCTCTCGGCGTCGGTCGCGGCGCTCGGCCAGTACGTGTTCGTGGTGACCGACGGCGGCTACGCCAAGCGCACCGCGATCGAGGAATACCGCGTCCAGGGACGCGGTGGATTCGGCATCAAGGTCGCCAAGCTGCACGACGATCGAGGCACTCTCGCGGGTGGTCTCATGGTGTCGGAGGACGACGAGGTCTTGGTGGTTCTCTCCAGCGGCAAGGTGGTACGCTCTGCCGTGGCCGAGGTGCCCGCCAAGGGGCGCGACACCATGGGAGTGGTGTTCGCACGGACGACGGAAGCCGACCGGATCCTCGCCATCGCCCGCAACGGTGAGCGGGGCCTCACCGAGGACGATGCATCGGATGAGGCGGAGGCGGACTCCCCCACCACCTCCCCCGACACGACCGAGAACCCTGAGGAAGCAGACGTATGAGCACGGTAGCCGACAAGCTGGCGAAGAAGTCGACCCGTAAGACCGGAGGAAAGCAGGTTCGCCTGCGCCTCGTCTATGTCGACTTCTGGTCGGCCGTGAAGCTCTCCTTCCTGGGGGCCGTCGCGTTGGCGATCGTCACCATGGTGTCGTTCTTCCTGATCTACCTCGTGCTGCAGGCGACGAACGTCATCAGCCAGGCCGACGAGTTCGTCGGCACGATCACCAGCGACTCGGTGCGCATCTCAGAGGTCGCGGGTCTGCCGCAGGTCATGGCCTTCGCAGCCGTCGTCTCGATCCTGAACCTGATCGTCTTCACGGTTCTCGGCGCGGTCGTCGCCGGCATCTACAACGTCGCGGTGAAGGTGACCGGCGGTCTGCTCGTCGGATTCACCTCGAACTGAGCCGACCCACACACGAATCGAAGGGCGGATGCTTCGGCATCCGCCCTTCTTCTGTGTCTGCGTGCGGGTAGGGAAAACCCGAATCAGGGTGTCGGGTTGCCTCGGTGTCGATGAGATCGGCACCGCCGTACCTTGGAGACATGACGACACAGACTGCCACGCCACCACCGGCGACGGCCACGAAACCGCCGCTGCGCATCGTGCTCACGATCCTGCATCTGGCCGGTATCGGGGTCATCGGTGGATTCATCTTCGCGACCCTCTCGGGTCTGCTCGGCACGGGCCTCGGCCTGCTCTTCGCCGCCGGCGTGGGAGTCGTGCTCCTCGTGGGACTCGTCTACGCGATCTTCGGTGTCGGCTGGTTCGAGGTCGCCCGAATCGGCGCTCTGTACAAGACGTCGATCGCACCGCTGCGGTGGCGTCCGCGTGACCGGCCCGGATTCGTCGGGTGGCTGCGGTCACTCGGACGTCAGGCGATCGACGGTCGCATGTGGCGGGCGGTCGCCAACTTCGCCATCACGGCCGTTCTCGGCTGGATCGTGCTGCGGCTGGCATGGAGCGTCGTCTGGTCGATCGTGATCTGCTTCGCTCCACTGGCCGGCACGGACACCGTGATGGGGCCGTTCGGAGGCGGAGGTATCGACGCCGCCTGGGCGCCGCTGATCGGCATCCTCGGAATCGCCGCCTCGATAGCCGGCATGATCGGTTTGGCGCTGCTGCACCGCGTGATCTCACTCGCGGTCGTGATCCGCAGCCGTGAGACCGAGCTCACCGAGCGTGTGCGCACCAGCAGTGCGCAGCGGGAGGGAGCCGTGCGCGCCGCCGACCTGGAGCGCACTCGCATCGAGCGCGATCTGCACGACGGCGTCCAGCCGAGGCTCGTGTCGGTCGGGATGACCCTCGGCCTCGCCCAGCAGAAGATCGACAGCGACCCCGCTGCCGCCAAGGAGCTCATCTCAGAGGCGCACACCTCGACCAAAGCGGCGATCACCGAGCTGCGACAGCTCGCCCGCGGCATCCATGCGTCGGTGCTCGATGACCGAGGACTCGATGCGGCGCTGTCGGCGCTCGCCAGCCGCTCCCACATACCGGTGAGCCTCGATGTGCGCATGGACGGCCGCTGCAGTCGGGAGGCGGAGGCCGCGGTGTACTTCTCGATCGCCGAGTCGCTCACCAATGCGGCGAAGCACTCCCGTGCCAGTGAGACGCGGGTGACGGTGCGTCTGCGCGAAGGCGGAGTGCTCTGGGCACGCGTCGAAGACAACGGCATGGGCGGCGCACAGGTGCAGCCCGGCGGCGGTCTCGACGGCATCGCGAACCGGATCCTCGCCGCGGGCGGAACATTCCGTCTCGAGAGCCCGCTCGGCGGGCCGACCAGCCTGGAGGTGAACGTGCCATGCGCATCGTGATCTGCGAGGACTCCGTCCTGCTTCGCGAAGGTCTCGTGCGGCTGCTCGAAGACGCCGGTCACAGCGTCGTCGCGGCCCTGCCCGACATCGAGGGTCTCGACCAGGCGGTCGCCGAGACGGCCCCGGAGCTCTGCATCCTCGACGTGCGGTTGCCTCCGACCTTCACGGACGAGGGAATCCGTGCCGCACTGCACCTTCGTGACACGAACCCCTCTCTGCCGCTGCTCGTGCTCTCGCAGTACGTCGAGGAGCGGTACGCGTCGGACCTGATCGCCGCGCAGGGCGGCCCGCTGGGCTACCTGCTCAAGGACCGGGTGGCTGACGTCTCGGAGTTCCTCGCCTCGGTGCAGCGCATCTCGGAGGGGGCGACGGTGCTCGATCCGGAGGTGGTCGCGCAGCTGCTCACGCGGCGCAACCGAGACGACCGGATGCTGCGGCTCACCGAGCGCGAGCGCACCGTGCTGGCGCTGATCGCGGAAGGCAAGTCGAATCAGGCGATCGCTGCACTGCTCTTCCTCTCGGAGGCGAGCGTCGAGAAGCACATCACCGCGATCTTCCAGAAGCTGGGCCTGGAGCAGGGCGAGTCGGGAAACCGCCGTGTGCTCGCGGCACTGGCGCATATCGAGAACACGGGCGGCACGCCGCCGACCGCACAGACAGGAATGGGACGATGACCACGAGCAACGACGACCACCAGGGCGGCCACACGCCGTTCACGCCGCCGCCGGCATCCGATCCGGCTGAGCCGGCCCAGTCCCCGCCACAGCCGTCGACACAGCCCTCGAACCGACCGTCGTCGGGTCAGGGCGGAGCGAGGGCGGTCATGATCGTCACCGCGATCGTGGGAGGCATCGCTCTGCTCGGATCCGGCGCGACCGCGGCCGTCGCGGCCACCGGCGGGCTGGTCTCGTCGTCGACGGAGGGCAGCGGATCGCTGCAGACCGAAGACGTCTCCGGCATTCAGGGCATCGATCTCGACGTCGATGCAGGGAACATGCGCATCGAGTTCGGTGACGTCGAAGAAGCGGAGCTGTCGGTCGCCAATCGCCGAGGACAGGAATGGTCGATCGAGCGAGAGGGTGACGACCTCGTCGTACGCAGCCCCGAGTTCCGATTCGGGTGGTGGTTCGGCAGCTGGGTGGGCGATGAGGAGTCGGCGGTGCTCACGCTGCCGCAGAAGCTGCAGGATGCGGCGCTCGACGCCGACCTGACGCTGGATGCGGGAAGCCTGGATGTGATCGGCGACTTCGGCGCCCTCGACATCACCGTGAACGCCGGAGCACTCGACATCGAGGGTGCAGCGAGCAGCCTCAGTATCGACATGAGCGCGGGCCGCGCCGATGCGGTGCTCGACGGTGTCGGCGAGGCCGACCTGACCGTCGCAGCGGGCGATCTCAACGTCGAGTTGGCGGGACGAGCGCCGACGCAGACGACGATCGACGTCAGCGCCGGCTCCCTCGACCTCACGGTTCCCGACGAGTCCTACTCGATCGTTCGGGAGGTCGAGGCGGGGTCGCTCGATGCGCGCGTCGATCAGTCCGCAGGCGCCCGGAACACGATCGAGGTGTCACTCTCTGCGGGCAGCGCCACGATCCGCCCGGGCAGCTGATGCGCATCGAGGGCGGGGGTCCGTTCGGGTCCCCGCCCTCGATTGGGATTTTCGCCAGAACTCCGGTAAAGTTCTGGAGGTTGACGGGCCCATAGCTCAGGCGGTTAGAGCGCTTCACTGATAATGAAGAGGTCCCAGGTTCAAGTCCTGGTGGGCCCACTCATCAACTAAATGAATACCCTCACGGGGCCTTAGCTCAGTTGGTAGAGCGCCTGCTTTGCAAGCAGGATGTCAGGAGTTCGAATCTCCTAGGCTCCACACTGTGTTGAGACAGTTCGAGAAGGCCCCGCCATTGTGCGGGGCCTTCTCGTTTCTGTCGATCGATGTCGTCGCTCCCCCCTCCACAGGTGTTAACAACCCTGTTAACAACTGTGCGCACCTCTGAACCCATCATGTCGAGGAAGCGAGGATGCTCGGTGTGACCAGGGAAATTCATCCACAGCTGTGGATGAATCTGTTAACAACTCGGATATCCATGTATCTGGTCGGTGTTCCTCAGATCGATCGAGGCTGTGTCACGGCAGATGCGTAGGATTGACCGATGTCCTCTGTTCGAACTGCGTGCGGCACCGTCGCGCTCGTCGCCACGCTGCTCCTCGCATCGTGCGCTTCCGGGCCGATCGCGGAGACCCCGACGCCCTCTGCGGCGCCGACGCCCGCATTCTCGGATCCGACCGTCTCGATCACCTACGAGAAGGACGGTGAGACGCATGAGCTGGTCGGACACCCGAACAAGCCCCTCTGCGATTGGGACGGCATCATCAACGTGATCGGCGAGGATCTCATGGTTCCGAACGGCGTGACCCTGCAGTTCGACGAGGGCGCCGAGTCGAGCGTCTCGGCGTGGGTAGGAGACGACGGAGTCGCGGCGATGTTCCAATCCCGTGGAGAGGTGTCGATCGTGCGGGGCGACGAGACGTCGGTGCTGTTCGCCACCGACCTCGAGGGTCACGCCGACATCGCGCCGCGAGAGGTCGGCGTTCCGGCGTCGATCAACACGGTCACGGGCGAATTCGAACGCGTCGATGCGACGCTGACCTTCGCGGTGACCTGCCCGAATGACTGACGCCAGCGCTCGGGCGCACGGGCGCGCGTGCTCGCGTCGAGCCCGAGTCTCGGGATAACCTGAGGACGACAACGATCGGGGGGATCGTGGACGACTTCGACTTCTGGCTCGACCCGGATGGTCTCGACAATCAGGCCGCCGCGCTGGACACCTGGCGCGACGGGATCGCGGAGATCGCGTCGTCGGGCCTCGTGCCCATCGTGATCAGCGGGCTGCCCGGCGCCTCGATCTATTCCAGTGCGACGGCCGTGGCGATGAGCGTTCACCGGGGCCTGCTGCAGTGGACCGCTCACATGCAGAACGTCTTCGAGTCGGTGTCCGTCGAGCTGCGCAGCGTGGCATCCGAGGGGCGCGAGCTCGATCTGAACAGAGCGGCCCGCTTCGACCTCATCGATCCCACCGAGTACAACGGCAACGATCCGACCCCCGGTGACGCGATCAACAAGTCGGCGAAGCCGATCATCACGCCGGAGTGGGATCGCCCAGAGGATTCCGACACCATGCCCGCGCCGAAGTGGCCGGCTGTCAACGGGGCGTCCTTCTACTTCGACGCCGGTTCGAGTGCATACGACGAAGCCGACCTGTTCACCAAGCCGCTGTTCAGCAACATCGTGATCGATCCGGTCGGCGATCTCAAAGAGGCGCTCGGGCAGATGGGCGTCACGCGTGCACGCGACGTGATCATGGAGGGTTTCGGCGGCGGGTGGGGAGCGCTGCGCCAGTACGCGTATGTCCTCAACGGCATGAGCCGTTTCCTCACCGACATGCACTCCAGCCTGCTGCAGGTGTTCGGCGGAGTCGGACTCTACTGGCAGGGATACTCGGCGAACAGCGCGGTCGCATATCTGAACGATGTCCTCGACGTGATCAAGGAAGCGGCCGACGGCTGCACTCGCGTCTCTGAGGAGATCACCACGTTCTGCGACGCCGTGGTCTCGGCGGCGGAGATCATCGGCGGGATCCTCGAGGACCTCGCCATCGACGCCTACATCGCGGCCCTCGCCATCGCAGCGGGCAAGAAGGTGAGCGTCGTCGGCTGGCTGCTCGGGGGCGGCGCTATCGCCTCGGGAGCGAAGAAGTGGCTCGACATCACGGGCAAGATCTCTGACATGCAGACTCTGGTCGACGCGATGACGACAGCCAAGGACCTCGGTACGACGTTCAGCGACATCACCGCTTCCCTGCACATTCCCGAGATGGCGGAGACATCATGAGCGTCGACGACGATGCCGCGGAGTATCGCGAGCGACTTCGGCCGCGGAGCGGATTCGACGTCCGCGAGCCCGAGCTGATCCCGGGGCTCCCCACTACGTCTGAGGCGCACGTCGCCGTGCGGGATCTGCTGCGCGAGGTGGCGCGGTCGTCGGCGATGACCGACGACATGCGCGAGGCTGCAGACCGCGTGCTGAGCGGGCGGATGAGCGCTGACCAGTTGATGAGACTCGGCGGCCTGAGCGAATACCGTTCGCAGAGGTCGAGCACGACGGAGAGCGAGGGCATCGTATGGCGATGAGAGTGAACAGTGCGCCGCTGAACGAGATGTGTCGCAGGATCGATGACCAGTTCGACGCGATGGAGCGATCTCTCGAGCGCCTGCGCACCGAGGCTGCCGCCCTCGAATCGCAATGGAACGGTGAGGCTCGCGAGGCCTTCCACCGGTCGTACGCCGCCGCACAGTCGTCGCTCTCGGCGATGCGTGCCCTGGGCTCCGGCATCACCGTTCAGGTGCGCGAGCACGTCGAGGACATCGGTGCGGTCGATCGCCGGAGGGCGACCGCCTGGCGGCGCTGACGCTCCTGCCACGTCGGCGTCTCCGCCACAACCCCCCTTTCGGGTTCGGCAGACCGGGCGTACCGTGCCCGTATGGCAGACGCGAAGACCATGGTCCAGACAGAGGCGATCCTCGACTCGGTGAGCTACCTGCTCGCTCAGGATCAAGACGTCGCAGACCTCCGTCGCCACGTAGAAGAGGCCGTGCAGACCGCAGGAACATTCGTCAATTTCGTGGTCGTAGGCAATCGCGAGGTCAGCGTCCTGATCACCCCGCACAGTCGGGTCACGCTCAGCACGGCGACTGTGGCGTTCGACGAGCGCGACACCGGCGACCTCGAGTTCCCCTACGGCGGGTACTACGACCTCGTCTGACGCCGGTCGTGATCGCGGGACGCGGGCTGGAGGGCCCGGAGACCGGCTGCGGCATCGTGCAGGCACTCGATGAACGCGGCACATGACGCGTTGCGATCGTCGTTCGCTCGTCGTGCGGCGAGCAGCCGGGTCGTCGGCGATCCGGCGATCGGGACCACCGCGATCGAGGGTGGGACGAGCTGTCGCACCGACTCGGGCAGGATGCTGGCGCCGACGCCCGCTGCGACGAAGCCCAGTGCCGTCTCTTGATGCACGACTTCTTCGACGACCCGCATCGCCCCGGCCGAGAGGCCGAGCACCTGATCGACCCGACTGACGAAGCCCGGCATGAGCGAGCGCGGGTACGTGATCATCGGCACATCGAGGATCTCCTCTGCCGCGATCTCGGCCCGGCCGGCGAGCGGGTGTGCCACGGGCAGGCACATCACCAGTCTCTCCTCGTAGACGAGCTCGGTCGTCAGGGCGGCAGACGCGTGCCCGGTGGGGACCTCGTCGCGCACGATGCCGACGTCGAGAGTCCCCTCGCGAAGGCGGTCGAACTGCTCGCCGGATGTCAAGGGCACGAGCGTCAAGGACACGCGCTCGCGGCGGGCACGGAACAGCTGCACCACCTCAGGGAGCACCGTGTAGTTCGCTGAACTCACGAAGCCCGCAATGAGCTCACCGGCGAGACCGTCGACGTAGTCGCGCATCTCTCCCCGCACCGAGTCGACCTCGTCGAGTATCGTCCTGGCACGCTCCTTCAGATGCAGGCCGGCAGCAGTGAGCGTCACCCGCCGGGTGCTCCTCTCGAAGAGTGCGACGCCGATCTCGCGCTCGAGTCGACTCACCTGCACACTCAGCGGAGGCTGCGACATGTGCAGCCGCTGGGCGGCACGGCCGAAGTGAAGCTCTTCCGCGACGGCCATGAAGTACCGCAGCTGACGGAGTTCCATGTCCGCACGATACGGGTCTCGTATTACCGCGTCGTTACGGATGCATTGCGAGCGAAACGCTCTCAATCCACATTGAAAATCGTATTTGACCTGGGGTTGTGTTCGCGGTTCAACTTGACGGGACGCACCCGACGGAAGGACCGGCACGATGACCGCAGAGACCCCGCTGCTGCGGCTCCGGCGGACATCCCGATCGCCCCACGCGGGGTGCCGGACATGAGCACGCACGTGGCGCTCTTCCATGTGCGCACCCGTCGCCGGCCGTCCGACTCCCGCTACCAGTCGATTCTCGACGCCCTGAACACATCGGCCGTCACCGCCGTCGAGCAGCTGGGCTGGTCGGCGTCGCTGCACGCGGCGGGCGAGGAGTCGGAGCAGCAGCTGCAGCGTGCATCGCGCGAGGCCGACATGGTCGTGATCCTCGGGGGAGATGACGTCGAGCCCGCACTGTACGGTCAGCCCGACCGGCGGCCGCGCCGCACCGACTACCAGCGTCGGGCGGACCGCACTCAGATCGCGGTCGTGATGGAGGCCGTGCGCGCGCGTCGGCCGCTGCTCGGTGTATGCCGCGGGATGCAGGTGATGAACGTCGCTCTCGGTGGCACCCTGCACCAGCACGTCGGCGGCCACCGCGGACCCGACAGCGCCCCGTTCGTCGAGAGTCGCGTCCCCGGACTCGCCTCGCTCTCGGCAGGGCTGCGTCCGCCGCTCCTGTGCGCCCATCATCAGGCGGTCGATCAGCTCGGCCAGGGATTCCGCGTCGCCCTGCAGGCGGCCGACGGGGTGATCGAGGCGATCAGTCATGACTCGCTGCCGTTCCTCGGCGTGCAGTGGCATCCCGAGCATCCCTCGACCTCTTCGCAGCACCTCCCGGCCCTCCTGCGCGTCGTACACGGCATGGGCAGAGCCCTGCCGGCCGCTGACGATCGGCGTCCAATGGTGCAGGGTGCGAGGTGAGCGAACCGTCGTCAGAGTCGAGGACCGCGCACGATGCGCACAGGGCCGCGGGCGTCTCGGATGCTCACGGCTTCGCCCTTCTGGGTGACGATGACCTCTTCTCGGTCGGCCAGCTCGGCGGCGACCCTGCGGACGTCAGGCATCAGCGCGCGCCATGATTCCCCGCCCACCGTGCGGGCCACATCGCTCGGGCAGATCGACGACTGGTTGCGCTTGCGCGTCAGCGAGCGCACGGCCGCAGCGATGCGCTCGTCGAACGCGGGGCCTGTGCGCTCCTCCCACCACGGGGCACCGCGTTCGCCGAGCGCTGTCTTCGCATCGTGCACACGGCGTCGCGCGCCGCCTTCCGACGCGTCGTCGTCCGACGATCTCACGGCCCTCCGCGCCGCCATGAGCTCGTCCACCAGCTCTTGACGGAAGCCTTCGGGGATCGACGGGTCGGTGGCACGCCAGCGCCTCCCGTCGATGACGACGTGGTGGCCGTCGTCGGTGAGCTGCGGCCGCCGTTCGGCGTCTGCGGTGCTGTCGGATCCCATGAGCACAGTCAACTCGCGGGGTGCGCGACCGCCAAGGCCCTTGACCTCAGGCGAGCATCCGTTCGTCACGACCTCTCGGTCAGACGCGCAGGGTGCTGTCGTGGGTGCGGGTCACTCGCGGACTGCGGTTGATGAAGACACCGAGGAGAATCATGCCGACACCGAGTCCGAGGTGCAGCCAGTTGTCGGCATCGTTGACCGGAATGAAGTTGAGCTGGTCGTTGCCCACCGCGATCAGCCCGTAGAGCCACACCACCAGGTAGAGGGCTCCCCCGACGATGAGGTACAGCCGCGACGCGCGAGCACGGGCGGCGAGAGCGATGCCGCCGATCGCGAAGGCGAGGTGCACGAAGTTGTGCAGCACGGACACCTGGAACACGCCGAGCAGATGAGCCTCGGATCCGGCGCCCGCACCATGGAGGTGTTCAGCGGAGTGGGTGAGTCCGGGGATGAATCCTGCGATCCCCACGAGCAGGAACACGATTCCCACGATGAGAGCCGTCTTCTGGATCGGGGATCCTGCGTAGCGTTCGGTGCGGGCGGTGTCGCTCATGATGTCCTCCGGATCGATGCGATGGTCGGTGTGCCAGAGAACGTAGCGAGGCTCGCGTGCGCAGAAAGAGACTCTTGACTCGTCGGTTCGACTCGTCGTACTCTGCCGGTTCGTTCCGCCCGATCGCGCAGACGATTCCCGCGCTCCGGATGATCGAGCAGCCTCTCGGTTTTGTCAATCCCCTCCAGTGCGTTTCGGCGCCTCCCTACCGTCATCGCAGGATCTGCGGGACGAACGAGAATTGGGACTGATGTCGAGCGCACCCCCACAGTCGACGGCGCGCCGGGCGGCTCTGATGAGCTCGTCGCGTGTGGACCAGAAGGGCAACATCGTCGGGATTTCTGGTCACCTTCGTCTTCGGGGGCCTCACCGGAGTGATCCTGGCCTCTCCGCCGCTGGACTTCCCGCTGCACGACACGTACTTCGTGGTCGCGCACTTCCACTATGTGGTGTTCGGCACTGTGGTGTTCGCGATGTTCGCGGGCTTCTACTTCTGGTGGCCGAAGTGGACGGGGAGGATGCTGAACGAACGCCTCGGCTACGTGCACTTCTGGATGCTTTTCGTGGGCTTCCACATGACATTCCTGATCCACCACTGGCTCGGGGCCGACGGCATGCCGCGTCGGTACGCCGACTACGCCGAGCAGGACCAGTTCACGTGGGCAAACCAGGTGTCGACGATCGGGGCGATGATCCTCGGAGCATCGATGCTGCCGTTCTTCCTCAACGTGTGGATGACCGCGCGCAAGGCTCCGAAGGTCACGGTCGATGACCCGTGGGGCTACGGTTCGTCGCTTGAGTGGGCGACGACCTGCCCGCCGCCGCGCCACAACCTCACGTCGATGCCGCGAATCCGCAGCGAACGGCCGGCCTTCGACATGCACCACGATGCGGTTGTCGAGCGGCCGGTCGCGGCAGCCCACGACGAGTCGTCGGAACCAGACGTCACACCGAGCGAAGTTCGTGCGGAGCCACGTTGAGTCGCTCGCATCCGTCGGCGGTCACGACCACGATGTCTTCGATGCGTGCACCCCACTCGCCCGGGAAGTAGATGCCGGGCTCGATGCTGAAGGCCATACCCTCGCGCAGCACCAGATCGTTGCCGGGCGCGATGTAGGGCTCTTCGTGCACCGAGACGCCGATGCCGTGACCGGTGCGGTGCAGGAACGCGTCTCCCAGCCCCGCCTCAGCGAGCACGGATCGCGCTGCGGCGTCGACCTGCTCGGCCGTCGCTCCGGGGCGCACGGCGTCGACCGCGGCCTGCTGGGCACGCACGAGCACGGCGATGCGATCAGCGGCCTCGCTCTGGGGCGCTCCCACGACGTAGGTGCGGGTGCTGTCGGAGTTGTAGCCGCTCGACACGGCACCCCCGATGTCGACGACCACCACCTCGCCGTCGCGGATCACCCGGTCGGACACCTCATGATGCGGGTCGGCGCCGTGGGGGCCCGACCCGACGATGACGAACTCGACGGTGCGATGCCCCTCGGCGACGATGGCCTCGGCGATGTCGGCTGCCACCTCGCGCTCGGTGCGTCCCGCGCGCAGCCACTCGGGCACACGACGATGCACCGCATCGATCGCCGAGCCGGCACGGCGCAGCTCGGCCACCTCGACGTCATCCTTGATCATGCGGCTCTCGCGCAGCACCGGCGTCGCCAGCTCGACGCGCACGCCGATCCGGTCGGCGAGCGGAATGACATGAAGTGCCGGCAGGGCATCGGAGACGCCCAGTCTCGTGACGCCGCCGATGGCCTCGGCCACGAGATCGTAGGGGTTCTCGCCGTCCACCCAGTCGGAGACGGCCAGCTCGAGCGCACCGACCGCGGTGCTCCTGACCTTCGCCAGTTCCATGCGCGGCACGACGACCGTGGGCGCGAGACCGGGCCCGAGCACGAGCGCGGTGAGTCGTTCGATCGTGTCGCCTTCGACGCCGACCAGGTACTGCAGATCGGGCCCGGGGCCGACCACGATCGCGTCGAGTCCCGCCTCGGCGGCGAGAGAGGCCGCCCGATCGAGTCGAGCGGCGTACACGGATGCGGGGAACGGCAATGTGCTCACGGCATCCACGCTACTGCGCGCGCTGCCGCCCGCATATGGCCTCAGCTCACGGCGAGGCGGATGCGATTGGCGAGAACCTCGCGGTTCGCGGCTGAGAGATCGAGCAGCGCGTAGGCGGTCGGCCACATCGTTCCGTCGTCGAGGTTCGAGAGCGGTTCGAATCCGAAGGTGCCGTAGCGCACCTTGAACTTGCTGGCCGGCTGGAAGAAGCAGAGCACCTTCCCGTCCTTGCCCCACGCCGGCATGCCGTAGTACGTGCGCGGCATGACTTCGGGGGCGACCTCGGTCACGAGCTCGTGCAGCGCCTTCGACAGCTCGCGGTCCTTGTCGTCGGGAAGCTTGGCGATCGCCGCCTCGAGGTCGGCGACACCCTCGGCACGCACCTCTTCGGGCGTCTTCTTCGCGCGCGACCTCGACTTGCGCTTGTCGGCCGCCGCCTCTTTCATCGCCTCGCGCTCTTCGGCGCTGAAGTTCTTCTCGTTGTCAGCCATGGCCGACTCCTTTCACTGTGTGAGTGCGATGAGACTCACCCTACGGATGCCGGGGCGCGTCGCGCTTCTCGATTCCTGATCGATTCCCGGCACTCGTGTGAGCCCCAGTGCCACACTCCCTCAACCCTCAGTTGGCACCTGTTGTCCCTGTGTGGGACGCGAAGCGACATGAGGTGCCAACTGAACTGGGAGCCTCAACCCTCAGTTGGCACCTGTTGTCGCTGTGTGGGACGCGAAGCGACATGAGGTGCCAACTGAACTGGGAGGCTCAACTGACAGGGAGGTGAAGTGCAGCTCGGGCGCACTGTCATCGACTCGGAGACCCTTCGTGCGCGCAGTATGGTGAACGCATGGATATGCGGGTCGCGGCATACGCGGTCGTCACCGATGACGACGGGCGCATCCTGCTGGCGCGGTGGACCGAAGGTCGACGGGTCGCGTGGACCATGCCCGGCGGGGGACTGGAAGCGGGCGAGGCGCCCGAAGACGCCGTTCGGCGCGAGCTCCGCGAAGAGACCGGGTACACGGTGAAGGTCGGTGAGCTCCTCGGCATCCACTCCCGCGTGATCCCCGCGGGTCAGCGCGTCAACGAGTCCGACGAGCCCCTGCACACCCTGCGCATCGTGTACCGCGCGGTCGTGAGCGGGGGGAAGCTGCGTTTCGAGACCGACGGATCGACAGATATGGCGGGGTGGTTCAGCCTCAAGTCCGTCTCCGAGCTGCAGAGGGTGAAGCTCGTCGACATCGCCCTGAAGATGGCCGGCATCCTCTGACGACTCGGAGTGCGCGTCAGTCGCGCGGCTCTTCGGGCACCGAGATGTCGGCGACCGTCGCCCCGTATGCCGAGATCAGGTCATCGGCCTCGACGAACAGACTGTAGCCGTGCGCACCGGCGCCCATTGCGATCCGCTGGCCGACGATCGATTCGTCGGCGTAGACGGGCCACTCGGTGCTGCTGCCGATGGGCACGATGGTTCCGCGCTCGTACCCGGTGGCTGCGAGAGCCAGCTCAGGCTCGGGAAGGCGGAGCTTGTTCACGCCGACGATCGCACGCAGCTTGGGCCAGGAGATCGACCGACCGCCCGGCACGAGCGCGAAGAGGTACGTGTCGTCGGATCTTTTGACGACCAGCGTCTTCACGATTCCGGACGGCAGGATGCCGAGCAGTTCGGCGGCTTCCGTCAGAGTGCGCGCAGCGGGCCGCTCGCGGATCTCGATATCGAGGCCACGAGCGGCAGCGGCTGTGCGCACGCGCTCATGCAGATCCCCCGGCGCAGAGGCCGAGGGATCAGTGCTCGAGGTCACGCGTCGGGAGCGGAGAGCGGGTCGTCGGCGACCCAGAGCTCGTCGTCGGCGCGCAGTGCCTGCCATGCCGCGTACAGCACTCCGGCGGCGGCGGCGACTCCGAGGATCAGTGCGACGACCGAGCCGATGCCAGGACCCTTGGGCTCAGGCTTCGTGGCCTTCTTGACCTTCTTCACGACGCCCTCGCGCTTGGCGTTCGCCACGTCCCACGCGGTGAGCGCGGTGCCGACGACACCGCCGACGATCGGAACGACCTTGTCGTCGACCACGTGGTGACCGAAGCGGACGCCACGGTCCACGACGGGCTGCACGCGGCGGTTGTACGTGTCCTGCACGACGGGACCGACCTGCTCGCGACCGAAGTGACCGAGCTGACGTCCGGCCTCTCGTGCGACATCGGCGGCGTGGCCGACGAGTACCTGCTGGTTCTCCCAGAGCTGGTTGGCGTCGGCCTGAAGACGACGCAGTTCCTTCTTCCGCTTGCGGCTGATGCTCACGATGCTCTCCTGTCGATTGGAGTACGGATTCCCCATCTTGCCACGGGAGCCTGGATGGGGGGAGGGAATCGCCGACCCTTGCGCTGAGCGGTGAACAGCGCTAGTTCACGCCGCACACATCGGAAGCTCTGCGAGAATGAACGCATGGCTCACGCTTCTCATGTCGCAACCCTGCACACCAACCACGGTGACATCGTCATCAACCTCTTCGGCGACCACGCCCCGAAGACGGTCAAGAACTTCGTCGGCCTGGCCGACGGCACCCAGGAGTGGACGCACCCCGCCACCGGCAAGCCGGGCGAGGGCGCTCTCTACAAGGACGTCATCTTCCACCGCATCATCCCGAACTTCATGATCCAGGGCGGCGACCCGCTCGGACAGGGCGTCGGGGGCCCCGGCTACAACTTCGACGACGAGATCAACATGGAGCTCAACTTCAACGAGCCCTATATCCTCGCCATGGCCAACGCGGGCCTTCGTCGCAACGCCATCACCGGCAAGCCCGAGGGAACCAACGGATCGCAGTTCTTCATCACGACCGACCCGACGCCGTGGCTGCAGGGCAAGCACACGATCTTCGGCGAGGTCGCCGATGACGCCTCGAAGGCTGTCGTCGACAAGATCGCCGCTGTGCCGACCGCCGCGGGCGACCGTCCGATCGAGCCGGTCGTGCTGCAGTCGATCGACATCGTCGCGGCCTGACGACGACGCTGGCCGATCCGGATGACCACGCCTGAGTTCGCAGACAATCGCGACAACTTCTGCTATCGGCATCCGGATCGGCAGAGCTTCGTGCTCTGCCAGCGGTGCCTGCGCACCATCTGCCCCGAGTGCCAGACGCAGGCCGCCGTGGGGGTCATCTGCCCCGAGTGCATGGCCGCAGAGCGCAAGAACCGCACACCTGCTCAGAAGCGCGCCGAGCGCCGCTGGCGCAGTCGCCCCGCGATGGCTGCCTCGGGCGGCGGCAAGCCCGTCGTCACTTATGGGCTGCTGCTGATCACCTCGATCATCGGCCTGCTGCAGATGGTGCCCGGCATGGGCAACGCCATCACCCAGCAGCTGCTCTTCGCGGCGGCCTACCTCTACCCCGACCTCTCGCTCTATCCATTCGAGCCGTGGAGATTGCTCACTGCCGTCTTCGTGCACGGCGGGTTCATCCATCTCGCACTGAACATGCTGGCGCTGTGGATGCTGGGGCAGAACCTCGAACCCATGCTGGGTCGGGTTCGCTACCTCGCGCTCTACCTCATCAGCGGTATCGGTGGCTCAGTGGCCGTCGCGCTCATCGCGCCGGGTACCGCCACGGTCGGTGCCTCCGGAGCGATCTTCGGCCTCATGGCCGCCCTGCTCATCATCGGCAGGCACCTGGGCGCGAACGTCACCGGGATCCTCGTGATCCTGGGCATCAACTTCGTCATCGGATTCTTCATCGGCGGCATCGCCTGGCAGGCGCACCTCGGCGGCGCGATCGTGGGCGCACTGGTCGCCTTCATCCTGACCCGCACCCGTCGACGAGACCAGCGCACGTTGCAGATCGTGCTGCTCTCGGCGGTCGTCGTGGCGCTGCTCGTGATCGTCGCCTTCGTGCCGCCGCTGCTCATCACCTCGGTTTACGCCTGATCGGGAGTTGTTAACAGGGTTGTTAACGGGTGTGAATAACATCTGTGTAATTCTCCCCATGTTGGGGATAACCTGTGGATAACTCCGGATGTAGGGGTCCGCGACGCAGAAGGCCCCTCTCGCAATCGCGAGAGGGGCCTTCTGTACGTGAGGGGGCGGCGTCAGCGCCAGCGGGTGGTCATCAGGAAGCCGATGAGGGCGATGCCCAGGCCGATACCCAGATTCCAGTTGCCGAGGCCCGGGATCGGGAACTGCATGCCGGAGATGTAGAAGACGAGGATCCACGCGAGACCGAGGAGCATGAAGCCGACCATCACCGGCTTGAACCACACCGCGTTGGGGGCGGTGTCGCCTTCGCTGCGGGGTGCGTCCGGTTCTTCGATCTTGCGCTCACGTGCCATTCCGACATTGTACCCAAGACTTCTTTCCAAGATGAGACCGGGTTCCACGGGCCGTTCGTTCAGTCGAGCGGGATAAGATCGCGCCATGACTGCATCCGTCGTCTCGGGGGAGCGACGCGCACGCCACCGCCGCCCTCGATCGCGAGCCACGTTCACGAGCGTCCTCGGCGAGCTCCTGCTCACCGCGGGCGTGGTCGTGCTGCTGTTCGTCGCGTGGCAGATGTGGATCGGCGACATCATCATCAGCGCGCAGAAGAACGACGAGGGCGCGCAGATGTCGCAGCAGCTGGCTGAAGCACCTGCGCCCGAGCCGCCTCCGCTCGTCGAGGCGGAGGACGGCACGACCTACTACGAACCCGTCATCCCGGCGCCGCCCGCCGACGCACAGTGGTTCGCCCAGATGCACGTGCCGCGGTTCGGCTCGGAGTACAACGTCGGTGTGTACGGCGGCACGAGCCGTGCTCGTACCCTCGATGACCTGGGTATCGGCGTCTACACCGATTCGAAGATGCCGGGAGAGGTCGGCAACTTCGCGATGGCCGGCCACCGCACCACGTGGGGGAAGCCGTTCAATCAGCTCGACAAGCTGCAGCTCGGTGACGCGATCGTCGTCGAGACGCCTGACGGATGGTTCACGTACCGGTTCCGCACGCTCGAGTACGTCAAGCCCTCGCAGACCGAGGTGCTGCTGGACGTGCCTCAGATGCCGGGCGTCGAGACGGGGGAGCGGTACATCACGCTGACTGCATGCTCTCCTCTGTACTCGCTCGCAGAGCGCATCGTGGCGTACGGCGTCTTCGAGAGCTTCCAACCCCGTGCCGAGGGACCCCCTGCGGCGCTCACCGACCCGCCGCCTCCGCCGGCTGCTCCGTCGATCTAGCCGAAGGGAACGAGCACACCCATGTATGCCGCACTCTGGCGCATCCTGCCCGGCCCCTGGTGGCTGCGACTCTTCATCGTGCTCGCGCTCGTCGCGGCCGTTCTCTACGCGCTCTTCTGGTTCGTATTCCCCTGGGTGAGTCCTCTCATCACCCCGGGCGAAGTCGACCTCGAATGACTCGCGTGCTGGTCGTGGACAATCACGACAGCTTCGTGCACACCCTCGTCGGATACTTGCGTGAGCTCGGCGCCGAGACGGTCATCGTCGAGTCCGACGCCATGGACTCGGCTCGACTCGCCGACATGCTCCCCGGGTTCGACGGCGTGATGATCTCGCCGGGGCCGGGCACCCCTCGGGGCGCGGGAGTCACGGTCGATGCCGTGCAGCACGCCGCCCGACTGCACATGCCGTTGATCGGCGTGTGCCTCGGGCATCAGGCCATCGGCGAGGCGTTCGGGGCACCGGTGAGCGAAGCACCCGAGCTCATGCACGGAATGGTGTCGACGGTCGTGCACGACGGCTCAGCGCTGTTCGACGGCATCCCCTCGCCCTTCGACGTCGGACGCTACCACTCGCTGGCGCTCGCCGAGAGCGAGCTGCCGGCCGTGCTGCGGGTGACGGCGCGCACCGACAGCGGCACCGTCATGGCCCTCGAGCACATCGAGCTGCCCATCGTCGGAGTGCAGTTCCACCCCGAGAGCGTGCTCACGCAGGGCGGATACCGGCTGCTGGCCAACTGGCTCGCGCAGTGCGGAGATGCGGATGCCGTGGCGCGCTCAGCAGAGTTGCAACCGCTGCAGCGCTGAGGCGATCAGTCCGCCGGGGCGACGCAGAAACGCAGCTCGACGGTCGAACCGACCGGGACATCACCGGGAGCCGCCGACATCGACGCCACCGTCGGCGGTGTGACCGGAGTGCAGTCGTTGAGTTCTACGGGCTGTGCCACCAGGCCGAGACTCTCCAGCTCTTCTGTCGCGGACTCGACCGTCCATCCGACCATGTTCCTGATCGTCACCCGTCCACTGGCGACCACGAGATTCACGACCGTGTTCGGTGCGACCTCGGCGTCGGCGTCTTCGCTCGCCTCGATGACCGTATCGGCGGCGAGCCCCTCGTCGTTGCGCGGGATCACGGTGCCGAGCTGAAGGCCGGCTTCTGCCAATGCCTCTTTCGCCGCCGTCAGCGACAGGCCGCTCAGAGTCGGCACGACGACCGTCTCTTTGCCCGAAGACACGTAGACCGTCACGGAGTCGCCCTCGCTCACGGCTGTGCCGGAGGTCGGATCGGTGCGCGTGACGTTTCCCTCGACGATGTCGGTGCTCGACTCGAGAACGAGTTTGGCGGTGAGGTCGAGCTCGCTGAGGTCTTCTTGAGCGCGCTCCGACGACACGTTCACGAGATCGGGCACCGTGCGCGAACTGGTCGGCACGTCGCTCGGGCGCATGCTGATGGTCCAGACCCAGAACAGCACGGAGGCGAGCAGCACGGCGAGCAGCGCCACCCCCGCCCAGATCCAGGCGACCGGCGGCCCGGACTGCGTGCGGGTCATCGTGTTGTCGGTGCTGAGCTGACGCAGAGAGCGCGCCGTCTCCTGCGCCTGGCGCGGGCTGGGGCCATACAGCTCGCTCGTCAGCGCGCCGAGTTCCTTGCGGCTCGGGGCGCGACCGGCGACGGCCGAGTCGAGGGCCGCGCGGAAGTGCGCGGCATCCGGATACCGCTGGTACGGATCCTTCGCGAGGGCGCGCAGAACGATCGGGTCGAGTGCACCCGGCGAATCCTCATTGACCTCTGTCGGAGGCACGGGGGTCTCGCTGACGTGCTGATAGGCGACAGCCACGGGCGACTCGCCGCGGAACGGCTGCCGTCCGGTGAGCAGCTCGTACAGCACGACCCCGGTGGAGTACAGATCGGCGCGCGCGTCGACGGGCTCGCCCTTCGCCTGCTCGGGCGAGAAGTACGCGGCGGTCCCGATGATCTGCGTCGTCTCGGCGACCGTCGACGAGGAGTCGGACACGGCTCGGGCGATGCCGAAGTCCATGACCTTGACCTGGCCCTTTTCGGTGACCATGACGTTGCCCGGCTTGATGTCGCGGTGCACGACGCCTGCGCGGTGGGAGTAGTCGAGTGCCTCGAGGATGCCGTCGACGTAGCGCACGGCGTCTTCGACCGGCACGGGTCCCTTGGCGATGATGTCTTTCAGCAGCGTGCCGCTGATGAGCTCCATCACGATGTAGGGCGGCTCGTCACCGGCGGCACCGCCGGCGGCTGAGGGGTCACCGGCGTCATAGACGCGAACGATCGACGGGTGCGACATGCGAGACGCGGACTGCGCCTCGAGCCGGAACCGCGTGCGGAACGCCGTGTCTCTCGCGAGTTCGGGATCGAGGATCTTGATGGCCACCTGGCGACCGAGCGTCAGATCGTAGCCCCGATACACCTTCGCCATGCCGCCATGCCCGATGAGCTCATCGACGCGGTAGCGTCCCGCGATGATGCGTGGCTCTGTCGACACGTACTGACCCCCTGATACGACCTGGTGAATGCTCTCAGACTACGGTGCCAACTTGCTAGTCGGCTGTGGCGGTGCCCGTGCCGTCCGCTCCGGTCGTGGTGGTCGCGGTTCCCGTGCCGCCGTTCGCCGTCCCGGTGCCGCCGTTCGCGGTGCCGGTGCCGCCGTTCGTCGTGCCGTTGCCGTTCGCCGTCGCCGTGCCGGCCGCCGCGTCGTCCTCTTCTTCGGCAGCGGTGATCTGCACCGCCATCTGCGGAGAGTTGCCCGAGGGACGGTCGCCGCAGAAGGCGCGGTACGTGGCGGTCACCTGCAGCGCGGGGTCATCGGCCGGAGTGATCTGGGAGTTCAGCTGGCCCTGGAAGCTCCGTGTCGTCTTGCCGTCGCTGAAGGTCGCATTCGTGATCGTGACCTCGTACGAGCTGAGCGCTGCCGCCCCGGACGGGCACGAGAACGCGGTCCAGTTCAGGGTGATCGGCTCACCCGCGACCGGCGTGCCCGAGAGCGTCGGAGCCGACGCCGGAGCGCCGATGTCGACGCGGGGGGCGTAGGCAGTCAGGGTGATCCCGTCGCCCTCCTCGAGGAGGCCGCGGGGCTCAACGGCTTCGACGACGTCGACGAGTTCGTCAGAGGGTGCAGGAGTGGTGCCCACGCGGCACTGCGGCACGAGGCCGGCCTCGGTGGCCACGGCCAGTGCCTCCTGGCAGGGGAGGCCGATCAGGCCCAGGGCGTCGACGTTGATCGGCGTCGCGGAAGGGGTGGGGGTCGCAGACGGCGTGGGCGTCTGCGACTGGGTGGTCGGCGGCGGCGTGGTCGCACCGGCATCGGGGTCGCCCTGATTCATGAGGGCGAACACGGTGCCTCCGAGCACGATGACCAGCAGTGCGATGAGCGCGACGAGAGGCCACGTCCACGGACTCCGCTTCTTCTTTTTCTCATCCTCCTGCTCGTCCTCCGCAGCGGCTCCCGTGGGGAGCTGCGCCGTGGTGGGGAGGATGCGCGTGGTGCCGTCGCCGGAGGAGGCCGTCAGCATGCGCGTCGCGTCGTCGCTGCCGGCGATCCCACCGGTGGCGATCGCGGGCACCGCGATCGCGGCCGAGTTGAGGTCGCCTCGGCGCAGGGCCTGCGCGGCACGGGCCACGGTCGCCGATGACGACGGACGGTCTGCCGGCTTCTTGGCGATCATCGCCATGACGAGGTTCTGCACCGGGATGGGAACCGTCGGCGGCAGCGGCGGGGGCTGCTCGTTGATCTGCGCCATCGCGATGGCCACCTGCGACTCGCCCGTGAACGGACGCTTGCCGGCGAGGCACTCGTACGCCACGATTCCCAGCGAGTACGTGTCGGTCGCGGGGGAGGCGGGATGGCCGGATGCCTGCTCCGGCGACAGGTACTGCACGGTGCCCATGACCTGACCGGTCGCGGTGAGCGGCACCTGATCGGCGATGCGGGCGATGCCGAAGTCGGTGATCTTGACGCGACCGTCGGGAGTGATCAGCAGGTTCCCGGGCTTGATGTCACGGTGCACGAGACCTGCCGCGTGGGCGGCCTGCAGCGCGGAAGCCGTCTGGGCGACGATGTCGAGCGTCTTGTCGGCGCTCAGCGAGCCGTCGCGCTCGATGATCGTCGAGAGCGCCTCACCGGGCACGAGCTCCATGACGAGGTAGGCGCTGCCGTTCTCCTCGCCGTAGTCGAAGACGCTGGCGATGCCCTCGTGGTTGACGAGCGCGGCGTGGCGCGCCTCGGCGCGGAAGCGCTCGAGGAACCCGGGGTCGCCCATGTACTCGTCTTTGAGGATCTTGATCGCGACGGTACGTCCGATGACGTGATCCGTCGCCTCCCACACCTCGCCCATGCCGCCGATCGCAATACGCGACTGCAGCTCGTAGCGACCACCGAACGACACACCCTGCGTCGGTCTCATCTGCCCAGCACCGCCTCTATGACCTTCTTTGCAATCGGAGCGGCGATGGTGTCGCCGGATCCTGACTGCCCTTGTCCGCCGCCGTCTTCGACGAGGACCGCTACTGCGACCGCCGGGTCGTCTGCCGGTGCGAATCCGGAGAACCACAGCGTGTACGGCTTGTTGTCGCCGTTCTCTGTCGTCCCGGTCTTACCGGCCACATCGACCCCGTCTATTCTTGCACCCTGCGCCGCGCCCGTTGAGACGCTCGCGACCATCGACGCGGTGATCTCGTCGGCGACCGTCTTGTCGAACGCGCGGCCGTACTCCGTGTCGTCGTACGAACGCACGACCGACAGGTCGTTGCCGATCACGGTGTCGACGAGCCGTGGGTTCATGACCACGCCGTCGTTCCCGATCCCTGCCGCCACCATCGCGACCTGCAGCGGCGTCGCCGTGACCTGACCCTGGCCGAATCCGGTGAGTGCCGTCTGCGGGTCGTTGAGGCCGCTCGGGTAGCTCGATGGCGTCGACTCGAGCGGGGTGGAGAAGCTCTGGTTCCACCCGAACTTCTCCGCCATCTCGCGGATCTTGTCGTCGCCCAGCTGCACGGCGAGTTCGGCCATGGGGATGTTGCAGCTCAGCCGGATCGCCTCGGCGATCGTCACGGTGTCACCCGGACCGCACGTTCCGCCCCACGCGTTCGCGACCGTGTTGTTCGACTGCGGCAGCTGGTAGCGAGCGGGGTTCGGGAGCGTCGAGTCCGGCGTGTAGTCGCCGCTCGCATAGGCCGCGGCGGCCACGACGAGCTTGAACGTCGACCCCGGGGGGTTCAGGTCGCCCGCGATCGCGCGGTTCGACAGCGGCTTCAGCGGGTCTTCGACCAACTGGTCGTAGGTCGCATTCGCGGCATCCGCATCATGTGTGGCGAGAGCGTTCGTGTCGAAACCGGGCGTCGAGACCATCGCGAGGATGCGTCCCGTCTTCGGCTCGATGGCCACGACCGCGCCGTTGAGTCCCTGCAGTGCGTCGTAGGCGGCACGCTGGGCCGGGGTGTCGAGCGACAGCTCCACGCCGAATCCGGTCTGCGGCTGGCCCGAGAGGATCCGCTCGATGTCGGAGAAGAACGCGCTGGAGCCCGTTCCCGAGAGATCGGCGTTGAGCGCCCGTTCGATTCCCGTCGCGGACTGCAGCGCCGGGTTGAAGTAGCCCGTGACCGGTTCCCACATCGCAGCGTCGAGGTAGACCCGCTGGAACTGGTACCGATCGTCGGAAGGCACGGACGACGCGATCGCGACGTCGTCGACGATGATCGAGCCGCGCTGGATCTCGTAGCTGTCGAGAAGGGTGCGGCGGTTGTTGCTGTTCTGAGCGAGGCCGTCGGCCTCGACGACCTGGATCCAGCTGGTCGCCACGAACAGCGACAGGAACATGAACAGCATCACGATGCTGAGGCGGCGCAGTTCTTTCGTCATGTCAGCCGATCACCGTCCTCGGTTGGCGGCGGACGCCATCGGAGATGCGCAGCAGGATCGCGACGATCAGCCAGTTCGCCACGAGTGACGATCCGCCGGCGGCGAGGAACGGGGTGGTGAGACCGGTCAGCGGGATCACCCGGGTGACGCCGCCGACCATGATGAACACCTGCAGCGCGATGGTGAACGACAGGCCGGTCGCCAGGAGCTTTCCGAAGTCGTCCTGCCCGGCGAGTCCGATGCGGATGCCGCGGCTGATGAACACCATGTACAGGCAGAGGATCGCGAACAGGCCGATCAGACCGATCTCCTCGCCGAGGCTGGTGATGATGTAGTCGCTGTGCGCGAGCGGCGTGACGTCGGGGCGGCCCTGACCCCAGCCGGTGCCCAGCAGACCGCCGTGCGCGAGCCCGAACAGGCCCTGCATCGGCTGGAATCCGGCAGCCTCGGGGTCGACCTGCGAGGGGTCGAACAGGAAGAGCCAGTTGATGAAGCGGCCGCGCACGTAGCTGAGGATCTGGGTCGCGACGGCGACACCCGCTGCGACCAGGGCGAGGCCGATGAGCACCCAGCTGGTCTTGCCGGTGGCCACGTAGAGCATTGCGACGAACATGCCGAAGATGAGCGTTCCGGTGCCGAGGTCGCGCTGGATGACGATGATGCCGAGCGAGATCGCCCATACGACGAGCACCGGACCGAGTTCGCGCATGCGCGGCCAGGTGATGCCGAGGAACCGCGTGCCCACCGAGGTGAGGCTCTCGCGCGTGCGCACCAGGTAGCCGGCGAAGAAGATCGCCAGGCAGATCTTCGCGAGCTCACCCGGCTGGAAGGCGAACATGCCGCCGAGCGAGACCCACACCTGGGCGTTGGCGTCGGGGATGCGCAGACCCGGAACGAAGGGCAGAAGGAGCAGCAGGATGCCGGAGAGGCCGAAGATGTAGGTGTAGCGGAACAGCACGCGATAGTTGCGCAGCAGGATCACCACGGTGATGGCGCCGGCGAGGGAGATGGCCGTCCACGCGAGCTGCTTGGTCGAGTACGCGTTCCACCCCGTGAGCGATTCCGCGATGTCGATGCGGTAGATCATCGAGATGCCGAGACCCGTCAGCAGCGTCGCGATCGGCAGCACGAACGGGTCGGCATCCGAGGCCACCGCGCGCAGCACGAAATGCAGCGCGAACGCGAGCACGGCGAGGCCGCCGCCGATCGCGAGGATCATCGGGTCGATCAGGCCGAGCGCGCCCAGCTGCACGAGCGTGAGCGAGGCCCCGCTGATCGCGACGGCGAAGAGCAGCAGCCAGAACTCGCGGTTGCGCTGCGTCTGCGGCATTCGCATCTTCTTGAGGGCCTTGATGACGCTGGTGTCGGCCGAGACATCGGTGCTCATCCCGCTCCCTCCGTCGGCTCGGGGGAAGGCGTCGGCACAGGTGTGGGCAACGGCGTCGGGTCGTCGCTGGGGAGTTCCTCTGCCGGCCGCAGTCGCGCCACGATCGCCTCGGCATCCGACAGCGAGCGGGCGGTGATCGTGCGCTCCACGGAATCGCGCTGGTACGGCGGAAGGTCGGCGAGCAGGATGTCGGTGTCCTGCAGCGGCGTCGAGAGCACGATCGGGCCGATGTTCTGCTGCACGCCCTGGTAGATCACGACGCTGTCCTCATCGGCGCCCACGAAATAGCGGGTCTGGGTCCAGCTGTACGCGGCGAAGGCGGCGAACGCGAGTGCTGCCAGTACCACCAGCATCCCGGCGATCCAGCCCAGTCGACGCCGACGGGCACGCCGCCGATCCTCTTCGATGAGCTCTTCGAGGTATTCGGGCGCGGGTTCGAAGTGGCTGGGCTCGTTCGCCGCCTGCCGCACCGGATGCAGCCAGCTGCTGCGCGGGGCGCGCACCGGCGGCACGGTGATGTTCTCGGGGTTCGAGGCGGATCCGACGATCGTCGCGGTGCCCGAGTGCATCGCGTGCTGACCACCGACGTCGACGAGCACGATCGTGACGTTGTCGGGGGCGCCGCCGTCGAGTGCCTGCTTGAGCAGGTTGTCGGCAGTGCGGCCGGGGGCCAGACCGAGGCGCATCGCCTTGAGGATGTGCGCCTCGTCGACGACACCCGAGAGCCCGTCCGAGCACAGCAGCCAGCGGTCGCCCGGCTGCGTGTGCATCACGAACATGTCGAGTTCGGGATCGGCGTCCATGTCGCTGAGAACGCGCATGAGCACGGAGCGGCGCGGGTGGTAGCGGGCCTCTTCGGGCGTGATGCGGCCCGAGTCGACGAGTCGCTGCACGAAGGTGTGGTCGGCGGTGATCTGCGTGACCGCGTCGTCGCGATAGAGATAGATGCGCGAGTCGCCGATGTGGCCGATCACGGCGTAGTCGTCGACCATGATGATCGCGCTGAGCGTGGTGCCCAGGCCGGCGAGTTCCGGGCGGTCCTTGGCGGCGCGGATCAGATCGCCGGCAGCGGTGGTGGCGGCCGCCTGCAGCGAGGCCTGCGCGTCGTCGACCGTCGAATACGGCTGGTCGAGCGGCTGCATCCGGTGGATCGCGATGCTCGAGGCGACATCTCCTCCGGCGTGCCCGCCCATGCCGTCGGCCACGACGAACAGGTTGGCTCCGGAGTATCCGGAGTCCTGGTTGTTGGAGCGGACCTTCCCGGTGTGGGAGATCGCGGCGCTCGAGCCCTCGAAGACCATGCCGGGGTCAGGCTCGCAGCTCGAAGGTCGTGGCGCCCACCTTGACGGGTGTGCCGAGCGAGAGGGAGACGGGGTTTCCGCTCACGCGCTGGCCGGCGACGAACGTGCCGTTGGTCGAGTCGAGGTCCTGAATCGCCCAGCTGTCTCCCCGCAGCAGCAGACGCGCATGGTGACTCGACGTGTAGTCGTCGCGGATCACGAGGGCGGAGTCGCTCGAGCGGCCGATCGTCAGCGTCTCCGAGCCGAGCGCCAGCTCGAGGCCGGCCTTGGGGCCCGAGGTGATGACCAGCCTCTTCGCGGTGGCGATGGTCGCGGGGCCCGTCGTCACGGGCTTGGAAGCCGCAGGACGCGCGGGGGCCGGGGGAGTGGACGGCGCAGGAGCTGCGGCGGCATCTCCGTCGGCGGGGACCTTGCGCACCTTCATGCCGAACAGGTCGGCGCGCAGCGAATAGACGACGGCGAAGACGAAGAACCACAGCAGCAGGAGGAACCCGATGCGCAGCAGGAGCAGGACGAGCTCACTGGGCGTGGTCACGAGATGGCTCCGAACGCACGGGTCGCGTCGTCGTCACGCGGACGCGGCGGGCGCGCCGGCGTGGGGACGGGGACGACGCGGAAGACGAGATCGGTGCGGCCGATCGTGATGGTCGTGTCGCTGGTGAGCGATGACTCGCGCACCTTCTCGCCGTTGACCTTCGTGCCGTTCGTGGAACCGAGATCGCGCATCATGGCGCGCTCGCCGTCCCACAGCACCTCGACGTGCTTGCGACTGGATCCGGCATCCGAGATCGTGATGTCGGCATCCGTGCCCCGGCCGATCACCGTGCGGGCGCGGGTGATGGGGTGGCGGCGTCCGTCGACGTCGATCACGGCCTGCCAGTTCACCCGCCCCTCGACGGTGCCAGAGGTCACGTTCACGGTGCCCGTGGCGATCTTGTCGTCGGCTTCGAGCGAGATCGAGAGGGGGCCGGCGAAGCTGTAGCCCTGGGATTTGCCGTGCTTCGTGAGCAGCGCGTGCAGCTCGTCCGTCAGGGCTCCGCCCAGACCGCGCATGCGCTCGGCATCGTCGGTGCTGAGGCGCACGACATAGCTGTTGGGCGCGATGATGCGGTCGCGGCTCACCACAGCCGCGTTGGTGTCGGCCTCGCGGCGCAAGGCCGAGGCGATCTCCACGGGCTGGATGCCGCTGCGGAAGGTCTTCGCGAAGGCGCTGTTCACAGCGCGCTCGAGACCCTTCTCAAAGCTGTCAAGTAGTCCCACTGGGCTCCTCTGGCATGCCGACCGGTAGGGACATCGTAGCCAGGTGTTCTGGGTATACGCCGTCGAGGGCCGTGTTTCCCGGCGTCTTGGCGGGGTTCGGGGGTGCGGCAGGGGTGTCGTGGGGGTGTCGGGCGGAGTGTCGGGCGTCGGGGGTGTTCACCGTGTCGGGCGGTGATCCACCCGTCGGGCGGAGTCATCGCGCGGCACCCGCCGCCCGACAGGGAGATCACCGCCCGTCACGGCATGGCGCCGGTTTCATCCCCGGGCGGAACGCGTGATATCCTCGCAAAGTTGACTTCTTCGGAACGAGACACTCGCGCGAGTGGCGGAATGGTAGACGCGCTGGCTTCAGGTGCCAGTGTTCGCAAGGACGTGGGGGTTCGAGTCCCCCCTCGCGCACAGAGGATTTGTCAGAAGGCCCGGTTCCGTTCAGGAGTCCGGGCCTTCTTCTTTATCTGCGGATGCCGCCGGGGATGTCTGCGGATGCCGCCGGATGCTGCGCTGCATGCGCGCATCAACCCCGCGAGCGGCGTCGACCGATGAGGAAGTCGGCCGCAGCGGCCGTGGCGCCTCCCACCGCATAGGCCACCAGGTCGCCTGGATCGAAGCCGACCCCCAGCACGAGTCGCACGGGCCAGAAGCTCTGTGCCCACAGCGCGGGCAGTCCCGTGAGCTGGAACATCTCGATCAGCGCGCAGAGAGCCACGGCGCTCATACCGACGGCGACGACGTTCGCCCGCGGGAGCACGACGGCGATCACGAGGTAGATCATGACGGCGTACAGGGCGTCACCGGCGCGGTCGGCGAAGGGCCCGGATCCCAGAAGATGCGTGGCCAGACCGGCTGCGATCACGAGGGCCGCAGCCACGAGCAGATGCCGTCGGCGAGCGGCGGCGCCTGAATCACGGGACGACGGAGGGTGCATCCGTTCACCCTAAGTCGGAAGGCTGCGACATCTGCGGCCCGGCATGGTCGCTGACATGATCGCTTGACAGTAAACGATTCCAGTGAGACAGTCGTACTGTCGTTGGAAACGTTTACAGCACTCAAGGGAGAGCGCTTTGGCTCGAGTCACCATCACGCAGGTCGCCGCCCAGGCCGGCGTCTCGGTCGCATCCGCGTCTCGTGCACTGAACGGCATGATCGCGAGTGCCGAGACGATCGCCAAGGTGAGGGAGGCGGCCGCCGAACTCGGATACGTGGCGGATGCCACCGCCCGATCGCTCAAGCTGGGGCGCACGAACCAGCTGGCATACGCCGTCGCCGACATCGGCAACCCCGTGTACGTCGAGATGATGACCGAGATCGAGCGGGTCGTCAGTTCTTCCGGGTATCGCCTGGTGCTCTCGTCGACCGGAACCACCTCGTCGTCGCTCGACGTCGTGCGCGATCTGAGTCGCGGGTACGTGGACGGCATGATCCTCTCGCCGCTCCGCGTCACGGATGAACTGATCGCCGCGCTGGAGGACACCCCTGTTCCCGTGGTCGTGCTCGGTCGCCTCCCGGGCGATGCACGGCTCGACACGGTTCGCGCCGACTCGATCACGGCAATGCGTCTGGTCGTCGACCACCTCGTCGCCGAAGGACGCCACGACATCGCCTTCCTGAACGGCCCTACGGACACGACACCGGGTGCGTTCCGTCGAGACGGATTCGCGGCTGCGGCCGGCGAGCACCCATCGGTGTCGACGCGCAACGTCGACACCGGCGACTTCACCATCGCCGCGGGTTACACCGCCGCGCGCGAACTCCTGCAGCACGGTCAGCGGCCCGACGCGATCGTGGCGGCCAACGACCTGATCGCCATCGGAGCGCTCCGTGCCGCCGAAGACCTCGGACTGACGATCCCGGGAGATATCGCTGTCACCGGCATCGACAACACGGAGCTGGCGAGCGTCGTGCGGCCGGGGCTCACGAGCGTCGACCTCGGAGCGGAAGAGCGTGGCCGTGTCGCGGCCGAACTGCTGCTCGCTCGGATCAACGAGCCCGCGCGCGCAGCGCACACCGTGACGGTCGCTCCGTCTCTCGTGATCAGGGGTTCCTCGTCACGGGGCCTTGCGCAGTCGCACCGCACTCCTGCGTTCGATCACGATCCGCAAGCCGACGCGTTCGAGGAAGGGAGGGCGGCCGGATGACGTCGACCGCGGCCAGAGAGAAGACGACGCCGGCTCCGGCGGCGACGAAGAAGGTCGGACATCGCACACGCGCTCAGCGGCGAGAGGCGATCGCACTCGTCATTCCGGCGCTTCTGCCCATCATCGTGTTCTCCGTCATCCCGCTGGTCAGCGGTGTGGCACTCGGATTCACGGACGCGACACTCAAGCGCAACGCAGAGATCAACTTCATCGGTCTGGGCAACTTCATCGAACTGCTCGGAGATCACCGCTTCTGGGGGTCATTCGGAATCGGGATCGTCTGGGCGGCATCCGTCGCGCTCCTGACCCTGATCTGTGCGATGGGTCTGGCACTGCTGCTCAACAGCGATCTCAGGCTCAAGGGTCTGACACGCGTTCTCGCCCTGATCCCCTGGGCGATGCCGCCGGTCGTCATCGCGATCGTGTGGCGCATGATCTACAACCCCAACTCCGGCCCACTGAACGGCGCCCTGGAAGCTGTCGGCATCCCCGGCGTGAACTGGCTGGGCGATTTCTCGACAGGCCTCCCCGCGGTCATCGTCGTCGGCGTCTGGGCGGGGATTCCGCAGACCACCGTGCTGCTGCTCGCCGGCATGCAGTCGATCTCGGCGGAGCAGCACGAGGCCGCCGCGGTCGACGGTGCGGGAGCCTTCCGTCGCTTCTGGCACATCACGCTTCCCGCACTGCGACCCGTTATCATCGCTGTCACCGCACTCGACTTCATCTGGCAGTTCAACTCCTTCGGCCTGATCTACGTGCTCACCGAGGGAGGTCCCGGCGGGCGAACCATGATCCCGCCGCTGTTCACCTACCTCGAAGCCTTCCGCAACCGCGAGATCGGCTACGCGTCGGCGATGGGCGACGTGCTCGTGATCGCGATCATGTTGATCCTCTCCCTGTACCTGATCAACCAGTTCCGCCAGAACAAGGGAGCCCGCGCATGACCGCCCGGCGCCCCTGGTACGCGACACTGCTCATGTACGTCGCGCTCGCCGCCTTCCTGCTGTTCCTCGGTTTCCCGTTGCTGTGGCTGCTGTCGGCGTCGTTCAAGTCGTCGAGCGAGCTGAACTCGCTCGCGGTGAACCTGCTGCCGTCCACCTGGGACTTCAGCAACTACGCCTCCGCCCTCGAACGGCAGAATCTGCTGTCGGCGGCGGGGAACTCGCTCATGGTCTCGATCGCGACCATGGTGATCACCGTCCTGCTGTCGATGCCGATGGCGTACGCGCTCGCGCGCCTCAAGGGCAAGCTGCGTGCCACAGGAACCGTCTGGATCCTCACGAGTCAGGTGTTCCCGTCGATCCTGATCATCATCCCGCTGTTCCTCGTGCTCCGTTCGATCAACCTGAACGACACGCTCTTCGGTCTGATCCTCGTGTACGTCACCTTCACGCTGCCGTTCACGCTCTGGATGCTGCAGGGGTATGTCGCGGCGATTCCGACGGAGCTCGAAGAAGCGGGTGAGATGGACGGCGCCTCCCGCTTCACGATCCTGCGCACGATCATCCTTCCGCTCCTCGCCCCGGGACTCGTCGCGACGGCGATGTTCACCTTCGTCTCGGCGTGGAACGAGTTCTTCCTCGCCCTGGTGCTGCTGCAGAGCCCTGAGCTCTACACGCTTCCGATCGCGTTGCGCTCGTTCCTCGGAGCCGAGGGTCAGACCCAGCTCGGCCCGCTGGCGGCCGGCGCGATCCTGGCGACGATCCCGTCGCTCATCATCTTCAGCATCCTGCAGAAGAAGCTCACCGGCGGAATGCTCGCCGGCGCAGTCAAGGGCTGATCCAGTCCCTTCACACCCACCGAGAACAGATCACAGGAGAAAGGCGAGCAACATGAACAGCATCCGAGGCATCGGCGCCATCGCTTTCGCGGGCGTCGCCATCCTCGCCCTGAGCGGCTGTCAGCAAGGCAGCGCGAGCAACGGGTCGAACAGCGAAGACGGCGTCGTCACGCTGCAGTTCCAGTCTCTGTCGGACCAGCCCGCGACGCAGGCTGCGGTGAAGTCGATCGTCGACGACTGGAACACCGAGAACGAAGACGTTCAGGTCGAGATCGTGCAGGCGGGCTGGGACGGCACGTTTGACAAGCTCATCACGCAGTTCACCGGCGGGACGGCGCCGGACATCATCCACTACGAGGCGAGCTCGATCGTCTCGTTCGCCGCCGACGGCTACCTCGCCGATCTCAGCGACTACATCGATGATGACCTCAAGTCCGACATCTCCGAGGGCATCTGGGACTCCGTGACCCAGGACGGTGAGATCATCGCCTACCCCTCGACGCTGCAGTCCTACATGGTGTTCGCCAATGCCGATCTGCTCAAGGCCGCAGGGGTTGAGATCCCCAGCGGCGACACGATGACCTGGGAGCAGCTGCAGGAGATCGCCGCCGTGACCACTGCCGGCGACACGTACGGGCTGGGATGGGGTCTCGCCTCGCCGACCGCCACGATGATGAGCCTTTCGCTGGGCTTCGACGGCGGGTTCTTCGAGGGAGAGGGCTCCGACGCATCCATCGAGGTCGGAGACGACGAGCTCGCGGTCCCCGAGCTGATCCATGAGATGGCCTACACCGACAAGTCGATTCAGCCGACGTCGCTCACGCAGTCGGGCTCCGACGTGCTGGCGTCGTTCTACGGCGGGAAGCTGGCAATGACCGTTCAAGGCTCGTTCCAGGCGACGAACATCGCCAACGACGCTCCGGACGGGTTCAACTGGGTCGCGCTGCCTCCGCTCGAGGGATCGGAAGGCGCGATCCAGGCCGCGAATCCTCAGACCTACTCGGTGAACGTCGATTCGGAGCATGTCGAGGAGTCCGCGGACTTCCTCAACTTCTTCATGGAAGCCGACAACCTCGCGGCGATCGCGTACGCCGACGCACTGATCCCCTCGTCGGAGAGTGCCAGAGCCGAGGTCGAGAAGCTCGCCGCCGACAACCCGGCGTGGACTCAGGTGTTGGCATCCGGCGAAGGACTCGTCGGACCCCCCTTCCTCAAGGTGGAGAAGTACACCGAATGGAAGGACACGATCGCCACCCCGGCGTTCCAGCAGTATCTGGCCGACCAGATCACGAGCGAGCAGCTCGCGACGCAGCTCTCCGACGGCTGGGCGGACATCGCCGGCTGATCACCCCGACGGGGGCGGACCAGCGGTGCGCCCCCGTCGCAATCCGACAACCGAGAAGTAAGGAATGGGAATGTTCGTGTTGCACGACCGAGTGGCCGGAGTGCTTGCCGGCGCCGCCGTAGGAGACGCTCTGGGCGGAGCCACCGAGGGGTGGACTCCCGAGCAGATCGAAGAGCGTCACGGCGGCCGGGTCGAAGGAATCGTCGGCCCGTTCCTCTCCGATTGGAAGACGGCCCGACCGATAGCGCCGTATCACAAGGGTGATGGCCACGTGACGGATGACACCCTCATGACGCATGCGCTGGTGGAGGTCTACACCAAGCGGCGCCGGCACCTCGACGCCTACGACGTGGCCGGTGACCTCGTGCCGCTGATGATCGGCGAACGGCGCTGGGTGCCGGAGCTCGAGGACCACGCGCTGATCCTTCAGCGAGTGTTCCTGGCCGAGAAGTGGATCGTGGCGAAGCTCCACTACGGGCACGCGGATCCGCGTGAGGCCGGCGTCGGCAACATCGTGAACTGCGGGGCGACCATGTACATGGCCCCGGTGGGACTCGTGCACATCGGAGACCCGCGCGGGGCCTACGACGAGGCGATCGACATCGCGGGTGCGCATCAGTCGTCCTACGGCCGTGAGGCGGCTGGCGTGTTCGCCGCTGCTGTCGCCGCCGCTGCCGCTCCTTCTGCGACCCTCGCCGACGTGCGCGCCGCCGTGCTCGAGGTCGCCCATGACGGTACAGCCGCAGCGATCCGGGCCGTCTTCGACGCGGTCGACGCGTTCACCGCGGCCGGCGGCTCGGATGACCCGCGGGACCTCGCTCGCGTGGTGCGAGCTGCCGTCGCGCCCTTCGACACCGTGGGCGATCATTACCGCGCGCCCGCCATGGATGCTCGGCTGCCATCGCGCACCAAGTCGATCGAAGAGCTTCCGGTGGCACTCGGATTCGTCATGGCTCGTGAGGGCGACCTGCGCGCGGCAGTGCTCGATGCGGTCAACTACGGTCGGGACTCGGATTCGATCGCGACGATGGCGGGGGCGATCTGCGGCGGTCTGCACGGCATCACAGCCGTACCGAGCGAGTGGGTCGAGGGCGTGACGAGCGCGAGCAGGCTCGACCTCGACGGAGTCGTCTCAGCGATGACGGATGCGGTTCGCGACATCACCCATGACGATGCGGAGCGGGCAGCACGGCGGGCCGCTGCACTCACCGAGATGCTGGCTCGGGAGGACGCGGCGTGAGACTCACCTGGTCGCAGCCGGAGGACCTCGTGGCCGCCGAGTTCGCCGCCTTGCGTGAGCAGGGCGTGGAGGAGCGCGTGCTCGCCCCGATCGAGCAGCGCTGGGCCGAAGCAGGAGGCTCGACCGTGTTGGCGCCGTCGGGCGCGAGTGCCGAATCAGCGTCGCCTGAGGTGCGTGCGCTGGCGCGCACGGTGCTGGACGAGCTGCAGAGCCTGCAGGTTCCGAGCGCCGAGGAACCGGACGAGTGGGAGCGGATTCTGGCGCTGCTTCCTCCGGCGAGCTCTCCATCCGGAACCGCCGCGACCTTCGAACGCGTGCACGGCGCGTGGCTCGGCAGGTCTGCCGGCTGCCTTCTCGGCAAACCTGTCGAGAAGATCCCTCGGGAGGGCATCGAGGAGATCGCACGATCGACAGGGAACTGGCCGATCCGACGGTACTTCACGGCGGTCGGACTCGCTGACGAGGTCGCCGATCGGTGGCCCTGGAACAGACGATCGGCCCCGACCTCGCTCCTCGAGAACATCGACGGGATGCCGGAGGACGACGATCTCAACTTCCCGATCCTCGCGCTCGACCTGATCGAGACGCACGGATCGGCTCTGACGACGGACGACGTCGCGCAGGCGTGGCTCGCAGCCCTCCCGGCGGGACGGGTGTTCACCGCCGAGCGCGCCGCGTACCGGAACATCCTCGAGGCACGCCCCGTGCCAGAGACGGCGACGCACGGGAACCCCTTCCGCGAATGGATCGGAGCCCTGATCCGCGCCGACGTGCACGGATGGGCGCACCCCGGCGATGTGCGTGCCGCAGCGGCGTCGGCGTGGATCGATGCCCGGCTCAGCCACTCGCGCAACGGCATCTACGGCGAGATGTGGGCCGCGGCGCTCTGTTCGGCGTCGCTTGTCGCGGCATCCCTCGACGAGGTTCTCGATGCCGCGGATGCGGTCGTACCGCCCCGATCGCGGCTCGCCGCCGCCGTGGAGGTGGGGCGTGCCCTCGGCCGCGGGATCGCGGACGGCACCCTCACCGAGGCGGCGGCGCTCGATCGCCTGCACGCCGAGTTCGAGGGCATGCACTGGGTGCACACCCTCAACAACGCCGCGCTCGCCGCCTGCGCTCTGCAGGCGTATGGCGACGATTTCGGAGCTGCTGTGGCGCTGGCCGTCGCCGGCGGCTGGGACACCGATTCGGTCGGAGCCACCGTCGGGTCGGTCGTCGGCGGGCTCGTGGGGGCGGGTGGCATCGGTGAAGCCTGGACCGCTCCGCTGCGCGACCGGATCTCGACCTCGATGCCCGGCGGCGCCGACAGATCGATCACCGAGCTCGCTGAGCGCACGCTGCGGCTCGCGAAGCCCACCGCAGGAGGCAGCAGATGAGTGTCGTCATCGTCGGCAGCGTCAATCAGGACGTCGTCGCTCACGTCGAGCGCATCCCCGCTCCTGGCGAGACGGTGCTGGCCTCGACGCTGTCGCGCTCGGGGGGCGGTAAAGGCGCCAATCAGGCCGTGGCCGCCCGACGCGCAGGCTCCGCCGAGGTGGCCTTCGTCGGAGCCGTGGGCGGAGATTCCGATGGCGCGAACCTTCGGGCGGGCCTCGTGGCCGACGGCATCGACGTCTCGGGCATGCTGCAGGTCGACGGCCCGAGCGGCATCGCGCTGATCTCAGTCGATGCCCACGCCGAAAACGCGATCGTGGTCGTGCCAGGAGCGAACGCGGCGAGGATCACGCTCACGGATGTGCAGCGTTCGGTGGTCGCGCGATCTCGTGTGCTGCTCACGCAGCTGGAGGTTCCGCTCTCGCTCGTCGAGGAGGCGGCAGCCGCACGACATGCGGATGCGTGGCACCTGCTCAATGCGGCACCGTCGGCCCCGCTGGTGGCAGCGCGCGGCGACCTGCTCGGCACCGCCGATGTGCTCATCGTCAACGAACACGAGGCGGTCGACATCGCGGGAGGCGGCGACCTGGACGCCGTCGTCGCCGACCTGTCCGAACGTGTGCGGGCGCTGGTGATCACCCGCGGTCGCCACGGTGCGACCGTCGTGTGCGCGGGGGACCGGGCGGAGGTCCCCGCTTTCGTCGCGGAGGCTGTCGACACGACCGGCGCCGGCGACACGTTCTGCGGCGTGTTCGCCGCGACCCTCGATGCTTCGGGCCGCATCCCCGATGAGGTCGACATCGCACTGCTCGTTCACGCCGCGCGGGCCGGTGCCGCCGCGGCCGCACTGGCCGTCACACGTCGCGGCGCACAGGAAGCGGTCCCCACCGCCGCCGAGGTGTCGGCCTTTCTCAAGAAGGAGAACGCATGAGCTCCGGATTCGATCCGCTGCACCCGCGCGAGCTCGATCTGCCCGCACCGGTGCCTCTTGACGTGGATCTGACCGACGGCGAAGCCGCCCGAGCCCTCGACGATGCGAAGATCTTCGCGGCACCGACCGATCCCACCGACATCCCGCAGTGGCGCGCCCAGCTCGAGGCCTGGCGCAGCGGAGCACGAAACCGTCATGGCGAACCCCGTCGATACGAAGATCCCGCCTCGCAGTGGGCGAGCAGATGCTTCACGGTCGCGCAGGTCTGGCTGTGGGATGAGCTCTTCTTCGATTTCGCCGCGCAGCGATTCACCCCCGAAGTATTCGTGGAGGACGCCAGGAAGCGATTCGGCGGCCTGGACGGCATCGTGCTCTGGCATGCGTACCCGGTGATCGGCATCGACGATCGCAATCAGTGGGACTTCTACGACGTACCGGAACTCGCCGCGGCAGCGGCCGCCGTGCGGGCGATGGGGATCGCCGTCTTCGTCGACTACAACCCCTGGGACACCGGCACTCGACGGTCGGGGGAGGATGCGGTCGAGCTGGCCGAGACTGTTCGTCGTCTCGGCGCTGACGGGGTGTTCCTCGACACTCTGAAGAAGGCGGATCCCGAACTCGTCGCAGCCCTCGACGACGTGCGCCCGGGGATCGGGCTCGAGGGTGAGTCGAAGCTGGCGACCGAGCGGATCGCGGATCACACGCTCTCCTGGGCGCAGTGGTTCGCGGACTCCGAGATCCCGGGAGTGCTGCGGGCCCACTGGTTCGAAAGACGCCACATGCAGCACCACATTCGACGATGGCACCGGGATCATGCAGCGGAGCTCCGCTCTTCCTGGCTCAACGGCGTGGGAGTCATGGTGTGGGAGGTGGTCTTCGGCGCCTGGGTGGGCTGGAACGCTCGGGATGCGGCGACTCTGCGCCGGATGCTCCCGGTGCAACGCGGCCTGCATCGCTGGCTCGTCGACGGGGAGTGGACTCCGCTGGCGGTCGTCGACGGCCCCCTCGCCGGGTCGACCTTCGAGCTCGACGGCGTCACGCTGCTCGTGCTCGCGAACACGTCGGACGCCGATGTCGCCTTCGAGGGAGACGGTGAGTGGACGCCGCTTCATGCTCAGGAGATGTCCGCACAGATCGTGGTTCCCGCAGGGGGAATCGCGGCCGCGGTGAGGGAGGCACCCGGGGCTGCTTCCTGCGAGGAGATCGACGCGGTGCGGGCCGCGCTCGTCGGGCAGGCGGCGGAGCGCGACGCGTCGTTCCCGCATCGGCGCGTGCGTCGACTCGCGGCGCCGCAGAACTCCACGGCATCGGCATCCGCGAGTGCGGCGCCTGGTCCGTTCGTCATGGTGCCGGCAGGCGAGCACACCCTGACCGTGCGGTACCGCATGCGTGAGACGGGCATGTACGACGGCGCCCCGTATGTCGACGAATGGAAGCCCCTCCCTCCGCGGCTGCACGATCAACGGACCCTCGAGCGTTCGGTGTCGCTGACCGCATCCGTGCAGGTGGCGGCGGCCGAGGTGAGCGAGGCCGAGTACGCCCTGTTCCTCGACGCCATCGGGGAGAGTACCGATGACCGCGATCCCGAGCGCCCCGCGACGAATGTGACCTTCTCTCGTGCACGCGAGTACGCGGCGTGGTCAGGCGGCCGACTGCCCAGCGAAGACGAATGGCAGCTCGCCGCGTCCTTGCCCGGGTTCGTTCGGCGTGTTCCCGAGGTGTGGAACTGGACCGAATCGGAGCATTCCGACGGCCGCACGCGTTTCGTCATGCTGAAAGGCGGCAGTGCGCATCGCAGCGAGGGGTCGGACTGGTACTTCGACGGCGGCGTGAAGCCTGCCGAGTTCAGCGCGAAACTGCTGCTTCCCGGCCTCGGGCACGACGCATCGCCGTCGATCGGATTCCGTGTCTGCCGCGAGGTCGGCGGATGAGTCCGCTGGAGGGCGTGAAGGTCGTGGATGCGTCGACGTTGTTCGCCGGTCCGATGGCGGCGATGCACCTGGGCGACATGGGCGCCGACGTCGTGAAGGTCGAGCACCCGAATCGTCCGGATCCGGCACGTGGCCACGGCCCGAGCAAGGACGGCCAGAACCTCTGGTGGAAGACTCTCGGGCGCAACAAGAGAACCGTCGCCATCGATCTGCACACCGATGGCGGACGAGAGGCCTTCCTGCGACTGACACGCACGGCAGATGTCGTGATCGAGAACTTCCGCCCCGGAACTCTCGAGCGCTGGGGTCTCGACTACGCGACCCTCTCGGCGCAGAATCCAGGACTCGTGCTTGCTCGCGTGACCGGGTTCGGACAGATCGGCCCCTATCGGCGACGACCCGGTTTCGGCACTCTCGCTGAGGCGATGAGCGGGTTCGCGTCGTCGACGGGCGAACCCGACGGGCCACCGACGCTGCCTCCGTTCGGCCTCGCCGACGGCGTCGCCTCTCTCGCGACGGCGTATGCGATCATGGTCGCCCTGCACTCGCGGGAGCGCGAGGGTGTGGGCCAAGAGGTCGATGTCGCGATCATCGAACCGATACTGGCCATGCTGGGCCCGCAGATCACGCGCTGGGATCAGCTCGGCACCGCGCAGCCTCGCACAGGCAATCGATCCGTCAACAACGCGCCTCGCAATGCCTATCGCACGGCGGATGGATCCTGGGTGGCGGTCTCGACGAGCGCCCAGTCGATCGCAGAGCGCGTCGTCACGCTGGTCGGGCGCCCGGAGTTGGCGGAGGAGCCATGGTTCTCATCCGGCGCCGCTCGGGCGGAGCATGCCGATCTGCTCGACGATGCGGTCGGCGGATGGATCGCTCGACACTCCCGCGAGGAGGTCGTGGCGGCGTTCGAGGCGGCGGAGGCCGCGGTCGCCCCCATCTACGACCCCGCTGACATCGTCGCCGATCCGCAGTTCAACGCGCTCGGCACGATACATCGCATCCACGACGAGGATCTCGGGGAGATCGCCATGCAGGGCCCGTTGTTCCGTCTGTCGCGGGATGATGCGAGCATCGCCTTCACGGGACGCGCGCATGGCGCGGACACGGATGCGGTACTGCGCGACCTCGGCTATACGGCGGAGGAGACCGCGGCCCTTCGCGAGAACGGGAGCATCGGATGAGCGCCACGATCATCACCGCACTCTACGCGCCGGCCGATCGTCCGGAGCGATTCGAGAAGGCGCTCGACGCGGGCGCAGATGCGATCATCGTCGACCTCGAGGATGCCGTGGCGACGTCACGCAAGGCCGAGGCTCGGGCGGCGCTGGCCGACTTCGCTGCGATCTGGGAGGGTCGCGGCGAGGGAGCACCTGCCGTGCAGGTGCGCATCAACGCCCGGGGCTCTTCGGAGCATGCGGCAGACCTCGACGCAGTGGCGTCTCTGCCGGTGGAGTTCGGTGTGCGTGTCGCTAAGATCCAGTCACCCGAGGACGTCGCCGCCGTGCGCGCTGCTCTGCCCGGTCGCGACGTGCACGCGCTCCTCGAATCGGCGATCTCGATTGAGCGTGCATTCGACATCGCCGGGTCGGGTGTGGCCGCGATCGCCACCGGCGAAGCCGATCTGCGAGCCGAGCTCGGCGTGCCGGCCGGGCCGGAGGGCGAACCCGGCCTCGCCTGGTCGCGCAGTCGGATCGTCAACGCGGCCGCGGCCGCCGGGCTGCCCGCCCCGCTCATGGCGGTGTATGCCGATATCGCTGACCTCGAGGGATTGGAAGCGAGTTGTCGGGCCGGTCGAGCGCTGGGATTCTCCGGGAGGACCGCGGTCCATCCTCGACAGCTCCCGGTGATCCGTGGTGTCTTCACTCCGGATGCCGACGAGATCGCCCGAGCTCGGCGGATCATCGAGCGGGTGAGCTCCGCAGCTGCCGACGGCACCGGTGCCTTCGCGCTCGAAGACGGCACGTTCATCGACGTGGCGATGGTGCGAGCCGCCGAACGGATCATCGCCGCCGGCGACCGCTGACAGCCCACGGTCACTCCAGGATGGCCTAGCATCGACCTGTTCGACGAGAGGGGCGGTGCGCGCATGAACGAGTCGGTCGGCGCGGCGGGTTCCGCCCATATCTTCCGCGAACGGAGCGTCGGCCCGAGGTGGATGGTCGTCCTCGGCATCGTCACTCTCGCGCTGCTGACCTTCGTCATGTGGTTGGCGATCCCCGAGCTGATCGCGCAACCCGACAAGCTGAACGCCGGCATCGTGGTGCTGTTGCTGGTGTCGACCGTCATGGTCGTGATCGCGGTGGTCCTGCTCCTCACGCGTCGAGCGACCGTGGTGGTCACTGACACCCATGTCGATGCGTATCTCGATCCATTCCGCATCATGCATATATCCCTGGACGTGATCGAGGGCGTCGACATCATCGACGTCGACTTCAGCGATTCGCGCGGGTGGGGCTGGCGGCTCGTCGGCACGGAGCAGTATCTGCTCTGGTCCGCGGGGCCCGCGGTGCGGCTGACTCTGACCAAGGGCCGGTTGCGTGTGCTCCGCAGCGATCGCGCTGCAGAGATGGTGAGGGCGATCGCGCACGTCAGAACCGACCCCTCCCGAAGCTGACCACGGCAGACTGGACGGGACGCCATTCCCCCACGTCAGGAGACGCGATGACAGACCAGCCCCGCACGGCGCCCAGCCAGGCAGTACTCACTGTGCAGGAGGTCGAGCAGATCAGCCCCGACCTGATCCGCATCACCGCGGGCGGAGACGGCTACACGGCGTTCACCGACAACACCTCGACCGACAAGTACGTGAAGGTCCTGTTCGCCGACCCGAGTCACGGCCTCACGCCGCCGTACGACCTCGCGCAGCTGCGCGCCGAGAGCCCCGAGAAGCTCCCGACCCGGCGCACGTACACGGTGCGAGCCGCGGATGCCGCGCGGCAGCGACTGGTGATCGACTTCGTGGTGCATGGCGATGAGGGGGTGGCAGGGCCCTGGGCGCGCAGCGCGCAGCCCGGGGACACTCTCGTCGTCAGTGGAGCGGGTGGCGGCTACGCCCCTGATCCGTCGGCTCCGTGGCATCTGCTGATCGGCGACCACACCGCTCTGCCCGCGATCTCGTCGGCCGTCGAAGCCTTCTCCCCGGACGCCATCGGGCACATCGTGCTGTCGATCATGGATCCTGCCGACCGCATCCTGCCCGAGGTTCCGGCGGGTGTGCTGGTGCACTGGACGCAGACGGACGACGAGCTCCTGTCGATCGTCGCGAGCCTCGAGTGGAGAGAGGGCCACCCGGGTGTCTTCGCTCACGGAGAGCGCGGAACGATCAAGGCGGTCCGTGCACTGCTCGAGGAGCACGACGTGCCGCGCGAGCGCCTCTCGATCTCGGCGTACTGGGCGCGCGGGCGCGCAGAGGATCAGTTCCAGGCCGAGAAGCGGGAGCCGATCGGGCAGATCGAGTAGGGGCCGGCCTCAGAAGCCTTCGGGCTCTCGCGGCGTGTATGCGCTCTCGAGCGCGGCGATCTCGGATTCCTCGAGGCGGATGCCGGCGGATGCGACGGCGTCGTCGATGTGCGCCGCCTTCGTCGCACCGACGATCGGAGCGGTGACGGCCGACTGGTGAGCCACCCAGGCGAGAGCGATCTGCGCCCGGGAGACCCCGCGGTCCGCAGCGACATGCGCGACGGCATCGACGATCGCCCGGTTCGAATCCTCCTCGCGACGGTAGAGCGTCTTGCCGAAAGCATCCGTCTCGGTGCGCGCCGTCGTCTCGTCCCAGTCGCGCGTGAGCCTGCCGCGGGCCAGAGGCGACCAGGGCAGCACGCCGACACCCGAGTCGAGGCAGAAGGGGTGCATCTCTCGCTCCTCCTCGCGCTGCAGCAGGTTGTACTGGTCCTGCATCGAGACGAAGGGAGTCCATCCGTTCTGCGCGGCCACATGCTGCGCCTTCGCGAACTGCCAGGCCCACATCGACGATGCTCCGATGTACCGGGCCTTGCCGGATCGCACGACGTCGTGCAGCGCCTCCATGGTCTCTTCGATGGGCGTCTCGGGGTCCCATCGATGGATCTGATAGAGATCGACGTGATCGGTGCCGAGGCGCCTCAGGCTCGCCTCGATGCCGGACAGGATGTGCGCACGACTGAGCCCGGCCTGATTGGCGCCGGGGCCCATACGTCCGTGCACCTTGGTCGCGATGACGATCTCATCGCGCCGCGCGAAGTCGGCGAGTGCACGCCCGACGAACTCCTCGCTGGTTCCGTCGGAGTACACGTCGGCGGTGTCGAACGTGGTGATCCCGGCCTCGAGGGCCCGTCTGATGAGAGGACGACTCGCGTCCTCGTCGAGGGTCCATCCGTGCGCCCCGCGATCGGAGGCGCCGAAGCTCATGCATCCGAGCACGATCTTCGAGATCTTCAGCCCGGAGCGGCCGAGCCGCACGCTGTCGTCGATGTCGAGCATCCGTTGTCTCCTCATGTAGCGGGGTGTGAGCGTCGAGGCGCGTCATGTCGATGCTCTCACGCGGTCAGGGCGCGTCTGCGAGTCCTTTCGTCGTGCGCGTCATGAAAGGCGCGAATCCACGTCCTGATCAATGGCGATGAGAGATCGGGCTCGTGACCTGCTCTCGAGTCGCCGTGTGAACGGCACGGGTGCTCCGGGGGGAGCCCCGAGCGGTCGCGTATCGAGGTGGCGGAGTCGTGGGGACTCCGTCACCTCGTTCCTCCGTGACCGAGCCGAGCGCCGTGATCCTGCACCGGTTGAACGGAGCTGTCAACCACCCTGCGTTCGGCGTGGATCCGGAGGATCATGAGGGCCTCGGACACGAATGAGGAGGCACCATGACGAACATCGATGCATTCGCGAACAGCCTGCCGCCGGAGGTGCCGGGCGTTCCGCCCGTCGACGACTTCACGGACGGCACGTTTCCCACCGACACGGATGAGCCCGAGACGCAGGGCGAAGATCCGCTCGAGGCCGAGCTGGGCGAAGACGGCCAGGGCGACCTCGATCTGGCAGACGAGTCGGGCGCATCCGGTGACGCACCTCGCGACCTGAGGGACGGCACCGAGTGAGTGGCGGCGTCGGACCCGACACGAGCGATGCCCAGGAACGCATCGCCGAGCAGATGAAGGAACGGGGGGCGGAGGATCCGCATCTGGTGCAGGACATCCCGGCCGGTGGTGGCGGTGCCGATTCCGGGCCCGCCGAAGCGGTACGGGTGGAGCCGGATTCGTGGGATGAGAACACCGAGGGAGTCGACACCGAACAGTCGGTCCACAACGACGAGCCGGGTGTGGGGCCGCGCCGCGCGGACTGACGCCACGGTGCTGGAGCGCCGCGAGCGGGCCGGCGTAGGATGCTGCGCGTGAGCGATGCACTCGACGCCGGCCCGTTCTTCCACGGCACGAAGGCTGATCTGGGCCCCGGCGATCTGCTCACGCCGGGATTCGCGTCGAACTATCGACCCGAGATCGTGATGAACCACATCTATTTCACGGCCCTGGTCGATGGCGCAGGCCTCGCGGCGGAGCTCGCCCCGGGCGATCGCGAGCCGCGTGTCTACGAGGTCGAGGCGACGGGCGAGTTCGAGAACGATCCGAATGTCACCGACAAGAAGTTCCCCGGAAACCCGACCCGTTCCTACCGCAGCAGTGCACCCGTGCGCGTGGTGCGCGAGGTGCAGGACTGGACTCGCCTCGCGCCTGAAGCGCTCGCCGCGTGGCAGGAGCGCCTGGCGGTGATCCGCGAAGAACGCGGAGAGATCATCAACTGACGGCGTGCGTCCTGCGGCGCGAGAGTGCGCCGAGCGCACGGTCGATCGAGACGAAGATCAGGCCGACGGCGATGAGCGCCACGGTGAGGGCCACGACCCACTGGGTGACTCCGAGGACGCCCAATGCATCGACGTCCATGAACGGATACGGGTACCGCTGGCCGGGCGTGAACTCACCGCCGAGAGAGCCGTACACGAACGCCCACACCAGGTAGGTATAGGGCAGGAGCGTCCACAGTACGGGGTCGATCCACCGGAACGCGCCCTTGGGCACGAAGAGCAGCCAGTCGACGATCATCAGCACGGGAGTGATGATGTGGATGAGGTTGTCGGTGAGCGAGAAGATGTCGGCGTCACCGTCGGCGAAGCGCGCCGGCACGAGCACGATCAGGTAGATGAGCATCGTCACGGTGATCGCCATCATCACCGCGCCACTGAGCCGTGCGCTCGGCGTCGATGTGCCTGACCGGCCGCGATGCCGCAGATCGCGGGTGGTTCGGACGACGAGGATCAGCATCCAGGCGAGACAGAGCAGGTTGCTGAGCATCGTGTAGAACAGCAGCGTCGTCCATGACGGGTGTCCGGTCAGGATGTCGGAATGGCGCACGATGCCGGTGAGGATGATCCCGAGCGCGATGACACGGTAGGCGAGCGCGATCGGTCGCGCGTCGATGGCGGCGTGCGCGAACAGTGATGCGCGCGGCGTCTCGGGGGGAGTGAGGGTGGAAGCCGCGGACGGCGATACAGCGGCTTTCGACATACTTCGAGGCTACGCGTCCTGAGGTGGCGTCCGCGCCGGATCAGCGACGGACAGGATCGGAATCCCGGTTCATGAACAGATCGAGCTCGCGGCGAGTGGGGGCCGCCTCCCAGTCGCCGGGAACGAGGCACGCCATGGCCCCGCAGGCGTTCGCCCGCTGCAGGATCGCCTCGGTCTCGAGCCCCGCGAGGAGCCCGCTGAGGTAACCGCCCACGAACGCATCGCCCGCCCCCACCGTGTCGACCGGATCGATCGCGAAACCGGATGCCTCGACCACGGAGTCGGCGGTGATCACGGCAGCTCCCGCCGCACCGAGCTTGACGACGGTCGTCGCGCACCCGGCGTCACGCAGTCGTGCCGCCGCATCCGCGATGGAGGTGCGCGGATAGAGGATCGCGAACTCCTCCTCGCCGCCGAACACGATGTCCGCACGCTCGGCGAGCTGCCGCAGCACCGGCTCGGCGGCCGATGCGGGAGCGAGCGCCGACCGGTAGTTGATGTCGAAGCTGACGATCACGCCGGATGCGCGCGCTCGATCGACGGCGGAGTGCACAGCATCCCGCGCGGTCGCCGAGAGCAGGGGGGTGATGCCCGTGATGTGCAGCAGGGAAGCCGACTCGACCCACCCCTGCGGAAGATCGTCCGGATGCAGTCGTGAGCCGGCCGACCCCGCGCGGTAGTAGTGCACGGCCGTGGATGCCGTCGACGGGCGCTCCTTGACCATCAGACCCGTGCGGGCTTGGGCATCGATCACGGCATGTGCCTGCACGCCGTCGCCGCGGATCTCTCGGGCGATGCGCTCGCCGAGGGAGTCGTCGCCGACGCGACCCAGCCACGAGGCCGCGACGCCGAGGCGCGCCAGCCCGATCGCGACGTTGCTCTCGGCGCCGCCGATGCCGAACGCCAGCGAATTCGCGTGGCGCAGCGAGCCGATCTCGGTTGTGCGCACGAGCGCCATCGTCTCTCCGAGCGTGACGACGGACGGCGACGAGGTGGTCACTCGGCGCTCCGCGCGCAGACGTCGACGAATGACGCGGCGCGCTCCCGCAGGGCATGCAGGTCACCGCCGGCGAACGCGTCGCCGAGCAGCGGTCCTCCCACGCTCACCGCGACCGCACCGGCACGCAGCCAGGCTTCGGCACCGGCCAGGTCGACGCCGCCCGAGGGCACAGCGACGAGATCGGGGAACGGTCCGCGCAGATCCTTGAGGTACGACGGACCCACCTGACCTGCGGGGAACACCTTGACCGCTGAGGCGCCCGCAGCCCACGAGGCGAACAGCTCGGTCGGGGTGAGTCCGCCCGGGACGATCGGCACACCGGCATCCGTCGCCTGCGCCACGAAGTCGGTCGAGGTGATCGGGGTCACGATGTAGGCCGCGCCCACCTCGATCGCCCGTGCCAGGTCGACCGTGTTCGTGACCGTGCCGATGCCGAGGTCGATCGTGTCGCCGAACCGTGCGGCCAGGTGGGGGAAGTGCTCGAACGTGCCGGGCGTGGTCAGCGTCAGCTCGACGCTGCGGATGCCGGCATCCACCAGCACGTCGAGCACGGCGTCATAGTCCTCCGCCCGCTTCGCGCGGGCGACGACGATCAGACGCGAGTCGACCGTGCGCTGCGGCAGGGCGACCCGGCGTGCCTCACCAGTCATGGACGGTCCCGTCGAGCAGACGGTTCACCGGCAGATACGCCTTGGTGTACTCGTGGCCGGCCGCGGCATCCTCATCGAGGTCGACGCCGAGTCCGGGCTTGTCGCCGGGGTGCAGGAAGCCCTTGTCGAACGTGAAGGACGTCTGGAACACCTCGAGCGTCTGCTCGTTGTGCGGCATGTACTCCTGGATGCCGAAGTTGTGGATCGCCAGGTCGAGGTGCAGCGCCGCGGCCATTCCGACCGGCGAGATGTCGGTCGGCCCGTGGATGCCGGACTTGATGCCGTAGATCGCGGCGAAGTCGAGCAGCTTCTTCATGGCCGTGATCCCACCGGTGTGGGTGACCGCCGAGCGCACGTAGTCGATCAGGCGCTCGGTGATGAGGGTCTGGTAGTCGAACACCGAGTTGAAGACCTCGCCGATCGCGAGCGGGGTCGTCGAGTGCTGACGCACGAGCCGCAGCGCGGTCTGATCTTCTCCGGGGGTGCAGTCCTCGAGCCAGAACAGGTCGTAGGGCTCGATGTCCTTCGCGAAGCGCGCGGCCTCGATCGGCGACATCCGGTGGTGTCCGTCGTGCAGGATGCGGAGGTCGGTGCCGAAGTCCTCGCGGATCTGCGAGAAGATCCCGGGCATGTGGTTGAGGTAGTTGCGGGTGTCCCAGGTCTCTTCGCTGGGGCGGTCACCCGAGCGCTTGGCGGGCTCGTAGTCGTAGCGCACGCCCGGGCCTGCAGCCGAGACGCCGTAGATCTGGCCGAGTCCCGGAACGCCGGTCTGCACGCGGACGGCGGTGAAGCCGAGCTCTTCGTAGCCGGTGATCGCGTTCTTCAGGGCGGCGTAGTCGGTGCCCGAGGCATGCGCGTAGACGCGGACGCCTTCGCGGCTGGCACCGCCGAGCAGCTGGTACAGCGGCATCCCGGCCTTCTTGGCCTTGATGTCCCACAGCGCCATGTCGACCGCGGCGATCGCGGCCATGGTGACGGGACCGCGACGCCAGTACGGGCCGCGGTAGAGGTACTGCCAGGTGTCTTCGATGCGGTCCTCATCGCGACCGATCAGCATCGAGGCGACGTGGTCGGAGAGGTACGACGCGACGGCGAGCTCGCGCCCGTTCAGCGTGGCGTCGCCCAGGCCGACGATGCCGTCGGAGGTCGTGATCTTGAGCGTGACGAAGTTGCGTCCCGGGCTGGTGATGTTGACGTCGACGATCTCGATGGTCATGTCGTTCTCTCCTGGAGGTGCGGAATGAGGTGTGGGGGTGCGGACGTTCGGGCGTCCGCACCCCGGGTCGTGATGTGCGGGGCGATCAGATCGCGTCGCGCGGGTCGGTCAGGTCGCGACCGGCGACCTCCGGCATCCAGATCGAGGCGATGAGCGCGCACAGCGTGAACACGAACAGCATGATGATGATCGGGATGAACGAGCCGGTGACGGCCGACACCCAGGCTGCGGCGATGACGGGGCCGGCGCCGGTCGCGACGATCGCCGCGATCTCGCGAGCCATGGCCGTGAACGTGTAACGGTTGCGCGATCCGAACAGCTCGGGGAGCGTGAGGTTCTCGAGCGAGGCGAAGCTCATCACCGCGAGGTTGTGCAGCACCACGTAGCCGACGAAGACCTGCAGGGTGTCCTTGCTGCTGATCATGAGCATCGTCGGGACGATGACGATGAGCGCGATGACCGCCCACACCATGTACATGCGCTTGCGGCCGAAGCGGTCGCCGAGCCAGCCCGAGAGCGGCACGGTGATGAAGGCGACGAGAGACGAGACGATCACGGCGTTGACGCCGATCGAGCGGTCGAGCAGCAGCACGACGGTGATGTAGCTGATCAGGTAGGTCTGGATCATCCCCGAGTTGCCGGCCTGGCCGAAGCGCAGCAGGAGCGCGATCGAGAACGCCTTCCAGGGCTTGCGGTTCATCGCCTCGAGCGTGCGGATGTCGTTGGTCTCGGTGGCGAGCTTCACGACCTCTTCACGCGAGAGCGCCTTGCCGTCGACGACGTCGTCGCGCTCTTCGAAGACCGGGGTCTCCTTGAGGTTGAAGCGCACCCAGATCGCGAAGAGCATGATGACGGCGCTGGCGATGAACGGGATGCGCCACGCCCAGGCGATGACCTCGTCTTCGCTGTACGCGACGAGCAGGATCGCCCAGATGCCCGAGGCGAGCAGGGTTCCGCAGTTCGTGCCCAGTGCGACGAGCGAGGCGATGATGCCTCGGCGCTTGGCGGGGGCGTACTCGGCGAGCATGACGCCCGCACCCGAGATCTCGGCTCCTGCGCCGAAGCCCTGTGCGATGCGCAGCAGCACGAGCAGGATCGGCGCGAGCACGCCCACCTGGTCGTACGTGGGCAGGAATCCGATGAGGGTGGTCGCGAGACCCATCAGCAGGATCGTGTAGAACAGCACCTTCGTGCGGCCGGTCTTGTCACCCAGGCGGGCGAAGAAGAAGGCGCCCACCGGACGGGCGACATAGCCGACGCCGTAGGTGGCCATCGCGGCGACCACGGCCACGGCCGGGTTCTCGGACGAGAAGAACAGGTCGGCGAACACCAGGGCGGCCGCCAGCGAGTAGAGCTGGTAGTCCATGAACTCGAGCGCCGTGCCGAGCCATCCCGAGATGGCGGCGCGCACGAGGTCTTTCACCGACCTCTTCGCGGTGGGATCGGCGGCCGTGGCCGTCGTCTGCGGTTCTGACATGGGAGGTACTCCTTCGGACCAGGAACAGTGGGGTGTCGGGCGGGGGTGTCGCTAGAGGGAGAGCAGGACCTTCGCCGAAGCCGACGAGTCGCGAGCGAGCTCGAAGGCCTGAACGGCGTCGGATGCCGGAAGGACGTGCGAGATGACGGAGTCGAGGGCGTCGGACTCGGCCAGCAGGGCGACCGCGTCATCGATCTCGGTCGAGAAACGGAAGGCGCCGCGGATCGTGAGCTCCTTGGCGAGCATCGGGGCGAGGTTCACGCCGATGTCGGCGTTGGGCAGCATCCCGACCTGCACGATCGTGCCGGCGCGGCGAGCGGCGCGCACCGCCTGGGTGAGCGCGACTCCGACGCCGGAGCACTCGAAGACGACGTCGTACGACTCGTTCTCGATCGTGTCGCGGCCGACCAGCGAGACCTCGGTCGCGCCGAGGGCCCGCGCACGGTCGAGGGGCTCTTCGCGCACATCGCTGGCGCCGACCACGGATGCTCCGGCCTTGACCGCGGCGGCCACGACGAGGAGGCCGATGGGTCCGGCGCCGATCACGAGCACCCGCTTGCCGGTGATGTCTCCCGCCAGGCTCACGGCGTGGATCGCGACGGCGAGCGGCTCGGCGAGGGCCGCGCGCTCGAGCGGGAGGGATGCCGGGAGCACCCGGACCATGTGGTCTTCGACGATCAGCAGCTCGGATGCCCCACCCTGACGGTGCGGGTTCGCCGCGGCGCTGCCGAAGTAGTCGCCGCCGGGGCGCAGGTGCGGGTGGTTCTCGAGCCCGGCGACCTCGGGGCCGTAGCGAGCGGGGTGAACCGTGACCGGGGTGCCGGGAGCCAGGCGACCCGACGGGTCGAGATCGACGACGCCGGAGAGCTCGTGACCGGGGGTCAGGGGCTCGCGGATCGTGTACTCGCCGTTGGCGCCGTGGAAGTAGTAGTGCAGGTCGGAGCCGCAGATGCCGACGTAGTTCACACGGAGGCGCACCTCGCCGTCACCGGGGGTCGGGACCTCGTGGTCCTCCCAGCGGATGTCTTCCTTGCCGTGGATGGCGAGAGCCTTCATGGCTGCATCTCCTCTGCGCTGATGAGTGATGGTGTGGGGGTCTGTGATGCCGAGACGGCATCGATGATCGCGGCGCCGACGCCCTGCCGACGGATGATGTCGATCAGGTCTCCGACTCGTGCGATGAAAGCATCCTCTGCCCCGAGCTCCGCGCCGAACAGGTGCAGCTCGGCGATCACGCGCTTCGCGAGCTCGCGACCGTCTCGGGCGGTCGCCGCCAAGCCGGCCAGGCGCTCGCGGGAGGCGTCGGTCATCGCCGCGGCGTGCAGGCCGGGATCGAACCCCGGAAGCGGCGCGATGCACGACAGGTAGCCGGCGACCGTCAGTGCGATCAGGTGCGGCATGTCGCCGTGGCCGAGGGCGAGGAGTGCGGGTTCGGGGATGCGCTGACGCAGCTTGACCGAGCCGTCGGTGCCGACCTGGCTGGTGCGGTGGCCGAGCGCGGTGTTCTCCCAGCGCTCGAAGAGCTCGCTCTCGTAGGCGCGGATGTCGACGCCGGTCGGCACCTCGATCGACGGCTCGTACTCGTCGTTCAGCACGGCGCGGGCTGCCGTCGCGATGCCGTCCACGCGGATGGCCTCGGGGATCGTGCCGACACCGGTCAGGGCACCGAGGTAGGCGATGAGGGAATGCGTGCCGTTCAGCAGCCGCACCTTCATCTGCTCGTAGAGCGCGACCTCGCTGGTGAAGACGGCGCCGCCCGCCTCCCACGCCGGACGACCGGCCGCGAAGGCGTCTTCGATGGCCCACATGGTGAACGGTTCGGCGGGCACGGGGATGTCATCCTGAGCGCCGAGCAATGCGCTGACCCGGGTTCGGAGTTCCGGCGTGGTCGACGGCACGATCCGGTCGACCATGCTCGACGGGAACGTCACGCCGCGGTCGAGGAAGGCGAGTGCGTCCCCGCCCTCAGAACCCGGGAGCTCCTGCAGGAACTCCCGCACGAGCTTCTCGGTGTGCTTGCCGTTGGCCGCGAGGTTGTCGCCGCTGAGGATCGAGATCGGTGCGCCGCCGGCTGCGGCGCGCGCCTGGAGTCCGCGGGCGAGCTGGCCGATCGTCGAGCGCGGGGCACCGCCGCGGAGGTCGGCGCGCACGGCGTCGTCGTCGAGATCGAGGTGCTGGGTGGCCGGCGAGTAGCTGTAGCCGTTCTCGGTGACGGTGAGCGTCACGATGCGGATGCCGGGGTCGGTGATCTGGGCGACCACGCGCTCGGGCTGTTCCGCACCGACGAAGGCGTCGGTGTGTACTCCGGGGATCGAGAGCGAGGTGCTGTCCGGCGCAATGGTCGCGACCGAGTAGAGCATGTCCTGGGCGTGCATCGCATCGACGATCGAACGAGAATGCGAAGCGACGCCCACGATGCCCCAGTCGCCACCGGCGGACTGCAGGGCAGCAGCGGTGTAGACGGCCTGGTGCGCGCGGTGGAAGCTGCCGAGCCCGAGGTGCAGGATGCCTGCGGTGGAGGGTGCGGCTCCGGGGGTGGCGCTCGCGGGGGTGGTGCGGCGCAGGACCGGTGTCTCGATGCTCACGCGTCGGCTCCTTCGCTCTGGGCCGCGCACCCTGATGGGTGATCGGCGATGATCGTCCTGCAAACAGTGTGAATGAGTTGTACAAACTTGTCAAGCCATCTTTCATCCCGTCGCGGGACCGTAGGATGACGGAGAGGGTGGGAGCAGAAGATGGCGGCGACACTGACGGATGTGGCACGGCACGCAGGCGTGTCGATCGCCACCGCGTCGCGCGCGTTCGGGGAGCCCGACCGCCTCGCCCCGGGCACCCTCGGCCGTGTCCTCGAAGCGGCGACCGAGTTGGGCTACGCCGCCCCGCAGTCCGTCACCGCGACCCGCACGTTCGGTGTCGTCGTACCCGATGTGTCGAACCCCGTCTATGCCACGCTGCTGAAGGCGATCCAGGGCCAGGCATGGCATGGGCACCACCGAATCGTGCTGTTCGACGCCGACGAGGACCTGCGCCGCGAGCGCGAGCAGATCGAGCAGGCCCGCAAGCTCGACGGCATGCTGCTGTGCTCGCCGCGACTGCCCGACGACGAGGTGCTCGCCCTCGTGGGCGACACCCCCTACGTCGTGGTCAACCGCCAGATCGACGGCGCGCCCTGCGTGCTCATGGACACCGAGAACGGGCCGGGCCAGGCGATCGAGCACCTCGCCGCGCTCGGCCACACCCACATCGCCTACGCCTCAGGACCGCGCGGTTCCTGGGCCGACATCCGCCGAGCCGACACCGTCGCACGGGCGTGCGAGAGCCACGCCATCCGTCTCACCCGCCTCAGCCACCACGCCGCATCCATCCAGGGAGGTCGCGCGGCTGCCGCGCTCGCCGCGGCGAGTGGGGCGACCGCCGTCGTGGCGTACAACGACCTCGTGGCACTGGGTCTCGAGGCCGGAATGCTCGAGCTCGGCAAGCGATGCCCCGCCGACATCAGCATCGTCGGAATCGACGACATCGACCTGGCGGGCGCGGTCACGCCGGCGCTCACGACGGTGCGGATGCCGATCGAGCGCAGCGGAGCCCTCGCCGTCGACCTGCTGCTGCAGGCGATGAATGGCACCGCGATCGACGACGTCGTGACCCTCGGCTCGCAGCTGATCGTGCGTGCGTCGACCGCCGCTCCCGCCGTCTGAACCGACGGGTTCCGACCTCGGAGAAACGAGGGCAGGATCGTATATTGCTTTTGTTTAGGATCCTTCCTATCTTGGCGTCATCGATGGTTATGACCCAGGGGGGGTACGTTTTGCTCGACTTTGACGGTGCCGCGACGTCGATGCCGGAGGCTGGCTTCTCGCACCTGGGCGCCAGCGTCCGTCCTCGCTCTCGCCGATGAGTGAGGTGCGCGCGCGTGCCCGTGCTCGGGCTCTGTTGGAAGGCCCGCCCTGGAGGGCGATCCTTCGCTTCATCGTCCCGATCTGGATCGGCAACGTGATCCAACAATCGCACTACACGGTGGATGCGTTGATACTCGGCAGGTTCGTCGGCGAGCACGGACTCGCTGCGGTGGGGTCGTCATTCGGTCTCGTCTCGCTGCTCTTCGGCACAGTCTTCGCATTCACGGCCGGCCTCACGATTCACATCGCGCAGGCGCACGGCGCCGGCGATGCGATCGCGGTAGGTCGTCGGTTCTGGACGGGGTCTGTCATCGCTGTCGGGGGTGCCGTGCTCATCGGGGCGCTCCTCGCGGCGACAGCACCGATCGTGATGACTCTCATCGGAGTTCCGATGGACATTCGCTCGGATGCAACGACCTTCTACCTCATCTTCTGCGTCGGTTTGCCACTCACCGCGTTCGGGAACTTCTGCACCCACACCATCCGTGGGTTGGGTGAGAGTACGTCTCCGACCGTGATCATGCTCATCAGCGGCATGGTGAACGCACTTCTCGCATTGTGGCTTGTCGGAGGTGCGCACCTGGGGGTGCTGGGTGCGGGGCTCGCGACACAGGGCGCGGGTCTGTGCACAGCGCTGGTGAGCTTCCTGATTCTCCTGCGATCCCATCCCCACTTGCGTGTGCGGACATCGCTTGCTCCGGTAGCCGGTGGGACACAGGGTCGCCAGGGTGCGGCGATGGCGTTCCAGTCCGCGGGCATCGGGGCGGGAAACGTCCTACTGCAGGCAGCCGCGAACTCCCTCGGCGCAGCCGCGATCGCTGGTGTGTCGATCGGGATGCGCGTGGAGGGATTTGCTCTCGCGCCTCTCGCAGCGTTCGGAATCTGCATGGTGGTCTACTGTGCTCAGAACGCTGGGGCTGAGGACATGGGTCGAGTCCGTCGTGGCGTCAGGCAGGCGGGCGTGATGTGTACTGCTCTCGCGGCGATCGAGAGCATCGTCGTCATCCTGCTGGCCGATCGGATCGCACAGGCGTTCCTGTCGAGCGGTGACCCGGCGGTGACCGCGACCGCGACGACGTACCTGCAGTTGTCTGCGGTTCTCTATCCGGTGGTAGCGTCCGTGTTTCTTCTCCGCGCATCGCTCCAGGGTGCGTCGATCACCCGTCCCGCAGTCATGTCCGGCCTGGGTGAACTGGTTGCTAAGTCCCTGTGCGCGGGGCTCACTGTCCTGGGAGGGGGGTCCTGACCATTGCGCTCAGCGGGCCCGCGTCCTGGCTGGTGGCATTGATTCCTCTTGCCATCTCATGGTGTGGGTGGCGTCGGGCGTCGCTACGCGGCGCACCCTCGGGCGGCCATCCGCGCGGATGAACTGCTGCGCGCAGTCGGCCTTGCCAAGCACTGACACAAGAGGCCGCACCGTCTCTCCGGTGGACCTCGTCAAGATGGCCGCGCGCGCAAGGCGCGGAGAGTTGCAGAGGAGCCCCGGGCGTGAGCTAGCGACGTACAATATCGGCATTATGTACATAAGTGATATTCTTGACGCATGAACACGATCACCCGCAGCGTGCCCTCGAAGGATCTGCGTGACAGCCTTGCCGATGTCCTCGGCGGGGTCGCCTACGGATCAGAGCGCGTGGGCGTCACGCGCCATGGCAAGCTGACGGCCGTGGTGATCAGTGTCGATGATCTCGAGCTGCTCGAAGAACTCGAGGCGGCCCGAGACGCCGCCGAGTTCGCCGCCGCGCGAGCGACCGATGACGGTGAGCGTGTGTCCTTGGATGAGCTGCGCGCGGAAGTCGCGTGACGCGCTTTCGCATCGAGTTCACCACTGCCGCTGCCAGAGAGATCCGCAAGCTCGACCCGCAGATCCGCCGACGGATACTTGCCGGGGTGACCGACCTCGAGCGCGACCCGCGTCCGCACGGATGCCGCACGCTGGCCGGGTACGACAACGCCTGGAGAATACGAGTCGGCGACTATCGAGTGCTGTACGAGGTCCTCGACGAGCAGGTACTCGTGACAGTCGTCCGTGTCGCGCATCGACGCGCCGCGTACGAGATCTGAGCACCGCGCTCGGTGCTCCAAGTCTCAGCGGAGGATGCCCTTCTGACGGGCTGCCGAGACCGCGGCGGTGCGTGAGCTGACGTCGAGCTTCGAGAAGATGTGCGCGAGGTGCGACTTCACGGTCGTCTCGCTGACGAACAGCTGCTCTGCCACCTCGCTGTTCGAGCGCCCGGCGGCGACGAGCTCGAGCACTTCGATCTCACGGCTGCTGAGACTGACGCGTGGTGCGCGCATGCGATCGAGCAGACGGGAGGCGATCACGGGTGCGAGCGCGCTCTCGCCCGCAGCCGCCGCGCGTACGGCGGCGGTCAGCTCATGCGGTGGGGCGTCTTTCAGCAGGTAGCCGCTCGCTCCCGCCTCGACGGCGCCGAGGATGTCGGCATCCGAGTCGTAGTTCGTGAGCACGAGCACGTAGGGCGGAGCCTCGAGCGCGCGGATGCGTCGAGTCGCATCGACTCCCGTGGCCTTGGACTGGGAGCCGAACTGCAGGTCCATCAGCACGACGTCGGGGTTCTCACGCTCGGCGCAGGTGACGGCCTCGTCGGGTGTCGATGCCTCGGCGACCACCTCGAGATCCGGCTCGAGGCTGAACAGGGCGGTGAGGCCCGCGCGGACGATGGGATGGTCGTCGGCGATGACGAGGCGGATCATGCGAACTCCGTGAGAGGGAGGTCGACGGTGAGTGTCGTTCCCCGGCCGGGTGCCGCATCGATCTCGAGCCGCCCGCCCAGCTGCTGCACCCGCTCGGCGGTGGCGCGCAGACCGAACGAGTCCGACTTCTCGGCGATGCTCGCCTCGGGGCGCTCTGCATCGAATCCGGTTCCGTCATCCTCGACCGTGAAGTGGAGGCGGTCGCCGTCGAGGCTGATCGTGACCGTCGCCGTCGTGGCGTGAGCGTGCTGGATGACGTTGGCGATCGCGCCCTGCGTGATGCGCAGCAGCGCCGTCTGCAGGTGCATGGGCAGGGCGATCGTGTCGGACACCCGCACCTGCACGTCGAGCCCCTGGGTCGCCCACTGCGTTCGCGCCAGTCGGCGCAGCGCCCCACCGAGGGTCTGGTCGTCGAGCTGGGGAGGCGTCAGCTCGCGGATGAACCGCCGCGCCTCGACGAGGTTCGCCGCGGCCGTCTCACGCGCGAGCCGGATGTGCTCGATCCCCGGGCGCGCGTCGTCGGCGCGCTCTGCGGCATGCAGCAGCATCTGGATGCTGGAGAGTCCCTGCGCCAGCGTGTCGTGGATCTCGCGGGCGAGCCGTGCACGTTCGGCGAGTACACCGGACTCATGCTCCCGCGCGGCGAGCTGTCCGCGGGTCGCGAGCAGCTCGTCGACCAGCGCCTCGCGCTGCTGCGCCTCACTCGCCAGGGCCTGGTAGCCGAGCCCGATCAGGAGAGCGACGCCGGCGCCGACGAAAGGGCCGACGACCCCGCCGACGCTCCACCCGCCGTGGATGCCGAGGGCGCACACCGCGACGATCGTCGACGCGAGTATCGCGGCCGATCCCGCCCAGCGCCCCAGCAGATGCAGGAACAGGAAGAAGAGAGGGAACACGAGGTAGGCGGCATCGGCGCTCAGCCAGAGCAGCCCCAGCCACTCCGCCGCGAGCAGGGCCAACCAGATCAGTGAGATCGGCCGCCGTCCATGGGAGAGCCGGGTGAGCAGCAGCCCGGACCCGTACGTCGCGACGACGATCAGTGCGAGGACGATCGCCGGAACGCTCGACTCCGAAGGGTCGAGCACGGCACGGATGATGACGAGCCCGGTCAGAGCGAAGAACAGAACGTGGAGGCCCGTCCGCAGACCCACGAACACCGGGGTCAGAGCGGTATGCGCCATGGATCGAACTCTACGCCGACGCACCGAGCAGCCGCATCGTCCGAAAGGACGATCGAGGCCTCCTCATACCGGGTGCGAAAGCCGGTCCCCGTGGCCGATGACCACGACGATGCCGACGGCGAAAGTGGAATGGTCACCGCATCGGAGACAGGAAAGGCTCACCATGTTCGTCGCGTTACGCGATCTTCGTTTCGCCAAGGGGCGATTCATCCTCATCGGCTCCGTCGTCGCCCTCATCACCCTTCTCGTGGGATTCCTCAGCGGGCTCACCGGTGGCCTCGCCATTCAGAACGTCTCGGGCGTGCTCGCGCTCCCCGCAGACCGCATCGTGTTCTCCACACCCTCGGAGGGCGAGGATGCGGCCAGCTTCGCGGACTCCGCGATCACCGAGCGGCAGGCGAACGACTGGGCGACGACGACCGGCGTGACCGACGCGCGCCCTCTCGGCATCAGCCAGACCCGCGCCGAGAGCGACGACGCCCGCGCCACGATCGCGGTGTTCGGTGTCGAGCCCGGCTTCGACGCCGGTGCGCCCTCTGCAGACGGCCGGTTGCGTCTGTCGGTGCCCGCCGCGGATGCGCTCGGAGTCGAGGTCGGCGATCAGATCGAGATCGCCGGCGTCTCGTACGACGTCGAGACCGTCGACGGAGATGCCTGGTACAGCCATACGCCTGTCGTGCAGATGACCCTCCATGACTGGCAGGCGTATTCGGCATCCACCGGCAACCCTGATGCCTACGCCACGGTCCTCGCCGTCTCCGGCGCTCCCGACTGGGATGCGGCGGATGCGGCGAACGACACGGTCTCCGAGACGACCCTCGGCTCTCTGACGGCGCTGAGCGCCTTCCGCTCCGAGATCGGATCGCTCCTGCTCATGGTGGCCATGCTGTTCGGCATCTCGGGACTCGTCATCGGGGCCTTCTTCACCGTCTGGACCATGCAGCGAAAGGGCGACGTCGCTGTGCTCAAGGCGCTCGGCGCGAGCACTCGGTCCCTGATCCGAGACGCGTTGGGTCAGGCGCTGATCGTGCTGCTGGTGGGCATCGGCATTGGTCTGGGGCTGGTCACGGTGCTCGGCCTGCTCGCGGGAACCGCCCTCCCGTTCCTGCTGAGTCCTGTCACGACCGTCCTCCCGGGCGCCATCATGATCACCCTCGGCCTCGCAGGGGCTGCGTTCGCCCTGCGATCCGTCACCTCCGCCGACCCTCTCACCGCACTCGGGAGCAACCGATGATCCGACTGAATGACATCACCCTGACCTTCCCCGACGGCGACTCGCGGGTGACCGCCGTGGACGGCGTCTCGCTCACCGCTCACCCGGGAACCGTCACCGGCATCACCGGACCCAGCGGCTCGGGCAAGTCGAGCCTGCTCGCCGTCGCCGGAACCCTGCTGCGTCCGGATTCCGGTGAGATCCTCATCGACGGCAGCGACGTGACCGCGCTCGGCCCGGCCGAGGCGACGCGTCTGCGGCGGGACCGGATCGGGATCGTCTTCCAGCAGTCCAACCTGCTTCCCTCCCTGACGGCCCGCGAGCAGCTGAGCGTGATGAACGAGCTGGGTGCGCCGCACAGCCGCCGCACCCGCGCGACAGCAACGGCTCGTGCGGATGAGCTGCTGGCCGCAGTCGGCCTCGCCGAACACGGTCACAAGAGGCCGCACCAGCTCTCCGGTGGTCAGCGACAGCGGGTCAACATCGCGCGAGCATTGATGAACGATCCGAGTGTGCTCCTGGTCGACGAGCCCACCAGCGCTCTCGATCAGGAACGCGGGGCCGCCATCATCGACCTCATCCTGAGGCTCACGGATGAGCGGAACACATCGACGCTCCTGGTGACCCATGACCTCGTGCATCTCCCGCGCATGCACGGGGTGCTGCACCTCGTCGACGGTCGCGTCGTCGACGCCGCCGTACCCAGTCGCTGAGCGACGGTCAGTCCCCGGAGCTCTGCTTGAACTGACGCTCCCAGTCGCGCAGCTCGCTGCGACCGATGAGCGAGTCGAGCGACACCTGGAACAGCAGGCCCTTGCGGGCATTGACCTGCTTGATGTTGTCGAGGATCTGGGTGGTCACCGACGACAGCGCTTCGCGCACCTCGGCGATGCGCTCGTCGGGGGTGTCCCAGAGGTCGGGCCGGGTGAGCAGGTCGAGCAGATAGTCGCGGTCCAGCGCCGCGACCAGGCGGGCGAGCTTGTCGGAGTACTCGGCTTCGGCGAGCACGCTCTGGTCCTCGCCGGCCTTCGCGTCGAGGCGGATGAACAGCTGCTCGACGTGCGAGGCGAGGGCGTCGATGCCTGCGGCGGTCTCGGCGGCCACCGGGCTGCCCGGTACAGCGGCGTAGTCGGCTCGGAGTTCGCGCAGACGATTCACCCGCAGACGTATGCCGGCGGGCACCGGATCCGTCGTCACCGGGGCCGCGCGACGTCGCCGTCGGGCGATGAGCCCGACCGCGGTCACGACGGCCGCGACGAGCACGACACCGCCGATCACCAGCGGGATCGCCGCCCCGCTCGATTCGACGTCTCCGCCGCCCGGCGACGTCGGCGTCTCTGCGGAGATCTCCTGCACCGTCTCGACGAGCTTGTCTGCCAGGCTCCCTCCGGAGGACTCGTTCTCGTTCGCGATGCGCAGCGCGTCGTCGCCGATCCCCGCAGACGCCGCCTGGAGATCGTCGCCGATCGCGACGATCACGGTCTGCTGACTCGACCCTGCCGTGAGCTGTTCGAGGATGTAGGTGTTGTACGGGGTGTTCTTGCCGGCATCCGCGGGCAGCACGACCACCGCGATCGATCCGTCGCCGGGCACCACGCCGGAGAGCGCGTCCGTCAGTCCTTGGCCACCGGAGACGTCAGGATCGACGTAGATGTTCTGGCCGGATATGCCTGCGACGGCATCATCGATCCAGGGGTTGTTCGACGCGGAGACGGACGGCATTGTGGGGCCTCAGAAGTTGTTGATCACTGAGGCGAAGACGAGGTCGATGCGCTCGGCATCCGAGGCGTCGAAGAGCTGCCCGCCGGTGACATCCGCGATCCGCTGCAGCGCTGAAGTGTCGGCACCCTCTCCATACGCGATCGGGAATATACGCACGGGGGCGTCGTCGCCACCCTCCTTGGTGCTCTTGCCGATCTTCGCGATGAGCGAGTCGAGCGAGGTGCTCGAGTCGGTGTCCTCACCATCTGACAGTACGACGATCGCGTTGATGCGACCGGGCTCGGCCCGCTCGCTCATAGCCTCGTACGCCAGCAGGATCGAGTCGTAGAGAGGTGTGCCGTTGCGCTGGGCGTAGCGCAGGTCGTCGAGAGACGAATCGAGCTTCTCTCCGTCGGATCCGAGAGCCGACACGTCGCGCAGCACCTGGATTCCCTCACCCTGGGCGGACGAGATCCCTGTGGTGAACGCCCACACGCCGATCTCATCGGTCGAGCGGAAGTGGTCGAGCGTCGACTGCGCGCCCTCGATCGCTCCGTCGAGGCGCGAGCGCCCGTCGCCGATCGGGTCATCCATCGATCCCGAGATGTCGATGAGCTCGAGCACCGACGAGGGCTTGCGCACCTGCGTCCACTGGTCGATCGCCGTCGAGATCACATCGACGTCGGGTTTCGGCAGAGTGACCGCGGGCTGTGCGGGGTCCACGCCGTACTTCGCGGTGAACAGGTCGCCGAGCGGCACCGACTCGTCGAGGGGACGGAAGCCGTAATCGGGAAGGACCTTCTGGGCTGCGGTGGTCTGCACGAACTCGGCGAACGCCTCACCGGCGGTGCGCTGCTCGGCGGTGACCCAGTCGGCACCGAGCACGGTGATCGGGTTGTCCGACCACAGGGAGCCGCCCTCGGGATAGACCGCGACGAGCTTGGTCTTCGGCGGCGTCAGGGTCTCGCCGGGCTGCACGGTGTGCGAGTCGGGGTTGCCCTGGTTGTAGTTGAGCAGCGAGGTCTCCTCCAGCGCGACGGCCGAGACGTACGCCGAGCCGTTCGCACCGTTCTGCGTCTCGTCGTAGAGCGTCGAGAGCACGTTGCCGGTCGTGTCGCCGTAGTGGATGACGCACTCCTCGAACACACGGGAGAAGTCCGCCGAGGCCTCGACATCTGCCGAGGTGAGCCCCTCGGCCTTGCCCGTCGCCTCATAGGACTGCATGAGGATCGTCGAGAGGCCCGTGGTCGAGGTGTTCGGATTGGTCTTCGAGATCTTGAACGCGCCCCAGATGTCCTTGCCGACGCTGCCCCAGCCGTCGGGGTCCTGGCAGAGGTTCTCGAGGTCGGTGATGCTGATCGGACTGTTCGGCCACCCGAGCGCCGTGGCCATCGGCTCGGGCATGCCGAAGACGACCGGCGTGCGGGTGAACGACTTCGGCTCGCCCACGAGGCCGGATGACGCGGCGGCGGCGACGCGGTCGGTCCAGACGGTGGATGCCGGCGACCACAGTGTGGGCCAGAGCGACGTGTCGTCGCTCGGCCAGTCCTCACCGGAGGTGAGGAAGCGCGTCGCGTTGCCGGAAGACACATTGGTCGGGCGCACGGTCGCGCACGTCTCGAGAGCCTCGTGCTCGGGCGACTCCTTGAACGCCTTCGCCAGTTCGTCGAGCATGTTCACCTTCTCCGACGAGGTGGCGACCGCGATGTGCGTGCAGCCGTCGTCGGGGAAGCCCTGGCTGCCCTCGCTCGTCGTGCCCTGCTCGCCGCCACCGCCCGTGCAGGCGGTCAATACCAGGGCGACGATCGCCGCCATGGCGAGGGCTGCGGGTGTCCGACGTGCGGTTCGAGGCGCGCTCATGGGCTTAGGCTACCCAGGTATCGGCCGACGGATCACGCATCTGCCCGATCGGATGGCCGCGGAGTACGCTCGCTGATGTGGGGCGGATCACGACGCGGAGACCGGTACTGAAGCTCACTCTCGGTGAGGGGGCCACTCGGCGAGCCGACACGCTCGCGGTCGAGGAGCCCCTGGAGATCAGGGTCGCAGGCATGCCGCTCGCGGTCACGATGCGCACTCCAGGCCACGACGTCGAACTCGCGGCGGGGTTCCTTGTGTCGGAGGGGATCATCTCGCGCACCGAGGACTTCCACTCCGCGATCCACTGCGGCGGCCCTGGCACCGGGGGCCAGGAGAACACGTACAACGTCCTCGACATCAGCCTCTCCCATGGTGTGGATCTTCCGGATCCCGACGCCGCGCGCCGCTTCTACACGACCAGTTCGTGCGGGGTGTGCGGCAAGGCCAGCATCGACGCCGTGCGCACCGTGTCACAGCATCCGGTCTCCGGCGACGAGTTCCAGGTCACTGCCGAGCAGATCGCCGCCTTGCCCGATCGGCTGCGCGCCGAGCAGGCGGCGTTCGACAAGACCGGCGGCCTGCATGCGGCCGCGCTGTTCGATGTCGACACCGGAGAGATGCTGGTGCTGCGCGAAGACGTCGGCCGGCACAACGCGGTCGACAAGGTCGTGGGCTGGGCGCTGCTGAACGATCGGCTTCCTCTGCGCAGGCAGGTGCTGCAGGTCTCGGGGCGGGCGAGCTTCGAGCTGGTGCAGAAGGCGGCGATGGTCGGCATCCCGGTGCTCAGCGCGGTCTCGGCTCCGTCTTCTCTGGCCGCCGAGCTCGCCGAGGAATCGGGCCTCACCCTGATCGGATTCGTGCGCGGACGGTCGATGAACATCTACACCCACGCGCACCGCGTGCGCATCGACGGGCGCGCCTCGCCCGAGCGCGTCGAGGAGGGAGCGGTTCATGCTCGATAGTCACGAGGAGTCGGGGACGTCGGGCACCGCCTTCGGTCTCATGCCCACCGAGCCACGTCAGGGCGGCTATGGTCCGCGCACCGACCGGCCCTGGTCGCGCAAGCCCTATGAGCACCCCGCCGCCGGCTGGGGGGCCGCGGTGTCGGTGGGGCGGGTGGTGCTCGAGCAGCGGGAGCCGATCGCGGGTCCGCTCGCGATGCTGCAGATGAATCACCCCGTCTCCGGCTACGACTGCCCCGGATGCGCGTGGCCGGACGACCCGGGCAACCTGAAGCTCGACATCTGCGAGAACGGCGTCAAGCACGTCACGTGGGAGATGACCCGCAAACGCGTCGACCGCCGGTTCTTCGCCGAACACTCGGTCACCGAGCTCGCCACCTGGCCCGACTTCGACCTCGAGGATCAGGGGCGCCTCACCGAGCCGATGGTCTACGACGCCGCGACCGATCACTATGTGCCGATCTCGTGGGACGATGCCTTCGCGCTCGTCGGCGACGAGCTGCAGGCGCTCGACAGCCCCGACGAGGCCGCGTTCTACACGTCGGGGCGCCTGAGCAACGAGGCGACCTTCCTCTATCAGCTCATGGTGCGCGAGTACGGCACGAACAACCTCCCCGACTGCTCGAACATGTGTCACGAGGCGTCGGGTCGGGCTCTCAAGGCGTCGATCGCGACGGGCAAGGGCACGGTCGACATGCACGACTGGGATGACTGCGACGCCCTCTTCGTGCTCGGCGTGAACGCGGCATCCAATGCTCCCCGCATGCTCACAGCCCTCTCGGATGCCGTGAAGCGCGGCGCTCAGGTCGTGCACGTCAACCCGCTCGTCGAGGCCGGAGCCACCCGCACGATCGTGCCGCACGACTTCGTCGACATGGCGAGGTTCGCTGCGACGGACACGAGCACCATGAATCTGCAGGTGCGTCCCGGCGGGGATCTGGCGCTGATCCGCGGCGTGTCGAAGGTCGTGTTCGAGGCGGCCGCCGCCGATCCGTCGGTGCTGGACAGCGAGTTCCTCGGGACTCTGACGAACGGCGTCGACGAGTACCGCGCGCTGGTCGACGCCACGACCTGGGCAGACCTCGTGCGTCAGTCGGGTCTGACCGAGGAGCAGATCCGCGCCGCCGCGGCGGTCTACCTGGCGTCAGAGCGTACGATCATCAGCTGGTGCCTCGGCGTGAGTCAGCACGAGCACGGCGTCGACACCGTGCGCGAGATCGTCAACCTGCTGCTCCTGCGGGGCAACATCGGCCGCAAGGGCGCCGGGCCTTCGCCGATCCGCGGGCACAGCAACGTGCAGGGAAACCGCACGTGCGGCATCGACCACCACCCGACGGATGCCTGGCTCGACCGTCTCGCCGAGGTGTGCCGTATCGACCCGCCGCGGCATCCGGGGCTCGACACCGTGCGCACGATCGAGGCGATGCACGACCGACGCGTGAAGGTGTTCGTCGGCATGGGTGGGAACTTCGTGCTCGCGGCTCCCGATACCCCCTTCACTGCACAGGGACTGGAGAAGTGCCGCCTGACGGTGCAGGTGAGCACCAAGTTGAACCGCAGCCACCTCGTGCACGGCGAGAAGGCGCTCATCCTGCCGTGTCTCGGCCGCACCGAGCGCGACCATCAGGCGCAGGGTCCGCAGGGCGTGACCGTCGAAGACGCGATGAGCATGGTGCACCTGTCGAGGGGGCGCAAGCAGCCGGCATCCGCCTATCTCAAGTCTGAGCCGGCGATCATCGCCGGCATCGCGAAGGCGACGCTTCCGCACACCGCGACGCCCTGGGACTGGTACGTCGGCGACTACGACAACATCCGCGACGTGATGGCGAAGGTGCTTCCCGGATTCGAGGGGTTCAACGACCTCATCCGCGACCGCCACGGATTCCGGATCCCGCAGCCGGCCAGGGAGCGCGTGTTCGAGACGCCCTCGGGCCGTGCGGAGTTCTCGCACGCTCCGCTGCCGGACGTCATTCCCGAGTCTGCCGACACCCTGGTGCTGCAGACGGTGCGTTCGCACGATCAGTGGAACACCACGATCTACTCGAACGACGACCGGTACCGAGGCGTCAAGAACCTGCGCGAGCTGATCTTCCTCCACAAGGAGGACATGCGCGACCGCGGTCTCGCCGAGGGTGATCCGGTCGACATCGTGTCGACCTCGAAAGACGGTTCCACCCGGATGCTGAGGGCTTTCCGCGCGGTGCCCTACGACCTGCCGCGCGGCAGCGCCGCCGGATACATGCCCGAGATGAACGTGCTGATCGGCCGCAAGGACTTCAGCGTGCAGAGTGATCAGCCGCTCATGAAGAGCATCCAGGTGAGGGTCTCGCGCTCGGAGTCTTAGGCGGTGCGAGAAGACGGGCGGATGCCTACGCGACCGTGACGCCCTGCAGTGCGTGCACGACGGGTGCGAGTTCGGGTTGCGTGACCGCATCGCCGAGCGCGCGCTCGAGCGTCTCGTCATGGATCGGGTGCGCCTTCTCGTACAGGTCAAGGCCCGCAGGGGTCAGCTCGGTGTAGATCCCTCGACGGTCGTCGGCGCACAGGATGCGCGTGAGCAGCCCGCGGTCTTCGAGTCGCGTCACGAGCCGCGTCGTGGCGCTCGGACTCAGCGCAGACGCGCGAGCGAGCTGCTGCATCCTCATGTGCCAGCCGTCCTGCCTGCTGAGCGCGTCGAGCACCGTGTACTCGACGACCGACAGCCCGGCCGCGGCGCCGAGGGCCTTCTCGAGCTCGGTCTCGATGATCCCGTGCAGAGCGGCGAGGGTGCGCCAACCGCGCGCTCTGATCTCGACGGCGTCGTCAGAGATGCCCATGGATGACCTCCAGTATCGAAGCGCAAATTAGTTGTTTGCGCGGGATAGTTGCGTGTGCAATGATTATCCCTCGTGACGCAATATCCCGCGTCTGCAACTACTTTAGCAGGGGACCACGGAGCACACCATGCCACTCGGACTCATCGCGCTCGCCATCGGCGCCTTCGGAATCGGACTCACGGAGTTCGTCATCATGGGCCTTCTTCCCGACGTCGCGGGCGACTTCGGTGTCAGTGAGGCCACCGCGGGCTGGCTCATCTCGGGATATGCCCTGAGCGTCGTGGTCGGTGCCCTGGGTCTCACCGCGGCCACGACCCGCCTGCCCCGCAAGCCGGTGCTGCTCGGACTCGTCGTGCTCTTCATCGTCGGCAACGTGCTGACGGCGCTCGCGCCCGACTACTCGGTGGCGATGGCCGGCCGCGTCATCGCCGCGCTCTGCCACGGTGCGTTCTTCGGCATCGGCTCGGTCGTCGCGGCCGACCTCGTCGCGCCCGAGAAGAAGGCGCGGGCGATCGCGATTATGTTCACCGGGCTCACGGCCGCCAACGTGTTCGGCGTGCCGTTCGGCACGTTCCTCGGTCAGCAGTTCGGGTGGCGCTCGACGTTCTGGGTCATCTCGGGCATCGGCGTGATCGCGTTCGTCGGCATCGCGGTGCTCGTCACGGCACCGACCGTGACCGCGCAGGTCAGCCTGCGCAGCGAGCTCCGCGCGTTCCGTTCCGGTCAGGTGTGGCTCTCGCTCGTCGTCACGGCGCTCGCGTTCGGCGGAATGTTCGGCGCCTTCACCTACATCGCGTACACGCTCACGGGTGTGACCGGGTTCGCCGACGCATCCGTGCCCTGGCTGCTCGTGCTCTTCGGCGCGGGGCTCGTCGCCGGCAACTGGATCGGCGGACGCCTGGCCGACCGCTCGATCGACCGCACGCTGTTGATCTTCATCGCCGCCCTCGTCGTCGTGCTGGTGCTGTTCGGATTCCTCGTCTCGTCGCAGCCGGCGACCATGGCGATCCTGGTGCTCATGGGTGCCTTCGGGTTCGGCACGGTCCCCGCGCTGCAGAGCCGCGTCATGTACTACGCGGGCGGTGCACCGACCCTCGCATCGGGAGCGAACATCGGTGCGTTCAACGTCGGCAACGCGCTCGGCGCCTGGGCCGGCGGCCTCGGCATCGCCGCGGGCTTCGGCTACACCTCTCCCATCTGGATCGGCGCCGCGATCACGGCATCCGCGCTGGTGGTCCTGGTGATCGCCGTCATCGCCGCGCGACGGCCGCAGCCCGTCAGCACCGGCACGCTGACCGTCGTAGCCTGACGCCCGAGGTCTTCCGCGGGGCCCCGCGCGGGGTCTCGCGCTACGAAACCCACACGGCGGCGTGAGACCCGTGTCCCCGCCAGCGGTCTCGTACCCGAAGGTGGGTTTCGTACCCGAAGGCGGGTCTCGCCTCGCGGGGTGGGTCTCGCGGGCGCGGCGGCTATTGCGCCCGCATGAACTCCTCGGCCGCCTGCACCTGCGCGGGGGTAGGGCGGATGCCGGTGTAGAGCACGAACTGCTCGAGCGCCTGCAGGGTCGCCACCTCGGCACCCGTGATCACCGTCTTCCCCGCTGCTCGACCCGCGGCGATCAGCGGAGTCTCGGCGGGCAGCGCGACGACGTCGAACACGACCGATGCCGCGGCGATCTGCTCCTGTGAGAACGACAGCGAGTCCTCGTCGGGGCCTCCGGCCATGCCGATCGGCGTGATGTTCACGATGATGTCGGCGTTCGTGTCGCCGGCATCCGCCTGCCAGGCGTACCCGTAGAGGTCGGCGAGCGCCCGACCGCGCTGCTCGTTGCGGGCGACGATCGTGACGCTGCCGAAGCCGGCATCGCGGAATGCCGCCGCCGTGGCCTTCGCCATGCCGCCCGAGCCACGCAGCAGCACGGAGGCCGCCGTGTCGAGGCCGTTCCGCTCGATCAACTGCGCGATCGCGCTGTAGTCGGTGTTGTAGGCCGTGAGTCGGCCCTCGTCGTTGACGATCGTGTTGACCGATTCGATCGCCGTCGCGGAGGTATCCATCTCATCGACGAGCGCGATCACGTCTTCCTTGAAGGGCATCGAGATCGCGCAGCCGCGAATGCCGAGGCCGCGCACACCTGCGATGGCCTGAGCGAGGTCCGTCGGCGCGAAGGCCTCGTAGATCCAGTTGAGGCCCAGCTCTTCGTAGAGGAAGTTGTGGAACCGCGTGCCGTTGTTGCTGGGCCGAGCCGACAGCGAGATGCACAGGGTCATGTCTTTGTTGAGCATGGTCACCGACCCAGGCTACTCGCGAGACCGCAGGCCCCGAGACCCGCCGCCGCTCAGATTCATTCGTCAACCCCCATGGCGCGAGCGGCCACCCTCCCATAGGGTTGTGGTGCACGCAAAGGGGAATGATCGTCTCCGTCAACCCCAGACGACGGGCTGCCTTCCCCAGAGGCAAGGACGATCCGGTGCGTGCGATTGGGCCCTCTCGAGTGGTTCTGTCCCCAACGGGCCGCTCGAGAGGGCCGCTGTCTGCCCATTGCGCAAAGTTTTTTCGCTTTTGTCCCCCAAATGGGGGACAAAAGCATCGCGGAGGGGTTACGCTGGAATCTGACGCACCCTCCGGTCGTCTTCGGCCCTCATCGCTCCCCCCGCGGTGAGGGCCACACCATTTCTTCGGCCCGTTCACACAGTCGTGGCGCGGCCTGTATGACGTGAGATGACCACTCATGCAACATTTGGGTTACGGGCTGCCCCCGCCTCTTCCCCTCTGAGCGTGCTCCACTAGCGTGGGTCTCGTCGGCGCATCCTGCATCGGCTTCTTTCCCGCAGCAGAACAGGCAGTACATGAGCACCCAGGGCACGGTCAAGTGGTTCAACTCGGAGAAGGGCTTCGGCTTCATCTCCCCCGACGACGGCGGCGCTGACGTCTTCGCGCACTATTCCGCCATCCAGTCATCCGGCTACCGGTCTCTCGAAGAGAACCAGCGAGTCGAGTTCGATGTCGCGCAGGGCCCCAAGGGCCTGCAGGCTGAGAACATCCGTCCGGTCTGACCGGACGATTTCAGAACTCCCCGACCGGACGGTCCGCCACCAGGCGCGACCCTCCGGCGGGGAGTTCTGTGTCTGTGGGGCGGTGCCAGGGCACTTCCAGGGGTCTCAGGAGAGAAGCAGTGCGCGCAACTCGTCGACGGATGCGGCGCGCTTCGCGGCCTCGTCGCCTTCGTCGGGGTTGCTGAAGCCCCACTCGACGAAGATCACGGGCACACCGTTGGCGTTTCCGCCGGCGACGTCGTGGTGGCGGTCGCCGATGAGCACCGGACGCGAGATGTCCGCCCCGCGGTCGGACAGACGGCGAAGCGCCTCGGCGACGATGTCGGTCTTCGACGCGAGCGTCGACTCGTCAGGCGTGGCCCCGACGGTCGTGAGGAAGTACGGGCGCAGTTCGAAGAAGTCGACGAGCGCGTCGACCTGGATCTCGGGCTTCGAGCTCGCGGTGGCCTGAGGGACGCCGGCCTCGTGCAGGTCGCGGATGATCTCCGAGACGCCGGGGTAGGTGCGCACGTCGGTGGTGTAGCCGTCGGCCTTTCCGAGGGTGCGGTAGAACGCCACGGCCTCGGCGGACTGCTCGGGCGTCATGCCCGCCTGCACCTGGAACGACTGGAACATGGGCGGTCCGATCCAGTGCACCAGTTCCTCGCGCGTGGGGGCCGGGTGGCCGAAGTGGGTGAGCGCGATGTCGAGACGGCGCAGGATGCCGACGGAGGCGTCGACGATCGTGCCGTCGACATCCCACAGCACGCAGGAGTAGGGGGAGGAAGCCATGCCTTCCAGCCTATGGGCTTCCCTGACTCAGAAGAGCCGGGGGATGCCCGACTCGATGCCCTTCATGTCGTCGTAGTCGAGCACGAGGCAGCGGATGCCGCGGTCCTCGGCGAGCACGCGCGCCTGCGGCTTGATCTCCTGCGCGGCGAAGACCCCCTGCACCGGCGCGAGGTGGGGGTCGCGTCCGAGCAGCTCGAGGTACCGAGTCAGCTGCTCGACGCCGTCGATGTCGCCTCGACGCTTGATCTCGACGGCGATCGCGGCGCCGTTCGCATCACGCACGAGCAGGTCGACGGGACCGATGGCGGTCGGGTACTCGCGGCGCACGAGTGTCGCGCCCTCGGCCACGCGGTCCACCTGCTCGGCGAGCAGCCGCTGCAGGTCGGCCTCGACCCCGTCTTTCTGCAGACCGGGGTCGATTCCGAGGTCGTGGTTCGTGTCGTGGATGATCTCGTAGATCTGTACACGCAGCGCGTCGCCGGTCTTCTTGTGCGTGACACGCCAGACCTCGGTGACCCCCGCGATGGACTCCTCCTCGCCGGGCGCCTCGGTCGCGAGGGTGCACGGCGGGCTCATCCAGTTCAACGGCTTGTAGCTGCCGCCGTCGGAGTGCACGAGCAGACTCCCGTCGCCCTTGTGCACGAGAAGACGCGTGGCGAGCGGGAGGTGGGCATTGAGCCGGCCGGTGTAGTCCACCGAGCAGCGGGCGATGACGAGACGCACCCGTCGAGCCTACTTCGTCGGATGCTCTGCTCCTGCGGAGTCGACTGACCGCGACGATGTTCCCACAACCGTCGGGGCCGGGAGCCATCGGGAAATCACCGCGGACTGGATCCTGACATTCTGGGCGCGTAGGTCGAGGATGAGGAGATGTTGGTGTCGATTGAACTGGTGACGACGATCGTGACGGTCGCGATGATGCTCCTGGGGCTCGCTGCGGGGTTCGGATGGATCATCACGCGGATGGATGCCCGGTTCGAGGGCTTCGAGCAGCGGATGGATGCGCGGTTCGAGAAGGTCGACTCCAGGTTCGATCGTTTGGAGAGCGACGTCGCGGGGGTGAAGGCCGAGCTCGGCGAGGTGAAGATCGCGATCGCTCGACTCGAGGGGCCCGTGCCGCGTCTTTCGCTCTCCCGGTGACTTCTACCGTGTGCGGTCCATCGACGTGGGCTGCTCCGACATCTCGTCCTTGCGCAAAGGGCGCGCCGCCCCCGAGAACAGGCCCGAGAGCACGACGAGGCCGACCAGGATGAAGAGCGTGTTGAGCAGGCCGATGTGCTCGCTGATGAACCCGAGCACGGGAGGTCCGCCGAGGAACGAGATGTAGCCGATCGTCGCCGCAGCGCTCACTCGAGCTGCGGCTTTGGTCGGGTCGTCGGCGGCGGCCGACATGCCGAGGGGGAAGCCGAGCGATGCGCCGACGCCCCAGAGCGCGGCTCCGACGAACACGAGCGGCAGGCTCGGCGCGAGGATGAACAGCAGGATGCCGGAGGCCGCCGCGACCGCGAGCACCCTCAGCACGGCGACACGACCGAAGCGGTCGACGAGTGGCCCGCCGAAGATGCGGACGGCGGTCATCGCGACCGAGAAGGTCGCGAGCGCGGCGGCGCCGAGCGCGGTTCCCCCGCCGTGATCCTCAGCCACTCCCAGCGCGAGCCAGTCGTTCGCTCCACCCTCGGCGAAGGACATTCCGAGCATCACGACGCCCAGCGCATACGTCCGCGGCTCGCGCCAGGCCTCGAGAGCGACGTGCACACGCTGACGCCAGTGCGGCTTCTCGGCATCCGAAGCGCTGGGGTCGAGAGTCTCGGTGCGGGAGGGGACGTTCGCGATGCTGATGATGCCGATCACCACGATGACGATGGCGATCGCCAGCGTGTGAGCGAAGACGTCGATGCGGAGCTGCGCGGCGAGAGCGCCGAGTGCTGCTCCGATCACCGTTCCGAAGCTGAAGAACGCGTGGAACAGCGGGAGGATCGTCTTGCCCGAATGCTGTTCGATGGCTGTCGCCTCGACGTTCATCATGACGTCGACGCAGCCGTTCCCGAGTCCGAACAGCACCAGTCCGATCAGCACGACCGTGAAAGAGCCGAGCACGTTCGTGCCGATGCCGATCAGTGCCACGCCCGCGGCGAAGGTGAAGATCGAGACGATCATCCCGAGGCGCGCTCCGGTGCGGGCCATGATCGCAGGGCTCGTCGATATGCCGATGATCGAGGCGATGCCCGCGCCGAGCAGCAGCATGCCGATCTGCGCCTTGTCGACCTCGAGCGCCGCCTTGATCGACGGCACGCGGGATGCCCAGGTCGCGATCGATAGTCCGCTGGCGAAGAAGATCGCGAAGATCGCGGTGCGCCAACGGACGTACTGCGAACGGGTGAGGGCTTCAGGCATGGAGACAGCGTATCGAATCGATTCGACGGTGCGAAACCCCGCGGGCTATCCTCAAGACATGACCAGTCATGACGCTCCGCGTCGCGCGACCATCGCCGATGTCGCCCGCGCTGCCGGCGTCGCCACGTCCACGGCATCCGTGGTGTTCAGCGGCAAAGCCAATGCGGCCCCCGCGACGCGCGAGCGCGTGCTCGCCGCCGCCGCCGAGCTGGGCTACTCCGGTCCGGATCCGCGCGCGGCGTCACTGCGCCGCGGACGCAGCGGCATCGTCGCCGTGGTTCTCGAAGGACATCTGCGTACGGCCTTCCTCGACCCGGTGACGACCGCGATGATGGACGGTCTCACCGACGGGCTCGCCGACCTCAGCGCCGGCATCCTGCTGATGCGCGACGAGCCGGGAGACGACGGGTCCTCTCTCGCCAACGCCCCCGTCGACGCGGTCGTGCTGATCGGATGCTCGGGCCGCACCCGCGCATCGCTCGACATCGTGCGGGCGCGCGGACTCCCGGTCGTGGTGATCGAAGGCGATGCGGGCGAAGGCATCCCGCGCATCACACTCGACAACACCGCCGCGGCGGCAGACGTCGCGCGCCATCTGTTCGATCTCGGCCATCGCGACGTGGCACTGGTCACTCTGTCTCTCGACAGCGAGCGCGAGCGCGGCCCTGTCACGCAGAGCCGGCTCGCGACAGCCACCGTCGACGTCACGCTCGATCGGCTCGCCGGGATGCGCGAGGTCTTCCCCGGCGCTCCCGCGATCTCGGTCGCGGCGAGCCTCATCGACGAGGGGCTGCTCGCCGGACGCACGCTCCTCGCCGACGCGTCGACGCGACCGACCGCGATCTTCGCGCAGAGCGACCTGCTGGCTGTCGGCATCATCCGCGCGGCGGAGGAGCTCGGCCTTCGGGTGCCCGAGGACCTCTCGGTGGCCGGTTTCGACGGCATCGCGGCCGATGGTCTGGGCGATCTGGTGCTGACGACGAGCGTGCAGCCCGCCGTCGAGAAGGGCCGTGCCGCTGGAGAGCAGGTGGCACGGATGCTGCGCGGCGAAGCCGCCGAGACCCTGCATCTGACCTGCCGCTTCCGCGCCGGGACGACCACCGCGCCACCCTCCCGATGAGGCTCCTGTCGGTCGTCTGAGGAGGGCAATCCGCACGAGTGGCCTTACGACTTCCTTACGGCGGGTAAACTGGTCTGAGACACCTGCCCGCCCGCCTGCGCCGACCCCCCCGGCCGACGAGCCCTGAGGAGCCGCGTATATGCTGACGCTCCTCGCCGTGTTCCTCCTCGGGTCCATCCTGATGCCCGTTCTGGTGCGCTGGCTGGGGTCTCAGGCATTCGCGATCGCCGCTCTCATTCCCGCAGCGGCATTCATCCACGCTCTGGTGCTCACACCCCAGGTGCTCGACGGGCCTGCACCGTTCGTCTCGGTGGAGTGGATCCCGCAGCTCGGTCTCAACCTCTCGATGCACATGGACGTGCTGGGGTGGGTGCTGACGCTGATCGTCACGGGCGTCGGGGCGCTCGTGCTGCTCTACTGCCGCTGGTACTTCCACGATGACTCGGCGGGCATCGGCCAGTTCGCCGCCGTGCTGCTCGGGTTCGCGGGTGCGATGTACGGCCTCGTCCTCACCGACGACCTGGTGATGCTCGTCATGTTCTGGGAGGTGACGAGCATCCTCTCGTACCTCCTCATCGGCCACTACCGGCGGCGTGCCGCCAGCCGTCGAGCCGCCCTTCAAGCACTGCTCGTGACGACTCTCGGCGGGCTCGTCATGTTCGTCGGCGTCGTGCTGCTGGTGGTCGACGCGGGCACGTCGAGCATCCGCGAGATCCTCGAGATCGCGCCGACCGGTGCGATCGTCGATGCCGCGGTCGTCATGCTGCTGATCGGCGCCATCAGCAAGTCGGCTCTGTTCCCCTTCCACTTCTGGCTGCCCGGTGCCATGGCTGCGCCCACCCCGGTGAGCGCCTACCTGCACGCTGCCGCCATGGTCAAGGCGGGCATCTACCTCATCGCCCGCTTCGCCCCGATCTTCGCCTTCACCGGGCCGTGGCGTCCGATCATCATCACGGTCGGCGTGATCACCATGCTGCTCGGCGGCATTCAGGCACTGCGCGAGACCGACCTCAAGCGCATCCTGGCGTTCGGCACGGTCAGCCAGCTCGGCTTCTTCTCGATCGTCGTGGGCTACGGCACACAGGCCACGGCGTTGGCGGGTGTGGCGCTGGTCATCGGACACGCCCTGTTCAAGTCGGCGCTGTTCCTCATCGTCGGCGTGATCGACCGTCAGCTGTCGACGCGTGACATCACCGAGTTGAGCGGGGTCGGGCGTCAGGCACCGGTCATGGCCACCGCTGCGTTCATCTCCATCGCCTCGATGGCCGGCGTCGCGCCGACCCTCGGGTTCGTGGCGAAGGAATCGACCCTCACGGCGCTTCTCGACGATGCGCTGCATGGATCGCCCTGGGGTCTCGTGGCCATCATCGGCGTGAGCCTCGGGTCTATGCTCACCGCGGCATATGGCATCCGCTTCCTCTGGGGTGCGTTCTGGACCAAGCGCGACGCGATGGGCGATCGTCTGCCGGACACCGCCTGGCCCGACCCGCCGGTCGGCTTCCTCTCGGCGCCGATCATTCTGGCCGGCCTCACACTCGCAGCCGGGATCGGCGCCCCCGCCCTCGACAAGGCGCTGCAGGGCTACGCGCTCACGGCGACCCCCGGTCTGGATGCCGAGGGCGTCGCAGCCGAAGGGCCCGGTCATCTCGCGCTCTGGCACGGACTCGAGCCGGCGCTGGGAATCTCGATCCTCACGATCCTGCTCGGCGCCGGGCTGTTCCTCCTCACGATCCGCACCGGCTGGGATCGCAAGGCGCGCATGATCCCGTTCACGGCGGCCGACGTCTACTACCTCGTCGTGCGCGGCGTCGACCGTCTCTCGGTGCTCAGCACGACCCTGACCCAGCGCGGTTCGCTGCCCGTCTACGTCGGCACGATCTTCGTGGTGTTCGTCGCGGCCGAGATCACGGCGCTGCTCGCGAGCGACATCGACAGGTATCAGCTCTCGGCGTGGCACACGCCCGTGCAGATCGTCGTCGCACCGCTGATGGCGGTCGCAGGCGTGCTCGCGGTGCGTGCGCAGAAGAGGTACACGGGCGTCGTGCTCGTGTCGATCACCGGCCTCGGCATGGTGGTGCTCTTCGCCACGAGCGGCGCGCCAGACCTCGCCCTCACCCAGATCCTGGTCGAGACGGTCACCATGGTGACGTTCGCGCTCGTGCTGCGTCGACTGCCCGCGCGCATGGGCGAGCACAACGCCTCGGTCGGTCGCATTCCCCGTGCTCTGCTCGGGCTCGGTGTGGGCCTCACCATGGCACTCGTCGCGATCGTGGCGACCCAGTCCCGCGTCGCGGATCCGATCTCCGCCCTGTTCCCGAAGCTCGCCTACGAGATCGGCCACGGCAAGAACGTCGTCAACGTGGCACTGGTCGACCTGCGTGGCTGGGACACGATGGGCGAGCTCTCGGTGCTCGTGCTCGCCGCCACCGGTGTCGCGTCGCTCGTCTTCGTGACGCACCGCGCCGACATGCTCTCGGCCACGAAGACGCTGCCCAAGGCGCGACGTCGTCGCACGCTGAGCCGACCCCTGGTCGAGACCACCGAGGGCGTGCGCTTCCAGACCGACGCGAACGAGAGCAGCCCCCGCGCCTGGCTCGTCGGGGGTCCGAAGATGAAGCCCGAGAACAGGTCGATCCTGCTCGAGGTGATCGTCCGCGTGCTCTTCCACACGATCATCGTGGTGTCGATCTTCCTGCTCTTCTCCGGCCACAACCTGCCGGGCGGAGGCTTCGCCGGAGGTCTCGTGGCGGGCATGGCCCTCGTCATGCGCTACGTCGCCGGCGGGCGCTGGGAGCTCGGCGCGGCGGCGCCCACGGATGCCGGACGACTTCTCGGCGCCGGTCTGATCCTCGCGGTCGGCACGGCCGTCGTGCCGCTGTTCTTCGGCATGGCTCCGCTCACCAGCAACTTCTGGGAGTGGGAGATCCCCGGCATCGGACACATGGAGTTCGTCACCTCGACGATCTTCGACGTCGGCGTCTACCTGGTCGTGATCGGGCTTGTGCTCGACGTGCTGCGCAGCCTCGGTGCCGAGGTCGATCGCCAGGCGCAGGAGTTCCGTGAGCGGGGGGTGACCCTCTGATGGATGTCTCGCTCACTCTGATCGTGATCATGGCGGTGCTGTTCGGCTGCGGCGTCTACGCGATGCTCGAGCGCAGCCTGACCCGCGTGCTCATCGGCTTCCTGCTGCTGGGGAACGCCACGAACCTGCTGCTCCTCATCGTGATGGGAGTGCCGGGCAACGCGCCGTTCTACGGCACCGAGGGCGAACTCAGCGACCCGCTGCCCCAAGCGCTCACCCTGACCGCGATCGTCATCACGTTCGCCGTCTCGGCGTTCCTGCTCGCACTGATCTACCGCTCCTGGCAGCTGGGCCAGGCCGACACCGTCGAGGACGACGAGGCCGACATCGCGCTCCGCGAGCGCACCGATGCCGACGAGGACCTCATGGACGACGAGGCCGACGCCGCCGACGACGACGCCACCACCGACTTCGTCGGCGTGCAGACGGCACCCATCACCGTGCTCCACATGCGCGATCACGCGGCCATCAACGACGATGCTCCGACCGATCGGCCCACCGCATCCTGGAACGCGCGACCGGGCGCGGATGCTGCCGAGGACGCGGACGAGAATGCGGATGCCGATGAGCGCTCCGCCGTGCTCGCGGGCGAATCCGCCCCTCCCGATGCCGACGGCGAATCGAGCGATTCCGCGCCGTCCGACGACTTCCGCACGGATGCCGACACGCACGCGTCGGACGCTCATGAGACCGACGCCGCAGACGCCGCCCGAGACACGGCGGCCGACACGGCATCCGATGACAGTGCACCCGAGCACACCGACGAGGGGGAGGACCGCCGATGAGCGCACTGGTTCCCCTGCTCGTGGCCCTGCCGCTGCTCGGCGCTGCGGTGACCCTGATCTTCGGGCGCAATCCGCGGCTGCAGGCCTTCGTCACGGTGGCGACGCTCGCGGTCGTCTCGGTGATCGCGGCCGTGCTGCTGGTCGTCGTCGACGCCGGCGAGCCGCTCGCCGTCTCGGTGGGCGGGTGGCCCGTACCGTTCGGCATCGTGCTCTACGTCGACCGGCTGGCTGCCCTGCTCGTGCTCATCTCGAGCATCGTGCTGCTCGCCGTGCTGCTCTTCTCGATCGGCCAGGGCGCTGCCGACGGCACCGACGAGACGCCGATCTCGATCTTCAACCCTTCGTACCTGATCCTCGCCGCCGGGATCTTCAACGCGTTCATCGCGGGCGACCTCTTCAACCTGTACGTCGGATTCGAGATCCTGCTCGTGGCGTCGTATGTGCTGATAACGCTCGGCAGCACCGAATCCCGCATCCGCACCGGCGCGGTGTACATCGTCGTGTCGCTCGTCTCGTCGATCCTCTTCCTCGCCTCGATCGCGATGATCTACGGCGCACTCGGCACCGTGAACATGGCGCAGATCGCCGAGCGCATGACCGAGCTGCCGCAAGAGACGCAGCTCGTGCTGCACCTCATGCTCGTGATCGCGTTCGGCATCAAGGCCGCGATCTTCCCGGTGTCGTTCTGGCTTCCCGACTCGTACCCGACCGCGCCCGCTCCCGTCACGGCGGTCTTCGCGGGTCTGTTGACCAAGGTCGGCGTCTACGCGCTGATCCGCACCGAGACGCAGCTGTTCGCCGAGAACAGCATCGACACCGTGCTGCTGATCATCGCGTTGGCGACCATGATCGTGGGAGTTCTCGGCGCCGTGGCGCAGGCCGAGCTGAAGCGGATCCTGTCGTTCACGCTCGTGAGTCACGTCGGATACATGATCTTCGGCCTCGCGATAGCCACTCCGGCGGCCATCGGCGCGACGGTGTATTACATCGTGCACCACATCGTCGTGCAGACGACGCTGTTCCTCGCGGTCGGACTCATCGAGCGCAGAGCGGGAAGCACGTCGATCCTGCGGGTGAAGGGACTGCTGAAAGTCGCCCCCGTGATCGCGGTGCTCTACTTCATCCCCGCGATCAACCTGGGCGGACTCCCGCCGTTCTCCGGATTCATCGGAAAGTTCGCGCTGTTCGAGGCCGCGGCATCCGTGGGAACGCCCCTCATGATCGTGCTGATCTTCGGTGGCATCGTCACCTCGCTCCTCACGCTCTACGCCCTGATGCGCGCCTGGAACCTCGCCTTCTGGCGCGAGGAGGACGACTCGAGCGAGACCGAGGGGCGCATCTCGTACCTCGGCAACGCGCCGGCCGCCGATGAGCAGCAGGAGCGTCGCCGGATCCCCCGCATCATGACCGTCGCCACGGCGGGGATGGTCGCCGTCACGGTCGCCCTCACCGTGTTCGCCGGTCCGCTCTACGCCCTGTGCGACCGCATCGGCGCGGCACTTCTCGACCCGGTCACGCTCGTGCAGCTGGAAGACGAGGTCGACGGATGAGCCCCTCCGAGACCGGGCGTCACTTCTGGCGCGACATCCGCGTGCAGCTGCCGTTCCTGGCATGGCTCGTGGTGCTCTGGATGCTGCTGTGGGGACAGTTCACGGTGCTGGCGTTCATCTCGGGCCTCGTGGTCGCGGTCTTCGTCACGCGCGTCTTCCGACTGCCCACCGTCGAGCTCTCCGGCCGCATCAACATCTGGTACGCGGCGCTGTTCGTGGTGCAGTTCCTCTTCGCGATGCTGCGCGGAGCCATCTCGGTCACGGCGCAGGTCTTCGACTTCCGCAGCCAACCGGGTGCGGCGATCATCGCGGTGCCGTTGAAGTACGGCGACGACCTCATCATGACCCACGTCTCGGTCGTCTCCTCCCTCGTGCCCGGCTCGCTGATCGTCGAAGCCGACCGCGACCGCCAGGTGCTCTATCTGCATGTGATCGGGGTGCGCACCTTGGCCGACGTCGAGGCGCAGCGCGAGAACGTGCTGCGCTGGGAGCGCCGGGTCGTCCGTGCGCTCGGCGCCCCAGCGCAGTACCGTGCACTCAAGGCGGATCAGCGTGCAGAGCGCGGGGCCGCGACGAAGGGCGGTGTGCGGTGAACATCCTGCTGCTCGTGATCATGGTGGTCTTCGGCATCGCCGCGATCCTCACGATCATCCGTATCGTGAAAGGGCCGTCGATCCTCGACCGCGCCGTCGCGTCGGATGTGCTCCTCACCGAGGTGATGTGCGTGCTGGGAGCCGAGATGGCCATCAACGGCCACACCCGCAGCATCCCGGTCATGCTGATCATCGCCGCGGTGGGAGTCTTCGGATCGATCTCGGTCGCCCGGTTCGTCGCGAGAAGGGACAACACGACGCCATGAACGTGTTCGGCCTGACCATTCCCGACGGTGTCGTCGACGTCGCGGTGCTGGTACTGATCCTGCTCGGCGCGCTGCTCTGCCTGTCTGCTGCGGTCGGACTCCTGCGGTTCCGCGATGTGCCGTCTCGCCTGCACGCCGCGACCAAGCCTCAGGTTCTCGGCCTCGTCTTCATCTGTCTCGCCATCGCGCTCGCGCAGCGCACCGTCGGCGGCATCCTCTTCGGACTCGCCATCGTCGCACCCGTCGTCCTCATGCAGTTCGCGACCGCACCGCTGTCGGCGCACATCGTCGGGCGTCAGGCGTATCGCAACGGGACGACCGACGAGCGGAGCCTGATCGTCGATGAGCTCGCGGAGTCGAAGCAGACGCCACCCGCCGCAGGCTGAGAAGGGGACGCGCAGAGATGTCAGCACCGCAGGGATGGTACGACGCAGGCACGCCGGGGCGGCAGCGCTGGTGGGACGGAACCCAGTGGGGTCCGCAGGAGCGTCCGACGCCGACGGCGACCCCGCCGATGGGGTGGTATCCGGTGCCGGGAACAGACGACATCCGCTGGTGGGATGGAGTGATGTGGGCGCCGTTCCGCGTGCGCGACGGCAAGCCGAGACCCGACCTGCTCGCCGTGGAGCCGCAGTCGATGGGGTTCTTCCTCGGCATCTTCTTCTTCGTGCTCGCCATGCTGCAGCTCTCCGCCGCGGTGATCACTCAGAGCCCGGCCAACTTCATTCTCCCCGTGCTGCTGCTCGCGGTCGCCGTGCTCTGGATCGTCGGCGCCTGGTATTCGCGGAGCGTGAGCAGATTGCCCGCACCGCAGTCCGCGCCGTTCGTCGACGCCGCGGTGCAGCCGCTGCCCGATCTCGTCGAGGGCCCAGACGCCGGATGGTATCCGATGACCTCGCAGGTCACGCGATGGTGGACCGGCGCGCGATGGACCTGGTACATCGGCACGAAGCATGGCGCGCGACCGGGACACGCGGGTCCGCGCGGTTACCTCGTGTCGATGATCCTCGGCTGGGTCGTCGCGGCGATCGCTGCGTTGGCACTGGTCTTCGCGGTGGTCGGCGGCATCGTGGCGCAGAGTCCGTGGACCGGATTCGTGCTCGTGCTCGGCATCATCATCGCCCTGATCTTCGGCGGTCTCGCGGCCTTCACCCTTCTGATCACGCGGTCTCGCCGGAACGCGATGCTCCTGCCGCGCACTCCGCCTCCGCTGCGCTGAAGCCCGGAAGGTACGGACCGCGCGAGATCCGGTTGACCGCTCCGGATGCGGACGCTGGTGCAGCATCCGTCCGCACCTCGCGCGGTTGACCGGATCTGGGCGAGGTCTGGGAGCGGCATCTCGCGTGGTTGACCGGATCTGAGCGCGGCGACCGACGGGAGTGCGCGTCAGAGGCGGTCGGCGAAGTCCTGGATCAGCGCCGCCGCGGGGGCGGAGTCGCTGATCAGCGTGCCGTGGCCGTGGTCGGGGATCACCCGCAGGTCGGCGCCGGGGATCTCGTCGATGATCTCGCGGCACCAGCTCATCGGAGCGAGCGGATCACTCGCGCCGCGCAGCACCAGCACGGGGCAGTCGATGCGGGCGAAGGCCTTCTCGGGCTGGTGGGCGATCGTGGCCTTGATCTTGCGGATCAGGTGCGGGCCGCCGCGCAGATACTCACGCGCTCCACGCCAGATCACGAGCGGCCGCTCGCCGACGAGGTCGGTCAGCAGGTAGCTGGCCTGGGCCGCGACGTTGCGCGCCGCCTTGTTCACGGTCGGTCCTGCGAGCACGACGGCTTCGACGAGCGACGGATGCCGGGCGGCGAGCTCGGCCGCGATCTGGCTGCCCATCGAGTGCCCGATCACGACGACCGGGCCTTCACCTGTGTGCCGCAGGTAAGCGGCGACGAGGTCGGCGTGACGTTCCATCGTGAGGGTGCGGGTCGGTTCGGGAGCCTCGCCGAAGCCGGGAAGATCCAGCGCGACGACGCGGCCCCGCAACCGCTGCACCACGTCGAGGTACACGCTGCGGCCCATTCCGATGCCGTGCAGCAGCAGGAAGGTGGGCGGCCCCTCGCCGAACGACTCCGCGATCAGAGTCGCCCCCGCGTGCTCGAACTCCAGCAGCGTGACGGGGGTGCCCTTGGGAGCGAGGTAACTGGAGGCCACCTACCCACGCTAACGGAGTGGCGGCCCCCTGCCGAATCCCCGGCGACGCGATCCGCATGCCGATACGCCGAGAATTCGGCCTCGCATCGCGTGCGAGGATGAAGGGTGACCTCGCACGACCCCGACGCCGATCAGACCGCGCCGGGAGACGGCACGCGAGATGTGAAGCCGCGGTTCCTCGCTCGCCTACGGGCGGGCCTCAGCGATCCGGTGCTGCGGGCGCTCTTCACCGCGACGGCGGTGTCGCGCGTGGGCCGTGGGGTCTTCCTCGCCGTCACAGTGCTGTTCTTCACCCAGATCATCGGATTGTCGGCGGCTCAGGCGGCCGTCGTGCTCGCTGTGTCGAGCGGATGCGGCGTCGTGGCCTCGTTCCTCGGCGGCTGGCTCGCCGACAGGTGGAGCGCCCGACGCCTCGCCTTCTCGTTCGAACTGCTCGGGGGACTCCTGCTGGCGGCATACGCCTTCGCGGGCGACTTCACCTCGGCACTCGTGCTCGCGAGCCTCGGCGGCTTCTTCGACTCGGTCGGGCACTCGGCGCGCTCCGCGATCATCGCGCGGGGCTTCGCGGCCGACAGGCGCGTGCATGCGCGCGCGGTGCTGCGTACCGTCACGAATCTCTCGATCGCCGCGGGCTCGGGCTTCGGCGCCATCGCGCTCGCGCTCGGCACTCCTGAGGCGTACCGCGTCGTGATCGCGAGCGCCGGCATCGTCTGCGCGCTGGGCTCTCTGCCTCTGCTCCGGCTCACGGCGGCGGTCGATGCCCCGGCCCGCGCGCGCATCGGGCACCTGCGCACCGAGACGGGATCGATCGACACGGATGCAGCCGCGGCCGCCCTTTCGGAGCGCCAGGACTGGAACCGACGTTCACCCTGGCGGGATCCGCGATACCTGCTCCTGACGGTGCTGTCGGCGGTCTTCGGGATGCAGTTCGGGGTGGCCGAGCTGGGCATGCCGCTCTGGGTGACCCAGAACACGAATGCGCCCGAGGTCACGGTGGCGCTGCTGCTGATCGTGAACACCACGCTGGTCGTGTTGTTCCAGGTGCGAGCCTCGCGCGGCACTCACGAGCTCCGCGTCGCCGGCCGGGTCACGATGATCGCGGGATGGCTGATGGTCGCCGCCTGCCTGATCTACGCGCTGGCGGCCGGTCTCCCGGCCTGGGCGGCGATCATCGTGCTGGTGCTGGCCATGGTGGCGCACACGTTCGCCGAGATCCTGTCGCAGGCGGGAGCGTGGGGGCTCAGCTTCGAGCTCGCCGATCAGGTGCGCGCCGGTGCCTATCAGGGCGTGTTCGGCATGGGCTTCTCGCTCGGCGCGCTCGCATCGCCGATCGTCGTGAATGCCACGGCCATCACCTTCGGATTCGCCGGATGGATGATGCTCGCCGCGATCTTCCTCGCCGCGGCTGCGGGTATCTGGGTCATCGCACGTCGTGCGGCGGCAGCATCCGCGCCTCTCATCGCCTGAACGGAGCTGCCGGGCTATCCGGCCGGCGTGAGCAGCAGCGTCTCCCGGGTCGCGGCGTCGACGGCCTTCGCCGACGAGGCCCACGGACGCTGCACGCCGGCCGCCCAATCGGCGGTCTGGTCGGTGTAGTGCTCGTGGAACGCGTGGCCCGAGGCGCCCGTGAGGTGGATCCAGCTCGAGTCGTCGAAGTCGGCCAGATCGACCACCATGCGCATCGACGGCACGGTGGTCGTCGCATACGAGGTTCCCAGCTGCCAGCCGGTCGCGTTGACGACCGAGGCGCCGCCGCCGACCGCATACGGTCCGCGGTTGAACAGTGCTTCGACCGGAGCGATCCCCGACGAGCCGAACGTGTCGCTCGTGAGGGTGATCGCGTGCAGGTCGCCCCACCTCCACGCGTCGACGTTCGTGCCCTGCACTGCCGACAGCTCGTCGTACGCCTCTTCGGCCGAGAGAGCGAGCATGCCGTCCATGCTCGTGACGCCGAGCTTCGGATTCGCCCACAGGCGATTCGAGGGATCCTCGAGCAACGCCGACACGACGGTGAAGAGCCGTCCCTGGCCGTCGATGGGCAGTGGTTCGTCGCGCTCGGCGAAGAGGTTCTGCACGAGGTTCGACCACAGCACGTTCGCATACGCGGCCGGTGCCGATGACGGCGCGTTCTGGGCGTCCCACGTGCGCAGCAGGTCGATGGCCTCCTCGACTCCGGCCCCGTCCACCTGCACGCCGTCGAGGACAGTCGTGAGTCGCTTCCCGATCCACATCTCGCTGTCCATCTGGATGTCGCGCATGTCCTGCGCGGTCAGCGGTGCGACGGCGGCCCGTCGTTCGATCAGGTCGACGATGCGCGCAGCACGATAGCCGTGGTCCCAGTCCTTCGTCAGGAAGTAGCCGTAGTCGTCGGTCACGATCGCATTGTTCGCGGTCACGATGTATCCCGAGGCGGGGTTGTACGACACCGGCAGCTCCTCGAACGGGATGAAACCGGTCCAGTCGTACGTGCTGTCCCAGCCGGGCTGCGGCAGCCATCCGTCTCCGGCTCCGCGCACGGGGAGACGGCCCGGCGCCTGGTACCCGATGTTGCCCTCGACGTCGGCGTAGATCAGGTTCTGTGCAGGCACGTCGAACAGCGAGGCGGCCAGGCGGAAGTCGTCGAAGTCCTGTGCGGTGGACAGCGCGAAGATCGCGGTGGCACTCGTGCCGGGGTCGAGCGCGGTCCACCGCAGGCTCAGCGCGTACTCCGACGTCTCGCCGCCGACCGGTGCGCCGCCCGCACCTCCCGCGGCGAGGCCCGGCTCGGGGTCTTCGGCGATCGCGGTGAAGTCGTCGGTGAGGCCCGAGATGATGGGCCCGTGCACGGTCGATCTGATCGTGAGCTCGATGTCGTCACCGCCGGCGACCTTGATGGTCTCGGTGCTCGTCTCGAGCGGCACCAGCGCACCGTCGCGCCAGTACTGGTCTCCTTCGATGCGCTCGACGTAGAGGTCGGTGACATCGGTCGTGAGGTTGGTGAATCCCCACGCCACCTGCTGGTTGTGGCCGATCACGATTCCGGGCAGGCCCGAGAACGAGAAGCCTCCCACGTCGAACGGGCACTCGGCGGTGACCTCGGAGCACTTCAGCTGCACCTGGTACCAGACCGAGGGGAGCGACGCACCGAGGTGCGGGTCGTTGGCGAGCAGGGGTGCGCCGGTCTCCGTGAGATCTCCCGACACCACCCACGAGTTCGAGCCGATCCCCTCGCCCACGTCGCCGATCAGCAGGCTGGCAGCCTCGATGACCCCGGATGCCTCCTGCCAGTCGATCGTGGTGACCGCGTGCTGCATCTCGGTGCCCTCGTCGTCGGGCGTGAACGCTACGGGCTCGGCCGTTCCGGCGGCCGGGACGGTGGAGATCTCGGGCACGATGACCGGATTCTCGTCGAAGGGGTACCCGGGGTACAGCTCGTCGAGCGTCGCTCGCGTCTGGGCGGCATCCGACCCCTCGGCGAGCTGCGCGGCCAGGAGGGCACGCTCGGTCTCGTCTTCGATGTTCGTGCGCAGATCCCAGGCCATGGCCTTCAGCCAGGCGACCGAATCGGCCGGCTCCCACGGCTCGGGAGAGTAGTCGGCGTTCTGCATGCCGAGAACGGCATACTCGAGCGAGAGCTCGGCCGCCGACCGCGACGACAGATAGGCGTTGACGCCCGCGGCGTAAGCCTCGTAGTACCCGAGCGCCACCTCGTCCATCGCCGCGACCTCGGCCTCGGCGACCGTGCGCCAGCCGAGAGTGCGCAGGAACGCATCGGTGCCCGCCTGGGACTCGCCGAACATCTCGGCGACACGACCCGATGTCACGTGCCTGCGGAAGTCCATCTCGAAGAAGCGGTCCTGAGCGTGCACGAAGCCCTGGGCGTAGAAGAGGTCGTCGGTCGAATCGGCCGTGATGGTCGGGACTCCGAGCGCATCGCGCTGCACGGAGACCGTGCTCTGAAGACCGTCGAGAGCGATCTCTCCATCGGTCTGCGGGAACGAGCGCTGAATGGTCCAGGTCACGAAGAAGGCGGCGGCGACAGCCACCACGACCAGGGCCGCGACGACGAGGAACGCGATGCGGCCGATGCGGGCTGCGAGCGAGCGCTGCGGTGAATCGCGCGTCGACGGGCGCGGAGCGTCGACGATCCTCGTCGAATCGGCATTCTTCATCGAGAACTCTTTCGGAGTGGAGGAGTGGGACCCAGTCCCAGAGGGGCCCAGAGTGCGTGTCACGACTGCACTCCAGGCATCCTATCCACAGCGAACGACAGGCGGGACCCCGCGTGCGGGGTGCCGCCCGCCGGGTCACCCGATCAGGCTCGGCTGCAGATCGCGCAGAGTGCGTCGATGCGTCATGCGCGTCACGCCGATGGCCGCGAGTGTCAATGCGCCGATGAGCCACATGCCCAACACGGCAAGGTCCCAGCCCGCACGAGACAGATCGCCGCCGTACATCAGCTGCCGCATCGCATCGACGACGTAGCCCAGCGGCAGCACGTGATGCAGGGCTGCGAGCGGTGCCGGCAGCGTCTGCCAGGGGAACGTGCCTCCTGCCGTCACCAGCTGCAGCACCATGAGCACGAGTCCGAGGAACTGCCCGACCGAGCCCAGCCACACGTTGAGAGCGAGGATGATCGCTGCGAACGTCGCGGAAGCCACGATCATCACACCGAGGGTGCCGACCGGGTTGTCGAAGGTGAAGCCCAGCGTGATGGCGAGGATGCCCATGAGCCCCAGCATCTGCACGGCGCCCAGCATTGCAGGCGTCAACCAGCCCGCGAGCGTGACCCGGATCGGCGAGTGCAAGGCCGTCACGGCGCGTCGCGAGATCGGCTTCACGATGAGAAACAGCGCGTAGATGCCGATCCAGGCCGACAGCGCGGCGAAGAACGGGGCGAGCCCTGCTCCGTAGTCCTCTGCCGACGCGACCTTGTCGCTCGAGACCTTGACGGGGTCGGCGATCGTGTCGGCCTGCTGGGAGCGGAGCTCGGGAGTGGATTCCGGGATCGCGGTGACGCCGTTCGACAGGCCGTCGCGCAGTTCGGCGGTGCCGCTGGCGAGTGTGCCGAGGCCGTCGCGCAGCTGCGCTGCGCCGTCGTTCGCCGAGGCCGCACCCGCCGCGACCGCGCCCGCACCGGATGCCAGTTGCGAGGCCCCGGATGCCAGGGCGGCGGCGCCGTCGGCGAGCTGGTCGACCTTGCCCACCGCTTCCTGCACCGTGGCGTTGCCGTTCTGCAGACGGGTGGCGAGGGGGTCCAGCGTCGCGAGCACCTCGTCGATCTGCTCGGGCGTGAGCCCGCGCTCGGTGAGCACGGACGAGATGTCTGTGCGCACCTGCGGCAGAGCATCCGTCGCCTCCTGCACGACCGACCCCGCGCGATCCGCGACATCGGCGAGCTGTCTGTTGCCGTCGCTCACCTGCTGCGCGCCGGAGGCGAGCGTGTTCGCGCCCTCGACGAGCTGCGCGGTGCCGGCGGCCAGCTGTGCGGTGCCGTCGGCGAGCGTCGTGCTGCCCGACGAGGCGGTGTTCGCTCCGTCGGTGAGCTGTGTCGCACCGTCGGTGGCCTCGATCAGCTTGTCGCGCACATCGCTGAGGCCGGTGAGCAGACGTTCCGCCGCCTGCGTTCCCACGGTCTGCGCGACGGAGCTGCGGATCTTCTCGACTGCCTGCGTGCCCATCGAAGAGGCGAGGTAGTTGTTCGCGTCGTTGGTCTCGAGTTCGATGCGTGCCTGGTGCGGATCATCGCCTGCGGCCGAGGTGAGCGCCGTCGAGAAGTCTGCGGGAATCGTCACCGTGAAGTCGACGGTGCCCTGGCGCAGAGCATCCGCTGCCTCGTCGACGCTCATGCGCTGCCAGTCGAAGGCGTTGCCCTCGATCAGGTTGTCGGCCACATCTTCGCCGTAGTTCACGGTCTCGCCGGTCGGGGCCTCGGCGCCCGTGGTGGGTTCGGGCGCGCCCTGATCGTCGACGACCAGGGCGACCGGCACCTCGGGGAACTTGGCGTACGGGTCTTGGTTGGCCCACAGGTACAGGCCGCCGTAGAGGATCGGGACGCACACCAGCGCGATGAGCGCGATCACGCCCATCTTGCTGGCGGTGAGGCGCCGCAGCTCGGCGGCGATCATCGCGGGAACCTTCATCGGTCGGCTCCGTTCTCTGTCTCGTCCGTGTCGGGCGTTTCGTCCGAATCGGCTTCCGGGTCCGGGTCGTGGTCGGGATCGGGGTCCGGCGCCGGGTCGGATTGGGCCAGCACGAGCGGTTCGATCGGGCCCGAGGCGTTGATCGCCTCGAGCTCGTGCATGCGCTCGAGGGCGACTGCGGCCGACCCGCCGACGATGACGAGCATGGCGTAGCCCCGGTCGGCGAACTCCGACGCGATGCGCCACCAGCCGTCGGGACTGCCTCCGTGGCGATCGGGGGCGACCAGCACCACGGCCTGTGTTCCCTCGCGCAGGATGGCCAGCTCGCACATGATGCGCACGCGCGCGGCCGGATCGACGTTGCCGATCGGCACGCCGGCGAGCTCACCGAACCCGAGCCGGCCGAGCCACCGACGTGCATGCAGAGGCGTGGCGCCGACGCCCGCGAACATGAGCTCCTCGCCCACGACCCCGGCGAGGGTGATGTCGGGATGCGGATCGCTGACGTCGGGCGCATCGACGAGTGCGACGGTGCGGCGCAGCATCCGGTTGTCCTGCGTGCCGTCGATCGTCACGCGTCCTGTGTCGGGCTTCATGCGCCCGCTCGCGACGAGGCCGAGCACGGTGGGGCGCTGCTCGGTCTCGGCGATCGCGAAGCGTACGGCGCCGGTGTGGAACTCGAGGCTCATGGTCGGCAGCGCCTGGCCGCCCTTGCCCTTGCTGACCTCGTGCAGGGTGATCTTCATTCGCTGACCTCCTCGATCAGCTCGGGGTTGTCGGCGAGCAGGGCGTCGGCCTCGCGCCACGAGAGTCCTGCGACGCTGAGCAGGGTGCGCACCGCGAGGTTCGCGGCTCCCGTGCTCGACGCGTCGGTGCGCGAGACCACGGTGCGTGCGACCTCCTCGATGAGACGCGCGAGGGTGGGCGCCGCGAGATCGGTGCGGAAGCTGCCGTCGTCCTGTCCGCGACGCACGAGGGCGGCCACGCTGCGGCGCAGAGGAGCGAGCGCGTCGGCCGTGTGCTCGACATGCGCTTCGTCGAGCGCGATCGCCGCCGCGACCTGCACGTGCGCGGCCTCCTGCCAGAGGCGGGCGGCGAGGCGGGCGAGGGCCATTCGTGAGTCGGCGTCGGTGACCGACTCGGCGATCGCATTGAACCGCTGCGCGCCGCTCACGATGAGTTCGCGGATCAGCGCATCGCGGTCGTCGAAGTGCCCGTAGAGAGTGCGACGGGAAAGACCTGCGCTGCGTGCGATGACGTCGATCGAGGCGCGGGGGTCGGCGGCCAGAGTCGCGCGGGCCGCGTCGAGGATGCCGGCGCGATTCTCGACGGAGTCGCGGCGCGGTGCACGGGTTGTCATGCATACATCATACGTAATGTGCACACTAGTGTGCAAGATAAATCGAGATCGCCTGATTTCTTGCATCCGCCGCGTCATATATCGGTTCGGCAGGGGTCTTGATGGGTGGACGAGCATCTGCGCTCGAGACGTTTCAGAAGGGGACGCAGTCAATGAGGTTCCAGAGCTTGCAGAAGACCCCGCCGCCGTCGCTCGCGGGCATCGTGTTCCAGCACGTGGGGCAGCAGATCGTCGACGGGGAGCTGGCTCCCGGCGACTCGATCAGCGACAACGCCCTCGCCGCGGCGCTCGGGGTCTCCCGCACCCCCGTTCGCGAGGCGCTGCAGCGTCTGGAGCGGATCGGCATGATCGAGTTCGCTCCGAGCCGGTTCACGCGCGTGACCTCACTCACCCCCGAAGACATCTCGCACTGGCGCGAGTACGTCGGCCATCAGCTGTCCTCGCTGGTGAGGATGGCAGCCGCGCGGTTCACGGAGGAGGCTCGATCAGAGGCTGCAGACAGGGTCGACGAGATCGCCGCCGCCGACGCAGACTCCGAGCGCCGGGCCCGTGCGTCCACCGAGCTGTATGCGCATCTCGCGGCGCACTCGCTGAACGACGTGCACCGGATGATGCTGCGTGAGACGTCGTTCGCGATGACCCGGGCCCTGGGGGCGTGGGTCATCGACGCGGAGCTGTCGGAACAGGTCGCGCGATCGCTCGGTCGCCTCAGTGCCGCCCTGCGAGCCGCAGACGGTGACGCCGCCGAGCGCAGCGTGCGGGCGGCCTATCTGATCGATTGACGCCGCCGACCGCCGGACGCCGACCGCCGACCGCCGCGAGGCGGCTCGGCGATCGGGCGGACCCGTTCGCGTGTCAGTCGGTGCCGGAGTCGAAGGCCGCACCCTCGGATGCGGTGTCGACCGCGTCGGCGAAGTTCTCGTCGACCTCTTCGACGGATCCCGTGATCTCGCCCGACTCGCCGGCCGTGACGCGTCCGACGAGCTCGCCCGTCGCGCCGCCGATGAGGCCGAGACCCGCATACTGCTCGAGACGCGAACGCGAGTCCGCGATGTCGAGGTTGCGCATCGTGAGCTGTCCGATGCGGTCGACCGGGCCGAACGCGGCGTCGCCGACGCGCTCCATCGAGAGCTTCTCGGGGCCGTACGACAGGTTCGGCGAGGTGGTGTCGAGGATCGTCCAGTCGTCGCCGCGGCGCAGGCGGATCGTGACCGTGCCCGAGATCGTCAGGCCGACCCAGCGCTGGATCGACTCGCGCAGCATGAGCGACTGCGGCTCGAGCCAGCGGCCCTCGTACATCAGGCGACCGAGTCGGCGACCCTGCTCGTGGTACGTCGCGAGGGTGTCTTCGTTCAGGATGCCGTTGACGAGGCGCTCGTAGGCGATGAAGAGCAGCGCCATGGCCGGCGCCTCGTAGATGCCGCGCGACTTCGCCTCGATGATGCGGTTCTCGATCTGGTCGCTCATGCCGAGGCCGTGGCGTCCGCCGATCGTGTTCGCCTCCATGACCAGGGCCACCGGGTCGGTGTACTCGACACCGTTGATGGCGACCGGGCGGCCGGCCTCGAACGTGACGGAGACGTCTTCGGTCTCGATCGCGACCGACGGGTCCCAGAACTTCACGCCCATGATGGGGTCGACGGTCTCGAGCGAGACGTCGAGGTGCTCGAGCGTCTTGGCCTCATGCGTGGCGCCCCAGATGTTGGCGTCGGTGGAGTACGCCTTCTCGACCGAGTCGCGGTAGGGGAAGTCGTGGGCGACGAGCCATTCGCTCATCTCCTTGCGGCCGCCGAGCTCGGTGACGAAGTCGGCGTCGAGCCACGGCTTGTAGACACGCAGGCGCGGGTTGGCGAGCAGTCCGTAGCGGTAGAACCGCTCGATGTCGTTGCCCTTGTAGGTCGAGCCGTCGCCCCAGATGTCGACGCCGTCTTCCTTCATGGCGCGCACCAGCAGCGTGCCGGTGACGGCGCGGCCGAGGGGCGTGGTGTTGAAGTACGTGCGTCCGCCGGAGCGGATGTGGAAGGCGCCGCACGAGAGGGCGACGAGTCCCTCTTCGACCAGGGCGGTCTTGCAGTCGACCAGGCGCGAGGCTTCGGCGCCGTACTCGAGCGCACGGCCCGGGATCGACTCGATGTCGTCTTCGTCGTACTGTCCGAGATCACCGGTGTACGTGAAGGGGACGGCACCCTTGTCGCGCATCCACGCGACGGCGACGGAGGTGTCGAGTCCTCCGGAGAAGGCGATGCCGACGCGCTCGCCGACGGGAAGTGACTGGAGGACCTTGGACATGCTTCCCAGTCTATCGGCGGCGTGTCGGCTGTTTCGGACGGGGGCGGCCGTCAGCGGGCGACGACGGAGTCGAGGGGCTCGGGCTCGGAGTCGAGGCGCGCCAGCTCGCTGCGTTGATGAGCTGCGTAGCCGGCGCCCCAGGTCGTGAGCACCTCGACGAGCGGCATGGATCCGCGACCGAGGTCGCTCAGCCGGTACTCGACCTTGGGAGGGACCTGCCGATAGACGGTTCGTATCAGCAGGCCGTCGTCTTCCAGTTCGCGCAGCTGCCGGGTGAGCACGCGCGCGGTGGGTTCCGCGAGGAGCCGGCTCAGCTCGCCGAATCGCAGCACCTCGTGCTCGCCGAGGAGGCTGAGGATGCTGGGCTTCCAGGCCCCGCCGATCACCGCGATCGAGATCTCCGCGTCGCACGCGTCGCCCCACTCCCGCATGATCCGCTCGGTCTTCTCCCTCATCGGATTCGCCTCCTGGTCGTCATGGTATCCGTTCGGTCACTATGTACCCCGGATGACAGTACTTGTCTGAAGTGTACTCAGACCGGGAGACTGATGCGGTGACCTCCTCGATCTCCACGGCATCCGCGCGGCCGCGCGCGACCCTGCATCCGTGGCTCGCCATGATCCCGCTGCTTCTCGGCATCCTGATCGGGGCTCTCGCGATCAGCAGCATGTCGACCGCTCTGCCGGCGATACGCGGAGATCTGGTCCTGTCGGACAGCGGCGCGCTGTGGCTCGTCGACGTCTACGCGCTGTCTCTGGCCGCGACCCTGATCATCGCCGCGAGGATCGGCGACGCGTTCGGTCGCAAGCGCATCGTCCTCGGTGGTCTCGCCGGTTTCGCCGTGCTCAATCTCGTCGGCGGGTTCGCTCAGGACGGGATCCTGCTCATCGTCGTCCGAGCGCTTCTCGGCGTCGCCGAGGCCTTCGTGGTGGCGGGCGTCGTCGCGACGATCGGAGCGCACTATCACGCCAGGCAGCGCGTGCTCGCCTATGGGCTGTGGACGGCGACCTTCGGCGCCGGCAGCGCACTCGGACCTGTACTCGGCGGGCTGGTGACCGAGGGGCCCGGGTGGCGCTGGCTGCTTCTCGGAAGCGTGCCCCTCGCGGTCGTCGCCGGAGCGCTCGCGATCTGGCTCGTGCCGGATTCCCGCAGCTCCCGTCGCCCGTCGTGGGACATGCTCAGCATCGTGTCGTCGATCGTCGCGCTGGGGGCTCTCGTCTTCGCCCTGCACGAGGTGCTCGCGGCTCCCATCGCAGCGACCATCGCGGGTGTCATCGCCGTCGCGACGCTCGTCTTCTTCATCCGCCGTCAGCGCATATTGACGGAACCTCTCATCGACATGCGACTCTTCGCGGTGCCCGGCTTCAGCCCGGCCATCGTGCGCATCGTGGCGAGCAGCGGGGTGTCGACGGCATCCGTGCTCCTGGTGAGCCTGCACCTGCAGGATGCTCGCGGATTCAGCGCGGCCGAAGCCGGCATCGCGATCCTCCCGCAGGCGGTGGCCATCGCCCTGGGCGGTGTGCTCGCACCGCTGTTCCTGCGCTGGCTCACCTCGCCCACGCTCACGGTACTCGCGCTGGTCGTGCAGGGCGCGGGGCTCGCGTGGCTGTCGACGGGCGTCGAGCTGGTCGCGGTCCCTCTCGTGCTCGTCGGCGTGGGCTTCGGAGTCGCGGCGACGCTCGCTGCCACCACCCTCTTCGACGTCACGACCGAAGACGACGCCGGCCAGGTGGGCGCGGTGCAGGAGGTGGGGTTCGCCCTCGGCGGCGGTCTCGGCATCGCGGTGCTCGGCACGATCGCCTCGATCGTCGGGTCTCGCGGCTTCCTCGTCGCCCTGCTGGTCGCGACGGTCGTGGTCGTCGCCGCCGCGCTCGTGCCGCTGTCGAGACGCTCGACGCCGCGCACCACCGCGAACCCGGCCAACGATGCCCCCTGAAGAACGGACACCCATGTCAGCATCCCGCCCGACGATCCACTGGATCTACGCCCACCCCCAAACGAGCTCGTTCAACGCGCGACTGTTCCGAGACGGCGTCGAGGCTCTCGCGCGCGACCACGATGTCGAGGTCACCGACCTGTACGCGCAGGGCTTCGATCCCGTTCTCGCAGCGCCGGATCTGGGCGAGCCCCTCGGGCGTGCGGGCAACGTCGTCGACCTGATGGGAGAGGCGTACGCGGCAGGACAGCTGCCGGACGACGTGACCGAAGAGCAGCGCAAGCTCGCGGCCGCCGACCTCGTCGTGCTGCAGTTCCCGCTGTGGTGGTACGGACCGCCCGCGATCCTCAAGGGATGGCTCGATCGGGTGCTCACGAGCGGCTTCGCCTACGGTCCCTCGGATGCCGAGACCGGTCTGCCGCTGCGGTACGGCGAGGGCCCGCTCGCGGGGCGGCGAGCCCTGGTGATCGTGACGGCGGGGGAGGACGAGCGCTCGATCGGAGAACGCGGCGTCAGCGGCGACCTGGACTCGCTGCTGTTCCCGCTGACCCATGGAACGCTCTGGTACACCGGCATCGAGCCCCTCGACCTGCACGTCGTCCACGACGCCGATGGGCTGGATGCCGACGGCATCGACCTCGAGAGTGCGCGCCTCGTCGAGCGGCTCGTCGGAGTGATCGATGAATCGCCGAGCCACCGCTATCGCCGACTGCGCGACGGCGACTATCACGGCACCAGGGCGCTGCGATCCGACCTCCTTCCCGGACGCACCGACTTCGGCATCCATCGCGTGGCGGTCGACTGAGCGCAGGTGTCGGGTGTCGGGTGTCGGGTGTCGGGTGCCGGCGGGGTGCCCGCGTGCGACCCGGTGAACCGCGCGAGACGCGGTCGACCGCGCGAGAAGCGGATGCCGGTGGCATCGGTTTCCGGATCTGGCGCGGTTCTCCGGATTTCGGGTCCCGGGTTCCCGCGCCAGACCTGGCACCGCGTGAGACCCGGTTAGCCGCGCGAGAAGCGGATGCCGCTGGCATCCGTTTCCGGATCTGGCGCCGTTATCCGGATTCCAGTTCCTGGCACCGCGCGAGACGCGGTCAACCGCGTGAGAAGCGGATGCCGGGGGCATCGGTTTCCGGATCTGGCGCGGTTCTCCGGATTTCGGGCCCGGCACTCGCCCGAGACCCGGCACCCGCGCTCGACCCGCCTGCGTGTGACCCTCGCACCACGCGAGACCCAGGCACCGCGCGAGACGCGGTCGACCGCGTGAGAAGCGGATGCCGGGGGCATCGGTTTCCGGATCTGGCGCGGTTGTCCGGATTTCGGGTCCAGGCGCCGAGGGTCCAGGCGCCGAGGGTCCCAGGCGCCGAGGGTCCCCGGCGCCGAGGGTCCCGACGCCGACGCATCCGGTCCGCCGACGCATCCGGTCCGGTGAGGCAGTGATGCGGGCGCGACGCGTCCCTGCGTGGCAGAGTGGCACCGGAGGAGGCCGGCACATGGGTGGAGCGATTCTGTGGGGCGTGGTCGCCGCGTCGCCCCTGATCGTCGGCGCCGTCCTGGCGCTGCTGCGCACCTGGCCGCCTCGGTGGCTGGGCATCGTGCTGGGTTTCGGTGCCGGCGCGCTCATGGCCTCGATCGCGTTCGAGCTCTGGGAGGAGGGGCTCGACCTCGCCGGCCCTGTTCCGCTCGTCGCGGGTGTGGTCGTGGGGGCCCTCGCCTACTTCCTCGCGGATCGGGTGCTCGATGCTCGTGCGGCGAAGTCGAAGAACCAGGGAGCCGGTGCGCCGCTCGCCCTCGGTGCGCTGCTCGACGGCATCCCCGAGCAGCTGGTGCTCGGCATCGGGCTGGCGTCGGGCGAGCCGGTGAGCATCGCACTCGTCGTGGCGATCGTGGTGTCGAACCTGCCGGAGTCGATCGGCTCTGCCGCCGACCTGCTCGAGGGCGGCATGGCGAAGTCGCGAGTGCTCTTGCTGTGGGCCGGGATCGCAGTGATCTGCGCGCTGGCGACGATCGCCGGGTTCGCGCTCGCGAGTGTCACCGGTGACGCGTTCCGCTCGGCGGCGAGCGGCTTCGCCGCCGGTGCGCTGCTTGTGATGCTGGTCGATTCGATGGTGCCGGATGCTCAGCAGAAGGCGAAGAACCTCACGGGCCTCGCGACCGTGCTCGGGTTCGCGCTCGCCGCAGGGCTGTCGCTCGCCTGACCGCTTCTCCGAGTGGCCTCGGCGACGCGGGTCTCACTTCGAGGGCAGCTCGCTCACGTCGAACTGCACGAACACGTCGCCGGGCATCGCGGCCACCACGGTCTGCGCGGTGTCGGTGCCCGGCACCAGCAGCTCCTTCGGGATCTCGGAGGTGATGCGGTACACGCCGGGATAGACGAGATACAGCAGCGGGGCCGCTGCGGCATCCGTTGCGAGGACACCCTCGACGCCGCCGATGCGGAACGGCGCGGGCTCGAGCGACACCTTGCTCTGCACCGCCTCGATCGACATCGACAGTGTGAGCGACTGCGTGAGCTCCCAGGTCGACGACGACTCGTCCCATCTCACCTGCAGCGAAGAGCTCGTCTCCTCTCCGTCGAGCTCGTACGTGAAGAGCACGCGGCGCACATCCTGATCGCCGCCCACCGCCGCCGAGCGCGGTTCGACCGACACGCTCTCGATCCGCTGCTCCGCCCCCTGCAGCACCGCATCCGTGCGCAGCGTCTCGAAGTCACCGATCTCCTCGGTCGTCGAACCCTCGTGCTGTGCCGCGACCGCGTCGGCATCGAGTGCCGTCGCGGTCGCGGCGTCGCCCGATGCGATCGCACTCAGGTACTGCGTGACGACCTCGGTCGGCTCCGGCCTGGCGGAGCCACCCACGCATCCCGTCAACATGAGCGGCAGCAGTGCGAGCAGACCGGATGCCGCCAGCACACCCGCTCTACTCGATCTGCGCAAAGGAGGGCTTATCCCATGTGAGCGCATCGATCTGCACGGCGTCCAGCTTGTTGGACGTGGCCTGCGTCGACTGTACGAAGAGCTGCACGGCGCCGATGCCCGACGCCACCACCCCGAGCATGGCCGTCACCAGCGACAGGCAAGCCGCGATGATGCCGAGCACCGGCCCGACGCCGGTCTCGAAGGTGAGCGCACCGGCGATGACGCTGAGGATGGCGCCGACGACCCCGAGGATCGCAGCGACCGCACCTGTGACCAGGGCGAGCAGTGCCAGGTAGTAGTTCTCGATGTCGTCGGCGTGCGTGCGGAGCACGTCTTTCAGGCCGTCCAACGCGGGGGCTACCTTGCCGAGGTCGCGCTGCTGATTCTCGACAGCGACCTCATAGCGGCGGGTCGGCTCGCCGTCGTTCCACGACATGAGTCCGTCGAGGTCGTCTTTGTTCACATCGATGGCTGCGGATGCACCGCCGATGTCGCCGAGCGTCTCGGCGACGGCACGGAGCTCGTCAGGGCTTCCGAGGTAGGCCGCCGCCTCACGCAGAACCGCGATGCGCACGAGGCAGTCTCGCAGGGCAGCCAGCGCGGCGTCGGTGATCTGGTCGGCGACCCACTCGACGACCGGATCCGGGATCAGCACGGCGATGGTGCCGAAGTAGTGGTTCGCGGCCGCCTCGACAGCCTGGCGGATGAGCCCGGGCGCGACCTGGATCGCGTTCTGGACGCGCGTCTCCGCGTCGTCGAGCTGGAGGATGATCTGCTGGCGCAGTATGTCGACGTAGCTGCTCACAGCGCTTCCATCTCCCTCTCGACGCGGGCGATCTCATCGGCCGCGTAGCCGTCCATCTCCATGTACTCGATGGCGGAGTCGAGCAGCGCGCGGGCGATGCCCTCGAAGACCTCTTCGCCGCCGTGCAGGTACGAGCCGACGACCTTCAGCGATCTGTTGAACGCGCCGAACAGCTCCTCGGATCCCGGGGCGACGGAGAACGCCTGCCGGTCGAGCGCTATCCCCTCGATGGTCTCTCGCCACCCTTGCAGCTCCAGACTCCACGGTTGCCAGGAGTCGTTCGCATCCGCGCGCAATGCTTCCTCGTCGTAATCGCCCATGGTTCCCCCTACTCGAATCGGTGGAAGGCGTCCGACGCCTTCGCCGCATGCTGTGCGACGCGGAGGATCTCCTCCGCGATGAGCTCGTCGGTGCAGGACTGCACCCACTGATCCTTCACGTCGACCCCGCGCACAGATCCGAAGGACGCCGTCACCGAGAACTGTCCGAAGTCGTCCGAGATGGTGGTCGCGGGAAGTTCCTGGCCCGAGGTGATCGCATCGATGATCGTGGTCGATGCCTCGACCGGCAGCGCAGGCCCGGTCGCCTGAGCGAGCTGGAAGGCGGAGCTGATGGCCGACGCGTAGATCGCGGCGGTGCGGTCCTGCTCGGGGCCTACGACCTCGAGTCCGACCGGGAATCCCGTCTCGCTGAGCGACACCGTCACATGCACCGGGTTCGGCGGGATGTACTTCGCGAGTTCGTTCTCCACGTCTTTCTGCGTCTGGCGCAGCTGGTCCTGCAGGGCTGCGCTCTGCGCCTGCAGCAGCTGCATCCGCTCGAGGAGCGAGGGCTGCTGGTCGGCGCCGGTCATGCCCACCTCGCCTCGATCTTCGATCGGCCCTGGGCATAGCGCTCGGCGCTGCTCGCGGCGGCTCCGGCAGCGAGGCCGAGGATGCGGTTCATCTCAGCGAGACGCGCCGACCACTGGGCCTGGGCCTGGTCGTAGGCGTCGGATGCTTCACCGCTCCACGCCGCTCGGAGTGTGGACACTTCTGCGTCGAGCGCATCCAAGGCGTCAGCGATACCGCGATTGGCTTCCCCCACCGCGGCTGCTGCCCCCCGTATGCGCCCCGGATCGTAAGACTTCACGGGACTCATGCGCCCGAGTTTATCGAGGCTGTCGAATATCGCCAGGGGCAATTGGATTCGAAGATGGATCTGTCCCTCAGAAACCGGGGTATTCCTGCAGCCGCTGCTCGAACTCGGCGCGGTCGGCGTCGCTGAGAAGACCGCTCGCGATGACGACCATCTGCAGACCTTCCAACGGCTCGCCGGTGCGGGCGTTCTGCGCCTCTCGCGCCGTGCGGAAGTCTCCGGTCGCATCATTCGCGAGGTCGAAGATGTTCGTGTAGAAGCGCATCGGTTGCGGGAAGTTGTCGGCGGCGTACTCCCAGGTGTGCTGCAGGCGAGGGTCTTCACTGCCGTAGAGCTTCTGCTTCATCGCCGGCTCGAGTCCCGAGTACTCGCCGTTGAAGGAGTAGAGGTACGAGAACCCCTGCTCGGCGATCACGTCGTCGATCAGATCCATGACCGCGAGCTTCACGCCGTAGTCGTGAATGGGCTCTGTGGTGGCCCACCCGACCGACGTGTACTCGATGAGCATCGATTCGCCGCCATAGCCGTTGCGCTCGGGACGAAGATCCTCCTCGCCGACCTGCACCCATTCGTAGCCGAACTCGTCTGTGATGCGCTCGCGAACTTCGGCGAACAGCGCGTCCGACGCAGCGCGCACCTCTTCGAGGGACTGCTGGTCGAGGGCGTCGCGAGGGTTCTGGTCCTTGATGCCGGGGTAGGCCTCTTCGTGCTTCTGCTCGTCGCTCTTCATGCCGTCGTAGCTGCCGGTCGCCGACGTGCGCACGGCGCCGATGCCGCCGACGGTCGCGACGTTGAACACCACCGTGATCGCGAGCGCGATCGCGGCGAACTTCCGCGCGCGCGCCGAGAACAGGGCACCCGCGATGACGGCGACCACGACGAGCTGCAGCGTCAGCATCGTGACGCCGTAGAGCGCGTCCGTGCCGCCCGCGGCGAGGGTGATCAGCAGCACGAGGGCGAACAGTATGCCGACGGTGAGCGCCACCCACCCGAGGGGGCCCGCGGACTTCCCCGACGGCTCGGCGGTGGCGGTGGCGGTGGCGGTGAGGCCGGGAACGGCGGGCGAGGGCAGATCGGGGCCGGAGGGCCGGCGCGCATTGCGGTAGCCGCCGGGCGGCGGCAGGGGTGGTGCGCCCTCGCTGCCCGCGACGTATCGCGCCCGCTGCTTCTCGTGATCCATCACCATGGCTTGTCCGTCCCCGAGCCTCCGCCGTCGTCATCGTCGCGCTCGTCGCGCTCCTGCGTGCCCTGCTCGAGCTGCTTCTGGAGGTCCTCGATCTTCTCGTCCGAGGGCTGCTCCTGCTGCTGCTCCTCCTCCGGCTCCTGCGGCTGCTCGGGCGGCGTCTGCTCCTCCTGCTGCTGCTTCTGCTTCAGGCGGTCCTCGAGGTCCTCCCGGCTCTGCTGCATGTCGCGGTCGGGGTCCGACGACTGCTCCTGCGCCTCTTCGCTGTTGCACTCCTCGGGCATCTCGGTCGTCACGGTGAGCGCCTCGCCATAGAGTTCGGCGGCTCCCACGCCGTCTCCGTCGCTGCGGGCGGCGTCACCCATCCGCTCGATCACGATCGCGAGGTTGATGCGCACGCTGCACACCTCGAGGCCGGTCGCGAGACTCAGGGACTCCTCGAACTTCGCGCGCGACTCGGGGAGCTTCTCCGACCCGGCCAGAGCGGTGCCCACATTGAAGGGAGCCTTGTACGGCTCGAACCAGTTGAGGAACTCCTGCCCTCTCGCAGCGGATTCCGCCCCGGCGTAGTCGTCGACAACATAGGAGCTGATCGACTGATGCGCGAAGGCGTACATGCTCAGCAGCTTGCCGACGAACAGCAGCGCCGCGAGCGTGAGCGGCAGGGTCCCCAGCGCGACCCACAGACGGATGCGCCGTCGGCGCCGGTTCGATGCCAGCAGCGCTGCCGCGGCGGAGGCGCGGAGTTCGGCGGGGGTCTGCGGAGCGTCGTTCTGCACCTCGAGAAGGACCGGTTCCTCGGGCGGCGTCGGAGCGCCGGGAGGAAGCTGCGACGTGGTCATGCTGCGCCTCCTGATTTCGCGCTCGCGGCCGTGCCGGTGCGCAGACGGCGCAGTCGCGCCACGAGCATGGTCGCTCGCGCGAGCTCTACGCCGAGCAGGGCGGCCATGACGAGAGCTGCGATCCAGTAGAGCTCGGTGACATTGCCGACTTCTCCGGATTCGGAGTAGGCGACCGTCGTCGACGGGGCCTCGGGCAGCGTCGGTTCGGAGTCGGCGGTGCGGTGCTGGTACTCGACACCGAGCTCGCCGGCGATCGTCTGCAGGTTCGCCTCGTCGATCACCGACAGCGCGTTCGAACCCTGGTACTCGATGTATCCCTCGCCCTCCGACGGATCGAGCGATCCCGTGGTCAGCTTCATCGGGCCGCCCTCGGCGGTGCCGTAGCCGAACACCGCGCCGGCGTCGGTGAAAGGCGCACTGTCGTCGAAGGACTCCGGCGGAGACAGGGCCGTCTGCTCGCCGTCGCCGAAGTAGAACACCATGCGCGAGCGATCCTCCGAGTTGGCCGCGGCGTTCGACAGCGTCTCGTGCAGCTGATCGGCGGCGATGCCGATCGAGCTGCCGCGTGAGCGGCTCGTGACCTCGGGGCGAAGCACCTCGAGCGACGAGACCAGCGAAGTGGTGTCGGTGGTCAGCGGCATCCGCACGTCGGCCGATGCGTCGAAGGTGATCAGGGCGAACCGTGCGCCCGGATACTCGTCGACGATCTTCTGCACGTCTGCCCGCACGCCGTCGAGTCGCGGTTCGCCGTCGGCCCAGTCCTCGGCGACGATGCTCGCGGTGGTGTCGACGACGAGCACGATGTCGGTGTCGGTCGCGAGAGTCTGCGTCGTACCGCCGGGGATGCCGGGCCTGAGCAGCATCACGAAGCACGCCAGCAGCATCACGAGCCGCATGGCCCAGAGCGCTCGTGCACCGGCTCTGGTGCCCGAGCCGGTGGTCGGCGCCTTGACGAGCGCCAGCACCGCCAGCGCCGCGACCGGTGCGAAGAGCAGCAGCAGGAGGAAGACGTTGAGCACGGGCTGGAAGATCACAGTCTCACCCTCCACAGCACCACGACGAATGCCAGGGCCGAGACCATCAGCACGACGATCCAGAGGTTGGGGCTGTCGGTCCAGACGACCTGGGCCTGGCCCTTGAGCGCCGTGGCCTCCTGCTCCTGCACCTGCGTGACGATGTCTGCGACGGTCGTCGTGTCGCGCAGGCCGTAGGCGGTGCCGCCGGTGCTCTCCGCCGCCTCGGTGAGTTCGGCGCTGACCTCGGCGTCCTTGCCCTGCACGGGGTTCAGGCTGAAGACGCGCACGCCGACCGACTTCGCGTAGGCGGCAGCCTCTTGCAGCGTCACGATCGACGCGCCGTTGATCTCGTTGTCGGTCGCGAAGATGATCGATCGCGAGCGCTCGTCGTCGGGGTGGTCGAAGGCGAGTGCACACGCCGCGAGGCCGTCGCCGATGAGCGAGGCGCCGTTGCCGTTCATCGTGCCCACCCAGTGCTCGGGGGTCTGCTCCTCGAAGTCGAAGCTCTCCCTGATGCTCTCCATGTGCTCACGGATGAACGGGTAGTCGTCGGTGAGGGGGAAGATCTGCACGGGCGAGCTGTTGAAGATGGTCAGCCCGATGCGTTCGCCCTCGAACTCCTTCAGGAGCTCCTCGAACACCGTGAGCACCTCGACATCGACCTCGGTCATCGACCCCGAGACGTCGAGACACAGCATGATGTCACGGCTGGTGTTGACGGGCTGGATCGTCTGCGACGACATCGGCCGCGCCGCGACGACACCCGCCGACGCGGTGGCGATCACGCCGAGCAGCAGGATGCCGCACAGCGCGACGATCCGACGCTTGAGCGCCGTGCGGAACGCGGGGAGCGCGCGCACCCGCTCGGCGCGCGCGATGCGCGCCTGGTCGTGGGTGTCGGACCGGCCGGTGCGACGCAGTCCCAGCACCAGGCCGATCGTCACCGCGACGACCACGATGCCGGCGGCGACGAGGAGCATCCACCCGTTCGCTAGTGCCATGAGCGCACCACCGCTCTGGCGGCTTCGGCTCCGGCGAGCGGATCGATCGCGGGCCCCTGGCGGAAGATGCTCGGGTAGTAGTGCCGCTGTATGGCGTCGATGAGCGCGGGGTGCACGCCTCGCGCGACGAGATCGTCGAGCGCCAGCACCGGGGCTTCGAGGCCGCTGTACTCGTTGACGAACGTGCGCACGACACGACTCAGCTCGAGATTGGCGTTGCGTGCCGAGAGTGTGCGAGCGCGGTAGTCGTCTTCGATGCGCTGGATGCTCTGCAGGTACTCCACGCGCAGCTGCGAGAGCACATCGGTCGTCTGCAGCACCGGCTGCTGCTGTCCTGCGGTGAGCGTGAGGTCGCGGCGGGGGCGTGTCAGCAGGCTCACGACCCAGGCGCCGACGATCAGGAGCAGCAGTATGCCGATCGCCAACAGGATCCAGCCCCAGCCGTACTGGCCGGGGGGATAGAGCTCATCAGAGCCGGGCATGCGACCTCCGGTTCAGCAGCTGCAGCAGCTGCGAGACGGCGTCGTCCTGCCCGGTGAGCACACCGTGGCTGATCTCCATGCGTGTGAGCAGCTCGGCGAGGCGCGCGGCATCCGTCTGCGCCTGAGCCACGAGCTCTCCGACGATGTCGAGGTCGCCCTGGGCGAAGTCGGGCACCTCCCACCGACTGTCGACGTCGGCGCGGATCGTCCTCGTCGTGTGGTCGAGCACCGGATCCGCGTCGCGCAGCGTGAGCCACAGCACGTCATGCTGCACGCGCAGTCGGCGCAGCATCCGCTCGGTCTCCGTCGTGATCGGGGCCTCGTCGGTCACGACGACGACGATCATGCGTCGCGAGATCGTGCGGGTGACATACGACAGCAGGGCGTCGCGGTCGCTGGGTGCCGTGCTCGTGTCGATCGACTGGTCGATCGTGCGCAGCGCGTGCTCGAGCGCGCCCTCGCTGCGGCCCGGTGCGCGGCGGCGGATGCGGTCGGAGTCGCCGTACACGAGTGAGAAGTCGTCGCCGTGCCGCAGTGCCAGCACGCCGAGCACGCCGGTGGCGAGGATCGCGAGATCCTTCTTCGACTTCTCGTCGTGCGCGAGGGCGCCCATCGCCCTGCCCGTGTCGACCACGAACAGGATCGTGTGCATCCGCATCGCGCGGTGCCTCTTGACCAACGGGGTGCCGAGCCGTGCTGTCGCCCGCCAATCGATGTCGCGCACCTGGTCGCCGTACTCGTACTTGCGCAGGTCCTCGAAGTCGAGGCTGCGCCCGTGCAGCAGCGACGCATAGGCGCCGTCGAGCGCATGCAGCGACTTGCGCGACGAGTGGATGAAGAGCTTGCTCTTCACCTGGGCGATCAGGCTGGGCATCCGAGGTTCACGGGGTGGGGACGGAGGCGAAGATCTGGTCGATGATCTCTTCGCTGCGGATGCCCTCGGCGTCGGCCTCGAACGTCAGCAGCACGCGGTGCCGCAGCACGAGGTGGCGGAGCGAGCGGATGTCCTCTGGAAGCACGTGCGCGCGGCCGTTCAGCAGCGCGAGTGCCCGCGACGCCTGCAGGAACGCGATGCTCGCGCGCGGGCTCGCGCCGTACTTGATGTAGCGGGCGCGCTCGTCGCCGATGTACGGCGCGGGGTTCCTCGTGACGTACGCGATCGACACGATGTAGTTGCGGATCGCGGGGTCGACGTAGACCCGGCTCGCCACATCCTGCAGCAGGTGCACATCGTCGAGTGTGATGGCGCTCGAGACGTGACGGTCGGGATCCAGCACGCCCGAGTCGATGCGACCGAGGATCTCGAACTCCTCGGCCGGACTCGGATACTCGACGATCTCCTTGAGCAGGAAGCGGTCCATCTGCGCCTCGGGCAGCTCGTAGGTGCCCTCCTGCTCGATCGGGTTCTGCGTCGCGATCACGAGGAAGGGCTTCGGCAGGTGGTGCACCTCGCCGCCGATCGTGGTCTGGTGCTCCTGCATCGCCTCGAGCATGGCGCTCTGGGTCTTGGCGCTCGAGCGGTTGATCTCGTCGAGCAGCACGAAGTTGGCGTGCACCGGACCGAGCACGGTGCGGAACGAGCCGGTCGCGGCGTCGTAGATCTGGTTGCCCGTGATGTCGCTGGGCAGCAGATCGGGGGTGCACTGGATGCGCTTGAACTGCGCCTTGACGGTGTCGGCGAGGGTGCTCGCGGCGGTGGTCTTGGCGAGGCCCGGCACGCTCTCGAGCAGGATGTGGCCGCCCGCGATCAGCGAGATCAGCAGGCTGGTGCGCAGTCGCTCCTGGCCCACCATCTTTGCCGAGTACGCGTCGGAGACGGTCTTCAGAACCTCGGCCGCGCGACGCATCTCGGCGTCGGTGGGAGCTGCGGAATTCTTGGTCGCGGGCGTCGGGCTCGAGGAGCCGGCGGATGCCTCGGCGCGGGTCGACGGGGCGGGAGGAGCCGGCGGGGCGGCTTGTACAGACGGTGAGGGCGCGGCCTGCGGTGCCTGTGCGGGAGGTGCGGGCGGAGGCGGCGTCGCACCTGCGGAGGGGTCGGGCGCGTAGGGCTCGTTCATCGATGTGTCTCCTCGTTGCCACGGGGACGCGTCGACGATCCCCCGAGGATCAGCGTAACCGCATCCGGTGACAGTGCCCCGAGAACGTCGGCGCCTGGCCCCACCTCTCGCGTTCCGGGCCCCTCCCGCTCTCGTCCGAATCGCGCACTTGGCAGATTTACGGTCGCCGATTCTGCAAAGTGCGCTACTCGAAAGGCGGGGTGGGTGGCATCCGGACCAGGCATACCGGTGAGTGAGGCGGACGCGTGGTTAGCTGTGGGTTCGATGAAGACCTCCCGAACGATGCCGCGCACTGCGCTCGAATACGCGATCGGACGCCCGCTGTGGGTGGGGGTCGTCGTGCTGAACGTCATCCTTGCGGCCGCCGCGACCCTGGTGAGCGTCCGGGCGTACCTGCAGGATGCCGCATCCATGCAGTCGATCCTCCCCGTGCTGGTCGCCGTCGCCGCGCTGTGGTGGGTCTTCGCGGTGACGCTGTGGCTCACCACGCTCCCTCGCCGGCGCGTCACCGCCCACGACATCCGTCGTTCGAGCGCGACCGTCTCGGGCGGCATCCTCCTCTCCGGATCTAAGCTGGTGCCGACCATGACGGTGGTCTCGGCGCTCGCCGCGGCGGCGACCTGCGCTGTCGTGGCCGTGACGGTCAGCGGTGGATGGCGCCTCCTCTGGGCAGTCCTCGCCGTTCTCCTGCTCGGCCCGGTCATCAGCCACCTGATCTCGCTCAGACAGCCACGCCGACTGTTCCTGCATCCACGGGGGCTCGGCTCCGCGACCTTCCACCTCGATGCCGAGGTGCAGTGGGGCGATGTCCAGAGCATCGACGTCGGGGTCGGCATGAACAACACCATGGTGCTCAAGGTCGTCGTGCGCCCCGGGGCACCCAGCTATCGGGAGAGGTGGCGGCATCCGCTCTGGCGTCGGCGCGGTGTGATCGACGTCGACCCGTCAGCGCTGGGCGTGGACGGAACGCTGCTGTGGCTCGCGCTCCGGCTCTACACGCTCGAGCCTTCGACGAGGGAGGAGCTCCGCGGCGACCGTGTGCCCGGCCGCCTTCTCGATGCAGGAGAGGCGCTGTCCACCACGCCGCAGCGCGTGAGCGCTCCAGTGCTCTCGGTGTTCGGCCCGGAGGGGGCGCGGCGCTAGCCGCACCTCTCATTCGAATCGCGCACCTGGCAGATCTACGGTCGCCAATTCTGCAAAGTGCGCTATTCGAAAGACGGGGTGGGTGGCCGGCCGGGGCCGGTGGCCGGTGGCCGGACGGGGTCAGGAGGGTGAAGCGGCAGCCGCATCGCGGCCGCGCCGGCGACCGATCCAGACGACGAGCGCCGCTACGCCGATGATCGCGACGGCGATGCCGATGATGTACCCCGCGACGCCGAGGTATTCGCCCGGCACCCGATGCGGGTTGAGGAACGGATACGGGTACCACCAGGCCTCGCCGGTCGCCGGGGCGGTGATGAGGTTCGCACGGATCATCGTGTAGATCGCCCACACGATCGGGAAGATCGCGGCGATGAACACGGTGTTCCAGGGCAGCGCGCGTCGACGGGGTGCGAAGAGCACGTCGAGGAGGAGGAACAGCGGGAAGACGACGTGCAGCACCTCGTTCGACCACGGCACCGTCGAGCCCTGCGGCAGCGCGAAGCCCCGCAGCAGGGTGTTGTACACGATGCCGGTCACGATCATGTAGGTGCTCGCGCACACGAGGAGCACGGCGAGCCAGTGCGGCTCGGGCTCGGAGTCGCCGCGGTGGCGCAACGCCCAGATCGCGCCGATCACGAGCACCACAGCCGCGAGCACGTTCGAGTCGATCGTGAAGAAGCTGAAGAAGTTCGTCCACACGGTCGGGATGTGGCTGCCCCACGGAGTGGGATCGGCGAACGCGATCTGAAGGGTGAGTGACAGCTGCGCGACCACAGCCGCGAGGCTGAGCGCTGCCGCCGCGAGTCGTGCGTAGGGCCACCAGGTCGTCATATTCGCCTCCGCGCACACCTTATCGGTCGGTACGCCCGTCGACGCTAGGCCGTTATTCCGTCATGTCACGTGGTGCGGCGGCCCCACCGCATCCGCGTCACAAGCACTCCGAGCAGACACAGCGCGCCGCCGACGAACATGAGCGGCGTCGGCACCTCGCCGAGGATCGCCCACGACAGGAGGATCGCGATCGCCGGCACGACGTAGGTGGTCGCCGAGGTCTGCCCTGCGGTGCTGCGCTGCAGCACGTAGGCCCAGGTCGTGAAGGCGATCGCTGTCGGGAAGATGCCGAGATACACGACCCACAGCGTCGAGCTGAGCGGGGCCGTCTGCAGCGCCCCGATCAGGCTGCCGACCCACGGGAGCAGCGCGACGGTGCCCGCCACCGCTCCCAGGAACGTCAGCGTCGTCGCATCGGACCCCGCGCTGAGCAGATGCTTCTGCAGCAGGGTGCACCCCGCGTACATGACGGCCGCGAGCAGCGCGAGCAGCAGCCCGGTGATGTCGGGGCCCTCGCTCGTCGAAGAGTTCATGCCGATCAGCACGACGCCGAGGAACGCGATCGGCGCCCCGATGATCAGCGGCTTCGGGAAGCCTTCTCGCAGGAACAGCCCGCTGAAGACGACGACCATGAGAGGGGCGAGGTTCACCACCATCGCGGCCGTGCCCGCGTCGAGCGTGCGCTCGGCCGCATTGAGCGCCAGGTTGTAGACGCAGAACCAGCCGACTCCCCACACCGCCACGAGCCACCAGTGACGACGGTCGGGAAGACGGATGCCGTGGCGAACCGCGATGATCGCGAGCACGGCGCTGCCGACCGCCATGCGCAGCAGCGCCAGCGCCCCGGGATCGAAGTGCGGCCCGGCGCCGCGGATGCCGATGAACGCCGACGCCCACAGCACCACCGTCACGACGGCGGCGACGAGCACGAGCGGCCCCTGCGGTCTGCGCTTCGTGGGGTTCAGGCTGTCGTCGCGCTGGACGCGACTCGTCTTCGGCATCCTTCGATCCTGGCACCGGGCACCGACATCGGCGATGCGCCGGAGAGACAGCATCCGTCGCTTTTCGGCCGACCTGCATCCGTGCGGCGCGCGCTCGCCCGTCCACAGCTCTGAAACGGCTGCGAAACAGCCCTTCGATAGGATGGTCACGCCCGACAAGGGCCAGCTCATCAGCCGGTGCAAACCCGGCGAAAGCAAGGGGGATACCCATGCCAGGAATCGTTATCGTCGGCGTCCAGTGGGGCGATGAGGGCAAGGGCAAGGCCACCGACCTGCTCGGCGAGCGCACCGACTGGGTCGTCAAGTTCAACGGCGGCAACAACGCCGGTCACACAGTGGTGGTCGGCAACGAGAAGTACGCGCTGCACCTGCTGCCCTCGGGCATCCTGTCGCCCGGCGTCACGCCGGTGATCGGCAACGGCGTCGTGATCGATCTCGAGGTGCTGTTCCACGAGCTCGAGGCTCTCGGCGCTCGCGGCATCGACGTGTCCCGTCTCAAGGTGAGCGCCAACGCGCACATCATCACCGCGTACCACCGCACGCTCGACAAGGTCACCGAGCGCTTCCTCGGCAAGCGCAACATCGGCACGACCGGCCGCGGAATCGGGCCGGCCTACGCCGACAAGATCAACCGCGTCGGCATCCGCGTGCAGGATCTTTTCGACGAGAACATCCTGCGCCAGAAGGTCGAGGGCGCGCTCGACCAGAAGAACCACCTGCTGGTGAAGGTCTTCAACCGCCGTGCCGTGACGGTCGACGAGATCGTCGAGGAGCTGCTCTCGTATGCCGAGCGTCTGCGTCCGATGGTCGCCGACACCGGATACCTGATCGCCGAGGCGCTCGACCGCGGCGAGGTCGTGGTGTTCGAGGGCGGTCAGGCGACCATGCTCGACATCGACCACGGCACCTACCCGTTCGTCACCTCGTCGACGGCGACGGCGGCCGGTGCGGCATCCGGCTCAGGCGTCGGCCCGGGCGCGCTCGACCGCATCGTCGGAATCGTCAAGGCCTACACGACCCGCGTGGGATCCGGTCCCTTCCCGACCGAGCTCTTCGACGAGAAGGGCGAATGGCTTCGCTCGCGCGGCTTCGAGTTCGGCACCACCACCGGTCGTCCGCGCCGCGTCGGCTGGTACGACGCTCCGATCACCCGCTACGCGACGCGGGTCAACGGGATCACCGACCTCGTGCTCACCAAGCTCGACATCCTCACGGGGCTCGAGCAGATCCCCGTGTGCGTCGCCTATGACGTCGACGGTCAGCGCTTCGACGAGGTGCCGGTCAACCAGACCGACTTCCACCACGCGACGCCGATCCTCGAGTACCTTCCCGGCTGGAGCGAGGACATCTCGACCGCGCGCACGTTCGACGACCTGCCCAAGAACGCGCAGGACTACGTGATCGCGCTCGAGGCGATGAGCAACACGCGCATCTCGGTGATCGGCGTGGGACCGGAGCGCGACCAGGTCGTCGTGCGCCACGACCTGCTCGACTGAGACCGCGATGACACGCTTCTGGGTCGGAGGCTACGGCCCGGCGATGCAGGGGCAGGCCGACGGAATCGGTCTGCTCGCGGGCGATGCCGACAGGCAGACTTCGCTCGCGTATCGCGGGGCGGTCGCCGAGGCCCCCTCGCCGTCGTGGCTCGCACAGCATCCGACGCTCGACGTCGTCTATGCGGCGCTCGAGGCGGATGCCGGCGTGCAGGCGTTCGTGCGCTCGGGCGAGTCGAGTCTGCAGCCGCTCGGCGCTCCGGTCGATGCCGGCGAGGGCGTGTGCCACGTGGCTGTCTCGCCGCGCGGCGACTTCCTGGTGGCGAGCTGCTACGGCGACGGACGCGTGGTGCGCATCGGCATCGACCCGCAGGGCAGGCTGATCCCGGATGCCGTGAACAAGGCCGCCGAGCTGCGGGCCGCTCTGCTCGGCGAACCGCTCGAGGCAGCGGCTCCGGCGGGCGTCGCCGTCTCGGCATCCGACCCCTACGCGGGAGCACGCACGGCCGCGGGTGACGACCGCGTCTCGCACGCGCATGCCGCCGGGTTCCTGGCCGATGGGCGCATCGCCACGACCGACCTCGGCTTCGACCTGGTGCGCATCTGGCGGCACGGGGCGCACGGCCTGATCCTCGACCACGAGGTGCCTCTGCCGATGGGCACGGGACCCCGCCACATGGTCGTGCATCCGAGCGGGCACCTGCATGTCGTGACCGAGTATTCGTGCGAGGTGTTCACCCTCGCCGCCGGTGTCGACGGCACCTGGGCGGTCGTCGGCTCCGTGCTCACGAGTCCGATCGCCGAGGTGGGCACCGACTTCCCCGCCGAGCTCGCGCGTACACGCGACGGCCGGTTCCTCTACACCGCGCTGCGCGGCAGCAACACGATCGCCGCCCTGCGGGTGCACGGCGCGGGCGAGAGCCTCGAGCCGTTCGCCATGGCGGACTCGGGCGTCGACTGGCCGCGTCATCACCTGGTGCACGAAGGCAAGCTTCTCGTCGCGGGACAGCGTTCCGACACGATCGCGCTGCTCGACCTCGATGAGCGCACGGGTGCTCCGCTGGGCATCCGTCATCAGGCGCAGGTCCCGACACCGACGAGCCTGCTCCTCGTGCGCTGACCTGCGGTCCCGACGCGCCCGGAACGCCCTTGCACGGCTCGTGCCGGAACACCACCCCGTGACTCGACGTTGGTTCTGAGCAAGACTGGGCGACGGAGAGGCGCACACCCATGACTGCTGACAAGACCGACGAATACGACCTGATCGTGCTGGGCGGAGGACCGGTCGGCGAGAACGTGGCCGACCGCGCCGTGCAGGGCGGGCTGACCGCGATCATCGTCGAGAGCGAGCTCGTGGGCGGTGAATGCTCGTACTGGGCATGCATGCCCTCGAAGGCGCTGCTGCGTTCTGCCCAGGCCCTGCGCGCGGCCCAGCACGTGGCGGGGTCGAAGGAGGCCGTGACCGGGAAGCTCGACGTGCGGGCGGTGTTCGACCGTCGCGACTCGTTCACGAGCAACTGGTCGGACGATGGCCAGGTGAAGTGGCTCGAATCGGCGGGTATCGACCTCGCTCGCGGCCACGGTCGCCTCACGGGCGAGCGCGAGGTCACGGTGACCGATGCCGACGGCGGCACGCGCGTGCTCCGCGCCCGCCACGCCGTCGCGATCAGCACGGGTTCGGATGCCGTGATCCCGCCGATCGACGGACTGCGCGAGTCGTCGCCCTGGACCAGCCGCGAGGCGACGAGCGCCGAGGAGCTCCCCGAGTCCCTGGCCGTGATCGGCGGCGGAGTCGTCGCGGTCGAGATGGCGACCGCCTACGCGGCGCTCGGCTCGACCGTGACGATCATCGCTCGCAGCGGGCTGCTGGGATCGATGGAGCCGTTCGCCGGCGAGCGGGTCGCCGCGGGGCTGAAGGAGCTCGGCGTCGATGTGCGCACCGAGACCGGGACGACCAGCGTCAACCGCGCCGATGACGGCGTCACGATCGTGCTCGACGACGGTACGACGATCACCGCGGCAGAGGTGCTCGCGGCGACGGGGCGCTCGCCGCGCAGCGGTGACATCGGCCTCGACGTGGTCGGCCTGGAGCCGGGCCGCTGGATCACGGTCGACGACACCATGCGCGTTCCGGGATCGGAGTGGCTGTACGCGGTCGGCGACGTGAACGGTCGTGTGCTGCTCACGCACCAGGGCAAGTACCAGGCGCGTGCGTCCGGAGACGTGATCGCCGCCCGCGCCAAGGGCGAGGATGTCGACGATGCGCCCTGGGGGCGTCACGTCGCCACGGCCGACAGCGCCGGCGCTCCTCAGGTGACGTTCTCGTTCCCCGAGGTCGCCTCGGTCGGGAAGACCGAGGCCGAGGCGCGCAAGGGCGGCACCGACGTGGCTGTCGTCGACTACGACCTGGGGTCGGTCGCCGGTGCGAGCCTCTATGAGGACGGCTTCGCGGGGCAGGCCCGACTCGTGATCGACAAGGAGCGCGACGTGATCGTCGGAGCGACCTTCGTCGGCCCCGAGGTCGCCGAGCTCGTGCAGGCGGCCACGGTCGCGATCGTCGCCGAGGTGCCGATCGCCCGGCTCTGGCACGCGGTTCCGGCGTATCCGACGGTCAGCGAGGTCTGGTTGCGGCTGCTCGAGGGCTACGGGCGGCAGTCGGCATGACTGCGTCGGGCGGATGCCGAGAAGGGATGCCGCGACGGCATCCGTTCCGGCATCCGCTCCGAACAGTCACCGGGAGACCTGGCGCGACCGGCGCGCCCGGAGCAGGATTGTTTCCCACATTGACGACCCCGGGCGCAACCCTCGGCTCAATGTCGCAGACCTCTTATACGCTCGAACTCACATCCGAGGAGGCAGGACCATGAAGGCTGTACTCGCAGGAACCGTCATCGCCGAAGCCGACGAGAGCGATCTCGCACGCATCGAGGGGAACTGGTACTTCCCGCCGGCGTCGATCACAGAGGGTGTGCTCGTCGAGAGCCCGACCCCCTACACGTGTCCGTGGAAGGGCGCTGCCCAGTACTACTCGGTGCAGGCCGGTGGCGAACTGCACACCGACTACGCCTGGTCGTACCCGACGCCGTACCCGAGCGCCTTCGACCGCGTGGGCAAGGACTTCTCGGGATTCGTGGCGTTCGACCCGCGGGTCGAAGTCTCCGCATGACCTCTGTATGCCGCAACCGGGGCGCTGACGCCCGTCTCGTCGATCGACCCCTCGGAGAGTAATCGTGATCGAGTTCCGCAACGTCACCAAGCAGTTCCCCGACGGCACGACCGCCGTGAAGGACTTCAGCCTGGTGCTGCCGTCTCGCAAGACGACGGTGTTCGTCGGATCCTCGGGATGCGGCAAGACCACTCTGCTGCGCATGATCAACCGCATGGTCGAGCCGACCTCGGGCGAGGTCGAGATCGACGGAGAGAGCGTGCTCGGCGGCGATCCGGTCGCCCTGCGCCGCCGCATCGGCTACGTCATGCAGAACTCCGGCCTCATGCCGCACTTCACGGTGATCGACAACGTCGCCACCGTCCTGCGTCTGACGGGCGTGAAGAAGGGCCCCGCGCACGAGCGCGCGCGCGAGCTGCTCACGACGGTCGGACTCGACCAGTCGCTCGCCGAGCGGTATCCCAGCCAGCTCTCGGGCGGTCAGCAGCAGCGCGTCGGCGTGGCGCGCGGGCTCGCGGCAGACCCCAACATCCTCTTGATGGATGAGCCCTTCGGCGCGGTCGACCCGATCGTGCGGGCCGACCTGCAGCAGGAGACGCTGCGGCTGCAGCACGAGCTCGACAAGACGGTCGTGTTCGTCACGCACGACATCGACGAGGCGTTCCTGCTCGGAGACCAGGTCGTGATCCTCGACAAGGGCGCGCGCATCGTGCAGGTGGGCAGTCCGAGCGAGATCATCGAGAACCCCGCAGACGACTTCGTGGCCTCCTTCATCGGAGCCGACCGCGGCCGTCGGGCGCTGCACCTCAAAGAGACGCCGCACGGCACGGTCGTGGTCGATTCCGAGGGGCGCACGCAGGGTGCGATCGTGGCCGACGTCGAGACGTCGGACGGTCCCCTGGCGGGGCCGGATGCCGCGGCGCTGGGCGTGAATCGGGGCGGGCTCACGTGAACTGGGTCTCGAACAACCTCGGGCTGATCCTCGAGCTGACGGGAGTCCATCTGCGACAGAGCATCATCCCGATCGTGCTCGGCTTCGTGCTGTCGCTGCCGCTGGGCTGGGTCGCCTGGCGGTTCAAGCTCGTGCGAGGGCCGATCATCCTGCTCACGGGTCTGCTCTACACGATTCCCTCGCTCGCCCTGCTGATCCTGCTGCCGTCGGTCGTCGGGTACTCTCCTCGCAGCGAGGCCAACCTCATCGTCGCGCTCACCATCTATGCGATCGCGATCCTCGTGCGCGGCGTCTCCGACGGTCTCGACTCGGTCGACGACGACATCCGTCAGGCCGCCACGGCCACGGGCTTCGGCTCCTTCCGGCGCTTCTGGGCGGTCGAGTTCCCGCTCGCGGGCCCCGTCATCCTGGCGAGTCTGCGGGTGACGGCCGTGAGCACCATCTCGCTGGCGACCGTCGGCATCCTGATCGGCATCAGGAACCTCGGGTATCTGTTCACGAACGGCCTCGACCGTCGGATCATCGCCGAGGTCTTCGCCGGGATCATCGCGGTCGTCGTCATCGCGCTCGTGATCGACCTGCTCCTGCTGCTGGCGGGTCGCGCTCTCATGCCGTGGACGCGCGCCGCGACGAAGACCGGCGCGGCGCGGCCCGTGGCTGTGGGGGCTCCCGCATGAACCTCTTCGTCGAAGCCTTCGCGTGGATGTTCGCTCCGGCCCAGTGGACTGGAAATTACGCGCTGCCGAAGCTGCTCGGCGAGCACCTGACCCTCACCGCGATCTCCGTGGTCATCGCGGCGGCGATCGCCGTCCCGCTCGGGTGGCTCATCGGCCACACGGGCAAGGGTCGCGAGATCGCCGTGGCGGTCTCCGGTGCGGCACGTGCGATCCCGGCCTTCGGCCTCATGATCCTGCTGGTGCTCCTGCTCGGCGTGCTCCGCATCCCCGAGGCGGCGATCACGACCTTCGTGCTGCTCGCGATCCCGTCTCTGCTGGCGGGCGCCTACACCGGCCTCGAGGCCATCGACCGCCGCGTGATCGACGCGGCGAAGGCGATGGGCATGACGGGCTGGCAGATCTTCTGGCGGGTCGAGGTGCCGCTCGGCCTTCCGCTGCTCGTCGGCGGCATCCGCGCAGCCCTACTGCAGGTCATCGCGACCGTCACGATCGCCGCGTACGTCGGCCTCGGCGGTCTCGGCTACCCGATCATCCAGGGCATTCCGCTGCAGCGCTTCGATCAGGTGGTCGCCGGCGCGATCCTGGTGGCTGCGCTCGCACTTCTGGTCGATCTGCTGCTCGCTACCGCGCAGCACCTCGCCGTTCCCAGAGGACTGCGCACCGGCGGGCGCCCGTCGCGCCGACGCGCGCGACCGCTCGCTCCCGCAGCCGAGCCCTCGACGTCCGAGCCGTCCCCCTCGGGCGAGGGATCGGCGCAGGGCGCCACCCAGCCCGCCACAGCCTGAATCCACAGCACAGCAGTTCCACAGCAGTCCCCCAGAGAAGAGGAAGTCCATGTTCACAGCACGAGGCAAGCGTTCTGTCTTCGCCATCGGCCTTGTCGCGTCGGCGGCACTCGCCCTCACCGCCTGCGGTTCGAGCGAAACGCTCGGCGAGCCGGCCGACTCCGGCGAAAGCTCGGGCGGCGACGCGATCGTCGTCGGCTCGCAGGCGTACTACTCCAACGAGATCGTGGCCGAGATCTACGCCCAGGCTCTCGAGGCGGCCGACTTCACGGTCGATCGCCAGTTCAGCATCGGCCAGCGCGACGCGTACATGCCTGACGTCGAGTCCGGCGAGATCGACGTCTTCCCCGAGTACACGGGCAGCCTGCTCGAGTACATCTCGGACGACGAGGTCGACGTGACCAGCCCCGACGACGTGTACGCCGCCCTGCAGGATGCGCTGCCGGAGAGCCTCACGGCCCTCGACTTCGCCGAGGCATCCGACCAGGACTCCTACACGGTGCTCAAGAGCTTCGCCGAGGAGAACGGTCTGACCACGATCGGCGACCTGTCGAAGGTCACCTCGCCGGTCACGATCGGTGCGGCGCCCGAGTTCGAGCAGCGCCCGTACAGCCCGGCCGCGGCGAAGGAGGTCTATGGCGTCGACCTGGCGTTCTCGGCCACCGGCCCCACGACCCTCGAGTCGCTGCTCGCCGGCGAGATCCAGGTCGCGGACATCTACACCGCCGACCCCGCCTTCGAGACGGAGGAGATCGTGGCTCTCGAAGACCCCGAGAACCTGATCATCTCGTCGAACGTCGTGCCGATCGTCTCCTCCGACATCGCCGATGACGTGTCCGATGTGCTCAACGCGATCAGCGCCAAGCTGACCGCAGAGGAGCTCGTCTCGCTGAACGTGCTGAGCACGGTCGACCAGCAGTCCTCGGAGGACATCGCCAAGAAGTGGCTCGCTGACAACGACCTCGTCTGATCGCGAACAGTTCTCAGAGAAGTGCCCGGCCCCTCAGGGGGTCGGGCACTTCTGTGTTTGCGGTGCGAGACCGTTTTCGCGGCGTGAGACCGTTTTCGCGGCGTGAAACCGTTCTTGCGGCGTGAGACCCGTGTGGGGGTCGTGGGTTTCGTGCGGGATGGTGGGTTTTGCGGGCGGGTGTGCCGGAGGGGTGGGAGTGCTGGGGCGAGACCGTTCTTGCGGCGTGAGACCCGTGTGGGGGACGTGGGTTTCGTGCGGGATGGTGGGTTTCGCGGGGCGGGAGCGCCGGTCGGGTGCGACCTCGCGACGCTAGATCCGGGCGTCCTGCCGGGGGATCAGAACCTGCTTGATGATGATGAGGATGGATGCCGCGACCGGCACGGCGACGAGCGCGCCGAGGAGGCCGAGCAGTGTGCCGCCGGCCAGGGCTCCGATGACCACGAGCGCGCCGGGAACGGCGACAGCCTTGTTCATGACGCGCGGGGTGATCACGTACGCCTCGATCTGCATGTACACGAGGTACACCAGCGCGAACACCAGAGCGGCGATCGGGTTGGTGAACAGCGCGAGACCGGTGCCGATGATCCAGAAGATGACCGAGCCGACGAGGGGGATCAGCGTGATGCAGAAAGCCACGGTCGCCATCAGGGGCGGGAACGGGAGTCCGAGGAACACGTAGAGCAGGAACGCGAGCACGGCGTTGCAGAACGCGAGCACGACCATTCCCATGACGTAGGCGCCCACCGAGTCGGTGATCTGATCGGTGATGTCGCTCGCGCGAGCGCGGTCCCGGGCGGGGGCGAGTCGCAGCATGCCCGCCTTGATCGACGGCAGTGTGGCGACGAAGTACAGCGTGAGCACGAGCACGACGATGATGCCCGAGATGGCGTTGGCGATCGAGGCGCCGACCTGCAGCGCCCCACCGCCGATCGCGGCGATGTTGCCGGGATCGGTGAGGAACTTCTGCACATCGGCGACGAGGCCCTGGAACTGATCGCCGAACTGAGCGTCGAGAGTGGCGTAGATGTCGCTGCGGGTGAACTCCTGGATCATCCCCGGCACCGACCTGACGAAGCTCGCGACCTGATCGATCACGACCGGCAGCACCATCCAGAGGATCAGGCCGATGGCGACGATGAGGGCGAGGATGGCGACGACCACCGAGATCGCCCGGGACAGTCCTCGCCGCTCGAGGAACCGCACGGTCGGGTCGAGTCCGAGGGCCGCGAACAGTGCGAGGGCGATGTAGATGAGCACGGTCGAGAGGTTCGCGATGGCGAGGCCGAGAACGATCGCCCCCAGTCCGCCGAGCGTCACGAGGAACCCGAACACGAAGGGACGATCGATCCGTGTCCAGAAGGAACGGCTCGAGGGGAGAGGGTCGACGACGGTGGGGCGGTGCGGGGGCGCCGCAGGGTGGTGCGGCGCATCGGCCGCGGCGGCGGTGGCGGTGGTGGCGGCGGGGTCGGAGGCCCCGCCTGCCGACGCGGTGGCACCCGCGGCATCCGTGGCATCCGTGGCATGTGCCGGCGGTGCGGTCGCATCCCGCCGCGAAGAGCCCGTCGGAGGTGCGGCGGAGTCGTCTGCGGCGCTCGACGAGGGTTCCTGCTCTTCTCGGCTCATGTGCTCACGATAGCGGCCGACGGCAACTGCATCCGGGAGGCATCCCCCCTTCAGGGTGGGGGTGGTTCGGGCCCAGGTTTCCGTAGAGTAGGGGCATGACCGCCGCCGAAGATCCCCGGGCTGAACTGCTCCGACTGCGCTCGAGCATCGACAACATCGATGCCGCCCTCATCTTCATGCTCGCGGAGCGCTTTCGCGCCACGCAGCAGGTCGGGCAGCTCAAGGCGGAGCACGAGATGCCGGCATCCGATCCGGGCCGCGAAGAGCAACAGGTCTCGCGGCTGCGCGCACTCGCCGAGCAGGCGCACCTCGACCCCGAGTTCGCCGAGAAGTGGTTCAACTTCGTCGTGGCAGAGGTGATCCGCCACCACACGGAAGCCGCCGAAGGGCGATGATCCGGTCGTCCGGGCGAGTGACAGTGTGTGCAGCACTCACCCGCCCGGGGACCGAACTAAGTTTATTGAATAAACTATGAACGAGGGTACGCAGGACGCCCTGGTCTGTCAATCGAATCCACTCACTGGATCGGGCCCATGCTGAACGGCGACGACGTGCTCGACACGCAGGCCTCCGTTCGTCGTACGAACCTGCGACGGGCTCTGCAGCTCGTGTTCGACGACCCCGGTGCGCAGACGCGCGCCGGCATCGCCCGAGCCACCGGACTCACGGCCGCGACGGCCTCGTCTCTCGTGGCCGAACTGATCGACCTCCGCCTCGTCGTCGACGGCGAGCAGGCCGTGAGCACCGGCGGCAAACGGCCGACGACGCTGAGCATCGACGCCGACCATCATCTGATCGTCGTGGTGGTCATCAGGCCGACCGATGCGCGCTTCGCCTTGATCGCTCTCGACGGCAGCGAGCTCGATTCGCGGACTGTCGTGTACTCCGAGGCGACACGCGATCGGATGCTTGACGAAACCGTCACGGAACTCGCTGCCTCGTTCGCCGGTCGTCTGCTCGTCGCAGGAGTGCAGCTGCCGGGCACGACCGACGGGCGCCGCGTCTTCGAGAGCGTGCAGCTGGGATGGACCGACGTTCCTCTCGCGGAGAGATTCGAGAAGGCACTGGGGATCCCCGTGCTCCTCGTGAACGATGTCGATGCCGAGGCGATCGCCGAGGCCGCGCGCGACGACGAGTCCCCGGGCTATCGGCTGTTCATCCACATCGGCACCGGCATCGGCGCGGCGGTCACCCTCGACGGCGAGCTCGCACCGGGACCCCGCGATCGCGCAGGAGAGATCGGCCACGTGCAGGTGCAGTTCGGCGACGGCGCGCGGGTATGCCGATGCGGGCGTCAGGGATGTCTCGAGTCGGTGGCGTCGATGACGGCCATGCTCGGCGACGAGTTCGACGATGCGATGGATGCCGAGACCATCGCCGCGCTCGCGTCCCGCACCGACGAGCGGCTGCTCGCGGAGGGGGCGCGGACGCTGGCGCGCACCGTGAAGCTCATCGCCGCCGTGCTCGACGCGGCAGAGGTCGTGATCGGGGGTCCGGCGCGGGAACTCGGCGATCGATTCCTCGCGCTCGTCCAGGACGAGATCGACTACACCGCGACGGGCGCCGTCGACGTTCCTGTGCGCTACGCCCACGCGGACGCATCGATCGCGACCGGCGTGGCGCAGGTGGCACTGTCGAGCGCTCTCGGGGTGCGCTGGAGTCCGGCGCAGCTGCGCGCAGCATCCGGTCCGGCATCCGCTCTCGCGGACTGACCCCACCCTCCCGCCCCTTCGAATCGCTCACTTTGCAGAAAACCTCGGTCGAAAACTGCAAAGCAAGCGATTCGAAAGGGGGAGGGGAGGGTCGGGTGGGGGCCTACTTCACCGAACCCGCGGTGAGGCCGCCGACGAGGCGCTTCTCGATGAGCATGAACAGGATGACGACGGGCAGGATCGCGACGATCGAGACGCCGAACACGTACTGCCAGCTCGTCTCGTACTGACCGACGAACTTGGTGAGCGCGACAGAGAGCGGCTGGTTCTTGTCGGTCGAGAGGATCACGAGCGATGCGGCGAACTCGTTCCAGCAGGCGACGAACGTGAAGACGATCGCGGTCACGATTCCCGGCCACACCAGCGGCAGGTTGATCTTGAACAGCACCGTGAAGCGGCCCGCTCCGTCGATCTGAGCGGCCTCGTCGATCTCCTTGGGGATGCCCGCGAAGAACGAGTGCATGATCCACACTGCGAACGACAAATTGAACGCCGCGTTGATGAAGATCATCGCGGCCCACGTGTCGCCGAGCCCGAGCACCGTGAACTGGCGGAACAGGCCGGAGGTGAGCACAGCCGGCTGCAGCATCTGCGTCACGATCACGAGGAACAGGAACACCATGCGCCCCGGGAATTTGAAGCGCGCGGTGTAATACGCGGCGGGCAGCGAGACCAGCAGCACGAGCAGCGTCGCGAACACGGCGATGATGATCGTCGAGATGAGGTTGTACGGCAGCGGCGTCTCGGGAGTCGACCACATCGAGATGTAGTTCTCCCAGTGCCACTCGACCGGCAGGTAGGTCGGGTCGACCGAGCGGATCTGCGACTTCGTCTTCACGGAGCCGAAGAACATGATCAGGTACGGCAGCACGAAGATCGCGAGCACCAGGATGCCGGCGGCCATGCGCAGGATGACGCGGGGCAGCGTGACCTGGTCTTCGGTGTAGCGACGCTTGCGTCCGGGGATGCGCGGCGCGGCGTCGGGGCCTGCGGTCGTGACGAGGGCGGTCTCGGTCAGGGTCATGATCAGACCTCCTTCATGGGCTTGACGGCCTTGACGTAGATCGCGACGATCACGATCACGATGAGGAAGGCCACGACCGAGAGCGCGCTCGCGACGTCGACCTTCTTCTGCAGCTCGATGTACTTGAAGATCATCGTCATGATCGTGTCGGCCCCGTAGCCGGGGATCGACCCCGTCATCACCTTGAGGATCGGCAGCGAGTTGAACACGTTGATGATGTTGATGAGCACCGCGACCGCGAGAGCACTCCGCAGCTGCGGCAGCACGATCGTCCAGTAGGTGCGCGCGGCTCCCGCGCCGTCCATCTTCGCGGCCTCGAGGGTGTCGGCTGGAACCGTCTGCAGCCCCGCGAGGATCGTGTAGGTCGTGAAGGGCAGCGACACGAAGATCGCGATCACGATCGACCAGGCGAACGCGGTGGCCGGGTTCTTGGTCCAGCCGTAGCCGACCGCGTCATCTGCGAGACCGATGTCGTAGAGGAACTTGTTGAAGACGCCGAAGTACGGCTCGAGGCTGTAGTAGAAGACCATCGTGGTCATCACGACGGATGCCGCCCACGGCACGATGACCGCCATGCGCACGATCTGGCGGCCGGGGAAGGCCTTGTTGAGGATCTGCGCGAGTCCGAGCGAGATGAGCACGGTGAAGGCGACCACCACCACGACCCAGACGATCGTGCGGAAGATGATCGGCCAGAACTCGGCGAATGTGAACACCGTCACGAAGTTGTCGAAACCGACCGAGCCCTTGTCGAGACCCGAGAGTGAGATGTCGCGGGTGGAGTTGAAGAACATCACCCCGGCGGGAAACAGCACCACGCCGATGATGAGGAGCAGCGCGGGGGCGATCCAGGGCAGCGCCTGGAGCAGGTCCTTGCCGCCCGGTCTGCCGGCGGCACGCGGGCGGCCCGCCGGGGTGCGGGGGCGGCCGGTGGCCGCCCCCGCGAGGTTCGAGGATTCTTTCGTCTGGCTCATGGGATACCCGAACCTCTCCGTCTGCGGGGCTCAGCCCGCGTCGACCTGTGCCTGGATCTCGGTCAGGACATCCTGCGCGGACTTCGTCTGCAGCTGGCCGAACAGCGACTTGAAGGCGCCGTCGGCGGCCGACCACTTCTCGTTCGTCGACGGGTAGAACTGCGCGTCGGGCAGCACGTCGAGGAACGGCTTGAGAGCCTCCTCGCCGGAGAGCTGCTCGGCACCCGACTTGGTGACGGGCAGGAAGCCTTCGGCCTGCACCCACGGCACGTACACGTCGGCCGAGTAGTAGTAGTCGAAGAAGGCGGTGATCGCCTCCTGCTTGTCGCCGTCGTTCTGGAAGGCCATCAGCTGATCCATGACGCCGAGGGTGAAGGGCGAGCCGTCCTTCGTGGGGATCGGGACGATCGAGTAGTCGAGCTCGGGGTTGCCCTCTTCGATCTGACCGACCGTCGGCGGGAGGCCGACCTGCATGCCGATCTTGCCCTGGATGAAGATGTCCATCAGGGGTGAGCGCTGCGTCGAACCCGGGTCTGCCTGCGTGGCACCGGCATCGATCATCTTCTTGATCTGCTCGGCGCCGACGAGGTTCTCGGGGGTGTCGATCGTGATCTCCGACGCGTCGCCGAACGATCCGCCGCCGCCCCAGAGCCACACGGCCGCCTCGGCCTGAGCCTCTTCAGAACCGAGCGGCATGCCGTAGCCCGCGACGCCGCCGCCGAGTGCCGACACCTTGGTCGCGGCATCCAGCAGCTCGTCCCAGGTTGTGGGCGCCTCGACGCCGGCCTGCGAGAGCAGTGCGTTGTTGACGAACAGCGCGCGAGCGGATGCGATGAGCGGCAGCGCGTAGGCGGTGCCGTCGACCTCGGCGTTCGCGAGGAAGGCATCCTGGAAGTCGGAGTACGTGTCTTCCGACACGACGTCCTCGACCGGGTAAAGCAGCTCGTCGCCGACGAAGCCGGCGAAGGGGCCGCCGTTGTAGATGTCCGGTGCCTCGCCGGCCTGGATCTTGGTGGAGACGACCTTCTCGAGGTTGTCCCAGGACTGCACCTCGAGGTTGACCGTGATGTCGGGGTTCTCCTTCTCGAACCCGGCGATCACGTCTTCCCACAGTCCCTTGGTGGCGTCCGAGTAGCTGGGCACCAGGAGGTCGAGCGTGGACGCTCCGTCGGCGTCGCCTCCGCCGCCGTCGGTCGAGCCGCCGAACCCGCACGAAGCGAGCGTGAGCGTGGCGGTGGCCGCCAGGGCGACGGCGCCGAATCGCAGTGACTTCTTCATGTGTATTGCATTCCTCACTGTGGTGGTGGTGCACAGTCGCAAGCACATCTCACGCGACAGTGCGTGTGACCGCATCTCGGGGGAGAAACGGTCGGTCGAGCCGGATCGGCTCGAGGAACCCTCTGCGGACCGGTCCGGTGGAGGGGCGGTGAAGCTGTTGTCTGATTATTTGTCAGGCGAATGAACAAATCAAGGAGTTTCCTTGCGGGATTCCCTTGAGTCGAAATACTATGATCGAATAACCGTCAAAACAATCACAAACTTGCAACATCTGGTCCGGAGGGCCCGACATGACCGAACTTCTCCCCGGCGCACACATGCGCGAAGAACTGAACTCGCAGCCCCAGACCTGGGCCCGCGCGGCCGATCTCCGCGACATGCAGGCGCTGCTGCCGGCATCCGGGGCCCGCATCGCCGTCGTCGGATGCGGCACGTCGTGGTTCATGGCGCAGTCCTACGCGTTCCTCCGCGAGACCGCGGGGCAGGGCGAGACCGACGCGTTCGCGGCATCCGAGGCGTTCACGGACCGCGGCTACGACGCCGTCGTCGCGCTGACGCGCTCGGGAACGACGACCGAGGTGCTCGAACTCGTCGACCGAATCAAGGGCCGCGTCCCCACGATCGGCGTGATCGGCGACGAGACCTCGCCGCTCGTCTCGCTCGTCGACGACGCCGTGCTGCTGCCTTTCGCCGATGAGAAGTCGGTCGTGCAGACCCGGTTCGCGACCACAGCACTGGCGCTGTTCCGGGCATCCCTGGGCGAAGACCTCACCGGCGCGATCGATGACGCCACCGCTGTGCTCGCCGCCGAGGACGACGACGAGCTGCGAGACGCCGAGCAGTACTCGTTCCTTGGACGCGGGTGGACCGTCGGCCTGGCGCACGAGGCCGCGCTGAAGATGCGCGAGTCGTCGCAGTCATGGACCGAGTCGTACCCGTCGATGGAGTACCGCCACGGCCCGATCGCGATCGCCGCCCCCGGCCGCGTCACCTGGCAGTTCGGCGAGGCGCCCGAGGGGCTGGCCGCTCAGGTCGAAGCAACGGGCGCGCGGTTCGTGCAGCATCCGATCGATCCCCTCGCCGACCTCGCGCGTCTGCACCGCGTGGCGCTGGACCGTGCCGTGGCCCGCGGGCTCGACCCGGACCAGCCTCGCAACCTCACCCGCTCCGTCATCCTGGATGCATGAGCCGGTCGTGCGGCGGAGTGATCGATGACCAGCGCTGAGGATGCCGCGAGCATCGCCGATGTCGTGAGCGACGCCTCTGGTGAGAGGCTCGCCGCCGCGCGTCCTCTGGGCCTCGGCGCGCCGGTGCTGGCCTTCGACGTGGGCGGCACCGACATCAAGTCGGCGCTGTTCGACGCCGAGGGCACCGCGCTCGGCCTTCGCCGCACGCCCACCCCGGTGGCCGACGGGGATCGCACCGGAGTGCTGATCGAACGCCTGGGCGCGCTCGCCGCCGAGCTGCGAGCCGATCATCCCGACGTCGTGCCGCAGGCGGCAGGACTCGTGGTGCCCGGAATCGTCGACGCGGAGGCCGGCCTCGGCGTCTTCGCGAGCAATCTCGGTTGGCGCGATTCGCCGCTGCGCGATCTCGCGTCGGCGAGTCTGGGTCTGCCGGTCGCGTTCGATCACGACGTGCGGGCGGCGAGCTGGGCCGAGCACCGCCTCGGCGGAGCCCGCGCCTACGCGAACTCCGTCGTGCTGGTGATCGGCACCGGCATCGCGGGTGCCCTGCTGGTCGGCGGCGAGCCGTACACGGCCGGCGGCTACGCGGGCGAGATCGGCCACTCTCCGATCGCCGACGGGCCGATCTGCGCCTGCGGTGCGCGCGGATGCCTCGAGGTGGTCGCGTCGGCCGGAGCCATCGCCCGCCGGTACCGCGAAGCAACGGGCATCAACCCCGACGGCGCCCGAGACGTGATCGCCCGCGCCGCAGCCGGCGACCGGGTCGCCGCCGAGATCTGGAACTCGGCACTCGATGCGCTCACCCTCTCGCTCGCGCAGCTGACGGCCGTCGTGGCGCCCGAGGCGATCGTGATCGGCGGCGGACTCTCGCGCGCCGGCGGAGCACTGTTCGACGAGCTGCGCACCCGGCTCGCCGCGCGGCTGAGCTTTCACCGCCTGCCCGCCCTCGTGCCGGCAGAGCTGTCGGGCAACGCCGGGATCCTGGGTGCAGCCCTGCGCGCAAGGGAGCTCGCATGATCCTCACCGTCACCCCGAACCCGGCACTGGACCTCACCTGGCATGTCGAGCGGCTGACTCCCGGCGAGACGCACAGGGCGGATGCCGGGGCGGCGCGTGCCGGCGGAAAAGGCATCAACGTCGCCAGGGTCGCGCACGCCCAGGGATCTTCAGTGCTCGCGGTGTCGACCGCCGGCGGGCGCAGCGGTGTCGAGTTCGCTGCCGAGCTCGGGGCCAGCGGAGTGCCGAACCGCCTCGTTCCGGTGGCCGGTGCCACGCGGCAGAGCGTCGCGATCGTCGACGAGGCACTCGGAGACTCGACGGTCGTGAACGAACGGGGCATCAATCCCACCGACCCCGAGTGGGCTGAGGTGCTGGGCGAGGTCGTCGACGCGCTCCCCGGAGCGCAGGTGCTCGTGATCTCGGGCAGCCTGCCGCCCGGGGCGCCCGAGACGCTGCTGCCGCTGTTGATCGGCACCGCGCGGGATGCCGGTGTGCCCGTGATCGTCGACACCTCGGGGCCGGCGCTGCTGCACGCGGCGGACGCCGGAGCATCCGTGCTCAAGCCCAACGCGGCCGAGCTCGTCGAGGCGACCGGCATCAGCGACCCTGTCGACGGCGCGCGCTCGCTGATCGAGCGCGGCACAGACCTCGTGCTGTTGTCGCTCGGCGCCGAGGGCATGCTCGCCGTCACGGCATCCGGTGTGCTGCGCGCGCGACTCGACGCGCCGCTCGCCGGCAACCCGACCGGTGCGGGCGACGCCGCCGTGGCCGCATGCGCGGTGCTCTACGCCGACGGCATCCGGGATCCCGAGGTCATCCTGCGTCGGGCCACCGCCTGGTCGGCCGCCGCGGTGCTCATGCCGCTCGCGGGGGAGATCTCCGACGAATGGCCCGCGCTCGAGTCGCGACTGGTCGTGACCCCCTCCGGTCCGACCGCACGAGAGGAACGTCTGTGACCCTTGTCTCCGCCCGCGGGCTCGTGTCGGATGCCGCGGCTCGCGGCACCGGCATCGGTGCCTTCAACGTGATCCACCTCGAGACCGCCGAGGGTCTCGTTCGCGCCTCGGCCGACGCCGGACTGCCCGTGATCCTGCAGATCTCGCAGAACTGCGCCGACTATCACGGCGGGCTCGAACCCATCGCGGTGGCGACCCTCGCGGTCGCCCGGCGCGCGTCGACCCCGGTGGCGGTGCACCTGGATCACGCCGAGCGCCCCGAACTCGTCGACGAGGCCATCGCGCTCGGCTTCGGGTCGGTCATGTTCGACGGAGGCGCGCTGCCCTACGACGAGAACGTCGCGATGACCGCGGCCGTCGCCGCACGCGCGCACGCCGCCGGGGTCTACATCGAGGGCGAACTGGGCGAAGTCGGCGGGAAGGACGGCGCGCACGCGCCGGGAGTGCGCACCGACCCCCACGAGGCACGGGCGTTCGTGGCGGCCACCGGCGTCGATGCGCTCGCCGTGGCCGTGGGCTCTTCCCACGCGATGACCGATCGCACGGCATCCCTCGATCTCGAGCTGATCTCACGGCTTCGCGAGGCGCTGCCCGTGCCGTTGGTGCTGCACGGATCGTCGGGTGTGGCGGATGCGACCATCGCCGCCGCCGTGCGTGCGGGGATGACGAAGATCAACGTCTCGACGCACCTGAACGGATTCTTCACGCGGGCGATCCGCTCGACCCTGCAGGCCGACGAGAAGCTCGTCGACTCGAGGAAGTACCTCACACCGGCGCGGGAAGCGCTCGCGGCGGAAGCGGCGCGGATGCTGCGGCTGTTCGCCCTCGAGCTCGGCGAGCCCGCCGAAGCCGTCGAGGTGGCGCGGTGAATGCCGCGAACCCGGGCAGGATGGTGACATGAAGCGCGCCGCCCGCCTGAATGCGATCCTCGACCTGCTGGCCGCGGACGGCGAGGTGAACGTCGACGAACTCGTCGAGCGCTTCGGCGCCTCGGCCGCCACGACGCGCCGAGATCTCGACTCGCTCGCCGAGCAGCGACTGCTCACCCGCACCCACGGCGGCGCGGTGGCGCACGACGTCGCCTACGAGCTGCCGATCCGCTACCGCAGCCACCAGCGCACGCAGCAGAAGGAGAGCATCGCCCAGGCGGCTGCCGCGCTCGTCGCCCCCGGCATGGTCGTCGGACTCTCGGGCGGCACCACGACCACCGCCATCGCCGCGGCGCTCGCGGCTCGGGACGATCTCTCGGCGGGTCCCGGAATCACGGTCGTGACCAACGCCGTGAACATCGCCGCGCAGCTCGCGACGCGGCCGGACATCAAGGTCGTGGTGACGGGCGGCGTGATCCACTCGCGCAGCTACGAGCTGGTGGGCCCGTTCGTCGAGCAGCTGCTGCGCGGCGTGCGACTCGACATGGCCTTCATCGGCGTCAACGGCATCCACGCCGAAGCCGGCGCCACCACGCAGGACGAGCGCGAGGCGGCCGTCAACCGCATGATGGCCGAGCGTGCCCGTCGAGCCGTGGTCGTCACCGACAGCAGCAAGCTCGGCACGGTCGCGTTCGCCGCCGTCGGCGGTGTGGAGCTGTTCCCCGTTCTCCTCACCGACGACGGCGCGGACCCGGCGTCCCTGGCCGAGTTCCGCGCGGCGGGCTATGAGGTCCTGACCTCCTGACCCCCTGACCGCCTGGGCCTCCGGGTGTCCCCTGACCCCCCCGGGCCCCTTCCTTTGTCTTCGAATCGCGCACTTTGCAGAAAAACGGGCCCGAAAACTGCACAGTGAGCGATTCGAACGGGGTGGGGTCCCGAAAAAGTGGGTGGGGATCCCGAACGGCTGGGGCTCCCGAAAAAGGGGGGCTCCTGGTGGGGGTGCCGCGCCCCTTCTCGCGGCACCCCCGGAGTAGATGGTGTCCTGTCGTTCCCTCACACTCCCCAGTGCACGAGGGTTCCCCAATCCGACTGCGCCTCCCTCGCGCTTCGTTTCCGAAGCCCTCCGCTGGCACCTTCTGGAGATAAGGAGAGGGCAGTCGATGTCCTGATACATCGACTGGAGAAAAGTTTCAGAGTCCGCTTCCGTGGCACTGGAAAGGCGCGCTGAGCCCCGTGGACTCGGATGCCGCGGCCAGCGCGACGGCCGGACGTGCGCCCGCCGCGAGTTCGGCGTGCACGGCCCCGAGCAGCTCGCAGGCGACGTCGTCCGCCACCACCACGGGGGCGGCGATCACACAGCCGGTGCCGGCATGCAACCAGACCCGGGTCATGCCCAGCGCCTCCTCGCCCCAGCGCACCGACGAACGGCCGAGCTCGCACGCCGAGAGCACCACGGTGCCGGGCGCGCGCGAGATCAGGTCGACGTCGTACCCGAACAGGGTGCCGTCGGCGAGTTCGAACCCCGAGAACAGCGGGTTGTCGACCGCGTGGCGGCCGTGGGCGGCGATGTGCAGCACGTCGACCTGCTCCGCGAGCTCGGTGACGGCGCTGACCCGCGCGCGGTCGCCGATCAGGACGCGTGCGTCAGCCCACGACGAGGCGGCGGTACTCACCTCCTCCTCGGCCCGCGCGACACGGGGCCCGGTCGCGAAACCGGCCGTCGACGACCGTGACGACGACCCGCGCGCGTCGATCCCGCGTGGCGCGGCCTCGCGCGGTGCTGTCTGGCGCTGCTCGGCGATGCGCCTCGCGTCGCCGAGCAGTCGCGAGACCGAGGTCGCGATCGTGAACGGCGTGCCGCGCATTCCGGGCAGCATCGCCCACGGGATGCCGCCCAGCATGCCGGGAACCGTGAGCGCGAGTCGAGCGGCCCCGCCTGTCGCGGCGCGCGCGGGCGCGAGAAGGGCGTCGTCGAGCCGTCGCAGTCTCTCGTCGAGCGAACGCGTCACGATGTGTGCCATGGGCCCGCCATGCGTGAGGGCCGCCACATCGAGGTCGGCGCGGAGTCCGTCGAGTGCGGCCTCGATGCGCGGCAGCGACAGCTCGACGATCGACGCGCCCGATGCCGTCGCGGCCACGCACAGCAGAGCGTCGCGGGTGTAGACGTAGGCCAGGATCGCCGTGTCTCCGTCGAGCCGGGCTCTGGTCGCGGCGAGCCCCAGTCGCTCATGGCTCCCGCCGACGCCGGTCGACGACCACTGCCGATCGCGCACCCGATCGCGCAGCTCGCGCACGCGCGCGTCGGTCGTCCAATCCGATCCGGCGAGGTCGGCGCGCAGCATCCGCAGTTCGGCCAGGTCGGCCGACAGATCGGTGTCATGCGGCGGGCGCACCGGGGCGACGTGCTGGCTCAGATGCCTCGCGCGCTCGGACCACTCGAACAGCACCTCGGGGTCGCGAGACCGCGCGGCTGCCGTGAGACCGGTGAACATCAGCTCGGTGCCGTGCATCGCCACGGACGCCTGCAGGTCGAGCGCGCCGAACGACTGCTGCCACGCGGTGAGCAGGTCGAGTCCCTCGGCGGCGATGCGGCGAGCCTCGGCATCCTTCCCCCGCGCAGCGGCCCGCAGTGCTCGCACCTCGTGTGCGCGCAGGCGCAGGGGGGTCGGGGCGTCGGCGGTGAGTCGGGGCAGGCGCCCGCCGTCGGCCAGCCGAGCGGTGAGCGACACGGCCGCAGCCTCGGTGCGGAAGCCTCCTCGGGTGAGGGCGTCGATCGTGCGCGCGAAGTCGGCGGAGGACGGCGGCGCGTGCGGGCGTGTGCGCAACCGCGCTTCGAGGCGCACGGCCTCGGCGCGGGCGGCCCAGCCCTCACTCCCCAAAGCGGCGAAACGACGGGATGCTGTCGCTGCGGCCCGCTCGGCGGCCGGGGCGTCGTGCCGCAGCAGCGATCGGGCGAGGTGGAACTCGGCCTCTCCTCGTGCCTGCCGCATGCGCTGTGCCCCGAAGCGCGCCGCCACGGCGGTGAGCAGTGCCTCGGCCTCTGTGGTGAGGCCGGCGTCACGCAGCACCTCGGCGCGGTCGAGGTCGCTGATCGCGGCGGCGAGGTCGCTCGTCGCGGCGAGGATCGGCCGGGATCGGGTCATCAGAGCGAGCGCGGTGACGAGGTCGCCGCCGAGCAGAGCGACGTAGCCGAGGTTGTGGCGGGCCTCGGCGAGCGGCTCCTCGGCTCCGTGCGCCTCGTAGGCGGCGATGGCCCGCTGCAGATCGGCCGAGCACTCGTCGAGTCGATGCCGCTGCATGCGGGCGACCGAGCGGCTCATCAGACAGTTCGCGCTCTCGATCGATCCCTCGCCGAGGCCGTCGATGGCCCTGGTGAGAAAGAGATCGGCCTCTTCGAGGCGCCCTGCGTGCAGCAGCAGTGTGCCCAGCTGCCCGTTCGCGAGCGCGATCGTCTCGTCACTGAGGCCCGGGCGGGCCAGCGCTTCGCGCGACAGCTGCTCGGCCTCGCCCGGTCGGCCGGTCTGGGCGAGCACATACGCCAGGGTCCCGTCGATGCGTGCGCGCAGATCGGAGTCGTCGGTGCGGGCGGATGCGGCGGTCAGCGCTCGTCGAGCCTGCGCGAACCGGCGGGAGTTGGCTGCGTCGACGCCGCGCTGATGCAGCTCGAGAGCAGTCAGGGGCATTGCACCAGAATGCCGGTATGTCTGGTCGCACGGAAGGTGTGTGGCAGCATCCGCCCTTCCGGTGCCGCGCGGATGGCTGGTTGGTGGCCGGATGGCTGACGATCCGGCGGTGAGTCTTCAGCCAAACGGGCATCCTCCAGCCATCCGGCCTCCGTCTACCCCTTCGTCTTCGGCGAGGGCAGCGTCGCGAGCACGGCGGCGACGGCCTTGGCCGCGGATGCCGCAGTGGCGCCCTGCTCCGGCACCGTGCCCAGCTGTGCGGCGACGCGTCCGGCGACGTAGGGCGCCGCGAACGATGTGCCGCTCCAGATCGAGAAGCCCCCGCGGTAGTCGTCGGGGTCGATCGTCTCGCGCCGCAGCCCTGCGACGTCTGCTCTGGTGGTCGCCTGCTCACCGCCGACGAAGGCGGGCGACGTGCTGACCACGGCCGCCCCGGGCGCATACACGTGCACCCACGGCCCCACGTTCGAGAACAGCGCGACCGAGCGGGCCGACGGGTTGAGGGCGCCGACCGACACGTGCGGGGCATCGGCGTCACGCGGGATGCCGTTGTCGGCGCCGGGCCACGGCCACAGTGAGGCCGGGAACGACGGCCGGTCGATCGCATCATTGCCCGCCGAGCACACGACGACGCACCCGAGCTCTCGGGCTGTGCTGAGCAGCGCGTTGAGGGTCAGGCTGAACTGACCGTCGACGGGCGTCTCGTGGTAGTACCCGAGCGACAGGTTGAGCACGTCGATCGGATGCCCGGTCGAGGGGTCTTCGCGGTGTCGCCGCAGAAGTTCGACGACCTGGGCGACCGCGGTCAGGAACGTGCTCTCGTCGATCACGCCCAACGCACCGGCCACGCGGATCGACAGGATGTCGGCATCCGGCGCCGTCTGGCGGATGATGCCCGCGATGAACGTGCCGTGACCGGCGACGGCGTCGATCTCTCCGTCGAGCTGCCCGTACAGGTCGGGGTAGCGCTCGGGGTCGGCGTCGTCGGTGAGTCCGATCGGCACGCCGTCGATCTCGATGTGCCGTGTGACGATGTCGTCCGGCAGCCAGTCGTGCACCCCGCAGCCCGTGTCGAGCACGGCCACCACCGGGCGACGACCGCGCTTCGGGGCTGCACCGCGCCGAGGGGCCGGTCCGAGCCAGGTCACCGGCTGGCGTGCGCCGCGCCCGGGCTCGAGGTAGTCGTCGCTGCCGCCGACCCCCGCGCCGCGCACGGGGTTGGTGCGGGTGAACGGGTTGGTGCGGGTGAAGGGATTGGTACGGGTGAACGGGTTGAGCCCGACCGGGTCGATCGACAGCACGTGCTCGAGGCTTGTCCTCGGCATCGGTGTGCCCGAACTGCGACGGGCACGCTGCAGTACGCGCCAAGCGTCGGGCGGAACCGGCGACTCTCCGCGGGTCGGTTCGTCGGGGGTCGTCAGTCGCGCACGCAAGAAGCCGGGCACGCCGGGAACCAGTGGATCGGCCGCGCGCAGAGCATCCGGCGATTCGATCTCGAGCCTCCAGCCGAACGAGCCGGCCGCTTCTCGCAGCTCGCGGATCTCTTCGTCGTACGCCTCTTGGCCGTTCTCCTGATCCTGTGTGATCAGCAGGCGGTCCTGCAGATACGCGGTCGGGAAGGCGCGGAACCCGCCGACGGGCTCGACCGCCGGATCGAGCGCCGTCCCCCGTCTGATCGACCCCTCGGCTCGGTCCTGCCAGCTCCACCCTCTGGGCTGCTCCATCGTCGGTCCTCTCCTCGCGGGTGAGCCCGCGTCCTCTGCGGGATGAGCCCGCATCCTGTGCGGGGGATCCCGCGGTGTGTGCGGGGCGGCCCGCTTCCGGTGAGAGGTCCTGCGAGGCGCGGGAGTCGCTCAGCGGTGGTGTGCACGGGTCGCCCCGTTGTTCGCGCGGGTCGACCCGCGGTGGATCACAACTCGAACTGCGGGGTCGACAGGGTGCGTTCCTGGTCGCCGACCGTGGTGCTGAGACGCACCAGGGTGAGTCCGTCGGGCACGTCGTCGAAACTGAAGCGACCGGTCTCGCTCGTCGTCGTGGAACGGATGCGCTCGCCCTGCGCGAGCTCGATCGCGCCCGAGATCGAGTCGACCCATCCGTCGACGCGGTGGGCGCCGCTCGCTGTGCGGGTGACGTGCAGCAGGATGCTGGTGGTGCCGTCGCTGAACTGCAGCGTCAGCGCGTCGGAGTCGCCGCGCACAGCACCCAGCGGCTCCTCGACGAGGGTGAGCAGCGCGTACTCCTCCGAGAGTCCTTCGGCAGCGACGACCGCGATCATGCGATCGATCAGCGCGGCGGGCACCGGGTCGACGTCGCGCCAGAGCGAACGCAGCTGCGCGAACAGTTCGGCATCGTCATGCGTGTCGCCGTCGGCTCGGTCGTTCGCACTCATGGGCTGCCCTCCGTTCGAGGCGTGGGGGCATCCAACAGGTCGCGCAGCTTGGCGAGGCAGCGCCGACGGGTGGGGCCGATGCTGCCGACGGGCATCGCGAGGTCGGCCGCGAGGCGGGCGTAGTCGGGTCGCTCCTCGAAGGCGATCACACGCAGCAGCCGCTGGCAACGCTCTGCGAGGCGGCGCACCGCAGCCCACAACCGGCGGTTCTCGTCGCCGGTCGTGGCGTGCTGCTCGGCCGACTGCTGCTCGGGAAGCAGCGCATCGAGAGCATCCGACTCGGTCGTGTCGACCCTGTTGTGTGCTTTGCCCGCCCGCCAGGCCTCGCGGCGCGCGGTGGTGGTCAACCAGGCCGAGACGGCCTGCGGGTCGCTGATCGAACGGTGCCCGCGCACCATCTGCAGCCACGTCGTCTGGATGACGTCTTCGGCGAGCGTCCGGTCGAGACCATAGGCCCGCACGACATGCCAGAGCACAGGCGTCATCAGCCGCACGAGGTCGTCCATCGCGCGGCTGTCGCCGTCCCGCCATGCGTCGAAGAACTGAGCGGCTCGCCTCCAGCGCGCCGCTCCGTCGTCCGGTGCAGGATCGAGGGCGGCGCCATCGGGTGCGCCGTCGATCATGAGTCCCATTGTGATCACACCAGTAAGGAGCACGGCAAGAGGCTGCTGATACATGGACTCGGTATGTTTTCGGAATCCTCGCCGGGGTGCGGGGTGCGGGGTGCGGGGTGCGGGGTGTGGGGTGTGGGGTGCGGGGTGCCGGGGTGCGGGGTGCGGGGTGTGGGGTGTGGGGTGCGGGGTGCCGGGGTGCGGGTGCGGGGTGCGGGGTGCCGGGGGCCGGATGCCGGGGTGCGGGGGGCCGGATGCCGGGGTGCGGGGGCTGGGTGCATGGCGGATTCACGGATGCATGGCCGGAAACCGTGTTCTGGGCCTGCAGGTGTGATCCGGGCATGCATTCGGTTCACCAGATCGGATGCCGGATGCCGGGTGCCGGATGCCGGATGCCGGATGCCGGATGCGGAGTGCGGGGGTGCCGGGTGCCGGGTGCCGGGTGCCGGGCGACGGGTGCTGGGTACGGGGCGGCGAACGGGGAGGGATGCCGCGGACGATACCGTTGAGGGGTGATCGCCCTCGCCGTCGTGCTCTTCCTCAATGCCGCCTTCAACGTGCTGGTGTGGCCCCGTTTCTACAAGCGCGTCGCGACTGACCCGCGGGCTCGGGATGCCGAGGGCAAGGCCACGACGTTCCTCAAGGTGCACGCCGTGCTGATCGCGATCGCTCTGGTTCTCGCGCTCGTCTCAGTGCTCGTCGGCATTGCGGCACTCACCGGCGCGCTCTGACGGTCGAGTTGCTGGCGCGCCCGTTCACCAGTCCGGTTCAGCGCCCCTGAGTATCAGCGCTCCGCCGGTCAGTGCCCCGCCGGTCAGGCGCGGGTGACCGGCTGCTGCAGCTCGGTGATCCAGTCGGCCTGATCCTCCGACTCCGACTGCAGGTAGACCTCGCGGCAGGCTCCGCGCGGTTCGGCTCCGCGTGCGGCGATCGCCTGGTTCAGCGCATGCCAGCTGTCGTCGATCGTCGCCATGGCCCCGTGATGTGTGGCGGTGAAGGCCGACTCGACGGCGGGTAGCTCGACGATGACGAGGTCGTCGATCGCCGGCCCGTCGTAGGTGAAACCGACCGTGATGCGCACGCCGTGCTTGTTCATGTCGTACTCGGCGATCGGCAGCCCGGGCTCACCGCCCGAGGCGGTGATCGCGTCGGCGACCTGGTCGAACAGCGGCCCCACCACGGCGGCGACCTCGGGCTGCGACGAGACGGTCTCGGTGAGTGCCGCCAGGCGGACGTAAGGGAGTGGCTTCTCGGTGATCGGCATGTCGGACATCATCGTCTCCTCAGGTCGCGTGCTCGTGCCGCCGATCCTACGCAGACGCACAGACATCGGCCAGCATCCGCTCATTCCCTCTCGTACTGCTTCGCGTGGTCGGCCCAGCGCGCCTCGACGGGCAGTGCGCGGAGCGCCCGGTTGCCCAGCGCGAGGGCGACCGCGAGCACGCAGAGCACCGCGCACATGAGGATCGTCCCCTCGCGACCGATCCAGGTGAGGCCGAAGCCGGCGATCAGCGGCGCGAGCGGCATGGCGCCCATGCCGAGCACTGCGGCGGCGCTGTTGGCGCGTCCGAGCAGCTGCGTGGGCGTGGCCACCATGAAGTAGCCCATCATGCCCGCGTTCAGGGCCGGCAGAAGCAGCACCGAGGCGCCGAGCACCGCGATGATCGCCCACGGCTCGGTCACCATCGAGAGCACGATCGTGCCCACCGCGACGATCGAGAGTCCGCTGATCGCCAGCACGCCCGCGCGGATCCGCGGCACGAGCATCGGCGCGACGACGGCACCCGCGAGCATCACGGCGCCGAGGCCCGCGCTGAGCGATCCGATCAGCAACTCGGAGTATCCGGCCTGCTGCAGCGCGTAGATCACCGTCGTGATCGCCGCGTTGAATCCCAGGTTGATGACGGTGATGATCGCCAGCACTCCGCCCAGGTCGGGTCGGGAGAGCAGCCATGCGAACCCCTCCCGCAGTTCGGACCGGGCGCTCGATCCGTTTTCCGGCCGGACCCCACCCGCACGACCACCCGCACGACCACCCCGACCACCCGCCCCACCCGCCGCGCGCCGCAGCAGCATCCCCGCCGTCGCCGCCGCGACCGCATGGCAGAGGGTCATGACGACGCCGACCATCCAACCGCCGACCCCGAGCAGGAGCCCGCCCAGTGGGCCGCCGGCCAGCTGCAGCGCGGCATCCCGACCCTGGTTCGCCGCCTGGGCGCGGCCCATCGCGTCATCGGGCACGATCTCTTTGATCGCACTCTCGCCGGCCACGTCGAAGAGGCCGCCGCGGGCGGCCAGCAGCACGTTCGCGGCCAGCAGCGTGCCGAAGGTGAGCGCATCGGCGAGAGCCAGCAGAGTGAAGGCCCCGGCCAGCACGATGCCGACGAGCGAGCCGGTGAGCATGAGAAGGATGCGTCGATGCCGATCGGCGAGGATGCCGCCGGCGAGCGTGAGCACGAGACGGGATGCCATGCCTGCGCCGCCGATGATGCCCGCCTGGGCGGGATCGTTCGTGACGATGAGGGCGAGCAGGGGGATCGCGAACGCGAACAGCGCGGCGGCGAGTCCTTTGCTCGTGTCGCTCACGAGCCAGGTCAGGTAACGGGTGTTCCGCCAGAGCCGATGAGGCACGGTCATGCTTGTCGTCATGCCCGCCACTCTAATTCCGCAAGAACACTTGCGCAACTATTCTTGCGCAATGACCGGTGCGGATAGGATCTGAGAATGGCCCAGGGCACTCACGGCGAAGATCCCGTATGGATGACGACGGCGATGCTCAAGGCCTATACGCATCCGCTGCGGCGACAGATCCTGCGCCTGCTCGCACGTCACGATCACATGCGCGCGGCCGACATCGCGGCCGAGCTCGACGTCGCCGCGAACAGTGTGAGCTTTCACCTGCGCACGCTCGCCGACGCGGGCCTCATCGTCGAGGCACCCGAGCACGCCCGCGATCGGCGCGACCGCGTCTGGGCACCGGTGAAGGGCGCGATGAGCGTGGGCGACCCCGACCATCCGGTCCCCGACGAAGAGCTCGGCGGGGCCGTGGTGCGAGCCGTGGCCGCCGAGCATCAAGACCTTCTGCAGCGCGTGATCGCCTGGTCGCCCGAGTACTACGGGGGGCGAGCCTCGGGCATCCATGCCGTGCTGCAGCAACGCACCACACGGCTCACCGAGGCCGAGTTCACGTCGGTGATGGAGATCTTCGACAAGGCGATGGCCGATGCCGAAGCCGCGCACGATGACGACGACCCCGCCGGGCGCTTCTGGCAGATCGACATCGTGGCCGCCGACGACACGATCTGACCGTCGGCGTCAGTCGTCGGCGACCTCGCGATGCCCGCTGAGGATCAGGATGCGGCGCAGATGCATCGCCGCCAGCACGCCTGGCCCCATCGAACTGCGCACGTCGATCGTGCGGTCGTCGACCGTCTCGAGCAGCAGGCGGATGGCGCGCGCCGCGTCAGCGCGGGCGCGGTGGTCTTCTGAGGTCAGAGGCTCCTCCTGGGCGATGACCTCGGCGACCGCGTGGCATGCGGCCGACAGTGGTTCGGGCAGCGCGTCGTCGAGATGCAGGGCGCCGGGGCGGTCCCAGATGGTGTCGGCGATCTCGTCGGAGATGCTCCTGATCAGGTGCGCGATGCGGTCGAGAGCGGCGAGTTCGGCGTGCAGATGCCGGGTCTCACCGCGGCGCCCCATCGCGCGGGGATTGCCTCGCCGGCTGTCGTCGGCATCCGACAGGGCCCTCTGCAGCTCCGCCGTCGTATCGGCGAGCGAGGCCGCATCATCGGCCCACTGGTGATTCTCGGGCGGCCACGATTCCGACACCGCCCACCCGATGTCGTGCAGATGCTCGCTGAGCTGCGAGCGGAAGGCACCGACTTTCGCCGCGGCGGCGAGGGTCAGAGGCGCGGGCGCGATCACCAGGTTCACCACGAGTCCGACCACGACGCCGACGGCCGTCTGCACCAGGTAGCCGATCGAGTAGTCGTCGGCGTTCTGTCCGCCGATGATCAGCACGAAGAGCGCGGCCATCGGCACGTACTCGCGGCCGACGCCGAACCACCCGGTTCCCGAGACGAGCACGCCGATGCCGACCACGGCCGGGATCGTCCACCACGTCGGCCCGACCGTCAACACGACCACCGCGGCGAGCCCGATGCCGGCAGCCAGTCCGAGCAGGGTCTGCAGGCCCGAGCGCACGGATCCCATGAGCGTCGGATACATGCTGACCAGGGCGCCGAGGGGCGCGTAATAGGGATACTGGTCGGTGACTCCGGGCATGTGCGGGGCGATCAGCCATGCGAGCCCCACCGCCAACGCGGTCTTGGCGACGAGCAGCAGTCGCGCAGGTTCGACCGCCTCGCGCAGCGAGCGCACGATGCCGGGGCGGCGCGCGCGCACTCGTGTTCTGATGTTCGTCACGGCATCCTCTCGTCATCCTCCCCGCAGAGTGACGCTAGCCGTTCGGCATCCTTCGTCGCACCCGCTTGCATCCGGGCGTGAGGGCGGGTAGCGGAGCACGCGAAGACGCCGGCCGCCCCGGGTGGGGGCGGCCGGCGTCGAGTGAGCCGCGGGTGATCAGGGGGTCGCCCGGCGGAACGCGAGGAACGAGATGCCGGTGAGCACCACGACCGCCGCGAGGCCCCAGAGCGCGAGGCCCAGCGCGCCGGCGTCGAGGATGCTGACCCAGACCTGTCGCCACAGCTCGAGCCGCGTGGCGAGGAATGCGAGTCCGACCAGGACGAGGGCGAGACCGACTCCGACGATCGTGAGTGCGGTCGGCCCCCAGCTCTTGTAGATGGTCGCTCCCGTGAAGCCGACCACGAACAGGAACAGGGCGAGCGAGAAGTACACGATGAACGCGCCGACGGGCCCCGCCTCCCAGAGCCACGGAAGGTAGAAGACGTATCCGTTGATGCCGTAGCCGTTGGTCAGCGTCTCGATCGCGCCGCCGAGGAGGAACACCACTCCCAGGAAGGCACTGCCGAGGATCGCCGTGAGCATGGTTCCGACGAAGAAGTCCCGTCGGGTGATGCTCATCGCCTGCGAGAACGGGAAGGTGAGCGTCATCGCCGAGATGCCGATCGCGAAGAAGTACCAGAGAGGCGCCTGTCCGCCGCCGCCGTACTTGGGGCCGTCGGTCGGGATCATCGCGTAGATGAGGATCGAGATGACGGTCGCGGAGCCGAGGATGATCAGCGGCACCCAGATGAACGTCTGACGGTTGATGAGCTGCAGCCGGATGACGTTGAGCGTGCGTCGCATCAGCGCACCTCCTCTTTCGCTTCGATTCCTCTGGTGGTGGCGGTCTGCGCCTTCTGCGTGAGACGGACGATCAGCTGCTGCAGCGAGACGGGCGCGAGATCGAGCCCGGATGCCGTGACCTGTGCGCGGTCTGCGGCAGACAGCGCCCCGAGCACGGTGACGGAGGCCACGCGGCCGAGTGCCTCGCGATGCAGCACCTCGCGGTCGGCGGCCCACGCGTCGACCTTGGTCGCATCGCCGACCACGGTGACGGCGCGGTCGCGCACGGCATCCGTGTCTTCGTTGAGGAGGATCTTGCCGTCGTCGATCACGATGACCTTCTCGATGAGGTTCGACACCTCGTCGATCAGGTGCGACGAGAGGATGATCGTTCGTGGGTGCTCGGCGTAGTCCTCGAGCAGACGGTCGTAGAAGATCTGCCTGGCGACGGCGTCGAGACCCAGGTACGGCTCGTCGAAGAAGGTCAGCTCGGCGCGCGAGGCGAGCCCGATGATGACCCCGACGGCCGAGAGCTGTCCGCGGGAGAGCTTCTTGATGGTCTGCTTCATCGGCAGCTGGAACTGCTCGATGAGCTCGTCGGCCAGCTCCTGGTTCCAGTTGTGGAAGAACAGGCTCGCCGCCTTGAACGCGTGACGCGGGTAGGCGTCATCCGGGTACTTCTGGCTCTCGCGCACGAAGCAGATGCGGTTGAGGACCCTGGTGTTCTCGTAGGGGTGCTCGCCGAACACGCGCACGGTGCCGGACGACTCGAAGTTCTGGGCCGTGAGGATCGACATGAGCGTGGTCTTGCCCGCGCCGTTGCGGCCGAGCAGTCCGTAGATCGCGCCGCCTTCGAGGCTGAGCGAGACGTTGTCGAGCGCGTTCTTCTCTTTGTAGTGCTTGGTGAGGTTCTGCACCTCGATGACGGCGGTCATGCGGGGGACGTCCCTTCTGTCTGAGCTGTCTGGGCTGTGTGGGTCGCGCGCTCGTGCAGCAGCGCGGCGAGGTCGTCGGCGCCGAGACCGAGCGTGCGGGCCTCGGCGATGAGCGGGTCGATGTAGCGATCGGCGAACGCGGCGCGGCGTTCGCCGAGGAGCAGGTCTTTCGCGCCGGCGGCGACGAACATGCCGATGCCGCGCCGCTTGTACAGCACTCCCTTGTCGGTGAGCATGGCGACTCCCTTCGCTGCCGTGGCGGGGTTGATCCGGTAGAAGCCGGCGAGCTCGTTCGTCGAGGGCGCCTGCGACTCTTCTTCGAGCGAGCCGTCGAGGATCGAGTCCTCGATCTGCTCGGCGATCTGGAGGAAGAGAGGCTTTCCTTCTTCGATCACGAGTCCTCCGCCGCGGTTAGTGGGTTAGTTACTCGACTAGGTAACCACTGAACTTAGATCGTGTCAACCGGGGATTCTGAGATCGACGTGCTCCTCGCCGACTGGGGTGGTCACCCACCGCGGAGCCGAGCGAGACGAAACGCGTCACAGTTGCGAGAGCGGCTCGCGTCGTTTCGTCTCAGGCGACTTCGTCGTCTTCGCTCAACGACCGACGCTCGTGACCGGTCGTTGAGCAAGCCCGGCGGAGCCGAGCGAGACGAAACGCGTCACAGTTGCGAGATTCGCTCAATGACCGGCGCTCAGCCGCGCAGATCCCGGGTGCGCAGCGCGAGGGCCGATGCGACGACGAACGCCAGCGCCAGACCCCAGGTGAGGGCGAGTCCCCCCGCATCGACGCCCTCGGCGAGCGGCGACTGCCGGTAGACCCAGGCGTACGGCGAGAGAGCGTTCACCCATTCGAGGTCGTCGGACTGCTTCGCCAGGGCCTGCAGGATGTAGCCGACCACCGCGATTCCCGCACCGACCCCGGTCGCCCAGACGCGGCGGCCGGTCGCGGCTCCGGCGAGCAGAGCGGCGGATGCGGTGAGCGCGGCGAGCCCGGTGAGAGCGGCGCTCGCGCCCACGATGCGCCAGCCCTCGAGGTCGAGTTCGGCGGAGTCGTTCAGCACCCAGACGACGAGGCCCGAGAAGGCGCCGAGCCACAGCAGCCGCACGAGCACGGCGAGCGCCGACTCGAGTGCGTACTGGCCGCGCCCGATGCCGTGCGCCAGGTCGAGTTCCGCGCGGCCGCTCTCTTCTGCGCCGGCGATCGCCGCGGATCCCCAGAGCACTGCGGCGATCGTCGTCAGCAGAAAGCCCATCAGGCCGTAGAAGGTGCTCTGCGTGTACCCGGCGCCGCTCGAGATCTGGTCGTAGCCGAGCGTGTCGACGAGCTCGGGCGGCAGTGCCGAGATGATGTCTTCGAGTTGGCCGCCGCCGCCCAGGCTCGGGTACAGCGGCAGGTACAGGCACAGCACGGCGGCCAGGCCGATCGTCCATCCGAGCAGACTGCGCCAGGACTCGCGCAGGTTGCGCCGGAACACCGGCAGGATGCGGTTCATCGCTGCTCCTTCCCATCTTGGCGCGCTCGCCGGGTCGCGGGCGGTGGTGCGGCCGACGCGGACGCGGGGATGGATGCGGCGGCGTCGCCGTAGAGCCGCAGCACGGACTCCTCGAGGTCGGGCTCCTCGACGGTCAGATCCCGCACCTCGAACGGCGCGAGTGCCTTGATGAAGGGGTCGATCGCGCCCTCGACCGTGCCCGACAGCCTCAGCACGCCGTCGGCATCCGTCGTGTCGATTCCGGTGAGCCCGGGAACCCGCTCGAACGTCGCGCGGGCGCCCACCGCGTCGGTCGTGAGCACCTGGACCCGCACCCGTCGGATCGACCCCAGCCGCAGTGAGGCGACGTCGCCGTCGGCGACGACCCGTCCGTTTGCGAGCACCGCGACCTCGTCGGCGGTCTGCTGGATCTCGCTCAGCACATGCGAGCTCAGCAGCACGGTCTGTCCGGCATCCTTCGCCTCGCGCACCAGCTGCAGGAACTCCCGCTGCACCAGAGGGTCGAGGCCGCTCGTCGGCTCGTCGAGGATCAGCAGCTCCGGCCGGTGCATGAACGCCTGGATCAGCCCGACCTTCTGCTTGTTGCCCTTCGACAGCGTGCGCACGGGCCGCGACAGGTCGACGCCGAGGCGATCGGCGAGTTCGCGACCCGTGCGCAGGGTCGCGGCGGCGTCCGGCGACCCTGAGACCTGGGCGTAGAACGACAGGGTCCGGTGTCCGCTCGCTCGCCCTTCGAGGTGCAGCTCGCCCGGCACGTATCCGATGCGCCGTCGCAGTGCGGCGCCGCCGTGGCGCGGGTCTTCGCCGAGGACTCGCACGCTGCCCGACGACGGGCGGATGACGTCGACCAGGGTGCGCAGCGTGGTCGTCTTGCCCGCACCGTTGGGGCCGATGAGTCCGAAGACGGTTCCCGGACGCACTCTCAGGTCGAGCTCGTGCAGCGCGATGCGGCTGCCGTAGCGCTTGTGCAGACGGTCGATCCGGATCGTGTCGGTCATGATGCGTCTCCTTCTGTGGCGCCGCCCTCTGCCGCGAGGGCGTCGCGCGCGCCGTCGAGCAGCGCGGTCGTCGAGTAGATGCCGTGCGTCAGCAGCTCGAGGGTGGGCAGTGTGGTGCGGAGCAGTCCGGCAGGGCTCAGCTGATCGGCGCCCAGTGCCCGCGCGATCTGACTGCGCATCACGACCGGGCCGAGTCCGATGAGGGTCACGAGCAGCGTGGTCATCTCCGGATCGCTCATGGGCTCGAGCATTCCGGCCGCGCCCTGCTCGTCGAGCACGTCGCGCGTGCTGGCGAGGAAGCTGTCGAACAGCCGATCGGCGCCGGGGGAGCCGTCGACGAGCATGCGTGAGAGATAGTCGACGTAGGGCCCGTACCGCTCGAGATCGTGCAGCGCCGCGCGGATGCGGTCGCGGGTCGGCGCGTGGATCAGGTCGTGCTCTTCGTCGATGAAGACACCGACCACGTAGTCGTCGCACTCGCTGCGGAGCGCGTTCTTGTCGCCGAAGTGGTGCACGATCAATGCCGGGCTGACGCCGGCCGCCTTCGCGATGCCACGCAGGCTCGCTCCGTCGAATCCCTCGCGGGCGAAGGCGACGATGGCTGTGTCGCGGATCCGGGCCCGCGCGGTGAGATCCTCAGAAGCTGAACGCATGTACAGCAGACTAAACACTTGTTCAGTCCGATTCAAGAGGTGGCGCTCGTACTCTGGAGACGTGGACTTCCCCTTCAATCGTCTGCGCCGCTGGCCCGACGTCGAGGCCGACAACCTACAGGCCCACGACGCGACCGACCTGCTGCTCGTCGAGCGGGCCCTCTCGTCGGGGGTCGACGGGCGCGCGGTCGCGGTCATCGGCGACGAGTACGGAGCGATCACGCTCGCCCTGACGGATGCCGGACTCAACGGCATCCGCGTGCATCAGGACCTGGCGACGGGCCGACGGGCGCTTCTGCGCAACGCTGACGAGCTCGGGATCTCGGGGTTCTCCTCGCATGAACTCGACGCCTCTCTGCTCGACGGTGCACGCCTCGTGCTGCTGCAGCTGCCCAAGGCGCTCGCCGAACTCGAGGAGATCGCGGATGCGGTGGCGCGCTGGGCCGCCCCGGATGTCGTGCTCGTGGCGGGAGGGCGCGTGAAGCACATGACCATCGCCCAGAACGAGGTGATCGCGCGCAGCTTCGCCGAGGTGCAGGCGCAGCGGGCCGAGCGCAAGTCCCGCCTGGTCGTGGCCACCCGCGCGCTGCCGGTGCCCGAAGAGCCGCCGTTCCCCGTCGCGGCGCGGCATGACGGGCTGACTCTGGTCGCACACGGGGGTGCGTTCGCGGGGGCACGCCTCGACATCGGCACTCGGGTGCTGCTCGACGTGCTCCGACGCGACCGGGTCGTCGGCGACGAGAGTCCGGATCGGCCCGCGGTCGTCGTCGACCTGGGCTGCGGAACCGGCGCGCTCGCCGCCTCGTACGCCCTCGCCCATCCGGCGTCTCGCGTGATCGCCACCGATCGATCGGCCGCGGCGGTCGCCTCTGCCCGCGCCACGATGGTCGCGAACGGCGTCGACGGGCGCGTCACGGTCATGCACGACGACGCAGGCTCCGAGATCGCCGACGCGAGTGTCGACGTCGTGCTGCTCAACCCGCCCTTCCACCTCGGTAGCAGCGTGCACACGGGCGCGGCGACGCGACTCTTCGAGGCCGCCGCCCGCATCCTGCATCCCGGCGGCGAGCTCTTCACGGTCTACAACTCGGCGCTCGGGTACCGCTCCGAACTCACCCGCCTCGTGGGTGCGACCGAGCAGCTCGATCGCACGCCGAAGTTCACGGTGACGCGCAGCACCCGGCGCTGACTCGCCCCTCGCGGCGCCGTCGCCACAAGCGCGGGTGCGCGATCCGGCGCGCCCGGACGGTCGAGGTGACCCCGCCGACAGATATATCGGTTGATCGGGGTTTTTCGGAGCGTGTGGCACGCACGCTACGCACGGAGAGTGCGCGAGTACGCAAATCCCCACCGCGCACCACTCAGGACCGCCCGGACCGGGCCTGAGGTCCCCCACCTGGAGATGTCATAGAGACGTCAGCCACTCCAGGACATCGCCGCGCGACCGCGCAGTTGGGGAACTCAGAAAAATGCGAACTCGTAGAACCGACGGCGGGCGCCGCCGCAAGGCCACCGCTCTGGGCGTGACGCTCGCCATCGCAGCAGGGCTGCTCACTCCGATCGCCATCGCGACGGTGGCTCAGGCGGCGACCGAGCTGTCGATCAACTCACTGGGCCTCGAGGCCGCCGCCGGCTCACTCACCGACGGGCGATGCGAGTCCACCGCCGGAACGTGCACCCTGCGCGCGGCCATCCAGGAATCGAACGCCCTGAACGCCCCCGCCGGAGAGGTGACCATCGGTGTCGATCCCGGCTTCGCCGGTGGCAACATCGCGATCACGAACACCGCCGCGACGCGGATGAGGAGCACCGCGCTGGCAGCGGCGAACGGCGCGGTGGCCGGTGACGTCAGCGGTGACGTCAACGGCGCGATCTACGAGGTGACGGCGCCGGTCACCATCGACCTGGAGCACAAGATCACCGTGCATCCGGCTGGAGCGGGCGACCTCGCCGTCGCTCCCTTCCACCTCAACGGCCCCGACATCACCGTCCGCGCTGTCGACAACGTCTGGGCGGGGGAGACCTCGTTCTACATCGGACCGATGGCCAAGCGCGTGACCCTCGACGACATCGAGGTCCGCACGGTCACCTACTACCCCGAGCGCTTCTTCGTCGTGCGGGGCGGGGCCGAAGACATCACGGTCTCGAACTCCACGATCAGCGGCTTCGCCTCCAACGAGAGGGACTGGAACTGGGGCGTGGTCGAGGGGAGCACCGCGTCCTTCCCCGTCAAGGGACTCACCGTCACCGGCAACACCTACATCGCCAGCGACGCGAGCGGCGCGTGCAACGGAAGCACAGCCGCGGGATGCACCTCGACACCCGTCGAGGCCTACGAACAGCACATCACCGAGCTCGTCTTCTCCGACAACGTCGCCTCGAACATCAACCGCTCAGCCGCCTCGGACGCCCGTGCCCTCGACCTCCGCTACGCCACGGTGGGGAAGCTGAAGGTTGCAGGCAACACGTTCTCCGCCCCCTACTACCGTGCTCGCCAGGCGGTGGTCGACCTGGCATACGCCAACCTCGACAGCTTCGAGATCGTCGGAAACGACTTCACGCAGATGTCGGGCAACGGCGATGTCGACGACTCGGCGGCTGCGATCGTGCTTCCCACAGACAAGCGCATCGGCACGCGCGGAGAGATCTCCGACAACCAGTTCGTCGCGACGGGAACCCTGAACACGCAGGCCGTGTACTGGAACGGTCTCGAATCGACCGACTCCGCCGCGAACCTCGCCGACTCCCGCGTCTCGATCGTCGACAACCACTTCGACGGCTTCTCCACCAGCGCATCGCGCTCCAGCATCCGGATGACGCAGACAGGCGTGGTGGAGATCGCCCGCAATACGTTCGGCACCCGGTCGGGAAGCCAGGCCAACACCGTCCTCGAGGAGTTCGCCGGCAACGGCTCCGTCGCGTCGACTCTCGTCAGCAACCTGAACGCCTCCGCGAACGCGAAGCTGAACACGTGGTGGCCGACCGCGCGCACCAGTGCGAACGTGCAGACCACTCCGCTCACCGCGGCCGAGTGCACGGTGCCGCTCGAGGTGGCCCCGCCCGCCGACGCGGAGAACACCACCGACTACGCCGCGGGCCGTTATCCCGCCGTGCCTGTCGCACTCGACGTCTATTGGACCCAGGGGAACGACGCGGAGGTCTACATCGGCCGCTACGACGTCACAGCCAACCAGCGTCAGACGCTGCAGGTCGCTCTGCCCATGCCGGGTGACGAGCTGCTCGAGAAGAACAACGGCAAGGGCCCCGTCGACCCCGTCTCGGGGGCCGTGAGCGGCGCCCTGCGCGTGCAGACCATCGAACCCCCGGTCGGAACCGCGTCGCCGTCATCGCAGTACTCGCGAGTCGCGGTCATCGACGGCAGCTGCCGTCCGGTGCTCACGATCGCGCAGGCGGCCACACAGAACGAGGAGACGCACGCCCGCGACCTGCACTTCACGCTCACCTCGTCGATGCAGCTCGACGCAGCGACGGTGGCCATCGAGGACTTCGTCGTCGCGGCGACGAGCGCCACGTCCGAAGGGCTCGACGGCGTCATCGCCGGCATCAGCACGATCGACGCCGCCAGGCTGAACCCGCGCATCGTCTCGGTCTCCGAGGTCGCCGGCAGCTCGGGCACGCAGTTCGATGTCGTGGTGCGCGTCGACGACACGGCCCGCGTGACCGTATCGATCGGTGCGGACACCGTCGCCATCCCCTCGGGGCTCGGGAACATCAGTGGAGCGACCACGGGCACCACCCGCGCCACCGACAACATCGTGACGTTCGTGAACCCCATCACCGCTCAGCCCAGCAAGTTCACGGTCGTGACGGGCGACGAGCGGGGCAAGAACTTCACCTACATGCTGGCGGCCGGTGCTCCCGCTCCGACCGAGCAGCTGAAGTTCACGACGAGCATCAGCCAGCCCGCGGGCACGCCGAAGCTCTCTCTGAGCACACCGACGCCGGTGATCAACGGCGGAGCCTCGCAGACGACGGCCATCGTGGTGACCGCTGCCGCAGGTGATGCGGAGGCGGGCACGAAGACGACGATCTCGGCGACCGTCGCGACGGGCGACCCCAACTACGACGGTCTGCTCGTGCTCGATGTGACCACGTATCTCTACGCCACCGACCCTGTCATCAACATCGCGAAGCGCGCCTACACCGACGTCGTCGATGCCTCCTCCGTGGAGCGGATCGAAGCGACGGGCACGCCCGCTCCCCGCGACAGCCGCCTCACAGACGGTCAGCCGGTGTGCTTCGTATACACCGTCTCCAACACCTCTGCCGATGACTGGGTCACGGTTCTCCGCGACATCCAGGTCAAGGACTCCGACGAGCGCCTCGGCGATGCCGGTCTGATCGGCACCATCCCGTCGCTGCAGAGCGGGGACTCCACGAAGCTGTTCTCCTGCGTCTCGCTCATCCCCGCGGACACCACGGTCGACGGCCCGATCGCAGAGTCGGGTGACGCCCCGTGATGACGCATGCACGACGCCTGTCGAGCCTTCGGCGCCCCGGCCTCGCGGCCGCAGCACCTTTTCTGGTCGGACTGCTCATCGCGGGTGCATCGGCCGGAGGAACGTATGCCCTCTGGTCGGCGAGCACGTCAGCCAGCCTCGGCGACATCACCGCCGGCAACCTCAGGCTCGTCTCGATGGACACGACCTGGAGTCAGATCACTCCGGGAACCGGTGCCGCAGAGGAGCTCCCGCTCACCGGGACGCCCGCAGACTTCCGCGTCATGCCCGGCGACGTCATCACCATCACCCAGAACGTCGAGTCGTACCTCCAGGGCAACAATCTCAGCGCGGGGCTCGCGGTCGACTATGCGACCGGGAGCGACGCCGCTCAGGATGTCGAGGACGGACTGATCGCGCTGTCGTTCCACATCGAGAACGCAGAGGGCGTCCAGGTCGCTCCCGCGAGCGGAACCGCGCCGTTCGGCACGACTCTTGCGGTGGGCGGTCTGACCGGCACCGATCGAGGGGTCGTCGAAGACTGGAAGGTCGTCATCTCTGCGGAGATCCTCGGCGACTACGACTGGGTCGACGGCGACTCCGTCGACGACGCACCTGCCCAGTGGGCAGCCGGGAACATCGTCGTCACCCTCGAGCAGCTCCGCGCAGGAGCCGGCTTCGTCGAGGGAGGGACCCCATGAGCCGCAAGAGCGAACGCCGGGCGAAAGGGCCGCGCAGGCACACCCGCGGTCGCTCCTACGCGCAGGCCGCCATCGGCGGACTCGTTCTGGGAGCGCTCGCCGCCAGCACCGTTCCCGCCGCATACGCCCTGTGGGCGATGGATGATGCCGTCACCATTCCCGCGTTCGACCACGGTCGCGTCGCCTTCGCGGCGGCTCCGACCGACGGGTCGGCGGCTCTCGTGCACACCGCGGACGGTGCCGCTGTCGAGATCGTCCTGCCCGGGTCGGCGATGGCTGAAGTTCTGGGCCAGACCGAGCCCGGCGCTGCCCCGATCATCTGGACCTTCGAGGCCACCGGATGGGCCGACGGCATCGCCGGCCTCGTGTACGACGTGTCCGTGACCTCGCAGGTCGCGAGCGACGGGTCCGTTCACGATGTGAGCGCCGGAGTGGGCCAGGAGGGCACGCTTCTTCGCTACTCGACCCTCAAGGTGTACCCCGCCGACGCCGGAGGCGGATGCACGGACGTGCCCGCGACCCCGGAGGCCCCCGAAGGGGAGACGCCGAAGAACGTCATGGTGTTCGACGGTCAGGCCCATCAGCTTCAGGCGCCCGGAGCCCGGGGCGATGGCGGATCGAGTCAGACGTGGTGCGCGGCGATGGCCTTCATCAACACGCCGGACGGCAGCTACGTCAACGATGCTTTCGCGCAGGGCGCCGCGGAGGACGGAAAGGTCTACGGAGCGCTCGACACCTGGAACACGGCCGTGAGCTTCCCGCCCTCGTTGCCGTTGCTCGGCACGTACGTCAACGAGGCCGAAGCCACCGGTGTCGCCGAAGACCAGACCCGCCCGAGGGACGTGGACGTCTGGAGTGCGGCGCTCTACCCGGACCCGAGCAACGAGCCCGACATCACGATCGTCCTCGACCCCGCAGTGACGAACCTCAACGCGGCAGTGACGCAACCCAGCGATCACTTCGCGATCACGACCTCGAACGAATAACCGCGTTCGGCGCAAGCCCCGACGGCCACCCGGCCTCGGTCGAACCAGTCCCTCGCAGGGGGCTACAAGCAGAAAGAGAAACATGGACAGCCACGCATCAACAATCGTTGTCACCGAGGAGCGCAAGCGTCGCCGGGGACTGGTGTGGATCGGTCTCGGAGCAGTCGCTCTTCTTTCGGGAGGGTCGACGTTCGCCCTCTGGAGCGCCAACGACACCTTCGCGGGCGGAGACATCACCGCTGGTGACCTCAACCTCGTGCAGACGGCTGACACCTCGTTCTACGACGTGTCCGCCGACCGTGCCGACGCGACCGACACGCTCGTCGGCACCGACGGCTCGCAGCTCGGACACCTGATCGACGACGCGTCCTGGCGCGCCGTCCCGGGTGACAAGGTCGCTGCCGCGTTCTCGGCAGATGTCACGCTCGAGGGCGACAACCTCGTCGGCAAGCTCTCGGTGGCCGGCCTCGACGCGATGACCGACGGCAACGCATCCATGACCTGGTCGTACGAGGTCTACAACCAGGGTGTGCTGCTCGTCTCCGAGACCGCGGTCCCCGCGGACAGCGGCCTGTTCTACCTGTCCGCACCGGCCACCGGTCAGGCGGACGGCGTCGACGACGGCGTTCCCATGGCTGCCACCGCCGGTGGCGCTGCGGGTTCGACCGTCTTCCAGATGACGGACACGTCCGAGGACGTCACCGTGGTGCTCTACGGCACGTTCGACAGCACCGCCGGTGACGCCGGCAAGGCCGCGGTCGCCGCGGACGGCAGCTACTCGGATCAGACCGAGGCCGCGACGGGCACCCGCGAGGATGCCCTGACCGTCGACACCCTCGCCGAGCTGAAGCTGCAGCTCGACCAGGTCCGCGACACGGGCTCGCAGTTCAAGTAAGCAGGCCCGATCATCGGGGCACCCGCGTACGCGGGTGCCCCACGACAAGGAGAAGAAAGTGCCTCGCAACCGAATCAGATCCACGCGGACCCGGCAGGGCGCCGGACTCCGTCTGGCACGGGTGCCCGGCTCTCTCTGGCAGTCGCTCGGCGCCTTCCTCGGAGCGATCGCGGCCGGCGTCATCATCGTCGCCGTCGCGACCCTGTTCCTCATCCCGCGCATCCTCGGGGGAGACAGCGTCACCGTGCTCACCGGTTCGATGGAGCCCGGCCTCGCACCGGGCGACGTCGTGGCCGTACGAGGGATCGCGGAGGAGGACGTCTGCACCGACGTCTCGATCGGCGACATCGTCACCTACTACCCCACCCCCGACGACCCGGCGCTCATCACCCACCGCGTCATCGCCAAGACCGTCGGCAACTACGACGACGGCACGTCCTGTCGCCTCATCCTGCAGGGAGACGCGAACTCCGCGCCGGACGAACCGGTCTCGCCCGAGCAGGTGCGCGGCGTGTTCCTGTACGGCATCCCGGCCGTGGGATGGGCGCGGAGCTGGGTCGAGGACAACAAGATCCTCGTCTTCTCGCTCTTCGCCCTCCTGGCCGTGGGCGTCTACGCGCTCGATCGGGCCCGCCCCCGAACACGCATCCGCACGATCGCGGGGGCGCACACCGCCCCCGACACCGCCCCCGACACCGCCCCCGACACCGCCTCCTCTTCCGCTGATGACAACGGTGCATCCAGCGGTGACGCGTCGCTCCGACGGCGGGAGCTGGATCTGCGGGAACGAGAGCTCACTCTTCGTGAACGTGAGATCGCGCTTCTGGAACAGCAATTCCGTGCCACCGCAACAGCCCCATCGTCTCCGCGAGAGGAACACCCGTGAGTGCCTACATCGACGTCTCCGGCGACAGCTATTCCCTGAAGCAGTCTTCGCGGCTGGTACGCGGCGCGCGAGTCCTCGGCGCCATCGCGCTCGTGCTGGCCGCCCTCATCTCTGCGCTGTTCTACCTCGCTCCGGCGAGTGCCACCGTGTTCGGCACACGCGCTCCGGCGGACGACGCGCGCAGCGCCGCCGCCGGCGCGGAGACGGATGCCGCAGCCGCCGGCGTCGCGCCGATCATCGCCACCGAGGGCGATTTGCTCTCCGGTCGATGGGATGGGCGCACCGTCCATCTCGATTGGCGAGGCGACGACCATGCGACGGCCGAGGCGAGCTTCGTGGGCGATCGTGTGGTGTCGCCCGGCGACCGCGTCTTCCGCACGCTCGGTGTGCGAAACGACGGCCCCTCCGACGGCGTCATGGCCGTCGGACTCGTGCTGGCCGAGACCGTGCCGGTGCTGGCCGCCAACCCGGAGCTCGGCGACCACGTCACACTGTTCTGGGACATCGCCGGAGTGACCGGATCCGCGCCGTTCTCCGACCTGCTCGCTCTCGACGACGGGCGTCCCGAACTCGTGCAGGTGCAGGTGCCACGTGGCGCCGACGTTCCCGTCACCGTCGGATTCGAGGTGCCGGCATCGCTGACCACCGAGATGAACGCGCACGCAGAGTCGACCGACTTGCGTTTCGACATCGTCGTGCAGATCGAGGGCGACACGAGCACGACACCTCCGATCCTCGCGCAGACGGGCGCGGATGCTGCGCTCACCGGGGCCCTCGTCGCTCTCGCGCTCGGAATCGCTGCCGCCGAACTGCTCCTGCTCGCTGCCCGTCGTCGTCGGTGCGACGTCTGCGACGACGTGATCGGGCGCGGTGCGCCCTGGGTTGCTCGGCGCGCGGCATCCGGCGAGCGGGAGATCCTCTGCGTCACGTGCGCGCCGGTTCCCGTTCGCTCCGCACCGGTGTTCTCGACGTGAGACGAATCCCCGGTCAGCCGCCGAAACTGAACGCCTTTCGGGATCGTGGATTTGCCCCTGACCGGCCATTTCGTTACGTTGGTCTGCGGGCCTGACGGCCCGAAGACCAGTCCGCGACCACGTCCTTCTTTCGAATGTGCTGTGCTGCGAAGAGGCGTGGACGTACGGTCGATGCTCTATCGCGGTGGATCCGAAATCCGCCGTCCGCGCCGCCACAGCTTCAACTCGAAACGGCCGGGAGGATCACCCGGGCGTAACCGAAGCAGGCTCAGCCGCCCCAGGCGAGCCGCAGGGGAAACGTGTCCGAAATCGCTCTTGAAGCGCGCAGTCTGTACAAGGTGTTCGGGAAGAATCCGAGCAGTGCCGTCCGTCGACTGAAGGCCGGTGAGAGCAGATCCGCAGTCAGCGACGCAGGAACCGCCGCCGTCATCGACGCCAGTTTCACCGTCAACCGGGGTGAGATCTTCGTGATCATGGGGCTCTCCGGCTCCGGCAAGTCCACAATCATCCGCATGCTCAACGGTCTGCATGACGCGACCGACGGATCGGTCGTCGTCAACGGCGACTCCATCACCGGCATCCCGTCCGGTCGTCTGCGGGAGATCCGCCGCGATCGCATCTCGATGGTGTTCCAGCACTTCGCGCTGTTGCCGCACCGCACGGTCGCCGCGAACGTCGCCTACCCCCTCGAGCTGAAGGGCGTGGGCAAAGACGAGCGGCTGAAGAAGGCCGAGGAGATCCTCGCCCTCGTGGGACTCGAGGGCCAGGCCGACAAGCTTCCCTCCGAACTCTCGGGCGGCATGCAGCAGCGCGTGGGCATCGCCCGTGCGCTCGCGGCCGACTCCGACATCCTGCTCATGGACGAGGCGTTCAGCGCGCTCGACCCCCTGATCCGTCGTGAGATGCAGGAGCAGCTGCTCGAACTCCAGGAGAAGCTGCAGAAGACCATCGTCTTCATCACCCATGACCTCAACGAGGCCATGTTCCTCGGCGACCGCATCGCCGTGATGCGAGACGGCCGCATCGTGCAGATCGGCACGCCGGAGGACATCCTCACCGACCCCGCGAACGACTACGTCGAGCAGTTCGTGCAGGACGTCGACCGCGCCCGCGTGCTCACGGCGGCGAACGTCATGGAGCGCCCCCGCCCGGTCGTCGCCGACACCGCAGGCCCCCGCACGGCGCTTCGCCAGATGCGCGACGCCTTCATGTCGGCCACCTACGTCACCGGCCGCGACCGCCGCCTGCTCGGCATCGTCACCGACCGTGATGCGGTGAAGCTCGTGCGCCAGGGCGTCACGACCCTCGACTCGATCATCAAGCCGGTGCCGCAGAGCGTCAGCAAGGACGAGGTGCTGATGAACCTCTTCATCCCCTCGGTCGAGTCGCCGCTGCCGCTGGCGGTGGTGGATGCCGAGGGTCGCCTCGTCGGTGTGATCCCCCGCATCACCCTGCTCGCCGCCCTGGGCCCCGGGCCCGGTGCCACGGGCGAGCTCACCCTGCCGCTTCTTCCGATGCCGCAGGCCGAGATCGACGCCGTGCTCGACGACGGCTGGACGGCAGAGCCCGGGATGGCTGAGCGAGGAGCGCAGCACCGAGACCCGGTCGTTGAGCGAGGAGCGCAGCACCGAGACGAAACGCAGACGAAGGAGGAGGTGCGCTGATGGATGGTTTCCGCATTCCCCTCGGATCCTGGGTCGCATCGGGCGTCGACTGGATCAAGACGAACCTCGACGGTCTGCTCGACGTCATCTCGTTCGTGGTCAGCTTCCTGGTCGACGGCCTCACCCGCGCCCTGCTGAGCCCGCATTTCGTGGTCATCATCGTGATCGCCGCGCTCATCGCGTGGCTCGTCCGGTCGTGGCAGCTCGCGATCGGCACCCTCGTCTCGTTCGGGCTGATCGTGGCCATGGGCCTCTGGGTCCCCGCGATGCAGACCCTCGCCCTCGTGCTCGTCGCCGCGGTGATCGCCGTGCTGATCGCGGTGCCGCTCGGCATCTGGTCGGCCCGCAACGCCACGGTGCGCGCGGTGCTCAAGCCCGTGCTCGACTTCATGCAGACCATGCCGGCTTTCGTGTACCTGATCCCGGCGATCGTGTTCTTCAGCATCGGCGTCGTGCCCGGCCTGGTCGCGACCGTGATCTTCGCGCTGCCTCCGGGCGTGCGACTGACCGAGCTCGGCATCCGCGGAGTCGACTCCGAGACCGTCGAGGCCGGCCAGGCGTTCGGTGCGAAGCCGGGTCAGATCCTGCGCGGCATCCAGCTTCCGCTCGCGATGCCGACCATCCTCGCCGGCGTCAACCAGGTCATCATGCTCGCGCTGTCGATGGCGGTCATCGCCGGAATGGCGGGCGCCGACGGCCTCGGAAAGATCGTCGTCGAAGCGATCTCCACCATCAACATCGCCAAGGGCGTCGAGGCGGGTCTGGGCGTCGTGCTCATCGCGGTCTTCCTCGATCGCGTCACCGCAGCGCTCGGCGACCTGGGCAGCAACCGCTCGTCGCTGCTCGGGATGCTGGCGCGTCGCCGCACCCAGAAGCGTCTTGCCGCGGCATCCGCGTCGGTCGAGTCGACGGCTCCCGCCTCGGCCGTCTCGGCTGAGTCGGCCGAGGCGAAGGATGCTGCCGACGAGGCCGAGCGACTGAAGGCCTCCCCGCGCCGCGCCCCCGTCGGCGGCGGCGTGCACTGACTCATCCCTCCCGCAAGAGAAAAGCAACACCGCAGTACGCAGCACCACAGCACAGATATACGGAACGAGAGAGATTCACATGAAGAAGAAGATCCTGACGATCGCGGCCATCGGCGCCGCAGCGACCCTGACGCTCGCCGGATGCAGCGGCGACGGCATGGGCGGCACCGGCGGAGGCACCGGTGGCAGCGAGTCCGGTTCGGGCGACAAGGGCACGATCACGCTGGGCTTCCTGCCCTCGTGGACCGACGGACTCAGCACGGCGTACCTGCTGCAGGACCAGCTCGAGAAGATCGGGTACACGGTTGAGCTGAAGACGCTGACCGAGGCGGGACCGCTCTACACCGGCCTCGCCCAGGGCGACGTCGACATCTACCCGTCGGCCTGGCCCGAGCTGACGCACGCCGAGTACATGAACACCTACGGTGACGACATCGAAGACCTCGGTGCGTACTACGACAACGCGAAGCTGACCCTCGCGGTGCCGGAGTACTCCGACCTGACCTCTATCGAGGACCTCGCCGGCAAGGGCGCAGAGCTCGACGGCAAGATCTACGGCATCGAGCCGGGCGCCGGCCTCACTGCGCAGACGCAGAAGATGATGCCCGAGTACGGTCTCGACGGCGAGTACGAGCTCGTCACCTCCTCGACCGCGGCGATGCTCACCGAGCTGAAGTCGGCGACCGACAAGCAGGAGGACATCGTCGTGACGCTGTGGCGTCCGTTCTGGGCCAACGACGCCTTCCCCGTCAAGGACCTCGAAGACCCCAAGGGCGCCATGGGCGAGTCCGAGGCCCTGCACTTCCTCGGCACGAAGGGCTTCGCAGAGGAGTTCCCCGAGGCCGCCGAGCTGATCGAGCAGATCAAGCTCGACGACGAGCAGTACGGCTCGCTCGAGGACCTGGTCGTCAACGAGTACGGCGAGGGCAAGGAAGCGGATGCCGTCGACGCGTGGCTCGAGGAGCACGGCGACGACTTCGACTGGGTCGTCAGCTGATCTGACCCGGTGTGTCCCGCCCACGCGATGGGCGGACTTCTCCCCGATGGGCGGAGGATCTCTCACGGATCCTCCGCCCATCGGCGTGTATGCCGCCCGTCACGTTCGCTCAACGACTGTAGGCGGGCGCGCAACCCCCTTCGGCACGTCGCCGCCCGGGCATAGCCTGTGCCCGTGGACGGGTTCGCGGCAGTCGATTTCGGGTTCGCCCGCGAGGTCCTGCAGAGGGGCATCGCGGCGCTGTACCTCGTCGCGTTCGTCTCTACCCTGAATCAGTTCCGTCCGCTGCTCGGTGAGCACGGACTGCTGCCGGCGCCGGCGCTGCTCGACTGGATCGCGCAGAAGAAGGAACGGCGGCGGATGCTGCATCCGACGCTCTTCGCGCGCATCCGGTACTCCGACCGCAGGCTCGCGCTGCTGTGCGGGGCCGGGATCGTCGTCTCGGCGGTGCTGGTGGTCGGCATTCCGCAGTGGGGTCCGCCGTGGGTGCCGATGCTGTGCTTCGTCGCACTGTGGCTCGGCTACATGTCGGTGGTGAGCATCGGTCAGACGTTTTACTCGTTCGGCTGGGAGATGCTGCTGCTCGAGGCGGGGTTCTTGGCCGCGTTCCTCGGCTCGAACGACCAGCCGCCGCCGACCGTCGTGATCGTGCTGTTCTGGTGGCTGCTGTTCCGCGTCGAGTTCGGTGCCGGCATGATCAAGATCCGCGGCGGGCGGGAGTGGCGCGATCTCACGGCGCTGATGTATCACCACGAGACGCAGCCGATGCCGGGGCCGCTCAGCAGGCAGGCTCATCTGCTGCCCCGGTGGTTCCATCGGGCCGAGGTCGTGGGCAATCACTTCGCGCAGCTCGTGGTGCCGTTCTTCGTGTTCGCGCCGCTGCTGTCGGTCTGGATTCCCGGTCCCGCGCCCCAGATCGTCGGGACGGTGGCCGCGACGATCATGATCGCGACCCAGGTGTGGCTCGTCGCGACAGGCAACTTCGCCTGGCTGAACTGGGTGACGATCGTGATCGCCTTCTCGGCGATCGGACTGCCGGGGGTGGGCGCGGCGCCGCGCGACGATGCGATGGACGACACGCTGTGGCCCGGCATCCCGCTGTACTGGTTCGTGCTCACGGCGGCCGTGGGCGTGCTCGTCGTGGCGCTGAGCGGGCCCGCCCTGCGCAACCTGTTCGCGCGGCGGCAGCTGATGAACGCGAGCTTCAACCGGTGGCAGATCGGCAACGCCTACGGAGCGTTCGGCACGGTCACGAAGCAGCGGGTCGAGATCGTCGTCGAGGGATCGGTCGACGACGACGGTCTGCTGTGGCGCGAGTACGAGTTCAAGGGAAAGCCGGGCGACGTGCGACGCATCCCCCGGCAGTTCGCGCCGTACCACCTTCGCCTCGACTGGCTGATGTGGTTCCTGCCGCTCGGCCGTTCGCTCGACGACTGGTTCACGGTCTTCCTGCTGCGACTGCTCGAGGCCGATGCTCCGACACTCGCTCTGCTGCGGTCGGACCCGTTCGACGGTGAGCCGCCGCGGTGGGTGCGCGCCGTGTCATACCGCTACCGCTTCGCGACGCGGGCCGAACGGCGCGACGGCGCCGGGGTGTGGGTGCGCACGCGCCAGTCCGTTGTGCTCGGTCCCCTGGGGCTGCGGTAGGCCGCGGCGCCCGGCATTCGGCATCCGCAGCGAAGGCGATCGCGCGCAACGAAGGACGGATGCGGTGATCTACTCCTTCGCAGTGCGAGAAGTCCTTCACGGGGTGCGCGATGCCCGTGAGCCGCCCCCCGCCGGGAGGGGAACTCCGCGTCGGGAGGCCGATTCGAGCGTGAGGCTCCTCCCGAGGGGGAGAAGGCCGCCCTACCCGGGCAGCGCGGGGCAGGGAGCAGCCGACCCCGTCGGGAGGGGAACTCCGCGTCAGCGGCCAGGTCACGCGGGCCAGGGAGCAGCCGACGCCGAAGCGCGGCGAAACGCCCCGGCCGGGCGCGGGGCCCGGACGGAGCGTTCCGTCACTTCGACTCGCTGCGCTCGCTCAGTACGGCGCTCACTGCAGACGTTCAACTGACCTTCTTGCGGTACGAGATGATCGCGAACACGTAGGCGACGACCAGGATGCCGACGCACCAGGCGAGAGCGACCCAGATGTCGGTGCCGACCGGCTGCTCGGCGAACAGCGCCTGGATGGTGTTGACGATCGAGGTGACCGGCTGGTTCTCGGCGAACCACTGCACCGGCCCCGGCATCGTGTCGGTCGGCACGAAGGCCGAGCTGATGAACGGCAGGAAGATCAGCGGATACGAGAACGCGCTCGCCCCGTCGACCGTCTTGGCGTTGAGTCCCGCGATGATCGCGAGCCACGTGAGGGCCAGGGTGAACAGCATCAGGATGCCGATCACGGCCAGCCACGCCCAGACGCTCGCCCCGGTGCGGAATCCCATCAGGAACCCGACCGCGAAGATGATGGCCAGCGTGATGGCGTTCGCCGTCAGAGACGTGAGCACGTGCGCCCACAGCACACTCGATCGGGCGATCGGCATGGAGTGGAACCGCTCGAAGATGCCGCTCTGCATGTCGGTGAAGAGCCGGAACGCGGTGTAGGCGATTCCCGATGCGATCGCGATCAGCAGGATGCCGGGCAGCAGGTAGTTCACGTAGTTGTCGACTCCGGTGCTCGTCTGCAGAGCACCGCCGAAGACGTAGACGAACAGCAGCATCAGGGCGATCGGGGTGACCGCGGTCGTGATGATCGTGTCGGGACTGCGGAAGATGTGCCGCATCGAGCGGCCGGTGAGTGTCGCCGTATCGGCGGCGAAGTGCGTGCTCATGCTGCGTTCTCCCTTCCGGTGGTCGAACCCGACTTCGGTCCGATGAGAGTGAGGAAGATCTCCTCGAGGGTGGGCTGCTTCTCGACGTACTCGACCTTCGCCGCGGGCAGCAGGCGCTTGAGCTCGGCGAGGGTGCCGTCGGCGATGATCCGACCCTCGTGCAGGATCGCGATACGGTCGGCCAGCTGTTCGGCCTCGTCGAGGTACTGCGTAGTGAGCAGCACGGTGGTGCCGGTGTTCGCGAGCTTCTTCACGACGTCCCACACCTCGAGGCGGGCTTCGGGGTCGAGGCCGGTCGTCGGCTCGTCGAGATAGATGACCTCGGGATTCCCGACGAGGCTCATCGCGATGTCGAGCCGGCGGCGCATACCGCCGGAGTAGGTGCCGACCTTGCGGCCCCCGGCATCCGTCAAGCGGAACGTCGCGAGCAGCTCGTCGGCGACCGTGTCGGGGTCGGGCAGGTGGCGCAGCTTGGCCACGAGCACGAGGTTCTCGCGTCCGGTGAGGATCTCGTCGACGGCGGCGAACTGACCGGTGAGGCTGATGCGCTGACGCACGCCCAGGGGGTCGGCGGCCACGTCGATCCCCTGCACGGTGGCTGCGCCGGCATCCGACTTCAACAGTGTCGAGAGGATGCGGACCATCGTCGTCTTGCCGGCGCCGTTCGAGCCGAGCAGGGCGAAGATCGTCCCCTTCTCGACCTCGAAGTCGACACCGCGCAACACGTGCAGGTCTTTGTAGGACTTCTCGATGCCGCGAACGGCGATCGCTGGTGCGTTCATGATTTTGACTCCTTCTTCTTTGCATCGTCGAATGCCTTGATGAGGCGTGCGCGCTCCTTGTCGATCCACTGGGTTCCGCCGTACGCCTGGGCGTAGGTCTCGGTGAACTCGACGGGGTCGTCTCCCGTGATGTCGGTGATCGGGGTGCCGTCGATCGCGGCGCGTTCCCACAGATCGGCGAGATCGACGAAAATCTGCACGAGGGTGTCGCCGTCGGTGATGCCCCCGTAGTACATCGTGTAGCGGTGCTGGGCGAGGGCGGTCGTGCGGTACGGCTCGGGGAGGGCGTCGATGCGCTTCTTCGCATCGCGGTACTGCTTCTTCTGCTCGAGCGATCCGGTGAGCGCTTCGATCCACTTGGCGGCCATGTCAGTTCTCCTTGTTGTTCGTGTGCGTGTTCGTGCTGTTCGTGTTCAGCCGTTCGATGCGCTCGGAGAGGAAGCTCCAGGTCTTCCAGAACTCCTCGAGCTCCTGCGTGCCGGCGGGGTTGAGGGAGTAGACCTTGCGGGGCGGCCCCTTCTCGCTCGGCACCTTCTCGACGTCGACGAGCTTCTTCTGCTCGACGCGCACGAGCAGTGCGTAGATCGTGCCCTCGGCGATGTCGGTGAATCCGTGGTCGCGGATGCGGCTGGTGATCTCGTAGCCGTAGGCCGGCTGCTCGGCGAGGAGAGCCAGGACGATGCCCTCGAGAGTGCCCTTGAGCATCTCGGTCATCTGCTTGCCCATGAGAGCCTCCTTTCGTTGTTCGGTACTCAGTGTTGCTGGGTACCGGTACAAAGTAACACTGACTACCGGTACCTAGCAACACCGAATACCGAGATTCGTGATCTGCACTTTCCCCGGGCGAACCTCCAGAGTGAGGGGATGACGTCGGCGGTGGCCTGGTCGTGGCGGAACGCCCTGCACGGGGCGGTGCTCGGTCTGCCGGCCGGCGCCGCGATGCTGAGCGATCCGCAGATCGGGCTGGCTCTTGCGGTCGGTGTGCTCCCCGCCGCGGGACTCGGAGTCACGAGCAGCCGGAGGCAGCGGGCCATGAGCCTCGTCGTCGGCGTCATCGCAGTGGTATTGGCGTTCGAGGAGCCGTGGGGGGTGACCTCACCTGGGAAGGGCGACCGCGCGGGGTCGGTTTCGCATCTCGCCCTGGTGCGGGGTCAATTTCGCATGCGAGGCGGGCCTGGGCGGTGTTCTTTTGACCCCGCATGAGTGCTGGGGCGCAGGACCGGGCGCGGGATGGGGCGCGCGATGGAGCGAGGGACCCGGCGCGGGATGCGGCCGTTCAGCCGTTCAGCCGAGCCGCGGTGATCCAGGCCTCGAGCAGCGGCAGGGTGCGGTCGCGATCCGGCTCGGGGCAGATGCCGAGGCCGTTGGCGAGCTCGAGCGCGAGCGCGGCGTGACCGGCGCCGTTCGGGTGGAACGGGTCGTTCATGAGCCCCCAGGGCACGCCCCCGTGACCGAGTTCGGTGAACCTCGCATGCTGGTCGACGAGGATCACGTCTTCACTCGCGGCGACCTCGCGCACGGCATCCGCGAATTCGGTGAGCCGCTCGCGTCCCGGTGCGTTGGCCGTGTCGATCGAGGGCGGCGTCTGCAGTACGACGATCGCGCTCAGCTCTCGCACGCGGGCGACGAACTCACGCAGCGATGCCTCGAAGTCGGCGGGAGCCACGAGCGGGCTGCCGGGCAGCGTCGACATGTCGTTCGTGCCGATCATGAGCGTGACCACGTCGGGGCGCCACGACTGCACGCGCCGGTCGAAGTCGTCGAGGATGTCGGTCAGCCGGTGCCCGCTGATCGCCGTGTTGATCACGGCGTCGCGCGTGCGGGCGAGCTCTCCGCGGATCAGCTCGTGCAGGTGCTCGGAATAGCTGCGGCCGCCGTGCGTGTGCACGAGTCCGTGCGTGATGGAGTCTCCCGTGATCACCCAGTTCAACGGGTCGGAGCCCGCGAGCAGTTCGGTGAGACGGTGCAGATCGGAGGCGGCGGATGCGGGGGATTCGGCGTGCGGCACGGTGTCGAGCCTACTGGCGCAGTGTCGGTATTCCGCTCTGTGAGTCCCCGGCATCCGGCCGAGCGGATCAGGCGGGCGGCGCGCGCTATATAGGATCGCCTGGGACAACCGCACGATTCACAAGGGGGAGCGAATGTCGCAGGATCAGACCAAGAAGCATCAGGATTACAACCCGGGACCGCGCGTCGGCATCACGTTCTCGACGTTCGATCTGCTGCACGCCGGGCACATCAAGATGCTGGCCGAGGCCAAGCGGCAGTGCGACTACCTCATCTGCGGGCTGCAGATGGACCCCACTCTCGACCGCCCCGAGAAGAACGCACCGACCCAGACCGTGGTCGAGCGGTACATCCAGCTGCGAGGCTGCGAGTACGTCGACGAGATCGTGCCGTATTCGACCGAGGAAGACCTGGAAGACATCCTCCGGTCGTTCAAGATCGATGTGCGCATCGTCGGCGACGAGTACGAGAACCGCGACTTCACGGGCAGGGACTACTGCGAAGAGCGCGGAATCGAGCTGTACTTCAACACCCGCGACCACCGCTTCTCGAGCTCGGGTCTGCGCAAGATCGTCGCGGCGAAGGAAGCAGAGCGCACCGCGCGAGGCTGACGCTCTGCGCCGGCGCCCCCGGTTCGGGTGCGCCGGCGATGAGGGCGCGGGGTGTCACAACCACTTCTTGTACTTGAACACTCCGTAGAGGCCGACGGCGAAAGCGGCCATCGCGGCGATCGCGACCGGGTAGCCGAACGACCAGCTCAGCTCCGGCATCCCCTCGAAGTTCATGCCGTAGACCGTGCCGACGAGCGTGGGAGCGAAGATGATCGCCGCCCACGACGAGATCTTCTTGATCTCGTCGTTCTGCGCCAGACCCGCCTCGGTCTGCCGTCGCGCGACGAGAGCCGAGTGCACCGTGAGGGCGTTCTCGAGGATCGCCCGGAACGAGTCGACCCGCTCGTTCACGCGGATCACGTGGTCGAGCACGTCACGCAGCGACCGCTGCAGCTCTTCGTCGATGCGGTACTTCTCAGATCCGCGGCGCAGCCATTCCAGCATCCCGGCGAGGGGGTGCACGGCGCGCTGGAAGTTGATGACCTCACGGGAAAGCTCGTAGATGCGGCGCGAGAGGGCATCGTCGTCGCTGTCGCCGAAGAGCTGGTCCTCGATCTCGTCGATGTCGTTGAGCAGGCCGGTGACGATCGGCTCGTACCCGTCGACCACCTCGTCGAGGATCGCGTAGAACACGGCCTCCGGTCCCATAGCGAGCAGCTCGGGGTGCGCCTCCATGCGCCGACGCACCGCGGCGAGGTCGGGCGATTCCGCGTGCCGGATCGTGACGACGAAGTCCGGACCCACGAACAGGTGCAGCTCGCCGAACTCGATCGACTCCTGCTCATCGCGGTAGCGGGCGGGGCGCAGCACGGCGAAGAGCGTGTCGCCGTAGCGCTCGACCTTCGACCTCTGGTGCCCCGACAGCGCGTCTTCGACGGCGAGCGGATGCAGGTCGAACTCACGCGCGACCGAGGCGACCTCCTGGGGGCTCGGTCGGTAGAGGCCGATCCAGGCGATGCCGCCGTGCGCGTCGAGCGACCGGTAGGTCTCGTCGAGGTTCTTCGGGGTCTCGACGCGACGTCCGTGGACGTACACGCCGTTGTCGATGAGGGCCATGGCGGGCTCCGTTCTCGCAGGCGCACGCCGAGCTGGAGGGGCGTGCGCAGTATTCGTCAGGGGGCGGATGACGCCGCCGACGGCTGCGGAGCAGGACGTGCAGGTGCGGAGCGGATGCTCAACGCACGGATGCCGTCAGACGCGACGCAACGAAGGCGGCGTCGCAACTATCACCGGACATCGCCATCACCGCCTCTCGCGCTCTGAAGGGGCCACCTGACCCGATGTGCCAGCATACTCCTGGATTCCGGGGAGGCGGCTCCTCGGCCGCCCCCGTCCCCGCCCGTCCCCGTCCGGCCGTCCCCGGTCTGTCCCCATCCGGCCGTCCCCGTCCGGCCGTCCCCGTCTGTCCGGCCGTCCCCCCCCTGTTCTTTCGAATCGCGCACTTTGCAGTCTGCGGGCCCTTGAATCTGCAATGTGCGCGATTCGAAAAAGGGGGAGGGGCCGGGGCCCGGGGCAGGCGGGGGTGAGGGTCAGCAGGGGGCGGTCAGCGGGGGGTGATCCCGACGAGTTCGGCACTCTTCTGCCACAGGGCTTCGGCCAGAGCGGCGTCGTCGACCTGCGGGTTGACGCGATTGCTGAGGGTGCGCTCGTCGTAGTACGCGCCCGAGAACCAGGTCTCGTCGGGCGTTCCCTCGATGAACCAGCGCAGGATGCTGCCGCCCTCTTCGACGCCGGTCAGCAGGAACCGACCGAGGAAGCTCTGATAGATGAGTCGCATGATGCTCGACGAGTCGGCCGCGAAGTTCGTCCGCACCGTGCCGGGGTGGAAGGCGACCGAGCTCAGCCCGTCGGCGTGGAACTTCGTGTGCAGGCTCTTCGTGAAGAGCACGTTCGCGAGCTTCGCGTCTCCATACGCCTTGTTCGCACTGTACTTGCGCGCGTTGTCGAGGTCGTCGATGTCGATGTGTCCGAAGAGTCGGTGGCCCACGCTCGAGGTGTTGATGACCGCGGCGTCCGACTGCAGAAGGCGAGGCAGCAGCAGATTCGTCAGCAGGAACGGCGCCAGATGATTCACCTGGAAGGTCTTCTCGTGGCCGTCGACCGTGGGGGTGCGATCGCCGAAGATGCCTCCGGCGTTGTTCGCGAGCACGTCGATGCCGTCGTCGCCCACAGCATCCAGGATCTTCGCCGCCAGCTCGCGCACATCGTCGAGTCGGGCGAAGTCGGCGGTGAACCACTCGGCGCCCGAGTCGGCGGCCACCGCCCGGGTCTTCTCGACCGATCGGCCGACCAGGATGAGTCGATCGCCGGATGCCGCGAGCTGGCGCGCGGCTGCAGCGCCGATGCCGTCGGATGCTCCGGTGATGACGATCGTCTTCGCGTCGCCGGTCACGCGGCAGCATCCTTCGCGGTGACGTGCTCATAGGAGATCTGGTCTGAGATGCCGCGCATCCGTCCGCCCTTCGTGGTGGGACCCGGTCTCCCGAGGCTATAGCAGCAGAGTCAGGACCCCTCGCCGAACACGACCTCGCCGCCGACGACCGTCGTGGTGACCTCCTGCTCGGAGATCCGCTCGGGCTCGATCTCGTAGAGGTCGTCGCTCAGCGCGATGAAGTCGGCGAGCATGCCGACCTTCAGCGTGCCCTTGTGCTGCTCCTGCCCGACGGCATACGCCGAGCCGCGGGTGTACGCACGCACCGCCTCGTCGACGCTCACACGCTCGCGCGCCCCGAGCACTTCGCCGCTCGACGTGCGGCGCAGCACCATGTCGCGCAGCGAGACGAGGGGGTTCGCGTCGGAGATGGGCGAATCGGTCGAGCCGTTGAGCACGATCCCGGCATCCGCCAAGGACTTCACGCGGTAGATGTCGTCTCGGCGGTCAGCGTCGACGGCCGCCGCCATGCCGTCGCCGAAGTCCGAGACGAACACTCCCTGCGGCACGGGGATCACGCCGAGACGGGCCGCCCGGGCGATGTCGTCGTCGCTCGCGAGGGCGAAATGCTCGATGCGGTGCCGCACGTCGGGCCTCGGCGCGATCCGCTGCGCGTGCTCGATCGCGTCGAGCACGTGCGTGATCGCGCGGTCGCCGATCGCATGGGTGGCGACGGTCCATCCCGCGAGGTGCGCCCCGACGATGTAGTCGCGCAGCGCCTCGGGTTCGTGCAGCAGCACTCCGAAGTTGTCGGCCTCGCCGTGGAAGCACGCGTGCATCGCGGCGGAGCGACCGATGAACGAACCGTCGGCGACGATCTTCACCGGGCCGACGCGCAGCATGTCGTCGCCGAGGCCGGTGCGGATGCCGAGGTCGAGGCCGAGCATCCGCTTGTCCGGCAGGTCCGAGAACGGATGCAGCACCGTGATGTAGGGCATCAGGGTCGTCCGCACCCGCAGCAGACGCTGCTCGACCGCCGTCTGGTACGCGTGGTAGTCGAGCGGGTTGTTGCCGACCATGCGGATCTCGCCGATGCCGGGCTCGGTCACCGAGGTGAGGCCGTAGCTCAGCGCCTGATCGCTCGCGAGCCCGAGGTTGCGCTGCACCTCGTCGAGGCCCATCGGCCGCACGAGGGCGAAGATCGGGGCCATCGCCGACTCCTGCAGCAGACCCTGCGGGCGTCCGTCGGCGTCGCGGGGGGTGCCGCCGCCCGCGATGTCGGGAAACCCGTCTCGTCGCGGGTATCCGGCCAGCTCGAAGGCCCGCGTGTTGGCGACCATCATGTGCCCCGAGACGTGCTCGAGGATCACCGGGCGTCCGCCCGACACCCGATCCAGAGCCTCGGCGGTGGGGTGGCCCTCGAGGAAGTTCTGGTCGTATCCGGAGCCGCGCACCCAAGCATCCGGAGCCAGGCCGTCGGCGTGAACCCGCACCGCGTCATACAGCTCGGCGAGAGAGTTCACGGCGCCGGGGCGCAGGTTCAGCGATGCCAGCCGGAAGCCCGTGAGCGAGAGGTGGTGGTGGGCGTCGTGGAAGCCGGGCAGCACGGGCTGGCCGGCCAGATCCACGACGTGTTCCGCGTCGACCCCGTGCAGGTCGTCGTCGAAGCCGACGATGCGTCCGTTGAGCGTGCCGATGCTGTGCGCCGTGGGCCGCTCGGGGTCGAGGGTGCGGATGCGGGCATTGGTGAAGATCGCGTCTACGCGCATGGTCTCTCCGGTCTTCGATGACGGGCGGTGGAAGCCCGACCGCCGGCGGGCGGCGGTCGGGCCGTTCTGTTGCGGCTGTCAGGCGGAGGCGACAGCCGCGGTCTCGGCCTCGACCGATCGGCTGATCCGGCGCTGCAGGCCCCAGACGCCGGCGATCGTGACGAGGATCATCGCGGCGTAGAAGACCGCGACGCCCCAGACGCTGCCGCCGCTGGAGTTGAGGATCCACTGGGCGACGAGCGGCGTGGAACCGCCGAACACGGTCGCACACAGCTGATAGGCCAGCGAGACGCCGGAGTAGCGGATCCGCGCGGGGAACGCGGAGGCCAGGAGGGTCGCCAGCAGTGCGTAGTACGCGGTGCTGCCGATGATCGTGGCGTAGAGCGTCACGGTGATCCACAGCGGGGAGGCCGCCTGAATGGCGAGGAAGTACGGCACGGTGAGCAGCACGCTGAGCACGAGGCCGGCGAGCATGACGCGGGCGATGCCGAGCCGCTCGGCGATCTTCGCGGCGATCGGCTGCCAGATGAACTGCAGGATCGCCATGCCCAGCAGGATGTTGAGCATCAGCTGACGGTCGATGCCGAGCGAGCCGGTCGTCCAGGCGAGCAGGAACGTGTTCGAGAAGTAGGCGTTCGAGATTCCCATGACCGAGGCGAGCACGCCGAGGCCGATGAGCAGCGGTGCGGTGCGGAGGGCGACGAGCACCGGGGCGCTCACGACCTCCTTGCTCTCCTTCGCGGCGACGAAGTCGGGGGATTCCTCGACCTTCACGCGGATCACGAGCCCCACGATCACGAGGATGGCAGAGACGAGGAACGGGATGCGCCAGCCCCAGGTGATGAACTGCTCGTCGGGAAGCAGACCCACGAGCAGGAACATGAGGGTCGCGAGGATGGATCCGGCGGGCGAGCCCTGCTGCACCCAGGCGCCGGCGAGGCCCTTCTTCTCGGCTCTGGCGTTCTCGGTCGACAGCAGCACGGCCCCGCCCCATTCGCCGCCGACCGCGAAGCCCTGGAGGCCCCGGAGCACGACGAGGAGGATCGGCGCGAGCATGCCGATCTGCGCGTAGGTGGGGAGGAGGCCGATGAGTGTGGTCGCGCTGCCCATCAGGATGAGGGTCAGGACGAGCACGTTCTTGCGGCCGAACTTGTCGCCGAAGTGGCCGAACACCAGACCGCCGACGGGGCGCATCAGGAATCCGACCCAGAAGGTGGCGAACGAGGCGAGGAGGGCGGCGCCGGGCGCGACCTCCGGATAGAAGACGCGGCCGAAGACGAGAGCGGCGGCCGTGCCGAAGATGTAGAAGTCGTACCACTCGATCGCGGTGCCCACGAAGGCACCCACCATCGAACGACGTTGCCGGGCAGTGCTGATGTCAGTGCGCGAGTTGGCCATCGGGAAGGCTCTCTCTGTCAGGGGGAGTCGGGTGCTGATCGGGTGTGCCCATCCTCACCGCCACAGCCCATGCTCGTCCAATGAAGAAAACGGGTAACGGCATACGCTTTGTGTATGTACGGAGAGCGAGAGCTGGAAGCATTCGTCGCGGTCGTCGACTGCGGGTCGGTGAGTGTCGCCGCAGAACGCCTGATCAGAACGCAACCCACCGTGTCGCGACAGATCGCTTCGCTCGAGCGCCAGGTGGGTGCGGCGCTGTTCCGACGCATGCCGCACGGAATGGTGAAGACCTATGCGGGCGACCGTCTCGAGCCGATGGCGCGCGACCTCGTGCGACGGGGGCGACGCGCCCGCGAGGTGATGACGGGCGTCGTGCAGAAGGAGCGCTCGTTCGTCGCGGCCGCTCCCGAGATGACGAGCGTGCTCGTGCTCGCCCCGTTCATCGCGGGCGGGGGTCCGATCTCCGACGTGGTCGTGGCGACGCCGCCCGAGACCTACGACCGGCTGCGCAGCGGTGCGGATCTCGCGGTGACGACGAGCGTGCCGGATTCTCGGCTGAGCAGCGTGCGGGTCATGACGCTGCCCCTGCTGTGCCAGATGCCGGCGTCCCATCCGCTGGCGGTGCACGAGCGGCCCGAGCTGCAGGAGATGCTCGCCGCCCCCTTCCTGACGTCCGGAACGGGTTCCGCGGCGTGGACGCAGATCCAGCGGGCGGCGGAGGGCGAGGGGTGGTCGACCGAGATGGCGGGCTTCGGCGCCGATGCCCCGATCATCCAGGCGCGTTCGTCGGCCGGACACGGTCCGTGCGTCGTCGTCGAGCCGCCGCGGTTCGGGCTGGTCTCCCGGCCGCTACACCACCGGGGGCGACCGATGCAGTGCGCTCTCTATGCGAGCTGGGAGCGCACTCACTACGCCCGCGAGGACATCCGGGACGTGGCCGAGCAGCTGACAGCGTTCGCAGCCGGTCACGTGCGGGGGCTGTACGACCCGGTGGCGGAGATCGAAGGGGCCGCGGGTCAGGCGTCGCAGGTCGAGAGGGTCGCTCGGGGCTGAGGGCGCGCGCGGAGTCTCAACCGGCGAACGGCACGACGGGCAGACCGCGAACCCCGGGGCGCACGGCGAACAGGGATCCGGCCTCCGTGCCGTGGTCGGAGCCGAGCCCCTGGGCCGAGGTGGTGATGAAGAGCGTGGCGAGGTCGTCGCCGCCGAAGGTGCACGCGCTCACCTGGGGGACGGGCAGTTCGATGCGGGCGATCTGCGATCCGTCGGCCGCGTAGCCGTGCACGGCCCCGCCGCCCCACAGCGCCACCCAGACCGACCCGTCTGCGGCCACAGTGAGTCCGTCGGGGCTGCCGAGATCCTCGGGGATCGACACGAAACCGCGGCGGTCGCGAAGGTCGCCATCGATCACGTCGAACACATCGACGCGTCCGGTCGCAGTGTCGACGTAATACGCGCGCGCCCCGTCGGCGGTGAAACCGATGCCGTTCGAGACCTCGACGCCGGAGAGCACCTCGGTCGTGGCGAGATCTGCCCCGATCCGCAGAACGCGGCCCACCGCGCCGGCGTCGTCGAGTGCCATCGAGCCGGCCAGAAGCCGGCCGCGCGTGTCGACCGTGCCGTCGTTGAATCGCGCCTGACCGAGGTCGAACGTGGCGGCGATGCGGGTGGGCCCGTCGGCCGTGTCGGCGAGGTGCAGGCTTCGGGATCCCAGGGCCACGAACCCGCCGGAGGTCCTCGGACGGAAGAACGCGGCGTAGTCGTCGTCGAGGTGCAGGCGATGGATGCCGTCATCGCGCAGCGTCACGAGGTCGGCGGCCTCGCCGTCGACCCAGCGGATGCCGCCCCACGACGGTGACCACGCGGGTGCTTCGGCGTGCCCGCAGATCGGGCCGGTGAGGTTCTCGGGGGTCACTGTGTGTCATCCTTCCGGATCGGCATCCGCTGGGGTGGGGGTGGCACCGCGCTGCCGGGGGCGGGGGCGGTCGCCGGCGCCGCAGCGTCCGGCACCGCAGCATCCGGCGCCGTCGCCGGCGTCGCCTGTGCCGTGAGCTCGCGGGCGACCTGCTTCTCGAGCACCTGCACCGCTTCGTCGCTCAGCAGGATGAGCCCTTCGAGCTCGTCGCGCACGCGCCGGTAGGCGACGTTGCGCTCGGCCTGAGTGGCCGACTCGTCGACCGCGACCTTGAGCAGCTGCTGCGCCCGGTCGAGGCGCTTGCGCTCGGGTTCGGTGAAGGTCGAGTCACGCAGACGCCGCGCGTCCTTCTCGGCGATCTCGAACGCCACCGCGTAGGCGCCCACGGCGTCGAGGTACTCCGACACCTGGCGTTCCGTGACGCTCGAATCCGCGGATGCCGGACGCAGAGCATCCGCGGTCTTCTTCGCGCGCAGGAACGCGGCGACCAGCGGCTGGCGCCCGTCGCTCATGGCGGGGTAGGCGATCAGCTTGGCCACGTCGAGCTCGTAGTCGAGCCATCTCGCGGTGATCTCATCGTGCTCGGCGAACAGTCGCTCGAGCAGGGCGTGCGGGGCGACGGGTGCCGTGGTGTCGAGGATCACGGGTCCGGCGTGCAGAGTCTTGCCGCGGGCTTCGAGCTGGGCGGCCTTGATCTCGGCCTTGAGGCGCAGGGTCTCGATGCGTCGTTCGTGTCGGCGCTTCGAACTGCGCTCCCACGCCTTCGCGGCACCGCCCGCCATCCCCATGATCGGGAACACGAGCCACCAGTAGTCGCCCGCGAAATTCCAGAACCCCCGGATGAACTCGTCCATGATGCCTCAGCCTACTTCTCGGGCTTCCCCGAGAGGTGCGAGGCTCAGCCGCGCTGTGCGCGCTCGACCAGTGCGACGAGCTCGGCGCGCGGCAGCGGGAACCCGTCGAGGCGTCCGACGGGGAAGTTGCCGAGCATCTTGAGCATCTCGTCGCCCTCTGCGCCGAACTTCTCGGCGATGACGGCGCCGAACTCCGCACCGACCACCGGATCTCCCAGAAGCTCTTCGAACGACGAGCCGAGGGTCACGGGCAGCACGACCTCGTCACCCGTGACGGCGACGGCGGTCGAGGCGCGCAGGTCGCGGCTCGAGGATCCGACCTCGACCACGTACTCGCCGTCTTCGACGATCCACCCGTCGACGCGGGTGTCCCAGTATGCGAGCTCGGCACGGCGCAGCCGCAGCTCGACCTGCCTCGTCTCACCCGGCTCGATCAGCACCGAGGCGAAGGCCTTCAGCTCGCGGGGCGCGCGCTGCACCGACGAGCCGGGCAGGCTCGTGTACGCCTGCACGACCTCGCGGCCCGCGACGGTTCCGGCGTTCGTGACGGGCACGGCGACGATGACGTCGCCCGAGCCGTCGACGGATGCCGTCGCCTCGCCGTACGAGAACGTCGTGTACGACAGGCCGTGGCCGAACGGGTACGCGACCGGCATGCGGCGCGCGTCGTACCAGCGGTATCCGACCAGCAGCCCCTCGCCGTAGACCGAGTGGCCGTGCTCGCCCGGGAAGCTGCCGAACGCGGGGGTGTCTTCGAGGCGCAGCGGGATCGTCTCGGCCAGACGGCCCGACGGGTTCACCACGCCGAACAGCACGTCGGCCGTGCCGCCGCCACCGGCCTGGCCGAGCAGCCAGGCCTCGACGATCGCGGGCACCCGGTCGGCGAAGGGCATCGCCACCACGCCGCCGTTGGACAGCACGACGACCGTGTTCGGGTTCGCCTCGACGACCGCGTCGAGCAGCGCGAGCTGCGCCGCCGGAAGGTCGATGTGCTCTCGGTCGAAGCCTTCGGACTCCTCGTGGGCGGGCACGCCCAGGAAGACCACGGCGACGTCGGCGGCCGCTGCGGCGGTCACGGCCTCAGCCCGCAGAGCATCCGCATCCGTCTCCGCATCCGTCTCGCCGGTCGTGTATCCCGCGGCGAACGCGACGTCGGCGCTGCTGAGCGCACGGATCTCATCGATCGCGGTGTCGATGCGAGTCGGGTTGATCTGCGACGAGCCGGCACCCTGGAAGCGCGGGGTGCGGGCGAACTCGCCGATCACCGCGAGCGTCGCGGTGGGCTGCAGGGGCAGGATGCCGCCTTCGTTGCGCAGCAGCACGATCGAGCGACCGGCGACCTCACGGGCGAGTGCGTGGTGCGCATCGACGTCGAGGGGGCCGGATGCCGCGGGGCGCGCCTGCGCCTTGCGGGTGAGGTCGATGAGCCGGTCGACCACGGTGTCGAGGTCGGACTCGGCGAGGCTGCCGTTCTGCACGGCGGCGACGATCTCGGCATCCGTGCGTCCGTTCGATGAGGGCATCTCGAGGTCCATGCCGGCGACGAGGCCGGTGACCCGATCGTTCACCGCGCCCCAGTCCGAGACCACGATGCCCTCGAAGCCCCACTCGTCGCGCAGCACGGTCGTCAGCAGCCACGGATCCTCCGACGCGTAGACGCCGTTGATGCGGTTGTACGAGCACATGACCGTCCACGGCTGGGCGTCTTCGACGACCCGCTGGAACCCGCGCAGGTAGATCTCGCGCAGGGTGCGGGGGTCGACGTCGCTCGAGACGCGCAGGCGATCGGTCTCCTGGTTGTTCGCCGCGAAGTGCTTGAGCGACGATCCCACGCCCTGCGACTGGATGCCGCGCACGAGACCAGCGCCCATCGCGCCCGAGACGATCGGGTCTTCCGACATGTACTCGAAGTTGCGTCCGCAGAGCGGCGAGCGCTTGATGTTGATGCCGGGGCCGAGGATCACGGCGACGTCTTCGATGGCCGACTCGATGCCGAGCGCCACGCCGACGCGTTCGGCGAGCTCGGGATCGAAGGTGGCCGAGAGGCCGACGGCCGGCGGGAAGCAGGTGGCGGGCACGCTGCCGGCGAGCCCGAGGTGGTCGGTGTCGCCGCCCTGCTTGCGCAGACCGTGGGGACCGTCGGTGAGCATGAGCGAGGGGATGCCGACGCGATCGACGCTCTTGGTGGTCCAGAAGTCGGCTCCGCTGGTGAGCGATGCCTTCTCGTCGAGGGTGAGGTCCTGGGCGCGCGCGCCGGTGGGCTCGGACATGTGGTTCCTCTCGCCGTTGAGCCGGTTCTGCGCCGCATCCGGGAGGGCGGCTTCTGCTCGAATGTGAAAACCTTATACCGTTAGATTTTTGTTCACAACCCGTGCAGGTCAGACCGGGCCCGGGTGACGAGGGGTGGGATCAGAGCCCGAGCTTCTCCGCGCACGCGACGCAGTGCGTGGCGAACGGACGCACCTCGAGCCGCGCGGCCGGGATCGGTCGGCCGCAGCTCGCGCACACGCCATAGGTGCCGTCATCCACGCGTGCGATCGCGTCGTCGACCTGCTGGAGCTCGGATGCCGCGGCCTCGGCGAGCCCTGTCAGCCGGGACCACTCCGACGAGAGCGTGACGCCCTCGGGGTCGTGTTCGTCGTCATCGTTCGACCCCTCGCGGTCGTGCATCAGCTCGGCGAGCGTGGCCGCGGTCGAGGCGACCCGCTCCGCCCCGTCAGCACGCAACGATTCGAGGCGTGCGCGCGCATCCGTCGTCATGCCCACACTCTAGGTCGGGTGTCCGACACTCGGCATTCGGTCTCTGCGGCATCCGGCATCCGAGACCCGAGACCCAAGCACCGAGCCCCGTCACCAGTCGTTCACCCAGCGTTCCGTTTCGAGTACGGCGGTCTCGTAATTGCCTGTCACCTTCGCGAGTTGGAATACCACTGTTCTCGGAATTCGGGAACGCCTCCTCCCGAAAGGTCATCATGCGCCGCTTCACCCTGCCCGCCATCGGCCTCCTCGGCGTCGCCGCCCTCGCCCTCACTGGCTGCCAGAGCCCGACCGCCGAAGCGGCTCCTGCCGACCCGAACGCGCCCATCACGATCGCCACACTTCCGGTCGGCGACGACCCCACCGCCGAGAACCCGATCGAGGTCTTCGCCCAGCTCCTCGAAGAGTCCACGGGCCGTGACGTCGAGATCACCGACGTGCCCGACTACCTCAGCGTCGTCGAGGCGATCCGTGCCGACCACGTCGACATCGGCATCATGAGTGGCTTCCCCTCGGCGCTGGCCGTCAACACCGGCGAGGTCGACGCGCTCGTCGCGTTCCAGGGAGACGGCAAGCCGGTCTCGACCTGCGTGGTGCTGAACGACTCGCCGATCCAGACGGTCGAAGACCTCGAGGGCAAGACGGTCGCCTTCGCCGACCAGGCATCGAGCTCGGGATACTTCATGCCGGTGTACATGCTGCATGAGGCCGGCCTCGAACAGGGCGCCGACTACGAGGCGATCTTCGCCGGCGGGCACGAGGGCAGCTTCGCCGCTCTGCAGCAGGGACAGGTGGATGCCGCGTGCACCGCCGTCATGCTGACCGAGCTCGGCGCACCGATGTTCCCGTTCGCGGACGGCGAGTGGCGTGCGGTCGGCGAGAGCCCGGCCATGGACATCCAGGGCGCCGTGCTCGGACGCCAGTCGCTCGACGCCGAGACCCGCACGGTCATCCAGGAGGGCATCGCCGAGGTCTTCTCGCCCGAGAACGCCGAGGCCCTCGGCGCGTACGGCGCCTTCGCCGCCGCCCCGCAGACGGTCGACCCGGATGCCTCGTCGTTCGAGTCCTTCGCCGAGATCGCCGCTGTCGCCGGCGTCGAGCTCAAGGACCTGAAGTGACGAGTGACGGCGTTACGTCTCGCTCCGCTCGCTCAACGCACAACGAGGTTCTGGTCGTCGAGCGAGGAGTGGAGCGACGAGACGAAACGTCGACCGCCCGCACCTCCACCGCCGAACTCCGTCGGGCCCTGCCGCTGGTCACCGTGCGGGACCTCAGTGTCGCGTACGACACGACCACGGTGCTCGACGGAGTGGACCTCGACCTGTTCCCGGGCGAGATGGTCGCGCTGCTCGGCGCCTCGGGCTCGGGCAAGTCGACGTTGATGCGCAGCCTCACGGGGTTCGCGCCGATCTCGGCCGGGTCGGTGCGGGTCGCCGGTCACGACGTCACGAACCTCGCGCGAGGAGAGCTGCGCATGCTGCGGTCGGACGTCGGCCAGGTGTTCCAGCAGTTCAACCTCATCCCGCGACTGAGCGTCATGACGAACGTCCTCGCCGGAGCCCTGCACGGTGCCGGACCCCTCAACCTGATCGGCGGCTTCAGGAGCGCGCACCGTCGGCGTGCGCTCGAACTGCTCGACCGGGTCGGCATCGTGCACAAGGCGAACGCTCCCGCTCGGTCGCTCTCGGGCGGACAGCAGCAGCGCGTCGCGATCGCCCGTGCCCTCATGCAGCAGCCCAAGGTGATCCTCGCCGACGAGCCGGTCGCGTCTCTCGACCCCAAGCTCGCAGACTCGGTGCTCGAGCTGCTGCGCGAGATCGCCACCGAAGACGGCATCCCGGTGCTCGTCAGCCTGCACGTGCTGCCGCTCGCCCTCGCTCACAGTGATCGCATCATCGGCCTGCGGCACGGACGCATGCTGGTGGCCGGCGCCACATCGCAGCTGGATGCCGCGGCCCTCGCGCCGCTCTACGACGACGAGGAGCACGACGATGACGCTCACTGACCCGAGGCCCACGACGACACGGCCGGCCCTCGATGCGGCGGAGCGTTCTCGGCTCGAGCGCGCCTTCCGTGTGCCGCGCGCGCGGTTCCTGATCGGACTCCCGATCGCCGCGCTGCTGCTGATCTGGTCGTTCAACGGCGCCGAGTTCAACTTCATCAAGCTGGGTGACGGCGCGGTCAACATGGGCGAGTTCCTGTCGCGCCTGTTCCCGCCGGACTTCTCGAAGATCGGCACGATCCTCGCGCTGCTGCTCGAGACGTTCCAGATGGCGGTCGTCGGCACCGTGCTCGGGGCCGTGCTCTCGCTGCTCGTCGCCTTCGGGGCGTCATCGAACATCGCCCCGAAGTGGGTCTACTACCCGACGAGATGGGTGATGAACATCATCCGCTCGGTGCCCGACCTGGTGTTCGCGCTCATGTTCGTCTCGGCCGTCGGACTCGGTCCGTTCGCCGGCATCCTGGCCATGACGCTCGGATCCATCGGCTCGATCGGCAAGATCTTCGCCGAGGCCATGGAGCAGGTCGACCGCGGGCCCGTCGTCGCGATGGAAGCGGTCGGCGCCTCGAAGCGACAGGTCATCCAGTACGGCATCCTGCCGCAGAGTGCCCCGCTGCTCACCTCGTACACGCTGCTGCTGTTCGAGGGCAATGTGCGCGGCGCGACCATCCTGGGCCTCGTCGGCGCCGGTGGCATCGGCCTCGAGCTGACCACCGCGATGCGCATGTACGACTACGGCCACCTCAGCGCCATCATCATCTGCATCATCGTGCTCGTCACGGCGATCGACCAGGGCAGCGCCCTCATCCGAAGGAGAATCACATGACCATCGCCGACATCGACCTGGTGCTCAGCGCCCCCGTCAACCTGCGCGACCTCGGCGGCATCCCGATCGACGGCGGAGTGCTGCGCGAAGGCCTGGCGATCCGCACCGACGACCTCGCCTACGTCACGACCGAGATCGCGTCACAGCTCGTCGCCGCGGGGCTCACGGCGATCATCGATCTGCGCTCGCCGCTCGAGGTCTCGGTCACGGGGCGGGGTCCGCTCGCCGACTACCCCGTCGCGTACCACCACCTGCCGCTGATCGCGGATGTCGGGGAGTCGATGAACCGGGAGGCTCCCGAGCTCAGCCACGACGCGATGGGGCGGATGTACCTGCGCATGGTCGAGGTCGCCGCGCCCCAGCTCGTCACGGCGCTGAACGTGATCGCGCACACCCCGGGGACTGCGGCATTCCACTGCGCAGCCGGGCGCGATCGCACCGGCGTGGTGGCGGCGATGCTGCTGCTCGCTCTCGGGGCGGCGGATGACGACATCGTCGCCGACTACGCCCTGACCGGCGGCAACATGGTCGCGATCATGCAGCGCACCGCTCCCGTGATGGGCGCGATGTGGAAGGCGCTCGGGTTCGACGCGTCGGCCGTCGAGTCGACCTCGTCGCTGCTCGAAGGGTCGATGGAGGTGTCGATGCGCACCCTGCTCGACACGCTTCGCGAGCAGCACGGCGATACGCTCGCGCCGCTGCGGGCGGCCGGTCTGTCGGATGCGACGATTGCGCGGCTCCGTGAGCGGGCGCTCGCCGCGTGACCCTGCTCGCTTCGGGTGGTGTCGTGGGCGTTCCGGTCGCAGTTGGTGCCGCTTCGGACCCCCTGCATGCGGCACGAACTGCAACCGGAGCGCGGGGAACCGCACGACCAGCAGGCATGACGGATGCCGAGGTGGCGGTTCCCCGCCGCCCCGGCCGTCCGCGCGATGAGGACATGGACGGCCAGATCCTCGCGGCGACGCTCGACATCATCGATGCGGGTGAGGATGTCACCGTCAGCCGCGTCGTGACGCGGAGCGGTGTGAGCCGGGCCGCGCTGTATCGGCGGTGGCCATCGCTCACGACGCTGATCGCGGCAGCGCTCGACGTCGGACGAACGATTCCGCCGGAGTACCCGCAGGGCGCCGATCTTCGCGAGGCAGTGTTCGACGGGTTCGGTATCGGCGGGTCTGGACTGGCCATGTCGGTTGCGGCATCCGGCTACTCCGAGGAGCGATTCCGTCAGCGCATCCGGCTCGTGATGGCCGACCGCGCTGTGCAGAAGGAGTACTGGCAGTCGCACGTGTCGCGGCGCCGGGTGCCACTGCTGAACGCGCTGCGCGCCGGGATCGCTCGTGGAGAACTGCGGGCCGACCTCGACGTCGAGGCGTGCTTCGACGCGCTCGCCGGCACGGCCTACTATCAGATCGTCGTGCGGGGCGATCGAATGGACGACCCCGCGGTGACGGCGCGCATGCGCGCAGCCGTCGACGTGCTCTGGCGCGGGATGGTCGCCTGACTCTGGCTCTGGCTCTGGCTCTGGCTCTGGCTCTGGCTCTGACTCTGACTCTGACTCTGACTCTGACTCTGACTCTGGCTCTGGCCTGGTGCTCTGACCTCACGTGCAGGCTGCCTTCGTATGGCACCTGTTGTCGCAATCGAGACGTAATTCTGACAACAGGTGCCAACTGAACCCCGAGCACCGATCTTCAGTTGGCACCTGTTGTCGCTTGGGCGGCGTAATTGCGACATGAGGTGCCAACTGAGCGGGCACGAGGTCCTAGGCCCTCCAGGTCCAAAGGATCCTCAAGCGTCCAAGCCTTCAAGCCCACAGCCCAGGGCCCGGAGGCGTGCGAGGCGCACTGAGGCACCTCAGTGCGCCTCAGTGTGCGGCGGGCTTTTCGGCGTTCGCGACGACCGGCACCGCATCCGTGCGCACTCCGGGGTGCTCGCGCTCGAGCGCTGCGCCCTCCATGTCGACGTTGGGCAGGATGCGGTCGAGCCACCGCGGCAGCCACCAGGCCGAACGATCGAGCAGGTGCATGAGCGCCGGCATGAGCAGCATTCGCACGACGAACGCATCGAGCAGCACACCGAAGGCGAGGCCGAATCCAATCGAGCGGATGATGGTCGACTCCGAGAAGATGAACCCGCCGAAGACCGACACCATGATGAGCGCGGCCGCGACGACGACCGAGCGTCCGGCCCGGAAGCCCTGCGCCACGGCATCCCGTGCGGAGGCTCCGTGCACATACGCCTCGCGCATTCCCGAGGCCAGGAACAGCTGATAGTCCATCGCGAGTCCGAACAGGATGCCGACCAGGATCACCGGCAGGAAGCTGAGGATCGGTCCTGCGCTGTCCAACCCGATGAGGTCTGCGCCCCAGCCCCACTGGAAGACGGCGACGATCAGGCCGTACGTCGCGAACAGCGACAGGACGAAGCCACCGGTCGCGATGATCGGCACGAGCAGCGACCGGAAGACGACGATCATGATGAGCAGCGAGAGTCCGACCACGACCACGAGGTAGAGCGGCAGCACGCCGGCGAGCGCCTCCGAGATGTCGATGTTGGTCGCCGCCTGGCCGGCCACGCCGAGCGTGATGCCGCCGTCGAGCTGCGGCAGGGCACGGATGTCCTGCACCAGCTTCTCGGTCGACGCACTGTTGGGGCCTTCGGCCGGCAGGACCTGGAACGCGAGCAGCGTGTTGTCTTCGGATGCCGCGACCGGCGCGACGGCGACGACGTCGTCGAGGTCGGAGAGCGTCTGCGCGACCTCGACCTGGGTGGCGAGCAGATCGTCGTCGCTCACCGCGTCATCGAGCGTGGCGGTCACGAGCAGCGGCCCGTTCGCGCCTTCGCCGAACTGCTCGTCGACGACGTGGAACGCGCGGTAGCTCGTGGAGTCCGAGGGCTCGCTCGCGCCGTCGGGCAGGCCGAGGCGCATCGACATCGAGGGAATCGCGACGATCAGCAGCGCCACGACGCTGACGAGCACCGTGACGATCGCGCGCAGCGTCGACATGCGCTTCACGGGCTTGCCCGCAGCGTGCGGCTGCCCGATCGTGGCCCGGGCCTTGCCGCTGAGCAGTCGAGTGCCCACGAGGCCGAGGATCGCGGGGGCGAGCGTGATCGCGACGAGCACGGCGACCGCCACGCAGACCGCGCCCACGGTGCCCATGAGTCCGAGGAACGGAACACCCGTGACATTGAGGGCGAGCAGCGCCACGATCACGGTGGTTCCCGCAAACACGACCGCCGTGCCGGAGGTGCCGGTGGCCAGCCCGATGGATTCGCGTACCGGAACGCCGTTGAGCAGCTGCTTGCGGTGCCGGTTCACGATGAAGAGCGAGTAGTCGATGCCCACGGCGAGACCCAGCATCACGCCGAGCACCGGGGTCACGGATGCCATGTCGACGACTCCCGAGAAGGCGAGGGATGCCGTCACACCCACGCCGACGCCGACGACCGCCGTGACGATCGGGAGTGCCGCGCCGATGAGCGAGCCGAGCATCACGATCAGCACGACTGCCGCGAACGCGAGGCCGATCGCCTCGCCGACGCCGAAGATCTCGGGCACGCCCTGTGCGATGTCGGTGCCGAAGTTCACCTCGACGCCGTCGATCGGCGAGGACTCGAAGTGCTCGATCGTGCCTTCCTTGACCTCTTCCGAGAGCTCGAGGCGCGGGTCTTCGAACGAGACGTTGACGATGGCGGCCGAGCCGTCGTCGGACACGACGCCGATGCCGTTCGTGAGGTCGAGGAGGGTCGAGCCGAGTTCGGCCTGCTCGGCGTTCTGCTCGAGCTCGGCACGCGACTCGTCGAGGGTGTTCTGCTGCGCGTCGAGCTCGGCGGCCTGGGCGGTGAGCGCGTCGATCTGGGCATCCAGTGCCGCGAGCTGCTCGGCCGGGGCTCCGCCGGCCTCTGCCTGCGCCCGAGCCGCGGTCAGCTGCTCGAGACCCGCATCGAGCTGCGCACGACCCGCGTCGAGCTGGGCCTGCCCGGCATCGAGCTGCGTGCGACCGTCGGTGATCTGCTTCTCGCCGTCGGCGAGCTGCTGCGCCTGGTCGGACTGCTGCTGCTGTGCGTCGAACGGGTCGACGACCGAGGCCACGCCGTCCAGATCCTCGGCGCTCGCCGCGAGGGCCGAGATCTCCTGCTTCTGCTCGTCGGTGAACTCCGAGCCGTCGGTGGTCTGATAGACGACCGTGCCGGTGCCGCCCGCGGTGTCGGGCAGCTTCTCGGCGAGCTGGTCGGTCACTGCGCCCGAGGCGGTGCCGGGGATGTCGAAGCTGTTGCTCAGTGTGCCGCCGAGTGTGAGGAAGGCGCCGACGCCGAGCCCGAGGATCACGATCCACGACACGATCACCGTCCATGCCTTGCGTGCAGCGAGCGAACCCAGGCGGTACAGCAGTGAAGCCAAAACGATCTCCTTCAGACGAATAGATCATACGGTGCGTATCGTCTAGGGTTCTGTGGTTATCCTGAACGGGTGGTGAACGAGCATCGAAGCGGACCTGTGCGCAGCACGGCTGCCCGCGAGGCGATCCTCGACGCGACGGCGCGGCTGTTCCACAACCAGGGGTACGACCGTCTCACGATCGAGGGGATCGCGAAAGAGGCCAGCGTCGGCAAACAGACGATCTACCGATGGTGGCCATCCCGCGGTGCACTGATCGGCGAATGCCTCGCAGAAGGACGTCTGATACCCGTCGACTTCGTGGTGCCCGACACCGGTGACCTCGCTGCCGATGTCGAGACGTGGCTGCGCAGTGTGCTCTCGATCCTCGACGCGCCGGAAGGCGGCGCGCTGCTGCGCTCGCTGGTGGCAGCGGCCACAGAGGATGCCGGCGTCGGCGCGCACCTCGGCGACAGCCTGGGCGTCGAGAAATACCTCACGGAGCGCATGCGGGGCGGCATCCGCGACGGACAGCTGCCCGCAGACGCTCCCGTCGAGCAACTGGGCCGAGCGATCCTCGGGGCGATCATCGTGGAGTCCCTCGGCCGGGAAGCCCACGATCCCGAGTCGATCGTGCAGCTGACGCGTTACCTCTTCGGGCGCTGACCTCGGCCGTCGAGGTGCGCCGTCGTCACGCCGACGGCGTCTGCGCGCCGGCGGCGGTCTGACGACGAGCCGCACGCCAATCCAGCCCGCCACGGGTGAACATCACGGCAGCACCGGCGAGGGTCACGACGATGGTCAGTATCGACCACCACTCCGACTGCGCGGTCGACATCGTGAGCATGAATGCCGTGAGGCTCGATGCTCCTCCGAGGAACCAGTAACCGGATTCGTCCATGCGGGCAGCATAGCTCTCGCACGACGACGGGCACATCTCGGATCCGCCGCGCGGACACGAGGTCATCTCGATGCCACCGAACGACCACCGGTCTGCGCCTGCCGTCCTGATCGATGCCCGTGCGACCACGAGCCGGCATCCGCGGTGCGTCGACGCCGTGCGTGCGAGGTGTGCATCTCGTCGACCGCCGCATCGACGCGGCTCCGCCGGGAGGCGAGAACGAGCTCTGTGCCCGTGCCGCTCTCTTCGACGGTGACGCGGCGACTCTCTTCGATCCGGCTCATGGCGCCGACGGCGAATCCGCGCAGGAATCCGCTGCGCGCACGCCGTTTCACCCCTTCGCGTTGCTCGACGTAGAAGTGGCGGTGTTCGAGCCACCAGCTGCGCATCGCGACCATCGCCTGCACCTGCAGGCTGGCGGTCAGCGTCTGCACCTGTGCGACATCGGACGAGTGGCCCACCAGCAGCAGTCCGGCGATCGGCGGGTACTCGGCCAGAAGCGGCCGCACGGCGCCGAGCCCCCGGGCCACCCCGATGCCGATCTCACGCAGATCCTTCGCGTAGACGCCGCGGAACAGCATCCGTTCTGTGACGATCTGCTCCTGCGTCTGCCCGAGCCGCCCTCGTCGCTCGTCGATCTGCGCCTGCTCGATCCCGTATTTCACGATCAGGCGCTCGGCGTGCTCGGTCAGCGCCTCGGCTTCTTCGGGTGTGGTGCTCTCAGCCTTCGCCAGCAGCTTGGCGATCAGGTCGAGTTTGGCTTCGGTCATGGCATCCCCCTGGAGTTCGTGGTGCCGTGAATGCTCCCCGGCGGCACCGACATTCGGATGCCGATTTCCGGTGCCTGTGCAGAACCCCAGGTGACGGATGCCGGTGCAGAAGAGGATGCCGGGGTCGGGCCGGGCACAAACTCGGAGCCCGCCGCCGACTCGCCGTCACAACGGCCCGGTGCGCCGGGGTGTTGCCCGGGTGCTCCGAAGTTGTGCCCGGGGCCCGGGGCCCGGGGCCCGGGGCCGGGGGTGGGGTGGAGAGGCGAGACCGACTCAGCCGAGAAGCAGAGTGATCACGGTCGCGCCGCCGCCACCCAGGATGAGGGCGATGATGACGGTCCAGGCGACGATGCGCAGCCGGCGATTGCGCTTCTCGCCGAGATCGCCGTAGTCCTCGCTCAGACCGTCGCCGCTCATGCGCTGACCGGCTCGGTGACCGTCGGCCCGAAGGCGGCGGGCAGCGTGGCCTGCGAACGCTCGCGGATCTCGGCGATCGGCACCGTGAACACGTCCTGCACCTCGAGCTTCGCGCCCTCGGAGTCGGTCACGCCGATGCGCATCACCGGGTAGTCGCGGCCCTCGCAGAGTCCGCGGAACTTGACGTCGTCTTCGCGGGGCACGGTCACGATGACGCGGCCGGTCGACTCGGAGAACAGGGCGGATGCGGCATCCACACCGTCGCGCTCGATGATCTCGTTCAGCCAGACGCGCGCGCCGACGCCGAAGCGCGAGACGCCCTCGGCGAGGGCCTGCGCGAGGCCGCCCTCGGACACGTCGTGCGCCGACGAGATCAGCCACTCGTCACGGGCGGCTCCGAGCAGACCCGCGAGGCGCTTCTCGCCCGCGAGGTCGACCTTCGGGGGCAGCCCGCCGAGGTGCTGGTGCACGGTCTCGGCCCACGCCGAACCCGACAGCTCGGTCGAGGTCGTGCCGAGCAGGTAGATGTTCTGGCCCTCGTCCTGCCATCCCGAGGGGATGCGGCGCGAGACGTCGTCGATGATGCCGAGCACGCCGACGAGCGGGGTCGGGTGGATCGGCACGTCGCCGGTCTGGTTGTAGAACGAGACGTTGCCGCCGGTGACCGGGGTGCCGAGCTCGTAGCATCCGTCGGCCAGGCCGTCGACGGTCTGCCCGAACTGCCACATGACCTCGGGGTTCTCGGGGGAGCCGAAGTTCAGGCAGTCGGTGATCGCGGTCGGCACCGCTCCGGTGACGGCGACGTTGCGGTACGCCTCCGCGAGGGCGAGCTGTGCACCGGCGTACGGGTCGAGCTGGCAGTAGCGGCCGTTGGCGTCGGTCGAGATCGCGAAGCCCAGGCCCGACTCCTCGTCGACGCGGATCATGCCGGCGTCATCGGGGAACGAGAGGGCCGTGTTGCCGAGCACGTAGTAGTCGTACTGGTTGGTGATCCAGCGGGTGTCGGCGAGGTTCGGCGAGGCGACGAGGTCGAGGAACTGCTCGCGCAGCACCTCGGGGTCGTTCGACCGGGGCAGGTTCTCGGCGGCATCCGCCTGCAGTGCGTCGATCCACGTCGGGTACGCGACCGGACGGTCGTAGACCGGGCCGTCGACCGCGACGGTCGAGGGGTCGACGTCGACGATGCGCTCGCCCTGCCAGTCGATGACGAGGCGGCCGTCTCCGGTGACCTCACCGAGCACGGAGGTCTCGACGTCCCACTTCTGCACGACGGCGAGGAACGCGTCGAGCTTCTCGGGAGCGACGATCGCCATCATGCGCTCCTGCGACTCCGACATGAGGATCTCCTCGGCCGTGAGCGACGGGTCGCGCAGCAGCACGTTGTCGAGCGAGACCTTCATGCCGCTGTTGCCGTTGGCCGCGAGTTCGCTGGTCGCGCACGAGATGCCGGCGGCACCGAGGTCTTGGATCGCCTCGACGAGCTCGTCGCGGTACAGCTCGAGGCAGCACTCGATGAGCACCTTCTCGGCGAACGGGTCGCCCACCTGCACCGCGGGGCGCTTGGTGGGTCCGCCGTCGGCGAAGGTGTCGGATGCCAGGATGCTGGCGCCGCCGATGCCGTCGCCACCCGTGCGGGCGCCGAAGAGCACGACCTTGTTGCCGACGCCGGTCGCGTTCGCGAGCTTGAGGTCTTCGTGGCGCAGAACGCCGACCGCGAGCGCGTTCACGAGCGGGTTGGCCTGGTAGACCGAGTCGAAGACCGTCTCGCCGCCGATGTTCGGCAGGCCCAGGCAGTTGCCGTAGAAGCTGATGCCGCTGGTCACGCCGTGCACGACGCGGGCCGTGTCGGGGTGGTCGATCGCGCCGAAGCGCAGGGCGTCCATGACCGCGACCGGGCGTGCGCCCATCGAGATGATGTCGCGGACGATGCCGCCGACGCCGGTCGCCGCACCCTGGAACGGCTCGATGAACGAGGGGTGGTTGTGCGACTCGGCCTTGAAGGTGACGGCCCAGCCCTCGCCGACGTCGATGACGCCCGCGTTCTGGCCCATGCCCACCATGAGGCGTTCCTTCATCTCGTCAGAGACCTTCTGGCCGAAGCGGCGCAGGTAGTTCTTCGACGACTTGTACGAGCAGTGCTCCGACCACATGACGGAGTACATCGCCAGCTCGCCGGAGGTCGGGCGGCGGCCCAGGATCTCCTTGATGCGGGCGTACTCGTCGTCCTTGAGGCCCAGCGCTGCGTACGGCTGCTCCTTCTCCGGAGTCGCGGTGGCGTTCTCGACGGAGTCGGGGACGTGCTTGTGGGCAGGTGCAGGGGCGGTGGTCACGCGCACTCCTAGATGAGGGGCCGGCGGGGCAGGGCCAGTCTACCGGGGGATGCTGCGGGCCGCGGTGCGTGCGTCGGGGCGACGGATGCCGGCATCCGCTGCCCGTGTCTAGGTCAGGAGCGGTCCGAGCTCCCGTGCTGCCGCGATGACGGCGACGGCGATCGAATCGGACTCGTCGATGTATCTGCGCGGACCCGAGTAGGACAGTCCTCCGGCAAGCGCGCCGGAGGCGTCGGTGATCGGCGCGACCAGGCACCCGCGCTGACCGTGGCGGGCACGGATCACGCCCTGCTCGCGCAGCTCGGTGACAGGGTCGTCGGCGACGTGCTCCCCGCCGACGACCTCCCCTCGCACGACGAGCGGCAGCAGCCCCAGTGCGTATCGGGTGGGTTCGTGCTGCAGGCCCTGCCGGTTCGAGAGGGGGAAGTCGGGGTCCTCATCGGCGATGACGACTCTGTGGTCGCGGTAGAGGACGAGGTGGATGCCGCCCCGCGCGGTCGCCCTGGTGCGCTCGAGCACGTCGAGCGCGGCGCGGGGGACGCGCTCGACGGCGATGCTGCCGGCCAGCAACGCCACTTTCGTGCCGAGGGCGAAACCGGTGAGATCCGGTGTGCGGACGAGGTATTCGTCCTGCACCAGCAGATTGAGCAGCCGATAGGTCGTCGCGCGCGGCATGCCCAGATGCTCGGCGAGTTGCCGCGCCGTGACGCCGGCTCCCATCGCCGCGACGGCTTCGAGCATCGACAGCGCACTGTGGATGGCGGTGGGCTGGCGGGCCGAGATCGATACCGCCTCACCGCCCGTCATCGGTGGCGTCCCCCGGCTCGCCCCCGTCTGCGCTGCTGTTACTGCTGTCGCCGGGACTGCCGCTGCGGGCGACGCCGCCGAGCACGTGAGCGGCGACCGGCTCGTCGTAGCGTCCGAGTTCACCGAGGGGCGCGCGACGCCGCCATCGGATCAGTGCCGCCGCGATGACGGCGATGCCGACCGTGAGCCACACTCCCGGATTCCCCGCCGTGGCCTCCGCGGCGAGATACACGGTCAGGCATCCCGTCAGGGCTGCCGCCGCGCTGACGGCCACGATCACGGATCCGGCGGTGACCTCCCCGATGCGGCGCAGGAACAGAGGCGCGGCGATGCAGACCAGCACGTACGCGACGATGTAGCCCGAGGCCGAGATCAGCAGGACGACCCGCATCGCGTCCCAGGGCGACACCCCGGCCGCGACGACCGCGATCGGAACCAGGGCGATCGGCGGGGCGGCGATGGCGATCGCGCGGATCGGAGTGCGGTGGCGGCGGTGCGTGCGTCCCAGCTCGGCCGGGGCGACGCCGTCGCGGGCGAGTGCGAACACGATGCGGGTGAGGGCGGTCGTCGATGCGATGGCGCAGGCCAGGCCCGAGGTGGCGATGCCGACGTCGGCGACGGCGGCCCAGGCGGAGAGGCCGAAGCGCGACGCCAGCTCGTCGAGGAGCGCGACCGATGTCGTCCCCCCGATCGCGGCGGCCCCGGCGATCTGCGTGTAGCCGGCGATGAGGTAGAAGACGCCGGCCACGCCGACGCTCCACACGATGGCGCGGGGGATGTTCTTCAGCGGCGAGCGCGCTTCGACGCCGAGCGTCGCCGAACTCTCGAAACCGACGAACGCGGTGATCGCGAGCACTGCGCCTCCCGCGACGCCCGCGACCGACACGTCGTCGGACGAGAAGACCGCCGCCGGATGGATCGGTCCGATCTGCACGAGGAGCACGATGAGGAGGAGCAGGATCAGCGCGACGGAAACGAGCTCGACGACGAGAGCGACCCGGGACGAGAGACGGATGCCGCGCACGAGCACGATCGCGAGCACGGCTGCCTCGACGACGAGAGCGCCGAGGGCGATCGGGGTCGCGGGGAGCTGCGGCCACAGCCGGGTCACGAGCATCGTCGCGTAGTGCGCACCGCCGAGGAGCGCGAAGACCGAGATGAAGGCGTACCCGACGACGATCGCCGCGCCCGTCGCGAGCCCGGCGGTCGTGCCGAGTCCCCGTGCGGCATACGTGTAGAGCGAGCCGCTGGCGGCGAACCGTCGCGTGAACTGGTTGATCGTCCGAGCGACGAGGAATGTGATGACCGTCGCGAGGGCCATCACGAGGACTGTCGCTCCGCCGGCCAGATCCGCGACCATCAGCACGGCCATCGCCGACGCCGCAGCAGGGGCGATCGCGGCGACCGACTGCGCGAGGACGTCGGCGAAACCCACGGTGTGCCTGTCGAGCCCGTGCAGCGGTGAGCGGCCGGCGAACGATCGAACGGTCTCGGGCCGCTCGATCGCGTCTTGGAGTGCAGACATGGGGCCTCCGCCTGTCGAGCGATGAACGCTGCTGCGCGATGAGAAGAGGCTACGAGCGGCCGGTTGCAGGGACGCTTCAGGCGTGTTTCGCGCAGATCTCACCCGAATGAGACAGCCCGCATCCGGATGTCCCGTTCACGGCGACCGCAGACGTCACTCCTCCGAGACGGCCGGGAAACCCCGTCGCGGCAGGGTGAGGGAATCGCTCCGCTCCACTTCTTTTCCGAAGGGTTTGCACATGGTTCAGATTCAACCCAGCGCCGCCGAGGCCTCCTCGAAGAAGGTCCTGTCGGGATCACTCGGCGCCACGGCGATCGTCTTCATGGTCGTCGCCGCCGCCTCGCCCCTGACCGTCATCGGCGGGTCCGCCCCGCTCGGCATCCTGCTCGGCAACGGCTCGGGCTTCCCGGCGCTGTACGCGATCAGTGCCGTGGTCCTCCTGCTCTTCGCCGTCGGAGTCTCGGCCATGGCCAAGCACGTCCCCAATCCCGGTGCGTTCTTCACCTACGTCGGATACGGTCTCGGACGCTCGACCGGCCTCGCCTCCGCATGGATCGCGATGCTCACGTACACGACGATCCAGGTGTCCGTGTACGGCTACATGGGGTACGTGCTGAGCTTCACGTTCGAGGGCTTCGGCATCTCGCTTCCCTGGTGGCTGTACTCCGTCGCGGTCGTCGCTCTCGTCGGCTTCCTCGGCTACCGCCACATCGATCTGTCCAGCAAGGTGCTGGGTGTGCTGCTCTGCGCCGAGGTCGGCATCGTCCTCATCCTCGTCGCTGCCGTCGTGCTCTCCGGCGGCCCCGAGGGGCTGAGCCTCGCGCCGTTCGAGCCGGTGAATGTGGCGAGCGGTTCGCCGGGTGTGGGCCTGATGATGGCGATCGCCGCCTTCATCGGGTTCGAGGCGACCGCAGTGTTCCGCAGCGAGGCGCGCGACCCCGACCGCACGATCCCGCGGGCGACCTACATGGCGGTGATCGGCGTGGGCGTCTTCTACACGCTCGCCTCGTGGGGCCTGGTGATGGCGTGGGGGCCCTCGAACATCCTCGATGAGGCCGCTGCCGACCCCGGAACGCTCATCCTCCGGACGATGTCGGCGTATCTCGGACCGGTCGGCGAGATCATCACCAACATCCTCCTCATCACCGCGATGTTCGCGTGCGTGCTGTCGTTCCACAACGTCGTCGCCCGCTACCAGTACTCCATGGCCGGCGCCGGCGTCCTGCCCGACCGTGTGGCCTCCGTGCACCCGCGGCACATGTCGCCGCACGTGTCCTCGCTCACGCAGACCATCACGGCGGTCGTCCTCGTCGCGCTGTTCGCCGTGCTCGGCCTCGACCCGGTGCTGCAGGTGTTCACCTGGTTCGCCGGCGTCGCGACGGTCGCCATCGCCATCCTGATGGCCGTGACCTCGATCGCGGTGATCGTCTACTTCGCCAGGACGCGCAAGGACAGGCGGATCTGGAACACCGTGATCGCCCCGGTGCTCGGGTTCATCGGGCTGGTGCTCTCGGTGGTCATGATCGTCGTCTACTTCCCGATCATGGTCGGCGATGCGGATGCCGAGGGCAACCCCGTCTTCGGCGCGGTCAGCTGGTGCCTGCTCGGGCTGGTGATCGTCTTCCCGATCCTCGGATACATCCAGGCGGCGTGGATCAGAACCCGCCGACCCGCCGCCTACGCCAAGCTCACCGACGCGATCGCCGGCTGAGGCCATGAGCACGACCACCACGTCCACGGCCACTCCCTCCCCGACCACCCCCTCCCCGAACAGGAACCTCATGCCCCTGCCCCACGTCGATTTCCTCTACCTCTCCGAAGCCGACATGATCGCGGCGGGCGTGACCGACATGCACCAGTGCGTCGACACGATGGAGGAGATGTTCGCGCTGTTCGCCGCCGGCGACTACCGCATGACCGGTGAGAGCAACGATTCGCACGGTGCGATGATGACGTTCCCCGAGACGTCGCCGTTCCCGAACATGCCGGTGCCCACCGAGGACCGACGGTTCATGGCGATGCCGGCGTACCTCGGCGGCGACTTCCAGACGACCGGCGTCAAGTGGTACGGCTCCAACATCGCCAACCGCGAGAAGGGGCTTCCCCGGTCGATCCTCATGTTCACGCTCAACGACACCGACACCGGGGCGCCGCTCGCCTTCATGTCGGCGAACCTGCTGTCCGCGTACCGCACGGGCGCCGTGCCGGGTGTCGGCGCTCGGCACTTCGCGCGCAAGGATTCGCGCGTCGCGGGGATCGCCGGACCCGGCGTCATGGCGCGCACCGTCTTGCTGGCCTTCATGGACGCATGCCCGTTGATCGACACGCTGAAGATCAAGGGTCGCGGGGCCGAGAGCCTCGCGCGTTTCCAGGAGTGGGTGCGCGATGAGTTCCCGACGATCACCACGATCGAGGTCGTCGACACGATCGAGGACGTCGTCCGGGGAAGCGATTTGGTGAGCTTCTGCACCACGGGCACCGGCGCCGGCGGGTCGGAGAACTACCCGACGATCCAGCGGGAGTGGATCAAGCCGGGGGCGTTCTTCGCGATGCCCTCGCTGTGCAACACCGATGACTCGCTCCTGGAGGGCGACATCACCAAGGTCGTCGACGCGTACGGGCTGTACGAGACCTGGTACGAAGAGTTCCCCAAGCCCTCCTTCGAGTACATCCCGATGGTCGGGCAGAAATGGATGGACCTCGTGAAGGCGGGAGAGCTCGCGCGCGAGGAACTCGTCGACATCGGCGACGTCGTCTCGGGGAAGCGGCCAGGGCGGCAGAGCGACGACGAGATCGTCATCATGTCGGTCGGCGGGATGCCGGTGGAGGACGTCGCCTGGGGCACGAAGGTCTATCGCAACGCGCTCGAGCGCGGCATCGGCCAGAAGCTGAACCTGTGGACCGAGCCGGCACTCGCATGAGCGCGGGGGAGGTCATCCGGATCGTCGACGTCGCGGTGGTGGGCGCCGGCTCCATGGGGTCGATGGCGCTGTGGCACCTCGCGAAGTCGACGGGGCTGTCGGTGCTGGGCATCGAGCAGTACGGGCCCGCGCACGGCCACTCCGCTTTCGCCGGTGAGTCGCGTCTGTTCCGCGCGGCGAACAAGGAGGGTGCGCTGTACACGACGGCGGCTCTCGAAGCGCGGGCGCTGTGGACCGAGCTCGAACGCGAGTCCGGGCGCCAGCTGCTGCTGAAGACCGGCGTCCTCGCGGTCGCGCCGGAGGGACATCCGTTCCTCGAGTCGACACGCCGATCCATCGCGGACGGCGATCTGCCGCACAGGTTCCTCGACGCCACGGAGCTCCGGCGCGAGTATCCGCAGTTCGCGGTCGATGACGGCGATGCCGGGGTCATGGACGTTCTGGGCGGGGGACTGCGCTCCGAGCTGGCGGTGGCGACCGCGCAGCGGGCCGCGATCCGCCGCGGGGCGGAGATCCTGTACAACACCCCGGTTCTCGACATCGAGGAGAGCGGCGACGGCGTTGCGATCGAGACATCGGCCGGGATCGTCCACGCGCAGCGGGTGATCGTCACGACCGGTGCGTGGACGACGAGGATCGTGCCGGAGCTGCGTGATCTGGTGAGCGCGATCGCCATTCCGCTCACGTGGTTCATGCCGGAGGACGTCAGCCAGTTCACCCCGGATCGCTTCCCGTGCTGGATGCGGGACATGGACGGCGAGCATGCGTTCGGCGTTCCCTCGCTCGACGGCTACTCGGTCAAGATCGCCCCCACGACCGACATCGAGGCGATCGACGACCCCGCCACAGATCTCCGCGAACTGTCGCGCGAGCAGCTGAGGGAATGCACGGCGATCGCCACCCGGATGTTCCCCGGCATCCTGCCCGAGGTGGTCCGGTCCTCCATCCACCCCGAGTCGACGACGGCCGATCACGTCCCGATCCTCGATGTCTCCGACTCGGGGCGGATCGTCATCGGCGCCGGGTTCTCGGGAAACGGCTTCAAGTTCTCCCCCGCCTACGGACGCGTGCTGGCGGAACTCGCCGAGAGCGGGTCGAGTCGGCTGCAACACCCCCTGTTCACGCTCGATCATCATCGTCGCCGCGCCCGAGCGCGCGCCGACGATCTGGTGCTCGCAGACGACTACCCGGTCCTCCAGGGCCACTGACACGAAGGACGCCACCGATGTTGATCACCAGTGTGAAGAGCGGAAGCAAGTTCGAGACCCTCGCGAGCTACTCGCGGGCGGTCGCGATCGGCGACTGGATCTTCGTCTCGAACACCGCCGGCATCGACTACGAGACGAGGACCCTCCCCGATACGGCCGCGGAGCAGCTGCGTCTCGCGATCGCCACGGTCGAGCGGGCGCTCGGCGCCGTGGACGCCACGCTCGCCGACGTCGTGCGCATCCAGGTGTTCGTACCCGACGAGTCCCATGTGGACGAGGCGACAGAGGTGCTCGGCGAGGCGTTCCGTGGCATAGACCCGGCGCTCACCATGACGCGCAGCCCGCTGGCGGGCGAGTACAAGGCCGAGATCGAAGTGACGGCGTATCGCGGAGCCGGATCGGTGCAGCGCGTGCGGATCGATCTGTGAGTGCTCCGGTCTCGCTCTGTCAGGACGATGCGGCGGCGAAACGCGCGGCGAGGGCGCGAGAGGCCTCTGCCAGCTCCGGCGGCCCGACCACGGTGAACGGCGCGTCGAAGCGAGCGATCGACGCCAGGATGCCGATCCACGACCACGATCCGACGGTCACGCGACATGAGGTCTCGTCGACGGGCTCGACCGTGCCGTCGCGACCGATCCACTGTGCGACCTCGTGGGCGGGCAGCTCGAGCACGAGCTCGCCGATGCGCGGCCAGCGGTCTTCGGCATCCGACCCCTTCGCGCGAGCGGCGAGGTAGGTCTGCGCGTCGGCTGCGGGCAGCTCGCGCGGGGTGAACGCCAGACCGGTCGGCAGACGCGGGGTCAGGCGATCGAGGCGGAAGGTGCGCCAGTCGTCGGCATCGAGATCCCAGGCGAGCAGATACCAGCGACCTTCGCGAGCGACGACGGCATGGGGCTCGGTGCGCCGCGCCGGGCGGTCATCGCGGTCGCCGTAGTCGAAGCGCAGCACGTGTCGGCTGCGCACCGCCGAGCTCGTGGCTTCGAGCACCGCGGGATCGACGCGGGTCTGGTTCTCGACGCCGGAGAAGCGGATGCCGTCGACCCGATGTCGCAGGCGAGACGGCATGACCTGTCGCACGGTCGCGAGAGCGCGCGCGGCGCCCTCGTCGATGTCGATGCCCGTCGCGGGCACGCTCTGCAGCGCGACGGCGATCGCCACCGCCTGCTCGTCGTCGAAGAGCAGCGGCGGCAGTTCCGACCCGGCGGCCAAGCGATAGCCGCCGTCGGGGCCCTTGATCGCGGAGATGCGGTAGCCGAGCTCGCGAAGGCGCTCCACGTCTCGTCGCACCGTGCGCGGGGTGACGTCGAGGCGGTCGGCGAGCACGCGGCCCGGCCAGTCGCGCGGGGTCTGCAGCAGCGAGAGCAGGGCGAGCATGCGTGAGGAGCTGCCGGTCATGAGTCCATTCTGCGTCAGATAGAGGACCGAATCTGACCTCTTCTGCTGTGAGTGTTGATCTCAGCGGCATCCGCCGTGCATCACGATCTGAGGAGATCTCATGACCATCGCAACCACCACTCACCTGAACTTCCGCGGTACCGCTCGCGAGGCGCTCGAGTTCTACGGAACGGTCTTCGGCGGCGCGGTCACGCTCGCCACCTACGCGGACTTCGGTATGCCGGCAGACGTTCCGGGCGCCGACCGGATCGTGTTCGGTCAGGTCGAGACCGCCGACGGGTTCCGGCTGATGGCGTACGACATCCCCGGCGCCGACGACGCCGGGGTCACCGCGGGCACGACCTCGCGGCAGAACGGCATGACCATCACCGACCGCGCGTTCTTCCAGTCGCTGCGCGCCGATTCGCTCGACGAGCTCTCCGGCTACTGGCACGCCCTGGCAGACGGCGCTTCGATCGTGGAGCCGCTGGCCGCGTCGGCGTGGTCGCCCGGCTTCGGCATGCTGACCGACCGCTTCGGCGTGACCTGGGTGCTCGACGTGCGGGCGTCGTACGCGGGCTGAGCGCGGGAGCCGGGACACCTCTGGTCCTTGCCGGTGCCTTGAGGGCTGGAGTGGTGCCTTGGGTGGGAGTGGTGCCTTGGGGTGGGAGTGGTGCCTTGGGTTGGCACCTGTTGTCGGAACGCAGGCTGAATAGCGGCAAGAGGTGCCAACTGAGGGACTTGAGGGGGCTTTGGGCTGGCACCTGTTGTCGGTGTGCGGTCTGAATAGCGACGACAGGTGCCAACTGGGGGCTGGGGGGCTGGGGGACTGAGGGGCTGGGGGGCTGGGGGACTAGTCCTTGGCGGGCTTGTCTTTGTTGCCCTTTTCGGAATTGCCCTTGTCGGGTTTGTCAGCCTGGGCGCCCTTGTCGGCCTTGTCGGAGTTGCCGTTGTTGCCGTTGTTGCCGTTGTTCCCCGAGTTGCCGTTGTCGCCGGCGTTCTCGCTCTTGCCGGGTCCGCCCGTGTCGGTGACGACCTCGACAGGCGTGACGTCGGTGACGACCTCGACCGGCGCGGCGGGAATCTCTGCCTCGACGGGCGCGGCGGGCGCGTCTGCGGGGGCTGCCTCGACCGGCGTCACGGCGGTGCGAGCGACGACAGCCGACGTGGTGCGGCTCAGCTCCGACGTCGGCGGCGCGCTGAAGGCTGCGACCCCGGTGAGGACAGCTCCGGCCACGACGAGTCCGGCCGCCCCGGCGATCACGCGGGTGCGGGTGCGGGCGCGGGCGCGGGGGCGGGCCGTGGGCTCGGCGACAGCATTGGCCGGAAGCACGGCGGTCGCGCCGCTCGGCGCCACCTCGGCATCCGACGTCTGGCTCTCCGACAGTGCCGCGGCAGCCGGATCCGCAGCGGCAATCGCATCCGCATCCGCATCCGATGACGGCGCGATCGCGGCGCCGGCGACGATCGCGGCGGATGCTGCGGCGACAGCGGCTCCGTCGCGGTTCGCGGCGTACTCACGCAGCAGTGCGCGGGTGGTGCGGGCGACCTCGGCCGCACTCGGCCGCTCCTCGGGTTCGAGGCTCGTCATGCCGGTGAGCAGTTCCCGCCACTCGACAGGCACCGTGTCCGAGATGGTCGGCGGGTGCGTCACGCGCGCGATCGCGGCGGCGCGTCCTGAGGCGAGCGAGGGGTATCCGGGCTCGCCGGTCAGAGCCTCGAGCACGACGAGGCCGAGCGAGAAGATGTCGACCGGGGTTCCGGGTTCGGCATCTCGCAGCTGCTCGGGTGCCATGTAGGTGAGCGTGCCGAGCACGATGCCCGGCGTCGTGAGGCGGGTGTTCTCGATCGCGCAGGCGATGCCGAAATCGGCGAGCTTGGCCGTGACCGCACGGTCCGACGGACCCTTCGCGAGCAGCACGTTCGAGGGCTTGAGGTCGCGGTGCACGATGCCCGCGGCATGCACTGCGGTGAGTCCCGCGGCGAGGTCGCGGGTGACGCGGGCCACGTCTATCGGGGTCATCGGCCCTGCGGCCATGCGGTCGGCCAGGGTGGGGCCGTCGACGAACTCCATCACCAGGTACTGCGGTCGTCCTGGACTGAGCTGGGCGTCGTACAGGGTCACCAGCGAGGGGTGACTGAGCGACGCGAGCAGCGCCTTCTCGGTGTGCGCCCGCTCGATCGACGCGACAGGGCCCTCGCCCTCGTGGATCATCTTGATCGCGACGACGCGCCCGAGATGGGTGTCCTCAGCGCGGTAGACGGTCGCCATGCCGCCTCGACCGACGCGATCATGCAACACGTATCGTCCATCGAGCAGTGCCGCGGTCGGCGACATCACTTCCAGCGTCATCACTTGCTCCTTGCGGATGCATCCGGGTCATGCATCGGTCGAGACAACCACGAGGGGCTCAGGACGTCATCGGGGTTGACGTGGAGGCGATTTCGTGGATCGTTCGGTGATCGCATGCCGGAATGCAGAGATCGGGCCGTTGGCGCCATAGACCGGCCGGCGCGGCGTGAGTACCCTCGGTCTCGACACACGCGCGACGTCGACGCGGCCCTGCGCGTCTGCGCCCGGACGAGCGAAAGCGCAGGCCTGTCAAGGCCCTCCTCAGGCGTCGGACGTCTGGGATAGGAATGAGGCAGACCGAAAGGACGTGCCATGGCCGCAGGCGACATCGAGACGTTTCAGCGTGACGGAATCTGGTTCAACCGCATCGAGGGCGAATCCCGCACTCTGGGGTCGAGCTTCGAGACCGAGGCAGAGGCGGTTCGGGTCGGTCGTGGCGCCGCCACAGCACGCCAGGTCATGCACACCGTGCGCCTCGAGGAGGGGCCGTCCGATACGGGCAACCTGCATGACTGGCACCCGCGCGACCTCATGAACTGACGCCGTGTCAGAGCTCGACGCACCGGAGCGGATGCTGCTCCAGGCGTGCATCAACGGCGCGCGACCTGTGGCGCAGCATCCTGCCCTCACGGCCGACACGACCCTTGCCGCCGCCGATGCCGCGCGTGCCGTCGCGATGGGTGCACGCGAGATCCATGTGCACCCGAAGGATGCCGAGGGCGACGACAGCCTCCGCGGTGACGATGTCGAGCGGTGGGTGCGCGCGTTGAGATCCGCCTGCCCAGGAGTCCGCATCGGCGTGACGACCGGCGCGTGGATCGAGCCGGATGTCGATCAGCGCCTCACTGCGATTCGTGAGTGGAGGGTTCTGCCGGACTTCGCGTCGGTGAACTGGCACGAAGCCGGGGCCGACGAGGTCGCGGCGCTCCTCGCGAGCCGCGGCATCCGGATCGAGGCAGGCATCTGGGACGCGACCGCGCTCGACGCGTGGAAGCGCTCTCCGGTGCACGACGAGACTCTGCGCGTGCTGGTGGAGCTCCCCGACGAGGCGGCAGACGTCGTGCGGCAGCATGCCGAGGGGCTCATCGCCCACGTGCGACTCGATGACCCCGACATCCCGCTGCTGCTGCACGGCGAGCAGCGTTCGGCCTGGCCCGCCTTCACTCTCGCGGTCGAGCTCGGCCTCGACGCGCGCATCGGCCTCGAGGACACCCTGCTGCTGCCCGACGGACGAACGGCACCCGACAATGCGGCGCTCGTGCGAGCGGCTGCCGCGTTCCTCAACGCTTGAGTCGATTCGAGAGAGCGACGCTGCGGCGTCACCAGACGACACGCGACTCGCGGTGGATCCGTCGCTTCCGTAGCGTGGAAGCTCTCGCCGAGAAGGAGTACGCGTGTCCGAGATCCAGAGCTGTCGCGTCCGAGTCGTCCGATGTCGGTTCGTGGGCTGACGAGGCCCGCCATGACCGACCCGCGCACGCACACTGATCCGCATCCGTTCGACTCCCGGTCGAGGTTCGACCTCGACCGGCCGGAGAGTCGCAAATGGAGTCTGCACCCCGGCCGCATCGGCGCCTGGGTGGCGGAGATGGACTTCGGCGTCGCGCCGGTGATCGCCGAGGCACTGCATCAGGCGATCGGCGAGGAGAACCTCGGGTACCTGTCGCCGCCGCTCGCCGCCCGACTCGGTGACGCGACGGCCGAGTGGATGCGTGGCGAGTACGGCTGGACGATCGACCCCGAGCGCGTGCATCCGGTCTCTGACGTGATGGCGGCGCTGCGGGTGGCGGTCGAGGAGTATGCACCCGCCGGATCGCCGGTGATCGTGCCGACGCCGGCATACATGCCGTTCCTGACATATCTTCTTGCGATCGGGCATCCGGTCATCGAGATCCCCGGCGTCGACATCGACGGGCGCTGGCATCACGACCTGCAGCGCATCGACGAGGCCTTCGCCGCGGGTGCCCGCACGCTGGTGCTCTGCAACCCACATAACCCGACCGGCACCGTGGTCGATCGCGCAGAGCTCGAGGCGCTGGCCGAAATCGTCGAGCGACATGGCGGTCGCGTGTTCGCCGACGAGATCCACGCGCCGCTGCGCTTCGACGGGCGACCGTTCATCCCGTACGCCTCGGTGTCGGAGGCGACCGCGGCCCACACCATCACGGGCACGAGCGCGTCGAAGGCGTGGAACATCCCGGGACTCAAGACCGCGCAGCTGATCACCTCGAACGACGCGGATCAGGAGCTCTATCGCCGGTTCGGATTCTCGGTGCAGCATGGGGCCGCGACGCTCGGCGTGGTGGCGTCGACCGCGGCATATCGCCAGGGCAAGCCGTGGCTCGACGGCGTGCTGGCGTACCTGTCGGAGTCGCGGCATCTGCTGGGGGATCTGGTCGCCGAGCAACTGCCCGGCGCGGTGTATCGCCAGCCCGAGGCGACCTACATCGGGTGGATCGACACGGCGGCGCTCGAGATCGACGGCCCGCCCGCGGCGTTCTTCCGCGAACACGCCGGGGTGGTGCTGACCGAGGGCGCGCTGCTCGGGCACGGGTATGACGACTACGTACGAGTCGTGTTCGCGACGCCCCGGCCGATCCTGAGCGAGGCGTTCGCCGCGATGGGGGCTGCCGTTCGGTCGCGCTGATGGCGTGCGGGGTGAGTCGCAACCTGGGCGGCGGAGCACCACGGCCTGTAGATTCAATATAACTATTGGCGGACGGATGGATCGACGTGCTGTACAAGCGGGTGTATGAGGCGTTGCGCGAGTCGATCGTGCAGGGGGAGTACGCGGTCGGAGACCGGCTCCCGTCTGAAGCCGAGCTGTCGAATCAGTTCGAGGTCAGCCCCATCACCGTGAAGCGCGCGCTCGAACTGCTGCGCTCCGACGGCATGATCATGCGCCGCCCGCGCATCGGCACGGTGGTCACGAGCGCTACACCGACCGAGGCCCAGCCTCCCGCTCGCGCGCACGCCGAAGCCGACCGTCGCCCGTCGTTGATCGGCTGTGTCATCACGAGCTTCGATGACACCTTCGGCAACAAGGTGATCGAGGGCATCCTCGCGGCCGCCGGCGCCGATACGCACGTCGTCTTCAAGCGCTCAGGCGGCGATCTGGCAGAGGAGGACGCCTGCATCCGCGCCCTCGTCGAGGCAGGAGTCGAAGGGCTCATCCTGCTGCCCAGTTCGTCGGAGTACATCCCGCCCGCGGCGCTCGAACTGGTCGCGAAGAAGTTCCCGGTGGTGATCCTCGACCGACTGTTCGACGGGATTCCGGTCTCTGCCGTGTGTTCCGACAATCTCGCGGGCGGTCGTGCGGCGACCGAGCATCTGCTGGGTCTCGGGCATCAGACGGTCGGCTTCGTCAGCTCGACGAGCCATGTGTCATCGAGCGATGATCGACGCAACGGATACATCCACGCGCACGCGTCGAATCACCTGCCGCTCGAGAACAGCGCCGAGCTGCGCACGATCGGCTCGACGGTTCCCGGCAGCTCCGACACGCTCGAACGGGACATCGCGCGCCTCGTCGACTTCGTGCAGCAGAACCCCGACATCACGGGGTACGTCGCCGCGGAGTACAACATCGCGCTGATGCTGAGGGAGGCGTGCCACCGACTGGGACTCGATGTGCCGACCGACATCTCGATCGTGGCGTTCGACCACCCGGACGCGACCTTCGACACGCGACTCTTCCGCTACACCCACGTTCGTCAACAGCAGCGGGCACTCGGCGAGAAGGCCATCGAGTCGGTGCGCCGGCAGATCGGTGCACCGACCGAGATCGAGAAGATCGTTCTGCCGGTCGAGCTCGTCACAGGCGGATCATCGGCAGCTCCTCGCTCCTGACGCCTCGCGCCTCGCCGACTGCGCATCGGCACGACAGAATCCGCCCGCAAGCCGAAGCTCACGGGCGGATCTGACTGCTGCGTCTCAGGTCGAGCCGCGATCCGGATGCCGTCAGCGCGTCGCGCTCCCTGCGCCGACCGCGGCTTCGGACACAGCGCCTTCAGCATCCTGCGCCTCGAGCCGTGCCCGCTGCTCGATGGCGAAGATCGCGCTGACCATCGTCGAATACGGGATCCACTCGAGAGGCGGCTTCGACCAGTCGTTGCCGGGACGCAGATATCCGTCGACCACGCCGTTCTGCCACAGCGCGTCGGTGCCGGCCCGCAGGAAGCGCTCGAGTTCCTGCCTCTCGACGGAATACGACTCCCCCTTCGCGAGCACGGCGAGCAGCTCCCCCAGGTAGCGGTAGTACACGCCCTTGAAGAGGCCCTCGTCGCCGCCGTCGCCCTCGTCGGGAAAGACGACGCCGTCACTCAGCTCGCGTGCCGCGGTGACCGCCGTCTGCACGGCGCGCTGCAGGAAGACACCGTCGGCCGTCGCGGTGAAGAGCTCGATCGCCGCCCCGACGTAGAGTCCCTGGTTGTAGGTGAATCGCCACTGGGTGTCGACCGTGCCGTCGCCCTCTCGGTTGATGCCGTCTTCGACGAAGCCGTCGTCGCCGACGAGGTTCGCGGTCAGCCAGTCGAACGCCCGCTGCGCATACGAAAGGTAGTCGCGCGAGGAGTCGAGACGACTCAAGCGCACACCGAGAATCACGAGGGGCCCGTTCGCGGGAGTGTTCTTGTACGCGAGCTGTTGCTTGCGCCACGCGAGGCTCCACCCGAGAGTGTCGTTCCATCCCTCGGCGATGACGTGGTCCCAGATGGCGATCCCCTCGTCGAGATATCGCTGCTCGCCGGTCGCGCGGTGTACGCGCTCGAGCGCCAGGGCGAACCACAGCATGTCGTCGAAGTAGTCGTTGAAGAGCTGTCCGCCGTTGCGCTCGACGATGTTGTCTCGCGCGGCGATCGCCTGCTCGATCCACTCGTCGTCGCCAGTTCGCCCCCACGCGTCCACCCGCGCATCGATCACGTGCGCGAGCCACCAGTAGTTGAACACCTCGGTGTTGCCGCGGTCGTGGGGGTGGCTGTTCGCGAGGAACTGGACGCCGGGGGTGCCGAAGAAGTGGTCGAGGCTCTGCTGCGCGGTGTCGGCTCGGGCCGACCACGTGTGCGCGGGGGTACTGGTCATGTGTCCTGTTTCCTGGGTCGTCGGTCGGTCTTCTCGTTCGAGTCGCGCACTTTGCAGTTTCCGGGCCGGGATTATGCAAAGTGCGCGACTTGAAAGGAGGGGTTGGGAAGGAGGGTTGGGTGAGGGAAGGAGGGGAGGCGGGGCCGAGTCAGCGGTTCTGCTCGAGCAGCTGGTCGCCCTGCTCCTGAGCATCCTTCAGAGCCTGTTCGGCCGAAATCTCACCCGACAGGAAGCGCTCCAGCGCCGGTACCAGGGCCTTGCCCTCGACATCCGAGAATCCCTGCACGTTGGGGCGGGTCTGCGCGTAGTTCATGGTCTCGATGAACGCTGCGTAGTGCTCGTCGTCGGTGAAGTACGGGTCGTTGGCCGCTTCGATGTTGGCGGGGATCCAGCCCGAGATCTCTCCGAACGCCACGCCGTTCTCGGCCTCCGTCGTCCACCACTTCATGAACTCCCACGCCCCTTCGGCGTTCTTCGCGCCCTCGGGGATCACGAGCCCGAAGCCGCCCATGTAGGCGCCCTGGTCGCCGTTCGGCCCGGCCGGTGGCTGCACGACCCCGTACTCCAGGCCGTCGACCTTGTCGAGCGTCGACAGCGCCCACGGGCCGTCGAGCTTCATGGCCGTGCGGCTCTCGGCGAACGAGTCTCCGGTGTCTCCGAAGCCCTGCTCGTAGACGTCGGCATCCAGCAGGCTCTGCCAGAACTCCAGCACTTCGAGGCCCTCGGGGCTGTTGAAGGCCGTCTTGGTCTGGTCGTCGTTGAGCAGCTGACCGCCCGCCTGGGCGAGATACATGTTGAACAGACCGGGGTCGCTGAGGTCGAGGCCGGCCCGGGTCAGCTTGCTCCCCTCCGAGACGGCCAGTGCCTCGGCGGCGGTCTTCAGCTCGTCCCAGTTCGTCGGGGGCTGCACTCCGGCATCCGTCAGCAGCGTCTGGTTGAACAACAGCGACCGGTTGTCGACGAGCAGAGGCAGGCCGTAGAGCTCGCCATCCACCTCCATCTCACCGAGCGCAGGCTGGTAGAAGATGCTCGTGTCGACCGAGTCCTTCTCGACGAACTCGTCGATGGGTGCGAGCGCGCCCTTCGGTGCGTAGAGCGAGGTCTGATAGCGGTCCCACAGCACGACGTCGGGCACCTGTCCGCCGGCGAGCGAGGTCAGCAGCTTCTCCTCGACGAGTTCCTGTGGCACGTACGAGACTTCGTAGTCGTCCTGCGACTCGTTGAATCGCGCGGCCTGCTCTTCGAGCTGGTCGACCTGGTCGCCCGACCAGGATCCCCACATGACGACGGGCTCGGGGCCGTCGCCGCTGCCGCCGGTGTCGCCGCCGGACGCGCAGCCCGCGACAGTGACGGCGAGGGATGCCGTGGCGATCACGGACAGGACTCTCAGGTTCTTCTTCATCGAATTCTCCTTGGTGTGGTGAGGGGGATGCGTGTGGTGAGGGGGATGCGTGTGGTGGGAGGAAAGAGGACGGGGCTCACTTCGAGCCGACGTGCGCGACGCCCTCGATGATGTAGCGCTGCGCGAACAGGAACACGAGCAGCACGGGGAGGCTGGCGATCACGGTGCCGGCCATGAGGGGGCCGAACGCGGTCTCGTAGTTGTTGACGAACGAGGCGAGTCCGACCTGGACGGTCATCATGTCCTGGCTGTTGAGCACGATCAGCGGCCACAGGAAGTTGTTCCAGCCGGCCTGGAAGCTGATGATGCCGAGCACAGCGAGTCCGGCCTTCGCGAGGGGGAAGTAGATGATCGCGAAGATGCGGAACTCGCTCGCGCCGTCGATACGTGCGGCCTCGCCGAGTTCGTCGGGCAGCGTCTCGAAGAACTGCTTCATGAAGAACACCGCGAAGGCTCCGGCGGCTCCGGGGATGATCACGGCCCAGTAGGTGTTGATGAGTCCGAGCCCGCCCTGACCGAAGACGTCGTTGCCTCCGGCGAAGGGGATGCCGCGCAGAATCAGGAACGACGGGATCATCGTGATGATGCCGGGGATCATGAGCGACGACAGGAACACCGCGAAGACGGCCGCGCGACCCTTGAACCGCAGCTTGGCCAGGGCGTAACCGCCCAGCGCGCCGAAGAAGATGTTCGTCGCGGCACCGCCGATGCCGAGCACGAGCGAGTTCACGAAGTAGCGACCGAACGGCACCTCCTCGAACACCTGCAGGTAGTTGTCGAGCGTGGCGTTCGCGGGAATGAGGTTGAGCGCGCCCGACAGGATCTCGGTGGCGGGCTTCAGCGAGGTCGAGATCGTCCAGACCAGCGGGGCGACGGTGACGACGCTGATCAGGATGACGCCGATGTACCAGCCGACCGTCGCCAGACGTTTGCGGGCGGTCGGCCGGCGGCGGGTGGGCGGGATCGGCGCGAGAGGGGTACCCGCGGCGAGGGCGGTCTCGAGGGCGCGGCCCCCGTTGAGCGTGTTCGTCATCAGACGCCCTTCCGGTTGGTGAGCTTCGCGTTCAGCAGCGAGAACACGAGGATGATGAGGAAGAGCACGAACGACAGGGCCGACGCGTAACCCATCTCGAGCGCGCCGAAGCCCTTGTTGTAGATGTAATAGACCATCGTGACGGTCGAGTTGCCGGGCCCGCCCTTGGTCAGCACGTAGGCCTGGTCGAAGACCTGGAAGGCGCCGATGATGAGCAGGGTCGACACGAGGAACGTGGTGCGGGTCAGCGACGGCAGTGTCACGTAGCGGAACTGCTGCCACGCGTTCGCGCCGTCGAGCCGAGCCGCCTCGTAGAGCTCGCCCGGCACGCCCTGGAGGCCGCCGAGGAAGATGATCATGTTGGCGCCGAACCCGGCCCACACGCTCATCATGACGATCGCGATCATCGCCCACTGCGACTCGTAGAGCCACGCGGGCCCGTCGACGCCGAACCAGCTCAGCGCCACGTTGAGCAGGCCGTTCTGCGGATTCAACATCCAGAACCAGATCGTGGCGGTGGCCACCGTCGACGCGACGACCGGGATGTAGAAGAGCGTGCGGAACAGCCGCACCGCGCGGTGGCGGCGGTTGAGCAGCAGAGCGGTGGCGAGTGCGACGACGAGGCCCGCCGGCACGTAGAGCAGCGTGTAGTACGCGGTGTTGCGGAGGGCGATCCAGAAGAACGGGTCGACGGCGATGTCGAGGTAGTTCTGGATGCCGAGCCACTCGAAGTCGCCGACGATCGCGTAGTCGGTGAAGCTGATCACCAGCGCCATCACGATCGGCAGCGCCATGAAGACGAGGAACAGCACGCCCGGCACGAGCAGGAACAGCCACGCGTGCCACGTCATCTGACGGGCGCTGGGGTTGCGGGACTTGCGGGGACGGCGAGGAGCGGATGCCGTGGCGTCGCCCCGATCGTCGAGCGCAGGGCGAGCGGTGGTCATGACGCTCATGCCGGTCGGCCATCAGTGACGGGTTCGCGCCGAAGCGCGCCCCGGTCGAGCGTCTTCAGGCCCGTGATGTCGAGCACGAGTTCGCAGAACATGGCGTTCGCCCACGAGAACCACTCCCGGGTGAAAACCGTCGGGTCGGTCACGAGAAACGACTCGTGCATGAGGCCGGTGCCGGCATCCGTCTCGAGGAGCAGCCGCAGGATGCGCTCTTTCTCTTCGCGGTCGTCGGTCGTGAGGCCTTCGATGCAGAGTCCGATCGGCCAGACATGATCGACCGGGGTGTGCGGGCTGCCGAGTCCGCTCGAGTCGGTGCCCGAGGCGAGCGTGCCCGTGAAGTACGTGGGGTTGGCGGTGCTGAGGATGAAATCGCGAGTCGCGAGGTAGAGCGGATCGTCGGTGCCGCACCATCCGATCAGCGGCAGCGAGAGAAGACTGGGCACGTTCGCGTCGTCGAGGAGCAGGATGCCGCCGCGGCCGTCGATCTCGTAGGCGTAGACCTCCTCGCGAGACGGACTCCGGGTCACGGCGTGCTCGTCGATGCCCCGTTCGATGTCGGCGCGCAGGTCGCGGGCGCTCGTCGCGAGCTCTCCGTCGCCGAGCACCTCGACGGCGATCGCCTCGATGTGCCGCAACGCGACCGCGGCGAACATGTTGCCCGGCACGTTGTAGCCGTATTCGCAGGCGTCGTCGCTGGGGCGGAACGCCGACCAGGTGAGACCGGTCGGTGCGGTCTCGCTGCCGCGTCCCTCACGCACGAGGGTGTCGCTGGGCGGGCAGTCGAAGCGCTCGAACCGGTAGGTCGAGTGGGCTTCGTGGTCCTGCTCGGTGCGCCACAGCTCGATGATGGTGCGTGCGGCTCGGGCGAAGGATTCGCCGAGGTGGTCGGTGCGACCGGTCGTGACCCAGAGGTCGTGCGCGAGCTGCACGGGATAGCAGAGGGAGTCGACCTCGTACTTGCGCTCCCAGATCCACGGCGACTGCTCGGTGAGGTCGCTCTGGTGTCCGCTGCCGTCGGGGGCGGCGTTGAAGGCGTTGGCGTACGGATCGAGCAGCACGTACTCGATCTGCCGTCGAGAGACCGCTGCGATCATGTCGCTGATCGTCTGGTCTTCGGCCGCGAAGTGCAGGTAGGGGCCGAGTTGAGCAGCCGAGTCGCGCAGCCACATCGCAGGGATGTCGCCCGTCAGCATGAACAGCGTGCCGTCGGGCATCTCCTGCAGCGTCGTGCCGAGGGTGTTCTCGAAGCAGCGCTCGAACATCGCCGCCGTGGCCGCGTCGGTGCGCGTTCGCACGCGTTCCGCGACGGAATGGATGAAGGCCGAATGGGTCTGAGCCACGATGCTCCTCGGTGAACCTGAGGTCGCCCCGCTCTGGGCGACATCGCCGAGTGTAGCTCGTAATTCAGATTAAATCTATTTATATCTTTACGTATGTGTGCGGGTGGGGCTCTCCCGCGTCAGTGCACACGAGATTGCGCCAGAACAGGGGGCGCAGGAGCATAATAAGTATATCTATTGACCCCGGCCGGCCCTCCGTGTTACTTGTCGCAGGCGATGCCGTCTCCGTCGCGGTCGAGGTCGTAGATGTCAGACCCGACGATCCGCACCGGACCCTGCACGTAGCCGGGGCCGTCGCCACTGCCGCCTGCGCAGTCGACGTCGCTCGCGATGGGCACGCAGGCATCCGCGTAGTTCGGGTCGCATCCACCGGGCTGGGGCACCGCCGGAACCGGAGCAGCCGGCACCGGCGCAGGAACGACCTCGGGCGCCGGTGCGGGCGCGGGTTCTGCGGCCGGTGCGACGGGTGCGGGAGCGAGCACCTTGCTTCCGACTGCGGTCACTTCGTTGACGGGCGCCGTCTGCAGGACCTCGCTGACGACCTCGCGCGCGGTCTCGAGGCCGTCGACCACGGTCACGCGATAGGTGATGACCTTCACTCCGTCGACACCGGCGCTGACCAGCGCGGTCGTGCCGTGCGCGAGTTCCGGGTCGTCGATCGTCGACGCCTCGAACGGCACGAGCACCTCTTCGGTCGCCGTCTGGAACGTGGTCGGGACCGGGGTCGGGGTCGGCGTCGCAGATGCCGAGGGAGTCGCGGTGGCGGTCGGCAGCGTAGCGAATGTCTGCGCCTCGGATGCCGTCGGGGTGGTCGTACCGCTGCTCGCGCTCGCGATGCCCCCGCCGGTCACGAGCAGGGCCGCGACGCCGAGGGCTGCGAGTCCCGACCGTCGCGACCGCAGGCCCAGCGCGGGAGCCGGTCGTACCAGAAGCACGAAAAGAGCGACGATGATCGCCGCGACGATCGCGAAGATCATGACGACAGGTGCGACGCGCGCGAGGATGCCGCCGACGACGAGCGACGCCGCGATGAGGCCGGCGATGCGCCATCCGCTGCGGCGCTTCCCGGCATCCGGTGCCACGGGCTCGACGGGTTGGTTGCGCTGTGATGTGACGGCCGCCGCGGGTGACGGGGCGGTGGCCGCGGTCCAGCGATGCCCGTCCCACCAGCGCAGCTGATGCGGGTTCTCGGGATCGGGATGCCACGCGGCAGGCGGCTGAGACATGAAGGTTCCCCTCGACGATGAGGCGACGAATCGCCGGCGCCCCCAGAGCGCCTCGAACCTGTATATCGGTTGCGAGACGCACCGGACAAGTAACGATTCAGTCGGCCCTCGTGGCGCTGGGAAACCGTGCGGGGTCAATGAACCACCGGAATCGGTCCCTACGGATGCGTTTTTGACCCCGCACGGCGGAAAGGGTGCGTTATTGACCCCGCACCGCGACACGAACCACCCGGGCTTCGCGCCCGAACCGGCATCCTGTGCCAGCCTGCTGTCATGACCGCCGACACCGCCGCCCACGCGACGACGCCGCCCTCCCGTCTGCTGCCGTTCCTCATCGGGGTGGGTGGCGGCATCCTGGGCCTGCTGCCGTGGATCCTCAGCGGCGCCCGCCTGCCGCTGCAGAACCTCTGGGTGCTCTCGACGATGCCCGACGACATGCCTCTCGTGCTGCTGCCGGTCAGCCAGTACTACGTCGTCGTGATCCTCGCGGTCCTGCTGCTCGGCGGGGTCTTCGCCGGCCTCGCGGTGCGTATCGTCGCCCGCCGCCGCGCACTCGCGGTCTGGCCTGCCGCGCTCGGCGTGCTGGCGGTCCACGTGGTCGCGATCGTCGAGAGTTTCGGGATGACGGCATCCGGCCTTGCGCTCGGCTCCGACCCGCAGGCCGTCATCTACCTCGCCGGACTGCTCGGCGGCACCGTGGTCGTCGCGGCACTCGCTCAGCTCGGGTTCTGGATGACCTCGCACCGGTCCGTCGGCATCGCCGCCTTCGGTGTCGCGCTCGCCGCGGTGCCGTTCGGGGAGTGGCTCGGTCGCTGGTTCCTCGCCTTCACGGGTGAGGTCTTCCCGCCGGTGTTCCTACCGGCCGTCGTGCAGTGGGTTCCCGCGATCGTGGTCGGCCTCGCGCTCGCCTGGTGCGGCGTGCGCCCGCTCCAGCGACTCCTCGTCTGGGCCGCGTCGCTGCTTGCTCTGTGGCTGCTGCCGGCGCTGCTGATGTCGATCGCGTACTCGCTCGGGTTCCGGCTGATCCTGGGCGACTTCCCCGAGATGATCGCCGCGGGCGTGGGTGTGTTCCCGGCGGTGCTCGCAGAAGACGGCGTGCTGCCGGTCATCGTCGCCCTGGCGATCGCGATCGTCGGCACGGTCGGTCGGATGCTGGTGGGGCGGACGGGCGGGAACTCGATGCCCGATCCGGCGGCATCCGACCTGCAGCGAGTGACCGGCAGCGGATCCGCATGATCGGCGGTCGACAGCGGCGATGTCGAACAGGCGGATCGGTTGCTCGGGCGCGTGAACGAGGCTGCGACCGAGCGGCCGGAGATGTTCCCGGTCTGGAGCGCTCCCCTCTCCCTCCACTGGCAGGATCCCGTCTTCCGGGAGAGCGGAGAATCGGGCCTCTGCGCGGCGTGGTTCGAGCGGGAAGAGTCCACGCAGGGCTGACGATGCCTCGACGTGCGGGGGCGGGCGCGGGGTCTTTCGCCAGGCCGCAGGAGTTACGCGGCGCCGGACTCTTCCGCAGTCCGCTCGGCGAGCGCTCGCGCGATCCGCTCGACCGCCTCGGCCATGACGGGTCGGGGCAGCGCGAACACGAACCGCGTGTACCCGATGCCGGCCTCACCGCACGCCGCGCCATCGGTCATCGCGACGCCCGCGTGCTCGCGGAACCATTCGCCGAGATCGCCCTCGAGGCCGGTCTCACGGAAGTCGAGCAGTGCGATGTAGCTGCCCTCGGGCACGGTCATCCGCACACCGGGCAGCTTCTCCTCGACAAGCTGCGCGAGCATCCGCCGGTTGCCGTCGAGGTAGTCGACGACGCCGTCGAGCCATTCGCGTCCGCCCGTGTAGGCAGCGATGTTCGCGATCACGCCGAGGGTCGAGGTGCCGTGTCCGGGCCAGAATCCGAGACGCTCCCAGAGCTCGGCATCCGCATCGTTCGACAGGATGACCTGCGCGCACTTGAGGCCGGCGAGGTTCCACGCCTTCGAGGCCGACGTCGCGGTGAGGGTGTGCGCGGCGGCATCCGCAGACACCGACGCGTAGGGGATGTGCTGCGCCGGGGCGTAGACGATCGGCGCGTGGATCTCGTCGGAGAACACCCGGCCTCCGGCCTCCGTCACGACGGATGCGATCGCGATCAGCTCGTCGCGGGTCGCCACGGTGCCGAGGGGGTTGTGCGGGTTGCAGAGCACCAGCATCTCGCCGCCGTCGCGGAACGCCTGGGCCACCGCATCCAGGTCCATGACCCAGCGGCCGTCGACCTCGATGCTCGGCACCTCGATGACGCGGCGGTCGTGCATGGGCGGCACGATCAGGAACGGCATGTACGCGGGAGTCGGCACGATCACTGCCGATCCCGGCGTGGTGAAGTTCTCGATCGCCAGCTCGAACGCGGCGATCACATCGGGAACGTGGTGGATGCGGTCGGCGGGCACTTCCCATCCGTACGAGTCGGAGTACCAGCGCGATGCCGCTGCGGAGAGGTCCTTCGCGAGCTTCTCGGGCAGGTAGCCGGTCACGCCCAGGTCGAGAGCGTCCTTCAGCGCCCCGTTGACCGCGGGGGCGAGTCCGAAGTCCATCTCGGCGACGAACGCCCCGATCATGTCGGGGAAGGTGGTCCATTTGAGGCTGCCGGCGGCTCGCAGGTCGTGTTCGGTGAGCAGATCGAAGGCGCCGGATGTCATGACTCAATCCTTCCACCCGGCGGGGTGCCGCGGCCCGCCCCGGGCACAGCTTCGGATGCCACACCCGACACGCCGTCGAGGGTCGGCATCCGTCTGCGTGTCGTCTCACGGCTCCGAAGCCGTGCCCGCAGAGAGACGGCCGATCCGCCGCTACTTGCGTGTGTACGACACGACTCCGTCGGCATCCCGGGTGATAGTGCCCTCGTAGACGGCGGGCAGCGGGTAGACCTCACCGTCGAACTGCACCGTGAAACCCTTCGAGTACTCGACCACGCCGTCGCCGCCGCTGAGGCCGTAATCCGGCATGCGGAACCACTGCACGGTCGACGGGTCGATCAGGGGCTTGCTGTACTCGATGAGCGAGGCGGGGCACGAGGGGCCGACGAGCAGCTCGGCGACGCAGGCAGTCTTCAGCTCTTCGATCTGCGCGTCGACGGCATCGGTGATGTCCTTTCCGACCAGCGCCATGACAGTGATGTCGTTGGCACTCACACTGATGCGGTCGGGGAGGTCTGCGTCGGACGGCGGGGCGTCCATCGGCCATGCGGCGGTGAAATCGTTCGTGCCGTCGGGGTCGAGCTGAGTGGTGCCGGTCTGGTCGTCGTAGGTCCAGGCGTAGAGCGCCGGCAGGAGGAACACCCGGGGGGCGTCCGTGGAGATGGGGTACTCCATCTCGTCGTTGAGCACGAGGCGCCCCGGCGAGCCGACGTTGATCACGACGAATGACTCGTCGAACCACGAGATCAGGCGTTCGCCGTCGGTGTTCTTCACCTTGTAGGTCGCGGTCATCGGGTTCTCGGGATCATCGAGCACGTACTCGACCCTCGCCGTGACTGTGTGCTCATCGCTGCCCTCGACGTCGACCACCTTCGCGTCGGTCGGCAGGGCGGCGGATGCCGCATAGAAGTCCGCGTCGATGAACTCCTCGGGGAAGTCGATGCTGGTCATAGCCGCCGCATCCGCTGATTCCCCTTTCTCGAGGTGCGCGAAGAACTCGTCGAGCAGGGCGACGCTCTGCTCCGTCGGGCCGTTGCCGCTGGTGTCGGCGGACGCGGCGCAGCTCACGAGGGCTGCGGAACCGATCCCTGCGACGGCGAGCGCGGCGAGCGCGCGAAAGCGCGGTGAAGGCATCAGATCTCCGGTCGTCAGTTCGCGCAGCTCCCCCGCGCGGTCAACGCCCCCAGGCTATCGGGACGCATGGGGAACGCCCGGGCGCCGCGCAACGCCATTGAGCACCATCCGTGACCGTGCCAGGATTGCCCCGACTCGGCCCACCGGGGGCGAGGACGAAGGGAATCTCATGCAGCTGGCGATGATCGGACTCGGCAGAATGGGCGCCAACATCGTGCGCCGCCTCATGCGCGCGGGGCACGAGTGCGTGGTCTACGACGTGAATGCGGATGCCGTGCAGGCACTGGTCGCCGAGGGAGCGACGGGTGCCGACAGCATGGCCGACCTGGCGTCGAAGCTCGAGGCGCCGCGTGCCGTGTGGATGATGGTGCCCGCATCGCTCACCGGCGCCGTGGCCGACCAGGTCGCCGAGGTGCTCGACGAGGGCGACATCATCATCGACGGCGGCAACTCGAACTACCGCGACGACGTGCGGCGCGCCAAGGCGTTCCGCGAGCGCGGCATCCACTACGTCGACGTGGGCACGAGCGGGGGAGTCTTCGGACTCGAGCGCGGCTACTGCCTCATGGTGGGCGGGCCGGATGCCGCGGTGCAGCGCATCGAGCCGATCCTGCGCTCGGTCGCTCCGGGCGTCGGCGAGATCGAGCGCACGCCCGGGCGCACCGGCGACCTGACCCCCGAAGAGGAGGGCTTCCTGCACTGCGGCCCCTCGGGTGCGGGACACTTCGTGAAGATGGTGCACAACGGCATCGAGTACGGCATCATGGCGTCGATCGCCGAGGGACTCAATCTGCTGCACAACGCGGATGCCGGAGTGCGCGAGGCCGAGCACTCGGCCGAGATCGCCCCACTGGAAGAGCCGGAGTTCTACCAGTTCCCCATCGACACGTCGAAGGTCGCCGAGCTCTGGCGCCGCGGGTCGGTCATCTCGTCGTGGCTGCTCGACCTGACCGCGGCCGCGCTCGCCGAGAACCCGCAGCTCGACGGTCTGGCCGGCCGGGTGTCGGACTCGGGGGAAGGCCGCTGGACGGTCAAGGCCGCCGTGGATGTGGGCGTGCCCGTGCCGGTGCTCGCGGCATCCCTGTTCGAACGCTTCGCCTCGCGCGACGAAGACCGCTTCGCGAACCAGGTGCTGTCGGCGATGCGCCTGCAGTTCGGCGGACACCAGGAGCTGCCGGCGGGTGACGTGCTGGAAGCGGGTGCGCGGAAGGCCGAGTCGGACTAGCGGCCGCCCCGGTCGTTGAGCGAGGCCCGCGAAGCGGCCCGAGACGAAACGTGGTGAGGTGTTGAGGTGGACTCTCGACGTTTCGTCTCGGTCGACTTCGTCGTCCTCGCTCAACGACCGAGGGGGTGACGTGCTGGAAGCGGGCTCGCGCAAGGCCGAGTCGGACTAGCGGCCGGTGCCGGTCGTTGAGCGTGGCCCGCGAAGCGGCCCGAGACGAAACGTGGTGAGGTCCTGAGGTGGACTCTCGACGTTTCGTCTCGGTCGATTTCGTCGTCCTCGCTCAACGACCGGGCCGCCCGACGGATCAGACGAGCGTGGCATCCACCCGGTGGTCGTTGCCGGCGTGCACGAGGGCGTCGATCCGGCGCTCGACGGCGTTGAACTCCGGGGAGTTCACGTCGCGCTCGCCGGGGAGGTCGACGGTCACGATGTCCCGCACGTGCCCCGAGTTGCCGTGGGCGGTGCCGCCGGCCATGACGAGCACGCGGTCGCCGAGGTAGACGGCCTCCTCGATGCTGTGCGTCACGAACAGCACGGTGATGCCGGCATCCCGCTGGATGCGCTGCAGTTCGTGCTGCATCTCGGTGCGCGTGAGCGCGTCGAGAGCGCCGAACGGTTCGTCCATGAGCATCACCGACGGGGTGTTCGCGAGCAGTCGCGCGATCGCGACGCGCTGCTGCATCCCGCCCGAGAGCTGGTGCGGGAAGGATGCTGCGACGCGACTGAGTCCGACCGAGTCGAGCGCGGCGGTCGCCCGCTCCTTCACGACCGCGCGGGGCAGGCGGGCCTGCTTCGGGCCGTACTCGATGTTCTCGCGCACCGTCAGCCAGGGGAACAGCCCGTAGTCCTGGAAGACCACTCCACGGTCGGGACCGGGACCGGTGACCTCGGTGCCCGCGACGGTGAGGGAGCCCTCGGTGATCGTCTCGAAGCCCGCGACCATGCGCAGCAGCGTCGACTTGCCGCATCCGGAGGCGCCGACGATGCAGACGACTTCGCCGGCCGCGACGGTGATGTCCACACCGTCGACGGCGGCGATCGGCGAGCCGGGGTATCGCTTGCCCACACCGGTCATGACGATGTCGGCGGCGTGCTGGGGAGGAATGCTCATGCGATCTCTCACTTCTGGATCGGTCGGCGCCCGAAGGCGATGGCGAAGATGAGCGTGAGCAGGCGGTCGGCGATGAAGCCGGCCAGGCCGATGACGACCATGCCCACGATGATGAGGTCGGTGCGCGACTGCTCCCGGGCCTGGGTGATGAGCGCGCCGAGGCCCGTGCTGATCCCCACCGTCTCGCCGACGACGAGGATCACCCACGAGAGCCCCATCGCGATGCGCATGCCGCTGATGATCTGCGGAGCGGCAGCCGGGATGACGACCTTGTAGAGCGACTGCAGTCGGGGTGTTCCCAGCATCGCGGCGGCTTCGAGCAGACGCCCCGGCACCTGGTGCACTCCGCTGATGGTGTTCAGCAGGATCGGGAACACCGCGGCGATGAACACGAGGAACACGGTGGAGCGGTCACCGAAGCCGATGATCAGCAGTGTCAGCGGCGCCCAGGCCGTGACGGGGATGGGGCGGACCAGGTTGACCGTCGGCTCCAGCATGCGGAACAGGAGCTTCGATCGGCCCATCAGCACGCCGAGCGGCACGGCGACGGCGACCGCGAGGCCGAAGCCCTGCAGCACCCGCAGCGCCGACGCGCCCAGGTGGCCCCAGAGCGTGCCGCTGAACGAGTCGTCGTAGATGCCGCCGACGGCGAAGTCCACACCCCGCAGGGCGACCTCTCCCGGTGTGGGCAGGAACGTCATCTTGATGTCGAACGGCAGCGTCCAGGCGTTCTGCACGCCCAGGTGCCAGCCGATGAGGATGAGGATCGGAACGGGAAGCGCGATGGCCCATCCGAGTGACAGGCGGCGTCGGCGGCGCGGCCGGGGGGAGCGGATGCCGTCGGGCTGCGTCTCGGCGTTCGCGACGCCCTGAGGCGGATCGGCGAGTGCGGTGGTCGTCATGGTCACTCCGTCCGTGCGGTCTCGACGAAGCTGTCGTCGGTGAGGAGGTCCTGGTCGACCTCGGCCGAGACCTGGTCGAAGGCGAGCATCTCCTCGCTCATCGCGGCGAGCGTCGAGAGGTAGTCGGCGTCGAGGTTCCAGCGGGGCCAGATGTTCTCGATCGCCAGGTCGACGATCGTGGGGTCGAGGGCGAACTCCTCGACGAGGCCGTCGGCCCAGGCCGCGGTGTCGTCGGCCATGTGCTCGACCGCTGCGATGTGGGTGTCGACGACGGCCTGCACGAGCTCGGGGTCCGACTCGATCAGGCTGTTGCTCGTGGCCAGCACGATGTTCGTCTGCCCGATCGGGGTGTCGTAGGCCGACATCAGTTCGTGAGCGCCGCCCTCGATCGCGATCGACGGGCCCACCTCGGCGGAGATGAACGCGTCGATCTGCCCGGAGGCGAACGCGGTGGCCATGTCGGCGAAGGGCAGGTTGACGAGCTCGACGTCGCTCGCGGGGTCGATGCCCTGCGCCTCGAGCGTGCGCTTGAGCAGGATCTCCTGTGTGGCGCCCATCGGGAAGCCGACCTTCGCGCCCCGGAGGTCGTCCGGGGTCTCGATGTCCTCCGTGGCGACGATGCGCGTGCCGCCGTCGGCGGCGGAGGCGACGATGCGCACATCCTGCTTCTCCGCGACGCCGGCGATGACCGATGCCGCACCGGTCACCCCGAAGTCGACCGATCCCGAGACGATCGCGTTCTTGATGTCGCTGGAGGTGTCGAAGAGCACGATCTCGACGTCGATCCCGTCTTCGGCGACCACCTCGTAGAAGAAGGGGCTGAACAGGTGGGGCTGCGCGCGCAGCGTCCCGATCGTGATGGACTGGCCGCCGCCTTCACCGCCGTCGGAGTCGGCCGAGGATGACGACGCGGAGCAGCCGGTGAGCACGAGCGCGGCGGCGGCGAGAGACGCGACGGCGAGCGACGGGGTGCGGAAGGAAGTGCGGGAGGGAGTGCGGAAGGTCATGTGTTCTCCTGGTGGGGGCGGTGTCAGGACGTGTGGGGCAGGGCAGGGTCGGGGGTCGGGTCAGGCGGTCGCGGGGACGACGGATGCCGCGCGGTAGGCGCGCCAGCCGCCGAAGTCGGTGATGTCTCGTTCGGTGAGGTCGACGGATGCGGTGAAGCCGAGCACCGACGAGCCGTCGGAGAGCTCGATCTCGCCGAGTGCGAGAGGAGCGGCGATGCTGCGCAGCAGCGTCGACAGCGCGAGGGGCGACAGACGCCACAGTTCGCCGGGGAGCTCCGCGCCCTCGGCCGATCGGATGACCGCCGGGCGGTCGACAGCGCCCTCGACCAGCAGCATCCGGAACCTGTCCGAGGTGCGGACCTCGCCGACGAACCGGGCTCCGAGAGCCTGCAGCTGCGGGTTGAGCGGTTCGCCGCTGAGGTGCGCGCCGAAGACGGCGACGTCGACGCCCGGGGCGTCGAGCGCGGCATCCTGTTCCGCCTCGCCGAGCAGGCGGGCCGCGAGATCGAGCGCGACCTGGTCGTGGAATGTCGGCGTCACGATCGAGACCCCGAAGTGGCCCTCGCCCGCGACTTCACCCGTCGGCACGGCGACGGCGGCCATGTCCATGAGGTTCACGAAGTTCGTGAAGGTGCCGACGGTGCTGTTCACGCCGAGCGGATCGGCCGCGACCTCGGTGACGGTCGGGTGGATCGGCGCGGTCGGGATGATCAGGGCATCCGTGCCGTCGAGAGCCTGCCGGGCGAGGAGCGTCGCGGCGGCGACGGCCTGCTGTGCATCGATCACCGTGGTGCCGTCGATCTCTGCGGCGCGGGCGGCGATCGCGGCGACCGAGGGGTCGGCCTCCTCCGGGTGCGCGGCGAGGAAGGCGCCGTACGACCAGGCCCGCTCGCTGACCAGGCCGCCGCCGTAGAGCAGGCGGGCGGTGGCGAGGAACGGAGAGATGTCGATCGTGCGGGTCTCGGCGCCCAGCGCCTCGAAGCGTGCGATCGTCTGGTCGAACGCCGCCAGGACCGCCGGCGAGAGCGAGGCGAGGTCGGCGCGTCGAGGCACGGCGATCACGGGTCGCGGGGGTGCCGCCTGCGGAGCGTCGAGCGCCCACGGCCTGCTCTTCGGGTCGGTCGTCGACGGGCCGGCGACGACCGACATCACGCGGGCGGCGAGGCCGGTGGTGCGGGTGAAGACCGAGACGGTGTCGTACGAGGGAGAGGCCGGGAGTACTCCGTCGAGAGGCAGCAGTCCGAGGGTGGGCTTCACGCCGAGGATGCCGTTGAAGGCGGCCGGAACCCGCCCCGAGCCCGCGGTGTCGGTGCCGAGCGAGAAGTCGACGAGGTCGTGCCCGACGGCGGCGCCGGATCCCGAGCTCGATCCGCCGGAGACGCGCTGGGGGTCGAGCGCGCTCGTGACGACGCCGTAGGGGCTGCGTGTTCCGACGAGCCCCGTGGCGAACTGATCCATGTTCGTCTTGCCGACGAGGATGGCTCCGGCGTCGAGCAGCCGCGTCACGACGGTGGCGCTCTTCGCCGGGATCCGGGCGAAGGCGGGGTGTGCGGCTGTGGTCGGGAGGCCTGCCACGTCGATGTTGTCCTTGACGGCGAAGGTCAGACCGGCGAGGGGGAGGGCTGCGCCGGCGGCGACGCGATCGCGCACGCTCTCGGCATCCGCCTGGATCTCTGCGGCACTGCGGCGGGTGATCCAGATGCTGGCGGGTGCCGCGTCCAGTGCGGTCTCGAGTGCCGCGATGTCGGCTGCGGCGGATTCGGAAGAGGAGAGGGAGATCATCGGTGCGGGTCCAATCCGTGGTTCATGTGGGAGATCTGCATGGCGCGAGCTGCGCGGGCCTCGACGATCGACTGCGACTGGCCGACGTGCGTGCGCAGGAAGTCGCGGGCTTCGCGGAGGCGGCCGGTGAGCACGAGCTCGATGATCTCGAGGTGCTCGCTGATGGTCGCGTCGACCCGGTCCTGGGTGAGGTAGTCGTGCATGCGGATCGGGCGGATGCGGCGGTTCACGCGCTCGAGCGCTCCGACCAGCTCGCGGTTGCCCGCGGCGCCCAGGAGCGCGAGGTGGAAGTGCTCGTCGGCGTCGACGAAACCGGGATCGGGGGTGATGCCGGCCTCGAGCCGAGAGATCCAGAGGTCCTGCTCGGCGGTGAGCTGGGCCCGCTCATGCGTGATCGTCGGGTCGGCGATGGCGCGGTCGATGCCCTGCGACTCCAGCAGGATGCGCAGCTCGTAGAGGTCGGTGAACTCCTCGAGCGTGGGCATGTAGCGGTACAGCGCTCCGTCGCGCTTGACGAGGAGGCCGTCTGCTTCGAGCCGCGCCAGAGCATCGCGCACCGGGGTGCGGGAGAGCTCGAAGCGCTCGGCGACGTTCTCCTCGGTGAAGCGGTGGAAGGGCGAGTACGCCGCGGTCAGCAGCTCGGCCCGCAGCTGCTCGTAGACGCGGATGCGGGCGGGACGCCGGCGCTCGGAGCCCGGATCCTGCGATGTGGCCAGTGATGTATCCATTGATGGACATCGTTCGGTATCCATGTTTCGGCGGTGTATCCGCGTCGCACTCTCCGCGTTACGTTCTCCTCACATCCGACGCGTCCCCGTTCGCCGAGCGGCCGCCCCCGGTCGTTGAGCGAGCCCCGCGGAGCGGCACACCCCCGGTCGTTGAGCGAGCCCGGCGGAGCCGAGCGAGACGAAACGTGGTGAGGTTTCGAGGTCGGCTTCTGACGTTTCGTCTCAGTCGACTCCGTCGTCTTCGCTCAACGACCGTGAGGTTTCCGCCCGAGACGTGGCCCGCGCTGGTTGGCTACGCTGACCCATATCCCGCACCACCCACCGCCCGCATCGAAGGAGATCGGCGAGATGAGACCACTGCGCTACGCGATCAACGTCACTCTCGACGGCTGCGTGCACCACGAGGCGGGGGTTGCCCCCGATGAAGAGCTGATGCAGTTCTGGACCGGCGAGATGCAGCGGGCGGATGCCGTGCTCTACGGCCGCGTGACCTACGAGATGATGCAGTCCGCCTGGCGCCGCCCGGCATCCGGAGAATGGCCCGACTGGATGGACGAGTGGGAGCATCCGTTCGCCGACGCCCTCGACCGCATCCCGAAGCACGTCGTGTCGAGCACGCTCGACGCGGTCGACTGGAACGCCGAGCTGGTGCGGGGTGACCTGGGCGATGCGGTGCGCGCCTTGAAGAAGCAGCCGGGTGAGGGGCTGTCGGTCGGTGGCGCGACTCTTCCTCTCGCGCTCGCCGAGTTGGGGTTGATCGACGAATACACGTTCGTCGTGCATCCGGTCATCGCTGGACGTGGCCCGCGGCTGCTCGACGGACTACCCGAGACGCGACTCGAACTGGTCGACCGACGCGAGTTCGGATCGGGGGCGGTGGCGCAGCGGTATCGGCCGAGCTAGCCAGTGGCAGAAAGACCGCCGCGTTCCTGACAGCTCGGACAGTACGCAGCCTTGCGGACATGTACTGCACAAAGAATGTCCGCGAGAGAGGCTTGCACCGATGAACGACAGTGAACTGGGAACGCTGCTGCGCGATGCAGCACCGCAGGTGACGACCCCCGGCAACCTCGACGCTCACAGCCACCGAATCCTGCGAGAGGCCAGGCAGCGTCGAGGGCGTGGCATGCGCTGGGTGGTCGGAGCGGTCGCCGGCATCGTGGCCATCGGCGGCGGTTCGGTCGCGATGGCCGGGGGCGGCAACGAGACGCCGTGGGGATGGGTCGCCGACAACGTCTTCAACATCGAGAGCGCCGACGGCTCGGCCTGTTTCCAAGGCTTCCTGGTCAAGTGGGAGGGCCTGGCCGAAGACGACCCCATTGTGCAGGACGCGAAGACGATCGTCGACACGATGGATCTCGAAGCACTCGACCTCACGGCCGCAGAGGCTGCGGTGCGCGACGACTACGCGAATGCCGTCGACGAAGACGGTGAGCTGAGCCCGATCGAGGCCAGCGATACCGAGGTCACGCGCGACGCCGTCAATCGCGTCGTCGCTGAGACGCTGTTCGCGGAACTCGAGGCTCGCGGGCATGAGATGTCGCCAGGACACGAGGTCAGCCTCTACTCGCAGTCGACGGAGTGCCGTTGATGGGCGGCGGTGAATCGGCTGTTCGGTTCGATGCCCTCATCCGGCAGAACGGCGAGGATCTGTCTCGTTACTTTCAGCGACGGATGCTGAACTCAGCCGACGCCGCTGAGGCCTATGGGGAGCTGCTTCTCACCGCGTGGAAGATCAGGCGCAAGATGCCGGCCGATGAGCTCGATGCCCGGATGTGGCTCTTCGCCACCGCGCGAAACGTGCTGCTGAACTCGCGACGCTCGCTTGCTCGGCGCTCAGCGGCTGTCCAACGGTTCGTCGACGATGCGCGGTCGACGCATCCGGTGGCTGACAGCGACGGCCTGTCAGCTGAGGTCAGGGAAGCGATCGAATCGCTGAGCGCCGATGACGCGGAGCTCGTGCGGCTCGTCTATTGGGATGGCTTGCGTTCGCATGAAGCGGCGGCCGTGCTGCGGATCAACCCCTCGACCGCTCGATCTCGCCTGTCGAGCGCGAAACGTCAGATCCGCGTGAGGCTCGAAGCGACCTCCAAGGCGTCGACGTGAGTCACGCGGTGCGTTGCTGGCGCCTGGCAAACAACGCGGTGAACCCCGCATAGGCGCCGAAGATCGCGATGTATCCCAGCACGAGGATCCACGGCCCGGGACCGTTCTGGTACCACCAGGCCACATAGAGCAGGAACGGCACGCTGCCTATGGCTCCACCGAGGCCCGCGCCGACGCTGACCTGCCAGCCGACTGTTCCGACTGACCCGTCCGTCGACATGCGCCTGCCGATGTATGCGCCGAGTGCTGCGGTCAGACCCGAGACGATGCCCGTGATGACCGTCGGAATCATGATGAGCGTGACGACCCAACCGATGGAGGCTCGTGAGTCCGGCAGGTGAGGGATCATCATCACCGCCTGCACGGCAGCCATCACCGAAGGGAAGAGCACGAAGCCGAAGACGGTGAGGGCGAGTGTCGGGATGCGCTGTGCCGATGTCTCGACTGCCACGGATTCCCCCATGCGGTGACTCTATCCTCCGCGGCGCCCCCACCGCCGCGACGAGCAGCGCCCCCGCACCTGAGTAGCCTTGTCTGGTGCCCCGTCCCCGAAGTGAAGCCGCGCGCCAGTCCGTGCTCGAGGCGATGCGCGCCGCCGTCGTGGCCGGTGCCTATGAAGCGGTGACGATCGAGGGACTCGCGGAATCCGCGGGAGTCTCGAAGCAGACGATCTACCGGTGGTGGCCGTCGAAGGCGGCGATCCTCGGAGAGGCGCTGCTCGAAGGCGAGGTGCCCCTCGCGGAGGCATCCGTCGCGACGAGCGAAGACATCCGAGCCGACCTGCACTCCTGGTTCTCGGCCATGTCTGCCGGACTCGCGAGGCCCGAGGGTGTGGCGCTCGCCCGGGCACTGATCGCGGTGACCGCCACCGACCACGAACTCGGGCTCGCGCTTAACGAGCGGCTTGCGGCGCCTATTCGCTTGTGGGTCGCTGAGCGGATCGCGCGCGGACAGGTCGACGGGCAGGTGCGGGCAGACGTGGATGCCGACGCGATCGCCGACCAGCTCATCGCCATGGCGTCGTACGCGGCGCTGATCGGACAGCCGTTGAGCGCGGGGCGGGTCGAGGAGACGGTGACGCGGTTGCTCCGGGGGATCGCGCGGTAGGGAACGTCCTTTGGTCTGCTCGTTGCGAAGCGGTAACGACGCCATTACGGGGCCAGGGTGACCGATACGTTTGGGCCGATGAAAACTCCACTGCGCCTTGCGGCGTCTCTCGCTGCCGTCTTCCTTCTCACGTCCTGCAGCGCTCCCGCTGCTGACACGACGACAGACTCGACGTCGGCTCCCGCCGAACAGGTCGAAGAGGTCGAAGAGACTCCTGAGCCCGTCGATCTCACCGGGGAGTGGAAGCAGACGAACTCCGCCGCTGAAGACAGCTTCCAGTCAGCCACGATCACGGGCGAGACCATCGAGGTCTTCTGGAACTCTCCGGACATGCAGGCGATTTACTGGGCCGGAACGATCGAGGTTCCGGTCGACGGATCGACGTCGTTCACGTGGGATTCCGTGAACGACAAGACCAAGACCGACAACGCTCTCATGGCCTCGAGCGATGAAACGAAGACCTTCACCTATACAGACGGTGAGCTCTCGTATGAGCTGACGGCTCTCGGCACAACGATGACGGTTCGCCTAGCGAAGCAGTGATCGGCTTCCTCTGATGCTCTCGCTGGACTGGATTCTCCGAAGCGCCGGCATCCGGCCTGAAGAAGCCATGGTGATTCGCCATGCCTACGTGCGTGAGCATGAGGACAGCGGGCTCCAGGGCATCCACGCCGACTCGACCGACGACGAGATCCTGTTCTACACGAGTCGGCAGAGCGCGAAGCAACGGGTCTTTCCCGTCACGCCCTCGCGGTACTGGGTCGTCTTCATCCGTGAAGACGGAGGGCGAGCTCGGTTCTGGTCGGTCGTCGAGAACCACGGTGAGGCGTGGGACGATGGACGGCAGCGCGCGTTCACCCTGACGGTGTCGGAGCAGATGGCCGATTTGCGAAACAGGCTCGTCATCGGGTGGAAGTCTCCCCGGGCCTGGTGGATCAACGGCGTGACGGCGGCTCCGTACCCAGTACTGGAGATCGCAGATGCGAAGCCGATTCCGTTCCCCGGATTCGACGGACTTGTTCTCGACTACCCGCAGCTCCAAGCGGTCATGCGCGATCATCGGTATGCGTCGTGGCGGACCGCACTCGCGTCGGTGAAGGGGATATACCTGATCACTGATACTCGCGACGGTCGTCACTACGTCGGTAAAGCGGATGGGGCTGAGAGCATCCGTCAGCGTTGGGCGGTCTATGCGGCAAACGGGCATGGCGGGAACGTCGAGCTACGGAACCTCGAGCCCTCAACCTTCCGCTATTCGATCCTCCGAGTCTTCGATCCGGCGACGCCGGAGAGAGACGTCAACGAGGCTGAGGAGCACTACAAGCGGGCGCTCGACTCGCGCCGCTGGGGATTGAACCGCAACTGAGCGCCGAGCGCATCGAGTGGACGGTGAGGCGGTTGCTGCGGGGCATCGCGCGGTAGGGAACGTCTGGTCGGGTGAGGCCGGCGGTGGTTACCCTTGCCCTGTACTCGACACCGAGGACGGGAGCTGAGGATGACGTTCGCTGACATCACCGTCGTTCCGGTGGCGACCGAACGCAAGGCCGCCTACCTGGACTTCTCGAAGCGCATGGCCCAGGTGTATCGCGATCATGGGGCGATCAGCGTCGTCGACTACTGGCAATCGAACGAGTCAGCCGACCCGTCCGACTTTCACGCAGACGGTGCGTCGTATGAGTCGGGCGAGCTGAAGAGCATCGCGGGCCTCGTCGGAGCGAGCGCTGAGGAGTCCGTCGTGGTCACGGTGACGACCTGGCCGTCACGCGAGGTTCGAGATCGAGGGACCGCTGCCGTGACGCGGGATCCACGCGTGACCGAGACGCTCGATGAAGACCCGGTGTTCGACGGCGGGCGCGTGATCGGCGACAGCTTCGAGATCGCGATGAGCGTGCAGCAGAGCGAGTGACGGGGCTCAGTTCGGGGTGCAGTGGGCGACCATCGCGTCGGTCGCCGTGCGCAGCTGGGCGGATGCCGCATCCATGCCGCTGACGTCGCCCGTGACGGCCTTCTCGCCTGCGGTGGCGAACGCGTCGATGCTCGTCGTCCACTCGTCGCGGAGCGTGACGAACTCCGCGGGACCGTCGATGCCGCGGATCTTCTCGGCCACCGCGCGAACCTCGGTGAGAGCCGCCTTCGCGGCCTCGGGGGTCGGCGAGCTGAAGCTCTCGAGCACGCCGGCGACCTGCACCGCCTGGGCGGCGACCTGACCACAGGCCGCGACGGTCGACGCCTGCGAGCATCCGGAGAGCAGCAGGATGCCGACGGCGAGCGACGCGAGCGCGGGGAGCTTCTTCATGGGAGTCAGGGTAGCGAGCGGAGATGTGAGCTCTACTGCGTGCCCCTGGTGACGCCGACGAAGGTGATGGGCTTGCCCGCGGCCTCTGCGTAGGCGATCTCGCGGAGGGTGGATTCGCCGAAGTGCTCGCCCCGGTTCACGACTTCCACGCGGTCGGCCAGGTCGATCCTGCGCAGGTGCAGCTCGCCGAGCGCTGCCTTCTGCTCGTCGGTGATCGGGGTGTCGATCTCGGCCGGCATGAGAACGATGAAGCCATCGAGCGTGAGGATCCGGCTCAGCGCGCGCATGTCTTCGGCGTAGCGCATCGAGCCGCAGATGCAGACGATCTCGGGGCGGGTGTGCATGAGGTCAGTCTGTCATCCGCGCCCAAGCGCGAGATAAGTGTCAAGGTATCTTGCGTTCGGAGCGGCGGTGCGGTTTACTGATCCCAACGTACCTCGCAACATACCTTGGAGATCTTGATGATACCGATCACAGTTCACGTGCCCGAGCGGCGTGTCGAAGAGTTCTATATTCGATTCGGCGAGTTCGTTGCCGAGATCCCAGACACCGCTGACCCCGTGCGGATCGAGTCGGGAACCGTCCCCTCCTGGGCAGTGGCGGATAACGCAGAGGAAATCGCTGTACGGCTATGGAACGGAGTATCGGGACCCGGTCGTTCGGTGCTCTCCTTCCTCAGTCGATCTGCAACGCGGGAAACGGCCCACTTCACTCCAGACGAACTGGCCTCTGCGCTCAACCACCCCAACGGCGTCTCGGGTGTCGCCGGCATTCTCGGAGGGGTCGGCAAGGCGATCCGTCGCGCGGAGCTTCCGCTGTACCGCACCCCGAAGGGCGGGGTGTGGCACTACGTCTGGGACTGGGACGGCGAGAAGTACTCCATGACCCCCGAGGTCGCCAAGCTGCTCCGCGACGCCGAGCGCGCAAGCTGAAGAACATTTGAATCCTGATCAAAGAGCAAGGGAATGAACGTGCGATATCAAGACATGCTGGTCGAGACACCGTATCCGTTGGACCAAGTCGCCGACAGGCGGGTGCGACCAGGTAACGAGGACACAGGCCATTGCACGTACTGCGGTGTGCAGGAGAACGATGAGTGGCATCCAGTTCAGGAACTCACCGTGTACCGAATCTGGACAGCAGATTCGGTGTACCGGCCGGACGCCGTCGGAGTTCACGAACAGGGTGGCAAGTGGCAATGGAGATGTTCCGAGCATCCGAAGCGCTCTTGGTCTCCATGGAGTCATCTCGCGCCGGAAGAGTTGCAACCGCCGGACCGGAATCCTTGCGAAGAGGTGGATCGACTCTCGAGGAAGAAGTGCGGGACGACCGAGGGGACGCGGCATTTCGAGGAAGGCTGGTTCTGCACGGAGCACAGCCGGAAGTACGAGATTCTCGATTGGCAACGTCGGGCAACGAGGGGCGAAGATCCGGAAGCTGGTGAAGGCGGAGAGGCTTAGGGGCCACCGGCCGCCCAACGCACTCTCTTCGGAGCCAGAGCCAACGGAGCGAAGAAGAACGCCCCTGCCGTTCGGGCGGCAGGGGCGTGGTCTCAGGGTGCTTACTGCACCGACCATCCCCCATCGGATGCCAGCACGGCACCGTTGATGTTCACGGCGTCGTCCGACAACAGGAACGTGATCGACGCGGCGAGGTGCTCGGCGGTCGCGACCGTCGGGATCGCCTGCTGGAACGGGGCCAGACGACCGGAGCCGTACTCCGACATGTTCGGGGGCATCGGGATGCCGGTGGCGACGCCGCCCGGAGCGACGGAGTTCACGCGGATGCCCTTCGGCCCGTACATGAACGCCGCGGACTTCGTGACGCCGATGATGCCGTGCTTGCTGGCCGTGTAGGCGTTGCCCGACGAGTTGCCGCGCAGACCCGCTTCGCTGGAGACGTTGAGGATCGAGCCGCGGCCGGCTTTCTCCATGATCGGCAGCACCGCGCGCATGAGCTTGAACGGAGCGGTGAGGTTGATCGCGATGACGCGGTCCCAGACGGCATCCGTCGTCTCGCCTGCGGGGGAGAAGTCGTCGTTGATACCGGCGACGTTCGCGAGGGCGTCGATGCGGTCGCCCGCAGCGGCGATGACGGCGTCGATCGCGTCCTGCTTGGTGAGGTCGCCGGCGACGGTGGTGATGTCGGCGTCCGGCAGCTCGGCCTTCAGGGCGTCGAGCTTGTCGGCGGCGATGTCGGAGGCGATGACACGTCCGCCTTCACGGGCAATGCGGGATGCCGTGGCCTTGCCGATTCCGGATGCTGCGCCAGTCACGATCACGGTCTTGCCGGCGAAACGTCCGCTGGTGGGCTTCTCGGTCCAGCCCGCGGACTCGTTGGCCTCTGGGATCTCGCCGCCGTTGGCTGCGCGCACGAGGTCGTCGACGACCGACTGCGGCAGTGCGCCCTGGCTCATCGCGACGAGCTGCTGCAGCGGAAGGCCGAGCACGGGGGTGAGGAGCTCGGGGTCGGCGCCCGTCTGCTCGAAGAGTGCGCGGATGAGCGGCCCGCCGGTCGGGTCGTTCATCCAGTCGCCGATAGTGGAGTGGGCGGTGAGGGCCATGAGGGTGCTCCTTGAGGCTTGGGTTTCGCAACGGTGCGTCCTGTAATTCTAGCTCTACGGATTCCAGCACACGGCGGAAGCCTTCTTTACTTGCCCGCGATGGCGGAGCCGATTTCGTCTGTGCGTCTCGATGTCTGAGGGTCGAACTAATCTTCGAGCGTCGCCCGTGTCTTCCGACGGCAGTCGTTGGATGCCGGTAGGTTGCTAAGCGAGAGTCGAAACTAAGGAGCGTTGTGCCCGATATCACTTTCCGCATGGGCGAGTTGTTCAGTGGCCCAGGTGGGATGGCCCTTGGGGCGAGGCTTGCGGCCGCGGCTGTAGGAGATACCGAGCTTCTGCACGCTTGGGCGAACGATTATGACCTCGATACCTGCAGGACATACATGAGGAACATCCTCGCACCGGAGTTCGGTGACCAGGCGCGAGTCGTTGAGGCCTCGGCGGATCTTCCGCCGTCTGGGGGAGGAATTGTTCACCAGAACGTACACGATCTGGACATTGATTCTCTGGGAGAAATCGATGGTTTTGCGTTCGGCTTTCCTTGCAATGACTACAGTCTCGTCGGCGAATGGAAAGGTCTCACTGGCGAGTATGGCCCGCTGTATTCCTATGGTGTGAGGACACTCGCCTCGAAGCGTCCGAAGTGGTTTGTGGCAGAGAATGTCTCCGGTTTGCGAGGCGCTAATGAGGGCAGGGCCTTCAAGCAAATCCTCGAGCATCTCCAGGCTCCAGCAGATGACCTGCGCTATCGAATCGTCCCGCACCTCTACTCGTTCGACGAGTATGGGGTGCCGCAACGTCGGCAACGGATCGTAATCGTCGGAATCCGCGAGGACATCGATATCGACTTCAGAGTTCCGTCGCCCACGATCTATGAGGACGTAGACGTGACCGTGAAATCAGCACTCACGGTACCGCCGATCGGATCGCAGACCGCGAATCATGAGTTCACAAGGCAATCAGAGAACGTCATCGAGCGGCTCAGCTATATACTTCCGGGCGAGAATGCGTTCTCGCGACGAGCTTTGGAATTGATGCCAAAGCATCTTCATATCAACACCCGAACAACTATCAGCACGACCTATAAGCGGCTTGAGCCTGACAAGCCCGCTTACACGGTTACGGGGGCCGGTGGCGGGGGGTCTCACGTCTACCACTGGTCGCTCAACCGCGCGCTGACCAATCGCGAGAAGGCTCGACTCCAGTCATTCCCCGACGACTTCGTGTTCGAGGGGTTGAAGGACAGCGTCAGGAAGCAAGTCGGCATGGCGGTGCCCGTCAAGGGCGCAGAAGCGATCTTCACTGCGTTGTTCAGATCGTTCGCCGGGGTGGACTATCCCTGGATCGAGCCGAACATCGAAGTCTCAAAGATTCTGACCTCGAAGGAATCTCTGGTGGTCTAGGACTACGGTCAGTGAGTGCGCCAGAATGGTGCCGGACAATGACAGGCGGACGGGGAGGTCGGCGTGCAAGAGCAGGACGTCGCGCCCAGCGTGCACCTACTCGAGTCGATGCGCTCAGTTGGTTACTCGCTTGAGGCAGCCATCGCCGATCTCATCGACAACAGTATCTCCGCAGGCGCAAGCAAAATCGAGATCGATCTTGAGCCGACTGAAGCGCGGCACATCGCGATTCTCGACGACGGTGTTGGGATGTCGCCAGACATGGCCGTGGAAGCCCTGCGCTTCGCTGGATCAGTAGGGGAACGGGCGGCTTCAGATCTCGGCAGGTTCGGGCTCGGACTCAAGACGGCGTCCCTCTCTCAGGCTCGTTGCGTGACCGTCGTCACCAAGCACCTCGAAACGGTGACGACTCTGCGCTGGGATATCGATCACGTAAAGCGAACGGGGAGATGGAGCCTCCTGCGGTTATCCGAAGCTGAGTCGAGAAACCTGCACTGGGTTGACCGCTTGAACGAGCAGACTTCCGGGACCCTCGTCGTTTGGGAGAACCTAGATTTACTTCTGGGTGACAGTGCCGACCACAGCGAGTACATGCGAGCTCGCATCGCCCCACTGATGAGCAGTCTCTCGCTTGTATTTCACCGCTACCTCCATAACCGGAGCGGCGGAGTTCGAATCCGCGTGAATGGGAACAACATTAAGCCCCGTGATCCCTTTCTTCTCTCGAATTCGAAGACTCAAATTTCGCCTACTCAATTTATCCCCATCGGAGGGGCCGAGGTCAGTGTGACGGCATACACTTTGCCGCATGTCTCAGGGCTCACGCCCGCAGAGCGTCAACGGTCAGATTTAGGTGAGCGGATGCGCGAAGCGCAAGGCTTCTACGTCTATCGCAACGCCCGCTTGATATCTCACGGTCACTGGTATGGCCTGGCCCGGATGGACGATATCTCGAAACAGACACGCATTCAAGTCGACCTGCCGAATACCATCGACCATCTCTGGCAACTCGACATCAAGAAGTCTCGAGCGGAACCGCCGGCATCTTTCAAGGCCGAGTTAAGACGACTGATGACCGGCGTTATTGATAAGGGGAAGCGCGTCTATACTTTTCGCGGTCGCAAGGAGGATTCTGACTCGGCGCACCTTTGGCATAAAGTCCGCGAACGAGGCGGGTTTCGGTACGAGGTAAATGTTGACAATCCGCTTGTATCATCCTTGCTGAGCGGGTTACCAACTGCCGATGCCTCCCGAGTGGTTCGCTTGCTCGGGTCACTCGCCGACGCCTTCCCAGCAGATGATCTTCTCGCCGAGATGGCGGGAAACGCTACCGTGGTGGCGCGCAAATCTGCAGAGGAGTCCGTGATCGACTCACTTCGAGTATTTCGAGATTCTACGGAGGAACAGGCTTCAGTCGAGGTCGTTACGGCAATGCTTGCGCATGCCGAACCATTCAACACAATGACGAACCTGGGCGACTTCGTCCGACAAATCTGGGAGGAGGAGCCGCGTGGCTCTGAATGATCGGCAGCTCAGTTTGAAGCGATCGGTGAAACAACAGCTTGTGGAGGGCAATGCAAGAGTCGACTTTGTCGAGCTCTCGGAGGCCGCAACTCAACTGGCGGGACTATTCTTCAAGGAACTCACCCTCCCGGAGGTGATGGAGGTCGTCGGCGAGATTACGCAGGAGGAGGAGATCGTTCTGACGGGCGGCGCCACCGTATATGACCCCAACACATTCACGGAGTGGCTCGTAGATCGGCGCGCCTCCGTCTCGCACTCCAGGTGGAACGCGTACAAGCAACTACTCGTCTCACGAGACTGGGCGAAGTCGGTTATCGACGACCTCGGAGAGCAGGCTGACGAGGTCGTCGAGCTGCTAGGTGACCCTACAGATGCCGAAGACTGGGCCCGGAGGGGGCTACTCCTCGGGGAAGTGCAGTCGGGTAAGACCGCTACATATATCGGCATCCTGAACAAGGCGATCGACTACGGGTACCGATTGATAATCGTGATCGGAGGCCATACGAATGATCTTCGGCGTCAGACGCAGGTCCGGATGGACTCTGACCTCATCGGATACGACACCAGTCGAATCGGCGAGAACATCACCGCGACAGTACGTCCGCCCATAGGCGTCGCAGAGTTCGATCCGTCCATTCGCGCAAACGTCCTGACTACCGTCGATGGCGACTTCAGCAAGAGCAAGTCCCGGGCAGGCTTGAACTGGATCCAAGACACATTGCCGACCGTGCTCGTGATCAAGAAGAATGCGAAGGTCATTCAGAACGTCACTACCTACATCAAACAACAGACAAGCGGCGGGCGTCTGGACATGCCCCTCGTGCTCATCGATGATGAAGCAGACTGGGGCACGCCGAACACCGGCAGTGACACAGATCCGACAAAGGTCAACGCAGCAATCCGTGGGTTGCTCGACACGTCGCGGCGGAGCTCATACTTAGGAATCACTGCAACACCATTCGCGAATATCTTCATCGACCACGCGGCTGAAAATGTCGACCTTGGGCAGGATCTCTTTCCGGCAGACTACATACGCGTTATGAGTAGCCCGAGCAACTACCATGGGATCGGCCGCTACTTCTCCGATCCTCATTCAGCCATCCGCCTTAATGTCGAAGATTGCATCGAAATACTGCCGATAAAACACAAGAAGTCCCACCCGGTCGAAGATATTCCCGCAAGTCTCGAAGATGCGGTTATGTCATTCTATATCGGCACCGCCCTTCGACTGTTGCGCTCCCAGGGGGCGGTGAAGCCAGCGTCGATGCTCGTGAATATCTCTCGATTCAATGATGTTCAGTCCAAGGTTTGCGCTCTCCTCGAGAGTTTTTCTAATTCGCTCAGCGGGCTGGTCGCGATGGAGGCCATGCGTGCAGGCGGCGAGACATCTGCTCTAGGGGAACGCCTACAACGGGTCTGGGTCGCCGAGTACGCCGACAACGGTAGCGGCGAGCAGTGGCAGGACGTGATCCCGTGGCTCTCGAAGGTTGCCGAGCGAGTCCGCGTCGAGCTCGTGAACAGCGCGACTTCGGCCACTCGCGGTAAGCGACGGCGTTCCATGACTCCGGATCAGCGCGCGGACGAAGATTCCCGGCCGACCATCTTCGTCGGTGGAGACGTCCTGGCCAGAGGGCTCACGTTGGATGGGCTTCAAGTCAGCTACTTCGTGCGGGAGCCCCGAGCGATGGACACGCTCATGCAGATGGGTCGATGGTTCGGGTATCGGCCAGGGTACGAAGATCTAGTTCGAATCTGGATGTCGGAATCCACCGCGGCAGATTTTGCGTGGTCAGCTGATGTCGCTCAAGAGCTACGGGACCTTCTCGTGGAGATGCGCGCGAAGCAGCTGACTCCTCGGGACTTCGGTCTTCGAGTCAGAGCACATCCCGGCGGATTCGAGGTGGTCGCGGCCAATAAGCGCCGGAGTGCAGAGCTTACACCGGGAGACGTGCTCATCCATGGCAACAAATTTGAGTCGTATTATCTCGACGCCAGCCCGGACGTGCGACGGCAGAATCGCGTCGCCACGGCAGACCTAATCGGAAACCTCGTCGCTCATAGGCAATATACCCATTCCGCCGCAGGGTATCGGTCGTGGCGCAGTGTGCCATTGAGCTCGGTCGAGGACTTCTTCACCAAGTTCCGTGCCGACAAGCGAGACCCGTTCTTTGGATCCGCGAATGGGCGATCGGCTCCACAGATCGCCTCGTATCTGAGCGACGCTGAGGGCGCCGACGCCTGGGATGTGGTGCTTGTACACGGTGGCTCTGATGAGGTCACAATCACGGATGACATCAAGATAAATAGTAGCCTTCGGAATTCGCTTAGCCGAGTCGGCAATACGATTGAGATCGGCAACCGCCGTGTCGCGACGGCGACCAACCTCGCGGGCTCGCTGGCTCCGGGTGCGAGAGAAACTTTATACGCGTCGTTGGTGGACGACGAGAAAGTCACAGAGCACAAGGTGTTACAGAATTTGGCGCACCCCATGCTTATGATTTACGCGCTCACTACGCAGCGAGGTGGGGACGTCGATGATTTCTCCCGAGTGTCGATTCCGGCAGACGACCCGTTGATCGCGGTTGTGCTCGCATTCCCCGCGATCGATGTGGAGGACGCCGCAGAGCGGCTGAATGCTCATCGCGTTCAAAAATTTTGGGTAAACACCGTCTGGTGGAACAATATGCGAGGCTACTTGGACGACGGTGATGACCTCGAGACGGGAGAAGACGATTGACTTCCGTAACGCATGACGCCTTCATCTCCGCCCTGACTGGCAGAAATGAGAGGGTCGTACAGCTGTCTCACCCCAGGGTCACGTTTTTGGCACAGAACTTCAATGGCAGAGCATCCCTGCTCGCCAAGGTGACGCTTCGACCTGAGCAGTCAGTCCCTGACGGCAGAGGCTTCTCAGTCGCGACCTATCGGAGTGGCGTCGAGAACTTTGTGCGGATCGCCTCGAAAGACGCGGGTGTCAGCTTGCTCTTTTTGAAGCTCGTCGATTACGTCCTTGAACGCACCGCTGAAGCAACTGATGATGATGAAGTTGCGAGTCTGTTTGCCGCCGCCGTCGATGAGTTCAGGCGGTTCGGGCAACGCACGCCTGGTCGATTAGGCGAGGACGCAATTCGCGGTCTCGTACCCGAACTTCTGCTGCTGCTGGAACTGCTTGACGGGGATGTGTCGAAAACTTGGGAAGTCTTCCACGCGTGGGGCGGCCCGTTCGGCGCTCTGCACGATTTTCAGTTCGGCACTGGAAATGCCATTGAGGTCAAGTCGACGCATCGCCCACCGTCCGAAATCCGGATCTCCAATCCGTCGCAGACTCGGCCAATTCCGGACGGTCTGGACCTGGTTGTCCTGCCACTTGAAAGGGTGGCTCCGGGATCGGACGCCGACGTTGATCTTGTTCAACTGGTGACCGAGGTAGGAGCAGTTGCTCGAGACTTTGGCGGCGATGTTGCTGATCTGTGGGAGTCTGCTCTGACCGTCTTGGGGCTGGACGTCACCGATCGGTACTACGAGCAGTGGCGTTTCCTTCGAGGGGACTGGCTTCGCTTTAACGTCGGTCACGGTTTTCCGGGCATAGATGAAGCCGACATTCCGTCGGGCGTTGTGAAAGTCGCGTACTCCTTGCAGCTCAACTCGCTGACTGCTTTCGCGATGAAATTTTCCGAACTGAAGATCTTCTCGTGACAATTCAACAGCTCGCAGACCTGCGAAACGAGATAAAGATCGAGGCCGCCGGTTCAGCTGATTTCGAACTCACCGCGTTCGCTCGAGTATTCGCTCGCCGGCTCGAGGATGCCGAACAGGTTTTTGACCTCAGCGTGGAAGCCCTGCAATGCCGGGGGCCGAGGGGCAAGAGACTGGAGCTATTGGGATATGCCGAGGACGCTACTGATGGGTCTCTGACTCTCCTGGCAGGACGCTACTTCGGGACAGATGCAACCCTAACTCTGACTGATGCGAGAGACGTGCTGGCCCGGACTACGGCCTTCGTAGAGAGCGCAGCAGACGGTTGGCTCTCAGTGAACCTGGAAGCGTCATCACGGGAAGCGGAGTACGCGGACTACTTCAAGCGTCAATTCGACATGGGTGCGGTGTCGAAGATCCGGGTAGTCCTGATCACCGACGGCTTGATGAGCGATCGCATCCGGGAGATCGAGAGCGACGTCATCGCTGGACTGAGAACCTCTTACGAAATTTGGGATCAGAATCGTCTTCTCGATGCCGGCCGACCGGAGACGCGTAGCGAGGACATCGTGATTGACTTCACTCGCTGGATGCCAAACGGGTTGACGTGTCTGATCGCCAGCGAAGCAGACTCGTCACTGCCGAGCTTCCTCTCGGTTCTCCCGGCAAATGTTCTTGCCGACATTTTTGAAGAACATGGGAGTCTGCTACTGGAATCGAACGTACGTACGTTCTTGAGCGCTCGCGGCGCTGTTAACCGAGGAATCCAGGAGACGTTGCGTGAGGCGCCAGATCGTTTCCTCGCCTATAACAACGGGCTTACGACGACTGCCATCGAGGTTGAGGTTGAGGCCGTCAGACGCGGCACTTTCATTAAGTCCATGAAGGGCTGGCAAGTGGTGAACGGCGGACAGACAACCGCCTCAATCGCCCATTTCCTCCGTGGAGGAAAGGATCGCAGTGTCGACGGGGTCGCAGTCCAGATGAAGCTCGTTGTTGTCGACCCTGCGGAAGCATCTGGTGTAGTGCATGCAGTTGCAAAGTATGCGAATAGCCAGAACAAGGTCAGCGGTGCCGACCTCTTCTCAACGCATGACTTTCACGTGCGCATGGAACAGCTCAGTCGCCGTCTCCGCGCTCCAGCGAAAGAGGGACAGCAGTATCGGTCCGGTTGGTATTACGAACGCGCTCGAGGTCAATGGGAGAACGATCGTATCTCCCGAGGGTCCGTCGCCGAGCAGAAGAAGTTTGAACTCGAGTACCCGAGGTCTCAACGCGTCACAAAAACTGACTGGGCGAAGTACGCGTACTGCTGGGGCAAGAACCCTCACCTCGTGAGCCGAGGGGCGCAGAGCGTCTTCGCCGACTATGCGAGCGCGGTCGACAAGCAGTGGGACAGCGACGACGCGAAGTTCGGCGATGGCTATTTCCGAAACAACATCGGAAAGGCGCTGATGTATGAGCAACTTCGATCGGCGGTGCTAAGGGAGGAGTGGTACAGGGCGTCTCCGGGATATCTGGCCAACATCGTTGCGTACGCGATTTCGCGATTTGCCCTCCAGGTTGAGCTGCAGTTCGGCGGCGCCAAGTACGATTTCGACCAGGTGTGGCAACGGCAGGCGATAACCGATCAGACGATCAGGGCGTTGCTCGAGATCGCCGTTCAGGCTCAACTTCATCTCACAGACGAGACGAGGCCGCAAGCGAACGTCACGCAATGGGCAAAGCAACAGGCATGCTGGGATCGATTCTCTAAGCGCCGGATGCAACTTCCAGCCTCGATTGAAGGTGAACTGACGAGCATTGAAGAGTCACTGGCACTCCAGCGGGATGAGCGAAAGCAACGCGCGATGGATACGGGATTTGAGAGCATCCAAAAGGTCATGTCGGTCGCTCAGGAGACATGGGCGTCGGTGTATGCGATTGCAGGCCTTTCTCCGGTCGAAAGCGACCTGGTTAAGCTCTTTGGGCTCCGCAAGGGGGCGGTGCCGAGCGAAAGGCAGGCGGCGATTTTGATCCGTCTACTCAGCCGAGTTGCGGACAATGGCGGAATTAGACGAGACTCGTTCTGAATGAGGAGAGGTCTGTGGCGCGCGTAAAGAGAATTTCTATCGGACCGGTCGGCGCTGTGATGCACCCCACGGAAGTCGATTGCGAAGTGCGTCAAATCGTGACAACGGACGGAACGGTCTTTCTCCAGTTGAGCACCTTCGGTTCCGCAAGACGGGTTTCTGAGCCGAAGGTCAGTCAGACAGTTCAACTCGATCACGCGATGGCGATGCGTCTTCGTGAGCTCATAGATGATACTTTCGGGTTCTAGCCGCACGAAGTTCACGACGGGCAACTGCAACGCCTGCGCGACTTTGGTGATCCGCCGGATTGATCGTCGCACGGTCACTACCGAGGTCGAGACGGCCAAGAGATTGCGGAGTCCGTGCTTGGATCAGCTCGCCATGCCCCGACCATCGCGGGACCCGCTGCGGCCGGTCGGCTTGTCTAACTAGCCCATCGCCGCCCTAGCTGTGCCTGCTGATGCTGCGCAAAGGCTCTTTCACTGCATGCGACAACGACCTGCACTTCGACTGACTGTCGACGTTTCGTCTCGCTCGGCTGCGCCGGGCTCGCTCAACGACCGAGGGGGCGCTCCCGCCAAGAGATCCCGCGCCCAGCGATCCGCCGTCCGGCCTCCTCCGCCGCGACAGGCTCCCCGACATCCGCACCGACCTCGAGCCCCACAACCGAGTGCACGATCGTCCCGTCATACACGTGCACGAGGTTGTACCCCTGCGCTGCATCCTGCCCGCGCGTAGCTCCGACTGGCTGAGCCAGATCCTGCCCGTACGCGCTCGACGACGCGGCCGCCACCGGAATCCCCGCGAACGTGCCGAACGACGGGTGATGCACGTGTCCCGACAGGATCCCCCGCACATCCGACCCCGCCAGCACCTCGGCCAGCGCCGCCTGCTCGCGCAGCTCGACCGTCACCGCGAGGTCGAGCACGGTCGGCAGCGGTGGGTGATGGATCAGCAGCAGCGAACCCTCCGGCGCAGGCGTGGCCAGCTCCCCAGCCAACCAAGACAGTTGCTCCTCATCCACCCGTCCCCAGTGCTCTCCAGGAACGGTCGAATCCAGCACGATCACCCGCATCCCACCGAACCAGCGCACCTCGACCACAGCATCCGAAGAGCGACCTACGGTACCGGAAACCGGCGTTTCCTCCGCAAGCCCCAACTCCGCCCGCATTGCCCCGCGCTCGTCGTGGTTGCCCATCGCCCACACGACCTCGCACCCCAACGCCTCCACGGCCGGCGCCACCATCTCCCGCAGCCGCCGATAAGCCGACGTATCCCCGCGATCAGCCAGATCTCCGGTGAACAACAGCGCATCCGGCCGCAGCCCCGAAGCGACCAACCGCGACAAGACAGAAGCGAGGTTCGCATCGGCATCCGCCCCACTGCCATACAGCGGCGCGCGTTCACCGGGAAGGTGTGTATCGGAGATGTGCACGAAGGTGTGCGATGGGCGAGAGTGCTCGGTGAGGATCATTTCTCTTCCAGTGAGACGGCGAACAGTTACAGAAAAGTCAGACGGGAGCGGCGGTCGACCCGGGCACGAGAGTTCCGACGAACGGCTGCCGGACGGTCGGCGCGGAGTCGGCATCAGAACTCAGAAGAAGCTGCATCGTCTCGACAGCCGCCGCGGCAACAGCCTCGACCGGAATCCGCAGCGTCGTGAGCCCCAGCAGGTCGGCACCGGGAAGGATGCCGTCGCATCCCGTCACGCTCACATCGCCGGGTACAGACAGCCTCGCAGCACGCAACGCCCGCATGACAGCCAACTGCCGATAGTCCGACGCGCACATCACGGCCGTGGCCCCATCGCGCACGGCATCCAGCGCCTCCTCCACTCCATCGGTCGGCGCAGCGCCCGCAGAGAGTAGAGTCACCGAAGCCCCGCCGGCAACGAGCGTCGACTCCATCGCCGATGCGCGCAGATGCTCAGCAAAAGACACGTCAGCCGCCCCAGCCAGCACGACCACCCGCCGATGCCCCAACGACAAGACATGCGACGCCAACATCCGCCCATGCTCCGGATCGTCATAGTGCGCGGTATGAATCCCCGACGCCGTCTCGACGCGCCCCGCGCGCACGATCGGCACCTGGTCGGCGAACGGCTCGAGCTGCGCGGCCGTGATGCCACCGGTCGCGACGATCAAGCCCGCGACACGCATGCCGAGCAGTCGGTGCAGCGCGTTCACCTGTTCGGCTCCCTGCACATCGGCGCCGATCGTCACGGTCACGAGGTCGAGTCCGCGGCGGTGCGCTTCATCCTGCAGCCGCGAGAACAGCAGACCGTAGGCCGGGTTGCTCGCGTCGCGCAGCATCAGCCCGACCGTGCCGGTGCGGCCGGCGGCGAGCTCGGCGGCCATCGTGTTGCGCACATATCCGAGGCGCTCGGCCTCGGCGAGGATGCGCTCCTGCGTCTCGGGAGCGAACCTGCCCTCGCCCTTGAGTGCACGGGTCGCGGTGGCCCGGGAGACCCCGGCGGCCGCCGCCACATCGCTGACCGTGACGCGCAGCCCCGGCGCACCGGCATCCGCACCACTCACGCGCGAGCCTTCTTGGCCTTGCGGGGCGCGCCGGCGCGCGAACCTCGTCCATACACGAGATACATGGTGACACCCATGATGATCATCAGCAGCACTGTGTAGACGAACGTGATCGGCATCGCGTCGAGATTGTTCTCGCCGCGAGTGCTCTCTTGAATCGCCACACCGAGCGGCTTGAACAGCGGGTGATAGAGGAAGATCGCCGCGTCGTAGTCGTCGAGCAGGCTGTTGAAGTTCAGCGCCGTGATCGCCGCAGCGGTCGGCAGCACGAGCGGAACCAGCACCTTGCGGAACGTCGTCAGCGACTTGGCCCCGAGGATGCGCGAGGCGTCTTCGAGCGAGTCGGGCACCGACGCGAACCCGGCCTTCAGCAGGCGCAGCGTAAACGGGATCTTCACGCAGATGTAGGCGATGAGCAGCAGGATCGGCGTGCCGGTGAGCACGAGCCCGCCCACGATCGCCCGCGGCTCGTCGAACGCGGTCACCAGCGCGAGCGCGATCAGCACGATGGGCAGGATCCACGGGATGTGCAGCACGTACTCGATCGCGCTGGTCAGCAGGTTGCGGTGCTTCTGCAGCATCCGCGCCACGAACAGCAGACCGCCGACCACGACGATCGACGCCACGGCGCTGTAGACCACGCTGACGATGAACGGACGGATCGCCTCGGCGCTCGAGAACACGGTGACGTAGTTGTCGAGCGTGAAGCTGTCGAGGGTGATCGACCCGGCGAGGATGCTGCGCGCATCGACGAACGAGAAGATCACGATGAGCACGACGGGGATCAGGTAGATCACCCACAGCAGATACGCGACGACGTGAACGATGACGTTCGCGAACGGGTTGCGGATCCTCTGCTTCTGGATCGGCGTCGCGACCTTCGCGACCGAGAAATACACGCCCGACTTCTCGAAGCGGTTCATGATCGCGAGCAGGATGATCGTCGCGATGCCGAGCACGATGGCCAGCAGCGCTGCGATGTCACGCGTGATCGGACTGCGCGACAGGTCGATGATGAGCGGCGCGACGGTCTGGAAGTCGGGTCCGCCGAGAACGAGCGGAGCGGTCAGGGCACCGAGTCCGATGAGGAACGTCAGTACGGTCACCGCGAACAGCATCGGCTTCATCACCGGCAGCACGATGCGGCGCAGGATCGTCCACGTCGACGCGCCCATCAGCTTCGCCGCCTCGATCGACGCGTAGTCGACCTTGCCGAGCGACGACGAGAGGAACAGCATGTGGTTCGTCGTGGTCGCGAACGTCATCACGAAGACGACCGCGAAGTACCCCGAGAACCAGTCGCGGTCCATGTCGGGCCAGATGTTGACCATCAGGTTCGTGAAGAACCCGAACCGGCCGTAGATGAAGTTGTATCCCGCGGCCAGCACGATGCCGCCGTAGATCAGCGTGGTCGCGTAGCCGAGCCAGAGGATCTTCGCCCCGCGCACCTGGAAGTACTTCGTCACCAGCACGATGAACACGCCGACCACGTTGACCGTGATCGACAGGGTCACCGCGAGCAGGAAGCTGTTGCCGAGGGTCTTCAGCGCGCGCTCGCTGCCGAGCAGCTTCTCGACGGCACGCATGCTGAACTGCCCGTCGGGGAAGAACGTGACGCCGAGCAGGGCGGCGTTCGGCAGCACGAGGAAGGCGGCCGCGAACCAGATGACGATGATGCCGGTGATCCACGCGAGCGGGGAGCGGAGCATCGCCTTGACGCTGCCCGGCCGCCCCCTCGTGCGGAGCCGCGGTCCCGCCGTCTGACCCTCGACGACAGCGGTGGTCGTCAAGGAGCCGGCTTCTCCGGTCACGGCCGCTGAGGGCGGGACCGCGGGGTCTGTGGGGTTCTGGGAGTTCCCGGGATTCTGGGAGTTCTGGGAGTGCTGCGAGTTCTGGGGAGTCGACATGTCACGCCGCCGGGTACTGCAGGATCCACCGGGGGTCGACGTCGACGCGCACGGCATCGCCCGGGTTCCACTGGCGGGCGCTCGCCGCGGCCGGAACACTGACGCGCAGCGCCGCATCCTCCGCCGTCACCGTGTAGACACTGTGGCTGCCGTGGTACGTACGATCGACGATGGTGCCATCGAGTGAGGCGGATGCCGTCGAGGCGTCGCCGACCTCGGCGAGATGCAGCTTCTCGGGGCGCACATAGCTCTCGGCCGTGGCATCGAGGCCGCCGCCGAGGCTCGTGAGCTGCGCCGGGCTCAGGCGGTTGTTCTCGCCGATGAACCGGCAGACGAACGGCGTCGCGCTGCGGTCGTAGATCTCCTCGGGGGTGCCGACCTGCTGCAGTGTTCCGGCATCCAGCACGGCGATGCGGTCGCTGAGGGTCAGCGCCTCCTCCTGGTCGTGCGTGACGTAGACCGTGGTCACGCCGACCTCGTGCTGCAGCTCTTTCAACTGCTCGCGCAGCTGCACGCGCAGCTTGGCGTCGAGGTTCGACAGCGGCTCATCGAGCAGCAGGATGCTGGGAGTCAGCGCGAGCGCGCGGGCGATGGCCACGCGCTGCTGCTGCCCGCCCGAGAGCTCCGACACGTTCTTGTCGAGCTGGGTGAGCGCGAGGCCGGTGCGGTCGGCGATCTCGTCGACGCGGCGGCGCTGCTCGGCCTTCGATGTCTTCTGGATCGAGAGTCCGAACGCGATGTTCTCGCGCACGTTCATGCTGGGGAACAGCGCGTAGTTCTGGAACACCATGCCCACGCCGCGCTTCTCGCTCGGCACGCGCGTCACGTCGCGGCCGTTGATGTGGATGCGGCCGCCGGTCGGCTCGACGAACCCGGCGAGGGCGCGAAGGGCGGTGGTCTTGCCGCATCCGGACGGACCCAGGAGGGTGAAGAACTCACCCTCCTGGATCTCCAGATCGAGGTGCGAGACCGCGTGGTGATCGCCGAACGCGACCTCGACATCTTCGAAACGGATCATGCTGTCTTTCCGGTCTTGTTTGTATGGCTCGGTCGATCAGCCGATGTACTCGAGCGTGACCTTCTCGACCCAGGCACCGAGGTTCTCGCTCACGAAGCCAAAGTCGATGTCCTGACGGTCGAGCGTGCCCATGAGCTCGACGACCTCGGGGTTGGCCTGCTCGACCGCGCCCTCGTTGACGGGCATCGAGTTGAACTCGGCCGCGAACTCGCCCTGCACCTCGGCGCTGCCGAACCAGTCGATGAACTCCTGCGCCGTGGCCTCGTTGCCGGTGCCGTTGATCTCGGCGATCTGCTCGGTGACGTACGGCACGCCATAGTCGGGAACGATCATGCCGGTCTTCGTGCCGTACTCCTCGTCACGAGCCGCGATGCCGCTCGAGGGCAGCACGCCGTAGTCGACCTCGCCACGCGTGATGCGGGCGTAAAGGTCGGTGCCCTCGACCGCGGGAGAGCCGTTGGCGTAGTACGACTTCACGACATCCCAGCCCTCATCGCTCACGCCGAGGTCGCCGTCTTCATCGAGGTGACGCGACAGGATGCTGGCGAGCACGAGCTGCGGGGTGGCCTGGCCGAGCGCGGGGTTGACCTCGTAGCGGCCGGCGTACTCCTCGTCGGTCCAGAGGTCCTCCTCGTCGGAGGGAGCGTCGGTGATGGTGTTCTCGTCGTAGACCGTGACGATGGCCTGCTCGACGAGGGGCCAGAACGCGCCGTCGGCCGGATCGCCGGCATCCGCGGGAACCTCTCCGCTCCACTCGGGCTCATAGGCGGTGATCGCCTCTTCGGCCTTGAGCTGCTCGAAGAACATGTTGTTCAGACCGAACACCACATCGCCGACGGGATTGTTCTTCTCGGCGATGATGCGGTTGGTGAGGTCGGCGCCGCCGAGGCCCACGATCTCGATGTCGATGCCGGCATCCGCTGCCTTCTCGGTGATCCACTCGCCGCGGCCATCGCTGTTCGAGTTCGTGTAGACGATGAGGGTCTCGCCGGAGCCTTCTGCGCTGCTGTCGCCGCCGTCGGATTCGGTGCTGCCGCCTGCGCATCCGGTCAGGGTCACGGCCGCCACCGCAGCGATTCCCAGGAGAGACCAGCGCTTCTTTCGGATGTCGACCATGGTCGCCCTTTCTCATCATCGAGGTATGTCTGATCTGACTGTACCCCGGTTTTGTGGTGTTCGTACAACAACCGTCAGTTTTCTTAGCCGCGTTCGCGCGACCGCACTCAAGATAGGCGGCGGAGGTGAACGCTGGGGGAGGGCGAGGTGAACGGTCGCTGCGGCGGCATCCTCGGAAACCCGCATTCGGGTGCGAGACCCAGGTCCTGCACCGGGGTCTCGCCGCGCACGGTGGGTCTCACTCGCACGCCGTCCTCAGCAGCCGTCGGCATCCTGCGAAAGCCGCATTCCGGCGCGAGACCCATGTCCTGTACCGGGGTTTCGCCGCGCAAGGTTGATCTCACGCGCGCGCCGCCCTCAGCAGCCGTGGGCATCCTCCGAAACCCACGTCATGCAGTGAGGCCCATGTCCTGCACCGGGGTTTCGCCGCGCAAGGTCGGTCTCACTGACACGCCGTCTCAGCAGCCGTGGGCATCCTCCGAAACCCGCATCCGGTCGCGAGACCCATGTCCTGCACCGGGGTCTCGCCGCGCAAGGTTGATCTCACTGACACGCCGCCCTCAGCAACCCTCGGCGGCATCCAACGACCGGTGCGGCGCGTTTCGTCTCGCTCGGCTGCGCCGTGCTCGCTCAACGACCGGGCCCCGGATTACCCCAGCTCAGAACGGAAATCACCGACAGATCGTCGACCCATCCTGCATGACGATCCTGTTACAAAACCGCACCCCTCCACGATCCTCGACTAGAAAAGTCTCACCAGTACAGTTGTACATTGCACTGTCATGGGGTTCTATGGAAACCATTCGCAATGGCGCAATCGACAGAAAGGTCTGGTCTCGTGACCGCATCTAAGAGGCTCCCCGCATTCATCGCCGCGGCAGCCGCATCCGCTCTGCTCGTCACCGGCTGTTCTGCCGGAGGAGGTGAATCCAACGCCTCGCAGCCCGGCACCGACGGCACCGCTCAGTCGGGTGGCACGGTGCACATGCTGCAGAACGCCGACTTCTCGTACCTCGACCCGTCGCGCGGGTTCGACGGCGGTGTCAACGCGTTCTACCGCCTCATCTACCGCGGCCTCACGATGCAGGCCGCGGGTGACGCCGACGACCCGAACAAGATCGTTCCCGACCTGGCCGAAAAGCTCGGCGAGGCGTCGGAAGACGGCCTGACGTGGACCTACACGCTCAAGGACGACATCTTCTTCGACGACGGCACCCCCATCACGTCCGAGGCCATGAAGTTCGGCATCTCTCGCTCGTGGGACCCCCAGGTCGGCATCGGCTCGCCCTACCTGCGTCAGGTCATCGACGCTCCCGAGGACTACCAGGGCCCCTACGTCTCGGGCGATCTGCCCACGATCGAGACGCCCGACGACAAGACGATCGTCTTCCACCTGAAGAAGCCGTTCCCCGAGTTCGACAACGTGCTCGCCCAGCCCAACGCCGTGCCGTTCCCCGAGGGCACGGGCGCCGGCGACGAGTTCATCAAAGACGTGATCGCCTCGGGTCCCTACACGCTGGCCGAATACACCCCGGGCAGCTCGATCGTGCTCGAGCGCAACGAGTACTGGGACGAAGCGACGGATGACGTGCGCAAGGCGTACCCCGACAGCTGGGAGTTCGAGATCGGCATCGACGCTGCCACGATCGACGAGCGCATGATCGCCGGTCAGAGCGACGACAAGAACGCGATCGCCGGCACGGTCAGCGCGGCCACCCTGCCGCGTCTGCAGACCCCGCAGCTGAAGGACCGTGCGATCACGGCGGATGCCTTCTGCACGACCTACATGTCGATGAACACCACCAAGGCGCCGTTCGACGACGCCCAGGTGCGCGACGCGATCAACTGGGCGATCGACCGCTCGGCCCTGGTCAACGCCTCGGGCGGCACGCAGCTCGCCGACCCGGCGTACACGATCATCCCGCCGGTCGTCTCGAGCTTCAAGGACTTCAACCTGTGGGAGTCGGACGGCGACAAGGGCGACACCGAGAAGGCTCAGGAGCTGCTCGATGCGGCCGGTCTCTCTGACGGCTTCGAGTTCACCCTCGACATCCGCTCGCAGCCGCTCATGCAGGGGCAGGCCGAGGCGATCCAGCAGGCTCTCGAGCCGCTCGGCATCACCGTGAACCTCAACGTGATCGACACCTCGATCTACTACGAGACGATCGGCACGCCCTCGCAGCAGCACGATGCGGCGATCACCGGATGGTGCCCGGACTGGGCCTCGAGCGCCAGCACGATCATCCCGCCGCTGTTCGACGGACGGAACATCTTCGAGAAGGGCAACTCCAACCTCGCCCAGATCAACGACCCGGCCATCAACGACCGCATCGACGAGATCACCGCGATGACCGACGTCGACGAGGCGAAGACCGCGTGGGGCGACCTCGACGAGCAGATCATGGGCCTCTCGCCCATCGCGCCGCTCGTGTTCAGCAAGGGCATCTTCCTGCCGGGTGAGAACATCGCCGGCTACTACCCGAGCACCAACCTGACGGACCTGACGATCATCGGTCTCAAGGACCCCTCGAAGGGCTGAGCATGACCTTCAGCTCGACATCGCTCGAGTCCGAAGCCACGCCGGCGGGTGACTCCAGTCTCGCAACGACACTGGAGTCACCCCCGGCCTCTGGCCGGCGGCTGCTTCGCGCGTTCCTGACCGACTGGGGAGCCATGCTCTCCAGCGCCTACATCCTGCTCATCATCCTGATGGCGATCTTCGCGCCGCTGCTGACGATGCTGAGCGGATGGGGCCCATACCAGTTCGACCAGTCGGCGATCGACCCGAACCTCGGCGCCATCCCGATCGGACCCTTCGGCGGCATCAGCGCCGAGCACTGGTTCGGCGTCGAGCCCGGCAGCGGCCGCGACATCTTCGCCCGCATCGCCTACGGCGCCCGCGTCTCGATGACGGTCGCCCTCTCGGCCACGCTGCTCACCACCGTGATCGGCGTCGTGATGGGCCTGCTCGCCGGATACTTCGGCGGACTCGTCGACCTCGTGATCTCCCGCGTCATGGAGTTCCTGATGGCGTTCCCCGCCCTCATCTTCATGATCGCGATCCTCTCGGCCCTCCCCGCCGACAACCGCGTCTTCCTGCTCGTGGTCGTCATCTCGCTGTTCGGCTGGCCGTACCTCGCCCGCATCGTGCGCTCGCAGACGCTCTCGCTCAAGGAGCGCGAGTTCGTCGAGGCCGCGAAAGCATCCGGAGCGACCAGCGTGCGCATCATCTTCCGCGAGATCCTGCCCAACCTGCAGTCCACGATCATCGTCATGGCGACTCTCGCGGTGCCCGGCTACATCGGCACCGAGGCGGGGCTCTCGTTCCTCGGCGTCGGCGTGGTCCCGCCCACTCCCAGCTGGGGACAGATGATCGCGGCGGCCACCCCCTGGTACGCCGTCGACCCGATGTACTTCGTGATCCCCGGTGCGTTCCTCTTCCTCCTCGTGCTGTCGTTCACGACCCTGGGCGACCGCATCCGCACCATCGCCACCAGTGGGGAGGCCCGCTCATGATCCGCATCGTCGGCTCACGTCTGCTCGGCATGCTCGTCGTGCTGTTCCTTGTGACGCTGTTCACCTACGCGATCTTCTTCCTGCTCTCGGCCGACCCCGCCGTGCAGATCTGCGGCAAGAACTGCACGCCCGAGCGCATCGAGCAGATCCGCCTCAACCTCGGTCTCGATCAGCCGTTCTGGACCCAGTTCTGGGGCTACGTCGGCGGCCTGTTCACCGGCCGCACGTTCACGGTCGCGGGTGCCGCGGTCGAGTGCGCGGCTCCGTGCCTGGGCTACTCGTTCCAGACCAGCCAGCTCGTCGGCGACATGATCGTGCAGCGACTGCCCATCACCGCGACCATCGCGATCGGCGCGGCCATCCTCTGGCTGCTCGGCGGCGTGGTCGCCGGTGTGCTCAGCGCGGTCAAGGAGGGCAAGTTCCTCGATCGCTTCTTCGCGGGGCTCACTCTCGGCTCGATGTCGATCCCGAACTACGTGCTCGCCCTCGCGCTGCAGTTCATCTTCGTGGTGGCGCTCGGCTGGCTTCCGTTCCCGCAGGCCGTGAAGTTCTCGGACGACCCGGTGCAGTGGTTCCTCAACTTCATCCTCCCGTGGATCGTCCTGGCGGTCGGCTACGCAGCGGTCTACACGCGCCTCACCCGCGCGAACGTGATCGACACTCTGCAGGAGAACTTCGTGCGCACGGCGCGCGCGAAGGGACTGCAGCCCGGGCTCGTCTGGCGCCGCCACGCACTGCGCCCGGCGCTGACCCCGATCGTCACGATCTTCGGAATGGACGTCGCGGGCCTGCTCGGCGGCGCTGTGATCACCGAGACGGTGTTCGGCCTGAACGGCGTCGGCAAGCTCACCGCCGACTCGATCACCGCCAACGACCAGCCGGTCATCATGGCCGTCACCCTGCTGTCGGCGTTCTTCGTGATCATCGGCAACATGGTCGTCGACCTGCTGTACACCGCGATCGATCCGCGCGTCAGAACGGGGGCCACCGCATGAGCGGCATCCAGAACAGCACGCCCGAGGGCCGGATGCCGGAGGGCCGGATGCCGGAGGCACCCCCGCTGCTGTCGGTGCGCGACCTCACCGTCTCGTTCCGCACGGCGCAGGGCCCCGTGAGCGTCGTGAAGGACCTCGAGTTCGACGTGCCGCGAGGCGGCGCGCTCGGCATCGTGGGCGAATCCGGATCGGGCAAGTCGATGACGAGCCTGGCGATCATGGGCCTGCTGCCCAAGGGTGGCACGGCCACCGGATCGGTGACCTTCGACGGCACCGAGCTGCTCGGCATGCCCGAGCGCGAGAAGCGGCGCATCCGCGGCGACCGCATCGCGATGATCTTCCAGGATCCGCTGTCGTCGCTGAATCCCTATTACAAGGTCGGCACGCAGATCGCCGAGGCGTATCTGTCGCACCGCAGCGGAGTCTCGCGCAAGCAGGCGCGGGCCGTCGCGATCGAGGCGATGGAGCGCGTGCACATCCGCGACGCCGCCCGCCGCGTCGACCACTACCCGCACCAGTTCTCGGGCGGCATGCGCCAGCGCATCATGATCGCGATGGCGCTCAGCATGGAACCCGACCTGATCATCGCCGACGAGCCGACCACGGCGCTCGACGTGACGGTGCAGGCGCAGATCCTCGACCTGCTCGACGAGATCCGCGACGAGACCGGCGCGGGCCTCATCCTCATCACCCACGACCTCGCGGTCGTCAGCGAGGTCACCGATCAGATCGTCGTGATGCGTGCGGGCGAGACCGTCGAGCGCGGCGACGTCGAGCAGGTCTTCAGCGACCCGCAGGCCGACTACACGCGCCGCCTGCTCGACGCGGTGCCGCGCATCGACGACGAGATCGGAGTGCTGCGCACGACCGAGATCACGGTGCAGAACGGGAGAAGCGCATGATGACACCCACCACACCCCTGTTCCGCGGCACCGATCTGGTGAAGGAGTTCGCCTCGGGCTCGGCCGGTGTGCTCGGAAAGTCCAAGACCTTCCGCGCCGTCGACAACGTCTCGCTCGAGGTGCACCGCGGCGAGACGCTCGCGGTGGTCGGCGAATCGGGATCGGGCAAGTCGACGACCGCGCGACTCGTGGCCCGGTTGATGGATGCCACCAGCGGGAAGCTCGAGTTCGAGGGCGCCGACGTGACCCGCGCGAAGGGCTCCGAGCTGCGGGAGTTCCGTGGCGCGGTGCAGGTGATCTTCCAGGACCCGTACTCGTCGCTGAACCCCAAGCACACGGTCGAACGCCTGGTGACGGCGCCGCTCGTCTACCAGGGTCGCAAGATCCCGGGCGGCGCGCGCGCGTTCACGCGTGAGCTCATGGAGCGCGTGGGCCTCAACCCGATGCACTCCGAGCGCTACGCCTCGCAGTTCTCGGGCGGGCAGGCGCAGCGCATCGGCATCGCCCGGGCGCTCGCGGTGCGGCCCAAGCTCGTGATCTGCGACGAGGCGGTCTCGGCCCTCGACGTGTCGGTGCAGGCCCAGGTCATCAACCTGCTGCGCGACCTGCAGTCCGACGAGGGCTTCGGCTACCTCTTCATCGCGCACGACCTCGCCGTGGTCCGTCAGATCGCCACGCGAGTGGCCGTGATGTCGCAGGGCGCGATCGTCGAGACGGGCATGCGCGACGAGATCTTCGAGCGCCCCGAGCACGAGTACACCAGGACGCTGCTGCAGGCGGTTCCGCGCATCAACCCCGAGTGGGATGCCCGACGCCGGCGGGCCGAAGCCGCACGCGCGGGCCGGAACGCGGATGCGGTCACCCCGGATGCGGCACCGGATGCGGCGGCGTCGACGAACGCCCCCGCCTCGACCTCGGAGGAGACCCGATGACCCGCACCGCGATGACCGCGACTCCGACCGCGCAGTACATGCTGCCCGGCATCCGCGTGCGGGAGTACCGCACCACCGTGCCGCTCGACTGGAACGCCCCCGACGGCGAGACGATCGAGCTGTTCGTGCGCGAGCTGGTGGATCCGGCATCCGACACCGCCGAGCGCCCGCTGCTGACGTATCTGCAGGGCGGACCCGGCGGGGCGAACCCGCGTCCGCTCGGCCGCGACGGGTGGATCGACGAGGCGCTGCGCGACTACCGCGTGGTGCTCGTCGACCAACGCGGCACCGGCCTCAGCACCCCGGTGGATGCCGAGATCGTCGCCGCGCGCGGCGAGGCGGGCGGCGAGTACCTGGCATGCTTCCGTGCGGACTCGATCGTGCGCGACCTCGAGCATGTGCGCGCCTCTCTCTACGACGGCCGCCGCTGGGCGACGCTCGCGCAGAGCTTCGGCGGCTGGATCACCATGACGTATCTGTCGTTCGCGCCCGAAGGGCTGACCGCGAGCTACGTGTGCGGCGGGGTACCGGGCATGCCGCCCCGCGCGAGCGAGGTCTACCGCCGCACGTTCGACCGCGTCGAGGCCAAGACGGCCGAGTTCTACCGCCGCTACCCCGACGACGAGGCAGCGGTCGCACGCATCGCCGACCGACTGGCCGACGGAGACGTTCGCCTGCCCGACGGCGACGTGCTGACCGTGCGACGCTGGCAGTCGCTCGGCATCGACTTCGGCATGAAGCCCGGTTTCGAACGTCTGCACTGGCTCGTCGAGAAGGCCTTCATCGAGCCCGACCGTCTGTCGCCCGCGTTCCTGCAGGACGTGATGGCGCTGTCGTCGAGTGCGGGCAACCCCCTGTTCTGGACCCTGCAGGAATCGATCTACGGCGATGAGCACAGCGGCGCGACCGCGTGGGCGGCGCAGGCCGAGCGCGAGCAACGTGCGCAGTTCGACGAGACCCGCCGACCGCTGCTGTTCACGGGCGAGATGGCGTTCCCGTGGATGTTCGACGACGTGCGTCTGCTGCGCGGCTTCCGCACCGCGGTCGACCAGCTCGCCGCCAAGACCGACTGGTCGCCGCTCTACGACCGCGCTGCTCTGCAGCGCAACGAGGTGCCGGTGGCGGCGGTCATCTACTTCGACGACATGTACGTCGACGCCGGTCTGCAGCTCGAGACGCTGAAGGGCGTCGGCAACGCGCAGTACTGGGTGACCAACGAATACGAACACGACGGGATCGGATCGGGCCGCACGCTGACGCGCCTGAGAGGACTCGTGAGAGACCGCGGAGGAGAGCGCGCATGAGCCACACCACCACCCCGTCCCGCCCGCCGTACGCGGGAACCCGTTACCCCCGGCTGGCGCAGATCCCCGCCTTCCGCGAGTTCATCGCGCAGGGCTGGGACGACGTGCCCACGCGCCCCGACCTGCCGACCGGCACCGCGCAGGCCGCCGCCGCGCACCGCGAGCGACTGAGTGCGGCGATGCCCGGTCAGACCCTGGTGCTGAGCTCGGGCATCGCCCCGGTGCGCAACGACGACTCGTCATACGGGTTCCGCGCCGACAGCAGCTTCGTCTGGGCGAGCGGATGCCAGGTCGAAGACGCCACACTCGTGCTGTGGGCACGCCCCGGTGGCCACGACGCCGTGCTCTACATGCCCGCGCCCTTCCGCCCCGGCGACGACGGCTTCTTCAGCAACGCGCTGCACGGCGAGCTGTGGGTCGGACCCTCGGCGGGCCTCGCGGAGTGGGCCGACGAGCTGCAGATCACGGTCGAGCCGATCGAGGCTCTGCCCGCCCGCGCCGCCGACCTGCGCGGTGCGCTCGCCGCCCGTTCGGCTGCAGCGCTCGCCGCCGCGCACGACCTCGAGATCTCGGACGATCTCGAGCGCACGCTGTCACGCCTGCGCATGATCAAGGACGAGTGGGAGATCGGTCAGCTGCGACTGGCGATCGACGCGACCGTCTCGGGCTTCGCCGCGGTGGCCGCCGAGATCCCGCGCGCGATCTCCGACGGCCTGGGCGAGCGCTGGCTGCAGGGCACGTTCGACCGGCACGCCCGCACGCACGGCAACGGACCCGGATACTCGACGATCGTCGGCTCGGGCTCGCACGCGCCGATCCTGCACTGGGTGCGCTGCGACGGCCCGATCCACCCCGACCAGGCGCTGCTGCTCGACATGGGCGTCGAGGCGCGCTCGCTCTACACCGCCGACGTCACGCGCACGGTTCCCGCCGAGGGCACGTTCAGTGCGGCGCAGCGCGAGGTGCACGACCTGGTCGAGAAGGCGCACCGCGCCGGGCTCGCGCAGATCCGTCCCGGCACCGCCTATCTCGACTTCCACTTCGCCTCGATGCAGGTCGTGGCCGAGGGCCTGCACGACTGGGGGCTGCTGCCGGTGTCGGTCGACGAGGCACTGTCGCCCGAGGGGCAGCAGCACCGCCGGTACCTCGCGTGCGGCATCGGCCACCACCTGGGCCTCGACGTGCACGACTGCAGTCAGGCGCACTACGAGGACTACATGGGTGCCGACCTCGAGCCGGGCGTCGTCATGACGGTCGAGCCGGGCCTCTACTTCCACGCCCACGACCTGACCCTGCCGCCCGAGCTGCGCGGCATCGGCGTGCGCCTCGAAGACGACATCCTCGTCACCCCCACCGGCTCCGAGGTGCTCTCGGACGCGCTCCCGATCGATGCCGCGGGCATCGAGGAGTGGACACGGCGGCAGTGGAGCGCGCGATGACTGTCAGGTCGGCATCGGGCATCCTCTCGTCGGCTCCGCTGCGGCCCTTCCCGCTCGATCGCGTGCAGATCGGCGACGACAGCGTCTTCGCGCGAGCGAAGAACCAGATGCTGCACCTGGCGCGCGTGTATCCGGTCGATCGGCTGCTCGCCGTCTTCCGCGCGAACGCCGGACTCGACACCCGGGGCGCGCAGGCGCCCGGCAACTGGGAGGACTACGGCCACCCGCGCGAGCAGGCGTGGGGCGAGCACGACTACCCGGGCCGAGAGAACGCGCAGACCGCCAATCTGCTGCGCGGTCACTATGCCGGTCACTTCCTCTCGATGCTGTCGCTGGCCTCCGCGGGCGAGCGCGATGAGGCACTGCGCGCCAAGGTCGACGAGTTCGTGGCAGGGCTCGGCGAGGTGCAGCGCGCGCTCGCCGCGACCGGCCGCTACTCGCACCCCGGCTTCCTCGCCGCCTACGGAGAGTGGCAGTTCTCGCGGCTCGAAGACTTCGCGCCTTACGGCGAGATCTGGGCGCCGTATTACACGACCCACAAGATCATGGCCGGCCTGCTCGACGCCTACGAGCTCACGGGCAGCACCGAGGCGCGCGACATCGCCGTGTCGATGGGGCACTGGGTCGCGCACCGGCTGACCCGCCTCGATCACGAGCGCATCCAGCGCATGTGGTCGCTGTACATCGCCGGCGAGTACGGCGGCATGAACGAGACGATGGCGCGGTTGAGCGTCGTCGCCGACGAGCCGCTCTTCCTCGACGTCGCGCGGCTCTTCGACCAGGACGACCTGATCGCGGCCGGCGCCGAACATCGCGACGTGCTCACCGACATGCACGCGAACCAGCACCTGCCGCAGCTGATCGGCTACCTGCACGAGTACGACCTCACGGGCGAGCGCCGCTACCTCGACGCCGTGCTGGGCCTGTGGGATCAGATCGTGCCGGGCCGCACATACGCGCACGGCGGCACGGGCGAGAGCGAGCTGTGGGGCCCTCCCGGCACGGTCGCGGGAGATATCGGACACCGCAACGCCGAGACCTGCGCCACCTACAACCTGCTCAAGATCGCGCGGCACCTGTTCGCCCTCACCCGTGAGGCGCGGTTCATGGCGTACTACGAGCGGGGGGTGCTGAACCACATCCTCGCGTCGCGACGAGACATCGACTCCGACACGAGTCCCGAGGTCGCCTACATGTTCCCCGTGAACCCGGGCACAGTCGCCGAGTACGACAACATCGGCACGTGCTGCGGCGGTACCGGGCTCGAGAACCACGTCAAGTACCAGGACACGATCTTCTTCACGTCCAGGCACTCGGATGCGGATGCGGATCAGGATGCCGAGCTGTGGGTCAACCTGTTCACGCCGGCCACGCTCGACTGGCGCGAGCAGCGCGCGACGGTGCGACTGCAGAGCACGCAGCCGCTCGGGGGCGTCAGCGAGCTGCGCATCGACGGTGACGACTTCGTCGACGGCACCACGCTGACCCTCCGCATCCGGGTGCCCGAGTGGGCCGTCGAGACGCCGACACTCAGCGTGAGCGGCGCGACCACCGGTGAGGCGATCACCGCTCCGGTCGACGGCGGATACCTGGTCGTGCGCCGGCCATGGTCGCGCGGCGAGGTGCTGCGCATCGAGACCCGTGCCGCGCTGCGCGCCGTGCCGACGCCCGACGACCCGGCGCTGCAGTCGATCGAGTTCGGGCCGTCGGTGCTGGTCGCACGCTCGGATGCCACGACCACCCTCGACCTCGCGCTCGCTCAGCGACGCCGGCTCGACGGTTCGGTGCGCGCGGACGCCGACGGCGCGGTCGACGCGGGCGCTTCTGCGGAGCCGGTCGAGGCCGCGCTGCGTGCAGACCGTGCCGTGCACATCGCCGGCGTGCGGTTCGAACCGGTCTGGACAGGGAGCGACGCGCGGTACCACATGTACGTGCGGGCCTCCGGAGCCGACATCGGGTTCGTGGGTGCCGAGACGGCCGTGCCGGTGCGTGCTCGCCACGACGGCACCTCGCTGCTCGACGACGTGTGGCGCGAGCCCGCGCCGCGCACTCGCGGCGAGTTCCTCGACCGCGTCGGAGAGACGGCCACGGCCGCCCGCCGCGACGGACTGCTCTCGCAGAGCGAGCTCGTCGAGGTGCTGCGCGCGGCGGCCCAGGCCGATGTCGACGGCCACGGCCTGCACCCGGGTGGCACGGTGGTCGAGACCGACACCGGCTCCGCGGCAGACACACGCGCCGCGGCAGACACACGCGCCGCAGCAGACACCGTGACCTGGCGCGAGAGCGCCGACGCCGACGGCATCCGCGTGGTCGAGTGGTTCGTGCCCCGCGCGCTCGCCGATGCGCCCATCGCGCCGGCCGTCGCGATCACGACCACGGCGCTGCCCGCCCCGTCGGGCTGGTTCACCGAGGTCCCCCTGATCACCGTCACCGCCGACGACCTCGCGGGCGTCGGCGGCCTGCATGTCGAGGTGTCGCTGGGCGAGGGGGAGTGGATGCCGTACACGGCGCCGTTCCCGCTGCCGGGTGACGGCGAGCATCGCGTGCGCGCGCGGGCGACCGACGCTTCGGGCGCGGTGGGTCACGCCGCGCGCGACATCGCCGTGGACACCGGGGCGCCCGTCTCGCGGGCCACCGTGCGGCGGCTCGGATCCAGCGTCGAGATCACGCTGACCGCCACCGATGAGGTGTCGGGCGTCGAGCGCATCCAGTGGGAGGGTCCCGGCACGTTCTGGGCGACGTTCCAGGAGGCCTTCGTGCGTGCGCTCTCTGACGACGAGCAGGTCATCGAGTTCGCGGCCACCGATAGGGCAGGCAACGAAGAGCCTCGTCAGCGGCTGATTCTGCCGGCTCGGGGAGCCGACTCGTGAAGGATACCGGCGGGTCATGGACAGGACCGGTTCCGCCGACTAACATTGCAATTGTACTCACCACTCACTCTGGTGCCGAGGGGCGCCGACAGCACAGGAGTTCTGACTCATGACCGAAAAGAAGCCGTGGCACGGCGTCAACCTCGCCACGACCCTGCCGATCAATCCCGATCTCTCCGTCAACTACGACGCGTATGCCGAGCACATCCGCTTCACCACCGACAACGGTGTGACGGGCATCATCCCGAACGGCTCGCTCGGTGAGTACCAGACGCTCACCGAGGAGGAGCGCAAGCGCGTGTACCTCACCGCGGTCGAGGCGGCGCCCGAGGGCGTGGCCGTGATCCCCGGTGTCGGCGCCTACGGAGCGCTGGAGAGCGTGCTCTACACCGAGCACGCCGCCGAGCACGGCGCCCCCGCGGTCATGCTGCTGCCCCCGAACGCGTACCGCGCGAGCGATGACGAGGTCGTCGACCACTACCGCCGCGTGGCCGCCGTGGGCCTGCCGATCCTCGCGTACAACAACCCGATCGACACCAAGATCGACCTCCGTCCCGAGCTGCTCGCGCGCCTGTTCGACGAGGGCCTGATCGTCTCGGTCAAGGAGTTCTCGGGAGACGTGCGCAACGCCTACGCGATCCGCGAGCTCGCGCCGGGCCTCGACATCTCGATCGGCTCCGACGACGTCGTGCTCGAGCTCGGCATCAACGGCGCGGTCGGCTGGGTGGCCGGCTACCCCAACGCGATCCCGGCATCGACCGTCGAGCTCTACAACCTCTCGACCTCGGGCGACCCCGCCAGCTGGGCCAAGGCGCACGAGATGTACCGCGACCTGCACCCGCTGCTGCGCTGGGACTCGAAGACCTGGTTCGTGCAGGCCATCAAGCTCTCGCAGGAGGTCGCGGGTGTCGCCCCCGCCGGCATCACGACGCGCCCGCCGCGCCTGCCGCTTCCCGACGACGTGCGCACGCGTATCATCGCCGACACCGAGGCCGTTCTGGCCAAGGGCTACCGCTGATCCGGAGACACACCACATGCGAGCACAACGCGTCTTCCACGCCGTCGACTCCCACACCGAGGGGATGCCGACGCGCGTGATCGTCGGCGGCGTCGGAGTGATGCCGGGGTCGACCATGGAGGAGCGCCGGCAGTGGTTCATGGCGAACAGCGATGACCTGCGTCTGCTGCTCATGAACGAGCCCCGTGGCCACAGCGCCATGAGCGGTGCGATCCTGCAGCCGCCGACGCGACCGGATGCCGACTTCGGCGTGCTCTACATCGAGGTGTCCGGGTGCCTGCCCATGTGCGGGCACGGCACGATCGGAGTGGCGACCGTGCTCGTCGAGACGGGCATGGTCCCGGTCGTCGAGCCGGTCACCACGATCCGCCTCGACACGCCTGCGGGCCTCGTGATCGCCGAGGTGCACGTCTCCGACGGGCACGCCGACAGCGTGACTCTGCGCAACGTGCCGTCGTTCGTCGTGGCGCTCGACCAGGTCGTCGACGTGCCCGGGGTCGGAGCCGTCGAATACGACCTCGCGTTCGGAGGCAACTTCTATGCGATCGTCTCGCTCGAGCAGATCGGCCTGCCGTTCGACCGCGCGCACAAAGACGAGCTGCTCGCGGCCGGGCTCGCGATCATGGGGGCGATCGAGGCGCAGGGCGAGCCGGTGCATCCGGTCGACCCGACCATCCGCGGATGCCATCACGTGTATCTGAAGGCGCCGGGATCCACCGCGCTGCACTCGCGGCATGCGATGGCGATCTATCCCGGATGGTTCGACCGCTCGCCCTGCGGCACCGGCACGAGCGCCCGCATGGCGCAGCTGCATGCCCGCGGCGAGCTGCCGCTCGACCAGGACTTCGTCAACGAGTCGTTCATCGGCACGAGCTTCACCGGTCGACTCGTCGAGACGACCGAGGTCGCCGGCATCCCTGCCGTCATCCCGACCATCACCGGTCGGGCGTGGGTCACCGGGACCGCCCAGTACATGCTCGACCCGAGCGATCCGTTCCCGCAGGGGTTCGTGCTGTGACCTCTGTTCCCGTGATCGGCGTCGACGAGATCGACGCGGCGATCGACCGTCGAGGCGCGGTCGAGGCCATCGCACAGGCGTTGCGCGACGGGGTCGACATCGAGTCCGACGCCCCGCGCCTGTTCAGCCCGCTCGACAGCGGCGAGTTCCTGCTCATGCCGACCCAGTCGCCCGAGCACGCGGGCATCAAGGTCGTCACGATCGCGCCGCGCAACACCGAGCGAGGCCTCCCGAAGATCCAGGCCTGGTATCTGGTGTTCGACGCCGCGACGCTGAGCCCGCTCGCGATCCTCGAGGGTGCCCACCTCACCACTCTTCGCACGCCCGCGGTCACGGCGGTCGCGATCAGGGGGATGCTGCGGGCCGACGCCCGGGGAGCGAAGCAGAGCATCGATTCGCTCGCCGTGCTCGGCTCGGGCCCGCAGGCCGAGTCGCATGTGCGCACACTCGCCGACCTGCTGCCGGTGGGTGTCGTGAGCATCGTGGGGCGCACGCCGAGTCGCACGGCCGAACTCGTCGAGCGGCTGAGAGCCGACGGCATCCGGGCCGAGGCCGTTCGCGCAGAGGATGTCGAAGCAGGCGCGCTGCGTGCCGCCGACGTCGTGATCACCGCGACCTCGTCGAGCACGCCTGTTCTCAGCCGAGGCGATGTCGGCGACCATGCCGTGGTCGCGGCCGTCGGCTCGCACGGCATCGGTCATCGCGAACTGGCCGCCGACCTGGTGACCGACGCCGATCTGGTCGTCGAGGCCCGGGCGTCGGCCCTGCGCGAGAACGGCAACCTGCTGCAGGCCCGACCGCTCGCCGACTGGCAGGCAGGTGCGCAGTGTGTGATGAATCTGCGAGAGTTGGAGGCGGGTGCGTTCGTGCGCCGTGAGGCTCGGCCGGCTGTCTATACGGGCGTCGGAATGAGCTGGGAGGATCTCGCCGTCGTGGCGAGGATCCTGAAGTCGGCGCTCGGCGCCGATGCATCGCCTCAGAGAGGGAACACAGATGTCCGGAACTGACACGCGCAGCCTCGTACGGCTCAGCAAGCAGCCCAGCGTTCGCGACACGGTCACCCGTGCCCTGCGCTCGGCGATCATCAGCGGCGAGATGCAGCCCGGGCGGGTGTACTCGGCGCCGAGCCTCGGCGAGGAGTTCGGCACGTCGGCCACCCCGATCCGCGAGGCGATGCTCGACCTGGTGCGCGAAGGCCTCGTCGTCGCAATGCCCAACCGCGGCTTCCGCGTGACCGAGGTGTCGTCGCACGACCTGGCCGAGGTCACCGAGCTGCGCCTTTTCCTCGAGCCGCCCGCAGTCGAGAAGGCGACCCCGCTGATCCCCGAGAGCGCGTTCGCCGAGCTCCGCGGCAAGGCTGAGGAGATCGTCGTCGCGGCCGAGCGCGGCGACCTCGTCGAGTACCTCAGCGCCGACAGCGACTTCCACCTCGCGATCCTGCAGTATGCGGGCAACGCCAGGCTCACCCAGCTCGTGCAGTCCCTGCGCTCGCAGACGCGCCTGTTCGGCCTCGCCGAGCTCTATGAGCGGGGTCACCTCACGAGTTCCGCCAAGGAGCACCACACGATCATGGATGCGATCGAGGCGCGCGACGCCGTCAAGGCGCGCGACCTCGTGTTCTCGCACATCGAGCACGTGCGCGGCGACTGGTCGGGGCACACGGTGGGCGAACCCCACCCCGCGGAGGCGAACGGCTAGTGGCTCGATCGACAGCACGCGCCGACGTCGTGATCGTCGGGGCGGGAGTCGTCGGTGCCGCGACGGCGTATTTCGCGGCAGCATCCGGGCTCCGCACCATCGTCGTCGAGCGCGGGTCGATCGCCTCGGGAACCAGCAGCCGGTGCGAAGGCAACATCCTCGTCTCCGACAAGGAGGTGGGTCCCGAGCTCGAGCTGTCGCTCTATTCGCAGCGTGTGTGGCGGGAGGATCTCGTCGAGCATGCCCACCTGTGGGAGTTCGAATCCAAGGGCGGTCTCGTGGTCGCCGGCAGCGCGGGCAGCATGGCGGGGCTCGCAGCCCTCGTCGAGCATCAGCGCGAGCTGGGCATCCGGGCCGAGATGATCGACGGCAACGCCGGGCTGCGTGAGGTCGAGCCCTACATCAATCCCGCACTCGTCGGCGGCGCGTTCTACCCCGACGACGCGCAGGTGCAGCCACTGCTGGCCACCCACCACCTGTTGAAGCTCGCGATCGCCCATGGCGCCGAGCTGCACACCAGAACCTCGGTGCACAGCATCCTCACCGACCGTGGTCGTGCGGTCGGAGTCGACACGTCTCTCGGCCGCATCTCGGCCGACGCCGTGGTCAACTGCGCAGGCCCGTGGAGCGGCGAGGTGGCGGCGCTCGCCGGAGTCCACCTGCCCGTGCTGCCCCGACGCGGCTTCGTGCTGGTCACCGAGCCTGTGCCGATCACGGTGCACCACAAGGTCTACGCCGCCGAGTACGTCGGCGATGTCGCGAGCTCGGATGCCGGGCTCCAGGTCTCACCGGTCGTCGAGGGCACCCCGAGCGGCACGATCCTGCTCGGCGCCAGCCGCGAGCGCGTCGGATTCGATCGGTCGTTCTCGGCCGAGGCGGTCGCACGCATCGCGGCGAGCGGACTGGGGCTCTTCCCGGCGCTGCGCGACGTGGGGGTGCAGCGTGCGTACTCGGGATTCCGCCCGTACTGCCCCGATCACCTTCCCGCGATCGGGGAGGACGCCCGGATGCCGGGACTCTGGCACGCTGCGGGACACGAGGGTGCGGGTGTCGGCCTGTCCGTCGGCACCGGCAAGCTGCTCTCGCAGGCGCTGCGGTCACAGGCGACAGACCTCGACCTGACTCCCTTCCGCCCCGAACGACTCGAAGGACTCGTCGCCGCATGACCCGCACGCGCACAGACGACACCGCACCCGGCGGCGCACTCGACGGCGCGCCCGTCGCCCCGGCTGACGCCGGTATCGAGTTCGACGGCACCCGGGTGCCGTTCACGCCGGGCCAGACGATCGGCGGGGCACTTGCCGGGGCCGGCATCGTCTCGTGGCGCACCACCCGGCGCGACCACGCCCCCCGCGGGCTGTTCTGCGGCATCGGGGTGTGCTTCGACTGCCTCGTGACGGTCGACGGGGTGCGCAGCCAGCGCGCCTGCCTGGTCGAGGCGTGCGCGGGGCAGATCGTGCAGAGCTCCGATCCCGAGGAACCGCTGGCGCTGGCCGAGCTGCTCGAGGTTTCAGAGCTGGGCGAGGTCGCCCGCCCGCCTGCACCCGCCACGCCGCCCGCACCCGCCGCGCCGCCCGCACCCGCCGCGCCGCCCGCACCCACCGGTATATCGGATCCTTCCGCGCGGCCCGAGCCCGCCCGCCCGAGTGAGCAGGAGCCTCATGTCTGAGCAGAGCATGCCGGCATCCGATCTGCCGCTCGCCGATGTCGCAGTCGTCGGCGCGGGGCCCGCGGGTCTGAGCGCGGCGATCGTCGCCGCCGAACACGGCCTGCAGGTCGTGCTGATCGACGCGGGTCGCCAGACCGGCGGACAGTACTGGCGCCACCCCGACGAGCGCCACCGCGACGCCTTCGCGGCGCCCGAGAGCACCGGCCACCACCACTGGAAGCACTACACCGACCTGCGCGAGCGGCTCGCCGCATCCGTGGCATCCGGTCGCATCCGGCATCTCGCCGGACGCCAGGTGTGGCGCACCGACGGCTTCGGCGACCGGGTGGCGCTGCGCACCAGTGCCGTGAGCGGCGCCGACACCCTTCCCCTCGCCGAACGCACCACGTGGGCGCGTCGACTCGTGATCGCGACCGGCGCCTACGACCGGCAGCTGCCCGTGCCCGGATGGACGCTGCCCGGGGTCATGGCTGCGGGTGGCGTGCAGGCGATGCTCAAGGCCAACCAGGTGCGGGCCGGGCGTCGTGCCGTGGTCGCGGGCACCGGACCGTTCCTCCTGTCGGTCGCCGCGGGTCTCGCCGAGGCCGGGGTCGAGGTGGTCGAAGTGGTCGACGCCAACGCCCTGTCCCGCTGGGCGGCCACTCCGCTGCGTGCGCTGCAGGAGCCGGGCAAGCTGTGGGAGGGCGCGCAGTATGCCGCCACGTTCCTACGCCACCGGGTGCCCCTGCGCACGCGCACGATCGTCACGGCCGTGCGCGGCACCGGGCGGGTGTCCGAGGTCGAGCTGGCCCGCGTCGACGGCAGAGGGCGCGTGCGTCCGGGGTCGACGCGCACCGTGACCGCCGACCTCGTCGCGTTCGGGTGGGGCTTTACGCCGCAGCTCGAGCTGGCCGTCGGCCTGGGGCTGCGCACCCGCATCGATGTCGACGGATCGCTCGTGATCGACGTCGACGACGACCTGCGCGCATCCGATCCACTCGTCTTCGCGGCGGGCGAGGTCACCGGCATCGGCGGAGCCATCGCGTCATGCGCCGAGGGAGAGCTCGCGGGAGCCGCAGTCGCACAGGACCTCGGCGTCACGACCGACGCGCGACGGATGGCGCGGCATCGTCGGCGTCTGCGTCGGGGACGGCGCTTCGCGGTCGGCATGCACCGAGCCAGTCCCGTGCCCGAGGCGTGGGACCAGTGGCTGACCCCCGAGACCCACATCTGCCGCTGCGAAGAGGTGACCGCGGCCGAGGTGACGGATGCCGTCGACGGACTCCGCGCCGACGACGCCAGAGACGTTCGCGTCACCGCGCGCCCCGGAATGGGGCTCTGCCAGGGGAGGGTGTGCGGATTCGCCCTCTCGAAGCTCGTCGCCACCGGCACCGGAGGCGTCGTCGACGCCCCCGCCCTCGAATCCTTGACCAATCGACAGGTGGGCGTGCCCGTGTCGCTCGGCGATCTCGCCGCGCTCGTGCCGCACCACCCGAACCAGGAGGAGTCATGACCATGCACGACACGTCAGACGACAGCGTCGACCAGATCATCGATCGCGCGGTCCGCGCATCCGAGCAGTGGAAGAAGGCCGGCATCGACGAGCGCAGCCGTGCGCTCGTCGCCGTGGCGGACGCCCTCGACCAGCACGCCGACGAGCTCATCCCGATCGCGCAGCGCGAGACGCACCTGGCCGAGCCGCGACTGCGGGGCGAACTGCGTCGCACGAGCTTCCAGCTGCGCATGTTCGCCGAGATGCTGCCCGAAGGCCTCTGGCTCGACGCCCGCATCGATCACGCCGATGCCGAGTGGCCGATGGGCGCCCCGCGCCCAGACCTGCGCCGGCAGCTCGAGCCCATCGGCGCGACGCTCGTCTTCGCCGCGAGCAACTTCCCGTTCGCGTTCTCCGTCGCAGGAGGAGACACCGCGAGTGCGCTCGCCGCGGGCAACGCCGTGGTGCTCAAGGCGCATCACGGACACCCCGAGCTGTCCGACGCGACGTCTGCCGTCGTGATCGACGCCCTCGCCGCGGCCGGTGCGCCCGACGGTCTCTTCCAGACGATCCACGGCACCGAGGCGGGCGTGCGTGCTCTGCGAGCATCCGGAATCAAGGCCGCGGCGTTCACCGGATCGGTGCGCGGCGGGCGTGCCCTGTTCGACATCGCCTCGAGCCGACCCGAGCCGATCCCGTTCTACGGAGAGCTCGGCAGCACGAACCCCGCCTTCGTGACGCGGCGTGCGGCCGAGAGGGATGCTGCCGGCATCGCCCGCGACTTCGTCGCCTCGGTCACCGGCAGCGCCGGACAGCTCTGCACCAAGCCCGGAGTGCTCTTCGTTCCGACCGGCTCGTCGATCGTCTCGGAGCTCGAGGCCCAGCAGCTGCCGGCCGCATCCGCATTGCTGAACGGCGGGATCGAGAGCGGCTTCCGCGACTCGCTCGCCTCGACCCGGGGAGTCGCGGGCGTGCGCACGCTCTCTGCCGGTGCGGATGCCGGTGCGGATGCGGATGCTCCGTCGCCCGTGCTGCTCGCCACGTCGATCGAGACGCTGCGCGCCGAGATGCACACGCTGATGAGCGAGATGTTCGGTCCCGCAGCGCTCGTGGTGACCTATGACGACGAGAGCGAGCTGCTCGAGATCGCCGACCGCCTCGAGGGGCAGCTGACCGCGACGATCATCGGCGTGGACCACGACGAGATCGCCGTGGATCTTCTCCCCAAGCTCTCGGAGCGTGCGGGACGCGTGCTCTGGAACCAGTGGCCCACCGGAGTGTCGGTGACCTGGGCGCAGCAGCACGGCGGCCCGTACCCGGCGACGACCGCTGTCGGCACGACCTCGGTGGGGATGGCGGCGATCACGCGGTTCCTGCGGCCCGTGGCCTACCAGAACGTCCCCGAGGGCCTGCTGCCGGATGCCCTCAAAGAGGCGAACCCCCTCGGCATCGCGCGCCGCGTCGACGGCATCCTGATCCAGCCCTGACGCACCGCGGGGGCCGACCGCGCCGGCGCCGGTCGGCCCCGCCGGTCGCCGCATGCTCCGCATCCGGCGCGTATGCGTGCGTTTCCGGCCCCGCGTCGGTGCTGCTCGTGGTGGGTGGTCAATTCCGCATCCCGGGGGCCCGTTTCGGATGCGTTTTTGGCCCCGCACCCCGTCGCGTGTTCGGTGCGATGCGTTTTTGGCCCCGCATCGTCGGATCCGTGGTGGGTGGTCACTTTCGCATCCCGGGGGCCCGTTTCGGATGCGTTTTCGGCCCCGCACCCCGGGGCTGCTCAGCGCCGCGCCGTCGGCATCCACACCCGCATCGCGGTTCCGCCGTCGAACTCCGCGAACGGGCGCAGCTCGACGACGATCTCCTCGGATGCTGCGCGGTCGACCTCGCGTGCATACAGCGCCTGCGCATCGCCGGCGTCCGCCCGGTGCGCCGCGACGGTGATCCGCGGGCCGAGGAGCCCTCGCGCACCATCACCACCCGCAGCCGACCCCGCGACGGGCGTGGCGGCCAGAGCATCGGGCTCGACGATCAGGTCGTCGACGTCGCCGACCGCGCAGTAGACGACCGGTCCACGGCGCACGGCGACGGTTCCGCGTACCGCGTCGATCAGCGGGTGCGGGTGGATGACGTCGACCTCCACCGGCAGCCGCAGCTCGATCTCGGTGCCGTCGACGAGCGCGTCGTCGATCACGATCCACCCCTCGTCCACGTCTGCGTCCACGGATTCGCCACCCCGCAGCAGCGTCACCGCCCGGCCCGACACCCACTCCGGCACGCGAAGAGCCAGTCGTCGGCGGCCGGCGACGGCGTCTCCGCGCACACTGATGCGGATGGTGCCCTCCGCCGGATACGCGGTGTCGATCGTGACCGCTGCCCCGTGGGCCTGCACGGTGGCTGAGGCGTAGAGCACGATGTCGAGGCCGTCGGGACGCTCCGCCGCGACGTGGTGTTCGAGGGCGGCGAACGTGCGCATGAGGTTCGGCGGGCAGCAGGCGCAGCTGAACCAGCGTCGCCGCCCGGCGGGTTCCGCGCCGCCGTAGGGTCGCTCGTCGCGCACCTGCAGTGGATTGACGTACGTGAACGAGTCTCCGTCGGTCGAGATGCCCGCGGCGACGACGTTGTAGAGGGCCGTCTCGCCCGCATCCATGAACCGGGCCTCGCCGGTCGCCAGGTACATGCGCCAGGCCCAGCCGAAGAGCGCGACTCCCGCGCAGGTCTCGGCGTATGCGCGATCGGGCGGCAGCTCGAACGCCTCGCCGAATGCCTCGTCTTCGTGTCGGGCGCCCGTGCCGCCGGTGACGTACATGCGGCGCGAGACGAGGTCGTCCCACTGGGTGCGCATGGTGTCGAGCATCGTGACGTCGCCGGTCTCGAGGTACAGGTCGGTGATGCCCTGGTTCAGGTAGAGCGCTCGCACCGCATGTCCGCGCATGCGGGTGGCCTGCAGCGCGGGCTGCTCGTCTTGGTAGTACTCCGCGCCGAACGTCACTCCGCCGAGGAATCCCGAACCGCGTCGGCGCACGAATGCCTGGGCGAGCGCGAGCGGCGCGTCGGCACCGGTCGTGCGGTGCAGCTCGACGAGCGCGGCTTCGATGAGCGGATGCCCGCAGTACTCGACCGCGTCATCGGCACCGAACCGGGCGACGGCGTGGTCGACGAACCGCTCGGCGACCCGCAGCAGACGGTCGTCGCCGATCGCGCGGTGCGCGCCGACCGCGGCCTGGATGAGGTGGCCGAGGCAGTAGAGCTCATGACCCTGGGCGAAGTCGCTCCACGGCTGACGGTCGTCGCGCCGGAGGTAGGCCGAGTCGAGGTAGCCGTCGTCCTGCTGTGCTCGCTCGATGAGTGCGACGGCGGCGTCGAAGAACGCCCGGATGCCGGCATCCTCCTCGCGTCCGAGTTCCCACGCCGCGGCCTCGAGGGTCTTGTAGATGTCGGAGTCGGCGAACAGCATGCCTCGGAACTCGGCGTCGGACTCACCCGTGAGTCGCCGCAGATTCTCGAGCGTGCCGTACTCCTCGAGCATCCGAATGCCGTGCGGCAGTGTGACCTGCCGGTTGCGCCGGTGCCACTCGTGCACGAGTCCGCGTTCGATCAGAGGCGCGGAGTGCAGGGGGCGGCGCAGTCCGTGCGCTGCGGAGCCGACCGGGGCGGGGGCGGTCGTGGGGGTCTCGGGCATGTCGTGACTCTTCTCCGAGGCGCGATGCGGCACCTCTCGTCGCGAGTGCAATTGTACTTGTACAGCCCCGATCGGACTAGACTTTTCCAGAATGCCGGAGTGCTGCTTGGCCGCCCGCGGGTGGAGGCGCCCTCTTCGCGGCCATCGACGGCGCGAAGCACGCCGCTCTTCCACCGAAACCCCTTCCCCGTGACGAGACCCGTGTCGCGGCGGTGGGTCTCGCTGCGAACGGTTGGTCTCGCTGCGAGCGGTGGCGGTTGCGGCCGGCGTACGGCGAGACCCGCCGACGGTGATGAGACCCGTGTCCTGGCGGTGGGTCTCGCTGCGAACGGTGGGTCTCGACCGGAGATGGCCGATTCACCGGGGTGGATCGCCCGCCGCGCTACTCGAACCCGCCGGTCAGCCTTCCCCGCATCCTCTGGCTGCTCTCGTTCATCCCGACGATCTCGACGGTCTTCCCGAGAGCCGCATACTTCGTCTCGATCGCGTCCAGCGCCGCGACCGTCGAGGCATCCCAGATGTGCGATCCGGTGAGGTCGATGACGATGCGATCAGGGTCATCCGGGTACGAGAACAGCGTCGTCAGGTCGTTGCTCGAGGCGAAGAACAGCTCACCCGTCACGGTGTAGGTGACGACGTCATCGGCGACAGTCCGCGACACCGACACGAAGTGCGCCACCCGCCGCACGAACAGCACCGAGGCGACGAGCACACCGCCGACGACGCCGATCGCGAGGTTGTGCGTCAGCAGCACCAGCACGACTGTGGCGACCATCACGAACGTCTCGCTCTTCGGCATCCGCCTGAGGGTCGAAGGCTTGACGCTGTGCCAGTCGAACGCGCCGATCGCGACCATGATCATGACTGCGACGAGCGCCGCCATCGGGATCGTGCCGACGAAGTCGCCGAACACCACGACGAGCAGGAACAGGAAGACGCCCGCGAAGAAGGTCGAGATGCGGGTGCGCGCACCGGATGCCTTCACGTTGATCATCGTCTGGCCGATCACCGCGCATCCGCCCATGCCGCCGAAGAATCCCGAGAGCATGTTCGCGACGCCCTGAGCCCACGACTCCCGGCTCTTGTTCGAGTGGGTGTCGGTGATCTCGTCGACGAGCTTCGCGGTGAGCAGCGACTCCATGAGCCCGACCAGCGCGACACCGAGCGCGAACGGCGCGATGATGCCGAAGGTCTCCCATGTCCACGGGATGTCGGGCAGGAAGAGCGACGGCAGGCTCGTCGGCAGCTCGCCCTGGTCGCCGACGGTCGGCACGGCGATACCCATCGTCAGCACGACCGCGGTCACGATGATCACCGACACGAGCGGCGCAGGCACGATCTTCGTGATCTTCGGCATCACGATCATGACGACGATTCCGAGCGCGACCAGCGGATACACCAGCCACGGGACGTCGATCAGCTGCGGGAACTGCGAGCTGAACACGAAGATCGCGAGCGCGTTGACGAAACCGACCATGACGCTGCGCGGGATGAAGCGCATGAGCTTCGCCACGCCCAGCACGCCCAGGATCACCTGGAAGATGCCCGCCAGAATCACGGTCGCGATGAAGTAGTCGAGGCCGTAGGTCGGCGCGACGGGGGCGATCACGAGAGCCACGGCGCCGGTCGCCGCGGTGACCATCGCCGGGCGTCCGCCGAGGAACGCGATCGACACGGCCATGATGAACGACGAGAAGAGGCCGACCTTCGGGTCGACCCCCGCGATCACCGAGAACGCGATCGCCTCGGGGATCAGCGCGAGACCCACGACCAGACCCGCGAGAACCTCGCGCGTCAGCATCCGGGGGCTCTTCAGGGCGTCGAGCACAGAGGGCTTCGCGCGGTAGCGCGCACGATCATCGACCGCGAGTGCAGACATGGGGATGCTCCAGAGAAGGTGCCCGGGGATGGGGCAGGACACTCAAGGGTACGGCGGATGCCGGGGGCTCACGGCCGCCCGGCATCCGCCGTCGTCTGAGATCGGCGTACGGAGCGCCCCGGGGTGCCGTCACCCCTTGCGCGAGAACCCGGCGACGACGGCGCCGACCACGGTGATGGCCGCGGCCCCGAGGAACAGCCACGAGAATCCGCCCGTGAGGGCCTCGGGCGTCTCGACGCCGGCCGCGCTCAGCGATTCGGTCCGCAGCGACGCCACGGTGCCGAGCACGGCGAGCCCCAGTGCGCCACCGATCTGCTGACTGGTGTTCACGAGACCGCCCGCGAGCCCGGCCTCCCAGCCCTCGACCCCGTCGACCGACAGCTGCGTGGCGGTGACGAACGCGCCACCGAGACCGATGCCGATCAGCAGGGTGGGTCCGAGCAGCTGCGCGACGAATCCGGCATCCGCGGACGCGAACGACAGCCACACGAGGCCCGCAGCCAGGACGAGCAGCGATCCGACCAGTGTCGTCTTGAGCCCGATGCGCTGCACGAGCGCGGGCACGACTCCGGCGACGACCACGAGAGCGCCGGCGAGCGGAAGCTGCGAGAGCCCGGTGGTGAGCGCGTCGTACCCAAGCACGGCCTGCATGTAGACCGACAGGGCGAAGAACAGCGCGACCATGCCCGCGCCGACGAGCAGCACGACCGCATTGCCGAGCGAGAGGTTGCGGTTGCGGAACACGGAGAGCGGCACCAGCGGGGATGCCGTGCGCCGCTCGATCGCGACGAACGCTGCGCCGAGGGCCGCCGCGGCGACGAGCAGACCGAGCGGGAGTGGATGTGCGATTCCGACCTGTTCGACCGCGCTGAGCGCCCCGACCACGGCGACCAGGGTGCCGGTGATGGTGACCGCACCCCACACGTCGAGCCTTCCGGCATCCGATGCGGTGTCACGCGAGATCAGCAGCGGCACGGCGACGAGCACCAGGATGCCGACGGGTACGTTCACGAAGAACACCGACTGCCATCCGAACGTCGCGGTGAGCACGCCGCCGAGGAGCACGCCTGCGGCCGAGCCGATGCCGGCCACCCCGCCCCACACGCCGAGGGCCTTCGAGCGATCGCGGGAGTCGGGGAAGAGCTGGGTCAGCAGGGCGAGCGCCGACGGGGCGAGCAGCGCCGCCGAGGCACCCTGCAGTGCACGAGCCGCGAGCAGCATCTCGCTCGAGAACGACAACCCCGCCAGAGCGGATGCCGCGACGAACCCGACCACGCCGAGCAGGAAGATGCGGCGGTGGCCGTAGCGGTCGGCCAGGCGTCCGCCGAGCAGCAGCAGGCCGCCGAATGCGAGCACATAGGCCGTGATCACCCAGGCGAGAGCCGCGGTGCTCATGGCGAGCTGCGCGCCGAGCACCGGCAGGGCGATGTTCACGATCGACGCATCGAGCACGACGAGGAACTGGGCGAGAGCGAGGAAGCTCAACGCGAGCCAGCGTCGGTCGCTGCGTACCGTCGCGGTGGGGGTGGGGCTGGTGAGGGTCATGATGATCTCCTTCGTCTGATGGTTAGTGAGTGATCACTCACTCTTGAAGGCATGAAAAAGGGAGGCGGGAGGGGGCGGCTCACTCGGGGTGACGGATGCCGTGCGCGACGATCTTCGCCCACGGCGCGCTGCTCTCGTCGACGCGGGCGGTGACGATCAGGTGGCAGAGCTGCCCGTAGGCGATGAAGCGCTGCACGGCGTCGTCGCTCCCCGCCGACCGCTGCCGCACGAACTCGGTCACCTTCGCGAGTCCCGCGCGGAGCGCGTCCCCGATCTCGGGCGTCTCCGCTGCCGACTGGGCGTGCACCTGCAGCATGAGCAGCGAGCGGTCGCGGATCAGGTCGGCGTAGGCCTCGCCCATCGCGTCGAGCACATCGTCGGGCCGCGGCGATTCGGCGGTGTCGGCTCCGGCATCCAGGGCCTCGACGATCCGCTCGAAGCACGTGTCGAGTGCCGCGACGAACAGCTGCTCCTTGCTCGAGTACAGCTTGAACACGTAGGCCGGCGAGATCTTCGCTTCGCGAGCCACGTCGGCCACTGTCGTGCGGAAGTACCCACCCCGGGCGAACGCGGTCAGCGCCGCCGCCGCGACGAGAGGGCGGCGGACGTCTGCGGTCGAGAGGATCGGGCTGCGAGTGGTCATGCGTCGACTGTACATCGCAGTTAGTGATTGGTCAATCACTCATGTGGAGCGGGCGAAGGATCCGATCCGGTCGCCCAGCGGTCGAAGCGAAGAGTCATGTCTCCTCGCATATGAGTGCGCAGAATGTCAATCCAGCGTCCACTCGCACTTGGCTACCTGCTCCCAGATTTTGCGCACACCCTGTCTCGGGCGGATACTCGACGCATCCGCGCCGACCTTCTCGGCCCGGGAATCGACATGCACAGCATCCCTGCCCTCACTCCTGACACGACCATCGCCATCGTCGGCGCCGGCCGTCTCGGCGGCGTACTCGCCCGCGCCCTGCGCGCCGCGGGCTTCGTCGTCCTCGGGCCGCTTCGTCGAGAAGACCGGATGCCTGATGCCGATATCGCGCTGCTCTGCGTACCGGATGCGGCGATCGCGGCGGTGGCCTTCGCAGCGCGACCGCATGCTCGTCTCATCGCGCACGTCTCGGGTGCGACGCCTCTCACCGACGTCGACTTCAGCCTCCACCCGCTGCAGACCTTCACGGGGAAGGAGTCGTCCGGGGTCTTCCGGGGCATCGGGGTCGCCGTCGACGGACGCACCCCCGAGGCGCTCGCGGTGGCGGAGCAGCTGGCGCGGGCCCTGGGTGCGAATCCGTTCCGTGTCGACGACGCTCACCGCGCGGAATATCACGCGTCGGCGTCCTTCGCCTCGAACTTCGTGCTCACGGTGCTCGATGCGGCCGAAGATCTCGCGAAGGATGCCGGAGTCGACCGCGCACATCTCGCACCGCTCGTGCGGCAGACGGTCGACAACTGGGTGGCCTCGGGCGCCGTTGCCGTGCTCACGGGACCGATCGCGCGTGGCGACGACGCGACCGTGGCACGGCAGCGCGCAGCATCCGCCGAGTATCGAGACCTCTTCGACGCGCTCGCCACCGCCACCCGGGCGGTCGCAGGGCGCACTGCCGGCGTCGCCATCACTTCCCCCACCGAGGAGCCCGAGGCATGAGAATCCTCCGTACGATCGCCGAGGTGCGAGCCGCGGTCCGCGAAGCCAAGGCGGCGGGCCGGTCGGTCGGACTCGTGCCGACCATGGGCGCCTTCCACGACGGCCACCTCTCGCTCATGCGTGCGGCGCGCGAGCAGAACGACCTCGTCGTCGTCTCGCTGTTCGTCAACCCGACCCAGTTCGCCGCGAACGAAGACCTCAGCACCTACCCGCGCGATGAGCACCGTGACGCCGCGCTCGCCGAGGCCGCGGGCGTCGACATCCTGTTCGCCCCCGAGCCCCCCGAGATCTACCCCGACGGCTTCGCCACGAACATCCACGTGGCCGGCATCACCGAGGTGCTCGATGGGGCGAGCCGCGGTGCGCACCACTTCGACGGCGTCGCCACCGTCGTCACCAAGCTGTTCGGCATCGTCGCGCCCGACGTCGCGTTCTTCGGGCAGAAGGATGCGCAGCAGGTGCTCGTCGTGCGTCGGGTCGTGCGCGACCTCGACCTCGGCGTGCGCATCGTGGCGTGTCCGATCGTACGAGAAGCCGACGGCCTCGCGATGAGCTCGCGCAACGTCTATCTCGACCCGGATGCGCGCACGCAGGCGACCGCGCTGAACCGTGCGCTCAGTGCGGCCGACGCAGTCGTCGCCTCGGGGAACCGTGACCGCGACAGCATCCTCTCCGCCGCGCGCTCGGTGCTCGAGGGCGCCGCGATCGATGCCGAGTATCTGGAACTCCGGGATGCCGAGACCTTGGAGCCGGTGGATGCTGTGGAGCGCGATGCGCTTCTGCTCGTGGCCGCTCGCGTCGGCGCCGCCAGACTGATCGACAACCACCTGATGAGAGGGGTCGCCTCATGAGCGCCCATGCCGCACCGACGTCGCGCGTGACCCTCGGCGACCTCGGCACGAAGAAGGGGGCGGCCGAGCCGATCGTCATGGTCACGGCGTACGACCACCCGAGCGCGCAGATCGCCGAGGAGGCGGGCGTCGACATGGTGCTCGTCGGAGATTCTGCGGCGATGACGGTGCTCGGCTACGACAGCACCGTGCCGGTCACGACAGACGAGATGCTCATGCTCACCAAGGCTGTGCGGCGTGGCCTCTCGCGCGCGCTGCTGGTGGGCGATCTGCCGTTCGGATCGTATGAGGCGTCTGACGAGCAGGCCATCGCGACAGCACAGCGCTTCGTGAAAGAGGCGGGTGTCGACCTCGTCAAGATCGAGCGAGGCGGCACGACCGTCGATCGCGCCCGCGCGCTGGTGAATGCCGGCATCCCGGTGGTGGGTCATGTCGGCCTCACGCCGCAGACCGCCACGGCCCTCGGTGGATACCGCGCTCAGGGCCGCACGGCCGAGGCGGCCCTCGCCGTGATTGACGACGCCCTCGCACTGCAGGAGGCAGGGGTCTCGCTGATCGTGGTCGAGGCGGTTCCGGCGCAGCTCATGGCGCTGCTCGCACCCCTGCTGCGGGTTCCGACGATCGGGATCGGTGCCGGAGCGGATGCCGACGGCCAGGTGCTCGTCTTCCACGACCTGCTCGGGATCTACGACGGCCCCGCAGCGAAGTTCGTCAAGCGCTATGCCGACGTGCGGAGCGTCTCGGTCGACGGCGTCGCCGCCTACGCGGCGGAGGTGCGCGCGGGCGCATATCCGGCGGCCGAGCATACGTACGGGATGCCGGCCGAAGAGGTGTCGCGGCTGCAGGAGCTGCTCACCGCGCGCTAGCCGAGCGACCAACCGGCCGGCCTCCGGCCACCGCCCTCGCGGCAGCCCATTCCGATATATCGCACTGCGCGTGCGCGCGGCTGGCTATCGTCCGCCGGGAGGCCTCGCGAGCGACGGGGCAGGAAGTGGGCGCCGTGGCCGACATCTTCACTGAAATCACGACCCAGAGCATCTCCGCATTCATCGGGGGAGGGGCGGTCGCCGTCATCCCGCCGCTCACGCAGCTGATCCGTCGGCGGCGCCGAGGTGCGCGCAGACCGGATGCCGCCACGCGCGACCTGGTGATCTTCGCCGGGTCATCGCTCACAGACCCTCAGACCGACAGCATCCGAGGCGATGACAGCATCCGAGTCAACAACAGCCGCCACATCGACAACCGCAGCATCGTCATCAACAACATCCGCGACTCCGGCGGCGCGAAGGGGGCGGCGAGCAGCGACGGCTCCACAGAGAATGTGTGGCTGATCGTGTTCGCGATGCTCGCCGCGGCGGCGCTCTTCGCCAACTACTACGTGATCGTCAGCTGGTTCGCGCTGGGACTCGGAATGGGTATCGCCGTGATCGCCGCGCTCGGCGTCATCCGGGCAGTGCGATGGAGGCTCTGGGATCGAGGCGCCGCCATCGCCCTCGCCGAAGCGACACTCGCCATCGTCGCCGTGATCTGGACGTGGGTCGCCGTGTTCACGTCTGAGCGCCGTGGCTCGACGCTCGAATCCCTGCGCGTGCAGATGGCCGCCGAGATCGCGCGGGCGTCGATCGATCCCGGCCCCACGGAATGGATGCAGCGGCACCTGCTCGCTCCGATCACCGCCTTCATGAACGTGGCCATCGCGAACGGGCAGCTGGTCTTCGTGGTCTCCCTCTTCGGGGCGTTCGTGATGTCGTCGATCGTGATGCTGCTCGTCTGGGTGCGGCTCTACAACTGGTACGTCTACCTCGGCTTCCTGTTCGGTGTCGCAGGTGGGCGTGCGGCGAAGCGCGCGCAGCGGCATGCGGATCTCGCCGTCGTCGATCTCGGGATCGTGCTTCTCCTCGCGGCGCTCACCGTGTTCTTCGCGAGTGGCTTCTTCGTGACCATGGCGGATGCCGGGGCCTCGGCGGGGGGTTGACTCCTGTCGGCACCTGGCGGATGCGGGGTCGCCGAGGTCCGCGCGTCGGGCGGCCGAGGTCCGCGCGTCGGGCGGCCGAGGTCCGCGTCGGGCGGCCTTCTCCCTGTCGGGCGGACGTCTCGCGCCTGAGCATCCGCCCATCGCCGAGATCGCCGCCCGTCCCGTCGTCCGGGGTGGGCCGCCCGTCCCGGACGACGCGGACCCGCGCCTACTCCGACCGGCGCACGCGCAGCACCAGCGCGATCACTGCGAGCACGATGACCACCGCTCCGTAGCCGACGCACACCGTGCCGAGTCCGAGCGGCGCCACGAGCAGACCGGCGACGACGGCGGGCACTCCGAAGGCCGAGTAGGCGAGCACGTAGATCACGGCGAACGTGTCGGCGCGCTCGGCGGGCGGGATCCGCGGCGCGAGCGAGGCGACCACGCCCGAGAACGCCGTGCCGAAGCCCATACCCGTGATCGCGGTCGCCGCGAGGTAGAAGGGCAGCGATCCGAGGCTCAGTGCCACGAGCGAGAGCGCCGTGCCGGTCGCGAGGGCTGAGGTGCCGAAGATCACCGACGTGCGAGGGCTGCGGCGGCGCATGAGGAACGCCGTGATCGCGCCGACGCCGGCGAGCATCCCGACCGCGAGGCCCTGCCACGAGTGTGCGACGCCGCCGAGTTCGCTGTGCACGATCGTGGCGCCGAGCGAGAGGAACAGGCCGCCGGTCGCCCAGCCGGCGATGACGGCCGGGGCGCCTCGCCAGAAATCGCCGCGCACTTCGGCCGGCACCGAGAGGCGGAACCGCAGCGATGCCCACGCCCCGGCCCGCAGTGGTGCCGTCTCGGGTGCGAGCACGAAGAGCCCGGCGAGGAGCACGTAGATCACGGTCAGCGGCGCGAACACGTCGAGCAGCGGTTCTCCGGTGACGTCGAGCACGATGCCGGCCAGCACCGCGCCGAGTCCGAGGCCGATTCCGGGGCTGAGCGCGTTCCACAGCGCCGCGATGCGCGCCTTGCCCTGCGGTGCGAGGTCGAGGGCCGCGGCCGACAGGGTCGAGATCAGCACGCCGCTCGCCGCGCCCTGCAGCACCCGAGCGAGCACGAGGGTCGCCACGGTGTCGGCATGCCAGAACAGCACCATGCTGGCAGCGAGCAGCAGGAAGCCCGAGATCGCGACCGGTCGCCGGCCGATGTGGTCGGAGAGCGACCCGGCGCTGAGCAGGGCGAGCAGAAGCGCGATCGCATAGACGGCGAAGACTGCGCTGATCACGATCGAGTCGAACCCGATCTCGGCAGCGAGCACGGGGTAGAACGGCGAGGGGGCGCTCGCGCCGACCATCATCGCGATCTGGGCGGCGACCGCCAGCACGAAACCGAAGCGTGAACGACGGGCGGATGCTGTCGCGACGGGCGTCGGGGCTGTCATCGTCATCCGTGCTCCTCGGTTCGGAAAATTCGGTTCGACAATCATCGAACTGTTGGAGCGTACTCGCCCTGGCTCGATTGTTCAACTATTCTCGAACCATGCCTGGCGACCTGCCTCATCCGGATCGCTCCGAGATCCAGCTGACCGACGTGCTCTTCGCGCTCAGCGACCCGGAGCGACTCGCGATCGCGCGCCAGCTCGCCGACGGTCCGCTCGACATGGCGGAGTGTCACGCGACGGATCCGAATCTGCCGAAGTCGACGAAGTCGCACTTCATGAAGGTGCTGCGTGAGGCCGGAGTGATCCGCAATGAGCCGAACGGACGTCGGCGCATGCTGACGCTGCGGCGCGATGATCTCGACGAGTTGTTCCCGGGGCTCCTGGAGTCGGTGCTGCGGTCGTGATCCGCGGGGTGGGCGAGCTCGATTCGACGTGGCCGCGTGACGAGGAGGAGGGTCGCTCAGGAAGCGACGCGCGTGCTCGCGGCTGCGTGTGCCGACTCGACCTCGGCCCAGACGGCGTCGAGGGAGAGGTGCAGCACTCCGGCGACGGCGGCGATCGTCGAGAACGAGGGGGTGGCCACCCGGCCCGATTCGATCTTGCGAAGGGTCTCGGGTGAGATCCCGGCGTCGAGCGCGACGCTCAGCATCGACCGCGCACCGCGAGCTCGCCGAAGCAGCGCGCCGAGGCGTTCTCCGCGTTCGACGTCGGCGGGGGTGAGGGGCATGCGAACCATCATGCGCCCATACTATTACCGGTATAGTATTACCGCTTATGATCGAGATCCTGAATCCGGAACAGGTCCGCAGAGCACGAGAGACCGGCGCGCTGGTCGGCTCGATACTCCAGACCCTCAAGAGTCGGTCGGTGGTCGGAGTGAATCTGCTCGACCTCGACCGGTGGACCAAGCAACTCATCGAACAGGCCGGCGCCGAGTCGTGCTACGTCGACTATGCGCCCTCCTTCGGGCGTGGACCGTTCGGGCACTATGTCTGCACGGCGGTCAACGATGCTGTCCTCCACGGGATGCCGCACGACTACGTGCTGGCCGATGGTGATCTTCTGACGCTCGATCTGGCAGTGAAGCTGCACGGTGTCGCGGCAGACGCGGCGATCAGCTTCGTCGTCGGCGCGACGGCCGCACCTGACGACCTCGCGATGATCGACGCGACCGAGCGCGCCCTGGCGGCGGCGATCGCGATTGCTCGCCCCGGTGCTCGCACGGGTGACCTATCGCACGCGATCGGAGCGGTGCTGGCTGAGGCCGGGTACCGGGTCAACCTCGAGTTCGGCGGGCACGGCATCGGATCGACGATGCACCAGGACCCGCACGTCGCCAACGATGGGCGCCCCGGTCGCGGCTACGTTCTGAGGCCGGGACTGCTGCTGGCCCTCGAGCCCTGGGTCATGGCCGACACCGACCGCCTCGTCACCGACGCCGACGGGTGGACGCTGCGCAGCGCGACCGGATGCCGCACCGCGCACAGCGAGCACACCGTCGCGATCACGCGAGACGGAGCGGAGATCCTCACCCTGGCGCGCTGACGAATCCGCCCCGCGGGGCGAGCAGTCAGCGCCCGCGCGACCTGCTGCGCACCCGGCGCGCGGCCCGGCCGGCGAGATCCTTGAGCCGTCCGCCCGGCCAGACGCGCCGCAGTTCGACGGCCCCTCCGCGGGTCGCCACAGGAGTGCACGTCCGACCCGCGAGCAGCGGGGAGTGCCCGGCCGCGGCGAGTGTCGCGGCATCCGATTTGAGGGGGACATCGAACGTCCAGCCCGCCCGCCGCACCTTGGCGACGAGTCGCACTTCCCGCGTCTCGTCCGACGGGCCGAAGATCTTGAGGGGGTCGACCGCGATCGTCGCCGAAGTGCGGTCCTGCAGCGACGATGCGGCGATGCGACGCTCATCGCCGGTCGAGGTGTCGCGCAGGAACAGCTCCAGTTGGTCGTTCTCGAGCTCCCGGCGCGCGAGCAGCAGATCCGACGGCAGCTCGGCGGTCGAGAAGGGCAGTGAGGTCAGTCGTCCCGAGCCCGGCTCGAATGCGAGTGCGTCTGCGCCGTCGCGCGTGATGTCGACGCGGATCGTCAGATACAGCCCACCTCCACGCGACCAGCGCGCCTTCGTGACGGCGGCCCGGCAGGCCATCTCCGCCTCGTAGCGGGCGAATTCGAGCAGGTCGTCGCGACGTCCCGCCTTGAGCAGCGCGGCCCGGATGCGGTTGGGGAACGCCAGACCGCGGTCGACGCCCGGACCGAAGCGCCGCTGCACGAGAGGGGTCACCACGTCGAGCAGCCGGTCTCGGTAGTCGGCGGGGTAGTTGACGAGCCGCTTGCCCGCGATCCGCTGGAGGATCTTGCCGCGGAACCAGTGCCGCAGCAGTCGGTCGCGCAGCCGCCCGGGCTCGGTGTACTGCTCCACCAGGTCGAGCACGGCATCCAGGTGCGGGAAGTACGTCTCGGGATCGATGCGCGACGAACTGGCGCTGCCGGGCTGCTTCACCCATGCGTAGCAGGGCTCGCTCGCGAAGATCGAGATCGTCTCGGCTTCGAAGTACGCCCGCATCACGAAGAGGTGATCCTCGAGGCGCACCTTGCCCTCGGGGAAGCGGATGCCCTTCTCGCGCAGGAAAGAGGTGCGGAACATCTTGTGCGGCGTCAGCATCTCGAGCAGCGGATCCTCGCCGAGGCGGGCGTGCGGCACGTCGCGACGGAAGATCCGGCTCGGCAGGCGGCGGCCGATGCCGACCTCTTTGCCGACGATCACATCCGACCCGTGCTCGTCGCCGAAGTCGCTCAGTCGCTCGAGCGCGGAGTCGAACAGCCAGTCGTCCTGATCCACGAACTGCACGTAGGTGCCGCGCGCGGCTTCGACGCCACGGTTCCGAGGGGTGCCCGGCCAGCCGGAGTGCGGCAGATCGAGCACCCGCACGTTCGGCCGCTCGGCAGCCACCGCGGCGAGGAGTTCTGTGGTCTCATCGCCCGAGCCGTCGTCGCACAGCAGGACCTCGAACTGCGACGCATCGAGAGTCTGCCGATCCAGAGACGCGATGAGCGCATCGATGGCCTTCCCGGGGCGGAAGACGGGCACGACGACACTCACACGCAGATTCGACATCCCCCGCAGTCAAGCACCGAGACCTGTGGAGCACACGGGGGTTGCGTTCAGCAGCGTGTGCGTGCAGGCGGCGGATCCACACCCCACTCCCAGGGTTAACGATATATCGTTGACTATCGCTCACCACTCCAGGGAGGTCACCATGAACAACGCATTCCCCTCGAACCCCTTCGGCGGATCCGGCTTCGGTGCAGGCTCCGGAGGCCCCGCATCCGCCATCTTCGACGCCATGGACCAGCTCCGCAAGAGCTTCGAGAAGTCCTTCGAACAGCGCCCCAGTGGCGGATCCCGCATGGCCAAGGGCGACGTGCGCACCGCCGTGCTCTCGCTCCTCGCCGAGAGGCCCATGCACGGCTACCAGATCATCAACGAGATCGCCGAGCGCAGTGGCGGATCGTGGAAGCCGAGTGCCGGCTCGGTCTACCCCACCCTGCAGCTGCTCGCCGACGAAGGTCTCATCGTCGCCGAGGAGCAGAACGGGCGAAAGACCTACTCGCTCACCGAGGCCGGTCGTGAGGTCGCGGTCGAGAGCACCGAGACCCCCGCGCCGTGGGAGTCGCAGTCGAAGGGCGAGAGCCTGCACGACAACCCCCGCTATAGTGCTCTTCCCAAGGCCGGCGTCGACCTCGCGGCCGCCGCGGCTCAGGTCGGACGCAGCGGCAGCACCGAGCAGGTGCAGCAGGCGGTCGAGATCCTCGATGAGGCCCGCCGTAGGCTGTACACGATCCTCGCTCAGGACTGATCGCACACGACCCAGGGACGACACATGACGGATGCTGCGGCGCAGGGCGCCCATCGTGCCCGGTACCGCCGCATCCTGTCGTTCGCGGCGCGCGAGTTCCTCAAGGTCTGGTGGTTCGAGCTCGTCCTGCCGCGGTTCGGGATGAGCTCGATCGCCGAGCGCTCCAGGGCCTCGCGCATGCAGCGTTTCGCCCGGCGGTTCCACGTGCTGGCGGTCGATCTCGGCGGCCTCATGATCAAGGTCGGGCAGTTCATGTCGTCGCGCCTCGACGTGCTGCCGCCCGAGATCACCAAGGAGCTCGAGGGGCTGCAGGACGAGGTGCCCGCGGTGCCGTTCGCCGACATCCGCGCGGCGGCCGAGGCCGAGCTCGGGCGCTCGCTCGATGAGGCCTATGCCTGGTTCGACGAGACGCCGGTGGCCGCGGCATCCCTCGGGCAGGCGCATCGCGCCCGTCTCGACGCCCAGGACGCCGTCGACACCGGTCTCGGAAACGTCGTCGTCAAGGTGCAGCGTCCCGGCATCGATGAGATCGTGGCGGTCGACCTCGCCGCCCTGCGTCGCGTCGCCCGCTGGGCGATGCGTGTGCGTCTGGTCTCGGACCGCGTCGACGCTCCCGGTCTCGTCGAGGAGTTCGCACACACCAGTCTCGAAGAGATCGACTACCTGCACGAGGCGGCCAGCGCCGAGCGGTTCCGCGAGAACTTCGCCGGAGATGCGCGGGTCGATGCCCCCGAGATCGTCTGGGAGCGCTCGACCCGTCGTGTGCTCACGCTGTCTGACGTCACTGCGATCAAGATCAACGACACGGATGCTCTGCGTGCGGCGGGCATCGACCCGTCGGAGGTCGCCGATGTGTTCGCCGAGGTCATGTTCGACCAGGTGTTCACGCACAGCTTCGTGCACGCCGACCCGCACCCCGGCAACATCTTCGTGACGCCGGAGCCGGCATCCGCCACCGGCCGCAACTTCCGCCTCACCTTCATCGACTTCGGGATGATGGCCGAGGTGCCTGACAACCTGCGCGACGGACTGCGCACGCTGCTGATCGCGGTCGCCGGTCGCGACAGCCGGGGGCTCGTCACCGCGGCGCAGGAGATCGGCGTGCTGCTGCCCTCCGCGGACACGGCCGAACTCGAACGCGCCCTCCGCGCGCTGTTCGCCCGCTTCGGCGGCATGGGCTTCGCCGAGCTCAGCAAGGTCGATCCGCGGGAGTTCACCGACTTCGCGGACGAGTTCGGCGACATGGTGCGCTCGCTTCCGCTGCAGCTGCCCGAGAACATGCTGCTGCTGATCCGCGCGGTGTCGCTGACCTCGGGCATGTGCTCGAGCCTCGACCCGTCGTTCAACGTGTGGGATGCCGCAGAGCCCTACGCGGGGCGACTGCTGCGGGACGAGTCGGCGGGCCTCGTGCAGGACATGGCGCAGCAGGCCATGGAGACGATGGCGGTCACGTATCGCCTGCCGAAGCGGATCGACGCCATCATCACGCGCGTCGACGACGGCAACGTCACGTTCGACACCTCGGCACTCGAACGTCGCCTCGACCGGCTCGAGGGCATCGCGCGCCGCATCGGATCGGGCGTGCTCTTCGCCGCGATGCTCGTGGGCGGCGCGCTGCTCGTCACGCCGCTGCCGCCGCTCGGCATCACCCTGATCAGCGTCTCGGCGCTGCCGCTGCTGCACTCGGTCTTCGGCGGTCGCCGCCAGCGCTGAGGCGCGCGCGACGTTTCGTCTGAGTCGGCTTCGTCGTCTTCGCTCAACGACCGGGCCTCAGGGCCCAGAATGCCGGCATGGGAGAATGGGTTCCCATGGACACTCCGGATGAGAAGACGCCCCCGCGGAACGACCCTCCGAAGACCTCCACCGCCGCGATCAGGCAGGCCGCCAAGGCCACCGAGGCCGCCCAGAAGATCGTCCGTGATATCGCCGCGGTTCCGCCGCGCGGCGTGCATCCGGCTCTCGTGCCCGGTGTCTCGGTCGAAGAGACCGGACGCACCTACCGCACCGATCCGCTCGTCTTCGGCGTCGCCGTCGCGCTGACACTCGCGTTCATCGCGTGGGGCGTGTTCGCGGGCGACAACCTCTCGGGCACGACCTCGACCGTGCTCGCCTGGGTCGTCGAATACTTCGGGGTCTTCTTCACGACGATCGCCACCGTCATCCTGGTCTTCATGCTGTTCGTCGGCTTCAGTCGGTACGGACGCATCCCGCTGGGTCGCGATGACGAAGAGCCCGAGTTCTCGATGTTCTCGTGGATCTCGATGCTCTTCGCCGCAGGAATGGGCATCGGGCTCGTCTTCTGGGGCGCCGCCGAGCCGCTCACCTTCTTCGAGAACCCGCCGCCCGGAACGGTCGAGGCCAACACCCTCGAGGCCATGCACACGGCGCAGGCGCAGGTGCTCTATCACTGGGGTCCGCAGGCGTGGGCGTTCTACGCGCTGGTCGGCGGCGCGATCGCGTACGGCGCGTTCCGTCGTGGCCGCACGCCCCTGATCTCCTCGATCTTCGCGCCACTGCTCGGCGAGGGCCGCACCACCGGACCCCTCGGCCGCACGATCGACATCTTCTCGATCATCGTCACGCTCTTCGGCACCGCCGCCTCGCTCGGCCTCGGCGCCCTGCAGATCGGTCATGGCGTCGAGATCGTCAGCGGCATCGGCGAACTCGGCAACGGCGTGCTCATCGCGGCGATCGCCGTGCTCACCGCCTGCTTCATCGCCTCGGCCGTCTCCGGCGTCTCGAAGGGCATCCGTGCGCTGTCGAACATCAACGCGGTCGTCGCGCTGCTGCTCGCGTTCTTCGTGTTCTTCGTCGGGCCGACGCTGCTGATCCTCAACGTCATCCCCTCGGTGGCCGTGCAGTTCCTCGGCGATCTGCCCGAGATGGTCGCGCGGTCGGCGTCGCAGGGCGACGAGGCGCAGATGTTCCTGTCGAGCTGGACGATCTTCTACTGGGCGTGGTGGATCTCGTGGTCGCCGTTCGTGGGCATGTTCATCGCCAAGATCTCGCGAGGCCGCACGCTGCGCCAGTTCGTCTCGGTCGTCATCCTGGTTCCCGCCGCGATCTCGCTCGTCTGGTTCGCGATCTTCGGAACCACGGCGATCCAGCAGCAGATGGACGGCGCGGGTCTCACCGTGGACCCGCCCGAAGAGGTGCTCTTCGGCGTGCTCGAGAACCTGCCGTTCCCGCTGATCACCAGCATCGTGCTGATCCTGCTGATCTCGATCTTCTTCATCACCGGCGCCGATTCGGCCTCGCTCGTGATGGGCACGCTCTCGCAGCAGGGGCGCCCCGAACCGTCGCGCTGGGTCGCCGTGGTCTGGGGAATCCTGGTCGGCGTGATCGCGGCCGTGCTGCTCGTCACCGGCGAAGAGGGCAGCGGACTCAAGTCGCTGCAGAACGTCACGATCATCGCTGCGCTGCCGTTCGCGGTGATCATGGCGTTCATGATGGTGGCGTTCATGAAGGATCTGCGGCGAGACCCCATGATCCTCCGCGAGCGCTATGCCCGCATGGCCGTGCGCCACAGCGTCATGGCGGGTCTCGAGGAGTACGGCGACGACTTCGCCCTCGTGCCCGTCGAGTACGACCACTCCGAAGACGACCTCGCCTGGATCGATGAGGCCGACGTCGACGACAGCCTCGCCGAGGTCTACGCGACCGCGACCGAGGCGATCGACATCATCCCGGATGCGGATGCGGATGCGGATGCGGATGCCGGCGCGGATGCCGGCGCGGATGCGGATGCCGGTGCGGATGCCGGCGCCGACCCCGCGGGTCTAGCCGAGCAGTCGGCCGAGGCCGGTGCCGCGCCCGGTGCCCCGCACGGTGGCCCGCCGCGCACGCCCGATCGTCCGGTCGACTGAGCCTGATCCGCGCGTGCGGGGTCAATAAAGCATCCGAAACGGCCACTTCAGGTGCGAAATTGACCACCGACGCGGTCGGGGATGCGAAAGTGACCACCCACGCGTGGGGATCGACTCGGGTCAGGCGACGGCGGGCGTCTCGGCAGAATCCGACCCGCCCGGTGCGACCGTCTCGACAGGGAGCGCGGCGGCGTCTGTGATCCGAGCTGCCATGCCCGCGAAGATGAATCCGTGGAAGGGCAGCACGGCCAGCCAGTACAGGCGTCCGAAGAGTCCTCGGGGGAAGAACACGGCTCGCTGCTCGTACCGCGCGCCGTCTGCGTCGGGCACCGCGCGCAGCTCGAGCCACGCCTCGCCCGGCACCTTCATCTCGGCCCGCAGCCGCAGCAGTCCGCCGCTCGCGGGCGAGTCGTCGGTCGCGCGCCCCGGTTCCTCGACGGCCTCGACGCGCCAGAAGTCGATCGCGTCGCCCACGCGTGCCTCGACACGGCTGCGGCGCCCTCGACGCAGGCCCACTCCGCCGACGAGTCGGTCCATCCAGCCGCGCACCGCCCACAGGAACTTCGACGAGTACCAGCCGTTCGAACCTCCGATGCCGATGATCACCCGCCACAGTGCATCGACCGGAGCCTTCGTGCGCAGTGCGCGTGCATCGGTGAACACGGTCCTTCCTGCCCAGTCCGGGTCGCTCGGCAGGGGATCGCTCGGCGCACCCGAGACCTCGGCGTCCTGCCAGCTCGTCTCGATAGTGTCGGCATCCACGCGTCCGAGGGCCATCGCGACGGCCCGACGATACGGTGTGAGCCCTCCTTCGGGTCGGGGGATCAGCTCATCGACCGCCCGATCCTTCACGATGCACTCGTTCTGCAGCGAGGCGACCAGGGGCCGCGCGATCGACCGCGGCACCGGCGTCACGAGGTTCACCCAGTGCGAGGCCAGCCCCGGCGTCAGCACAGGCAGCGAGGCGATCGCCCGCTGGCGCAGGCCTGCCTCGAGCGCGTAGCCGTTCATCATCTGGCCGTAGCGCAGCACATCGGGTCCACCGATGTCGACCGCGCGGTTTACATCGTCGTCGACGCGCGCGGCACCGAGCAGATAGTGCAGCACGTCACGCACGGCGATGGGCTGGATGCGGTTGCGCACCCACTTCGGCGCCGGCATGTACGGCAGCACGTCGGTGAGGTGGCGGATCATCTCGAACGATGCCGACCCCGAGCCGATCACGACTCCGGCCTGCAGCACGACGGTCGGCACTCCGGACTCGAGGAAGATCTCACCCACCCTGACCCGCGAGCGCAGGTGCGGGGAGAGCTTCGCATCTTCAGGATGCAGTCCCCCGAGGTACACGATCCGACGCACGCCCGCCTTCGCCGCGGCATCCGCCACCGTCGTCGCCGCGCGCTCGTCGCTCTCTTCGAATCCCTTGCCCGCGGTCATCGAGTGGATCAGGTAGTACACGACATCGACGTCGCGCATGGCCTCTGCGACGGCATCCGCATCGTCTGCCGAGCCCTCGACGATCTCGCACTCCGTGCCCCAGGGGAAGGATGCTGCGCGCGCAGCGTCGCGGGCGAGGGTGCGCACCCGGTATCCGGCGTTCAGCAGACGCGGGGTGAGGCGACCGCCGATGTATCCGGTGGCACCGAGCACGAGTGCGCGCGGAGCCGATCCGTCAGCGCGGGCGTGTGCTCGCAGTGCGTCTTCATGCCCCGTGGGCTGGGTGAGCTCTGTCATGTGCTGAGCGTATGCGGGAAATCTGAGATTTTCACTAGGTTGGTATATGACTAGTTCATCTAGTAATCTTCTGCCTGAGGAAAGGAATCCCATGTCCACCGTGACGCAGACCCGCAGCGCAGACACCCGCCGTGCGCGCCGCGCGCTTGCCACGACCGACTCGATCAGCCTCGCCCCTCGCGCCGCCCGCGAAGCCGTCGGCCGCCGCACGGGCATCGAGCCCGTCCCCGTCGGAGTCGCTCGCTCACCTCTGTGGAGCGCGATCGCCGTCGCCGGACTCGTCGCCCTCGTCGCCGCCGGATCGCTGCCGGTGATCGCCGGCTTCCTGTCGATTCCGCTCTGAGATCGCAGAGCGAACGGCCCCCAGACCACCGTTGGAAGAGAGAAAGGCCCCTCATGGGACTCGATGACAAGATCAAGAATGCCGCTCAGGACCTCACCGGCAAGGCGAAGGAAGCCGTCGGAAAGGTGACCGACAACGAGAAGCTGGAAGCCGAAGGCCGCGCCGACCAGGCCAAGGCCAACGTCAAGAAGGCCGGAGAGAACGTCAAGGACGCTCTCAACTGAGAGCAGTCCACCATGCGGGGAGGCGACGATCGTCGCCTCCCCGCAGTCTGTTCCGGCGGGTCAACGACGGCGCCGGGATGCACGAGAGAAGAGGGCACCATGTCGCACGTCGACACGAACAGCACTGCGAAGAGAGAGACTCTGTGGCGTCGTCTCGGTCGCCGATTGGGGCTCGTCAAAGATGACGAGCTGCGCCGTCTGACTGTCGATGACGTGACGGTCGTCGACCGCCCCATGCTGCGCCGCGCGGTCGCGGGCACCGTGGTCGGCAATCTCATGGAGTGGTACGACATCGGCGTCTACGGCTACCTCGCGGTGATCATCGGACGAGCGTTCCTCCCCGACGCATCGGCCGGCGCGCAATCGCTCTTCTCCCTCGGCGTCTTCGCGGTGACCTTCGTGGCACGTCCGCTCGGCGGCATCGTGCTCGGTCAGCTCGGAGACCGCCTCGGGCGCCAGCGCGTGCTCGCGTTCACGCTCATCATGATGGCCGCGGCCACTTTCCTCATCGGCGTACTCCCGGACTTCTCGGTCATCGGGGTGTGGGCGCCCATTCTGCTGATCGTGCTCAAGCTCGCGCAGGGCTTCTCGACCGGTGGCGAGTACGCCGGCGCCACGACCTTCATCACCGAATACGCGCCCGACAAGCGCCGCGGCTTCTACGCATCGCTGCTCGATCTCGGCTCGTACATGGGCTTCGCGATCGGAGCGGCCTTCGTGTCGATCCTGCAGCTCACGCTGTCGGCCGAGGTCATGCAGGGCTTCGCCTGGCGCATCCCGTTCCTCGTCGCACTGCCGCTCGGACTCATCGCGATCTACTTCCGCCTGAAGATCGAAGACACCCCCGCCTTCCAGGAGGCTCAGGATGCGGCGGCCCGCGCTGCCGACGATGCGAAGGCCTCGGCGGATGCTCCCAAGGGTGTGATCGCGCTGATCCGTGCGTACTGGCGCGAGCTGCTCACGGCCTTCGTGCTGGTCGCCGCGGCGAACACGGTCGGGTACGCGCTCACGTCGTACATGCCGACCTACCTCACCGGGACGCTCGGCTACGACGAGGTGCACGGCACGCTGCTCACGCTGCCGGTGCTCGTGGCGATGGCGCTCAGCATCCCGCTGACCGGCAAGCTCTCCGACCGGATCGGGCGCAGGAAGGTGCTGTTCATCGGGTCGGTCTCGGCCATCGTGCTGGCCGTGCCCGCGTTCCTCTTCATGATGCACGGCGAGATCTGGTCGACCCTGCTGGGGCTCGTGCTGCTCGCTTTCCCGGTGACGTTCTACGTCGCGAACCTCGCATCGTCGCTGCCGGCGCTGTTTCCCACGTCGTCCCGATACGGCGGCATGGGCATCTCGTACAACCTCGCCGTCGCGCTCTTCGCGGGTACCGCTCCGGTCGTGATGGAGGCGCTCGTGCAGATGACGGGCTCGTCGCTGGCGCCCGCCTTCTACGTGATCGGAACCTCGATCGCCGGCTTCATCGCCGTGGTGGTGCTGAAGGAGTCGGCACGCAGGCCGCTGCCCGGCGCGATGCCGAGCGTGCAGAGCATCGAAGAGGCGGTCGAGCTCGTCGAGACCCAGGAGGAGAACCCCGATCTCGATCTGGACGAGCTCTTCCCCGAGCGCATCGAGCAGCGGGCCCAGGATGCGGATGCGCAGCCGGACGGCGCAGCGCGCGGACCGGTCGCCGACGCCTGACCGGTGGGGCGTGCCGAGATCCGGCGGGGCGTCGTGTGTGAGTCCTGCCGAGATCCGGCGGGGCGTCGTGTGTGAGTCCTGCCGAGATCCGGCAGACCGCGCCAGATGCGGATGCTGGGGGCGGAAACGTCCGCGTCTCGCGCGGTCTGCCGGATCTGGGGCGGCCGGGTCTGGCGCGGCTGAGTCGGCTGAGGCGTCCGGGCCGAGCTACTCGCCGGCCGACTCCGACTCTTCGTGCGTACGGATCACGTCGCGGAGCTCCTGATCGAGATCGGACGCCTCTTCGATGGCCGAGGTCATGCCGGCGAGGAACCGCGTGACCACGGCGCGCTCCTTGTCGGTCATCTCGTCGACGAGCGAGAGCATCCGGCGGTGCATGGCACCGAGGGTCTCGCGCACCTCGTCGTCACTGCTCACCGTCGGGACGACCACACCGGCGCGGCGGTCGGTGGGGTGCGGCTCACGGCGTGCGTGGCCGCCCTTCTCGAGGCGGTCGATGAGGGTGGTCGTGGATGCCGTCGAGATGTCGAGTGTGCGGGCGAGATCGATCGGGCGCACCATGCGGCCGGCGCGCTGTTCGCGCAGCAGGAAGCGGAGGGCGATGAGGTCGGTCTCGTTCATGCCCATCGACGCCCGCGTGCGGGCACGCATCGCGGTCTCTGCCGAGCGGTAGCGGCGCAGCAGGTTGAGGACATCGACCGTGCTGGCGCTGTCGGATTCGGGGTACCAGTACCCCGAGCGGGAGAACTCCTCAGAACCGGCCATCATGCCACCTCGCCGTCGTCGTTCAGGCCCTGCCGGTGTTCGCGCTCGAGCATCTCGATCGCGCCGGATTCGACCTCGGAAGGCACGATCTGCAGGATGCCACCGGTGATCGCGTCGTGCTCCGCGGTGACGATCTGCTCGAGACGCCACGTCGGGACCGTGGGGAACCGCTCGCGCAGGCGCTCGAGCATCTCGGCATACAGGATGTATCCCGCCTCCTCGAGGGTGAATCGCTCGACCATGACGTCCTTTCCGACAGACATCTATCCTCGCATCCACAAGGAGTCCCTGGTGGCATTACCTTTTGCTAGTCTGACTCGTTACGTGTCTTTCGAGTAGCATGGATGTGTCAGGGGGTGACGAATGTCCAACACGACGCACGGGGACACCCGAACGAGAACGTCGGAACTCGTCATGAGAGTAGATGAGCTCCGCAGAGCCGAAGCGCAGTTCGCGCGACGGCTCTCTGCGGTGCGCGCCCCCAACGACACCGACCGTGAAGCCATGCGCTTCATCGTCGAGGCGCCCGTCGATGCTCCGGCGACCCCGGGCGGCCTCGCCGCGCACCTGAGCGTGAGCACGGCGGCGGTCACGAGCATCCTGCGTCGCCTGCAGGACCGTGGGCAGGTGGTCGTCGCGCCGCATCCCTCCGACGCGAGATCGAAAGTGCTTCGTGCATCGCTCCGCGACCTCAACTCGCCCGGCGACGACCTCACGCAGCGCATCGAATCGATCGCCAGTGAGTTCACGCCCGAGCAGGCCAACGTCGTGGCGCGGTTCCTCAGACGTCTCGCCGAGGAGATCGACGACCTCCCATGACGTCGTGTGTCTGAGCCTTCACCCTCCTTTGCAATTTAGCTAGGTAACCTAGTAATCTTTCTTCTAGGCCATCTGCCAGCGATCTTCGCGATCGAATCGTCTGCGACGAGGAGAAATCATGGGTTACCTGACATACGGAAGTACCAGCACGCCGATCGAGGTCGTCGACGAGATGATGGCGCATCTGCGCACGGTGATCGTGACCAAGCTCCGCCGTAACGAGTCTTTCCCCCTGACGATCGAGACCGCTTCCGGTGTCGCTGAGACGCTGTGGATCCACGCGTCGATCCCGCTGCGTTTCGTGATGGATGATGACGATCACGAGCTCGACCGCTCGCTGCTCGTCTCGCTGATGAATGCCGCGAACTCGGCGCGCGGACTCGATCTGACGACCGATGAGTTCGCCTCTGCTCTCGGTGTCTCGCGCGGGCTGCACGCACTGAGTGCATGAGTCATGTCCACTCGCATACGCAAAGCCGCGAAGGCGGCGAAGAAGTCGACGACGAAGCGCGGCACCGCGTCGGTCGCTCCGCGCGGTCTGTGGGTCGAGGTCGATCCCGGATTCCACGTGGGCAACGACCGTCGTCAGTTCCTCGGTTCCATTACGCGCGAGGGTGAGGGGTTCAGTGCCTTCGGGCCGAGCTCCGAGTTCGTCGGTCGGTTCGATGAGCTCGACGAGGCCAAGGAGGCCGTGATCATGGCGGCCGGGGCGAGCGCACCGGCAGTGGCTCCGGAGTCGCTGGTCTGACGAACGCGCGCGATGCCGTAGGGGATCGCCGTGCTCGGCGTGGAACGTGGGCGCCGAAGCGTGTTCGGCGCTCCCGCGAATGCATGTACGATCGTACGCATGACCTCCGCCGAATCGATTCGACGAACCGTGCCCGATCGTGCCGCCCGTCGTGCACGCATCGCCGTATCGGCGCTGTTCCTCACCAACGGCGCGCTGTTCGCCAACATCCTTCCGCGCTATCCCGAGATCAAATCGGCGCTCGGTCTCGACAACGTCGGCTACGGGTTCGCGATCGCCGCCTTCCCCGCCGGCGCGATCGCCGCGGGCCTTCTGGCGGCCGTGCTCATCCGCCGGTTCGGGTCCGCGAAGATCGCCGTCATCGGCACCGTCGCCACGGGACTCGGCCTGCTCGCCGCGGCGCTCGCGCCGTCCGGCATCCTGTTCGCCCTGGCCCTGCTTCTCGGCGGAGCATCCGACGCCATCACCGACGTGGCCCAGAACGCACATGGCCTGCGCGTGCAGCGCCGATTCGGGCGCTCGATCATCAACTCGTTCCACGCGATCTGGTCGATCGGCGCGGTGCTGGGTGGGGGCATGGCGGCGCTCGCGATCGCCCTGCAGCTGCCGCTCGGGGTGCACCTCGGCATCTCGACGGCCGTGTTCGCGACCGTCGCGATCACGGCGCTCGGCTTCTGCCTGCCCGGACGCGATGAAGAGGCGGATGCCGAGACGACGGCTGACCCCGCCGAGCTGCAGGGCGCCGTGCGGCGGGGTGTCGCACCGCGCGTCGTGTTCGCGGTGATCGCCCTCACCCTGATCGCGATGGCGGGAGCGGTCGCCGAAGACGCGGGCAACTCGTGGGCGACTCTGTATCTCTCGGAGTCGTTGGGTGCGGCCGCCGCCGTGGCGCCGCTCGGATTCATCGCCCTGGTCGGAGCGCAGTTCGTCGGACGCATGCTCGGCGACGGCATGACCGATCGATTCGGGCAGCGCGCTGTCGCCCGGGTCGGTGGGCTCATGGCGACAGGTGGCATGACGCTCGCGCTGATCTTCCCGAGCGTGCCGGGGACGATCGCCGGATTCGCGGCCGTCGGTTTCGGCATCGCTACGCTGATCCCTGCAGCCATGCATGCGGCCGACGAGCTGCCGGGTCTGCGCGCGGGCGTGGGCCTGACGATCGTGTCGTGGCTGCTGCGCCTGGGGTTCCTGCTCTCACCGCCGTTCGTCGGTTTCATCGCCGAGAACGAGAGTCTGCGTGCCGGACTGATCGTCGCGCCCGCCGCGGCCTTCGTCGCCGTGCTGCTCGCGGGAGTGCTCGACGGGCGCAAGACCCGCAGCTGAGCGGGCTGGAGGCGCGCGGGCGTTGGCATGGTGCAGTATACGTATTCAACGGTCAGGAATTCTTAAAACATAGGCTTCCCTAAGTCAGTTGCATACGTATACCATCAGCGTCATGGGACACATCAAGCATCGGGCACTGCCGGTAATCGCCCTCGCAGCCGTGGGCATGATCGCCCTCTCCAGCTGCGGCGCCGGAACCCGCACCGACAACGCGAACTCGACAACGGTGTCGTGTGACTACACGGCTCCGGAGGGCAAGACCACGGTCAACGTCCTCGCCTACAACTCCTCGGCGATCGACCCGTTCACCGACACCATGGTGTCGAGCTGTTCGACCGACGACGTGACGCTGAAGCACGACCCGATCGACTTCGGGGGGCAGGTGACCAAGACCACCGCGACGCTCGCCGGCGACTCGGGCACCTACGACATCCTCGAGACCTATGGATTCGTCATCCCGGGCTTCGCCGAAGAGGAGAAGCTCGTTCCGCTGAACGACCTCTGGGACGAGTACGCCGACGACTACGGCCTGGGAGAGATCAGCGAGTCCATGGTCGAGGGCATGTCGTACGACGGCGATATCTACGCGATTCCGATGCAGGCGCAGATGTTCGTCATGGCATATCGCACCGACATCTTCGAGGATCTCGGGCTCGAGGTGCCGACCACCTTCGACGAGATGATCACCGCAGCCGAGGCGATCCAGGCAGAGGGGCTCATGGACTACCCGATCGCGTTGCCGTGGCTCGCGACGAGCGATGTCTCGACCGGCTTCCAGGCCGCGATGAACTCCCTCGGAGCCGACTTCGTGAACGCCGACGGCGATGTGACGCTCGACGGCCCCGAGGCCACGCAGGCCGTCGAGGCGATGCTCGCGCTCAAGCCGTACATGGATCCGCAGGTCACGACCTTCGACCAGCCCAAGGTGCAGCAGCAGATGTTCAACGGCACGGCCGCCATGTCGATCATGTTCTCCGGCCGGATGATCGACCTGACCCTGCCGGAGAACTCGAAGCTCTCGGACTCCTTCGGGTTCGCGGGCGCACCCAAGCTCACCGCCGACGCGGACTACTCCTACAACCGCCTCTCGATCGATGGCTGGTCGATTCCGTTCAACACGAAGCTCGATCACGACATGCTCTTCCAGATGATGGCCTCCGCCGTGAGCGAGGACGCATCGAAGGCATCTGTTCCCGCGGCCTACCCGGCACGTGAGGGAATGGTGACCGAAGAGAACTCGCCCTACGGCGCCGCCGCCAACGACTCGATCGCCTCGACGATGCCGCCGATCGTCTCACCGGTGCTCGCGGATCTGACGAACGAGATCCGACCGATCCTCGTTGAGATCCTCAACGGCAACGTCTCCGTCGATGATGGCCTGGCCCAGATGCAGGCCACGGGCGAGGCATTCGTCGGCTGATCCAGGACCGTCGGTCCGTGGCTGTGGCCTGAGCGCGAGTTCAGGCCACAGCTCGTCCAAGGGAGGACGCTTATGAAGACACGCGAGTTCTGGTTGCTCTTCGCTCCGAGCCTGCTGGTGATGGGAGCGCTCCTCGTGCTTCCGCTGGTGCGCACGGTGCAGTGGAGCTTCGAACAGGTCCGCTACGGCTCGCCAGGGTCGTTCGTCGGGCTGGACAACTTCGTCTACGCGCTGACCGATCCGCGTTTCCACCGGGCGGTCGCCTTCACCGTGATCGTCACGGTCATCACGACCGTGATCCTGCTCGTGTTCGGGTACATCATCGCGACGGGTGTGAACAGGATCACCACGTCCCGTCCGCTGGTGCTCGGCATCCTGCTCGTCTCGTACGTGCTGCCCAACCTCGTCGGAGCCGTCGCGTTCTCCTGGTTGTTCGACGACAGCTTCGGCGGCGTCGTCAACCGGTTCATCGGACTGATGGGCGGCACCCAGGTGCTGTGGTTCACCGATCAGGTGCCGAACGCGATCCTCGTGATCGCGAACACGGTCTGGTCGATGCTGCCGTTCGCGATGCTGATCATCCTGGCGGGGCTGCAGGGGGTGCCGAACGAGCTGAAGGAGGCCGCCAAGATCGACGGCGCGAACGCGTTCCAGACCCACCTCAGCGTGATCATCCCGACCATCCGCGGAGTGCTCGGGTTCGTGACGCTCATCACGATCATGGACGTCCTGAGGATGTTCGACAACCTGATCCCCCTGTCGCCGCAGGCGCAGTCGATCGGCAACGAGTCGATCATGCTCTACGTCTATTCGGTGGCCTTCGCCGACGGGGCCCAGAACCTCGGCCTCGGCAGCGCGATCAACGTGCTCACCATCGTCCTCATCCTCATCATGCTGATCCCGTTCATCCGGGGCATCTTCAAGGAAGCGAAGGCAGAACGATGAGCCTCACCACCTCAGAGCTCTCCGACTCCGAGCTCTCCACCCGGGCGATCATCACCAGCGGCGCATCGAAGCGCAAGCGGCGCGGCCCGAACCGGCCTCCGGTCGTCACGGGGCTGCTCCTCGGCATCCTCTGCATCGTGATGCTCAGCCCGTTCATCTGGATGGCGCTGTCGGTCACGAAGCCCACCGACGTCGCGTTCTCGAACCCGCCGGTGTTCTGGGACTACGAGCCGACGCTGCAGGCCTTCGTCAACCTCTGGGAGACGACCTACTTCGCGGACTACCTCGTCAACACCCTGGTGGTCGCGGTCGTCTCGACGGTGCTCGCGCTCGTCATCGGCATTCCGGCTGCCTACGCCCTCTCGCGGTTCCCCAGCTACGTCTCGGCTCTGCTGCTCGTGCTCGCCCTGATCTTCCGCGCGCTCCCGCGCTTCTCGGTGGTGCTGCCGATGTACGACATCAGTCGGGCCCTCGGCATCTACGACACGACGTTCGCTCTCGCCATCGCCCTCGTCGCCATCAATCAGCCGTTCACGATCTGGCTGCTGCGCAACTTCTTCGCCGAGATCCCGAGAGAGCTCGACGAGGCCGCCATGATCGACGGCTGCACCAGGATCGGGATGCTGCGCCGGGTGATGATCCCGCTGATGGGACCGGGGATCCTGACCGCCGGGATCTTCGTGTTCCTCTTCGCGTTCCAGGAGTACCTCACGGCTCTCGTGCTGACCGACACCTCGTCGAAGACGGTGCCTGTGTTCATCGCGACGCAGCTCGGGCAGACGCTGCCGATGCTGCAACAGGCGGGAGCCGCATCCATGCTGCTCACGATCCCGGTGTTCGTGATCGCGTGCATCGCGCAGAAGTACCTCGTCGCCGGCCTCAGCGACGGTGCCGTGAAGGGCTGACGTGTCGGGCTCCGTTCCACCGCTCGTGCTGCTCGCGGGCATGAACTGCACGGCCGACCTCTGGGCGGATGCCGGACTCGACTCGGAGGGTGGTGGGGTGATCCGGCCCGTGCTGGATCGCCCCACTATCTCGGATCAGGTCGGGGCGCTGCTCGGTGACCTCCCTGACACGTTCGTGCTCGTCGGTCACTCGCTGGGCGGCATCGTGGGCATGGCGCTCGCTCTGGTCGCGCCGGAACGCGTGGCGGGACTCTGTCTGGCCTCGACGAACGCCGAAGCGCCGACGGAAGCGCAGCGGTCGGGGTGGCGGGAGTGGCTGTCGAGACTGGATGCCGGTGCGGATGCGCGTGCGCTGCAGCAGAGCATCCTCGCTCCTCTCCTCGGACGCGAGCTCACCGCGGCTCGTCCCGACCTGGTGGAAAGGACGCTGCAGATGGGATCCGTCACCGGTGAGGCGCTGCTCCGGACTCAGCTCGAGATGCAGCTCACGCGCGTCGACATGCTCGCCCGGCTCGGGAGGCTCCGTGTGCCGACGCTCGTCGTGTCGGGGCTGGACGACGTGATCTGCCCGCCGCACTTCCACACCGAGATCGTGTCGGCGCTGCCCGACGCCCGACTGGTGACTCTGGATGCCGGTCACCTGCTGCCCCTCGAACGCCCGCGGGAGTTCGGCCGCCTCGTGCGCTCGTGGCTCTCCCAGCAGCGATTGACCACGGTCGTCGCCTGACCGCGGCCGAGCGGCGGTTCCGACGGCTACCCTCCCTCACCTTCGGGAGGAGAAATGCCTCTGGGGAGGAGAGAATCCGAGAACTCCTCCTCCCCAGCCGCAGTTCTCCTCCCGACGGGGCGAGTGGATGCCGGTCGGAGGATGCCGACGGATCGGCGGTCAGCGCTCGGGTGAGGCCAAGCCGCGCAGGTGCGCCATGAGTGACGAGGCGAGGTTGTAGACGACGAGGCCGGCTCCGTCGGCGAAGGCCGCGCTCGCCGCATCCCGAGTGCCGACGATGTCCATGCGCAGCGAGCCGGCGCGCGCGAGCGCCGAATGCACGGCTGCGATCGCCTCCGGCACGGGCTGATCGTCGGGGCCCGAGCTGGCGGCGAGGTCGGCGGGCCCCACCATGATGCCGTCGAGCCGCGTCGTCGAGACGATCTCGTCGACGTTCGCGACCCCGCCCGGCGACTCGATCATGCCCAGCACGAGCGTGTTCGCGAGCCACCAGTCGCGGTGGTCGGAGGGCGCGACGAGCCCGAAGCGCCCTGCCCGGCTGTAGGTCGCGAAGCCGCGGTTGCCGACGGGCGGGTACATCGCCGCGTCGACCAGCGCCGCGGCATCCGCCGCCGTGTCGAGGTGAGGGGCGAGGATCCCTTCCGCGCCCTGGTCGAGCACGCGGAGGATCTGCCCGCGATCGCCCTCTCCGACCCGCACGATCGCCGGCACTCCGTGCACCTGGGCCAGCGCGATGTGCTGGCGCAGGGCGACGAGGTCGGCCGGGCCGTGCTCGCAGTCGATCAGCACGAAGTCGAACTCCGCGACCGCGAGCATCTCGACGAGCTCTTCCGACGGCATGCGCAGCAGCGCTCCGATCAGCTTGTCGCCGGCGAGCGCTCGGGCCCGCAGAGAGGGCATCAGGCCACCATCCCGGCCGAGAGATCGACGTCGGCTCCGCACATGCCGGGCATGCCCAGCATCGCGATCACGGCGGCGCCGACCTCCTGCTCGGTGACCATGCGACCGAGTGCCGCACGAGAGACGAAGGCCTGCTCGGCATCGTCGATGCTCGTGCCCGATCGCTCGGCCTCGAGGCGGAAGTTGCGCTCCATGCGCGGTCCCTGCACCGGGCCCGGCGACAGCGAGTTCACCCGCACGCCTGAGGGCCCGACCTCGAACGCGAGCGTCGAGGTCAGTCCGATGACTGCCATCTTCGACGCGCAGTACGGGGTGCGGTGCGCGAGCGGACGCTTGCCCGAGACGGATGCCACGTTGATCACGTCTCCGTCGCCGCGCTCGATCATGCCGGGCAGCAGCGCCTTGCACAGCAGGAAGGTCCCGCGCACGTTCACCCCGAACACCTCGTCCCAGTCGTCGACCTCGATATCGGTGAGGGCTGCGACGGGACCCGGGATGCCGGCGTTGTTGACGAGGATCGACACCTCCGTGTCGGCGAGCTGCTCCCGCAGCGCATCGACGGATGCCGCGTCGGCGACGTCGCACGGGAGCGCTCGTGCCCTCGACCCGAGCTCCGCGACGACGCGATCGAGCTTCTCGGCATCCCGCCCGACGATGACCACCTGCGCACCGGCGGCGTGCAGCGACCGGGCGATGGCCGCCCCGAGTCCGCTGCCGCCGCCGGTGATCACGGCGGTGCGACCGGTGAGGTCGGTCATCGCGACTCCGCGCCGACTGCCGCGTGGCTCTCGTCGATCCAGGCGAACTCGGTGCCGGCATGCCGCCAGGCGCGGGCATCACCCGAACGAGCGTGGCCCTCGAACAGCTCGACGCGTGCGGCTCGGCCGCACACCGCGCCGAGCTCGGCGGAGGATTCGGCGTTCTGGATCTCCTGGTAGGTCACGGTGCGCAGGTACTTGCCCACCCAGAGACCGCCCGTGTAGCGCGCGGCCCCGAGCGTGGGCAGCACGTGGTTGGTGCCGATCACCTTGTCGCCGTACGAGACGCAGGTGTTCTCACCGAGGAAGAGCGCACCGTAGTCGTGCATCCGCTCCAGGGCCTCGCGCGGGTTCTGCGTGAAGATCTGCACGTGCTCGAAGGCGAAGCCGTCGGCGATCCGATAGGCCTCGTCGAGGTCGTCGGCGACGATCACCTGGCCCCAGTCACGCCAGGCGGGCCCGGCGTAGTCGCGTGTGGGCATGCCGGGGAGAATCTTCTCGATCCAGTCCATGACCTCCTCGGCCAGCGACTGAGATGTGGTCACCAGCACGGCGGGGGAGTCGGGGCCGTGTTCGGCCTGCGAGAGCAGATCGACCGCGGTGAAGAACGGGTCGGCGTGCTCGTCGGCGACGATGAGGATCTCGGTGGGGCCGGCGAACAGGTCGATGCCGACCTCGCCGAACAGCTGGCGCTTGGCCTCGGCGACGTAGGCGTTGCCGGGGCCGGCGATCATGTTGACCGGCTCGATCGAATCGGTGCCGACCGCCATCGCCGCGACGGCCTGCACGCCGCCGAGCAGGTAGATCTCATCGGCGCCGGCCATCTTCATCGCCGCGATGGTCGCAGCGGGGATCTCGCCGCGGATGGGCGGCGTGCACGCCACGACGCGGGGGACCCCTGCGACCTTCGCGGTGATGATGGTCATGTGCGCGGATGCGGTCAGCGGGTACTTTCCGCCGGGGATGTAGGCACCGGCTGCCTGAACCGGGACATGCTTCTGTCCGAGGAACACCCCGGGCAGCGTCTCGACCTCGATGTCGACGAGCGAGTCCCGCTGCGCCTGCGCGAAGCGGCGCACCTGGCTCTGCACGAACTCGATGTCGGTGATCACCTGCGGGTCGAGGGTGGCGATGATCTCCGTGATCTCCTCGTCGGACAGCCGGTAGGAGTCGCGGCTCCAGTTGTCGAACTGCTCGGCGTACCGCCGGACGGCGGCATCGCCGTTCTCGCGGATGTCGCCGATGATTCCCCTCACTCGCTCGGCGACGTCCTGCTGAGCGGTGTCCGCGAACGTCTTCGTCGGCGCGGTCTTCAGATGCAGGGGCATGGCCCTTCCTTTCATTGCATACGTATGTGCTGATTATGACCGCGTATGCATTGTGAGGTCAAGAGCGGTAGAATCCGGAGGATAGAGGGGGAGGCGGCACATGGTCGTGACCAGCCGAGACGTGGCCCGCTTGGCGGGAGTCTCACAGCCCACGGTCTCTCGCGCGCTGCGCGACGACGCGCGGGTGTCCGAGGCGACGAAGCTCCGGGTCCGCGAGGCCGCCCAGCTTCTGGGATACGTGCCGAGCGAGGCGGGGCGTGCACTGTCATCGGGGCGCACCCGGCGTATCGGCCTCCTGCTGACCGATCTCGACAACCAGTTCTACTCCCACATCATCGCCCCCGTGCACCGCGAGCTCGAGACCCTCGGGTACCAGCTGATGCTGCACACGGAGTCCGCCGACAACGACACGATCGTCGAGCGACTCCTGGCGAACGGCCTCGACGGTGTGATCCTCGCCACCACCACCGTCGAGTCGGTCGCGCCGCTGCGCTTCAAGGACCGCGGGCTGCCGTTCGTGTACTTCAACCGCACCGGATCGTTCGTCGAGGCGGATGCGACGGTGGTCGACCCGGCGCCCGGATACCGTGAGGCCGTCAGGCGCGCGGTGGAGCTCGGACACTCCCGGGTCGGCGCGGTCCTCGGCCCCAGCAACACGAGCACGGCGCAGAGTCGCGAAGCGGCGCTGCGGGAGGCGCTCGCGGCGCAGGGCGTCGCGCTCGACGAGAGTCTCGTGCGGAGGGTCCCCTACGGAGCGGCGGAGGGCGAGGGGGCGGCGGCGGAGATCCTCGCGGGTGCCGACCGACCCACCCTGTTGTTCTGCGGTAACGACGTGGTGGCCTACGGGGCATTGAACGCCGCCCATCGAGCCGGACTGCGCGTGCCCGAGGACCTCTCCGTCGTGGGCTTCGACGATCTTCCCGAGGCGGCCTGGCCGATCATCGACCTGGCCACGATCGGCTACGACATCGCCGGCATGGCCCGCACGGCGGCCGACCTCATCGTGCGGCGCATCGAGGATCCCGCGGCCGACCTCGAGAACCCCAGGTTCGAATCGGCGTTCGTGCCGCGGCGCACCCTCGACGCCGCCCGCGCGTCCTGACCCCCTCCGCTGCAATGATCACCGTGTGCGCAGGATCTTCTCTTGCGCTGCTTTGTGCATACGCATACACTGACGAAGACGGAGCCAGCGATCACCGATGAACCGCGGCTCCGCATCCTGAAGGAGTGAAAAGCGTGTCTCTCGACCCGGTTGCCTACCTGCCGTACAAAGACCCCGACGACTTCATCCGTGAGGTCACCGATCTGATCTGGGTCGATCGGTCGATCAGCTTCATCCGTGAGAACTACGAGCCCGACTCGATCGTGCACGGCGCCTACGGAACCTCGACGACGCGACAGGAGGTCATCGAGGGCACGCTCATGCGCATCTCGGCGACCCCCGATCGCACGGGGCAAGCCGAAGACGTGATCTGGGAGGCGCGCGGCGACGATGCGTTCCTCAGCTCGCACCTCGTGCTGTCGGGGCACCTGCAGACGTCGGCGCACAGCCGCACGATCGCCAACTGCCTCTACCGCAAGGGCCGCATGGTCGAGGAGTGGGTCGTGCGCGACTCGCTCGCCGGCGCGCTCGAGAGTGGACTCGACGTCGATGAGCTGGCCCGTGCGCAGGCGTTCCGCGGGTACACGGGGTCGTGGACCGAACCGGCGCCCGCCGACCCGATCGCGAAGGGGGACTCGGGCGTCCGTCCCGATGACTACCGCTCCGAGGTCGAGACCGTGATCGACATGATCCAGACGGTCTGGAACGAGCGCGACCTGCAGAAGGTCGAGAAGTTCTTCCACCGCGACCTCGTGCTGCTGACGGTCGGCAACCGCGTCGTCATCCGACCCGAGGGCTACCGCCGAGCGCTGCTCCGGTTCCTCGAGTCGTTCCCCGCGGGACAGTTCGAGATCCGCGACATCCAGACCAACTACGACGTGCGCTACGCGGGCCTCCGCGTCGCCGTCACGTGGAAGTTCGTCGGCGACTACAACGGCGTCCCCAACTACGGCAGCCTCACCGGCAAGCCCGTCGACGTGCTCGGCATCTCGCAGTTCACGTTCCACCAGGGAGCCCTCGTCAAAGAGGTGCGTCTGTGGGACGACATCGCCCTGCGCGCTCAGATCGCCGGCACTCGCGGCGACGAGCCCGCGGCATTCAACAACATCTACTGATCAGCGACTGATCGACAAGGAGAAGAAGAAATGAGCAACGCCATCGTCGACCAGGTCGACGTCATCGTCGATGCAGACGAGATCGCACGCCGCACCATCCGCCGTTCTGACTGGGTGCCGTGCAACTCGGCCTTCATCGACTGTCGGACCCCGGGCTCCGACCGCAAGGAGAACTACTCCTTCATCGGCGCCGGTGTCTCGCAGAACGCGAGCCAGTACGTGAACCTCGAGGTGAACCACGGCTTCAACACCGGTGCCGCCGGCATGCCGAACGGCATCTCGAACAACCTGCACCTGCACTTCACGGCAGAGGTGTTCATCAACCTCGGCGGGGAGTTCCGGCTCCGCTGGGGCGTCGACGGCAAGCAGGGCGAGTACATCAGCCACGACGGCGACATCGTCACGATCCCCACGTGGATCTTCCGCGGCTTCACCAACGAAGGACCGGATGACGGCATCCTTTACACGGTGCTCGGCCGCGACGACAACGGCGGCATCATCTGGGGCCCGTCGGTGCTGCGCGAGGCGGAGTCGTACGGACTGCACCTCACGGCCGACAACAAGCTCATCGACACGGTCGCGGGTGATGTGCTGCCCGACGACGTGCCGCTGATCACGCCGATGAAGCAGCACTACATCGACGAGCTCACGACCTACACGGTCGAGGACATGCGTTCGCGCGTCATCCAGCCGGGCGACCGCACCTACTCGTCGGCGGCGCTGCTGTGCGCGGCGGTCGACGGGGGCCGCGTCGAGCTGGCCACGGCGATCGGCTACGGCATGAGCGAGAACCGTCGCCAGGTGCCGAATGTCACCGAGCCGCACTCGTTCAACCTCGCGTGGGTGCGTGCCGAAGCAGGACAGGGCGTGCTGCGCCACCGTCACGACAAGACCCAGGCGCTGCTGTTCAAGACCGGACGCTGGGAGGTCACCCTCAACGGCGACCCGTCGACCGCGGTCACGCTCGGCGCCGGCGACACGTTCTCGGTGCCCGAGGGCAGTTGGCGTTCGTACGTCTGCGTCGAGGGCGATGAGACCGGGACGGGGACCGTGCTCGTGATCAACGGCGGCGACGACCGTGTCTACCTCGAGTGGGCTCCCGAGGTCGTCGAGGCCGCAGCAGCCGCCGATTGGACCATCGACCCCAACGGCTACCTGGCCCCGCTCGGAGTGATGGTCACCGCCACCGAAGATGACTGAGACCACAGGGGCGCGAGGGGGTTCCGGCTCCTCGCGCCCCGGCATCTCCGCTTCAGGCGCCAGCGCAGCGGATGCCGCGGGGCTGCGCGTTGCGGCCGTGTCGCCCGAGGTCATCATCGGCGACGTCGAGGGCAACCTCGACCGCATCCGCTCGGCCATCTCGGCGGCCGCCCGTCGCGGTGCGCAGCTGATCGTGCTGCCGGAGCTCGCGACGAGCGGCTATGTGTTCGCGGATCGCGACGAGGCGCGAAGCGTCGCAGTCACGGCCGACGACCCACGATGGTCGTCGCTGCAGGAGGCGATTCCCGAAGGCGCGGTCGTCGTGGTCGGCTTCGCGGAGAGCGCCGGCGAGCAGCTGTTCAACACCGCGGCCGTGCTCACCCGTGACGCCCGCCTGGCCGACTACCGAAAGTCGCATCTGTGGGGTGCGGAGACGCTCATCTTCGACCGGGGGTCGGATGCCGGTCTCGTGGTCGATGCGCCGTTCGGCCGTCTGGGTGTGGCGCTCTGCTACGACAACGAGTTCCCCGAGGTGCCTCGTCGCCTCGCGCTCGCCGGCGCCGACGTGCTCGCGCTGCCGGTCAACTGGCCTCTGGTCCCTCGCCCCGAAGGCGAGCACGCTCCCGAGCTGATCCAGGCGATGGCGTCGGCACGGTCGTCGAGGCTGCCGGTCGTGATCGCCGATCGGTGGGGTTCCGAACGTGGGGTCGACTGGACCGACGGCACGGCGATCATCGACGAGCAGGGGTGGATCGTCGCGTTCCGAGCTGTGATGGGCGCGACCGCGGTGCTCTCGCTCGACGCCGTCCGCAGCAAGGCGCTGCCGCCGCACAACGACCTGTTCGCCGACCGTCGGGAAGACCTGTACTGACGGCTCAGGCGAGAGCCGTGCGTCCCTCGTGCTCGGGCAGGCGTTCGCGCAGCATCCGCTCTGCCAGCTCGGCGAGCTTCTGCGTGGCGGGTGACAGCAGCACGCCCTCGCGCTGCACCAGGGCGATCGTGTCGTGCATCGGCTCCGCGAACGGGAACGTCCGGATGCCGGCAGGAAAGGCCTCGGACTCCGCGATCGATCGCGACACGATCGTGTCGGCCGTGCCTGCGGTGACCAGGCTGAGCGCGGTCTCGACATGCTCGACTTCGACGGCCGGGTCGATCGTGAGACCGTGCAGTCGTGCGCGCTCGAGCAACTGACGCCTGGTCGGATCGTCCCATCCGGCGAACGCGTCGTAGAGCACCAGCTTGGCGTCGGCGACGTCGTCGATCGTGACGGGCGGCGCGTCAGCCTCCCGCGTGGCCGAGGCGTAGAGCACTTCGTCGCGGAAGAGCGGGCGCACGTCGAGGCCGTCCTCGTCGACGGGCAGCACGAGTAGGCCGGCGTCGAGCTCGCCCGCGGCGATCGAGCGCGCGACGTGCGCGGAGTTGATGCCGACCAGCCGCAGTCGCACGTTCGGATGCCGGTGGTGGAAGGTCTCTGCGAGATCGGCGAGCGCGTAGTAGGCCGCGTTGCGCAGCACGCCGAACGTGCAGGTGCCGCGTTCGAGCGAGGCCAGCGCCTGGATCGTGTCGATCCCGTTCTGCACTGCGCTCACCGCCTGTGCCGCGTGCGGCCGTAGTTCGAGAGCCGCCGCCGTCGGCACGAGGCGCCTGCTGCCGCGAGCGAAGAGTGTGACGCCGAGCTCGCGTTCGAGCCGCGCGACCAGCTCGGAGACCGAGGCCTGCGTCATCCCGAGGCTTCTCGCCGCCGCCGTGAACGATCCGTCGTCGAGTGCGGCGAGGAAGGCGGTCAGCTGCGTGATGGTCACACCCAATGGTAAACCCGATGCCTGGCTCAGGATCATCAGGGTTGTCTCGTAGATCCCGCGGATCTAGCCTTCCTGCATGCGTTACTCCTCTGCAGTGCTCGACCGCTTCGACGGCGACTTCCACCACCTCAAGACCCCGCTCATCGATGCACCCGCCGCGCAGCGCGATCCCGCAGTGATCGAGACCGTGACGAACATGCTCGCCGACATCCGCGAGCGCGGTCTCGACGCGGTGCTCGACTACGCCCGGAAGCTCGACAACTACCAGGGCACCGACATCGAGCTCACCGCCGCGCAGATCGCGAGCAGCGGAGACCGGCTCGATCCGGACCTGCGTGCGGCGATCGAGCTGGGGGCCGCGCGCACGCAGGCGTTCGCCCGCGCCTCCCGCGAGCACCTGACCGATTTCGAGACCGAGTTCGTCCCCGGCATCGTGACCGGTGCGAAGTACATCCCCGTCTCGCGCGTCGGGGCGTACCTTCCGGCGGGTCGGTTCCCGCTCACGGCCAGCGCGTTCATGACGGTCGGCGTGGCCAAGGCCGCCGGCGTGCCGACCGTGATCGCGTGCACGCCGCCTCAGCCTGACGGCGGGGCGAATGACGCGGTCGTCTACGCCGCACATCTGTCCGGCGTCGACCGGGTGTTCGTGATCGGTGGTGTGCAGGCGCTCGCCGCCATGGCCTACGGCCTCCTCGGTGATCTGCCGGTCGACATGCTCGTCGGCGCCGGCAACGCGTTCGTCGCCGAGGCGAAGCGTCAGCTGTTCGGCACGGTCGCGATCGACCTGCTCGCGGGTCCCAGCGAGGTCGCCGTCATCTCTGACGAGACCGCCGATCCCGTGCTCGTGGCCGCCGACCTTCTCGGGCAAGCAGAGCACGGGCCGAACTCTCCCGCGGCGCTCATCACGACATCCGAAGAGCACGGTCACGCCGTGATCGCCGAGATCGAGCGGCAGCTCGAGACGCTGGCGACCGTCGACATCGCGGGTGCCGCGTGGCGCGACTACGGTGTCGTCACGGTCGCGAAGGACCGCGAGACGGCCGCAGCCCTCATGGATGATCTCGCCCCCGAGCACCTGGAACTGCTCACGGCCGACGACGACTGGTACCACGAGAACCTGCGCAACTACGGCTCGATCTTCATCGGACCGTGGAGCACCGTCGCCTACTCCGATAAGGGGATGGCCGGCACCAACCATGTGCTGCCGACCGCCGGCGGGGCCAAGCACAGCGCCGGGCTGTCGGTGTCGCGCTTCCTCAAGCCGCTCACGTATCAGCGCATCAGTCGTGAGGCGACGCCTGAGCTCGCGAACGCGGTGCAGGTGATCTCGGACTCCGAGGGGATGGCCGCGCACAGCGCGACGGCGACGCTGCGGCTGGACCGCCTGGGCTGATCGCCCGTCAGCTCGCCTCATCCGGTGTCGACGGGTAGGTCGGTGCCAGATGCAGGGCGAAAACACGGATGCAGGCCGAGATCGGCGATCTCGGCCTGCATCCGTCTCCTGAACCTGCAGGTTGTGGCGTCGGTGCGCCGACCGAAGGTCAGGGAGCGGTGTAGCCGCCGTCGACGAGGTGGTAGCTGCCGGTGATGAAGCTGGCGGCGTCGCTGGCGAGGAACGCGATGAGGTTCGCGACCTCTTCGGGCTGGCCGAGGCGACCGATCGGGTGCTTGCTCACGAGGAACGCCTTGGCTTCTTCGCCCATCGTGGCGAGCAGCGGGGTGTCGATGAAGCCGGGGCCGACCGAGTTCACGCGCACACCCTGTGCCGAGTACTCGAGGGCGGCCGACTTGGTCATGCCGACGACGGCGTGCTTGGCCGCGACGTAGGCGGGGGAGTTCGCGAAGCCGACGCTGCCGAGGATCGACGCGATGTTGACGACCGAGCCGCCGCCGTTCGCGAGGATCGAGGGGATCTGCGCCTTCATGTTGCGGAACACGGCGTTGAGGTTGATCGAGATGACCTTGTCCCACGCGGCGTCGTCGTACTCGGCGGTGGGCGCGGATGCTCCCCCGATGCCCGCGTTGTTGACGCCGATGCGCAGCGGGGCGAGGGTGTTGGCGAGTTCGACCGAGCTGGCGATCCACTCGACATCGGTCGCATCGCCGACGGATGCCTCGGCGATGCCGCCGGCGGCGCGGATCTCGTCGACGACCGCGTTCGCGTTGTCCGCGTTCAGGTCGTTCACGACGACGGATGCGCCGTTCTGGGCGAGCAGCAGAGCGGTCGAGCGGCCGATGCCGCTGCCTGCTCCCGTCACGATCGCCGAGCGGTTCGAGACGTCGTACTGAGCCACGAGTGACTCCTCTTCCGGACGGTCGCGGTGCCGGGAGATCTTCTCGGACGGTCCGTCCTAGGGTTCCAGCCTACGCCTGCCGAAGGGGGATGGATGCGCGTGAATGGAAACTGTCAGGCCTCGAGGCTGTCGCGCAGGCCGAAGAGGGCAGCGGCCGCCCCGGCTGAGCCCGGGGCGGCCGCTGATGCAGGACTCGCGTCTACGGAACGATCACCGCACGGCCGCGGATGCTGTTCGAGGCGAGGTCCTCGTAGGCCTTCGGGCCGTCGTCGAGCGAATAGGTCTCGGTCTGCACATGGATCTTGCCCGCGCGTGCGAGCTCGAGCACCTCGATCAGCTCCGAGCGCGAACCCCAGTAGGGGATGCGCACGGCGGCGTCGTAGGCGATCGTGCCGAATCCGAGCGACATGGTCCCCCCGCCGATGCCGACGATCGTGACGTCGGCGTCGAGCGCTGCGACGCTCTGCGCCAGGGCCATGGTCGGGTTCGCGCCGACGAAGTCGAACACCGCGTTCGCGCCGAGGCCGCCGGTGATCTCGCGGATCTTCTCAGCCGCAGACGCATCGCTGATGAGCACGTGGTCGGCGCCGACTTCGGTGGCGAGCTCGAGCTTGGTGTCGTTCACATCGAGGGCGATCACCGTGGTGGCCGAGATCGCCTTGAGGATCTGGATGCCGACGTGGCCGAGCCCGCCGGTGCCGATGACGACCGCGAAGGTGCCGGCGCCGAGCTTCGGGAGCGAGCGCTTGATCGCGTGGTAGGGGGTGAGGCCCGCGTCGGTCAGCGAGACGTTCTGCACGGGGTCGAGGTCGCCGAGCGGCACGAGGTGGCGCGCGTCGTCGACGATCATGTACTCGGCCATCGAGCCCTGGCTGCCGAGACCCGGAGGGCGGATGCCTTCGGCCGCGGCGTTCGTGCAGTAGTTCTCCATGCCCTGCGAGCAGTTGTGGCAGCGACCGCAGCCCCACGGGCCGTAGACCGCCACGGCGTCGCCGACCTTGAGCGTGGAGTCGACGCCCTCGCCGATCTCGTGCACGATGCCGGCACCCTCGTGACCCAGCGTCAGCGGCAGCGGGTAGCTCTGCTCGAGGTAGTCCTTCTCGGGAAGACCCATGACGTAGTCGTCGGAGTGGCAGACACCGCCCGCGGTGATCTTGAGCAGGACCTGACCGGGCCCGGGCTGCGGGATGGGGATATCGACGACGACGGGGGGCTTGCCGATCTCGACGTAACGGAGAGCTTTCATGTGGTTCTTCTTCCTGGCGCTCGAGCGGTCTGCCGCGCGGTGCGGAGGCGTGGGCGCTCGAAGGCCGTCTCTTCCATTATCGATCCGGGGTGGCGCCGAGGCGTGAGGACAGCTCACGGGATGCTCGACCCACGAGGGTGCCGAGCGCATCCAGGCGCGATCCGATTCTGACCTTGGGGGCGCTGACATTGATCGCCGCGACGACGCGCCCCGTGAAATCCGTGATCGGTGCAGACGCGGCGACGACGCCGAACTCCAGCTCCTCGTCCGAAAGCGCGTAGCCCTGGTCGCGGATCCGCCCCAGCTCGGTGAGGAGGCTGGCGAAGTCCGTCACCGGGGCGTTGCCGGGAGGCGGCGCATCGAGCACCGGGAAGACGGAGTCGTCGGATTGGTCGAAGCGTCCCACGAGCGGCTGATCTCGTCCGTGGTCGTCATACCACTGCTCGAGCGCATCCTCATCCCAGTCGCTGAGGAGCGCGCGACCAGACGGGGTGCGCCATGCGGCCGTGGTGGTCCCCGCCCATCCGGTCGTGCGGACATCGTGAGGGCTCAGCTCGCTCATCAGAGTGAGCACGTTGCCACCTCTGAGTACGCACAGGTGGCTCGTCTCCCTCGTGGACTGCACGAGACGTCGGAGGATCCCCCGCGACGCATGCACGAGCGAGGTGCTGGCGGTTCGGGCGGCCAGTGCGTACAGCCGCGAGCCGAGCATGTAGCGAAGAGTCTCGTCATCGCGTTCTACGAGCCCGGTCTCGGCGAGAGTCGCGAGGGTTCGTGACGCGACGGCCTTGTCGCGTCCAGTCAACTGCGCGACCTGCGAGACGCCGAGTCCACCGGACCTCAAGGCCTCGTCGGAGCCGAGGATCTCGAGGATCTCGAAGTCCCGAGCCAACCCCGACGAGTTGCGGCGCACACCGTTTCCCACTGAGCGATTCATCCTCGAAGTCTAGATGCAGTTGCCATACGCGCAACACCCTTTGACCAAATGGATACAGCCAGTACCGTGAGTACACACCCGGTACCGGCCTCAACGACGAGACAGGAGCCCTCTTGACCGGATTCAACTGGGAAGACCTCACGGCCTTCCTCACACGCCGCGCTGACGACATCCTCGAGCTCACTCGGGATCACCTCGTCGTCGTCGTCATCTCTGTGCTGCTCGCTTCGGTCATCGGTGTCGGCCTCGGCATCCTGGTGCGCAACAGGCGGATCGCCCGGACGTCGGTGCTCACTGCCGCGGCCATCGCGATCACCATTCCGTCGCTCGCTCTGCTCGCTCTCCTCAGCCCCGTGCTCGGCCTCGGCTGGCTTCCTACTGTCGTCGCTCTCGTCTTCTACTCGCTGCTGCCAGTCGTCCGCAACACCGTGGTCGGACTCAGGGAGGTGCCGGTCTCCGTGCTGGAATCCGCTCGCGGGATGGGACTGGGGCCGACCCGCGTGCTGTTCACTGTGCAGCTTCCGATCGCGTGGCCGGTGATCATGACGGGGATTCGCGTCGCCGCGCAGCTCACGGTCGGCATCGCGGCGATCGCCGCCTACGTCGCCGGCCCCGGTCTCGGCGAATACATCTTCAAGGGGCTGTCGTCGCTCGGGTCCAAGAACGCGCTCAACTATGCGCTCACCGGCACCGTCGCCGTGATCATCCTCGCGCTCGTCCTCGACGGCATCCTCATCCTCGTCGCCCGTCTCACCACCTCAAGGGGTCTCCGTGCCTGACATCACCACGAACACCGGCGTTCTCACTTCTCTCGCATCGCAGCAGGCGGGCGTCGACATCGTCCTCGACCAGATCACCAAGCAGTACCCCGGGCAGGCGAATCCTGCCGTCGAGGACTTCTCAATGCGGATCGAACCCGGTGAACTCGTCATGTTCGTCGGTCCGAGCGGATGCGGCAAGACCACGACGATGAAGATGATCAACCGCATCATCGAGCCGACCTCGGGGTCGATCCGAATCAACGGAGACGACGTCCTCTCGCTCGACGGCAACGAGCTTCGCCGCCACATCGGCTACGTCATCCAGCAGATCGGGCTCTTCCCGCACTTCACGATCGCCGAGAACATCGCGGTCGTTCCGCGGCTGCTCGGCTGGTCGAAACAGCGCACCGCAGCCCGAGTGGAAGAGTTGCTGACGACGGTGCAGCTCGACCCCGGCATCTTCGCCGACCGCTATCCGCGCCAGCTGTCGGGCGGTCAGCAGCAGCGGGTCGGCGTGGCTCGTGCCCTCGCCGCAGACCCGCCCGTCATGCTCATGGACGAGCCGTTCGGCGCGACCGATCCGATCACCCGCGAGAAGCTGCAGGCCGAGTTCCTTCGGCTGCAGGCCGATATCGGCAAGACCATCATCTTCGTCACGCACGACTTCGAAGAGGCGATCCGCATGGGCGACCGCATCGCGGTGCTCAGCGACCGCAGCCGGATCGAGCAGTTCGACACCCCGGCTCGCATCCTCGCCGAGCCCGCCAACGACTATGTGCGCTCGTTCATTGGCGAAGGTGCCGCCCTCAAGCGCCTCGCGCTGATCCCCGTCGAGACGGCGCGCATCGGCTCGATCGACCCGACAGCACCCGATGCCACGATCGATGAGACCTCGTCTCTGCGCCAGGCGCTCGACCTGCTCGTGCTCACCGGTGCGCCGCGCATCACCGTCTCACGCGCGGGTCGGCCTGTCGGCTCGATCGATCAGGCGGCCATCTCGGCAGCCCTCGGTGCAGAGCCCCGCCCGCACGACGCCCAGCGCACGGCGGAGGCATGACGATGACAACCGACCAGGTCGTGCCGTCGGCGACGACGGTGCTGCAGACCCAGCGCGCTCCGCGTCGAAGGATGCCGACGCTGGTGAGACGGACGATGCCGCTGATCGTCGTCGCCCTCGTGCTTCTGGCGACATTCCTGTGGGTATCGAGTCTCGAACTCGACTCGATCGAACAGCGCACCCTCAACGGCGACTACATCATCGCCCGCATCGGCGAGCACCTGGTGCTATCGATCCTCGCCGCGGTGCTGGTCGCCATCCTCGCGATTCCGGCGGGCATCGCCGTCAGCCGGTCGCGCTCTCGGGTCTTCCGCGCAACGGTCATCGGCATCGCCAACATCGGGCAGGCGACGCCCGCGATCGGCGTCGTGATCCTGCTCGCCATCGTCTGGCAGACGGGCTTCACCACCGCCCTCGTCGCGCTCGTCGTATATTCCTTCCTGCCCGTGCTGCAGAACACGATCACGGGTCTCGCGCAGGTCGATGCCAGCATCAAGGAATCCGCCCGCGGCATGGGGATGCGCCCCGCCCAGGTGCTGCGCCGGGTCGAGCTGCCATTGGCATCGCCCGTCATCCTCGCGGGTCTTCGCACGGCGCTCGTCTTCGCGGTCGGAGTCGCCACCGTTGCGACCTTCATCAACGCGGGCGGGCTCGGCGACATGATCATCAACGGCTTGAAGCTGCAGCGGTACCCGGTGCTCGTCGTCGGCGCCGTGCTCGTCGCCTCCATCGCGGTCCTCATCGACTGGGCCGCCGGCCTCGTCGAGGAGGTCGTCCGCCCCAAGGGTCTCTGACCTCTCTGAACTGCACGAACACACCCGAATCCCTCCGAAAGGAACTCGACATGAAGACATCCAGATTCGCCTCATCCTCGATCGCCGTCCTCGCTCTCGGCGCCATCGCCCTCACCGGCTGCTCGGCCGGCGCCGGCGGCGGCGCGGGCGCACAGGGCGACGAGCTCGAAGGTCTCACGGGCGAGATCGGCTCCAAGGACTTCTCCGAGCAGTACATCCTCGCCTACCTCACTGCAGAGCTGCTCAACGCTCACGGCGCGGATGTGGAAGCGAACACCAAGCTCGTCGGTTCGGCGAACGTGCGCCAGGCGCTCGAGAACGATCAGTTCCTCGGCTACTGGGAGTACACCGGCACGTCATGGATCACCTACAACGGCAACACCGCACCGGTGCAGGGAGCCGAGGCGCAGTTCGACGCCGTGAAGGAAGCCGACGCGGAGAACGACATCGCGTGGCTCGACCCGGCGCCGTTCAACAACACCTACGCCTTCGCGATCCGCGAGTCCGAGGCCGATGCGCTCGGCGTCGAGACTCTCAGCGACGTCGCGGCCCTCCCGGCCGGCGACCAGACATTCTGCATCGAGAGCGAGTTCTCGACTCGGGATGACGGTATGCCGGGTCTCAGCGAGGCATACGGCTTCGATGCCTCCATCACCATGCTCGACACCGGCGTGATCTACACCGCGACCGAGAAGGGCGATGACTGCAATTTCGGCGAGGTCTTCCAGACCGACGGGCGCATTCCTGCTCTGGGACTCGTGGTGATGGAGGACGACAAGGAGTTCTTCCCGAGCTACCAGGGCGGATTCACGCTCAAGCAGTCGACGCTCGACGAGTACCCGGCCATCGCCGACGTGATCGCCGAGGTCAGCCCGTTGCTCACCACTGAGGTGATGCAAGAGCTCAACGCCCTCGTCGACGTCGAGGGTGAAGACCCGGAAGATGTCGCGATCGAGTGGCTCGAAGAGCAGGACCTGATCTGATGACCTCCGCGCTGCAGATCGGCGAGAGCTTCATCGGAAGCGGCGTGAACGCTGCGCACATCAACACCGTCTTCGGTCACCGCGACGGCCCTGCGGGCACGGCGTGGGCCACGGCACTGGCCACGCCGACCGCCGGGCATGTGCCCTTCGTCGCAGTTCTCCGACCGTCACTGCCCGTGAAACCCCTCACGCTGTTCGTCACGAAGTCGGCGCCGGCGAGCGACGGCCACGGCCTCCTCATCTGGGGGCCGGCGCAGGCGGGAGTCGCCGCCGGCGTGGCCGACGCGGTGGCTGAGGGGCACGTCTCCGCAGAGCAGGCCGACACCCACGCGCTCGTCGCGGCGGTCTGGGTGAACCCATCCGCCGACGACGCCGACCTCGTGTATCTGAACAATCGCGAGGCCACGAAGACCGCGCTCGCCAACGGGGCGCGTTCACTCCCCGCGCTCGACGACGTCCTGGCCGCACGGCACAGCCCGACGAATCCCTTCTACACCCCGAACCTTCCACCGAAAGATGCATAGCTCCATGAACGCTTCCACCGGGTCACCGCATGGCCCCCTCCCCACCGTCGGGTTCATCGGACTCGGCAACATGGGATCTGGCATGACCAAGAACCTTCAGGCCGCGGGCTATCCCCTGGTCGTCACCGATCTGCGACGAGAGTCTGCAGAAGGGCTGCTCGCCGAGGGCGCCTGCTGGGCCGAAAGTCCTCGGGAGGTCGCGGCCTCCAGCGATCTCGTCATCACGATGCTGCCGACACCTAAGCACGTGGCGGCGGTGGCATCCGGAGCGAACGGCATCGTCGCCGGCCTCCCCGACGGCGGCACCTGGGTCGACATGTCGACGTCGGTGCCCGATGTGCTCGACGGCATCCGCCGCACCGAGGCGCATCGCGGCCTTCATCTGCTCGACGCTCCGGTCAGCGGGATGTCGGTCGGTGCCGCGAAGGGGATGCTGCAGATCTTCGTCGGCGGCGATGCGGTCGACGTCGCTCGACTGCGTCCCGTCTTCGAGGCGATGGGCGACCCCGAGCGGATCCTCCACGTCGGCGGCCACGGTGCCGGCTACGCCGTGAAGCTCATGATCAACCAGCTGTGGTTCTCTCACCTCGTCGCGACGGCCGAGGTGCTCTCGGTAGGCGTCGCCTCCGGCGTCGATCTCGGAGTGCTCCGCGATGCGCTCGTCGCGAGCCCGGCGAACAGCACATTCGTCTCGCGCGACGTGCTCTCGATCCTCGACCACGGCGACTACGACGAAGGATTCGCCATCGCCCTGGCGTGCAAGGACCTGGGGCTCTCTGTCGATCTCGCGCGATCCGTCGGCATGCCGGTGGAGCTGTCGTCGCTGGTCGAGCAGATCTTCCGCAGGGCGCGAGCGCGATTCGGCGACCTCGCGGGCGAGATGACGCCGGTGCGTCTCTATGAGGAGATGCTCGGACGAGACCTGCGTCGCGAGGCCGGCGAGCACGCGGCGGAGGTGGCGGCATGACCGCCGCTCGGGAGCAGGAGCTGCTGGCGTCCCTGCCGAACGGGCTGTTCATCGGAGGCGAGTGGCGGGAGTCCGCGACCGGTGCGACCTTCGCTGTGCACGACCCGTCGACAGGCGAAGTGCTCGCCCACGTCGCAGACGCTGCGCCTGAAGACGGCGCCGCCGCGCTCGACGCCGCAGCATCCGCGCAGGCCTCCTGGGCGGCGACTCCGTCGCGCGAGCGCGGTGAGATCCTGCGCCGCGCCTTCGAGCTCGTCACCGCCCGTGCTGACGACTTCGCCCTCGTCATGACGCTCGAGATGGGAAAGCCCCTGGCCGAGTCGCGAGCCGAGGTCGGCTACGGCGCCGAGTTCCTGCGCTGGTTCTCGGAAGAGGCGCCGCGCATCTCAGGGCGCTATGCCACGGCTCCCGACGGTCGCAACCGGCTGCTCGTCGCAAAGCGACCCGTCGGCCCCAGCCTGCTCATCACGCCGTGGAACTTTCCTCTGGCGATGGCGACCCGAAAGATCGCGCCCGCGCTCGCCGCCGGGTGCACGTCGGTACTCAAGCCCGCGGCCCTCACTCCGCTCACTGCCCTGCTGTTCGCCGAGGTCCTGCGTGAAGCAGGGGTGCCCGACGGCGTGGTCAACGTCATCCCGACGACGCGCGCCGGCGCCGTCACCGGACCGCTCATCAAGGATGCGAGGCTGCGCAAGCTGTCGTTCACGGGCTCGACAGAAGTCGGTCGACGGCTGATCGCCGACGCCGCCGACCAGGTGCTTCGCGTGTCGATGGAACTCGGCGGCAACGCTCCGTTCATCGTGTTCGAGGACGCCGATCTCGACGCCGCGGTCGACGGCGCGCTGATCGCGAAACTCCGCAACGGCGGGGAGGCGTGCGTCGCCGCGAATCGCTTCCTCGTGCACGAGAGCATCGTCGACGAGTTCTCGAGCCGTCTCGTCGAACGGATGCGGCAGACGGTGCATGCCCGCGGCACGGATCCAGCGTCGACGCTCGGCCCGCTGGTCGACGAGTCGACTCGCGAGAAGGTGGCCGAACTCGTCGGCGGAGCGGTGGAAGACGGCGCGCGTCTCGTGCTCGGTGGTGTGACGCCAGAGGGGGCAGGGTACTTCTATCCAGCGACGGTGCTCGTCGATGTGCCGCAGTCCGCGCGCATCCTGCAGGAGGAGATCTTCGGTCCGGTCGCGCCCATAACGGCGTTCCGCGATGAGGACGAGGCGGTGCGCCTCGCCAACGCGAGCGAGTACGGCCTGGTGTGCTTCGCATACACGCGCGACCTGAATCGCGCGCTTCGTCTCGCCGAGCGACTGGAGACGGGAATGCTCGGGCTCAACACGGGCCTCGTCTCGAACCCCGCGGCCCCGTTCGGCGGCGTCAAACAGTCGGGTCTCGGCCGCGAGGGCGGTTTCGAGGGAATCGACGAGTACCTCGAGACGACGTACATCGGCATCTCGGATCCGTTCGCGTGACTCGGCGCGCCGGCATCCGGATCCCCGCAACCCCGCACTTCTGAAGGAGCATCTCTTGCACATCTCCGACTTCTCCCTGGATCACTTCTCTCTGCACGGGAAGCGCGCGGTCGTCACCGGCGGCAACACGGGGCTCGGTCAGGCATTCACCCTCGCACTCGCGAAAGGCGGAGCCGATGTCTTCGTTCCCGGCCTCTTCGACGACCATGGCGAGACCGCAGCACTGGTCGAGGCCGAGGGCCGTCGCTACGCCGAGCTGACGGTCGACATCACTGCTCCCGGCGCCCCGCAGGCGGCGATCGCTGCTGCCTGTGAGGCGTTCGGCGGAGTCGACATCCTGGTCAATTCCGCCGGGATCAGTCGGATCGCGGACGTGAGCGAATTCGGACGTGCGGACTGGGACCCGATGGTCGCCGTCAACCTGACAGCAGCGTTCGAGATGGCGCACGAAGCGGGCAAGCGGATGATCGCGCAGGGCTCAGGCAAGATCATCAACATCGCCTCGCTGTTCGCGTTCCTCGGTGGCCTGGGCTCGCCCGCCTACGCAGCGACGAAGCATGGGATCGTCGGCCTCACGCGGGCCTACGCCGATGAGCTCGGCGGTCACGGGATCCAGGTCAACGCGATCGCCCCCGGATACTTCACGACTCGCATCACGGAGCAGTCCCGAGCGGATGCTGAAGTGAACCGCCGGATCATCGAGCACACCCCAGCCGGCCGGTGGGGTGACGTCGCAGACCTCATGGGCGCGACCGTGTTCCTCGCCAGCTCTGCATCCGACTTCGTCAACGGTCACACCCTGACCGTCGACGGCGGCTATCTCGTGCGCTGACCGCGCCCCACCTCTCTACGAACAGGACATCACCCTCATGGTTGCTTCACGATCCGCCCTTTCACGCGACGAGATCGTCACCCGACTCGGCAAGCTGATCGGCTCGGCCAAAGTCGACACCGACCCGCACGAGCTGCGGGAGGCGAGCGTCGATCGCTTCAAGAAGTACACGGCTGTGCACGACATATTCGATGGTCCGATCCCGGCGGCCATCGCGTACGCCGAATCGACGGACGACGTCGTCGCGATCCTGCGTTTCGCCGACGAGAACCTGGTCAACGTCGTCCCTCGCACGGGCCGCACGGCGACCGAGGGAGGGCTCGAGACGATCGTCGACGACACGATCGTGCTCGACGGTTCGCGCATGAACGCGATCCTCGAGATAGATCCGGTCGACATGATGGTGACGGCGCAGTGCGGCGTGCCGCTGCAGACGCTCGAAGACGCTCTTCGCGCGCAGGGCCTCACCACAGGGCATTCGCCGCAGTCGAAGCCCCTCGCGCAGATGGGCGGACTCGTCGCCACCCGCTCGATCGGGCAGTTCTCGACCCTGTATGGCGGCATCGAAGACATGGTCATCGGCCTCGAGGCGGTGCTTCCCGGCGGTGACGTCGTGCGGATCAAGAACGTGCCCCGACGAGCCGCTGGCCCCGACATCCGCCACATCGTGATCGGCAACGAGGGTGCGCTGGCCGTCATCACCGAGGTCACCGTGAAGGTGTTCACCTACCAGCCGGAGAACAATCGTTTTCTCGGATTCCTCGTCGACTCGCTGCCGACGGGGGTCGCAGGCTTGCGCGACCTCATCGTCGCCGGCTACCGCCCCTCGGTCGCACGGGCGTACTCGGAGGAAGATGCAGCCCAGCACTTCTCGCATTTCGCCGAGGGGAAGGCGGTCGTGGTCCTCGTCGCGGAGGGACCGAAAGGCGTGGCGGACGCGACGGCGGCCGGCATCGAAGCCATCTTCGCCGGCATCCCGCATGAGAAGGTCGACAGCGCGCTCATCGAGTCATGGTTCGACAACCTCAACTGGGGCCAGGAGAAGATCGACGCGGAGAGGCGGGAGATGCTGGAGAAGGCGCATCTCGGCTACACGACAGAGGTCTCGATCGACTGGTCGGGCGTCGAAGAGCTGTTCGAGTCGGTGATGCGGCGGGCGCGGACCGAGTTCCCGCGCGCAGCCGATCTGACGATGCTCGGTGCGCACTCCTCGCACAGCTACCAGACCGGAACCAACCTGTACTTCGTGTACGACTACGACATCAGCTGCGAGCCGCGCGAAGAGATCACCGAGTACCACGAGCCCCTCAACGCGATCGTGGTGGAGGAGGCTCTGCGCCTCGGTGGGTCGATGGTGCACCACCACGGCATCGGCAAGTACCGCACGCCGTGGACCCACGAGGAGCACGGGACGGCGTACTCGCTGCTGCACACGCTGAAGCAGGGACTGGATCCGAACGGCATCATGAACCGCGGAACCATCTACCCGCTCGATGACGCCGAGGTGATCCCCGCGTGACTGCGCCGGCTGCGGGATTCGTCGTCGCGATCGACAACGGCTCGCAGAGCACCAAGGTCCTCATCGTCGACGAGGCGGGGGCGGTGCATGCGAGCGCACGTGTGCTGCTGAGGCCGTATGCCTCTCCAGCGCCGGGGCGGTGGGAGCATCCGGACGACGACCTGTGGGACTCGATCGTCGCCGCGCTGCGGGCAGCGATGGGCGAGTTCCGTGGCGATCCGGCAGAGATCCGAGGGGTGGGCCTCTGCACCATACGATTCTGTCGGGCCGTGCTCCGAGCCGACGGGCATCTTGCCCAGCCCGTCATGAGCTGGATGGACGAGCGAGTTCCGCGGGCGTATGAACGCGAGACGGACGACGCCGTCTTCGTGACCACGTCCTCGGGGTACATCGGTCATCGGCTGACGGGGGAGCGGCGGGATGCCGCGGGCAACGTGCAGGGCGTCTGGCCGGTGGACACCACTCGATGGACGTGGAGCGCGGATGCCGAGGATTACGTCCGCTGCGGCATGGACCCGTCGATGCTGTTCGAGCTCGTCGCCCCCGGGGAATCGCTCGGCACGGTGACGCCAGAGGCGTCCGCCGTCACAGGACTGCCGGTCGGCATCCCCGTGATCGCCACCTCGAACGACAAGGCCGTCGAGGCGCTCGGAGCGGGGCTGCGAGCCGAGGGCGATGCGCTGCTCTCGCTCGGCACCTATGTAGCCACCATGACGCCGGGCCGTGAGGTGCGTCAGAGCGACGCTTTCTGGACGAACTTCGCTGCTGAACCGCAGGGGTATCTCTATGAGAGTCACGGCGTCAGGCGTGGCATGTGGACCGTCAGCTGGTTCCGCGATCTGCTCGCCTCACCGTCAGGGGGATACTCCGAGACAGACCTCAACCTCGGCGCCGAACTCGTGCCGCCAGGGTCGGGCGGTCTGTTCGTCGCCCTCGACTGGTTGGCGTCCGTCGATGAGCCCTGGAGGAGGGGCGCGATCGTCGGATTCGATGGAACCCAGGGCCGATTCCACGTCTACCGCGCGATCCTCGAGGCGCTCGCGATCGAGACGTCGCTCGCGGATTCGCGCGCTCGCGGGGCTCTGGGGCGACCGCTCGGCGGTCTGATCGTGACAGGCGGAGGCAGCGCCTCCGATCTGATGCTCACCATCCTCGCCGCCGTCTACGGCGTCCCGGTGCGCACCCCTGCGGTCTCCGATGCGGCGGGAATGGGGGCGGCGATCACGGCCGCAGTGGCTACGGGGTTGCACCGATCCGCTGACGAGGCGGTGGCTTCCATGGTGCGGATCGACAAGCAGGTCTCGGTCGACCCGAGGCTCAGGGAGTCGTACGTGGCGGTGGCGAAAAGATACGCCACCGTGCTTCCCCGTGTTCGTGAGCTTTTCGCGGGAAGCGACTCCTAGTTCCTCTTGACATCCGCCTCGCTCAGGCATAACGTACAACCAAATGGTTGCACAACGAGAACTGAGCGAAGCGGAGGTCGACCGTGTGTTCCACGCACTGGCGACGTCGACCCGGCGCGACATCCTGCGACGGACGATCGAGCGGGAGCAGTCCGTCTCGACCCTCGCCTCCGAATACGACATGTCGTTCGCCGCGGTGCAGAAGCACGTCGCCGTGCTCGAAGCGGCCGATCTCATCGTCAAGCGCGCCGAGGGACGCGAGCGGCTCGTCCGCGCGAACCCCGAGATGATCGCCCGCGCCAGGGCGCTCCTCGCCCGGTACGAAGAGCTGTGGCGGTCGCGCATCGCCCGACTCGACGACCTGCTGGCCGAGAGGCCGGCATCCAGCACAGACAGCACCACCAGCACCGACATCCCAGAAGATCCACGCAACGAAGAAGGAGTCTGACAATGCCTGTCACTGACGTCGTAACCGATGCCGAGAACCTCACGATGACCGTCGTCGCCGACCTGGCGGCACCGATCGAACGAGTGTGGGACGCATACACCGACCCCCGCCAGCTCGAGCGCTTCTGGGGCCCTCCCGGGTGGCCGGCCACCTTCACCGCCTGGGACCACACCGTGGGCGGCAAGGCGAACTACACGATGCACGGCCCCCGTGGCGAGAAGGCATCGGGCACGTGGGAGTTCCTGCGCATCGACGCTCCGCACAGCTTCGAGGTGCTCGACGCCTTCGCCGACGAAGACGGCACGCCCGACGCCGACCTGCCCTCCATGCGCATGGTCTTCACGTTCGAGTCCACCGCCGAGGGCACGCGCATGGTCAACACGAGCCACTTCGCGACGGCCGACGCGCTCGAGCAGGTCGTGGCGATGGGCGCGGTCGAAGGCACCACGCTCGCGATGAGCCAGCTCGATGCCGTGCTGCAGGATCTTCGCGACTACGCACAGGGCAAGGGCACTCGGGTCGAGCTGCTCGACGACGTGCATGTGCGCATCACCCGCCTGGTCGAGGGACCGCGCGACCTGGTCTGGAAGGCTCACAACGACCCCGAGCTCATGAAGAAGTGGCTGCTCGGTCCCGACGGGTGGGAGATGACCGAGTGCGTCGTCGCGACCGAGGTCGGCCAGACGTATCGCAACTCGTGGGCTCCGGTCGGCGACACCGAGGGGCAGCCCTTCGGATTCGAGGGAGAGGCTCTGCTGATCGACGCACCTCGTCGGTCGGTGCAGACCGAGCGGATGATCGGGATGCCGGTCGAGACGCTGAACGACCTGAACCTCTATGAGGAAGACGGCGCGACGCTCATCACGCTCTACATCGAGTATCCCGACAAGGAGACGCGCGACATGATCCTCGCCACCGGCATGGCCGACGGCATGGAGACCTCGTACGAGCGCCTCGAGCGGGAGCTGCTCACGGTCTGACGCCGGTCGTCAGCGGCTGCGGGGTCGGGATGCGGGGTCAAAAACGCATCCCGGCTCCGATGCGGGCCGAGCGGCAGTCGCTACGAGTCGACTGAATCGGCGCCGCGACGCGGGGCGCGGGTCGACCAGATCGCCAGCGGGATGAGCACCGGCTGGAAGAACAGCCGCACGAACCGCTTCATGTCGGTGTCGAGTCCGAAGGCGTCGCGGTGATGCGTCCACTGGGCGATGTTGCCCGGGAAGACCGCGACGAAGAACAGCGCGGCGATCACACCGACGAGTCCTCGATGCTTGCGTGCGACGAGCAGCGCGGTGCCGAGGCCCACCTCGACCACACCGGATGCGAGCACGGTCACGTCGGGGTCGATCGGCACCCATTCGGGCACCTGCGCCTGGAACTCGTCGCGCGCGAAGGTCAGATGCGAGACGCCCGCGAAGACGAGCGAGGAGCCGAGAAAGATCCGGCCGATGGTGCGTGCGACATTCTTCGCCATGGTGCGAGTGTACGCGGGGCCCTGTCAGTGCACGGGCTGCGTGCGCCAGGCGGGGTGCGTCGGATGCGGCCGCGGGCCCGCCGATCCCCGCGACAGGCGCTCGCGCAGCGTCTCGCCCTCGCGATAGCTCGACCGGGCGAGCCCGCGCCTGCGCAGCTCGGGGACGGCGAGCTCGATGAAGTCGCGCGCCGATTCGAAGCTCACGTCCTGACTGAGGTTGAACCCGTCGAGGTTCGCGTAGTCGGCGATCTGCTCGAGCCGGGTGGCCACGTGCACCGGATCTCCGACGATCTTCCAGTCGCCGCCGATCCCGCTGCGCGGCGCCGCCTTCTCGGTCACATCGGCGACCGTCTGTCCTGCGCGCCAGCCGCGGATCAGGAGTCGGTATCCATGGTCCTCGCGTCGGATGATGTCTTCGACGAGCTCGCCGGGCTCGTACCGGCTGAGGTCGGGGGTGCGCCCCGGCTGTGCGAGCGCCTCGCGAGGCGTGCGGTAGCGGGCATACTCGGCATCCTTGTCGTGCGCGGCCTGTTCGGTCTCGGCGACGACCACGTGCGCGGCCGAGAGGAATGAGATCGTGTCGGGATCACGGCCGAACAGCTCGGCCTTCGTGCGAATGGCAGCGACGTTGTCGCGGATGTCGTCGAGAGTCGATCCGCCCACGAACACGACCTCCGCGTGCGTCGCGGCGAAGTCGAGCCCGCGCAGTGAGCTGCCCGCCTGGAACAGCACCGGCAGCCGCTGCGCGCTCGGCGCCGTCAGGCTGGGGCCCGCCACTCGGAACCGGGATCCGACGTGATCGATGTATCGCACGGCATCCGATTCGGCGTACACGCGACGGTCTCTGTCGGCGACGATCGCCTCATCGTCCCACGACTCCAGCAGCAGCCGATAGACGACCTCGAGGAACTCGTCGGCGATCGCGTAGCGAGCGTCGTGCTCGATCTGATCGTCGAGTCCGAAGTTGCGTGCCGCGTTGGTGAGGTACGACGTGACGATGTTCCAGCCGATCCGGCCCTTCGAGAGGTGATCGAGCGTGGCGAGTCGCCGTGCGAATGAGAACGGCGGCTCGTACGTGGTCGAGAACGTCGCGACGAGTCCGAGGTGATCCGTCGCATCGGCGAGCGCGCCCAGCACGATCAGCGGGTCGAGCGCGGGGATCTGGAACCCCTCGCGAACCGCGGTGCCGAGGCCGTCGTCGAACACGTCGTACGCGCCCAGGACATCGGCGAGGAACAGCTCGTCGAAGGTGCCGTACTCGAGCAGCGAGCCGAGCTCACGCCAGAACGAGAGGTCGGCGATGCGGTGACGCTGATCTTTCGGATGCGTCCACAGGCCGTGCGACAGGTGCACGGGCGATGCCATCTCGAAGAGGCTGAGCACCAGGGGGCGGTCGCGCTCGGTCATTCGTCGCCCGCCTTCTCCGCAGGGGACGCTGCCGCGTCCGCATTGGTCCCCGCGTCCGCGGCAGCATCCGTCTCCGACCTGCGCGCCTCCCGTTCGGCGAACGCATCGGGAAGCTCGCCGAACAGCGTCCGATATCCGACGGCGCGCTCGCGTGCGGCGATCGGGTTGTGCACGCCGATGGTCCGGGCGTTGCGCCAATGCCGGTCGAGCACTCTGCTCTGCGCGACCGACGACGACCCGCCCACGTCGAAGACGTCGCTGGTCACCGACAGCACGAGCGGAATCACCGCGACTTGCGCGGAGTAGGCAGCGACGTCTGCCGCCTCGAAAGGCGCCTTCCCTTCCGCTCCGTCGAGCGCAGCGTGGTGCGCGTCGTCGATCCGCTGCGCCGCGTGCAGCACAGCCGCCTCGGCGGCGAACGCCGTACCCGCGGCGCGGCCGAGCACAGCCTGCGACAGAGGGTCGTCCTGCGCGGCGGCCCCGGTGATGAGGGAACGCGTGCGCGAGCGCACGTAGTCCGCTGCATCGTCGACCGCCGCGTGCCCGATCCCGGCGACGACGGCGAGCAGGAAGAGCTGATAGAACCCCGAGATGTAGCTGCGATCCCGCGATCCCGGCGAGTACACCGTGAGGTGGGCGCGGTCGACCTCCACATCGGTGAACGTGGTCGTCCCGGTGCCGGTCAGGCGCTGGCCGAAGCCGCTCCAGTCATCGTGCACGGTGACTCCCTCGGCATCCAGCGGCACCGCGATGGTGGCGTGCTCGTCTCGGAACCTCGCCGTCACGTTCGCCCAGTCCGAATAGATCGTGCCCGTGCTGTAGTACTTCTCGCCGTTCAGCACCAGGGTGCCGTCGTCGCGCTCGCTGATCACGGTGTTGCTCTCGGCCGGTGAGGGGCTGGCCGATTCGCTCTGTGCGTTGCCCACGACGACGCCGGCCACGGCCTGTTCGCCCCAGTGCCTGCGGTACTGCGGATCTTCGTGGGTCAGGCGCACCTCGAGAAAGGCGAAATGTCCTCGCCAGATGTGCGCGACGTTCGAGTCCGCCCGCGCCAGCTCGATGATCAGACGGAAGAGATCGACGGCGGATGCTCCGGCTCCGCCCCACTCCTCCGGAACACGCACCGCGCCGAAGCCGGCATCGCGCAGCAGCTGCACCTGTTCGAACGGCAGCGTTCGGGTGATCTCTCGCTCTGCAGCACTCGAGGCGATCTCGGCGAAGAGCGGGCGGAACCGCTCGGCCAGACGCTCGTACGAGTCCGCGGATGCGGGCGGCGCGATCGTTGCAGGGGTGGTCATACGTGGCTTCCAATCGTGAGGGCGCCGGTGGGGGCCGGGCGGGAGAATCGTGGGATCGCTGTGAGGAGCTCTCGCGTGTAGGCGGCCTGCGGGCGATCGAACACGTTCGACACCGTGTCGTGCTCGACCACTGCGCCGCCCTGCAGCACGAGCACCTCGTCGCTGATCGCGTTGACCACGCCGAGATCGTGCGAGATCAGCAGCAGGGCCACCTGCGTCTCACTCTGGATGCGCACGAGCAGGTCGAGGATCTGCGCCTGGATCGACACATCGAGCGCCGAGACCGGTTCATCGCCGACGATGATCGTCGGCTCCAGCGCGAGGGCGCGGGCGATCGCGACGCGCTGTCGCTGACCTCCCGAGAGCTGGCGGGGGCGCCGGTCGAGCAGTCCCGTGCTGAGCTCGACGTGATCGAGCAGCTCGCGCACGCGAGAGCGGCGTGCGCGACGGTCGTGACGACCCAGCACGCTCACCGCTTCGGTGAGGATCTGCTCGACCGAGTGGCGCGGGTCGAAGGAGCTGAGCGGATCCTGGTACACCGCCTGGATGCGCTGACGCAGCGCCGCACGATCACGCCCCCGCACATCGCCCCATCGGGTGCCGGTCACGGTCACCTCGCCCGCATCGGCGCGGTCCTGACCGAGCAGGATGCGGCCGGCGGTGGTCTTCCCCGATCCGGACTCGCCGACGAGGCCGAGCGTACGCCCGGGATGCAGTTCGAACGAGACGTCGTCGAGCGCTCGCAGGGTGCCGCCGGTCGGCAGACGGAAGGTCCGGCTGATGTGCTGCACACGGGCGACGGCTTCGCCACGCGGCGCGGGCGCCTCTGGACGATCGGAAGACGGATGCTCGACGACCGTCGCCGCGCGTCGAGGACGGTTCGACGGGATGGCCGCGATGAGGCGGCGCGTGTAGGGGTGCTCGGCGCGGGTGAAGACGTCATCCGTCGTTCCGGTCTCGACGATGCTCCCGTCTTTCATGACGATCACGCGGTCCGCGATCTGAGACACGACGGCGAGATCGTGTGTGATCAGCAGCAGCGTGCGGCCCTCGTCCTTGAAGCGTCCGAGCAGGCGGAGGATCTGCGCCTGCACAGTCACGTCCAACGCGGTCGTCGCCTCGTCGAGGATGAGGAACGGCGGTCGCGCCGCGATCGCGCTGGCGATCAGCGCACGCTGGCGCAGGCCGCCCGACAGCTCATGGGGTCGCTGGCGTCGGCGCAGCTCGGGCTCGGGCACGCCGACGTCGCGCAGCAGCTTCAGCACTTCCTCCTGTCGGCGCTCCGCGCTCCAGGAGAAGTGCTCGCGAAGCGGCTCCTCGATCTCGCGGCCGATGGTGCGCAGGGGATCGAGCGAGACCAGCGCATCCTGCAGCACGAATCCGATCTCACCGCCCCGGATGCCGCGCCAGGCGCGCTTCGAGGCGGAGCGGAGATCATGATCGCCCAGACGCAGACCGTCGGCGTGCACGGTGCTGACCTCGCCGGTCAGCCCGACGAGCGTGCGGGCGGTGACGCTCTTGCCCGACCCCGACTCACCCACGATGGCGACCGTCTCACCGGCGTCGATCGAGAAGGAGATGCCGTGGACGACCTCGGTGTGCTCGGCCCCGCGGCCGAATCCGATGCGCAGGCCCGCGACGTCGAGCAGTGGAGCGGTCATCGCTTGCCCTCCAGACGCTGTTGCAGAGTGCGTCCGATCGTGGTCGTCGAGATGACGAGTGCGGTGATGGTGAGCCCGGGGAAGATGCCGTACCACCAGGCCCGCTCGAGGAAATTGCGCGAGACCGACAGCATCGAGCCCCACTCGGGTGTGGGCGGAGCGACGCCGAGCCCGAGGAAGGTCAGCGCTGCTCCGGCCAGGGTCGCCGTGCCGATGCCGATCGTCGCGAGCACGAGCACCGGGCGGATGGCGTTCGGCAGCACATGCACGAGCGCGACCCGCGTGCGGCTGAGACCGATCCCGTGCGCGGCCTCGATATAGCCCGCATTGCGGATCGCCAGCGTCTGCCCCCGCACGAGCCGGGCGTAGCTCGGGATGCCGGCGATGCCGATCGCCAGCAGCGTGTTGACGAGCCCTCCTCCGAAGATCGAGATGATCAGCAGGGCCAGCAGAAGCTCGGGGAACGCGAGCGACACGTCCGTGAGGCGCATGAGCGCAGCATCCAGGAACCTGTTGCCGAGCCCGGCGGCGAGTCCGATCAGGCTGCCGACCCCCAGCGCGATGAACGTCGCGCCGATGCCGAGGAACAGCGCCGGCTGCGCCCCGTAGATGATGCGGCTGAGCACATCGCGTCCTGCTTCGTCGGTGCCGAGCAGATGTGCGCCGCTGGGAGGGGCGAGCACGTTCGAGGTGTCGGTCGAGAGGGGGTCGTAGGGCGCGAGGGCGCCGGGCGCGAGCGCCGCGACGACGATCAGCCCGAAGAACCCGAGTGCCACCCAGAAGCCGACGGGAAGACCGCTCAGTCGGCGTCGTCGTCGTGACGGACCGGGGTCTTCGACCGGCGCAGTCGTCTGCGCGGTGAGCAGTGTGGGTGGGGCGAGCTCTGTCACGCTCATGCGTGCGCCTCCGTTCGGATGCGGGGGTCGATCAGCGGATACAGCAGGTCGACCACGAAGTTCACGCCGACGTACGCGACCGCCGCGAGCAGCACGAGCCCGAGAACCAGCGGAACGTCGCTGGCATTCGCGGCTGTCACGAGCACGCGGCCGATGCCCTGGCGGCTGAAGAGCGTCTCGGCGATCACCGCACCACCGAGCAGCCCGCCGATGAGAAAGCCGCTGAGCGTGCTGAGCGGGATGAGCGCGTGACGCAGCGCGTGACGCAGCCGCACCGTGATCTCGCTCACGCCCCGGGTGCGCGCCGTGACGATGAAGGGTTCGTCGAGTGCATCCTCGAGGGCGCCACGGAAGACCTGGATCAGGGCCGGAGCGGTACTGAGGGCGATCGTGAGGGCCGGGAGCACGAGGGTCGCCGGCCCGTCGCTGCCGACCGACGGCAGCAGGTGCAGCGAGTACGAGAAGATCGTGAGCAGCACGATCCCGATCCAGAATCCCGGCGCGGAGAGGAAGAAGATCTCGACGGCCGACGAGACCCGGTGCGCGACGCGTCGCTTCGCCGTGAGCAGCGCCACGGCGAGGGTGAGGGCGATCGTGACCACGGCGGCGGTCCCGGCGAGCTGCAGAGTCGGGCCGAGCTGCTCCCCGATGACGTCGACGACGGGGAGGTCTCGCTGATACGAGGTGCCGAGGTCGCCGGTGAACAGCCGGCCGAGATACGTTCCGTACTGCACCCAGAGCGGCTGGTCGAAGCCGTACTGCTCGCGGATCGCCGCCTCCTGATCGGCCGTCAGGCTGACCTCCGCGCCGCCGACGACCGCGTAGACGCGGTCGCCGGGCAGCACGTACAGGGCGACGAAGGCGAGGGTGATGGCGCCGAAGAGCACTCCGACTCCGGCGATCGCGCGTCCGAGCGCGTGGCGCAGATATCCGGCCACGTCGCGCGGGGCTCGTGTCGAGGTCATCAGGGCTCCGTCGGCGCCGCAGGTCAGGAACCCGCGCCGTCCTTCCAGGTGTTGTAGAACCACAGGTTGCCGTAGGCGCGGTCGAACGCGAGGCCGTGCACCGAGTCCTGGTACGAGACCAGCGACGGGCGGTAGTACAGCGGAATCGAGGGGACGATCTCGGTCAGGCGCTCCTGGGTCTGTGCGTACAGGTCGGCGATCTCGTCGGAGTCGATCGAGGCCCGTGCGTCGGCCACGAGTGTGTCGAGCTGCGCATCGGCCGTGTTGGTCTGGTTCGTCCCTCGACGCTCCGGCGTGGTCACCTCTGTGGAGCTGTACTTGATGAACAGCACGTCGGCGGTGTTCGTGGTCCAGATGCCCGCGCTGATGTCCTGCTCGCCGGCGGCGACCCGTGCCTTCTGATCTTCGGAGGAAAGTACGTCGATCTGAATCTCGACGCCGATGTCCTTGAGCTGATCCTGCACGATCTCGAGGATCTGATTGGCCTGCGCCACGTCTCCCGTGGTCGGGAAGTAGAGCGAGAGCCGCTCCCCGTCCTTGACGCGATAGCCGTCGGCATCCCGCTCCGACCACCCCGCGTCGTCGAGCAGGTCGTTCGCCTGGTCGACGTCGTAGGTGAAGGTGGCCGCGCTGTTCTCGGCGTAATTCGGCGTCGAGGGCACGAGGAAGCCCTCGGCGACCGTCCACTGGCCGAACGACACGGCGTCGATGATCGCCTTGCGGTCGAGACCGGCGAAGAGCGCCTGGCGCACGGCCGGGTCGTCGAGCGGGGCATTGTTCTCGTTGAGCCAGAGGGAGTACGGGTGACCGGGCCGGTCGAACTTCGTGAACCCGAGACTGTCGTTGCTCAGCACCGACTCGACGTTCTGCGGGGGAGTCCAGTCGATGACGTCGAAGTCACCCGCGACCAGCCCGTTGTACCGCACGCTGTCTTCGGCGACGAAGCTGATGTCGATGCCGTCGAGGTAGGCGGCTCCCGTGCGCCCCGCGTCGGACTCGGGTGCCCAGGCGTAGTCGTCGTTCCGCTCCAAGCTGAGCGACTCGTCGGTGCGCCAGTCGACGACCTCGAACGGGCCGGTGCCGATGGGGCGGTCGACGATCGTCTCGGGCGCCTCGGCGAGCTGCGTGCCCGAGATGATGCTCAGATACGCCTGCGACAGCACGTTGATCAGCGCCGAGTACGGCTCGGACAGCGTGATCTCCAGGGTCAGCTCGTCGATGGCCTTCGAGCTCTCGTACGGTCCGAGGTACGACGCCTGCAGTGGCGCTTTGGTCTCGGGGTCGAGGATGTGCTCGATGTTCTGCTGCACGACCGCCGCGGTGAGCGGCGACCCGTCATGGAAGGTGATGTCGGGGCGCAGGTGGATCGTGTACACGCGGCCGTCATCCGAGAGGTCGTACGACTCGGCGAGGAGCCCCTCGAAGGTGCCGTCCTCTTTCTGCCAGAAGAGCGTGTCGAAGATCGCGCGGAAGATCAGAGGGTCGTTCGAGTTGCCCTGCTGGTGGGGGTCGAGATTGGTCGGCGCCCACGCGTTGAGAGCGACCTCGAGAGTCCCACCCGATTCCGGCTCGTCTGCGCTGGTGGGAGCAGCCGAGCCGCCGGTGCCCGTCGAGCACGCGGCGAGCGTGACGGTCAGCAGGGTCGCTGCGACGGCTCCGAGAAGGCGGTGGCGGGACGCGGGCATGGGACTCTCCTAGGGGTCGCGACGAGACGCCGACCGCGCGGGATCGCAGGTCGTGCATCGGTCTCGGCCGGGTGAGGCTCTGCCCCGCACCGGTCGACGTGCTGAAACGATAGGGGAGGCGGAAGCTCGGGCCGGGGTGGGAGTCGAGGGGTTACTGCCGATTACCCGCGGTTACCTCGGCCGTCATTCTGCGTCACGCCCGTCGCCTTCGGCGGGCGCGTCGGATACGGCGTTCGAGAGTCAGATCAGGCGGCGCAGCGCCTCTTCGAGCGAGACGCCCTGCGCCTCAGCGCTGTCGCGAAGGCGCGCGTGCTCATCCGGCGAGAGCGCCAGGCTCACCACGATCGGATCGTCGACCGACGAGTCGAGGCCGTCGAGCAGATCGGATGCCTCGGCCCAGAGCGGCTCATCGAGGGTGGTCGTCGCGGTGGAGCGAGAAGGCGCGGATGCGGTCGACGACGAGGGCGCTGCCGCAGCGATCGGTGCGGATGCTGCGACCGACGCCCCGGCATCCGTCGCCATCGTGAAGCCGGGCCCCCGGCGGGGCTCGTGCTTCGCCTGGTAGGCCTTGGCTGCGGCGTTCGCGCGCTCGTCGGCGGCCTCGTTGAGGGGATGCCCCGCGTGTCCCTTGACCCACGAGAACTCGACGTCGCGTCCGCGGATCGCCTCGTCGATGCCCTCGAGCAGATCACGGTTGAGCACGGGGCCGCCGTCGGACTTGCGCCACCCCTTGCGCTTCCATCCCGGCATCCACTTCGTCACGGAATCGATCACATAGCGGCTGTCGCATTCGATCAGCAGCTTCTCGGAGATGCCGGCAGTGGCCTGCAGCAGCTCGAGCACGGCACGCAGCTCGCCCTGGTTGTTCGTGCCGTGCGGGGATCCGCCGGCCGCCCAGTTGGCGTCGTCGATGTACCAGGCCCAGCCGTTGGGGCCGGGGTTGCCCAGGGCGGAGCCGTCTGCGGCGGCGGTGATCGTCATCCTCCCACCGTAGCCGCGGCGGGCGACACCGCCCTTTCTTTCGAATCGCCTACTTCGCAGTTTTCGGTGGCGCAGGACTGCACAGTGAGCGATTCGAGTTCCGGTGTCAGTCCTCGGGTTCGCCCGAGTCCGCGGGTGACTCGGCGGCAGGCGGCGCGGGGGCGACCGGGAAGACGATCGAGGTCACCGACCCGCCGGATTCCAGCCCGATGCCGAGCGACAGCGGGTCGACGGTCGGTGCGGTCGCGAGCACCTCGGCCTCGGAACGCTCGAGCGGCTCAGAGGGCAGAGCCCACTCGTTCTCCTGCTCTTCGGGACGCTGTTGGAAAAGACCCATGGGCACCATTGTGACCCCGATCACGGTCGGGGCAGGTGGATTCACACCGGATTGATCGGTCAGTCGGCGGAGGCCGCCGCCTTCGCCGCCGTGCGCACCGCGTCGACGAGATCACGCCAGGGGCCGTCGAGGGCGGAATCGGGCAGCTCGCGCTCGCGTTTCTCCGACGGCGTGCGCACCCGGATCAGCCAGACGAACCGGTCGGCACCGGTCGACTCGTCGTCTGTGTCGTCATCCCACGGACAGCTGTCGACCATGGTCAGCCATTCCGGAGCGTCGGCGGGGTCGGGCTCGACCCGCCATTGACGACGGATGCCCGCGATGCCTCCCGTGCGCACCACCGCGATCACGACCTGGCGCTCAGTCGGTTCGGGGGACTCGCTCATCTTCATAGACTCCCACGGTCGTCCAGGCGCGTCGAGCGGCTGCCGCCGTGGCATCGTCGATGGCGGATGCCGCGGCGACCGTCGCGTTGGCGAAGTCCGTGAAGCTCGCGGTGCTCGACAGCCCTCCCGTGAGCGCCCGATACCAGACCGTTCCCGCGGTCTCCCAGGCGTTGCCGCCCAGATCGATCGCGAACACGGCGAAGGCCCGGTTCGGGATGCCGGAGTTGATGTGCACCCCGCCGTTGTCCTCCGTCGTGCGCACGAAGTCGCTCATGTGCGCCGGCTGCGGGTCTTTGCCCAGCTCGTCGTCGTCGTATGCCGTGCCTGGTTCGATCATCGACCGGAGCGCCTTGCCCTGCACGGCATCCGTGAAGATCTCGGCGCCGATGAGCCACGTCGCCTCGGCCGCGCTCTGCCCGAGCAGATACTGCTCGGTGAGGGCACCGAACACGTCGGCGATCGATTCGTTCAAGGCCCCGGGCTGCCCCTGGTACTCGAGGTCGGCCGTGTACTGCACGACGCCGTGGGCGAGTTCATGCCCGATCACCGTGGTGGAGGCCGTGAAGCCCACGAACACCTCGCCGTCTCCGTCGCCGAAGACCATGCGCTGACCGTCCCAGAACGCGTTGTCGTAGTCGACGCCGTAGTGCACGGTCGCGTCGAGCGGGGCGCCTGCGTCGTCGAGCGAGTTGCGGCCGAATGCCGTGAGCAGCATCTCGAACGTCGCACCGAGACCGTCGAAGGCCTGATTGACCGACTCGTCGGCGACCGGTTCCTCGTCTTCGCGGCGCACCACCGCACCCGGGAGGTTCTGCGTGTTGCCCGCGTCGCTGATCGTGCGGTTCGGGGCGTCGGAGAGCTCGGCGACCAGGTCGCCGTTCTCGTCGATCGACAGATCGAGGCGTGCGCGGAAAGGCGGCCTGCCCGCCGTGAGCGTCTGGCGGGCGGCGGCTGCGGCGCCCGGATAGCGGCCCGACTCGGCCAGCCGCGCGAGCAGGTAGGAGGGGACGATTCCCGGGGATGTGTCGTGGCGGCTCATGTTCAGACCCTACGCCGGGGGTGCGACATCGGGGAGGCGGTGTTCCGGGGCGTCGCGATGGGCGGAGATCTCGGTGTGAGGCGGAGGAACACGCGCGATTCGTCCGCCCGACACGGAGGAGGCCGCCCCTCGGGCAGTGCCGGTTCCGAAGCCACCGCGCACCAGGGACGCGCCCCCAGGTTCCTCGCGTAAAATCGGCACAATGACCGATGCGCCCGATGCCACTTCCGACCTGGGTGCCGGCGTCGACCCCGACGACCTCGCCACCACGCTGCGGGTGCTCTCGGAGCTGCACCGGATCGACAACGAGCATCCTGACTTCGTCGCTGTGCGCCATGCGACCGCCGCGATGTTCAAGGCCGTCAAGCGCGTGCGCCGCAAAGAGATCCGCGATGCGATCGCCGAAGCCGACAAGGCGGTCGTCGCTCGCACGGCGACCGGTGCCCCCGATCGCATCGATGACGAGACCCGCGGACACGATCTGGCGACCAGCGTCGTCGACGCCCCGATCGCGGGCGAGCTGCTCAAGCCCCGCAACTGCTACATCTGCAAGCAGCCGTACACGGTGGTCGACGCCTTCTATCACCAGCTCTGCCCCGACTGCGCGCGCTTCAGCCACGGCAAGCGCAACGCCCGCACCGATCTGACCGGCAAGCGCGCGCTGCTCACCGGAGGTCGCGCCAAGATCGGCATGCACATCGCACTGCGGCTGCTGCGCGACGGCGCCCACACCACGATCACGACGCGCTTCCCGCGTGATGCGGTGCGGCGCTTCTCGGCGCTGCCCGACTCGGCCGACTGGCTGCACCGCCTGCGCGTGGTCGGCATCGATCTGCGCGACCCCGCGCAGGTGATCGGCCTCGCCGACTCGGTCGCCGCTCAAGGCCCGCTCGACATCCTCATCAACAACGCGGCGCAGACCGTGCGTCGCTCGCCGGGTGCCTATTCGCTGCTGGCGGATGCCGAACTGCAGCCGCTTCCCGACGGCCCCCTGCCCGAGATGGAGACGTTCGGTCACACGGCCGACCCGCATCCGCAGGCGCTGCAGGCCTCGGTCGACGCGCACCCGCTGCTCTCGGTCGCGGCTCTCGGCGGCACTGTGGCCGAGCAGGGCGGCCAGGCGCTGACCGCCGAAGACCTCGCGCGGCTGGCGATGGCCCCCGGATCGTCGTCGCTCGAGAAGCACGCCGACGGCACCGCGATCGACGCCGGCGGACTCGTGCCCGACATCAACCGCACGAACAGCTGGGTGCAGTCGATCGATCAGGTCGATCCGCTCGAGATGCTCGAGGTGCAGCTCGCCAACACGACGGCTCCGTTCCTGTTGATCAGCCGTCTGCGGGCGTCGATGGCGGCATCCGATGCGCACCGCAAGTACGTGGTCAACGTCTCGGCCATGGAGGGGCAGTTCTCCCGGCGCTACAAGGGCCCCGGCCACCCGCACACCAACATGGCGAAGGCTGCGCTCAACATGCTCACGCGCACCAGCGCCGGCGAGATGCTCGAGACCGACGGCATCCTGATGACCGCCGTCGACACGGGCTGGATCACCGACGAGCGCCCGCACCACACCAAGGTGCGTCTCGCGGAGGAAGGCTTCCACGCACCGCTCGACCTCGTCGACGGAGCCGCCCGCGTGTACGACCCGATCGTGCGCGGCGAGGCCGGCGAAGACATCCACGGCGTGTTCCTGAAGGACTACGAGCCCAGCCCCTGGTGACCCTGGCCCGGGGTGGTTCCCGTCCGGGTCCGGGTCTGGGGCCTGGTAGGTCGGCCCCTCCCGAAGTTTCGAATAGCGCACTTCGCAGATTTCCGCCCCCGGATTCTGCAAAGTGCGCTACTCGAAAGCAGCCGGGGAGGGCGGAAGACCGGGAGCGGATGCCGTCGGCTAGTGCGCGCGGATCTCGAGGTTCTCTGACGCCCAGGTGCCCAGCTGGTCGAGGATCGGCAGGAGTCCGCGTCCGCTGTCGGTCAGCGAGTACGAGACCGTGACGGGCGGGCCGGCATCGACCGCGCGGGCCACGAGCCCTGCCTCGGCGAGTTCGGCCAGCCGGTCCGAGAGCACGGTGTCGCTGATGCCGGAGACCCCGCGACGCAGCGCGACGAAGGTCGAGGGGCCGCCGCCGAGCGACGAGACGATCATGCCGTTCCAGCGCTTGCCGAGCACGCTGAAGGCCAGTGTGACGGCGGCGTCGCAGACGTGACGCTCTTCGTCGATCTCGGCCATGCGACCATCATACCTGTGCTACGTTAACGCGAGCCGCTAAGAAAAACAGAGTGGCTACGAAAAACGAAAGGTACGGTCATGTCCCTGTTCCGCCTGGATGCCAGCATCCTTCCCGCGTCGTCCGCCAGCCGTTCGCTCGCCGACCTCGTCGAAGCCGAGTGGACAGCATCCCACCCCGACTCCACCGTCACCCGCCGCGATCTCGCCGCCGATCCCGTGCCCGCGACGGCATGGGCGGATGCCGTGACCGGCGGATTCGTCGACGACGCTCAGCGCACCGACGCTCAGCGTGAGGCCCGTGCCCTCGCCACCACCTTCGCCGACGAGCTGATCGGCGCCGACGCGCTGCTGTTCGCGGTTCCGCTCTACAACTACGGCGTCTCGCAGCACTTCAAGACCTGGTTCGACCTGGTCTACACCGACCCGCGCATCGACCCGCAGGGCACCGCACTGCGCGGCAAGCCCGCGACCCTCGTCACGGTGCTCGGCGGCAACTACGCGCCCGGTACCCCCAAGGAGGGCTGGGACCACTCCACCGGATGGCTGCGCCGCGTGCTCGAGGACGTCTGGGGACTCGACCTGCGCGTCGTCGAGCGTCCGTTCACTCTCGTGGGCGTGAACCCGGCACTGGATGCCTTCGCCGACACCGCCCGCGAGCTCAAGGAGAACGCCGAGCAGTCGGCGCGCACCTACGGCCGCGAACTCGCCGCGCTGCGGGGCGACCAGGTCGCCTGACCGCCCACGGCTGCATCCTGTGCGCGCCCGCGTGTCCGCCCGCGTCGCCCGCCTGTCGTCGCCCGCCTGTCGTCGCGAGGGTGGCGTCTCGCGCAGCGTGGCGCTGTGCTTCAGTGGGCACCTGTTGTCGCTCTGAGGCTCGGATAGCGACGAGAGGTGCCAACTCAGAGCGAGGCTGCTCGGTTCGGTTGGCACCTCTTGTCGCTACTGCATCCGAATAGCGACAACAGGTGCCAACTCAGCCAGCCAGCACCAGCACCAGCACCAGCACCAGCAGCACCAGCAGCAGCAGCAGGCACTGCGCACCACCTCCCGCTCAGAAGCGGGGATTCGGATGCGGCAGCCACACCGTCACGTTCAGTCCGCCGGCCTCGCGCGGCGTGAGCACCAGCGACCCGTCGTGCGCCTGGGCGATGCGCTGCACGATCGCGAGTCCGAGGCCGATCCCCGCGTGGTCGTCGCCGCGCGTGCGCTCGGCTCCGCGTTGGAACGGCTCGGCGAGCGTCGACACGACATGTGCGGGCAGCACGCTGCCGGTGTTCTCGACCACGACCGCCACGGCTTCGGGCAGCACATGCGTGCGCACGACCACGGTGCCGCCGGATGCGTCGTTGTGCACGATGGCGTTGTGCACGAGGTTGGTGAGCAGCTGCTGCAGCAGCGGTCGGGATCCGAGAACGTTCGCCGTGTCGCCGCCGACGTCGATCGTCACGCCGCGGCGCTCGGCGAGAGGCAGCAGGGTCTCGGCCGACTCCTCGGCCAGCAGCGAGACCTCGACCGGTTCGCGGGTGAAGGCCCGGCGCTCGGCGCGGCTGAGCAAGAGCAGGGCCTCGGTCAGCTCGATCGCTCGCGCGTTCACCTCGCGCAGTCGGTCGATCAGCGCGTCGACATCGCGGTCGGGATCGTGGCGGGCGACCTCGAGCATCGTCTGCGAGATCGCGAGAGGTGTGCGCAGCTCGTGCGACGCGTTGGCCGCGAACCGCTGCTGCTCGGCGATGTGCGACTCCAGCTGCTCGAGCATCGAGTCGAAGACGTCGGCCAGATCGCGGAACTCGTCGCGCGGGCCCGCGAGCGCGATGCGATGCGACAGGGAGCCCTGTGCGGCCAGCTGGGCGGCCCGCCCGATGCGGTCGAGCGGAGCCAGCATGCGTCCGGCGATCAGCCAGCCGCCCGCGAGACCGATCGCGAGCAGCACCAGCATCGCCACGACCGCCGCCGGGATGAACGCCCGAATCAGGTCTGACCTGTTCGGCACGAACAGGCCGCTCTGGGTGGAGATCTGCACGTCGGGCACGTAGCGCAGCAGATAGAAGGCGACCGCGGCGAGCAGCCCCACGCCGGTCACGACGACGACCCCGACGTACGTCAGAGTGAGCTTCCACCGGGCGCTCAGGCCTCGGCGGCGCAGAGCACTCGAGGGGTCAGTCATCGGCATCCGATGCGATGCGGTATCCGACGCCGGGCACGGTGAGGATCAGCCAGGGCTCACCCAGTCTCTTGCGCAGCGAGGAGACGGTGATGCGCACGGCGTTCGTGAACGGATCGGCGTTCTCGTCCCACGCGCGTTCGAGCAGCTGCTCCGCGCTCACCACTCCGCCGCCCGCGTCGACCAGCACCTCGAGCACCGCGAACTGCTTGCGGGTGAGGGCGACGTACCGTCCGTCTCGGAAGACCTCGCGACGGAACGGATCGAGCCGCAGGCCCGCGAGCTCGAGCACCGGCGGACGCGAGCGCTGGCGCCGCCGATCGAGAGCCCGCAGGCGCAGCACCAGCTCGCGCAGCTCGAAGGGCTTCGTCAGATAGTCGTCGGCGCCGATCTCGAACCCGCTCGCCTTGTCGTCGAGACGATCGGCCGCGGTGAGCATGAGGATCGGGATGCCGCTGCCGGAGGCCACGATCGTCCGTGCGACGTCGTCGCCGGAAGGCCCCGGAATGTCGCGATCGAGCACGGCCAGATCGTAGGAGTTGATGCTCAGCAGCTCCAGCGCGGTGTCGCCGTCGCCCGCGATGTCGGCGGCGATCGCCTCGAGCCGCAGCCCGTCGCGCACCGCCTCGGCCAGATACGGCTCGTCCTCGACGATCAGCACGCGCACGGCAGGACTCCCATGTGCTCAGAGCTTACGCATCCGCGCATATCGCGAGCATATGAAGAACCGCATACGCCGTCGCAACAGCCGTCTTCGTTGACTGGACGCATGAACTCACGCACCACCCTCACTCGTCCTGGCGTCGTCGCCGCCGTCGCCGTGTTGATGCTCATGGGCCTCATCGCCGCAGCGCTCGTGCTGTGGGGGCAGCAGTCGGATGCGGCGGTCGCGGCGCCCGTCTCGCGCGAGGCGCTCGGCGAGGCCGACGGGATCATCCGCCACGAGGGCGCCGTGTCGGTCTTCGACGACGTTCCGGCCGTGTCGAACCTCGACTCCGATCTGCTCGCGGCCGTCCGAGCGGCGGCCGACGCGGCGGCGGATGACGGAGTGCCGATGCACGTCAACAGCGGATGGCGCTCGGCCGAGTACCAGCAGCTGCTGCAGCAGGAGGCCGTCGAGCAGTACGGGTCGGCCGACGAGGCGGCCCGCTGGGTCGCGACTCCCGAGAACTCCGAGCATGTCTCGGGTGACGCGGTCGACCTCGGGCCCCTCGCCGCACAGGACTGGCTCGCTCAGAGGGGCGCCGAGTTCGGACTCTGCCAGATCTACGCGAACGAGCGCTGGCACTTCGAGCTGCGCCCGGCGGCTGCCGCGAACGGCTGTCCCGTCATGTACGACAACCCGACGACCGACCCGCGCACGCAGCGCTGAAGGTCGCTCGCATCATGCCGTCAGGGGGTCGCGCGGCGGTATCCGCCCTCGTGCGCCTCGACAGCACCCGCAGCCACGAACTCGTCGATCCAACCGCCCATCGGCCATTCGCCCCAGTGCTCGGCGAACAGTGCGCCGTTGCGCAGGATGTCGTCGAGGTGGCGCCAGGGCGGAGAGCCCGCCGGATGCCACTGGTGGTAGGCGTGCGCCCCGCCGACCCAGTGCAACGGGATGCCGAGAGACCGCGCGCGGCGGCCGAGATCCGTGTCTTCTGCGCCGTATCCCTCGTACCGCTCGTCGAATCCGCCCAGCCGCGCCCAGGTCGCGGGAGTCACCGCGAAGGACAGCGACCAGAAGAGGTCGTACTCGGTCGATGCCGCGGTCTCGACGATGCCGGTCGGCGGGTTCGGACGCACCGGATGCGGGCGGGTGGCCGCCTCGAGGTCGTCGGGCGATGACGGCCTCTGCACGCTCTCGAGGTAGGTGACCGGTCCGCACAGCAGACCGTCGGGGTGCGACAGCGACGCGGCGACGTACCGGTCGAGGAGCTCGGGCCCGGGAAGGCAGTCGACGTCGAGGAACACGAGCAGGTCGACGTCGGCGGCGAGTGCGACCTCGGCGGCGGCGTTGCGTGCGGCCCCGACCCGCATGCCGTCGCGTCCCGGGGGCACGTGCACAGGCACGGCACCGTCGAACGCGGGCGGCGTCGAGTCGTCGAGCCAGGCTTCGATGCGCACGACCTCGTGATCCGCGGGGGAGACCTCGCGCAGGAAGCGGCGCTGGCGGTGCAGATGCGAGAGCCTGTTCTCGGATGCCGGGGTGATCACCGCGATCCGCGCGGTCACGAGCCCGCCTCCGCGATCGTGATGGCGGCCCGGGCGGCGGCACCGGCGACGCCCCACCCGCTCCAGTCGGGTGTCGAGGCCGCTGCGCGCTCGACCAGCTCGACGACCTCCTCCGGCGTCGAATCGGCCGACCCCGTCGACGCGTAGCCGTCGGACAGCAGCACGCGCCCGGTGTGGAACTGCTCGCCGAACGGGCGGTCCTGGGGGAGCACGACCGCTCGCGCCCCGACCGCAGCGAGGTCGGCGACCCCGTTCTGACCGGCTGCGCTCACGACGACCGTGGCCCGGCACAGCATCGGCCAGACGTCATCGACCCGGTCGTCGTCACGCGCGCCTGCGGTCTCGACCACCCAGCCCTGCGCCGTCAGAGAGTCGATCGTCGCCGCGAGTTCGGGGGGATCGAGCGTGCGGCTGAGGAAGAGCACTCGTCGCGCCGTGTCGTGCGGGTCTGCCGTGTGATCGCGTCCGTCATACCGCGAGATCGCGCCCACGTGTTGAACGCGCTCGCCGCGCCGGGTCAGCTCTGCGGCGTCGATCGTGCCCGGTGCCCAGGGCGCCACGATCCGATCGGCGATGTCGTAGGCGAGCCGGTGCGGGCGGTCGGTACGGTCGCCCGGTTGTGCGAAGACCACGGTCGGCACTCCCAGGAGCCGCACGAACGCGGTGACCTCGACGCTGACGTCGACGACGAAGACCGACACCGGGTTGCGGGCGATCCATTCGGCGATGACGGCGAGCCGCTCCTGGTGGCCGGGGTGACCGACGGGGGCCCAGTGCAGGGCGCCGCCCGCGGTGACGTCGCCGAGCTCGTGCGCCTCGCGGATCACGCCGTCGGCGTCGACCACGGGATCCGCATCTGCCGGCAGATGGATCCAGGTGGTGCGCTCGTCGAGGTTCGCCGGGGCGGGGAGGCTCGAGAAGACCGTGACCTCGTCGTCGAGATGGCGGCGGATCGCCTGCATCCGCGTCACATGTCCCCATCCGTGATGATGCACGTACCAGCCGATCATGCGCCGACCGCCTCCACTTCTTCGACGGTTCTGATCTCGTCAGCGGCCATGGCAGGATTCTGCGCCGCGACCGCGAGCACTCGTTCGACCTCACGGTGGCGACGCGCGAGAGAGTGCCGGGCGGTCGCCGCCGCGCGCACCCGATCACGCTGCGCGCTCGATGCCGAGCCGCGGGCCAGACCCACCGCCGCCTCCGCGAGCGCGCGCACGTCTCCCCCCGGCACGACCGCGCATCCGGGCAGCCCGGCGAGCACCTCGCCCGCACCGCCTTCGTCGAAGGCCACCACCGGAGTGCCGGTCATCAGGGCCTCGGCCAGGACCAGGCCGAAGGGCTCCGACCAGACCGGAGTGACCAGCGCGACCGATGAGGTGCCGACGAGAGCGCACAGCTCGGGCTGACGCAGCGGCCCGACGTATTCCACCCCGTCGCCGAGGCGCGGTTCCACCTCGCGGGCGAAGTATTCGGGATCGCCGATGCGGCCGGCGATGCGCAGCCGCGCTCCGGCCGATCGGGCGGCGAGGATGGCGAGGTGCGGAGCCTTCTCGGGCACGATGCGGCCGAACCACACCCAGGCGTCGCCGCCGGGCCCCCGTTGCCACTGCGCGCTGTCGACGCCGTTGGGGAAGACGAAGGCGTCGACCCCCTCCGCCGACCACGCGCGAGCCGTGTACTGGCTCACCGCGAGGAAGCGGTGCGGCGCGGATGCCGGCAGCGACCGGGCGGCGAGGACCATGTCGGCGAGGGGTGGCGTGTGCAGGGTCGTCACGACAGGTACGCCCGCGTCTCTGCTCCACAGGATCGGATCGCCGTGCAGGCTGTGATTGTCGACGACGTCGACGCGGCCCCGCAGATCGGTGAGTCGCGCGCGCACGCGGGCGAAGGCATCCGACATCCGCTCCCGATGACCGGCGGGATTCTCGGTGTCCGACGCGTCGAGCGCCCGGTGCCAGCGGGGGCTGGGCAGGTGCAGATCGGTGGACGGACCGAGGAAGTCCGACCCCTCGGCGGCGCACAGCTCGACGTGGTGTCCGCGGCGCCGCAGCCACCGCACCCGGTTCCACACGACGGCTTCGAGACCGCCGGCGTGCGGCTGTCGGAGAGCGTGCCGCTCGGGCGCGACGACGAGCACCCGCAACCGCTGCCCGGCGGTCACTTCGAGACCTCGTCGATCGCGTCGGTGTAGAGGCGGGTGTGCGCGTCGCGGACCTGCTGCCTCTCGTCGAGTCGTTCTGCGCGGCGCGACGCGAGAAGGTCGCGCGCGCGAGACGACGGATGCCGGGAGTCACCGGACCACGTCACCGCATCGGCGAGCGTGGCAGGGTCGTCGAGATCGATGACGCGGAACTCCGACGGGTGCTGCGACCGGATGTGTCCCACGTCTGTTCCGGCCACGCGCACCCCCAGGTCGTAGCACAGCTCCACCCATCCGGAGTGCGTTCCGTGGCGATACGGCAGGACGAACAGGTCCAGGCCGGCGAGCCACTCCTCGACCTGCGCGTCGTCGAGGTACGCCGTGCGGCGCACCCGCACGGCGGTCTGCCCCTCGGTCGCGGCGACCACGCGGTCGGCGGCGCGGTCGTCGCGCACCCGCTCGTTCAGCAGCACCTCGAACACCACGGGCCTGCCGTCATGCTGCAGAAGGCGCGCTGCGCCCACCGCCGCGACGACAGCCTGCTCCGCGTCGATGTTCGGGCGCAGATCGCGCAGATGGATGCCGACGCGCACGACGTCGTCGGCGATGCGCCGCGGCGGCGTGGCCTCGTCGAGAAGCGTCGGGTGGGGGAGGACCAGGCTCGGGCGGTCCCATCGACGTTCGATCTCGGCGGACGCCGACGACGTGAGCGTCACGAGTCGGTCTGCCGCCGGCACGATCACGTCGAGCAGTGCGCGGTACGGCTCCTGGTCGACGAGCTGCGGGTTGTCGAGGTCGTGCACCGTGAACACCACGGGCCTGGCGGCCCGCCGTGCCGCATCGAGTCCCGCTCGGAGCTGGCCCGGGGTGAATGACTCCAGGCCGAAATGCACGTGCAGCACGTCGTAGTCGTCGGCGTGCTCGCTGAGCCACGGGGCGGTCATGGCGACCGGCGGCCACCACTGCTCGGGCGGGGCGCCGGGAACCGGAGGGTCGGGCAGCAGCGCGACCTGGCGCGGGTCGATGATCGCCGCGACGTAGGGGTGGGACGACGGGATGGAGGCGACCCGAATGGGCGCAGAAGTTGTACCGATGGGAGTCTTCCTTGCATGACTGAGCGCTCTGAGTTCACGGATCGCAGGGGCGGAAGCGCCGAAATGCAACGGGGTTAAGGGAAAAAAGAGGGAGGTATACGTTCGAATCATGAACTCCGCTCCCCCCGACGTCACGACCATTGCGCCCGCCGGGTCGGCGGTGCTAGGGCGCCGTCTGCACTACGGGGAGTTCTACGGTCTCGCCCCTCTTCCCGAGAGCTTCGGGGTCGTGCTCGGCAACTGCCAGGCCGAGTCGCTGCGACTCGTCATCGACGCCCCGGATCGACGGTTCATCCGCGTTCCTCCCGTGCACGAGATGACCGCGGAGGATGCGCGGCGTCTGCACGATCTCGTCCCCGTCGCGCACACCGTGATCACGCAGCCGGTGCGCGACGACTACCACGATCTTCCGCTCGGCACGCGGCAGGTGGCGGCCTCGACCTCGGCTCGGGTGCTCACGGTCCCGCCTGTGAGGTTCGCCGGGCTGCACCCCTTCCAGGCGGCGATCCGCGTTCCAGGCATCGACGAGGATCCGCCCGTCGTGGCGTACCACGACGTCCGCACGCTCGCAGCGGCGGCCGGCATCGCGGTGTCGCCGTCGATCGCCCCCGATGCCGTGCGAGCGATCGGACACTCCTCGGTCGAGGTGCTCCGCACGCGCGAGGCCATGGCCGACGTGCAGGTCGCCGACCTCTTCGACACGGTCACCGTCGACCATGCGCGCACCGTCAATCACCCGGGAAACGCGGTCTGGATCCCGCTCGGCGCGCGTGTGCTCGACGCACTGGGCGTCGCGCACGGACCGGTCGACCCGGGGCGTCCGCTGCTCGACGCCGTGCGGGCGCCGCTCGCCCCCGAGGTCGTCGAGGCGTGGGATCTGCCGGATGCGCCGCGGGCGGAGTGGATCGTCGAGGGAGAGACCGTCGACGATGCCGAGGTCCGGGCCGCGCATGCGGCCTGGTATGCCGCGCACCCCGCGTTCGTCGCGGCGGCGATCGAGCGTCTCGCGCCGCTGCTCGCGGTCTGGCGTGCCGCGTGAGCCGCGCGCCGCTGCTGCTCGTGCACCCCGGTGATCACGGGGTCGCCGTGTACGCCCGCGACATGGCGCGTGCGGTCGGAGGTCTGGCCGACGTGCGCGCGGTCGATCCCGACGCACTCGCCCGGGTGCCCGACGGCACCGCCGTGCACGCGCACTTCACGGATCGCCTCTGGGGGACATCGCCGGAGGAGGCGGCGCGGGCGTTCGTGGCCCTCGCGACCCGCCTGCGCGTGAGTGTGACTCTGCACGACGTGCCGCAGGAGTCCGACGGCGCACAGAACCGTCCCCGCCGTCGTGCCGCCTACGCGCTGGTCGCGGCCGCCTCCCACGGCGTGGTCGTGAACAGCGAGCACGAGCAGGCGCTTCTCCGCGAGGAAGACGTGTGGGCGGGGCCGGCTGCGGCCATCCCGCTGCCCGTGGAACTCGGGACGGAATCCGAGCGGGGTCGCGCGGACGGATCCGTCGGGGTGCTCGGCTACTTCTACCCCGGCAAGGGGCATGACGAGGCGGCGGATGCGGCGGCGGCGGCCGGGATCCGCAGGCTCACCGTGCTCGGGCGCGCCTCCGACGGCCACGCCGCTGAGCTCGAGACCTTCGTGCGCCGAGCGGCGAGCCTCGGGGTCGAGGTCGACGTCACAGGATGGCTGGACGACGACGAGATCGCCCGGCGCGGACGCGCGGTGACGGTGCCGGTGATCGCTCATCGGCATATCTCGGCATCCGGCTCTCTGGCGTCATGGATCGGCTGGGGCCGGCGCCCCGTGGCCGTGCGCAACCGGTACATCGACGAGATGGCGGCGCTGCGTCCGGGAACACTGACGACGGTCGAGGAGACGGACCTCGCAGACGCTCTGAGCGACGCGGTCGCCGACCCCGAGACCACCTGGCACGGTATCGCGCGGCTGCCCCACTCGCGGGCGGATGCGGCGGATGCCTACCTGCGACTGTGGGACGAGCTGGGTTCATGACGACGCCGTGGGTGGTCGGCAACGGGTGGGACGCGCGGGACGGGGTCGTCCCCGCGGCGCTGCCACACGTCTCGGTGATCGTCGCGCACTACGACCAACCGGGGGAGCTCGCCCGTACGCTGCACGCGTTGACCGCGCAGGACTATCCGCCCGAGCTGCTCGAGATCGTGGTCGCGGACGACGGCTCGCCCGGTGACGTGGACGTGCCGAACGGCGTGATCCTCGTGCGGCAGGAGGACCGCGGATTCCGGCTCGCCGCCGCGCGCAATCTCGGCGTGCGTGCGAGCAGCGGAGAAGTGCTGTGCTTCCTCGACGCCGACACGTCGCCCGAGCCCGGGTACGTGCGCGCACTCACCCGGCTGCCCGCTCTGCTGCCCGAGGCGGTCGTCGTCGGGCGGCGCCGCCATGCCGACTTCTCGGGTGTCGAGGTGGGGGAGCCGGTCGTCGAGGCGGCGGCCGGCCGTGAGCTGCCGGAACCCGCCTGGCTGGCGGAGGAGTACGAACGGAGCCGCAACCTGCTCGACGCCGATGACCGCTCCTACCGCTTCGTGATCGGCGCGGTCATGGCGTGCTCACGACGGCTGTTCGACGAGGTCGGCGGTTTCGACGAGACGTTCACAACGTATGGCGGCGAGGACTGGGAGTGGGCGCACCGCATGTGGCAGGCGGGCGCGGTGTTCTCGCATGTGCCGGATGCCGTCGCCTGGCACGACGGCCCGGAGTGGGCCGGCCGTGACGGCGCGAGCATGGATCGCGCCAACGCCCAGACGCTGCGGCTCCAGGCGTCGATCCCGGTGCCGGGGTCGTCGCCGCGCGCGCTGTGGCCGGGGGCGGCGGACCTCGTCGTGCGCGTGCGCGGTGAGCATTCGGCGGCGGCGCTGTTCATCGCCGCGGATTCGCTGTTCGAGGCCTTCCCGCGCGCGCGACTGCTCGTGGATCAGGTGCCGGACGTGCTCGACGATGACCCACGGGTGTCGGTCGAGGCGGACGACATCGACGCCCGGGTCGTCTGGGAGACGCCGCGTCCGGTCGTGGTGCTCGACAAGACATGGATCGTCGAGGCCGTCCGGCACCTCGGTGCGGGGAGCGTGGGTTCGGTCGAGCTGATCGACGCCGACGGCTCGTCGCTCGGCGTCCTTCGCTCGCGCAGGGCGAGGCGTCGCGCGGCGCGCTGGGGAACGGAGAGCGGGTTCGAGACCGCACGGATGCCGGCCGACGGCATCCACGCTCTGCGAGCCGATCCGCGCGTCGAGGCATGGGTCGGCGGGTGGGGCGGCGTCGAGTCGTTCTGCGCGATCGCCGACGCCGGAGCGTTCTAGAGCCGGTCGACGCCCGTCACGGTGACGACCGCGGCGCCCTCGTCGTCAGAGGCCGCGAGGTCGACCGTGGCCGAGATGCCCCAGTCGTGGTCGCCGGCCGGGTCGTCGAGGATCTGACGCACGGTCCATTCGGTCGCCCCCTCCGTCAGGAGCAGCAGCTGCGAGCTGCGGGCATTCGCGCCGGTGAGGATCTCGTCGTGGTCGGCGAAGTAGCCGTCGAGCGCATCAGACCAGGCATCCGCCCCGAATGCGGGGTCGAGTTCTTCGAGCGTCGCGACGTCTTCTCGCGCCGCCAGCTGCACGCGACGGAAGAGCTCGTTGCGCACGAGGGTGCGGAAGGCGCGGACGTTCGAGGTCAGTCGCTTCGGTGCCGGCGGCACGATCGGCTCGTCGTCCGGTCCGTGCAGGACGCCGTTGACGAGCTCCTCCCACTCGTCGAGCAGGCTCGAGTCGACCTGGCGCACGAGTTCTCCGAGCCACTCGATGAGGTCGCGCAGGTCTTCGTCCTTGGCCTCTTCGGGAATCGTCTGCGAGGCCGCGCGATACGCGTCGGAGAGGTAGCGCAGCACGACGCCTTCCGAGCGCGCGATCTTGTAGTACGCGACGTATTCCCCGAACGACACGGCTCGCTCATACATGTCGCGCACGACGGACTTCGGATGCAGTTCGAAGTCGCGGATCCACGGCTGCGCCGCGCTGAACGTCTCGAACGCGGCCGTCAGCAGCTCGTCGAGGGGTTTCGGGTAGGTGATCTCCTCGAGCAGCTCCATGCGCTCGTCGTACTCGATGCCCTCGCGCTTCATCGCCGCGACCGCCTCGCCGCGCGCCAGGAACTCCTGCTGCCCGAGGATCGCCCGGGGGTCGTCGAGCGTCGACTCGACGATCGAGATCATGTCGAGGGCATACGATCCGGTGCCCGTGCCAGCCGCCGGATCGCGGTCGAGCAGCTCGAACGCAGCGAGGGCGAATGGAGACAGCGGCTGGTTCAGGGCGAAGTTCGGCTGCAGGTCGACCGTCAGGCGGATCTCGCCGTCCGGAGTCTGCTCCACGACACCCGATTCGAGCAGCGTGCGGTAGATGCCGATGGCGCGCAGGGCGAGCTCGCGCTGCCGCTTCCTCGGCTCGTGGTTGTCATATACCAGGGCGCGCATATTGCCGAGGACGTCGCCGCCGCGGCCGATCACGTTGAGCATCATGGCGCTCGTGATCTGCATGTGCGAGGTGAGTGTCTCGGGCTCGGCGTCGATCAGCTTGCGGAACGACGGCTCTCCCCACGAGACGAAGCCGTCGGGCGCCTTCTTGCGCACGATCTTGCGCTTCTTCTTCGGGTCGTCGCCGGCCTTCTTGATCGCGGCGACGTTCTCACTCTCGTGCTCGGGTGCCTGGGCGACCACGGTGCCGGCGGTGTCGAAGCCGGCTCGGCCCGCGCGCCCGGCGATCTGGTGGAACTCGCGGGCGCTGAGCTGCCGCATCCTGGTGCCGTCGAACTTGGTCAGAGCCGTGAGCAGCACCGTGCGGATGGGCACGTTGATGCCGACGCCGAGCGTGTCGGTGCCGCAGATCACGCGCAGCAGTCCGCGCTGAGCGAGCTGCTCGACCAGGCGCCGGTACTTCGGCAGCATCCCGGCATGGTGCACGCCGATGCCGGCACGCAGGAAGCGCGACAGCGTCTTGCCGAACGCGGTGGTGAAACGGAAACCGCCGATCAGCGCTGCGATCTCGTCGCGCTGCTCACGGGTCGCGACCTTCGTGCTCGACAGCGCCTGCGCCCGCTCCATCGCAGCGGCCTGCGAGAAGTGCACGACGTAGATCGGAGCCTGGCCGGTACCGAGCAGGTCTTCGATCGTCTCGTGGATCGGCGTCGTCTCGTAGAAGTAGTGCAGCGGCACGGGCCGCTCGACGCCCGTGACGGATGCGGTGTCGCGGCCGGTCCTGCGGGTGAGGTCGCTCGACAGCTGCGACACATCGCCGAGGGTCGCCGACATGAGGATGAACTGCGCCTGCGGCAGTTCGAGCAGCGGCACCTGCCATGCCCATCCGCGGTCGGGGTCGGCGTAGAAGTGGAACTCGTCCATCACGACCTGGCGCACCGCGGCACCCGTGCCCTGGCGCAGAGCGAGGTTCGCGAGGATCTCGGCGGTGCAGCAGATGATCGGCGCATCCGGGTTCACCGAGGAGTCGCCCGTGATCATGCCGACGTTCGAGGCGCCGAACACGTCGACGAGGGAGAAGAACTTCTCGCTCACCAGCGCCTTGATGGGGGCCGTGTAGAACGAGCGGCGTCCCTCGACGAGTGCGGCGAAGTGCGCGCCGACCGCCACGAGCGACTTTCCGGTGCCGGTGGGCGTCGAGAGGATCAGGTTGTTGCCCGAGACGATCTCGATGACCGCCTCATCCTGCGCGGGGTAGAGGCTGATGCCGGTCGACTCGGCCCATTCGACGAACGCCGTGTAGACGGCATCCGCATCGGATCCGTCGGTCAGCGTGGTCGGGTCGAGCGTCATGTCTCGATCCTTTCATCCCGACGGGCGGACAACTCTGTGTGGGGCGGTGAACAGCAGCCGGATCATCCGCCCGACGGCGAGATCTCCGCCCGACGGGGTGGGTGCCGAGCGCCCCCGGCGACGCCTCAGACCGATGTCGCGGCGCGCAGCGCGATGCGGATCATGTCGCCGAACGTCTGCTCGCGCTCCTGTGCCGTGGTCTCCTCGCCCGTGACGATGTGATCCGACACCGTGCAGATGGCCAGCGCCCGACGCCCGTGATACGCGGCGAGGGTGTAGAGCCCCGCTGCCTCCATCTCGACGCCGAGGGCCCCGTGCTGCACGAACGGCTCGGTCAGCTCGGGGCGGGTGCTGTAGAACTGGTCGCTCGAGAACAGCAGGCCCACGTGCACGCCGACGTCGAGGGGCTCGGCCTCGCTCGCCTCGACCGCCGCGCGCAGCAGTCCGAAGTCGGCGACGGGGGCGTAGTCGAGTCCGTGGAAGCGCACGCGGTTGATGCCAGAGTCGGTGCACGCGCCGTTCGCGATGATGATGTCGCGCACCGCGAGCTTCTCGGTCAGGGCCCCGCACGACCCGACGCGCACGATCGTCTGCACGTCGTACTCCTCGAACAGCTCACTCGCATAGATGGCCATCGACGGCTGGCCCATGCCCGAGCCCTGCACCGAGACGCGGTGACCGTTCCACGTGCCGGTGTAGCCCAGCATCCCGCGGGTCTCGGAGTACAGCTCGGCGTCGTCGAGGAAGTTCTCGGCGATCCACTTCGCCCGCAGCGGGTCGCCGGGGAACAGGACGACGGGGGCGATCTGACCGGGCTGTGCGGCGATGTGCGTGCTCATGGCTTCAGCGTACGAGGCGTTCCGATGAGGATGCTCAGCCCTCGCGCCGCCGCACGATCTCGCCGATCCACGCCGGAGCGAACGGCGAGGTGCAGCCGGGAGCGGTGGGGTAGTCGGCGAGCACCTGCAGGCGCTCACCGATCTCGAGCGCCCGCGGCCGCAGCTCGGGGTGGAAGATGCCGATGTTCGCGAGCGTCTCGTTCATCGCCCACTGCAGGCGTTTCGGGGCATCCTTGAGATCGCGCTCGATCAGGTCGAGCAGGTGATCGAGGTCGAGGCCTTCGGCATCCTTCGAGACGCGGACCGTCGTGAGCGACCACGCGGCCGCGGCGACCGTCGGGTCGGCGTCGTCGAACCAGCGCAGCCGAAGCTCCTCGGCCAGAGGGGTCTTCTTCGCGACGTAGTTCACGAACCAGTCGTTGACCTTGGGGGCCTGCGTCTGACGCAGCATCGCGTCGAGCTCATCGGCGGTGAACTGCTTCGGGGTGCAGATCAGCAGCGCCAGCAGGCGGGCGGCGGTGTCACCCGTCTCCCAGAGCTCCTTCGCCAGCGGCTGATCGGTCTTGATCCGCTTCGCCAGCGTCCGCAGGCGGCTGAGGTTGATGCCGTGATCGTCACCGCGCTTCTCGTTCGCGGCGCGCATCTTCGGGTCCTCGAGGGCGGCGAGTTCCGTGAGCGCCTCGGGAGCGGTCATGTCTGACATGTCATCAGAGTAGGCCCGGAGCGCTTGTCAAGGCCCGGGCCTCGGCGTGCATCCGGCTCTACTCTCACGGGAGATCGAACTCCGACGAAGGGAAATGCCATGAGCCGCGACAGCGACGACATCAGCACCGACCGCACCGACATCAGCTCGGAGCCGTCGCCCGGCCCCGAGGAGAACGACAACCTCGGCGCCGAGGACAACAAGGGCGAGCCGCCGACGGTCGTGCCGTCCGGCACGGGCGACGAGACCGACGATGACGAGGTGCTCGCCGACGACCCCGAACAGGACTGACGCCGGAGCGCACTCACTCCTCGTCGACGAGCTCTCCGCGGATGCGGCGGAGGTCTTCCATCAGCGATCCGATCAGGATCCAGTGGCTCGACGACGGAGGGCGGATCACGAGCGGCGCCGTCAGGGCGGGGATGGCCGACGTCAGAGCCTCGGGCTCGGGTGACACGTCGGCGATCTGCACCGCCAGGCGCACGTCGTGCCCTGCTCGGCGCAGCTGCTCGGCGATCGCGGTGGCCGCCGGCTCCTGGCCGATCGAGTCGTCGTAGTGGTCGAAGTACGCGCGCGTCATGCCGATGGTCTGCGTCACGATGGGCGACAGGCGCTCGAGCAGGGCGCGCATCTCGACGAGCTCCTCACGGTGCGTCGAACGGCGCGGGTTGAGAGTCAGCGACTCCTCGCCCGCGGCGATCGACGCCTCGGCGGCATCCTTCATCGGGCGCAGCAGTCGCGCTTCGAGCAGAAGCTCCTGCAGCCTGGCGGGCGTCTGCGGCTCGGGCAGCGCATCGGCGAGCCGGTCGAGACTCGCGGCGAGCTCTCTGCCGAGCAGTCCGAGATCGCGGCGGGCGGGAGCGACCAGCACCGGAGGCACGATGAGCGCGTTCACGACGATGCCGATGACCACGCCGATCAGGGTCTCCAAGATGCGCGCGATCGCATAGTCGGGGGTCGACCCGAGGGCCAGCACCAGCATCGCCGAGATCGCGACCTGGTTGCCTGTGCCGGGCGTCGCCCTGAACGCCCACGCCACGAGCATGGCCACGACGATCGCGAGCAGCACGATCCAGCTCGGTGACCCGAGGAGCAGGCCCAGCGCCACGGCGATCACCACGCCGACGATCACGCCGATGCTGCGCTCGAGGGCCTTCGACAGCGACTGATTGACGCTCGGCTGCACGACCAGCAGCGCCGCGATCGCGGCGAACACGGGCAGTTGACCCGGCACGACCCAGCCCGCGAGCAGCCACGCGGCGATCGTGGCCGCGGCGGACTTCACCACCTGCAGCAGGGGCGAGCGCTTCGAGGCGCGGATCGCGGCATGGATGCGCATGCGGTCAACGCTACTCGCGCCGGCACCCGGTCCGGCATCCGACGAGTGCCCGCCGCATGATAGACGCGCTGACCGGGTTCGTCCACGGGGGCAGTCCCGCGGTCGATCGGGCGCAGAGTGAGCCGCCCACCCCCAGATCACGAGGAGACACCATGTACTTCCACCTCCAGCAGCTCATCAACGACATCGAGGTCGACGAGCCCGATCCCGCAGCGGCGAACGCGCTGCAGGAGGGCCTCGGCGGCCAGTTCGGCGAGATGCGCACGATGATGCAGTACCTGTTCCAGAGCATCAACTTCCGCGGGCCTTCGGCCAAGCCGTACCGCGACCTCATCCAGGGCATCGGCACCGAGGAGATCAGCCACGTCGAGCTCATCGGCACCACGATCTCGCGTCTGCTCGACGGCTCGCCCGAGTACCACGGCAAGAAGGATGCTCCCGTCGACGCTCCGGGCGCCGGCGGTGCGGTGCCGCTGAACATCGCCCTGGACCACAGCAACATCCACCACTACCTGGTCGGCGCACAGGGAGCGATGCCGGTGGATGCTGCGGGCAACCCGTGGCTGGGCAGCTACGTGTACAACTCGGGCAACCTCGTGCTCGATCTGCTCTACAACCTGATGCTGGAGTCGACGGGCCGCCTGCAGAAGTGCCGCCTCTACGAGATGACGGCGAACAAGACCGCGCGGTCGACGATCTCGTACCTGATCGTGCGCGATCAGGCCCACGAGAACGCATACGCCAGGGCCCTCGAGACTCTGGGCGTGAACTGGCGGACGGCCCTCCCCATCCCTAAGACCAACGCCGAGAGCTTCCCCGAGGTCAAGCGGCTGCTGGACCTGGGGCTGCAGAGCAAGCAGTACTCGTTCGACCTCGACGATCTCTCCGAGGCGGGGAAGATCTTCCAGGGCATGTCGCCCTCCGGCGACGGCACGACCCTCGACGCGAGCGAGCAGGCGCCGGAGGGCGTCCCCCTGGTGATCTCGCCCGAGCGTCCTGAGGAGTTCGCACCGGGGGCGGATGACGACCTGCGCGCACTCATCGAGGCCACAGCGGCGATGGAGATGGCCGACATCGACGCCACGTTCGGCCGTATGTCCTGACCCGTGCAGGGTGGTCCGCCGAGCCGCCCGTGTCAACCCCGTGGCCGATTCCGCGCGGACGAGGCTGAATCGAACCAGACGAACACGACCGACGAACAGTGAGGAGCATCACATGGTGCAGATCATCGAGACCATCGACGTCCACGTTCCCATCGACGTGGCCTACAACCAGTGGACGCAGTTCGAGAGCTTCCCCCAGTTCCTCGACGAGGTGGAGTCGATCGTCCAGATCGACGACACGCACACCCGCTGGAAGGTGAACGTCGGCGGGGCGACCCGCGAGTTCGACGCCGAGATCACCGAGCAGCACCCCGACGAGCGTGTCGCCTGGAACAGCATCGGTGGCGAGACCGAGCATGCGGGCGTCGTGACGTTCCACAAGATCGAAGACCTCACGACCCGCGTCACGGTGCAGATCGACTGGGAGCCCGAAGGGCTGCTCGAGAAGGTCGGCTCGCTGCTGGGCGCAGGATCGCACGCGGTGAAGAAGGATCTGCAGAACTTCAAGGAGTTCATGGAGAAGCGCGGCACCGAGACCGGTGCCTGGCGCGGTGACGTCGAGGCCTGAGGCCACGCGTCGCGAGGCCCGAACGGCGGATGCCCCTTCCGCCGGTCGGGCCTCTTTCTCTGCGCTGCGTGGGTATGCACGGCGGTCTAAGGACTCCTCGAGCCCGAAGATAGGGCATCCTCCCGATGTCGTGAGGGTGACTCAGAGCGGATTCTGAAGACATCGCACACCGAGGAGATGTCATGTTCGAGCACCCGTATCTCGCCTTCAGGTCGACCCCGTTCGACCAGGAGCAGCTCGCACGCGCGGCCGAGCTCCGTCGCGTCATCGAGGAGCACCCCGACCAGATCGTCGGACGGCGGTCCGGCCCCATCCGGCGTCTGATCGGCCGCCTGCTGCGGGCGGACGACGCATCGCGCGGCGCGGTAACGGACGCCGGTCGGCACGCCGCGCACCGGGCATCCGTCACGTGCGATCCGGCTCCCGCGCGGTGATCGCCGCTCCGTTCTCGGCCGCAGGCAGCACGACCCCGGATGTCGGCGGGGAGTGGCACGATGAATCCATGCCCCCGTCCGCCCCCAGTGCCGCGATGGTCGGCCGAGAGTCCGAGCTCGCGATCATCCGCGAGCTCTTCGGGCGAGCGGTCGACGGGGTGCCGGTCGCCGCTCTCATCGAGGGTGAGGCGGGCATCGGCAAGTCGCGACTGCTGCGCGAGTTCAGCGCCGAGGTGGCGAGCCGGGCCGACGTGCATGTCGGCTGGTGCCTCGATCTCGGGGCTTCTCGCACCCCTTTCGGGCCGCTCGCCGGCATCCTGCGCTCGATCGTGGCGAGCATGGGAGCCGATCGCGTGCGCGCCGAGATCGGCGTCGGCGTCGAGGCGCTCGGCATGCTGCTGCCCGAGCTCAACCCCACCGACCGGTCGCAGACCAGCCCCGAGCGCCTGCGCGACGCGATCGCCGCTCTCATCGAGGCGGCAGCCGAACACGCGCCGCAGGTGCTCGTCGTCGAAGACCTGCACTGGGCCGACGAGTCGACCCTGGCGCTGCTCTAGTACCTCCTGCGCACGCTCGCGCACGGGCGCATCCTGCTGCTGCTGACCTGCCGCTCCGACGACGTGAGGCGCGGCGACGCGGTGAGCCGCTTCATCGGCGAGTCGGCCCGCGCGCGTCTGCTCGAGCGAGTCGCGATCGATCGCCTCGACACCTCGGCTGTGCGCGCGCTGGTCGAATCCCTCACCGGGCAGCCGGTCACCGACGCAGCCCTCGACCGCATCCATGATCGCGCCGAGGGCGTGCCGTTCTTCGTCGAAGAGCTCGCCGGATGCTCGACGGGGCCCCTGCCCGGCAGCCTGCGCGATCTTCTGCTCGCCCGCTTCGACCGCCTCGGCGACGATGCCAGGCGGGTGGTGCAGGTCGTCTCGGGAGCCGAGCGGCCGCTCGCGCACCCGCTCGTCACCCGTCTCGCCGGTCTGCCCGACGCGCGCCTCGACGATGCGATCCGCGAGGCGACGCTCAGCGGCATCCTCGTCGTGGTCGACGACGACTACCGGTTCCGCCATGCGCTGCTGCGCGAAGCCGTGCACGACGACCTGCTTCCCGGCGAGAGAGCGCGACTGCACCGGGCGTATGCCGAGGCGCTCGAAGACGTCGGCTCAGACACCGACACCCCCGACTCCGCGGCGCTCGCGTATCACTGGCAGCTCGCTCAAGACGACCGGCGTGCGCTCGCCGCGGCCGTCACGGCGATGGCCGACGCCAAGTCGCGGTTCGCGTTCGCGAGCGCAGCGCGGTTCGGCGAGCTGGCCCTCGACCTCTGGATACAGGTGCCCGATGCCGAGGCCGTCGTGGGTGTGGCGCGCCTCGAGGTGCTGCGTACGCTCGGCTCCGTGCTGCGCAACGCGGGCGACGGCGAGAGGGCGCTCGCGGTGGTCGAACTCGCGCTCGCCGAGGTCGATCCGACGACGGTCGACCCGCGCATGCACGCCCGGCTGCTGCGCGACAAGGCGTACTACATGATGAATCTCGGCCGAGCCGGGGCGATTCCGCTGCTGCAGCAGGCGCTCGAGATCCTCGAGGCGCGGGTCGACGACGACCGGCTGCGCGCCTCGGTGCTGAACCAGCTCGCCAGCCGACTCATGATCTCCGGGCGCCTCGAGGAGGCGATCGCGATGGCGGAGGAGGCGGGAGAACGTGCCGCGCGCGCCGGGTCCGACGATGAGGCGTCGATAGCGGCGAACGTGCGGGGCGGAGCCCTGGCGCACCTCGGGGAACTCGACGAGGGGCATCGCGAGTATGCGCTCGCGCTGCAGCTCGCCTCGGGCACGAACGCCGAGATGAGGTACCGGGTCAACTACTCCGATCTGCTCGGCCTGCTCGGGCGCTATCGCGATGCCGTCAGGGTGGCCGAGGAGGGGCTCGCACCTGCGCGCGCCTTCGGTGTCGAGCGCACCACGGGTGCCCTGATGACGCAGAACATGGCCGTGCCTCTGCTCGAGATGGGCGAGATCGACCGGGTCGAGGCGATGCTGACGCGCGAACTCGCTCAGCGGACGCTGCGCATCTCGCACATGTACTCGACGATGACGCGCGTGCGGGTGCTCTCGTGGCGAGGCAGGCATGAGGAGGCCGCCGAGATCGTGCGCGAGTGGCACCCCGCGTTCGACGAGACAGGCCGGGTGGAGCGCCAGATCTGGTACGACGAGGTCATGATGCGCGTCGCCGTCGCCGAGGGGCGAGGCGACCTCGCCGGCGCGCTCGACGAGGTCAGAGCGATGCTCGCCGATGAGGGGCCGGTGTTCCTGCATCAGCGCCGACTGCTTCTCGAGGCGGCATGGTTCATCGCCGAGCTGCGGGCGAGCGGCGTCGAGGTCGAGGCGGCGGTCACCGACGTGCGCGAGGCATGGTGCGCCCAGCCGCCGCAGCTGCGCGGCGACACGTGGGAGCAGATCGTCGAGGCTTTCCTCTCTCCGTCCGTCTCCGCGCTGCGGCAGGCGGTCGAACTCGCCGACGATCCCGACGTGCCCGTGACATTCGCGGCGATCACGCGGCTCGCCCTCGCCCGCAGGCTGGTCGACGCCGGCGATCGCGGTGCGGCCGGCACTGTGCTCGCTCACGCGATGCGAGAGGCCGAACGTCTGGGGCACGTGCCCTTGGTGCAGATCATCGGTGAGTTCCGTGCTGCGGCGGGGCTCGCCGCGGCATCCGGACTCCCCGGCGCAGAAGGCGACGCCGACCCGCTCACCGCCCGGGAGCGACAGGTGCTCGAGCTCATCGCCGAGGGGCTGAGCAACCGCCAGATCGGGGAGCGGCTGTTCATCAGCGTCAAGACCGTGAGCGTGCACGTGTCGGCCGTGCTGCGCAAACTCGGGGTCAGCACCCGCACCGAGGCGGCCGTTCTGCAGAAGAATCCGAAGTTCCTGACCAATGCGCAGCATGCCGTGGTACGTTGAGCAGGCGCGTATGTCGGACGTTCCGTCACGGCGCGGGTCGCGTAAGCGGCCGTTTGAAAACAGAAAGTAGAAAACACATGGCCACTGGCACTGTGAAATGGTTCAACGCGGAAAAGGGCTTCGGCTTCATCGCTCCCGATGACGGCACGGACGACCTCTTCGCCCACTACTCGGCAATCACCGGCTCCGGTTTCAAGGAGCTTCGTGAGAACCAGAAGGTCGAATTCGACGCTGAGCGTGGCCCCAAGGGCATGCAGGCGGCGAACATCCGCGCTCTCTGAGCGCGCATAGGCTTCCTGAAACCGGCCGGATCCTCACGGATCCGGCCGGTTTTTTGCGTACCCGGGTATGCGCAGTGCGGTCGGATGCCGTGCGGGGTCAGTTCGGCATCCGAATCGCTGATTTGCGGTGCGGAAATGGCCCCGACTGGCCGGTGGGTGCGGAAGTGGCCCCGGCTGATCTCGCCCCGAGATGAGGCTTGCCTAACTTTCTGTTAGATTAGGCGAGGCTTACCAAAGCCTGGCGCACTCTGCGCCCCGCCCCCTCACCTCGAACCGAAGGAACGCCTGTGCGCACCTCTCGCCTTCTCGCCGCCGGTGTCGCCGCGGCCCTCGCCGTCGGCCTCACGGCCTGCGCGACGCCCGCCGCCGACTCGACCTCTGACTCCGCCGGCGGCAACCCCGCCGATGACGGTGCCTTCCCCGTCACGATCGAGCACGTGTTCGGCGAGACCACGATCGAGGAGAAGCCCGAGCGCGTCGCGACGATCGCATGGGCGAACCACGAGGTTCCCCTCGCTCTCGGCATCGTCCCGGTCGGCATGAGCAAGGCCACGTGGGGCGACGACGACGACAACGGCATCCTGCCCTGGGTCGAGGACAAGCTCGACGAACTCGGCGGCGAAGAGCCCGTGCTGTTCGACGAGTCCGACGGCATCGACTACGAGGCCGTCGCCGACACGCAGCCCGACGTCATCCTCGCGGCGTACTCGGGTCTGACGCAGGAGGAGTACGACCAGCTGTCGAAGATCGCACCGGTCGTCGCCTACCCCGAGGTCGCCTGGGGCACCCCGGTCGACGAGATGATCGAGATGAACTCGAAGGCGCTCGGCCTCGAGGAGGAGGGCGACGCCCTCATCGAAGAGCTGCACGCCGACGCCGAGGCCGCCCTCGAGGAGAACAGCGCCCTCAAGGACAAGAAGGTGCTGTTCGCGTACGTCGACCCGAGCGACCTGAGCCAGGTCGGCTACTACACCGCGATCGACACGCGCCCCGGCTACCTGCACGACGACCTGGGTCTTCCGCTTCCGTCGATCGTCGAGGAGAACGCGGACAGCAAGGAGTTCTACCTCTCGGTGAGCTCCGAAGAGGCTGACACCTTCGACGACGTCGATGTCTTCGTGACCTACGGCGACGACTCGCTCATCGCCACCATGCAGGCCGACCCGCTGCTGTCGAAGATCCCCGCGATCGCCGCCGGCAACATCGTGATCCTGCCCGACTCCACCCCGATCGCGGCCTCGGCGAACCCGTCGCCGCTGTCGATCCAGTGGGGCCTGTCCGACTACCTCGGCCTGCTGGCAGCACCGCTCGCCGCGAAGTGACCGTCGGCGTCACCTTCGCACACTGAATTCCCGTGACCGCTGTCACCGTTCCCCTGCCGGGCGTCGCAGATCTGCGACGCCCGGCATGGGCGCGCACGCTCTGGCTGCTCGTCGGCCTGGGAGTGCTGCTCGTGCTCTGCATCCTGTCGATCTGCTTCGGCGTGCGCTCCGTGAGCATCGACGACGTCTTCGCCGCCCTGGCGGGGCAGGATGACACGCTCGCGCAGGCTGCGATCATCAAGCGCCTCCCGCGCACGGTGCTCGCGATCCTCGTCGGGGCAGCCCTCGCTCTCTCCGGCGCGACGATGCAGGCGGTCACCCGCAACCCGATCGCCGACCCCGGCATCCTCGGCGTCTCGAACGGCGCCTCGCTCGCCGTCGTCTTCGGCCTCGCCTTCTTCGGCCTCACCGACGCCTACAGCCAGATGGCGCTCGCGATCATCGGCGCTGCCCTCGCCGCAGCCTTCGTCTACACGGTCGGCTCACTCGGACGCGGCGGCGCCACCCCCCTCAAGCTCGCGCTCGCGGGTGCCGCCACCTCGGCCGCCTTCGCCTCGCTCATCAGCGCGGTCATGCTGCCGCGCGTCGACCTGCTGCAGGCGTTCCAGTCGTGGCAGATCGGCGGAGTGGGCGGCGCAGAATGGCCGCGCATCGCGCTCACCGCTCCCGTGCTGGCGCTCGGCGCACTGATCTGCTTCGCCAGCGCCCGGGGCATGAATTCCCTCGCGCTCGGCGACGACATGGCGAAGGGGCTCGGCGAGCACGTCTTCCGCACGCGCCTCCTGTCGGCGGTCGGCGCCGTGATCCTCGCGGGAGCAGCCACGGCCATCGCGGGACCCATCGGCTTCGTCGGTCTCGTGATCCCGCATGTGTGCCGGATGCTGATCGGCACCGACCACCGCTGGCTGCTGCCGTTCTCGGCCATGGCCGGCGCCGCCCTGCTGCTCGCGAGCGACATCGTCGGCCGCGTCATCGCGCCGACCTCGGAGGAGATCCAGGTCGGCATCATCACCGCCATCATCGGCGCCCCGTTCTTCATCTGGATCGTCCGTCGTCAGAAGGTGCGTGAACTGTGAGCACCATCGACCGCGCCGCCGCCCAGACTCCGGCAGCATCCGACCGCACCAGCGACGTCGCGGCCCTCATCGCGGGCCGCCGCTCACGCCACCGCCGGCACGCCGTGGCCACGATCGTGCTCGGGGTGCTGCTGCTCGTGCTGTTCGCCGTGGCGCTGATGATCGGCAACACGTTCTATCCGCTCGACGAGGTGATCCGCGTGATCCTTGGCGAGACCGTGCCGGGGGCGTCGTTCACCGTCGGCGAGCTGCGCCTGCCCCGCGCGGTGCTCGCGATCCTCGCGGGCTTCGCGTTCGGCATCGCCGGCGTCTCGTTCCAGACGCTGCTGCGCAACCCGCTCGCCTCGCCCGACATCATCGGCATCTCGAACGGCGCCGGCGCCGCGGCGGTGTTCGGCATCATCGTGCTGTCGCTCAACGGGCCGATCGTCTCGCTGCTCGCGCTCGGCGGTGCGATCGTCACGGCAGGAGTCATCTACCTGCTGTCGATCAAGAATGGCTTCGCGGGCACCCGGCTGATCCTGATCGGCATCGGTGTCGCGGCGATGCTGCAGAGCATCATCTCGTACATGCTGTCGAGGGCCGCGAACTGGGACATCCAGACCGCGATGCAGTGGCTCACCGGCAGCCTGAACAATGCCTCGTGGGAGCGCGTGATGCCGCTCGCGATCGCTGCGGTCATCATCGTGCCGCTCCTTCTCCTGCAGGGCCGGGCGCTCGGGGCGATGCAGCTCGGCGACGATTCGGCGTCCGGTCTCGGGGTGCGGGTCAACACGACTCGTCTGCTCTTCATCCTCGGCGCAGTCGCACTGCTGGCGTTCGCCACCGCCGCGACCGGCCCCATCGCGTTCGTGGCGTTCATGGCGGGTCCGATCGCGGCCCGCATCACGGGGCCCGGAGCGAACCTGCTCGTCCCCAGCGCATTCATCGGCGCTGTGCTCGTGCTCGGAGGCGACCTGATCGGTCAGTTCGCGTTCGGCGAGCGCTACCCGGTCGGCGTGATCACCGGTGTGCTCGGCGCTCCGTACCTCATCTACCTGCTCATCCGCACGAACCGCTCGGGAGGCTCCCTGTGACCGAGGCGCACACTCTGACGGCGGAGTCCGTCACTCTCGCCTACGGCGACCGGACGATCATCGACGGCCTCGACCTCTCGATCGCGCCGGGCAAGATCACCACGATCGTCGGAGCGAACGGATGCGGCAAGTCGACGCTGCTGCGCTCGCTCGCGCGCCTGCTCTCGCCGACCGCCGGTCAGATCGTGCTCGACGGCAGGTCCGTGCACGCGCGCCCCACCAAGGAGGTCGCGCGCATCCTCGGCCTCCTGCCACAGTCGCCCGTCGCGCCCGAGGGCATCGCCGTCGCGGATCTCGTCGGCCGCGGCCGGCATCCGCATCAGAAGATGCTGGCTCGCTGGAGCGCTCACGACTACGAGGTCGTGGCGGATGCTCTGGCCGCCACCGGCACCACGGAGCTCGCCGACCGCAGCGTCGACGAGCTCTCGGGCGGCCAGCGTCAGCGCGTGTGGATCGCCATGGCGCTCGCGCAGGAGACCGACATCCTGCTGCTCGACGAGCCGACCACGTTCCTCGACGTCGCTCACCAGGTCGAGGTCCTCGATCTGCTCACCGACCTGAGCGTCTCGCGCGGCACCACGATCGTCATGGTGCTGCACGACCTCAACCTCGCCGCACGCTACTCCGATGAGCTCGTCGCGATGAAGGAGGGCAGGGTGCACGCCACCGGCGCTCCGCAGGACGTCGTGACCGCCCAGCTCGTCGAAGAGGTCTTCGACCTCGCGAACCAGATCACCATCGACCCCGTCTCGGGCAAGCCGATGGTCACCCCGATCGGAAGGCATCATGTCCGCTGAGACCACGACCGAACGTCCCACCTACGTGCTGGCCCGCGCCGAGGTGCGCCGGGTCGAACGGGTGTCGCCGAACTTCGTGCGGGTCACGTTCGGGGGCTCCGAGCTCGACGAGTTCGGCACCCCGGGCGACACCTTCGACTCTCGGATCAAGCTCGTCTTCCCGCCGGCATCCGGCATCCTCCCCGACCTCGACCGCGACACCGACGACTGGTGGGGCTCGTACCTGGCCGTTCCCGAGGCGGAGCGCGGCTCGATGCGCACCTACTCGGTGCGCGACCTGCGGCTGACCGAGCAGGGCACCGAGCTCGATGTCGATTTCGTGCTGCACCTGGCACCGGGTCTGAGCGGTCCGGCCTCGCGCTGGGCGGATGCTGCGGCTGCCGGGCAGGAGCTGTTCATCGTCGGTCCGCGTCGTGGTGTGTCGGCCGCCGATCATCACGGTGCCGAATACGAGCCCGGTTCTGCGGCTTCGGTCGTGCTGGCCGGCGATGAGACCGCGGCACCGGCGATCGCGCGCATCCTCGAAGACGCGCCGCGCGACCTGCGCGGCTGCGCCTTCATCGAGGTGCCGGTGCCCGCCGATGTCCTCCGCATCGACGCCCCGGCCGGGGTCGAGGTGCACTGGCTGCCTCGCGAGGTCGGAGAGTCGCACGGGGTGCGCCTGATCCCCGCGGTGCTCGCGTACCTCGGTGATGCGGATGCCGGCGAGGAGATCGCCGTGGAGGACATCGAGTCCGAGGATCTGCTCTGGGAGACGCCCGAATACTCGGGTCTCGGTGAAGAGATCGCGGTGACGGATGCTTCCGCGGAGCGCTACTTCTGGATCGCCGGCGAGAGCGGCGTCGTCACGACACTGCGCCGCCACCTGGTCAAGGACCTCGGCATCGACCGTTCGCAGGTCGCCTTCATGGGCTACTGGCGCCACGGCGTCGCCATGCGCGGCTGACGGCTCGCATCGGCGCTCGCATCGGCGTGCCGCCGTCATCCGCGCTGCGACGCCCATGCCTCGAACTCGGACTGCACCTCGTCGAAGAATTCCGTCTTGGCTCGGGTGTAGTCGTCGTAGTCGGCCTTGCCCCGCTGGGCGGCGCTGAGCTTTCGCTTCTCGGCCTCGTAGCGGCGTCGCGCATCGGGGTCGGCTCGCAGCCAGTCGCGGAACCAGATCGTGTACTGGCCCCAGGGCGAGTCTGCGCGTCGCACATGGAGGATCGCCTTCTCTCTCTCGTGCCAGAACAGCAGCTTCTGCCAGACGTCCGGATGTGCGGGGGTGGAACCTCGGGGAATGTCGCGGTCGACTCCCGGTGAGTCCGGCCGGGCCCCGCGGGCGCGCTCGTAACCGAGCGGAGCGAGCCGTCGCACGAGGTCCGCCTCCTCGGGGAGGATCACGGTGCGCAGCTGCAGATCGAGGAACGGCTTGGCGGGAAGGCCGGCGACCGCTGTCGAACCGATGTGATCGAGTGTCGCGGACTCGGCACCGGCCATTCCGTCGAGCGCCTCGCTGAGCTCCGCCAGAAGCTGGGACGCTCGCGGCGCCCAGTCCGTCTGATGCTCGACGAGCGCGGCGGGATTGTGTTCGTCACTCACCGGGCCAGTGTACGGATTCGGTCGAGCGGAACACCGGAACCGCTGGCGCACGGGGATGCCGCGCCGTAGCATCCGAGGGAATCGATCGATGCCGAGGAGGCCGTCTGATGACCCCGCACACGCTCGAGCTCCCTGAGGTCGACCTCGTCTACGACGTGCACGGCCCACTGCCGACAGCCGATGGTCGCCCGCCGCTGATGATGATCGGCCAGCCGATGGATGCGAGCGGATTCCAGGCGCAGGTGGCGCTGTTCGACGACCGCACCGTCGTGACCTATGACCCGCGCGGGCTGGGCCGGAGCGTGCGCAAGGACGGCGGGGCCACGAACGCCCCCGAAGTCCAGGCCGAGGACGTCCACGCGATCATCGAGGCACTCGGTGCAGGCCCGGTCGACATGTTCGCGAGCAGCGGTGGGGCGGTGACCGCACTCGCCCTCGTCACCGCTCACCCGCACGACGTCGCCACCCTGGTCGCTCATGAGCCGCCGATCGACAGTGTGCTGCCGGATGCCGAAGAAGTGCATCGCGCCCGGGTGGCCTATACCCGGGCGTACCAGGACAGGGGCTGGGGTGCCGGGATGGCGGCGTTCGTCGCGATGACCTCGTGGGAGGGCGAGGTCACCGAGGAGTTCCTCGCTCAGCCGGCCCCCGACCCCGCGGCGTTCGGGATGCCGACGGACGACGACGGCAGGCGGGACGATCCACTGCTGTCCGAGCTCTCGTGGGCGGTGCCGCTCTACGAGCCGGACCTGGAGGCGCTGACGGCGTCCCCGACGCGGATCGTCGTCGCCGTCGGGGAAGAGTCCCTGAAGGGGTACACCGGACGCACCTCGATCGCACTGGCCGAGGCGCTCGGCCAGCAGGCGACGGTCTTCCCCAGTCACCACGGCGGCTTCATGGGTGGCGAATTCGGCTACGCCGGTCAGCCCGAGGCCTTCGCCGCCACGCTCCGCGAGGTGCTCGACCGGCCGTAGGGGGCGAGCGAGACCTCGTCGACGCGTCCTGTCATCAGCCATCGCACGCACCGAAGGAGATATCGCGCTGCGAAGGGCCTCACGCGGCCTTCGGCCCTTCGCTGCGGGAGATCACCTTCGCAGCGCGCGCACGAGCGGGAGCGCGAGCGGGGGCGGCAGCGGGAGCGGGAGCACGAGCGGGAGCGGGAGCGGTAGCGGGAGCGGAGCGAATGCCGCCTATGCGGTCGCGCGCACCACGAGTTCGGTGTCGAGGACGACCGAGCGGGGGGATGCCCCGGCGATGACCTCGAGCAGCACGGCGACCATCTGCGCGCTGATCTGATCCCACGGCTGGCGCATGGTCGTGATGGGCGGCTCATGGGTGGCGGCGAGGCCTGAGTCGTCGAAGCCGGCGATCGCGATGTCCTCGGGCACGCGGCGCCCTGCGCGGCGGGCGGCGGCGATGGCTCCGGCCGCCATCCGGTCGGATGCCGCGAACACCGCGTCCACATCGTGCTCGAGCATCCGGGTCATGGCGGCGAGTCCTGATTCGTAGGAGTAGTCGCCCTGCTCGACCAGCGACTCGTCGTAGAGCTCGCCGAGTTCCTCGCGGAATCCGACCAGGCGGTAGCGCCCACCGGGGGTGTCGTCGGGGCCGGTGATCATGCCGATGCGGCGGTGCCCCTGTGTCACGAGGTGTGCGGCCATCGTGCGCGCGGAGGCGACCTCGTCGACCGAGATGGTCGACAGCTCTCGTTCGTGCCCGAGGGGCACGCCGCAGCACACGGTCGGGATGCCGACCTCGATCAGCTGGTCGAGCAGCGGATCGGACTCGTGCGACGAGATCAGCATCACACCGTCGACGTGCCCGGCGCTGAGGAACTGCGCGACGCTCTCCCGCTCGGCGGGGGTTCCGGCGACGAGCAGCACGAGCGTCATGGCCCGCTGAGCGAGTGCTTCGGCGGCGCCGCGCAGCAGCAGGGCGAAGGTCGGGTCGTCGAACAGCAGCTGCTGAGGCTCGGTGAGCAGGAAGGCGAGGGATCCGGCACGTCCGGTCGCGAGGCTGCGTGCGTGGTGGTTGGCGGTGTAGCCGGCGGCGAGGATCGCCTCTTCGACGGCCTGCCTGGCGTCGGGGGACACCCAGTGCCCGCCGTTGATCACTCGCGAGACCGTGCTGCGGGACACCCCCGCCTGCGCCGCGATCTGGCGGATCGTCGGCTTGCGCTTCGCGCTGACATCACTCATCGCCTGTGACTCTACCCACAGCATCCGGTGCAGCGGTAGTCCACCCTGGGACCGGTCTCAGTTCGGTAACGACGGTTGTGTCGGGCGATGATCGTGGGGTAGAACTGAGACCGGTCCCAGTCATCTCCGCATGACAACCTGAGACCGGTCCCAGTCGAATGAACGACAGCACGTCGGGACACGCACCACGACCGCACCGACCCGATGGAGTGCCGATGACCTCCCCCCACGCCTGGCCCGCCCTGAGCGGAATCGCCTACGGCGGCGACTACAACCCCGAGCAGTGGTCTCGTGAGACCTGGCGCGAGGATGTCGTCCTGATGCGCCAGGCCGGGGTGAACCTCGTCAGCGTCGGCATCTTCTCGTGGGCGCTCATCGAGGTCGCCGAGGGCGAGTTCGACTTCGACTGGCTCGACGAGCTGCTCGACCTGCTGCACGAGAACGGCATCGCGGTCGACCTCGGCACGCCGACGGCCTCGCCGCCCGCCTGGTTCTTCGCGAACCACCCCGACGCCCACGTGATCGACCGCGATGGGCGCACGATGGGCTTCGGCTCGCGCGGCATGGCCTCGCACTCGTCTCCGGCCTATCGCGAGGCCATCGTGCGGATCGCGGATGCTCTCGCGGCGCGCTATGCGCAGCATCCGGCCGTCGTGCTCTGGCACGTGCACAACGAGTACGGCGTTCCCGTCGGCGAGGACTACTCGCCGAACGCGGTCGCCGCCTTCCGGCTCTGGCTCCAGGAGAAGTACGGCTCGCTCGACGCGCTCAACAGCGCATGGGGCACCGCCTTCTGGGGCCAGCACTACTCGGCATGGGAGCACGTCGGGGCCCCGGCCATCGCTCCGAGCGTCGTGAACCCCGCTCAGCGCCTCGACTTCGCGCGTTTCACGGATCACCAGCTGCGCGCGTGCTTCGCCGCCGAGCGCGATGCGATCCGCGCGCACGCCGACCAGCCCGTCACGACGAACTTCATGGCGAACCAGAGCTGGACCACCGACCTCTGGGCCTGGGGCCGCGAGGTCGACATCGTCTCGGACGACCACTACCTGTGGGCCGCCGACGAAGACGCGCACATCGGCCTGGCCATCGCGGCCGACCTCAGCCGCTCGGTCGGTGGAGGCAAGCCGTGGATCCTCATGGAGCACTCCACCTCGGCCGTGAACTGGCAGCCGCGCAACATCGCAAAGCGCCGGGGAGAGATGAAGCGCAACTCCCTCACGCACCTCGGCCGCGGCGCCGACGGCATCCTGTTCTTCCAGTGGCGCGCAGGGCGATCCGGTGCCGAGAAGTTCCACTCGGCGATGCTGCCGCACGCCGGCACCGAGTCGCGGGTGTTCCGCGAGGTCGTCGATCTGGGCGCAGCCCTCAGCCGCCTCGACGAGGTGCAGGGCAGCGTCGTGAAGGCCGACGTCGCGATCCTCTGGGACTTCGAGTCGTTCTGGGCGCAGGACCTCGAGTGGCGTCCGTCCGAAGACGTCACGCATGCCGCGCAGGTGCGCCGCTTCTATGAGCAGCTCTGGCGCGACGGCATCACGGTCGACTTCGCTCTGCCCGGTCAGGACCTCTCGGGCTACCGTCTGGTCGTCGCCCCGGCGCAGTACCTGCTGAGCGCCGCGGATGCCGCCAACCTCACCGCCTATGTGAACGACGGGGGCACCCTGCTCGTGTCGTTCTTCTCGGCGATCGTCGACGAGAACGATGCCGTGCACGCGGGCGGCTTCGTCGCTCCGCTGCGCGAGGCGCTCGGCCTCACGGTCGAGGAGTTCCTGCCGCTTCGCGAGGGCGAGAGCCACGGCCTCGACTGGGTCGACCACGAGGGCGTCGTCGCCGACGTCTGGCAGGAGGACATCGCGCTCGAGGGAGCCGAGGTCGTCGCGAACTTCTCGGGCGGACCCGGCGAGGGCGAGCCGGCCATCACGCGTCACCGCCATGGTGCGGGGACCGGCTGGTACGTCGGCACCCGGCTGGATGCCGCGGGCATGCGCGCACTCCTGCACGAGGTCTACACGGACGCCGAGATCACCCCGGCCGGCACCCCCGACGGCCTCGAGGTCATCACGCGCCACGGCGCCGACGCGGTCTACCGCATCGCCGTGAACCACCGAGACGACGACGTCGAGTTCGAAGCCGCAGGCGTCGAGCTCCTCAGCGGCGACGAGGTCGCGGGCTCCCTGACGATCGCGGCGGGCGGCGTCGCCGTCATCCGCACCTCCCCCTGACAGCACGGACAGCACCACCCGCTTCACCCAGCACCACCCCACCCCGGTCGCGATGACGCGCAGCGCATCGTCGGCCACGACAGATAGGAAAACGCATGCGCAAGCACATCGGAGTCGGCGCACTCGCTCTGGCCGCGGTCGTGGTCCTGGCGGGCTGCTCCGCCGGCGCCCAGGACGGCGGCGACGACGCGGCATCCGGAGACGGCGCCGAACTCGTGATCTGGACGGATGCCGAGCGCGAAGCTGCGATCACCGCAGCCGCCGAGGCGTTCGAGGAGGAGACCGGAGCCAAGGTCACCCTCGTGCAGAAGAACTTCGAAGACCTCCGCAACGACTTCATCGCGCAGGTTCCGACGGGTGAGGGCCCCGACATCACCGTCGGCGCCCACGACTGGCTCGGCGCCCTCGTCGCGGCCGGAGTCGTCGACACGATCGATCTCGGCGACAAGGCCTCGGAGTTCGAGCAGGTCGCCCTCGACGCCATGACCTACGACGGCCAGCTCTATGCGCTGCCCTACTCGCTCGAGACCATCGCGCTGATCCAGAACACCGACCTCGTCGGTGCCGAGGCTCCCGCGACGTGGGACGACCTGATCGCGAAGGGCGTCGCCGCCGGAACCGAGCGCCCGGTCGTCATCAACACCGCCGGAGAAACGGGCGACGGCTACACGATGTATGGCCTGCAGACGTCGTTCGGCGCTCCCGTGTTCGTGCAGGACGACACCGGCTCGTACACGACCGAGGTCGGCATGGGCGGAGCACCCGGCGAGGCCTTCGCGACGTGGCTCGGAGCCAACGGCGCGAACGGCACCGGCTACATCTCGACCACGATCGACTACGACATCAACAACGAGCTGTTCGCGTCGGGCAAGGCTCCGTACACGATCCAGGGTCCGTGGGCGATCAGCGCCTTCGAGGGCGTCAACGTCGCCGTGAACCCGATCCCCTCGGCCGGTGGCGAGGCGGCGGCTCCCTTCGTCGGCGTGCAGGGCTTCTACCTGTCGAGCAAGAGCAAGAACGCGCTTCTCGCTCAGGAGTTCCTGACGAACTACCTCGGCACGGAAGACGCGCAGCGCGCGCTGTACGAGGCCGACCCCCGCATCCCCGCGTGGTCGACGCTCGCCGACGAGGTCTCGTCCGACCCGATCACGGCCGGCTTCGTGGCCTCCGCGCAGGGTGGCGTGCCGATGCCGTCGATCCCCGAGATGGGTTCGGTGTGGGATCTGTGGAACGCCGCGCAGGTGCAGATCATCAACGGCGCCGATCCCGTGTCGACGTGGAACACCATGGTCGCCGACCTCGAGACGACTCTCGCCGGCTGACCCGACTCCATGCCCGGTCGTTGAGCGAGGACGCGAAGCGACCGAGACGAGACGCGTCATCGCACGCGGGCGCGTTTCGTCTCGCTTCGCTCGCTCAACGACCGATGCATCGACAGGACTGATGACATGACGATCCAGGCACCGCCCACCGAGGCGCCCACCCCCGTGGTGAAGCCCTCGCGTGAATCCCACGCCCGCCGCTTCCGCGGTCTCGGCTGGGGTTTCCTCATCAAGCTCGCGCTCATGGCGCTGGTCAATGCCTTCGGCATCATGACGGCCATCTCGGCGTGGAGCGCCGAGTCGTGGATCGTGCTCGGCGTCGTCGTGCTGCTCGTGGTCATCGCCGACTGGGTGTATTTCACCCGCAGGGCGCTGCCCCTCAAATACCTGCTGCCCGGGCTGATCTTCCTGCTCGTGTTCCAGGTCTTCATCTTCGGTTACACGGCCTACATCGCCTTCACGAACTACGGCACCGGCCATGTCGGCACGCAGGAGCAGGCGGTCGAGGCCGCGCTGATCCAGGGGGAGCGCCGCGTCGAAGGCTCGTCCGAGTACCCGCTGTCGATCGTCGAGCGCGGCGGCGAGCTCGGCTTCGCGATCGTCGACGACGACGGCGACGTGCAGGTCGGCTCCGCGACCGAGCCGCTCACCGACGTCTCCGGAGCCGAGGTCGGCACCACCGGCGCCCCGAGCGAGGTGCCGGGCTGGACCGTGATCCCGCGAGCGTCGGTGCTCACCGACGCGACCCTGGGCGCGACGATCCAGGACCTCCGCGTTCCGGTCTCCGACGACCCGAACGACGGCTCGATCCGCACCCGCGAGGGATCCACCGGTTCGGTGTACGAGCCGACGCTGGTGTGGGATGCCGAGGCGCAGACCATCACCGACACGCAGTCGGGCACGGTCTACACCGCCACAGAACTCGGCGCGTTCGTGGCCGAGGACGGCACGGCGCTTCCGACCGGCTGGTCGGTGAACGTCGGCTTCGCCAACTTCCTGAAGCTCTTCACCGACGCGAATCTCGCGGGCACTCTGCTGAGCGTGACCGTCTGGACCTTCGCGTTCGCGATCCTCTCGGTCGTCCTCAGCTTCGCCGTGGGGCTCGGCCTCGCGATCGTCTACAACGACCCGCGGGTCAAGGGTCGCCGGTTCCTGCGAGCGCTGTTCATCCTGCCCTACGCGTTTCCCGCGTTCATGGCCGCGCTGCTCTTCCGCGGCATGTTCAACGCCGAGTTCGGCGTGATCAACGACCTGTTCTTCTTCGGCTCGAGCATCAACTGGCTCGGAGATCCGTGGCTCACCCGAGCCGCCGTGATCTTCGTGAACGTGTGGCTGAGCTACCCGTACTGGTTCCTGGTGTGCACCGGTGCGCTGCAGTCGCTCCCCGGCGAGACGCTCGAGGCCGCCGAGATCGACGGCGCCAACAAGCTGCAGCGTTTCCGCGCGATCGTGCTGCCGCTGCTGCTCGTCTCGACGGCGCCGTTGCTGATCGCCTCGTTCGCCGTGGCGTTCAACAACTTCACCGTGATCTACACCTTCAACAACGGCGGGCCCGCGATCGCGGGAGCACCGTATGCACTCGGATCGACCGACATCCTCGTCTCGGCCATCTACGACGTCTCGGGCGTCTCAGGCGGTGCGGCCGACTACGGCCTCGCGAGTGCGCTGTCGATCGTCGCCTTCATCGTGGTCGGTCTCATCTCGGCGCTGAGCTTCCGACAGACCCGCAAGCTCGAGGAGTACCAGTGATGAGTGAGACCAGAGTCGTCGTGACCGGTTCGTCGAAGGACGCCCAGGCTGCCCGCGCCGGTGCGCGTCGACGGCGGTGGTGGAGCGACGTCGGCTGGAAGTACATCCTCGCCGCGGTCGTGCTCTTCTTCGCCGCGTTCCCGCTCGTCTACGTGCTCTCGGCGTCGCTCAACCCGAACGGCAGCCTCGCGGCATCCAGTGCACTGTTCAGCGCCTTCGATCCCGCGAACTACATCGCGCTCGGGGAATCGCGCTACTGGGTCTGGTTCGGCAACACGCTGCTCATCGGCGGCGTGACCGCGGTCGGTTCAGTGCTGATGGGCGCCTGCGGCGCGTACGCGTTCTCGCGGTTCCGCTTCAGCGGGCGGCGGGCCAGCCTCACGACGCTTCTGGTGCTGCAGATGTTCCCGCAGGCGCTCGCGTTCATCGCGATCTTCCTGATGCTGCAGACGATCGGCGACGTCGTGCCGGCGCTCGGCATCAACTCGAAGATCGCCCTGATCTGCGTGTATCTCGGCGGCGCACTCGGTGCGAACACCTTCCTGATGTACGGGTTCTTCAACACGATCCCGGTCGAGATCGACGAGTCGGCGAAGATCGACGGAGCCTCGCACGCGCAGATCTTCTGGCGGCTCATCATGCCCCTGGTCGTGCCGATCCTCGCGGTCGTCGCGCTGCTCGCGTTCCTCGCGGCCTTCGGCGACTTCATCCTGTCGAAGATCATCCTCACGTCCGAGGACAACTGGACCCTCGCCGTCGGCATGTACCAGTGGGTCTCGAACCAGCTGACCTCGCGCTGGGGGCTCTTCGCCGCCGGTGTCGTGGTCGCCGCCGTGCCCGTGCTCGCGCTGTTCTTCTCGCTGCAGAAGTACATCGTCGGCGGGCTCACCCAGGGATCCGTCAAGGGCTGATCCTCACCTCCACCGCTCGAAAGGCCGTCATGCACCGTCGCACGCGTTCCCTTCTCTCCACCGCCCTCGCCACGGTGACCGTGGTCGCCCTCATCGGGGTGGGGCTGCCGGCCTCGGCCTCCGCGTCATTCGCACCCGCGGCTGTCGCCGTCGCCGAGCCGGTCGATGCCACCATCACCGTCCCCCGCGTCGAGAACCTGCCCGACGACTTCATCGGCGGCGTCGACGTCTCGTCGGTGCTGGCGCTCGAAGCGTCCGGTGTCGTCTTCCGCGACGAACAGGGCGCACCCGGCGACCTGTTCGAGATCCTTGCTGATGCCGGGGTCACCGACGTGCGCGTGCGGGTCTGGAACGACCCGTTCGACGCGAACGGCAACGGCTACGGCGGCGGCGATGTCGACGTCGATCGGGCGATCGAGATCTCGCAGCGCGCGACGGATGCCGGACTCGGTGTGCTCGTCGACTTCCACTACTCCGACTTCTGGGCCGACCCCGCGAAGCAGCAGGCACCCAAGGCGTGGGAGGGGATGACGGCTGATCAGGTCGCCGCAGAGGTGGGCGTCTTCACCCGCGATGCGGTGCGGCGTCTGGTCGATGCCGGCGTTGACCTGCGCATGGTGCAGGTCGGCAACGAGACCAACGGCGGAGTCGCCGGAGTGCGCGGCTGGGACGACATGGCGAAGGTGTTCTCGGCCGGTTCCGCCGCGGTGCGCGCCGAAGCGCCCGACACGCTCGTCGCGCTGCACTTCACGAACCCCGAGCGCGCGGGCTTCTACGCCGACGTCGCGGCTCAGCTCGACCGTCGTGATGTCGACTACGACGTGTTCGCGTCGTCGTACTATCCGTTCTGGCACGGGACGCCCGAGAACCTCACGTCGGTGCTCTCGCACGTCGCCGAGACCTACGGCAAGAAGGTCATGGTCGCCGAGACCTCGTGGGCGTTCACGCTCGACGACGCAGACGGCCACGGCAACGTGATCGACCTGCCGTCCGAGACGACGGAGTATCCGGTGAGTCGCCAGGGGCAGGCGGATGCGGTGCGAGCGGTCGTCCAGGCCGTCGCCGACGTGGGCGAGGCCGGGCTCGGGGTCTACTACTGGGAGCCCGCCTGGCTGCCCGTCGGCCCGCCCTCGCAGCTCGAGCAGAACAAGGTGCTGTGGGAGCGCGACGGGTCGGGATGGGCGTCGAGCTTCGCCGGCGAGTATGAGCCGGAGGATGCCGGGCACTGGTTCGGCGGATCCGCGTGGGACAACCAGGCGCTGTTCGGCTTCGACGGCACGGCATCCGACGTGCTGAACATCTTCTCGTACGTGCGCACCGGCGCTCGGGCTCCGCGAGCGGTCGAGTCGGTGCAGCCGGTCGCGTTGCCGCTGACCGAGGGCGACGCGGTCGAGCTTCCGGCCGAGGTCACCGTGCTCTACAACGACGGGTCATCCGAGCAGCAGTCGGTCACGTGGTCGACGGCCGTCGACTTCATCGAGGGCGTCGGCGAGTACGCGATCGCGGGAGTGACGGATGCGGGCCTCGCGGCGTCAGCAGTCGTGACGGTCTCGGCGCGCAACTTCCTGCGCAATCCCGGCTTCGAGGACGCCGACACGAGCATGTGGACGGTCACCGGGTCGGGTCTGTCTCTGCGTGCGTGGGACGACCCCCGCAGCGGCACGCACTCGGCGCACTTCTACTCGGCATCCGCATACTCATTCGACCTCTCGCAGACCGTGACCGGGCTCCCGGCGGGGTCGTATGTCGCACGGGCGTCGCTGCAGGGCGACGGCGAGGGCGCCGACGGGCGTGCGTCGCTGTCGCTGTCGTCTTCTGCCGTCTCCGGATCGCCCGCGCCCTTCGGCCTCGACGGCTGGCGGGTGTGGTCGACGCCGACGACGCAGGCGCTGCAGGTCGGTGCCGACGGAACGGCCGTGGTGCGCGTCTCCGCGGTACTGCCGGCGGGCGCGTGGGGCACGATCGACGACCTGGAGCTCGTGCGCGAACCGGTTCCGGGTGCCGACACCTCGGCGCTGCGGGAGCGGCGGGATGCTGCTGCAGCACTCGACCTCGCAGCGTACATCGAGTCGTCGACGGCCGCGCTGCCCGGTGCGGTCGATCGCGCGGACATCGTGCTGGCCGCGGCGAGCCCGAGTGTCTCTGCTGTCGCGGGCGCGCAGGACGCGTTGGATGCTGCCGTCGACGCCCTCGTCCTGAAGGATGCGGCGACAGCAGCACCGGCCCGTGGCGTGCTGTCGCACGACAACGGCCACGACACGGGCCTGCTCGACGGCGACTACACGGTCACGATGAACCTGTGGTGGGGGCAGAACGCCACCAAGCTGCGTGTGTTCGAGAACGGGGAGCTGATCGAGACGGTGCCGCTCACGTTCGGGGGCACGTCGGCGCAGGTCGCCCGCCTCGCCCTGACCGGCAAGAAGAACGGGTCGTACGTCTACACGGGCGAGCTCGTGAACTCTCGCGGCGTGACCGCGGTGCAGCCCGTGACTGTGAAGGTGAAGGATGCCGCGCCCGGCACGCCCGTGCTCTCGGCGGACAACGGGGACGGCGACGGCTCGTACACAGTGACCGCCGACATGTGGTGGGGCACGAACGCGACGTCGTACCGCCTGTACGAAGACGGCGTGCTGCTGAAGGAGGGAGCTGTAGTGGCGAACAGCCCCTCCGCCCAGCGCGTGTCGGTGGCCGTCGACGGCCGGTCTGTCGGCACGCACACGTACCGCGTCGAGTTCGTGAACGCGACCGGGAGCAGCGAGAGCAAGACGCTGACGGTCAAGGTGACGCGCTGACGGGATCCCCCGGGGCGACCTCGCCCCCCGGTTGGGGTTGTGGGTGGGATGCCGGGTGGCGCGCAGCATCCGTGCGTGGATGCCGCCTCGGCTCCTGTGACCCCGTCGAAACCGACACCAACTGTGACCCGAGCCCGCGATCGGGGCCCACACGGCGCACGACAGGCGGATGCCGCGGCATCCGGTTCGGGTCCGGATGCCGCGGCAGTCGCAGCGATTACTTGCTGAGGAAGTCCTTCAGCGCGGCGTTGACCTCGTCGGCGTGCGTCCAGAGCAGGCCGTGAGGAGCGCCCTCGACCTCGACGTAGGTCGCAGCCGGAACGGCCTGGTGGAAGCGGCGAGCGGTCGCATCGATCGGCAGGATGTTGTCCTTCGTGCCGTGCAGGATGAGGGTCGGCTTCGCGGCGTCGCGCACGGCCTCGACGTCACCGCGGAAGTCCTCGATCCAGCTCGGGACCACGGCGTAGGCGGCGACGGGGGCGCTGCCGATCGCGACGTTCCAGCTGCCCGTGACGGCCTCCTGGCTGATGCGCGATCCGAGGTTCTCGTCGAGGTTGTAGAAGTTCTTGTAGAAGTCGGTGAACCAGGCGAAGCGGTCGCCCTTGGCTGCGGCCTCGATGCCGTCGAAGACATCCTGCGGCACGCCCTCGGGGTTGTCGTCGCGCTGCACGAGGAAGGGCTCGAGCGAGGCGAGGAACGCGAGCTTGGCGACGCGCTCGTGGCCGTACTTCGCGACGTAGCGGGCGAGCTCGCCGGTTCCCATCGAGAATCCGACGAGCACGACGTCGCGCAGGTCGAGGGTCTCGAGCACGGTGTTGAGGTCGGCGGCGAAGGTGTCGTAGTCGTAGCCGACGTTGACCTTCGACGACTGACCGAAACCGCGGCGGTCATAGGTGATGACGCGGTAGCCCTGGGCGAGCAGCTCGCGGGTCTGGCGCTCCCAGCTGTGTCCGTCGAGCGGGTAGCCGTGGATCAGGACGACGGGCTGACCCGAACCCTGGTCTTCGTAGTAGAGCTCGATCGGGGCGCTGTTCTCGTTTCCGACGGTGATGTAACCCATGATCCTGATCCTTTGCGGTCTGGTGAGAACGGGCGTTCTCGGTTGATGTTCTCCACAGTAGAGAACGCTCGTTCTCATGTCAAGTACACTGGAAGAATGACCGACGGAACACTGCGTGAACAGATCCTCGCGGCGGCTGACGAGCTCTACTACCGCAAGGGCTACGCGGCTGTCGGCATGGATGAGCTGCGAGCGGCGGCCGGCGTGTCGCTGCGTCGGCTCTACGCACTCTTCCCCTCGAAGACCGACATCGTCACGGCTGTCCTCGCCCGCAAGCACGGGGAATGGGAGTCGGGACTCACGCGGGCGGTGGCGGAGGCCGGGGCTGACCCGCGCGACCGACTGCTCGCCGTCTACGGGTACCTCGAGGACTGGTTCTGCACCGATGACTTCCGTGGCTGCGCGTTCATCAACGCCTTCGGCGAGCTCGGCGGCACGAACCCCGAGGTCGCCGAGATCGTGCGCGACCACAAGGCGTCATTCCAGGCGTACATGGCCGACCTCGTGGTGGATGCGGGGGCGCCTGCGTCTCTCGCGGCGCAGCTGTCGATCCTCGCGGAGGGTGCCCAGAGCACCGCGGCGATCGCCGCCGACCCGCAGGTGGCTGTGCAGGCCCGCAACGCCGCCGAGGTGCTGATCGACGCGGCCGTCGCAGCCTGAATCGAGCCCCCCGTCGAGCCGGCCCTGGCGGCTGCGCCCGCCCCGATGGGCGGTCTTCTCTGTGAGGGGCGGAGGGACGCTGTCGCAGCATCCGCCCGTGGGGGAGTTCTCCGCCCGACGGGGGTGGCAGGGGAGGGGTGGCCAGGGAGGGGTGGCCAGGGACGGGTCGCAAGAACTGGGGAATCCAAGTCTTATTGCTAGCCTGGCTAGCTGTTCGCCTGGCAAGAGTCAAGGGTCTGTGTGAGAGTCGCTCCCGCGCGTAGCGTACGTGCATGGAATCCCGGACGCAGGACATCGCCCGCCAGTCGGCCATCATCGCCTCGGCCACCTTCATGCTGATCGCCGCAGCCGTCGGCTCCGGCGCGTTCGGCGGCACCTCGGTCAGCGAGTTGCAGGACGGAGCCCTGTCGGCGCAGGGCTCATACCTGGCGCCGGCCGGCCCCGCCTTCTCGATCTGGTCGCTGATCTACATCGGGCTCATCGCCTACACGGTGTGGCAGGCGCTTCCCGCGCAGCGGGCGGACGAACGTCAACGTGCAGTCGGCGGATGGATCGCCGCATCCATGGTCCTGAACGGATTGTGGCTGGTGACGGCGCAGTTCCTGTCGCTCCCCCTGACCGTGCTCGTGATCGCCGTGCTGCTCGCGACGCTCGCGCGAGTCATCGTGATTCTCGGGCGCAGCCGCGCCCGCACCTGGCCCGAGCGCGTCGTCGTCGACGGAGCGAACGGCCTGCACTTCGGCTGGGTCACGATCGCGACCGTCGCCAACACGGCGGCATGGTTCACCCAGATCGCCCCCGCGAGCTGGGAGGAACAGGCCGAGATATGGGCCGTGGCGGTGCTCGCAGTCGTGCTCGTGATCGGAGTCGCCAGCGCACTCGTCACCAGACGTCTGGCGCCGGCGCTCGCGACGGCCTGGGGTCTGAGCTGGCTCGCCGTCGGCCGCCTCACGGGTGAGCCCGAGAGCACTGTCACAGCGATCGCCGGCATCATCGTCGCCGTCGTGCTCGTCGCCGCCGGCATCGTGGGCGGGGTGCGCCGGTCGCGGATCAACGCTGCTGCCGCGTGACTCTCCGCACGGTCGCGAATAGCCTGAGCTCATGACAGCTGATCAGAAGACATTCGAGGCGCCGATCGGCGTCGAGGTCAAAGGGGAGACGTGGAGCTGCGTCGAGATCCCCGGATCCGCGGAGTTCTTCGGAACGGGTAAGACGGTTCGGGTCGACGCCCTGATCGACGACGTGAAGCTCGAGAACGTCGGAGCGATGGTCACGGGTACCGGCGCCCACATGGTGTCGCTGAACGCCACGGTGCGGAAGTCGCTGGGCAAGGACATCGGCGACACGGTCGCGGTCACCATCACTCGCCGGTAGCCGACGCCCCGACGCGCGAGCGCCCTCAGACCACGAGCCGGTAGCCCATGCCCGATTCGGTGAGCAGGTGCGCCGGGGCGCTGGGCGCGGCCTCGAGCTTCTTGCGCAACTGCGACATGTACAGGCGGAGGTAGCCCGAGTCGGACACCTGCTCGCTGCCCCAGATCTCCTTGAGCAGGTCCTGTCGGGTGACCAGTGCTCCAGGATGCCGGGCGAGATGCTCGAGCATCCGCCACTCGGTCGGCGTCAGGTGCACGCGGGTGCCGGCTCGGGTGACCGTCTTCGTCGCGAGGTCGACCACCACGTCGCCGAACCCGACCGTGGATTCGCCGCCCGCCGGCACCGCCCGACGGGACAGCGCCCGCAGCCGCGCGAGCAGCTCGTCGACCTGGAAGGGCTTGGTCACGAAGTCGTCGGCTCCGGCATCCAGCGCCTCGACCTTGTCTGCCGACCCGGTGCGGCCCGACACGACGATGATCGGCACAGTCGTCCAGCCGCGCAGCGCCTGGATGACCTCGATGCCGTCGAGCCGCGGCATGCCGAGGTCGAGCATGATCAGGTCGGGATGCGTCTGCGCGGCGGCGGCGACGGCGGCGGCACCGTCGGAGGCGACGACCACCTCATACCCGTGGGCGGCGAGCGTGATGCGCAGCGCGCGCACCATCTGCGGGTCGTCGTCGGCGATGAGGAGCTTCACTCCGTCTCCTCCTGCATGGGTTCGGGGTCGGCGGCCAGAGGCAGCGAGATGACCATGGTGAGCCCACCGCCGGGGGTGTCCTCGGGTGTCAGAGTACCGCCCATGCCCTCGGCGAATCCGCGTGACAGAGCGAGGCCGAGTCCGAGGCCGGTGGTGTTGTCGGTGTCGCCGAGGCGCTGGAACGGCTGGAAGATCTCGTCGCGCATCTCGGCGGGAACACCGGATCCGCGGTCGATCACGCGGATCTCGGCGCGCTCGCCGAGGGCGCTCGTCGAGACGATGACGCGGGCGTCGGCGGGGGAATGGCGGTGCGCGTTCGCGACGACGTTCACGAGCACCCGCTGCAGCAGCACCGGATCCGCCGAGACGGCGGGCAGATCGGCATCCAGAGCCAGCTCCACGTCGCCCGGTCCGAGGCCCAGCTCATCCACCGCCGCGAGCACGGGACCCGCGACATCCAGTCGCATGCTCGAGACGGCGAGCACCCCCGCCTGCACCCTGCTGACGTCGAGCAGATCCGTCACGAGCGACGACAGAGTGGCAAGGCTCTCGTCGGCGGTCGCGAGCAGCTCTTCCCGGTCGGATGCCGACAGCGTGTGCGCCCCGCGCAGCCCGCCGATCGCGGCGACGGCCGAGGCGAGCGGGCGGCGCAGGTCGTGACTGACCGCCGACAGCAGGGCGGAGCGCACCTGGTCGGTCTCGGCGAGGGCGGCGGCCTCCCGCGCCGTGGCCCGCAGATCCGTGTGCTCGATCGCCGCCGCCAGCTGGGCGACGATCGCATCGAGCAGACGTCGGGCGGGGGTGTCGAGCGGTTCGCCGTGCAGTTCGAGCACGGCGGCAGTCGCTCCTGCGCCCACCGGAATCGTGGTGGCCCGACCGTCGGGCACGGGTTCGCCGTCGCTGGCCAGCACCTCGCCGTCGGGCGAGAGCAGGCGCACGCCGGTGAGACCGAACGCCTCGCGCGTGCGGCTGACGAGGGCGAGCACGGCGTTGTCGCCGCGCAGCACGTTGCCCGCGACGGCGGCGAGCAGCTCGGCCTCGGCCGCGGCGCGTTGAGCGGTGCGGGCCCGGCGGGCGGCCTGGTCGACGATGATGCTCACGAGAATGGCGATCGTCACGTACAACGCGAGAGCGAGCACGTGCAGCGGATGCGCGATCGTGATGGTGAAGAGCGGCGCGACGAACAGGAAGTCGAGGGTGACGCCCGACAGCACCGCCGCGAAGACGGCCGGGCGCACTCCTCCGACGAGCGCCACGATCACGACGAGCAGCTGGAAGGCCAGCACCTCGACCGTGATCGACTCGGGGCTGCGGAACGCGAACATCGCCCACGAGAGCAACGGCCCGAAGACGAGCGCCACCGCGAACCCGAGCAGCTGACGCCGCCAGCCCAGCGCCCCGCCGGTGATGCGGGGGAGAGCGACCCGACCGCCCGCGGCGGCATGCGTGACGATGTGCACGTCGATGTCGCCCGAGCGGCGGATGACCTCCGAGCCGATGCCCGGGCCGGTGAGTGCTGCGGCGAGACGCCCGCGGCGGCTGACGCCGATCACGAGCTGAGTGGCATCCACCCCGTGTGCGAACTCGACGAGTGTGCCGGGGATGTCGTCGCCGATGATCTGGTGGAAGCTGCCGCCGAGCGATTCGACGAGCGACCGCTGCGCCGCCAGGGCGCCGGGTGTCTCGTCGCGCAGACCGTCCTGCGCCGCGATGTGCACCGCGAGCAGCTCGCCGCCGGCCGAGCGGGCGGCGATGCGGGCGCCTCGGCGCAGCAGCGTCTCGCCCTCGGGCCCGCCGGTGAGCGCGACGACCACCCGCTCGCGCGCCTGCCACGTGCCCTCGATGCCGTGGTCGGCGCGATAGCTGCGCAGCGCGCTGTCGACCTCGTCGGCGAGCCACAGCAGCGCGAGCTCGCGCAGCGCCGTGAGGTTGCCGAGCCGGAAGTAGTTCGACAGCGCGGCGTCGATGCGCTCGGCCGGATACACGAGCCCGGCCGACAGACGGTCGCGCAGCGACTGCGGCGCCAGGTCGACGACCTCGATCTCGTCGGCCGCGCGCACCACGGCATCCGGGATCGTCTCGTGCTGTGCGATGCCGGTGATCTTCTCGACCACGGCGTTCAGCGACTCGATGTGCTGCACATTGACGGTCGTGACGACGTCGATGCCTGCGTCGAGCAGTGCGCTGACGTCCTGCCAGCGCTTCGCGTTGTGCGAGCCGGGGGTGTTGGTGTGGGCGAGCTCGTCGACGAGCGCGATCTCGGGGCGCCGCGCGAGCACGGCATCCAGATCCATCTCGCTCAGCGGCACGCCCCGGTGCAGATCGGTGCGACGGGGAACCTCGGGGATGCCGATGGTCTGCGCCGCGGTCGCCGCGCGCTCATGCGTCTCGACGATCGCGATCACGACGTCGCGGCCCTCGTCGAGCAGCCGGCGTCCCTCGACGAGCATCTCGAAGGTCTTGCCGACTCCGGGGGCTGCACCCAGCAGCACGCGGAGTCGGCCGCGCCGCGGCATCCGCTCTGCCGTCATCAGCCCTCCTGCTCATCGAGCGCGAGATTGAGTTCGGCGACGTTGATGCGTTCTTCGCCGAGGAATCCCAGATCCCGCCCTTGAATTCTAGACTCGACGAGGTCGCGCACCTGCTGCTCCGCGAGGCCCCGCTCGGCCGCCACCCGCGGCACCTGCAGCAGGGCGTAGGCGACGCTGATGTGCGGGTCGAGGCCCGAGCCGGATGCCGTCACGGCGTCGGCCGGCACGGCATCCGCGCTCACGCCTTCGCGCTCGGCGATGGCCGCCTGGCGATCGCCGATCGCCGCCACGAGGTCGGGGTTCTCCGGCCCGAGGTTGCTGCCGCTGGACGCGGCTCCGTCATAGCCGTCGCCGGCGGCCGAGGGACGCGACTGGAAGTACTCGGGCAGCGCCTCGCCGTCGGCGTCCGTGAAGGACTGCCCGATCAGCGCGCTGCCCTTGTCGTCGGCCAGCGGCGAGCCGTTCGCCTGGAACGGCAGCAGCAGCTGACCGATGCCGGTGACGACGAGCGTGTAGCCGACGCCGAGCACGAGGGTGAGCACGAGCATCGCGCGGATCGCGACGCCGGTGGTGCGGGCGACGGTGCGGGAGGAGGACATGGGATGCCTTTCGAAGAAGTCGGTCGTTGAGCGAGGAGCGAAGCCCCGAGACGAAACGCAGAGGCGGATGCCGGTCAGAAACCGGGGATGAGGGTGACGGCGAGGTCGATCAGCTTGATGCCGATGAACGGCGCGATCACCCCGCCCAGGCCGTAGACGAGCAGGTTGCGCTGCAGGATCTGCGACGCGCTCGCCGGCCGGTACTTCACGCCTCGCAGCGCGAGCGGGATGAGGAAGACGATCACGATCGCGTTGAAGATGATCGCGCTGGTGACGGCGGATGCCGGTGAGTGCAGCTGCATGATGTTGAGCGCCGCGAGTCCGGGAAAGACCCCCATGAACATCGCCGGGATGATGGCGAAGTACTTGGCGATGTCGTTCGCGAGCGAGAACGTGGTGAGGGCTCCGCGGGTGATGAGCAGTTGCTTGCCGATGCGCACGATGTCGATGAGCTTGGTCGGGTCGGAGTCGAGGTCGACCATGTTGCCGGCCTCTTTCGCGGCCGATGTGCCGGTGTTCATCGCCACCCCGACGTCGGCCTGGGCCAGTGCCGGGGCGTCGTTCGTGCCATCGCCGGTCATGGCGACGAGTCGGCCGCCCTCCTGCTCGCGCTTGATCAGTTCGAGCTTCTGCTCGGGCGTCGCCTCGGCGAGGAAGTCGTCGACGCCCGCCTCCTTCGCGATCGCGGCGGCCGTCAGTGGATTGTCGCCCGTGATCATGACGGTGCGGATGCCCATGCTGCGCAGCTCGTCGAACCGCTCGCGCAGGCCGTCTTTCACGATGTCCTTGAGGTGCACGACGCCGAGCACACGTCCGCCGCCCGCCTCCGCCCCCGAGCGAGGAGCGAAGCCGTCTGTTTCGGTCGTTGAGCGAGGAGCGAAGCCGTCTGTTTCGGTCGTTGAGCGAGGAGCGAAGCCCCGAGACGAAACGCGGTGAGCTGCGTCGAACACTTCCTCACCGCGTTTCGTCTCGCTGCGCTCGCTCAACGACCGGGTCTCGCTGCGCTCGCTCAACGACCGGGTCTCGCTGCGCTCGCTCAACGACCGGGTTTCGCTGCGCTCGCTCAACGACCGGGTGGTGGTGTCAGGCAGCTTCACGGCGACCACCAGGGGGGTGCCGCCGCTCGAGGCGACACCGTCGGTCAGCGCGGTCAACTCGGCATCCGACTCGAGTCCGAGCCACGCACTGATCGCGGAGCCTGCGCCCTTGCGGATCTGTGTGCCGTCCGGCAGGTCGAGCCCCGACATGCGGGTCTGTGCGGTGAACGGCACGGTCACCGCACCGGCGGGTTCGTCGACGTGGATGCCGTGCGCGGCCGCCAACGCGACGATCGAGGCGCCCTCCGGCGTCGGGTCGGCGAGCGACGACTGCGCGGCGAGAGACAGCAGCTCCTCGGCGTCGACGCCCGACAGCGGCAGCACCTCGTGAGCCTGGCGGTTGCCGTAGGTGATGGTGCCGGTCTTGTCGAGCAGCAGGGTCGTGACGTCACCCGCGGCCTCGACCGCGCGGCCCGACATCGCGAGCACGTTGCGCTGCACGAGACGGTCCATGCCGGCGATGCCGATGGCCGAGAGCAGGGCGCCGATCGTGGTCGGGATGAGGCACACGAGCAGGGCGATCAGCACCGGGATGCTGACGGGCGAGGCCGCGTACGACGCGATCGGGTTGAGGGCGAGCACCACCACGACGAACACGATCGACAGGCTCGCGAGCAGGATGTTCAGCGCGATCTCATTGGGGGTGCGCTGGCGACTCGCGCCCTCGACGAGTGCGATCATGCGGTCGACGAACGTCTCGCCGGGCTTCGAGGTGATGCGCACGACGATGCGGTCCGACAGCACGCGGGTACCTCCCGTGACGGCGCTGCGGTCGCCGCCCGACTCGCGGATGACCGGGGCGCTCTCGCCCGTGATGGCCGATTCGTCGACGGTCGCGATGCCCGCCACGATGTCGCCGTCGCCGGGGATCAGCTCGCCCGCCGTGACGATCACGATGTCGTCGCGCTGCAGCTCGGCCGACGAGACCTCGGCCGTCTCGGTGCGCTCAGCCGTCGCATCCGCACCTGCGTCGTACCGCACGACCTTGCGCGCCATGGTGCTCGTACGGGTCTTGCGCAGGCTGGCGGCCTGGGCCTTGCCGCGGCCCTCGGCGACCGACTCGGCGACGTTGGCGAACAGCACGGTCAGCCACAGCCAGATCGCGATGCCCCATGTGAACGGGGCCGGCACCGGGGTTCCACCCGAATCGGCGGGGCCGCCGAGGAACGGCTCGGCGATCGCGAGCACGGTGGTGAACGCGGCGCCCACCCAGACGAGCAGCATCACGGGGTTGCGCACGAGAGACGCCGGGTTCAGCTTGCGCAGTGCGCCGGGCAGGGCCCGGGTCAACTGGGCCCAGCCGAACGACCGGGCGGGGGCTGCGGGCTCGGAACCGGATGCCGCGGCATCCTGCTGTTCCGAGGGTGTTTCTGATGGCGTGGTGATGAGGGTCATGTCAGACGAGTCCTTCAGCGAGGGGTCCCAGTGCGAGCACGGGGAAGTAGGTGAGTGCCGTGATGATGACCGCGACGGCGGTGAGGAGGCCGACGAACTGCGGTCGGTGCGTGGGCAGGGTGCCGGTGTTCTCGGGCACGCGCTGCTGCGAGGCGAACGACCCGGCCAGGGCCAGCACGAGCACGATCGGGATGAACCGGCCGAGCAGCATGGCGACACCCAGCGCGGTGTTGAACCAGGGGGTGTTGGCGGTGAGGCCGGCGAAGGCCGAGCCGTTGTTGTTCGCCGCCGAGGTGAAGGCATAGAGCACCTCGCTCATTCCGTGGACGCCGGGGTTGAGGATGCTGGTCGACTCGACATCCGATCGGATGCCGGGGATCGCGAAGCTCAACGCGGTGCCGGCCAGCACGAGAGTCGGCGTCACGAGGATGTAGAGGCTCGCGAGCTTGATCTCCTTCGGGCCGATGCGCTTGCCGAGGTACTCGGGAGTGCGACCCACGAGCAGCCCGCCGACGAACACCGCGATGATCGCGAGCACGAGCATGCCGTAGAGACCGGTGCCCACGCCGCCCGGGGCGACCTCGCCGAGCATCATGTTGAGCATCGGCATCATGCCGCCGAGTGCGGTGTACGAGTCGTGCATCGAGTTGACCGCACCGGTCGAGGTCAGCGTGCTCGCACTGCCGAACAGCGTGGAGCCGAGGATGCCGAAGCGCACCTCCTTGCCCTCCATCGCGGCACCTGCGAGTTCGGGGGCGCTGCCGCGTCCGGCGAGTTCGAGGGCCGAGAGGGCGAAGGTCGAGACCAGGAAGATCGTGCCCATAACGGCGGCGACCGCGTAGCCCTGGCGGTTGTCGCCGATCATGCGGCCGAACGTGCGGGGCAGCGCGAACGGGATCACGAGGATCAGCAGGATCTGCAGGAGGTTGGTCCATCCGGTCGGATTCTCGAAAGGATGCGCAGAGTTGGCGTTGAAGAAGCCGCCGCCGTTCGTGCCGAGCAGCTTGATGGCCTCCTGCGAGGCGACCGGACCGCCGGGGACCGTCTGCGTACCGCCCGAGATCGTGGTCACATCGGTGAAGCCGGCGAAGTTCTGCACGACGCCGCCCGCGATCAGGGCGATGGCGCCGAGCAGGGCGATCGGCAGCAGGATGCGTCCGAGTCCGCGGATCAGATCGACCCAGAAGTTGCCGATCGTCGTCGAGCCCCGGCGGGCGAAGCCGCGGATCAGCGCGACCGCCACGGCCAGGCCGACGGCGGCCGAGACGAAGTTCTGCACCGTGAGTCCGGCGAGCTGCACCGTGTAGCCCATGGTCTGCTCGGGAGAGTACGACTGCCAGTTCGTGTTCGCCACGAACGACGCCGCGGTGTTGAATGCGAGGCCCTCGGGCACGGCGGGCAGGCCGAGTGATTCGGGCAGGAAGCCCTGCAGGCGCTGCAGCAGATAGACCAGCAGCAGGCCGACGACCGAGAACGCGAGCACGCTGCGTGCGTAGGCCCGCCAGGTCTGCTCGGATGCCGGGTCGACGCCGATCAGGCGGTAGAGGCCGCGCTCGGCCTTGAGGTCACGGGGGGTGCTGAAGACACGGGCCATGTAGTCGCCGACCGGGCGGTAGAGCAGCACGAGGGCGATGACGAGCACGGCAGCCTGCAGGATGCCGAACCAGATGCCGGCGCCCATCAGAACTTCTCCGGGGCGACGAGGGCCACCACGAGGTAGACGACGGCGGCCACGGCGAGGGCGGCGCCGATGATCTCGAAGACGATCACAGGCGTTCCACCCCCTTCGCAACCAGGGAGACGAGGGCGAACAGCGCGAGAGTCAGCGCGATGTAGATGATGTCGAGCACGAGACTCGATACAACTCCCGTGCTGACCGGTATATGACGATCCTCACGCTTTGCCTACAGCGGCGTGCGTGATGCATGCGAGTTGCTCACGCCCCGGGGATGTGGGCGGGTGGGGTGGTGTGGCCGGGAGGTGGATGAGCGCGCCGTGGGATGCGGTGGATGTGCCTGCCCGTGGTGACGCTTCCCTGGGACGAGGACTGAGCTGCCTTCGCCGGATCCCACCGCGACCGGATCTACACTCAGCGAGTGAGTACGACGCGACGGCGGCTGGGAGCAGGGACGATCATCGTCCTGGTGCTCATCGCCGCCGCCGCGCTCTGCCTGATCACGGGACTCCTGCCGGGGCCGGATGCGGGGGCGCTCGGTGCACGGATCGCACCCGTGCTCGGATTCGTCGTCGCGATCACGATCGTCGCCGAACTGGCCCGGGATGCCGCGGTGTTCGACGTGGTCGCGCAGCGCCTGGCGCGCTGGGGGCGCGGGAGGGTCGTGCTGCTGTGGATCGCCGTCGTGCTGCTCGCGGTCATCAGCACCGTGTTCCTGTCGCTCGACACGACCGCCGTGATCGTGACCCCGGTCGTGGTCGTGCTGGCGCAGAGCGTCGGCCTGCCGCCGCTGCCCTTCGCGCTCGTCACGGTGTGGCTCGCCAATACGGCCTCCCTCGCGCTGCCCGTCTCGAACCTCACGAACCTGCTGGCCGCCCGATCGATCGGCGACGAGCCGTTCGCGTTCCTCGCCCTCAGCTGGGCGCCGACGATCGTCGGTGTGCTCGTACCGGTCGCCATCCTCACGGTCGCCCACCGTGGCACGCTGTTCGGCTCCTATCGCGCGCCGCGCGGAGTCGCGGCATCCGATCGGGTGCTGTTCTGGGGTGCCGCCGGGACCCTTCTCGTGCTCATGCCGCTTCTGGCCCTCACGCACGATGTGTGGATCCCGGCGACAGGCGCGGCACTGCTGCTCATCGCCCTGTTCGCGGTGCGCCGACGCCATGTGCTGCGGCCGTCTCTCGTGCCGTGGCAGGCGATCGGGCTCGCTGCGGCGCTCTTCGTGATCGTCGAGACGGCGCATGCCGCCGGCATCCTCGATGTCCTGGCATCGCTGCGGACCGAGGGGCACGGGCTCGGCGAGATCCTGCGGCTCGCGGCGGTCGGCGCTCTCGCCGCGAACGGGATCAACAACCTCCCCGCCTACCTGGTGCTCGAGCCCGCCGCAGGCGACCCGGTCGCCCTGATGGCACTGCTGATCGGTGTGAACCTGGGCCCCCTCGTCACGCCGTGGGCCTCGCTCGCGACGCTGCTCTGGCACCATCGCGTGGTGTCGCTCGGGGTCGAGGTGCGCTGGTCGCGGCTGATGCTGTGGGGCGCGGCCGTGGCGGTCCCGACGGTGGTGCTCGCATCGCTCGCCCTCGCGATCGTCTCGGGATGAGCGATGGCCGGTGTGCGGAGAGGCAGCGACTCAGTTCAAGGGGATCTGGGGAAATCCGGGCGCTGAAAGGGGAGTCGCGCCGTCTGTGAGCCGCTGCCCCGTCTCACGACGCTAGGCGTAATCGCTCGTCGGCAGTGAAGTTTCAGTCTCTGATGTGTAGTGCGCGGTTGCGTCGCGGGCATACTCTGTGCCAGTGGACGATGTCAGCGCTCCTCTGCCGATCCGGCCGCGGCAGCTGATCCGCGACCAGGTCTTCGCCACGCTCGCCGAAGAGATCATCACGGGCGTGCGGTCGCCTCAGGAAGAGATCCGCGACCAGGACCTCCAGGCGGAGTACGGCATCTCGCGCACGCCCATCCGTGAAGCACTCAACCGACTCGCCGACCTCGGACTCATCGAGGTGAGCACGAACCGCTTCACGCGCGTCGCCCCGGTCGACCTGAACGCGCAGGCGGATCGCGTCGAGACGGCCGTCGCGATGATCGGCTACTGCGCGGTCAAGGTCGTGCCGACCTACAGCGATGAGCAGGTGGCGACGATGCACGCTCACATCGACGGCATCCTCACCACCGACCTCGCCTGGACCACGAACCGCGCAGGACTCGCGCTCTGGTACGCCCTGTGGGGTGAGCTCGTCCTCAGCGCGCACAACCAGACGATGGTCGACATCCTCGACGGACGCCTCGCCATGCATCTGACGAGGACCGTGCCGAACCAGCCCGTCGCCGACGATCTCATGGCGTACATGCGTTCGGCGCTCGAGCAGCTGCGCGGACTGCTGCGCGATCGCGATGGCGAGGGCATGCGCCGGGTCATCGAGCCCCTCTTCGAGCGCTCGGTGATCGCGCCGCTTCGGGCTGAAGCCGCGGCTGAGTGACCATGTCCGACGAGCGGAGCGACAGACTGCTCTCGACTCATCTCTTCGGAGGGACAGTCCCTTCGTTTCCGGTGATCAGGTCGCGGGCGGATGCGGTCGTCGACTCGCTCGCGAGCTCGATCGAGTCCGGTGAGCTCGGTCCCGGAGACTCCCTGTCGGTGACGGCTCTGGCGCAGCGCCTCGACGTCGCGGCGGCGACCGTGCGCTCGGCGCTCACCGTGCTCGACGCCAAGCATCTGGTGGAGCATCGCCCGAACCGCGCCTCCGTCGTGGTGCGGCCCAGCCCCTCGTGGTTCGTGGCGGTCGCCGCGGAGTGCTCGGGGCTCTCGATCGCCGCCGCGGATCTCGGAGTCGTGGCTGCGACGGATGCGCAGGTCGAGGCCTTCTCGCGGCGGGCGACCGAGGTCGCGGGGCTCTGGTCGACCGGCGATCAGGATCAGGTCGTGGGCGCAGAGGGGCTGTGGGACCTGCTCCACCTGCTTGCGGAGTTCTCGCGCAACCCGTACCTCGTCGAGCTGCACGCGTCGAAGCGCACAGCCCTGGTGCTCGGCATCCGTTCGCTGAGCAGGTCGCGGAATCCGGCGATGCTGAGATCCGCCGTCGACGCGCTCGCCGCGGCCGTGAGCAGTCGAGACCGCCACGAAGCCGTCGACATCGTGCGCGACCTCTTCATCTTCGTGATCGACGGTGTCACCGAGCTCTGAGCGGGTTCAGCCCTGCCACTCCTCGGCCAGGATGCCGTAGTTCATGCCGTCGAGCCATTCGCCCGATCGGTGCAGCGCGGTCTTGCGGCTGAACTCCTCGCGCCGCATGCCGAGGCGTTCCATCAGCCTCCATGACGGCTCGTTGTCGGCGAAGCATCCGGCGTGCACGCGCCGAAGCCCCATCGTGCCGAAGCAGACGTCGATCACCGCGCGGATGGCCTCGGTCGCGTAACCGCGTCCGGTGTGCGCGGGGTCGAGCACCCAGCCGAGCTCGGCTTCGACCCCCTTCGCCTGATCGGCGACCTCGAGCTGCGCCCAGCCGTCGCCGAGCCTGATCATGATGTCGCCGATCGGGGTCGCCTCGCTGTCAGCGCCCGTGAGCTCCACGAGGTGCATCGAGCCGAGTCGGCCGGGGTCGAGGTACCGCTCGCGGAACTCCTCGACCGTGGCCGGTGCGAGTCCGAGCCACCGGTTCACCTCTGGCAAGCGACGCCACTCCCACACCGCGTCGATGTCGGATGCCGTCATCGGCCGGATCCGCAGCCGTTCGGTGTGAACGGGCCAGGCGTCGGTGCGCGCAGAGGTCATCGTCCCAGCCTATTCACGCGGGGTGATCCGGGACCTCTCCTGGGTTGGCACCTGTTGTCGCTCTATGGCTCGCATTCCGGCAACAGGTGCCAACTGAATGGGTGGCGTTGTGCGTGAGCTGGCACCTGTTGTCGGAATGGGCCTCGGGATGCGGCAACAGGTGCCAACACGGCCCGCGTCACTCCCGCCAACCCAGCCCCCCGTCACTCGCGCGCACGCCGCATCTCGGCAGCCAGCGCCGCGTTGGTCTGGTCGAACCGTGCCGTGATGTTCTCCCGCACCTCCGGCGACTTGTTCTGGCTCAGCTTCGCGCGCGCATCGAAGCGGTCGACCCGCAGCCTGAGGCCGACGGTTCCCTTCGCCGCACGGCGCGTGCCGGCCTCGTCCTCCGACAGGCTGCGCCCGTGTGGCCGGCCGCTCTCGAAGTGGTCGGTCAGTTGCGAGAGCAGAGCGTAGTTCTCCTCCTCGCTGAGGATCTCAGGGGTGCCGTACAGGTGTGCCGTCACGTGGTTCCAGGTCGGCACGAGGTCACCGGGCGCATAGAGGCTCGGCGACACGTAATCGTGCGGTCCCTGGATGATCACGAGCACCTCATGACGGCCCAGCTCGTGCAGCTGCTCGTCGGGGCGACCGAAGTGACTCGCGATCACGATCTCGTGCTCGTCTTCGATGAGCAGGGCCGGGTAGTGCGAGGCCACCAGTCCTGTGCGGGCGGGCGAAACGAACGTGGCCCACGGATTGCCGCGGATCAGGCGCTTCACCTCGAGCGGGTCGGTCATCAGGTAGCGGGGTGTGTGACGCATCAGAGATCCTCATTCAGGGGTCGGGCGGTCGGGCGGGGAATGATCAGGCGGGAGCGCACGGCGAGTGCGGCGCACAGGATGACGGCGACACCGCCCAGTGCCGTGGACCACCCGATCTGCTCGTGCAGCAGCAGGGCGGCCCAGGTGATGCTCATCACGGGCTGCACGAGCTGGATCTGGCTGACCTGCGCCATGGGGCCGATCGCCAGACCGCGATACCAGGCGAAGAAGCCGAGGAACATGCTGGCCACCGCGAGGTATGCGAACGCGAGCCACTGCACCGGCGTTGCGGTCGGCGGGTCGGCGAATGCAGCGACCAGAGTCAGTGCGAGCATCAGCGGCGCGGCGAGCACGAGCGCCCACGAGACGGTCTGCCACGAGCCGAGCTCGCGCGCGAGCAGCCCACCCTCTGCATAGCCCACCGCCGCCGCGAGCACGGCGGCGAACAGCAGCAGATCGGTCCAGTGGAGTTCACCGAGCCCACCGTTCTGCAGCGACGCGAAGGTCACGGCCGCGGCGGCGCCGAGCCCGGCGAACCACCAGAAGGTTCGTCCGGGACGCTCGCGCGTGCGCAGCACGACCATGGCCGCTGTCGCCGCGGGCAGCAGGCCGATCACCACGGCGCCGTGGCTCGCGGGCGCCGCCGTCATGGCGAACGACGTCAGCAGAGGGAACCCCGCGACCACGCCGCCGGCGACGATCGCGAGCCGCCACCACTGCCTCGAAGTGGGCGGATGCTGGCGTGTGACGGCCAGCGCCAGTGCGGCTAACGCGGCGGCGACGACCGCGCGGCCCGCCCCGATGAACAGCGGCGAGAGGCCGCCGACCGCGATGCGGGTCAGGGGGAGAGTGAACGAGAAGGCCGCGACGCCGAGAAGCCCCCACCAGAGGCCTGCACGCGATAGCGCTAGGCGAGCGGGAGCAATAACGCTACTCTGTTCTCTCATGAGTCAGGATAGCAGCGATCGGATCGCGGGAGAGCTGCGGCGATGGATCGAGTCCGCGCCGCCCGGGGCTCGCGTGCCGTCGAACCGTGCGCTCGTCGCGGAGTACGGCGCGAGTCCTGTCACCGTGCAGAAGGCGATGGCGCGACTCGCCCGCTGGGGCCTCGTCGAGTCCCGACCGGGAGCGGGAACGTTCGTGCGCGCGCAGCGGGCGCCGCGCCCGGCCGACTACGGCTGGCAGACGTCGGCGCTCGGGGCTCCCTCCGCCCGGCTCGCCGGACTCACGTCGACGCAGCGCACCGTGGCGCCGGATGCGATCGGCATGCATTCCGGGTATCCGGCGGTCGATCTGCTGCCGGAGCGGCTCGTCCGCCAGGCGATCACGCGTGCGGCACGCACCTCGTCAGCGCTCACCCGATCGCCCGCCGCCGGGATGCCGGAGCTTCAGGCCTGGTTCGCCGCCGAGCTCGCGGCATCCGCACCGGCGGAAGTCACGCCGGCATCCGCCCGGGACGCGCTCGTGATCGCGGGCAGTCAGAGCGGACTGAGTTCGATCTTCCGCGCTGTCGTCGGCACGGGACAGCCGCTGCTGATCGAGTCGCCCACCTACTGGGGTGCTCTGCTCGCGGCCGAGCAGGCAGGGGTGGTCCTGGTGCCGATTCCCTCCGGTCCGCAGGGGCCCGATCCGGATGCCGTCGAGAGAGCCTTCGTCGAGACCGGCGCTCGCGCGTTCTATGCACAACCCACGTTCGCGAACCCGACCGGTGCCCGATGGCCCGCGTCGACGGGCCTCGCGGTCCTCGAGAGCGTGCGGCGCCACGGTGCCTTCCTCATCGAAGACGACTGGGCGCACGATCTCGCCATCGACGGAGACGCCCGGCCGATCGCCGCCATGGACGACGACGGCCACGTCATCTACCTCCGATCGCTGACCAAGAGCGTCTCGCCCTCGCTGAGGATCGCCGCCGTGATCGTGCGGGGGCCGGCGCGCGAACGCATCCTGGCCGATCGTGCTGCCGAGTCGATGTACGTGAGCGGGGTGCTGCAGGCGGCGGCGCTCGACGTCGTGACCCAGCCCGCGTGGCGGAGCCACTTGCGCGGCTTCCGCGCGCAGTTGAAAGCGCGACGCGATCTGCTGCTCGTGAGCCTCGCCGAGCTTGCGCCGACGGCGATCGTCGAGACGGTGCCGGCCGGCGGCCTCAACCTCTGGGCGCGGCTTCCCGACGGCGCCGATGTCGATGCGGTCGTCCGCGAGTGCGAGTCGCGCGGCCTCGTCATCTCGCCGGGCTTCGAGTGGTTCCCCGCAGAGCCCTCCGCGGAGTACGTGCGCCTCAACTATGCGAACGCCGACCCGTCACGTTTCGCCGAGGCGGCCGGCATCCTCGGCGACGTGCTCGCGGCGTCCTGACGTCAGGTCTCGCGCGGCCCGGGGTCGGGCCTTGGCGTTGTGCGTGAGTTGGCACCTGTTGTCGCTCTATGGCTCGCATTCCGACCACAGGTGCCAACTGAATGGGTGGCGTTGTGCGTGAGTTGGCACCTGTTGTCGGAATGGGCCTCGGGATGCGGCAACAGGTGCCAACTGAACGCCCTCCACCGCTACCCGACAGGCTCCAGCGGCGTCCTGACGTCAGTTCTCGGGCGGCCCCTCAGGGCGGTGCGCCCGCCGTCCCTGCACGACGACCGGGCGTCCGGCGCGTTCCTGCCCGGGCAGCGGACGCGAGCGCCGACCGTAGATGAGCTCCGACGAATCGAGCAGCCACGGCACAAGGGTGATCGAGACTCCGTGCACGAGCATCAGCTGGTTCGCCAGGCGTCGGGCGCGTCGGTTGTGCAGGAAGCTCTCCCACCAATGCCCCACGATGTACTGCGGCAGGTAGACCGTGACGACCGACGAACCGTGCTTCTCGCGGTACTGCGTGATGAACTGCGTCACCGGCTGCGCGAACGACCGATACGGCGACTCGACGATCACGAGAGGGATCGGCACCAGGTGATCGGCCCAGTCCTTCTGCAGCTGGGTGGCATCGTCGGAGGCGACGGCGACATGCACCGCGAGGGTCTTGCCGTGCTTGGCGGCGACCGCGTAGTCGATCGCCTTGACGACAGGCTTCTGCAGCCGGTTGACGAGCACGATGGCGAGGTCGCCGGTCGCGCCGAACTTCGTCGTGTCGTCGATCGCGATCTCGTGCTCGACATCGCGGTAGTACCGCTTGACGCCCAGCATCAGGAACGCCAGCACCGGGATCGCGAAGAACACCAGATACGCGCCGTGCGTGAACTTGGTGATCGTCACGATCAGCAGCACGGCGACGGTCATCGCGGCGCCGACCGAGTTGATGATGAGACCGATCTTTGCGGAACGGCGGTCCGATGCCGAGGCGCCGTCGATCCCGTCGCCGGCCGTGTCCTCGACCGGCCCGCGCAGCACCCGCCGCCAATGCCGCACCATGCCGATCTGCCCCAGCGAGAACGACACGAAGACGCCGATGATGTACAGCTGGATCAGCGTCGTCAGCCTCGCCTGGAACACCACGAGAACCACGATCGCTGCGATGCCGAGCACGATCATGCCGTTCGAGAACACCAGGCGGTCGCCTCGCGTATTGAGCGACTTGGGTGCATAGCCGTCGCGGGCCAGCACCGATCCGAGCAGCGGAAAGCCGTTGAACGCGGTGTTCGCCGCGAGCAGCAGCACGCACGCCGTGGCCGCCTGGATGATGAAGAACAGGATGCTGCCGCCGCCGAACGTCGCCGAAGCGATCTGCGCCATGAGGCTCGGCTGCGGGTTCGAGCAGTCGAACCCGATCAGGTCGCAGGGGTTCTCGGCGTAGTGCACGCCCGAGATCAGGGCGAGAGCGGTGAGTCCCGCGAAGAGGCACGCCGCGATCGAGCCCATCAGCACGAGGGTGGTCTGCGCGTTGCGGACCTTCGGCGCGCGGAACGCCGGCACTCCGTTCGACACGGCCTCGACGCCGGTGAGCGCGGAGCATCCGCTCGAGAACGCGCGCAGGATCAGCAGGATCACGGCCGCCTGTCCGAGGTCCTCGGAGTGCACGGCGAACTCGGCGCTGGAGGCGACGGGCGCGTCTCCGAGGAACGTGCGGAACAGCCCCGTCACGATCATGAAGCCGACCGAGCCGATGAAGACGTAGGTCGGGATGGCGAACACCAACGAGGCCTCGCGCACGCCGCGCAGATTCACGAGGATGATGAGGATCACGAAGCCGACGGCGAGTTCGACGCGCAGCGGGTCGAGGCCGGGAACGGCCGAGATGATGTTGTCGACGCCGGATGCCACCGACACGGCCACGGTCAGCACGTAGTCGACCAGCAGCGCCGCCGCCACGATGACGCCGGGGATCTCGCCGAGGTTCTTCGACGCGACCTCGTAGTCGCCGCCGCCCGAGGGATAGGCCTTGATGAGCTGCCGGTAGCTGAGCACGACGACGATCAGCAGCACGACCACCGCGACCGCCACGATCGGCGTGAACGAGAGGAACGTCAGCCCGCCGATCAGCAGGATCATCACGAGCTCCTGCGGCGCGTAGGCGACCGAGCTCAGCGCATCCGACGCGAAGATCGGCAGAGCCATCTTCTTGGGGAGGAGCTGATCGTCGACCTGCTCGCTCGTCAGAGGGTCGCCGATCAGGATGCGCTTGACGCGAGGCGGGGCGTCGGTGAGATCGCGGGATTCATCTGTCACGTGGGGCGACATTACGCCCGCACACGCATCCCTTACGCGATCCTCACGGAATCCCTACGGGTGGCCGACCCGCCCATACAGAATCCTGACGGCTGCCGACCGGAATGCGTCAGTCCTCGTGGGGGCGAGGCATGTACCACTCCGTGAACGCGGTCGCCCGCCCCTCGGCATCCAGTCGGACGATCCACAGATTCACGTAGTCGCGCTCGGCCGGGTACTTCGTGCGTCCCTCGATCGCCACGAAGTCATCGTCTTCGCGGACGATCCACCACTCGAACGTCCAGGTGCCGGGATCGTCGAGATCCTCGAGCCATCCCGCGACGATGTCCGCACGCCCGACGCGCGGTTCGGCGTCGGGGCTGGTCAGGTAGATGGCGTCGTCGCTGAACAGCGCGGCGATCTGCTGGGGATCGTTCGACTTCCATGCCTCGACGTATGCGGCGGTCCACGTCTCTCCCGGGGTGGTCATGTCCTCCGTTCTAGACCGGGCCTCCGACATCGTCAAGGTGCTCGACTCTCATCGAGGATCCACAGCCACTTCCGATCACAGACGGATAATGTCGACGCATGACGTCCCTCCAGGTCACCGACGACGCGATCCAGCAGACTCGGGAGCTCCGTGACGAGTTCCAGCGTTTCCTGCGCGAATACGAGTTCGGGATGCGTGAGGTCGAGACCAAGATCGGCATCCTGCGCGACGAGTTCACCCACCACCACGCGTACAACCCGATCGAGCACGTGAAGAGTCGGCTCAAGACTCCCGACAGCATCGTCGAGAAGATCGCCCGCAAGGGCATCGCCGAGCCCGACTTCGAGCGCATCCGCTCCGAGATCACCGACATCGCCGGCGTGCGCGTGACGTGCAGCTTCGTCGCCGACGTGTATCGGCTGTTCGACCTGCTCACCGCGCAGGACGACGTGACCGTGCGCACGGTGAAGGACTACATCGCCACCCCGAAGGAGAACGGCTACAAGAGCCTGCACGCGATCATCGAGGTGCCCGTGTTCCTGTCGACCGGGGCGCTCGCGGTGCCGGTCGAGGTGCAGTTCCGCACCATCGCGATGGACTTCTGGGCGAGCCTCGAGCACAAGATCTATTACAAGTTCTCGAATCAGGTGCCCTCGCACCTCGTCGAGAGCCTGACGGATGCCGCCGAGGCGGCCGCCGAACTCGACAACCGCATGGAGCGCCTGCATCGCGAGGCCCACGGCGTGCCGCAGCGGCAGCTGGCTCCGCCTCCGCCGCCGCACATCGTGCAGGTCTGAGCCGCACTTCGCGTGCGTCCACGGCGCAGCAGCTCGGCGCGGCTTGCGCGAGCATCCGCACCCTGACAGCATCAGCAGGTGGTCAGAACAGCAGAATCCCGGTCTCTCGACGCCGATCAGGCGGTCGATCTCGACGAACTCGCGGGCCTCGACCGCGGGCGGCAGCGCTGTGAGTGCGACCACGGCGACGACGAGGCCTATGCCGCGTGCGGTCGCAAGGCCAAATGGCGCGTGTCGATCGACTGCGACTGCGGTGAGAACCACCCGCGCACCGTCGAGATCCTGTGCTCGCGATGCCTGCGCACGCTGCGGCAGTCACAGGGGGCCGACACGATCACGGCGCGACCTCTCTGACCCCCGTGCCCCACCGCTCCATCCGATCGCCCCGCCGCTCCGAACAACCCCCGACCACAGTGTCGCGGCGAACGAGGAGCACAGCATGTCACAGCACGCAGAGCCACGCGGCAAGGGACGCCGATTCATCTTCTGGGCAGCCCTCGCGGGCCTGATCAGCGGTGCGGTCTTCCTCGCCGCCGCAGAGCTCTTCGCTCTGATCTTCGCGCGATCGGCGAGTCCGATCCTGGCGGTCGGCGGGTTCGTGATCGACATCGTGCCGCAGCCGTTCAAGGAGTTCGCGATCGCCACGTTCGGCGAATACGACAAGATCGCGCTGCTCGCGGGTCTCGGCCTGGCGGTCGTGATCGCGTCGGCGATCGGCGGCATCCTGCAGCTCGTGCGCCCGCCGCTGGGAGTCATCGCTCTGGTCATCGCGGGTGCGCTCTCGACCGCGGCCATCGTGACGCGGGCCGGTGTGACGCCGCTCGCGTTCCTTCCTCCCGTACTCGGCACCATCGCAGGCTCCGTCATCATGGTGCTGCTGATCCGTCGTCTCAGCGCATGGCGCGCGTCGGTCGCGTCGGTCCGTGCGGACCATGTCGACGCTGCGGATGCCACCGCTGATGCCGCCGCTGGTGCCGGTGCTACTGCGGATGCGAATGCGGATGCTGGTGCGACCACGGTCGTGAAGCCGATCGGCCGCAGGCAGTTCTTCCTCCTGGCGGGACTCGCCGGTGCCTCGGCCGTGATCGTCGGCGTCGCCTCGCGCGCCGTGAGCATGACCGTCGGCTCCGTGGCGACGATCCGTGAGGCGCTCAAGCTGCCTGCGCCGAAGTCGACCGTGACCGTTCCGCAGGGTGCCGAGCTCGACATCCCGGGTCTCAGCACGCTGTTCACGCCGAACAAGGACTTCTACCGCGTCGACACCGCTCTGACGGTGCCCACGATCGACCCCTCCACCTGGCGTCTCGTGATCGACGGCATGGTCGACGAGCGGGTCGAGCTGAGCTTCCAGGACATCCTCGACATGGGCGTGGATGAATACGCGATCACTCTGACCTGCGTGTCGAACGAGGTGGGAGGCGAGCTCGTGGGCAACGCCATGTGGCTCGGGGTGCCGCTGCGCGACGTGCTGAAGAAGGCGGGCGTGAAGTCCGGCGCCGACATGGTGCTGTCGAAGAGCATCGACGGCTACACGGCGAGCACTCCGCTCTCTGCGCTGACGGACGACAACCTCGACGCGATCCTGGCGGTCGGCATGAACGGCGAGCCGCTGCCGCTCGAGCACGGGTTCCCTGTGCGCATGGTGGTGCCGGGACTCTACGGATACGTGTCGGCGACCAAGTGGCTCACCGAGCTCAAGGTCACCACGTTCGAGAAGGACGAGGCGTATTGGACGCCCCGCGGCTACAGCGCCGAGGCGCCTATCAAGTTCTCGTCGCGCATCGACACGCCCAAACTCGGCTCTGCCGTCGATGCCGGGCGCATCCCGATCGCCGGTGTCGCCTGGGCGCAGTCGGTGGGCATCGAGCGCGTCGAGGTGAAGATCGACGAGGGCGATTGGGCGCCCGCGACGCTCTCGGCCCCGATCAATGAAGACACCTGGGTGCAGTGGTTCCTCGAATGGGACGCGACTCCCGGCACGCACTACGTGGCCGTGCGAGCGATCAACAAGAACGGCGACATGCAGATCGAGGAGCGCGCAGCCATCGCGCCGAACGGATCGTCGGGCTGGCAGCGCTCGCTCGTGCGCGTCAACTGACCCGTGCGCGACGGCAGACCCGTGCGCCTCGACGCGGCGCGCCCTAGGGTGGAGCCATGACGTCGCTGCCCGCCTGTGTGATCACCGTGTCGGATCGATCATTCGCGGGGGAGCGCGAGGATCGCGGCGGTCCGATCGCCGTGGGACTGCTGCGGGATGCCGGGTGGCACTGCCCGGATGCCGAGGTGATCCCCGACGGCGTCGACTCCGTCGCGGATGCGCTGCGCCGGGCCGTCGCGCGAGGCGTGCGCCTGATCATCACGACGGGAGGCACGGGGGTCGCGCCGCGTGACCACACCCCGGAGGGAACCCGCAAGGTCATCACGCGCGAGGTTCCGGGGATCGCCGAGGAACTGCGACGATCCGGTCTCGCCGACACCCCGCTGTCGATCCTGTCGCGCGGCATCGCGGGCGTCGTGGATCCCGCCGGCGCCCTGATCGTCAACCTCCCGGGCTCCACCAGGGCCGTCTCGTCGGGAGTGCCGGTCGTGCTCACCGTGGCGCGACATGTCGTGGACCAGACCGATGGAGGAGACCACTGATGAACGACGTGCGGATCGCTGCGATCTCGGAACAGAAGCTCGACCTCGAGCAACACCTCGCCGCGGTCGATGACCCTGCGCTCGGCGGAGTGACGACCTTCATCGGCCGAGTGCGCGACAACGACCCCGATGCGCAGACTCCCGTGGTCGGCCTCGAATACAGCGCGCATCCGGATGCCGAGGCCGCACTGCGGCGCATCGCCGAGCAGGCGGCGGGCGATGCGGTCGGCGAGCACCGCGTGGTCGTGGCGGTGAGCCATCGCATCGGTCACCTCGACGTGGGCGATGCGGCGGTCGTCATCGCGGTCGCGGCTGAGCACCGCGCCGAGGCATTCGCGGTGTGCCGTGCGGTGATCGAAGACATCAAGAGCGAGCTTCCCGTGTGGAAGCGCCAGCTCGAGTCCGACGGCACGACCGCGTGGAAGGGCATCGGCGGCTGATCGGCGACCCGGGATCCGGCGTGCCTCGCGAGATCCGGTCAACCGCGCGAGGTGCGGATGCTTCGGGCCCAGCGGTCCGGGTCTGGCGCGGTTGACCGGATCTGGCGCGGCCGGCCCGCGGCATCCGGCGTCCGGACTCCGGCCCCCGGGATCCGGCGACCGGGATCCGGCGTGCCTCGCGAGATCCGGTTAACCGCGCGAGGTGCGGATGCTTCGGGCTCAGTGGTCCGGGTCTGGCGCGGTTGACCGGATCTGGGGCGGTCGGGATCCGGGATCCGGGATCTGGCACCCGGCCTCCGGTGCCCGGCGTGCCTCGCGAGATCCGGTCGACCGCGCGAGGTGCGGATGCTTCGGGCTCAGCGGTCCGGATCTGGCGCGGTTGACCGGATCTGGGGCGGGGGAGACGGAGGCCGGCCCCGGCGTCAGCCCCCCGCGAAGGGCGGCAAGACATCGATGAGCTGGGCGTCGGCGAGCGAGCGGTCGTCGTCGCTGCGTACGCCGTCGACCATCACGGCGCATCGCGGCAAGATGTCGGCGAGTGCCGGATGCTCGGCTACGACCGCCGCGCGAAACTGTGCGAGCGTGCTCTCGCCGCGCTCCTCGGCATCCCGTCCCGCAGCCTCGGCCGCGGCGGCGAAGTAGCGCACGCGGGTCATCGCGTCTCTCCCTCGCGCACCCAGTCGCCCGAGCGCCCGCCCGACTTGGCGACGATGCGCACGTCTTCGATCACGACCGAGCGGTCGAGGCCCTTGATCATGTCGACGATCGCGAGCGCGCTCACCGACACCGCTGTGAGCGCCTCCATCTCGACGCCGGTGCGGTCGGCGGTGCCGACCGTCGCTTCGACGTGCACGCCGTCGTCGACGATGTCGAGCTCGACGTTCGCCCGGTGCACACCGATCACGTGAGCGAGGGGCAGCAGAGTCGGCGTCGACTTGGCGGCCTGGATGCCGGCGATGCGGGCGACCGCCAGCACATCGCCCTTCGGGGCAGTGCCGTCGCGCAGGGCGGCGATCACGTCGGTGCTGCACCGCACGAAACCGCGAGCCGTGGCGGTGCGGACGGTCGGCTGCTTGCCGGTCACGTCGACCATGCGGGCATGGCCGGCCGAATCGAGATGCGTGAAGGTCATTCGACCAGCATGACATCGATCGCATCGCCTACGGCGACGGCGTCGACCTCGGCCGGCACGACTGCGAAGGCCCGGGCGCGGGCGAGACCTCCTGCGAGGTGCGAGCCCGATCCGCCGCCGGTCGCAGGGCGCACGGTGCGCGCGACGAGATCGACGACGGCGGGGAGGTACTGTCGACGACCGGGCGGGGGCGTCCACGCGGCATCCGCGGTGAAGGAAGCGCGCGGGCGGTGGATCTGAGTGCGGCCCTGCAGGGCGAGCAGTGCAGGACGGACGAACACCTCGAACGACACCGCCACGCTCACCGGGTTGCCGGGGAGACCGAACACCAGGGTGCCGGAGTCCAGAACGCCGAACGCCTGGGGCTTGCCGGGCTGCATCGCGACGCTCGCGAACTCGACCTGGCCACGTCCGTCGAAGGCGCCGCGCACCGGCTCGTACGCCCCCGCGCTCACACCGCCCGTGAACACGATCACGTCGGCGCCGCGCTCGATCGTCGACTCGGTGACGGCGCGCACGGCATCCGCATCATCGGCGACCCGGGCGACGAGCACGACCTCGGCATCCGCATCCGCCACGAGCAGCTCGAGCAGCGGTCCGTTCGAATCCGGGATGCGCCCGCGCGTGACCGGCTCCCCGGGGGCCAGCAGCTCGCTGCCCGTCGACACCACGGCCACCCGTGGTGCGCGCGTCACCGATACGCGGTGCACGCCGGCGGCGACGGCGGCCGAGAGCTGGAAGGCGCCGAGCCGCTCGCCGGCGAGCACCACGGCATCCCCTGCCCGCAGGTCAGCGCCACGGCGGCGGATGAACGCTCCGGATGCCGTGGGCGCGCGCAGCACCCGCACGTCGCCGAGTGAGTCGGCGAGACCGCCCGCCGTGTCTTCGAAAGGCACGATCGCCTCGGCCGCGCTCGGTGCCGGCGATCCGGTCATGATGCGAGCTGTCTCGCCCGGCCCCAGAGGCGGATCGTCCGATGTGCCCGCGGGCAGATCCGCCACGACACGCAGCACGACGGGGTTCTCGGCGGACGCCGCCTCGACGTCGGCGAATCGCACGGCGAATCCGTCCATCGCGGAATTGTCGAAGAGCGGGATGTCGTGGGCAGCCGTCGCGGGCTGCGCGAGGGTCCGCTCGGCGGCGCCGCGGATCGCGCGGATCTCGGCCGGCAGCGGGTGCACGGCATCCAGTACGCGGGCGAGCTGATCCTCGACCGACCGCCGTCCGCCGCCTGCGGCGCTCATGCCGCCACCGCCGATCGGATCGCGATCTCGTGCTGTCGAGCCGACAGGCCGTCGATCATGGCGAGCCGGCCGAGCAACGGGTCTCCCGCGCCGGTGATGAGCTTCACGACCTCGCCGGCCAGCATCCCGCCGATCTGCACGCACAGCGCTCCGAGCACACCGACCTGCGCACAGCTGGGTGGCTCCCCCTCGGTGCCGAGGGGGAACAGGTCGGTCAGAACGACCGGTGCGTGGCCCTCGGGCGGAGCCGACCAGAACACCGTGGCCTGCCCGTGCCACTCCTGCACGGCGCCCCAGACCAGGGGGATGCCGAGGGCCTCGGTCGCCGCCGCGACGTCGCGACGGGTGGCGAACGAGTCGCTGGTGTCGACCACGATGTCGGCTCCGGCGAACAGGCGCTCGGCGTTCTCGGAGTCGAGTCGCTCGGCCTCGGCGGTGACGACGGCTCCCGGCGAGAGCGCCAAAATCGCGCGCTCGGCCGAGGCGGTCTTGGGGCGGCCGATGTCTTCGACCCGGTGGGCCAGCTGACGCTGCAGATTGGTGAGCTCGACGATGTCGTCGTCGATCACCGAGATGATGCCGATGCCGGCCGCCGCCAGCGCGAGAAGCACGGGAGAGCCGAGCCCACCGGCGCCGACCACCGCGACATGGGCGGCGGCGAGTCGACGCTGACCCTCTTCGCCGATTCCGGCGAGCACGGCATGCCTGGCGGTGCGGACCAGCTCCGCAGGGTCGAGTGAGGGGGCGGGGTCGACGAGCGGCTGCATGGCACCAGGCTATGCCGGGTCGGGGCACCAGAGGCGGTCTCGGGGACGTGCGGTCAAACCGCGCCGCAAGTGCGGTTGTTTATGCGTCATTAATCCGCGTCTGCGGTAGCATTCTCGAATGCAGTCCTATCGAATATCTCGCGCCGCCCAGTTGCTCGGGGTGAGTGACGACACGGTGCGCCGGTGGGTCGAACAGGGCCTGCTGCCGACGACGGATGCCGTACCCGCCGAGATCCCGGGCGACGCCTTGGCCGCACGCGCCGTCGAGCTCGCGGCAGAGGCGCAGGAGTCGGATCACGTTCTCTCGAGTGCCCGCAACCGGTTCGTGGGAATCGTCACCCGCGTGCAGATCGACGGGGTCATGGCGCAGGTCGACGTGCAGTCCGGGCCCCACCGCGTCGTCTCTCTCATGTCGGCCGAGGCCGCTCGCGAGCTGGGCCTCGAAGCGGGATCGCTCGCCACCGCATCCGTCAAGGCGACCAACGTCGCGGTCGAAGTTCCGAAGGGCTGACTGATGATCCGTACTCTCCGCCGCGCCACCGCAGTCCTGGCGACCGCCGCGGCGCTCGCCCTCACCGGGTGCGCTGCCGGTGCAGAGTCGCCGGATCCTGCTGGCAATGGCGGTACGCCCGACAACTCGGTGAGCGGTGAACTCACGGTGTACGCCGCCGCGTCGCTGTCTGCAGCGTTCGACGAGATCGGTGCGGCGTTCAGCGAGGCGAACCCCGACGTGGATTTCAGCGGCGTCTACGACGGTTCGTCGACCCTGGTGACTCAGCTGCTCGAGGGCGCCCCGGCCGACGTGTTCGCCTCGGCCGACGAGTCGAACATGGGAAAGCTCGAGGATGCCGCGGTCGACCCGACCCTGTTCGCGTCGAACACTCTCGTGATCGCGGTTCCTGCGGGCAACCCCGGCGGCGTCGAGACCCTTGCCGATCTGGCCGACGTCACCAGCGTGCTGTGTGCACCCGAGGTGCCGTGCGGTGCGGCGTCCGCGACGCTGCTGTCGAACGCGGGCGTCACGGTCGACGCCGCGAGCCTCGAGCAGAACGTCACCGCGGTGCTGACCAAGGTCGCCGCCGATGAAGCAGACGCCGGCCTCGTCTACGCGACCGACGTGGTGGGCCGTGACGATGTCGAAATCATCGTGCCCGACGGTGCAGACGACGTCGTGAACCACTATCCGATCGCCGCACTGTCAGAGGCGTCGAACCCGGTGGCCGCCGAGGCGTTCGTCGCCTTCGTGCTGTCCGACCGGGTCCAGAGCATCCTCTCCGAACACGGCTTCGGCGCCCCGTGAGCGACGCTCGAGCCCAGGGCTACGCGCCGCGCGCGCTGGCGATCCCCGCGGCGATCGGCCTGGCGTTCCTCATCCTGCCGCTCGCGGCTCTGGTCGCGCGCGTCGAATGGTCGACCTTCGTGGCGGATGTGACCTCAGATGCCGCGCGTTCGGCGCTGCTCCTGTCGCTCGGCACCGGGCTCGTCGCGACTCTGCTGTGCATCGTGATCGGCGTTCCGCTCGCGCTGACGATCGCCCGCTCGGGCCCTCGCCTCGCGGCCGTGCTCCGGGCCGCCGTCACGATTCCACTGGTGTTGCCTCCCATGGTCGGCGGTGTCGCGCTGCTCTATCTGTTCGGGCGGGCGGGGTGGTTCGGTGGGTTGGGGCTCTCGTTCAGCACTCCCGCCGTCGTGCTCGCCCAGACGTTCGTGGCGCTGCCCTTCCTCGTGCTCGCGGTCGAAGGTGCCGTGCGCACCACGGGGGTGGAGTATGAACGCACGGCGGCCGCACTCGGTGCCGGACGCTGGACCATCCTGCGACGCATCACCCTTCCGCTCGCCGCCCCCGGCCTCGTCGCGGGAGTGGTGCTGTGCTTTGCGCGCGCGATCGGCGAGTTCGGTGCCACCGCGCTCTTCGCGGGCAACCGCCCCGGCGTCACGCAGACCATGCCGCTGGCGATATACACGGCCTTCAATGGGGCGGGCGTGACGCAGGGAGCTGCCGTCGCGCTCGCTCTGGTTCTGCTGGCGACGGCGATCGTGGTGCTGCTGCTCGTTCGCGGGTGGCGCCCCGGGGTAGGACGATGACCGGCGGCACGGGGCTGCGAGCGCACGTCGTGGTGCCGCGAGAGCACTTCACGGTCGACGCGACCCTGCGGGTGGGTGCGGGTGAGACGGTCGCGGTCATGGGGCCGAGCGGGGCCGGCAAGTCGACGCTGCTGCAGGCGCTCGCCGGCCTCGAGCCGCTGCACGGGGGAGAGATCGCGGTCGACGGGCGGATCGTCGACCGGGTCGCCTCGCCCCGCGTGCGCACAGAGCCGATGCGGCGGGGCATCGTGCTGCTCGGGCAGAAGCCGCGCCTGTTCCCGCACCTGTCGGCGTGCGAGAACGTCGCCTTCGGGCCCCGCGCGGCAGGTGCCGAGGCGCGGGCCGCGCGAAGGGACGCCGAAGACTGGCTCGAACGGGTCGGGCTGCCCGGCGCGGGTGTGCGCATGCCGCATGAGCTCTCGGGCGGCGAGCAGCAGCGCGTCGCGGTGGCACGCGCACTCGCCGCATCGCCCCGGGTCGTGCTGCTCGACGAGCCGCTCGTCGCGCTCGATCCCGACACCGCCGGAGACATCAGGCGGATGCTGCGCGATCAGCTCGTGTCGACCACCACGGTCGCGGTGACGCATGACGCCGCGGATGCCGTGGCTTTGGCCGACCGGCTGATCGTGGTCGAGCGGGGTGCGGTCGTGCAGGAAGGGCCGGTGCGCGAGGTGCTCGCCGCACCGGCATCCGGTTTCGTCGCGTCGATCGCCGAGGTGAATCGGCTTCTCGGGGTCGCCAGCGGGGGAGCGTGGCGCCACGGGGAGGTGCGGCTGAGCAGCGCGGATCCTGCCTCGCGTGCGCTCGCGGCGACGGAAGGGGCCGCGCTCGCAGCGGTGTTCCGTCCGGGGGATGTCCGCCTCGCCGACGCGAGTGCGGGAGTGAACACATGGGCGGCCGTGGCGACCCGGATCGAACCGACGATCGCCGGGGTGCGTCTGCACACGGATTCGGGTGCGGTCGACCTGCCGCTCACCGGTGCCCGGACCTTCGCCGTCGGCGACAGCATCCGGCTGAGGGTCGATCCGGACGTCGTGCGATTCGTCGCGATTCTCTGAACGCGTCCGATGGCTGTCAGTATCCCGGATGGCTGACCAAATGCGGTCGCGGATCCCGTCAGGCGGGGGATCATCAGCCGGGTGGCGGCATCGCAGCGAGGCGCGCGACGTCAGCGCTCCTCGTAGGAGCAGATCGCGTCGACCTTGGTTCGCGGCGATCGCGACCCCGACCCCTGTCCCGCAGATGAGGAGCGCGCGGTCTGCCGATCCGTCCGCGACGGCGCGCGCGGCATCGACCGCGACGTGCGGATACGCCGTGTGCTCACCGGCGGCGACGCCCACATCGACGACGGATGCGACGCGCGGATCTCTCTCCAGGCACCTCGTGGCCGGTGTCATGGCGGGAGCGGTCAAAGGCTGAGGATGATCACATGCGTGTCGTCGGCGTGGGCCCGTCCCTGGATACCCTGAGGTATGCGTCGATCTCGAACAGCCGCGCTGGTGCTTGCGACCAGTGCCCTCCTGCTCACCGCGTGCGCGCCACAGGCTGCGCCGACGACCGTCGAGAGCGCCTCGCCGAGCGTGGCCCCTCTGGAAGACCCGCAGGCGCCTGGCGTCGAGCGCACTCTCGAGGAGTTCCGCGAGGAGGTTCCGGAGCTGCCGGAGCTGCCGCTCGAGCAGGTCGAAGGGCTCACAGTCCAGCAGAACGACCGCCAGTGGGTGTTCGGATCCAGTGAGGGGATCGATCCGGCCGCTCCGCTGCATGATGCGGTGGTGGCGGAGTTCGGGGAGTTCCCGGAGTCGGATCTGGCGACGGTCGACGGTGGCACCGTCTATCAGACGACGGTCGATCCCCGCGGCCGCGCGATCGAGCTGACGCTGAACGACGTGGGCGGCGAGGCCTTCCTCCTCTACGTGCTCCTCGCAGAGTAGGCGAGCGGCAGCGCCCGATCCGCGCCCGCTGCGCGGGATCGCGACCTGGCAATATGCCGGTCGTCGTGCGCACACGGGCCCCGGCATCGGGCACGCCGGTAGTCTCGGAACATGTCGGGGAGAGGGAGACAACGATGACGGCCGTGCCGGTCGTGATCGGAGTGCGCTCGCCGAACCCGGTGATCGCCGGTGATGCCGCGCCCGCGATGCAGGGTCTCGTCGACACCCATGGTCGCGTCCACCGCGACCTGCGCATCTCACTGACCGACCGCTGCTCCCTGCGCTGCACCTACTGCATGCCCGAGCAGGGCAACGAATGGCTCGCACGCACGAGCATCCTCTCGACCGACGAGATCGTCGAGGTCGCGCAGGCCGCAGCGTCCCTCGGCATCCGCACCTTCCGCCTCACGGGTGGTGAGCCGCTGCTGCGCGCCGACATCGTCGACGTGGTGCGCCGTGTGTCGGCGATCCAGGGCGACGACGGCCCGGTCGAGGTCGCGATGACGACGAACGGAATCACGCTCGCGAAGCACCTTCCCGACCTGATCGAGGCCGGACTCACGCGGCTGAACATCAGCATCGACACGGTCGACCGTCAGCGCTTCGCCGATCTCACCCGCCGCGATCGCATCGACGACGTGTTCGAGGGGATCGCGGCCGCAGCGGCATCCGAACTCCGCCCGCTCAAGCTCAACACGGTCGCGATGCGCGGCGTGAACGACGACGAGCTGCCCGAACTCGTCGCCTTCGCCATGAGCGTCGGCGCACAGCTGCGCTTCATCGAGCAGATGCCGCTCGACGCCGGCCACACCTGGGATCGCGCCTCGATGGTCACGCGCGAGGAGATCCTCGAGAAGCTGAGCGCGCGGTGGAGCCTCGAGCCCGTGCCCGGACGCGGGGGAGCGCCGGCCGAGAAGTGGCGCATCGACGGCGGCCCGCACGAGGTCGGCGTGATCGCCTCGGTCACGGCCCCGTTCTGTGGAGCGTGCGACCGCCTGCGCCTGACCGCCGACGGACAGCTGCGCAACTGCCTGTTCTCGAACGCCGAGTACGACCTGATCGGGGTGCTGCGTGGCGACGCTTCGGCGGATGCAGGTCGGCGGACCGAGGGCATCGCTGCCATGCTGCGATCGTGCGTGCACGGCAAGCTGCCCGGACACGCGATCAACGACCCGTCGTTCCTGCAGCCTGCCCGCGGCATGAACGCGATCGGCGGCTGAGGCCGCCCCTCAGCCGAGGAACTCGCGCGCAGCCGACGACAGCGCGGTGACGCCGACCTCGATCGTCGGGTGGATCACCGGCGCGAAGAACGGCGAATGATTCGTGGGGATGTCCTTGTCGAGCGTGCCCGCGGCGGCGGATGCCGCGAAGGTCGCCGCGTCCACTCCGCCCCAGAACCAGAACACCAGCGGCGCTCCGGTGTCTCGGGCGAACCACGAGACGTCCTCGCTGCCGGTGAACATGCCCGGGTCCATGACCGAGGTCTCGCCGAGTGCGCGCTGCAGCGCCGACGTGACGCGTGCCGTGGCCTCCGCATCGTTGATCGTCGGCGGCAGGGTGTGGTCGGTGCGGATCTCGGGCTCGCGCTCTGCGCCGGATGCCGCGGCCTCGGCGCGCACGATGCGCTCGACGCTCGCGAGCACCTTGTCGCGCATCTCGTCGTTCGGGTAGCGCAGGCTCAGCTCGAGCTTCGCCTCGGCGGGGATGATGTTGTTCTTGAGCCCGGCGTGGATCGAGCCGACCGTCACGACGGCGACGTCGCGCGGGTCGACCTCGCGCGAGGCGATGGTCTGCAGGCGCATGACGGTCGCCGCAGCCATCACCACGGGATCGATCGTCGAGTGCGGACGAGAGCCGTGTCCACCGCGTCCGTGGAGAGTGACGGTCAGGCCGTCGGATGCCGCCATCTGGGTTCCGGGGCGCACCCCGATGGTTCCCGCGGGGAGGGGGGTCACGTGCTGACCGAGCACGATGTCAGGGCGCGGCACGAGGTCGAGCAGGCCGCCGTCGAGCATCGCGCGCGAGCCGGCGCCGTACTCCTCGGCGGGCTGGATCAGCACCACGAGCGTGCCCGACCACTCGGCGCGCTCGGCGACGAGCTTCTCGACCGCGCCGATCATCGCGGTGACGTGCATGTCGTGGCCGCACGCGTGCATGACGGGCACGGTGTTGCCGGCAGGATCGATGCCGGTGGCGGTGCTCGCATAGGCGAGACCCGTCTCTTCGCCGACCGGCAGGGCGTCCATGTCGGCACGCACCCACACGACCGGGCCGTCGCCGTTCTCGAGGACTCCGACCACCCCGGTGACTCCGATGCCCTCGTGCACCTCGAGGCCGAGATCGCGCAGGTGGCCGGCCGCGATGCCGGCGGTGCGCGTCTCCTGGAACGAGAGCTCCGGGTGCTGGTGCAGGTCGATGTAAAGCGCTTCGAGGTCGATCGTCATGGCCCCGAGCCTAGTCGTGGCGGTACGACTCCAGTGTGGGGCCGGGATGCAGCACGCCGTTCACGATCGACCGGATCGCGAACTCGCTCGCCTCTCCGAGGTCGAACACGTCGCGATGCAGCAGCCACTGCAGCTGCAGCCCGTCCATCACGGCGAGGATCGCGGCGGCGGCTGTCGTGATCGTCTCGGGCTCGGTCACCCCCTCCTGCGCGCACAGCAGGTGGAACGCCTCGGTGACCTCGCGGCGCAGCGTCGTGTAGCGGTCCTCGAAGTACTCGCGACCGGGATGGTTGTCGGTCACGGACTCCGACGACAGCACGGTGTAGGCCTGGACGATTCCGGGTCGGCGCTCGTTCGCGATCGCGGTGCGCACGAGGTGGAGGAAGAGCTCGGGGCCGCCGGGGATGTGCTTCTCGGCCAGGTCGGCGACATCGGCCTGGTCGCGGTAGGCGAGCACCTCGAGCAGCAGCTTCTGCTTCGAGCCGAAGTGGTGCAGCACGCCGGCGTGGGTCATGCCGACCTGCTCGGCGACATCCGCGAGAGTGCCGTTGGTCGACCCCTTGTTCCCGAAGATCTCGACGGCGGCCTTGAGGATCTGCTCCCGCTTCTCGCGGGTGGCAGGGCGAACGGACGTGTGAGCGACAGCATCCTGCGACATGGTCCATCCTCTTCTGCGCGAGATCCTGCATCGGATCGTACTTGCCAACTCTACTTACTGACGGGTAACCTCGCATCAGCTTACTTTCTCGCCAGTAAGTAAACGGCGTCGGGTGTCCATGCAGCCGACGGTCACACAGCACAAAGACCCGTGCCCAAGGAGAAGCAATGAAGCTCAGAAAATCCCTGATCGCCGCCGCGGCGGTCTCCGCGCTCAGCGTGTCGGTCCTCGCCGGTTGTGCAGCCGGAGGATCGGGTGACGCAGACGGCGCAGCAGGTGGCGCAGCCCTGACGATCGCCAAGCCCGACGGCGCGATCACCACCGAGTCGAACAACCCGTTCGTGGGCGACTCGTCGGCGTCGAAGTACGGCTACGGCAAGGTCATCTTCGAGACGCTCGGCCTCGTGAACCAGACGGGCGACCGCGAGGTCACCCCGTGGCTCGCCGAGAGCATCGAGTGGAACGACGACTACACGGCCGTCACCGTCGTGCCCCGCAAGGACGTCACGTGGAGCGATGGTGAGCCCTTCACCGCCGAAGACATCGTCTACACCTACGAGCTCGTCTCGACCCCCGAACTCGACACCGCCGGCCTCAAGTTCGAGGGCGCGACCGTCGAGGGCGATGCCGTGACGCTCACCTTCGGTGAGTCGAAGTACGTGAACCAGGCCCGCGTGCTGCACGTGCCCATCGTGCCGAAGCACATCTGGGAGAACCTCGACGAGCCCGCCACCGATCCTGTCAAGGGCGACGATCTCGTCGGCACCGGCCCCTACGCTCTCTCGAACTGGTCGACCGAGTCGGTCACCCTCGAGGCCCGCGACGACTACTGGGGCGGCGACCTCGCCGTGCCCGAGCTGCACTACGTGTCGTACGGCGACAACACGGCGCTGACCACCGCGCTCGCTCAGGGCGAGGCCGATTGGGCGCAGGCGTTCATCCCGCAGATCCAGGAGCAGTTCCTCGACGCCGACCCCGAGCACAACAAGTTCTTCGTCGCGCCGACCACCGGCTCCGCCACGCTGTTCATGAACCTGCAGGAGAAGCCGTTCGACGACGTCGCCTTCCGCCAGGCGCTCGCCTGGGTGATCGACCGTGACGCCTACGTCGACATCGCGCGTGAAGGCGCCAGCGAGCCGGTCTGGTCGGTGACCGGACTCTCGTCGATCCTCGAAGACGAGATCCAGCCCGAGTTCGAGGGCCAGGAGTACTCGGTCGACGCCGAGAAGGCGCGCGATCTGCTCGAGAGCGCCGGCTACACCTGGAAGGACGACGCGCTGATCGACCCCGACGGCACGCCCGTCTCGTTCACGCTCTCGGTGCCGTCCGGCTGGAGCGACTGGAACACCGCGCAGGAGCTCATCGCCGAGGACGTGACCGAGGCGATCGGCGCCGAGGTCAAGATCGACATGCCCGACTGGGGCGGCTGGGCAGGACCCCGAGACGAAGGAACCTTCTCGGCGATCATCCACTGGCTCGAAGACAGCGGCACGGCATATGGCCTCTACACGTCGACCATGGATCCGCGGTGGATCTCGCCCGAGGGCATCGCCGGGTTCAACTTCGGACGCTTCGACGACCCGGCAGCGACCGAGGCGCTGAACGCCTACGCGAACGCGGCGTCCGACGACGTGCGCACCTCGGCGATCACGACTCTCGAGCAGATCTTCGTCGACCAGGTGCCGGCGATCCCGCTCGGCGCTCACCCGCTGCTCGGCGAGTACAACACCCGCAACTACGTCGGATGGCCGTCGGAGGAAGACCCCTACGCCTCGGGCGACCCGACGCAGCAGAACATCGTGATGATCCTCACGAAGCTGAAGCCGGCCGAGTAAGCGACGACGAGGGCGCGTTTCGTCTCGCTCCGCTCGCTCAACGGCCGGACTCCTCTTCTCCGGTCGTTGAGCGAGGCTCGGAGGACCGAACCCCGGTCGTTGAGCGAGGCCGCGAAGCGCCCGAGACGAAACGCAGAACGCATCCTCACCGCGTCTCGACACTTCGACCCGCTCCGCTCGCTCAACGACCGGGTGGTGACCACACCCGACGAAGGACCCCTCATGTCAGAACCCCTGCTCAGCGTGCGCGACTTCTCGGTCGTGTACGACGTCGATCCGCCCGTCGAGGCGGTGAAGAACGTGACGCTCGAACTGCAGCGCGGCGAGATCCTCGGTCTCGCCGGCGAGAGCGGATGCGGCAAGACCACGCTCGCCTACGGGGTGCAGCGTCTGCTGCGGGCTCCCGCCGTGATCGCGGGCGGCAGCGTGACCTTCCACGATGCGTCCGGTGTCGACGTCGACATCAATGCGCTCGACGTCGAGGCGATGCAGAAGTTCCGCTGGGACAAGGTCTCGATGGTGTTCCAGGGGGCGATGAACGCCCTCAACCCGGTCGCCACGATCGGCTCGCAGCTCGAGGACGTGTTCGAGATCCACCGCCCCGACATGACGCGACGCCAGCGCCGGGCCGAGGCTGAGGAGCTGCTCGAGATCGTCAAGGTCGGCCGCCAGCGCACCCGCTCGTTCCCGCATGAGCTCTCGGGCGGCATGCGGCAGCGCGTCATGATCGCGATGGCCCTGGCGCTCCGCCCGCAGCTCATGGTCATGGACGAGCCGACCACCGCCCTCGACGTGCTGGTGCAGCGCGAGATCCTCAAGCAGATCTCGCAGCTGCGTCACGAGTTCGGCTTCTCGGTGATCTTCATCACGCACGACCTTCCTCTGCTGCTCGAGATCAGCGACCGCATCGCGATCATGCGTGCCGGGGAGATCGTCGAACTGGCGTCGGCCGAGCAGATCTGGACGAACCCGCAGAACGACTACACGAAGACGCTCCTGTCGTCGTTCCCCCGACTCACCGGTGCGAGAGGAGTGCTGACCCGATGACCACTCTCGAGTTCGCGAATGTGACCAAGGTCTACAACGTCAGAGGTGCCGGGCGCCTCAAGGCCCTCGACGACGTGAGCTTCACCCTGTCGTCCGGTCAGACGATCGGCCTCGTCGGCCAGTCGGGCAGCGGCAAGTCGACTATCGCCAAGATCCTCACCCAGCTCGAGACCCCCACCGGCGGCGAGGTGCGTCTCGACGGCAAGCCCATCCCGCGTCGCGGCAAGGGGCTGCGAAAGTACCGCCAGCAGCTGCGCATGGTGTTCCAGGATCCGTTCGCCTCGCTCAACCCGTACCACTCGATCCGTTACCACCTCGAGCGCCCGATCCGTCTCGACGATGTCGTGCCCAAGAAAGAGACCGAGGCCGAGGTGCGGCGACTGCTCGCGCGAGTGCGGCTCGATGCGGATGCCGTGATCGACCGCCGTCCGCATGAGCTGTCCGGCGGCCAGCGCCAGCGCGTCGCCATCGCCCGTGCGCTCGCCTCGCGGCCGTCGCTGCTCGTCGCGGATGAGCCCGTGTCGATGCTCGACGTGTCGATCCGCCTCGGAGTGCTGAACCTGCTCGCCGATCTGCAGCGCGAAGAGGGCCTCGGCGTGCTCTACATCACCCACGATCTCGCCACCGCTCGTCATTTCAGCGACAGGATCATGGTGCTCAACCAGGGGCGCGTCGTCGAGTACGGCGACGCCGACGACGTCATCCTCAACCCGCAGGACCCCTACACGCGCGAGCTGCGAGCGGCGTCTCCCGACCCCGACAAGCATTTCGCGACGGCCGGCTCGCACGGAGGTGCACAGTGACCACCGCATCCCCCCAGCTTCCGCTGGTCGACGACGAGAACCGCGACGCGCTCGAGGTCGGCACCACCGCGACGACTGCGCAGAAGGGGCGAGCCGCGGTGCCGTGGCGATTCTTCGCCGGTCGGGCGGGCTTCTACCTGTTCACCCTGTGGGCGGCCATCACGATCAACTTCTTCCTGCCGCGATTCATGAAGGGCGATGCGGTCAGCTCGTACCTCGCGCGCAACCGCAACATCAGCCCCGAGGCCGCGGATTCGCTGCGCATCCTGCTCGGCATCGACTCCGACAAGTCGATGTGGCAGCAGTACATCGACTACTGGGCGATGCTGTTCCGCGGCGATCTCGGCATCTCGACCCTGCACGGCCTGCGTCCGGTCGGCGAGGTGCTGGCATCCGCACTGCCGTGGACGCTGGGCCTGGTCGGACTCGCCACGATCATCTCGTTCGTGCTCGGCACCGTCGGCGGGGCGATCGTGGGCTGGAAGCGCGGCAGCAGGCTCGACGCGCTCATCCCGATCACGACGTTCTTCAACACGATCCCGTACTTCTGGCTCGGCCTGATCGCCATCGCGATCTTCTCGTCGACGCTCAAGTGGTTCCCCTCGTCGCACGCCTACGACAAGGGGCAGTCGCCGGAGTGGAGCCTCGACTTCATCGGCCAGGTCATCATGCACGGCACGCTGCCGGCGGTCACGATCATCATCGCCTCGCTCGGCGGTTGGATGCTGGGCATGCGCAACATGATGCTCACCGTGCTCGACGAGGACTACATCACCGTCGCGCAGGCCAAGGGCATGCCGAACAGGCGCGTGCTATGGGCCTATGCCGCGCGCAACGCGGTGCTGCCGCAGATCCAGAGCTTCGCGCTCTCGATCGGTTTCATCGTGGGCGGAACGATCGTCATGGAGATGGTCTTCAGCTACCCGGGTGTCGGCAAGCTGCTGCTCGACGCCACCAACGCGAAGGACTTCGCGCTGATGCAGGGCGTGTTCCTCGTGATCACGCTGTCGGTGCTCGTCGCCAACATCCTGGCCGACATCGTCTACGCATACCTCGACCCGCGCACGCGCCAGACGGAGGCCTGACATGAGTGTTCCCACCTCGACCGAGACCACGGCTCCCGACGGCAGCGCGATCCCCACCGGGATGCCGGAGACGGCCACGTTCCGCACGGCCGATGACGCCGCACCCGCCCGCAAGACCTTCTGGTCGCAGCTCGCACAGTCGTTCGCGATGTTCCGCAACCCCAAGTCGATCGCGGGGCTGATCATCCTCGGTGTGTTCGTGCTGATCGCGATCTTCGCGCCGCTGCTCGCGCCCTACGGGCCCACGCAGAAGGACCGCACCGCGCTGCGGCAGCCGCCCTCGCTCGACCACTGGCTCGGCACCACGCACATGGGCGAGGACGTGCTCAGCCAGCTGATCTTCGGCACGCGCGGCGTGGTGGTCGTCGGCTTCCTCTCGGCGATCATCGCGACGATCATCGCGATCACGATCGGCGTGATCGCCGGATACGTGCGCGGGTGGAAGAGCGAGTCGCTCTCGGCTCTCACGAACGTGTTCCTGGTGATCCCCGGCATCCCGCTGATCATCATCGTGGCCTCGCAGTTCGAGAACCCGCCGCTCATCGTGATCGCCGCGGTGCTCGGCCTCACGGGCTGGGCCTGGGGTGCCCGCGTGCTGCGCGCGCAGACCATGTCGCTGCGCAACCGCGACTTCATCCAGGCCGCCCGCGCCAACGGCGAACCGCTGCACCGCATCATCACGGTCGAGATGCTGCCGAACCTCATGGCGCTGATCGCATCGAGCTTCGTCGGCACGGTCACCGCGGCCATCCTCGGCCTCACGACCCTCGCCTTCATCGGTGTGATCCCGGTGAGCAACCTCAACTGGGGAACGATCCTGTTCTGGGCACAGCAGAACGGCGCGTTCCCGCGACTGTGGTGGTGGTACGTGCCCGCAGGTCTCTGCATCGCGATCATCGGCGTCGCCCTGTCGCTCATCAACTTCGGCATCGACGAGTACGTCAACCCGAGGCTGCGGTCGGCAGGAGAGCGCGCCCGCGCGATGAAGAAGAAGGGTCTCAATGTGAACGACCCGGTGACGGCGGTGCGGAGCGTGCCGACGACCGACTCGGGTACCGTGCAGAGCGCGGCGACAGCGACGACGACCCAGACGAAGACCGATACGAAGACACAGAACGCCGAGCGATGACCTCTCAGACCCTGACCGAATCCCTGCCGTACCTCGACCCCGAACTTCCGATCGCAGCCCGCGTCGCCGATCTCCTCGACCGCATGACGGTCGAGGAGAAGATCGGGCAGATGCTGCAGCTCGACGCGCGTGACGACCTCGACGACCACGTGCTGGGCAAGCACGTGGGGTCCATCCTGCACACCTCGCCCGAACGCATCATCCGTGCGAACGAGCTGACCTCGCAGACGCGACTGCGCATCCCGCTGCTCGTCGCGGAGGACTGCATCCACGGGCACTCGTTCTGGCCGGGCGCGACGATCTATCCGACGCAGCTCGGCATGGCCGCCACGTGGGACGCCGAGCTGGTCGAGAAGGTCGCCAGGGCCACCGCCGTCGAGGTCGCGGCGACCGGCATCCACTGGACCTTCTCGCCGGTGCTCTGCATCGCGCGCGACCTGCGCTGGGGCCGGATCGACGAGACGTTCGGCGAAGACCCGTTCCTGATCGGCGAACTCGCCTCGGCCATGGTGCGCGGCTACCAGGGCGACGGCCTCGACGACCCCACCGCGATCCTCGCGACGGCCAAGCACTTCGCCGGGTACTCCGAGACGCAGGGTGGTCGGGACGCCAGCGAGGCCGACATCTCGCGCCGCAAGCTGCGGTCGTGGTTCCTGCCGCCGTTCGAGCGCGTGGCCCGCGAGGGATGCCGCACGTTCATGCTCGGCTACCAGACCACCGACGGCGTGCCGATCACGGTCAACGACTGGCTGCTCAGCGACGTGCTGCGCGGCGAGTGGGGCTATACCGGCACGCTCATCACCGACTGGGACAACGTCGGACGCATGGTCTGGGAGCAGCACGTGCAGCCCGATTACGCGCACGCCTCGGCCGCCGCGGTGAGCGCGGGCAACGACATGATCATGAACACCCCCGGCTTCTTCGAGGGGGCACTCGAGGCCGTGTCGAACGGGCTCCTCGCGGAGGATGCCTTCGACGACGCCGTCGCGCGCATCCTCACGCTGAAGTTCGAGCTCGGGCTGTTCGAGAACCCGCGCCTGCCGCAGGACGAGCTGGATGCCGTGGTCGGCAGCGCGGCACATGCCGAGCTCAATCTCGAGACCGCTCGCCGCTCGATCGTGCTTCTCGAGAACGACGGTGTGCTGCCGCTCGACGCCGCGACGCCGCTGAAGGTCGCCGTCGTGGGGCCGCTCGCCGACGACGCGCAGACGCAGCTCGGCGACTGGGCCGGCGGCTCGGGTCAGGCGGGCTGGCTCGACGGACAGCCGCGCGAGATGATCACGACCGTGCTCGACGGCCTCGCGGGCATCGAGGGATGGTCGGTCACGCATGCCCGCGGCGCCGAGATCCTCACGCTCGAAGACGACCCTCGCGGTGCGAAGTTCCCCGACGGACAGCCTCGGCCTTCCGTCGTCGTGCCGGCGCCGGTCGACGACGCGCTGATCGCTGAGGCCGTGGCGGCTGCTGCGTCATCCGATGTCGTGGTCGCTGTGGTCGGAGACCGCATCGAACTCGTGGGCGAGGGGCGATCGACCGCCACGCTCGAGCTGATCGGCGGCCAGAACGCGCTGCTCGACGCACTGATCGCGACCGGGAAGCCCGTGGTCGTGGTGCTGCTCGCCTCGAAGCCGCTGGTGCTCCCGGCATCCGCCTCGCAGGCCGCCGCCGTGATCTGGGCGGCGAACCCCGGCATGCAGGGTGGCCGCGCGCTCGCCGAGATCATCTCGGGTGCCGTCGAGCCGTCAGGGCGCCTGCCGATCTCGTTCGCGCGTCACGTCGGCCAGCAGCCGACCTACTACAACCAGATCCGCGGACAGCACGGCGACCGGTACGCCGACCTCACCCAGTCTCCGGCGTGGGCGTTCGGGGAGGGGCTGTCGTACTCGACCGTCGCGTACGGCGAGCTGTCGCTCGACTCCGACAGGGTCTCTCTCGACGACACCGTCGCAGCGGAGGTCACGGTCACGAACACGGGCTCTCGGCCTGTGCGCGAGACCGTGCAGGTGTATGTGCGCGACTCGGTGACGAGTGTCAGCTGGGCCGACAAAGAGCTCAAGTCCTACCGCCAGGTCGACATCGCGCCGGGGCAGTCCGTGCGCGTACGACTCGAGGTGCCGGTGGCCGAGTGCTCGATCATCGACGCCGCCGGCATCCGGCGGGTGGAGTCGGGCGCGTTCGAACTTCTCGTGGGTCCGAGCTCGCGCGATGAGGTGCTGCTGAGCGCTCCGTTCACCGTCGCCTGAGTCAGTGACGAGGGCGCTCAGGCGTCCTCGTCACGCAGCCGCTGCGGACCCGCGCCCTGGCTGCTCAGAGCGTCGTCGGGGTTGAGCAGGCCGCACGCCTTCATCGACAGGCACCCGCAGCCGATGCATCCGGTCAGCTCGCGTTCGAGGCGCTCGATGCCCTCGCGGCGCTTCTCGAGCTCTCGCTTCCAACGCCGCGACGCGCGCTGCCAGTCCTCGTGACTGGGGGTCTGCGTGAGAGGGACGTCGGCGAAGGCATCGTGCACATCGGACAGCGGGATGCCGAGGCGCTTCGCCACCGTGATGAGCGAGACCCGTCGCAGCATGTGGCGGGCGTAGCGGCGCTGATTGCCCGAGGTGCGGGTGGATGCGATGAGGCCGAGGCTCTCGTAGAAGTGCAGCGCCGAAGGCGCGACGCCGGTGCGCCGACTCATCTCGCCGATGGTCAGTGGCTCGTCAGGGCCGTGGACAGCGCGGTCTGCGGCAGCATCCGAGATCATGCCGACCTCCCTCGATTTGACCTCAAGTATACTTGAGGTCGTACGGTGGCAACCGTGACCCGAACGGAGACCGCCACCCCATGACCTACGTGATCGCGCTCCCGTGCGTCGATGTCAAGGACCGTGCGTGCATCGACGAGTGCCCGGTTGACTGCATCTATGAGGGCGAACGCTCGCTGTACATCCATCCCGACGAATGCGTCGACTGCGGCGCGTGCGAACCCGTGTGCCCCGTCGAAGCGATCTACTACGAAGACGACCTGCCGCAAGAATGGCAGGACTACTACAAGGCCAACGTCGAGTTCTTCGACGACCTGGGATCGCCGGGAGGTGCCGCGAAGCTCGGCATCATCGAACGCGATCATCCGATCGTCGCAGCCCTTCCGCCCCAGGAGGCACCCGCATGAGCACCCAGCATCCCGCAGCGCCGGTTCCTTCCGAGGTCGGTGAAGGACTCAAGGCCGCCTTCCGCGCGCATCCGGCCGGAGTCGCGATCATCACCGCGATGACCCCTGCGGGGCCGGTCGGCCTCACGGCATCCAGCGTCGCGTCCGTCGCCGTCGACCCCGCGGCGATCGTGTTCTCCGTCACCAGAGCGACCGGCAGCGCCGGGTCGATCCTCAACGCCGAGTCGTTCGTCGTGCACCTGATCGATGACGAGCATTCGGCCCTCGCGCAGAGCTTCGCCGTGAGCGGCGCCGACCGGTTCACCCCCGAGCAGGGGTGGAGCTCGCTCCCCACCGGAGAGCCGTACCTCGCCGAGGCACGCGCCGCGATGCGCGGGCACACGATGTCGACCGTCGCGGTCGGATCGTCGACCGTCGTGGTCGCCGAGATCGACGAGGTGCTGCTGGGGCGCCCGGGCCGACCGCTCGTCTACCTCGACCGCAGATTCCACTCACTCCCCACCGATCAGAACGACTGAAAGGAACAGCATGTCTGCTGCGTACACCCTGCCCGAACTGCCGTACGACTACTCGGCACTCGCCCCGCACATCTCGGGCAAGATCATGGAGCTGCATCACTCGAAGCACCACCAGGCCTACGTGACCGGCGCGAACACCGCGCTCGAGCAGCTGGCTGCGGCCCGCGAGTCTGGCGACTTCGCCGCGGTGAACAAGCTCGAGAAGGACCTCGCGTTCAACCTCGGCGGGCACATCAACCACTCCGTGTTCTGGGAGAACCTGTCGCCCGACGGCGGCGGCAACCCCGAGGGCGAGCTCGAGGCGGCGCTGACCGACGCGTTCGGCTCGATCGACGCGTTCCGTGCGCACTTCACCGCGACCGCGCTCGGCGTGCAGGGCTCGGGCTGGGCCGTTCTCGCCTGGGACAGCGTCGGCGCCCGCCCGGTCATCTTCCAGCTGTTCGACCAGCAGGGCCACGCGCCCCTCGGTGTGACGCCGCTGCTGCAGCTCGACGTCTGGGAGCACGCCTACTACCTCGACTACCTCAACGTGCGCGCCGACTACGTCAAGGCGTTCTGGGAGCTCGTCAACTGGTCCGACGTGCAGCGCCGCTTCGAGGCCGTGCAGCAGAAGACGCAGGGACTCATCGTCGCCCGCTGACCCGGCCTCCCCGTCGGCCCGGGACCGGCCCCAGCCACATCAGCCTTTCGAATCGCGCACCTTGCACGTTTCGCCCTCGCGAAACTGCAAAGTGCGCGATTCGAACGGGGCAGGGCGGGCGCGCCTCAGGCGAGCAGCTCGGCCGCGAGCGTCTCGATCCGACGGCGGATGTCGTCGCGGATCGGACGCACGGCGTCGATGCCCTGCCCGGCCGGGTCGTCGAGCTCCCAGTCTTCGTAGCGCTTGCCGGGGAAGAACGGGCAGGCGTCGCCGCATCCCATCGTGATCACGACGTCGGATGCCTGAACCGCCTCGGTCGTCAGCACCTTGGGCGCCTCGGCGGTGATATCGATGCCCAGCTCGGCCATCACCTCCACCGCGACCGGATTGATCTGGTCGGCGGGCATGGACCCGGCCGAGCGCACCTCGATGCGGTCGCCGGCGACCTCGCGCAGGAAGCCGGCGGCCATCTGCGAGCGCCCTGCGTTGTGCACGCAGACGAAGAGGACGGAGGGCTTGGTGGTCGTGGTCATGGTGTCTCCAGGGTAAGCGAGCGTGCGGGTTCATGCTCACGGAGGACTCCCGGTGCCACCCGATAGGCTGGTTCCATGGCCCTCCTCTCGATCGCCGGTTCGGCGCGCGCTCCCCAGGAGCTGCGTTCGGCGACCCCGATGAGGACGTCGATGCGCGTCGTCATGCACCCGGGGACCAACGGGTGGACCAGCGTCTGGGGCACTCTCTCGCACGGTGAGATCGCGGGCTGCCCGCCGCCACGCGACTAGACCGCGCTCCCGTCGGGGGTGCGGTCTTCCGTGCCGTTCACCCCTTCTCCCGCGTGAGGTCTCTTCGTGTCCATCTCTCCCGTCCGTACCCGGCTGCGCCTCGCTCCTCATGAGCTGTGGCGCGGCATCCGCACCAACGCCCGCAGTGACGTGCTCGGAGGCACGCTGCTCCTCGCCGCCACCGTCGCCGCGCTGATCCTCGCCAACACCCCCGCGGTGTCGTGGTACGAGTCCGTCCGAGACTTCACGTTCGGCATCCCGGAGCTGCATCTCGATCTGAGTATCGGCGCCTGGGCGGCCGACGGGCTGCTGGCGATCTTCTTCTTCGTCGTCGGTCTCGAGCTGAAGGAGGAGTTCGTCACGGGCCGCCTGCGCCATCCCCGCCAGGCGGCATTGCCGATCGCCGCAGCCGTCGGAGGGGTCATCGTGCCCGCCGTCATCTTCGCCGTGATCAACGCGGGCGACGCCGACGCCCTGCGCGGCTGGGCGATTCCGACCGCGACCGACATCGCCTTCGCCGTCGCGGTGATCGCCGTGGTCGGAAAGTTCCTCCCGCCCGCGCTCCGCGTCTTCCTGCTCACGCTCGCGATCATCGACGACCTGATCGCCATCACGATCATCGCCACGTTCTACACCGAGACGATCAGCTTCCCGTGGCTCGCGTTCGCCCTGCTGCCCCTCGCCGGGTTCGCGCTCCTGGTGCAGAAGGGCGTGCGCGCCTGGTGGATCCTGCTGCCGCTCGCGATCGCGGTCTGGGTCTGCATCCACGCCGCGGGCATCCATGCGACCGTCGCCGGTGTGCTGCTGGGCTTCGTGGTTCCCGTCGTGCCGACCGAGCGCGCGCGTGTGCGGCGAGGGACGGATGCCGACGGGGAGGCTGTGTACGACGGCCTCGCCCCGCATTTCGCCGACCGGTGGGGCGTTGTGGCGACCATGTTCGCCGTGCCCGTCTTCGCGTTCTTCGCGGCGGGCGTCACGATCGGCGGCCTCGACGGACTCCGCTCCGCGCTGACCGACCCGATAGCGATCGGCATCATCACAGGGCTCGTCCTGGGCAAGCCCATCGGGATCCTCGCGACCACCTTCCTTCTCAGTCGGGTGCCGTCGCTGCGCCTCGATGAGACGCTGCGCTGGCCCGATCTCACGGGTATGGCGTTCCTTGCGGGAATCGGATTCACGGTCTCGCTGCTCGTCGGCGAGCTCGCCTACGGCTCGAGCTCGGTCGCCGACGAGCACGTCAAGATCGGCGTGCTCCTCGGTTCGCTCCTCGCGGCGGTGATCGGCGGACTCATGCTCGCGAGGCGAAACGCACTCGCCCGCCGATCACGGATCGACTCCTGAGGGCGCCGGTCAGGAGCTCCCGACCGTCGACTTCAGCTTCGCCATCACCTGCGTGATCGTGAACGGCGCGGATTCCTGGCGAGCGGGGAACTCGGCGAGCGTCTGCGCCACCGTCGCCACGTACGCCTGTGCAGGGATCGCTTGTCCACTCCCACACGTTCGCGATCATGTCGTAGAGGCCGTAGCCGTTGGCCTCGTAGGAGCCGACGGGGGCCGTGCCGCCGACGCCCTGGTTGCCGTACGGGAAGCGACCCAGCCAGGAGTTGGCCTGCGCCTCACCGCCGGGGTAGATCTCGTCGCCCCACGCGAACGCGGCGCCGTCGAGACCGCCGCGGGCGGCGTACTCGTGCTCTGCTTCGGTGGGCAGCCGCATCCCCGCCCAGTCGGCGTACGCGACGGCGTCCTCGAAGGCGACGTGCACGACGGGATGCTGCAGCCGATCGTCGATCGACGAATCGGGACCGAAAGGATGCCGCCATGAAGCGCCCGCCTGCCATCGCCACCAGTTGCGCCAGTCGCGCAGGTCCGTGGGGCCCGTGGTCGGCGTGAAGACCATGGACCCGGGAACGAGGTCGTTGGGGTCGGCACCCGAGAAGGCGGCAGGGTCGAGCGGACGCTCGGCCACCGTGACGTAGCCCGTCGCGTCGACGAACTCCGCGTATTGCGCGTTGGTCACCGCGTAGCGGTCGATCTCGAACGACGCGACCTGCCGCTCGTGCACCGGGCGCTCGTCGGGGTAGAAGTCCTCGGATCCCATCCGAAAGGTCCCGCCGGGGATCCGGACCATGTCGCGAATGTTCGTCACCCGCGTCAGCGTAGCGTCAGGGGCCGCGCGGGGCTCGGCGAGCTCGCCCGCGCGGGGCTACCCGGCCAGGCGCGCGGTCGTGCCGCGCACATTCAGCTCGTAGGGGAGCTCCGCGGGAATGCCCGCGGCGTCGCCGTCGGCGAGCTTGGCCAGCACGGCATCCGCTGCCCGCTCGCCCTGACCGAGTGGGAACTGGTCCACGGTCGTGAGACGGAAGAACTCGCCGAGCTCGTGGCCGTCGATGCCGACGATCGAGAGGTCTCCGGGCACGGCGAATCCGAGGTCGCGTGCCGCGAGGATCGCCCCGATCGCCATCTCGTCGGATGCGGCGAACACGGCGGTGGGCCGCGGGCCGGGGCGGCCGAGCAGCTGTTTCGCTGCACGGTATCCACCCTCGACCGTGAAGTCGGCAGGTTCGAGGAATGCCGGGTTCAGCGGGATGCCGGCCTTCGCCAGGGCCTTCTCGAAGCCCAGTCGACGGTTGGTCGGGATGTGGAAGTCGATGTCGAACTCGGGATTCGCCCCGATGTGCGCGATGTCGTGGTGGCCGAGACCGATCAGGTGCTCGGTCGCGAGCTGGGCGACGGTGACGTCGTCGACCGTGAGGGTGTCGAGCTTCGGATTCGGTCCTCCGATCGCGATCACCGGCAGGCCGAGGTCGAGCAGATACTGCGTCTCGTCCTCGTCGAGCTCGATCGACACCGCGATCACGGCATCCACTCGCTGCCGCCGCAGGAAGGTGTCGAACACGTGGCGGCGCACGTCTTTGTCGGCGGTGATGTTGTAGAGCGTGATGTCGTAGCCCTCGCGCATCAGCGCGGCGGACACCCCCGACAGCACCGTGCTGAAGAACCACCGGTCGAGGAAGGGCACGACCACGCCGATGTTGCGGGTGCGGCCGGATGCGAGGCTCGATGCCCTAGAGGACACCACGTAGCCGAGCGCCGACGCCGCCTCCTGCACGCGCGCACGGGCCGATTCCGACACATGGCCTCGTCCGCTCAGCGCGCGCGAAACGGTGGCGGTCGAGACGCCGGCGAGCCGGGCGACCTCATCGATGCTCGCCATGGGGGTCCTCTCGAAGGGGGTGGCGTGGAGTGCGAGACCCCGCTTCCGCGGCGACACCCACCGCCGGAGCGGGGGTCTCGTGCAGAAAGCGGGGTCTCGTCAGACTATGTCGCGAGTCAGGCGGTCGTGTACCAGACGGCCGTGTCGACCGGCAGCTCGGTGCCCTCGAACGGCTGGCTGCTAACGATGATCGTCGCGTCGGCCGGCAGGGCGAGCGGCTTCGTGCCGAGGTTCGCGACCACGTGCACCGCACCGCGACGAAACGCGACCGCGTGCTTGCCTGCGTCCTCCCACACCAGCGATCCGCTGCCGAAGCCGTGCTCACGACGACCGGCGAGCAGCTGCTTGTACAGCGACAGGGTCGAGGTCTCGTCCTTCTCCTCGACCTCGCGCGAGTACGCGGCCCAGTCGGCGGGCTGCGGCAGCCACGACGCCCCGGTCTCGTTGAAGCCGAATGCCGGAGCATTCGCCTCCCACGGCAGCGGCACACGGCATCCGTCGCGGCCGTAGCGCTCGCCGTTGGTGCGGAACCACGTCGGGTCCTGACGGAACGCGTCGGGGATCTCCATCGCCTCGGGCAGCCCCAGCTCCTCGCCCTGGTACAGGTACGCGGAACCCGGGAGCGCGAGCATTACGGTGGTCGCGGCGCGGGCGCGGGCAAGGCCGATCGCGGTGTCGGGCTTGTCGGGGGTGTTCGGGCCGATGCCCTCGCCCTGCGGGTTCTCGGCGGTCAGCGCGAGGCGCGAGGCGTGGCGCACGACGTCATGGTTCGACAGCACCCAGGTGCTCGGCGCTCCGACCTCGCCGAATGCGTCGAGAGATTCGCGGATGACGTCGCCCAGAGCCTTGGCATCCCACTCGGTCATGAGGTACGGGAAGTTGAAGGTCTGGTGCATCTCGTCGGGGCGCACCCACAGCGCGGTCTGCTTCAGCGTCGGCATCCATGCCTCGCCGCACAGTGCGCGATCGCCGTCGTACTCGGCGAGCACCTTGTGCCAGTCGCGGTAGATGTCGTGAACGCCGTCCTGACCCCAGTACGGCACGTTCGCCTCGCCGCCGCCCATCGAGTCGGCGTCGGCCGGCGGGGTGTAGTCGGGCAGACCGTCGGCCTTGATCATGCCGTGCGCCACGTCGACGCGGAAGCCGTCGACGCCGCGGTCGAGCCAGAAGCGCAGGATCGAGCGGAACTCCTCGCGCACCTCTTCGTTGTTCCAGTCGAAGTCGGGCTGCGTGGGGTCGAAGATGTGCAGGTACCACTGGCCCGGCGTGCCGTCGGCCTCGGTGATGCGCTCCCACATGCCGCCGCCGAAGACGGACTCCCAGTTGTTCGGGGGCAGCTCGCCGTTCTTTCCCTTGCCGTCGCGGAAGATGTAGCGCGCGCGCTCGGGGCTGCCGGGAGCCGCCTTGAGCGCCTCCTGGAACCAGGCGTGCTGCGCCGAGGAGTGGTTGGGAACCAGGTCGACGACGACGCGGATGCCGCGGGCGTGCGCGGCATTCAGCATCATGTCGAAGTCGTCGAGGGTGCCGAACAGCGGATCGACGTCGCGGTAGTCGGCCACGTCGTAGCCGGCGTCGCGCTGCGGGCTCGTCATGAAGGGGCTCAGCCAGATCGCGTCGACGCCGAGCTCCTTCAGGGAGTCGAGCCGGCTCGTGATGCCGGGCAGGTCGCCGATGCCGTCGCCCGAGGCGTCGGCGAACGAACGGGGGTAGATCTGATAGATGACCGCACTGCGCCACCACTCGGAACCGGGGGCTGCGATCTGCTCAAGCTGTGCCATGGCAACAGATTAGTGCAAACGCTTACATGATTGCCAGAGCGAGCATCGAATCGATTCGGCGTTGTGATATTCCGCGCCGACCTGTGGCGGCTTGCAGCCCGGGAGTATGCTTCCCGCATCCGACCACAGGAGGCTGTCATGGTTCCCGAGATCAACTACTGGGCCGTTCTGCTCGCGACCGCTTCGAGCATGATCGTCGGCTCGATCTGGTACGCGCCGAAGGTGTTCGGCTCCCGCTGGTCGAAGCTCGCGAACGTCGACATGGACCGCCCGGGCTCGAGCGCGACGATGGCGATCATCACCACCGTGATCGTGAGCTTCGCGACGGCATGGGTGCTGGCCGGAGCATCCGCCATCGCCTGGCACTTCTACGACGGATCGTTCTTCTGGGCCGCTGTCGTCACCGGCGTGCTGCTCTGGGCGGGATTCACCGCCGCCCGGTTCATCACGCACGACGCCTTCGAAGGGCGCCCGACGGCCCTGACCACCCTGAACATCGCGCACGAGATCGTCACGATCGTGGTCATGGCGGTGATCATCGGGGTCTGGCCGCCGGCTCTCGGCTAGGTCGTCGCGGAATCTTTCGTGAGGTCCTGCGCGAACATGACGAGGATGCCGCTCGGGCCGCGCAGGTAGGTGAGGCGGTAGACGTCCCGGTAGTTCGCGACTCCCCGCAGCGGGTGGTATCCGTGACGGGCCGCAATGGCGAGCGACGCGTCGATGTCGTCGACGGAGAACGCCACGCGGTGCATCCCGATCTCGTTCGGCAGCGTCGGCTCCGTCTCGATCGCGTCGGGATGGATGTATTCGAACAGTTCGAGCTGACCGTGGCCGTCGGGTGTCTGCAGCACGGCGATCTTCGCGTGGTTGCCGTCGAGGCCGACAGCGGTGTCGGCCCACTCGCCGCTGACCTCGTCGCGACCGAGCACGGTGAGGCCGAGATCGGTGAAGAAGGCGATGGTCGCCTCGAGGTCGCGCACGGCGATGCCGACGTTCTCCAGTGTGATGGGCATGGCTCGCATGCTACTCGCGGGGTGCGACACGCCCGGAGTCGCAAAAGACTAGACGTTCGCCACTTCCGCCGAGACTTCCTGGTATGCCAGCATTTTGCTCGTGACCTCCAGGTCGCCTGCGGTCACCGACCGCAGTTGTGACCGAGGGGGTCTTGATGTCGGGTTCGTCGCGCCGCTCCGCGCCGTGGATGATCGCCGCCGCGCTCATGGCCGCTGCGCTGGTAGCGGGGGCTGCGACCGCGGCATCCGGTGATGCGCCCGCCGACGACCCGACCTCCGCGCCGGATCCGACTCTGTCGGTCGCCCTCGCCTACGAGTTCCTCGATGCCCGCACCGATGAATTCTGCGACGGCGCCGGCCACTGCCTCCCCCGCAGCTACCAGGGCGGCTTCTTCACCGACCTGCCGACGTGGGACTTCACACCCTCGTTCGTCTACGACGACGCGCTCGTGGTGATCGCCTACACGGCGCGGGGCCTTCCCGACGACATCCGTCGGGCGCAGGCCATCGGCGACACCCTTCTCTTCGTGCAGGCGAACGACCCGATCGGCGACGGGCGCGTGCGCACCTCGTATGAGCCCCACGGCATCCGTCAGGGGCGCGTCGAGATCACCGGCCCGGGCACTTTCACCGGCAACCAGGCGTGGACCGGGATGGCACTCGCGCGGCTCTTCCACGTCACCGGGGAGCAGAAATACCTCGACGGCGCCGTGCAGATCGCCGAGTGGATTCAGGCGAACACCGCCGACATGGTGCGCGCGCCCTTCGGCTATACCGGCGGACAGCTCGAGAACGGCTCGTCGCTGGAATGGAAGTCGACCGAGCACAACACCGACATCGCCGGGTTCTTCGCACAGCTCTCCGAGCTCACCGGTGACTCGGTCTGGGCGGATCGCGCGGCCGTCGCATCGGCCTTCGTGGCGGCGATGCAGAGTGCCGACGGGCATGTCGACACGGGCACGCTCCTCGACGGCTCGACCGTGAACACGTACCCGGTTCCTCTCGACGCGCAGACCTGGACGCTGCTCGGCACGGGGGATCCGAGGTACGGCGCATCCGTCGACTGGGCGCTCGCGAACCTGATGGCGACCGACGGGCAGTACACGGGACCGTCGATCAGCCACGTCGATACGTCGAAGGTGTGGTTCGAGGGCAGCGGTCACCTGGCGCTGGCCCTGAAGCTGCGCGGCGCTGACGGCGACGCCGATCGCGCCGAGGCGCTGCTCGACAGCATCCGCCTCGGTCAGCGCGATGCCGCGAACGGCGACGGCAAGGGCATCGTCGCGACCTCGACCGACGGCCTCGACTCGGGCTTCGGCGACCTGTACTACGCGAGCCTGCACACCGGAGCGACGGCCTGGTATCTGCTCGCGGCCGCGGGCGACAATCCGTTCACGCTGCCGGCCGACTGAGACGCGCCTCCCCGTCCTAGGTCTGGCTGTCCCTGGTCATGGCCCCCTGCTTTCGAATCGCGCACTTTGCAGATTTTCAGACCGATAATCTGCAAAGTGCGCGATTCGAAGGGGCTGGAGGATCGGCCCTCTGCGCGCTGCGGGGTCAAAAACGCATCTCCCGTGTGATGCGGGGTCAAAAGCGCATCCCATTCGGGCGATACGGATGCGAAAGTGGCCCCGGCGGGGTCGCGGATGCCGAATGGGCCCGGCTGGGCGCGGCGCGAACCCGTTACGCGGCGACGCGGGCCACGGCGGCGATCGCGCTCGTGAAGAAGTCGACCCCGTCGATGCCCGAGCGCATGGCGGCGGAGGTGTCGGGACCGAAGCCCGCCTCGGTCGCGTGCTCGGGGTGCGGCATGAGCCCCACGACGTTGCCGGCCTCGTTGGTCAGTCCGGCGATGTCGCGCAGCGAGCCGTTGGGGTTCACGCCCGCATAGCGGAATGCGACGAGGTTCTCTCCCTCGAGGCGGTCGAGCGTGTCTTCGTCGGCGATGTAGCCGCCGTCGGCGTTCTTCAGCGGGATCGTGATCTCCTGGCCCGTGCGGAACCGGTTGGTCCACGCGGTGTCGGAGTTCTCGACGACGAGCTTCTGATCGCGGCGCACGAAGTGCTGGTGATCGTTGCGGATCAGTCCGCCGGGCAGCAGGTGCGCCTCGACCAGCATCTGGAAGCCGTTGCAGATGCCGAGGATCGGCATGCCCTTGGCAGCCGCATCCTTGACCTCCGCCATGATCGGCGAGAGCGCGGCGATCGCACCGGCGCGCAGGTAGTCGCCGTAGCTGAATCCGCCGGGCAGCACGAGGGCGTCGACGCCCTCGAGGTCGTGCGAGCCGTGCCAGAGGGCGACGGGCTCGGCGCCGGCGATGCGCACAGCGCGCTGCGCGTCGCGGTCGTCGAGGGAGCCGGGGAAGGTGATGACGCCGATGCGCGTGGTCACTCGGCGACCTCGATGCCCACGACGTCTTCGATCACGGAGTTCGAGAGCACCTCGTCGGCGATGCGCCGGGCCTCGGCGAGCACCTCGTCGGTGACCTCGCCTTCGACGGTGAGCTCGAAGCGCTTGCCGATGCGGACATCCGAGAAGCCCTCGACGCCGAGACGGGAGAATGCGCCGGACACGGCCTTCCCCTGCGGGTCGAGCAGTTCGGGCTTGGGCATGACGTCGACGACGATGGTGGGCATGAACGGCTCCGGGAGTCGCGGGCGGACGGGCGTGTCCAGTCTACCGGCTCAGGACTCGCCCGATTCCCGGGTGACGAGGCTCAGGCGTGGAAGACGGTGTGCAGGTCGCCGATCGCCTCGCGGCCACCGAGGCCGTCGATCTCGAAGAGCACCGAGATGCCGATGACGTGGCTTCCCAGGCGCTCGACCAGCTCACGGCCTGCGGCGAGCGTGCCTCCGGTCGCGAGCACGTCGTCGATGAGCAGCACGCGGGATCCGGCGGGCAGGTCGTCGTGCATCTCGATCGTCGCGGTGCCGTATTCGAGGGCGTAGTCGACGGATGCTGCGGGACGGGGCAGCTTGCCGGCCTTGCGGATCGGGATGAGGCCGACGCCTGCCGCGATCGCCGCCGCCCCGGCGAGGATGAACCCGCGAGCCTCGATGCCTGCCACGACCTCGAACTGGCCGGCGAACGGCGCGATGATCGCATCCGTCGTGGCCTGCAGCGCCTCGGCGTCGGCGAGCAGCGGGGTGATGTCGCGGAAGATGATCCCCGCCTCGGGATAGTCCGGGATGCTGCGGATCAGCGATTCGGCGCGGACGAGGGCGGGGGAGAGTTCGGTGTCGGGCACCGGTCAAGGGTACGCCAGGCCCGCACTTGACATTCATGGGAGCGCTCCCATAGAGTCACTGCACAGTGCGTGGGAGCGCTCCCACAGAACTTCCACGGAGCCGCCACGCACGCCCCAAGCACCATCTGCACCATCACTGCACGACCCACCACAAAGGAGTGAACCGTGAACACACGTGCCCGCACCCGGATCCTGACGACAGCAGCCGTCGCATCCGTCTCCGCCCTGGCCCTCGCCGGCTGCGCCGCCGGCGGCGGCGACGCCGAGGGAGGCGACGAGAAGGTCACCCTGACCGTCACCACCTTCGGCACCTTCGGATACGACGACCTCTACGACGAGTACGAGAAGGCGAACCCGAACGTCACGATCGAGGCGACCAACATCGACACCGGCGGCAACGCCCGCACCGACGCCTTCACGAAGATCGCCGCAGGCTCGGGCCTGAGCGACGTCGTCGCGATCGAAGAGGGCTGGCTCGGAGCCATCATGGACGTCTCCGACACCTTCGTCGATCTGCGCGACTACGGCATCGAAGACCGCAAGGACGACTGGGTCGACTGGAAGTACGGACAGGCGACGGATGCCGAGGGCCGCGTGATCGGCTACGGCACCGACATCGGCCCCAGCGGCATCTGCTACAACGGCGCAGCCTTCGAGGCTGCCGGACTCCCGAGCGACCGCGAGTCGGTCGCCGAGCTGCTGAACGGCGACTGGGAGAACTACTTCACGGTCGGCGCCGACTACACGGCCAAGACCGGCAAGGCCTGGTACGACCACTCCGGCTTCGTGTGGAACGCCATGGTCAACCAGCTCGACGAGGGGTACTACACCACCGACGGCGAACTGAACGTCGAGGACAACGCCGAGCTCAAGGAGCGCTTCGAGCTGCTCGGAGCCGCCACCGAGGGCGGCCAGTCCGCGGCACAGACCGCGTGGGACTGGAACGGCGGCAAGTCGTTCGTCGACGGCACCTTCGCCACGTTCGTCTGCCCGGGCTGGATGCTGGGTGTCGTGCAGGGCCAGGTCGAGGCCGGCGGCGGCGACGCCTCCACCGGATGGGACTTCGCCGACGTGTTCCCGGGCGGCGCCGCGAACTGGGGTGGGGCGTTCCTCTCGATCCCCGAGAGCTCGCAGCACAAGGAAGAGGCGGCGAAGCTGGCCGACTGGCTGACCCAGCCCGAGCAGCAGGTCGAGCAGTCGGCCGCGGCGGGCAACTTCCCGTCGACGATCGGCGCGCAGGAGACCCTCGCCTCGGAGGCCACTCCGAACGAGTTCTTCAACGACGCACCCACCGGCGCGATCCTCGCCGAGCGCGCGAAGGGCGTCGTCGCCCAGTTCAAGGGCGCCGACGACTCGGTGATCCAGGAGAACGTCTTCGGTCCGGCCCTCAGCGGCCTTGACCGCGGCGAGACCGACACACAGGGCGCCTGGGATGCCGCGGTCAAGCTCCTGAACGAGCTGGTCGACTGACCCGCGAGCTCTCCGGTCGTTGAGCGAAAAGGGCTCACCGCGTTTCGTCTCGGTGATTCGCTCCTCGCTCAACGACCGGGGTGGTCTCCACACCCGGTCGTTGAGCGAAGACGACGAAGTCGCCTGAGACGAAACGCGTCAACCGAAGAAGGAACCCTCATGACCCTCACAGCGGAACGCCGCCAGACGGCATCCGAAGAGCCGAAGACGGATGCCGCGGGCCGGCGACCGTGGCGGCATCGCCTGTCGCGATTCGACCAGAACGCCTCTCCGTACTTCTACATCTCGCCGTTCTTCCTGCTCTTCGGACTGGTCGGACTCTTCCCGCTGCTCTACACGGTGTGGGTGGCCGTGCACGAGTGGGACCTGCTCAAGGGGCAGGGAGAGTTCGTCGGCACGGGCAATTTCGTCGAGATCCTCGGCGACGCGATGTTCTGGAACTCCATCGTCAACACCCTGAGCATCTTCCTGCTCTCGGCGATCCCGCAGCTCGCCGTGGCCCTGGTGATCGCCTATCTCCTCGACCGCGGACTGCGCGCCCCGACGTTCTGGCGCATGAGCATCCTCATCCCGTTCGTCGTCACGCCCGTGGCGGTCGCCATCATCTTCTCGAGCATCTTCAATGAGGCCGACGGCCTCGCCAACAACCTGCTCAATCTGATCGGCATCGCCGACCAGGAGTGGAAGCACAACACCGCGCTCTCGCACATCGCGATCGCCGTGATGGTGAACTTCCGCTGGACCGGATACAACGCCCTGATCCTGCTCGCCGCGATGCAGGCGGTGCCCCGCGACCTCTACGAGTCCGCCGCGCTCGACGGCGCAGGCGCCGCTCGTCGCTTCTTCTCGATCACGATCCCCACCATCCGTCCGACCCTGATCTTCGTCATCATCACGTCGACGATCGGCGGACTGCAGATCTTCGCCGAGCCGCGACTGTTCGACGTCTCGACGGCGGGCGGCATCGGCGGCAGCGACCGCCAGTTCCAGACGACCGTGCTGTTCCTGTGGGAACTGGCCTTCTTCCGGCGGGACCTCGGCGAAGCATCCGCCGTCGCGATCCTGCTGTTCCTGCTCATCGTCGGGATCGGAGTGATCAACTTCCTGGTCTCCCGGCGCATCTCGACCGGCGATGCGCCGAAGAACCGCGCCGCGCGTCGGCGCCACCGTGCGGCTGCCGCTGCCGCAGCGACCGCCGCCGCCACCGGAACGACGCTCGCCACCACCACCGAGGAGAACGCACGATGACCGCCACCCAGGCGCTGAGCGTCCCCGAGAAGATCCGCAGGCGCCGAGGCGTCGTGGGCGGAAACGCCGGAATCGGCAGCCGCCCCGGCTTCCTCACCTACGGCCTGCTCGCCGCCTTCATCATCGGAAGCGTCTACCCGCTGTGGTGGTCGGTCGTCGTGGCGAGCGGCACCAACGCCACCCGCGGCGAGACTCTGCCGCTGATCCCCGGCGGCAACTTCTTCGCCAATGCGGCGAAGGTGTTCGACGCGATCCCGTTCTGGCTGGCTCTCGGCAACTCGTTCCTCATCTCGGCGATCATCACGCTCTCGGTCGTGACGTTCTCGACCCTCGCGGGCTATGCGTTCGCGAAGCTGCGGTTCAAGGGCCGCGACGGTCTGATGATCTTCGTGATCGCGACCATGGCGATCCCGACGCAGCTCGGCATCATCCCGCTGTTCATGCTCATGCGCGAGCTGGGGTGGACCGGCTCGATCGGCGCGGTCATCGTGCCGACGCTGGTCACCGCCTTCGGCGTCTTCTTCATGCGCCAGTACCTCGTCGACGTCATCCCCGACGAGCTGATCGAGGCGGCGCGGATGGACGGCGCGAACCAGTTCCGCACCTTCCTCACCGTCGGCATCCCTGCCGCTCGTCCCGCCATGGCGATCCTCGGCCTGTTCACCTTCATGACCGCGTGGACCGACTACCTCTGGCCGCTGATCGTGCTCTCCCCGCAGAATCCGACGCTGCAGACAGCACTCAGCCAGCTGCAGTCCGGCTACTACATCGACTACTCCATCGTGCTCGCCGGTGCGGTGCTCGCGACGCTTCCGCTGCTCGTCCTGTTCATCGTGGCGGGCCGGCAGCTGGTCAGTGGCATCATGGCGGGCGCGGTGAAAGGATGACCCCTATGACCCGTGCCTTTCCCGAGAACTTCCTGTTCGGCGCCGCGACAGCGGCGTACCAGATCGAAGGGGCGGCTTTCGAAGACGGGCGCACCGCGTCGATCTGGGATGCCTTCAGCAGGGAGTCCGGTGCCGTGATCGGCGGCGACAACGGCGATGTGGCGTGCGACCACTACCACCGCTATCCGCAGGACGTCGCTCTCATGAAGGAGCTCGGGCTGCAGACCTACCGCTTCTCGACCTCGTGGTCGCGGGTGCGGCCTGACGGCGGCGCTGTCAACGCGAAGGGCGTCGACTTCTACAAGCGTCTGGTCGACGAGCTGCTCGCGAACGACATCCTGCCCTGGCTGACCCTCTACCACTGGGACATGCCGCAGGCCCTGCAGGAGACCGGCGGCTGGACGAACCGTGACACCGTCGGGCGCTTCCTCGAGTACGCGGGCACCATGCACGACGCGCTGGGCGACCGCGTGAACGTGTGGACCACGCTGAACGAGCCGTGGTGCTCGTCGTTCCTCTCGTACACCGGTGGCGAGCACGCCCCCGGTCACACGAGCGTCGCCGAGGGCCTGCTCTCGGCGCACCACCTGCTGCTCGCGCACGGCGAGACCGTGCGCGAACTGCGTGGGCGCGACGACAGCCTGAACCTCGGGATCACGCTGAATCACACGGTCGCAGACCCCGCCGACCCCACCAACCCGGCTGACATCGACGCCGCACGCCGTGTCGACGGCCAGTTCAACCGCTGGTTCCTCGACCCCATCTACCGCGGCGTGTACCCGGACGACATCATCAGGGACATCCGGGCGGTGGATGCCGACGCCGTGGCGCGCTTCACGGAGGCGGTGCACGACGGCGACCTCGACGTGATCTCGCAGCGCATCGACACGCAGGGCGTCAACTACTACCACGGGGACTTCGTCTCGGGCACGGCCCCGAGCGAGGAGTCCGTCAGCGGAGCGCCCACGACAGGGCGCCCCACTCGCAGTCCCTACCCGTCGCACGAGGGCATCCACCCGGTCGAGCGCGGACTGCCGCGCACGGCCCAGAACTGGGAGGTGCAGCCCGAGGGGCTCACCCGCCTGCTGCAGCGGGTGTGGACGGAGTATGCGGAGCCCGCGGGAACCGTGCTGTACATGACCGAGAACGGCGCCGCCTACGACGACGTCGCGGTCGTCGAAGACGGCGAGACCCGCGTGCACGACGAGGACCGCACCGAGTTCCTGCGCCTGCACCTGGCCGCTGTGCTCGATGCGGCGGATGCCGGGGTCGACGTGCGCGGCTTCTTCTACTGGTCGATGCTCGACAACTTCGAATGGGCGTGGGGCTACGACAAGCGCTTCGGCATCGTGCGCGTCGACTACGACACCCAGGAGCGGTCTCTCAAGGACTCGGGCCGGGAGTACGCTCGCATCATCGCCGCTCGCTCGCTCTGAGCGCGAGCGATCCGGATCGCTCACCCGATCGCTCTCTCCTCGCGGGAGGGCCGGGTGGGCGACGCGGATCGAGCGGCGTGTCAGACCGAAGGGAGAGCTGTGCCGTCTCGAGCGACCATCGAAGAGGTGGCGTCGGCCGCCGGCGTCTCGCGATCGACCGTCTCCCGTGTGGTGAACGGCTCGACGGCCGTGAGCCCCGAAGCGCTCGTCGCCGTGCAGCGCGCGATCGAAGACCTCAGCTATGTGCCGAATCGCGCGGCGCGCTCTCTCGCGTCGAAGCAGACGCACGCGATCGCGCTGATCGTTCCCGAAGACACCACCCGCTTCTTCGGAGATCCTTTCTTCGCCGAGATCGTCGCGGGGATCACGGGCGCGCTCCGGCGCTCGGACTACCTGCTGAATCTGCTCATCGCCAGCGATGACCCCGGCGACAAGATGACCAGCTTCGTGCGCAACGGCGGTGTCGATGGGGCGCTCATCGTGTCGCACCACACCAGCGATGCGTTCATCGATCGGGTGGCAGATGCGGTGCCGGTCGTCTGGGGCGGCCGCCCGACCCGTTTCCGCGACGGCGACTACGTCGTCGACGTCGACAACGTCGAGGGCGCGCGCACAGCGACGACCCACCTGATCGAGAGAGGGCGTCGGCGCATCGCGACGATCGGCGGACCCGTGACGATGGTCTCGTCGGTCGACCGCGTGCAGGGCTTCCGCAGCGCCCTGGCGGACGCTGGACTCACGCCCTTCGCCGAAGAGGCAGGCGATTACAGCGAAGAGAGCGGGGCGGATGCTGCGCGGCGCATCCTCGCGACAGGGCGTCCTGACGCGATCTTCGTGGCGAGCGACCTCATGGCGCGCGGCGCGCTCACGGCTCTGCGCAGCGTCGGCATCCGGGTGCCCGAAGACATCGCCATCGTTGGTTTCGACGACTCCTCGGTCGCGCTGAGCACGGATCCGCAGCTCACCACCATGCGGCAGCCGATGTATGCGCAGGGTGAGGCGATGGCGGGCGTTCTGCTCTCGCGTCTGGCCGGTCGCGACCCCGAGCACCAGACGATCCTGCCGACCGAGCTCGTGGTTCGCGCGTCGGCGTAGGCTGTAGTCGAGCGCGGATGCGGACCCCACGCCCCTCGAAGAGGTCCGCACCCGTCGATGCCCGGTTACCCGAAACCGGAGTGAATGTCGTCAGGCGTTCTCAGCCCCCGCTTAGCCTGAACGGTCATTCAACGACTAATATATAGGTTTGGCTTCGATTTTCGAAGTCGTCCGATTTCTGGGGAAGAGGACGCAGTGGCACGATCTGACGAGCGCAATCAGCAGGTGCGCGAGCGGGCCCGAGAGAACATTCTGCTCTCGGCGACCGAGGTCTTCGGTGAGAAGGGCGTCGCAGGAGCGAGCATCGCAGAGATCACGCGGCGCGCCGGCGTCGCCCAAGGGCTCGCCAACTACCACTTCGGCGCCAAGGACCAACTCGTCGGGGCCGTGATCGACCGGTGGTTCGAAGCGCTGTTCGACATCCCTCAACGCCCGGGGTCGCCCGAGGACAAGCTCGCGGGCATCATCGACGGCGTGCTCATGGCGACCGGATTCGCGCTGCCGCTGCAGCGTGCGGTGCTCGCGATGCAGCAGCAGCCCGACACTCATCGGCTCTTCGCCGAGTCGGAGCAGCGGTTCGCAGAGCAGGCGAAGGCCTCGGAGGAGATCGTGCGCGGCATCTTCCGCGAGCGCGGCGCCGACGATCCCGCACTCGAGGAGGTCATGCTCCGCAGCAACCTCGAGGGCGTCGTGATCAAGTACGCCGTGTACGGCGACTCGTTCCCCCTCGAAGACGCGCGCCGGTGGATGTACCGCTTGTACGACCTCCGTGATCCCGAGGAGCCGCTGCCGCTGGATCTTGCGCCTCGCGACGCCGACCTCAGGCTGCGCGCCATCCGCGCCGTGCGGCCGACTCACTGAGCCGACCGGCTGCGCGCGCGTTCACCCCAGCTGCATCCGAGCGAACGCCCCGAGAACGACGCGCTCGGACTGCACCAGGTAGCGCTCGAGCTCGGCTGCGCCGGCCTGCGCGCCGCGCGTGAGGAACGTGTCGAGCACCGCGCGGTTCTTGCGCACGAACGGCTCGTGGAGCGATCGAGGATCGTCGATCTTCAGGAAGGCGAGTCGCAGCTCGGCCGCCAGGTCGCGATAGGTGCGCGCCAGGCGGGGGCTGTCGGCGAGTGAGACCAGGGCCACATGGAACGCCATGTTGGCGCTGCCGACCGCACGCCAGGTCTCGGTGTCGTCGAGGACGGCATCCGCGGCAGCCGCCTCTGCGGCGACCACGGCATCCTGCATCTGCTGAACCGCGGGGTGCTCGGGCTCGGAGTGCAGCAGCGCGGTGCACTCGATGATGCGTCGGGCGCGGTAGATGTCGATCACGTCGGCGATCGAGGGCGAGGCGACGGAGACGCCGCGGTGCGGCACGTGCTCGAGGAGGCCCTGTTCGGAGAGGGCGCGGAATGCCTCGCGCAGCGTGTTGCGTGCGACGCCGAAGTGCTCGGCGATCGCCGATTCCGACAGTCGCGAACCGGGCGCGAAGGCGCCGTCGATGATCTGCTGTCGAAGCTCATCCGCGAGCATGCCCTGCTGGCTCATGCCTTCATCGTAGGTGCGGGTCGGGCGGATCGTTCAGAGCGGCAGTTCCTGTTACACGTGAATGCAATCGATTCGTAGCACAGCCGAAACAAAGTTGTTGAACAATATTTCTCATTCCGTTCTACACTGGGTGACACTCGACACCCACCAACGACGATGGGAATCCCCCCGCAATGTCTGAGAACACCGCAGTCCCGCTCACCGCCGAAGACGAAGTCCGCATCGCCGCCGCCAAGAAGCGCGCCGGCCGCAGCGCGGTCATCGGCGCGATCTTCCTGATGGCCACCAGCGCCATCGGCCCCGGATTCATCACCCAGACGGCCACCTTCACCGCGACGATGGGGGCGGCGTTCGCGTTCGCGATCCTCGTCTCGATCCTCGTCGACATCGCCGTGCAGCTGAACATCTGGCGAATGATCACCTCGTCGGGCAAGCGCGCCGGCGAACTCGCCAACAGCGCGATCCCCTTCTCGGGCCACGTGATCGCCGTGCTGGTGGTGATCGGCGGCCTCGCGTTCAACATCGGCAACATCGCCGGCGGCGGGCTGGGGCTCAATGCCCTGCTCGGCATCGACCCCAAGCTCGGCGGCGCTCTCACCGCGGCGCTCGCGATCATCATCTTCCTGGTCAAGAAGGCCGGCCCGGTGATGGACGTGGTGCTCGTGATCCTCGGCATCGGCATGATCGGGATGACGATCGTCGTCGCCGTGATCGCCCAGCCTCCCATCGGCGAGGCGCTGCGCCAGACGTTCCTCCCCGACGAGCTCAACTTCGCCACCATCACGACGATCGTCGGTGGAACCGTCGGCGGATACATCACCTACTCGGGCGCGCACCGCTACCTCGACTCGGGTCACACGGGTCCTGAGCAGGCGGGCCCCGTGATGCGCGCTGCGGCGAACGGCATCCTCGTCACCGGTGTCATGCGCTACGTGCTGTTCCTCGCGATCCTCGGCGTGGTCGCCTCGGGCGTCTCGCTGGACCTCTCGAGCCAGGCCGCGAACCCGGCCGGCCAGGCGTTCGGCGCCGTGCTCGGCGACGCGGGACTGCGGATCTTCGGCGCGATCTTCTGGGCTGCCGCGATCAGCTCGGTCATCGGTGCGGCCTACACGTCGGCGACCTTCCTCTCGACCTTCACGAAGAAGCTCAAGGGCGGCTGGCCTCTGCAGCTGGCGACCGTCGCCTTCATCGTCGTGTCGCTGATCGTCTACCTGTCGATCGGCACCGCACCGGCCGCGATCCTCGTGTTCGTCGGCGGTTTCAACGGCCTGATCCTTCCCATCGGCCTCACGGTCTTCATGTACATCGGATGGTTCCGGCGTGACCTGCTCGGGTCGAAGAAGTACCCGATGTGGCTGCTCGTCGCCGGTACGCTCGTGACGCTGCTGACCTGGTACATGGGCATCGTCTCGGTCGGCCCCATCTTCGCCTTCCTCGGAATCGGAGCGTGACCCCATGACGACGATCGACCTGAACTCCGACCTCGGGGAGAACGTCCCCGATCGCATCGTGAGCGACGACGAGAGCATGCTCCGTCTGGTGACCAGTGCGAACGTGGCGTGCGGGTTCCATGCGGGCAGCCCCGAGGGCATCCGGTCGACGCTCGAGAGCGCCGTGGCGGGTGGCGTCGTGATCGGCGCGCACCCCGGCTACCGCGACTACGAGAACTTCGGCCGCACGAAGGTCGAGATCGACTCGGTCACCCTCCAGGCGCACGTCGAGTACCAGCTCGGGGCCCTGATCGGTCTTGCCGCAGCCGTGGGCGGCCGGGTCGCCTACGTCAAGCCGCACGGAGCGCTGTACAACACGATCGCCCGTGACGAGCGGCAGTCGAAGGACGTGGTGGCGGCGATCCGCGCGATCGATCCGAGCCTCGTGCTGCTGGGCCTCGCCGGCGGCGTCGTGCTCGACGTCGCCGAGCGCGCCGGCCTGCAGATCGCGGCCGAGGCCTTCGCCGATCGGGCCTATCAGCCTGACGGTCAGCTGGTTTCGCGCACCGAACCGGGCTCGGTGCTGCATGACCCCGCAGCCGTCGCCGAGCGTATGGTGCGCCTCGCCGGCGACGGCGTGATCCGGGCGATCGACGGCACCGATGTGCCGGTCAGCGCGCAGTCGATCTGCGTGCACGGCGACAGCCCCGGCTCGGTGGCGATGGCTGCGGAGACCAAGCGGATGCTGCAGGATGCCGGCATCACGATTGCACCGTTCGCGGGAGTCTGACATGAGCGTTCTCGCCACCCCCGATCAGCTCGCCTCCGCCCGCGCGGCGCGAGCGGCCATCCGAGCAGGGCACTCCGCGCCCACGAGCGGCGTCGCGGTCGGACTCACGCAGGCGAACCTCATCTCGGTGCCGGCGGACTGGGCGTTCGAGACCCTGCTCTTCGCGCAGCGCAACCCGAAGCCGTGCCCCGTGCTCGAGGTCATCGAGGCGGGCCAGGTCGAATCCCGGCTCGCTCCGGGCAGCGACATCCGCACCGACATCGGCCGGTACCGCATCTGGCGCGGCGGCGAGCTCGTCGACGAGGTCACCGATGCGACTGCGGCATGGGCGGAGCATCCTGACCTCGTCTCGTTCCTGATCGGATGCAGCTTCACGTTCGAGTCCGGGCTCGTGCAGGCGGGCATCCCGATCCGCCACCAGGAACTCGGACGCAACGTGCCGATGTACCGCACGGCGATCGACTGCACCCCGGCGGGACGCCTGAGCGGTGAGATGGTCGTGTCGATGCGGCCGATCCCCGCGGATCGTGTCGCGGATGCCGTGCAGATCTCGGGCCGGACCCCTGCGGTGCACGGTGCCCCGGTGCACATCGGCGATCCCGCATCTCTCGGCATCGCCGACCTCGCCCACCCCGACTTCGGCGACGCCCCCGAGGTGCGCGAGGGCGAGATCCCGGTGTTCTGGGCGTGCGGCGTCACCCCTCAGGCCGCCATCATGGCCTCGAAGCCGCCGTTCGCCATCACGCATGCGCCCGGCTACATGTTCATCACCGACGTGCCGGATGCGGAGTACCTCGTCTGATGCGCATCCTCACGGCATCCGACCACGCCCTTCTCGTCGAGGCCGCCGACCTCGACGAGGCGATGCGTCTGAACCTCGCGTGGGATGGCGTGCGCGGCGTGGTCGAGCGGATCCCGGGGGCCCGCACGGTGCTCGTGCGGTTCGACCCGCTGGTGGTGTCGGCATCCGATCTCGCCCATGCTCTGGCCTCGACCGAGATCGACGCCGCTCACCTGCCGGCCACCGGTGAGGTCACGGTTCCGGTGCGATACGACGGGGAAGACCTCGACGAGGCAGCATCCCTGCTGGGCGTGTCGGCATCCGAGCTCGTGAACCGACACCTCGCCGCCGACTGGAAGGTCGCGTTCTCGGGCTTCGCCCCGGGCTTCGGATATGTGGTGAGCAGCGATCCGCTGTTCGACGTGCCGCGCCGCTCATCGCCCCGCACCCGGGTGCCGGCCGGATCCGTCGCGCTCGCCGGGCAGTTCACCGGGGTGTACCCACGGGAGAGCCCCGGCGGCTGGCAGCTCATCGGTCGCACGGATGCGGTGATGTGGGACATCGACCGCGACCCTCCTGCGCTGCTCTCGCCGGGCACGACCGTGCGGTTCGCGCACGTGCGCGAGCGCGTCACGGCGTCGGAGAACGCAGACCACCGCGTCGACGCGGGGCGTGGCGTCGAACGACACGCCGATGCAGAGGCAGCGGACCCGAGTCCTCCGACAGCCCCCGCCGTCGAGGTCGTGCGTCCCTCCATGCAGCTGCTGGTGCAGGATGCCGGCCGCCCGGGATTTGCGGCGCTCGGCGTCTCGGCGTCCGGTGTCGCCGATCGCCGAGCCATGCGCGAGGCGAACCGCGCAGTCGGCAATGCGGTGGGCGCCGCGGTGCTCGAGAGCGTCGGGGGAGCCGTGCTGCGCTTCCGGGGCTCCGGAGTCGCGGCCGTCACCGGTGCTGTCGGTTCCCTCGAGCTGATCGACGCCGACGGCGTGGCCCGCCGCATCAAGCACGGCGCGCCCTTCGCCACCGTCGAGGGCGACGAACTCACGCTGGGGCATCCGACCCACGGTCTGCGCTATGTCATCGCGGTCCGCGGCGGAGTGGCCGCGGAACCGGCGCTCGACAGTCGATCGAGCGACACCCTCGCCGGGCTCGGACCTGCTGCGCTCGCCGCCGGCGACGTGCTCAGCATCGGCGACTCGGCTCGGCACTCGGTCGAGCCGGACGTCACGCCGCGCGCGCTTCCGGCATCCGGTGACCTCGTCGATCTCGAGATCACCCTCGGCCCTCGCGGCGACTGGTTCACGCCCGCAGCACTCGCGACCCTCACCGGGCAGGAATGGACCGTGACCCCGCGGTCCGACCGCGTCGGCATCAGGCTCGAGGGCGATGTGCCGCTCGAGCGCTCCGTCGCAGGGGAGCTCCCCAGCGAGGGAGCTGTCACCGGGGCCATCCAGGTGCCGCCCGACGGTCAACCGGTGCTGTTCCTGCCCGATCACCCGCTCACCGGCGGATATCCCATCATCGGCGCACTCACCGATCGCAGCCTCGACCTCGCCGGGCAGCTGCCGCCCGGCGTGCGCATCCGCTTCATCATCAAGGAGACCTCATGACCACGGTGCTGATCGCGAATCGCGGAGAGATCGCCGTGCGGGTCATCCGCGCCTGCGCCGAGGCCGGCTACACGTCGGTCGCGGTCTACGCCGACCAGGATGCCGATGCGCTGCACGTGCGCCTCGCGGATGAGGCCGTGGGGCTGGGGGGAGAGACCGCCGCGACGACCTATCTCTCGATCGAGGCGCTGCTGGACGCGGCTCGCAAGAGCGGTGCGGATGCCGTGCATCCCGGATACGGATTCCTGTCGGAGAGCGCGGAGTTCGCCCGGGCCGTCGAAGGCGCAGGTCTCACGTGGATCGGCCCCTCGCCCGACAGCATCGATGCGCTCGGCGACAAGATGACCGCGCGCCGGATCGCGCAGCGCGTCGGGGCGCCCCTGGCCGCCGGCACCGATCAGCCGCTGGCCGGCCCCGACGAGGCCGTGGCCTTCGCCGAAAAGCATGGACTTCCGATCGCGATCAAGGCGGCGTTCGGCGGAGGCGGTCGAGGCCTGAAGGTGGTGCGTGAGCTGTCGGAGGTCGCGGATGCCTTCGAGGCCGCGACCCGCGAGGCGATCGCCGCCTTCGGTCGGGGGGAGTGCTTCGTCGAGCGATTCCTCGAGAGCCCGCGCCACATCGAGGTGCAGGTGCTCGGCGACGGACACGGCGGCGTCGTGGTGGTCGGCGACCGCGACTGCTCGATGCAGCGCCGCAACCAGAAGCTCATCGAAGAGGCCCCCGCGCCGGGACTCTCCCACGACCAGCGCACGCGATTCCATGACGCGGCCAGGGCGATCTGCGCCGAAGTGCAGTACCGCGGCGCGGGGACCGTGGAGTTCCTGCTCGCCGCCGACGGCACGATCTCCTTCCTCGAGGTGAACACCCGGCTCCAGGTCGAGCACCCGGTCACCGAAGAGGTCACCGGCACGGATCTCGTGCGCGAGCAGTTCCGCATCGCGTTCGGAGAGGGCATCTCGTTCTCGGAGACGCCCGTGCCGTCCGGGCACGCGTTCGAGTTCCGCATCAACGCCGAGGACCCGGGTCGCGGCTTCCTGCCCAGCCCCGGTCGGGTCGAGTCGCTGCGCATCCCCGGCGGGCCCGGCGCGCGCTGGGACAGCGGCATCGAGGCGGGCGACGTCGTGCAGCCGGCGTTCGACTCGATGATCGCCAAGCTCATCGTGCACGCCGACACCCGTGATGCGGCGCTCGTGCGGGCGCGACGGGCGCTGCGCGAGCTCGTGGTCGAGGGGCCGGCGACTGTCATCCCGTTCGATCTGCTCGCGCTCGACGACGAGGCGTTCGCCACCGAGACCTTCGCGGTGCACACCCAGTGGATCGAGAGCACTCTGCTTCCCCGCCTCGAACCCCAGCTGCGGCCGGCGCCTGCTCCGGACGCCGGACTCCAGCGCTTCCCCGTCGAGATCGACGGGCGACGGGTCGTTCTCGGACTCCCGCTCGCGCTGCTCGCCGGGTTCGGCGGGTCGGCGGGTGCTGCCGCTGCGGATCCGGCATCCGACCCGACCGAGCTGCGCGCCCCCGCGCCCGGCACGCTCGTACGCTGGCTCGCCGACGACGGGGCGACCGTCGCCGAGGGCGATCCGGTCGCCGTGCTCGACGCCATGAAGATGGAGACCACGGTCACGGCCCACCGCGCCGGCGTCGTGTCGCACCGGGCGGAACTCTCCGCCGCGATCGCGCCTGACGGGCTGCTCGCCGTCATCGCCTGAGCCCAGGTCGCCCGCTGAACGCACAGATCCCGGATGCCGCAGGTGCAGCATCCGGGATCTTCGCGTTCGCGAGTCGAGCCTGATTACGCGGGGTCGCCGCCCAGCGGGCCCACGGCCTCGAGCGGCTTGGGGTCGTCGGCGCCGGTCTTGCGGGCGCGGGCGATCGCGTTGCCCAGGTGGTAGATCAGCAGAGCCGCCACCGTGCCGAGCACGATGCCGCCGAAGGCGAAGTCGCCGAGCTGCATCGAGAATCCGGCGATGCCGATCACGAGCGAGACGGCGGCGGTGTACTGGTTGACGGGACGGGAGAAGTCGACCTTGCTGTCGACCCAGATCTTGATGCCGATGATGCCGATCAGGCCGTAGAGCGCGGTGGTCGCGCCGCCGAGCACACCTGCGGGGATCGAGTTGAAGACCTCGCCGACCTTGGGCGAGAACGCCAGAAGGATCGCGAAGAGACCGGCGACCCAGTAGACGGCGGTCGAGTAGACGCGGGTCGCGGCCATGACGCCGATGTTCTCGCCGTACGTCGTGGTTCCCGATCCGCCGAAGCCACCGGCGATCGTCGTGGCGACACCGTCGGCGATGAGCGCGCGACCCGTGTGCTTGTTGATCTCCGGGTCTTCGGTCATGGTCGCGACGCCGCGCACGTGGCCGACGTTCTCGGCGACGAGCACCAGCACGACGGGCAGGAACATCGCGATGGTCGACCAGGTGCCGGGTTCGACGAAGTCGGGGAGCTGGAACTCGGGAAGGCCGATCCAGGGGGCGTCGGCGATGAGCTCGGCGGGCGTCTTGCCTCCGCGGAGGGCGTTGGGAACGTCGAACGATCCGGTGAACGCGGCGTAGATGAAGCCGACCGCGACGCCGAGGAAGATCGAGATGCGTCCGAGGAAGCCGCGGAACAGCACCGCGAACAGGATGATCGCGACGAGCGTGATGGTCGCGGTCACGGGGTCGATCTGGAAGTTGTTCCACGCGGTGGGGGCGAGGTTGAAGCCGATCAGCGCGACGATCGCGCCCGCGACCACGGGAGGCATCAGCGCGTCGACCCAGCGGAGGCCGGCGAACTGCACGACCAGGCCGACGACGGTGAGCAGGATGCCGACGGCGACCACGCCCGCGAGGGCGGAGCCGGTGCCGCCCGCGGCGACCGCGGCGGTGATCGGGGCGATGAACGCGAACGATGAGCCGAGATAGCTGGGCAGCTGGTTCTTGGTGATCAGCAGGAAGATCAGGGTGCCGAGACCGCTGAACAGCAGGGTGGTCGAGACCGGGAAGCCGGTCAGGGTCGGGACGAGGAACGTGGCGCCGAACATCGCGACGACGTGCTGGGCGCCGATCGCGATCGTCGCGGGCCAGTTCAGGCGCTCGTCGGGCTTGACGACGGCGCCGGGCTCGACCGTGCGTCCGTTTCCGTGGGTCTTCCACAGGGGCATGCGGGCTCCTCAGGATCGGGGGGAGGGGAGTGCTGGAGCAACACTACCGATTCCTGAGTGTTCCCTGGGTGCGCCGAGTCGTTCGGTCGTTGAGCGAGCCCGGCGGAGCCGAGCGAGACGAAACGCGCTCCGCTCGGGTCGCGACGTCGTCCGTTCCGGTCGTTGAGCGAGCCCGGCGGAGCCGAGCGAGACGAAACGCGCTGCGCTCGGGTCGCGACGTTTCGTCTCAGTCGACTTCGTCGGCTTCGCTCAACGACCGGGGGGGGGGCGACGCGCTGCGCCGGCTCCGCTCAGGCCGGGAGGTCGCGCCCGTCAGGCGCCGAGTCGCTCGATCAGCTCGCGGTAGCGGGCGGCGGTGCGCTCGACGATGTCCTCGGGCAGCACGGGCGGCTCGCCCTGCTTGTCCCAGTTCGCGGCGAGCCAGTCGCGCACGATCTGCTTGTCGAAGCTCGCCATCCGCGCGCTCGGCGTCGTGCCGGTGCGCCACGCCTCGGCATCCCAATACCGCGAGGAGTCGCTCGTGAGCACCTCATCAGCCAGGCGCAGGGTGCCGTCGGCATCCGTTCCGAACTCGAACTTCGTGTCGGCGAGGATCAAGCCCTTCTCCTCCGCGATCGCGGCGGCGCGCGCGTAGAGCGAGAGAGAGGCGTCGCGCAGCTCGGCCGCGCGCTCGGCGCCGACGAGTCCGACGGTCTGCTCGAACGTGATGTTCTCGTCGTGCTCGCCCATCGGGGCCTTGTAGGCGGGGGTGAAGAGCGGCTCGGGAAGGCGGTCGCCGTTCTGCAGGCCCTCGGGCAGCGGGATGCCGCACACGGTGCCGCTCTCGGTGTACTCGGCCCAGCCGGAACCGGTGATGTAGCCGCGCACGACGCATTCGATCGGAAGCATCTCGAGCGACTGCGCGAGCATGGCGCGGTCGGCGATGCTCGCCGGGAGATCTCCCTCGGCGAGGTGGTTGGGAATGTCGTCGAGCTGGTCGAACCACCAGCGGCTGAGACGCGTGAGCAGTGCGCCCTTCTCGGGGATGCCGGGGGAGAGAACGAAGTCGAACGCACTCACACGGTCGGAGGCGACCACGAGGATGCGAGTGTCGGCGGCGTCTTCCGACGCATACAGGTCGCGGACCTTGCCCGAGTAGATGTGGCGCCAGCCGGGGATGGTCTGCGCGCTGTCGTCCGAATGTGTGCTCACCCGCCCATTATCCCGGTACCCGTGGTCCTGTCGTGTCAAGGCCTGTACGACCGAGATGACATCGACCACGCTGGAATCGAGGAAGCGGAGGAATCATGGCGAAGGATCTGTCCACGGGGGACCGCGTGAGCTGGAACACGTCGCAGGGACGCACGCAGGGGACCGTCGAGGAGAAGAAGACCGAGGACTTCCGGTTCGCCGGGCAGAGCTTCTCCGCCTCCGAAGACGAGCCCGCGTACATCGTGAAATCAGAGAAGAGCGGCGACAAGGCGGCGCACAAGGGATCGGCGTTGCGCAAGCTGGGCGCCTGAGCCCCGCGGCGACATGGCGCGGAGACGACGGGGTACGCCACCGCGCGGGCCCAGCTCGACGCGGCGCTGCGGTAGACGCCCCCGGAGCAATGGGACGGCTTGTCGATGTCGGACCCCAGGCGTATAGTCCACACGGACTATTTGAGCCGGACCATCCGAGGAGGGGAACGATGCACCGTCTGACCCCCATGGGCGTGATGATCCTCGCTCTGCTGCGTGAGGGCGACATGCACCCCTACGAGATGGTGCGGCTGATGCGCGCACGTCGCGATGAGCGGCTGCTCGCGGTCACCAACGGCACGCTCTATCACACGGTCGGTCGACTGCAGCGGGCCGGACTCATCGACGAGGTCGGCAGCGATCGCGAAGGGAATCGCCCCGAGCGCACCACGTACGCACTCACGGATGCCGGACGAGAGGCGCTCATCGTCTGGCTGCGTCGTGAGCTGTCGATCATCGAGCGTCCTGCCGAGTTCCGCATCGCACTCGCCGAGGCTCACAATCTCGAACGTCACGACGTCATCGACTGCCTCCGCACGCGCCGCTTCGCGCTCGCCGAAGGCCACGCGCTGCACCGTGATGGGCTGGTCGGCGCTCGCCGGAAAGACGTGCCCGAGCAGGTGCTCGTCGAGTTCGAGCGCCAGGAGGTGCTGCTCGACGCCGAGCTGCGCTGGATCGACTCCCTCCTCTCCCGTCTCGAGGCCGAGGAGTTCCCGTGGGGACCCACCGCTTTCGAGAACACAGACCGCTACCTCGCTCAGCGAAAGGCTGCACAGCAATGACCGATTCCCCCTCGACCGGAGGCCGTCCCACGGCATCCGCGTCATCCGGTCCCTCGACCGGCACCTTCGCCGCAGGGCACCGCCCCGCGAGCCCCTGGCCCGCGCTCTGGGCGCTCGTCATCGGCTTCTTCATGATCCTCGTCGACACGACGATCGTCTCGGTCGCGAACCCCGCGATCAAGGCCGCACTCGACCCGACGACCAACAACCTCGACAACGTCGTGTGGGTGACGAGCGCCTACCTGCTCGCCTACGCCGTGCCGCTGCTGATCACCGGGCGGCTCGGCGATCGATTCGGGCCGAAGAACATCTATCTCATCGGTCTCGCGATCTTCACGCTCGCCTCTCTCTGGTGCGGGCTCTCGAGCTCTCTCGAGGGGCTGATCGTCGCCCGGGCCGTTCAGGGCCTCGGCGCCGCGTTCATGACGCCGCAGACCATGGCCGTCATCACCCGCACTTTCCCGCCGAATCGTCGGGGAGCGGCCATGGGGCTCTGGGGAGCCACGGCCGGAGTCGCGACCCTCGTCGGCCCGCTGCTCGGCGGCGTGTTGGTCGACAGCCTCGGGTGGGAGTGGATCTTCTTCGTCAACCTCCCCGTCGGCGTGGTCGCCTTCGTCGCCGCATGGATCCTCGTGCCCAAGCTCGCGACCCATCCGCACCGCTTCGACATCCTGGGCGTCGTCCTGAGCGCCGCCGCCATCTTCCTCGTCGTGTTCGGCCTGCAGGAGGGTGAGAAGTACGACTGGGGCGTGATCTGGGGACCCTTCTCCGTCTGGGGGATGATCATCGCCGGCATCGTCGTGCTGGGCGTGTTCATCGTGCAGCAGTGGAAGACGAAGAGCGAGGCGCTCGTGCCGCTGGAGCTCTTCCGTGACCGCAACTTCTCGGGGGCGAACATCGCGATCGCGACCGTGGGCTTCGCCGTCACGAGCATGTCGCTGCCGCTCATGTTCTTCCTGCAGATCGCCCGGGGCCTCGCACCGACGCAGGCTGCGCTGCTGATGATCCCGATGGCGGTGTTCTCGGGCGTGCTCGCCCCGGTCGCGGGCAAGATCCTCGATCGCACGGATCCCCGATTCATCCTGATCCCCGGCCTTCTCATCTTCGGGACGGCCCTCGTCTGGTACTCGTCTCTGGTGAGCATGGACACCGAGATCTGGATGTTCCTGTTCCCGTCCGCTCTTCTCGGCATCGGCAGCGCCGGCATGTGGGGCCCTCTCGCGACGACCGCGACGCGACGCCTGCCGATGCGTCAGGCGGGCGCGGGCGCGGGCATCTACAACACCACCCGGACGATCGGCTCGGTGATCGGATCCGCCGCGATCGCGACGTTCATGCAGTCGCGGCTCGAGGCGAACCTTCCGGGCATGGGCGACTCCGCCGGTTCGATCAGCTCCGGGGGCACGCTTCCTCCGCAGGTCGCCGACGGCTTCTCCGCCGCGATGTCGCAGGCGATCCTGCTGCCGGCGAGCGTCATCGTGATCGGCCTCGTCGCCGCGTTCTTCCTACGTGGTGCGCCGAAGGAGACGGATGCTGCGGCATCCGCCCCCGCAGAGGCGCCCGCCCCCGCGGCCTGAGCCGCCCCTGAGCTGCACCTGACGACGAGCCGGGTCTTCTGCACGATCGTGCGGACGGCCCGGCTCTCCCCAATCGGCGGAGGGCGCTGCGAACCCGTCTCGCTCGGCTGATGACGTCGCCTACCGTCAGTCCGTGCCGACGGTCATGCGGGTTCGCGGATACCGATTCTTCTTCTACAGCAACGAGGGATCGGAACCGCCGCACGTGCATGTCGAGCATTCCGGAATGACTGCCAAGTTCTGGCTTGCGCCCGTAAGATCGGCATCAAGATCGAGGTTCACCGACGATGAACTGCGCTCGCTCTCGCGCCTCGTCGAGAAGTACCGAGACCGATTCGAGGAGGTCTGGCATGAGTATTTCGGTCGATGACGCTGTCGCCGTCGCCGTCATGATCGACGATGACGCCCTGCACGTGCGAATCCGCGACGGGCGGACGATCAGTGCTCCTCTCGACGGATTCCCTCGTCTTGCGAGCGCAAGCGCTTCAGACCGCGCGGATTGGCGATTGATCGGCTCGGGCGAGGGTATCCACTGGAACCGGCTCGACGAGGACGTCTCGATCTCGGGGCTGCTGCGCAGAGACTGACCGCATTGCGCCGGGCGCCGTCGGTGTGCTGTCATCGGGCGATGACGATCGTGCTCACGAGGCCCACCGCCGAACTCTTCGACTCCTGGGCGGCCGCGGTCGCCGAGTTCGGCGAGGCGCATGTCGACGGGTCGGGTCTGCAGGCACCCGTCACCCCCGATCGTGCGACGCTGGATGCCCTGATCGAGAAGTCGACGATGCTCTCCGACACCACGATCACGCCGCCTGAGGGCGCGGTGCACAACGACCTCTACTGGATCGTCGATGAGGGCGAGGTCGTGGGGTTCCTCTCCTTCCGGCACGAGCTCGACGAATGGCTCCGCGAGGCGGGCGGGCACATCGGCTACTCGGTCCGCGCTTCCCGCCGCCGTCAGGGCTACGCCTCCGCGGCGCTGCGACTCGGACTGGAGCGGGCGCGCGAGATCGGGCTCGACCGTGTGCTGGTCACATGCGACGACGACAACGTCGGCTCCTCCCGCACGATCGAGGGCGCCGGCGGTGTGCTGCAGGACGTCAGAGACCAGTCGGAGCGCGGATACGCGATGCTCCGGCGCTACTGGATCACGCTCTAGCGCCGAGCGCGCGAACCGTGCTCGGAACACGGCGACACGCCGTCGCCGGTTAGGGTGGAGGGTCGACGACCGTCCCGGTGGCAGCATCCTGTCGCCCATCCGATCCGAGGAGCATCCGTCGTGATCCCACATCCCACTCCTGCGTCCGCGCGTCTGCGCGCGATCGGGCGCACCGTCGGGGCGATGGCGCTCACGGCGTTCATCGCGGCCGGTGCCCTGCTCGGCGGGGCTTCCGCTGCGACCGCGGCTGACGAGACCGAGACCTTCGTCATCGGCACAGACACGACGTTCGCGCCGTTCGAGTTCACGTCTCCCGAGGGCGACCTCGTCGGCATCGACATGGACCTGCTGCGCGCGATCGCCGAAGACCAGGGCTTCGAGGTCGAGATCCGCCAGCTCGGATTCGATGCGGCGCTGCAGGCTCTGCAGTCGAACCAGGTGGATGCCGTCATGGCCGGCATGTCGATCACCGACGAACGCCAGCAGATCTTCGACTTCAGCGACCCGTACTTCACCAGCGGCATCCAGTTGGGCGTGCTCGATGACAGCGACATCCAGTCGCTCGACGACCTCGACGGCAAGACGGTCGCGGTCAAGACCGGCACCCAGGGTCAGACCTTCGCCGAAGAGAATCAGGACGAGTTCGGCTTCCGCGTCACGCCGTACTCCGACACGACCGACATGGTCGATGCCGTGAAGGCGGGTCAGGCGGTCGGTTACTTCGAGGACTTCCCGGTGCTCGCCTACGGCATCCAGCAGGGGTCCGGCTTCCGCCTCGTCGGTGAGCCCGAGCTGGGCGGCGAGTACGGTTTCGCGGTCAACAAGGGACAGAACCCCGAGCTGATCGAGATGTTCAACGAGGGTCTCGCGAACCTCCAGGCATCCGGCGAGTACGACGAGATCGTCGACACCTACCTCGCCGGCGGCGAGGAGACCACGCAGGCCACCGACATCTTCTCGGTCGCCGTGAAGTACTGGCCGGCGCTCATGGAGGGACTCTGGCTCACCATCCTCGCCACGCTCGTCGCCCTCGTCGCGGCGTTCATCCTCGGCATCGTGTTCGGGTTCGGACGCATCTCGAAGTTCACGCCCTTCCGCTGGCTCGCGACGGCATACGTGTTCGTCTTCCGCGGCACGCCGATCCTGGTCCAGGCCTTCTTCGTGTTCTTCGCCATCCCGCAGCTGTTCCCGGAGCTGACGTTCAGCCCGTTCGTCGCCGGGGCCATCACGCTCTCGCTGAACACGGGTGCGTATATGACCGAGATCATCCGCGGCGGCATCCAGGCCGTCGACCCGGGCCAGAACGAAGCCTCGCGCTCGCTCGGGCTCGGCCACTGGAAGACCATGCAGAAGGTCGTGCTGCCGCAGGCGTTCCGCATCATGATCCCGTCGTTCGTGAACCAGGGCATCATCACGCTCAAGGACACCTCGCTCATCAGCGTGATCGGCCTCGCGGAGCTGACGTTCGTGTCGCGGCAGATCATCGCGTCGACGTATCTGTCGGCGCAGGTGCTGACGATCGTCGCCATCATCTACTTCGTCGTGATCACGCTGCTGACGCTGCTCGCGAACCGCCTGGAGAGGAAGTTCAACGCATGAGCAAGATCGAGGTCAAGGGCCTGCACAAGTCGTTCGCCGACAACCACGTGCTCAAGGGCATCGATCTCACCGTCGACGACGGCGAGGTCGTCGCGGTCATCGGTCCCTCGGGGTCTGGCAAGTCGACGCTGCTGCGGTGCCTCAACAAGCTCGAGGAGCCGACGTCGGGTCACGTGATCGTCGACGGCGTCGACCTGACCGACAAGAGCGTCAAGCTCGACGAGGTGCGCCAGCGCATCGGCATGGTGTTCCAGCACTTCAACCTGTTCCCGCACATGACCGTGCTCGAGAACATCACCCTGGCGCCGATCGAGCTCGGCAAGCTGTCGAAGGCCGAGGCGAAGCAGCGGGCACTCACGCTGCTCGACCGCGTGGGCCTCGCCGAGAAGGCCGACGCCAAGCCGGCATCCCTCTCGGGTGGTCAGAAGCAGCGCGTGGCGATCGCCCGCGCGCTCGCCATGGACCCCGAGATCATGCTGTTCGACGAGGCCACCAGCGCGCTCGACCCCGAGATGGTCGGAGAGGTGCTCCAGGTCATCCGCGACCTGGCGTCCGGCGGCATGACGATGGTGCTCGTGACGCACGAGATGGGCTTCGCCCGCGAGGTCTCGGGCCGCACCGTGTTCATGGACGGCGGAGTCGTCGTCGAGGAGGCACCGCCGGCCGAGCTGTTCGGCGCCCCGAAGAACGAGCGCCTGAAGGACTTCCTCTCGAAGGTGCTCTGACCGGCTCTCCCCGCTTCGAATAGCGCAAATGGTCCCGTTTCTGCCAGAAACGGGACCATTTGCGCTATTCGAACGGGCTACTCGGCGACGCGCGCCGCGATGTCGGTGCGGAAGTGCGAACCGTCGAGGCGGATGCGGGCGATGGCCTCGTACGCGCGGTCACGAGCGGTGCGGAAGTCGGATGCCACGGCGACGACGTTCAGCACGCGGCCCCCGGTCGCGATGAGCGAGCCGCCGGGTGCATCGGGGCTCGCGGTCGCGGCGTGCACGAGGCGAACGCCCTCAACGGCGGACGCATCGGCGAGGCCCTCGATCGGACGGCCCGTCTGCGGCGCTTCGGGGTAGCCCTCGCTCGCGAGGACGACCGTGATCGCGACGTCGTCGCTGAAGACGGGCTCGGGCTGGTCCTCGAGCGTGCCGGATGCCGCGGCGAGCAGCAGCTCCGAGAGCGGGGTCTGGAGGCGAGGCAGCACGATCTGCGTCTCGGGGTCGCCGAAACGGGCGTTGAACTCGATCACGCGCACGCCGGCGGGCGTGAGGATGAGACCCGCGTACAGCAGGCCGATGAACGGGGTGCCCTCGTCGTCGAGCCGGCGGATCACCGGCAGAGCGACGTCGCGGGTGACTTCCTCGACGAAGGCCTGCTCGCTGCCGAACTGCTCGGCGAGCCAGGGGAGCGGCGAGTACGCGCCCATGCCGCCGGTGTTGGGGCCCTCGTCGCCGTCGAGCGCGCGCTTGAAGTCCTGCGCAGGGCTGAGCGCGCGCACGGTGTCGCCGTCGCTGAGGAAGAAGAGCGAGACCTCGGGTCCCGACAGGAATTCCTCGATCAGCACGGGGCCGGACGGCAGGTAGTGCTCGGCGTGAGTGAGCGCGTCAGCGCGGTCGGACGTGACGATGACGCCCTTGCCCGCTGCCAGTCCGTCGGCCTTGACCACATACGGGGCGCCCAGCTCGTCGAACGCGGCCTCGACCTCGGAGGTGGTGGTGGCGCGCACCGCGCGACCGGTGGGCACGCCCGCGGCATCCATGATGCGCTTCGCGAACGACTTGGAGCCCTCGAGCTGGGCGGCCGCCTTGCCAGGACCGAAGACGGGGATGCCGTGGGCCCGAAGAACATCGGCCACTCCGGCGACCAGGGGGGCCTCGGGGCCGACGACGACCAGGTCGACGGCATGTTCGTTGGCGAACGAGGTCACCGCGGCGCCGTCGAGCATGTCGAGGGTGACGGGGGTCGCATCCTGGGCGATGCCGGCGTTGCCGGGGGCGACGAAGATCTCGTGCTCCGCGGTCTCTGCTCGCAGAGCGAGGATGATCGCGTGCTCACGGGCACCGGAACCGAGGACGAGAATCTTCACTCATCCAGACTACCGACGCCGGTCGGAACGGATGCGACGCGTTTCGTCTCCGTCGACTTCGTCGTCGTCGCTCAACGACCGGGTGGGCGGCGCCTCGGTCGGCAGATCAGAGCGCGATGGGCCGCTCGACCGACGGATCCCAGGGCAGGGTCCAGCCGGCGGCGTCGAACAGTGCATCGAGCACCATCGCGGTGAAACCCCACACGATCGTGCCGTCGATGTCGAACGCAGGACCCTTCCACGTGCGGCCCATGCGGTGGATCGTCGAGGTGTGCCGGTTCGCAGGATCAAGCAGCTGCGCCACCGGCACGCGGAAGACGTCGACCGTCTCGGCGTGATCGACCGCTGCGACGCGCGACGGTGATCGCCACCAGCCCAGCACAGGGGTGACCACGTGGTTGCTCGCGGCGAGGGGAAGCTCGGGCAGAGTGGCGAGGATCTCGACGCCGGCTGGATCGAGGCCCGTCTCCTCCTCGGCTTCGCGGAGGGCGGTGGCGATCGCATCCGCATCCGTGTCCTCGGCCCGGCCCCCGGGGAACGACACCTGGCCGGGGTGCGACGACAGCGTGGCCGCGCGGCGCTGCAGCAGCACGTCGAGGTCGGCGGCCACGGTCGCGGCGTCGGTCTGCGCCGGGATGCTGTCGAGCCGCCCGAACAGCACGAGCACGGATGCCGGATGCGCAGCGCCGTCGACCGGCGGGAACGGTCTCGCCCAGCCCCCGCTGCGGGTCGCCGCGGCGATCAGCTCGGCGCGCGCTCCGTGCAGGGTGTCGGGATTCTCGCTCATCGACCCGAGCCTATGCCCGCGGCGCGCCCCCCCGGGGCGGGCGTACCCTGGGCTGCATGCCATCTCGCAAGATCGACATCGTCGACGGTCGCGCCGCGCTCGCCGCGGTGCGGGCCGCCGAGACCGCCGGTGAGAAGCCGCAGCGCACCGCGCTCGCGACCACCGTGCGCTACCTGCTGCAGCTGCTCGACGAGAAGGCGCCGGGCAACAGCGTCGAGGTGCGCGTGCCGCCCTTCGGCGCCGTGCAGGTGATCCAGGGGCCGCGCCACACACGCGGCACTCCTCCCAATGTCGTCGAGATGGATGCCGCCACCTGGATCGCCGTCGCGACGGGGACGGAGCGCTGGGCCGATGCCGCAGCATCCGGTCGGGTCCAGGCCTCGGGCACGCGGGCGGATCTCGCAGACGTGCTGCCGCTGCGTCCCTGATCGGGTGCTGCCGCAGATCCGCATGCGGCACACATGCAACGGTGGGACAATGGATGCATGTCCTCCCACGATTCCTCCGAGACGGTCGAGGCGACCGTACGACGCGTACCGCGATTCGGCGTGTTCATGGGCATCGGCGTCGTCCTCGGCGTCATCGCCGCGGGCATCCTCACGATGATCGGCAGCTACGAGCCGTCGGATGCGGTGAACGTCGTCTACCCTCCCGGCCAGGTGTTCGGATTCCTGCTGCTGTGGACGGTTCCGATCGGTGTCGCGCTCGCCAGCATCGTGGCGCTGATCCTCGAGCGCACCGCGCGTCGCCACGATCACGTCGTACGCGTCGAGCACGAGACCATCATCGCGAACGACTGACGTCCCCGTCCGATCGCCGCCGCGTCACGCCAGTTCGGCGATGATCGGCCTGATCGCCGCGTCGAACGACACCACATCGCGTCGCAGCCCGTCTGTCACGGCCACCGTCAGCGCGCCGACCCACCAGATCCCGCGCTGCGAGAACGGCAGCACCTGCACGTTCAGCTCGAAGGAGTGCGCCCGGCGGCCGACGTCGCGTTCGAACTCCGCGATCGCGCTGGCGTACGCGCGATAGGACTCTCCGCCGATGGTGCCGCCGCCCGAGCGGGTCGCGATCGAGCTGCGGATGGACGACACGTACCGGTCGTGTGCGACCCGGGCGAAGTGCAGGGCCGATGCCGCATGGGGCGCGATCGCCTCTGCCAGCTGCTCCGCCCCCGTCGCCGGCAATGCCACCAGCGTGTCGAAGCCGTCGACCAGTTCGAGCGGAACGCCGGAGGGATGTGCGCGCGGCTCGATCGTCATGTCCCAGTAGTCGCGCCACTGCTTCTCGAGCTCAGGCGTCACGTCGACGGCATCCGGCGCTCTGACGGGCAGATCGCGCAGGCTCGGCAGGTCGTCGGGGGCCCGGATGCCGAGGGATTGCCGCAGTGCGAGCGCGACGAGCACCGGAACGCTCGCGTCTTCGCGTATCAACCACTGCGGCTTGTCGGCCATGGCCCCATCGTAGGAGATGCGGGGAGGGGAGAGGAGGCCTCGGCGGGCGGTAGGCTGGAGAGGTGGCTGCCTCCCCCACCAATCCCTATTCCGAAGCCGGCGTCGATACCGCTGCAGGCGATCTCGCCGTCGAGCTGATGAAGTCCTCTGTGCGCGCGACGCACGGCCCTGAAGTGCTGGGCGGTGTCGGCGGGTTCGCCGGGCTGTTCGATGCGAGTGCGCTGCGCGACTTCCGTCGCCCGCTGCTCGCGACCAGCACCGACGGCGTCGGTACGAAGGTCGCCATCGCGCAGGCCATCGACAAGCACGACACGATCGGTCAGGACCTCGTCGGCATGGTCGTCGACGACATCGTGGTGGTCGGCGCGAAGCCGCTCTTCATGACGGACTACATCGCGTGCGGCAAGGTCTTCCCGCAGCGCATCGCCGACATCGTGCGCGGCATCGCCGAGGCGTGCTCCGCGACCGGCACCGCGCTGGTCGGTGGCGAGACGGCCGAGCATCCGGGTCTTCTCGGTCCGCGCGACTACGACGTGGCGGGAGCTGCGACCGGTGTCGTCGAGGCCGACGGCATCCTCGGTGCCGACCGCGTGCGCGACGGCGACGTCGTGCTCGGCATCGAGTCGAGTGGCCTGCACTCGAACGGCTACTCGCTCGTTCGTCACATCGTGACGAACGCGGGAATCGCCTACGCAGACAACGCCGCCGACTTCGGCGCGACCTGGGGCGAGGCGCTGCTCGAGCCCACGCGCCTGTACACGCTTCCGCTCCTGCGTCTGATCGAGCAGCTCGGCGGCTCGACAGGCACGGGCGGAGTGCACTCGCTCAGCCATGTCACCGGCGGCGGCATCGCGGCGAACCTCGCGCGCGTGCTCCCGCAGGGCAGCTGGGCCGAGGTCGATCGCAGCACGTGGTCGCCGAGCCCGGTCTTCCGCGTGCTCAGCGACATCGCGGGATCCACGCTCGAATCCGCCGAAGGCACCTGGAATCTCGGCATCGGGTTCCTCGCGGTCGTCGCGGCCGACAAGAAGGATGCGGCGATCGCGGCGCTCGCCGCCGAAGGAATGCCCGCATGGCAGGTCGCGACGGTGGGCTTCGGCGCACGTCCGGCAGGAGAGTTCGAACAGGGCGCCAAGGGCGTCGATGGTGGAGCAGTGCGCCTGGTCGGCGCCTACGCGGACGGAGCGAAGTAAGAGCCCATGTGCGGCATCGTCGGAATGGTGGGCTCTGCCCCGGTCAATCAGGACATCTACGACGCTCTCCTGCTGCTGCAGCACCGCGGCCAGGATGCGACAGGCATCGCCACCGCCGAGGCGAACGGCGTGATGCACAACGCCAAGGCGCAGGGCATGGTGCGCGAGGCGTTCCGCACGCGTGACATGCGCGGGCTCCTCGGCAACGTCGGCCTCGGTCATGTGCGCTACGCGACCAAGGGCACCGCGTCGAACGAAGAGGAGATGCAGCCGTTCTACGTGAACGCGCCGTACGGCATCATCCTCATCCACAACGGCAACCTGACGAACACGCGTGAGCTCACGGCCGACATGGCCAAGCGCGACCGCCGTCACCTCAACTCCTCGAGCGACACCGAGCTGCTGCTGAACGTGCTCGCCGGTGAGCTGCAGAACACCACGTCGACGGTCGACCTCGATGCCGAGCGCATCTTCGAGGCCGTCGCCCGCACGCATGAGCGCATCGAGGGCGCCTACGCCGTGATCGCCGTGATCGCGGGATACGGCCTCCTCGCGTTCCGCGACCCCTTCGGCATCCGCCCGCTGATCCTCGGACGCAGGCCCTCGACCGTCGCCGGTTCCGAAGGCCGCGACGAGTGGGTCGTGGCGAGCGAGTCGCTGGTGCTCGAGAACGCCGACTACGAGGTCGTGCGCGAGGTCGAACCGGGCGAGGCGATCTTCATCACGAACGAGGGCGAGCTGCACAGTCGGCAGTGCGCCACCGAGGCTGTGCTCGCGCCGTGCGCGTTCGAGTACGTGTATCTCGCGCGTCCCGACTCCGTCATGAACGGCGTCTCGGTCTACGAGTCGCGCCTGCGCATGGGTGACAAGCTGGCCGACACCATCGCCAAGCACGTGCCGATGGACAAGATCGACGTCGTGATGCCGATCCCCGACTCCGCGCGCCCTGCGGCCATGGAGGTCGCCCGCAAGCTGGGCATCGAGTACCGCGAGGGCTTCTACAAGAACCGCTACGTGGGCCGCACCTTCATCATGCCGGGCCAGGCCGTGCGCAAGAAGAGCGTGCGTCAGAAGCTCAACGCCATGTCGACCGAGTTCCAGGGCAAGAACGTGCTGCTGATCGACGACTCGATCGTGCGCGGCACGACCTCGAAGCAGATCATCCAGATGGCCCGTGACGCGGGTGCGACGTCGGTGACGTTCGCCTCTGCGGCGCCGCCCGTGCGGCATCCGCATGTCTACGGCATCAACATGCCGTCGCGTCACGAGCTGATCGCGCACGGCCGCACGATCCCCGAGATCGCGCAGGAGCTGGGCTGCGATCACCTGGTCTACCAGGAGGTCGATGACCTCAAGGCCGCGATCATCGAGGGCTCCGTGCTCAGCGATCTCGACATGAGCTGCTTCGACGGTCGCTATGTCACCGGAACCGTGTCCGACGAGTACCTCGCGTGGGTGGAGGGGTCGCAGACATCGTGACCTCGGGTGCGCAACCGCTCTGGCGGGGGCGTGCTCTCGCCCTGATCGGCATCGTGCTGGTCGCCTTCTCGCTGCGGTCTGCGGTGGCGTCGCTGTCTCCGGTGATCGATCACGTCGCCGAGGACTTCCCCGTCTCGTCGGTCGTGGTCGGCCTGATCGGCGCGGCACCGCCCGTGTGCTTCGCGGTGTTCGGCCTGCTCACGCCGCTGTTCGAGCGTCGGTTCGGGCTCGAGCGCGTCGCGGTGGTGGCGATCGGCCTGATCGCGGCAGGCCTGCTGCTGCGCAGCTTCGCCGGCGACTCGACCTCGCTGCTCGCTGCGACCGCAGTGGTCTTCGCGGGTGTCGGATCGGGCAACGTGCTGCTGCCGCCGCTGGTCAAGAAGTACTTCCCCGATCGCCTCGGGTTGATGATGACCGTCTACTCCACCACCATGGCGGTGTCGACGTTCGTGCCACCGCTGGTCGCTGTGCCCATCGCCGACACTGCGGGGTGGAGAGTCTCGTTGGGTCTGTGGGGAGTCTTCGCCGCGATCGCACTGGTGCCGTGGGTCGCGATGCTGCTGACCAGCAGAGCGGATGCCTCGGCGAGGCCTGCGCGCGTCGAGCCGGCCCCCACGCCCGACGTCGACACCCATGACGCCGCGTCCGTGGCGACGGGACCGATCTCGACGAGTGGTCCGAACCCCCGAGTGTTCGGGCGCCTCTGGCGACTCCCGCTGGCCTGGTCGATCGCTCTCGTGTTCGGCGCCTCGTCGACCGTGGCGTATGTGTCGTTCTCGTGGCTGCCGACCATCATGATCGACGTGGGCGGGGTCTCCCCGGCGAACGCCGGGCTGCTGCTGTCGCTGTTCGGCCTGATGGGGCTGCCGTGCTCGCTGCTCGTGCCGATCCTGATCGTGCGCTTCCAGGCGACCCGCCCGGTGTTCTTCATCGCGATCGCCTGCGGTCTCGCCGGTCTCGCCGGATTCCTCTTCCTGCCGACCGTGGCGATGCCCCTGTGGGTGGTGCTGTTCGGCCTCTCTCCGGCGCTGTTCCCGCTCGCGCTGGTGCTGCTCAGCATCCGTGCCCGCACGCCCGAGAGCGCCGTCGCACTCAGTGGATTCGTGCAGAGCGTCGGCTACGCGGTCGCCGCGGCCTTCCCCCTGCTGATCGGCCTGATCCACGACCTCACCGACAGCTGGCAGATCCCGCTGTGGGTGCTCGTCGGCGTGCTGGTCGCGGTGATCCCCGCGGGCTGGGTCGCCGGTCGCCGCCGCACGATCGAAGAGGACTGGGAGCGCCGGCACGGTCGCTGGTGATCCGGGCCCGCACACCGGGGTCGAGACCCGTGCGCCGCGGCGTCACACGCCGGTGTGCACCTCGTCGCCGATGCTGATGGTGCCGCCTGCCCAGGAGTCCTGCTCGCCTGCACTGCGCCCGGGCAGCAGGAGCCGTCCGAGAGTGGGCTCGGCCTGACCGAGAGCGCCCGTGAGCGTGGTCAGCACCTTGGCGTCGCGAACGCCGGTGTCGGGGTTCGCGTGCGTCGCGAGGCAGCGCACGATCGGTCCTGCCACCTCGAACGCCACCCGTCCGACGGTCACCTCGCCGCTCCACTCGAGTTCGGACCAGGCTCCGGCATCGTCGATGACGATGTTCGAGCGGAACCGACGGTCGTCGATGCCGAGGCCGAGCGCGTCACCGAGAGCGCTCACGCTCGCGCTGCTGTGCACCGACACGTAGCCGCGCGCGCGATCCTGGAACCGCGGGGTCGTGCCGTCGCCGACCACGACCAGAGGGAGTCGGCCGGGCCGACGCAGGCGGCGTCCCTCCGGCGTGGCGAGAACGAAGTCGGCCACGGCATCCGCCAGCGCGGTACGACCCGCGTCGTCGAGACCCGCTTCGACGATGGTCGACCCGTCGAGGTCGATGCGCACGATACGAGACTCATCGTCATAGGTGGTCTTCAGAGTGGCGAGGGCGGGGAAGTCCTGCAGAGAGAGGCCCTTCGCCTTCGGCCAGTGGTCGAGCCCGTCGTCGACCTCGGGCGCGACGGCGTCGGCGAAGCGGAAGGCGAGCACGCGGTCGCCGGCGATGCGACCATCCGGCTGCACCGTGATCGAGTCGACGGACTCGGGGGTGAGTCCTTTGACGGGGTGACGGTACAGAGAGACGACGCGAGCCATGGGAACAGTCTCTCAGCGGCGGTGCCGAGCTCCGTGCTCACGCACGCGGCGCGAAGCGAAGTTCTGGTATTCCAGACACGACGAATCCCCCGAGCGGCGCGCGGGGGATTCGACGACGAGCGAAATGGCGGTCAGGCCTTTTCGAGTTCGTCCTCGTCTTCGTCGGCATACTCGTCTGCCCACTTGTCGACGTATGCGTCTTCCGAGTCGCTCGGGTGCGCGAGTTCGCGCTCGAGCGCCGAGTAGTTCACCGACGGACTGAATGACTTCAGTTCGCGGGCGATCTTGGTGTGTTTCGCCTTTTGACGGCCACGGCCCATGCCTGAGACCCCCTCACGATTTAAGCTGCGGGCAGCTGACGGCCCGATGCATTCACGACACCGGCTCAGGGCCGGTAAGAGTAGCATTCAGAATAGCACGCGGCCAGGCAGCCACGGCCGATGCCGAGCCGGTGAAGGGAGCGATCATCATGACCGACAACACCTCCACGCACTCTGACGAGGCGGCGCAGAACGCCACGTTGCAGAAAGCCGTGATCGTCGGGATGCAGCCGGGGCAGTCCGCGCACGTCATCCACGAGGCGGCGCGTTTCGCTCGACTGTTGCGGGTGCCGCTCGTGGTCGCTCATGTCGATGTCACGCGCTTCGTGACCTACGAGGATCCCGACGGGTATGTGCACTCGGCGCCCATCGATCTCAACCTCGAGGCGGGCGCGGCCGAGTTCGAGACCGTGCAGGCAGAAGCCGCGGCGGCGCTCGACGGCACGGGCATCACCTGGACGGCTCGTCAACTCGTGGGTGACCCTGCTCTCGCGATCAAGCAGCTCGCGAACAAGGTCGACGCTCAGCTGATCGTCGTGGGAACCCGCAAGCGAGGCATCGGCGAGTCGATCCGCGAGTTCTTCACCGGGTCTGTCGCTGCGCGCCTCGCGCATCGCCAGCACCGCTCGGTGCTCGTCGTGCCTCTCGGCGAGTCCGTGCCCGACAGCGAACCCGAGATCTGGACCGAGTAGGGCGCACCTCCCCATCCGGTCGTTGAGCGAGGACGGCGGAGCCCCCGCCCTCCCCATCCGGTCGTTGAGCGAGGACGGCGAAGCCCCCGCCCTCCCCATCCGGTCGTTGAGCGAGGACGGCGGAGCCCCCGCCCTCCCCATCCGGTCGTTGAGCGAGGACGGCGAAGCCCCCGCCCTCCCCATCCGGTCGTTGAGCGAGGACGGCGGGGCCGACCGAGACGAAACGCGCCGAATCGACGCGGAGCGCTGTCCGCGGGATTCGGCGCGTTTCGTCTCGGTGCTTCGCTCCTCGCTCAACGACCGGGGCAGGTGCTTCGCTCCTCGCTCAACGACCGGGGAAGTCAGCGCTTGAGAGACGCCAGTGCCGTGGTGATGCCGCGAGCCGCGGCATCCAGTCCGTCTTCCAGTTCTGAGACGACGGATGCGGGAAGCGTGCCGCCCTGGGCGACGTGAGTGCGCAGGTCGGTGCGCACGCGTGCGCGGAAGGCGTTGATGATGGCATCCGCCCTGTGCATCTCCTCGCGACTGACGATGCGTTCGTCGTCTCCCGCGCTGCGCGGGCGCGACTTGGATGCCGCCCGATCGTCTTTCTCGGCGGTGGCGAGATCGGCCCGCAGGCTCTTCATTGCCTCCTTGACGCTCTGGCGCACTTCGTTGGCGATCAGCCGCACAGAGTCGGTGAGTCCCGCCTCGATGCCGGCCAGGTCGCCTTCGCGTGATGCGAGCTCGGCGCGTCCGGCATCCGTGATCGCGTAGATCGTGGTGCGGCCGTCGACGGTCTTGGTGACCAGACCCTCATCTTCGAGCTTCGCGAGACGGGGATAGATGGTGCCCGCACTCGGCGTGTAGGTTCCGCCCGTTCGATCGGTCAGGGCCTGGATGATGCCGTAGCCGTGCTGGGGCGATTCGGCGAGCAGCGACAGCAGGTAGAGCCTGAGATCGCCATGCGAGAAGACTGCGGGGCTCATGCTTCCTCCCACTCCGCATCATTCGTGATCGACTCGGGTGTGCGGCGCAGCACGGTCACGCCGCCCGAGACGGAGTTGGCGCGCAGGTCGACGAAACGTCCCGCGAGCTCGCCCGACGAGCCGGTGTAGTTGTTGATGCCTGACGATCCTCGCTCGATGCCGTCGATGAGCAGGCGACCGCTGAGCGAGCGGATCACGTAGTTCGCCGCGAGCGACTCGTCGAGACGCACCGTGGTTCCGCCTGACACCGAGTTGATGTTGATCGTGTTCACGTCGCCCGCGGCGTCGACGAGCGTCGAACCCGAGACGATGTCGACCGTGGCCTTGCGCACCGTTCCGGTGACGGCCACGTCTCCTGAGACGCTGTTCGCCGTGATCGACCCCGTGAGGCCGCGCACCTGCACGTCACCCGACACGGAGTTGACCGACAGATCGCCGATCAGCGTATCGACGATGATGTCGCCCGAGACGGTGTTGAGGCGAGCGTCATTGCGGATGCCCGAGATCAGAGCGCCGGCGCTGACGACGCCGAGGTTGAGGGCGATGGAGCGGGGAACCGCGACGCTGACCTCTGCCTTGGGGCCGCCGGAGCCGAAGTTGCGGAACACCTCGAGGAAGTTGTCCCAGCCGAGCTGGGGGTGGTCGATCTCGACCTCGCCGTCGTGCGCCTCGATGCGGAGGTCTTTCGTGGTGACGCCGTGCACCTCGATGCGGATGCCGGGTTCGTCGTGCGCGATGACATCGACCTGGCCGCCGACCAGACCGATCTTCAGGCGGGTGACGTTCTCGATGTCGATGACGCGTTCTTCGCCCGGGGCGATGAGCCACTTCTCGGTCATGTCTGCTTCTCCTGGGTTGAGGGAACACGATATATCGTGTTCGACGAGAATAACACGATATATCTCGATCTTGTCAAGGGCCGCGTGCGAAGCTCTTGACCTCGACGTAGCGTCAACTTCTACCGTGGAGTCATCGAAGAAGGATTCACGGAAGGAGGAGCCATGACCGGTCGTGATTGGTCGATCCAGGAGATCGCCCGACTCGCGGGCACCACCAGCAGAACGCTGCGTCACTACGACGACGTCGGTCTGCTGCCGCCCTCGCGCATCGCGCACAACGGTTATCGCCACTACGACGAGGCTGCGCTCGTGCGTCTGCAGCGCATCCTGCTGCTGCGCGAGCTCGGACTCGGTCTGCCGCAGATCGCCGAGGTGCTCAACCCGACGACTGCGCGACAGAGCGAGGCATCCGCTCTCGAGACCCACCTCGCGCTGCTGCGTGAGGAGCAGAAACGGCTGGCGCGGCAGATCGCGTCGGTCGAGAACACCATCAACGCATTGAGAGGAGGTGAAGAACTCATGGCAGAGAACATGTTCGACGGTTTCGACCACACCCAGTACAAAGAGGAGGTCGAAGAACGCTGGGGGCGCAAGGCCTACGCCGACAGCGACCGCTGGTGGCGCGGGATGACCGACGCCGAACGAGCCGACTGGCAACAGCGTGTGTCCGACCTCGGTCGCGACTGGATCGCCGCCGCGGAGAGCGGCATCGCCCCGGCATCCGCCGAGGCTCAGGACGTCGCCCGTCGCCACGTCGACTGGCTCACCGGCATCCCTGGGACACCCGCTGCCGCGCCCGGCGGCGATGTCAAGGCATACGTCATCGGACTCGGCGAGATGTACGTGGCAGACCCGCGCTTCGGCGCGAACTACGCGACATCGGCCGGCGGCACGCAGGGCGCGGAGTTCGTCCGCGACGCGCTCCGCATCTACGCGGAGGGCAAACTGTAGCCCCCCACCGGCTTTGAAGTCGCGCACTTTGCAGAAAACCCGGGTCGAAAACTGCAAAGTGCGCGATTCGAAAGCCGGGGGGGTGTTGCACAGAACCGGACGCCGGATCAAGGCCGGGATCGGATGCCGGGGGTGGGCGTAGGGTCATGGCATGGGCCCTCGACGCAGACGTACGGATGCTGCGCCGCTGTTCGCGGCGGCGGCCGTCGCCTACACCGCGAACGTCGCCCTCGGCTCGGCGGTCGCCGTCAAGCTCATCGACACGAGCAGCTTCCGCTGGCTGCACCACGCGATCTACATCGCCACGTGCGTGACCTCCGCCGCCGCGTTCTCGGCGGTCCTCTGGGGTCGGCCGCGCCACGCGAGCCGCCGCGCGGCCCTGGCGCTCGCGCCGGCTGCCGCCCCGCTTGCCGCCATCCCGTATCTCGGCACGCACAGCCGACGGCATCCGCTCATCGCGCTCGCCGCGGCGCCCTTCATCGTCGCGGGCCTCGTGTGCTCGCGCCTCGCCACCGACCGGAAGTGAACGCATGGAACTGCTCGACGCCATCCGCCGCCGCAAGACCACGAACGGATCGTTCCTGCCCGATCCGGTGTCGGAGGAGCATCAGCGCATCCTGCTCGAAGCCGCAGGCCGTGCGCCCTCGCAGTTGAACAGTCAGCCGTGGCGGTTCGTGGTCATCGAGAACCGCGACACGATCGACAAGATCGCGCGCATCTCGGGCGACAGCATGACCGAGGCGATGTCGAACGGCACCTTCTTCGAGCGCTACAAGCCGTACTTCCGCTTCAGCCAGGCCGAGATGGAGGAGAAGCGCAGCGGGATGCTGTTCGACAAGCTCCCCGCAGCGCTCCGCCCGTTCACCAGTCAGGTGTTCACCAAGCGCGGCCAGAAGCTGATGAACACGTTCGGGGTGCCGAAGACACTGGGTGAGGAGAACCACAAGCTCGTCGCCGGATCGCCGCTGCTGCTGGGGGTGATGCTCGATCGCAGCGAGTACCGACCGGGTCAGCTGTCGTCGTTCTACTCGGTGTTCAGCATGGGCGCGGCGATGGAGAACGTCTGGCTGACCACGGTCGAGCTCGGCATGGGCATCCAGTTCATCTCGTTCCCGATGGAGGTTCCGGGTCAGTGGGACGAGATCGTGAAGCTGCTGCGCGTGCCCGACGACCTCGAGCTCATGGCCGTCTACCGTCTCGGCTACCTGCCGCCGGAGCAGCGGCGCCCCGCGATCGACTGGTCGAGCCATCAGCGCAAGCTCGCATCGCAGTACGTCTTCCGCGAGAACTGCGATGAGCCCCAGCAGGGGTGGGATTCGCCGCCGCCCGGTGCGGAAGCGCCGGCGTCGAACTGAACCTCAGCCCTCGCTCGTTCGGGGCAGCGGCTTCAGGTCCTGCAGCGCCGGGCCTTCGATCCGCGTGCCCTCGGCGGTGAAGCGCGAGGCGTGCAGCGGGCAGTCCCACGTGCACTCGGCGTCGTTCCAGTCGAGCACGCCGCCCAGGTGCGGGCACACGGCCGAGACGGCGCGGGTCACACCGTCGACCGTCGAGATGCCCACGGGGCGGCCACCGCGGTTCGCGACGACACCCTCGCCCTCGGCCGGCTTCGGCACAGGCACGGGTCGGCGTTCGGCGTCGACCCATCCGGTCGTCGCTGCCGCAGCCACCTTCGCACCCTCGACCGCTCCTCGGGCGAGGTCGGCGGGAACCGTGAGTCTCGTGCCGATCTTGACCATCCAGCCGGGTCGATCGTGCCAGTTCGCCCCGAGGATCTCGGTGGTGAGCCGCAGCGCGGCGGCCGGTGCGTTCGACAGCCCCCACTTCGCATAGCCCGTCGCGAAGCGGATGCTGCCGAGCCCCCGCGGCATCGCACCCACGAACGGGATCTGGTTGTGCGACTCGTAGTCCTGCGCCGACCACCGGTGCGTCTCCTCGGCGTCGGGAAAGTGCGACCTCGTCCACTCGACGAGGTCGTCGACCGCGGCGGCCTCGCTGTCGGAGCGACCGACCGGGTGTCCGTTGCCGCCGACGATGAGCTGGGCGGTCTCGCCGGGCCCGTCCGCGGCGGACACGGGGCGGATCGATCGTGAGGGACTGTCGACCGACATGAACGTGCTGTCGGGGATGTCGGCGGAGGTGCGGAACGAGACGCAGTACGAGCGGAACGCCCGCATCTTGGTGAAGTAGAGGCCGCGGTCGAGGATCGGGTACCCGGTGGCGATCACGATGTGCTCGGCGAACATCGGGCCGACCGGCGTCTCGACGCGCGGCTCGGGGAGCGCGTGTGTCGCGGTCACGCGGACGCCGGTGTGCAGTGTCCCGCCGCCGGCGAGCAGCTCACCCGCAAGCGCCTCGGCGACGAGCATCGGATCGATCGTGACCTGGTCGTCGAGAGCGACGGCACCGGCGGCGGGGAAGGCGGTCGACCCGAGCTCGCCCTGCGTCAGCATCCTGGTCGCGAGTCCCGCCTCGCGTGCCGCCGAGTGGATCTCCTGCAGGGTCTCGAGGCCGTCCGATCCCTGGGCGTAGGAGTGGTCGGTGCGGCATTCGTACGGGACTCCGGCATGGTCGGCGAAGCCGACGAGCCAGTCCATGCCTGCGCGGTTGCCGTCGACATAGGCCTGCGTCAGAGAGGCGGAATGGTGCGCGCGGATCTCGGCGAGGCGCTGACCCTGCAGCAGCGTGAGCTTGCCGGTGTTGCCTCCCGATGCGAGCTCCCCGACCGCGCCCGCTTCGATCACGGCCACATCGAGACCAGCGCGCGTGAGCATGACCGCGGTGCTGAGGCCGGTGAGGCCCGCTCCGACGATGATCACGTCATGTCGTGCGCCGGGGTCGAACGGTGTGCCGGTGGGCGGGGTCCGGTCGAGCTTCCACAGTGGCTTCATGCTGACAGTCTCGACCCAGGGTGGATCCGAGCGCACCCGGTTGACAAGCGGGCGGATGCGGCGGAAGGGCGCGACTAGAGTTGCCGCGTGACCCCTCGACGCCTGCTCCTCGTCTTCATCGGCGGCAGCATCGGCACGGCGGCGCGGCTGGCGGTCGGCCTCTGGATTCCGGATGCCGGTGGCTTTCCCGCAGCGACCCTCGCGGTCAATGTCGTGGGCTCCCTGCTGATCGGCGTGTTGGCCGCGCGTGTGGCCCCGACCGCAGGACTGCGGTTGTTCCTCGGCACCGGGGTGCTCGGGGGATTCACGACGTACAGTGCGTTCGCGACAGGGGCCATCTCGCTGTCGACGGATGCTCCGATCCTGGCGTTCATCTATGCCGCGGGCAGCCTGGTGCTCGGCCTCGCGGCGGCGGCGCTCGGGCTGCGCGTCGGCCGCCCACGTTCGACGAATCCCCACGAGAGAGTCGACTCGTGAGCCCGCTGCTGTTCGTCGGAGCCGCGCTCGCCGGGGGAGCGGGGGCGATGCTGCGCTACCTCGTCGACCTCGGTGTCGCGAAGATCGTGGATGGACGCTTTCCCTGGGGCATCATGCTCGTGAACCTCAGCGGGTCGTTCGCGCTCGGCCTCGTGACCGCGGCGCTGCCCGATCAGGCGTTCCTCGTGGGGGCCGGGCTGCTGGGCGGGTACACCACCTTCAGCACGGCCATGCTCGACACGGTCGCGCTGTGGGGCGACGGCGAACGCCGAGCATCCGTGTTCAACGCCGCCGGGATGCTGCTGATGGGACTCGTCGCGGCGGGTCTCGGTCTCGAAGTCGGCTCAGGCATCTGACGGCCGAGCAGGCGAGCGCCCCCGGCCAATCTCCAGCTTTCGCATGCAGAATGTACAAACGTACATGTACGCACGTACAAGAGAGCGTGAGGGGATGCGATGAGCGAGGGCACACGCCGCCGTCGGGATCCTGAAGCGCGCCGTCTCGAGATCGTGACGGCCGCCGCCGAGCTGATCGTCGAGATCGGCGTCGACGCGCTCACCCACCGCAAGGTCGCCGCGCGTGCCGGGGTGCCGCTCGGTGCCACCACGCAGTATTTCGCGACACTCGACGACCTGCGCGAAGCTGCCATCGGCGCGCTCGCCGCAGAGATCGAATCGCGCATCGACGAGACCAGGCGCGCGGTGGTCGTCGAGGGTGTCACGCCCGAGGGGCTCGCGCGACTTGTGCATCAGGGACTCACGAATGCCCGGGCGATCCAGGCCGACCGGGCCGTCGTCACGGCCGCCGTGCATGACCCTCGCGTACGACAGTTCGCCAAGCTCTGGTCCGACGAGATCGTGGGGTTCATCGCCCCGGTACACGGGGTGGACCGCGCCAGGGCCGCCGCCGTCTTCATCGACGGCGTACTGTGGCATGCACAGATCCACGACGAGCCGCTCGACGAAGAGCTCATCCGCGACGCCCTCGCCGGGATTCTCCTCCCTCGGCAGGCGTCGTCCTCAGCATCCACCGCCGCAGCATCCTCCTGATCCCACCGAGAGAGAATCCGCCCGTGTCGAACCTCGCCGTCCTGAGTCTGAAGAACCGCGCACTGATCGCGTTGATTACGATCGTCGCCGCCGTGTTCGGCGGGCTCGCTCTGACGAACCTCAAGCAGGAGCTCATCCCGTCGCTCGAGCTGCCGAACCTGATGGTCATGACGACGTATCCCGGCGCCTCGCCCGAGGTCGTCGAGAACGACGTGTCGACGCCCATCGAGTCGGCGATCCAGGGGGTTCCGGGTCTCGAGGGCACGACCGCCACGAGCACCACGAACGCCTCGATCGTGCAGGCGACGTTCGCCTACGGCACCAACCTCGCGACGGCCGAGCAGAAGATCCAGCAGGCCATCAACCGCATCTCCGCTCAGCTGCCCGAAGACCTGAGCCCGCAGGTGCTCGCGGTGTCGATCGATGACTTCCCCGTGATCCAGGTCGCGGTGACGGGATTCGACGACGCCGAGAACGCACAGGCCGAGCTGACGAACGTCGCGATCCCCGAACTCGAAGACGTCGATGGCGTCAACGCCGCGCAGCTCATCGGAGGCGTCGGCCAGCGCATCACGATCACGCCCGACGTCGCGGCGCTCGCCGCGCAGGGGCAGTCCTCGCAGGCGATCAGCACCGCACTGCAGCAGAACGGCACGCTGTTCCCGGGCGGGGAGATCACCGAGAACGGTCAGACCCTCACGGTGCAGACCGGAGCCAAGATCACGTCCGTCGACGAGATCGCAGCGCTGCCGCTCGTCGGCACGACGGCGACCGTCGGAGATGTGGCGACGGTGGTGCAGGAGACCGATCCTGTCTCCTCGATCTCGCGCGTCGACGGCAAGGACGCCCTCTCGATCTCGATCACCAAGCTGCCCGCCGCCAACACCGTCGAGGTCTCGCAGGGCGTCATCGCCGCGCTCGACACGATCGGCGAGGCGTTCCCCGACGCCGAGTTCACGATCATCTTCGACCAGGCGCCGTTCATCCAGCAGTCGATCGAGACTCTCGCGACCGAGGGGCTGCTCGGGCTCGTCTTCGCCGTGATCATCATCCTCGTCTTCCTGCTGTCGATCCGCTCGACGCTCGTGACGGCGATCTCGATCCCGACCAGCGTGCTGATCACCTTCATCGGTCTGCAGGCGTTCGGGTATTCGCTCAACATCCTCACCCTCGGTGCGCTCACGATCGCGATCGGTCGTGTGGTCGACGACTCGATCGTCGTGATCGAGAACATCAAACGCCACTACGTGGGAGACGCAGACAAGGGTGACGCGATCCGTCTCGCCGTGCGCGAGGTGGCGATGGCGGTGACCTCGTCGACCATCACCACGGTCGCGGTCTTCCTGCCCATCGTGTTCGTGGGGGACATGGTCGGCGAGCTGTTCCGACCGTTCGCCATGACCGTCTCGATCGCGATGGTGGCTTCGCTGCTCGTGTCGCTGACGATCGTGCCGGTGCTCGCCTACTGGTTCCTGCGCCCGGGCAAGCCGCTGCTCGACGAGAACGGCGTGCAGATCGATCCGGAGGACCCGGCTGCGCCGCCGACGGCGCTGCAGCGCGCTTACCGGCCGATTCTCGGGTGGACGCTCAAGCACTCCGGTCTCACCGTGATCCTCGCGGTCGTCGTGCTCGGTGCCACGCTCGCCGCCGCGCCGCTGATGAAGGTGAACTTCCTCAGCGACTCGGGGCAGAACACCATGACCGTGACTCAAGATCTGGGCCCGACAGCGAGCCTCGAGACCAAGTCGGAGGCGGCTGTCGCCGTCGAAGACGCTCTGATGCAGATCGACGGCGTCACCACCGTGCAGGCATCGATCGGGTCGAGCGGTTCCGCTCTGCGCGACGCGTTCTCGGGCGGCGCCGGAATCACCTACTCGGTGCTCACCGATGCCGACGCCGATCAGGAAGAGCTGAGGGCAGCGGTGCAGGATGCCGTCGCAGACCTCACCGACGTCGGAGAGGTGTCGGTCGCATCGGCGGCCGGATTCGGATCGAGCGACATCGAGATCTCGGTCTCCGCCTCGAACGCCGAGGACCTGCAGACCGCGACGACCGCGGTGGTCGACGAGCTCGACGGACGTGACGGAATCGGACAGATCACCGACAACCTGGCAGCGGCTCTGCCGTACCTGGCCGTGGTCGTCGACCGGGACGCCGCTGCACAGCGAGGTCTCTCGGAGGTCGCCGTCGGATCGATCGTGTCGAACACGATGCGTCCGCAGCAGGTCGGAACGGTCGAGATCGACGACACGTCACTCACGATCTACCTCGCCTCGGCTGAGCCGCCGACGACCGCACAGGCACTGCGCGAGCTGACGATCCCCACGCCGCTCGGCGTGGTGCAGCTGCAGGAGATCGCGACCGTCGAGGAGCGCAACGGCCCCACCTCGATCACGACCGAGCAGGGGCGCCGCACCGCCACGATCACCGTGCCCCCGGCATCCGACAACCTCGCCGTCGCGACCCAGTCGGTCACCGCGGCGCTCGACGCGGTCGATCTGCCCGACGGCGCCTCTGCCGAGGTCGGAGGTGTGGCGACGCAGCAGGCGGACTCGTTCTCGCAGCTGGGCCTGGCGATGCTCGCGGCGATCCTGATCGTCTACGTCGTGATGGTGGCGACCTTCAAGTCGCTGCGCCAGCCGCTGCTGCTGCTCGTCTCGGTGCCGTTCGCGGCGACCGGAGCGATCCTGCTGCAGATCATCACCGGAGTGCCGCTCGGTGTGGCCTCGCTCATCGGCGTTCTGATGCTCATCGGCATCGTGGTGACCAACGCGATCGTGCTCATCGACCTCGTCAACCAGTATCGGGAGAAGGGGCTGTCGACGCTCGACGCCGTGAAGGCGGGTGGGGAGAAGCGACTGCGTCCGATCCTCATGACGGCACTCGCGACGATCTTCGCGCTGACTCCGATGGCGCTCGGCATCACCGGCCACGGCGGGTTCATCTCGCAGCCGCTCGCGATCGTCGTGATCGGCGGACTCATCTCGTCGACCGTGCTGACCCTGATCGTGCTGCCCACGCTCTACAACCTGGTCGAGGGCGCGAAGGAGCGTCGTCGCGCTCGCAAGGCGGGCTCCGGCGACGACGGGTCCGCGCCGGTCGAGGGCGTTGAGCCGTCCGACGGGCCCGCGCCGGCCGGTGACCTGGCGCTGGCCGGTGCGGGTGTGGCCGGTGCCGGTGTGGCCGGATCGGATTCGGGCGCCGGGCTGCCGCACGCGAACCAGCTGACCCGACGCGAGCTGCGCGAGCGCGGCGACTAGCTGCGAGCGTGGGTGGTCACTCGAAAGTGATGCCCCACTCCAGCGTCCAGGTCTCGCCCGGGGCGAGGCGACGGATGCCGGTGCCGCTGTTGAGGGCGTCGGCGGGGGCGGTCATGGGCTCGATCGCCACCGCGAGGGGCTGTCCCGGGTACTTGTCGGTGATGTAGACCTGCACGAAGTCGAAGCCCGCGCCCTGCCAGAGCGTCAGACGGCGCCCGTCCGGAGCCGTCAGCGAGTGGCGCACGAGTCCGTCGGTGTCGCGCGCGAGGTCGGTGAACCCGGTGTCGAGGGTCACATCGCCCACGCGCACGCCGTCGCGCAGCGCGGCATCCGCCGGGTGCGTGCCCGTGGGCAGCATCCGCTCGTCGGTGTCGAATGCGGTCTGCGCCGGCACCCTCAGTACGAGGTCGTGCGGGTCGACATCGCCGATCGTCACGAACGGGTGCGTGCCGAGGGCGACCGGTGCCGCGGTGGCGGAACGGTTGGTCAGGGCGTGGGTCACGTCGATCCCGTCGGCGCGCAGCACGTAGGTGACGCTCGTCTCGATCAGGTACGGGTAGCCCGTCTGCGGCACGACCGTGGCGCTCAGCGTCGTCGCCGAGGCCGTCTCCTCGATCGTGTAGGCCGTGAACCGCAGGAGTCCGTGGCTGGCATTCATGAACTTCGGCTCGGTGATGGCGAGTTGCCGCTCGGTGCCCTCGTCGCTCCAGAGCCCGTCGCGCACGCGATTCGGCCAGGGCGTGAGCACCACGCCGGAGCACGAGGGCGTGGGAGCGTCGAGGGGATAGGGGGCGATCAGGTCGACAGAGCCGATGCGCAGCGAGCGGAGCGATGCGCCGACCTGCGCGATCTGAGCGCTGACATCGCCGAGCTGCAGGTGCACCTGGGTGCCGGTGGGGGATGCGGAGTTCACCCCGCAATCGTATGGCGAGCCGAGCCCGCCCGGGGGACTGGGCGGTTTTTCAGGTGCGCCCGCTACACTTGATGCGTCGGCTTCGGACACCCGCGCATGGCGCGGACGTTTTTGTGTAAGAAGTGTGAGTCCAGGGGCCGATGGTGAGCGTCGCTCGACGCTAATCAACCATCACATGAATGGCCCCGGCCGCTGACAGTCCGGAACCCCGCCCGATCGCATCCGATCCGGCGCAGGGTGCTCGCGCGTGTGCGCGGCGCCGTTCTCGTGCGAGAACTCAGAAGGACATCCCCATGCCCAAGAACAAGAAGCCCCGCGGCGGACGCCCCGCCGCCAACTTCGAGCCGCGCTACGGCGCGAACAAGACCTCGTTCCACGACCGCCGCGCCGGCGGCCGTGACGCCGGTCGCGACACGCGCGATTCCCGCGACGCTCGCGGCGGACGTGCGGATGCCGGTGAGCGCCGCGCTCCCTCGGCCGGTTTCGACCGTCGCCCCGGCAGCCGCAGCGTCGGTCACCGCGGATACCGTCCCGCTGAAGAAGGCGGCGCACCCAAGCAGCGCTGGAGCGCCCAGGAGCGCGCCGGTCGCGATGAGGCCCGAGGCATCCGCAGCCGTGCCGAGTCGGGTCGCCGTGACGCGCCGCACACCCGCGACGACCGTCCGCGCTACAACGACCGCTCCTCCTCGGGCTTCGACCGTCCGCGCCGTGACGACCGCGGTGCCGGCACGCAGCGCCAGGGCTTCCGCGACAACGATCACCGCGATGGCGGACGTCCGGGCCGTGACGACCGCCGCGATCAGCGCTCCGGTGGCTTCCGCGACGATCGCGGTGGCCAGCGCTTCAACCGCGACGACCGTCCTGCCCGTTCGGGCGACCGCTCCGAGCGCCCCCGCTTCGACCGCTCGGCATCCGAGCGCCCCCGCTTCGACCGTGACGACCGCCCGCGTCGTGACGACCGTGGCGCGGGCCCGCGTCGTGATGACCGTGGCGGCGCCGAGCGCCCTGAGCGCTCCTACGACGCCGACCGTGCGCGTCGTGCCTTCGACCGCGACCGCACTCAGCGTGCGATCGAGGGCGGCCGCGACGAGCGTTCGCGTCCCTCGACCGGTGGCGCGTACCGTACCGAGCGTCCCCGCCCGTTGACGTCGGACACCCGCAGACGGCCGTCGCGCAATGAGCGCCCCAGCCGTAACGACTGGAACGCCACAGCGGCGCCCGCCAAGAAGTTCGAGCCGACCGACGACGTCGTGCACGAGCGCCTCGAGGCGAAGTCCGTCGCCGCGGTCGAGGTCGACGGCGTGACCTTCGGCGATCTGGGTCTCGGATCCAACATCGTCGAGACCCTCGTCGGCATGGGCGCGGCGACGCCGTTCCCGATCCAGGCAGCGAGCATTCCAGCCGTTCTCGCGGGCCGCGATGTGCTCGCCCGCGGACGCACCGGCTCGGGCAAGACCATCGCTTTCGGAGCGCCGCTCGTCGAGCGCGTGCTGCAGTCGCAGGCGGGCAAGCGTCGTGAGTTCGGCCGTTCGCCGCGCGCGATCATCCTCGCTCCGACCCGGGAGCTCGCGCTGCAGATCGACCGCACCATTCAGCCGATCGCCCGCAGCGTCGGCCTCTTCACCACGCAGATCTACGGTGGTGTGCCGCAGGGCCGCCAGGTGGGCGCGCTGAAGAAGGGCGTCGACATCGTCATCGGCACGCCCGGTCGTATCGAGGACCTGATCAACCAGGGCAAGCTCGACCTCTCGGACTGCCGCATCGCGGTGCTCGACGAGGCCGACCACATGTGCGAGCTCGGATTCGTCGAGCCGGTGCAGCGCATCCTGCGTCACACGGCCGACGGCAGCCAGAAGCTGCTCTTCTCGGCGACGCTCGACCGTGAGGTCGCGGCTCTCGTCGACGAGTTCCTCGTCGACCCGGCCGTCTACGAGGTCGCCGGTGAAGACCAGGACTCGAGCACGATCGAGCACCGCGTGCTCGTGATCGAGCACCGCGACAAGGCCGACATCCTCACCTCGCTGGTCGACCGCGACGGCAAGACCCTGGTCTTCGCCCGCACGCGTGCCTACGCCGACATGCTCGCGGAGCAGTTCGACGACGCCGGCATCCCCGCGGTCTCGCTGCACGGCGACCTCAACCAGGCCAAGCGCACGCGCAACCTCGAGCGTCTGACCTCGGGACGCGTGAACGTGCTCGTCGCCACCGATGTCGCTGCCCGCGGCATCCACGTCGATGACATCGATCTGGTCGTGCAGGCCGACGCTCCCGACGAGTACAAGACGTACCTGCATCGCTCGGGCCGCACCGGTCGCGCGGGTCGTTCAGGTCGCGTCGTGACGCTCATCACCCGTCAGCGTCAGCGTCGCATGACCGAGCTGCTCGACCGTGCCGAGATCGATGCGCCGTTCGAGAACGCGCGCCTGAACGACGACCTGATCGAGGAGATCGCCGGCCGCGTGCCGACTGCCGCAGACCTCACCGCCTGACCCGTGTGATTCGAAGACCCCGTCGCCGCATCCGCGGTGGCGGGGTCTTCGTAGTTGGGCGGTGAACTCGCTGTTGGGCGGAGGGGCTCACGCTCATCGGCCTCCCATCGGGGAGTTCTCCGCCCGACAGGGTGCGCACAAGACGGATGCCGCCGCCCGACAGGGTGCGCACAAGACGGATGCCGCCGCCCGACAGGGTGCGCACAAGACGGATGCCGCGGGGCGGGCCGGAAGCGGCTCGCGCGGGTCAGGCCAGCTCGTGCTCGTGCACGCCGGTGGTCAGGCTCGTGCCGTTCAGATCGAGATACAGCGTGCCCTCGGTGAGTGTGATCGTCATCGTGTTGCGGCGCTCGATGAGCGGCGCGGCCGAATCGACGAACCCGGGGTCGAAACTGAAGACCCGGATGTCTTCGGAGCGATGGATGCGCTTGTCGGCCCATGGCGCCATGACCTTCAGCGGATCGCGATGCGTGTAGACGACGGTGCGGTCGGCGAGTCGACTGCCGTAGTGCAGACGCTCGGCATCGGGTGCGCCGACCTCGATCCACGCGGTGATCAGACCGGTGAGATCGCGCACCAGAACAGCCGGCTCGTCGGTCTGCGAGATCCCGCCGCCGAACGCGATGCCCTCGGTGAACTCGAGGCCGTAGGCGAGCACCCGTGTGAGCATGTAGGCGTCGGTCTCGGACGGATGCCGCGCAGCACGCAGCGAGAAGTCGTCGTACACGCCACGATCCATGTCGGCGAGCTGGACGTCGAATGTGTGCATCGTGGAGCCGGTAGCCATAACGAACGAGCCTACGCGCCCGCGACGCGGGCGGACGACCGCTTCAGAACAGCATCGGCTGTGCCGACGGCGCCGACGGCGCGAAAGCGGGCGCCGGCCGCCCATGGGGTGCGGATGCGCGCATGCCTCGCACCGGGTAGTCGTCTTCATGCTGTCCGTCGAGACCGTGCAGCCGGATCAGCGGTCGCGCCCGCTTCGCGAGCCACTGCCGGTATCCCTTCGGCGTCTCGGCCGAGACGCCCGGATACAGGCCTCGGTAGGACGAGACCAGGTCGGGGCGCACCTCGCCGAGCCACTGCATGAACCAGGGCTTCACTCCCGCGCGAAGATGCAGAGCACCGTAGACGACGCTGCTCGCCCCGGCCTCTTTGATGCGTCGCAGGGCGGTGTCGATCGCCTCGATCGAGTCGGTCATGTGCGGCATGATCGGCATCAGGAACACCGTCACGCGGAACCCGGCATCGCGCAGCGCCCGCACGGTGTCGAGCCGCGCCTGAGTGGTGGGCGTGCCCGGTTCGATCGCCTTCTGCAGCTCGTTGTCGTACATCGCGATCGACATCTGGATGTCGATCGGCACTCGCTGGGCGGCCTTCACCAGCAGCGGGATGTCGCGCCGGATGAGCGTGCCTTTGGTCAGGATCGAGATCGGTGTGCCCGAGGCGGCGAGGGCGTCGATGATCCCCGGCATCAGCGTGTAGCGGCCCTCAGCGCGCTGGTAGGGGTCGGTGTTCGTGCCGAGGGCGACGGTCTCATGCTGCCAGCTGCCCTTGCGCAGTTCCTTCTGCAGCACCTCGACGATGTTCGTCTTGACGACGATCTGCGAGTCGAAGTCCGCGCCCCCGTCGAGGTCGAGATACTCATGGGTTCCGCGAGCGAAGCAATAGATGCATGCATGGCTGCACCCGCGGTACGGGTTGATCGTCCAGGCGAAGGGCATGCGCGATGCGCCGGGGACATGGTTGAGTGCAGACTTCGACAGCACCTCGTGGAACGTCATTCCCGCGAAGTCGGGGGTCGTCACGGAGCGGACGATGCCGGCGCGGTTCTCCAGCCCGGGCAGGGCGGAGTCATCGATCTCTCCGACTTTCTGCCCTTGCCATCGCATACTTCATTCGAACATATGGACTACTCTCGCGTCAACCGGTCACCGATATGCCGTCGACTGTCTCAGCGAGCATCCGGCCTGGGATGAGTGACAATGGAGGCATGCTCTCCACGCCGCAGCCTCAGCATGCGGCACGGCGCTCCCCGATCTTCGAAATCGCTCTGCCTGTCGGGCTCGCCGTCACGGCTCTCGGCATCCTGCTGTCCCTCTCCGGAGCCGAGGCGGTGGAGACCCCTCAGGCCGCAGTCCAGGTTCTCCCCGAACCCGTCGTGGTGCAGGCGGTGCCCGAGGTGCAGGTCGGGGCGACGACCGCTGCGGACCCGTGCTCCGAGCCCAGTGTGCTCGAGGCGATATCGGTGGCCGACGATGCGGCGATCATCGCGGGATTCGGCGGCGGCGAGAGTTTCCGGGCCGCGGTGGTGGCGGGCAACGCGCCGTGCATCTCGCTCGCTGACCCCGCACACGTCTGGGTCGTCGTCAACAAGGCGCGTCCGCTCGAGCCGGTCGAGTTCGCCCCCGCGCCGCTCGCCGATCTTCCCGTGCCGATGACCACGAGATCGGGCCAGGCGCGTTCCGACGTCGCGGCCGCGATCGGCGCTCTGGCCGCGGACGCCGCCGCGGAGGGGGTCGGCAGCATCGGAGCCAACAACGGCTATCGCTCCTACGATCTGCAGGTCGCCACGCACGCGTCGCACGTGCGCAACAGCGGCCAGGCCGGGGCCGATGCCTCGTCGGCGCGAGCCGGCCACAGCGAGCACCAGACCGGTCTCGCACTCGACCTCGTGGCCTGCGACGGCTCGTGCGGAGAGATCGATGCGTTCGGGGGCACCGCTCAGGGGGCGTGGGTGGCCGAGAACGCGTGGGAGTACGGATTCATCGTGCGCTACGAGCAGGTGGGCACGGGCATCACCGGGTACAAGCCCGAGCCCTGGCATCTAAGGTACCTGGGGCCGGAGCTCGCCGCCGCGTACCACGAGGGGGGCTTTCACACGCTCGAAGAGTTCTTCGCGCTCCCCGCTGCACCTGATTACGCCCACTGACCAGCCGTAAAGACGTTCTGAGGGCTTTCGACAATCGCGAGACCCAGTCTCACGGGTTGTGAGATGCATTCCCACAATGCTGTGGAGCGGACCTGCGAACCGGCATAGAATCGCCGGAGCAATGACGCATGAACGTTCGGGAGGACGCAATGGAACGCGACATCTACGAAGAGGATCACGAGGCCTTCCGCGACCTCGTCAAGGACTTCGTCAAGCGCCACGTGAACAACGAGGCGATCGAGCGGTGGGATGCCGCGGGCGAGATCGACCGGGCGACCATGCTGGCGGCCGGTGAGGCCGGTCTGATCGGACTGTCCGTCCCCGAGGAGTTCGGCGGCGCCGGAATGCTCCAGGACTACCGCTTCCGCACGATCGTGATGGAAGAGGTCATCGCCTCGGGTGCCGGTTCGCTCGCCGGTGCCTTCGGCATCCAGGACGACCTGGCAGTGCCCTACCTCGTGCACATGGGCACGCAGGAGCAGAAGGAGAAGTGGCTGCCCCGCATGGCCACGGGCGAGGTGCTCGGCGCGCTCGCGATGACCGACCCCGGGGCGGGCTCGGACCTGCGCGGCATCAAGACCAACGCCAAGAAGGTCGACGGGGGATACATCCTCAACGGCGCCAAGACGTTCATCTCGTCGGGCTCGACGGCCGACGTGGTGGTGACCTTCGTCAAGACCGGTGAGGGCAATCGGCCCGACGCGTTCAGCCTGCTGCTCGTCGAGAAGGGCATGGAGGGCTTCGACCAGGGCAAGAAGCTCAGCAAGATGGGCTTCCACGGGTGGGACACCGCCGAGCTCAGCTTCACCGACGTGTTCATCCCCGACGAGAACCTCATCAGCGGCAAGGAGGGGCAGGGCTTCATCCAGCTGATGCTGAATCTGCCGCTCGAGCGTCTGTCGATCGGCGTCGCCGCGGCCGCTGCCGCGCAGGCCGCCCTCGACTGGACCGTCGCCTACACGAAGGACCGTGAGGCGTTCGGCGAGCGCATCGCCGACTTCCAGAACACCCGCTTCCGGCTCGCGGACATGGCGGCGACCACGGACGCGATGTGGGCGTACATCGACCGCGCGCTGATCGCCTACAAGAACAGCACTCTCACGGCCGAGGACGCCGCGAAGGTGAAGTTCTGGGCGACCGAGCGCGAGTGGGAGGTGCTCGACACGGGTGTGCAGCTGCACGGCGGCTACGGATACATCATGGAGTACCCGATCGCCCGCGCGTTCACGGATGCCCGGGTGCACCGCATCTACGGCGGCACGAACGAGATCATGCGCGATCTCGTCGGTCGCCAGATCGTCGGCAAGCGCTAACGCGCATCGCCCACGAGGGCCCCGGATGCCGGCATCCGGGGCCCTTCCTGTGCCGTCGGGCTCCTCGTGCCAGATCTTGCCGGGCACAGATTCGGACGGCAGGCACGACGCGCCGCAGTCGGACATGGGCGCGCGGCGCGCCCGACGCCGGGATCCGAAGCTGTGCCCGGCGGATGCCCTGTCACCGAGGCAGGCGGGCACCGACCCCGGCCCTGCGCAGCCGATCGGCGATCAGGATGCCGAGGGCGGTGCCGCCGAGACAGCTCGCGAGGGTGATCGCGAAGAAGGCGATCTGCAGTCCGACATCGAACGTCCCGAGGTCGAACGAGGTCCACGCGAGCACGGGATACACGACGCCGACGATCGCCGCACCGAGATAGTGCAGCCAGGTGCCCCAGTATCGCCACAGGACGAACAGGAACGGCAACTCGGTGAACGCCGCCCACCACACGTTCGTAGCCACGCTGCTGAACCCGTAACCCGAGAACGGGACGATCACGAGCCCGGCCAGAAGGCCCACGAGCAGACCGACGAGAGGGCGTCGCAGCAGGCGAAGGGCGATCACCGAGGGGAGCAGCCAGAGCCCGGCCAGCGCCACGCTCACGAAGGGGAGGCCGGGGAAGAGGATCGTCGAGATCCAGTTGGCGGGTGCCAGCAGTGCCCCGCCGGCGACGCCGAGCGCGGCGCACGTCAGGAGGATCGCGGTCGGGAAGCGGAAGCGCGAGCGAGACCGCGGCCCCGACGCATCCGTGCCGCTCATGAGAGCGGCTCCGCTGCGGCCTCGCGGGCGGCCTTCGACGCGGGCGACGACGCGCCGATCTTCCAGTACCCGCAGAAGCTCACATGGTTCTTGTCGACCCCGCGCTCGCCGACGAGGTGTTTGCGTGCACCCGAGGCGAGCGACTGCTCACCCGCGGCATAGGCGTGGAACGGCGCCTCGGGAAGCGTCAGCTCGCGCAGGCGGGCGAGCGCGAACGACCCCGGCTCGAACTCGTGCGGGCGTACGAGCCAGACCACCTCGATGCCGGCAGGATGCGGGAACTCCAGCGCGTCTTCCTCCGCAGGCACCTCGATGATGGCCGTGCCCGTGGCGTCGCCGGGCAGTGAGGCGCAGATCGAGGCGATCGCGGGCAGTGCCGTCTCGTCACCGATCAGCACCACCCGACTCGTGCCGCGCTGAGGATTGAACGTGAGACCCTCGTCGATGATCAGCACGTGCTCGCCGGGCTCGCACGTCTCGGCCCACCGCGAGGCGGGGCCCGCCGTGCCGTCCGACGCAGATCCGTGCAGCACGAAATCGACGTCGATCTCGGCGCCGGAGAGCGCCGTCGCCGGGCGGTGGGCGCGCACGCTGTAGTTGCGCATGACCGGGCGCTCGCCGTCGGGGATGCGCAGGAATTTGAGGTACCCGAACATCTTGTTGGCCTTCGCGGGAACGCGATCGAGGCCCGCATCGCCGCCGATCGGCAGGAACAGGCGGAACCATTGATCGAAGCCCATCGGACGGAACCTTTCGATCTCGCCCTCCCCGAGCGTGACCCTCATCCAATGCTCGGAGAGACGCTCGGTACGCACCACCCGGAGATGGATGAGCTCGGACGACTCGGGCTTGACCAGTTTGCTGTATGCCATGCGGGCGCCTTTCAGGGCAGCTGCCAGGGGAAGAACGACACGAAGATCGCGGCGGATGCGGCGATCGACACGACGATGAAGACGGTGTCGCGCACGCGGAACGGCACCAGATGCCGCTCGGTGCGCGTCGTGTGGGCGCCGAACGCGCGGGAGTCCATGGCGAGTGCCACGCGCTCGGCATGACGGATGGCCCCGGCGAGCAGCGGCACGATGTACCCCCAACCGCGGGCGATCCGTGCGAACGGGCCGTTGCCGCCGTGGTGTCCGCGAACGCGGTGCGCGGCGCGGATCACCGAGAGCTCGTGACCGAAGCGCGGCACGAACCGGAACGCGGCGAGGGCCGTGTAGCCGATCCGGTAAGGCACCCGCAGCTGCTGCACGCTGGCCCGCACGAGGTCGGGACCGGTGGTGGTCAGTCCGCCGATGAGCGCGAGTGCGATGATCGCGCCGAGACGAAGCGCGGTCGCGAAGCCGATGGCGAGGGCGCCTCGGTGCAACGTCCAGTCGCCGAGCTGCAGCACTGCGGCGGTGTCGCGCACGAGGTCGGCGTCGACCCACAGCGAGAAACCCACTCCGATGGCGATCATGCCGATCGGCAGTGCCAGGAACAGCAGGGCGGCGACGCGCCACGTGAGGCGGGAGCCGAGGACGATCAGTGCGAGAGACAGCACCAGGAAGACAGCGGGCGTGGCGAGGTCGCGCACGAAGATGAGCACCAGCATGGCGGGCGCGACGCCGGCGATCTTGGCGAGCGGGTTCAGCGCATACAGGAACTGGCGCGGAGAGGAGGCCGTCATCGCGGCGTACGGATCGAAGGCCGGTGCGCTGCTCATGCGATCGCCTGCCCCGCCGCAGCCAGCACGCGCTGCAGTGCCGGAAGTCGCAGCCCCGCCTCGAGGAAGGGCGTCTCATCGCGGAAGAGCACGTCGGTGCGATCGGCGGCGTGCACGAGGCCGTCCTTGAGGATGACGGTATGCGAGGTGTGCTCGGCGACGAGCTGCAGGTCGTGAGTCACGATGACGATCGTGGTGCCCTCGTCGCGCAGATCGTGCAGCAGCGCGAGGAGCTCGGATGCTCGGGCGCGATCCTGCCCGAACGTCGGTTCGTCGAGAGCGAGCACCCTCGGGCGGGTGATCAGCGCGGTGCCGACCGACAGACGGCGCTTCTCCCCGCCCGAGAGCAGAAAGGGATGCACGCCGGCCTTGTCCTCGAGGCCGAAGCGGGCGAGCATCGCCTCCACTCGCTCGCCGACCTCGGCATCCGGAGTGTGCCGAAGCCTGAGCCCGTGTGCGAGCTCGTCGAAGACCGTGTGCGCGATGAACTGGTGCTCGGGGTTCTGGAAGACGAAGCCGATGCGGTTCGACAGCGCGCGGGGCGAGGCGGACCCCGGATCGATGCCGTCGACGCTCACCTGCCGCGCGGGTGGTGGCACGACGCCGGCGAGCGCCTGCAGCAGAGTGGTCTTGCCCGCGCCGTTGGTGCCGATGATGGCGGTGAGGGTGTCCGGTGCGATGTCGAGGTCGATGCCGTGCAGGATCTCGGTGCGGCGGCGACGCACCGTGAGGCCGCGTGCGCTGATGATCGGGGCAGAGGCTGCGGGGGGCGAGGCGGACGGGGCCGCCCCCGCGACGGACGGAGCCGGAGCCGGGCGGGCGGATGAGGGGCGGGCGGACTCCAGGGCCGCGGCGAGCTCCTCCGGGGTGAGCGGCAGTTCGGTGAGATCGACGGTCCCGGCATCCTGCATCCGCAGGGCGGCCAGCGTGGCCCCCGGCAGCCAGACACCCATGGCGGCGAGTTCCGCGGCGTGCGTGCGGATGACGTCGGCGGCCGGGCCGTCGAAGACGACCCGGCCGGTACGGTCGAGCACGACCACGCGGGTCACGAAGCCCATGGCCGCGTCGAGGTTGTGCTCGACCAGTAGGATGCCGCGATCGCCGGCCGCGACGACGTCGCTGAGAGCGGCATACACGTCGTCGATCCCCTGGGGATCGAGGTTCGCCGTGGGCTCGTCGAGCACGATCAGCGGTGAGCCCATGGCCAGCGCGCACGCGATCGCGAGTCGCTGCCGACCGCCTCCCGAGAGCCGATCGGGGTTCTCGTCGCGTCGATCCCACAGGCCGACGCGCCGCACCGCGTCTTCGGTGCGCCGATGCACCTCGTCGAGGGGCAGCCGCAGATTCTCAGGGCCGAAGGCGACCTCGTCGTAGACCGTGCCGGTGACGATCTGGGCATCCGGATCTTGGAAGACCATCGCGACCCGCGTGCTCAGCTCGGCGGTGGCGTGGTGCGCGGTGTCGAGGCCGCCGGCCTCGACACCGCCGGTCATGGTGGCCGGCACGGCGTGCGGGATGAGTCCGTTGAGTGCGAGCGTCAGGGTGGATTTGCCCGATCCCGAGGGGCCGAGCAGCAGCACGACCTCGCCGGCGGCGATGTCGAACGTGACGCCCCGGGGCGAGGGGTGCACGGCATCGGCGTGGGTGATCGTGAGGTCACGCACGCGGAGAAGAGGCGCAGATGAGCGCACGGCATAACCCCGGTTCTGCGGATCGGTACCGTTCTAACTTAGCTGAGCCTTACCTGAATTGTCACGGCGATCAGGGCCGCTCGATCAGCGTCGGGCGACGCCGGCGCGAGACAGTGCAGACCCGATCGCGAGCCCGACCGCCGTCCAGGCGAGGGGACCGATCACCGCGATCGCGAGATAGGCGATCTGCACCCACGGGGCGAAGGTCGCGAGATCGACCGCGAAGAAGACGACGACCGCCACGATCAGGCCGATCACGCCGGCCGAGATGAAGAAGCGCCACGGTCCCCACGAGCGGTAGCGGGTGAGGGCGGCGATCCCCTCTTGGATCGCGCCGAAGAGCAGCGCCGTGCCGATGAAGCGCAGAGCCCACGCCGGATTGAAGGCGCTCGAGATGAGCGCCGCGATCAGGTGGGTGACCAGGGCGACGAACGGGCGGCGCAGCACCTCCTGGGCGATGATGCCGGGCAGCACATGCGACCCCAGCACGAATCCGTAGAGGTAGGGGGTGAGCACGATGACACCGGGAGTGATGAGGCCCGCGATCCCGCCGAGGATGCCGGTGGCGACGCCGATCGCGGCGCAGATCAGCAGCACGCGGGTCGTCAGGACGGGGGAGGGAGCCACTCTCTCAGCCTACTGTCGACCAATGGCGAGGCGGCTGGCCGATCGGCCAGTAATAACTCCGGAACCTGGAAACGGAGCCGAGCGCGGGCTTAGCGTGAGCGGCAGTGCGGCAACCGGCCGCGCCGGGATCATCGGGAGAATCACATGGGTCGAACACCCCTCCGGATGGCAGCGGTCACCACCGTGGCCACGCTGTTCATCGCATCGACGGCAACCGTCAGCTACGCAGCGACGGGGGAGGCGACTCACCCCACTCCCGTCGACGGAACGCCGGGCCATTACATCGTCGTGATGAAGTCCGATCCGCTCGCGAGCTACACCGGCGGCGTGAACGGCCTCGAGGCGACCAAGCCCGCCGAGGGCGAGCAGCTCGAGACGCAGTCGCAGGACTCGCAGCGCTATGTCGAGCACCTCGAGACGCAGCAGCAGACTCTCGCGCAGGAGGTCGGGGTGACGCCCGACATCACCTACCAGGTGGTGCTCAACGGCTTCAGCGCCGATCTCTCGGGCGAGCAGGTCGACAAGCTGCGCGCGTCGAAGGACGTCTACGGCGTCTACCCCGACTTCGTGCGGCATCCGGATGCGCAGACCTCGACGGACTTCCTCGGACTGGGCGATGACAAGAAGGGCCGCGGAGGTGTCTGGCAGCAGACCGGCGGCGTCGACAAGGCGGGCGAGGGCGTGGTCGTGGGTGTGATCGACACCGGCATCGCTCCCGAACACCCCTCTTTCGAGGGCAAGAAGCTCAAGAACCAGAAGAAGAGCGACAAGCGCCACAAGGGCAACCAGCCCTACACCGACGGCAGCTACGTGTACTTCGACAAGTCCGACGGCGGTCAGTTCCAGGCCGCGATGGTCGAGGCGCAGGAGTGGGACAAGAACGACTACTCCACCAAGCTCATCGGTGCGCAGTACTTCTCGGCGGGCGCCGCGGCCGCAGGGTTCGACTTCCAGTACGACTATCTCTCGCCGCGCGACGGGGACGGCCACGGATCGCACACCGCGAGCACCGCGGCAGGGAACTTCGGTGTGCGCGCGTCGATCGAGGACGTCGACTTCGGGCGCATCTCGGGAGTCGCGCCCGGCGCGAAGGTCTCGGCATACAAGGCCTGCTATGTCGGACCGGATGAGGCGGTCACGACCGACGACATCTGCGCCGGCAGCGACCTGATCGCGGCGATCGACCAGGCAGTCGCCGACGGCGTCGACGTGATCAACTACTCGATCGGAGGCGGTGCGGCATCCACCGTGCTCGCCCCCGAGGACATCGCGTTCTTCAACGCCGCGGCAGCGGGCGTCTTCGTCGCCACGAGCGCCGGGAACGACGGGCCCGACTCGGTCACGGCCGATCACGCGTCGCCGTGGTACACCACGGTCGCGGCATCCACGATCCCCACATGGGAGGGAACCGTGCAGTTCGACGGCTTCGCCCAGGCGGGTGCGTCGGTGAGCGTGCCGTTCGGCACGACGGTGACCGGTCCGTCGATCTACGCGGGCGATGCGCCCGCAGCGGGCGCATCGACGGCGGATGCCGCTCTCTGCCTGCCCGGCTCGATCGACCCGGCGAAGGTCACCGGTCACATCGTGGTCTGCGATCGCGGAGGCAACGCCCGCGCCGAGAAGTCGCAGGTCGTGAAGGATGCCGGCGGTATGGGCATGGTGCTCGTGAACGTGCCCGGCGCTGCCGACTCGCTCGACAACGACTTCCACGCGGTGCCCACCGTGCACCTGTCGTCGGTGCACCGCGCAGCCGTGCTGGCCTACGTGCAGGGCGGCGTCGACCGTCCGATCACGCTCGTGGGTGAGAACACGACCGGAGTGGTGACGCCCGTGCCGCAGATCGCCGGATTCTCGAGCCGCGGCCCGATGCTGGCGGACGGCAGCGACATCATGAAGCCCGACATCGCCGCGCCCGGCGTGGCGATCCTCGCGGCCACGCAGAACGCACCCGGCGAGGAGCCGACGTTCGGCATCCTGTCGGGCACGTCGATGGCGTCACCGCATATCGCCGGTCTCGCGGCTCTGTACCTCGGTGAGCGTCCGAACGCCAAGCCCGCCGAGATCAAGTCGGCCATGATGACCACCGCCTACGACACGGTGAACCCCGACGGCTCGGCCAACACCGACCCGTTCCAGCAGGGTGCGGGCCAGGTCGACCCGAAGCGCTTCTTCAATCCCGGTCTTCTCTACCTCAACGACGTGCCCGACTGGGTGGCGTTCCTCGAGGGCAAGGGCCTGGCGGACTTCCCCGGTGAGCCCATCGACGGCAGCGACCTCAACATCGCTTCGTTCTCGATCGGGTCGCTGGCGAGCGCGCAGACGGTCACCCGCACGGTGACGGCTACCGAGAAGGGCACGTTCACGGCATCCGTCGATCTGCCCGGCGTGAACGTGACGGTGGAGCCGTCGACGCTGAAGTTCGACAAGCCGGGCCAGACCGCGACCTACACGGTCACGTTCGACAACCAGAGCGCGCCGGTCGAGCAGTGGGCGACCGGATCGCTCACCTGGACGAGCAAGAAGAACACGGTGCGGTCGCCGATCGCGGTGTTCCCGGTCACGGCGGATGCTCCGGCCGAGGTCACGGGCACGGGAGTCGACGGTTCGACAACGGTCGACATCACCCCCGGCGTCGACGGCGCTCTCGCGCTCGGGGTCTCGGGTCTGACGCCGTTCACGCTGCTGGAGGACCCGGACGGCCGGGTCGTCGGCCACTCGGGAGACGAGACGTCGGGAGATGAGAACAAGGACGTGTCGTGGATCGTCGACGTGCCGGAGGGCACGACGCTGTCGCGCTTCGACCTCGACTCGTCGGACGACACGGGCAGCGACCTCGACCTCACGGTCTATCGGGTCGTGAGCCCCGACGATCTGCGCTACTACGAGCGCTGGCAGTCGGCCACCGGTTCGGCGGATGAGCAGGTCACGCTGCCCGCTCCGACGGCCGGCACGTACCTCGTGGTCGCGAACGTCTACTCGACCTCGGCGCCGATGACGTGGGACATGACCTACGCCAACGTGCAGCCCGAGGGTGAGGGAGCGTTCACTGCGACCCCGAACCCGATCGAGGCCGTGCGCGGGCAGGCGACGAGCTACGAGGTCAGCTGGACCGGCCTCACGGCAGGCACCCGCTACCTCGGTCTCGTGCAGTACGGCGAGTCGGAGGTGCGCACGATCGTCTCGGTCGACGCGCCGTAGCGGTCAGCGCGCCGTTCCGGTCGTCGAGCGAGCAGCGGAGCAGCGACACCCGGTCGTCGAGCGAGCAGCGGAGCAGCGAGACGAAACGCGGTGGGTGTGCGATCGGCCCACTGCGTTTCGTCTCGGTCGACTTCGTCGTCCTCGCTCAACGACCGGGGGAGGTCGGGTCGTCCTCGCTCGGCGACCGGGGGAGGTCGCGTCGTCCTCGCTCGACGACCGGGGGCGTCAGATCTTGCGGCCGCGCGGCATCAGGCGCACATCCGGCAACGGAGGTGCGGGAATGCGCACATCGTGTCCGTCGACGACTCCGAAGCGATCGGATGCCGCCTCCCAGTCCGCGCGCGCCTCGACGATCTCGTCATGCGTGCGGCCGGCGAAGTTCCACCACATCACGATCTCGCTCTCGAACGGCTCGCCGCCGATCAGGAACAGCAGCGCCCCCTGAGCGCTGGACACCTCGACGAACTCCCTCGAGTCGCCGAGATAGAGCATGTCGTTCCGTGGCATCGCGTGAGTCGAGACCGTCGCATCGCCCTCGACCAGCATCAGCGCGTGCTCCCACTCCGGCCGCAGCGGCAGCCGCACCCGGGTGCCTGCCGGCACCGAGATCTCTGCGCCGACGATCGGGGTGTACACGGTCGCGGGCGACACCGTGTCGGCGAACTCTCCGAGGACGACGACGCTCGTGGCGTCCTCGCCCGCGTCGGCGGGAAGAGTCACCTGTGGCAGCTGGGTGTGCCGTTCGAAGCCGCCGGCGCCGTGCCGGGCGCTCTCGGGGAGCACCACCCAGAACTGCAGGGCGTCGAGAGGGATCGGGTCGTCGCCGATCGAATACTCCGAGTGCGAGATGCCGTTGCCGGCGGTCATGAGGTTCAACTGGCCTCGGCGCAGGTCGGCATCGCTGCCCACCGAGTCGCGGTGACGGATCTCTCCGACCAGGGGCCAGGTCACGGTCTGCAGTCCGATGTGCGGATGCGGTTCGACGCGCATCCGCGTGTCGGCGGGCCCGAACCGGTCGAGGAAGCACCACGCGCCGATGGTCGGGAGGTTGCGGTGCGGCAGCACGCGCAGCACGTTCATGCCGCGCACCCCGCCCAGCGGCACCTCGCGCGGTTCGAGGACGATGCGCCGTTCGCCGATCATCACGCCTCCGTCGGCGCGGCGCCGGGTCGCTTCGGCCAGCGGATCTCGGCTCCGGGGATCTCATGCGTGGTCAGGTACTTCACGATGTACGGGCAGAGCGGCACGATCGCGTCGCCGGATGCCGAGGCATCCGTCAGGGCGCGCTCGGCGAGGATCCCCGCCAGTCCCTGGCCCTGGAACGCCGGGTCGATCTCGGTGTGGATGAAGCGGATCGCGCCCGGTCGCCGCTCGAACTCGGCGAAACCTGCCAGCGTCTCATCCGAGTGGATCTCATAGCGGGAGGCGTCGTCGTTGCGGGTGACGGTGATGTCGGTCATCGGTGCTCCTTCGGGCGTCTGCCACAAACCTACGCCCGCTGAGTCTGCACAGGCGCGGCCGAGGTCGGCGGGGGTCGTTACGCTGGAGGGATGCCGCAGACTCCCCGTGACCCGTACGAGGATCTGCCCTACGCCGACGAGCCGTGGGACGGCGCCGGGTGGGAGCCCTCCGAGCCGCCCGAGCCGATGGACTGGGAGCCGCAGGGCGCCGGCTACGAGCCGCCGCTCGACTGGGGCCAGGGGCCCGTGACGCCGGTCGGATCGGCGTCCGCGCGTTCGTCGTCCGGTCCGAGGGCGACGGCGACGGCGGTTCGGCGCGCCGCCCCCAGCAAATACGCGACTGCGGTCGAGGCGCTGCACACGGTCTTCGGCTACGACGAGTTCCGTGGCGATCAGGCCGCGATCGTCGAACAGGTCATCTCGGGCGGTGACGCCGTCGTGCTGATGCCCACCGGCGGCGGCAAGAGCGTGACCTATCAGGTGCCTGCGCTCGTGCGCGAGGGCACGGGCCTCGTGATCAGCCCGCTCATCGCGCTCATGCACGACCAGGTCGACGCGCTGAGGGCAAACGGCGTCAACGCCGCGTACCTCAACTCGACGCAGGCGATCGAGGAGCGGCGCGAGGTCGAACGGGCGTATGTCGCGGGTGAGCTCGATCTCATCTACGTGGCCCCCGAGCGGCTGTCGTCACCGCAGACGACCGCCCTGCTGCAGCGGGGCACGCTCAGCGTGATCGCGATCGACGAGGCGCACTGCGTGTCGCAGTGGGGCCATGACTTCCGCCCCGACTACCTCGCGCTCGGCGACCTGGGCGAGCGGTTCCCCGGCGTTCCGCGCATGGCCCTCACGGCGACCGCGACCCGTGCGACGCATAAAGAGCTCACCGAGCGCCTGCGTCTCGACGCGGCGAAGCACTACGTCGCCAGCTTCGACCGCCCCAACATCCAATACCGGATCGTGCCCAAGGTCGATCCGCGCAAGCAGCTCGTCTCGTTCATCCGCGCGCAGCCCGAGGGATCGGTCGGCATCGTCTACGCGCTCAGCCGCAAGTCGGTCGAGCAGACCGCGACCTATCTCGCCGCGCAGGGGTTCGACGCGCTGCCGTATCACGCCGGTCTGCCGGCCGAGGTGCGCGCGAAGAACCAGTCGCGGTTCCTGCGCGAAGACGGCGTCGTGATGGTCGCGACGATCGCCTTCGGCATGGGCATCGACAAGCCCGATGTGCGTTTCGTCGCCCACATCGACCTGCCGAAATCGGTCGAGGGGTACTACCAGGAGACCGGTCGCGCAGGCCGTGACGGAGAGCCGTCGATCGCCTGGATGGCCTATGGCCTGGGCGACGTGGTGCAGCAGCGCCGCATGATCGACCAGAGTCCCGGCGACCGCACATTCAAGATGCGCCTCGGGCAGCACCTCGACGCCATGCTCGCGCTGTGCGAGACGGTCGAATGCCGCCGCCAGAACCTGCTGGGCTACTTCGGGCAGGACTCGCAGCCGTGCGGCAACTGCGACACCTGTCTCGAGAACCCCGAGACCTTCGACGGTCTGGTTCCCGCGCAGAAGCTCCTCTCGACCATCGTGCGCCTCAAGCGCGAGCGCAATCAGTCGTTCGGCGCCGGGCACCTGATCGACATCCTGCGGGGCGCCTCGACCGAGCGCATCCGCCAGCAGGGGCACGAGAAGATCGCGACCTACGGCATCGGCGCAGATCTTTCGGATCAGGACTGGCGCAGTGTCGTGCGCCAGCTGCTCGCACGAGGCATCATCGTCGCGCAGGGCGACTACGGCACCCTGGCGCCGGGTGAGCAGGCCGGGGGAGTGCTGAAGGGCGAGACCGCTGTGCCGCTGCGCAAAGACACGATCGGGCGGCCGGCATCGTCACCGCGCGCACGCAAGGCGAGTGCGGCGGATGCGCTGGACACGGCCGACCGCGGGCTCTTCGAGGCTCTGCGCGCATGGAGGGCCGAGACCGCGCGCGAGCAGGGTGTGCCCGCCTACATCGTCTTCGGAGACGCCACGCTGCGTGCGCTCGCCGAGCACAGGCCGGCCTCGCTCAGCGACCTCGACGGCATCACCGGCATCGGCGCCAAGAAGCGCGACGCCTACGGCGAGGGCGTGCTCGCGGTGATCGCCGACGCCTGATCAGGCACCACTCGACGCGGCGCTCGGCGTCGGGTCGATTCGCGGCTCAGCGCCGGGGGAGCACATCGTCGAGGTGCGCCTCGAGGTGCGCGACGACGTCGATCGCTCCGCGGTCGTACAGCCACTGATACTGCAGACCGTCCCACAGGGCGACGAGCCAGATCGCCTCGTGCTCGGGGTCGCGGTGCTCGGGGAGATCGCCGTCGACCGCCGCGAGCCGGAACAGCTGCGTGAAGTAGTCGATCGCCTGCGAGAACCGGGTGGTGAAATAGTCGTGCGCAGGATGCGCGGCCGGTACCGCCTCGCACGACAGCACGGCGTACACCTCGATGAGCCCGGGTTCGTCGAGGGCGCTCACCCGGGCGCCGTGCGGGATGCTGCGGAGGGCATCGGCTGCCCGGTCAGCGGGCACCGACTCGTTGCGCGTCCGGATGGCGCTGTCTCGCTCGGCGAGGACCGCGCTCAGCAACAGCTCCTTCGACGAGTAGTGGTGCAGGAGCGTGGACTTCGAGACGCCGACCGCCTGGGCGATGTCGCGCAGACTCGTATCGCCGTAGCCGTCGCGTGCGAAGAGCCGGGTGGCGTCAGCCAGGATCTGCGCCCGGCGGCGGCGACCGACCTCATATCCCTCCGTGTCGTCATCGGCCGCATCTGCACCGAAGACCGGAGGCAGGGGGCCGGCGGGAGCGGATGATGCCAGCGGATGGCCGGGATCGCGCCACCCCTGCGGCAGGGCCCAGAGAGTTTCGCGCTCCTCGAGCATCTGCACGACGTCGACCCGATCGGGGAGGTACTGCGAGATGAGCTGCAGACCGTCCCATCCCGCCATGTGCCTCGTGGTCTCGTCTGCCACGCATCGTTCCGGGTCGATCGTGCCGTGCTGTGCCGCGTCGGCCAGCACCTCGGAGCACAGGTGGCGAAGCCGGGCGTACCGCTCGCGCATCCGCTGGTGGGCGGGGTGTCCGGGGGCGGATGCCTCTCCCGTCAGCGCTGCGAACAGCTCGAGATAGCCGGGGGTGCGCGCATTGCGTCGCGCGACGTCCGCGAAGATCAGCTCCCCGGAATCGGATGCCGCCGCCACCAGGTCGAACGCCCTTTCGTTGTCCTCTTCGAAACCCGCGACGACCTCGGCGAGCAGGTCGTCCTTCGAGGAGAAGTGGCCGAGGAGCCCCGGGTGGCTCACCGAGGCTGCGGCCGCGATGTCGCGAAGAGACGTCGCACGGTAGCCGTTCGACACGAAGAGGTCGCGAGCGGCATCCACGATGCGCATGCGCGTCGCCGCGGCGCGGTTCTGGCGCGAACCCGTGGTCGTCGTCGTCATCGATCCCCCTTTCCCTTCATTCTCCCTCATTACCGATCGGTCGACTTTCACTTACCAATCGGTCGAGATTCGTGTATCGTCATCTCTCGACGCCGATCGCGGACGATCGGCGCACCCTGCTCGAGAGGACCCCCCTTCATGACAGAGTTGTCATCGGCCGCGGCTGCCGCTGCCGTCGGAACGACCGGCTTCAAAGCCCCAGGCACCACCCCGCTGAAGACACCGCGTGGCTATACCCCCGGCCTCGCCGCGGTGAACTTCGGCGTCTATCTGGCTCTGCTCACCCCGGTGATGGTGTCGATGGCCTTCAAGATCCAGCGCCTCGACCCGACGAACACCGAGGCGAGCCTCGGGCTGGTGATGGGGGTTGGTGCGGCATTCGCACTCGTCGCGAATCCCCTCGTCGGACGCCTCTCCGATCGCACCACCTCGAGGTGGGGCATGCGCCGTCCCTGGATCCTCGGTGGCGCGATCGTCGGCCTCGGCGGCTTCGCCATCATCGGCCTCGCGACCTCCGTGCTGGTGGTCATGCTCGCCTGGTGCCTCGTGCAGGCATCGATGAACGCGGTGCTCGCCGCCGCCAACGCGACGCTGCCCGACCAGGTGCCGGTGTCGAGCCGAGGGAAGGTCTCGGGTGTCATCGGCATCACCACGCCGATCGGCATCCTGGCCGGAAGCTTCATCGTGAACTTCCTGCCGGGCGACTTCGAGCGCTTCTTCGTGCCCGGCGCGATCGCTCTGATCCTGGTCGTCGTCTTCGTGCTGACCCTCAAGGACCGTCGCCTCACCGAGAAGCCGGCGACGCGCTTCACGGTCGGCACGTTCTTCGGCTCGTTCGTCTTCAACCCGCGCAAGCACCCCGACTTCGGCTGGACCTGGCTCACGAAGTTCTTCGTGATGTTCGGCTACGCCGGAATCGCCACGTTCCTGCCGCTCTACCTCGTGACGAAGTTCGAGCTCGACGAGCAGGGCGCCGTCGGTACGATCCTGATCGCGAACCTCGCCTCGATGGCAGCCATGGCCATCTCCGCTCCACTCGGCGGATTCCTCTCGGACCGGATCGGCAAGCGGCGCCCGTTCGTGGCGATCGCCGGCCTGATCATGGTCGTGGGGCTGGTCATCCTGGCCATCGCTCCCACCATCGCGGTCGTGATCATCGCTCAGGCGATCATCGGTCTCGGTGCAGGCTCCTTCTTGTCGGTCGACCTCGCGCTCGCCACCGAGGTGCTGCCGAACCCCGACGATGTGGCGAAGGATCTGGGTGTGCTCAACATCGCCAACGCGCTGCCGCAGTCGATCGCCCCGGCCATCGCCCCGAGCATCATCGCGCTGGGTGCCGCCACACCGCTCGGCGGCTACACCACCTGGTATCTGTTCGGGGCGCTCGTCGCGCTCGCCGGTGCCGTGCTCGTCTATCGCATCAAGGGAGTCAAGTGACCATGACCGGCAACGACACGACGACCATGACCGCGCGCCCCTGGCTCGACGCGAGTCTTCCTATCGATGAGCGGGTGCGCCTGCTGCTCGACGAGATGACGGTGGAGGAGAAGGCAGGTCTCTTCTTCCACACCATGATCGCGATCGGCGACCTCGACGAGCAGAACCCCGTGTTCGGCACGCCGAGTGCGCGCGACTTCGTCGACGTCAAGAAGATGAACCACTTCAACCTGCTGGGCGGCGCTCCGAGCGGACGCGAGATCGCAGCGTGGCAGAACGAGCTGCAGCGGCTCGCCGCCTCCACGCGCCTCGGGATTCCGGTGACCCTGTCGACCGACCCCCGGCATTCGTTCAGCGAGAACCCCGGAGCGTCGATCCTCGCCGGCCCGTTCTCGCAGTGGCCGGAGACCCTGGGCCTCGCGGCGACGAGGGACCCCGAACTGGTCGAGCGTTTCGCAGATATCGCTCGGCAGGAATATACGGCCGTCGGCCTCCGTGTCGCCCTGCATCCGCAGGTGGATCTCGCGACCGAACCGCGCTGGGCGCGACAGACGGCGACCTTCGGCGAAGACGCAGAACTGGCCGGCATTCTCGGAGCGGCATATATCCGAGGCTTCCAGGGCGAGTCGTTCGGGCCGGGGTCGGTGGCGACCATGACGAAGCACTTTCCCGGCGGCGGCCCGCAGAAGGACGGCGAGGATCCGCACTTTCCGTACGGACGCGAGCAGGTGTATCCGGGAGGCCGGTTCGAGCTGCACCTCGCGCCGTTCGAAGACGCGATCGCCGCGGGTACGCGTCAGATGATGCCGTACTACGGCATGCCTGTCGGCACCGAGCACGAAGAGGTCGGATTCGGATTCAACAAGAGCGTCATCACGGGTCTGCTGCGCGAGCGCTTCGGCTTCGACCGACTCGTCTGCACGGATTGGGGACTGATCAACGATGCCGAGATCTTCGGTCAGCCGTTCCCGGCACGGGCGTGGGGCGTCGAGCAGCTGAGCCCACGGGAGCGCATGATCAGGGTGCTGGATGCGGGCGTCGACCAATTCGGCGGCGAGGACTGCCCCGAGATGCTCGTGGAACTCGTCGAGGACGGCTCGGTCTCGGAAGCACGCCTCGATGCCTCGGCGCGGCGGATCCTGCGCGAGAAGTTCGAACTCGGTCTCTTCGAGGATCCTTTCGTCGATGAGGATGCCGCGGATGCGGTGGTCGGTCGTGCCGACTTCCGGGCCGCCGGCGAAGACGCTCAGCGCGCATCCGTCACGGTACTGACGAACGACGGGTCCTTGCCCTTCGCTGCCGGCACGAAGCTCTACGTCGAAGGCATCGAACCCGAGGTCGCGGAGGCGTACGGTCAGGTCGTCGCGACTCCGGACGAGGCCGACCTCGCGCTCATCCGCCTGCATGCCCCCTTCGAGCAGCGCGAGACGATGTTCGAGAACTTCTTCCATGCGGGGTCGCTCGACTTCCCCGACCAGGTCGTCGAGCATGTGCGTGCGATCGCTGCGGCGGTGCCGACGGTCGTCGACGTGCTCGCTGATCGTCCCCCGATCCTCGAGCCGATCACGGTCGCCGCGGCAGCCGTCACCGTGAACTGGGGTGCGTCGGGCGCGGCCCTGCTCGACGTGCTCAGCGGCCGCGTGGGCGCGCGAGGTCGGCTGCCGTTCGACCTGCCTCGGTCGATGGCGGCGGTCGAGGAGTCGCGGCCCGACGTGCCGTTCGACACGGCTGATCCGCTCTTCCGCTTCGGGCACGGCCTCACCCTCTGACGCCTCCCGCACACCTCCTCAGAACGCCCCGCAGGTTGACTCCTGCGGGGCGTTCTCGTCGTCTCCCGCAGCTGTGCACGATCCTCCGACCGCGCCGCGACACGCCGAAGACGGACGCGGGATCGCTCTGTCCAAAATGTTGACTGAACCCCCATTCAGTCACACGTTAAGTTGACTGAACGCGCAGTCAGGTTGCAGTTTGTCTCGATATGAACGTTGATAACGCGACACCTTAAGACAAAACCTGGACTTTGGCCGTGAAAAACGGCAATACTTTCCCCACATGCGCTCTGTCGATGAAGTCGTCGACACCTGGGGAGGGCCTATGACGCGGATTATCTGCATCACGGGAGAGGCGAATGGGCATCATGGAGGGGAAGACTCTGCGCACGCGCAGAGCCATCGGAGGGGGAATCGCGAGCGCTACAGCCGCAGCGGTCGTCCTCGCGAGTGCACTGGTCCCATCGGCGGCGAATGCCCTCGATGCGGCGAATCCGAACGATCCTTCGGTCGCGCAGGGGCAGATCATCGATCTGCCGGCGCCACTGCTCGGCGGCCTCGATGTCGCGGCGCTCGGACACACGCTCACGAGCAACCCGGCGGCAGCCGGACCTGAGCTCGGCGGACTCGACATCGCGCTTCTCGAAGCGCTGAACATCCAGGTCGGTGCGGTGAACCTCCCGCTCCTGACCGACGGCACAGGCCCCGGACTGCTGCAGCTCGGCGACCTCGGAACGACGCAGAGCTACAGCTCATCGCCCACGCAGACGCAGTCCGTCGCTTCGTCCGGAACGATCACGTCGGGCGGCGCGATCGACGCCGGCGCGATCGACGGCTCGAGCAACCCCGCGTCTCTCGAGCTCACGGGACTCCTGTCGCAGCTCGGCCTCACCGGCGTCACTGACGGGATCATCGACGAAGCGTCGGTGAGCATCGGCGCGCTCGCATCGCGCGCCACTTCGGATCAAGACGTCATCGCATCCGAGTATCGGATCGCCGACCTCGGCGTCGACCTGCACAGCCAGCTGCTCGACGAACTCGCCGACACGCTCGACACGACCGTGCAGACGGCCGTCGCCCCGGTGAACGCCCTGGTCGGCCCGGGCGGTGCGCTGACGAACCTGACGAGCTCGATCTCGAGCACGCTGAACGGCATCAACGCGCTCCTCGCGCAGGTGCGCTCCACGGGCGCGACGTCGACCATCGTGGGCCTCGACACGGTCGGGCAGACCGTCGCGAATGAGGTGCTCAACGAGCCCGTGCAGAACACCACGGGCTCGGTGCTCGTCGACCTCGAGACCGGCACGATCTCAGCGAATCTCGCGCAGATCCTGGTCGAGACCGGGCAGGGAGCCGACCTCAACAGCCTTCCGGCGAACACGCCGGCTCTCTCCGCGGCGACGATCGCGGCGATCCAGCAGGGAGTGACCTCGGCGCTGACCGGCACCCACGCCGACAGCCTGAACGGCAAGCTGGCGTCGGTGCTCACCACCACGCTGAACGCACTGCAGGTGCAGCTGCAGGTGAATGTGCAGCTCTACACGCCGGGGGTCCCGCCGCTCGTCCCCGAGGTCATTCTGGCGAACGGAAACATCACGGTCGCCGGTTCGCTCGCGCAGTTCGCCGGAGTCGGTGCGCAGCCCACGGTGACTCCGAACATCACCCTCGCCGGGCTGGATCTCTCGCTGCTGACGACACCCGTCGTCACGCTGCTGACCAACACGCTGAGCACGGTCACCGCACCCCTGGTCAATACGGCGCTCACCAGCGTCGTCCCGGGTCTTCAGACGACGCTCGCCGCCACCACCGGTCCCCTTCTGACCGCGCTCGACCCCGTGCTCCAGGGCGTGCTCTCGGGCATCGCGACGATCACCATCAACGAGCAGAACGAACCAGGCGACATCCCCGGCGACAGCTTCACCGTGCGGGCGCTCGGCATCAACCTCCTGCCCGCCGTCGGCGGCGGGGTGGAACTCGACCTCGGCTCGGCGACCGTCAAGGCTGCGGTCGCTGCTGTCGCGGCGATCGATGCGGCCGCCACGGTACCCGCGGGCACAGACCTGCCGGTCACCGGGTCGGGCTGGCCCGCGAACACCTCGGTATCGATCGCGGTCACGACTCCCGGCGGCGATGCGGTCAACGAGCCGGAGTTCGTGACGACCGACGGCAATGGCGGGTTCACCACGACCTTCTTCATCCCCGCAGACACGACGCCGGGCACGGGCTTCACCGTGACGGCGACCGCGGGTGGCATCACAGCCACCGACACGACAGAGGTCACGGCGGCGGCGACGGTCGATGCTGCCCCTGCGGTGCAGGACGGCACCGACCTCGCGGTGACCGGCGCCAACTGGCCCGCGAACTCGACCGTCTCGGTGCAGCTGACCGCGCCCGGTGGGGGTGCGATCGGCGGACCTGAGACCGCGGCGACCGACGAGTTCGGCGTCTTCACACTTGCCTACCCCGTACCGGCCGGAACCCCCGCTGCGCCCGGTTACACCGTGACGGCCACCGCTGGAGCACAGACGGCGACCGACACGACAGAGGTGACGGCCGCGCCGGTGCCGGTGGTGGATGCCGCCGACACCGTGCAGGCCGGCACCGACCTCGCGGTCGGCGGTGACACGTGGCCGGCGAACACCGACGTGACTCTTCAGCTCACGGCACCCGGTACCGGCGAGAACATCGGGACGGCCGTCACAGTGACGACGGACGGAGCCGGCGCCTTCGCGACCGGCTACCCGGTGCCTGCCACGGCAGTGCCCGGCACGGGATACGTGCTGACGGCGACGGCCGGTGCGCAGTCGGCGATCGACACGACCCAGGTCACGGCAGCGGTATCGGTGGATGCTGCGGACACGGCTCAGGCCGGAACCGATCTGCCGATCACGGGTGCGAACTGGCCGGCGAACACCGATGTCACGGTGCAGCTGACGGCTCCGGGCGGTGCGACGGTCGGTGGTCCTGAGACGGTCACGACCGACGGTGCCGGCGGGTTCACTCTGAACTACCCGGTGCCTGCCGACGCCGAGCCGGGCACGGGCTACACCGTGACCGCCTCGGCCGGAACCCAGACCGCGACCGACACGACCGAGATCACGGCCGCCGCGACGATCGACGCCGCGCCTGCGGTGCAGGCTGGCACCGACCTTGCGGTCACGGGTGCGAACTGGCCCGCGAACACCGTCGTCACGGTGCAGCTCACGGCTCCCGGCGGCGGCGCCATCGGCGGACCCGAGACGGCGACGACCGACGGCACGGGCGTGTTCACCCTCGCCTACCCGGTGCCCGCGGGAACCCCCGCTGCCACCGGATACACGGTCACCGCGAACGTGGGAGCACAGACGGCGACCGACACGACCGAGGTGACGGCTGCGCCGGTGCCGGTGGTGGATGCCGCCGACACCGTGCAGGCCGGCACCGACCTGCCGGTCAGCGGTAACACATGGCCGGCGAACACCGACGTCACTCTCCAGCTCACGGCCCCCGGCACGGGCGACAACGTCGGTGGGCCGGTCACGGTGACGACCGACGGCACCGGCGCCTTCACGACCGACTATCCGGTGCCCGCATCCGCGGTGCCCGGCACCGGCTACATCGTGACGGCCACGGCCGGTGCGCAGTCGGCGATCGACACGGTCGAGATCACGCCCGCGGTCGCGGTGGATGCTGCGGATACGGCTCAGGCCGGAACCGCCCTGCCGGTGACCGGTGCCAACTGGCCTGCGAACACCGACGTCACGGTGCAGCTCACGGGTCCCGGCGCGACGCCGGTCGGCACGCCGCAGACCGTCACGACCGACGGAGCGGGCGGGTTCACGCTGAACTACCCGGTGCCTGCGGACGCTGAGCCGGGCACGGGCTACACCGTGACGGCGACGGACGGCACGCAGACGGCGACCGACACCACCGCGATCACCGCGGCGGTCTCGGTGGATGCTGCGGACACGGCTCAGGCCGGAACCGATCTGCCGATCACGGGCGCGAACTGGCCCGCGAACACCGAGATCACGGTGCAGCTCACCGCTCCCGGCGGTGCGACGGTCGGTGGTCCCGAGACGGTCACGACCGACGGAGCGGGCGGGTTCACTCTGAACTACCCGGTGCCTGCGGACGCTGAGCCGGGCACGGGCTACACCGTGACCGCATCGGCCGGAACCCAGACCGCGACCGACACCACCGATATCACCGCCGCCGCGACGGTCGACGCCGCGGACACGGTCGAGGCCGGTGGAGATCTGACGGTGACGGGCGCCGGATGGCCGGCGAACACGCTGATCACGGTGCAGCTCACCGCTCCCGGTGGCGGTGACATCGGCGGACCCGAGACCGTCACGACCGGTGCGCTCGGAGGCTTCACCCTCGAGTACCCGGTTCCGGCCGGCACCCCGGCTGGAGCGGGCTACACCGTGACGGCATCCGCGGGTACCCAGACGGCGACCGACACCACCGAGGTCACGGCGGCAGCCGTCGTCGTCGACGCGGCGGCCTCGGTCCCGGCGGGCACCAACCTGTCGGTGACGGGATCCGGCTGGCCGCTGAACACCGCGGTCGCGCTGCAGCTCACCGCTCCCGGCGGCGCTGACGTCGGCGGGCCCGTCGATGTGACGACCGACGGGGCGGGAGCCTTCTCGACGGTGTACGCCGTACCCGCAGACGCGACGCCGGCCACCGGCTACACGATCACGGCCACGGCAGGTGCGATCACGGCCACCGACACCACCGAGGTGACGGCGGGCGACCCGGGCGACGTCAACACCAACGCGGCGGCGTCGGCATCCGCATCGGCTGACGCCACCGCTGACGGAGACCCCTCCGCGCAGGCGGCGGCAGAGGCTGCGGCCTTCGCAGACGCCACGTCGAACGCCTCGGCCGCGGCTGACTCCGATGCGACCGCTGCGGCTGAGGCGGCGGCGACGCCGGATGCCTCGACCGCGGCATCGAGCGACGCGACCACCGATGTGAACGCCTCGGCGGCGACCGCCGCGCAGGCAGCGGCTCAGGCCGACGCCTCGGATGACGCGAACGCTTCGGCATCGACGGCGGCGGACGCGAACTCCGCGGCTTCGTCGGAGTCGGCGGCGACGAGCGATTCGTCGTCGGATGCCTCGTCCGAAGCCTCGGCCAACACGAACGCGGCTGCCTCGGCATCCGCCTCCGCAGACGCCACGGCAGACGGTGACCCGTCCGCGCAGGCAGCGGCTGAGGCCTCCGCCTTCGCCGACGCCACCTCGACCGCGTCGGCCGCGGCCGATGCGAGCGCCGAATCGGCGGCTGAGGCGGCTGCTCTGGCTACCGCATCGGCTGACGCCTCGACGACGTCGACGTCTGACGCGAACGCTCAGGCTGCTGCGGCGGCCCAGGCCGCGGCGCAGACCGACGCGTCGGATGATGCCAACGCGTCGGCCTCGGCCGTCGCCGATGCGAACTCCTCGACGGCGGCGCAGGCCGCAGCCGTGGCGGACGCCAGCAACGACGCGTCGGCCGATGCCTCGACGAACGCGAACGCCGCGGCCTCGGCTTCGGCATCCGCGAACGCCGATGCGACGACGGCCGCAGTCGCCGAAGCCTCCGCGCAGGCGGCGGCCTATGCCGACGCGACGTCGGAGGGCTCGGCTGCGGCCGACCCGGCGGCAGAGGCGGCGGCACAGTCCGCGGCGACGGCGAACTCGTCGACCGCAGCCACCGCTGACGCGACCTCGGCCGCCAATGCCAACGCTGCGGTGGCGGCACAGGCGGCTGCGCAGGCAGACGCGTCCGACGACACCGCGGCGCAGGCCTCGGCGGTCGCGAACGCCAACGCCTCGTCGGCGGCGGATGCTGCGGCGGTCGCGAACTCGTCGACGGATGCCTCGAGTGAGGCCGCAGCGACGTCGCAGGCGAACACCAACGCCTCGGCCTCTGCAGCGGCATCGGCGCAGGCCGATGACGACAGCAACGCCTCGGCTCAGGCCGCGGCCGAGGCTGCGGCACTCGCTGACGCGACGAGCTCGGCATCGGCGGCGGCGGATGTGTCCGCGAACGCGGCGGCCCAGGCCGCTGCGACCGACGACGCCTCGACCGATGCCTCGGCCACGGCGACGTCCGAGGCCTCGGCGGCAGCTGCGGCGGCGGCCCAGGCTGCAGCGCAGAACGACGCGACCTCGACCAGCGCGGCGGACTCGTCGGCGTCGGCCGATGCCGATCCGAACGCCTCGGCGGCAGCCGCTGCCAACGCCTCGGCGTCGGCGACGGCCTCGGCGACGGCGGCGGCAGACGCCTCGGCGGAAGCATCCGCGGAAGCATCCGCCTCCGCGACCGCAGAGGCCTCGGCTTCTGCAGACGCGGGCGCCGACCCGACGCAGCAGCTCGGCATCCGGGTGCTGGTTCCCGTGCTCGAGCGCGGCGAGCAGCAGACCGCGATCGGCACCGGCTTCCGGCCGGGCGAGGTCGTCACCGGTGTGATGACCTCCGACCCGCTCGCGCTCGGCACCCAGGTGGCGAACGCGCAGGGAACGGTCACGTTCACCTGGACGATCCCGGCCGACTACGACCTCGGAACGCACACCGTGACGCTCACCGGACCCGAGTCCGGAAGCATCGCGACCACGTTCAAGGTCGTGGCGAAGGGTCTCGCCACCACCGGTGGTGACGTGCAGGGCGGATGGATCGCACTGGCGGCGCTGCTGCTGATGCTCGGGTTCGGAGCGACCAGGGTCGCCCGCTCCCGGCGCCCACTCGTCGACACCGAGTGAACGTCGCGTAGGAAACGCTGACAGGTCGGGGCCGTCAATGCGGCGGTCCCGACCTTCGGTGATGAGAAGGTATGGGAATGAGCACGATGACCGAGGCGTCACCGGACGCACAGGACGAGAATCCCCGCTCGACCGCATCCTCGAGGCCCCGCCCCGCGTGGTGGGTCAAGCTCGTCGCTTTCGCGGCGTGCCTGCTGACGCTGTGGCACATCGGTGCGTCCTTCCTGTGGATCGCTCCGTACTCCGCGTTGCGGGAGATCCCGACCCAGGAGGTGCTCGCGGGGTACATGCTGCCGATGTTCGGACAGTCCTGGAGCGTGTTCGCCCCCGAGCCCATCAACGGCGACTACCACTTCAACGTCAGGGCCGTCATCGAGAAAGACGGAGAAGAGGTCGAGACCGGGTGGGTCAGCGCGACCGACGTCGAGCTCTCGATGATCCGCTACAACCTGTTCCCGCCGCGTGCCGGCATCCAGTCCACTGAGGTGGCGAGCGGTCAGATGGGCGCCTTCAACAAACTGAACGAGCAGCAGCAGGCCGTGGTCGCACTCGACTTCGCCGAAGACGGCTGGGAGGACTGGATGGTCCGCTCGTTCGATGAGCTCGAGGGCGAGAACCCGTCGACCGAGGCCTACATGGCCGAGGAGCGACTCTCCACGGCGTATGCCACGCAGGTCGCGTACGCGATCTGGGGCGCGGATGCCGTCGTCTCGGTGCAGTACCGGGTCAGCCGACAGAATGTGGTCCCGTACGCCGACCGCAACGATCCCGGCGCGCAGCGCCCGGACCCGACCTTCTCGACGACCGGGTGGCGTGCCCCTATAGAAGAGGAAGGGCAGAGTCGCGAGAACTTCGCGAACACGTTCCGCAGCCAGTTCGAGAGGACCCAGCCGTGAGCGCCCCGACGAAGACCTCATCGAAGGCCGCGCCGAAGGCTGCGTCGAAGGTTGCGGCCGAGACCGCGACGACGTCCACGGCGGGAGACACGGCTTCGATGAAGCCCGGTGTCCCCGGGGCGGCACCCGAGGCGCAGACGGTCTCGTTCCCCGCGAGAGTCCTCACCTTCCTGTCGTCGATGATCGGCGGACTGTGGGCGATGGTCGTCTCGGCGATCGACCGTATCTCGGCGTTCGTGGGCGACTGGCTCTTCAACGGGAAGAAGGCCCTGTACGGCCTCGCCGTGACGCGCATCCTGTTCGGGGTCACCGCGATCGGCCTTCTCGCATCGAACTTCAGCACGCGGCTGTACACCTTCGGCTCGGGATCGGCATGGAACGGCGAGCTCGCCGAACCCGTGAGCGACTTCCCGAAGATCTGGCTGTTCAGCGCCTTCCACGCGGCGATGGGGAACGACGTCCTCTATACGGCGCTGTATGTGCTGTTGGGCGTGCTGGCCGTGCTGTTCGTGCTCGGCTGGCGGTTCCGCATCGTCCTCCCCGTGTTCTTCTGCCTGTGGGTCGGTTTCATCGAGGCGAACGACATGGTCGGCGACCAGGGGGACAACATGTTCCGCATCGCGCTGTTCCTGCTCTTCTTCGCCGATCCCGCGGCACGCTGGTCGCTCGATGCGAAGCGTCGGGCCCGGAGCGGCGACTGGTTCCCTCCGAACAGCCAGCCGGCGCTGCTGGGCACCATGTTCCACAATCTCGCCCTCGTCGCCCTGACCGCACAGGTGTGCTTCGTGTACGCCTCCGGGGCGCTCTTCAAGGCCGGCGGCGAGCCGTGGAAGGAGGGGTACGCGGTCTACAACCCGCTGCAGACCGCGCGCTTCGGCACCTGGCCCGTGCTCAGCGATCTGGTGACGGCGTGGGGCCCGATGGTGGTCGTCGCGAGCTGGGGATCGATCATCCTGCAGGTCGCGTTCCCGCTCATGCTGCTGACGCGTCCCACCCGACTGCTCGGCCTGCTCGGCATCCTGTCGTTCCACATCGGCATCGCGGTGCTCATGGGGCTGCCCTGGTTCTCGTTGACCATGATCGCGATCGACTCGATCTTCATCCGTGACCGCACCTGGTCGCGGCTCAGCGAGGGCACCGTGCGGCGGTGGAATGCCGCGAAGCGCCCGGCCATGAGCGCGGCACCACCCGGGACTGTGGCCTGACGACAATCGGGCGCGGCGACTGGGTCGGGCCGCGTTGGAGGATGACCACAGGCGACTTCGCCTCTCGTTGTGGCAGACCTACCATGGCAGCATCCCTACTTCTCTGTGAGAGGAATGCACATGGTCGACGCTGCTGTCCGTCCGAAGACGACTCCCGCCCCCGGTTCCCCCGATGTCTCTGATGCCGCGCTGCAGGTCGACGTCGCCCAGGTCACCGAGTTGCTGCTCGGCACCTGGGCCGACACGAGACGCGAAGCCCGTGAGCTCATCAAGGACTCGGCGTTCTGGCGCGACGACGAACTGGGCAAGGACGAGCACCGCGAGCGCGTGCTGAGCCAGCTGCACCTGCTCGTCGAGAACAAGGCCGTGCACCGGGCATTCCCCAAGTCCCTCGGCGGCGAGGAGAACAACGGCGCGAACATCGCCGGTTTCGAGGAGCTCGTGGTCGCCGACCCGAGTCTCCAGATCAAATCGGGCGTGCAGTGGGGGCTCTTCGGCTCCGCGATCCTGCAGCTGGGCACCGCCGAGCACCACGAGAAGTGGCTGCCCGGCGTCATGGACCTCACTATCCCCGGTGCGTTCGCGATGACCGAGATCGGCCACGGCTCCGACGTCGCGGCTGTCGGCACCACCGCGACCTATGACCCCGAGACCTCGGAGTTCGTGATCAACACGCCGTTCCGCGGCGCCACGAAGGAGTACCTCGGCAACGCGGCGCTGCACGGTGTCGCCGCCACCGTGTTCGCCCAGCTGATCACGAACGGCGTCAATCACGGCGTGCACTGCTTCTACGTACCGCTGCGCGGAGACGACGGCGTCGACCTGCCCGGAATCGGGCGTGAGGACGACGGGCTCAAGGGCGGGCTCAACGGCATCGACAACGGACGGCTGTCGTTCGATCACGTGCGCATCCCGCGCACGAACCTGTTGAATCGGTACGGCGACGTGGCAGCCGACGGCACGTACTCGAGTGCGATCGACAGCCCCGGTCGCCGTTTCTTCACGATGCTCGGCACGCTGGTACAGGGCCGTGTCTCTCTCGACGGCGCAGCCTCGTGGGCGTCTGCCCTCGGACTGAAGATCGCGATCACCTATGCGACCCAGCGCCGCCAGTTCGACGGGGCGGACGGGCAGGAGGTAGTGCTGATGGACTACGGCAAGCACCAGCGCCGACTCTTCCCCCGCCTGGCGACGACCTACGCGCAGATCTTCGCGCACGACGAGTTCCTGCAGAAGTTCGACGGAGTCTTCTCGGGGCGCATCGACACGCCGGCCGACCGCGAAGACCTCGAGACTCTGGCTGCGGCGCTCAAGCCGCTCTCGACCTGGCACGCGCTCGACACCCTGCAAGAGGCGCGCGAGGCCTGTGGCGGGGCGGGCTTCATGTTCGAGAACCGTCTCGTCGGCCTCCGCGCCGACCTCGACATCTACGTCACGTTCGAGGGCGACAACAACGTGCTGCTGCAGCTGGTCGGCAAGCGCCTGCTCACCGACTACGCCAAGCAGTTCACGGGCAAGGATGCCGCAGCGCTCGCGAAGTTCGCGGTCGGGATGACCGCAGGCAAGGTGTTCCACGGCGCGGGTCTGCGCCAGTTCGGGCAGTCGGTCGTCGATCTGGGCCAGGTCGCCCGCTCGGTCGAGAACGGGCTGCGCGAGGAGCAGCAGCACCAGCTGCTCGCCGAGCGCGTGCAGCAGATGGTGGCCGATGTGGCCGGCCGCCTGCGCGCGGGCGGCAAGGACAAGGCGCTCGGGGCGCGGCTGTTCAACGAGAACCAGGCGGAGCTCATCGAGGCGGCGCGCGCGCACGGCGAGCTGCTGCAGTGGGAGGCCTTCACCGATGCCGTGCGCCGCGTCGAAGACGCCGACACCAAGAAGGTGCTGACGTGGCTGCGCGACCTGTTCGGCCTGCAGCTGATCGAGAAGCATCTCGCGTGGCACCTCATCAACGGACGCCTCTCGACGCAGCGCGCGGCCGCGGTCTCGCGCTACATCGACCGTCTCTGCGCGCGGCTGCGCCCCTACGCGCTCGACCTGGTCGATGCGTTCGGCTACGAGCCCGAGCACGTGCGCGCGCCGATCGCCTCGGGTGCCGAGAGGCAGCGTCAGGATGAGGCCCGCGCGTACTACGCCGAGCAGGCGGCATCCGGCGCAGCGCCCGTGCTCGAGAAGACGCTGAAGAAGTCGAAGCGCTGAGGCCGTTCGCACCCCATCGCACGCGGGCCGGGATCGAGTGATCCCGGCCCGCGTCGTGCGCGGTCAGCTGCCCCAGGGGCGGCGCGGGTAGTGTCGACCTGCCCCACCCGTATCGACCCCGAGGAGTCTGCGATGACCCGCGTCCACGCCTATGCCGCACCCAGCGAAGCCGCCCCGCTCGAGAAGACCGTCATCGAGCGTCGCGAGCTCGGCCCGAACGACATCCTGATCGACATCGCCTTCGCGGGCATCTGTCATTCCGACATCCACACGGTTCGCGGGGACTGGGGGCCGCAGAGCTACCCGCTCGCTCCCGGCCACGAGATCGCCGGAATCGTCGCGGCCGTCGGTTCGGATGTCACTCGGCACGCGGTCGGCGACCGCGTCGGAGTCGGATGCCTCGTGAACTCCTGCGGCGAGTGCCGCAACTGCCAGCGCGGTGACGAGCAGTTCTGCTCGAACGGCGCGATCTTCACCTACGGCAGCCCCGACCGCGACGGCAGCATCACGCAGGGCGGGTACTCCGAGCAGGTCGTGGTGACCGAGGCGTTCGTCGTGCGCATCCCGGACGCGCTCGCACTCGATGTCGCCGCGCCTCTGCTGTGCGCGGGCATCACCACCTACTCGCCGCTGCGGCACTGGAACGTCGGTCCCGGGTCGCGAGTCGCCGTCGTCGGACTCGGCGGGCTCGGACACATGGGTGTGCAGATCGCGCACGCGCTCGGTGCCGAGGTGACCGTGCTGTCGCAGACGCTGAACAAGAAGGACGACGGCCTGCGTCTCGGCGCCGACCACTACTTCGCCACGTCCGATGCGGGCACCTTCCGGTCGCTGCGGAACTCCTTCGACGTCATCCTGAACACCGTCAGTGCACCGGTCGATCTGCGCGCCTACCTCGGGCTGCTCGACGTGGGCGGATCGATGGTGTGCGTCGGCGCCCCCGCCGAGCCGCTCCCCGTCACCGTGTCATCGCTGATCGGCGGTCGTCGCTCGCTGGCCGGATCCAACATCGGCGGAATCCGCGAGACGCAGGAGATGCTCGACTTCTGTGCAGAGCACGGCATCGCAGCCGAGATCGAGGTCATCACCGCGGCTCAGATCAATGAGGCGTACGAGCGCGTGCTGAAGTCAGACGTGCGCTACCGCTTCGTGATCGACGGGTCGACTTTCGCGGACTGAGCCGAGCGGTTCCTCCGGGCGGGGATGTCGCTGACTGGAGGTGTTTCTCGGGATGCCGGAACGGTGGTGCGGTGTTCCGGAATATGCTTCTGAACTGGCCTTTGGCGGGCTGGTTTCGAGGGTCGAATGTCGGTGGGTGAGGGTTGGATGGGGTCATGCCCACCCGCACGCTCTCCCTTCTCGATCAGGCGGTGTCGTGCCTGGATGAGGTGCTGGCCGGTGCCGGTGCCGGTGCGGATGCGGGCGGGCTGGCGGGGTTGTCGGATGCGGAGCGCGTCGACGTGCTCGTGATCGCGGGGGCGGTGTTCCGTCGGGTGGAGGCGGTGGTGGTCGAGGCGCTCGCGACTGTTCCTTCGTCTGCGGTGGATCTGGCGCACGTGGCGGGGTGCCGGTCGGAGAGCGAGTTGTTGCAGCGGACGCTGTTGATCGACGTGCCGGCGGCGACGCGGATCGGCAGAGTCGTGGGGCTGGTGCACCGGGATGTGAGCCTGGTGTCGGGGGAGAGGCTTCCGGCGCGGTGGCCGGCGTTGCGGGAGGCGCTGTTGGAGGGCGCGCTGACGGTGGAGGGGTTCCTGGCGGCGGTGGGCCCGTTGCAGAAGTGCGCGGATCGGATCACGGCCGCGGAGCGCCTGGCGGCGGATGAGTTCCTCGCCGACCAGGCGCGCGGGGTGCGGGATGCAGACGCGGGGCCGGATGCGCCGCGGGGTGCGAAGCCGACGCCGGCGGATCTGCAGATCCTTGCCCAGGCGCTTGTCGCGTTGTGGGATCCGGATGGTGCGGAACCGGATGATGACAACGCGCAGCACCGCCGCGGTGTGACGATCGGGCGGTTGAAGCACGGTCTGCGGTCGATCCGCGGATGGTTGTCCCCTGAGGTCGCTGCGCAGCTCGAGACGATCTTCGACGCGATCAACAACCCCAAGGGTGCGAGTGGGGCGGGGGTGCGGTTCACAGGCGCCGACACCGATGCCGATGCCGATGTCGATGCCGATACCGACACCGACACCGACACCGATGTCGATGGTGGCTCGGGTTGCGGCGCGGGGTTCGATCCGGTCGCCGAGGGCCTGCCTGACACCGAGGATCCGGCGAACTGCGACCCGCGGGCGGTGATCGATCCCCGCACCGCGGATCAGAAACGCCACGACGCGTTCGCCGCGGCGATCAGCATCGCCGCCCGCCACGCCTCGATGCCCACCATCGGCGGGGCCGCCCCGACCCTCGTCGTCACCATCGACGCGAAAGACCTCGCCGACGGCACCGGGTGGGCCACCCTCCCCGGCGCACACGGACACCCCTTCGCACACGCCCCCGCCCGTGTCGCCGCACAGACCGGCTGCACCGGAACCATCCAACGCGTGATCATGGACGAGGGACGCATCATCGGCATCAGCACCACACACCGGGTGTTCACCGCCCACCAGGGACGTGCGATCATCGCCCGCGACCACGAGTGCCTGATCCCCGGATGTCACACCCCCGCGACCTGGTGCGAGATCCACCACGTCACCGAACACGCACACGGCGGGCCCACGCACACCGACAACGGCGTCCCGCTCTGCTACTACCACCACCGATCCCTCGACGGATCCGATGGGACATCCGCATGACCACCGGCACCCCCCAAGTCAGAGGCCCCGCCTGGTGGGACCCCGAACAACAATGGCGAACACCCGCACTCAGCCTGCCGTCGCATGCATCGGCATCCCGCTCTCACTCGCGCGCCGGGTTCCGCTCCGGCTCCGGCTCCGGTTCCGGTTCCGAGTCCGGTCTCGACTCCGGTTCCGGTTCCGGTCTCGACTCCGGTTCGGGCTCCCGTGCAAGACCGGGGTCGCGCGACGCCGACGGCATTCGCGCCCGGATCCCGCTGTCCGAGTCTGCAGATACGGTGAGAGCATGACGTCTCTCGCCACCGGCCCTGACCACCGCGCGCGCTGCGCGTGGGTGGGCGACGATGCGGAGTACCGCCGTTACCACGACGAAGAGTGGGGCACTCCTCTGCGAGGCGACAGGGCGCTGTTCGAGAAGATGGCGCTCGAGGGGTTCCAGGCGGGGCTGTCGTGGATCACGATCCTTCGCAAGCGTCCCCGCTTTCGCGAGGTCTTCGCAGGGTTCGATGTCGCGGCTGTCGCGGAGTTCGACGAGAACGACGTGGAGCGGCTCATGACAGACGCCGGCATCATCCGCAATCGAGCCAAGATCGAGGCGACGATCGGCAACGCGCGCATCGTCCGGGAGATGGCCGAGGGCGACCTCGACGCATTGATGTGGTCCTTCGCGCCCGAGCCGCGCAGTCGACCCGCGACGCTGCTCGACGTGCCGGCCGTGACTGTCGAATCGACTGCGATGAGCAAAGAGCTGAGGCGGCGCGGCTTGCGTTTCGTGGGGCCGACGACCATCTATGCGCTCATGCAGTCGACCGGCATGGTCGACGATCACGTCGTCGGGTGCTGGCGCAGCGAGCGCGACGAACGATAGACCGCCCCTGAGCTCTGCCGTGCGGCGCGCTCGACCGCGGATATACTCGGTGACCGGGGGGAACGCCTTGCGCGTGGCGTCAGGCTCAGCACGGCGCGGTCTCCCTGCACCGACCGTGAGGAGCATGAGTGGCCACGCGCATGGCATCGACCCCGCCGACCTTGGCGGGCTACAGCTACGTGCGCCCTCTCGGTTCCGGCGGTTTCGCCGATGTCTTCCTCTACGAGCAGGACATGCCGCGTCGCGTCGCCGCCGTCAAGGTGCTGCTGGCCGACGCGGTCAACCCCGAGGTGCTGCGGACGTTCAACGTCGAGGCCGACATCTCCGCACGACTGAGCGCACACCCCTCGATCGTCACGATCTATCAGGCCTCGATCTCCGCCGACGGACGTCCGTACTTCGCCATGGAGTACTGCCCCGACACCATGAGCGCGCGCTACAAGAAGGCTCCGCTGCCGCTGGCCGACGTGCTCGACACCGGCGTGCGCATCGCGGGCGCGCTCGAGACCGTGCACCGCGCGGGGCTGCTGCACCGTGACATCAAGCCCTCGAACGTGCTGATCAACTCCCTCGGGGCGCCCGTGCTCGCCGACTTCGGCATCGCCGCCGCCGTCATCGACGAGGGCGACGGCGAGACGATCGCCATGTCCGTGCCCTGGAGCTCGCCGGAAGTCCTGCAGGAGCGCGTGACCGGTTCCGTCCCCAGCGAGATCTGGAGCCTCGGCGCCACGCTCTACACCCTCCTCGCCGGTCGGAGCCCCTTCGAGCGCGCCGACCGAGGGTCCAACTCGCGCGACCAGCTGACCGACCGCATCATCAAGGCGCGGTACACAGCGGTGCCGATCGCGGGGGTCCCGCCGATCATCGACGACATCCTCGCGACGGCCATGCAGCGCGACCCGGCCAAGCGGTTCGCGACCATGGCGGAGTTCGCAGAGCGACTGCGCTGGGCGCAATACGAGCTCGGCATCCACCCCACCGCCTTCGAAGCGGCCTCGGCGGAGTGGGCGGCTGCCGCGCCGGTGAGCTTCTCCGACTCCGCGGCCCGCGGCCCCGTCATCACGACCGTCGCGTCCGATTCCCGCCGTGCCGCTCGCGCAGCTCGCCCTCTCGCCGCGCCACGTGACCGCGATGACCTCCCGTCGACGCCGCGGACGAAGACTCGCTCGCCGTTGGTCGCCGGCGTGATCGGAGCCGTCATCGGAGCCGCGGCCCTCGGCGGAGTGGGCGTCGCAGCGCTGTTCCTGACGGGGGTCCTGTGATGGCGATCGGCGACCGCGCCAAGAACGTCGCGAGCCCGCGGCCTCGCCGCCGAGTGATCGCCGCGATCTCGGGAATCGCCGCACTCGCGGTCGTCACGACGCTCGCGATCACAGCGCAGGGTTACGAGTCGCAGGAGGTGCCACGGCTCGAATCCGCCGTGTGGGTCATGCGCGACAGCGGACAGTACGCCCGTGTGAACACCGAGCTGGCCGAGATCGACACGGTCCGCAACGTCGACGACCCCGAGGCCGTATGGCAGAGCGGCTCGCGCGCGGTGCTGTACGCCCAGGGGAACCGGCAGCGGTGGGATGTCGATCCGGCGACCCCCACCGACCTGCTCTCCGATCCTTCCGCAGAAGGCGCTCCGATCGCCTCGGAGCCGACGCCGGCGGGGACCCGCCAGATCATCTCGGCCGGCCCCTACGTCGCCTACCGCACCGACACGGGACAGGTGTCGGTGACGACTCTCGAGGCCGGAGCGGCGACCGCCCTGGTCGACCCGTTCTCCGGCGTCGAGGTCGAAGAGGGCGAGGACCCTCCGACCTACACGGCCGATGCCGTGGGACTGTCGCCCGACGGCCTGCTCGTGCTCTATTCGGCTGAGGAGGGGGCCGTCCGGCGTTTCGACATCGACGAGTACCGCTTCCTCGACGAGGGCACCGCCGTCGCGAACGCCCCCGAGGCCGGTGACGATCTCGCACTCACCGTCGTGGGTGAGCGCTGGGCGATGCTGCAGGGCGGCTCGGGCGATCTCTGGCTCTCGGGCCGAGACGAGCCCGTCGAACTCGACGTCGCCGAGGACGCCACACTTCAGGCGGGCACGGCGCGTGGCGACGACGTCGTGGTCGCCGACTCCGACGGCCTCGTGTCCGTCGAACTCGCATCCGGTGAGTCCGACCGCATCGTCGAGGCATCCGGAGTTCCGGCGACTCCGGTCGTGGTAGGCGGGGACACCTACGCCGCGTGGCTCGACACGGCATCCGGCACGCTGTGGTCGAACGGCGAGAGCGTGACGCTGACCGTTCCCGACGAAGCGCTCGACTCCGCGACGATCGAACCGGTCTTCCAGGCGAACGGCGATCGTGCGGTGCTGAGCGAGCTCGGCACCGGTCTGATCTGGACCGCCCCTGATGGGGTGCTGATCCCCCTCGAGCAGTGGGCCGTCGAAGACGAGACGGAGCAGGAAGAGGGCACCGTCATCGTCGAGGACGTCGCCGAGCAGATGCCTCCCGTGGCGGTGAACGATGCGTTCGGTGTGCGCGCGGGTCAGCAGGTGATCCTCCCTGTGCTGTTCAACGATCACGACCCGAACAAGAAAGACGTCCTGTCGATCGACCCCGCATCGATCTCGGGGCTCGCCGACGGCGGATTCGGCGACCTGTCTCTCGTCGCGAACGGGCAGTCCCTGGTCGTGAACGTGCGAGCGGATGCAGGGCAGACGAGCTTCACGTATGCGGTGACCGACGGCGCGGCGACCTCAGCGCCCGCGACCGTGTCGCTCACTGTGATCGATGACGCGTCGAACTCCGCGCCGGTGTGGTGCGGTGTGGAAGCGTGTCAACAGGAATGGCCGACCCCTCAGCTCCTCCCCGGCGGCAGCACGATCGTGTCGGCGCTGTCGGGCTGGGTCGATCCCGAGGGCGATCCCTTCGTCCTCAGCGACGCGTACGAGACCGACCCGTCGTCTCCCGTCATGGTCGTCCCGATGTCCGACGGCCGCGTCGCGATCCGGCACACCGACCCCAACGCGGCGGATGCCGTGATCCCGGTGACCGTGGTCGTCGAAGACGTGCACGGCGCCCGCGCGGAGAAGACGCTCGAAGTGCAGGTCACCGGCAGCCCCGCACTGCTCGCCGCTCCGGTGGCGCTGACCGCGCGGGTGGGCGAGCGGCAGTCGATCCGCATCTCGGACCATCTCTCGGGCGGGTCCGGTTCGTACCGTCTCGTCGACGCCGTGCAGACCGCCGCGACGGCACAGGGACTCGAAGTCACCCCCAACACGGCCGGGGGCACGGTCGATCTGACGGTCGCCGAGCCCGGTCAGTACGTCGTCACCTACACGGCGCAGGACGTGTCGACCCAGGCCGAGCAGTCCGCCGTCATCCGCATCACCGCGGTCGACGGCTCCTCGGCACTCGCGATGGCCCCGCTCACCGCTTTCGTGCGCGAGGGTGAGGACACGACGGTCGACGTGCTCGACTCCGTGCAGAACACCAGCGGCAGGGTGCTCATGCTCTCGGATGCCGTGAGCTCGACGCCGCAGCTCAATGTCCGCGTCGTCGGCAACGAGAGCATCCGCGTCAACGGCACGACCGAGAGCGGCGACCCCGGGGTCATCGGCACCGCGACAGTGACGGTCGCCGACGGGGCGGGCGCGGCTGTGCAGGGCACCGTCACGGTCTTCCTCGCTCCACCGTCGACAGTCACGCGGCCGATCGTCTTCCCCGACGCCATCACGGTGCGCGCCGGATCGCTCACGCGCATCAGCGTCGCGGCCAACGACGTCGCTCCTCGTGGCGAGCCGCTCGTCGTGCTCCCCGAGGTCACGGGCTCCGGTGAGGCCGGCGAGCTCGTCTTCGCCGACGGCAACGCACTGCGCTACCTCGCGCCGAGCACCCCGGGAACCTACCGCCTCACCTACTCGGTGTCGCTGGAGCGCAACCCCTCGCTGTACGACAACGGCTCTGTGACGGTGACGGTGCTTCCGGCCGGCACGAACCGTGCGCCGACCCCCACCACCCTCACCGGTCGGGTGCTGAGCGGTCAGACCGTGTCGATCCCCGTGCCGGCCACCGGCATGGACAGTGACGGCGACCGCGTCGTGCTGGCCGGTGTCGACCAGCCCGAGCGCGGGTCAGGCACGGCGACGATCTCGGCCAACGGCGAGTCGATCGTCTACCGTGCTCCCGCCACGGGCGTCTCCGGCGGGCAGGCGTCGTTCCGGTACACGGTCCGCGATCCCCAGGGAGAGACCGGCACCGGCATCGTCCGGGTCGGAGTCCTCGATGCCGACATCGACGACACCGCGCCGGTGACCTTCAGCGACTATGTGCGCGTCGAGGCGGGCTCCGAGACCCCTGTCGTGCTGGACCCACGCTCGAACGACCTCGACCCCGCGCAGAGCGACCTCGAGATCACCGAGCTCGTGCCCAATGCGCCCCCGGTGCAGGGCAACCCTCTGTACGAGCGGCTCACCTCGCTGATCGACCCGGACACCTCGTTGGAGGACGGCCGGATCGTGCTGCGAGCCGGCGACACGGCGGGCACGAACTCCTACTTCTACACGGTCAAGTCGGCGAGGTCCTCGAGCACGTCGCAGGGGCTGATCGTCGTCACGGTCACCGACGGCGCGGTCACGGACCAGCCGACCATCGCCGACACGGTCCTCACGGCGAGGGACAGGGATGAGATCGCCGAGCGCGGCATCGACGTCGTCACGGATCGGGTCAGCTGGCCCTCCGGCGACGTGGGTTCGCTGACGCTGAGCCTCTGGGGCGACCAACCCGGATTCTCGGTGCAGGGCGACCGCATCATCGGTCAGGCACCCGCAGAGGGTGCGCTCGTGCCGTTCCAGCTCACCGGCACGGCGCAGGGCGGGCGCGACGTGGTCGGCCACGGATTCCTGCGCATCCCGGCCTTCGACGACATGCAGGTGCAGATCAAGCCGGGCACCACGCCGTTGACGGTCGACGAGGACGCCTCGGTCTCGTTCGGGCTCGCCGACTATGTCGACCTGCCGCCCTCCGACAGCATCGAGGTCGGTACCGGTGAGTTCGCCGCGCAGCGTGCCTCGGCCACGTGTGCCCCGGACGGCTCCGGCGGAGCGATCTACAAGGCGGGCCGGGAGGCCCCCTGGGCTGACACGTGCCTGGTGCCGGTAAGGCTGCAGGGGCAGGAGCGCTGGTCGTACATCGACGTGCCCATCAGCATCCGCCCGGCAGAGCCCCAGCTGCTGCTCTCGTCGATCTCGCATACGATCGCGCCCGGCGCGACCGAGAGCGTCGATCTGTACTCCAACATGGCGAGCTGGGAGGGCGGTCGCGAGGGCGATGTCGGCGCTCTCGACTATCGCGTCGTCTACAACGGCTCGGCATTCATCGTCACCCAGAACGGGGCGTCGCTCACGATCGAGGCGCGGGCGGATGCTCGGCCGGGCAACACCGAGAACGTGAGCATCACGGTGCCGCAGTACGGAGAGCCGTCGGCATCCGTCCGGCTCGTGGTCGGGGCGGCGCCGCCGGATGCTCCTCGCGGTGCGACGTTCACGCGGCAGTGCGTCGTCACCAACCCCAACTGCTCCATCGAGGTGGTCGACGTCGCGGGTGAGTACGATCCGTTCGCGGGCAAGGCCGGCTCGGGGCTCCGCCTGGTGTCCCTGGGGGACGGCGCGCGGTGCGACGTCGCATCGATCTCGACCTCGGGCAGCACCTCGCTCGTCGCCACCTGGCCCGGCGGCGGTCAGGCGCCCGGCGGCCAGTGCGTCATCCCGTTCGTCGTCTCGGACGCTCAGGGACGCACGGGCACCGGCACGCTGACCCTCGATCTGCAGGGCTTCCCGCAAGCGCCCGCGAGCGTCTCGACCGTCGGGTTCACCCGCTCCACGGTCGAGCTCGAGGTGCCGCTCGGCGAGGCAGGGCGTGCGCACCCCGCGGTCAGCGCGATCACGATCCTGCAGGACGGTGCTCCGGCGAATACCTCGTGCAGCCCGGCGGGTGGCGGCGTCTACCGCTGCACCGTCAGCGGCCTCGTCAACGGAGAGCCGCATGCGTTCACCGCATCGGCCGTGAACGGGGTCGGCACCTCGGCCGCGACCTCGGCTCACACCACGTGGGCCTACGCGGCACCGGTGGTGTCGAACGCCTCGGCCGCGCCGGTGTACCGCGCCGGTGTGACCGACCGGTCGCGCGGTGTGGCCGCGCTGTCGGTCGCCGCATCCGACGATGCCCGTGCGTTCCGCATCGAGGAGACGGGGCAGGTCATCGAGCGCACCGGTGCCACGACCACGGCCGACATCACGCTCGCCCCCGGTGCGCAGACGCTGACCCTCGTGCCGATCAGTCAGTTCCAGCCTCCCACCGGCGAGGGCGGCAACGAGGGCGGCGCGTTCCGCACCTCGGTGACCGTCGCGGGCACCGTGTACTTCGACCCCGCGGGCACCCAGGCGGCCGCAGCGTCGAACACCTCGGTGAACGTCACCGGGGTGAAGGCGCAGGCGAACGGCAGCGCACAGCCCCTCGATCTGGTCTACCTCGCCTGGCGCTCGGGCACCGCGAGCTGCACTGTCGACGGCAATGGTCGCCTGGTGGTCTCGGGAGCCGAGGCGAAATCCACATCCGCGACCCTCACCAACCTGGCCGAGTACTCGGTGTACAAGATCAAGGCGTGCGCCTCGAACGGCTACGGCGTCGCCGAATCGGCCACGACAGAGGTGTTCACGTTCGTGTTCGTCGACGGTCCGAAGGGCAACGCGAGCTACACGGTGGCGACGCAGCCCGCGTTCCAGGACAATCGCTACGCGTACGTGCTCGAGTCGGCACCGAACGTCGCGGCGAGAGACGGCTTCGTCACGCAGTACAACAGATATGGCTCGTGGTACCCGAACTTCGAGCTGACCTCCGACGCCTCGCCGCTGCCGGTCAGCGCGCGATCGTGTCATGCGGTGTTCACGCAGTTCTGCTCCGACCCGATCGAGATCGTGCCGCGCACCGCGCCCACCACCGTCGCGGTGCAGTTCCAGCGCTGTGTCCCGGTGAACGTGAACGACGTGTTCACGGTGACGGCGGCTGCCCGCGGCTCGTACTCCGCGATCTTCGAGCCCAAGATCGTCGACGGCGTCTCGGTGGTCGACGCCAGGATCACCTGGACCGGCGCTTTCGCCGCGCTCAAGCCGATCAGCCACCGTGCGCCGCTGTGCACCCAGCCGCCGCCCCCCAAGCCGCCGGTTCCCACCAAGCCGCCGGTTCAGCCCGAGCCCGAGCCCGAGCAGCCTGAGGTTCCGGGCGTTCCTGTGGACCCGGCCGGATGACCATGACGATGACGACTCCCCACGACCCCATGCCCTGCACAGCGCAGAGGCCCGAGAAGAATACGGTTGCCCTATGCCTGCTCCCACCGCTGCTCCCGTGACGATCGCCGCCGAACAGGCGGCCTGGTTCGCAGAGACGTTCTCGATCCTCACCGGCAATGTCGAACAGGCGATCCTCGGCAAGAGGCACGTCGTCGAGCTGGTGCTCGCCGCGGCCGTGAGCGGTGGGCATGTGCTGCTCGAAGACTTCCCCGGCACGGGCAAGACCGCGCTCGCCCGTGCGATCGCCCAGACGGTGACCGGCACGAGCACCCGCATCCAGTTCACCCCCGACCTGCTGCCGGGCGACGTGACCGGCATCACGGTGTACGACCAGAAGGAGGGCGCGTTCGAGTTCCACGCGGGCCCGGTCTTCGCGAACATCGTGCTCGCCGACGAGATCAACCGTGCCAGCCCCAAGACGCAGTCCGCGCTGCTGGAGGTCATGGAGGAGGGGACGGTCACGGTCGACGGCGTCACGCGCCCGGTCGGCTCGCCGTTCCTCGTCATGGCGACGCAGAACCCGATCGAGCAGGGCGGAACGTATCGTCTGCCCGAGGCGCAGCTCGACCGCTTCATGATCAAGACCTCGATCGGCTACCCCGATGAGGCGGCGACCATGCGCATCCTGCAGGGGGCGGCTCAGCCGAAGCACGTTCTCGACGGCATCGTCAGCACCGACACCATCCTGACCATGGCCGAGATGACGCGCGGCGTGTATGTGAACCCGCTGGTGTCGGACTACATCATGCGCATCGTCGACGCCACCCGACGCGCCTCCGAGGTGCGCCTGGGGGCCAGCGTGCGTGGAGCGCTCGCGCTGTCGCGCCTGGTGATGACCTGGGCGGCCAAGAACGGCCGCACGTTCGTGACACCGGATGACGTGCGCGAACTCGCCGTCGTGGCGCTGGCGCACCGACTCGTGCTCGAGCCCGAGGCAGAGTTCGACGGCGTCACCGCGGTCGCCGTCGTCGGCCAGATCCTGCTCGACGTCGAACCTCCGCGCGAGAACGGCACTGCGTGAGCTTCAGCACCGAATCGCGACTGACGCGCACCACGGCGGGCACGAGCACCTCCACTCGCACGTCGACGGTGACGCGCTACGACCGCACGCGCCGCGGGCCCGTCCGCGGCGCGGTGTTCGGCGTGCGTCAGGCGCTGCGTACGACCGCGCGCGCGATCGGTCGCTCTGCGGACTGGGTGCGCGAGACCGTCACTGCCGCCGGACTCCTGGTCGCGGTGACGCTCGTGCTGGGTGTCGTCGCCGGTCTGTTCTTCGGCTGGATCGAGGCGTGGGCGGTCGCCGCGATCGCCCTGGTGCTGCTGCTCGTCTGCATCCCCTTCATCCTGGGGGCGCACGACTACCGCATCGACCTCGAGCTCGATCGCGATCGGGTCGTCGCGGGGGCGGAGATCGGCGCGACCCTCGATGTGCGCAACAACGGCGAGCGCCTGTCGCTGCCGGGAATCGTCGATGTCCCGGTGGGGGAGGGACTCGTCGAGGCTCATGTGCCGCTGCTGCGGCCTGGCGCGCACCACCGCGAGCAGCTGACGATCGCCGCACACCGGCGAGGTGTGATCGACGTCGGTCCCATGACCATCACGCGCGGCGACCCGATCGGCATCCTGCGTCGTGAGCTGCGCTGGCCCGACGTGCAGCGGATCCACGTGCATCCGGTCACGGTTCGCCTGCCCAGCACAAGCGCGGGGCTCATCCGCGATCTCGAGGGCACGCCCAGTACCGCCCTGGTCGATGCCGATCTGTCGTTCCACGCGGTCCGCGAATACGTCGTCGGCGACTCGCAGCGCCACGTGCACTGGAAGTCGACCGCCAAGACCGGCAAGCTCATGGTCCGTCAGTACGAGGAGTCGAGACACGCACGCATCGCGATCATCCTCGACCTCGACGCCGAATCGTACGAGAGCGACGACGAGTTCGAGAACACGGTGAGCGCCGCGGCATCCCTCGCCCTGCAGGGCGTGCGAGACGGCCGAGACGTGCTCTTCTCAGTGAGCAACGAGATCCCCGAGCACAGCCGCACCGAGGTGCTCTCGATCCGCACTCTGCCCACAGTCACGCCCAAGGCGCTGCTCGACGCGACCTCGACGATCGATGCGGCCGACAGGGTGATGCGCCTCGAGGCCGTGACCGCACTCACGGCGCAGTCGTACCCCGATCTGTCGATCGGCTTCCTGCTGACGGGATCGCGCATGCCGCTGGAACGTCTCCGTCACGCTGCCGTCAAGCTCCCGGCCGCAGTGGAGGCCGTGGCCGTGCGCAGTGAACTCGGCGAGCAGCCGACGATGCGCACGGCGCGCGAACTCGCCGTCATGACGCTCGGCGCTCTCGGCGATCTGCCGCAGATGCTCGCCCGCGGAGCCCTCCGATGAACGCGGCAGGGCCGAAGAGGCGCGGCAGCGCGAGAGACGGTGCGAGCGGCACTGCGAAGGCCCGTCGCCCGTTCGCGCTCTCGGCACTGACCCTCTGGTCGCTGGGGTATGTCGTGGTCGGCATCCTGCTCGCCACCGCCGCCGCCTGGCCCGTGTACGAGGCGCCGCGCGAGGTCGTCGTCGGACTCGTCGGCGGCGCGCTCGGCGTGGCCCTCGCGCTGACCGCGCGGATGCTTCGCTGGGGTCTGCTGTTGGGCACGCTCGCCGCCGCGGGAGCCTATCTGGTCGTCGCCGTGCCGCTCGCGATCCCCTCGGCCCTCACCTCGATTCCGGCCTTCATCGGGGGTCTCCGCGATGCCGTGCTCGGGGTCGTGCTGGGCTGGAAGCAGATGCTCACGCTGAACCCGCCGCTCGGCGAATACCAGGCGGTGCTCATCCCGTTCCTGGTGGTGATGCTCTTCGGAGCGTTCTTCGCCACTCTGCTGGTTCTCGAGCAGGGGCGTCGCTCGACCGTCGCAGTGCCGGTGGTCGCAGCCATGAGCCTGTTCGGCATCGCTTTCGGACTCAGCGGCACCTCGTCGGCGGTCACCGTGCTGGGGATCACGCTTCCCGCTCCGCGCGAATGGCTGATCGGCGTCGCCGTGTTCGTCTCGGCGCTGGTCTGGGTGATCGGTCGCACCCGACTGCAGCGCGCGCAGGCGCTGCGCGCTGTGGCCGCCGCCAACATCTCGCGACGCGCGACGCCGGTGTGGTTGACCGTTCGTCGCCATCTGCTCTCGGCGGGCATCGCCGCGGTCGCGCTGGTCGCGGGTGTCGCCGTCGCGCCGGCCGCTGCCGGATGGAGCGATCGGTCGGTGCTGCGTGACGAGGTCGAGCCGATGGTCGTGGTGCAGCAGCAGACCAGCCCTCTCAGCTCCTACCGCTCGTGGTTCACGGCCGAGCGGTTCGGCGAGACCGTGCTGCAGGTCGAGGGCGATCCCGGCGCCGTGGATCGCATCCGACTGGTCACCCTCGACTCATACGACGGCGAGGACTTCCACATCGCCCCCGACGACCGCTTCAGCCGGTTGCCGCGCACCGCGCTCCCGGGTCCCGGGCGCACGTCGCTCGACCTCACGGTCGGCGATGCCTATCGAGGCATCTGGGTGCCCGCCCCGGCCGGTCTCGCCGAGGCGCCGCAGTTCGACGGAGCGCGGGCAGATGAGCTCGCCGACGGTTTCCACGTGAACGAGGGCGGCGACACCGCCATCACCATCGCGGATGCTCCGGGTGGCGGTCAGGGACTCGTGCCGGGCGACAGCTATTCCGTGCTCGTCGACGCGCCATCCGACGGTATCGATCTCACCGCGGCGCAGGGTGGCGGTTCGAAGCTCGACACCGACCTGTACCCGGCGCTCGCCGAGTGGGCCGAGATGCAGGAGCTGCCACGATCGGGGGCCGGTTACCTCGAGCTGATCGATCGCCTGCGTTCGCGCGGATACCTCAGCCATGCACTGATCGACGACACCTCCGCCGACGCATGGATCGCCTCGCTCGCAGCGGCGGAGGGCTATGCGTTCGCGTCGAGCTATGCGGGCCACTCGGTGGCGCGCATCGAAGAGCTCTTCACCGAGCTGATCGAGCAGGAACGTCGCGCTGGGGCCGACGCGGCACCCGAGATGCTCGTCTCCGCTGTCGGTGACGACGAGCAGTTCTCGGTCGCGGCCGCCCTGCTCGCCCAGCACTTCGGCCTCGAATCACGCGTGGTGATCGGCGCCCGTCTGGCAGGAGCGGCCGAGGTTCCGGGCATCCCGGCATGCGACCAGGTGTGCACGGGCGCCAACATGAGCGCCTGGGTCGAGGTGCGGGCCTCCGGCGGCGAGTGGACGCCGGTCGACACGACACCCCAGTATGCGATGCTGCCCAGCTCCATCAAAGAGGGCGAACAGCTTCCCGAGCATCCGACGGTGCCCGAGCAGCCGCGGTCCGAGGCCCTCGACCCGCCACTCGCGCAGAGCGACTCCAACAACGACGCGGAGCCGCTCGACGAGCCGCAGTCCGCGGTGCTCTCCGTCCTGCTGCCGATCCTCCGCGGCGTCGGGCTGGGGCTTCTCGCCGTGGCTCTGCTCCTGCTTCCGCTGCTGGTCCTGTTCCTCGCGAAGCGGCAGCGCGCACGGGCACGCCGCACGGCCGCCGACCCCGAAGTGCGTCTCGCCGGGGCCTGGGAGGAGCTCGTCGACCTGTATGCCGATCACGACGTCACGATGGATGCGGCCGGCACACGCACGCAACGGGCGCAGTCTGTCGACCGTGGGGCCGCCGCGCGGCTCGCCGCGCTCGTCGATCGCGGTGTCTTCGGTGAGCATCCGCCCACGGATGACGATGCCACAGCGGCATGGGCTGTCGTCGACGCCGAGCGGGCGGATCTCGTGCGGTCGCAACGACGGTGGCGGCGGCTCGTGAGCCGCGTGCGCCCCAGGTCGTTCGTCGGTCGGGTGCGGCCGACGCGGGATGCTGCGTTCTTCGGACTGCGTCCCATGCTCGGTACGCTCGGATTGACCGGATCGCTCGACGACCGGAAGAAGGGGATGTCATGACCGCCGCTACGGAGACCGGCCTCGTCACGATGCTCGCCATCGTCGGAGGCCTCGGCCTGCTCATCGGCGTCGCCGTGTACGTCTGGTACGCCCTGGCCCTGTCACGGCTGTTCCCGCGCATCGGTGGCGAGGCGTGGAAGGGCTGGGTGCCGATCCTCAACGAGGCCGAGATCCTCGCGCGGGGGGGAGTGCCGGCGTGGTCGGTGGTGTTCTACTTCATCCCGATCGTGCAGCTCTACGGTCTGTATCTCAAAGTCGTCGCGACGCACCGCATCAACAAGCGTTTCGGCCGGGGAGCCGGCATGACGGTGTTGGCGATCCTCCTTCCGCCGGTCTGGGCGACCGTGCTCGCGTGGGGCGCCGCCCCGTATCCCGAGGGTGAGCGTCTCGCCGCTCTGCAGCCGGGGCCGCGTCGCAGCACGCCGCCGTCGGCGACACCGGCACGCGACGCATCCGGCTACACGATCCCGTCGCTCGCGCCGCAGAACCCGGCGCCTGCCGAGTCTCCCTCGCTCATCTTCCCCGACTACGCTGCACCGCAGCGCGCCCCTCAGCCGGCTGCTGCAGAGCAGCCCGTGGCTGCCGCCGAGCCGCATTCGGCGCCTCCCGCCGCGACGCCCTCTGTGTGGGGCGCTCCGCCTCAGCCGCCGGTCGCGGGAGCGCCCGTCGCCTCCGGCGCCCCGGCCGCGTCGTTCGCACCTCCGGCACCGACACCTCCCGCACCGACACCTCCGGCACCGGCGTCCTCCGCACCGGTGACGCCCGCTCCGCCTCAGCCGTTCGCGCCGCAGCCGCCCGCGTTCAGCGCGCCGCAGCCGCCCGTCCCGCCTGCGCAGCCCGTTGCGCCCGCACCGGCGGCCGACCCCGCCGGGCCCGGTGCGTCCACGCCCGCGACGCTGCCGCACGTCTCGACCGATGCCCCCCAGTTCAGCGGGCACGCCGAGTTCGACGGCTACGCGAACCAGCCCGTCGCGCCTGCGCCTGTCGAGCCTGCGCCCGAGCCCGCGCCTGCGCCTGTCGAGGCCGACGCGCACCCTGCGACGGGAATCATGGCCGCGATGGGCGGAGAGCCCTCCGAGGAGCAGCAGCCGTACTCGCCGATGCCGGAGTCGCACGCCGAGCACGACGACGCCCGCGCCGCAGAGAAGCCGGCACCGGTCGTTCGGCCTGTCCCTCCGTCGTTCCGCGAGTCCGACTCGGCGGTCGAGGTCCCCGCGGCGCCGAGCATCCGTCCGGCACCGATGCCGACCAACGCCGAGACCCCCGCACCCGGAGCGGCTGTCGCACCCCCCGCGCTCGACGCGCCTGGCGTCGCTGCCGCCGACGGGGGCGTCGTGGCCGGACTCACCGACGCGAGTCTCGCGGGTGCCGGGCTCGCCGCCGACGTGGACAAGACGGTCGTGACCCCGCGCCCGACCGACGACGACCTCGATGCGACCGTCGTGGTGGCGCGCAAGCGCGGAGTCCGACGTTCGCTCGTGCTCGACGACGGACGCACTTTCGCTCTGTCTGGCGCGAGCGTCGTGATCGGCCGCAACCCGATGGGTGATCCGGGTGAGCAGCGACTGGCGATCTCCGACACCACTCGCACACTGTCGAAGACGCACGCGCGACTCGTCGTGCACGACGACGAATGGCGCCTGACCGACCTTCACGCCACGAACGGCGTGGTCGTGGTCGAGGAGAACGGAACCGAGACACTGCTCGATCCCGGCGAGAGCGTCACGGGCAACGGGCGGTTCATCCTCGGCGAGGTCGGGATGCACGTGGTGGCGGAGCGCGATTCGTGACCGTCTCGTCCGTCGTCCTCAATGTCGCGGCGCTCTCCGACACCGGGCTCACGCGCGCGGCGAACGAGGACTCCGTGCTCGCTGCCTCGCCGGTCTTCCTCGTCGCCGACGGAATGGGCGGGCATGAAGCCGGAGACCGCGCGAGCGCTGCCGTGGTCGCGGCGTTCGAGCCGCTGATCGGCGCGGCGGTGCAGGTCGACGACGTCAGAGAGGCGCTGAATCGAGCCGCCGCGGTCGTCGAGGGCATCGCCGCCGAGCACAAGCGCGGCGCGGGGAGCACCGTGTCGGGTGTGGCCCTTCTCGAGCACGACGGTGCGCCGCACTGGCTTCTCTTCAACGTCGGCGACTCCCGCGTATACCGGCTTCACGGCAGTGAGCTCACGCAGCTCACGATCGATCATTCCCTCGGGCAGGAGCTCGTGGATGCCGGCGAGCTGCGCCCCGAGGACCTTGCGACCTTCGCGCAGCGCAACGTGATCACCCGAGCGATCGGCGGTCCCGACAGCACGGCAGACAGCTGGCTGCTCCCGGTGATCGACGGCGAGCGGATGCTGCTGTGCTCCGACGGCCTCAGCGGCGAGGTCAGCGACGAGGGGATCCGTGCCACGCTCACGATGAACGGGCGCCCCGAGACCGCCGCCGCGGCGCTCATCCGTCGCGCGCTGCAGTCCGGAGGTCGAGACAACGTCTCTGTCGTGGTGATCGACGTGGTGTCGGGTGGCGCCCGCACCGCGCCGTCCGACGAAGGTGCGGCGGGGCACGCGGCGGTCGCCGCTCTGACCGATTCGATGCTCGAGGGCACGACGATTCCGGTTCGGGCGAGATGACCGCCGACGAGAACGTCGAAGAGACGGTCATGCTCACACGGCGCGACCGCCGTCGGGCCGTGGCGCAGGAGGCGTCCGACTCGAATGCGGCACCGGTCGGGGTCGCGGGCGCGGTCGAAGGCGAGGTCGAGGTCGAAGGCGTGGATCCCGAGGCTGTCGATGAGGCGACGGTGGTCGTCGATCGTTCGCCGGGCGGTGCGTCACAGCCTGTCGATGACGCGACGGTCGTCGTCGATCGTTCTGATCGCCGATCGAAGGGTGATGTCGCCACCGACACCGACGCCACCATCGACACCGACACCGACACCGCCACCGATGCGGCAGCTGACGCTGGAGCGCAGGCGTTCGCGGCGCCTGCGGAGCCGGCCCCGGCCATCTACAAGCCGCGTCCCGCTCCTCGGGAGCCGAGCGCCCCGCCGGTCGTCGTCGGCGGAGAGGCGCCGACACGCATCGACGATCCCGAGCGGCCATCCGTCGCGAAGCAGGCTCGTCGGTGGGGCGTGCTCACCCTCGCCGCTTTCATCGTGGCGTGTGTCGCGTCGGTCGCGGGGCTCATCGGAGTCGGGTTCCTGGCCCTCAGCTGACCGCATCTCGGACCGAGCCCCGGTCGCGCAGGCGTGCGGCGGTCAGATCGTCCGCGTCGGGTCGGCGTTCGGGTCTGCGCGGTCGAGCAGCCCGCCTTCGCGGTCGACCTCGACCTCGCCCTCGGGGTCCTGTCGACGACGGCGCAGCACGATGAGGATGCCCAGGACTCCGAGGAGGCTCGCTCCGCCGATCGCCGTGATCAGCGCCGCATCGCGTGTGAGCAGGAACGGAGAGGACCCGTGGTCGGGGTTCACAGCCGCGACGGGTGGCCGCGCCTGGCTCTCGACAGTGTCGAAGAACGGGCTGACGGGGCCACGCGTCGTCTCATCCGGCAGCAGCTCGATCGCGGCTGTCGGCTGAATGAGGCCCCAGCCGTTCACGTCGTCGCGGTTGTCGGCATCGGCGCGCAGGGCCGTGGCGGTGAGGCGATACGCCCATCCCGCGGGGGGATCCTCAGGGTGCGCCTCGGCGACGAGGGCCGCTGCAGCGCTCGCATACCCCGTCGCGAAGCTCGAGGCCGGTGCGTCGCTGGCGAACACGCAGTCGCCGCCGCCGGGGAAGGCCGTGAGCACATTGCTTCCCGGGGCCGTCACATCGACCTGCGGACCGTGGATCGACGAGTCGGTCGCGAGCCCTCTCGCGTCGGCGGCGCTGACCCCGAGTGCCTGTTCGTAGGCGGCCGGATAGCGCGCGGCATCCGCGGCGTCCTCGTCGGACAGGCGGTTGCCGCCGCTTGCGACCACGAGCGCCCCGACGGCCGCAGCGTGCTCGACGGCGGCCCGCAGCACGGGGGAGTCGGTCGTCTGCGACATCGACACGTTGATGATGTCGGCACCGTTGTCGGCTGCCCAATGGATGCCGTCGGCGAGTCGCTCGGACGTGGGGCCGAACCCCTTGTCGACGTCCTGCTTGTCGTCGCTGCGGAACACTCGCACCGACAGCAGCTTCGCGTCAGGGGCGAGGCCCACGACCCCGGAGCCCTGAACCGGCTGGGCGGCGATCTGGCCGGCGATCGCCGTGCCATGGCCGGTCGTGTCGCTCAGACCGTCGCCGCGCTCGCCGTCACCCACCAGATCGATGCCGCCGATGATCGTGCCCGCGAGATGCGCGTTGCTCGCATCGACACCGGAGTCGACGATCGCGACCACGACTCCCTTGCCGGTGGCGAGCCGGTTCGCTTCTTCGGCCGCGAGTTGTGCGAGCGCGGAGGGGGCCTCCGGAGAGTAGACCACTGTGCCGGGGGTGCAGGCGTCGCCGGTGGTCGCCGTGCGCACGAGCGACGTCGGCGCGGTGTACCCCCATGGAACGGATGCCGTCGATGCCGGTGCCGCAGCCGAGGGAGCTGCGGCGCCGAAGACGGCAGCGCCCAGCACGAGGGCGGCGACGGCGGACAGTCGACGTCGCATCAGTTCGTTCCGGAGCCCGGGGTCTCCCGTGCCGCCTCTGCGGTGAGCGCGGGGCCCGCCGCGAAGAACTCGATCCAGGCGTCGGAGACCTGGCCGACGTCGGAGAGCGAGTACCCGAGCTGGGTGATCGCGCCGGTCGCGGCATCTTCGGCGCCCTCATCGAGAGTCGCTCCGGAGATCGCGTATGCGGTTCCGGACTCGTCGATCAGCACGGCCATGCCGGCGGCACCGTCCGACCCGTCCGTCACCTCGACCAGCGCACCGGCACCGACTGCCACGTCGACGCGCGAGCGCTCGTCCGGAAGCGCGTCCGTGGTGGTGCCGAGCACAGTGCGGGCGTCGCCGCCGAGAACGGCGCACGGCGTCTCGCCGTTCGCCAGGGGGGTGAGGGGCTGAGCGGGCCAGTCGGCACCGCCCAGATTCGAAATCGTCGGGACATCGGCCACGTCGGCAGGCGAGACCTCGACCTCCCTGGCCTGCTGGCCGCTGCCGAGCAGGTACAACTGATAGGCCAGCGGGCTGAGCGGTGCGAGCTGGCCGGAGGCCAGGGCGACGTATCGCTCCTCTGCAGGGGTGTCCCGGGTGTGGACGATGGCGCCCGCGGTGAGGTCGGTGCCCTCGACCGCGGCTCCGAAGCCGTCGATGCGGATCGGGGCGAGCTCGTCACCCGAGGCGAAGAGATTGAGCCAGCGTCCGTCGACCTCGAGGATGTCGCTCGCTCCGAGACCGACCGCGCGCAGCACCGCGTTGGCATCCCCGGGGGCCACCGCGTACCGCAGTCCGTCGGCCACCACGAACAGGTCTTCGCCGCGCTGGACGACGGCACCCGTGCCGGTCGAGATCGCGGCGATCGGGTCGTCGGAGAGCGCGACGGCCGCGCCCGTGCCGTCGTCGATGCAGGCCGTCCACGAGGAGTTGATGAGCGCGCCGGGGGCGGGGAGATCGTCGGGAGCGCCGAGGATGCCGATGGCGGGGCCGATCGGGATCCCGTCGAGCGCCGACTGGTCGGTGCGAACCACCTTGAACTCACCGGCGGGTATCAGCAGTCGTGCACTCGCCGTATTGATCACCGGATAGAGGGTGCCCTCGACCGAGACGTAGCGAGACCCCGTGTCGGTGGCCACGATCAGACGATTGTTCTGCCAATCACCGGGGAGACCCGGCTGCATGATGCCCCAGAAGACTCCGACGAGGATGACTCCCACGGTGAGCGCGACACCCGCCACGACAGCACGCAGCGGCTTCGCCGGATCGAGTTCTTTGCCGCCGGGCGCGCCACCGGTGAAGGCCGACAGCAGTCGGCGGCGGCTGAAGCCCTGGGCCTCGATCAGATCCTTCTTGGTCGCCATCGGTCAGACGAGCCCTGCCGTGATGACGCCCAGGGGCAGGAGCAGGGCGAGAGCGACGACTTCGACCGTGTCGCCGAGTCGCGTGAGGCGAAGACGTGCACGGGGCGTGAGGAGTGTGAGCCCGACGAGGATGACGGTCGCGACGACGAGCACCAGCAGCATCCAGGTGCGGACATCGGGCAGTGCGAGAGCGACGGTGACGCCGGTCGCAGCGAGTCCGATCGCACCGATGGCCATCAGGACGAGCACGCCGAGGCGCGCATGGATCTGCCGCGACTGGAACATCATGCCCACGAAGGCGAGCACGCACAGCACGGCGCCGAAGGCTCCGCTCGCCGCGACGAGCGGGGTCGCCATGAGGGCGGCGAGTCCGAGTGCCGCGCGCAGCGAGATGAGGGTGCGGGTGCCCGCGGCCGCGCGACGCTTGACCTCGTCGGCGTCGATCGGCTCGGGTGCCGAGAACATGTCGGCATCGCTCTGCGGCGAGATCACGCGGATGCGCGTCGAACTCAGCGCGAGCCAGGGGATGCCGTTGGCGAGCAGGGCCGTCGTCGCCAGCATGATCGCATAAGGCGCGAGCGTGTCGCCGAACAGGGCCGCTGCCGTCGCGGTGATGCCGATCGCGGCGCCGAGGGTGATGGGCACCAGGTGGATCTCGGGCTTGTCCTGCGTCACGGCGAGCCCGATGCCTCCGACGATGACGAGACCGAGGCCCATCGCGGCGAACGGCCAACCCCAGATGCTCTGCGGCGGGACAGCGAGATAGCCGGCCAGACCGCCGTACGCGGCGGCGGCGAGGCCCAGGGCGTGACCCGCTTCGGGCTGCCGCAGCCGCATGAGCACGGCCGCCGCGACGCTCAGCACCACGGCGCCGGATCCGGCGATGATGGCGGGGATCAGCGAGGTCGGCGGAGTGGCCACCAGCAGGAGGGCGCACAGCGCGAGGAAGGTCATGCTGATGAAGAGTGCGGTGCGCGAGCTGTCGGCCGGAGTCCAGGCTCCGTGCTGTTCGGCTGTCGCATCGATCACGGCCTCGACGACGTCGTCGTAGACGCGAGGCTCGCTGGTGAGCCCCCCGCGCACGAGCGTGAGGAGTTCGCCCTCGTGCACGCCCTGTGCGGCGGCGCCCCGCGACGGATCGAGGGGAGTGCCGTCCGCGCGCTGCAGGGCGTATCCGCCGTGCGTGAGCGTGGGATCGAGCACGCCGAGGCTGCGCGCGAAGCCGGGGATGATCTCGATCAGCGGCACCTGAGACGGCACGCCGACATCGAGCCGCCGGTCATCGCTGACGACGGAAAGTCGCAGCACGGTGCCTGCCGTGGCGCTGCTCTGAGACATGGAACGAAGCCCCCTCCATGGTGTGCAGCCGCAAGTGACGGGATGTGGCTGCGCATTCCGCATCTCACCCTAGTTGAGGCGCCGGACAACGTGTAGTCGCGCGGGCGAGTGATTTGTCCACCGACCGCACGATCTCGCGCGCGTCGACGCAGGATTCCGGAGACCGGCGGAGCCTGATCTAGCCTGTCCCAGAACAGGAGGCCGAGGAGAACATGATGCAGCGCAGTTCTGAAGCGATTCGCAGGGCGGTTGCCGCTGCCGGCGCGCTGGTACTGGCTGCGGTGGTGGCCGCGCCCGCGACCGCGACCGCGGCCGCGACGTCGGAGCAGGGGCTGTGGTGGTTCGATCGAGGGCGGATCCAAGAAGCGCATGATGCGGGATTCGATGGCGCCGGCATCAAGATCGCGGTCATCGACAGCCAGATCAACCCGGATGTCGTCGGGCTGCGCGGGGCGAACCTCACCGTCGACGATTCCTCGTACTGCCGCGATGCGACCGGTCAGCCGTATCCCGCGGTGTCCGCCGAGTACGACGAGTCCTCCCACGGCACACAGGTCGTCTCGATGATCTCCGGTACCGGCGAGGCGCCTCCGGGAGGCGCGCCCGTGATGGGCATGGCACCGGGGGCCGAGGTCCTCTTCTACAGCACCGGGGTGCTCGACGGCGTCACCGGCGAAGACGGCGGTGACGTGGAGTGCATCCAGGAGAACGGCGAAGAGCTCGGCGACGACGGCCGTTTCGCGCTCGACCGCGCGATCTCCGACGCAGCGGCCGACGGCGCCGACATCATCTCGGTCTCGTCAGGGAGCAGCATCAACATGCGGCAGGGGCTCGCCGACGCCTACGCCGCCGGTGCGGTGGTGGTCGCCGGAATGTCGAACGACGACGGGATCAGCCTGTGGCCCGCCGGACTCAACGGAGTCGTCGCCGTCCAGGCGTTCGGCGAGGACGGCAAGATCCAGACGGGAACGAACGGCACGCCGAACCTCGCAGACGACGTGGTCGTGGCCGCGCCCGGTGTCGGGCTCCTGCTGCAGGGGACACGCGAGTCGTGGGACGCTCAGCAGATCGGCTCGGGCACGTCGTTCTCGACTCCGATCGTCGCGGGCTTCCTCGCGATCGTGAAGCAGAAGTATCCGGATGCGACCGCAGGTCAACTGATCCAGAGCCTCATCCGCAACACGGGCACGAAGGGCGAGCACGAACCGGAGTGGAGCAACAGCGTCGGCTATGGGGCCGCGTCTCTCACCGGGATGCTCGCGGTGAACCCGACGAAGTACCCGGATGTCAATCCGCTCTTCGATGCGGAAGAGCCGTACGCGCAGCCGTCCGCCGGTGACGTCGCCAAGGCGAAGGCGGCTCTCCAGGAAGGCGGGCAGACCGCGATCCCGAGCGATGCGCCTGTCGCCGACGACGCGGATCCTCCGCTCTCGACGGTCACGCCGTGGCTCATCGGCGGTGGGGCCCTTCTCGTGCTGCTGGTCGTCGGCGGCGCGATCCTCGCGACCGTCTTGACGCGCTCCGCGCGCCGACGGGCGGGTGAGCAGGGTCCGAATCGCGAGAGCTGAGCAGATCGGTCCGAGCATGCGCAGCGCGCAGCGAGGAGGGGCGGCGAGATTTGTCCATCGAGTGCACGATTTCGCTTCGGATCCTCACAGGATTCTGGCGATCCGTGTGGATCTGATCTAACCTGTCACCTGAAACGAATCGTGGGGGGTTGTTTCGAAGTCGTCCCAACACTGGGATGCGCTCCCCGCACGTGTGTCCGTGAGGACCGGAGGGAGTGAGTTATGGCTGATGTCATCTCCGCAGAAGAAGGGGCTCTGCGCCGCGGAGCCCAGGCGGTGCGGGAGACCAAGTCCGGAATCGATCAGCAGACCAAGAAGGTCCGCAGCGAGATCGAGCAGCTGCGCGGCTTCTGGACGGGTGCGGCAGCCGCATCGTTCACCACGCTGATGTCCCGCTGGGACGAGCAGGCTCGTCAGCTCAACGAGGTCCTCGTGACCCTCGAGGATGCTCTCGCGGGCACCGAGCGCGACCAGGCAGCGACCGAAGAGGCGCACCAGCAGACCATTTCGGGCCTCGGCTCGATGATGTCGGGCGCCTGAGCGCTCGCATTCACAGGACTATAAGGAGAACATGATGCAGTCGATGTCAGTTCGCCCGGAGCAGGTCAACGCTCTGGCAGCTCAGATCCGCAGTGGTTCGCAGGGCATCCGCTCCGAGCTCGATCGCCTCGAGTCCGAGGTCGGCAAGCTCCGCGCCGCGTGGGACGGTTCTGCTCAGCAGGCCTACGACCAGGCTCAGGCGAAGTGGAACCGTTCGCTGAGCGAGATGCAGCAGCTGCTCACGCAGATCGCAGGAAAGACCGAGGAGATCTCGGGCCAGTACGTGCAGACCGACAAGTCGGCTGCCGGGCGGTTCGGGGCCTGATCCCGTGGCGCGGACCCGCGGCAGAGATGCTCGGGTCCGCGCCATCTGCTGTGCTGTTCGTCCGCATGGCCGGACCGCACAGCAGATGTCACGGGATTCGTCGTTGTAAATGAGGAGGGGCGTCGATGGTAATCGCAATCGACTTCGAGCAGATCTTCGCCGAGCTCAAGCGCATCTCGCGCGAACTCGAGCACTTCCCGGCGGCTGACGAGGTCACCGTCGTCGAGGGCGGTGTGTCCGAGACGACGAGCGCGTTCCGCGGAGAGCTGCGCCGGGCTGCGCAGCGTATGGGCGACGCCACCGCGAAGACCATCGAGGCGCTGACTCAAGCGCAGGAGACGATCCGCGCCGCCGTCATGCAGATGGCGGAGCAGGATGCTGCGCTCGCCGACGAGAGCAAGATGATCATCCAGCTGCTGGATTCCGCTGTCGCCCAGGCGAACGGGACCCCGAACACAGCAGGTTCGACCCGCACCGGCGACGGCGGCGGCACCGGATCCGGCATCGGTGTCGAAGCCGGAGCAGAGGCCGGTCACACGGCCGAAGAGGCCGACTACTGATGAAGCGTGTGCATCGCCTCGGCGCGGTGCTCAGTGCGGTGGTGCTGGGCGCGGCGATCGCCGTGCCGTCGAGCGCAGTGGCGGACGACCTCGCCTCGGGACTGTGGTGGTTCGACCGTGGCAACGTGCAGGAGGCGCACGACGCCGGCTTCGATGGCTCCGGCGTCACGATCGCGGTGATCGACACTCAGATCAACCCCGATGCGATCGGGCTCCGCGGCGCCGATCTGCAGGTGCGCGAGAACACCTACTGCTACGACGCCGCCGGTGCTCCCATCCCCGCGGTGTCCACCGACTACGTGGCCGCCGCACACGGCACCAACGTCGCGTCGATGATCCTCGGCACGGGGGAGGCTCCCGCCGGCGGTGTGCCGATCAAGGGCGCTGCGCCGGGCGCGACGGTGAAGTACTACTCGGCAGGGCTCGAGGATCCGGAGTCCGGTGAGGTGTCGTGCGCGCTCGAGGACGGCGAGCAGACGACCACCGACTACACCGGGGCATCCGCCGAGGCGATGTCCTTGGCCATCTCCGATGCGGTCGACGAGGGCGCCGACTTCATCTCGATCTCCAGCGGCGGTTACGGCTCCATCCTCGGAGGGGTCGCGAAGGCTGTCGCCGCCGGAGTCCCGATCATCGCGAGCCTGCCGAATGAAGGCGGCGTCGGTGATCAGCCCGCCGGTTTGAACGGTGTGGTCGGGGTGCAGGCGTTCGGCTCGGACGGAGCGATCGCGACGTGGCCGAGCGGCGACCCCAACCTGAGCGACGACGTCCGCACGGCAGCCCCCGGAATCGGAGTCCTCCTGCAGGGCACCGACGCGTCCTGGGACGAACAGCAGCTGGCAAGAGGAACATCGTTCGCGACTCCGATCGTCTCCGGGTTCCTTGCCGTGGTCAAACAGAAGTACCCCGAGGCCACGGGAAATCAACTTCTTCAGAGTCTCATCCACAACTCGGGGACCAAGGGCGAGCACGAGCCCGAGTGGAACGACAGCACCGGCTATGGTGCGGCATCACTGACCGGGATGCTCGCGGTGGACCCCACGAAGTACCCCGATGAGAATCCTTTCTTCGATGCCGACGATCCCAACGCTTTCCCGAACGCTGAGGATGTGGCGAAGGCCGAAGCGGAGTTCGGCTCCGGATCCACGCCCGAGCCGACCGAGACCAGCGCCGCACCCGAGCAGCCCAACGCAGACAGCGCGGGGGTGATGCCCTGGGCGATCGGCGGCGGTGTCGCCCTGCTCGTCCTGCTCGCGGGAGGCATCGTGCTCGCCGTCGCACTCTCCAGATCATCGAAACGACGCACTGAAAACACAGGGGGCAATCATGACCGGCAGGTATGAAGCCGAGTTGAATCGCATGCGGGCCATCGAAGACTGGCGGATCCCGAAAGCTGCGGCTCTGAGGTCCGCCCTCGATTCCCTGAACGATGCGATCACCGCGGTGACCGCGTCCGAGGCGTGGGACAGCAAGACGCGGGATGCCGCGAATGCCGCCCTGACCGACATCCAGGGGCAGATCCGGACCATCGGCGACGCTGTGACCGCGATCGACTCCGCCGTCACTCAGGCCAACAACGCTCGGCGGGCGGCGAACGATGCCGAGCTGCCGTCGGCGACCGTCGACCCGTTCTGGGCGAACGCGGCGAAGGGAGCATCCTTCGTGGTGCATCCCTTCCTCGGGCCGATCGCGGCAGACAAGGCGATCGACGTGATCGGTGACTTCCTGGGCAGCCAGCGCGAAGCGGAGGCCGAGCGCAGGGTGAAGAGCATCGAGAAGTCACTCGAGCCGCCCACGGACTCGGTTCGTGCGTCGGCGGAGGCCCTCGAAGCGGTGCGGTACGACCGTATGACAGACGGTCCGGCGAGTGACGACAGCGGCGGCGACGGTCCCTCCGTCGACAGCCCGTCGATCACCTACCCCGGTGGCGGCAACAGCCCCTTCAACACCGGGCCCGGCGGCGGCGGGTACCCGACTGGCGGTGGCGGCGGCGGTGGCGGAGTCGGAGAGTATCAGCCGCCGGTGCCGACGAACCCGACATTCCCGACTTACCCCGACGACCCGACCTTCCCGACCTATCCGGACGACCCGACATTCCCGACCAACCCTGACGACACGGGCAACTGGGAGTACGACCCGGACGGCCCCGGTGTGATCGACGGCGGAGACGATCCGACGGTCGACTTCCCAGGCGGTGGCGTGCTGCCCGGCGGCTCCGGCGGCGGAAACGGCGGGGGCTCGTCACTGACCCCGGGCGGAACGTTCCCCGGTGGAGGGACCCCGGGTGGGCTGCTCCCCGGCGGTGCGGGCGGCGGCGGTATCGGTGGGATCGTCGGCGGTGGCGCCGGAGCTGCGGCGATCGCCGCAGGTTCGAAGATCGCCGGCATCGGAAGCATGGGCGCCCTGGGCAGCTCGGGTCTCGGTGGAGCATCCGGTGCTGGACTCAAAGCCGGCGGCGGCCTGCTCGGCAACTCCGCGCTCGGCGGCGCCGGCGGTTCGGGCGGCGCGGCGGGCTCCGCTCGTCCCGGGGGCATCGGCGGTGTCGGAGGCGTCGGGGGTGCCGGTGGCACCGGAGGCGCAGCCGGATCGTCGGGAGCAGCGGGGTCCGGCATGCGTCCGGGTATGGGCATGATGGGCGGCGCCGGCGGCGACGAGGAGGAGAAGGCCAAGCGCTCGGGACTCGGCGGTCCGATCGCTCCCAAGCTCGAGGACGAGGAAGAGCGGGGTCCGCGCGCCAAGGGCGCACAGGCCGGTTCCCGCGGCGACCACGCAGGCTGATCCGCGTGCGCGGAAGAGGGGGCGTGCGGTTGAGGCCGCACGCGGTCGATAAGGTGCAGGTGTGTCAGTCGAGATCGTAGAGCGGCGCCGCATCGTGCTCCAGAGCGAAGATCGGCGTATCGATCTCTCGCTTCCGTTCGACGAGACCCTCGACGACGCGCTCGTGCTGAGCGGCCTGTCGAACGCCGACGGGTTCGTGATCGTGGGCCCCGGAGGCTTCGAGGTCCCGGGCGACACCGAGTGTGAAGAGCTCGTCGACGGCGGCCTCTATGCGTTGATCGACCGTGAGGCCCTGGCGCCGCGCGCCAGCCGCACGACATCGGGTGCGCCCGACAGGGCGGATCACGGAGCGCGATGGTGGATGCTGGGCGTCAGTGGGCTTCTGCTGGTGGCGGTGTTCGCCCAGGGGACGGGTGATCCTCTGCTGCGCATGTCGGTCGCGCTGATCCTGGTCGCCGGCACGCTCGGCGGCGCGGTCGCCTGGGCGCGCCGCGATTCCATGGCAGGGGCGCGGGGCGTCCTCGGGGTGCTCGCACCGGTGCTGATGGCGTTCTCGGCCGGGGCGCTGCTGATCCCTGCGGCGCTCGAGGCGAGCGCGCACCTGTCGATCGCATCCGGGTTCCTCGCAGCGGGCGTCACGACAGCGATCGTGGCCGTCGTCGCGCGCGCTCGCCCGATGCGCGCCGCGGCAGGCACGGCCACCGTGCTGCTGGTGAGCCTGGCAGCGGTGTGGGGTCTCGCGCTTCTCGTGCGCTGGCAGCCGTCCGATGCTGCGGCGATCTCGCTCGGGCTCGTTCCGCTGGGCCTGCGTGCGCTGCCGAGCAGCCTGGTGAACCTGCCCGAGGGGTATTTCATCGACTACAAGCACTTCATGACGAGCCGGTGGACCGTGCGCGGCGCGATCCCCGACTCCGTCGGCATCCTGCGCACCGAGCGCATCACCGCGGTGGTCGACGACTCTTCAGCGCGACTGGTGGCGGGCACGGCGGTGCTCAGCGTGGTGGCCGCGGTGATGGCACCGATCGCCTTCCTGCGGCCCTGGTCCGCCGATCCTTTCGTCGTGTCGGGCGGCATCGCCCTGCTCGTCTGCGTCATCCTCGCTCTGCTTCTCACCCCGCGGCACACGACGTCGCGCATCCTGCGATGGCTGCCGCGTGCCGCCGCAGCAGCGGTCTTCATCGTCGCCGCGATACAGGCCGCCACAGCCCTCGGCGCGGGGTTCCAGATACTGGGGGCCACCGTGCTGTTCGCGATCGCGCTCGTCGCCGTCGCCGTCATCGTCCCGATCTCCCGCGGCTCGAGCTCGCTGATCTGGTCTCGTTTCGGCGACGCGTTCGAATGGCTCGCCGTGGCGCTCTCGCTCCCTGCTGCGCTGCTCTTCGCGGATTCGCTGTCGCTCCTCCGTGGAATGATGGCGTGATGAGCGGGAACGGCGAACCACAGCCCCGGCCGGCGGGTGGCCCGGTCCCACCGGTGGACCCCGGCCTCGCACAGCTCGGTGCGGCTCCGTTCGGCTCGGCCCAGGTCGGAGACGTGCCTGCGCTGCCGCCCGCTCTGATCGCGGCTCCCCCCGGCGTCGACGGCGCTCCGCTCCGGCAGAGGTCCACTCCGGTGGCGCCCACGCCGCTGGTCACCTCTCGCGCACGCGACCGACGCCCCACAGAGGGCCTCGGTCCCGCTTTCGTCGGCGCGCCCGCCTCGACAGGCCTTCGCATCGCCGCGTTCACACTCGACGCGGCTGTGGTCATCCTCGCCGCCGCCGTCGTGCTGATCACCACCCGAAGCACTCTGCTCGCCGGGTTGACCGTCGCCGAGCTCGCCGTCTTCCTCTGGGTTCTCGAGGCCCGGACAGGTCTCACCCTGGGCAACCTCGTGCTCCGTCTGCGCAGCGCGCGCGGCGATCGTCCGTTCTCTCCCGGTATCGGACGCCAGTTCGTGCGCGGTGCCATCACGGGTGCCGGGTTCCTCGTGGCCGTGGGCAGCTGGATCGTCGTCGCCTCCAGCGCCTGGGACCCGGACGGTCGCCGTCGTACCTGGGCCGATCGGATCGCCGGCACCGTGGTGGTCTCGGTGCCCCCTCGGGCGGCTGCAGCGTCGACGGAGGCAGCGCACCCGACACTCCCGCCCGCAGAGGCGGATTCGTTGGCGCCGCCGCAGGTCGTCACGCTCGGTTCGCACCCCGCCCTGGTCGACGAGGACTCCGAGCCGACCGATGCGCGGGCAGCGTCGCATCGTGCAGAGCCGCCGGTCCCTTCGGCCTCCGGCGCGCCGGAGAAGCCCCTCTTCTCGGTCGCGCCCCAGACCGCGCCGCAGACAGGGCCGCAGCCGGTGGCCGAGTCCCGGTCGGCTTCCGATTCCGGTGCGCTGCTGCTCATCTTCGACACGGGGCAGCGCGTGCAGCTGCCCCTGCCGCTCGCCGCCAACCTCGGCCGGGGGCCGGTCGCGAGCGCGCACGACGACCGTCTCGTGATCGTGACCGACCCCGACTCCTCGGTGTCGAAGACCCACCTGCGCATCGAGCACTCCCGCGGACGCACCTGGGTCACCGACTTCGGGTCGACCAACGGCTCCGACATCCGCTCCGATGACGGTCAGACGACCGAGCTCGTGGCGGGCGAACGGGTTCTTCTCGACGACGCCGATCGCGTGCGCATCGGCAACCGCAGCTTCACGATCAGCCTTCTGCTGGGCACCGACAGCAGCGCTGGAGAGAGAGCATGACAGGACCCCGTCTCGCACCGCCACGCGTCCCCTCGGGAAAGGTGCCCGTCCAGGCTCCGCCCGAGCTCCAGCCGAACGACGGTGGAATGGGCGTGCTGGGATCCCTGCTGCCGATGCTCGGCAGCGTCGGCGCCATCGTGATGGTCACCATGTCGAATCAGTCGGTCACCGGCCTTTTGACCGGTGGCATGTTCCTGCTGTCGTCGCTCGGCTTCGTGGCGGTCAACGGCTGGCGTCAGCGGTCGCAGCGGCAGGCGGCCACACTCAGCTCGCGCCGCGAGTACCTCGCCTATCTCACCGAGCTGCGACAGACCGTGCGGGTGGCGGCGCGCCAGCAGCGGCGCGCCGCGAACTGGCATCTTCCGGCTCCGTCGGCGCTTCCCTACATCGCCGAGGAACGCACCCGGGTGTGGGAGCGCAACGTCAACGACCCTGATTTCCTCTCGGTGCGGGTCGGCACGAGCGATCAGCCGTTGTGCATCACGCTCGAGGCCCCCGAGCTTCCGCCGCTCGCGCAGCTCGACCCGGTCGCGGCGTCTGCCGCGCACCGTTTCATGCTCACGCACGAGATGCAGAAGAACCTGCCGGTCGGCATCACCCTCCGCGACTACGCGCGGATCGAGATCACGGGCGACGAGAACGAGTCGCGGGCCCTGGCCCGCGCCATCCTGCTGCACGCCGCGACCATGCACGATCCCGACACCGTGCAGATCGTCGTCGCCGCCGATGCCGCCGTGCTGCCGCAGTGGGAATGGACCAAGTGGCTTCCGCACACCCACTCGCGGACCGTGCGGGATGGCCTGGGTGCGGCGCGCATGATCGGCTCGCAGCTCTCGGAGCTCGAAGACATGCTGCCCGCCGAGGTGCGCGAGCGTGCGCGGTTCGCGCGCGACGGCTCGTCTCCGACGCTGCCGCACATCGTGATCGTGACCGACGGCGCCGCGACGTCGTTCAAGGATGTCCTCGTCAGCGGCGACGGAGTTCAGGGCGTCACCGTCATCGATCTGCCTTCACGCTGGGCCGACCTCGAAGACCCGCACGCGCTGCGCATCGCTTTCGACCCCGCGTCGAAGGGCTCACGCGCAGAGCTCGTCAGTCTGCAGGTGTCGACCCGGCCGTTCGACGCAGACGGCATCAGCATCGTCGAGGCCGAGGCGACGGCACGTCGTCTCATGCCGCTCTACTCGGGCGGCACCGCGATCGCCAAGAAGAAGAGCTCGACCGACCAGGCGGAGCTCGTCGAGCTCCTCGGCCTGCCCGATGTGCGCGACATCGATCTCGATGCGGCCTGGTCGCCGCGCCTCGAGCGCGATCGCCTGCGCGTGCCGATCGGGCAGACCGAAGACGGCAGCCCCCTGATCCTCGACATCAAGGAGTCCGCGCAGCAGGGTATGGGGCCGCACGGCCTCATCATCGGAGCGACCGGTTCGGGAAAGTCCGAGGTGCTGCGCACGCTGGTGCTCGCTCTCGCGATGACGCACTCGCCCGAGCAGCTCAACTTCGTGCTCGTCGACTTCAAGGGTGGCGCCACCTTCGCGGGTATGGCCGACATGCCTCATGTCTCGGCGATCATCACCAACCTCGGCGAGGAGATCTCGCTCGTCGATCGTATGCAGGACGCGCTGCAGGGAGAGATGGTGCGCAGGCAGGAGCTCCTGCGCGCGACGGGTCCCTTCGCCAACGTCGCCGACTACGAGAAGGCTCGACGCGGTGGCCGCACCGATCTGGCGCCGCTGCCCGCGCTCCTGATCGTCGCCGACGAGTTCTCCGAGCTGCTCTCGGCCAAGCCCGAGTTCGTCGACACCTTCGTCAACATCGGTCGACTGGGCCGCTCGCTGCAGGTGCATCTCCTGCTCTCGTCCCAGCGTCTGGAAGAGGGCAAGCTGCGCGGTCTCGACACTCACCTGTCGTATCGCATCGGTCTGCGCACGTTCTCGGCCGCCGAGTCGCGCACCGTTCTGGGTGTGCCCGACGCGTACCACCTGCCCACGCAGCCGGGTGCCGGCATCCTGAAGTCCGATACCGAGACGATGACCCAGTTCCGTGCCGCGTACGTGTCGGGGCCCCCGCCCCGCCGCCGGCGCCGCGCGTCCTCCGGATCCACGCAGAGCACGGGGTCGACGGCGGTCGAGCTGTTCACTGCGGCCCCCGTGTGGCGCGCCGAGACTCCGGTCGACGAGCCCGAGGTCGTCGTCGACGCCGAGCCCGAAGAGAAGCGCAACACGTTCGAGATCGCCGTCGAGATGATGAGCGGGCGCGGCCCGTCGGCGCACCAGGTCTGGCTGCCGCCTCTCGAGACGCCCGCGACACTCGATCAGTTGTTCGGCGACCTCGTCGAGGACCCCGCGCTCGGCCTCATCTCGCCGCGCTGGCGCGGTGCGGCGGCGCTCACGGTCCCGCTCGGCATCGTCGATGTGCCGCTCGAGCAGCGTCGTGAGACTCTCGCGGTCTCGCTCGGAGGGGCCGCCGGTCACATGGCGATCGTCGGTGCTCCGCTCAGCGGCAAGAGCACGCTCGCACGCACGGCACTCGTGGCGCTCGCGCTCACACACACGCCGCAGGAAGTGCAGTTCTTCGTCATCGACTTCGGCGGTGGCAGCTTCGCCGGTCTGCAGAAGTTCACCCACGTCAGCGGTGTGGCGACGCGCTCGGAGCCCGACATCGTCCGACGCACCGTGGCCGAGATCACGAGCCTGCTCAACGCTCGCGAGGTGTACTTCCGTCAGAACGGCATCGACTCGATCGACACGTATCGGCAGCGACGCGCCCAGGGCATGGCGGATGACGGCTACGGAGACATCTTCCTCGTGGTCGACGGCTGGGGCACCCTCCGCGCCGAGTTCGACATGCTCGAACCGCAGATCCAGGCGATCGCTGCGCGCGGTCTCACGTACGGCGTGCACGTCGTGATCACGGCAGCCCGGTGGATGGAGGTTCGCGCCAATCTCAAGGACCTCATCGGCACGCGCATCGAGCTGCGCCTCGGCGATCCGTCGGACTCCGAGGTCAACCGCAAGGCGGCCGAGAACGTCACCTCGCTTCCTGGTCGCGGACTCAACGACAACGGGCTGCAGATGCTCACGGCGCTGCCGCGCATCGACGGCGTCGACGAGGCCTCGTCGCTCTCCGACGGCATCGACGATCTGGCGCGCAAGGTCGCGGACGCTTGGCACGGTCCCGCGGGGCCGAAGCTGCGCCTGCTGCCGTCGCAGATCGGCCACGCCGACCTGCGCGCTGTCGCCGCTGCCGCGAGCCCCGACGGAACGGAACCCCGCGAGATCCTGCTCGGCATCGACGAAGCGAATCTCGCACCGTTCTCGATCGACCCCATCGCCGAGCCGCTGCTGTACCTCTACGGCGACGCCGACTCGGGCAAGTCCTCGATGCTCAGGGGAGTCGTGCACGAGATCACACGTCTCTACGGCCCCAACGAGGCGAAGATCTTCGTGGTCGACTACCGACGCGCTCTGCTCGGTGAGATCCCCCAGGAGTACCTGGGCGCGTACCTCACCTCGCACGAGATGACCGAGGGAGGCATGAGCGAGCTCGCCCAGTTCTTCCAGAGTCGCATCCCCGGCGCCGACGTCACTCCCGATCAGCTGCGTTCGCGGTCGTGGTGGTCGGGCGCCGAGGGCTTCGTGCTCATCGACGACTACGACCTGGTGTCGACCTCGCAGGGCAACCCGGTCGCCGTGCTCGCCCCGCTGCTCGCACAGGCCGCAGACCTCGGCCTGCATGTGATCCTCACCCGCCGAACCGGCGGGGCGAGCCGCGCCGCCTACGATCCGATCATCCAGCGCATGACCGACCTCGGAGCGACCGGGATCCTGCTCTCCGGAAGCCCGGAAGAGGGGCAGCTGATCGGGAAGGTCAAGGCCATCCCGGCCATCCCCGGCCGAGCGCAGATCGTCAGCCGTGATCGCGGACTCGTCTCGGCTCAGCTTCTGTGGGTCCCGCCGAAGTATCAGTGAGGGTCACCCGCTGACGCAGAAGGCCCGCTGACGCACGTCAGCGGGCCTTCTCACGTGCGGTTCAGCGCACCGCGTCGGCGAGGTGCCGGGCGTCGTGGCTCAGCACCTTGACGATGATGCCGTGGCGGCGCAGCTCAGCGGCCGTACGGACCCCTTCATCGGCATCGCGACCGAGGGCGTTGATGTTGGCCACCACCAGGACATCACCCTTGTTCAGGGTGGCGATGAGGCGTGAGAGCCGGTCGCTCCAACTCTCGAGGATGTCGGGGGCGGGGTGTCGAAACCCCTCGATCGGCACGCCGAATCGCGTCAGATCGTCTCGCTGCTCGACGACCGACGGCATGCCCTCACGCGACACCACGAGGCCGACCAGCCGTGACCCGTCGGGGCGGGCCAGCCAGAAGTCGCGGTTCCGCTGCAGCTCGGTGAAGCACTTGGGGCATTCCGCGGCCGCATGCGGCAGGTGCAGCGGACTCGTCAGGGCCTCGTCGACGGATGCCGTCGCCTTCATGGGATCGATCGTCTCGCTCATCGCGCACCTCCAGCATCCATTGTGCCCTGATTCACGACGCGGCGGTGGCGTTTCAGAGCATCCCGAGTGCTCTGACCGCGTCGCGCTCGTCGACCAGTTCTGTGACCGAGGCGTCGATGCGGGCACGGGCCCACTCGCTCACCTCCAGTCCCTCGACGATGCGCCACTCTCCGTCGATCGCGCGCACCGGGAAAGACGAGATCAGGCCGGCAGGGACCCCGTACTCGCCGTGCGACACGACGCCCGCCGACGTCCAGTCGTCTGTGCCACGCACCCAGTCGCGCACGTGGTCGATCGCCGCGCTGGCGGCGGAGGCCACCGACGACGATCCGCGTACCCGGATGATCTCGGCCCCGCGCTGGGCGACCCGGGGGATGTAGGTGTCGGCGAGCCATGCGGGCACGTCGCCGACGATCGCTTCCAGCGCGTCGGTCACGGGGCGCCCCGCCACCGTCGCGTACGACACGTCGGGGAACTGCGTCGCCGAGTGGTTGCCCCAGATCGGCACGCGCCGGATCGTGTCGACGGGAGCGGCGAGGGTGTGGGCGAGCTGGGCCCGCGCGCGGTTCTCGTCCAGCCTGGTCAGCGCCGTGAAGCGCTCGGCGGGCACCCCGTCGGCGGCGGCTGCGGCGATCAGGGCGTTCGTGTTCGCGGGGTTCCCGACCACGGTCACCCGCACGTCCGACGAGGCATGAGCGGCGATCGCGGCGCCCTGAGGGCCGAAGATGCCCGCGTTCGCGGCGAGGAGGTCACCGCGCTCCATGCCAGGACCGCGAGGACGCGCGCCGACGAGCAGGGCGAGCTCGCACCCGTCGAAGCCGATCGCAGGATCGTCGGTGACCTCGACGTGGTCGAGCAGGCCGAACGCTCCGTCCTGCAGTTCGAGAGCCGCACCCTCGGCGGCGCCGAGGCCCTGGGGGATCTCGAGCAGCCGAAGCCGCACCTTCTCGTCCGGGCCGAGCAGGTCTCCTGCGGCGATACGGAAGAGCAGCGCGTACCCGATCTGTCCGCCTGCACCGGTGATCGTGATCGTGGTGGTCATGACTCGAGCCTACGACCGACAGGGCGCCGATGTGCCCCTGAATCGGTGCGCAGAGTACCCTCGTGGCATGACCTTCAATCCCGACGCCGACGTCTCCGGAAACACCGCTCGCCGCCGTGGACGCGGTGCCGTCGTCGCCGGAGCGGGCGGTGTCGGCCTGCTCGGCATCATCGCGCTGATCGCCGGCCCGCTGCTCGGCATCGACCTCACCGGGCTGCTCGGCGGCACGGGTGGCGCGGGTGGCGGAGCGGAGCCGTCAGAGGGCAGCGTGATCGAGAACTGCCTGACCGGTGAAGACGCCAACGAGAATGTCGACTGCCGAGTGGCGGCCTCGCAGCTCGCGCTCGACGGCTACTGGGAGGACTACATCGACCCCTATCGTCCGCCGCAGCTCGTCATCGTCGACGGCGCCACGTCCACCTCCTGCGGCACCGCGTCGAACGCGGTCGGCCCTTTCTACTGCCCGCCCGATGAGACGGTCTTCATCGATCCCACGTTCTTCGACCTCATGCAGCAGCAGTTCGGGGCGTCCGCCGGCGACCTCGCTCAGCTCTACATCGTGGGTCACGAATGGGGGCACCACATCCAGTACATCACCGGCGTGATGGATCAGTATCCGAACAACGGCACCGGCCCGGACAGCAATGGCGTGCGCATCGAGCTGCAGGCCGACTGCTATGCCGGCGCCTGGATCGGGCAGATGACCCAGGAGAAGGACCCGGACGGTGTCCCCTACCTGCTGGAGCCGACCGAGGCGGAGATCACAGACGCGCTGAACGCCGCGAACACGGTCGGGGACGACAACATCCAGGAGCAGTCCTCCGGTTCGGTCAATCCCGAGAGCTTCACGCACGGCACCAGCGAACAGCGCAAGTACTGGTTTGCGAACGGCTACCAGAACGGTCTCGATGTGTGCGCCGCGCCGCTCACCGCAGCCGCCGGCGACCTGTGAGGCTGAGGACATGACGCTCGACGCGCTGTACCCGCCGATCGAACCGTACGAGACGGGCGAGCTGCTCGTCGGCGACGGGCATCGCGTGTACTGGGAGGTGAGTGGGAATCCCGACGGCAAACCCGTGGTGTTCCTGCACGGTGGTCCGGGCAGCGGTACCTCAGCCTGGCAGCGTCGATTCTTCGATCCCGAGAGGTACCGGATCGTGCTGTTCGATCAGCGCGGGTGCGGTCGCAGCACTCCGCACGCGAGCGCACCCGACACCGATCTGCGTTTCGTCACCACGCCGCATCTCGTGGCCGACATCGAGCTGCTGCGCCGCAATCTCGGCATCCGCAGTTGGCAGGTCTTCGGGGGATCCTGGGGGAGTGCTCTCGCCCTCGCCTACGCGCAGGCGCATCCGGATGCCGTCAGCGAACTCGTGCTCCGCGGGATCTTCACGCTCCGCCGCGAAGAGCTCGAGTGGTTCTACGAAGGGGGTGCCGCGGCGCTGTTCCCGGATCTGTGGGAGGAGTTCGTCGCGCAGATCCCGGTGCTCGAGCGCTCACATATGATCGAGGCCTATCACCGGCGGCTGTTCGACCCCGACCCGGCGGTGCATGAGCCGGCGGCCGTCGCCTGGTCGCGCTGGGAGGCGTCGACCGTGACATTGCGCCCTGATGCCGCGCAGATCGAGGCGATGTCCGATCCGCGCACCGCCACCGCGTTCGCCCGCATCGAGAACCACTTCTTCGTGAACCGCGGCTGGTGGACCGAAGGCCAGCTGATCGCCGGCGTCGACCGCATCCGTCATATCCCCACGGTCATCGTGCAGGGCCGCCACGATGTCTGCACCCCCATGATGACGGCGTGGGACCTGCATCGTGCCTGGCCCGAGGCGGACTTCGTCGCGGTCGACGATGCGGGCCATTCGGCGACGGAACCCGGAATCCAGGCCGCTCTGCGGGAGGCGACCGACCGCTTCGCCGTCTGACAGCGTCGCGAAGGGCATTCTGCCCGAGATCGGCGCCGGGCAGAGCGCGGCATGACTCAGGCGCGCAGCGCCTTCGCGAGCGTCTTCACGAGTCCGAGGGTCCCGCCGTCGGCGCGGAAGCGCGTGAGGCCCTCGCTCACCGCCGCTCCCGTGCGCGATGACACGAACCACGGCGGCTTCGGCAGGATCGTGCGGCGGCTGCGGCGTCCGGAAGGTCGCAGCGATCCGGGCACCCAGCGCGGGAACGGGCGGAAGGGGGCCCGCAGGACCGAGCGCTCGACGCGATCGAGGAGCAGCGCGTTGTGCACGACCCCGATGCCGCTGCCCACGCTGTCGAGCGTGTTGCCGGGGAATGCGCCCCAGGTCAGGGTGGGAGTGATGAACGCGAAGGCGGTCCAGCCGTTGATGGCGATCGATCCGTACCGCAGCGCGGCGATCGCTCGGCCGAAGCCGCTGCCCAGCGACTTCTCGGTCGCGGGGTCGATCAGCAGGTTGGCGCCGAGCGTTCCCGCCAGCCGGTCGTTCGCATAGGCCACGGCGGCGTCGAGGAACTCCTGTCCGTGGCCCCCGATCGTGACGACTCCGAGCACCGGCGCGAAGTACTCCGTGCTCTGGAGCGCCGAGGCGTCGTCGCCGGGGCCGATCTCGACCAGCATCCGGTCTCCGAGCGCCAGGGCGTCGGGGTAGTCCTGGGCTGCACGATCCATGCGCGACGACGAACCCGGGTACCACGTGGAGCGTTCGGGAGCGTTGGCGTAGGCACGCCGCAGTTCTGCGCGGAACTGGTCTGCCTGTGCCCAGTCGGAGGACATGATGACGATCTGGCCCGCGATGCAGTTGTGTCCGCTGTTCTGCAGGCGCATGGTCGCCACATGCTCGGCCTGATACGTGAGATCCGCCGGAGTCCACTCGCCGGGCACGATGATGATGGGCGAGACGCCGCCGAGCTCTGCCGTGATCGGCTTCTCGAGCTGTGGGCGATTCTCACTGCGGCGTCGCGCCGCGGCGGCGCCGGTGCCCCACACGATCGCATCGAATGTCTGGGCGGAGCCCGTGATGTGCACGTGAGTGAGGTCCGGGTGCGCGGTCAGGTACTCGCCCACGTTCGGTCCGCCGCGCACGATGCGCATGAGGCCCAGCGAGATGAGCGGCGCGAAGGCTCGTGTGTACACCGGCACGAGGGGATCCTGCGTGGGATTGAGCTTGAGCAGGGCCGTGCGGTTGTGCGCGAGGAGTTCATAGAGCACATCGAGAACAGGGATCGACGTGACGTTGCCGGCCCCGAGGACCAAGCCTGCACCTCCTGACTCGCGGGGGGTCCGCTGGGCCAGACCCGCGTTCGCGCGTGCAGCGTTCGGCGTGACACCGGGTTCGAGCCAGACCTCGCCGTCGAAACCCGCGAGCAGCAGACGGTCGATCCCGGTCAGCGGGAAGGCATGCACTCGGGTGCGCCCACCCGGCGCGCGATCGATGCGGATGCCGTCGAGAGGGTTGGTTCCGGCCGCGAGGCGCGAGAGGGTCTCGATGTATGCGTCGAGCGCGCCGAGCACGCTGTACGGCCCGCTGAGCCATTCCTCACCGCGCAGCGGGTGTCGCGAGTCCAGCCCTTTCGACGCCGCCGCTGTCGTCGCCCATTCCTCTGCGACCGCGGAAACGCTGGTCCGCACGCCGCGCAAGAGCGTGACCCGTTGAGCGAGCGTCAGGGTCGACCAGGTGCGCGAACCGATCTGCAGCGCGCCGATCGCCGCGTCGAGCCTCGCCCGCTCCGCGTCGCCGAGCCCTGCAGTCGCATCCGCGGGCGTGTCCGCGACCTTTTCAGTGGACGTCGAGGTGGACGGCGTGGTCGCAGAGGTCATCGGCGGCTCCTTCGGACGGGATCCCAGCTTATGCCGCGCGTGCGGCGCCTTTGCCGGATCGTTTCTCCGAGAGGCGCTGTCGACCCGAGGGTCAGATGAGGGAGAGTTCGCGCAGCTTCGTCTCGACGTCGGCATTCGACGGCTCGACGTGGTGCGAGGAGTCGGGGTAGACCACGACCGGGATGCTCGTACGTCCCGAGATCTCCTTCGCGACATCGGCTGCCGAGGGATCGGCGACGAGGTCGACATAGGTGTAGTCGACGCCGAGGGCATCGAGCTGCTTCTTGGTGCGGATGCAGTCACGGCACCAGTCGGCGCCGAACATGGTGATCGCGGATTCTGCAGGAGAAGTCATGCCTCAAGCCTAGAGCCGCTCACCTGGACGGGCGCCGAAATGCAGCATTGATAGGTAAGGGGAGCCTTACCTATAGTGGTGGCATGACTCACGCACGCGAGCACCTCGACGATCCTGACTGGGAGAGCATCGAGGGCGCTGTGCTCATCGCGGGTGATGCGGCCGATGCGGTGGTGATCGCCGACATCGCCGCACGGCTGCCGTGGGACGCCTCGGGCGTCATCCTGCTCGAAGCCGCTGCGCGCATACAGTTCCGCCACATCGACGTGCCCGAGGGAGTGTCGGTGCGATGGCTGCTGCGCGGTGACGGAGTGCGTCAGCGCGCGAAGGGTGAGCGTCTCGCGAATGCGGTGCATTCGTGGCTCATCGAGTGGACGTGTGCGGAGCCGCCGGAGCAGTGGACGGTGTGGCTCGGTGCGCACACGCCTCCGCACGTCGCGCGGATGGCGCGGAGCCTGCTCGGCGTCTCGAACTGACGCGTCGACCTCCCGTCGTGCGTCAGACGGTGGCGAGAGCCGCGCCGCCCCGGGACACGCCACCCGGCGTCGCCGCCGCGGTGATCGCGTCGAGAGCACGGCGAAGCGACGAGCTCGAGGTGTGGGCCGTGTACGGGAAGTACACGACCTCGACACCGACGACCGCGAACTCGCGCTCGAGCCGAAGGCCCTTTTCGGTACCTCGCCAGTCATCGCCCTTGAAGAAGTGCGTGAACTGCACGTCGCGCCACGAATCCATCTTCGACGGAGTGGTCTCGACGTAGACGTCGTCGACGAACGAGATGTGGCGAACGATCTCCGCCCGCTCCGCGGTGGGGATGACGGGCTCGATGCCCTTCACCTGCCGCAGCATCTCATCGCTGACCACACCGGCGACGAGAACATCGCAGTGCTGCTTTGCGTGACGAAGAAGGTTCAGATGCCCGACGTGAAACAGGTCGAAGGCACCAACGGCATAGCCGATGCGCGTCCCCATGATCTCCCCAGATCAGTTGATTCCCCAGGAGCGGATCCCCATCCGCTCAGCGACTCCCACAGCCGCCTTCTCGGAGTGTAGCAGGAACGGGTTTCGCTGTGCACAGGCTGACGTGGAACTATGGATGCCGCAGCGATCGCGCGCACAGGCGAAGGGGGATGCTCGTGGCGACAGGGGTCACCGTCATCGTGCCGACCTTCAACGAGCGTGACAACGTCGTGGAACTCGTGGCACGCACCGCTTCGGCTCTCGCCGGATACGACGTCGAGATCGTCTTCGTCGACGACAGCGTCGACGACACCGCGACGGAGGTCGAGCGGGTGGCCGCCGACGCTCCGATCCCCGTGCGGGTCATCCACCGCGACGAGAACACCGGTGGGTTGGGCGGCGCGGTCGTCGTGGGGCTGCGCGCCGCGGCATCCGACCTCTGCATCGTCATGGACGGCGATCTGCAGCATCCGCCCGAGCTCCTGCCCGCGCTGCTCGCCCGGCACGCGCAGGGCGATGCCGATGTCGTCGCGGCTTCGCGCTATGTCGGCGGCGGCGACACCAGCGGCCTCGGCACCGCCGTGCGCTTCGGGGTCTCCCGTGCCGCGACCTGGCTCACCCGGGCGATGTTCCCGATCCGACTCGCCCGCAGCACCGACCCGATGACCGGGTTCTTCCTCGTCGACCGCAGCCGCCTCGACCTCGACTCGCTCAAGCCGCAGGGCTTCAAGATCCTGCTCGAGATCCTCGCGCGCACGGATCTCCGCATCGCGGAGATCCCGATGGAGTTCGCCGAGAGACGTCACGGCACCTCGAAGGCGAGCCTTCGTCAGGGGGCGACGTTCGTCGCCCATCTGGCGCGTCTGAGATTCGGCAAGATGTCGCTCTTCGCGCTGATCGGTGTGATCGGCGCCGTGGCCAACCTCGGCATCATGTGGGCGCTCACGGCCCTCGGTGTCCCGTACATCTGGGCCGCGATCATCGGCGCCGAGGTCACCATCATCGGCAACTTCATCCTGCAGGAGAAGTTCGTCTTCGCCGACATGCGCACGAACGCGAGGGGGCTCGGAGGCCGCTTCGCCGCGTCGTTCACATTCAACAACGTCGAGGCGGCCCTGCGGATCCCGGTCATGGCCTTGATGGTCGAAACCTGGCACATCTCGAGCGTGCTGGCCACCGGCCTGTCGCTCATCGTGGCGTTCTTCGCGCGCTTCCTCTTCCACTCGCTGGTCGTCTATGCACCGTCGCGCCGCGTGCGCACAGAAGCGGCGGTGTCCGAGCCGAAGCCGGACACCGCCGCGATCCGTGTCCTCCGCGCCATCGACGCTGAGGCCATGAAGCCGGGTGAGCTCTAGCGCAGCTGGGCGCTGAGCTCCGACCACGGCGCAGTGACGGCGTTGGGCGCGACCTTCGACAGGTAGCCCATGATGCGGATGCCGTCACCCGTCGCCGCACTGGCGCCGCCCGCAGCGCTCAGCTGCCAGTCGGGCTCATTGGCGTCGGCGGCCCACGCCTTCGCGAGGACCTTGCCGTCGATGACCCGGATCGAGACGCGCACGTCATCGCCCGGTTCGTAGGATCCGCGACCCGCGACGACCACGTCCTTCAGGACCTCGGTCTTGTTGGCCGTGACCTTCGCAAGAGTCAGTCGGATGCTGCCCGACGCCTTGAGCGTGACCGTGGCGCGGTAGCCGTTCTTCGCGTCGTCCGACGAGAGCGCCTGCAGCGAGTTGTACATCACTCCCGTGCCGATGTTCTCGGGAACGGTGAACGTGACGGAACCCTCGGTGCCCTCGGTGTCCGCCCCCTGGTAGTCGTGACGGATCTCCTGACCCGGACGCAGAGCGAAGGTTCCGGCCTCGTCAGCCGGAGGTTCGACGACAGGCGGCTCGACGACGGGAGGCTCGACCACGGGCGGCTGGACGACAGGCGGCTGCACGACAGGCGGCTGCACGACAGGCGGCTGCACGACAGGCGGCTGCGGTGCAGGCTCCACCACGGGAGGCTGCGGTGCAGGCTCCACCACGGGTGGCTGCTGCTCGCCCGGCTTTGCCATGCGCCAGATCTTCAGGGTCTCGAGCTTCATCTGCCCGCCCTTCCACCCGGTGGCGGGCAGGCCGATACCGCAGCCCACGTCGAGCGGCGGGCAGCCGATCTGCAGTGTCACACGCGGGTACCAGGTCGCGCCGGGGCGCTCGAAGATGGCCTTCCAGTCGAAGCCGGGGCGCACGTCCTCCGGACCCGCGTCGAGCATGACGTGGCCGTCGACGCTGATCACGATGCGGTTCGGCGTCTTCTCCATCACGTACGTGTGCACGCCAGTGGGATTGGAGTTCGGCAGCTGCTCCCAGCGCACAGAGCCCTGGAGGCTGCGGTGCGTGGAACCGTACTCGTTGTGCAGTGTCGCTGCCGGGCGAGCGTCATCGCCGAAGACCTCCATGAGGTCGATCTCGCCATGAGCGCTGTCGAGCGGACGCAGCCACATCAGAGCCGGCCAGAGCCCGGGGCCGAACGGCACGGAGCCGGTGACCTCGACACGGGAGTAGTTCGGGATCACGATGTCGAGACCCTTCGCGTCACCCGAGGTGTACGCGGCGCTGCCGCGAGACTCGGCGGCCCCTCGAACAGTCAGTCCGCTCGAACCGAACGACACATTGCTCGGGATGTCGTACGACGAGGTGTTCGCAGCCTGGCCGGTTTCGAGAGTCCACCGGCTGGCGTCGGAAAGATCGACGTCCTCCTGATGGATCCAACCGGGCAGGTCTTTATCATCGGCGGCGGTGGCAGCTGGTGCCCCGCCGAGAATGGAAATGGTGAGTATGGCCGCGCTGAGCGCGGCAAGAGACGTCTTTCGGGAGATGCTCATATTTCGGAAAACTCAATCCGTCGGAACCCCCTCCGCGGAAAATAACGCTTTCATCACAGCATGACCTACTTGCCACGGTCAAATCACGCCGCGGCCATATAACAGTATGCCGGACTGCTGGATATTCGCTCTGAGGAATTCAGACGCGCATCTCGGCGGCGGGCGAGAGCACGATCGCGCCCGCAGGCACATCTTTGAAGACCACGGCATTCGGACCGATCCTCGCACCCGCGCCCACGGTCACGGCGCCGATGATCACTGCGCCGACCCCGATCTCGACGCCGTCCTCGATGGTCGGACAGTCGTCGGAGCTCTTGCGGTTGCCGAGGGTCACGCCCTGCCTGATCATGACGCCCGCGCCGATACGACTCGCCGGATTGACGACGATCCCGACACCGTGACGCAGTCGAAGGCCCGGGCCCACGCGGGTGCTCACGGGGAGCTCGATGCCCATGAACCCCTCGGTCGCCACCTTGTAGGAGCCGCCGACGATCAGGAAGAGGATCCGCGCGAGCGGGCCTCGTTCCGCGCGCCAGCGCTGAGCGCGACGGAACCAGCGGAGTATGAAGCGGCTCTTCGGGTACGACGCGTTCGCCCGGCGATCGGCGGCGACCGCCTCTCGATAGGTCTGCCGCGGGCTCGCCGTCGCAGTGGTCGGTGCTGCCGCGCCGCCGTCACTCGCCTCTTGCCGCACGCGATTCGCGAGCCACGCACGGCGCTCAGCGAGTTTGCGGTGCAGCGCGCGCTGAGCGGGTTGCGAGTGCGCCTCGATCGCCTGAGCGAAGTCCGCCGCGAACCGATCGACCTCGGCGAGCTTGTCGGCCCCCGTGCGGCTGTCATCGATCGAGAGCGAGGTGATGCGGACCGCGGGGGATCCGAGCAACCGCTCAGCCAGCGCGGAGTAGGCCTCGGCGATGTCGGGGTTCTGCCACGAAGACCGCCGCCAGTCGGCGGAGGCCGTGACCTGGCCGGGGTGCACGCGGTAGGCGAGCCCGGGGATCGCGAGCCGCTGCAGACGAGCACCGCGGGCGGCCATGCGCAGCCAGAGGTCGTAGTCCTCGGTGGGGATCTCGCGATACGCGCCGGCGTCGACCACCGCAGAGCGCCGACCGAGGAAGGTCGAGTGCGCCACCGGGTTGGTCAGCAGCAGATGCATGCCGAAGTCCTCGGGCGAGATGCCGGAGGGCCGCGGTACTCCGGGAAGCCCCGAACCCCACGTCACGACGGTGCTGAAGACGCCGTCGACGCCGTGGTCCATCGCACGCAGCTGTCGGCGGAACCGACCGGGCAGCACGATGTCGTCGGCATCCATGCGCGCGACGAACTCGCTGTCGGTCGCGTCGAGCAGGTCGTTGAGCGTCGCGGCGACCCCCCGGTTCGGGCGAGAGAGCACTCGCACCCGAGGATCGTCGACCGCACGCGCAGCGTCTGCGGTGCCGTCGACACTGCCATCGTCGAGGATCACGACCTCGGCGTCGCGCGGAAGCGCGCGCACCGTCGATCGGACCGCTGAGGCGATGGTGCCCGCCGCGTTGTAGGCGGGCACGATCACGGACAGGCGAGGCATCTACATGCCTCTGCCGCGCTTGTTCAGCGCCGAGACCACGCGCTCGCCGGAGACGAGGCCCATGCCGACGACCATCGCGAGATAGGCGCGCGGCTGACGGATGTCGTGCCCGATCGCGCGCCGGGCCCACGACCTGGCACGAGGACGATCGCCCAGCGCACCGTGAGCGAAGGCGATCTGACCCTCGATGCGAGCCTGGCCCTCTCCGCTGCGCACGAATTCCGGGTGCTTGGCGAGGAGGTAGCTCAGGCCGTCTGCGATGCCCTGCCACTTCTCGCTGAAGTAAGAGGTGCGGTCCCAGTGGATGATGGTGTGCGCCTCGGGAACAGCGACCACGCGGCCGGCCTTGGCTGCCCGGAGCAGGAGGTCGTAGTCCTCACCGTATGACGCGGGCAGCTCTTCGTCGACGAGCCCGATGGCACCGCGGAGCGCATCGGCGCGCACGACGAACGAGCTGGGATGCAGCTCGGTGATGCGCGAGCGGAGCAGATCGTCGAGTGTCACCGAGGCCGGCGAGAGCCGAGCGTGCGTGCCCCCGGCGGAGTGGATCTCGATGCCGGTGGCGGCGAGTACGACCTTCTCATCGTCGAACAGCGGAAGCTGGGCGGCGAGCTTGGTCGGCTTCCACTCGTCGTCATCGTCGCAGAACGCGACGAGATCGGCGGAGGCCTCGAGGATCCCCGTGTTCCGCGCGCCCGCGAGGCCGGGAGTGCGAGAGTTGTTGACGGCACGCAACGTGTGCGGCCCTCGATCCAGGTCGGTCAGCTCATCGATGTCGGTGCCGTCGTAGACGAGCACCACCTCGATCGGCTGGACCGTCTCCTGCGCGAAGACGGACGCGACAGCGCGTCGAAGCAGCTGCGGACGATTGCGCGTCGCCATGACGACGCTCACTAGCGGTTGCACCATTGACTCCCCAAAGTCTGGTAGACGTCGCACTTCCCCAAAAGTGCGATCGGTCCATCCTAGCGGAGGGTCGGAGGCGGGGACAATGATGTGCTCCGCAGCTCGCGCATCGCGAGAGCCGCCGCCGGGAAGGTGAGGATCAGCCCGTTCGGCAGCACGCCGTAGAAGAAGATCTCCACGAGGATCACGAGTTGCACGGTGTTGAGGATCATCAGAGCGGTGCTGCCGGTGCGCAGTGTCGCGAAGAACATCCACACGAGGGCGGCGACGAAGCAGATCAGCGCCGGGAAGCCGTGCGAGAACATCACCATCCACAGGTGGCCCTGCGTGCCGGCCGACGGTGCGCCGTCGGTGAAGGACGGGCGGGGGGCGCCGTAACCGAAGAGTGGCGACTGGAGAGTGCGCACGAACGTCTCCTCGTACAGGTTCGCCCTGTCTTCGGTGGATGAGCTCGTCTCCACCCGGTCGGTGAGCTTGCTGCCGATGTCGAGCGCGACGGCGGCCGCTCCGGCGATCACGCCGATGACGCTGAGGAGCCCGACGGCTCGCAGCTTGCCGGCGAGGGCGAAGCGGACGAAGAGGTAGGCGGCGGCGACGGCCAGGCCGATGAACATGCCGCGGTTCAGAGTGAGGAACGCGGGGATGAGCGAGAGGGGGATCGCCAGGAGGAGCAGCCAGAACCGTCGTCCTCGCGGGATCACCGTGAGGTACGCGACCACCATCGGCAGGGTGATCGAGTACACGTTCCCCCAGCCGTTCGTGTAGAGGAAGGGTGCGGACGGGCGCGGATCCAGCGCCAGCCAGCTGTCGGGGTTGTACTGCGTGAGCCGCCGCACGACCATCTCGCCGATGAGCTCGTTGGACTGGAGCCCCTGCGGCAGGATGTAGCCGAGCGGCGTGCGGAACGAGAACTCCGGTGCGACGATGCCCGCGAATCCGCCCAGCACCGCCCAGAGCCAGAAGAGCGTGAACACCCCCAGCACGTAGCGCAGGGTGAGCGTCTCGCGCGCGTTGTAGACGTACACGAAGACCACCGTGATCATCATGTACAGCAGCGCGCGGTAGACGAACCCGATCATGCGTCCCGACGTGTCGACGCCGATGACCGAGGCGCACATGAGCACGACGAAGAGCAGCCAGATCGCGAAACCCCGCGGGACCTGGATGCCGCCTCTGCGCACCATGAGGACGACCATGCATGCCGCGAGCGGTATCCATGCCATCTCGGCGAAGCCGAGCACCCACCACAGGGGGAAGAAGGCGAGCATGGCTGTGAACGGCCACCGCGGCAGCTCCGAGCGCAGGGTGCCCGCAGGGGGCGTGAGCGATCGTGCCCCGCCCGCCAGTGCGATATGCGAGTTCACCCGTCCTCCAAGTCCCCAGGGTTCGCCCCTAGGATAGGCGCACAGGCTGTTATGTAGGCGGAAAAACTGGGGACGACTCCGCGGCAGTGTGAAGGCGAGGGGGATTCGTCCATGGATACCAACGATCAGGCAGCATCCGCGACTCTGGGATTCGAGCACTACGTGTTCGTGCTCAAGCGGCAGTGGCGGCTGCTCGTCGTGGCCACCGTGCTCGGCGCGCTCGCCGCCGGCGGCTATCTGCTGCTCGCTCCGCAGACCGTCACCGCCACGACGACGATCAACCTCAACGTCATCACCACCGAGCCGTTCAGCGCGCAGCGCGCGGCATCCGGCCTGCTCGACGATGCGACCGAGACGGCGATCGCACGATCGCACGTCGTGGCGTCGCGCGCGGCCGACCTTCTCAAGGGCGACGCGTCGGCGAGCGAGATCCGCAGCGCCTCGACCGTCGCCACGTCTTCCGGTGCCGCGGTCGTCACCGTGGACTACGACGCCCCCACAGCCGCAGCCGCCGTGCGCGGGGCGGACGCCGTGGCATCCGCCTACCTGTCGTTCCGCAGCGAGCAGGCGCAGGAGCGCATCACCGTGATGGTCACCAACCTCAACGAGCGGATCGACGCTCTCAACACGACGCTCGGCGAGGTGAACCAGCAGCTGGTCTCCGCGGATCCGAACAGCGCGGCGTTCGCCCAGGCGACGACCCAGCGACAGCAGATCATCACCGAGCTCGACGGACTGCTGACCCAGCGGAACGGCCTGCAGAGCGTCGACACCACGGGCGGCATCGTGCTCTCGGCCGCGGAGGACAATGAGCTCGCGTTCGCTCCCGGGCGCACGATCACCCTGCTCACCGGGCTCGCGGCCGGACTCGTCGTCGGGATCATCGCCGCCTTCGTCTGGAACCCCTTCGACCGCCGCCTGCGGAACGCCGCAGAGATGACACGCGCGCTCGGAGCACCCGTCTTCGCGACGCTCGACGCGAACCGCGAAGACGTGCCCGCCAAGGGGGCCGCGGCAGACGCGCTCCGCGTGACGCGCGAGCGTCTGCTCGTCGACATCTATCTCGGCACCACGGTGCTCGTGATCGACGCGACGCACTCCGACGAGACCTCGCCGACCGCGGTGAACCTCGCCGTCGTGACCGCCCAGGTCGGGCACGATGTGCAGTTGATCGTTCCGGCGGGCAGCGATGACTTCCGCGAGCATCTCACGAGCGCGCTCGACCTGGAAGAGACCGAAGGCGGCGCGGCCGTCTCGACGGTCGTCCCGGCGCTGCGGGTCTTCACCGCATCCGACGCCGGTGACGAGCGCCAGGGCGATCTGCTTCTCACAGAGCAGACGCACGCGGCCATCGGCAGCGCCGGAGACGAGACGCTCACGTTCCTCGTGCTGCCGTCGTCGGCGCACCCCGCGAGCATCCTCGCCGGACTGCGCCTGTCGCAGTCGGTGGTGGTCGTCGCCCGCGAGCACGACACGACGACGACCGAGATCCGCTGGCTGAAGGAAGAGGCGGACGCCATCGACACCGCGGTGCTCGGCGCCGTCGCCGAGCGTCGTGTGCGCCACGGGCGGCGGGATGCCGCCGGAATCGGCTGGCCCTTCCCCGCACGGTCCGAACGAGGAACCGCCGCCCGGGCGAATGCGCGAGCGGCGGCCAAGGTCGAGGTCGGGACGGGTTCCTGACAGGCGGCGAACGCCGAACCGCCGCCCGTGCGAGTGCGCGAGCGGCGGCCAGACGGTGGGTCGCGGGGCGACTCCTCAGAGTCAGCGAACGGTGAGTTTGCGGTACTTCCTGCGCATCGACGCCGCGGAGTGCACCGTGTTGATGAGGAAGAGCGCGCCGTAGACGACGAGGAACAGTGGGGGAGCGGCCCAGAAGACGAAGCTCCAGCACAGCACGCCGGTATCGGTGGGCAGCAGCACGAGCGACTTGCGGGTGCCTGACGCCTCTGCCGCTTCGCCGCCGGTGTTGCGCACCAGCTGCTCGGCGAGGATCTGACTCATGAACTGCCCCACGCTCATCAGCGTGAAGAGGATCGCGATCACGGCGAGCCAGACCAGATCCGGGCGGTGAAGAAGAACGGCGACAGCCACGGTCAGGTGGATCGCCGGAGTGCGGATCGCGTCGACGACATGGTCGAGCCACTCGCCGGCGGGGCTCGAGGTGCCCGTGAGTCGAGCGACCTGCCCGTCGGCCGAGTCGAACACGTAGCCAGCGGCGAGCAGTGCTCCCGTCGCAAGCGCCGACCACCAGGAGGGCTCGACGACGATCATGATCGCGAGCCCGACGGCGGAGAGGCCGGCGCTGATCATCGTGACGGCGTTGGGTGAGAGCCCGAGGGCCGCCGCCGATGCGGCGACACCTCGGGCGAGTCGACGATTCACCCAGCGTGTGTACGCAGGCACTCCTGCCCCGCTCTTCTGAGCGCGGTTGAGATCGGCGAGGTGGTCTCGGAACCCCGGCCGCGGACGAGCTGCCACCTGCGTCACGACGCCACTGCCGAGAGTTCGAAGCTGTGGCTCGGGGTCGAGCGGTAGTTCGAGTGCACCTCGACGCTGATGACGTTGGCGCCCACCTGGAAGGCGGATGCCGGCACATCGAACACGAGCGGCGTGCTGACCGCGGCCGAGGCCGACACCGCCGCGTTGGCATAGGTGCCCTGCGTCACGGCTCCCGCGTTGAGGTTCTTGCGAGCCACCTCGACGCCGTTCACGTACACCACTACTCCGTCGTCAGCGCGGGTCGTGACCGTCACCTTCGAGAAGTTCAGCGCACTGAGCGTGATCGGCTGACGGTAGTAGCTCGTGATCGGCCGCGGCGACAGCGTCGTGTCGAGCGGAGTCGCGAGTCCGGTGTGCCCCCAGCCGAAGGCTCCGGCTCCCGTGGCCCAGGTCGAGGCGTCGAAGTCGACTGCCGCCCAGTTCGCCGGGGTCGCATCGTTCGTGAAGCGGTATGCCCACGTCGATCCGGCCGCGACCACCGTGGTCACCGCGGGTTCGGGCTCCGGCTCGGGCTCGGGCTCGGGCTCGGGCTCAGGTTCGGGCTCCGTGACGGGCGGCGCCGGCTGCGTGCCGATGGTCGCGATCGCCTCGAGCTCGAAGCTGTGGCTCGGGGTCGAGCGGTAGTTCGAGTGCACCGAAGCGGTGATCACATTGACCCCGTTGGTGAACAGGTACCCCGGAACCGTGACGACCTGCGGATTGGCCACCGCGGCAGCGGCACCGACGGCAGCGGTCGCGTACGTTCCGACTCCGGCTGTGACGCCCTCGGTGACGTTCTTGCGCAGTACCTCTGTACCGTTGACGTACAGGACGATGCCGTCATCGGCCCTGGTCGTGATCTTCACGGACTCGACCTTCGAGGCGTCTGCGATCTGGAACGCGTGTCGGTAGAACGACGCCAGAGGCTTGGGTGTGACGGTCGTGGTCAGCGTGGTCCCGAGCGTCGACTGACCCCAGCCGAGCGGTGCTGCGCCCGTCTGCCATGCCGAGCTGTCATATGCCGCGGTCGTCCACGGGCCCGTCGGGCCTGTCGCGTCGTACACGTACGACCAGGTGGAACCGGCTGCGACGAGCGTCGCGGACGCCGGCTGCGCGGGCGGCACGACCGCCGTGACGCCGGCGGTCGATGCCGACGCGTTGCCGCGGCCGTCGATCGCTCGCACGAAGTACAGCGTGCCCGCGGGCGCTGCGGGGAGCGCTGCCGTCGTGCCGGTGATGGTGGCCACCACGCGGTCGTTACGCAGTACCTGGTAGGCGGTGACGGCCCGGTCATCTGTCGACGCGGACCAGGTCAGAGCGACACCGTCTGCGGTGGTCTTGACGGACAGGTTGGCGGGCGTCGTCGGAGCGACCGTGTCGCGCTGGGCGTGGCGGACGAAGCCTCCCGACCACTGCCGGATGTACCCCGGTCGCGTCGAGTAGGTCCAGTCGCCGCCCTGCCACAGTGTGCCGGTCGAGTCCACGAAGAGAGCCCACGAGCCCGCACCGCGGTTCGTGTCGAAGTCACCGTTGAAGCTCGGGATGCGCTCGCCGGTCGTCGCGCTCCAGGCGCCCGAACCGTACACCGCGTTCGCCGAGGTCCATGCCGTGCCGATCGGGTTCCAGGTCGTGGACCCGTCGTACTGCGTCTCGAAGCAGTGGCATCCGCCGTACACGGCGTTTCCGTCGGTCGCGATCGCCTGGAAGTCGCCGCCGGCGTTGCCGACCGACGAGCTGACGAGGGTGAGCGCGTCGCGCGAGTAGCTGAACAGCGAGTGCTCGGACCCTCCGAGCCACACCTTGTCGCCCACCTCGAGCACGGCCTGCTGATAACCGGTGCGGCCCGAGTTGCGGTTCGAGAAGACGACTGCCCAGGGCAGCAGGTCGGTGTTCGCCGACGACATCGCGGCGGCCTTGTCAGCCGGGCGCGACTTCGACGTCGAGAAGAAGCCGGCGAAGTACACGCGGTCACCGCGAGCCGAGGCATCGACGCTCATCACGGTTCCGTTGAACTCCGGGTTCCACGTGCCGTCGGGGGCTCCGGTGGTCAGGTTGAAGCGCGCGGCTCCTCGCGTGTAGGTCTGCGCAGAGGTACCGCTCGCCGAGTGCGTGAAAGTGCCGGCGACGTACAGCCAGTTGTCCTGCACATCGAGCGTTCTCACGACGGGGACCCCGCCGCTGAGAGCGTTGATCAGGCGACCCGTGAAGGCCGTGTCGATTTCTCCCGTCGTGGCGTTCAGCACGACCAGGCCGGCGGCGTTCTGCCCATTGACCTGGGTGAAGTAGCCACCGACGGCCAGCCTGTTGCCAGGGAGGGCGGCGAGAGCCTTGATCTGGTTGTTGAACGTCGGCCGGAACGTCGGGATGAACTCGGCCGAGTCGCGCTGGAATGCCGCGAGGTAGGCCTGCGGCTGTGCGCTGCCACCGCCCGCCGTCTTCTGCACGCTGGTGAAGTTGCCGCCGGCGAACACCGTGCCGCCGACCTCGGCGAATGCCGAGACCTCGTTGCTGCCCTCGATGGTGGCAGGGCCTGCGCCGAGGCCGGCCACGCCCCAGTTCTGCGTCTGCGCGAAGCTGTCGACGACGGCCTGGTTCGCGATCGCCGGAGTGCCCGATGCGGCGATCGGCGTGAACGACGCGGTCGAGATCTGCGGGCGGATGAAGACCTGCGTGAAGGGCCGCGCGTATCCCGTGTTGGTGTCCTTCGACCACAGGAAACTCGTCGAGGCGGGGTTTCCGCGGATGTTGCTGCCGAATCCGAAGCCCATCGCCCAGCCCTCGTTGGCAGTGGTGATGGTGCGAACGCGGACGTAGTTGTTGTCGTTGCCGAAGTTCGACGTCTGTCCACCGGTGCGCGTGGTGGTGCCGATCTTGTACTGTGCGACGCGCTGCTCGTTGTTGAACATCCAGGTCCACTTGTCGCGCGGGCTTGAGAACGTGAACGTCAGATCCTGCCAGGTGGTGCCTGCCTGATTGGTGGCGCGAACCAGACGGATGCCCTCGGCGAGGTTCTTGATCGGCTGATTGTTGTTGAGCTGGTCGATCAGCTCGCCCGACAGCTGACGGGGAGTGAACGCGGCCGTGCCGGTGACGTTGGTGCGTACCTGCTCCGGCGATCCGGAGCCGTTCGTCGAGGTCGACCATGCCTCGCGACCACGCCCGACGAGCAGCCAGCCGCCGCCGTTGGTCGTCTGATCGCAGTAGAACTGGTCGGCGGCGACCATGGCCTGAGTCTTGAGCCAGTAGACGCCGTCGGTGGACTGCGGGTTGCGCTGCTTGATCTCCCAGCACGACGCGGCGGCGGTGATCTCGGTGAGCCCGTCGGCCGTCGGCAGAGTCGGCTCGGCGGCGTTCGCGGCCGTGACCGGCACGAACATCGCCGCGATCGAGAGGGCGGCCGTGGCTGCGGCCACGAGGAGACGGCCCTTGCGGCGGGTCGGCTTGATGGTCATTTCGTGGCGCCTTTCGTGGGCGGCGGAGGTCAGCATGTCGGGTCGTTCGGGAAACTGTGGCTGGCGATGCGCCAGATGTCGTCGTCGCCCTGGACCAGGGAGAAGAGGTGCAGTGCGCGCGCCACGGTGGCGGAGTCATCGCCGATGCGGTCTCCGTTCGCGTCGAGGATCGCCACTGCGGACGAGTCGATGCACGCGGTGATCTCGGCTGTCGCCGGGTCGGCCTCGGCGTTCACCGCGGTGACTTCGCTCGACACCAGCGAGGGCTCGCCCGTGATCGTCCAGCCCTGGGAGACGAGCTCCTGCCACTGGGCCTCGATCTCGGCGGCGTATCCGTCGACCGCGACGTCTTTGAGCAGAACCGCGAGGTCTTCCGACGTGCCCACGGTGCTGATCGGGGCGGCCAGAGCCGTCTCGACCGTCACCAGCGCGGCGTCATCGTCGAGTTCGCCGTCGACCGTGGGCGGTGCCGCAGGTGCGGGCGTCGCCGTCACGGTCGGAGTCGGCTCGGGAGTCGGAGTGGCGGTCGCTGACGCGTCCGCTCCGATGCTCCCGCCCGATCCGGCGTCGGGATCGTTGCCCCCACCGCCGGATGTCGTCACCCCGTAGGCGGTGATCGCGCCGAGCGCGACCACAGCCGCGACGGCGAGTGAAATCCATAAAGCCTTGCGCCTGCGCGCGACAGGCGTCGCTAAAACGTCCCCAGACATCCCCTATATCCCCAATTAGTAGTTGCTCGTCCCACCGAGCGGGCTTCTTCGTACTAAGAGACGAGAAGCTTCCCCAGGCGCAGAATATCACACAGCCTGAACTTCTCACCAGTAGTTTCTCGACGGCTATGCAGAGGGCCTCCGCAGCTCGTCGAGATGCAGTCGGCGCCGGTCGAGACGGCACCAGACGAGGAAGAGGAGCGCCCCCACAGCCGCGGCCAGGATGAGGCTGAGCCACGTCGCCCCCAGGCTCAGCCGCAGCGCGGTCGCGGGCACGCCGAAAGTGATGATCGCGACGGCCAGGGGATAGAGACCGGGCAGCGGCGACACTGCGAGATGCAGCACGAAGCGCACCTGCACCGTGGCGAGGGCGGCGTCGATCGCGCACGCTGCAGCCCAGGCCACAGCGGCTCCGGTGATGCCCCAGATCGGCACGAGCAGGTAGATCAACGCCACGTTCATCGCGACCGCGATGGCCTTGTTCATCGCGGCCAGCCCGCTGCGGCCGCTCATGAGGAGCACGGAGTGGATGTTGCCGGCCAGGAAGGTCACGATCGACCCGATCGCCATGACCACGAGCACCGGCTCCCCATCGGCGAAGGAGCCGCCGAGCAGTGAGAGCGCAACGGGCGCGAAGGCCGCGAGCAGCACGTACACGGGCGTGCTGAAGAGAACCAGCCACACGGTCGCCGTGCGGTAGACGCTCTCGAGCCCCGTCGTATCGTCGCGGTGGAGCATCTTGCTGAACATCGGCGAGACCACGACCCGAAGGGCGGTGTCCACGATCATCCCGGCGGCGACGAAGCGGCTCGCCGCGCCGTAGACTCCCGCCGCGGCGGGGCCCGCCAGCGCACCGACGATGATCACGGCGAGCCAGATCAGGAGCTGTTCGAGCCCCGAGGACATCACGCGGGGGAGCGCATACCGGATGGTTCGCGAGGGGACGCCGGAGCGCAGGAATCCCGGCTGCGCCGCGTGTCCGAGCCGCCGCAGCTGCCACAGCATCACGATCACGGCGGCGATGGCGGCGGGGAGCAGGGGCAGTGCCCAGGCGAACGCGGCGCCGACCGCGCCCGCCCCGACGCCCACGGCGATCGCGATGGCGACCGGGCGCAGGGTCGGCAGCAAGACGTTGCCCACGAGCACGTAGGCGTTCACCTTGCCGAGGGCTCGCGTCGCCGACAGCGAGGTCAGCATGACGGAGGCGACGGGGAGGAGCCACGCGATCGAGCGGACGGCGTGTGCGACCTCGTCTGCAGGGTCCTGCGCCTCGACGATCAGCGCCCCGGCGAACAGGATGCCGGCGCACGCGAGTCCCGCGATCGCCGACACCAGCACGAGGAAGGCGCCGGTCGGACGCAGCATCGCGCGCTCGTCGTCGAGCTGGCGCGGCAGGATCCAGATCGCCGCAGAGTCCATCCCGAAGCGAGCCACCCCCAGCGCGATGGTGAAGGCGCCGACCGTCTGCAGCACGACTCCCGAGCCGGCATCGCCGAGCAGGCGTCCGAGCACGACGATCAGCACGAGCCCCATCACGGCGCTGACGGCCGAGCCGACGAAGCTCAGTGCGCCCCCGCGAGCGAGTTCGGAACGTGCGGTGGGTGTGCTGGTCATGCCCGCGACCTGCGAAGCCGCTGCGCGGCGACCGCGGCCATGAAGGACGGGTTGCCGAGCAGGTAGCGCTTCGCGAGTCGACGCGGTTCGATCATGAGGCGCCACAGCCACTCGAGTCCGGCGCGGATCATCCATTCCGGTGCGCGGCGATTCGACCCGCTGAGCCAGTCGAAGAGCCCGCCGCACGTCAGCACCGCCGCCGGGAGGTGCTCCCGGTAGGTGTCGACCCAGTACTGCTGCGCAGGATCGCCCATTCCGACGAAGAGGATGCGGGTTCCGTGCGCGGCGATGTCGTCGAGCACCGCGGGCATCTCGTCGGGTGAGACGTAGCCGTGATGTGCACGCAGCTTCAGCCCGGGGATGCGTCCTCGCAGGATCGCCGCAGCGCGCTCGGCCACGCCTTCGGCAGCGCCGAAGAAGTAGACCGGTATGCCCTCGACCGCGGCTGAGCGGAGCAGCGGCTCGGCCACGTCGGTGGTGGCGAGGCGCTCAGGCAGATGGCCGCCGAGCAGCTTCGCGGCCCAGACGACGGATTGCCCGTCCGCGTATGCGACGCTCGAGCCCAGCATGCGTCGAAAGCGCTCGTCGGTGCGAGCCAGATTGCAGACGTGTGCATTGACCCCGACCGCGACCTGCGTGCTCGCCCCGGCGGACATCTCGAGCACGCGGTCGATCAGCGTCGCCTCTGTGAACGACTGCACGCGCACGCCGGTGATGTCGACGGACATGGTCTCGTCGATCGAATTCCTGTCGCTCATCCGCTCAGTATGCCCCGCTGGGCTGCACCATGACCTTGGCGGTGCGCCACATGATCTGCAGGTCGCTCATCACGGACCAGTTCTCGACGTAGCGGAGGTCGAGCCGCACACTCTCGTCCCACGACAGATCGCTTCGCCCCGATACCTGCCACAGTCCGGTGATGCCCGGCTTGATGTACAGGCGGCGGTAGACGGTGCCGTCGTAGGCGGTGACCTCACTGGGAAGCGGCGGACGGGGCCCGACGACGCTCATGTCGCCGACGAGCACGTTCCAGAACTGCGGCAGCTCATCGAGCGAGAGCTTGCGCAGAATGCGGCCGACACGCGTCACACGAGGGTCGTCCTTCATCTTGAAGAGGAGTCCGGCTCCCTCGTTCTGCGCCTTCAATGCGACGAGCTGCTGCTCGGCATCGGTCTTCATCGAGCGGAACTTCACGATCTTGAAGGTGCGACCGTCTTGCCCCACACGCTCCTGGAAGAAGAAGAGCGGCCCCGGGGAGTCGAGCTTCACGAGCAGAGCGAGGAACGGGGTGATGAGTGCGATCGGGATGAGCGCCACGGCGGCCACGATGATGTCGAGAGCGCGCTTGAGCAGATGGCGACCGCCCTCGTAGGTCGGGATCTGCACCTGGATGAGGGGGAGGCCCTCGACCGACGCGAAGGAGATGCGCGGGCCGGCGACATCGGTGAGCCTGCTCGAGAGCACGAGCTCTGCGGCGGTGCCCTCGAGCTGCCAGCTCAGGTGCTTGACGAAGTCGGGGCTGCCCTCAGGACGGCTCGCCACGATGATCGTGTCGGCGCCGAGCTCGGCGGCGACCGTCGCGACGGTGTTGACGTTGCCGAGGACCGGGAACTGCGCTCCGTCGATGTCGACGTCGCGTGCGTTGCCGTCGAGCAGCGTGGCGCCCACGACCTGGTAGCCCGATGCCCCGATCGGATGCAGAGTGCGGACGACGTACTCGACGTCGTCTCTGTTGCCGACGACGAGCGTGCGCGAGGCGAACCTCCCCCGCGCACGCTGCGCCGTCAGCCAGTGCCGCCACACCCAGCGGGTGATGAGCAGCGTGAGGACACCGAGCGGCAGGCCGACGATCAGCACGAGCTGCATCGTCTGCCAGCCGAGCACGACACCGAACATGGCGATGATCCCGAACGCCAGTCCGCTGGCATGCGCCACGCCTCGGTATTCGGTCGCACTGGCGCGGAACAGCGCTGCATCACGAGTATGCAGAGCGCTGAGCATCAGATACCACAGAGCCGCCAGCGGCACTCCGGTGCGCAGGGCCTCTTCCCCCGCGACACCGGTCACCATCTGGACTGCTGCGGTGATCGCGACTGCGAACAGGATGACCCCAGCATCCGTCACCCGCAGAAGCATCCGATAGCGCCGTTCCCACTGTCGGCGTCGTTCCAGCGTCGCCGACGCACGCGGCGTGACCGCCGTGTGCGTGACAGACCTCGTGGCTCGCGGTGCGGCGATCGGCGCGAATACCGACCCCGTGCGAGTGATGCTCACGGCATCCTCGACGGAGGTCATGCCGAAGCCCCTTGAGCCGTGCAGGTACGCAGAATTCCCCAGTGCGCCATGTGTATCCCCAGTTTTCCCCAGACCAGGGACCCCACGTCCCCAGCGTCGTCCGCATTCCCGACCCCTCGGGTCCTGCATGCGACCGTGATCCCACATCACGGGGGCGAACACCGTCCCACACGGTGTTGCTGGCAGCAGGTACTGCAGACTTCGTTCACTCTAGCGGAACCTCGCGTTCAGCGGAAGGTAATTCACCCGAGTGGATGAACCGAGATTCCAGTACTCACGTATACGTCGGGCACGGCGTCGATATCCTGACCGCGTGAACACCCTCAGTGCACCGCGCTTCCATCTGAGTCGCATGCTCCCGCGCGACCCCGCGCAGCCTCATCGCACCGCGAGCACGCTCGAGCTCTTCTTCGACCTGGTCTTCGTCGTCGCGGTGAGCATCGCCTCGGCGCAGTTGCACCACGCGCTCAGCCACGGCGACTTCGTGCACGGGATCACGTCGTACGCGATGGTGTTCTTCGCCGTGTGGTGGGCGTGGATGAACTTCACCTGGTTCGCGACCTCCTTCGACACCGACGACTGGCTCTACCGGGTCACCACTTTCGTGCAGATGGGCGGCGTGCTCATCGTCGCCGCCGGCATCCCCGCGGCATTCGAGCACGGCGACTTCATGATCCTCGTGCTCGGCTACATCGTGATGCGCATCGCGATGGTCGCGCAGTGGCTCCGCGCCTCGCGCGGGGCGGGAGAGCTGCGGTCGGCCACCCGTCGATACGCGGTCGGCATCGCGGCGGTGCAGGTGCTGTGGGTGCTGTTCCTGCTCATCCCCTCGGGGCCCGCGCAGCTCGTGGCGTTCGTCGTCTTCGCGCTGATCGAGGTCAGCGTGCCGATCTTCGCCGAGTATCGGCGGCAGACGCCCTGGCACCCTCACCACATCACCGAGAGATACGGCCTGTTCACGCTGATCGTGCTGGGCGAGAGCCTCCTGGCTTCCGCGAACGCGATCATCGATGCTCGAGAGCAACTCGAGTCCTTCGTGCCGCTCATCTCGATCTCGGTGCTGACGCTGGTCGTGACCGCGTCGCTCTGGTGGATCTACTTCTGGCCGCCGCACCACCGCGCGATCACGACCTTCGCTCGGTCGCTGCGATACGGGTACACCCACTACTTCGTGTTCGCTGCGGCCGCGGCATTCTCAGCGGGCGTCGAGGTCGAGATCGACGTGCTCATCGGCGAGAGCCATCTGTCGGCCGCCACCGCCTCACTGACGGTGACCATCCCGATCGCCGTGTTCCTGATCAGCATCTGGTGGATCGCCATCCGCGACAATGCCGATCGCGTGGTCAACGTCGTCGTCCCGACCGGGGCGGTCCTCGTGCTCCTCGATCCGCTCCTGCCCATACCCGTGGCGATCACCGCGGTCGTCATGGCCGTGATCGTGGTCGTCCTGGTGCTGCGACCCCCGGCGCCTGTGCACTCATAGCTTCCGCATAGTTGAGGCATAGCTCGCTGATCGTCTCCTCGATGAACATGGGTGCAACGACACCCCTGATCCGAGAGGAGCACGATCATGAGCCGCATCCCCGAACCCGTACAGACCCCCGAAGGCCCCGCATACGAGGGGCGTCTGCTCGACCGCGCCGACGAGGAGGTCGTCGACCAGGGGGCCGCCTTCGACATCCGCACCCTCGTCACGCGCCGCGGCGTGCTCGGCCTCGCCGGCCTCGGGGTCGGAGCCCTCGTGCTCGCGGCCTGCGCGCCGGCGGCCACCGGGACGTCGTCGCAAACCTCGGTCGACGGCGGCGCGAGCTCGACAGATGGCACAGGGTCGGACTCGTCGTCGGGGTCGTCCACGGGGGCGTCCACGGCAACCGTGGAGGGGGAGATCCCGGACGAGACGGCGGGGCCCTATCCCGGGGACGGCTCGAACGGCCCTGACGTGCTCGAGGAGTCCGGCATCATCCGCCAGGACATCACGACATCGATCGACGGGGTCGCCACCGCCGACGGCATCCCGCTCACCTTCTCGTTCCAGGTGGTCGACATGGCGAACGGCGGCATCCCGTTCGCGGGGGCAGCCGTCTATGCCTGGCACTGCACCGCGCAAGGGGAGTACTCGATGTACTCGTCGGGGCTGGAGGACGTCACCTATCTGCGGGGAGTGCAGGTGGCGGATGCCGACGGCATGGTCTCTTTCACTTCGGTGTTCCCGGGCTGCTACTCGGGGCGCTGGCCGCACATCCACTTCGAGGTGTATCCCAACGCCGACTCGATCACCGACTCGGCGAACGCGATAGCCACCTCGCAGATGGCCCTGCCCGAAGACGCGTGTGCGGCGGTCTACGCCGATTCCCGCTACGACGGCTCGGCGCGAAACCTCTCGCAGACCAGCCTCTCGACCGACAACGTCTTCAGCGACGATGCGGCAGCCCTGCAGCTGCCCACGATCACCGGCGACACCGCCGCCGGTTATGCGGCCACGCTCGTGGTCGGCGTCGACACGGCGACCACGCCCAGCGCAGGCTCCGCCCCCTCGGGTGGCGGCACGGGCGGCCCCGGCGGCGGCCAGTCGCCGTCGCGCTGACACCGCTCATACACGTACACGAACAAGGAGAGAATCATGCTGCAGAACCTCACGGGCTGGCACGCCCTGATCATCCTCGCGATCATCGTCCTGATCTTCGGCGCGGCGAAGCTTCCCGCACTCGCGAAGAGCGTCGGGCAGTCGATGCGGATCCTGAAGACCGAGGTCGCGGACCCGGTGTCCTCGATGCCTGCCGTGTCGGGGCAGCAGGGTGCTGCAAGGGATTCGGCGGCATCCGTCGATGCTTCCCGGTCATCGCTGCGCCCCGGGGAGTAGATCATGACCGCGTTCGCTCCGGTGTCCGTGGACGCGGCGGTGCAGGCGCCGACCTCGGCGCCTGCACCGGGCAGCGCTCCGCTGTCGTCGCACCTGCAGGAAGCGCGCACTCGCGCGGCCCGCGCGACGGCGGCGCTGCTGGTCGGTGTGGTGTTGGGATACCTGATGTCGGACCAGATCCTGAACGTACTGCGCACGCCCATCGCCTCTCTCGCCGAGTCACGTGACGCGAGTCTGAACTTCGACAGCATCACGGGAGCGTTCGACCTCACGATCAAGATCGCTCTGTTCGCCGGTGTCGCTCTGTCGAGCCCGGTCTGGATGTACGAGATCCTGGCCTTCCTCGCGCCGGGACTCCGGCACCGCGAGAAGAAGTACACGTTCGGATTCCTGGCGGCAGCCGTTCCGCTGTTCGCGGCGGGCTGCGCGGCGGGGCTCCTTCTGTTCCCGCACATGGTCGAGCTGCTCGCGGGATTCGCCTCGACCGAGGACGCCACTCTGCTGCAGGCGTCGGACTACGTGGACTTCGTCGTGAAGATCGTGCTCGCCTCAGGAGTGGCCTTCGTGCTGCCGGTGTTCCTGGTGGTACTCAATCTGCTGGGCCTGGTGTCCGCTCGCTCGCTCGCGCGCAGCTGGCGGATCGCGGTGGTCATGATCGTGCTGTTCAGTGCGATCGTGACACCGGCTGCCGACGTTCTCTCGATGTTCCTGATCGCGGTGCCGATGACCGCACTCTTCCTGACCGCGCTGTCCGTGGCGTGCGTGCATGACCGTCGCGCCGCTCGCCGCGCATCCATCGCCTCGAGCGGGGAGTGACGATGTTCGGGCTCACGATCGAGAAGCTCTTCGTGGTCGCGCTCCTCGCGGCCGTCATCATCGGGCCGCGCCGGCTCCCCGACTACGCCAGCGGCCTCGCCCGATTCGTGCGCGGCCTCGCAGCGCGGGCGAGCGATGCCGCCCGACAGGCGGGGCGCGAGAGCGGAGTCGCGGACCTGCGCGAGGACTGGACCACGCTCGATCCGCGGCAGTACGACCCGCGGCGCATCATCCGCGAGGCCTGGGCGGCGAGCGAGTCGACCGGGGCAGGAGGCGGGATCCTCGGGGCGGAGGAACCGGATGCCGCAGCCCGCCGCAGCACAGATGCGGCGTCGGGGGCGGGAAAGGTCGGCGGGGAGTGGGTGATGGCCGGTTCTTCCGGACATCCGCGACGGGTCTGGGTTCCGGGGGAGTGACCTCGCACCGCGTCGGAGGAGCGGGGTGCGGCGGTCTGCTAGACTGATCGAGCTACGTGTGACATGGCCTCCTCTCAGGCCGCCACGTCGCCACTGATCAGGGCCATCACGGACCATGCGCATCGACGCGCGCGATCCGCCCTCGATCTCACATCTTCGCGAGCCGCCTACTGCGTGCCCGCCGCACAGCAATGAGTATCACCATGAGCACGACCACCTTCCCTCCTTCCGATCCGCTGACCTGGAAACAGGCAGACGACGACGTCTACGTCGCGACCCGCGCCGGCGAGTTCGCCGGATTCGTCGAATTCGACGGCACCTCGCACCTCGTCCGTGACCAGCGCGGTGCCGAACTCGGCACCTTCTCCTCTCTCGACGACGCCCAGGTGGCGCTCGAGGGCGCTCACGCAGATGCGAAGACACCGCTGAGCTTCACGATCACGCTGCCGCGGATTCTCCGCAGGCGCCCTCGCCGCGCTCGCGCCTGAGACGCCTCGACGCCACGACCTGTGAGTTGTCAGGGCATCGCGACGTATTCCGCGCGGTGCATGCGGGGCGGGTTAGCCTGAGTTAAGCGTTGGGCGATCTGCCTTGGGCTTCCACAGCTCAAGGGCTCCAATCGACAGGAGAGCATCATCTCCATTGCACAGGTCGAAACGACCGCCACGCTCGGACCGGTACGTCAGACGTATTCCGGCAACGCGGAATTCCCTCCCATGGCGCACGCCTACAAGCAGGTGTCGCAGGTGGTGAAGGAGACCGGCCTCCTCCGCCGCGCCGGATGGTTCTACGTCATGGTGGGTGCCGCTCTCGCGGTCGCTCTCGGTGGCGTGATCACCGGATTCATCCTGCTCGGCGACAGCTGGCTCCAGCTGCTGATGGCGGGCGCGCTCGGCATCATCCTGACGCAGGTCGCGTTCCTCGCTCACGAGGCGGCGCACCGTCAGATCCTCTCGTCCGGGCCGGCGAACTTCCGCCTCGCCCGCATCCTCGCCGCCGGTGTCGTCGGCATCAGCTACTCCTGGTGGGACTCCAAGCACACCAAGCACCACGGAAACCCGAACCAGGTCGGCAAGGACCCCGACATCGAGGTCGACACGATCTCGTTCCTCGAGACCGACGCGGCGCAGTCGCGCGGCATCGTGCGTCTGGTCACGCGCAAGCAGGGCTGGTTCTTCTTCCCGCTGCTCACCCTCGAGGGTCTCAACCTCCACTACCTCGGCGTCAAGCATCTCGTCACCAGCAAGAAGGCCAAGGGCCGCTGGATCGAGCTGGGTCTCATCGCCCTCCGGTTCGCGATCGTCCTCGTGCCGGTGTTCCTGATGCTCCCGCTCGGAATGGCGTTCGCCTTCATGGGCGTGCAGCTCGCGGTCTTCGGCGTGTACATGGGCGCATCCTTCGCGCCGAACCACAAGGGCATGCCGATCATCGATCCCAACGCCCGTCTCGACTTCTTCTCGAAGCAGGTGCGCACCTCTCGCAACATCCGCGGCGGATGGTGGGCCACCTGGCTCATGGGCGGTCTCAACTACCAGGTCGAGCACCACCTGTTCCCGAACATGCCGCGACCGCACCTGTCGAAGGCCCGCGAGATCGTGCGCGACTACTGCGCCTCGAACGATGTGCCGTACACCGAGACCAGCCTCGGCCGGTCGTACGCCATCGTCATCGAATACCTCAACCGCGTCGGCCTCGCCGCCGGTGCTGACCCGTTCGACTGCCCGGCGGTCTCGCAGTTCGGCCGCGCCTGAGCACGACATGACGAAGGCCCCATCCCTCGGGATGGGGCCTTTTTCGTGCCGCACACGCGCATCGCCCCGGGAGGCGGACTCGGCGTCGGGCGGGGATCCTCGTCGGATTCCTCCGCCGCACACGGAGTTCTCCGCCCGACGCGGTGGCCCTCCGCCGGAGGCTAGAGCAAGCCCAGCTCCAGGGCGAGCGTGACGGCGCGTGTACGGTCGGAGACCTCGAGCTTCTCGAAGACGTGGAGCAGGTGGGTCTTGACCGTGGCTTCGCCGATGAACAGATCCCGCGCGATCTCGGGATTGCTGCGGCCCGCGGCCACGAGTCGCAGCACATCGAGCTCGCGCGGACTCAGCTGCGGGCGACCGGGGCGCTCGCCGCGCATGCGTGAGACCAGCGTCGCCGCGATCGTCGGCGCGAGCACGGTGTGCCCGTCGGCGACCGCGCGGATGCCGGCCACGATCTCCTCCTGCGGGGCGGCCTTGAGCAGGTAGCCGCTGGCCCCCGCCTCGATCGCACCGAGGATGTCGTCGTCCGTCTCATAGGTCGTGAGTACGAGGACGCGAACGTCGGGCTGCTCCGCGGTTATGCGGGCGGTCGCCTCGATGCCGGAGAGGCCGGGCATCCGCAGATCCATCAGCACCACGTCGGGCTGCGCACGCGCGGCGAGCTCGACCGCCGCTGCTCCGTCGGGCGCCTCTCCGACGACGTCGAGTCCGGGATCGAGTGCGAGGAGTCCGACGATGCCGGAGCGGACGACGGGATGGTCGTCGGCGACGATCACGCGGATCACGATGTGTGCTCCATCTCTCGGATCAGCGGTATCCGAACGGTGAGGTCGGTGCCGGGGGAGTCGCCGTCGGTGACGGTCAGGGAGCCGCCGACGAGCGCGACGCGCTCCCGCATCCCGGCGAGGCCGAAGCCCCGGTCGTCGTCGATCGACACTCCTCCGAGGCCTCGCCCGTCGTCGCGGATGCGGAGCTCGGCGGAGTCCGCCGTGAGGAGCGTGACGCGGGCTGAGGCCGCTCCGGAGTGCTTGCGGACGTTCGCCAGTCCCTCCTGGGCGCAGCGGAGCAGCACGACCTGCACGTCGCGCGCGAGCGTGGCATCGGAGGCCGTGACCTCGACGCGCACGCCCGTCTCGCGGGCGAACCGCTCACCCAGGCGGCGAAGGGCATCACCGAGCGAATCGGCCGACGGTGCCGGCGACGTCACCGCGACCAGTGCCCGCGCCTCGAGCAGCGCCTCGCGCGCCGCATCCTCGATCAGGCCGAGCGCGGCGGGAGAGCCGTCGAGACGCGCCCGCTCGGCGAGCATGACGATGCTCGTGAGGCTCTGCGCGATCGTGTCGTGCACGTCGCGCGCGAGTCGAGCTCGTTCCTCCACCGCTCCGGCCTCACGGCTGGCGATCTCGAGGCCCGCCTGCGCGGCGGTGAGCTCGGTGAGCAGCGTCTCGCGCTCGGCGCCCCACTCCGCGATGCGCGTGATCCACAGGCCGAGCGCCAGGCTGAAGGCCGTCGAGAGACCCGCCGTGAGAAAGCCGCCCGCGAAGGCGTCGGCGACCCACCCGCCCCACGCGGCGTAAGCCAGCGCGAGGACGATGCCGTTGCCGATCGTCACCAGGATCGCCTGGAGCGTGGACCGAGATGTCATCCACAGGAGCGGGAGCACGAGCGTCTGCAGAAGCAGCATGTTCGGCTCGAGCACCACTCCCGCGGCGAGGAGCGCGATCAGCAGCACCTGGATCGCCGCGGATCGGGCGGGCGACGGATCTTCGATGCCGTCGCTGATGCCGACGTAGGGGCGAGCGCCGAGGGCGTAGACGAGCAGGACGCTGACGGCGATCCCGATCAGTACCCCGCGCGACCCCGGGAAGCTCTCGGGCAGCGAGAGCGAGAGTCCGGCCACCGCGACCACCAGTGCGGTCGCGGCGATGTCCCACCCCCACCGCTCCCTGCGGTTTCCACGCGTCATACGAACACTCTTCCAGTCATCCGTCGCGACGGATCCATCGGAAGGTCGCGCGGCTGAGGATGACTCCGACGACCAGCCACACGCCCAGCACGATCGCCACCAGGCCGATCGCCCACTCGCCTCCCGGCTCGACCGCCCGGAAGGAGTCGGGGAGGATCGCTGCGCGCATGCCCTGAGCGATCCACTTGAGGGGGAAGACAGACGCGACGTTCTGCAGCCATTCGGGCAGCGACGTGAAGGCGATGTAGACCCCCGAGATGAACTGCAGCAGGAGCACCACCGGGATGACCACCGCCGAGGCCGTCTTGCCCGAGCGGGGTACGGCCGACAGCGCGACGCCGAGCAGCGCGCACGTCAGGAGACCGAGCACGAACACCCAGGCGAAGCGGCCCCAGGCGCCGGCATCGGTCGGCAGCTCGACCCGGTACAGGACGACCGCGACCACGAGGAGCAGGGCGATCTGCAGGATCGCGGTGACGAAGACCTCGCCGATCTTGCCGATGAAGTACGTCACGGGTGAGAGCGGGGTGCCGCCGAGGCGTTTCAGCGTGCCGTCGCTCTTCTCCACCGCGATCTCGATCGACAGTCCTTGGACGCCGGAGAGGAAGATGCCTCCCGCGACCAAGCCGGGGAGATAGTAGGTCGCCATGCTGATCCTGTCCGGTCCCTCGCCGATGTCGCCCGTGAAGATCGTCGCGAAGATCACGTACATGACGGTCGGGAACAGGAAGGTGAAGAAGACCTGGTCGCCGGCTCGGAAGTACTGTCGCAGCTCGAAGCCGATGCGACGCACGCCGAGACGGATCGTCCGGGACGGGCCGAAGCGGGTGGGTGCGGTCGTGGTGCTCATGCCGGCTCCGTGACGTCGGTGAGTGCGGCGGCGTCGTGCGCCCTGATCAGTCCGAGGTAGATGTCCTCGAGGGTGGGCCGCACGATCTCCAGCCCCTGTGGTTCGCCGACGGCGCGGTGGAGGTCGGCGACGACCGCACCGGGAGAGGTCGTGCGCTGCTCGTGCCGCACTCCGTCTGCATCGATCCAGCGGACCACGGGCGTGCGCGCCTCGAGGTCGCCGATCTCGTCGATCGCGCCCATCGCGGCGATGCGTCCGCCGACGATGACTGCGGCGCGGTCACCCAGTTGCGCGGCTTCGTCGAGGTAGTGCGTGGTCAGCAGGATGCTGGTTCCCTCGGCCTTGAGCGAGCGGATGAGATCCCAGAACTGGCGTCGGGCCTCGGGGTCGAAGCCCGTGGTCGGCTCATCGAGGAAGAGCAGCTCGGGGCGGCCGATGATCCCGAGTGCGACGTCGAGGCGGCGCTGCTGTCCGCCCGAGAGCCTGCCCGCGCGGGATCGCTGCTTCTGCTCGAGGCCGACCGCCGCGATCACCTCGTCGATGTCGCGGGGGTTCGGGTAGTACCCGGCGAACTCGGTGAGCAGCTCACGCACCGTGAAGGTGCCCGCTTCTCCGGTCGACTGCAGCACGATGCCCAGGCGCGCCTTCCAGTCCAGGCCGCCGCGCTGCGGGTCGACGCCGAGCACGCGTACCTCGCCCGACGTGCGGTGGCGGTATCCCTCGAGGATCTCGATGGTCGTCGACTTGCCCGCACCGTTCGGGCCTAGCAGCGCGAACGTCTCACCCCGCCGGATGTCGAAGCTGATGTCGTCGACGGCGACGAACCCGCCGTAGTCCTTGCGGAGCCCTCGCACTTCGATCACGCTGTCTGTCATATTCCCAGCGTGCCCGTGCACGGGCTCCCGCGGTAGCCATGAAGCGACGGACTCGTGCATCCACCGATCGGTGGATGTCCCCGAGCGTGCAGAAGGGGCGTGAGCGGTATGCCCGCCCACGCCCCTGTCGGTCAGAAGCTCGAGGTCAGCGCGAGGACGTGTCGTCGGCCTCGACGACCTCGATCGTGATCTTGCCGTCGATCGTCGCGGCATCGTCATCGAAAAGCTCGTCGTCGAGTGCCTCGTCGCCGCGGAACTCCTCGACTCGCGTGTCGGCGTCGGCGTCGTCGGACTCCTCGATCACCTCGGCGTGCACGGTCTCGATGTCGTCGTCGGAATCGGCTGCGAGCACGTCGTCGAGAGTCGAGACCGACGACCCGGCGGCGGAGCCTGCGGCGGACGAGTTCGCGGCCGGTGCGGCGTCGCTGAAGATGCCGTCGGGGCGGATGAGCTCGCGCACCTCGGCCATGAAGCTGGCGAGCTGCTGCTGCTGCCAACGCAGCTGGCGGGCCTGGTCCTCGGCATCGCGCAGCACCTGTGAGGTGTGCGAGGTGACGGAGTCGACGATCTTCTGCGACTTCGCGCGGGCGCGGTCGAGCGTGTCGCGGGCTCGCACCTGAGCATCCGCCTCGATCGTCTGCGCCTGCAAGCGCATGAGGCGCTCGTAGTCGTCGGCCTTGCCCGAGATGCGCTGTGCGTGCTCGAGCGACGCCCTGACCTGCTCATTGGCGTCGGCGGTGACCCGCTCGGCGTGGGCGACCGCCTGATTGTGCAGCACGAGGAACTCCTGCTGCGCGTCGTCCTGGCGGCGCGTGAGAGTCTCTTCGAACTCGAGCACGCGTGCGTTCATGTCGCGCACCTCGCGCTCGGCATCCGTGCGGAGCTGCGTCGTCTCACGCGTGACGAGGGAGCGGAGCGCGGCTGCGCCCTTCTCGGCCTCGGTGCGGATCGCCGTGGCTTCCTGCGTCGCCTGATGCACCTTCTCGGCGGCATGTGCGGCCTCGCGCTCGATCGTCGCCTCGTGCGCGGTGTACTCGGTGTCGATCTTCAGGCGGATCTGGTCGGCATCGTGCTGCGCCTGCGCGATGATGCGGGTCACATCGGCCTCGGCCTCGGCGCGCTGGGCCGTGACCTCTTCGCGGGCGGCGGCCATCAGACGGTCCGCCTGCACCGCCGCGTTCTGGATCAGGACGTTGGCCTGGTCTTCTGCGACGCGGAGGATCGTCTCGAACTGCTCGCGCGAGGGGGCGTCCTGGCCGTCTGCCCGAGGGGTGTCGACGAGCTCGTTGGTGAGGGTCAGCACCTGCTGCTCGGTCTCGGCCGCCTTGGCCTTGATGGTGGTGAGCTCGGCCTCGAGCTCTTCGCGGGCCTCGCGCTCATCGTCGCGCAGTGCCTCGAGAGCGTCTTCGTGTCGAGCCTCGGCGTCGGCGAGATCGGCCTTGGCCTGCTGCAGCTGGTTGCGCAGAGTGCTCAGCGCGGAGTCGACCTCGGCCTTGTCGTAGCCTCGGAACGAGGCCGTGAAGCCGGACTGCTCGCGGGGGGTCTCTTCGATCAGCTTGTCGAAGAAGTCGGGCGTTCGATCGTTGGACGGGGTTTCGCTCATGGGTCAGCCTTTCCGGCGCAGGTCACGGCCTCGGAGACTGTGACGAGAAGTGGTGCCGCGGTGGTGCCGACCGTGGGCACGAGTCGGTCGGGCGTCGGCACACACAGCCTAGTTGCGTCAGGCTGAGTTCGCGCGTCCGGGTTCGGTCGTGACGGCGATATCTTGCGCGACAGCACGGGCGCTGACGAGGGAACGCAGCTCGTTCCAGAACGATGCGCCCTGCGGCATCCCGAGATGCTCGCGCGAGCGTTCGACCTGCATGCGGGTGGTCGCGCCGTCGGTCACGAGGCGGACGACCGCGTCATCGGGTTCGACGAACCGGATGCCGTAGCCGCCGTCGTCGAGCACCGTGAACTCGCGAGGTCGCTGCCAGACGATCTCGTCGACCAGCCCGCGGACCACGGTCTCGGGAGCGTGGAGGACGAGGGTCGTGCCCAGATCGCGGAGGGCGTCGGCGCGCCGGGAGTCGGCGACACGTCGCTCCTCTCGGGACCCCGCCGATGTGCTCGAGCGTCGCACCCACCGCGGCAGGAAGATCGAGAGCACGATGAGCGCGGCGATCAGCACGACGAAGATGAGCGGGTTGTCCACCGTTACAACCTAGGGCGTGGGTCGTGCTGATCAGCCCAGCAGCACCATGATCAGCACGAGCACCGGCAGGCATCCGACCGTGGTGAGGAAGACCGTGTCTCGCGAGATCGTCTCGCCGACGTCATAGCGCTGCGAGTAGTTGAAGACGTTCTGGGCGGTGGGCAGGGCGGCGAGCACCACGACGATCAGCACCTCTGCGGGGGAGAGGCCGAACACGAACTCCGCCATCACCCAGGCGATCAGCGGCATGGCGACGAGCTTCAGTCCGCTCGCGACGATGATGTCGCGGCGTCGCCCCGGCGCGCCGAGGACGCGCTGACCGTGCAGCGAGATGCCGTAGCTGATCAGCAGCACCGGCACGGCGGCGTCTGCGATCAGCTGCGCGGGCTGCATGACGATCTCGGGCACCCTGATGCCGAACACCGAGACGAGAGTGCCGAGCACGGATCCGATGATGATGGGGTTCGTCGCCGTGCGGACGAGGGTCTTGCGCAGCGACACCCGATCGCTCGTGACCGCGTCGAGGATCGTGAGGGAGATCGGGGTGAAGATCAGCAGTTGGAGCAGCACGACCGGCGCCGGATACGCGGCGCTGCCGAGCAGGTAGAGCGACAGTGGGATGCCGATGTTGTTCGAGTTGACCTGTCCGGCGGCCAGAGCGCCGATCAGGGTCTCGCCGACGGAGCGCTTCCACCACAGCCGGGCGATCAGGGCGTACATCGCGATGACGGCGACCGCGGCGATCGCCGACACCGGCAGCAGCGAGGAGAACAGCATGCGCGCGTCGGCGTGAGCGAGCACCGTGAACAGGAGGAAGGGCGACAGGACGAAGAAGATCAGACGGCCGAGGACGTGGCGGGCGTGCGGTCCGAGCAGATCGATGCGCCCGATGACGTAGCCCAGGATGATCGCCACCCCCACGACGGCGAATCCGGTGAAAGTCTCGAGCACCCTTCGAGCGTAACGCCCTACCAAGCGCCGGGCCGTCAGTCAATGGTCGGGCCGACATCGGTGCTGCGGGATCATTCCCCGTACGCTGAGATCACGTCGAGCCGCCATGCGCCGCTCTCCGTCGGTCGAACCAGATGTCGTCCTCGGGTTCTCTCGGTCTCGGGCACGAAGATGGGGGTGGGTGCGCATGCGCGCCTTCTCAACACGACTGCTCCGGTCCCCCTGTTCGGGCATGGGGGGCCGGAACCAACTTCTTCAGCGTCGCTCTTCGGCGCCGGCGCGAAGACGCGCGCGTCGGTTGTGAAGCGCGATCACCGACAGCGCGGCGATCGGCCCGGCCGCCACGACCATGGCGGTCCATTGCCAGCCGGAGGTGCCGACCAGTACCGCCCCGAGCACGATCAGGCCGGCTGCGAGGGCGCGCATCTCGACCGTTCCACGAGGACTGATCGGCGGTCTGCGCCCGAAGGGAAGGCGAGACGTCGGGTTCGCCGCGATCGTTCGGCCGAGGGCGGTGTGGAACAACACGATTCCTAGGACGGCGGTGATCACTCCCACGACGAACATGCTCCGACAGTATCAATGGGGATGCGGCCGTGCGGCGGTTCAGGTCGAGTCGCGCACGATGAGCCGGGTCGGGAGCACGATCGGCTCTCCCGGCAGCTCGTCTGCTCTGGCTGCGTCTGCGAGCGCGGCCACGGCCGCGCCGGACATCTCTCGGATCGGCTGTCGCACGGTCGTGAGAGCCGGGCTGAGCCACCGCGCGGCGCGCAGGTCATCGAACCCCACGACGAGCACGTCCTCGGGAATGCGCCGCGCGGTCACGGCTGCGGCGGCGTAGACGCCGGCGGCCAACTCGTCGGTGCACGCGAAGACGCCCAGGCGCTCGCCCGGTCGCAGCCCTCGGAGGACCGGGACCATCGAATCGCGGGCGGCGGCCGTCGACCACCCGGACTGGATGAGCGTGATGCCCGCTCCCGGCCGAGCTTCGCCGAGCGCCTCGCGGAATCCCGCGTACCGGGTGCGTCCGTACCGGTACCGGGGTCGTCCGAGCAGCACGGCGAACCGCGTCGCACCCCGGCCGGTGAGGTGGAGCGCCGCGGAGCGACCGCCCTCGTGGTCGGTGGTGCGCACGCTCGTGAGCCCTCGCGGGTCGTCGCTGCGCGGATCCATCAGGACCACCGGGATCGAGGCGTCGGCGAGAACAGCCAGCTGCGACGCGGTGGGCGAGATCAGTCCGAGCACGACCCCGGCCGACCCACGGCGTCGGATGCGGAGCGGCCAGTCGTCGTCGGGGAGGTCGCGCTCCTCCGTGAGCACCAGATCGTATCCGGCGTCGGCCGCGGCGCTGCGGGCGCCCGCCGTCACCTCGTCGGAGTAGTCGTCGCCGTACGCGCCGAGGACGAGGTCCATGAGGCGCGCGGATCCGGGTGGGCGTCCGCCGGCCGACGGTTCGCGCACGTAACCGACGTCTCGTGCCGCGGCGTGCACCCGACGGCGCGTGGCCGCCGCGAGATCGCCCCGCCCGGCCAGTGCGCGCGACGCGGTCGCGACGCTCACACCCGCGGCGTCTGCGACGGCGGCGAGGGTCGCCCGTCGTGGCCTGGCGGTGTCCGCGTGATCGGGCATGGATCCACCCTGGCGCTCCCGCGGGTTTTGCGCAAACTTCTCGACGTCGTTCGGAGCGGGTGGCATCGTCGATGTCAGGAGGGTGAGATGACGACGACGACACCACCGCTGCGGATCGCGATGATCGGCACGGGCTTCATGGGGCGCATGCACTCGCAGGCATGGAACACCGCACCGCGGTTCTTCGATCTGCCGAGAGAACCGAGGCTCGCGCTCATCATCGGACGCCGAGAAGAAGCGACGAGGGATGCTGCCGCGCGATGGGGCTGGTCGGACCACTCGCTCGACTGGCGCGCAGCCGTCGAACGCGACGACATCGACGTGATCGACATCTGCACGCCGGGGGACACGCACGAGGAGATCGCGCTCGCCGCGCTCGCGGCGGGCAAGCACGTGCTGTGCGAGAAGCCGCTCGCCAACACTGTCGCCGAGGCCCAGCGGATGACGGCGGCGGCCCGTGACGCGTTCGAACGCTCGGGTGCCGTGGCGATGTGCGGCTTCAGCTATCGGCGCACACCTGCACTCGCCCTCGCGCGGCAGCTGATCGCCGACGGACGCATCGGAGAGATCCGTCACGTGCGTGCGCAGTACCTGCAGGACTGGCTGAGCGACCCCGATTCTCCGCATACCTGGCGCCTCGACCGCGAGCGAGCGGGGTCCGGCGCTCTGGGCGACATCGGAGCGCACAGCATCGACACGGCGCAGTGGCTCGCGGGCCAGCGGATCTCGGCGGTCTCGGCCACCCTGCGCACCTTCGTCGATTCGCGACCCCGGCGCTCGAGCGTCGAGGGACTCGGGGGCAGCGCGGCAGATGCGTCGGATCGCCTACCCGTGACGGTCGACGATGCCGCGGCGTTCACCGCCCGCTTCGACGGCGGTGCGCTCGGAGTGTTCGAGGCGACGCGCATGGCCACGGGCCGACGCAATGCCAATCGCATCGAGATCAATGGCGACAGAGGATCGGTCGCGTTCGACTTCGAGCGCATGAACGAGCTCGAGGTGTACGACGTCGCCGACGACGCCGCGCAGGGGTTCCGGCGTGTGCAGGTCACCGAGGCCCGGCATCCGTACGCCGGTGCCTGGTGGCCCGCAGGCCACGGGCTCGGCTACGAGCACCTCTTCACCCACCAGGCGGTCGATTTCGTGCGGGCCGTGGCCGGCGACCACCCGGTGTCTCCGGGATTCGCCGAGGCGACGCAGGTGCAGAGAGTGCTCGCGGCGGTCGAATCCAGCGCGCAGCGCGACAGCATCCTGACTCCCGTGGGCACGGGATCAGACGCCGACACCGATTCCGAAGAAGGAGAATCCTGATGACACGCACCGCTCTCGTCGTCCGCGGCGGCTGGGACGGACACCACCCCGTCGAGGCGACCGAGCTGTTCCTCCCCTTCCTGCGGGAGAACGGCTTCGACGTCGCCGTCGAATCGGATCCGGAGATCTACGCCGACGCGTCGCGCATGGCAGAGGTCGACCTCGTCGTGCAGTCGGTCACGATGTCGCAGTGCTCGGACGCGGCCGTGCGCGGCCTCCGCGATGCGGTCGTCGCCGGCACGGGACTCGCCGGCTGGCACGGCGGCATCGCCGACTCGTTCCGGGCGAGCTCCGACTACCTGCAGCTCGTGGGCGGCCAGTTCGCCACGCATCCCTCCAAGCATCCCGATGAGGTCGTGGGCGATCAGACCGACAACTATCTGGAGCACGCGGTCGAGATCACGGATCTCGGGCAGACGCATGAGATCACTCGTGGCATCGACGACTTCACCCTCGTCACCGAGCAGTACTGGGTGCTGCACGACGACCTGATCGACGTGCTCGCGACGACCACGCATCCGGTGCAGCCGTATCACCCGTGGCATCGACCGATCGTGTCGCCCGCGATCTGGACCCGCGACTGGGGGAAGGGGCGGGTCTTCGTCTCGACTCCGGGCCACAGCCTCGACGTACTGCAGCACAGCTCGGTGCGCACGGTGATCGAGCGGGGGATGCTGTGGGCGGCGCGGTGATCGGCGTCGGCATCGTCGGACTCGGCGTGATCTCGGAGCAGTACCTCACGACTCTGCTCTCGGCGCCGGCCGTGCGCATCGTGGCGGTCGCCGACCTCGACCTCGAGAGGGCGCGATCCGCCGCCGAGCGCATCCCCGGCTGCCGGGCACTGACCACCGCAGAGCTCGTCGCCGCAGCAGATGTCGATGTCGTGCTGAACCTGACGATCCCCGCCGCGCACGCCGAGGTCGCGCTCGCCGCGATCGCACACGGAAAGGCGGTCTACGGCGAGAAGCCGCTCGCGGCGACGTTCGCCGAGGCCGCAGCGGTGATGGATGCCGCGACGGCCGCCGGAGTGCGCGTCGGAGGGGCGCCGGATACCGTGCTCGGCACCGGACTGCAGACCGCCCGCGCCGCGATCGACCACGGCCTGATCGGCACGCCCACCTCCGCCTCGGCGATGTGGGTGTCGGCGGGTCACGAAGCGTGGCACCCGCACCCGGACTTCTACTACCGCGAGGGCGGGGGGCCGCTGCTCGACATGGGTCCCTACTACGTCACGGCACTCGTGCAGCTGCTCGGACCCGTGATCGCGGTCTCCGGGGCGGCATCGCGGTCGCGCGATGAACGCGTGATCGGCTCGGGACCCCGGGCAGGCGAGAGCATCCCGGTCGAGGTCGACACGCACCTCACCGGCATCCTGCATCACGGATCCGGTGCGATCTCGACCGTGACGATGAGCTTCGACGGCGTGCGCTCGACCGCAGCGCCCATCGAGGTGCACGGAGTCGAGGGGTCGCTCGGCGTTCCCGACCCCAACGGCTTCGCCGGCGAGGTGCGCCTGCATCCGCGTGAGGGGGAGTGGCGCGTGCTCGACCCCTCGGCCGGTTACGAGGATTCCGGCCGCGGCATCGGGCTGATCGACTTCGTGAACGGCGCAGGACGCGCCGACGGCGCGATGGCGCTGCACGTGCTCGAGATCATGTCGGCGCTCTCGGCCTCCGCGCGCTCCGGCGCCCGCGTGACGGTGTCGACCACGGTCGAACGTCCCTCTCTCGTGCCGTTGACCCCGGCGAGCGAGTGGCGCGCCGTGTGAGTGACGGGTCGGCGTAGCCTGGCCACATGAACCCCGCAGCCCGCACGGCCCTCGAGGTCGCAGACTGGCGCCGTCGCGTCTTCGCCCTCTATTCGGCGGTGCGTGATTCCGACTCGCCCGAAGAGGCGCACGAACTCTGGCGCATCGAACGCGACGAGCTGATGCTGCACCATCCGGCCACACCGCTGCTGCCCGACGACCGGCTGCTCTTCGAAGGGTTGCCGATCTCCTCGTACGACGCCTCCTGGCGCTTCGAGCTGCCGGTCCTCGACGCCGAGCCGGGTGGTTTCGACTTCGCGACGGGCACCGACGGCGTCGTCCCGTTCGAACGGGTGGGACGGGTCGAGATCCCGGAGGCGGGTTCGCTCGACGTCTGGCGATTGACCACGTACGGAGGAGGACTCTTCGTCCCCTTCCGCGACTCCCTCGCGGGGCGGCCGGGCGGAACATACGGCGGCGGCCGGTACCTGATCGACACGATCAAGGGCGCCGACCTCGGGTCGGATGCCGAGCGCGGCACGATCGTGCTCGACTTCAACTTCGCGTACAACCCGTCGTGCGCCTACGATCCCGCCTGGGCCTGCCCTCTCGCGCAGCCCGGGAACGTGCTCGACGTGGCGATCCCGGTCGGCGAGCTCTACGGCCCCTCCGATCGGAGTCGACGCGCGTGACATGAGCGCGCCGTGCCGATCGCTCGGCGACGAGTGCCGCTGCGGGTCAGAAGCGCAGCAGGCTGCGGATGGCGAGCACCGCGCCGGCGCGCGCCCACTCCGTGAACTCGAACGGCTGCACGTCGAGCGGAACAGGGAGCGTGCTCGGCAGCCGTGCGGCGTCGATCGTCTGCATGACGCGTTCGCCCTGCAGCTCCATCACGGCCAGGCCGTCGCCGGTCAGCACGATCTTCTCGGGGTCGAGTCCGCTCACGATGGTTCCGATGATGATCCCGAGAGCGCGTGCGGCGTCGTCGAATGCCTGCAGCGCGATCGGATCTCCCTCGTGGGCGCGCCGGACCGCACCCTCGTAGTCGAGATCGTCGGTGCCGCCTCCGGCGTCGCGGATCGCCTGCACGATGCACGCGCTGGGCAGATAGGCGCTCGCGCAGCCGTGATGGCCGAGCCCGCACTCGGGCCCCGTGGTGTCGACCAGCAGGTGGTCGAGCTGGCCGGCGCGGCCGTTGTGCCCGGTCACGACGCGGCCGTCGATCACGAGGCCGAAGCCGATCCCCGCCCCCACGGTGACCAACGCCAGGGAGTCGCAGCCCGCGCCCGCCCCGAACCAGTGCTCCGCGGCGGTCAGAGCACGCACGTCGTTGTCGGCGGTCACCGGGATGCCCATGCGCTCACTCAGCAGCGCGGCGAGAGGGACGTCACGCCAGCGGAGGAAGAAGGAGGCGACGACGATCTGCTGCCCGTCGACGGTCGCGAGGTCGCCCGCCAGACAGATCCCCGCGGCATGGATGTCGGGGTAGTCCTCGGCGAATCGGGCATGGATCCTCACGATCTGGTCGACCGTGTCGGCCACCGAGTTCGACACCAGCGGCTCCTCGACGGAGGCGACCATCCGCGCACCGAGGGTGGTCACCACGGCGAACACGGCATCGCCCGTGAGCTTGACGCCCAGCAGGTGGTGCTCGTCGTGGTTGACCGCGAGCATCTCGCTGGGACGGCCCATCGCCCCGCGGAGGGTGATCTCGTCTTCGGCGATCAGCGACTGCTCGACCAGGATGCGGGTGGCCCGCGTCATGCTGGCTCGCGAGACGTGCAGTCGCCGTGCCATCTCTGCCCGGGGGAGTGGGCCGTGGATCAGCAGCTCGCGCAGCGCTCCCCGCTCGACGCCCGTCAGGTGGGGCCAGGTGCGCTTCTTCGCGCCCGCATCGTGCTCGGTCACCTGTCCTGCTTTCGGTTCATCGACACCCCGGATCATACCGCCGGGCTATACTGGGCTGACTTTGTAAACTTAAGTAATAAAGTACCTCAAGGCAAGGATGCTCATGGCGCTTCGACCACTCCACGACAACTGGACCCTCACCGCCGTCGCCGGCCCGATCCCCGCGGAGGTCGCCGACAGAGCGATCCCCGCGGCCGTTCCGGGCTGCGCGCACACCGACCTCCACTCGGCGGGACTCATCGCTGCGCCGTTCGACGGCGACAACGAATCGTCGCAGCAATGGATCGGCAGCACCGTGTGGCGCTACGAGACCGAGTTCGAGTGGCACGACGACGGGTCCGACCGTCATGATCTTGTCGCCGACGGCCTCGACACCGTCGCGGAGATCGCGGTGAACGGCCGAGCGATCGCCACGACCCAGAACCAGCACCGCAGCTACCGATTCGAGATCGGACCGCACCTGCGCGAGGGGGCCAACACACTCGCGATCACGTTCCGTGCACCGGTCGATGAAGCCGAGTCGCGCAGCGCCGAGCACGGCCCGCGCCCCCATGTGAACCACCACCCCTACAACGCGCTGCGCAAGGCGGCGTTCAACTTCGGCTGGGACTGGGGGATCGACGTCGCCACCAGCGGCATCTGGCGACCGATCGGTCTCGACAGCTGGTCGGGGGTGCGGATCGCCGCGGTCAGGCCGCTCGTCGACCTCGCGCGCCACGACGGCGGGATCGATGGCGTGCTCGACGCGCATGTCGAGCTGGAGTGGGCAGCGGGCGCGGCCTCGGAGCCGGTGCGGGTCACCGTCGACGTGGGCGGCGAGACGGCCACGGCCGAGGTGTCGCACGGGACGACGTCCGCGCTCCTGACCGCGCGGGTCGTCGACGTGCAGGTGTGGTGGCCCACCGGCCACGGAGCGCAGCCGCTCTACCCGGTCGCGGTGGCGGTCGAGCGTGCCGGCGAGGCTGTGGATCACTGGGAGTCACGGGTCGGGTTCCGCACCGTGCGGGTCGACACGGCGCCGGATGCCGAGGGCCGGCCGTTCGCCCTGTTCGTGAATGACAAGGCCATCCAGGTGCGCGGGGCGAACTGGATCCCCGATCATGCGTTCGTCACCGAGATCGACGCCGACCGCTATCGGCGTCGCGTGGTCGACGCCGCCGAGGCCAACATGAATCTGCTCCGGGTGTGGGGCGGTGGCATCTACGAGTCCGATGACTTCTACGCCGCATGCGACGAACTCGGCATCCTGGTCTGGCAGGACTTCCTGTTCGCATGCGCCGCGTACGCCGAGGAGGCGTGGCTGGCCGACGAGGTCGAGGCCGAGGCCAGGCAGGCGATCGTGCGGCTCAGCCCGCATCCCTCGCTGGTGATCTGGAACGGGAACAACGAGAACATCTGGGGACATGAGGACTGGGGCTGGAAGGAACCGCTCGACGGCCGCACCTGGGGTCTCGGGTACTACCTCTCGCTGCTGCCTTCGCTCGTGGCCGAGCTCGACCCCACGCGTTTCTACTCTCCGGCCAGCCCGTACTCGTTCGACGAAGAGCGGCATCCCAACGACGAATCCCACGGCACCATGCACATCTGGGATGTGTGGAACACCCTCGACTACTCGGAGTACCGGCGCCACCGTCCGCGCTTCGCATCGGAGTTCGGGTTCCAGGGCCCGCCGGCGTGGACGACGCTGGTCGACGCCGTGCACGACGAGCCGCTCGAACCGTACGCGCAGCAGATGCTGGTGCATCAGAAGGCGGCCGACGGCAACCTCAAGCTCGAACGGGGGATGGCGGGTCACCTGCCCGAGCCCCGCTCGATCGAGGAGTGGCACTGGGCCACGCAGCTGAACCAGGCCGCTGCTGTGCGCTTCGGCATCGAGCACTTCCGTTCGCTCTCGCCGCGCAACACCGGGGTGATCGTCTGGCAGCTGAACGACAGCTGGCCGGTCGTGTCGTGGGCGGCGGTCGACTTCGCCGAGCGCCGCAAGCCCCTCTGGTTCGCGCTGCGCGACGTCTACGAGCCGCGTCTGGCGACCTTCCAGCCGCGGGAGTCCGGGCTCGCGCTCGTGGTGCTCAACGACACCGACGAACCGTGGCAGGGCGAGATCACCCTGCAGCGCACGACGTTCGACGGCCGGGTGCTGGTCGAGTCGGTGCAGGCGCAGTCGCTCGCGGCCCGCGGCGAGACGACCGTGCCGCTCGCGCCGGAGCTCACGGACTTCGAGGATGCCGCCCGCGAGATCCTGATCGCGCGTCTCGAGGGATTCGCGACGGCGGTGCACAATCCGGTCGAGCTGGTCGATCAGCGGTTGCAGCCGGATGCGGTCGACGTCGAGGTGCGCGCGAGCGAGGGCGAGCCGGGCGTGACGCTCGTGCAGGTCACCGCGCGGGCCTATGTGCGCGACCTCACACTTCTCGTCGACCGGTACTCGGTCGATGCGACCGTCGATCGAGGGCTCGTCACGCTGCTCGCCGGGGAGACCGCGGTGTTCAGGGTCGTCGGCGGGGGTTCCGGCGATCCGGCGGCGCTGAAGGACCCCGCGATCCTGCAGAGCGGCAACGCCCTGCAGCGCGGACGCGCCGCCCTCGACGAGGTGTCGGAAGGCGCCGCGGCGTAACCGAGACTCGCAGACAGCAATGCCCGGTCGGTCGCGAGAAGCGGCCGACCGGGCATCGCTCTGTCAGTCGCGCACGAGATGCAGCACGACCGCCTGCGCGGGCCAGAAGGGCGGGATCTGCAGGCCGACGGTGGCGAGGACCGCACCCGACAGGGTCACGCCCGCGGACTGGAGCCACTCGGGGGTCGCGAAGCCATGCGGCGCGGCGCCGATCTCGTCGCGCACCCTGAGGCGATACCGGCCCTCGGGGTCGAGCCCGTGCAGGCGGATGCGTTCGGGCAGGGAGTCCTCGAGCGTCGCGACGCTCGCGATCGTGAAGACCGCCTCCGCGCGGTCGGTGCTCACGGCGCCGACGACCCGCAATGCAGGGTCGCGCACGTCGGCGTGCACCGCGGTGCCGGTGTGGATCACCGACCGCAGCTCCTTGTACAGCGCGGCCCATCGACGCAGCACCTCGACCTCGTCGGGAGTGCACTCGGCGATGTTCCATTCGAAGCCCGCGGACCCCATCAGGCTCGTCGCGAGACGGAAGGCGAGCGAGGTCGTGCGGCCCGAGGAGTGAGCGGTCGTCGGGCCGACGTGTCCTCCCACCAGTTCGGGGGCGAGCAGCAGCTGGGTCCACCGCTGGATGTCCTGCCGTTCGACGGGGTCGTTCGAGTCGCTCGCCCACACCCGGTCGGCGACCTGGAGCACGCCGAGGTCGCTGCGCGCCCCGCCCGAGGAGCAGGACTCGATCTCGAGGCCGGGATGCCGTGACTTCAGCTCCTCGATCATCCGGTACATCGCGAGCGTCTGCGCGTGCGTGCCGGGTGCGCCGGCGTGCTCGGCCTCGACGAGATCGCGATTGTGGTCCCACTTGATGAAGTCGATGCCGAGCTCGGTCACGAGCGCGTCGATGCGGCCGATGATGTGCGCGTAGACCTCGGGTCGTGCGATGTCGAGCACGTACTGCGATCGCCACGAGAGCCGCGCAGGGGTCGGAAGGTGATCGGCCGGGTGCAGCAGCCACTCGGGATGTTCACGCGCGAGGTCGGAGTCGAGATTGATCATCTCGGGCTCGAACCAGAGCCCGAACTCCATGCCGAGCTCGTGCACGTGGTCGGCGAGAGGCGCGAGGCCGTCGGGCCACACGGTGCGATCGACGAGCCAGTCTCCCAGGCCGCTCCGGTCGTGACGTCGGCCGAGGAACCAGCCGTCGTCGAGCACGAAGCGCTCGACGCCGACGTATGCCGCGCGGTCGGCGAGTGTGCGCAGGAACGCCGGATCGTGATCGAAGTACACGGCCTCCCAGGTGTTCAGCACCAGGGGGCGCGGCCGGATCGGATGCTGCGGACGCGCCCGCTGGAATCGGTGGAAGCGTTCGGAGAGCCCGTCCAGGCCCGCCCCCGACCAGGCGAAGTACGCGGTGGGGGTGGCGTAGGTCTCGCCGCTGCGCAGAGTGACCTCACCCGCGCGCAGCAGCTCTCCGGCGCCGATGACGTCGACCGAGTCGGGCAGCCGGTCGTTGCGGTACGTGACGTCGGCGCTCCACCCCAGGTGCACACCCCAGAGTTCGCCGTCGCGGTCGCGCGGCGGGTCGATCGAGACGATGTAGAGCATCGGCGAATCGTGTCCGCCCCGCCCACGTCGGGTCTGCCGCACCGTCGATCCGCGCGGGATCTCGGAGGTGTGCGGAACCTTCTCACGCGTCCACCGGCCGGAGAACGTGGTGAGTCGGTCGACGGCCTTCGGGGTCGGCAGCGTCGCTTCGAGCCACCCGATCGAGAGGCCGCCGGTCGCTCCGGAGCCGTCGGTGTCGGCGGAGGCGCTCTCGTTCTCGCCGGTCGAGGTGAGCGCGTGGTCGACCGTGACGACGCCTCCGGCCTGCAGCGCGATGCTCGTGGTGAGGCGCATGCCGTTGCGCAGGTCGTCAGCGATGATCGTGAGCTCGTGCGCGTCGTCGTCGGCGATGCTGTCGACCCGATCCCATCGCGGGTGCACGGAGAGTCCTCCGCGAGAGACCGCGAGCCCGGGGCGGCCCGCCCAACCGTCGCGGTCGACCGGCAGGATCGACGCCTGCCACGCCGCGTCGAGGGCGCCCGACGAGTGCTGTCGGCTGACCGCCGCAGCGATGTCGATAAGTTCGGCGTCGGACTGCGGGCCGAGGTCGGCGCCCCAGAACAGCACGTGCGGGAGGGCCGGCGCCTGGTCGTCGTGCGCGCCGCCGGTCGGATGCTCGACCAGCAGTGACACGCCGTCGCGACGCAGATGGGCGAACCGCGTGGCGGTGGATGAGCGCGCAGCGTCAGTGCTGTGCGCGGGGGGAGGTGCGAGGTCTGTCATGGTGCCCTTTCGCGGCTGGGTGCGCTCGGAGTGCTTCTCGGAAAACGCTTGACGGACATAGTTTAGCTAAGTAACAATGGGGCCGGTAGGTGAGATTCCCCCCTCACGATCACACAGTCGGCGCCGACAGCTCTCAGCGGAAGCGCCTGAGAAAGGACCAATGATGTTCCGCAGAAAGAACGATGCACGACCGTCGAGACGGCTCTGGATCACGGGTGCCGCGGCTGCGGCGACCGCCGCTCTCCTGCTGTCGGGATGCTCACCCGCAGGGGGAGGTTCGTCGTCGTCGTCGAGCGCCGACACCCTCGTCGCGTACACCGGCCAGTCCGGCGACTATCAGATCAACTTCAATCCGTACTCGCCCTCGCAGATCGGCGGTATCGGCACGATCTACGAGTCGCTCTTCTTCGTCACGAACGTGAACAACGACCCCTACGTGCCGCTGCTCGGCACCGAGTACGCCTGGAACGACGACGGCACCCAGCTGACCGTGACGGTGCGCGAGGGCGTCACCTGGTCGGACGGCGAGCCCTTCACCGCCGACGACGTGGCATTCACGTTCCAGATGATGCTCGACACCCCGTCTCTGAACAACGGCGGGTTCGACGGTGCGGTCGAGGCGGTCGACGACACGCAGGTCGTGTTCACGTGGGACTACCCGGCATTCGTGAGCGCGCCGACGCTGCTCGGGCGCACGCCGATCGTGCCCGAGCACATCTGGTCGGGCATCGACCCGACGACCGACGTCATGGCCGAGCCGGTCGGCACGGGGCCCTACACCCTGAGCAACTTCAAGCCGCAGGCGTTCACGCTGGAATCCAACCCGGACTACTGGGACGGCGAGCCGGCCGTGAAGGCCGTGCGGTACCTGTCTCTGTCGGGCAACACCGCCGGGGCCGATGCGCTGAAGGCCGGCACGATCGACTGGCAGACGGGCCCCGTGCCCGACATCCAGAACGTGTCGACCACCTACCCCGGCTATGACGCGATCACCATCCCGCAGAACCAGGTGGCTCTGCTCACGTGCTCGAACGCGGATCTCGGCTGCGCAGGGCCGCAGACCGACCCCGCGGTGCGGCAGGCGATCTACGCGGCACTCAACCGCGATCAGATCAACTCTCTCGCGTTCCAGAACACCGCCAGCGAGATCTCTCCGACGCTCGCGCTCACCACGACGCAGAAGGATCTGATCTCCGCCTCCGTCGCCGAGCCTGTCGCGCCCAACACGGCCGACCCCGAGGGGGCCGCCGAGATCCTCGAGGCCGCCGGGTGGGAGAAGGGCACGGACGGGATCTACGCCCGCGAGGGCGAGAAGCTCGCGCTGACGGTCGAGGTGGTGACCGGATGGACCGACTACATCACGGCGATCGACACGATGGCCCAGCAGCTCAAGGCCGCGGGCATCGAGCTGAAGGTGTCGCAGTCCTCGTGGAACGAATGGACCGACAAGAAGGGCAAGGGCACGTACCAGCTGGCGATCGACTCGCTCGGCCAGGGCGCGGCATCCGACCCCTATTACCTGTACGACAAGTACTTCAACACGGAGTTCACGGCACCCGTGGGTGAGGTCGCGCCGCAGAACGTCGCCCGCTTCAGCGACCCGGCCGTCGACGCCGCGCTCGCCGTGCTCAAGGCCACCGACCCCGAGGACACCGCGGCGCGTCAGGCCCAGTTCGACATCATCCAGGCGGAGATCGTGACCTCGATGCCGTACATCCCGGTCCTGACCGGTGGCACGACGAGCGAGTTCCACGCCGACAAGTTCACGGGCTGGCCGACCCTCGACGACCTCTACGCGTTCCCCGCGATCTGGGCGTCGCCGGACAACGCGCAGATCTTCAAGGCCCTGAAGCCGACGGGGGAGTGATCGTGATCGTCGTCGAGAAGGGGCCCGTCGGGCCGGAAGGAGGGCGGACGCCGTGAACTACGTCGTTCGAAAGCTGGGGTTCTATCTCGTGGCCCTGTGGGCCGCACTGACCCTGAACTTCCTCATCCCCCGGCTGCTGCCCGGGAATCCGGTCGACATCCTGCTCGCGAAGCTGCAGCAGAGGGGCGGAATCGTCACTCCTGCCACTCGCGATGCCTACGAGCTCCTTCTCGGCGGCGATTCCGACCAGCCGCTGCTGCTGCAGTACGGGAACTACCTCGTCAACGTGTTCCGGGGCGACCTCGGCGTCTCGGTGAGCTATTTCCCCACCCCGGTGACCGAGGTCATCAGCACCTCGCTGCCGTGGACGATCGTGCTCGTCGGCGTGGCGACCGTGCTCGCCGCGGTGATCGGCGTCACCCTCGGTGCGATCGTCGGATGGAAGCCCGGCACGTGGCTGGACTCCCTGGTGCCGGCCACGACCCTGCTCGCCGCCGTGCCGTACTTCTGGCTGGCGCTGATCCTGGTCTACTTCTTCGCCTCGACGCTCAAGATGTTCCCGTCGCAGGGCGGCTACGACGTGGTGCTCGACCCCGGATTCAGCTGGGAGTTCATCGCCTCCGCGATCCAGTACGGGTTCCTGCCGGCGCTCACGATCGTCATCGCGTCGGTCGGCGGATGGCTGCTCGGCATGCGCAACATGATGGTGTCGACCCTGTCGGAGGACTACATCGTCACGGCGCAGGCGAAGGGGCTCACGCCCGGGCGCATCCTCCGTCACTACGCGGCCCGCAACGCCGTGCTGCCCTCGATCGCGGGGTTCGCGATCTCTCTGGGCTTCGTCGTGTCGGGCTCCATCGTCACCGAGCAGGTGTTCTCGTATCCCGGCATCGGCTCGAAACTGCTCTCGGCGGTGACGAACAACGACTACGCGCTGATGCAGGGCCTGTTCCTGTTCATCACCCTCGCCGTGCTCGGCGCCAACCTGATCGTCGACCTGTTCTACGGCCTGATCGATCCCCGCACGCGGGTGAACGCATGAGGCGCCGGGCGATCTCCGCAGACGCCGCGCGCACCGCATCCCCGCGCCACCTCTCGGAAGGATCCGGCGAATGACGAACCTCTCACCACGGACCGAGCCCAGCGTCGCCGACTCGACGATGACGCTCGCCACCGCCCAGGCGGAGCGCGGCAAGCCGCCGCGCTCCGCCTGGCGGATGATGCTCCCCACGATGACCCCGTGGCTCGCCTTCGGTCTGATCCTCATCGGCGGCATCACGCTCTTCGGCGTCCTCGGCCCGCTCTTCGTGCAGGATCCGACCACCATCCGGGATACGGGCCTGCAGCCCCCGAGTGCCGAGCACATCCTCGGCACCACGCAGACGGGACAGGACGTGTTCGCGCAGCTCGCCTACGCGACGGCCGGTTCACTGCAGATCGGCCTGATCGTCGGCGTTCTGGCCACCATCCTCTCCGCGTTCTTCGGCATCCTGGGCGCGTACATCGGCGGCTTCGCCGACGAGGCGTTCTCGCTGTTCTCGAACGTGTTCCTCGTGATCCCGGGTCTTCCGCTCGTGATCGTGATCTCGGGCTTCGTGCCTCAGGAGCAGCGCGGTCTCTGGACCATCGCCGTGGTGCTCGCGATCACCGGATGGGCAGCGTCCAGCCGAGTGCTGCGCGCCCAGACGCTCTCGATCCGCAACCGCGACTACGTCGCCGCATCCCGGGTCGCGGGAGAGAGGGCAGGGCGAGTGATCGCCGTCGAGATCCTCCCGAATCTGCTGCCCGTGCTCGCCTCGCAGTTCGTGTTCGCGGTGATCGCCGCGATCCTCGGTGAGGCGGGGCTCTCGTTCCTCGGCCTCGGCGCCTCGAACTCGTCGACTCTCGGGACGATGCTGTTCTACGCGCAGAACGGGTTCGCCCTGTCGCTCGGCGCCTGGTGGTGGTTCGTGCCGCCGGGGCTCATCATCGCCCTGTTCGGCATGGGATTGTCGCTCGTCAACTTCTCGATCGACGAGATCATCAACCCCAAGCTCAAGAACGTGCGCCTGCACCGCCGCCGCGCACGCATCGCGGCGCGTGAAGAGCGCGCCCTCGCGGCCCGCGAGAGAAAGGCACTGGCATGACACTCACCGAAGCTCCCCCGCGCCGTTCCGAGCGCTCGGCGGTGATCAGCATCGAAGACCTCTCGGTCGTCTACGAGGTCGAGACGCCCGTGACGGCGGTGAAGCACGCGAGCCTCTCGCTCGCCCCCGGCGAGATCCTCGGCCTCGCGGGGGAATCCGGATGCGGCAAGACGACGCTCGCGTATGCGATCAACCGACTGCACAGGCCGCCGGCGCGCATCGCCTCCGGAACCATCACGTTCCATGACCGCGACGGCTCGGATCTCGATCTGATGGCGCTCAAGGAGGACGAACTCCGCGCCTTCCGCTGGACCAAGCTGTCGATGGTCTTCCAGGGCGCGATGAACGCTCTCAATCCCGTCACGACGATCAAGGCCCAGCTGTGCGACGTGCTGATGACCCACCGCCCCGAACTGTCGAAGAGGCAGCGCGTCGAACGGGCGGGGGATGTGCTCGAGCGCGTCGGCGTCGACCGTGCGCGCCTGCAGTCGTATCCGCACGAACTCTCCGGCGGCATGAGGCAGAGGGTCATGATCGCCATGGCGATGCTGCTCGAGCCGCAGGTCATGATCATGGACGAGCCCACCACGGCTCTCGACGTCGTGGTGCAGCGCGACATCCTGCGAGAGATCGTGCGGTTGCGGGATGAGCTCGACTTCGCGGTCATCTTCATCACGCACGACCTTCCGCTGCTCCTGGAGATCAGCGACCGCATCGCGATCATGCTGCGCGGCGAGATCGTCGAGCTCGGAACGGCCGAGCGCATCTACCGCGAGCCCGAGCACGAGTACACGAGGCAGCTGCTCTCGTCGTTCCCGAGCCTCAGCGGCTCACGCGGAGGGTTCATCCGAACGGGAGACGACGAAGGGCAGGGGGAGTACCGATGACCAGCATCCGCGTGTCCGAGCTGACGAAGGACTTCACGATCAAGAAGGGATTCGGCCGCACCGCCTTCCGGGCGGTCGACCGGGTCTCGTTCGAGCTGGTGCCGGGCCGCACCGTCGCGCTCGTGGGCGAGTCGGGGTCGGGCAAGTCCACGATCGCCAGGATCCTCTCGCGTCTCGAGAAGCCGACGTCCGGGCGCATCGACGTGACGCGCGACGATGGCACGCCCGTGCCGCGGTCGCTCTACCGACAGCACGTGCAGATGGTGTTCCAGGACCCGTTCGCCTCGCTCAACCCCTTCCACACGATCGAGCACCACATCGCGCGCCCGATCCGGATCCATCACGCCGACCGCAGCGCCCGCGCGGTGCACGACAAGGTCGTGTCGATGCTCGAGCGGGTCAACCTGCATCCCGCAGACGAGGTCGCCGCCCGCCGACCCCACGAGTTGTCGGGCGGCCAGCGCCAGCGCGTCGCGATCGCTCGGGCGCTGGCGCCGGGTGCCGAGGTGCTCATCGCCGACGAGCCCGTCTCGATGCTCGACGTGTCGATCAGGCTCGGCGTGCTCAACCTGCTGGGCCGACTGCAGCGTGAAGACGACCTGGCGCTGCTCTACATCACGCACGACCTCGCGACCGCGCGGCATTTCTCCGACGAGATCCTCGTGCTGTACCGGGGACGCATCGTGGAACGCGGGCCCGCGGACGACGTGATCCTGAACCCGCAGCACGCGTATACGCGCCTGCTCGCCGTCGCAGCCCCCGATCCCGAGAAGATCGGCAAGGTGGTGTCGGGAGAAGTGGCGACCGACCGTTCGACGCTCGACAACACGGTGTGCTTCAACCACTACACGCAGTCGTGGGAGTCGGCGGATCGGGAGACGGCGAGTGTCTGACCGCATCGCATCGCACCGTCGATCGACACCGTGGCCGACCGAGGGGATGTCGTTCGGCGGTGACTACAGCCCCGAGCAGTGGCCGTGGGAGGTGGTGCTCGAAGACATGGCGCTCATGCGCGAGGCGGGGGTCAACCTCGTCACTCTCGGAGTGTTCTCGTGGGTCGTGCACGAGCCCCGCGAGGGCGTCTTCGACTTCACGTGGCTGGACCGGATGCTCGACCTGCTGCACGAGAACGGCATCGCGGTCGACCTGGCCACGCCCACCGCGGCGGTTCCCATGTGGCTGCACCGGCTGCATCCCGAGATCCTGCCGCAGGACAGGAACCGGCATCCGCTCGCCCCCGGTGGCCGGCTCGGCTGGTGCCCGTCATCGCCCGTCTTCCGCTCGTACGCCCTGCGGATCGTCGAACGTCTCGCCGCGCACGTCGCCGGTCACCCGGCCGTGCGGCTGTGGCACGTGAGCAATGAGCTCGGCGGCGGCAACGCCCGCTGCCACTGCCCGGTGTCGAACGCCAGGTTCCGCGAGTGGGTCGAAGCGAAGTACCGCACGGTCGAGGCGCTCAACGCCGCGTGGGGCATGGCCTTCTGGGGCAACTCCTACTCGTCGTTCGAAGAGGTCACGACGCCGTGGGGCGAGACGGCGCACAACCCCGGCCAGCTGCTCGACTACGAGAGGTTCTCGTCGGACGAGCTGCTCGCGCACTACCGCGCCGAGAAGGACGTGCTGCAGCGCCTCGCTCCCGGCATCCCGGTGACCACGAACTTCATGGTGGGCCTCGGCCCCGACGTCGTGGACTACACGCGCTGGGCCGAGGAGATGGATGTCGTCGCCAACGACCACTACACATTCGGCCCCGATCCGCTGCGCCACCAGGACCTCGCCTTCAGCGGCGATCGCATGCGCGGACTCAGCGGCGGTGCGCCGTGGATGCTCATGGAGCACGCCACGGGAGCATCGAGCTGGCACCGCATCAATCAGCCGAAGGAGCCCGGCGAGCTCGCCCGCCATGCGTTCGCGCATGTCGCTCGAGGCTCAGACAGCGTCATGTACTTCCAGTGGCGGGCGTCGCGATCGGGCACCGAGCAGTTCCACTCCGCGATGCTCCCGCATTCCGGCCCGCAGAGTCGCGTCTTCCGTGACGTCGTCGAACTCGGGTCGCAGCTGGCCGCGCTCGCCGAGGTGCAGGGGAGCACGGTCGAGCCCGCGGCCGTGGCCCTCCTGCACGACAACGAGGCGGGGTGGGCGCTCAAGTCGGGGCTGAAGCCGCGCAACGATCTGCGCTACGCCGACACCGCGCGAGCCGTGCACAACGCGCTGTTCTCTCGCGCGGTCACGACCGACGTCGTGGCTCCCTGGACATCTCTCGACCCCTATCGACTCGTGATCGTGCCGGGGCTGTTCCTCGTGTCCGACGAGAACGCCCGTGCCGTGCATGACTTCGTCGAGGCCGGGGGGACCGTGCTCGTCACCTGGCTCTCGGGCATCGTCGACGAGGTGAACACGGTGCGGATCGGCGGATACCCGGGGGCGTTCCGGTCGCTGCTGGGCGTGACGAGCGAGGAGTTCTCGCCGCTGGATGCCGACCAGAGCCTGCGTCTCGACAACGGGTGGACCGTGCGGCACTGGGCCGAACGGCTGCGCGAACCCGACTCCGACGCCCGGACGGAGGTGCTGGCTCGTCACACCGAGGGGGCGCTCGCGGGCGTCGCGGCTCTCACGAAGCGTCGGGTCGGTGCGGGCTCGGCGTATTACCTGTCGGTCGACCTCGACGCCGGGAGTCTCGGAGCGCTCGTCGATCACCTGCTCGAGGAGACCGGCATCGCCCCGGCCGCCGCGGTCTCGCCCGGGATGGAAGCCGTTCGCCGGGTGGGGGACGACGCGTCGTACCTCTTCCTGATCAACCATGCCCACGAGGAGGGGCGGGCCGAAGCGTCGGGCGTCGACCTGTTGACCGGACGGGAGCACGAGGAAATCGTCTCGGTCGCTGCCGGGGGAGTCGCGATCATCCGGGAGCGTGCGAAGGGCTGATCGGCTGACCCGCTGAGCGGCGAGGCGCGGCGGTCGACAACATTATCAAGAGGGTCGGCGGTCATAATGTTATCGCCACCGCTCACGTCGAGCGCATCCTCGAGCGCCCGCCGCGCGGTCGAGGCCCACCTGTCGAGCGACTGGCCGCAGGCCTGAGAAGGTCGTCACGCGCCCGTCTCTGCGGGCGCACCGCCTGCGTCGTCACACCCGGGCGGCGAGCACCCTCAGAACGCCGGTTCCGCCGGCGAGGGGAACCTCGCGTCCACCCAGCCGTGCCACACCCCTCGCGCCGGGCGGCAGGGTCACCGACAGGACGATCTCGTCGCCCCGTCGCTCCCAGCGGGTGCGGACCTCACCGCGGGGCGTCTGCAGACGAGCATTCACCCACTCGAGTCGAGAGTCGATGCGCGGCGCGATCACGACCTCGTCGAACCCCGTCGACGTCGCGGCCTGAGCGATCCCCGCGACGTCCGAGTAGATCCATTGACCGACCGAGCCGAGGCTGTAGTGGTTGAAAGAGTTCATCTCGGGAGTCTGGAAGCCGGCATCCGGAGTCCACCCGTCCCACCGTTCCCAGATCGTCGTGGCCCCGTTGTCGATCGAGAATCCCCACGACGGGAAGTCGCGCTGGAAGAGCAGGTCGTACGCGAGGTCGGCCCGGCCGAAGCGTGACAGCGTGGGGCACAGGAGGGCCACTCCGTGGAATCCGGTCGTGAGACGCGCACCACGGCCCTCGATCTTCTCGACGAGACGGGCGAAGAGCGCGTCGCGCTGATCCTCGGGCGCGAGGTCCCACGCCAGGGTCATGAGATATCCGGTCTGAGAGTCGCCCCGCACGCGCCCGGGCTCATCGAGGAACGCGGCGACGAAGGCTGCGCGTGCGACCGCTGCGCGTGCCTCGAGCGCAGCCTCGACCTCATCCTCGCCGAGCACGGCGGCGATGCGCGCCGCGACGGCCGTCGCGTGCGCGTGATACGCCGTCGCGACCACCTCTTTCGGAGTGTGCTCGTCGACCGAGAGCCAGTCGCCGTAGTCGTTGCCGCGACCTGAGCGCCACAGCCCGTCGGGGTTGCGCACCGCGACGTAGTCGAGCCATCGACGCATCGGCTCGAACATCGCCCGCAGCACGTCGACGTCTCCGTAGGTGCGGTAGAGGGTCCACGGCACGAGCACGATCGCATCTCCCCAGCCCGGGGCACCGTAGTCGAACAGGGTCGTGCCGGGCGAGCGCGGGATCACATCGGGCACCGACCCGTTGGGCAGCTGGGCCGCGACGAGGTCGTCGAGCCAGCGACGCAGCAGCGCCTGCAGGTCGGCGTTGAGCGTGGCCGTCGGGGCGAACACCTGCACGTCGGCGGTCCATCCGAGCCGCTCGTCGCGCTGAGGGCAGTCGGTCGGCACCGAGACGAAGTTGCCGAGCTGGCCCCAGCGGATGTTGTCGATGAGCCGGTTGAGGAACGGCGACGATGTGGTGACCTCGCCCGTCCACTCGACGTCGCTCGACAGCACCATGGCGCGTACCTGCGCGGGATCGACGTCGGCGCCGCTCAGCTCGGCATAGCGGAAGCCGTGGAAGGTGAACACCGGTTCCGACGGGGTCGTGGTGCGCAGATGGTCCGTGGCCTCGGCCGAGCGGAGGTTGTCGGTGTAGAGCTCGCCGTCTGCATCGAGGACCTCACCGTGGCGCACCCTGAGCGCGTGATCCGGGCTCGCGGGCAGGCGCAGGCGCCCCACGAGGTTCTGTCCGAAGTCGATGATCATGCGTGCCGCAGAACGATCGATCGCCACGGGAGCGAGCTCGTCGACGACGCGCACCGGCTCGTCGCGCTGCCCGATCAGGGGGCCGGGGTCCGCATCGAGAATGCGTGCGGCTCGCCACGCCGAGTCGTCGAAGCCGCGCCCCGTCCATCCCGGTGTGCCGTGTGCGCTGTCGATGTACTCGCCCATGAGCAGGTCGGCCCATCGACGTCGGCCCTCGTGCTCGCGCCAGTCCTCATCGGTGCCGAGCACGGTTCGTGCGCCGTCGACGTCGTCGATCACGAGGCGTGCCAGCAGCTGCGGCGCCGTGCCGTAGTGGTGGGCGTGGTGACGGTGATCGAACCCCACGAACCCCGACCACCAGCCTTCGCCGACCTCGGCAGCGACGATGTTCTCGCCCGCGTGCAGCAGCGGGGTCACGTCGAAGGTGCGGTATTGGATGCGCGTGCGATAGTCCGTCCATCCGGGCAGCAGCTCGTCGTCGCCGACCCTCGTGCCGTTCACGTACGGCACGACGAGTCCGCGCGCGGTCACCGTCAGGCGCGCGCGCACCGGCTCGGCGGAGGTGCGGAATGCGCGTCGAAGTTGCAGAGGCGGCTTCAGATCGTTCGTGCGCATGGTCGGCCGCACCGGGGGCTCGGCATCGCGGTCGGTCGCGTCGATCGCGCCGTTCGGCTCAGGATCCCGACCGATCCAGGCGGACCCCGACCAGTCCGCGACCCCCGTCTCGAAGTGCGAGCGGGCCACGGCCCGCTGGCCCTGCTGATCCTCGACCTCCACGGACCAGACGAATGTCGTCTCGGGCGTCAGGGCCGGGCCGTCGTACCGCACGCGGGTCGAGGAGTCGTGGCGAGCGCCGCTGTCCCACAGCACGGCCGTGTCGTCGACCGGCCGCAGAGTCACCCGATGGCCGACGGGGACCGCGCGTTCGGTGTCGCTGCGCAGCGCCCACGACAACTCGGGGTTCGCGACGTCGACCTCGCGAGGCTCGACACGGGCCTCGACCCGCAGGCGATACGGTTCGATCATTCGCAGGTCACTCTCCCGCCGCGTCGTCGGCGAAGATCACCGGTTCGAACAGCTCGCTGTCTTTCGCGGTCGTGATCCCGCCTCCCCACTGCACCCATCCGCGCGTGCCGTCGCCGTCACTGTCGTTCGCCACGATCGAGAGCGAGGCGGCGGATGCCGGAGTGACCCTGATCGGTGCGAGCAGCGCCCACGGCACAGCCGCTTCGTAGACCGTGGTCTTGGTCGCCTCATCGCGGACCGCCGCGATGTCTGCCGTGGTGAGATGGCCGCTCACTGATCCGGAGGCGTACCGATACAGCTGCGGCCCCTGCGACGTGAGTGCGAATCCGAACTCGATCCGCTCCTGGATCTCCGGGCGCAGGTCGGTCTCGCCGGGCCAGTTCGGTGCGACGGCGAACTGCAGTCCGTCGGCCTGCCAGGTGGCGTTGCCCGTGAAGGGCTGGATGTGGATGTCGTCCGTCACCTCGGCGGTGAGATATAGGTTCTCCTCGTCCCACGTGAACCAGGTCTGGGAGGCGAGGCTGTCGCCATCCACGCCGGGTGCAGTGAGCGTCGTGGGTGTCAGGTCGCTCAGGTCGTCGCGCACGCCGTCGATCTCGATCGTGCGCTGCGGCACGCGGGGCACGTCGTGCCACGGAAGCGCCGACAGGGTGCCCTGGGCCGACACCTCGCCGACCCCGTCGATCTCGAGTGCCGCCGTGTACGCCAGTTCGCCGACTCCCGCCGGAGAAGGCGTCGAGAGCAGCGTCGCTGTGGCGCCGGGCGCGACATCGACATCGGCATCCGACGTCTCGGTGTCTTCGCCGAACGTCCACGAGGCGTTCGAGATGTGCTGCACGGCATCCGTCGTGTTCGTGTACGTGGCCCTCACGACGTCGCCGGCACCGTCGATGACATGCTCGACCGCGAGCGAGGCCGTGCGCGGACGCAGCTCGGCCACCGCGGGCGACGAGGTCTCGCCGTCGACCGTGGCGACGAGCGTGAGGTCGGCGATCGTCTGACGGAGGTCGGTGCCCGCGCTGATCTCGAGCGACACGTCGCTCTTTCCGCCCGCGGGGATCGTCACGGTCTGATCGCCCCCGGCGATCTGCCAGCCTCCCGCGGCGGTCGCGACCACCTGCGCCGTGACCGCGGTGTCGTTGAAGTTGTAGACCTCGGCGGTCACCGCCGTGGTCGACTCCGCGTCGAGGCCGTAGCCGTAGAGCTGGGAGTTCTTCGAGGTCTCGGCGTCGAAGATCGGCTGGATGACGACGCGCTCGGCCGCGCTGAAGTCCGCGACATCGATCGGTGCGGCGGGGTCATCGGGCGTGGGCGCCTCGGCGAGGCCCGAGAATCCTGCGGCCGAGAGGTACACCGGGTCGGGTCCGACCGTGAACGTCGCTGTGCCACTCGACGAAGCGAGGTCGGCATCGCGCCCCATGAGGTCGACGAGAGAGGCGGTGCCCTCGATCGGCACCGACACCTCGGTGTCGTCCCCCGCCCAGAGCACGGTGGTCGGGCCGTCACCCGTGTCGAACACGTATGCCGAGACGCCGGCGGGCAGGTCCGCGACCGTGCCGATGTAGCGTCCGTCGCCGAGCTCTCTGGTCATCACCGACTGCGCCGCCAGGGCGGCCATCGGCTCGTCCGGGCTGCGGTACATGCTCCAGTACGAGGCGCCCTCGCGATACGGCGCTGCGATGAAGAAGAACTGCTTGGTCGAGCCGTGAGCGAGCGACTCGGCGGCCGAGCTGACGATGTACCGCGCCTGCAGCGTCTCTTGAGCGGCGGTCGGCAGCTGGTTCACGTCGGCCGTGTTGAGGGCGATGCCGCTCTCGGTGACCCACCGGCCCTTGGTGTCGCCGCCATACGGCCGCGCCGCCTCGAGCTGCGACGAGAAGTCGGGGTGCGGATTGACCGATGCGGAGGAGTTCACGGTGGTGTGCGTGTGGTACGCGTAGGCGTCGAGGTAGTCGAGGATGCCGTTGCGGAACTGCCACTGCGCGTAGTGCGGATCGACGCCCGCGAGGCCGCCGTTCACGAGGAGAGCATCGGTGCCCGAATCCAGGAATCCGAGCGCCGCCGCCTTCATGACGGCGGCATACCGATCTGCACCCTCCGACTCCAGCGCGAACTTGCGGTTCTGCTCGTTCCACAGCTGCCAGGCGTCGACCAGACCGTCGTACTGCTCGCCGGCGGCCAGCGCGAAGTCGTACATGTCGCGAAGGTCCTGCGGCAGTTCACGCGTGGTCGTGCGGGTCCACGCGGGGCCGTCGTGGAACGACGAGAGGGTCTTGAGCCCCGCGGCATCGGCGGCCTGCAGCCAGTTCCAGGGCTGCTGCTCGCCCGAGAAGTCGATGGTTCCCGGTGCCGGGTTGATGACGTCGTTCCACCGTTGACGGTCGCGGATCCAGTCGACTCCGGTGAGCGAGAGCACGTGGGCGAACGCTTCGGCGTCATCCTGCGCGATGAGCTTCGACCCGTAGACGTCGACCGCGAAGGGGCTGTCGTCGACGGCGGGCCGCGACGATGATGCGGGCAAGACCGCGAACGCACCCTCGACCGAGGCGTCTGCCTCGGTGATGTGAGCCGACACGCGGTACGAGCCGGTGTCGAGACCGGCGCCCAGGTCGATGCTCGCGGCGCTCTGGCCCGTCTGGACGGTCGATTCTCCTTCAGTGACCAGTGCGCCGTCGTAGTCGGTGACGCTCCAGGTCACGGGGACGGCAGCGGGGGCCTCGGCGTTGATGGCAGCCTCGAGGGAGACGAGCTCGCCCTGCTCGAACACGCCGAAGCGGTCGGGGGCCGTCACCGAGTCGAGAGTCACTTCGACCGGCGTGAGCGTGAAGGCGTCGAGGAAGAGCGCGTAGTTGGTGTTCGGCGACACTCGGCGCTCGGTCACCTGGAACTCGACGGTGTTGACGCCGGCATCCAGCGCGAGTGTCCCGAACTCGTAGCGACGCAGCTCGTTCGTGACGGTCGAGAGCTGACGCGCGTCGCGGCTCTCATGCCACGCGTCGTCGTTCGCCCGGACGCGGAAAGGAGACGCCCAGTCGACACCGGTCGGGATCGTGGTGGCGTCGAGACGGTAGAGCGACGCCTCGTCGACCTCGATCTCGTAGGTCGCGACGTATCCGCCGGTGGGCGCATCGGCCGCTGTGTAGAGCCGCAACGACGATCCGCCGCTCGCGCCGGTCTGCGCGGCAGCGCCGGGAGTCATGTTCGTCGAGGTGGGGCTCTCGCCCTCGATCGTGAGGGGCTCAGCGCCCTGAGCAGGTGCGGCGACGAGAAAGCTCGCGGCGAGCGCGACGGCGGCTGCGGCCGCTATGCCGAGCGCGCGATGACGTGGTGCGGACACAGAGATCTCCTTCGATCAGACGTGCGGATGAGCGGGTGAGCGGGTGAGCGTGACGGTCAGCCCTTGAGAGCGCCGGCGGATCCGGCACCCGTCAGGAACTGCCTCTGGAAGATCGCGAACACGGCGATCGGGATCAGCACGGCGATGAACATGCCGGCCATGAGCACAGCGAGGTCCGCCTGCGGCGCGACCGTCGCGAGTCCCACCGACAGCGGCTGCTTGTCGGGCGAGGGGAGAGCGAGGAGCGGCCAGAGGAAGTCCTTCCACGATGCGACGAACGCGAGCAGCGCGACGACCCCGATGATCGGACGTGCCATCGGCAGCACGATCGACCACAGGATGCGGAGCGGACCGGCACCGTCGACCGTCGCGGCCTCGAAGAGCTCGCGAGGGATGGTCTGGAAGTACTGCTTCATGATGAGCACGTTGAACGCGCTCACCCCGTTCGTCAGCCACAGCGCGGCGTAGCTGTCGAGCAGCCCGAGGTCGATCACGGTGAGGTACAGCGGGATGAGCGAGATGACTCCGGGGATGAACAGCGTCGCCATGATCGCTGCGTTGAGCACGGCCCCGTACCTCGGGCGAAGCACCGCGAGCACATAGCCGAGCGTCACGGCCGAGAACACGGCCACGAGCACCTCGCCGCTGGTGATGATGAGCGAGTTCGCGGTGAAACGGCCGATCTGGATCTGGTTCCAGGCGTCGGTGAGGTTCTGCCACTGGATCCCCGACGGCCACAGCCCGAACGGGTCGCGGAGGATGTCCTGCGTGGTCGAGACCGCGGCCTTCGCGAGCCACAGCAGAGGACCCGCCGAGACGACCACGAGCAGCGCGACGACCACACCCACGACCACGCGGAAGGTGAACCGCGTGCTCGCGCGAGACAGATCCGAGTCCGAGATGTTCGAACGCTCGAGCGAGCGGTTCGCCGAGCGGCCGCGACGCGAGGGTCCGGTCACGGCGGTCAGCGTGCGAGTCGATCCGGTGAGGGCCATCAGGTGCTCCACTTCCGAGAGAGCCACAGATACACCGCGGCGAAGACGCTGAGCGCGGCTGCGAGCATGAGGCTCAGAGCGGCTGCCTGGCCGAAGTTGCCGAAGATGAATGCGTAGCGGTAGATCAGCATGAGAAGCGTCACGGTGCTGTTGTTCGGTCCGCCGCCGGTGAGCAGGAACGGCTCGGTGAACACCTGGAAGGTGCCGATCAGCTGCAGGAGCAACAGGAGAAGGATGGTCCCGCGCATCTGCGGGAGTGTGATGTGCCAGATGCGACGGAAGATGCCCGCTCCGTCGATCTCGGCGGCCTCGTACAGCTGGGTGTCGATCGAGAGCACCGTGGCGAGATAGATGATCGTGGTCGATCCGAAGGCACCCCAGGTGGCGACCAGGACGATCGACAGCATCGCCGTCGACGGCGATTGCAGCCACGGGAGCGGATCGATGCCCACCGCGCCGAGTATCGAGTTGAACAGACCGCGCGAGCTCGGATCGTAGAAGACCTGCCACAGCAGGATCGAGACGACCGGCGGGATCACGGTGGGCAGGAAGACCAGGAAGCTCGAGATTCGCCGCGACCTGCGCATCTCGGCGAGCATCACGGCGAAGAAGATCGGCACGGGGAACCCGATCAGCAGTGCGAGGCCCGCATACAGGGCGGTGTTGGCGAGCGCCTGCCCGAGCAGCGGGTCGGCGAGAACGCGCTGGAAGTTCTCGATGCCGACCCAGCTCGTGGTGATCAGGTTGGTCTTCTGGAACGCGATGACGAGCCCGCGCAGGATCGGCCACCACGAGAAGAGCGCGAACAGCACCACGGCCGGGAGCAGGATGAGGGCCGCGCTGATCCCGCCTCGCCGCAGGAGCGGGCGACGACGGCTCGGTGCGGGCGGCACGGCTTCCTCTCCGGCTGCCACGGGGGGCACGAGGGGTGGGGACGTGACCGACGTCATGCGGACTCCTTCATCGGGTCGGGTGCGGGGTGGTCGGGAGGGGCGGGGGCGCGGTGGCGCCCCCGCCCGGCCGTCACTCCGTCTGGGCGTCGGCGACGATGGTCTCGGCCTGGCTCTGCGCCTGGGCGAGGAGAGCGTCGATGTCGGCGTTCTCGTCCGTGAACACGGCCTGCAGCACGGTGTCGAGCAGCCCGTAGATCTGCTGCGCCTCGACGGGCGGCTCCGTCACGACCGAGAAGTCGGGCGACTCGGTGGCCGAGTAGTACGTCTCGAGGTTCTCGAGCGGCACGTTGATGCTGGGCTCGATCGCCTCGAGGTACGCGGTGTAGGCCTCGGGGGCGACGAGCGGCAGACCGACGCGCGGCACGGTGCCGCCGTCGGCGGCCATGCCCTCGGCCTCCTCCGCCGCGAAGTCGAGGTCGGAGAACCGGTCGAGGTAGTAGAAGTTCGTCCACTTCACGCCTGCCGCGGTCTCGGCGTCACTGGCGTCGGCGCGGATGATCGAGACCGAGCCTCCGCCGAGCGAGCCGAGGCCGCCGGACTCCTGGGGAAGCGGGAAGAGCCCGTACGACTCCGGAGCCATCCCGAAGTTGCGCACGAGCGGGTTGTACCACTCGGAAGCGCCGACCATCATGCCGTACTGGCCGGCGGCGAAGGCGGGCCCTGCCGCATCGAAGTCCAGCAGGAAGTTGCTGCCCAGCACGTCTTCGTTCCAGCGCAGGTCCGACAGGTATTCGAGAGCGGCCGCCGTGCCGTCGTTGTCGAGGTTCGCGGTGGTCTCGCCGGCCTCCGTCTCTTCGACGAGTCCGCCGAACGCCGCGCTGAGCGCGGTGAGGGTCCATCCGCCCTGGTTGGTGGTCGTGAGCTGGCCGAGGCCGGCGGCATCCGTCTTCTCGGTGATCGTCGCCGCGGCCGCGGCGATGTCATCCCACGTCTCGAGCGTCTCATCGGGGTTGAGTCCCGCCTGCTCGAACACATCGCGGTTGACCAGCACGGCGAGGGTGAAAGCCGAGACGGGGATGCCGTAGTACGCGCCGTCGGTGCCCTGCACGTTCGCGGTGACCGACTCGTTGAGATCCTTCAGCACGTCTTCCGACTCGAAATACGAGCTGAGGTCCTTGAGCTGTTCGCGGTTGATCAGCGACTGGATCTCGGTGACCGGGATGCCCATCACGACGGGCAGCGTGCCACCGGCGAGCTGTGCGGCGAAGGTCTGCGGGTCGTAGACCACTTCGCTTCCCTCGATCGTGATGTCGGGGTTCTCCTCTTCGAATTGGGCGATCTTCTCGTCCCAGAGAGCGAGAGCCGCTTCATCGGTCGCCTGGGGCTTGCCGCCCACCGTGAGCGTGACCTCTCCCGAGTCGCCCGAGTCTCCGGCGTCATCGGTGGCGGTGCCGCCGCAGGCGGTCAGGACGAGTGCCGAGGCGGCCATCGAGGCGATGAGCCCGACGGCAACGCGGCGCGAGTGTCGTGCCATGTTTCTTACTCCTTTGTAAAAGACGTCGTTCCGCGTCGTCAGGGTCGCGGATCTTCGGGTGCAGGGCTCCGGGATATGCCGGTGCGATAGCGAACGTACCTGAATTGGATCGGTTCAACAAGTGTCAATCGAGGAGCGCCCGCGTTTGCATCCACCCGCTGTATGCCCGCATAATTGTGCACATCCTGATCGGATGCAACGCGGGTTGTCGAAAATGGATCACTCCAATCCCCGCACCGCGTACGCTCGATCAGGCACGAACGAAAGGGACCCGAGCGATGAAGCGAGTGGCCATCACCGATGTCGCAGACGCGGCGGAGGTGTCGAGATCGACGGTGTCGAACTATCTCAACCGCCCCGAGATCCTCTCCCCGTCGACGCGGGAGCGGATCGCCAGGGCGATCGACCAGCTCGGCTTCGTGCCCAGCGATGCGGCGCGCACGATCAGTTCGGGAGACACCCGCACGATCGGGTACGTCGCATTCGAGTTCACGAACCCGTTCTCCGGCGTCATCGCGGATGCGATCGAGCGGCGAGCCGCCGAGACCGGCCGTACCGTGATGATCGGCAATTCGGCCGGATCGACCGCGCGTCAGCTGGAGTACCTCGAGCTGTTCGAGCGCAAGCGCGTCTCAGGACTCATCATCGCCACGCTCGATGAACTCGAACCTCGCCTGGCCGAGATGCGTCGACGGGGAACCCCGAGCGTCGTGACGGGGCGCCGGGCGACGACCGACGACCAGGCATCGGTGTCGGCGGCCGACTCGACGGGCGGCTACCTCGCGGCGAAGCATCTGCTCGACCTCGGGCGTCGGCGGCTCGCCTTCGTGGGCGGGCCGTTCGGCGTCAAGCAGGTCAGTGAGCGATTCGATGGTGCGAGCCGCGCCGTGCGGGAGGTGCCGGGAGCGAGCCTTTCGGTGCTCCGTGCCGACGAACGCAGCATGAACGCGGGGTTCGCGGCGGGCGTCGAGATGGCCTCGCAGCGCGATCAACTGCCCGACGGGGTGTTCGCGGTCAACGACATGGTCGGTCTGGGCGTGGTGCGCGGGCTGACGTCGTTCGGCATCGACGTGCCGCGCGACGTGGCGGTGATCGGCTTCGACGGCGATGAGATCGCCTCGGTGGCGGCCATTCCGCTGTCGACCATCAGCACCCCGGGAGAGGCGATCGGCGAGACGGCCTACGACCTGCTGCTCTCGGAGCTGGGTGAGCCCGTGCGCGAGTTCGCCTCGCGCCAGCACATCGTCGACCCCGAGCTCATCGTGAGGGCATCGACCGTCGGCGATGCCGCGGGCACCGCTCACGGCGATGATCTACAGCACACCCGCCCCGCCTGACGACCCGAGGATGCATTCGACGATGGCTCTCACCGCACCGCGCCGCTACGAGCTCGAGCAGGACGGGGTCTCGATCGCCGTCACCCTTCCTGACACCGGCCCGGCGACCCTCGACGCATTGCGCGCAGGAGACGCGGCGAGCGTGGTCCGACGGCATCCGCTCGTCGAGGTTCTCACGGCGCACGAGCGTCACGACCGCATGACGCTGGGATACGTCGGCACCACCGTCGGGGCGCGACTCGGAGTCGAGTCGGCGAGCGAGTCACAGGGGCGCCTCGAGATCTCGCAGCGCGATGAGACGACCGGGCTGCGCGTCGTGACGACTCTCACCCTCGTCGGTGGCGGCCTGCGGGTGGTGCATGAGGCCATCAACAGCGGCGGTGCCGACATCGTGCTGTTCGCGCTGCCGACGCTGAGCGTGCGCACGGCGGCCGAACCCGATGAGCTCCGGCTCGCCAGCGGGCGCAGTGAGTGGCTGGGTGAGGGGCGGTGGAGCGAGGAGGCGATCGCCTCGCTGCTTCCCGAGCTCGGCTTCGCGAAGGTGCGGCAGCCCGATCGCACGGGATACGGGCAGTCGAGCTCGGGTGGCTGGTCGACCGGGAGCACACTGCCGGTCGGGGTGCTGTCCACGGCACAGAGCGGTCTGGCCTGGCAGATCGAGTCGTCGGCGGGGTGGCAGTGGTCGCTCTCGCGTGGCGACGGCGGAGTCGTGCTGAGCGCGGGGGGGCCGAACGAGAGAGAACATCAGGCCGAGGTGGTGCTGCGACCCGGGGATGCGTTCACGACGGTCGCCGCCGGGCTCGCGGTCGGCGACGGGCGCGACGGCGCGTTCGCGGCGCTCACCCGCCACCGCCGGGGGCTGCGGCCGCTGCGTGCCGTCGAGAGCACCCTGCCGATCGTCTACAACGACTACATGAACACGCTCATGGGTCAGCCGTCGACCGAAGCGCTGCTGCCGTTGATCGAGGCGGCGTCGCGCGCGGGGGCGGAGTACTTCTGCATCGACGCGGGCTGGTTCACCGACAGCCGCGACTACTGGGGAGAGATCGGCGAGTGGCAGGATGCTCCGACGCGCTTCACGGGAGGACTCGCTCGCGTGATCGCGGCGATCCGCGACGCGGGCATGACACCGGGCATCTGGCTCGAGCCCGAGGCGGTCGGACTGGATTCCCCGATGTCCGACAGCCTGCCTGCCGAGGCGTTCTTCCAGCGGCACGGCGCCCCTGTGGTCGAGCAGCGACGCAAGCACCTCGATCTGCGGCATCCCGCCGCTCGCGCTCACCTCGACGCCGTGGTCGACCGGCTGGTGACCGAGCATGGGATCGGCATCATCAAGCTCGACTACAACATCGAGCCGGGGTCGGGCACCGATGCCGGCGGCCTCGCACCCGGCGTCGGTCTGCTCGCGCACACGCGGGCGCTGCGCGAGTGGCTCGAGGAGGTGCAGCAGAGGCATCCGCAGCTTCTGCTCGAGAACTGCGCGTCGGGTGCGATGCGCAGCGACTACCACCTGCTCGCCGTGACGCATCTGCAGTCGACGAGCGATCAGCAGGATGCCCTCCGCTATGCCGCGATCGCCGCCTCCGCACCCGCCACGGTGCTGCCCGAGCAGTCGGGCAACTGGGCGTATCCGGCGGCCGACATGAGCGCCGGCGAGCTCGCGACGACTCTGGTCTCGGGCCTCTCCGGTCGTCTGTACCTGGCGGGGTTCCTCGACCGGTTGACTCCCGACGCTTTCTCCCGCGTCGTCGACGCGGTCGCTTGGGCCAAGGCGCATCGCGTCGGTCTCGCGCATGTCGTGCCGTTCTGGCCGAAAGGCCTGCCGCAGTGGGATGACGCACTTCTCGTGCTCGGACACCGGTTCGGCGACGGATCGGCGATGCTGTTCGTGTGGTCTCGAGGCGCGGGGGGTTCGCTCGAGCTCTGGGCGGATGCCGACGTCGAGATCGTGTTCGACGGCGCCGGCGTCTGGCAGATCGATCGTGACCCGGATGCCGTCCGGGTGGCCGTGCCGGCCGGGCCGGATGCAGCCGTGCTGCGGATCCGCGGCGATATCCGCACCATCTCCGAGAACCACTGATCAGGAGCGTCATGGCCTTCTTCGACATGCCCGAGGCCGAGCTGCGGTCCTACCGACCCGACATCGCCGAGCCCGTCGACTTCGACGAGTTCTGGGAGCGCACACTGCGCGAATCGCGCGCCGGCGGCTCCGAGGCGATCGTCACGCCGGTGGTGTCGCCGTTCACTCACGTGCGCGTCTTCGATGTGCGCTTCAGCGGCTTCGGCGGGCATCCGGTGGGCGCGTGGCTGCTGCTGCCGCCAGAGGAGGAGCCCGCGCCCGGGATCGTGCACTTCCAGGGCTACGGCGGCGGCCGCGGGCTGCCTCACGAATGGCTCGCCTGGGTGAACGCGGGATACGCGACGCTCGTGGTCGACACCCGGGGACAGGGCGCCCAGCGCGACTCGGGCAGCGGCACCGCCGACCCGGTCGGCTCTGATCCGTCCGTTCCCGGTTTCATGACCCGGGGTATCCGCGATCCCGAGACCTATTACTACCGTCGGGTGTTCACGGATGCCGTGCGCGCGGTCGACTTCCTGCGGGCCCGCCCCGAGATCGACGCGAACCGCGTGGCCGTCGCAGGGGTCAGCCAGGGCGGAGGGATCGCCCTCGCCGCGGCCGGACTGCACGAGGGGGTCGCCGCGTGCCTCGCCGATGTGCCGTTCCTCTGCCACTTCGAACGGGCGGTCGGTCTCACCGAATCCGATCCCTACGCCGAGGTCGTCCGCTATCTGCGCGCACATCGGGGTGACGCGCAGGCGGTGGCCCGCACGCTGTCATATGTCGACGGCGTGTCGTTCGCGGCACGTGCCCGAGCGGCCGGCCTGTTCTCTGTCGCGCTGCACGACGTCGTGTGTCCGCCCTCGACCGTCTTCGCGGCCTTCAACGCCTATGCCGGGCAGGACAAGGACATCGTGGTCTGGCGCTTCAACGGACATGAAGGGGGAGGGGCCGACCAATGGTCGCTGCAGGTGGAGTTCCTCTCGAGGGTGTGGTCTCGACACCTCCTGCGCGAGTGACCTGAGTCCTGTCATCACGCTGACCTCTCCGGAATATCGGTTAGTGACAGCGGCCCGCCACCCTGCTTGACTGATGCCCGACGACGGGCGGGGGCCAACGTGGCAGGTCATATCGGGCGAAGGATGCGCAGTCGAGTGGTCGCGGGGATCGCCGCGTTCGCTGTCGTGGCCTCAGGGTCGGTCGCATACGCGCCTCCTGCGGCGGCCGCGTATCCGGAATCGTTCAATCCGTTCGCGATCGCCGGGGGCTTCACCGTGTATGCGCGGGAGGACGGTTCGTTCGGCAACACCGAGACCGAGGGCAGCATCGCCGTCGGCGGCACGATGACCAAGCCGGGCGACGGCCAGTACACGCTCGTGCACGTCGTCGCGGGCACGGGTGACTACGCGCTGCCTGCAGTCGATGGTGACCCCACCCGCCTGCTCGCGGGTTCGTATTCGCCTGAAAGCGGGGGGATCACAGCCATCACGAGCGCTGGCACGTCGGATCCTGCGCTGTTCGGAGACCTGAAGCTCGTCGAGCGGGATGGCCCGTTCGAGGCGTTCGCGCGCGCGGACTGGCTGCGGCTGGGTACCGACCCCGCGCAATCCGACCAGACTCCCCTCATCGATGCGACCCATCAGCGATTCCCCGACGATGCCACTCCGCCGTCGGGAAGCGCGGGGGACGGAAGCATCTACACCGCCAGCACGGGTCCGACGGCGGTGGCCGACTACGTCGAGGCGCAGCGCGAAGCGAGCTGGTCGCAGGCGTCGCAGTGCCTCGCCGCCATCGCAGACCCGACGCTTCCCTCCGGCCACCCCGTCGCTGTCGCGGAGAACTTCGGCGACCGGGTCGTCCTCGAGCCGCTGCGCGACGATCGCCCGAACGTCGTCGACTACACCGACATCGCGGGAACAGCCCTCGTGCAGTTCTCGCCCGGGCCCGAACCGAGCGTCGCGAATCCCCTCATCATCCGGGTTCCGGCGGGCACCACGGATGTCGTGGGCGCGCGCTTCGACCCGCAGGGGGCGTACTCGCCGTACGTCATGTGGGATCTCTCGGCTCTGTCCGGACCGGTGTCGGTGACGGCGGCGCAGGGGCGCATCGACGGGTCGATCTACGCTCCCGACGCCGACATCACGGTCGACGCTGCTCCCCTCGACGGGCAGATCATCGGCAACGACGTCACGACCCGGGGCGGCGAGATCCACTCCTTCCTGTTCGCGGGGCAGATCGCGTGCGCCGCCGACGAAGGGGGCTTCCGGATCCGGAAGCAGCTCGACGGGATCGCGGCGGACGATCCGCTGCTCGAGGACGTGGACTTCGCGGTGAACTACACCGCCACCGCACCTGACGGGACGGTCACCAGCGGGCATCTGGTTCTCCCCGCCGACGGCTCACGGGTGGATCCGGGGGACGACTTCCCCCTCGGCACCTCGATCGCCTTCGAGGAGATCCCGCCGCCGTCGATCGCCGGATACACCTGGTCGACGCCGACGATCGCGCCGAACCCGCTGATCGTCGGCGATGCGGTCGCAGAGGTCGTCGTCGAGAATGTGGCCACGGCCGCAGTGGGGACGTTCACGGTCAGCAAGAGCATCGTCGATGAGGCGGGCGAACCCGTGACCGCGACCGGGACTGTGCCTGTGACGTGGACCGCGCAGCAGGGGGCGACGACGATCGCGAGAGGAACGCTCGACGTGCCGCTCGACGGCACCGCAGTCGCGGCACCGCAGCAGTTCCCCGCCGGCACGCAGGTGACCTTCGACGAGGACCTCGCCTCGGTGACACCCCCTCCCGGTTACGACTGGTCGGGTGCGTCGTGGAGTCCCGGTCGCACGATCGAGATCGGCACCGCATCATCCGTCGCGATCGAGCTGACGAACCTCGTCACTCCGGCGCAGGCCACGCCCGTGCCGTCTGTCGTCAAGCACACCGAGGGCGTGCCCACGGATCCGCGATTCCAGTACGCGATCAGTTACAACGTCGATGCGGCGACACCGGGTGCTGATGAGCGACGCACGCGGGAGTTGCCGACAGGTCAGCCGATCTCGCTGTCCGACATCGAGACCGGCAGCCCCGTGCTCGAACTCGCCGAACTGGTCCCTCTGTTCGACGGTGCTCCCGTCGACGTCACCGAGTGGGAGCCGCCCACCATCCGTGTCACCTCGGGCGGGGTCACGACCGACTACGAGCCGGCGGGCTTCGAGGGAGCGGTGCCGCTGGCGGACGCCATCGTCGACATCCCCGTGGCAGACGGCGCCGACCTCGAGATCGAGTTCGTGAACGTGCGCGACACCGGGTCCTTCCGCATCTCGAAGGAGCTCGCCGGCATCGATCCGGCAGCGCTTCCGCCCGGGGCACTGTTCACGGTCGGCTGGACGGCCACTGATCCCCTCGGCGCCGTCCGCACCGGCACGCTCGCCCTGCCCGCCGACGGCAGTCCCGTCTCGCCCCTCGACAGCGAGGGCACACCCCTGCAGTTCGCCGACGACACAGTGGTCACCTTCTCGGAGCAGGCGCCGCCGGCGATCGACGGAGCGACGTGGCAGGCGCCGACCTTCTCGCCGGAGTCGTTGGTCATCGGCGACGGCGACCAGCGCGTCGTCGCGGCGACGGTCACCAACACGGCGGATTTCGCGACCGGCACCTTCGAGGTCGCGAAAGAACTCGTCGGCATCGCGCCCGAGCAGATCACGACGGACGACTTCACGGTCGCCTATCTGGCACGTGAGCCCGGCGGAGACTGGGAGCTCGGGTCCTTCGCCATCCCGGTGGACGGCAGCCCGGCCTCGCCGATCGACGAGGCCGGACAGCCGCTGTCGTTCCCACTGGGCACGCATGTGCTCCTCGGGGAGGTCACCCCCGAAGAAGACGCCCTGCCCGGGAACTTCGACTGGGCGCTGCCCGTGTGGTCGCCGTCGCGGTGGGTCTCGATCGATTCGACCGAGGAGGTCCCGCGCATCACGGTCACGAACACCGCGGTCGAGTACGCGTCGGTGTCATTGACGAAGGTGCTCGACAACCCCGACGGAGTCGACGCCGCCGGGCTCGCCTACGACGTGGAGTGGTGGCTCGACGGAGACCCGCAGCCGACCCTGACGCTCGAGGCCGGGCAGACGGTGGTCGGCGAGCGGTTCCCGGTCGGCTCGATCCTCGAGGCGGCCGAGCCGGCGCTCGTCGACCCGCCGGGCGGCTCGTGGGATGTGCCCGAATGGTCGATCGACGGCGAAGAGCTCCCCGTGCAGAGCAACGGCCGGGTCGTCGCTCCGGTCTCGTCCCGAGACGACGGGGTGATCGCCTTCACTGTCGAGAACAGCCTGCGTGCCGACGTCCCCACCCCGACGCCGACTCCGACGCCGACATCCGTTCCGAACCCGCCGAGCGAGCCGGACCCGCCGAGCGGGACTCTTCCGACCACGGGCGGGTCCGTGCCCGTGGTGCCGATCGTGATCGCGGCTCTGCTGCTCGTGCTCGGCGGCGCGATCGTGCTGGTCGCTCGCCGGCGTCGATCGGACTAGAAAGCCCTCAACGCAGCACGGAGTGCTCGCCGAGAGCGTGCCAGGTGCGGTCGTGATACACGAGCGCCCGATCGGCATCGCGATCGATGTTCGCCTGGAGTCCGTGCGCGGCGATGACGGTGGAGCCGCCCGCTTCCATCCTGCTGACGACCGAGCAGCGCACCCAGGCGCGCGCTCCCGCGAACACCGGTTCTCCGGTCGCGAGAGGCGCCCATGCTGTCGTGTCGGCGAATCTGTCGACGCCGCTCGTGGCGCCGAGACGGGCGAGCTCGATGTCCTCCGCGTCGAGCAGGTGCACCACCACGGTCGAGGCCGAGGTGATCGTCGGGAACGCGGACGACGATGCCGACACCGAGAACACGAGCAGGGGAGGGTCGACGCTCACCGACGACACCGACGATGCGGTGAGGGCCACAGGACCGTCGACGCCCTGCGCGGTGATGACCGCGACGCCGCCGGGATGCCCGCGGAACACCGCCTTGAAAGCATCCGCGCTCACCGACAGCTGTTGCAGCGCCTCCGACGCGGGAACAGCGTCGCGGGATCCGGGCTGGGAGGGAGAGGCATGAGCGGTCATGTCCCGACCGTAGACACCACGTGGGGCTCCCTCCATCTGCCGTGCAACACGGCGACATGCTTCGCCACACTCCGTCGCATGTCTGCGGAGGGGTGAGAGGCCTGGGGTCTTCGGCGCAGGTGTCTCGAGGGTGCTGCGTTAACCCGCGTTACGTCGCGACCCTGACGGCTGTCGACGCGACCTAGCGTGAGGGTATGACTACGCAGCCGCGCGTGTACGTGATCCACGAGAACGCCGAATGGTTCCCGCCGTTCGCCGCCGCATTCGCCGCCGAGGGCGTCCCCGCCGAGGAATGGCTGCTCACCGACGGGTCGATCGATCTGTCGGCCGAGCCGCCGGCCGGGGTGTTCTGGTCTCGGCTCAGTGCGTCGGCGCACACGCGGGACCACGCGCATTCGAAGGAGTACGGTCGCGCCGTGCTCCGCTGGCTCGAGGCGTCGGGCCGCACGGTGGTGAACGGAAGCGGGGTGCTCGAGCTCGAGGTGAGCAAGGCGGCGCAGCACGCAGCGCTGCAGCGCGCCGGCATCGAGGTCGCGAAGACGGTCGCGGTCTTCGGCACGACATTTCTGAAGGAGCGCGCCAAGGAATTCGACGCGCCGTTCATCAGCAAGCACAATCAGGGGGGCAAGGGCCTCGGCGTGCGTCGTCACGACTCGCACGAGGCGTTCGACGCCTGGGTCGACGGCGCGGAGTTCGAGCCCTCGCCCGACGGCATCACGCTGCTGCAGGAGAACCTGACGGCGCGCGAGCCCTTCGTGACGCGCGTCGAGTTCGCCGGCGGCGAGTTCGTCTACGCCGTGCGCGTCGACACGAGCGCGGGCAGCTTCGAGCTGTGCCCCGCCGAGGCGTGCGCGGTGCCCGGGGCCGACGGCATCGAGCCGGAGCCGCTCTTCCGCGTGCGCGAGGAGATCGGTTCCGAGCATCCGCTCGTCCGGCAGTACGCGGCGTTCCTGCAAGAGGCGGGGATCGCGATCGCCGGCATCGAGTTCATCGAGACCGCCGACGGCCGCCTGGTCACCTACGACGTCAACACCAACACGAACTACAACCCGGATGTCGAGGCGGTCGCGCCGGCATCCGGTCCGCGCACGATCGCTCGGCACCTGGTCGGTCTGCTCGCTCGAGAGACGCAGCCCGTCGCCGTCTGAGCCGCCTCGACGCGCAACGTCATCTAGAACGCGCGCTCCTCGTCGAGGATGACCACGATCTTGCCGACTGCGTGTCCGGAGATGGAGCGAGCGTATGCGTCACGCACCCGTTCCAGCGGATGCCGAGAATCGATCGGCACCTGGACGTCGCCGCGTACGATCCTCTCCGCGAGGTCGGCGAGCTCTGCCGTGCCGGCGGCTGCGCCCCCGACTCCACGAACCTCATGGGCGTCGCGCGCCTCGTAGTCGGCGATGGTGTTGATCCGGGCGCGTGGCACGCCGAGGCGCAGTGCCATGTCCACCGTGCCGTGGCCGACGGTGTCGAGCACGGCGGAGATGCCCTCGGGCGCGGCGGCGCGGAGCCGGTCGGCGAGATGGTCGCCGTACGCGAAGGGCTCGATCCCGAGCGAACGGAGCAGATCGTGGTTCCCCGCCGACGCGGTTCCCAGCACCCGTGCCGCGGCGGCGATCGCGAGTTGTGCGGTGAGTATCCCGACGCCCCCGGCCGCCCCGCTCACGAGCACCGTCTCGCCGATCGCGATGTGCTGAGAGCGCACGCTCGCGACCGCCGTGCGTCCCGCCACGTTCAGTACCCCTGCGACTTCGAAGGGACAGCCCGTCGGGGACGCGCGCCAGCTGACGCGGGTCGATGAGCAGGTGATCCGCCTGTGCGTGAAAGCGCAGCCCGCCGAACACGCGGTCACCCGGCATCCACCCCTCCGCGACACCCGAGCCGACTCCGACGACCGTGCCCGAGAAGTCATAGCCGGTCCCGGATGGCAGAGACCGCTCGTACGCGTCGAACAGAGGCCCGCCGCTGAAGATGTTCCAATCGACCGGATTGACCCCGGCCGCCGCGACGCGCACCAGGACTTCACCGGGCCCCGGCACCGGGATGGGCCGCCGCTCGATCTCGAGCACTTCGGGACCGCCGTACCGGTGATACACGACCCGTCGAGAGTCTGTCTCGCTCGGATCCCCCTGATCGGCGCGCATGACCTCACGCTACGCCCGACGAGGGGTCCGGGACGCAAGAGGTGTGCGATAGTCACTTCGGCTTGTGTGCGCTATAAGTCACATCCGCCGGGAAAGGCAAAACCCCCGCCATGTAGAAGCTAGGCGAGGGTTTCTGGGACCACTGTAATGATGGTCCTTGTGGCTCCGACGGGCGTCGATCCCGTGACCTCACGATTTTCAGTCGTGCGCTCTACCAACTGAGCTACAGAGCCATGCGACCGGCTAGACCTGTCGCATCTAGACGAAAGGCCCTTCTCAGAGAAAAGGGCCCGTCGCTTAGAGCGACCCTGACGGGACTTGAACCCGCGACCTCCGCCGTGACAGGGCGGCACGCTAACCAACTGCGCTACAGGGCCATACTTGTTTTCAATTGTACCGGAAGGAGTGACCCCAACGGGATTCGAACCCGTGCTACCGCCGTGAAAGGGCGGCGTCCTAGGCCGCTAAACGATGGGGCCGAAGTCTGTCCCGGAGGACTTCCTTGCCGACGCTCAAGCATAAGGGAAGATCTGAGCAAAACGCGAATCGAGGGCGAGTCTGCTTCCGCCCGGGCGTGTTCGGGAGGACGATGGAGTCCTACGCCCGTGTCGATCGACGCCGCCCGCACTCTGTTGCGGATGTGAAAGTTGTTGTTACTGTGGCATTTGTGAATCCGGCGGAAGGGGCCGTGTGAACGACATGCATTCACCTGTGGATGCTGCTGCCGCAGCGGCATCCGAGGATTGCGGCTGCGCGCCCACGCCCGCCGAGAGCCGCGCCTTCTGGCAGAAGGGCTCGCTGAGCCGCCGTGGCGCCCTCGGGCTCGGTGTCGGAGCGCTGGGAGTCGTCGCGCTCAGCGCCTTCGGCGTGACCAACGGCGTCACCGCCGCGTACGCCGCTTCGTACCCCAGCTGGGACGACGTGCAGAACGCCATGCGCAACGAGTCGTCGAAGGCGGCCGAGATCACGCGGATCGAAGGCCTCATCGCCTCTCTGCAGCAGAAGGTCGCCGAGACCCAGGCCGCGGCTGTCGCCGCGGGTGACGAGTTCTACGCCGCGCAGCAGGCCTACTTCGAGGCGATCGCGATCGCCGACGAGCTGCAGGCCCAGGCAGACGCGCAGGCCGTGATCGCCGATGACGCGTCCCGCAAGGCGGCGCAGCTCGCCGCACAGCTGTACCGCAACGGCGGCGACGACACCGCCCTCGAGCTCTTCTTCGCCGGGTCCGCCGACAACGCCGACGAGCTGCTCTCGCGGCTCGGCACGATGGACAAGGTCTACCAGTACAACCAGACGGTGCGCGATAAGGCCACCGCAGCGCGCGACGCCTCGCAGTCGCTCACCGATCAGGCGGTCGTCGCCCGGTCCGAGCGCGACCGCCTGCAGCAGGTCGCCGAGCAGAAGATGAAAGAGGCGCAGGCCGCCGCGGATGCCGCACAGGCGGCACTCGACGAGCAGTCCGCGAACCTCGCCACGATGCAGGCTCAGCTCGCCGCCCTCAAAGACCAGACCGCGACCACGGTCGCCGGCTACCAGGAGGGCGTGCGCGTCGCCGAAGAGGAGCGCAAGCGCCGCGAAGCCGAGGCGGCTGCAGCCGCTGCGGCGGCGGCTGCTGCCGCGGCAGCAGCCGGCGGTGGCGGCGGTGGCGGTGGCGGTGGAGGCGGAGGCGCGGGAGGCCAACCCGGTACCGGTGGATGGGTTCGCCCGCAGGGCGGTTATCGCAGTGCTGGCTACGGATCGCGTCCGCGTCCGTGCCCCGCGTGCTCGGCGTTCCACTACGGCGTCGATCTGGCCAACGGCTGTGGCGCCGCGATCTTCGCCGCGCAGTCGGGCACGGTCGACTACGCCGGCCCCAATGGCAACTACGGCAACTACATCCGCATCCAGCACGGCGGCGGCGTCGCGACGGGCTACGCGCACATCAAGCCCGGTGGACTCAACGTGCGCAATGGGCAGTGGGTCAACGCGGGCGATGTGATCGCGTGGGCGGGCAACACCGGAGCATCCGTCGGCTGCCACCTGCACTTCGAGGTCTACATCGACGGCCGGTACACGAACCCCATCGACTTCCTCGCGGGCCGGGGCATCTCGGTCTGAGAACCTCACCCCGCATGCACGAGACCCCCGGCCGCTGAGCGGAACCGGGGGTCTCGTGCGTCGGGCTCACAGGCCCGGCGGATGCAGTGTCAGTGGCCCTGCTCGCCGAAGCGGACGATCGCCTCGTCGAGGATGCGCTGCGCCTCGGCCTTGTCGCCCCACGCGTCGACCTTGACCCATTTGTTGGGCTCGAGGTCCTTGTAGTGCTCGAAGAAGTGCTCGATCTCCTTCTTGGTGTACTCGGCGACGTCGCCGATGTCCTGGATGTGGGCCCAGCGAGGGTCCTTCGAGAGCACGGCCACGAGCTTGTCGTCGCCGCCGGCCTCATCGCTCATCTTGAGCACTGCGACCGGGCGCACCTCGACGACGACGCCGGGGTAGATGGCGTGGTCGAGCAGCACGAGCACGTCGAGCGGGTCGCCGTCCTCTCCGAGGGTGTTGTCGAAGTAGCCGTAGTCGGCGGGGTACCCGAAGGTCGTGTAGAGCACGCGGTCGAGGTGCACTCGTCCGGTCTCGTGGTCGACCTCGTACTTCACGCGGCTGCCGCGCGGGATCTCGATGACGGCGTCGTGTGCGCCCATGCGTGTGCTCCTTGGAAATGACGGTTGGATGCCGCGCACTAGCCTACCTGCGGGTCGTCGTCCTCCGTCTTCGCGCGGGGATCGGCGGCTGCCGACGACGGTCTGGCGATGATCCGTTGCAGGATCTTGGCGAGGGGAGAGGTGAGGGCGACCAGCACCAGCGCGAAGTATCCGACCTCCGGCACCGTCACGGCGAGGACCAGCGCGATCACGAACAGTGCCGCCGACGCGATGTCGCCCAGGATTCCCGCCCGCAGCGTCTCAGGCGCGTAGTTGCTGAGTTCGGGATGCCGGATCAGATATGTCTTGGCCGCGAGCGTCGCGAGCTGAGTGCCCAGCAGGGTGCCGATGTAGATCGTCGTCTGCAGCGCGTCGGTCGGCAGTTGGCCGATCATCGCGGTCGCGACAGGAAGCCAGACGATCGTGAAGAGCCACACGACGTTGATCCACACGAGTGCGCCGGTGATCCGATGCACCCGGCTGTAGACGCGATGGTGTTCCATCCAGAACGTCGCGATCAGCAGGAAGCTCAGCGCGAAGCTGATGAGCTGGCCGCGATGGTCGCCGAGGAACTCCGCCGTGGTCAGTCGAGAGTCGGCGGCATCCGAGGCCGATTCCATGAGCGGCAGGATGAGCAGCGTCATGGCGATCGCGACGACCGCGTCGACGAAGGCCGTGAACCGCTCGGGACTCAGGCGGGCGGCGGCGGTTGCGGAGGACACGGCCCCAGGCTAGGGGCGCATCCGTCCAGGGGGAAGAGGCGTTCTCCCGCTCGTTCGCTACCGTGGAGCTGTGCCTTCACTCTCACCCGCCATCGCAGAGATACGCCTCGCTGTGCGCACCGCGCTCGACGATCTGCCGGAGGGATCGACCGTCGTCGTCGCGCTCTCGGGGGGAGCGGATTCACTCGCGCTCGCTGCCGCGACGGCATTCGAGGGCGCGAAGCTCGGACTGCGGACGGCGAGCCTGACGGTCGACCACGGGCTGCAGGACGGATCCGATGCCGTCGCGGCGCGCGCTGCCCGCGCGGCGGCGGCTCTCGGACTGGATGCACTGATCGTGCGGGTCGAGGTCGGCGCGGAAGGCGGTCCGGAAGCCGCGGCACGTGACGCCCGGTATCGGGTGTTGAAGGATGCCGCGGCGGATGTCGGCGCATCGGCCGTGCTCCTCGGACACACCCTCGACGATCAGGCCGAGACCGTGCTGCTGGGCCTCGCACGCGGATCCGGAGCCGCGAGCCTGCAAGGGATGGCTCCTGTGCGCACTGACGACGACGGACTGCGCTGGGTGCGTCCGCTGCTCGGCGTGCGTCGGGAGACGACGCGCGGGTTCTGCGCGGCATCCGATCTCGACGCGTGGGACGACCCCCACAACTCCGAACAGCGCTTCGCTCGGGTGCGCGTGCGCGAGCGGGTGCTGCCGGTGCTCGAGGCCGAGATCGGCCCCGGCATCGCCGAGGCCCTCGCACGCACTGCGGAACAGCTCCGTGAAGACGCCGAGGCGTTCGACGAGATGATCCACGAGACCATCGAAGACATCGTCGAGCACGCCGAAGCGGGGATCTCGGTCAGCGTCGCCGCACTCGCCGCGAACCCCGCAGCGCTGCGCAACCGGATCATCCGCCTCGTGGTCGACAGCGAGTTCGGGGTCAGCCTCACCCGCCTGCAGACTCTCGAGGTCGCACGGCTGGCGACGGACTGGTCGGGTCAGGGTCCCATCGACCTGCCCGCATGCTCGGCCGCTCGGATCGGCGGACGCATCGTCTTCACCGCGCGCTGAGCGGGGGAGGGGACGGCGCCCATCGGTCGTTGAGCGAGCCCGGCGGAGCCGAGCGAGACGAAACGCGCTGCTCCCTCGTTACTTCTTGCCGCCGAGGAGCCCGCCCAGCAGGTCGCCGATCCCGCCGCCGCCCGAGGAGTTGCCGCCGAGGAGCCCGCCCAGCAGGTCGCCGATCCCGCCGCCGCCCGAGGAGTTGCCGCCGCCGAGCAGTCCGCCGATCACGTCGCCGATGCCCCCGCCACCCGACGGCGCCTCTGCGGTGTCGGTCTTGGAGCTCTTGTCCTTGTTCGCGTTCGCGATGAGCCCCATCACGATCGGGGCGAGGATCGGCAGCAGCTTGCCGAAGTCGATGCCGGCCGTCTTCGGCGACTCGGTGAGCTTCTCGGTCACTTTCTTCTCGTCGGCACCGAGGATGTGCGAGACGATCTTGCCGCCGTCGGCCTGATCGATGTCGTCGACCTTCGAGGCGCCGGTCGCGCCCTCGTGGCGCTTCAGGGCGTTCTCGATCGCGGACGAGCCCTCCGAGGTGGAGGCGTTCTTCGCGAGGCCGCCGAGCAGCACCGCGCCGCCCTGCTCGACTCCGGCCTTCGCGACCTCGCGAGAGACTCCGAGCTGCGCGGCGATGTCGTCGATCGGCACCTGCGTGAGGATGTCGTCAAGAGCCATGGGGATTCCTTCCGTCGTGGGCATCCGCCCGTCTCACGGCTCAGGGTAATGCGGATGCGGGCGACGCACCCGGAATTCCGGTGGAGGATCTGCGGATCCTGTGCGGGAGCATGGGCGCGCGTCACCTAAAATCGATCCATGCGCGCCGCGGAAATCCAGGACGACCTTGCCCAGATCCTCGTCACCGAGGAGGAGATCATCGCGAAGCTCGACGAGCTGGCGGCTCAGGTCGCCATCGACTACGAGGGCAAGGAGCTCATCCTCGTCGGCGTGCTCAAGGGCGCAGTCATGGTCATGGCCGACTTCGCACGGGCGCTGCCGTTCCACGCTCCGATGGACTGGATGGCCGTGTCGAGCTACGGCGCCAGCACCAAGTCGAGCGGTGTGGTGCAGATCCGCAAAGACCTCGACACCGACCTGAACGGCAAGCACGTGCTGATCGTCGAGGACATCATCGACTCGGGTCTCACCCTCAGCTGGCTGCTCGAGAACTTCGAGTCGCGCGGGGCCGAGTCGATCGAGGTGCTCGCGCTGCTGCGCAAGCCCGAGGCCGCCAAGGTCGTCATCGACTGCAAGTACGTCGGCTTCGACATCCCCACCGACTTCGTCGTCGGGTACGGACTCGACTACGACGAGCGCTACCGCAACCTCCGCGATGTCGCAGTGCTCGCACCGCACGTCTACAGCTGAACGCGTTCCTCCTCTTCGTTTCGTCTCTTCGCCGGCTCCTCGCTCGGCGACCCGGGGTCGGTTCCCTGAGCCCGTCGAACGGTACGCCGTGGGTGAACGCACAGCGGGCACCTAGTGCCTGCGCGATACGCTGATCCGACCATGGATGTCAAGAAGCTCACGCGGAACCCGCTGATCTACGTCGCCCTCATCGGTCTGCTGCTGTTCGGCGGCTTCCTGCTGATCTCGAACCTCGGCGCGCCGAAGCAGATCACGACGCAGGAGGGCCTCGAACTGCTCTCCGGTAAGACGGTCACCGAGGTCGTCACGACCGACGGCGACCAGCGCGTCGACATGACGCTGTCGAAGGCGTTCGAGGGCTCCGAGAACGTGCAGTTCTATTACGTCGAGGCCCGCGCAGACGAGGTCGTCAAGGCGATCAACGCCGCAGAGCCCAAGGACGGCTTCAACGACGCGGTGCCGCGCGCGACGTGGTTCGACGGCATCCTCTCCCTCCTCCTCCCGCTCGTGCTGCTCGGCCTGCTGTTCTGGTGGCTGCTCTCGTCGATGCAGGGCGGCGGCGGCAAGGTCATGCAGTTCGGCAAGTCCAAGGCCAAGCTCGTCAACAAGGAGACACCCACCGTCACCTTCGCCGACGTCGCCGGTGCCGATGAGGCGATCGAAGAGCTCCATGAGATCAAGGAGTTCCTGCAGGACCCGGCCAAGTTCCAGGCGATCGGCGCCCGCATCCCCAAGGGCGTGCTGCTGTACGGCCCTCCCGGAACCGGAAAGACCCTGCTCGCCCGCGCCGTCGCCGGTGAGGCCGGAGCCCCGTTCTACTCGATCTCGGGTTCGGACTTCGTCGAGATGTTCGTCGGTGTGGGTGCATCCCGTGTGCGCGACCTGTTCAACCAGGCCAAGGAGAACTCTCCCGCGATCATCTTCATCGACGAGATCGACGCCGTCGGCCGTCACCGCGGTGCGGGCATGGGAGGCGGAAACGACGAGCGCGAGCAGACTCTCAACCAGATGCTCGTCGAGATGGACGGCTTCGACCCGAACGCGAACGTCATCGTGATCGCGGCGACGAACCGCCCCGACATCCTCGACCCCGCACTGCTGCGCCCCGGTCGTTTCGACCGCCAGATCGGCGTGGACGCTCCCGACCTCAAGGGTCGGCAGAAGATCCTCGAGGTGCACAGCAAGGGCAAGCCCCTGGCGAAGAGCGTCGACCTCGAGGTCGTCGCCCGCAAGACTCCCGGTTTCACGGGTGCCGATCTCGCGAACGTGCTCAACGAGGCCGCTCTGCTGACCGCGCGCTCGAACGCGCAGCTGGTCGACAACCGCGCGCTCGACGAGGCCATCGACCGTGTGATCGCCGGGCCCCAGCGCCGGACCCGTGTCATGAAGGATCGCGAGAAGCTCATCACGGCCTACCACGAGGGCGGTCACGCGCTCGCGGCGGCGGCGATGAACTACACCGACCCGGTGACCAAGATCACGATCCTGCCGCGTGGCAAGGCGCTCGGTTACACCATGGTGCTGCCGCTCGACGACAAGTACTCCGTCACGCGCAACGAACTGCAGGATCAGCTCACGTACGCGATGGGCGGCCGAGTCGCTGAGGAGATCATCTTCCACGACCCGACCACAGGCGCGTCGAACGACATCGAGAAGGCGACCTCGATCGCCCGCAAGATGGTCATCGAATACGGCATGACGACCGAGGTCGGACCCGTCAAGCTCGGCAGCGAGGGGGGAGACGTGTTCGTCGCTCGCGACATGGGCCGCGGGCGGGAGTACTCCGAAAAGGTCGCCGAACGGGTCGACGCCGAGGTGCGCGCTCTCATCGAGCAGGCCCACAACGAGGCCTACGAGGTCATCAGCGCGAACCGCGACATCCTCGACAGGCTGGCGCTGGCGCTGCTCGAGGAGGAGACCCTCGACCACAACCAGATCGCCGAGATCTTCACCGAGATCAAGAAGCTTCCCGAGCGTCCGCTCTGGCTGTCGAGTGAGAGCCGCCCGGTCTCCGAGCAGCCGCCGATCGAGGTGCCGAAGAAGGTCGTCCCGGTCGCCGCGTCTGTCGAGGCGCCCGCCGCCGCTCCGCGCACGCAGCCGGGATCGGCCGGTGCCGGTCAGGCGCGACCCGCGACGGCCTGACCCGTGTCGGTCGACCGCGCTCGCGTCGAGCGGCTCACCCGTGAGCTGCTCGCGGCGATCGGTGAGGATCCGGATCGCCCGGGGCTGAGGCAGACGCCGTCGCGCATGGCCGAGCTGTATTCGGAATTCTTCGCCGGTGTCGGACAGGACGCTGCGGCGCCCCTCGCTCACACGATCAGCGTGGCGAGGGGGCCCGCTCCCGACACGCTGCCCTCGGGAGCCGTGCTGCTGCGCGACATCCGCTTCCGGTCGGTGTGCGAGCATCACCTTCTGCCGTTCGCGGGTCGCGCGCACATCGCGTACCTGCCGGGCGAACAGGTCGTCGGACTCGGGGCGCTCGTGCGCGTCGTCGAGATCCTCGCGACGAGGCCACAGGTGCAGGAGCGGCTGGGCGAGCAGATCGCCGACACGATCGCCGAGAATCTCGACACCCGCGGTGTGCTCGTCGTCCTCGACGCGAGTCACGGTTGCGTGACCATGCGGGGCGGACGCCAGCCGGAGGCATCGACGCTGACGATCGCTGCCCGCGGCGAGTACACGGATCCCGTGTCGCGCACGGAGCTGATCGCGCTGATCGGCGCGGGATCGTCGCACTGATGACCGGCATCTGGGGCATCGTCAACGTCACGCCCGATTCGTTCAGCGACGGAGGGCGCTACCTCGACGTCGATCGGGCTGTCGCACACGGACTGAGCCTGCGCGCCGACGGCGCCACGGTGCTCGACATCGGGGGAGAGTCGACGCGTCCGGGAGCGGAGCGCGTGGGACCTGCGATCGAGCAGGAGCGGGTGCTGCCGGTGATCGAGCAGCTGGTCGCCGCAGGTGCCCCCGTGAGCATCGACACGATCAATGCCTCGACCGCCGCCGCCGCCGTGCGGGCGGGAGCGCGCATCGTCAACGACGTGTCGGGTGGGCTGGCCGACCCCGAGATGCTGGCGGCCGTGGCCGACACCGGGGCCGACTATGCGATCGGGCATTGGCGCGGCTTCTCCGACGACATGTACGCGAAGGCGGAGTATCAGCGCATCGCGCGCGAGGTCGTCGCAGAGCTCAGGGAAAGGATGGGGGATGCGGCGTCGGCCGGCATCGCACCGTCCCGCCTCATCGTCGATCCCGGAATCGGATTCGCGAAGGCGGGCGCCCAGAACTGGGAGCTCCTGCGCGGGCTCGACGAGGTGGTCGCCCTGGGGCCGCGAGTGCTGATCGGCACCTCGCGCAAGCGGTTCATCGCCGAGGCGCTGCAGCACGCAGCACCCGAGCAGGAGGCAACCGAGGCCCGTCGCGACCTCGCCACGGCCGTGACCAGCGCGCTGGCGGCGCGAGCCGGGGTGTGGGCCGTGCGCGTGCACGACGTGGCCGCCACGCGGGATGCTCTGGCGATCACCCACGCGTGGGAGGGTTGACCCATGGATTTCCTCGACGAGATCGTTCTGACCGGACTCACCGTGTTCGGCCGGCATGGGGTCTACGACCACGAGCGTGAAGACGGCCAGGAGTTCACGATCGATCTGACCCTGCGGATGCCGCTGCGGGACGCTGCTGCATCGGACGACGTCGTCGACACCGTGCACTACGGCGAGCTGGCCGAGAAGGTGGCGGCGGTGGTCGCCGGCGAGCCGGTGAACCTCATCGAGACGCTCGCCGAGCGCATCGCCGATGTCGCGCTCTCTGATGCGCGCGTGCACTCGGTCACGGTCACCGTGCACAAGCCGCACGCGCCGATCGCGTTGGCCTTCGCCGATGTCGCCGTGACGGTGCACCGCACGCAGCGGCATCCGGCCGTGGGGTTCTCACGATGAGCCGCAACCTGACGAATCCGCTGACAGGACCCGCTCCTCGCGAAGGACGATCCGACGCGGTCGCGGTCGTCGCATTCGGGGCGAACCTCGGCGACCGCGAGGCCACGATCCGTGCGGCGGCGGAGCGTATCTCCCGACTGCCGCTCGTGAGCGAGGTCCGGCTGTCGCCGCTCATCGAGACCGTGGCCCTGCGTGTCGACGGCCCCGATCCCGATGCTCCCGGATATGTGAACGCCGCGGCTCTCGTGCGCACGCGACTCGCGCCGACCATCCTGCTGGGCATGCTCCACGCGATCGAAGACGAGTACGGGCGCGAGCGTCACGAGCGCTGGGGCGACCGCACCCTCGATCTCGATCTGATCGTCTACGGTGACGAGAACTCCGACGACGAGCGCCTGCAGCTGCCGCATCCGCGCGCGGCCGAGCGCCTGTTCGTCCTCGAGCCGTGGCTGGCGCTCGACGCCGATGCCGCGCTGCCGGGACACGGTCGCGTCGCCGACCTCGTCGCCCGGCTGCGTGCCGGCGAGGCGGCCGACGGGGATGCGCGGTGACGCCATGAAGCGCACGTCGGTGTCGCTGCTCGGAGTCCTCGCCCTGCTCGCTGCGGGCGGGGGATTCCTGCTCGACCATCTGCTGACGGTGATGGGACGCACGACGTTCACGCCGTCGCTCCTCCTTCCCGTGCTGCTTCTGCTGATCGCCGCCGCATCGCTCGGGGTCGCATGGCCCGTGCGCACGAGCGTCCGCACGGGGCAGCGGATCGATCCTTTCCGCGCGACGCGCGCCGTGACTCTCGCTCGTGCATCGAGCCTGGTCGGCGCGATCATGGCGGGGTTCGGCGCAGGGCTCCTGATCTTCCTCCTGTCACGCCCGATCGATCCCCCGGTAGGGTCGACTGTGGCGATGCTGGCGCTGATCGTGAGCGCGATCGTGCTCGCGGTCGCCGCGCTCATCGCCGAACAGTTCTGCACCCTGCCGAAGGATCCTGATGACTCAGAACCCACAGATCGAGCCGGAGACCCCGGCCCCGCTGAACTCGGCGGAGGTCACTGACCTCGGAGCCCTCGACCAGGGCACCTACCCCGAGCTGCGCACGACGCGAAGCTCGGCCAGGCTCGAGCTCGACGGCACCTGGCACCAGATCTCTCCGCGCTACGTGGCGTCGCAGATCCTCCAGAACGTGATCTTCATCGTCATCGTGGGCGCCATCGCCGCCGTGCTCGCCCTCGCTCTGGGGCAGACGTGGGCGTGGATCCCGGCCGGGGTGATCGTGCTCATCACTCTGATCACCCTGATCATCCTTCCCCGCCAGGCGAAGGCGATCGGCTACATGCTGCGCTCCGACGACATCGTCTTCCGCAAGGGGATCCTCTGGCAGCGCATGATCGCCGTGCCCTACGGGCGCATGCAGCTCGTCGACATCACACAGGGTCCCCTCGACCGCGCCTTCGGAGTCAGCCAGTTGAAGATGGTCACGGCTGCCGCCACGACCGGGGTGCAGATCCCGGGTCTCACGCAGGCGGGGTCGGAGGCGCTGCGCGACACGCTCATCGAGGTCGCCGAGACCCGCCGGACCGGCCTGTGAGCGAGCCGCAGCTGCCGCCGCCGGCTGCTCCCACGACGGCGGATGCCGACGGCCCGACCACGCTCGCCGACGGCGAGTGGCATCGGATGCATCCGCTGACCCCCCTCTTCAAGGGTGGGCTGGCGCTCATCATCGTCGCGGGCATCGTGGTCGCCAACATGCGCGATCGTCTCATCGCGTGGGCGGTCGACCTGTTCTCGCCCGAAGCGCATTACGGCGACTACTCGGGCGGCGACCCCGTCGATTGGGTGCTCGAGAACAACCTGATCCTCGTCGCCCTGCTCAGCGTGCTCGCGCTCGTGCTGCTGCTGATCGGCGTCTTCTGGTTCCTGTGGCGCTTCCATCAGTTCCGCATCACCGGCGACCACGTCGAGGTGCGCAAGGGGATCGTGTTCAGGTCGCACCGCCGCGCGCCGCTCGATCGGGTGCAGGGAGTGAACCTCACCCGACCGTTCCCTGCCCGCATCATCGGCCTCGCGAAGCTCGAGGTGGTGGGCGCCGGCACCGACTCCAACGTCGATCTCGAGTACCTCGCCACGGGACGCGCCGAGTCGGTGCGCGCCGACATCCTGCGCCTCGCGTCGGGTGCACGGGCTGCACGCACGCGCGGGGCGGCTCCGCTGGTGACGCCGGGCGCTGCGGCCGCGTCAGGCGCCCCTGCCACGGCTCGCGGGCAGCTCGTCGGGTCGATGAACGAGGGCGTCAACGGCCTGATCGGCGGAGTCGATCTGGCCGACGTGGAACCCGAGAGCGTCGTCAAGATCCCGACCGGTCGTCTGGTGGGATCGCAGCTCATCTCCAGCGTGCTGTGGTTCGTCTTCTTCGCGGCGATCTTCGGCGTCGCGCTCGGCGGCATCGTGATCGGCTCGATGGTCGACGGCGATCCGATCGACGGGTTCCTCGGCCTCGGCATCACGCTGGGAATCGGTATTCCGATGATCATTGCGATCGTCGGTATCACCTGGGCGCAGATCTCGAAGTCGCTGCGGTACTCGATCGCCCCCACTCCTGACGGGGTGCGCATCACGTACGGGCTGCTGACCACCGTGACCGAGACGCTGCCTCCGGGGCGCATCTTCGCCGTCGAGGTGACGCAGTCGCTGCTGTGGCGGCCCTTCGGCTGGTGGACGATCAGGATCAACCGGATGAGCGGCAAGAGCGCCGCACAGCAGTCATCGGGGTCCGCGCAGCAGTTCAACGTCGTGCTGCCCGTCGGCAAGCGCGCCGACGTCGAGCGCGTGCTGGCGCTGATCCTCCCCGATGCGCAGCCCGCCGAGATGGCGCTCGTGTGGGAGCACGGCATCCTGGGTCCCGTCGAGGGCGACCCGTATCGTGTCATGGCGTCGCGCGCCTGGTGGCGCCGGCCGCTCTCATGGAAGCGTCACGGATACCTCCTCACCGACATGGGACTGCTGCTGCGTCGCGGTGTGATGTGGCGCAAGCTGGCGATCTTCCCGCTGGCCCGCCTGCAGGGCGTATCGCTCTCGCAGGGACCGATCGACCGCGCCCAGCGTGTGTCGGGAGCTCAGGTGCACTCGGTGCAGGGGCTCATCACGGGATACCTCTCGGGCCTCGAACGCGACGACGCGCTGTTCCTGATCGACGGTGTCACGTCGGCCGCTGCGGCTGCAGCCGAACGCGACCACACCCACCGCTGGGGAGAGCACGCCGCCGCGGATGCCGAGGCCGCAGCGACACCCGACGAGGCCCTTCTGTCGCCGCCGTCCGGTCCCGCCTTCGCGTACCCGGATCCGACGACGCCGGCCACCCCTGCGGCTCCGGTGGCTCCGCCTGCGCCTCCGGTGGCTCCGCCTGCGCCTCCGGTGGCTCCGCCTGCGCCTCCGGTTCTTCCGCCGGCTCCGCGCGATGAGTGAGCCGATGCGTCGGGACGGACGTCTCGGGGTCGGCATCATCGGCGCGGGCCGCGTCGGCCCGGTCATCGGGGCTGCGCTGGCGGGCGCGGGTCATGCCATCACGGGGATCACGAGCGGCTCCGACGACGATCGCGCGTCGGCTGTGCTTCCCGACGTGCCCGTGCTGGATGCTCTCGAGATCGTGCGTCGCAGCGAGCTCGTCGTGATCGCGGTGCCGCACGACGAGCTTCCGTCTCTGGTGGCGGGCATCGCAGAGGTCGGCGGCTGGCAGATCGGGCAGCTCGTGCTGCACACCGACCCCGGTCACGGCATCGAGGTGCTTCGACCCGCAGCCGAGCGCGGGGCGATCCCGCTCGCGGTGCATCCGGCGATCACGTTCGCCGGCACATCCATCGATCTCCGTCAGTTGCGAGCCGGATACGCGGCCGTCACGGCGCCCGCCGCCGTGCTGCCGATCGCTCAGGCGCTCGCGGTCGAGATCGGATGCGAGCCGGTCGTGATCGCCGAGGGCGACCGGGGCGACTACGCCGATGCGATCCACACCGTCACCGAGTTCTCGCGCTCGATCATCGCGCAGTCGACGGCCAGGCTGAGCGAGATCGGCGTCGAGAACCCCGGCGGGTATCTGTCTGCGCTCGTGCAGTCGGCCGTCGAGGGTGCACTGCGCGACGCCTCGCCGCAGGCGCCGCTTCTCTAGGCGCGGCTTCTCGAGGCGCGGGTTACAGAGGCGCCGCTTCTCGGGGCGCGGTCACTCGAGGCGCGGTCACTCGAGGCGCCCCTTCTCGAGGCGCCGCGATCCGCACGCTGTCGCCGATCGACGTCGCGGTTCAGCGTCCTCCTGAGAAGCCGCCTCCGCCGCCTCCGCCAGAGAAACCGCCGCCGAACGATCCTCCGCCGCTCGACGAGCTGCTCGCGCTCGGTGCGGAGTACGTCGCCGCCTGATGCGATGACGCGGCGAACGCCGCCAGTTGCGCGCTCATGAACGGTGTCGAGGGATCCCCGATCCACGAGGCACCGTGCTGTTCGTGCGCATAGGCGCGCTCGAGCACCGAGCCCCATTCGTCTTCCATGCCGAAGAGCATGGCGTAGGGCAGCAGTCGTTCGTAGACGACGATGACGTTCGCGCTGCCGTCTTGTCGTCGCTCGGCACCGGAGTACGACTGCAGCATCTGCAGCCTGTCGGCCTCTGCGACACGGATGAACTCCTTCACGCCCATCAGGTATTCGTGCTCGCGTGCGCCCTCGGCCGTGAGCACTGTGTGCTTCGCGAACGAGTAGAGCGACGAGACCAGCACCAGGAACGTGCCGAAGCAGACCGCGACGAACGCGGGCAGTGCGGTCACGCGGCCGCCGATGATGCCCCACAGTCCGAATCCGAAGCCGGTCAGGACCACCGCTATCGCCAGGGCCTGGAGCGCCATGGCCGCGCGGCTGCGCGCTTTCGTCGTGAGGCCGCGAGACACTGCAGCATCCGTGCCCCGCTGTGCGAGGGCCTTCATGCGCGCGGCGAATGTCTCGCTCTCGGAGGGGAGGTCGGCGACGTCGTCCGCGTCGGCCTCGGCGAAGAGAGCCTCGAGCGCTTCGCCGTCGAGTGGATCGGGTGCGGGCGCGCCGTGCAGGCGTCGCAGTCGCGGCTGATCGGAGGATGCCCCCTCTTCGATGCGCAGCGCGCCGCGCACGGCGAGGTGCACGATCTCGGCGGGGATCGCATCTTTCGCTCCCGGCACGATCGCGGCGGCGAGCAGCGGCGGCATCCGGTCAGGTACGTCGTACTGCGCCACGATGACCCCGGTCGATCGCTGCCGCGACCGCCGGAAAGCAGAGACGGCGAACCAACTCGCCACTGAGGTGCCGAGCGCGCCGAGTGCGGCGAGGGCGGGCACCGTGTCGGTGACGGGATTCGGCTGCCGCGCGGACGGCTGCATGGCGGTGCCCTGGTCGAAACCGATGGCCACCGTCACGCCCTGGCCGGGGGAGAGGTCGTCGGCCCCGACGGTGAAGGTCGACCCGTCTTTCGTGATCGGGCATTCGTCGGTCGATCCTGAGACGCCGATGTAGCAGCGTGCGTTGCCCGTGAGGTGCTCGGTCAGGGTGTCGTCGACGGTGATGTCGGCCCGGAAGCTCTCGATCGGCTGGGTGCTGTCGAGGGGGAGGAGGTCCCAGTAGAACTCGTCGACGCCGGTGTCGGCGGGCAGGATCACGTCGCGCATCTCGTACTCGATCACGTAGGTCGTGAGGCCCTGCACGTAGTCGTCGTCACCGGTCAGCACGGAGAGGAGACCGTCTTCCTCATCGGTCTCATACGGCACCTCCGTGCCGTTCTCATCCGTCACTGCGAGCACTCGGACCTCGAGCCACGCGTTCTCATAGCTGGTGGGGAGGCCCCGCACGATGCCCTTGTTCTGATCGATGTCCGGGAACCGGGCGGTCAGAGACTCGGTGACGTGCATCTGCGCCCGACCTTCGGCGTCGAGGCCCACCTCGACATTCGCATCCCACGAGGCGTACGAGAAGTCGTCCTCGTCGGCGAGGACCGTCGTTGCGACACGGGCCGGGGTACCTGTGTCCGGTGGCGCCGCGGCGCTGGCCGATGCAGGGACCAGTAGTGCGGCGGCGCAGAGCGCTGCAGCCGCGAGGCCAGGGGCGAGTCGGAAGGCTGCCATGCTTCGAGGCTACCCAGACTCCGTCGCCGGGTGAGCGAGCAGACCTCGGTAAACTGGACTCGACTTTCAAGGAGCCCCGAATGACTGACGCGTCTGCCGCGCCCGAGCCGACCACCGCCGCCATCGAAGAAGACGTCCACGAGCAGAAGGCCGTGCGTCTTGCCAAGCGCGAGCGACTGATCGCGAAGCGCGCGGATGCCGGCGGCGGCGCGTTCCCCGTCGGAGTGCCCGTGACGCACACGATCCCTGCACTGCGCGCGGACTACGACGACCTCGAGGCCGGCGCTGAGACCGGCGTCGTCGTGGGCGTCGCGGGTCGCGTGGTGTTCAGCCGCAACACGGGCAAGCTCTGCTTCGCCACGCTGCAGGCCGGTGACGGCTCCCGCATCCAGGCGATGATCTCGCTCGCGAACGTCGGCGAGGAGTCGCTCGCCGACTGGAAGGAGTACGTCGACCTCGGGGACCACGTCTTCGTGCACGGCGAGGTGATCTCGAGCCGCCGCGGTGAGCTGTCGATCATGGCCGATGGGTGGGCGATCGCCTCGAAGGCGATCCTCCCGCTGCCGAACGCCTACTCCGAGCTCAGCGAAGAAGGCCGTGTCCGCAGCCGCTACCTCGATCTGATCGTGCGCGAGCAGGCCCGCACCACCGTGCGCGCGAGGGCCGCCGTGAACGCCAGCCTGCGCGCGACCTTCGGGAGTCACGACTACCTCGAGGTCGAGACGCCCATGCTGCAGGTGCAGCACGGCGGCGCGTCGGCGCGGCCTTTCGTCACGCACTCCAACGCTTTCGACACGGAGCTGTATCTGCGCATCGCGCCGGAGCTGTACCTGAAGCGCGCTGTCGTCGGCGGCATCGAGCGCGTGTACGAGATCAACCGCAACTTCCGCAACGAGGGCGCCGACTCGACGCACAGCCCCGAGTTCGCGATGCTCGAGGCCTACCAGGCATACGGCGACTACAACCAGATGGCTGCGCTCACGCAGGAGCTCGTGCAGCAGGCGGCGATCGCCGTCGCCGGGTCCACGACCGTGACCTGGGCCGACGGCACCGAGTACGATCTGGGCGGCGAGTGGGATCGCATCTCGATGTACGAGTCGCTCTCCGCGGCATCGGGACGCACGATCACACCGCAGGATTCGGTGGAGGACCTGATCGCCTTCGCCGAGGCGAACGGCGTCGATCTGCCCCCGCAGGCCACGCACGGCAAGCTCGTCGAAGAGCTGTGGGAGCACTTCGTCAAGGGCGATCTCGTGCGTCCGACGTTCGTCATGGACTTCCCCGTCGACACCTCGCCGCTGGTGCGCGAGCACCGGTCGGTCGCGGGCGTCGTCGAGAAGTGGGACCTCTACATCCGCGGGTTCGAGCTGGCGACGGGCTACTCCGAGCTCGTCGACCCCGTCATCCAGCGCGAGCGGTTCGTCGAGCAGGCGAAGCTCGCCGCCCGAGGTGACGTCGAGGCGATGCCGGTCGATGAGGAGTTCCTGCGGGCTCTCGAGCACGGCATGCCGCCGTCCGGAGGCATGGGCATGGGGATCGACCGACTGCTCATGGCGATCACGGGCCTCGGCATCCGCGAGACGATCCTGTTCCCGCTCGTCAAGTAGGGCGCGGGCCCCGAGGAACGCGAGCTGCGGACCGATCACCCGATCGATCCCGCACCTCGCCGGAACGCCCACTCGGGCAGAACCGCGGCGCCGATCATCGTGTCGAGCAGCGATGCGAGTCCGTACTCCGGCTCGATCGACCGCGCCAGGTCGAGATAGTGTCCGGCGTGACTCGCACGGCCCAGGGCCCACGAGATCCATGCGGCCACCGTGAGGGGTGCCGGGCGTGACAGGCGCGGTGCGCGTGCCGCGGCCGTGCGCACAGTGTCGAGCGCGCGCTTGAGGCGCTCCGCGTCGGGGGCCGGTCCCCTGCCGAGGAAGACCTCTCCCAGGTCGTCGGGCACGGTGGCGTGCCCGCCCCGGAACGCGAGCTGCGCGTCGAGGGTGCGCACACCGCCGAGCAGATCCGTGGCCCACTGCGTGAGCGCGACATCACGGAAGATCGGACGATCGAGGCACCAGAGCAGCGCAGCGTGAGCGAACGGCGGCAGGTCGGCAGGGCTCGTGAGCACCGACTCGAAGAAGGCAGGGAGATCTTCGAGCAGGGCGAGGGCCGCGATGGCCTGAGGGTTCTCCTGCCCGGTGATCCCGCCGACCCGCTCGTGGGCGAGCAGCTCGTCGAGGTCGCGCAGGGCGCGGGCGACGCGCTCCTTCTCGGCGAGATCCGCCGGCGGCAGGTCGGTGCCCGCCAGCTGGTCGCCGGACACGTCGCCGAGGCCATCGACCTGCGGGGCCGCATCCTCGAGAGCGCGCAGCGTCGGCTCGTCATCCAGGTAGCTCGACCACCCCGAGGGGGTCACGCAGAGCGCATCGACGATCCGCAGTCCGCTGTCGGCGGCGCAGCCGAGCACCTCGTCGATCTCGACCGTGTACGGGAGCACCAGGCCGTCACGGGTCGGGTAGGCCTCGTCGTCGGTGTAGACGACGACGGCGACCGCATCCGTGTTCTCGACGCGCGCGACCAGCCCGATGGCCGAGTCCGCGTACTGCTCGAGCGAGACGTCGTCATTCGGCAGATCGAGCCGCATCGCGCCGTGACTCCTGCTGCCGCGGAAGGGGAGGAGCACGAGGCTCTGCCGTGGAGTGAAACCGGCGAGAGAGGGGACGATGGTGAGGAATTCGGAGGAGTCGGAGGCTCTGAGAACAGTGGTCATGCGGCGAGTGTGCTCGGCGCAGCGCGTCTGCGGACGAGGCCCACAGGCTCGCGCGCCGGCACGTCGGGAGGCCGCGGATGTGCAGGAGCAGTGGGTCGGGCGTGGTCGGCGTCGCGTACCATGGAGCCATGGAGAACTTCTGGGTCGCAGCGGCATGGTCGATCATTCCGACCATCGGCGTGAGCGTCGTGTTCTTCTTCGTGATCCGGGGCATTCTGCGGTTCGACCGCACGGAGCGCAAGGTGCACGCGCGAATCGAAGCCGAAGAGCGTGCAGCCCGTGGCCTGCCGCCGCGTTCCTGAGCGGCGTCCGCACCATCCGCTACTGTGTAGCCAACGCACCGCTACAGGTGCCCACTGAGGCGTGTCCCGTCGAAGTGCCGACCCGTCGGGAGGACGAGGTATGACACCCGACAGTTGGGCGCCGTGGATCGCCGGATTCATCCTGCTGCTCGATCTGACCATCCGCATCACCGCGATCATCGTGATTCCGCGGAACCGCCGCCCCACTGCCGCGATGGCCTGGCTGCTGGCCGTGTTCTTCATCCCGTTCGTCGGCGTCTTCCTCTTCCTGCTCATCGGCAACCCGCGCCTGCCGCGAGCGCGCCGCCGCAAACAGGATCAGATCAACGAGTACATCGCCGAGACGAGCGAGCACCTGCACTTCGGCACCCTGCGTCCTGACGCGCCGAGCTGGTTCCCGCCGCTCGTCGAGATGAACCATCGCCTCGGCGCTCTTCCGATCTCGGGCGACAACGGCGCTCACCTGATCGCCGAGTACCAGGACTCGCTCGACGCGATGGCCGACGAGATCCGCAAGGCGGAGGAGTACGTCCACGTCGAGTTCTACATCCTCCAGTCCGACGAGTCGACCGACAACTTCTTCCGTGCGATGGAAGAGGTCGCGGCACGCGGCGTGCATGTGCGCGTGCTGCTCGATCACTGGGCCAACCGGTGGAAGCCCCGGTATCGCGCGACGATCAAGCGCCTCAATGCGATGGGCGCCCACTGGCACCTCATGCTGCCGGTGCAGCCGCTCAAGGGACGCATGCAGCGACCGGACCTGCGCAATCACCGCAAGCTCCTGGTCGTCGACGGCAAGGTCGCGTTCCTCGGATCGCAGAATGTCACGGACTCCACCTACAACCTGCCGAAGAACATCAAGCGCGGACTCCACTGGGTCGACCTCATGGTGCGCATCGACGGCCCCGTGGTGCTGAGCGTGAACGCGATCTTCCTCAGTGACTGGTACAGCGAGACCGACGAGGTGCTGCAGGAGATCGACATCTCGCACGCCGAGACCGGCTCGGGTGACCTGGACTGCCAGGTGGTCCCGTCGGGTCCGGGCTTCGAAGTCGAGAACAACCTCCGTCTCTTCCTGGGGCTGCTGTATGCGGCCAAGGAGCGGATCATGATCGTCAGTCCGTACTTCGTGCCTGATGAAGCGTTGCTTCTGGCGGTGACGGCCGCCGTTGACCGCGGCGTCGAGGTCGAGCTCTTCGTGTCGGAAGAGGGCGATCAGGCGATGGTCTATCACGCCCAGCGCAGCTACTACGAGGTGCTGCTCAAGGCGGGAGTGCGCATCTGGATGTATCGCAAGCCCTACATCCTGCACACGAAGAGCCTCACGATCGACGATCAGGTCGCGGTGATCGGCTCGAGCAACATGGACATGCGCTCGTTCGGTCTCAACCTCGAGGTGTCGATGCTCGTCCGCGGCGAGGAGTTCGTCGCCGAGATGCGGGAGGTCGAAGACCGGTACCGCTCGCTCAGTCGTGAGCTCACGCTCGAGGAGTGGAAGCAGCAGCCGCTGCGGTCGACCGTGCTCGACAACCTCGCGCGTCTCACCTCGGCGCTGCAGTAGCCGCATCCTGGCACCGATCGGGCTGTCAGCGGAGTCGGCAGGACGATAATCTGTGGGGCATGGCCCTCCCCTCGCGTGCCGCCGCTGCTCTGTCAGCCGCCGCCTTGTCTGCCGTCGCAGTACTGCTGTTCGCCGGATGCACGGCGGGCCCGGGGTCGACGGCTCCGAGCTCGACGCCCGTGCCTTCGAACTCGGCCGGCGTCGAGGCGGATGACGTCGACGACATGGAGGCGGCGATCCTCGACGACGGTCGTATGTTCGCGATCGTGACCTGGGGATCGTCGACCTGTGTGCCCCACGTCGACACCGTGTCGGCGAACGGCCAGACCGTATCGGTCGAGCTCGTGGAGACCGACGCGAACGCCGTGTGCACGCTCGACATGGCGCAGCGCGCCAGCGTGGGCGCGCTGCCCGACGGTGTGGACCCCACGAAGGAGATCACCCTCCAGGTCACCTATGGAGACGTGTCCGACGACATCGATGTCGACGGCGACGCCGCATTCGCCGGAACACCCGGATCCTCGACCGAGTACCTGCCCTCGGCGGCCTGGTTCGACGACGGCTCCCTCGTGCTTCTCACGTGGGGATCCTCCGGCTGCCCGCCTGTCGTGGAAGAGCTGTCGGCGTCGGGAGCGACCGGAACGGCGACGTTCGTCACCGATGATGACAAGGCGTGCACGATGGACATGGCGCCGCGCGCGACGATCCTCTCGTTCGGCGACGATCAGGTCGACGACGACGGCTTCACACTGACCCTGGTCGGCGGTGGCCTGGACGGCACTGTGACGGTGCGCGGCTGATCGACGTGATTCGGGGCTGGTCAGAGCAGCGAGACCGGATGCCCCGCGGGTAGAGCGAGCAGCAGCGCACCGGGGTCGGCGCGGCATGTGACACGCACGGCGAGACCGAACTCATCGCCGTCGAGCTCGATCGGGATGGGCCGCGGAGCCGCCGCCTCGGCCGCCAGTCCGCGGAAGTAGTGCACCGACGCGTCGCGTCCGCGACGTTCGAGCACCCGCCGTCCTGCACGGGAGCGGCGCAGCACCGAGTTGTCCCACCAGATCTTGCGCCACACGCCCAGCCAGCCGAGAACTCCGGCCGGCTGGATGACCGCGACATCGAGCGTTCCGTCGGTGATCGAGGCATCCGGGATGAGCGCGATGCCGGCCGGCAGCGTGCCGCAGTTGGCGAACAGGATGCTGTGCACCTTCGTGGTGTGCAGGCGGCCGTCGTCGACCTGGAAGACCGCACGGAACGGCTCGGCGGTGACGAGCGACCGCGCGGCGCCGTCGACATACGCGATCCAGCCCATCGCCTTCTTGAGGTCGGGTCGGGTGTTGGCGATCATGTCGGCGTCGAGGCCCATACCGGCCAGCACCACGTAGGCGTGCTCCTCGCTCTCGCCGTTCGCCCGGGTGAGGCGCGCCCAGCCGATGTCGATCGGATGACGGAAGTCTCCGAGCGCCGCCCGGATCATCTCATCGGGATCGGCGAGCGGAAGGCCGAGGTTGCGCGCGAGCAGGTTCCCCGTTCCGCTGGGCAGGATCGCGAGCGGAACGCCGCTGCCGGCGATGGCCTCGGACACGGCGCGCACGGTTCCGTCGCCGCCCGCGACGAGAACCACCGAGACGCCGCGGGCGAGTGCCAGCGCGGTGAGGCCCTGCCCGGCGTCGGCGATCGTGGTCGGGTAGAACACGGGGAGGTCCCACCCCGCATCGCTCGACAGAGACCGAACCCGTTCGCGCAGGTGATTCGCTTCGACCTTGATGGGGTTGTAGATGAGTGCCGCCTGCCGTCGGACGGGGGCGCTCTGGGTCATGGCGCTACTCTAGCCTCGCCAGGTGCCAGGGGGCCGGCTCAACGGATCGCGCGTGGGTGCATCGCTGCCGGCGGCGCTCTGTGTCGGCACATTACCGTCCGCATGGTGCCCGAGACGCGCGCGCGGATACCGTGAGACCGCATCCCCGCAGAGTCCACGTCCATCCCGAATCGGACTGCTCCGGGTCGATCACAGCAGTGCCGAAGACCCCGCCCGCCTCGCCTCGCAGGAGCCAACGACATGTCAGAGCAGAGCCAGACCCAGAACGAGATCGACGCGCACCTGTCGAAGCAGAAGTCGCGGCGCAAGCTGTGGATCATCGGGGCGTCGGTCGCCGTCGTGGCGGTCGCCGCTGCGATCACCATCCCGATCGTCGTGCAGAACACGACGTCGCCCACGGCGGGCACGGGCGACGAGCTGATCCCGCTGACGATCGCCGACACCGCTCAGAGCGACTTCCAGGACGCCATCGTCGAGGTCGGTCGCGAGAACGGACTGGATCTGACGTTCGTGAACTTCGATGACCCGTACCTCCCCAACACCGCACTGATCGAGGGCGAGGTCGACGGGAACTCGTTCCAGCACGTCGCGTGGCTGAGCCAGTTCAACAAGGAGAACGAGGCGGACATCACTCCCGTCTTCTCGACCGTGATCTCTTCCTGGGGTCTCTTTTCCGACGACCTCGAGTCCGCTGACGATCTGCCGCAGGGCGCTCGTGTCGCCGTGCCGGATGATCCTGCCAACTTCTCGCGTGCGCTGTTCATCCTGCAGACCGCCGGAGTCATCGAGGTCGACGAGAACGCGGGTGTCTTCCCCACCGAAGAGGACATCACCTCCAACCCTCTCGACATCGAGCTGGTGCGACTGGCGCACGAGTCCGTGCAGACCGGGTACAGCGACCCGACGATCCAGGCGGTCGTGATCGCGACCGACGACTTCGATCCCGCGCTGGGCATCACGAGCGACGATGCGCTGGTCCTCGAGGACTCGCAGGCGACGACGTCGAGTCCCTACGTCATCGTCGTCGCGACCACGCCGGATCGTGCTGACGACCCGGCCTGGGGGCTTCTCGAGAAGACCTACCGCGACGAGCGCGTCGTGACCGCGCTCGAAGAGGAGAAGCGCGGCGAGGCCACGATCGTCGAGCTGCCCGTCGACGACCTGCGCGGCGCGCTCGAAGAGCTCACCGCCCAGTGATCGTGTGTCGCGCGGCGGAGTCCGCGCGCTCAGCGTGAGGTTCGAATGACAGATCGCATCCAGCTCGTCGGAGTGTCGAAGGACTATCCCACCGCGGGCAGGGGAGAGCCCGTCCGCGTACTGCGGGACGTGGACGTCTCTGTGCGCGCCGGTGAGGTGTACGGCCTCATCGGCCGTTCGGGAGCGGGCAAGTCGACGCTGCTGCGGATGATCAACGGGCTCGAGGCCCCGACCGAGGGGCGTGTGCTCGTCGACGGCGTCGACGTGCACGGGCTCGCGCCGGCCGAGCTGCGCACCCTGCGACACAGCGTGGGCATGGTGTTCCAGCAGTTCAACCTGTGGAACTCGCGGACGGTCTTCAGCAACATCGCGACACCGCTCAAACTGGCCGGCTGGGACGACGCCGCCATCTCGCGGCGCGTGGGTGAGCTGCTCGACTTCGTCGGACTCGGCGGCAAGGCGTTCGCGCGGCCCCGCCGGCTCTCCGGCGGGCAGAAGCAGCGGGTGGGCATCGCGCGGGCGATCGCGGCGAAGCCCTCGGTGCTCCTCGCCGATGAGGCGACGAGTGCTCTGGACCCCCAGACGACGACGGAGATCGTCGATCTGCTGAAGTCCGTGAACGCCGAGTTCGGCATCACGATCGTCGTCGTGACGCACGAGATGGACGTGATCAGCCGCCTCGCCGACCGCGTCTCGATCCTCAGTGACGGAGAGGTCGTGGAATCGGGTGACATCCATCAGATCCTCGCGCGCCCCGAGCACCCGGTGACCGCGGGACTCGTGGGCTCCTACACTCGCACTCGCCTGACCGATGTCGAGCGAGCGGCACTCGCGGCACGATTCACGGGACGACGCATCTCGGTGTCGATGGACGGAGAAGCGGCGGACGGGCCCCTTCTCTCGACGCTCGCCCGAGCGCACGAGGTCGACTTCTCGATCATCCAGGGAGGTGTGGCCCGGGTGAAAGACCTGCCGTACGGCCAGATCAGCCTCGCGCTGCACGGAGAGGATGCCGCTGTCGAGCGCTTCCTCCACGCGCTCGCACAGCGGACGGCGGTGTCGGAATGGTGACCTTCGACGTGCTCGAGCTGGATGTCGTGATCCCCAAGGTCGCACGAGCGCTGGGCGAGACCCTGTTCATGGTGACGGTCGCGTTCTTCCTCGCGTCGATCATCGGACTCATCCTCGGCATCTTCCTGTACGCGACGCGACCGGGCCAGCTGCTGCACAGCCGCGTCGTGCACACCGTGCTCAACATCATCGTGAACACCCTGCGGCCGATCCCGTTCATCATCCTCCTGATCGCGCTGACGCCACTCACGCGCGCACTGATCGGCACCAGCATCGGTCCCGCGGCGGCGATCCTGCCCCTCACGATCGCCGCGTCGGTCGGCATCGCGCGAGTGGCAGAGACCAATCTCGTGGCGGTGGATCCGGGGGTGATCGAGGCCGCGAAGGCCGTGGGCGCCCCACCCCTGCACATCCTGTTCGGATTCGTGGTCCGCGAGGCCTTCGGCCCGCTCCTGCTCTCACTCACCTTCATCTTCGTGGCGCTGATCGACGCGACGGCGGTGGCCGGCGCGGTCGGCGGCGGCGGCCTCGGAAACCTCGCGCTCACCTACGGGTACCAGAGGTTCGACTACGCCGTGATGATCCTGATCATCATCGTGCTGATCGGACTCGTGCAGCTCGTGCAGTTCATCGGCAACCGCATCGCGCGGCACTTCATCGACGGATGACGGCTCGATCTGCGGGGGCCGGTCGTCGCATCGCCGTGATCGGTGCGGGCGTCGTCGGCGTCGCGATCGCCGCACGGATCGCCGAGAGGGGCGACGACGTGGTGCTCGTGTCGGCGGACCCGCTCAACAGCACGCCGGTGTCTCGGGCGAGCTTCGCCTGGGCGAACGCGCACGACAAGACACCTGAGTCGTACCGGCGGTTCAGCGAGGAAGGGATCAGCCGCCACGCCGAGCTGTCGTCCCGGCATCCGACGCCGTGGTTCGTGCGCACAGGGGCCGAGACCGATCAGGCCCTGTACCGCGCGGACGGATATGTCGACGTCGAGGCCCTCATCGGCGCTCATCTGCAGGATCTCGTCCGCGCCGGTGCGCTCATCGAGGGACAGGTGCGCATCGCAAGCCTCGACGATGTGCGCAGGAGGTACGGACCGATCGACGTGATCGTGGTCGCCGCCGGCACCGCGACCGCAGAGCTCGTCGTCGCGGACGGCCATCGGCCCGCCCGGCTGCCGTCGTCGACCGGACCGGACGGCTTTCTCGTCCGCATCGACGTCGACGATCACCCCATCGACCGGGTGCGCTCGGTCGCAGGGCTGCAGGTGCGACCCGACGGTGACGGCCGGGTCGCGGCGCAGAGCCTCGACATCGAGGAGGCCCTCCGACGCGACGGCACCCCTGCCTCGCTCGAGAACGTCTGGCCCGCGCTGCGCGCCGAAATCGCGAGGCGCCTCGACTGGATCGTCCCCGACGACGCCGTCGTGCGGATCGACCACGCCCCGAGACCCCGCGCGCCTGACGGCCTGCCCGTCGTCGGACGTGTGGGCGAGGATGTCTATGTCGCCCTCACCCACAGCGGCGTGACGCTCTCGGTGCTGCTCGCCGAACTCGTCGCCCGGGACCTGCACGGCGACGCAGACCCTCGACTCCACCCCTTCCGCCCCGACCGATCGGACGAATCATGACGACCGCCACCGCCACCACGCCGAGCGCTCTGCTGGCCGGACTCCCGGCGCGGCAGGGGTTCGGCGACGCGACCCTCATCCGGCTCGCGCCCGGATCGATCGATCTCGGCGGAGGCAACCCCGCGACGGACCTGCTGCCGATCGACGTCTACCAGGACGCCTTCCGCGAGGTCACGCACGGGTCGGAGTTCCCCTCCCTGCTGAAGTACACCCCGGCCGCGGGGCTGCCTTCGCTGCGAGCCGCGATCGCGGCGCGGGAAGGCGTGTCGGCCGACCGCATCCTGATCACGAACGGAGGGGCGCACGGGCTGGCGCTGGCTGTGCTCGCGACTCTCGACCCCGGCGATGTCATCGTGGTCGACGACCCGGTGTACCCGCTCTTCCTGCGCGTGCTCGATCTGATCGGCGTCTCGGTGGAGGCGGTGTCGGTGGCCTCCGACGGCATCGACACCGACGACCTCGAACGCCGGCTGCGCGAGGGGCTGCGCCCGAAGGCCCTGTTCACGGTGCCCACGTTCCAGAACCCGTCGGGCGTCACGCTGAGCTCCGAGCGCGAGGCCGCTCTCGTGGCACTCGCCGAGAAGTACGGCTTCACGATCATCGCGGACGACCCGTATCGGGCGATCGCCTTTCCCGGCACCGTGGTCCCCGACCGTTCCGCCTTCCGAGGCTCGGATCATGTGCTCGCAGTCAACACGTTCTCCAAGACGCTCGGACCGGGGCTCCGCCTCGGGTGGATCGTGCTCCCGGCAGGCGCGTCGGAGGGGTACACCCGCCTGCGCAACCGCCTGGACGGCCAGACCAGCGGCATCGCGCAGGCCGTCGTCGAGCGGATGCTGCAGGACGAGCGCCTCGATCCGTCGATCGTCGCTGCCGGGGAGGCGTATGCGCTCAAGGCGGCTGCCCTCACCGGAGCCCTTCGAGACGAGTTCGGCGAGGCTGTGCAGGTCGCCGGCCCCGCGGGCGGCTTCTTCGCCTGGGCGCGCTTCGGAGGGGACGTCGATTTCGCGGCGCTGTTCGAGGCGGCACAGGATCGGGGCGTCACCTATCAGCGCGGCGAGTGGTTCGCCGCCGCCGGGGAAGGGTTCTCCGGCTTCGCTCGACTGTCGTTCTCGGAGGTGAGCGCGGAGGAGCTTCGCGAGGGCGTGTCGAGGCTCAGCCACGCGTGGCGCTCGCTGGTCGGACGCGGCTGACGCGCCCGGCGCGCACCATAGACTTGGTGGATGATCGACCTCGCACTCCTCCGCGACAATCCGGAGATCGTCCGCCGCTCTCAGGCCGCCCGTGGCAATGACCAGGGCACCGTCGACACCGCACTCGAGGCCGACCGATCGCGCAGAGCAGCGCTCGCCGCATTCGAAGAGCTAAGGGCCGAGCAGAACGCCTTCGGCAAGCAGGTCGCGAAGGCGCCCAAGGAGGAGAAGGCGGCCCTCGTCGCGCAGGTGAAGGACCTCGCCGAGCGGGTCAAGCAGGCGCAGCAGGTTGCGAACGAGGCCGCCGCCACGGCATCCGCCGCGCTCGCGCGCATCGAGAACGTCGTCGTCGACGGCGTGCCCGCGGGTGGCGAGGCGGACTTCGTCGAACTGCGGCGCGTGGGCGAGGTGCCCTCGTTCGGGTTCGAGCCGCGCGACCACCTCGAGATCGGCGAGATCCTCGGCGCGATCGACATGGAGCGCGGGGCGAAGGTGTCGGGTGCGCGCTTCTACTTCCTCCGCGGCATCGGAGCGCGCCTTGAGATCGCCCTCATGAACCTCGCGCTCGACAAGGCGCTGCAGAACGGCTTCGTCCCCCTGATCACGCCGACCCTGGTGCGGCCGGAGATCATGCAGGGCACCGGATTCCTCGGAGAGCACGCCGACGAGGTCTACCACCTCGACAAGGATGACGACCTGTACCTGGTCGGCACGAGCGAGGTCGCACTCGCCGGGTATCACAAGGACGAGATCCTCGATCTCGCAGGCGGTGCGCTGCGGTACGCCGGCTGGTCGACCTGCTACCGCCGCGAGGCCGGATCCCACGGCAAGGACACTCGGGGGATCATCCGGGTGCACCAGTTCAACAAGCTCGAGATGTTCGTGTACACGACGCCGGAGGATGCCGAGGCTGAGCACCTGCGCCTGGTGGCACTGCAGGAGGAGATGCTGACCTCGCTCGGTCTCGCCTACCGCGTGATCGACGTGGCCGCCGGAGACCTCGGATCCAGTGCCGCGCGCAAGTACGACATCGAGGCCTGGGTGCCCACGCAGGGTGCATTCCGCGAGCTGACGTCGACGTCGAACTGCACGACCTACCAGGCCCGTCGTCTCGACATCCGGCATCGTCCCGAGGCTCATGACGGTCAGACCGCCAAGACGCAGCCCGTGGCGACCCTGAACGGCACGCTCGCCACGACCCGCTGGATCGTGGCCCTGCTCGAGACGCACCAGCAGGCCGACGGCTCGGTGCGCGTGCCCGAGGTGCTGCGACCGTACCTGGGCGGCCTCGAGGTGCTGGAGCCGACGGCATGACCGAAGCCTGGCTCGTCGGCCTCGACGTCGACGGCACGATCCTGCTGCAGGACGAGACGATGAGCCCCGGCGTGCCGGAGGCCGTCGCGCGAGTGCGCGATGCGGGCCACGAGGTGACGATCGCCACCGGTCGCAGCTGGATGGCGACCCGGCGCTACGTCGAGCAGCTCGAGCTGACCGCGGAGTTCGTCGTGTGCTCGAACGGCGCCGTCACCATGCGTCGCGTCGGTGACGAGTGGGAGCGGTGGCACATCGAGACGTTCGATCCCTCACCCGTGCTCGCACTGCTGCGTGATCGGCTGCCCGACGCGCGGTACATGGTCGAGCTCGGAGACGGCAAGCGCCTCTACACCCAGCACCTGGACGACTGGACCCTCGACGGCGGACGCCAGGTCGACTTCGACGAGCTCTCCGCCGAACCGGTGTCGCGCATCGTCGTGGTCTCGCCCGGCCACGATGAGGAGGACTTCCATCGTCTCGTCGCGGACGCGGGTCTCAACGAGGTCTCGTACGCGATCGGCTGGACCGCGTGGCTCGACATCGCTCCTCAGGGCGTCGACAAGGGAACCGCTCTCGAGCGCGTGCGCAACGAACTCGGGTTCGAACGGGGCCGAGTGCTCGTGGCCGGAGACGGACGCAACGACATCGGCATGTTCGGGTGGGCACTCGGCCTCGATGGACGCGCCGTCGCGATGGGGCAGGCCCCGGACGAGGTCAAAGCCGCGGCGGGTGAGGTGACCGCGGATGTCGAGGCAGGCGGCCTCGCGATCGCGCTCGACACGCTTCCAGCAGCCGCCCAGGTCAGCGCGGGAGAATAGAACTCGGCTAGACTCACGGCTTGTCGGCAGATTCGTCTGTCGGGAGGGTTGTCCGAGCGGCCGATGGAGCTGGTCTTGAAAACCAGTGGGCAGAGATGTCTCGTGGGTTCGAATCCCACACCCTCCGCTTCTTGAGCACGGTGTCCCCACACCGGAACGCCGAACCGAAAGGCCCCGAGTGAGTCAGAACACCCGCCGCCGCCGCACCGTCGCCCGCCACGGGCAGCAGAAGACCCCCGGTGCCGTCAGCCAGCTTCTGAAATTCATCGCGATCGGCCTCGCGGTCGTGCTCGTGAGCGGATTCGGCGTCGCCGCGTACATCGTCTACGACCTGTCGAGCACGGTCTCGGCCAATGCCGTCGACCTCGACGGCCAGGAGGAGCTGCCGCCGGACATCAGCGCCTACGAGGGCGGATTCAATCTGCTGCTCACCGGTGTGGATGCCTGTGAAGAGGACTACGCGCAGTACTTCGGTGACCGTTGCAGCGACGGCGAGTCCGAGGCCACGCTCAACGACGTGAACCTGCTCATGCACGTCTCGGAGGAGCCGCGTCGCATCACCGTCGTGAGCTTCCCGCGCGACATGATGATCCCGATTCCGGAGTGCGAGGATGCCAAGGGCAACGTGCACTCGGCGATGAGCAAGCAGCAGCTGAACGTCGCCTACACCGACGGCGGCCTGAACTGCGTCGCGAAGACCATCACGGATCTCACCGACCAGGAGGTGCAGTTCGCGGCGTCGGTCACCTTCGGCGGAGTCATCGAGATCACCAATGCCATCGGCGGCGTCGAGGTCTGCCTCGCCTCTCCCATCAAGGACCGCCACACGAGTCTGGACCTGCCGGCGGGCAACCATGTCATCGAGGGCATCACCGCCCTGCAGTTCCTGCGCACCCGTCACGGTGTCGGCGACGGCAGCGACCTCGGCCGCATCGGCAACCAGCAGCAGTACATGTCGAGCCTGGCGCGCAAGCTGATCAGCGGCGAGACGCTGGGCAACGTGCCGATGATGCTCAAGCTCGCGACGACCGGTCTCGACAACGTCGAGGCGAGCACGTCGCTGGCCGATCCGATGAAGATCGTGCAGATCGCGCTCGCGGTGAAGTCCGTGCCGTTCGAGGACATCGTGTTCCTGCAGTACCCCACGTTCACGGATCCGGACAACCCCAACCGCGTGGTGCCCGACAAGGAGTCGGCCCAGACGATGTGGGACGCGATCAACGCGAACGCGCAGCTGGAGGTCACGCACGAGAACACCGCGAACGACGGCGTGATCCTGCTGGACCCGAACACGGGTGAGGCCGTCGAGACCCCGGCTGAGGGAACGCCGACCGAAGAGGTCCCGGATCCGGCCGCGACCACTCCCGGCGTCGTCGCGCTGCCGAACTCGATCAAGGGCAACTCGGCCGCGCAGCAGACGTGCTCCAACGGTCAGGTCGACCGCTGATCGGACGCGACGGCTGACACTCGCTCGCACCGCTGAACCGAGGTCAGGGGCGCTGCGGCGGGATGTCAGGGGCGCTGCGGCGGGTAGAGCACGTCGAGAAGAGCAGCGACGATCGCCGGCATGTCGACCGTGCGGTCGATCATCCACTGCAGTTGCAGGCCGTCGGCGACAGCCTGCACGATACGAGCAGTGGTGTCGGCATCGAGCGCAGAGCGACGCTGCGGATCGTCGTCGAAGTGCTGCCAGATCGTCTCGCGCAGCGTCTCGCTGCGCTCCAGGAAGAACTCGTGAGCGGGATGATCCGGGTCGACGGCATCCACCGACAGTCGCGCGAACAGCTCGACGAGCCCCGGCGTCTCGGTGTTGCGGCGCACCACATCGAGGAAGACGGACTTCGCGTCGCCCGGCTCGATGCTCCGCGGGCCCCGGCCCACGTTCTCGTCGCGCTTGCGCAGCACCTCGGTGAGCAGTTCTTCCTTCGAGCCGAAGTAGTGCAGCAGCGCGGCGGGGGTGACGCCGACGACCTCGGCGATCTGCTTGAGGGAGGCGTGCTGATAACCCCGCGTCGCGATCACCTCGAGTGCGCTCTGCAGGATCTCCTCACGCCTGGCGATGCCCTTCGCATATGAACCGCGTTGTGCCATGCCTCGACCCTAATCCTGAACGGCGTGAGACATCGACCGACGCGGACGGGGAGCCGATCAGGCGGGGAGCACGAGCACGCCGTTGCGCCGGTGCGGCAGACGCGCGAGGGCGTCATCGCGCAGAGCCTCCGGCAGCAGCGCCTCGGGCGCATCCTGGAACGCCAGGGGACGCAGGAACCGGCGGATCGCCGAGGCTCCGACCGAGGTGTGCAGCGAGGTCGTCGCCGGCCACGGGCCACCGTGCTGCTGCGACCACGTCACCGCGACCCCGGTCGGCCAGCCGGCGAACAGCACGCGGCCCGCACGCTCCTGCAACAGCTCGAGCGTCTCGCTCGGGTCCTCGTGCGGCTCGGCGTGCAGCGTGGCCGTCAGGCTTCCCGGAACGCGGGTGAGCGCGGTGCGCAGGTCGTCGTCGGAGTCGTAGCGCACGAGCAGGGTGACAGGACCGAAGCACTCCTCGAGGAGCACCTCGGGGCGATCTGCGACCGCGCGCGCATCGGTGAGCAGCGCGACAGGTCTCACGCCGGCGACCTCGACGCCTTCGGCCAGAACCTGCACCGACGGATCGCTCTCGAGATGGGCGAGACCCGCGGGGAAGGCATCGGTGATGCGTTCGGTGAGTAGCGGTCCTCCTGTGGCGGAGGGCACGTGCGCCGCCAGCAGATCTTCGAAGCCCGCGCCCGCCGGCACGAACACCACGCCCGGCTTCGTGCAGAACTGCCCGACGCCCATCGTGAACGACCCGGCGAGACCCTGGGCGAGAGCCTCGCCTCGGGCGGCGACCGCAGCCTCGGTGATCACCACCGGGTTGATGCTGCCCAGCTCTCCGTAGAACGGGATGGGATCGGGGCGCCCGGATGCGAGGTCGAACAGCGCCCGCCCGCCCGAGACGGATCCGGTGAAGCCGGCAGCGCGGATGAGCGGATGCTGCACGAGCGCGTTGCCCGCCTCGCGTCCTTCGACGAGGGCGAGGGAGCCCTTCGGAGCGCCGGCAGCGACGAGCGCGGCGGCGACGAGCTCGGCCGTACGCACCGAGAGCCGGGGATGGCCCGAGTGCGCCTTCACGATCACAGGGTTGCCGGCAGCGAGCGCCGAGGCGGTGTCGCCACCGGCCACGGAGAACGCGAACGGGAAGTTCGACGCTGAGAAGACCGCGACGGGTCCGAGCGCGGTCAGCAGCCGTCGCAGCTCAGGGCGTGGCGGAGTCGCGGCGGCATCCGCGTCGTCGACCGTGAGCTCGAGGTACGACCCCTCCTCGACGACCGTGGCGAACAGCCGCAACTGACCGCTGGTGCGTGCGACCTCGCCGGTCAGGCGAGGGACGCCGAGGCGTGTCTCGTCGTCGGCGATCGCGACCAGCTCGGCGACGTGGGCGTCGAGCGCGTCGGCAGCAGCACGCAGCCACCCCGCCCGATCCGTCGCTGACGAGCGCCGCCAGACCGGGGCGGCCGCGGCGGCGGCGTGAACGATCGACTCGAGGTCTGCGGGGGAGGTGGTCACGAGGGGTCCTTTCCGGCGGTGAGCAGGGGGGAGAAGCGGAGGCCGAGGCCGAGATGATCGTTCTCGGTCAGGTAGCCGTCGGCGATCGACACGGGAGACGGATCGGCGAGTGCGCCGAGTGCGCCGAATCCGGCATCCTCGACGTCCTCGACCAGCACCTCGTGCGCGGAGTCGGGGAGTGTGAGCGCAAGCTGCCCCGAGAGCTCGGGGAGCAGGTGCGGATGCAGCGCGGCATCGTGGGAGGCGGCCAGCTCGGCGATGCGCAGAAACGGTGTGATGCCGCCGACCCGCACGATGTTGGGCTGCACGATGTGCGCGGCGCCCGCACGGAGGAAGTCTGCGAATCGGTGCACGGTGTGGAGGTTCTCACCGAGTGCGATCGGCACGTCGATCCGCCGGGCGAGCTCGGCGTGACCTGCGAGATCGTCGGCACGCAGCGGTTCCTCGATCCAGGCGAGGCCGAAGCGCGACAGGGCATCCACCGAGGCCGTCGCACGGTCGAGACCCCATCGCTGGTTCGCGTCGATCATCAGCGCACGGTCCGGTCCGAGCAGTTCCCGCACCGCGCCGACGCGCTCGAGGTCTTCGTGGAGGTCGGGCTTGCCGACCTTGATCTTGACGGCGTCGAAGCCCGCATCGATCCAGCGCTGCACCTGCGCGAGCAGTTCGTCGAGCGAGTAGTGCAGGTTGACACCCGAGCCGTATCCGCGCACGCGCTCGCGCTGACGACCCCGCATCTGCGACACCGAGACACCGGCAGAGCGCGCCTCGGCATCCCACAGCGCCAGGTCGAGCCCCGCCAGCGCGATCGTCGTGATCCCGCCGCCGCCGGCTTCGTGGAGGTGCTCCCACAGCCCCTGCCATGCCTCGCCGGGTGCGGCGGGGCGGCCGACGCAGGCCGGTGCGATGTCATGTTCGAGGAGGGCGTGCACGGCGGGAGCGCCGATCTGCGGGCTCCACGAGAAGCCCCAGCCTTCTGCGCCGTCAGAGCGCACGACGTGGGTGGAGATGATGCCGACCGAGGTCACGTCGGCAGCCCACGGACGCGTCAGCGGCACACGCTGCAGACGCGTCGTCAGGCTCCGTATCGTCGTCACAGCAGTGCGCGGCCCGCCGCGAGGATCTCCGCCAGGCGGGACTCCTGCTCGGGCGTCGGGTCGACGAGTGGTGCGCGCACCGAGCCGACCGCGAGACCCGAGAGCCGGAGCCCGGCCTTGATCAGCGAGACTCCGAAGCCGGGCGTCTCGTCGCGCAGCTCGACGAGCGGGCGATAGAAGCCGTCGAGCAGGGCGAGGCGCCGCTCCTCATCGCCGTCGGCGTAGGCGCGGTAGTAGGCGTTCGCGATGTCGGGTGCCATGGCGAAAGCTGCCGACGAGTAGAGCGGCACTCCGATGCCGCGGTACGCGGCCTGCGTGAGCTCGGCCGTGAGCAGCCCGTTGAAGAACGCGAAGTCCGAGCGTCCCTCCTCGGCGACCGCACGTACGATCAGCTGGGTCGTGCCGATGTCGCCCGTGCCGTCCTTGAAGCCGACGACACGGGGGTTCGCGACGAGTCGACGCACGGTCTCGACCGAATACTGCGCGCTGCCGCGGTGGTACACGATCACCGGCAGGTCAGCGGCCTCGGCGATCTGCTCGACGTAGGCCGCGAGACCCTGCTGTGTGCCGCCGACGAGGTAGGGCGGCAGCACGAGGAGTCCGTCGGCCCCGGCATCCGCCGCTGCGCGTGCGACCGCGATCGCGTGTCCGAGCGGCCCGCCGGCACCGGCGATCACGGGCACCCGACCTGCCACCGCGGTCACGGCGGTGCGGACGACCGCCGCCGCTTCGCTCGCGGAGAGCGCGTGGAACTCGCCCGTGCCGCACGCGGGGAACACGCCGCCCGCACCGGCCTCGACGCCCGTGGCGACGTGGGCGGCGAGCATGTCGTGATCGATCGTGCCGCCGGAGGTGAACGGGGTCACCGGGAAGAAGAGGATTCCATCGAAGTCCATGTCGAGCCTTTCAGGAGACGGATGCAGAGGCGGGCGCGGCGACGAGTTCGTCGCGCCAGGTGCGGGTGGGACGCCAGCCGAGCAGGCGGGCGGCTTTGGCGGAGGAGAAGGCGGGAGTACGACCGGTGAGCGCGGCTGCCGCATGCGCGGTGCCCGGATGGAACTGCGGCAGCAGCTCGCTCAGGGGCTGGCGGGCGAGCGCGTCGTCGGCGCCGACGAAGAAGACCTCGCCGTTGGGGATGTCGTCGAGCGCGGCGAGCAGAGTGTCCGCGAAGCTCGCGACGTCGCGGGCATCGACATAGTTGAAGAGAGCCGGGGCGGACAGAGCCGGATCGTCGAGGCGTTCGAGCACGGTGTGGCCCTGCTGGGTGGGAGCGCCCGCCCACTCCTCGGGGGCGATGACGTAGCACGGTCGGAATGAGGCGAAGCGCACGTCATCGCCGGTCTGCCGCCGCAGCATGGCGACGGTCTGCTCGATCAGGAGCTTCGACAGCGCGTAGGCGTTCCACGGCTGTGTGGCCGAGTCCTCATCGAGGGGCAGCCGGTCGGGTGCCCATCCGCGCGGAGCGCCGTAGCCGATCACGGTCGGGCTCGACGCCGCCACGACGCGACGGATGCCCGCATGCACCGCGCCGCCGAGCACCGACTGCGCGAGCGCCGCGTTCGTGCGCAGAATGACGTCTTCCGGAGCGGCGAACGGCACGGCGATCGCGGCGAGGTGGATCAACGCATCGGCGCGCGTATCCCCGAGCGTCGCCGCCGTGGCATCCGCATCCGTGAGGTCGAGGGAGAGCTGCGTGATGCCGGGGCGCTCGAGATGCCCGCTCGGAGCCCGGTCGATCGACACGACCTCGTGCCCCGCCTCTGCGAGACCGGTCGCGAGGGTCCGGCCGAGGCGACCGGAGCCGCCGGTGACGGCGATCCTCATCGGCCCGACTCGAGCAGCTCGATGCCGAGGTCGGCGATGTTCACCGGCAGTCCGGTCTCGAGGGAGCGGTTGCCGGCGATGCCGACCGCGATCGAGCGGATGCCGTCGGTCCAATCCGCCGGGCGCGCGAGCGGATCGTCGCCTGGGCCCTCGAAGACATCCGACAGGAGCAGGGCGTCGCCGCCGCCATGACCGCCGTCACCGCCGTCGATCGGCACTTCGTACGCGGCCTCCCAGTGCCGCTGCACGAGGATGCGCTCTCCCTCGGGCCGGTGCTCGGTCGCACCGTCACCGCCTGAGAGACTGGGATCGATATGCGGGTGCAGCCCTTCGCCGGCCAACACGGCACCGCGTTCGACGACCTCGAGCTCGACGCGCCCGAGCGTGCCGTTGATCGCGACGCGGTACCCCTCCCAGGGGGAGTGCGCGTTCAGCGAGTACGACAGCGTGGCGCCCGAGGCGTAGTCGACGACGAGCGCGAGGTTGTCTTCGATCGTGATGCCCTCGCTGAACACGTCGAGGTCGCGCACGTAGCCGTCGTGCTGCTCGGCTTCGAGATACAGCGCGGTCAGGCGCTCGTCGGTGCGCAGGTCGAGTTCGAACAGATCGCCGCCGTCGTGCGTGCCGCGCGCGGGACGCTCGCCCAGACCGCGGCTCGCCGCATTCTCGGCTCCGTAGAAGCGGAGCCCGCCCGAGGCGTAGACGCGCGTGGGCTGCGAGCGGATCCACCAGTTGACGAGATCGAAGTGGTGGCTCGACTTGTGCACGAGCAGGCCGCCCGAGTTCGTCTTGTCGCGGTGCCAGCGCCGGAAGTAGTCGGCGCCGTGATTGGTGTCGAGCATCCACGAGAAGTCCACCGACGTGACCTGCCCGATCGTGCCGTCCTGGATGATCCGGCGCAGCGCGCTGTTGCGCGGGGAGTAGCGGTAGTTGAACGTCAGCACCACCTGGCGGCCCGTGCGCTCGACGGCCTCTTCGATGCGTGCGGCGCTCGCCGCATCGATCGTGAGGGGCTTCTCGACGACGACATCGGCGCCGGCCTCGAGGGAGCGGACGATCAGCTCGGCGTGCAGGTCGTCGCGCGAGCAGATGATCACCCTGTCGACGCGCTCGTCGCGGATGACCTGCTCGAGCGCGTCAGGGGTGGCCAGTCGGGGCGCGGGTGCGCCTGCGTCGGTGACGCGTGCGGCGTGGAACGCGGCACGCACGGGGTTGGGCTCGACGATCGCGACCAGCTCGGCGCGATCGCGGTGTGCGCCGGTGATCGCATCGACGTACATCTGGGCGCGGACTCCGGCACCGGCGAGGGCATATCGGGTCTTCGTCATCATGATCCTTCTTTGGACGTGAACGTCAGGAAACGTTTTCTCGACGATAGCAGCAATAATGCTGATCCGAAAGAATCGCGGCAGGATGAGCGCCCTGTCGTGTGGACGGGAACCGCTTTCCCCACTACGGTCGGTCGCATGACGGATGACCTTCAGCGGCTGCTCGACTGGTCGCATGCCTCCGACATCGCGATCCATTCGTTGGTGATCAGCGTCGACGGCGACGAGATCGTCAGCGCGGCGGTGTCGCCCTCGGGGTTCGATGTCCCGCATCGGATGTACTCGGTGTCGAAGACGGTGACCGCCGTCGCGATCCTGCTGCTCGCCGAGGAGGGGCGGCTGAGCCTCCGCGACCCGATCACGGACCATTTTCCGGAGATGCGACCAGTGCACCGGTGGCTCGCTGCCACGCTCATCGACGACATGCTCGCGATGACCGGGCCGCACAGCGGCACCACCTACGGTGCTCACGATGACGACTGGCTGGAATCGTACTTCCGAATAGCGCCGACGCATCGCCCGGGCACGCTGTTCACCTACGACACCAGCGCGAGCTACGTGCTCAGCGCTCTGGTCGAGCGACTGGCCGGGATGCCGATGCTCGAATACCTGCGGCCGCGGCTGCTCGAACCGCTGGGAGTCGGCCGCGGCATGCGGTTCCTCACCGGGCCCGAGGGGATCAGCCACGGCGGTTCGGGACTCATGGCTGCGCCGACGGACATGCTCAGGATCGCCGAAGCCGTGAACGGCACGGTCGCGGTGCTGCCGGAACCCGTACGCGTCGGGCTGCTCGAACGCCGCAGCGATCCGGGGACGCAGACCTGGGGTGCGCCGCTGCGCCACGGGTACGGGCGGCAGATCTGGCTGCCGGGTGTCGGCCAGTGGCTGATGTTCGGACTCGGCGGCCAGGTCGTCTACGGCGACCCGGCGCGACGGCTGGCAGCCGTGGTGACAGCGGACACGACGAGCCTGGACAGCGGGGACCAGCGATTCGTGGAGCGCGTGCTGACAGCGCTCGCCGGCGAGGTCGACGGCGACCTGCAGCTGCGCCCGCCTGCACCTCCGCACGACCCGGGGTCTGCCGCATCGCTGCGCGGAGTGGGAACCCTCGTTTCCGGTGAGGGTGCGCCGCCGCGCCTCCCCGTGGCGATCGATGCGTCCGGCGGTGAGATCGAGATCTCCGGACAGGTTCTGCGGTTCGAGACGGCATCGCCGACCGTGACGACGCTGCCGCTCGGCGACGCGGTCACGACCGCGGGCTGGTCATCGCCCGGAGTGCTCGACATCCGTGTGAGCGCAGCTGCCCACGACATCGCCTCCGTGCGGCTGCGGCTCGTCGCGACCGACGACGGCATCCTCACCGTCATGTCGCAGGGTTCGGGGCCCGAGATCGGCGCCGACTGGACCTGGCGTGGCAGCTACCGGATGCCGTGAGGGCGGGGATCCGACCAGAGGGACGGGTCATCCCTTGACCGATCCGATCAGGGCGCCCTTCACGAAATAGCGCTGTACGAACGGGTAGACGATCAGCATCGGCAGAGTCGCGACGAAGATGACCGCCATCCGGATCGATTGCGCGGGCGGCACGACGTCGACGGTGGCGCCATCGGCGTTCAGCCCACTGGCCACGATCACGATCTGGCGGAGCAGCACCTGCATCGGCCACAACTCGGAGCTGTTGATGTAGAGGATCGCACTCTGGTAGGTGTTCCAGTAGTACACCGCGTAGAACAGTCCGATGGTCGCGATCGAGGCCAGGGAGAGCGGCAGCACGATGCGCCAGAACACGCCGAGCTCGCTGCAGCCGTCGATGCGAGCAGCCTCCTCCAGGCTGTCCGGGATGCCCTGGAAGAAGCTGCGCATGATCACGAAGTTGAACGCGTTGATCGCGACAGGGATGATGAGCGACCAGAGCGAGTCGATCAGGCCGAGGTTCTTGACCACGATGAACGTCGGGATCATCCCGCCGGAGAACAGCATCGTGAACAGCACCAGGAAGTTGATGACCCGGCGGCCTTTCAGATGCTTCTTGGACAGCGCGTAGGCCATGAACGCCGTCAGGATGAGGCTGATCAGCGTGCCTCCGATCGTGACGATCGCCGAGACGCCCAGAGCACGGAAGATCGTCGGCGTCGACATGATGTATCGATAAGCGTCGAGGCTGAATGTCTCGGGCCACAGGATGAAGGGGCGGGTCGCGAGCTCGCCGGGCGTCGCCAGAGAGCTGGCCAGCACGTTGACGAAAGGCAGCAGGCAGGCCAGCGCGAACGCGATGAGGATCACCGCGTTGATCACCATGAACACGCGGCGGCCGGGCGTGACCGAGCGGCGCTTGCGCGCAGCTTCGCGGACGCGGATCGGAACAGTGGCGTCGTCGACGCGGGTCAGGGTGCTGGTCATGACGTACTCCGAGGGGTGGCAGTGCGCACTGCGAACAGAGCGGCGGCGATGAGGAAGAAGAAGGCGACCGGGTAGAGGATGAACTGCGTTCCGACCAGGCAGGCCAGCCCCGCAGCGAGGAAGCACAGTCCGGTCGCGCGGCGGCGTGGGCGCAGTCGAGCGAAGAAGAAGCCGATCGCCGTGCACAGTGCGACCACGATGAACGAGAATCCGAACCACGCGGCCATGGTGTTCAGCACGACATGCGCTTCGGCGTCAGCCAGAGCGAGGCCCGCGGCGCGCACGGCCGGGACGATGGCGGATCGCAGCGTCTCGTCGTCGCTGCGGGTGATCACGAGCGCGAAGCCGCCCTGCAGCACGGCGGCGGCGATCAGGCCGATTCCGGCGATGATGAGCTCCGCTCGGCGACGGAAGGGGGGAGCGACGGCCTCGGACTCGCGGATCGCGGTCGCGGTCATTGTGCCACCGCCACGGTGTCGCCGGCGATGAGGTCGGGCCCCATCACGCCGTCGAGACGCAGGCCCGAGATGCGCAGGCCCGTGATGAACTGCGCCTGGACACCTGCTGCGGCCATCGCGGGGACGCCGTCTGCCATCGCGGGAACCGCGGGCTCGGCATCCGGTGCGAACGAGATGCTCACGTGATCGAGCGTGACATCGTCGAGCGGAGCCTCCGGCAGGCCCGAGATGAACGCGGCGCAGGACTGCACATTCGTCGCAGTGATGTGCGACAGGTGGATGCCTCGGAACCGCGGTGTTCCCGCGTCGACCGGCTGCGGAGTGCGATCCGACACGAACGGCAGCTTGCCATCGGGGCCGCAGAAGTAGAACGGATTGATCACGAGTGGGCACATGACGTGATCCATCACGATGTTCGTCACCCGCACGTCGGCAACGGTTCCACCGCGACCGCGTCGCGACTTGATGCGGATGCCGCGGTCGGTGCCCTGGAAGACGCAGTTCGAGATCACGACTCCGCGCACGCCGCCCGACATCTCGCTGCCGATCACGACACCGCCGTGCCCGTGGATCATCGTGCAGTTCGTGATCACGATGTTCTCGCACGGCACGCGATCGGGCGAACCCTCGCTGCCCGCCTTGATCGCGATGCAGTCGTCGCCGACGTCGATGTGGCAGTCGCTGATGCGCACGTTCCGGCACGATTCGGGGTCGATGCCGTCGGTGTTGGGCGAGTCGGGTGGATTGATGATGCGGATACCGGTGATGCGCACGTCGTCGCAGAGCAGCGGATGCACGGTCCAGGCGGGGGAGTCGCGGAGTGTGACGCCCGAGATCTCGACTCGGGAGCATCCGTGCAGCCCGATCAGCGTGGGACGCGGGTGCGCGAGGTCGCCGGCGCGGAACGTCTCCCACCACCAGGCGCCCCCGCCGTCGATCTCGCCGCGGCCGGTGATCGCGACGTCGACGGCATCGCGCGCGTAGATGCACGGGGAGTGGATGACGGTGTCGGCGCCCTCCCAGCGCGCGTCGATCGGGGGATACAGGGCGGGGTCGGCCACGAATCGCAGCACGGCACCCGCTTGCAGATGCAGCTCCACATGGGAACGCAGACGCAGAGCCCCGGTCTCGTGCACGCCGGGGGTGACGCTGACGCGACCGCCGCCCGCGTCGGCCGCCCGATCGATGGCATCCTGGAGTGCGCGCGTGGTGCGCACGACACTGGTCTCGCTGCTCTGCACCTGCGTTCCGTTCATGTCACTTGCTCTCGGCGTACGAGGCGGTGAACTCCTCGATGATCGTGTCGAGCCCCTGGCCGCGGAGCTTGTCGATCGCCGCCTCGTAGTCGTCCATGTCGATCTGCCCGACCATGTACTTGTTGTACGCGTCGTTCGCCGCCTGCAGGATCGTCGACCAGCTCTGATCGAACGTCGCGGAAGTCAGCGGCAGCGTCGGGTCCACGACGGCGAACTCCGCGTTCTCCGCGATCTTGTCGTTGCCCTCGTCGGCGTACGGTGCGGAGCTCTTGTACGTCGTGACGATGTCGGACGGCCGTGAGGAGTTGTAGGGCTGCACCTCCTGCTCCCACTTGGCCTGATCCGTGATCGAGACGACGCCGTCGCCGTCGACCGTGTAGTGCTCGCCTTCGATGCCGTTGGTCATGAGTGCGAACGCCTCTTCGTCGAGCAGCTTGTCGATGAACGCGAGGATCGACTTGAGCTCGGCCTCGTCCTTCACCTGCGTCGTCGACAGCGCCAGCCAGCCGCCGAAGCCGCCCGCCGTGTCGGAGAGGGTGCGGCGAGGCACGTCCTCGAAGGTCAGGTCGTTGACCAGTGCCCATGCCATGGGCGTATTCGGATCGGCGCTCAGGGCGAGGTTCATGTAGTTCCTCGCCTCGAACAGACCCGTCACGACGATCCCGCCCTTGCCCTGCGCGATCGCATCCTGTTGATTCTGCTTCTGCATAGTCACGAACTCGCCGTTCACCGCACCCTGCTCGTACAGGCCCCGGTACCACTCCATGGCCTGCTTGAACTCGTCGGTCTGGAAGGACGGGATGACCTCGTCGTCGTCCGTGACCGTCCAGTTGTTGCCTGCGCCGAAGTGGCCGGCCAGCGACTTGAAGCCGAGTTTGAAGCTCTCTAGTCGATCGATGAAGCCGGTGGTGTCGTCCTTGCCGTTGCCGTCGGGATCCTGCGTCGTGAACGCCACCGCGACCTCGCTGAGCTCCTCGATGGTGTGCGGCGTCTCGAGGCCGAGGTTGTCGAGCCAGTCCTGGCGTATCAGCACTCCGTAACGGGCCTTCGGCTTCTGGAACGGCACGCCGTACAGGTGGCCGTCGACGCGGGCGGAGGCGATGGTCTGCTCGTCGATCTTCGAGAGGTTGGGGTAGTCCTTCAGGTACTTCTCGACGTCCCAGAACTGACCGGACTTGAGCGCCTGGCGCACCGACGTGTTCGTCAGGTTCCCGATCGTGGTGATGTCTGCGAGCGTGTCCGACGCCAGGGCCGCGTTGATCTTCTCGTCCTTCGATGCGTCTGGCACCCACTGGAAGGTGAGCTCGGTGCCGGTGTACTCCTCGAGTGCGGTGTGGATCGGACCGTCCGCTGCCGGCGTCGTCGGCGTGTGGAGCATCGACATCCATGTGACGCTCTCGGCGGGCTTCACTTCGCCACCGCTTTCTCCCGTGGTGTCGCCTGACGAGCCGCACGCGGTGAGCGCGAGCGCGGCGACGGTGACGGAAGCGACGGCGATTCCGAGCCTGGAGTTGTTCCTCATTGTGATCTTCCTCTCGCAAGGTGCAGATGAGTCGGCGAGGTCTCGCGCGACATAGGGGGTGAGGTCTGTGTGTCTTCGGCGGCGAGCCTGCCGAAGACGATGCGGGTGACTCCGCCGATCGCCGCTGCCGGGATGCCGATGCCGAACATCACGAGGATCGGCAGGGCGAAGGAGGCGAGCAGCCACACGATGGCTGCGACTGCGGCAGTGGCGACGATCGTCCAGTGCAGCGAGCCGAGACCGATCAGCAACGCGGCGACGATCTGTCGGTGGATGCCGCGGATGTCGGTGGCCGCCATCACCGGGAACACGTACGCAGTGATGATGCCGATCACCACGAGGGCCACGACGTTGACGAACTGCAGCAGCCAGCTCGCGCCGGTGAAGATGTTGGTGACGACGATCGCGCTCGCGGCGAGAAGGATCACTCCCATGCCGGTCGCAGGCCAGTAGCGCTCTCGCAGGTGTCCGATGAACGCGGCGGTGACCGGAGGGGTCTCGCCCCGGCGGAACCAGCCGTCGAGGTAGGCGGCGACGGCATATGAGGCGGGTCCGATGCCGAAGACGACGAGTCCGAGTGCGGTCGCGGCGAGCCAGAGGAGGTTCAGGTACGCGACCCGGTAGACGGCCCGGAGGAACAGGTTCAGGCGCATGAACGCCTCATACGAGAACATCAGTAGACGCCCTCCTCGCCGAGCTTCTTGGCGAGCTTGTTGGCGCCGATGACCAGGATGAGTCCCACGAGCCCCTTGAACAGGCCGACCGCCGTCGCGTAGCTGAGCTGGCCGTTCTGGATGCCGGCGGTATACACGTAGGTGTCGAAGATCTCGCCGACTTCGCGGTTGAGCGAGTTCAGAAGGAGGAACATGTGCTCGAATCCGAGCTCGAGGAAGTCGCCGATCGCGAGGATGAACATCACGATGATCGTCGGGCGGATCGCCGGAAGCGTGATGTGCCAGGTCTGCAGCCATCGTCCGGCGCCGTCGAGCTCGGAGGCCTCGTAGAGCTCCATGTCGACACCGGTCATCGCGGCGAGATAGATGATCGTGCCCCACCCGGCGGTCTTCCAGATCTCCTGGATCGTGTACAGCGGACGGAGCCAGTCGGGGTCGGTCAGGAACGGCACCGCCGGCATGCCCCATGACTTCAGCAGGGCGTTGATGCTGCCGCCGTCGGTCGTCAGCAGGACGTAGAAGAGCGAGACCACGATCACCCACGACATGAAGTGCGGCAGGTAGATCACTGTCTGGATGCTGCGCTGGAACAGCTTGGAACGCAGCTCGTTCAGCATCAGCGCGAGGATGATCGGGATCGGGAATGCGAAGATCAGGAGCAGCAGCGACACGGTCACCGTGTTGACCAGCAGCATCACGAACGTGCTCTCGCTGAAGAAGCGGATGAAGTGGTCGAAGCCCACCCACGGGCTTCCCGCGATGCCGCGGAACGGCGAGTAGTCCTGGAAGGCGATGACCAGGCCGCCCATCGGCACGTACTTGAAGACGATGAAGTACGCGATGCCCGGTATGGCCATCAGATAGAGTGCGCGCTGCCGCCAGATGCTGTACCACCATGGGCGCCTCCGGTACGTGGCGGGCTTCAATTCGGCCGTCGCGTCAACGCTCACCATTGGTGCGCCTTCCTGTTCTCGTCATCGAGTTCGGGGTGGGGATTCGCGAGAAAGCGTTTCCCCGAGGAAACGTTTTCCGAGGTTAGCACGGGTCGCAGGAGGCGACAACAGGGAGTTCTGAGCGCTCCCTGCGCGGGTGCCGTGCTCGATCGCGCGAGGCCTGCGTACTCGCGGTTCCGATCGCGCGCAGCCCGCCCGTCACGGGGAGATCGGGGTCAGTGCCTCACGGGACCCGTGCTCGCACGCACGACGACCTTCGGAGTGAACGTCGCCGAAGCAAGGGGCTCGCCCCCTGTGAGCAGCGCGTGCATGGCGTCCCAGGCCAGCCGCCCGATCTGGGCAGCGGGGACGGTCGCCGTCGTGAGGGGAGGTGTCGTGTACGCAGCGAACGGGATGTCGTCGAATCCCGCGATCGAGAGATCCTGCGGCACGCTGAGTCCCCGAGTCGTCACCGCCGACAGCAGCCCCATCGCGACCAGGTCGTTGAACGCCAATGCGGCCGTGGCGCCGCTGTCGATGACGGCTTCCGCTGCGGCCGCGCCGCTGTCGAAGTCGACGCCCGCGGAGATCTCGATGAACTCGAGCTCACCGAGCCGCTCGGCATCCGCGATCGCCAGGGCGCGCGCCTCGCCGGAAGCGCTCGCCACGGCTCCCGAGAGGAACGCGATCCGACGGTGTCCGAGTTCGCGCAGGTGGGAGATCAGCTCGGTCATCGCGGCGCCGTAGTCGGCAGCCACTGTCGGCACGTCGGTCTGCGGAAGGCGGTTGATCACCACGGCCGGTGCGACCGACGGCAGCAGCGCCGACAGCTCGCTCTGCGGGAGTCGGGGGGCACAGAGGATCACTCCGTCGGTGCGACGACGAGTCGTCGTGGCCAGAGCGATCTCGTCGCCCACCTGTTCGGCGGTGTCGGAGATGAGCACGTGATAGCCGTCGGCCGCCGCCGCGCGGCTGAGGCCGTGCAGGATCGCCTGGAATGTGGGGTTGGCGAGGTCGGGGATCATGACCGACACCGTCTGCGTCTGGCCGAGCACGAGGCTGCGGGCGAGGGGGTTCGCCGTGTAACCGAGTTCTGCCGCCGCGGCCTGCACGCGTGCGACGAGCAGCGGGTCGACGGTCGGGTTGCCGTTCATGGCGCGCGAGACGGTCGAGAGCGAGACGCCGGCCAGCTTCGCGACGTCGGTGATGCCTGCCCGTGCGGAGCGCGTCATCGGGGTCCCCTCTTCCGCGAAAGACCGCGGATGTGGTCATATGTGAGAAAACGTTTGCTAGGAGTTTTCATGGTCGGGTCATTCAAGGATCGTATCGAGAAGCAGGAGAGAGTGTCCCGAGTGCGCCACGGTGCGAGAGCGTCGATCCTGATGACGTCGCATGAAGCCGTGTCGTGGTATCTCGAGGGCGTGCGCACGCACGTGTCGCTGGCGGGCCCGCCGGTGCTCGCAGTGCGGGCCGACTCCGACGGCGACACTCTCTTCGTCGCGGACAACGAGGCGGATCGGCTCATCGCCGAGGAACTGCTGCCCACCGACGCCGATCGCATCGTGCGGGTGCCGTGGTGGACTCCGCCGGCGGTCGCGGCTGCGGAAGACCCGGGCTCGGCGTCGGCCGTCGGCGAGGCGTCGGTGGCAGCGGAGCTGCGCGCGGCGCGTGCGCGGATGCTGCCGGCCGAGGTCGCCCGCTATCGTTCGCTGGGCCGCGATGTCGCGTGCTCGGTGACCGACTCGTTGGCTGCCGGGGTGGGGCCGCAGTGGAGCGAGCGGGACGCGGCATCCGCCGTCGCCGCCGGGCTCGTGACGCGCGGGATCGATCCGCTGGTGGTGCTGGTGACCGGTGCGAGCCGCGTCGCGTATCGGCATCCGCTGCCGACCGATGCGTTGCTGGGCGAGCGGGCCATGATCGTGGTGTGCGGCCGCCGAGACGGGCTGATCGCGAACGCCACTCGCTGGATCGGAGCGGGGGTCGACGACGAGCCGATTCTCGCCGTCGAGCGCGCGTTCCTCGACGCTTCGGCGCCGGGAGCTCGACTCGACGAGGCCTTCGCGGCCGGATGCTCGGCTTACGAGCGCGCCGGATTCGATCCTGGGGAGTGGCGCCGGCACCACCAGGGTGGACCGGCCGGCTACGCGGGACGGGATCCGCGTGCCACATCGACCACCCACGACCTGCTGGTCGAGAACCAGGCTTTCGCGTGGAACCCGTCTGCGCCCGGCGTCAAGGTCGAGGACACGATGCTGCGCGGCGCTGAGGGGTGGGAGGTGCTCACGGTCGACGATCGCTGGCCCTCGATCGAGTTCGAGGGGATGCGGCGGCCGATCACGCGCGGGTACTGAGTCGCACGCGGTGACCGAGCCCTGACGAAGGCCCCCGCCCGGTGCAGATGGCTGCCGAAAACACGGATGGATGCCGAGAAAGGGTGTTCTCGGCCTGCATCCGTGATTCGGGCATGCAGGTGAACGGTTCGGCGAGAAATGGGGGCGGGTCGGTCAGCCGCCGGTCGAGCGGCGCACGATCAGCTCGGGCGGGAACACGGTCTGTCGCGGGATGCTCTCGGGATCGGCCGCCTCTTCGAGCACGATGCGCAGCGCGGTGCGGCCGATCATGCGGCTGGGCTGACGGATCGATGACAGCGGCACGGCTGCGGCGGCGGCGAACGGATTGTCGTCGAATCCGATCAGCGCGATCTCATCCGGCACGAGCACTCGTCCGCCCGACACCAGCGACTGCAGCAGCCCCAGCGCCAGCAGATCATTGGCGGCGAAGAGCGCATCGGGCCATTCGCGCCGTGGGCGGGTGAGCAGACGCGCGCCCGCGGCCACGCCCTCGTCGACCGTCATCGCCGCGGTCGGCACGACCTCGAGCTCGACGTGCACCGACGCGTTCTCCGCCGCGGCCCGCGCCCCCGCGAGGCGGTCGGTGACCTGACGCATGTCGAAGGGGCCGCCGACGAACGCGATCCGCCGACGGCCGCCCTCGATCAGGTGCTCGACCGCCAGCCGCCCGCCCGCGACGCTGTCGACCGACACCGAGGAGAACCCGCTGTCGGCGCTGAACCGGTCGACGAGAACCGTCGCAATCCCGCTCGCTCGGAACTTGCGCAGCTGCGTCATGACATCGCCGTACGGGGCGATGAGCAGCCCGCGCACCTGCTGCTCGCGGAACAGATCGAGATACACCTTCTCGCGGGAGGGGTCGTCGTCGGTGTTGCCGTAGAGGATCGCGATACCGTGACTGGATGCTTCGTCTTCGGCGCCGCGCACCACGTCGTTGTAGAACGGGTTCTGGCCATCGAGCACGACGAAGCCGACGGTGGTGCTGACGCCGGCGCGGAGCTTGCGAGCCGCGTCGTTTCGCACATAGCCCAGCTCATCGATCGCCTTCGTCACGCGCTCGACGGAGTCGCTCGACACCTCGTCCGGGCGGTTCAGCACGTTCGAGACCGTGCCCACCGAGACGCCCGCGAGGACGGCGACATCGCGGATGCTGACGGGCATTCTGCTGTCCTCTCGTCGTCGGGCGGATCACGCTTCGGCATCGGGGGTTGACCTGAGGCCGGCATCACATACACTAGCCTGAAACGAGCTTGAATCGATTCAGGTAAAGTTCATTCCGATCATCATCCCCCTCAACGGAGAGGAAAGCCAGTGGTAGACGCAGCCTCCGCCCGCAGCGCTCCCCCCACCGCGCTCGAGCTGCATCGGGTCGTGAAGTCCTTCGGCCCCGTCGTCGCACTCCGCTCCGGCAGCCTGACGCTCCGCCCCGGCTCGATCCATGCCCTCATCGGCGAGAACGGCGCAGGCAAGTCCACGCTCGTGAAGATCATGGCCGGTCTCTACCGCCGCGATTCCGGAGACTTCCGCCTGCACGGCGAAGACGTCGACTTCACCAGCACCGCCCAGTCGAAGGCCGCGGGCATCGCGGTCATCTACCAGGAGCCGACGCTGTTCCCCGACCTCTCGGTCACCGAGAACATCTTCATGGGTCGTCAGCCCACCGGCTTCCTCGGCCGCATCGACCGCAAGGCCATGCGCACCGAGGTCGACCAGATCTTCCGTCGCCTGGGTGTGACGCTCGACCCCGACCGCATCACCGAGGGGCTGTCGATCGCCGACCAGCAGATCATCGAGATCGCCAAGGCGATCTCGCTCGACGCGAGCGTGCTGATCATGGACGAGCCGACGGCTGCCCTCAGCGGCGTCGAGGTCGACCGGCTGTTCGCCGTCGCCCGGAGCCTGCGCGACGAGGGGCGCGCGATCCTCTTCATCTCGCACCGCTTCGACGAGGTGTTCGATCTGTGCGACACCGTCACCGTCATGCGCGACGGCGCCTACATCGACACCACCCCGATCGCCGAGACGACGGTCGACGAACTGGTGCGCCAGATGGTCGGCCGCGACGTCACCGAGCTGTTCCCGAAGCAGCAGGCGGTCGTCGGAGACCCTCTGCTCGAGGTCACCGCGCTCACCCGCCCCGGAGTCTTCCACGACATCTCGTTCACCGTTCGCTCGGGCGAGATCGTCGCGCTGGCGGGTCTCGTCGGAGCAGGCCGCTCAGAGGTCGCCCGGGCGATCTTCGGCGTCGACCCGTACGACGAGGGTGAGGTGCGGATGCTCGGTGCAGCCGTCGCCCGCCGCAGCCCGACTGCGGCGATGCGCAGCGGACTCGCGCTGGTGCCGGAGGACCGCCGCAAGCAGGGACTCGTCATCGAAGCGGGAGTCGGTGGCAACATCACGCTCGCGATCCGTCGACGTCTGTCGAAGTGGGGTCTGATCACCAGCGGCATCGAGAACCGTGCCGCCAAGGAGTGGGCATCCCGCCTCGAGGTCAAGACGCACGCGCTCGACACCGTGGCATCCACCCTCTCGGGAGGAAACCAGCAGAAGGTCGTGCTGGCCAAGTGGCTGGCCACCGACCCGCGCGTCCTCATCATCGACGAGCCGACGCGAGGCATCGACGTCGGCACGAAGTCCGAGGTGCACCGGCTGCTCTCGCAGCTTGCGGGCGAGGGGATGGGAATCCTGATGATCTCGTCAGAGCTGCCCGAGGTGCTCGGCATGGCCGATCGCGTGCTCGTGATGCGCGAAGGCCGCATCACCGCCGAGATCTCCCGCGACGAGGCGACCAGCGAGAACGTCATGTTCGCCGCCACCCACTCATCGGAGCTGCACGCATGAGCACCATCACCCCCACCGCGCCCGCGCCCGCCGCGGCGAAGAAGCCCTTCGGCGGCGTCGGACGCGCGCGCGAGTTCGGCATCCTGGCCGCTCTCGTGCTCGTCGTCATCGCGGCGACCGTCAAGAACCCCAACTTCCTGTTCAGCGCCGACGGCTGGCGCGACCTGCTGCTCACCCCGTCGATCCTGATGCTCGTGGCGGTCGGTCAGGCGATCGTGATCATCACGCGCAACGTCGATCTGTCGGTCGGCTCGGTGATGGGCCTCACGGCGTATCTGACCGGACGGCTCTTCGTCGACATGCCGGGCATCCCGATCATCCTGGTCGTGATCGCGGCCGTGCTGCTCGGTGCCTTCCTCGGGCTCGTGAACGGTGCGCTGGTCGCGTTCGCGAAGGTGCCGGCCATGGTGATCACGCTCGGCACGCTGTATGCCTATCGCGGCATCAACGTGCTGTGGACCGGCAGCGACCGCATCAACGCCTCCGACATGCCCAAGGACTTCCTCGGACTCGGCACGCAGCAGATCATGTTCATCCCGGTGCTCACGATCATCGCCGTGATCGTGCTGGCGATGGCCGCCTGGTACCTGCGCAACACCCGCGGCGGACGCGAGTACTACGCGATCGGCTCCGACCCCTCGGCGGCGGAGCTCTACGGCCTCAAGGTGACCCGTCGTGTGCTCTCGGCGTTCGTGCTCTCGGGAGCGCTGGCAGGTCTCGCCGGTGTCTTCTACGCCGCCCGATACGGCTCGATCAGCTCGCAGGCGGGAAGCGGCTGGGAGCTGGATGCCGTGGGTGCCGCCGTCATCGGCGGCATCGCGATCACGGGCGGGGTCGGAACGGTCTGGGGCGCCGCGATCGGCGCGATGCTGCTCATGACCATCAACCGCGCGCTGCCCATTCTCGGCATCCCGGACTTCTGGCAGCGTGCCGTGGTCGGCGTGCTGATCATCGGGGCCATCGTGCTCGACCGGGTGCTCGCGGTCAGACAGAGACGCCAGCTCATCGAGGCGAGGGACGAATCATGACCACCACGACGACCACCACCTCGACCCGCGTCATCCGCGACTACGATCGTCCGCTCTGGCGGCGCATCTTCATCAACCGCGAGTTCGCCATCATCGCGCTGCTCGTGCTGGTGACCGTCGTGGCAGCGGCGTCGATCCGCGGGTTCGCTCAGCCGATCACGGCGAACTACCTGCTGCTCGACGTCGCGCCGATCCTGTTGATCGCGCTGCCCATGACGCTGGTCATGATCACCGGGGAGATCGACCTCTCGGTCGGATCGATGGTGGGCCTCGCGAGTGTCGTGACCGGAGTCCTCACCGAATCGGGAGCGCCGTTCGAGGTCGCCGCCCTCGCCGCCCTCCTCGTCGGGGTCGTCGGAGGTGCGTTCAACGGGTTCCTCGTGACGACCGTCGGGCTTCCCTCGCTCGCGGTCACGATCGGCACGCTCGCGCTGTTCCGCGGACTCGCGGTGGGCCTGCTCGGCACCACCGCCGTGACCGACTTCCCCGAGACGTGGACCGCGCTCGCGAAGGCGAAGATCGCCGGCACCACCATCCCGTACATCGTGATCCCGTTCCTGATCCTGCTCGTGCTCTTCGTGGTGCTGCTGCATTTCACTCCGTTCGGTCGGGGAGTGTTCGCGATCGGGCTCTCGAAGGACGCCGCCCGATTCTCGGGGGTGAATGTCGAGAGAACGAAGTTCATCCTCTTCGTGCTCTCGGGAGTGGTCGCCGCCTTCGCCGGCATCTTCTACACGCTGCGGTTCGGCAGCGCCCGAGGCGACAATGCCACCGGGCTCGAGCTGCAGGTCATCGCCGCGGTCGTGCTCGGCGGAGTCTCGGTCTTCGGCGGGCGCGGACATCTGCACGGCGTCGTCGCCGCCGTGCTGCTGATCGGGGTGCTCGGCAGCAGCCTGCGCCTCGCGGGCGTCACCTCCGACGTCATCAACATCATCACCGGCGGGCTGCTGATCTTCTCGGTCGTCGCGGCCAGCGTCCTCGCCTGGGCGCAGCGCGTTCGAGCGAAGGCCGGCCCGCCACTGCGCGTAGCAGCCTCTCCCGCACCATGAGGCAGCCTCTCATCGTCGGCATCCGCCTGCGGTGATCATCACGAAAGGAAGAACAATGATGTTTGCACGCAAGAAGATCGCGGGGTTCGCGGCGGTCGCCGTGGCCGCAGCGCTCGTGCTGACCGGCTGCGCCGACACCAGCGGCGGCTCGGGCGACGCGGGCTCGGGATCCGAAGGCGGGTCCGACAACCTCGCGATCACGTTCCTGCCCAAGAACCTCGGCAACCCGTACTTCGACACCTCGAGCGAGGGCGGCAAGACCGCGGTCGACGAGTTCGGCGGCACGTTCGCCGAGGTCGGACCGGCCGAGGCCACCCCCGACGCACAGGTCAGCTACATCAACACCGCGACGCAGCAGGCCGTCGGCGCGCTGGTCGTCTCGGCGAACGACCCGAAGGCGATCTGCGACGCGCTGAACGAGGCACGCGACGCGGGCGTCAAGGTCGTCACCTTCGACTCCGACACGAACCCCGAGTGCCGCGACCTGTTCATCAACCAGGCCGACTCCGAGGGCATCGCGAAGGTGCAGGTCGACCTGATCGCCGACCAGATCGGCGGAGCGGGCGAGGTCGCGATCCTGTCGGCATCCGCCAACGCGACGAACCAGAACGCCTGGATCGACCTGATGAAGGAGTACGTCGCGAGCGACTACCCCGACATCACGATCGTCGAGACCGTCTACGGCGACGACGACGACCAGACGTCGTTCGACAAGACCGCAGCCCTGCTGCAGAGCCACCCGGACCTCAAGGGCATCATCTCGCCCACCACGGTCGGCATCGCTGCTGCCGCACGCTACGTCTCGACCTCGGACTACAAGGGCAAGGTCGCGATCACGGGTCTCGGCACCCCGAACCAGATGCGCGAGTACGTCGAAGACGGCACCGTCACGGCGTTCGCGCTGTGGAACCCGGCCGACCTCGGCTACCTGGCGGCGTTCGCCTCGAAGGCACTGATCGAGGGTGACATCACCGGCGAAGAGGGCGACACGTTCGAGGCGGGCGAGCTCGGCGAGTACACCGTCGGCGCTGACGGCGTCGTGCTGCTCGGCGACCCGTTCGAGTTCAACGCGGACAACATCGGCGACTTCGACTTCTGAGTCGGCTTCGTGGGGCGTCGGGGCTTCGGCCTCGGCGCCCCTTTGTGTGCGCTCCGGGCGTGGGGCTCCGGGGCGCGGCATCCGTCTCTTGTCGTTCGGTACGGATGCATGCTCGGATCACGGATGGATGCTCGGAAAGGGTGTTCTCGGCATGCATCCGTGATCTGGGCAGCCATGTGTGCCGCCGGGCCGCAGGGCGAGCCCACCCGAGGGTCAGCGCGGGGCGAAGCGCTCTGGCTCGTGGGTCGCGGCGACGAGGGCTCGCAGTTCTTCGAGAGAGGCCGGGGCGGCGCCGAGTGCACGTGCCTGCACGAGCACGTTGCCGAGAGCCGTCGCCTCGACGGGCCCAGCCAGCACCGGAAGGCCGGTGCGATCGGCCGTGGCCTGGCAGAGCAGGCGGTTCAACGAGCCGCCTCCCACGAGGTTGATGCTGTCGAGCTCGCGCCCCGACAGATCCGCGGCCGTCTGCACGGCCGCTGCGAAGGCCTTCGCGATCGACTCGACGATCGACCGGGCGAACGCAGGTCGCGTCGTGGGGGCCTCAGCGCCGAGAAGCGCTGCGATGCGCGCGGGCATGCCTCCGGGCGCGCTGAGCGACGGATCGTTCGCGTCGAAGAGCGGCACCTCCTCGGTCACGCCGGATGCCGCGGCGAGCAGCTCCGGCAGATCGATCGCCGATCCGTCCTCGGCCTCCCACGCGCGCACGGTCTCGCTCAGCAGCCAGAGCCCCGTCACGTTGTGCAGGAAGCGGTAGCGGCGGTCGACGCCGAGTTCGTGTGTGAAGTTCGCCGCGCGCGCGGCATCCGTCAGCACGGGCTCGGCCAGCTCGACGCCGACCAGGCCCCAGGTGCCGCACGAGATGTAGGCCGAGTGCGGCGTCGACAGGGGGGCGGCGACGACAGCGGATGCCGTGTCGTGCGACCCGACCGCGATCACGGGCAGCTCCTTGCCGATGCGCTCGGCAAGATCGGGTCGCAGCACGCCGATCGTCGCGCCGGGGTCGACGAGCGTCGGCAGCACGGTCGACGGGATGCCGAGGCGATGCGCCAGCTCGGTGTCCCACGCGCCCGACTCGACGCCGAGCAGACCCGTGGTCGACGCGTTCGTGCGCTCGGCCACCGCCTGGCCGGTGAGCAGGAACGCGATGAGGTCGGGGATCAGCAGCGCGGTGTCGGCGCAGGCGAGGTGGGCATCGACGCGGTACTGGTAGAGCGTGTTGAACGGCAGGAACTGCAGTCCGTTGCGGCCGTACAGCTCGGCGAAGGGCGCGATCGTGTGCACCTCGTCGACCCCGCGCGCCGTGCGCTCGTCGCGATAGTGGAACGGCTCGGCGAGAAGCGCACCGTCTTTCAGCAGGCCGTAGTCGACCGCCCACGAGTCGATGCCGATGCTCTCGATGCCCGGTTCGCGTCGCACGGCCTCGGCGAGCCCCGTCACGACGTGCTCGTACAGAGCGCGGAAGTCCCAGTGCAGACCGTCCTCCCGCTCGACGGGCCCGTTCGGGAACCGCGAGACGAGTTCGAGATCGAGCCGGCCGTCGCCGATCCGCCCGATCATGACGCGACCGCTGGTCGCTCCGAGGTCGACGGCGGCGACGGACCGGAGCGTCATCGCAGGAACGCCGCGGCGACGCCGGAGTCGACCGGAATGTGCAGGCCCGTGGTGCGGCTGAGCTCCGGCCCGGTGAGCACGTAGACGGCATCCGCCACGTTCTCGGGAACGACCTCGCGCTTGAGGATCGTGCGGTTGGCGTAGAACTGGCCGAGGTCCTCTTCGGCGACGCCGTAGGTCGCGGCGCGGTTCGCACCCCAGCCCGAGGCGAAGATGCCCGAGCCGCGCACGACGCCGTCGGGGTTGATGCCGTTGACGCGGATGCCGAACTCGCCGAGTTCGACGGCCAGCAGTCGCACCTGGTGTGCCTGGTCGGCCTTCGTCGCCGAGTAGGCGATGTTGTTCGGTCCGGCGAACACCGAGTTCTTCGACGAGATGTAGATGATGTCTCCGCCGAGCTTCTGGTCGATCAGCACGCGGGCAGCGGCCTTCGACACGAGGAACGAGCCCTTCGCCATCACGTCGTGCTGCAGATCCCAGTCCTTCTCGGTGGTCTCGAGCAGCGGCTTCGACAGCGAGAGACCGGCGTTGTTGACGACGAGGTCGACGCCGCCGAACGCGAGCACGGCGTCGTTCAGCGCGGCCTGGATGGCATCCGCGTCAGCGACGTTCGCCGCGACGCCGATCGCGACGTCGGTGTTGCCCAGCTCGGCAGCGGCCGCCTGCGCCTTCTCGAGATCGAGGTCGGCGATGACGACGCAGGCACCCTCCGCGGCGAGGCGGGTGGCGATGGCCTTTCCGATGCCGCTGGCTGCACCGGTCACGAACGCGATGCGTCCCTGGTGCGACTTCGGCTTCGGCATGCGCTGCAGCTTGGCCTCCTCCAACGCCCAGTACTCGATGTCGAACTTCTCGGCGTCGGAGATGGGGGAGTATGTCGACAGCGCCTCGGCACCGCGCATCACGTTGATCGCGTTGACGTAGAACTCGCCGGCGACACGGGCGGTCTGCTTGTTCGCGCCGTACGAGAACATCCCGACGCCGGGCACGAGCACGATGAGCGGGTCGGCGCCGCGGATCGCGGGCGACTCGGCGGTCGCGTGAGCGTCGTAGTAGGCCTGGTAGTCGGCGCGGTACTCGGCGTGCAGCTCGTGCAGGCGCGCGATCTGCTCCTCGGCAGAGGCCGTGACGGGCAGGTCGAGGATCAGCGGCTTGACCTTGGTGCGCAGGAAATGGTCGGGGCAGCTGGTGCCGAGAGCCGCGAGCTCGGGAGCGCGCTCCGAGGCCAGGAAGTCGAGCACGACATCGGAGTCGGTGAAGTGGCCGACCATCGGCTTGTCGGTCGATGCGATGCCGCGGACGGTTCCCGCGAGGGCCGCGGCGCGCTCGCGACGCTCGGCCTCGGGAAGCGCCTCGAAACCGGAACGGATGCCGCCGAAGGGGTCGGCCTTGCCGTTCGCCTCGATGTAGGCGGCGGCCGTGTCGATGATCCACAGCGAGTTCTTCTCGGACTCCTCGGAGGTGTCGCCCCACGCAGTGATGCCGTGACCGCCGAGGATCGTGCCGATCGCCTGCGGGTTCGCCTTCTTGATCGCAGCGATGTCGAGTCCGAGCTGGAATCCGGGGCGCCGCCACGGCACCCACACGACCTTGTCGCCGAAGATCTTCGCCGTGAGCTCTTCGCCGTCGGCGGCGGTCGCGATCGCGATGCCCGAGTCGGGGTGCAGGTGATCGACGTGTGCGGCGTCGACGAGACCGTGCATCGCCGTGTCGATCGACGGCGCGGCGCCGCCCTTGCCGTGCAGCGTGTAATCGAACGCGGCGACCATCTCGTCCTCACGGTCAAGACCCGGGTAGACGTCGACGAGCGCGCGCATGCGGTCGAGGCGCAGCACGGCGAGACCCTGCTCGGTGAGGGTTCCCAGGTCGCCACCGGATCCCTTGACCCACATCAGCTCGACCGGCTGGCCGGTGACGGGGTCGGTGTCGGTGCCCTTCGCCGAGGTGTTGCCGCCGGCGTAGTTGGTGTTCTTGGGGTCGGCGCCCAGGCGGTTCGACCGCTCGATGAGAGCGGCGGCGGTGGGGTTGGTCATGACTGTTCCTTGTTCTCGGGAGAAGTGGCGAAGATGCGGGCGGCGAAGCGGTCGATCGATGCTGTCGCCGCCGGGTGTTCCGGACGATTGAGGTGGCCATGGCGGGTGCCGGGCTCGGTGGAGATGTCGAGGTCGACGCCGGCTGCTCGCAGCGCGGCGCCGAACGCCTCACCCGAGACGCGCAGTTCGTCGACCTCGTCGTTGATCATGATCGTGGCGGGGAAACGGCGGAGCTGGTCGACGGATGCGGTGCCCGGGGCAGCATAGATGTCGGCCGCTTCCACGGGTCCGCCGAGATAGTTCTCGTACATGACACGCACCGGGTCCGGGCCGAACACGTCGGCATCCGGATCGTCGTCGAGTGCGGCGCGGAGGGTCGCGTCGGGCTGACCCTGAACGGGGTGCAGGGTCGGATAGGCGAGCACGGCGAGCGCGGGGACCGGGCCGTCGCCGTGGCTCAGGCGCAGGGCGGCACCGGTGGCGAGGTTGCCGCCCGCGCTCGCTCCGCCGATCGACCAGGGGCCTCCGGCGAGACCCGAATCGACCGCCCAGCGGAACGCATGCTCGACCTCCTCCGAGGCGACGGGATAGAGCACGCCGGGGCGCTCGGGCGACGCGGAGTCTGCGGCCCAGGTGCGGGGGAAGGGCGCGAGCGAGTAGTCGACCGACACCACGACGATGCCCCGGTCGGCGAGGTTCTGCGCGACCCAGTCGGCCTCGGGCATGTCGATCTCACCCGCGGCGAATCCGCCACCGTGCGCCCACACGAGTCCGGGTCCCGCAGGGCGTTCCGGTTCGTAGACGCGCACGCGCAGGGGGCCGTGCGGCCCGTCGATCTCATGGTCTCTCACAGCATCCGTCCTTCTGTCGATGGGGCGTCGGGATGCGGGGATCGGCTCCCGCATCCCGACGGGTCCAGGGTGTCAGACGAGAGCGGTCAGGCTCCCCAGCCGGCCTGCACGCCGCCCACGCGGTCGGCGGCGATCTTCTGCTGGTAGCCCGAGTCGGCGTACGCCTTCATCGGGTCGGCGGCGAGGCCGCGCGCTTCACGCCACTCCGCGAGCGCGGGCCGCACGTCGGTGTAGAACGCGTCCATGAAGACGGCGTTCGCCGCGAGCACGTCGCCCGACTTCTGCGCCGCGGTGAGTGCGTCGCGGTCGACGAGCAGTGCGCGCGCCGTCATCTCCTGCACGTTGAGCACCGAGCGGATCTGTCCGGGGATCTTGTCCTCGACGTTGTGGCACTGGTCGAGCATGAACGCCACGTCGGGGTTGTTGAGGCCGCCGCCGCGGATGACCTCGAACAGGATGCGGAACAGCTGGAACGGGTCGGCCGCGCCGACGATCAGGTCGTCGTCGGCGTAGAAGCGCGAGTTGAAGTCGAACGAGCCGAGCTTGCCGAGGCGCAGCAGCTGCATCACGATGAACTCGATGTTGGTGCCGGGCGCGTGGTGGCCGGTGTCGAGGCAGACGGACGCCTTGTCGCCGAGCGAGACGACCTGGGCGTACGAGGTTCCCCAGTCGGGAACATCGGTGTGGTAGAAAGCCGGCTCGAAGAACTTGTACTCGAGCACGAGGCGCTGGTCGTCGCCGAGGCGGGCGTAGATCGTCTGCAGCGACTCCTGCAGGCGGTCCTGACGACCGCGCAGGTCGGCCTGTCCCGGGTAGTTCGAGCCCTCGGCGAGCCAGATCTTCAGGTCACGGCTGCCGGTGGCATCCATCACGTCGATGCAGGCGAGGTGGTGGTCGATCGCCTTCTGACGGATCGAGGCATCTTCGTGCGTCAGGGCGCCGAACTTGTAGTCGTCGTCCTGGAACGTGTTGGAGTTGATGGTGCCGAGCGTCACGCCGAGGTCTTCGGCGTGTTTGCGCAGGTCGGAGAACGAGTCGACGAGATCCCACGGGATGTGCAGGGCGACCGAGGGCGCGAGCGCGGTGTACTTGTTGACCTGCGCGGCGTCGGCGATCTTCTCCCACGGGTCGCGAGGAGTGCCCGGCGTGCCGAACACCTTGAAGCGGGTGCCGGAGTTGCCGAACGCCCAGCTGGGGAGCTCGATGCCCTGCTGCTCGAGAGCGGCGAGGTTGTCGGACGAGAGGATGCTCATGAGGCGCTGCCTTCGGTTTCGGTGGGGGAGTCGATGTCGGTGCGGTGGTCTGTGTGAGATGAGGGGGAGCCGCCCGCGGCGAGCTGGTCTTCGAGGTTGAACACCTCGGCGAGAGGCGTGGCCGCCTGGTCGGGGCGCCCGTCGAGGCCGATGAAGAAGCGGCCCATCTCGGCTTCCCAGCGGGCAGCGATCGGGGAGGCCGCGAGGTACGCCTGCGCCGCGGCATCATCGTCGACCTCGTAATAGCCGATCAGCGTTCCGCCCTCGGCGAGGAAGAGCGAGTAGTTGCGGCGTCCGGCGGCGGCGATCTCGGCCAGCATCTCGGGCCAGACGGGCGAGTGGCGATCGAGATACTCGTCGAGCAGCTCGGGACGCACCTGCAGCCGGAAGCACACGCGTGTGGGTGTTGTCATCGTCGACGACTCCTGGGTTGGTTTGTGAATCGTTTCAAGTGTATGGATTCGCCAGTGGTCGCGCAAGCTCGAGAGCGCCCGACAGCGACAGCGCCTGATCCGACTCAGTAGAACTCGACGGTGTCGACGCGGTTGCGCAGTGGTTCGCCGTCGAGGAGTCGCGTCGCGTTGGCCGCGAACAGCTCGGCGATCCGGCGTTCCTCGTCCGTGTCCGTTCCGGCGTTGTGGGGACTCACGATCACGTTCGGCATCGACCACAGCGGGCTCGCCTCGGGGAGCGGCTCGACCGCGAACACATCGAGCGCCGCGAAACCGACCAGGCCACTCGCGAGAGCGTCGACGAGGGCGGGCTCGTCGACGGTCGACCCCCTCCCGACGTTCACGACCGTGATGCCCGGCTTGGCCTGCGCCAGTGCGGCTCGCGAGAGCATGTCGCGGGTCGCATCGGTGGCGGGAAGGGCGAGGACCACGGCATCCGCGGTCTCGAGGGCGTCGGCGAGTTCGGCCGGGGGGCGGATCTCGCTCACGCCGGGGGCGTCGACGATGCGTCGGTGGATGCCCGTGACGCGCGCTCCGAGAGAGTGCAGCTTGTGCGCGACGGTGCGGCCGATGCCGCCGAGTCCGACGACGATCACGTGACTGCCGTCGACCTGTGGCACGGGACGACGCGAGCCCCACTCGCGTCGGTGCTGATCGGCGAGCAGCCGGGCGAGGTTCTGCGCTCCTGCCAGAACGCCGAACACCGCGAACTCTGCCAGCGGCCCGCCGTGCACGCCGCCCGAGGTCGTGAAGGCGATGCGGCTCAACTGCTCGGGGGTGAGGGCGGCGTCCTTGATCTGCGCACCGCCGCCGGCCGGCGTGGTGTGCACCCAGCGCAGTGACGGGTTGGCTGCGGCCGTGCGCCGCAACTGCGCGGGTGATTGGTCGGGCACACCGTAGAGAGCCTCGGCCTCGTCGATCAGCTGCTCGAAACGCTGCTGCTGCGCGGCGGACCGACGGAAAGAGGGGTCGCCGAGATGGTCTCCCTGGTAGAGCTGAGGAGGCAGCAGTTCGGGGTCGCGGACAAGCTCGAGGCGCGGCTCGCGCTCTTCGATCAAAGCGCAGAGGTGGTCGGGAAGCGGGGTGGGCACGAATACCCGGAGGGCGGTCATGGGATCTCCGTTCGCCGCCGGTCAGAGACCGGTCACGATCGCGTTGTCGAGCTCGTCGGCATCCACGCCCGGGCGCACGGCGGCGTTCGTCAGCAGCACCCACGCGATACCCGCGCCCGGATGCACCCAGAATTCGGTGCCGGCCCAGCCGCCGTGGCCGTAGGTGTCACGGTCGATGAGCCCGGGCGCACGGGTGCGCAGGTTGAACGTGAACCCCCAGTCCTGGCCGCGCTCGCGGGGGTACGGATCGAGCCGGGGGATGTCGCCCGTCAGGGGCCGCCGCATCATCGCCAGGCCGGCGGGCGACAGGACGCCGTCACTGTCGCCGCGCCCGACCCTCAGCAGCTCCGCGCCCAGGTGCAGCAGGTCTTCGGCCCGGCCCAAGAGCCCGGCCCCCGGGGCGCGTGTGGCATGGAACCGTTCGAGATCGAGTCCGCCGGCCTCCGCATCCGGCACGCCGACCGACTGCGCGGTGTCGAGCGTCAGGCCGTCGGCGCCGATGCCGTGCGCCCAGTCGAGGGTGCCGGCATCCCATGTGGTGCCCGTCGCGTGCTCGATCAGGGCGGCGATGCCCTCGAAGGCGAGCGTCGAGTACCGCGACGCGGTGCCTGCCGCGAAGTCCCTCCCGCGGGTGAGCAGCTCGCGGCGCAGTGGCACGTCGGTGTCGAGGGGAGGTTCGGAGATGCCCGAGGTGTGCGAGGCGAGATGCCACAGTCGCACCGTGTCGTCGCGCGTCGCGCCGAAGTCGGGAAGGGCATCGGCGAGCGGGGTGTGCGGGGTGAGCAGACCCCGCTCGATCGCTCTCGCGGCGGTGATGCCGGTGAGCACCTTCGTGATCGAGAACAGCGGGTAGACGGCGTCGGTCGCCACGCCGAAGCCCTCGAGATCGACGATGCCGTCTGCCGTCGCCATGCCGAGCACGGCCGTGGGAAGGCGATCCGTCTGCACGTGGCGACGGGCCCAGTCGAATGCTGCGTGGAAGGTCATGGGGTGCTCCCGGCCGATTCGGGTCGCCGTGCTTCCCCGGCGACAGTTCGTGACTCTACGATAGGACCATGGCACAGAAAGCGCTTTCCCACCCGGCCGCGCTCATCGACGGCCAGCATCCGACCCGATCTGTGCTGCGCCTCGTCGCTCGGCGCCCGTGGAGACTCACCTTCGCGATCACCGCCTTCGCGATCAAAGAGATCCCGATGTGGTTCCTGCCGGTGATCACAGCCGCGATCATCGATGTCGTGGCCACCGACGGCGACGTGAGCGAGGTGCTGTGGTGGTTCGCGCTCGCCGCGGTGCTGCTGCTGCAGAACTATCCGAACCACATCATCTACACGCGCAACTTCATGACCGTGGTGCGCGACCTCGGTGCCGATCTGCGCAACGCCCTGACTGCGCGACTGCAGAGCCTGTCGATCGGATACCACACGCGCGTGAGCTCATCGATCGTGCAGACCAAGGTCGTGCGCGACGTCGAGAACGTCGAGCTCATGCTGCAGCAGGTCACGCACCCGCTGCTGTCGTCGACCATGGTCATGATCGGCGCCCTCTCCATGACGGCCATCACCGTGCCGCAGTTCCTTCCCGTCTACGCGCTCGCCGTGCCCATCGCCATCGGCATCCGCTACGGCATGCGCAACCGCTCCCAGACCCGCAATGAAGTCTTCCGCCGCGAGATCGAGACCCTGTCGGCGCGCGTCGGCGAGATGGCCTCGCTGATCCCCGTCACCCGTGCCCACGGCCTCGAGCAGACGGCGATCACGCGCGTCGCCGGAGGTGCAGACGGCGTGCGTCGCGCGGGTCTCGACCTCGATCTTCTGAACGGCCGTGTCGCTTCGATCTCGTGGGTCGCGATGCAGCTGCTGGGCGTCGCATGCCTCATGCTCGCCGCCGTGTGCGCCCTCACGGGCATCCTCCCCATCACGCCCGGCGAGGTCGTGATGCTCTCGAGCTATTTCACCCTGCTCACCGGTGGACTCACCCAGCTGCTCATGCTGATCCCGGTCGGTGCCCGCGGCCTCGAGTCGGTGCGCTCGATCGCCGAGGTTCTGCAGGAGCCCGACATCGAGCAGAACTCCGGCAAGCGCATCGTGTCGCGCGTGGAGGGCGAGATCGTGCTCGACGCCGCGTCTCATCGATACGCGGATGCCGACGACGACGCCCTGGTCGACATCGATCTGCGGATAGCCCCCGGAGAGACCGTCGCCTTCGTGGGCTCGTCGGGCTCGGGCAAGTCGACCCTCCTGAATCTCGTCCTCGGATTCGTCCGACCCTCGAGCGGCCGCATCCTGCTCGACGGCTCCGACATGCAGGAGCTCGATCTGCGAACGGTGCGTCGCTCGATCTCGGTCGTGCCGCAGGAGTCGGTGCTGTTCGAGGGGTCGGTGTTCGACAACATCGCCTACGGCATGCCCGACGTCACGCCCGATCGCGTCGAGCGGGCGCTGCGAGACGCCAACGCCTGGGAGTTCGTGAGCGAGCAGCCCGAGGGCTGGCACACCGTCGTCGGCGAGAGGGGAGCGCGCCTGTCGGGCGGCCAGCGCCAGCGACTGGCCATCGCGCGCGCACTCGTGCGCGACCCGAGGATCCTGCTGCTCGACGAGGCGACCAGCGCTCTCGATCCCGAATCGGAGGGTCTCGTCAAAGAGGCGCTCGAACGCCTCATGCGGGGCCGGACCACACTTGTGGTGGCGCACCGGCTCTCGACCATTCGCCAGGCCGACCGCATCGTGGTGCTGGAGCGCGGGCGGATCGTCGAACAGGGGTCGCACGAGGAGCTGCTCGCCGCCGACGGTCGATACGCTCGATTGCATCTGGTGCAGAACGGTATGAGATGACCCCGACTCACCGTCCTGAGGAGGACACATGACATCCGAGAAGATCCTTCGCGCAGCCCTGGTCGGCACCGGATCCGTCGCGAACTCGCACGCGCGGGCGGTCGCGGCGTATCCCCGAGCCGAGCTCGTCGCGGTCGCCGACCTGAGCCTCGAGAAGGCCGAGGAGTTCGCCGCTCGATACGGTGTCGAGGCCGCGTACGGCGACCTCGACGAGATGCTCGCGGCCGCGCACCCCGATGTGGTGCTGATCTGCACGCCGCCGGCGCCGCACCGCGCGCAGTCGCTCGCCGCCCTCGCAGCGGGTGCGCACGTCATCGTCGAGAAGCCACCGGCACCCTCGTTGCGCGAGCTCGACGACATGCGCGCCGCAGCGGCGACGGCGGGCCGGCAGCTCGCGGTCGTCTTCCAGCAGCGCACCGGCACGGCCGCCGCGCACGTGCGCGGCCTGCTGCAGAGCGGCGCGCTGGGACGCCCGCTCGTGGCGGTGTGCGAGACGCTGTGGTTCCGCGACGCCGACTACTTCGCCGTGCCGTGGCGCGGCAAGTGGCAGACCGAGGGCGGCGGGACGACTCTCGGTCACGGCATCCACCAGATCGATCTGCTCGCACACCTTCTGGGTGACTGGTCGGCGGTCAGAGGGGAACTGTGGCGGCTCGACCGCGAGACCGAGACCGAAGACGTCTCGACGGCGACCGTCGTCTTCCAGCAGGGCGTCGTTGCGCAGCTGGTCACGAGCGCGGTCTCGCCGCGCGAGGCGAGCTCGATCCGCATCGATACGCAGAAGGCCACGATCACGGTCGATCACCTGTACGGCCACGGCCACGAGAACTGGCGCATCACCCCTGCTCCCGGCTTCGAGTCGGAGGCCGACTCCTGGGCGTTCCCGGATGCCGAGGAGCGCAGCGACCACGAGCCGCTGCTGCGCGACGTGTTCGACGCTCTTCTCGCCGGGGAGCCGCTTCCGCCCACGGCGGATGCTCCTGCCCGTTCCCTCGAGATCGTGGCGGCGATCTACGCCTCGGCGGCTGCTGGCGGCGCCGTCGTGACTCCCGAGACGCTCGCGGCGCACCCCACGCACCGCGACGGCTTCGAGAGCCCTGTCGCCGACCTGCGCCGATGATCGAGCTGTATCGGGATCCGATCTACGACGGAGTGACCGATCCGCGCGTCGTGATCGACGGCAGTGGGCACTGGTGGATGTTCTACACGCAGCGGCGAGCGAACCTCGACGACCCGGGTCGCGGGGTGTCGTGGGTCCATGGCAGTCGGATCGGCGTCGCCACCTCGGTCGACGGGTTGAGCTGGAACTATGAAGGCACGCTCGAGCCGATGGCATCCGGTCTGGAGCTCGAACAGGGCCCTCCTCCGGCGGACGTGGATCGAACCCATTGGGCGCCCGAGGTCGTCTGGGACGGCACGCGCTGGCGCATGTATCTCACCGAGATCGACGGCATCCCCGATCGATGGCCCGGGTTCGCGCGGGAGATCGTGGAGTACTCCTCGGACGATCTGCGTCGGTGGACCCGGCGGGGCCCGCTGCAGCTGAGCAGCGATCGGGTGATCGACGCGGCCGTCGCGCAGACGTCCGACGGACTCTGGCGGCTCTGGTACAAAGACGAGGCCGCGGACTCGGTGACGATGGTCGCGTCGTCTCCCGACCTGCGCGAGTGGGCCCTCGACGGGGTGGCGATCGGAGGTCGCCCGCACGAGGGGCCCACGGTGTTCGAACTCGGCGGCTTCTGGTGGATGATCGTCGACGAGTGGCGGGGGATGGGCGTATACCGCTCGGATGACGGCACCGACTGGACGCGACAGGGCGGGGATGACGCCGTGATCCTCGACACGGCGGCCGGGGGAGGATGCGGCAGCCACGGCGCGCATGTGCAGCACGGCGAGGAGATGTGGTTCTACTTCTTCGGCTTCGCCGAGGACGCTCCGGTTCACGCGCAGACGGGGGAGCCCCGGCGGTCCGCGATATACCGGTTAGGTCTCGACGTCCAGGCCGGGAAGCTGATCGTGAAAGAATCGGAACCGCCGCGGTAATCGATGTAAAACATCCCGCGATTTCTCGCTTGCGAAACGTTTCAATTTCGATTAGCGTGCAGGTAAGCGTTTTCCCCGCACCGGGAGAACAGACCCGCAGCATATGGACACTGGCGTTCCGCGGCCCTGCCGAACGAGGACGTTCATCAGAGAGGACAACGATGTTCAGCAAGAAGCGTCTGGCGGCCGCAGCGGCCGTCGCCACCAGCGCAGCGCTGGTACTCGCCGGCTGCGCCGGCGGTGGCACCCCCGAGGGCGGGGCCACCTACGACCCCGACGAGAAGGTCACACTCGACCTCGCATTCTGGGGCAACGACGTGCGCGCCGATCTGTACAACCAGGCGATCGCGGCGTTCAACGAGGAGTACCCGAACATCACGGTCAACGCGACCTTCCTCGGGTTCCCCGAGTTCTGGGAGAAGCGTCAGACCGAGGCCGCCGGTGGTGGACTCCCCGACGTGATGCAGTTCGACTACTCATACCTGCGTCAGTACTCCGAGAACGGACTGCTGCTCGACCTCGAGCCGTACCTCGGATCCGTCATCGAGACCGACCCCCTGCCCGAGAACATCCTCGGCATCGGTGTCGTCGACGACACCACGTACGGCATCGCGACCTCCACCAACGCGTGGGGCATGTTCACGAACCCCGTCCTCCTCGAGACGGCGGGCGTCGAGCAGTTCGCCGGCGGCGACTGGGAAGACTACGACGAGTGGATCGGCGAGGTCACCGATGCGAGCGGCGGAGCATTCTGGGGCGGGTCCGACTGGACCGGCCGCATCCAGAACTTCGAGATCCAGCTGCGCAGCGAGGGCAAGAACCTCTTCGACGAAGACGGCACCCCCGGCTTCGACGAAGAGCGTCTGAAGGAGTTCTGGGAGGCCGGAGCCGACATCCGCGACGGTGCCGTCGTGCCGCAGCAGACCGTCGAGGAGCTCACCCCCCTCACGGCGTTCGACGCCGCGAAGAACGCCAGCGAACTGACCTGGGACAACTTCGGAGCCGGCTACCTCGCGAACCTCGGCGAGAGCTACACCGAGCTCGGCCTGGTCGCCCCTCCGGTCACGGAGGAGGGCGCCAAGGACCTCTACCTGAAGCCGTCGATGCTGCACACCATCTCGGCCAAGACCGAGCACCCGGAAGCGGCCGCGACGCTCGTCAACTTCCTGGTCAACTCGCCCGAGTCCGGTGAGATCTTCGGCACGAACCGCGGCCTGCCGGCATCCGAGACCGCTCTCGAAGCCGCCGACCTCGACCCGATGAGCCAGCTCGTCAAGGACTACGAGGAGTCCATCGCGGACCGTCTCGGCGACGCTCCTCCTGTGCCGATCGTCGGCTACGGCACGCTCGAAGAGAAGTTCCGCGTGCTGGGCACCGAGCTGAACTACGGCACGACCACGGTCGACGACGCGGTGACGCAGTTCTTCTCCGAGATGGACGTCGTCCTCAACCAGTGATTCCGTCGGTGGGCCGGGCGACACGTCCGGCCCACCGCATCCCACCCACTTCGGAAGGAGCTGTCATGAGCACGACGGCCACGAGGACGATCGTCACGGGCAAGAAGCCCGGGCGCGGGAAGGCGCTGCGCAGCGGCCGCCGTCCTGAGAACGAGCTCGAGCGGCCGGGCCAGAAGGCCCGCCTGCGTCGCGAGACGGCGACCGGATACGCGTTCCTGACGCCCTGGCTGATCGGATTCTTCGGTCTGACGGGTGTGCCGATGGTGTACTCGCTGTACCTGTCCTTCACGAAGTACAACATCTTCCAGCCGCCCAAGTGGATCGGGCTCGACAACTACATCCGGCTCTTCACGAGCGACCCGAACTTCATCCAGTCGGCGCAGATCACTCTGGTCTACGTGTTCATCGGAACACCGATCACGCTCGCGGCCGCGCTCGCCGTCGCGATGCTCCTGAACTACCGCGACAAGGGCGCGGGATTCTTCCGCTCCGCGTTCTACGCCCCCTCCCTGATCGGCGGCTCGGTCTCGGTCGCGATCGTGTGGCGGGCGATGTTCTCGTCCGACGGACCCGTCGACAGCGGTCTGCAGATCTTCGGCGTCGACCTCGGGGGGTGGATCGGCAACCCCAGCCTCGTGCTGCCGATGATGATCCTGCTCGCCGTGTGGCAGTTCGGCGCGACCATGGTGATCTTCCTCGCCGGTCTGAAGCAGATCCCCAAAGAGCTGTATGAGGCTGCCGAGATGGACGGCGCGAACGCGTTCCGCCGATTCCGTGCGGTCACGATCCCGATGCTCTCGCCGGTCATGTTCTTCAACCTGCTGCTGGGGCTGATCGGCGCCTTCCAGGTGTTCGCGTCGGCGTACATCATCTCCAACGGCACCGGCGGCCCCGCCGGCATGACGAACTTCATCACCGTGTACCTGTACAAGCGCGGATTCTCCGACGGACAGATGGGCTACGCGGCGGCGATCGCGTGGGTCCTCCTGGTGGTCGTCGCGATCATCGCCTTCATCCTCTTCCGCACCCAGAGGTCGTGGGTGCACTACTCGGGAGACGACAAATGAGCATCACCACCCCCACGACCGAGGCTGTCGTCACGGCATCCGCCTCGACTCCGCGTCGCCGCATCAAGCGCAAGACCTGGCAGACCGTCATCTGGTTCATCGGCCTGATCGTGCTCACCGCAGTGGTGCTCTACCCGCTGCTCTGGCTGTTCCTGTCGACGTTCAAGCCGAACTCCGAGTTCGGTCAGAACCCGGGCCTGCTCCCCAACGCGCCGACGATCGAGAACTACGGCAAGGTCATGGAGGGCATCGCCGGCGTGCCGATGTGGCGCTTCTTCCTGAACTCGCTGATCCTCGCCGCATCCGCGGTCGTGGGCACCGTGCTCTCGTCGGCTCTCGCCGCGTACGCGTTCGCCCGGGTGCAGTTCAAGGGCCTCGGAGTGCTGTTCGCAGCCATGATCGGCACGCTGCTGCTGCCGTTCCACGTCGTGATCATCCCGCAGTACATCATCTTCAATCAGCTCGGCTGGGTCGACACGTTCATCCCGCTGATCCTGCCGAAGTTCCTCGCCACCGAGGCGTTCTTCGTCTTCCTCCTCGTGCAGTTCATCCGTCAGATGCCGCGCGACATGGACGAGGCCGCGAAGATCGACGGTGCAGGTCACCTGCGGATCTTCTGGTCGATCATCCTCCCGCTGATCAAGCCGGCGCTGATCACCTGTGCGATCTTCTCGTTCATCTGGGCGTGGAACGACTTCCTCGGGCCGCTGCTCTACCTCACGAGCCCCGAGAACTACCCGCTCCCGATCGCACTGCGCCTCTACAACGACCAGACCTCGTCGTCTGACTACGGCGCCACGGTGACGGCCTCGTTCGTCGCCCTGCTCCCGGTGCTGCTGTTCTTCGTGGTCTTCCAGCGCTTCCTCGTCGACGGCGTCGCCACGCAGGGACTGAAGGGCTAACCATGTCGGTCATCAGCGGCGACCGTCGGGCTCATCGGGCAGCGAAGCGTGAGGCGCGCTCCGGCGCCGGCCCCACGGTCGCCGGCATCGAACCGGGAGCCAACCCCGGTGCGACCGCCAAGTTCGGCCTCTTCGGCGAGGTGCTCACGATCGGTCTGATGATGACGATCGTGGCTCTCGGCGTCGTCACGCTGCCGATCGCGCTGGCGGCCGGCATCCGCCACCTGCGTCGCTTCGTGGCCGCAGAGGACTCGCGGGCCGGACTGTTCTGGCAGGACGTGCGCGCAGGCATCCTGCCGTCGCTCGTCATCGGAGTCCCGGCCGTGCTGATCGCCACCGTGCTCGCGATCGATGTGGTGGTCGCAGGCTCCGGCGCGCTGCCCGGAGGCGAGACCATCGCGGTCGTCGGCTGGGTGGGTCTGCTGGCGCTGTGCGTCGGGGTGCTCTTCACGGCCGGTGCCTGGTCGCCCGAGCTCGGATGGAAGGCGGCGCTCCGCGCGGTTCCCGCGGCCATCAGGTCGGATGTCGCCGGCGCCGCCTACATCGCGGCTGCGGCGATCTTCACCGGGGTCGTGACGTGGGCGCTCGCGCCCCTGTTCATCGCGGGCATCGGCTGCGCGGCGCTGGCCGTCGTCGCCGTGCCGGGGCGTCGTCGGCATCGGGAGAACCGCGCGGGATGAGAGGGTAGTCGTTGGCGCTCGCGACGGCGCGAGCGCACACGGACGGAGGCACGCCATGGCTGTAGGGGTGAAAGACGTCGCTGCTGCCGCCGGCGTCTCGGTCGGCACCGTCTCGAACGTGCTGAATCAGCCGGAGCGGGTGTCGGCGCGCACTGTCGAGAAGGTGCAGCGCGTCATCCAGGAGCTCGGTTTCGTGCGCAACGACGCGGCCAGACAGCTGCGAGCCGGGCGCAGTCGCAGCATCGGACTCGTCGTGCCCGACATCGGCAACCCGTTCTTCGCGGAGGTCGTGCGTGGCGCGGAGGACCGTGCAGCGGATGCCGGCATGACCGTGCTTCTCGGCAACAGCGACGAGCGTGACGAGCGGCAGCTCGCGCATCTCGAACTCTTTCAGGAGCAGCGGGTCAACGGCGTGCTGCTGACGCCCGCTTCCGATGATCTCTCCGCCGTGCACCGCTTCGCGACGGGCGGCATGCCGGTGATCCTCGTCGACCGCGAGGTGGAGAAGGGGCTGCTGCCCTCGGTCTCGGTCGACGACGTCGAGGGCGGGCGTCTGGCCGCCGAGCATCTGCTGTCGGGGGGTCGCCGGCGGCTGGCGTTCATCGGTGGACCGCAGTCGGTGCAGCAGGTCGCCGATCGTCTGAGGGGTGTGCAGGCGGCGGTGGCCGCTCACCCCGACGCCGCTCTGGAGATCTTCGAGCAGTCCGCCCTCACGGTGCTGCAGGGCCGAGCAGCCGGCGAACTCATCGCCGCGCGTGCCGCGGATTCGAGGCCGGATGCCGTGTTCGCCGCGAACGATCTGCTGGCCGTCGGACTCCTGCAGGCGTTCAGCTTCGGTTCCGCGATCCGGGTGCCGGATGACATCGCGATGGTCGGTTACGACGACATCGACTTCGCTTCGGCCACCGTCGTGCCGCTGAGTTCGGTGCGCCAGCCGGCCAGGCTGCTCGGCTGGACCGGGGTCGACCTGCTGCTCAAGGAGCTCGATGGCGTCGAACACGATCGCCGCGTGCGATTCCAGCCCGAGCTCGTGGTGCGCGAGTCCAGCGCGTCTGCGAACCCGCCTCCCGGTCGTTGAGCGAAGACGACGGATCCGCGCTTCGTCCGTTGAGCGACGGACCCCGGACCCGCCTCTCGTTCGTTGAGCGAAGACGACGGAGTCGACTGAGACGAAACGTCGCGAGCCGTTCCGCGGAACTCGCCGCCTTTCGTCTCAGGCCGCTGCGCAGTCCGCACTCACCGATCGGTAGGGCGATTCGTGACTCCCGCTCGAACCCGTTATGATTGCAGGGTGCATCCGGTCTTCACGGAGCGGATGCCTGGAGACGTCGCATAGTCCGGCCGAGTGCACCACCCTGCTAAGGTGGAGTCCCCTCACGGGGACCAGGGGTTCAAATCCCCTCGTCTCCGCAGTATGAACCCCCGATCGGATCGAACTTTCTCGGGTGTGTGACTATCCGCCGTAGGACCCGTCGAGAACCTCGACGGTGGTCTCGGAATCGGGATACTTCACGCGGGTGTCCACGTCGTCATGACCGAGATCGGCGCAGATCGATGCGATCGTGTCGAGATGCTCGTTGAACGAGTCCAGGTCCTCGGGAAGGATGACCGTCTTCGCCTCGAGTTCGGGCGCCGCGTCTCCCGCGGCCGCGATCGCGTTCTCGAGGTCGCCCTCGGGCAGTGAGATCCCCTCGCGGAGGTGATCCCCGGCCGTCACCAGTGCTGTCGGATCCGCGGAGACCATGCTCATGTTGGCCTGGGTCGCCACGGTGTCGACCCACATGCACGCCGAACCGTTCAGAGCGGACTTCGTCTCGTCGTCCATCGGCGGACTGCAGGCCGAGAGCGCGAGGGTGAGCAGGGCGAGGGGCACAACCGAGACGGAGCGACGCATACAGACGAGGCTAGCGAACCCGGTGTCAGACACCGCTTCTGCGCTCCTGCGCCGCGATCGCTGCCGCGAGGTACGGCGCCGTCGTGCTGCCGCTCGCCGCGGCGACGGCCCGCGGAGTCCCCTCCGCCACGACCGTGCCACCGAGCTCTCCGGCGCCGGGACCCATGTCGATCACCCAGTCGGCCTGCGCGACCACACGCATGTCGTGTTCGACCATCACGACGGTGTTTCCGGCATCCACGAGGTGCTGCAGATGAACGAGAAGACGGTCGGCGTCGGAGGGATGCAGTCCCGAGGTGGGCTCGTCGAGCAGATAGAGGGTGTCGCCGTGCTGAGCACGTCGGAGCTCGGATGCCAGCTTGACGCGCTGTGCCTCGCCGCCCGAAAGCTCCGTCGCCGACTGGCCGAGGGGGAGGTATCCGAGACCGACGTCGAGGAGGGCGTCGAGATGCCGGGTGACTTCGGCATCGTCCGCGAAGATCGCACGCGCGTCGTTCACGCTGGTCGCGAGCACGTCGGCGATCGTGTGCCCTTCGAATTCGATCTCGAGGGTCTCGGGGTTGTACCGGGTGCCACCACAGGTGCCGCACGGGGCATGCACGGTGGGAAGGAAGAGCAGCTCCACCTCGACCGTGCCTTCGCCCTTGCAGGTGGGGCAGCGCCCGCTCGCCAGGTTGAACGAGAACCTGCTCGCGGCGTACCGCCGGCGGCGTGCTTCGGGCGTCGCGGCGAAGAGCGCGCGTACCCGGTCGAAGAGGCCCGTGTAGGTGGCCACGTTCGACCGCGACGTGCGTCCGATCGGCTTCTGACTCACCTGCACCACCCGCTTCACGCGGCCGGCGGGGCCGGAGGCCCGACCGGTCGTCTCCGTGGTCACGGCGGACATGAGGGGATCGGCGGTCGCGCGGCTCTGCTCGTCAGCGGATGCATCGATCGTCGCGCTGTCCAACTCGCTGGAGAGGCTCTTCTGCAGCAGATCGGGCAGCGCCTGGGTGACCAGCGACGACTTGCCCGAACCCGAGACGCCGGTGACGGCCGTGAGGCAGCCGAGGGGGATCGAGACCGAGACGCTGCGGAGGTTATTGCGCGAGACGTCGGCGAGTTCGAGCACGGCATCGGGTGTGCGGGGGCGGCGCGATGGTTCGTGCGGCGTCGCGTCACGCAGCTCATCGGCGAAGAGGTACCGCCGGGTCTGCGAGTCCTGCGCTTCGCGAAGCCCGTCGATCGGGCCGGAGTAGACGATCTCGCCCCCGGTCGAGCCCGCGCCGGGGCCGATGTCGACGATCCAGTCCGCATGTCGGATCACGTCGAGGGAGTGCTCGACGAAGAACACCGTGTTGCCCGAGTCTCGGAGCGAGCGGAGGATGCGCACGAGCGCTTCGCCGTCGGCGGGGTGGAGGCCGGCGGATGGCTCGTCGAGCACGAACATGACGCCGAAGAGCTGCGAGAGCACCTGGGTGGCGAGCCGCATGCGCTGAAGCTCGCCCGACGAGAGGGTGGGCGTCGACCGGTCCAGTGAGAGGTAGCCCAGACCGAGTTCGATGATGGGGGAGACCCTGTCGTGCAGCTCGTTCACCAGTCGGTGCGCCGCGAGACGCTTCTCGGGGGCGAGCGCACCGCCGGAGTGGTCGGAGCTCCCGCTTTCGAGTCGATCGAGTTCGCTCTCGAGGAGCGCCGCGAGGTCGGCGAGGGGGAGCGCGGCCATCTCGGTGATGTCGAGACCGGCGAACGTCACGGCGAGCGCCTCGGGCTTGAGACGACGACCGTCGCACAGCGGGCAGCGGACGCTGACCATGTAACCGGCCGCCTTCTCGCGCATCTTCGCGCTCTTCGAGTTGGCGAAGGTGTTGAGCACGTACTGCCGTACACCGACGAAGGTGCTCATGTACGACGGTTCGATGCCGGCGGCGACCGCCTTGCGCACCGCAGCGGGACCTCGGTCGGTGAACACCGGAACCTGCGGGGACTCCTCGGTGTACAGCACCCAGTCCCGCTGGTCCTCGGGGAGATCACGCCAGGGGATGTCGATGTCGTAGCCGAGCGAGATCAGGCTGTCGATGAGCTGCTTGCCGTGCCACGCCCTCGGCCAGGCGTCCAGAGCACGGTCGCGGATCGTCAGCGACTCGTCGGGCACCATGAGGTGCAGCGGCACGTCATACACCTGCCCGATTCCGTGGCACCGCGGGCAGGCTCCCTGCACGGTGTTCGCGGAGAAGTCCTCCGCGAACAGCGGCTCCGCCCCGGGCGGGTACGTGCCGACGCGAGAGAACAGCATCCGCACGACGTTGCCGATCGACGTGGCACTGCCCACGGTCGACCGAGCACTGCCCGCAGTGCGCTGCTGGGGGAGGGCGACCGCCGGAGGCAGGCCCTCGATGGCGTCGACGTCGGGGATGTCGACCTGGCTCATCAGGCGCCGGGCATAGGGCGCCACCGACTCGAAGTACCGACGCTGCGCCTCGGCGTAGAGGGTTCCGAAGGCCAGCGAGCTCTTGCCCGAGCCCGAGACTCCGGTGAAGGCGACGAGGGAATCGCGGGGGATCGCGACGTCGACATCGCGGAGATTGTGCACGCGGGCGCCGGTCACGACGATGGAGTTCGACGTGCCGGGATGCTTCGACGGTGTGGTCCCGTCCATCTTGGACCTCTTCTCGTATCCCGCGCACAGCGCGGATGGATGCGGCGATGGCCGGCTCCGCCCACGCTACCCGGCCCGTCCGACTTCGCCGGCGACCTTGACAGAGGGCGGTCGGGCGGCAAGTGGCCTCGGGTGATCAGTCGAGTCTGACGAACGCATCCTGAATGGCGACGGCCGCTGCGCCCCGCGCCCAGCCCGTGAATCCGCTGTCGTCGATGTGCAGACGAACCTCCGAGGCGCGGGGGTCGCGCGACTCGCGCACGGTGTTGCGCACGGTCTCCTCGGCGACGTCGAAGAGGCGCATCCCCTCACCCGCGAGCACGATGTCGGAGTAGAGGGTGAGGTTCGCCGAAAGGGCGATGAGCCGACCGAGGGCGCGGGCGCTGTCGTGCACGATGGCGGATGCCGCTGGGTCGCCCGACTCCGCGAGATCGAGGGCGGCGTCGTAGGTGAGCGGTCGGCCGAGCGCCATCGTGGCCTGGGCGGCGATGGACCCGGAGGTCAACATCGCCTGAGAGCATCCGCGGTGCCCCTCCTGGCAGATGGGGCCGTGCGGGTCGAGCGGGATGTGGCCACCGAGGCCGATCCCGGCATCGGGCGTACGCACGACCGCGCCGCCCGCGACGACGCCGTATCCGACGCCCGCGCCGATGGTGATCACGGCGAACCCGTCGAGGCCTCTGCCTGCGCCGAACCAGCGCTCGGCCTCGGTGAGCGCTATCAAGTCGTTCTCGACACGCACGGGGAGGCCGGTCGCCTGCGCGAGCGTGGCACCGAACGGCACATCGGTCCACTCGAGGAAGGATGCCCACTCCACGGTTGTGCCGTCGGTGATTCCACCGAGGCTCACGCCGATGCCCACAGGCGAGGGGTTCGATGCCGAGACTCGCTCGACGGCGGTAGCCACCGCGTCGAGCACGGCGTCGGGCTCGTGCGACTCGAGTGCGACGATGTGCTCGCCGATCAGACGGGCGCGGACGTCGGTCAGCACGGCGTACACATGCTCGCCCGTGATCTTCACGCCGACGAAGCTGCCGAGATCGGAGGAGATCTCCAGCGGCCGGGACGGTCTTCCGACGCCCTCGGCGACGTCGTCGAGTTCGATCAGGATGCCGCGGTCGACGAAAGGCCGTGTCAGGCGGGTGAGACTCGCCGGCGAGAGCCCGAGGCGGGTGGCCAAGGCGGTGCGAGAGATCGGGCCGTGGATCAGCACGGTCTTCGCGACCGCTGCCTCGCTCTCGGATAGCACGGGAACCCCCTTGTTTCTTTCATCATGGCATATATGGCAGGGCGGATGCGGCCGTCGGATGCTGTTGACCCGATAATTAGTTTCGTGATAGAAACAATCCATGCATTCCAATGACGTGATCCTCGAACCGTCGGCCGCCCGGGACGTCCGCGATGCCGACGTCCTCCACCTGCGTGCCGGAGGAACCAGCGTCGTGATGTCGATGGTCTCGCCGCCGTCGATCGTGCACTGGGGCGAGGACCTGGGCGATGCCGATCCGCAGACCCTGCACGGCCTCGCGGTGGCCGCCACGCCGCAGCGCGTCTCCGGCGGTCTCGACCTCACGCCGGTGCTCTCGGTCCTCCCGACCCCGGCCCACGGGTGGCTCGGAACTCCCGGGATCGAGGGCCACCGCGCCGGCAACGGCGTGAGCATCCGCTGGGCGGTCTCGGGCGTCGACGCCACGACCGATTCCGCGCGCATCTCGCTGACCGACGACGAAGAGCGCCTTGCTGCGACGCTCGAGCTGCGGGTCGGAGCGGGCGGTCTGTTCCACCAGCGGATCACCCTGCGAAACAGCGGCACGAGCCCGTACACGGTGCAGCGGCTCACCGCGGCCTTCCCACTCCCGTGGGATGCGACCGAGATCCTCGACACGACCGGGCGTCATCTGCGCGAGCGCTCGCCGCAGCGTCACGACTTCACGTTCGGCAGCTACAGCCGCGACAGCCGGCGCGGACGCCCGGGCGCCGATGCGACCCTGCTGCTCTGCGCCGGACGCCCGGGGTTCGGGTTCGAGACCGGGCGCGTGCACGGCATCCATGTCGCCTGGAGCGGCAACCACACCCTGCTGGCCGAGCGCATGGTCACGGGGGAGGCGTTCCTCGCCGGCGGAGAGCTCTACGGCTCGGGCGAGATCACGATCGAGCCCGGCTCGACTCTGACGACACCCTGGATCATCGGTTCCTGGGGAGACGGCCTCAATCAGCTCTCCTGGCGGTTCCACGACGAGCTGCGGGCCCGCCCGCAGCATCCGCAGCGACCGCGCCCCGTCACTCTCAACACGTGGGAGGCGGTGTACTTCGACCACGACCTCACCCGCCTGACCGACCTCGCGGACGCCGCGTCGGAGGTCGGGATCGAGCGCTTCGTGCTCGACGACGGCTGGTTCCGCGGGCGCCGCGACGACACCTCGGGCCTCGGCGACTGGCATGTCGACGAGACCGTCTGGCCCGAGGGGCTGCACCCGCTCGTCGACCACGTGCGGGCGCGCGGCATGGAGTTCGGCCTCTGGGTCGAGCCCGAGATGGTCAACCCCGACAGCGACATCGCGCGACAGCATCCGGACTGGATCCTGCGCTCGCGCGTCGAGCTGCCGCCGTCGGCACGGCAGCAGCAGGTGCTGAACCTCGCGCACCCCGACGCGTACGCGTACATCGCCGCCCGCCTGCACGCGCTGCTCGACGAGTACCCGATCGCCTACCTCAAGTGGGATCACAACCGCGACCTCGTCGATGCCGGACGCGGACCGGGCTCCGGCGCGCTCGTGCACGAGCACACGCTCGCCGCCTACCGCCTGTTCGACGAGCTCAAGGCCCAGCACCCCGGACTCGAGATCGAGAGCTGCGCATCCGGGGGCGCGCGCGTCGACCTCGGCATCCTCGAGCGCACGGATCGCATCTGGACGAGCGACTGTCTCGACCCGCTCGAGCGCCTCTCGATCCAGCGCTACACTGGTCTGCTGCTGCCGCCCGAGCTCATGGGGGCGCACATCACGAGCGAGACCGTGCACTCCACCGGTCGCGTCACCGACCTCGATCTCAGCGCCTCGATCGCCCTTCTCGGACACTTCGGCATCGAACGCGACATATCGGTCGCCGACGCCGACGACCGCACGCGCATCGCCGCCTGGGTCGCCTACGCCAAGCGCATCCGTCCGCTCGTGGCCACGGGGCACGTCGTGCATGTCGACGGCACGGATGACGGCATCGATGTGCGCGGGGTCGTGGCCGCCGACGCGTCGGAGGCCGTCTTCACGATCACGCAGGAGGCGACCTCGGTCGCGTATCCCGCCGGCCGCGTGCGGTTCCCGGGTCTCGACCCGAACCGCGCCTACCGCGTCTCGGTCGTCGCTCCCGCCGGAGCGCGCCCCGACGCAGGACAGTCCGAGCTGCTCTGGGCGCAGCAGGGCGTCGTCGTCACCGGGCGCCAGCTCGCCGTGGCCGGCATCCGTCCCCCCGTCCAGTACCCCGGTCGCGCGACCGTGGTCGAGATCACCACCCATAACTGACCCTGGCCGGTCTCGACCGGTTCACTCTCGCGCAAGGAGGCGCAGCACATGAAGATCATCCATCCGCTCCGAGGGGTCGCCGCGGCTGTCGCCGTGGTCGCTCTCGCCGGAGCTCTGGGAGGGTGCGCATCGAGCGCGGACTCCGAGGTCACGACCCTGGACTTCTTCCAGTTCAAGGGGGAGGCGCTCGAGGACTTCGACCAGATCATCGCCGAGTTCGAGGCCGAGAACCCCGACATCCGTGTGGTGCAGAACCAGGTCGCCGACTCGGAGACGCTGATCCGCACTCTCCTCGTCAAAGACCGCACCCCTGACGTGATCACCCTGAACGGCAACGGGAACTTCGGCGACCTCGCCGAAGCCGGGGTCTTCTACGACTTCTCCGACGAGCCGGTGCTCGACGCGATCAATCCCGGCGTGCAGGAGATCCTCGCGCAGCTCGGCAACGCCGACGGGGAGGTGAACAGCCTCGGCTATGTGAACAACGCCAACGGCATCATCTACAACCGCGAGATCTTCGAGGAGCAGGGGCTCGAGGTGCCCGAGACGTGGGACGAGCTTATCGCCCTCTGCGACACGCTCGTCGACCGGGGGATCACCCCGTTCTCGACGTCGCTCGCCGAGAACTGGACTGCGATGCCGTCGTGGAACGGCATCGGCGCGTATTACAGCCAGGATGGATTCTTCGACGAGATGCGCGCTGAGGGGGACTCGGTCGGACCGGATTCGCCCGTGTCGTTCGAGAGCGACTTCCCCGAGGCGATGGAGCGTCAGGCCCAGCTGTTCCAGTACTCGCAGGAAGGGTATCGCGGAGCCTCCTACGACGACAGCACCTCGCTGTTCGCGCAGGGCGGCGCAGCCATGATGCTCCAGGGCATCTGGGCGCTCAGCCCGGTCAAGGCCGTCAACCCCGACATCGACGCGGCGATCTTCCCGTACCCGGTGCCCGAGGATCCCGCCGATCGCATGCTGGTGTCGGGAGTCGACGTCGCCGTCACGATGGCCCGCGACACCCCTCACCGCGCGGAGGCCCTGCGCTTCATCGAGTTCCTCTTCCAGCCCGAGATCATCGAGCGCTTCGCCGCCTCGCAGACCATGGTCCCGTCGGTCATCGATGCCGAGCTGAGCGACGACCCGGCACTGCAGTCGATCGCCCCGTACTTCGACGACGGACAGATCACCGGATTCATCGATCATCAGGTCCCCGCTGCGATCCCGCTCGTCGGCGTCGTGCAGCAGTTCCTCTACGACGAAGACGCGGATGCCGCTCTTCGCACCCTCGACAACGAGTGGCGCAAGGTCGCCGCCCGCACGATCACCCCCGAGGAGGACTGAGATGGCCATTCTCACGACATCCACCGTGAAGACGGAACAGGCGGCGGGCGACGCGGCGCCGTCGCGTCAGCGCAGGAAGCTCGCACCCCGCGCGTTCTACTGGTTCGTCTGGCCGGCGGTCATCGCCTTCGCGCTGTTCCACACCCTGCCGGTGATCATCGGCATCTTCTTCAGCTTCACGAACTACGCCGGATACGGCACGTGGGACTTCGTGGGCATCGCCAACTACGTCAACATCTTCCGCGACGACCGGGTGCTCAGGGCCTACGGATTCTCGTTCCTGTTCGCGATCGTCGCCACGGTGATCACCAATGCGATCTCGCTGGCGATCGCGATGGGACTCAACGCGAAGATCAAGGCGCGCAACTTCTGGCGCGGCGTCTACTTCGTGCCCTACATCCTCGCAGTGCTGGTGGTCGGCTACGTCTTCCAGTTCCTGTTCTCGAACTCGCTGCCGAAGATCCTCTCCGGCATCCCGCTGTTCCGAGACAACATCCTGACGAGTCCCGAATGGGCGTGGACGGCTGTCGTGGCGCTGGCGGTCTGGCAGGCCTGTGCGTTCTCGATCATCATCTATCTCGCCGGTCTCCAGACCATCCCCGCAGACATCTACGAGGCCGCGTCGATCGACGGAGCCACCGCCGCCCGGCAGTTCCGCTCCATCACCTTCCCGCTCATCAGCGCCTTCTTCACGATCAACGTGGTGCTGAGCCTGAAGGGGTTCCTGCAGGTGTTCGACCCGATCATCGCCCTCACCAACGGCGGGCCAGGCACCAGCACCGAATCCGTGACGATGCTCATCTTCCGCGGTGGTTTCTCGGGTGGCGAGTTCGCCTACCAGACCGCCAACGCCGTGATCTTCTTCATCGTGATCACGATCGTCTCGCTCCTCCAATTCCGGGTCCTTCAGCGCAGAGAGGCCGACTTCTGATGTCCAGCTCCGTCACCACACCGATCGAAGAGGCGCCGGCCACCCGCGCGCTCGTCGTACCCCGCAAGCGCCGCCTCGGCGCGAGCAGGAGCGGCGATGACTCCGACACCCGACGCACCAACTGGTGGGCCACCGCGCTCATCGCGGTGTGCTCGCTCACCGTGATCGTGCCGCTGTATCTCGCGGTCGCCGTCGCACTGAAGACACCCGACCAGCTCGCCTCGGGCACCGGGTTCGAGCTCCCCTGGCCGATCAATTGGGGCAACTTCGCCGTCGCGTGGGAGCGCACCGATTTCCCGCAAGCGCTGCTCAACACGGCGATCATCACGGTGGGTTCGGTCGTCTTCACCCTGCTGACCAGCTCGCTCGTGGCCTACGCCCTCGCACGCAACCTGCACCGGCCGTTCTTCAAGGGCGTGTTCTACTACCTGCTGGCAGCACTCTTCATCCCGTTCCCGATCATCATGCTGCCGCTCGTCAAGCAGACGGCGCTCCTCGGGCTCGACACGCCTGCGGGCATGATCATCCTCTACACGATCTACGGTCTGAGCCTGAACATCTTCATCTACACGGCCTTCATCCGTTCGATCCCGATCGAGCTCGAAGAAGCGGCGCGGATGGACGGAGCCTCGACCTTCCGGGTGTTCCGGCAGATCATCTTCCCGCTGCTCATGCCGATGAACGCCACGGTCGGCATCCTGACGTGCGTGTGGGCCTGGAACGACTTCATCATGCCGCTCGTGGTGCTGACCTCGCCGTCGGATCGGACGCTGTCGCTCGCGCAGTACGTGTTCCAGGGGCAGTACAACACCGACTACACCGTGGCGTTCGCGTCGTACCTGATGGCGATGGCGCCCCTGATCATCGTGTACATCTTCTCTCAGCGCTGGGTCATCTCCGGTGTGATGCGCGGATCGATCAAGTAGCGTTCGTGGCGTGTGAGGCGAGCCCGGATCCGCTGTGCGGGTCAGGGCTCGTCGCGCAAGAGAAAGCGCTATCCTGAGAGCCTTCCCCTCCCCGCATAGGAGCATCCCTCATGCCCATCGCCGCTGATGACCCCCGCCTGACCACCCCCTATGAGGCCGCTTCCACGCGCTACAGCGATGTGCCGTTCCAGCGCGCGGGCGCCAGCGGCGTGCAGCTGCCCAAGGTGTCGTTGGGGCTCTGGCAGAACTTCGGTCGCGATCGCTCGTTCGACAGTCAGCGCGAGATCGTGCTGCACGCGTTCGACCGCGGTGTCGTGCACATCGACCTCGCCAACAACTACGGCCCGCCCTACGGTTCCGCCGAGTCGACCTTCGGCGCGGTGCTCGACAGCGGCCTCGCCCGGTACCGCGATGAGCTGTTCGTCACGACCAAGGCGGGCTACGACATGTGGCCCGGTCCGTTCGGCGACGGCGGATCGCGCAAGTACCTCACACGTTCGCTCGAGCAGAGTCTGCGACGCATGAACACCGACTACGTCGACGTGTTCTACTCGCACCGCCCCGACCCCGAGACCCCGCTGGAGGAGACGGTGACGGCGCTCGCCGACATCGTGCGCAGCGGCAAGGCGCTGTATGTGGGCATCTCGAACTATCCTGCCGAGCTCGCGCGTCGCGCCTACGAGCTGCTCGCCGCTCAGGGCGTCACGCTTCTGCTGCATCAGCCCCGCTACTCGCTGTTCGATCGCACTCCCGAGGCCGAGCTGTTCCCCGCGCTGCGCGAGCTCGAAGTCGGAAGCGCCGTGTTCTCGCCGCTGGCTCAGGGCCTGCTCACCGGGAAGTACATCGACGGCGACGTCCCGGCCGACTCCCGCGCGGCGAACAGTCACTTCCTCAACGGGTCCGCGCTCACCGACAGCTACCTCGAGCGCATCCGCGGCATCGACCGCGTCGCCAAGGAAGCCGGTCTCTCGATCCCGCAGCTCGCCATCGCCTGGGTGCTGCGCGACTCCGTCGTGACCTCGGCGATCATCGGCGCCTCGCGCACGGGCCAGGTCGACGATGCCGTCGCCGCGAGTCAGGTCGTGCTCTCGGTCGACGTCATCGCCGCCCTCGAGGAGTTCGGGGCGAGCCCCGGCGCGGCGGTCGTCTGACCTTTCTTCGCGCGCCGCGTCATAGTTCGGGTGGCGGCGCGTCTGTTCAGTGGAGGCATCGATGATCGGGTGCCTCGGGAACTGAACGAGGAGTACCGATGACCATCGCCCAGGCGGAGCCCCGCGCGCACCAGCGGATTCATCGCAGCTCACTCCCGCTGCCCGAACTGGCCTTCCACCACATCCTCGCGGCCATCCTCAGCGGCGAGTACCAGCCCGGCGAGAGACTGAACACCGCGCGATTCGCCGACGAGCTGCACATGTCGCTCAACCCGATCCGCGAAGCGATCATCCGGCTGCGAGACATCGGTCTCGTCGAGGTGACACCCGCCCGCTACACGAAGGTGGCGGACTTCACCGCCACCCGGGCCCGCGCCGCCATCGGCTATGCGGGGATGCTCGTCGGCGTAGCGCTCAGGACGACCATGTCCACGGCGACCGAGGGTGCGCTCGCTCACCTCGAGGGCTGCGTCGAAGCGATCGACGCGGCCGAGGGGCGGGCGGGTCGCAATCGCGCGGTGGTCGAGTTCCTCTCTGCGGTGGCCGACCTCATCGACCACCCTCGACAGGCCATGCACCTCATCGAGACCACGATCCTGGCCCAGTGCGCGCTGCAGTCCTCCGAGGTCGCCGCCGACGAATCCGGTCCGACGCCGTCGTGGGGTGCGGGCGACGTGGCCCGGGGCCTGCGCGCGGGCGACCCCGACGCCACCGAGAAGGCCGTGCGCACGCTGTTCGAGAATCTCGCCTAGTCCGAGGCTCCGCGCAGGGAAACCGCGCCCTGAGACGGGTACGCCGCGCCCGCGGTGTGGTGCCCTCGGTAGAGTCGAGGGCATGACTGCGACGACGGTGTTGTTCATCGGTGGAACGGGGATCATCTCCTCTGCGGCGAGCGCGCTCGCCGCATCTCGGGGCATGGAGGTCACCCTCCTGAATCGAGGGCAGTCACGGCGGGCCCCCGCCGAGGGCGTCGAGGTGCTCACGGCAGACGTGTCGGATGCCGATGCGGTCGATGCGGCCCTCGGCGGTCGCGAGTTCGACGTGGTCGCCGACATGATCGCGTTCACGCCCGAGCAGGTGCAGCGCGACATCGACCGCTTCGAGGGGCGCACGGGGCAGTACGTGTTCATCAGCTCGGCATCCGCCTATCAGAAGCCGGTCGCGCGCCTGCCGATCACGGAGTCCACTCCGCTGCGCAACCCGTACTGGCAATACTCGCGCGACAAGATCGCGTGCGAAGACCTCCTCACCGCCGCGTATCGCGACCGCGCCTTTCCGGTGACCGTGCTGCGGCCGTCGCACACCTACGACAAGTGGACGATCCCCGCTTTCGGGGGGTGGACGGCGATCGACCGCATCCGCCGAGGTGAGGAGATCATCGTCCATGGCGACGGCACCTCGCTGTGGACCCTGACCCACTCGAGCGACTTCGCAGTGGGTTTCGCGGGCCTGCTCGGCAACCCGCTGGCCTACGGCGACACCTTCCAGATCACGAGCGACTTCGTCTACACCTGGAACGAGATCTACTCGATCCTCGGGCGGGCCGCGGGCGCGGAGCCGAAGATCCGGTATGCCACGAGTGCCGCGATCGAGGCGGCCGCGCCCGAGCGCGCGGGGCAGCTGCGCGGAGACATGGCGCACTCGGTGGTCTTCGACAACACGAAGATCCGCCGCATCGTGCCGGACTTCGCGCCGGTGATGCCCCTGCACACCGCGGCGCGGGAGATCATCGAGTGGCACGATGCGAACCCCGAGCTGCAGCGGGTCGACCCCGCCATGAACGCCCTGTTCGATCGCCTTCTCGCCTGACGTCTGCCACGGCGCCGGTGGTCGAGCGCGCACCATGTGCCCGGTCTCGCGCGACCACGGGGCCGTCGTGCGAGACCTCGGCCGATGCACGAGACCTACGTCGTGCGCGTGGGTTTCGTGTGGGGACGCCGGTCTCGTTGCTGCGCCGACGGGGTTTGATGCGAGACCCCGTCCGGTTCACGAGACCTACGTCGTGCGCGTGGGTTTCGTGTGGGGACGCCGGTCTCGCAAGCCGCCCGGCGGCTCAGGCGGCGGACATCACCGCGAGCACGTTGCCGGCGGGGTCGCGGAACCACGCGATGTCTGGCCCGCGATCAGGGCCGCCGCGCAGGATGCCCTTGTCGTCGGTGGCGAACTCGCTGTCGTCGTAGATCTTCGTGACGACGCCGCGGCTGTTCAGCTCACCGACGGCGGCGTCGATGTCGTCCACCGGGAAGTTGAGGATCGTGAAGCTCGCGGGCTCATGGTTCGGCTTGGCGTAGACGAGAATCGACCCGCCGTCGGGCAGGCGGATGTCGAGGAAGCCCATGGCGTTGGTGGTGACGTCCATGCCGAGGGTGTCGGCGTAGAAGGAGCGGGCGGAGTCGATGTCGTCGACGCTGAACCCGCTGAACGCGTGTGTGGTCTGGAAGGCGGTCATGCCCTCAGCATGCGCCGGTCGCGACGGGGTGTCCAGACCCTACGGGCGTACCTGATTCACGAGTTCGTCGTCGGCGGCCAGTCGCGCCAGGTTCTCGTCGATCAGACGCGCGGCGCCGGCCGGTCTGTTCCCGGCGACGTGCGGCGTGATCAGAAGGTTCGGCGCATCCCAGAGCGGGTCGGATGCCGGCAGCGGCTCTGCCTTCGTGACATCGATCGCGGCGGCGCGCAGCCGGCCCGACTCGAGCGCGCCGATCAGCGATTCCTCGTCGACGGTCGCGCCGCGGCCGACGTTCACGAACACGGCGCCGGGCTTCACCGCGTCGAAGACCGCGGAATCGAACAGGTCGGTCGTCGCATCGGTCGCGGGAAGGATCGACACCAGCACGTCGGTGTCGGCGAGCACGCTCGTCGCGTCGGCATCCGCGTGCACGGGATAGCCCGATCGGGTCCCCGCCGTGCGTGCGATGCCCTGCACGTCGGCGCCGAGCGCGGTGAGCAGGGGCGCGAGGGTCGACGCGATCGACCCGAAGCCCCAGATCGTCACCCGAGCGCCGGTGAGCGTGTACGCACGCTTCGAGTCGGGCGCGCTCTGCACGTCGTTGAAGTCGTGGTCCCACCGGCGCTCGAGCTGCGCGTCTCGCAGTCGATCGAGGCGACGCACCGCGCCGAGGATGAGAGCGAGCGCGTGCTCGGCGACCGGACCGTCGTGCAGCGACCGGCCCGAGCAGATGCGCACATCGTCGGCGAAGCCGGCGTTCAGCACCACATCGGCGCCCGCGGCGAGCGCCTGCACGAGACGGAGTCGGGGGAGCACGCGCGCAGCATCCTGCAGCCTCGACGAGGAGTTGTGCCACACGACCAGCACTTCGGCGTCGCGGTGCTCGGCAGGGATGTCGGCGTCGATGTCATAGACGACGACGTCGACATCGGCCGTCACCGGCAGGTCGATGGTGTTCGGGATCAGGATCTTCATTCGTACCTCCGCCTCCATGCTGTCACTGCGGCGGCTCGGTCGACTCGCGCCACACGACGGTGAGCAGATCGTCGGGCCGCAGAGGCTCATCGCCGCCCCGCACGGCCGCGATGAGCCGGTGCATCGAGTAGGCGCCGAGGCGCTCCCTGTCCTGCGCCACGCTCGTCAGCGACGGCACGAGAAAAGCGCTCTGATGATGATCGTCCCAGCCCGTGACGGCGACCTCGTCAGGCAGCTTCCATCCCCGTCGGGTCGCGGCTCGGATCGCGCCGGTGGCGATCAGATCGTTCGCCGCGATGACGGCGAGCGGAGGAGCATCCTGGGGGAGAGCGGCGATCGCGGCTTCGCCGGCCGCTCCGCTCCAATCGCCCTCGGTCACGCCGAGCGACTCGAGCCCGAGCCGCTCGATGGTCGCGAGATACGCCTCGCGACGCGCTCGCGCGGAGGGGAAGTCCTCGGCGCCCGCCAGGTGGATGAAGCGACGGTGCCCCCGCGCGACGAGGTGCTCGATCATCTCGGTGATCGGGCGCGCGTCGGTGAACGCGCCGGTCATGTGCATCGCGTCGTCGAACTCGCCGACGGAGAGCACGACCGGCCCCCCACTGCTGTCGACCGCGGGGAGCGGCGTGAAGGCGAGCACGCCCTCGTACTGCCCCGACCCCACGACCTCGGCCAGCCGTTCTCCGAGGGCTGCCGGATCTTCCGGCAGGCTCACCACTTCGACCACGTACCCCTCGTCGCGAGCGGCGGTGATCGCGCCCGACAGCAGGGTCAGCGGGTTCATGGTCGCGATCGGCACCACGACCGCGAGGCGGCCGGTGCGCTGCGTCCGCATCGAACGGGCGGCGAGGTTCGGGCGGTAGTGGAGTTCGGATGCTGCTCGCAAGACCTTCTCGCGGGTGGCCTCGGAGATGCCCGATCGCCCCGTGAACACGAACGAGACGGTCGACTGCGACACCCCGGCGCGATGCGCGACGTCATGGCTCGTCGGGCGTTTCTCCATGTCGTCCGTCCTTTCGGGGCTTGACGCGATCCAGATCCTTCTCGATATTATCTACTACGTCTTAGTAATACGTAGTAGAACCTCATCGAGGAGGCACAGGATGCTCAGGATCGGGATCATCGGCACCGGCGGCATCGCCGACGCGCACATCAGCGGATACCTCGCGTTCGAGGGGGAGTGCGAGATCGCCGCGCTGGCAGACGTGGTGCCGGGCAAGGCCGGAGAGAAGGCGCGGGCCTTCGGCCTCGACGGCGTCGCGGCGTTCGACGACCCGCTGGCGATGATCACGTCGGGCCTGGTCGACATGGTGAGCATCGCGACGCCCCCGTCGACGCATGCGTCCCTGGCCATCGCCGCGCTGGATGCGGGCGTGCACGTGCTGGTCGAGAAGCCGATGGCGCCGTCCCTCGAGGAGTGCGATGCGATGCTCGCCGCTCAGCAGCGCTCGGGCAGGGTGCTGTCGGTCGTCGCGCAGAACCGCTTTCGCGATGACATGGCGACCCTCAAAGACATCATGGACTCGGGGCTGCTCGGCACCATCTCGCACGTGCGCGTCGATTCCGCGTGGTGGCGCGGCCTGCCGTACTACGACCTCTGGTGGCGTGGCACGTGGGAGAAGGAGGGCGGCGGCTGCACGCTCAATCACGCCATCCACCACATCGATCTGCTGCTGTGGCTGCTCGGCAGCCCGACCGAGGTCACCGCGATGCTCGCCAACGCCCAGCACGACAACGCCGAGGTCGAGGATCTCTCGGTCGCGATCCTGCGCTACGACCGCGGGCTCGCGCAGCTGACCAGCTCGGTCGTGCACCACGGTCAGGAGCAGGCGATCGTGATCCAGGGAGCTGCGGCGCGGGTGTCCCAGCCTTTCTCGGTCGTCGCCGAACGATCACGCGTCGACGGGTTCCCCGAAGAGGGTGGTGACCCCGACGCGGTGGCGCGGATCGAGAAGCTCGTCGCCGCACGCACCCCTCTCGTGCACCTGGGCCACGAGGGCCAGATCGGCGATGTGCTCGGTGCGATCCGCGAGGGCAGGCCGCCGATCGCGGACGGTCTCGACGGTCGCAACGCGGTCGAGGTGGTCACCGCGATCTACGAGGCGGGTTTCGAGAGGCGGTTCGTCGGGCTGCCAATCACGGCATCCGATCCGTACTACCGTGCAGGGCAGCTCGTCGCCGACGCCCCGCACTTCTTCGAGAAGACGGCCTCGCTGGTCGAGGCGGCCTCATGAGCGCGTCATCGTTCCCCGGAGGCACCTCGCTCTCGTTCCTCGATGTCTACACGGATGCGGCTCCGGACGGCGTCTGCGGCGGCAGCCCGCACATGCACCTCGTGTCGACCGAGGCGTATGTCGTCGTCTCGGGAACGGGATCGCTGCAGACGATCGACGCCGCCGGCTTTCGCGAGACGCCGCTCGCGCCGGGGGCGGTCGTGTGGTTCACGCCCGGCACCGTCCACCGCGCGGTGAACCACGGCGATCTGCGGGTCGTGGTGCTCATGAGCAATGCGGGGCTGCCCGAGGCGGGGGATGCCGTGATGACCTTTCCCGCAGAGGTCGTGGCCGACCCGACGGCCTATGCCGCCGCCGCGTCGCTCGGAGACGAGAGTGCACGCGCCCAGCGCGCCTCGGCCCGTCGCGATCTCGCGGTGGCGGGGTTCGAGTTGCTGCGCGATGCCGTCACGGCCGGCGACCTGGCTGTTCTCGACGCGTTCCATGCTGCGGCCGGAGCACTCGTGCGCGACCGCGCGGCAGCCTGGGGCAACCTGATCGAGAACGGCCCGCTCGCGCAGGCCCGGCAGTCGCTCGCGCTCGCCGAAGCGGTGGCATCCGGTTCGATTCGGCATCTGGCCGACGCCCGCGTGCACCAGGCCGTACCCTCGGTGGGGGAGCGCGGATTCGGCATGTGCGGACGTCTTCGCACCTACGACCTGAACCACGAGGAGATCGACGCATGACCCGCACCTACACGTTCGACGCACTGCCCGAGCCGGTGGTCGGTCCGGGTGAGTTCGTGTTCGCGGCCATCGGGCTCGATCACGGACACATCTTCGGGATGGTCGAGCAGCTGATCGAGGCCGGGGCGACGCTCACGCTCGTCTACGACGCCGACCCCGCGAAGGTCGCGAGCTTCGTCGAGCGGTTCCCGCAGGCCCGCGCGGCGGCGAGCGAGCAGGCGGTGCTCGACGATCCCGACGTGCGGCTCGTTGCGAGTGCGTCGATCGCCAACCAACGGGCACCTCTCGGGGTGCGCGTGCTCGAGGCGGGCAAGGACTTCTTCGCCGACAAGCCCGCGATCACCACGATGGACGACCTCGCCGCGGCCCGCGCGGCGGTCGAGCGCACCGGTCAGAAGTTCGCCGTCTACTACGGCGAGCGCGTGCACTCGGAGGCGGCGATCCTGGCGGGGCAGCTGATCGATCAGGGCGCGATCGGCACCGTGCTGCAGGTCGCGTCGTTCGGTCCTCACCGCATCGGCGACGGGCGCCCGGACTGGTTCTACGATCCCGAGCAGTACGGCGGCATCATCTGCGACATCGGCAGCCACAACTTCGAGCAGATGCTGTACTACACGGGTGCGACGCACGGTGAGATCGTGAGCTCGACGGTCGCCAACTACGCGCACCGCGACACTCCGGGGCTGCAGGATTTCGGCGACGCCCATGTGGTGCTCGACAACGGGACGACCGGATACGTGCGGGTGGACTGGTTCACCCCCGCGGGGCTCGACGTGTTCGGCGACGGGCGCACGGTGCTGCTCGGCACCGACGGCTACATCGAGCTGCGCAAGTACACCGACATCACGACCGAGAACGGCGGGGGGCAGGTGCTGTTGGTCAACCACGAGGGTCAGTTCCGCTTCGACGCGACGGGCCGGACGGGCTTCCCGTTCTTCGGTCAGCTGATCCGCGACTGCCTCGATCGCACCGAACACGCGATGACCCAGTCGCACGCCTTCGCCGCGGCGGAGTTGAGCGTCATCGCGCAGCGCGACGCCAGGGTGCTGGCCGGCTGACGGCATCCGTCAGCGGCATCCGGCATCCGTCAGCGGCATCCGGCGCCAGGCATCCGGCACCAGGCACCCGTTCGGGAGGAGATCTCCGTCTCCGGAGGACGGATGCCGGGAATTCGTCCTCCTCAGACGGAGATCTCCTCTTCGCGGGGTGAGCGTACGCGCGCCGGCTGCCTCAGCCGACCAGCTGAGCCGCCTGTCGCGCAGCGCCCAGCGCGACGTACTCGCCGGGCTCGGGCACCTCGACCGGAAGGCCGAGGATCTCGGGTGCGGTTCGGCGCACTGCTTCCGACTGCGCTCCGCCGCCGATCAGCAGAGCTCGCTCGAGCGGGATGCCGAGGTCGCGCAGCGCATCCAGCCCTGCGCCGAGCCCCGTGAGCATGCCCTCCACGGCGGCGCGGGCCAGGTTCTCCCGCGTGGTCGACGCGAGCGTCATCCCTGACAGGGATGCCGTGGCGTCCGGAAGATTCGGCGTGCGCTCGCCCTCGAAGTAGGGGACGAGAGTGAGTCCTCCAGCGCCAGGACCGGCCGCGAGGGCGAGGTCGCTGAACTCGGCGTGCGTCACACCGAGCAGTGCTGCGGTGACATCGACCACACGAGCTGCGTTCAACGTCGCGACGAGCGGCAGGAAGTTGCCCGAGGCGTCGGCGAAGCCCGCCACGGTTCCGCTCGTGTCGCTCAGCGGTGATGTGCTGATCGCGCAGACCGTGCCGGAGGTGCCGATCGACACCACCACATCGCCCGGTGCGGCCCCGAGCCCGAGCGCGGCTGCCGCGTTGTCTCCGGCGCCGGCGCCGACGCGGCGACCACCCGCATCCGTCACCGACTCGTCGTGTGCCAGCACGCGAGGGAGGATCGCGTCGTGACCGAGCGCCGCGACGAGCAGCTCGCGGTCGTACTCGCCCGTCGAGGGATTCCAGTATCCGGTGCCCGAGGCGTCGGACCGGTCGGTGACCAGCTCGTCGAGTACGGGATTGTCCGGTCCGAATCCGCGCAGCCGCCAGGTGAGCCAGTCGTGCGGCAGAGCGACCGCGGCCACGCGAGCGGCGTTCTCGGGCTCGTGATCGCGCAGCCAGCGCAGCTTCGTGATCGTGAAGGATGCGACGGGCACGAGCCCGGTGCGCGTCGCCAGAGCGGATGCGCCGAATTCGTCGATCAGGTCGCGGGCCGCCCCGGCCGACCGTGTGTCGTTCCACAGCAGTGCGTCGCGGATGACCCTGCCCGACTCGTCGAGCACCACCATGCCGTGCTGCTGGCCGCCGATCGACCACGCCGCGATGTCGTCGAGCGACCCCGCCTCCGTGATCGCGGTGTTCAGTGCCTGCCACCAGGCTTCGGGGTCGACCGATGTCCCGTCAGGGTGCGACGCGCGACCGGAGCGGACGACCGCTCCGGTCGACGTGTCGACCACGACCGCCTTGCACGACTGGGTCGACGAGTCGACCCCGAGAACCAGCGGCATGACGATCAGCGAGCGCCGAGCAGGTGCTCGGTGGCGAGCTGCTGCAGCCGGACGAAGCCGAATCCCTTGCCGCCGAAGTAGGAGTTCGCGTCGAAGTCCTCGTATGCCGAGCGATCGGCGAGGAAGTCGTCGTACGTCTCACCCGGGTTCAGCGTGGGCGTCGAGAGCTCGTCGACGCGGGCGGCGGCGAGCGCCTCCTGCACCTCGGGGTCGGCGCGGAACGCCGCTGCGCGCTCCTTGAGCAGCAGGTAGGTGCGCATGTTCGCGGCAGCGGAGTCCCAGACGCCGGTCTCGTCCTCCGTGCGGCTCGGCTTGTAGTCGAAGTGACGCGGGCCGTCGTAGGCGGGCACTCCACCGGGGCCGCCGTTCTCGAGCAGGTCGACGAGCGAGAAGGCGTTGTGCAGGTCGCCGTGTCCGAAGACGAGGTCCTGGTCGTACTTGATGCCGCGCTGACCGTTGAGGTCGATGTGGAAGAGCTTGCCGTGGAACAGCGCCTGTGCGATGCCCGCGGTGAAGTTGAGTCCCGCCATCTGCTCGTGGCCGACCTCGGGGTTCACGCCGACGAGCTCGGGACGCTCGAGCGAGTCGATGAAGGCGATCGCGTGGCCGAGGGTCGGCAGCAGGATGTCGCCGCGCGGCTCGTTGGGCTTCGGCTCGATCGCGAAGCGGATGTCGTAGCCCTTGTCGGTGACGTAGTCGCCGAGCAGGTTCACGGCCTCGCGGTAGCGCTCGAGCGCCTGGCGGATGTCCTTCGCGGAGTCGTACTCGGCGCCCTCGCGGCCACCCCACATGACGAACGTCTTCGCGCCCAGCTCAGCGCCGAGGTCGAGCTGACGGAAGACCTTGCGCAGCGCGTAGCGGCGCACGTCGCGGTCGTTCGAGGTGAAGCCGCCGTCCTTGAAGATTGGGGCGCTGAACAGGTTGGTGGTCACCATCGGCACGACGAGGCCGGTGTCGGAGAGCGCACCCTTCAGGCGGTCGATCTGGGTCTGGCGCTCGGCGTCCGTCGAGCCGAAGGCGAACAGATCGTCGTCGTGGAAGGTGAGGCCGTAGGCGCCGAGCTCGGCGAGCTTCTCGACGGCGTGCACCACGTCGAGCGCCGGGCGAGTGGGGCCTCCGAACGGGTCGGCGCCGTTGTATCCGACGGTCCAGAGGCCGAAGGAGAACTTGTCGTCACGGGTGGGAGTGGTCATGGCTGCTCCTGTGCAGGTCATCGGATAAGTTGTGATTGACAACATATCTCATGACAGGGAGTGCGTCCACCCCCTACAGTGAAGGGATGTCGACACAGCCGAGCCCCGCGCTGGGCACCCGTCCGCACAATCTCGCCCGGATCCTTCGGCTCGTGCACGAGAACGGCGGCCAGTCCAGGGCCGCGCTGACAGAGCAGACAGGGTTGAACCGCTCGACCATCGCCGATCTGGTCGCGGAACTGGTCAGACGCGGGCTCGTCGACGAGCGTGTGCCCGACGTTCCTGGCCGTGTCGGGCGCCCCTCGCCCGTGGTGACGGCATCGGCGCAGTTCGTCGCGATCGCGGTGAACCCCGAGGTCGATGCGATCGAGATCGCGGCGGTGGGCCTCGACCGCAGCATCCTCGTGCGCGAACGCCTTGCCAACGATCACCTGCCTACGCCTGAATCCGTCGCCGAGGTGGTCGCCGCGCGCATCGCCGCGTGGCACGACGGGCCTCTGGCCGCAGCGCGGGTCGAGGCCGTCGGCATCGCGGTCCCCGGTCTCGTGCGCGCGTCGGACGGAGTCGTGCGCAACGCGCCGCACCTGGGATGGATCGACGTGCCGCTCGCTCGACTGGTGCAGACGGCCACCGGATCGCCGACGGTCGTCGGCAACGACGCCACCCTGGGGGCGATCGCCGAACACCGCTACGGCGCGGGTCGGGGCATCGACGACATCGTCTACCTCAACGGCGGCGCCTCAGGAATCGGCGGGGGACTGATCATCCGGGGCGCACCGGTCGCCGGCGCCGGGGGGTACGCCGGCGAGTTCGGTCAGAATCGGCCGCGCATCTCGGCCGATGACGATCGCCGCACTGCAGACGGCGTGCTCGAATCCGAGGTCAGCCGCACGTTGCTGCTCGACGCCGTGGGCCTCGAGACCGCTGACGACGAGACACTCGATTCCGAACTGTCGACCTCCGACTCGGCCGCCGTGGCCGCCGAGGTCACCAGGCAGGCGCATGTGCTGGCGAGTGCCCTGGCGAACGCGGTGAACGTGCTGAACCCCTCTCTCGTCGTGCTCGGGGGATTCCTGGCCACGATCGCCGAGCTGCGTGGGGAGCAGATCGACGATGACGTGCGGGCGCTCGCGATGGCCGAGAGCGCCGAACGGCTGGAGATACGCCCGGCTGCACTCGGGGCCGATCGACTGCTCATCGGGGCTGCGGAACTGGCTTTCGCCGACGTTCTCGCCGATCCCGGGGGAGCAGAGCCGCTGGCCGTGCCGGCCTGATCGCTTCCGACCGGGAAAGTCGGGTCCGAGCGGCCCGTGCATCGCACGATGGTGAGGAAAGGAGGACCTCATGATCGGAATGCTCAACGCCCTGGTCGACCTCGTGGAGACGGCGCCCGACGATCTCGATGTCGACGCCTTCGCGCGTCGACACGGCACCACGGAGTATCACGTGCGGCGGATGTTCTCGTCGCTGGCCGGCATGCCGCTGTCGGACTACGTGCGTCGCCGCAGGATGACGCTCGCGGGGGCGGAGCTCGCCGCCGGTGCGCCGAACCTGCTCGACGTCGCGGTGCGCCACGGCTACAGCTCGACGGAGGCATTCGGACGCGCGTTCCGCGCTGTGCACGGCATCGGCCCGGTGGACGCACGCCGAGACGGGGGCCCTCTCCGCACACAACCCACGCTCCGGTTCCGCCTGAGCGTCGAAGGGAGCACCCCGATGGACGTCACCATCACCACCACCCCCGAGCTCGAGCTCGTCGGTCACGCGGTCCGCGTGCCGCTGATCCATGAGGGGGTCAATCCGCACATCCAGCAGCACATCGCCTCGATCCCTCCCGAGGAGCACATCAGGCTGAAGCAACTGAGCGACGCCGAGCCGCCGGGCATGCTCGCGGTCACAGGCGACATCGCGCCGGATGCTCCCGAGGGGACGGAGCTGACCTACCTGCATGGTGTGTCCGTGCGTCCGGGCACCCCCGTGCCCGACGATCTCGACGCGATGCACGTCGATGCGGGAGCGTGGGCGGTGTTCGCCGCATCGGGTCCGTTCCCCGAGACGCTGCAGAATCTGTGGGCGGCGACGGCGACCGAGTGGTTCCCGTCGAACCCCTGGCGGCTGCGTCCGGGCCCCTCGATCGTGCGGTACCTCGAGTTCTCGGGCACGCACGCGTCATGCGAGCTCTGGCTCGCGATCGAACCGGCCTGATCGCGCCGACGACCGTGCGAGACTGTGGCCACGGCTCCGCCTTCACGCGGGCCGTGGTCACAGAGCGAGAGGACCGCGCATGGCGCTCGACCCCAAGAAGACGCTCGACGCGTATAAGGCCAGATGGGGCCAGTTCCGCCTCATCGAGGTCCCCGCGATGCAGTATCTGATGATCGACGGCGCGGGCGATCCGAATACCGCACCGGAATACGGCGAGGCCGTATCCGCGCTGTTCCCCGTCGCATACTCGCTCAAGTTCGCGAGCAGAGAGCGACTCGGCATCGATACGGTGGTCATGCCCCTCGAAGGTATGTGGCACGCGCCCGACATGCAGGCCTTCACGACGCATCGTGACAAGTCGGCATGGCTGTGGACGCTGATGATCATGGTGCCCGATCACGTCACGACTGACATGTTCACCGCGACCGTCGAGTCGGTCGCCGTGAAGCTCGCCGCCAAGCGACAGCCGACCGCCGCGCTCCACGAGCTGCGTCTCGACACGCTCGACGAAGGTCTCTGCGTGCAGACCCTGCACGTCGGCTCGTACGACGACGAGGCTCCCGTGCTCGACGACATGCATCACAGGTTCATCCCCGAGAACGGGCTGCGCATGACCGGTCGGCATCACGAGATCTACCTCAGCGACGTCCGGCGGGTGGATGCGGCCAAGCTGCGCACGATCCTGCGGCAGCCGGTGGAGCGGATCGGCTGAGCCCGAGCACGTCGCGGCACGCTGCCGCGAACGGACCCGGGCGAGAGATATTCTGCTGGGATGGGCACTCCGAAAGACGTCGCGCGAACGGCGCAGCGCTCCGACGGCTTCCGCCGTACGGCTCGTGCCGGATTCGTGGTCGTCGGCCTCGTGCACATCATCATCGGGGCGATCGCGGTCTCGATCGCCACGGGCGGCGGCGGGGATGCCGATCAAGACGGTGCCATGGAGGTGATCCGAGCGACTCCCGTCGGCGGACTGCTTCTCGGCGCGGTCGCTGCGGCACTCATCGCGCTGGCCGTGTGGGAGGTCGCCAGCGGACTCCTGTCGGCGAGTGACGACGACGCACGTCGCTGGGGAGTGCGGCTCAAGATGCTGGGCATCGCCGCCGCGTACCTCGTGATCGCCGGGCTGGCACTGGTGTTCGCGTTCGGAGGCAGCATCGAGTCCGAGCAGACGATGCAGACGCTCAGCGCGATGGCACTCGCGATCCCCGGCGGAAACGTGCTGCTCATCATCGTCGGCCTCAGCGTCGCAGGGGTCGGGGTGGGCTTCTTCGTGATCGGCCTCACGCGCGGGTTCGAGAAGACGATGGAGGTGCCGGACGGCCCCTCGCGCGTCTGGATCGTCGCTCTCGGTGCGGTCGGATATCTGGCCAAGGGCATCGCGATCGCGGTCACAGGTCTGCTGTTCGTCATCGCAGCCTGGACTCAGGATCCCGACAGGGCCTCGGGCCTCGACGGCGCGCTCCGCAGCATCACGGACCTGCCGTTCGGCGAGCCGCTGCTGTGGCTCGTCGGGGTCGGACTCGCGATCTACGGCCTCTTCTCGATGGTCCGCGCTCGCTTCGCGCGGATGTGACGCTGAGCCTCAGCCGTCAGCGGGCTTCTCGCTCCACAGCAGCAGGAACGCGCCGAGGCCGATCATGAGTCCGCCGCCCGTGGCGCTCAACGTCTCGAGGCGGCGGGGCGAGCGTCCGAACCACTCGCGAGCAGAGCTCGCCAGCAGCACCCACAGGGCATCGCAGGCGACCCCGATGGCGACGACGATCGCGCCGAGCACGAACAGCTGCATCGGCACCGCCCCGGCCGCGAGATCCACGAACTGAGGCAGGATCGCGAGGAAGAACGCGAGCGACTTGGGGTTCGTGACGCCCACGACGAACCCCTCGCCGAGCAGCCGCGCCCCTGATCGTCGAGGCGCCGAGCCGGATGTCGTCGCCACAGCATCCTTGCGGTGCCTGATCGCCCGGATTCCGAGGAAGATCAGGTATCCGGCGCCGAGCACCTTGACGACCGTGAAGAGCACGACCGACTGGGCCACGATCGTGCCGACCCCCAGAGACACGGCGACGACCAGCACGACCGAGCCGAGCGCCGTGCCCAGGATGCTGAGGAACCCGCCGAGCGTGCCCAGCGACATGGCCCTGCCGATCGTGAAGAGCACCGTGGGGCCGGGGATCGCGACCATGACGAATGCCGCGACCAGGAACGTGGCGAGGACCTCGGCATCAGGCATGGTGCGAGCCTAGGGCACCCCTATCACGTCTCTGCGAAAAAGATTCTCGCCCCGACCGTCATAAAACCTTCACGACATGGTCTGGGTGTGTGACGGGCCGCCTCTGCGGCCCCGCACTGGGGAATTTCATAGCACTGGGCAGCGCACGCCTCTCCTCGTCGCGTTGCCCGCGGCAGGCGGAGGGCCTGCCGGGATAGGGACACTCATGAGCCTGCGCTCACACACTGACACGGCGTCACGAGCCGTCGCGCCTCGACGCCGCGCTCTCACACGTCTGTGCGGCATCCTGGCGGTCGCCGGCGTCCTGATCGCCGGAGGCACCCTCGCACCGAACTCGGGTATCACCGCGGCGGCGACGGTTCCCGGCACCCCTGGAGTCACGCAGCCCGGCACCCCGGTCTACACCGAGAACTTCTCGAATCAGAACGCCTCGCTCGTCGCGCTCCCGATCACGACCTATGTCGGTGGCGCGGCGGCTGCGAACTCGACCTACACGGCGGCGACGCAGTACACGCCCGCGGGCAACCAGTGCAACGGCTGGATCATGAGTCCGGCCACCCCGGCTGCTCCCGTCACAGATCTCGGCTGCCTGAACAACGTGAGCACGACCTGGACGACGCTGCAGCAGATGGCCGCTGCTCTCGGTGTCGCGCAGGGGCAGACCACCGCGCAGGCTGCGACCAACCAGGTCCTGACCTCGTACACGAACGCCACCAACGGCGCGATCGCCGCCGGCAACCAGTTCCGCACGGTCAACACGATCCCGGCCGTCGCCGGTCACTACTACGCCGTCTCGGCGTACTTCGCCGCGGTCAACTGCCCGGCGGCCGGAGGCGCGAATCAGCCGAAGGAGACCTTCAGCCTGCTCGTCAACGGCTCGCCGATCACGCTGAGCACGGGGCTCAACCCGTGCACGAACAACACCGACTGGGCGACCCAGACGGCGAAGCTGCAGTCCGCCGCCTACCAGGTCCCGGTCGGCACGACCGCGAACCTCGGTCTGCAGCTCTACAACGCGACCGCCACCGGCGCGGGCAACGACGTCGCCTTCGACCTTCCGCAGATCGTCGACGTCACACCTCAGCTCGACAAGGCCTTCAGCCCGACGCTGATCCTCAACGGCGCGACGTCGAAGATGACGCTGACCATCACGAACACGAGCGACCTGATGGCGAAGAACGACTGGTTCATCACCGACGCCCTTCCGGCGAACCTCAAGATCGCGGCCGCGCCGAACGTCGGTGGCACCTGCATCCAGCGCACGGGTGCGGCATACTCCGTCACGGCTCCGGCCGGCGGCACGACGGTCTCGGTCACGGGCGGCGATCTCGCACTGGGACAGGCGTCATGCACCGTCACGGTCGACGTGACCTCCACGGTGAACGGCACGTACATCAACGGGCCCGCCAACATCACGACGAACCTGAACCCCCCGTCCAACGCCACCCTCGAGGTCATCCAGCCCTCGATCGATCTGGTCAAGACCATCACCGCAGTGAACGGTGTGGCGGTGACGAGCGACACGGATCCCGACAAGGTGTACTCGAAGGTCGGCGACGTCATCTCCTACAGCTTCGTGGCGACGAACACCACGCCGAAGGCGCCGACCAACACCGTGGTGAACACCACGCTCACGAACGTGACGATCACGGAGGACGCGTTCTCGGGAATCGGCGACATGAGCACGCTCACGTGCGACAAGCCCGCCCCGGTGTCGCTCGCGAGCGGAGCGAAGCTGACCTGCACCGCGACGTACGTGGTGCAGCAGGGCGATCTCGACAATGCTCCGCTGACGAACGTGGCCCGCGCGACCGGAACACCGACCACGGGACCGAACGTCACCGACACGGATGATGAGATCATCCCTGCGGTCTGGACCCCGGCGATCGTGCTCGACAAGACCGCCTCGGTGGTCGACGTCGACCAAGACGGCGTGACCGGGCTCGGAGACCACATCCTGTACGAGTTCGACGTCACCAACACGGGCAACGTCACGATCGCGAACGTCGCGGTCGTCGACGACCTGCTGACGCAATCGAACATCACGGTCACCTGCACGCCGACCTCGATCGCTCCGACCAAGATCGCGCACTGCGTCGCAGATGCCCCGTACGTGATCACCCAGCCCGATGTCGACGCGAAGATCGTGATCAACACCGCGTTCTCGACGGGGACAGATCCCGACGGCGGCCCCGTGCAGTCGAACGAAGACAGCACGCAGACTCCCATCGAGCCCTTCCGCATCCCGCTGCAGATCGAGAAGATCGGCGAATCGTCGGCGAACGACTGGGTGCGCATGGAGGGCTCGTCCTTCGCCGTGCTCGAAGACGTCGACGGTGTGCCGGGAGACGCGCTTCCCTTCACCATCGCCGATATCGAACTCGGTCTCTTCCAGATCGACAGCATCCCGGCGGGCACCTACTGGCTCAGCGAGCTGACGGCGCCCGACGGCTTCAGCCTGCTGGCAGAGCCCGTGCAGTTCACCATCAACTCCGACCGCACGGTCAGCGTCGTCGCCGGAGGCGACGAGGCTGTGACCGCGGCGGGCCAGATCATCACGGTGCGCGACGTGCCGGCGATGCTCCTGCCGACCACCGGGGGGACGGGTGCGCTGCCGTACATCCTCGCCGGTTCCCTGACCGTCGTCGCGGCGGGCGGGTGGGCCCTGATGGTCCGCCGACGTCAGTCCCGCGCCGATGTGCATGACCCGCAGATCTGATCTGCATCCCGAACAGCAACACCAGAACCACCGGGGAGACCCGGTTCACCGAGAGAGAGACACAGTGAACACCACCTTCGAGCGACGCGCCTCCCGCGTTGCGGCAGGCCTGCTCGTCGCAGGCGTCGCCGCCCTGACCCTCGCGGCTCCCGCGAGCGCAGCCACTCCCAACCTCGTCGACCCGAATGCCGTCGGCTCGCTCACGATCCACAAGTTCGTGGCTCCCGAGACGCCGACCGGACTGCCGAACGACGGTACCGAGCAGAACGTGGCGCTCGACCCGCTCGCGGGTGTCGGCTTCACGGTCTACAAGGTCGACACGATCGACCTCACGACCAACCAGGGCTGGGTCGATGCGAGCGACCTCGCCGACCTCGGGCCCGACAGCGTCGCCGAGATCACGGCCGCGGGCTACACCGCGAGCGCCGTCGGCGGCGAGACCCTCACCGACGCGAACGGCGAGGTCTCTCTGGCCGGCCTCGATCTGGGCCTCTACTTCGTCGTCGAGACCGCGCCGCTGGCGGGCTCCACGGGCGTCGCGCCGTTCCTGGTCACGGTGCCGCTCACCGACCCGGCGAATGACGACAACTGGCTGTACGACGTCCACGTCTATCCGAAGAACGCTCTGACCGAGGTGACCAAGACGGTCGAGGACTCCGAAGACGTCAAGCTCGGCGACGAGATCGACTTCACCATCACGGGTGACATCCCCAACGTGGCCGTCATCGACGGGTACAAGATCGTCGACACGCTCGACGCCAAGCTCGACTACGTCTCGGCGGCTGTGACGCTCGTCGACGGCACGCCTCTCGCCGCTTCCGACTACACCGTCGCATACGACGCCGCCACCCGCGCCGTCACGGTCGAGTTCACCGGATCGGGTCTCGCGCTGCTCGCCGCTCACCCCGCCACCGAGGTCCAGGTCGTCCTGACCGCCACGGTCAACGCGGTCGGCGAGATCGCCAACACCGCGGTCCTCTACCCGAATGCCGGTTCGTACACGGTTCTGCCCGGTGAGCCCGGCGGACCCACCGAGACCCCCGAGGTCATCACCAAGTGGGGCGACCTCACGGTCGAGAAGACCGACAAGGCCGGTGCGCCGCTCACCGGCGCGGTGTTCTCGGTCTACCCGACGCAGCAGGATGCTGTCGACGGCACCAACGCGATCACCCTGGGTGGCGCGACCGAGTTCGCCGTGGCCGCTGACGGCACCGTGACCCTGTCGGGTCTGCGCTACTCCGACTGGGCCGACAACGCCACGGTCGCCCCGGGCGAAGAGGGATACCAGACGTACTGGCTCGCCGAGATCGTCGCTCCTGACGGCTACGAGCTGCTCGCGGCTCCGATCGAGTTCACCATCACGGCCGCCACCACCGCCGTGGGCGTCGACCTCGAGGTCGTCAACGTGCCGTCCAACGCCGGGTTCACCCTGCCGATGACCGGTGGCGCCGGAACGACCCTGTTCCTCGCCGGTGGCGCGATGCTGCTCGGTGGAGCAGTCCTGCTCGCCGTCCGCAACCGCCGCAAGGTGAACGCAGAGGCGTAACGAAGACCGGCCGTGCGGGGGAGGTGTCGAGACCTTCCCCCGCACGGTCCATTCGTCTCGGCGCTCCGCCGAGACGAATCCAGATTTCCGCACGACCACCTTCCCCTCGACTCGCACAGAGAGCCCGTCATGACCGTTATGGATTCACCGGTACCGGATGCCCCCGCCCGGTCGCGAGCCCGCACCGCGCGAGGCCAGTGGGGCTGGAGACAGACGATCATCGTGCTGATCGCGACCATCGGGATCAGCGTGCTCGTCTACCCGACCGCCGCGTCCTGGTTCTCGGCCTGGAGTCACGACACCGACGTCGACGGCTACGTGTCATCCGTCGAGCAGCTTCCGGGGGATGAGCTCGCCGAGATGCTCGAGGGGGCCGAGGCCTACAACCAGAATCTGCCCAGCGGCCCGCTCCGAGACCCCTACGCCCTGGGCGCCGACGGTCAGCAGACGGCGATCGGCGAAGGCACCGACGCCTACTTCGACACGCTCGCGCCCGAGGGCACTGAAGCCATGGCACGCGTGCGCATCCCCTCGATCCACACCGACCTTCCGATCTTCCACGGCACGAGCGAAGAAGTGCTCGCCCGGGGCGTCGGCCACCTCTACGGATCCTCTCTGCCTGTGGGTGGACCGGGCACGCACTCGGTGCTCACCGGTCACAACGGATTCGTACAGGCCACTCTCTTCGACGACATCGATGAACTGGTCGAGGGCGACCTCATCATCGTGACGACGCTCGGTGAAGACCTGTACTACGAAGTCGACAACATCGAGACCGTCCTCCCGAACGACACCGAGTCGCTGCGGCAGGTGCCGGGCCGGGACTACCTGACCCTGGTCACGTGCACGCCGACGGGTGTCAACACACATCGACTCCTCGTTCGCGCCGAGCGGGTCGACGCTCCGGCCGATGCCGCCGCCGTCACGACGATCGCCGATGCGACCGACCCCGCAGGGTTCCCGTGGTGGGCGCTCCTCGTGGTCGGAGTGCCCGCCCTCACGGCGGTCCTCGTGATGCCGCGCCGACGTCGGCGCCGCGATCCGATCTCCACTGAGCCCGCGGGGTCGACGGAGCCGACCACGCCATGACGACGCCGGTGCTCTCGACGTCGACCGACGACGCCTCGCACGACGAGCGCGTCCGGTCGACGGAACCGTCGGCCGAGCGGTCCACCCGCACGCCGCCCGGAAGACGTGGCCGCTCGGGTCTGCTGATCGCCAGTATCGCGCTGGTGGTCCTCGGCATGAGCGCCCTCGTCGCGTCGACGGTCGCACCGGATGCTGTGGATCGAGTGACCGGCACCGTCAAGGTCGCCGTGCAGAAGCAGTTCCAGCAGGTCTTCGCACCGGATGAACTCCCGCACATCACGCTCGGGGGAGAGGGCGGCATCGCGCAGCTCGATGAGTGCGACGGGAGGTTCACCGAGATGATCAGCTATCGCCTCGATGGGGTTCCTCCGCTGTTCGCCGCACACAACAACTGCGGCGGAGACATCATCCTCGGCTGGGAACTCGGGCAGCGGGTGAGGGTCACGGGCTCCGACATCGTCTACGAAGTGGTCGAGGAGCGGCACACGCCGAAGTGGTCGAACGTCGATGTGCTCGTGGGCATGTCCGGGGAGTTCATGGTGCAGACCTGTTTCTACGGCGAGAACCGCATGCGCTTCCTCGCGCTGGCGCCGGTCGAGTCGGCGCAGCCGGTCGGCTGACGTCCATGGATTCTCCGGGGGGCCTCCGCTGATCGTCACGATTCGCGGCCGTGAGGGTCTTGTAAGCAGGATGAACGACACGCCACTCTTCGACTGCCCGACGCCCGAGCGCGAGCGGGTGATGCCGACCGACGAAGAGATCATCGAGGCGGTGCGAGTGGGCGATACCCGGCACTTCGCCCTGCTGTGGGCCCGTCATGCCGATGCTGCGCGATGCGCGGCGGCGTCTCTGGCACCGGCGATCGATACCGAAGACCTCGTGAGCGAGGCCTTCGTGACGATCCTCCGGATCACGCGCTCGGGCGGTGGTCCGAGTGATGCCTTCCGCCCGTACCTCGTCGCCACCGTGCGCAACACCGCGGCCCGGTGGGCGCGATGGCACGACGTGCTGCCTCTCGACGACCTCTCCGAGGAAGAACTCGCGCAGGGCGAGCTGGACCCGATCGAACGGGTCTGGGAGCGATCCGTCGTCGTCGCAGCCCTCCTGACGCTGTCGCCGCGTCATCGGACCCTCCTCTGGTATCTGAACGTCGAGGGCATGAAGCCGCGCGAGCTCGCGCCGCTCATGGGGATGACTCCGAACGCCGTCTCGGTTCTGGCGTTCCGTGCGCGAGACGGTTTCCGCAGAGCGTGGCTCCACGGTCAGCTCGACGGCGTCCCGACCCGGGAGTGGACGAACGCGGTCCCGTGACGAGCACGCCCGTTGTGGCGTGCCCGTCTCTCAGATCATGCGGTGCGCGGCAGACGAGAGGCGCAGCCACAGCCACAGCCGGGTGTCGGGGGAGTCCAAGTCGATGCCCAACTCGGTGCGCACGACGTCGAGTCGGTAGCGCACGGTGTTCTGGTGCACGTGCAGGGCCGTCGCCGTCTCGCGCACGCTCCCGAAGAGGTCGAGATACGTGCGCAGCGTGCGCGACAGATCCGTGCCGTGCGCGGCGTCGTGATCGGCGAGGATCCCGGCGGCGTCGCCGAGGGCGGCATCCATGCCGGTGATGAGGTCGGTCACCTGCAGGATGGCCAGCCGATCGCGCATCTCCGCGAACGTCGCGAGGCGGGTCGTGCGTGTCCGCTCGTCACCGCGCTGCGCGTCCATGAGGGCGCCCACCGCCGCGCTGGCCTCGCGGTGCGACCTCGCGATGCCGGCGAAATCGTGGGCGAGGCTGCCGATCCCGGCGAGCAGCGCGGCGTCGGTGCGGATGACCGAATGAGCGAAGGTCTGCACTCGAGATGTCACGGTGCCGGGGATCAGCGTCACCGCTTGAGTGCCGATGACAGCGCTGTGCGAGCCGGGGAACGCGGCGCTCGAGACACTGATCGCGAGGTGCAGCAAGCGGTGGATGCCTCGCACGGCCTCGACCTCGTCGAAGGTGTCGACGCGGAAGCAGACGATCGTGCACCCGGCCTCGGGGCGTATCAGCAACTGCGATGCCGCGCTCCGGGCGTGGCGATCGTCGTCGAGCAGTGTGCGGAGCAGCCGTGAGCTGCGCTGATCACGATCGGCTGCATCCTCACGAGCGCGCAGCAGGTGCTGCGCGGCGATCGGTTCCATCTCTTCGAGGAGAGTCTGCGTCCTGGCAGCGAGCGCCGGATCGACCTGGATCACCCAGATCGATCCGAGGAGTTCGCTGGAGGCGCGCACGGCGATCCCGACCCGACCGAACTGGTCGGTGTCGGAGGGGAAGTGCCGCGATGTCGGCGCACGCAGCAGGCTCTGGTAGTCGGCGTCTCGCGAGATCGGCACCTCCTCCTGGAGCATGAGCGTCGTGCGGCGGCGGACGTCGTCGATGGGCTGATCCGCATGCGTCGAATAGCCCACGACCTGCCCCGAGGCATCCACGACGCTCGCGGCGCCCTCGGTGAGGGTCGCCAAGGCATTCGCGAGACCGAAGAGATCGCCCAGCCGCACGCCCGTCATGTGGCCGACCGAGTGCGCGCTGAGGAGCGACCGGAGCACGGTGGCGAGCTGAGCCCAGTCCGCGTCGAGATGGCTGAGCACCGGGATGCTCGAGCCGGCACGGTCGACCGTCGCGCGTCCGTCGGCGCTCGGGGGTCGCCGGACGATCAGTGCCGCCGCTCCGCCCGTTTCGAGGGCCGCCGCGAGCGCCCCGACGTCGTCACGGGGCACTCCCGCCGCCAGCACGATGTGGTCGCGATAGTCGGTGAGGAGAGTGCCGGAGTCGTAGAAATCCACGCCCGTGTACGTGCGCGCGTGGGCCGTCGAATCAGCTGTCAGCGGGGTCAGGATCCCGTCGGAAACGGTCAACGCATCGTGGAGTGTCGGAATACTGCTATTTCGCACCTCGGGTACTGAATCCATGGACAGTCCTCCATCTAGAGTCGTCAACTGCCATAGGAATCTACATATCGGTTATACCGGTGTCCCGCAAGACTGGAAGGACGAGGGCGACGGGGCACCTCGTGGGAATTCGATCCGATGTTCTCGCACGCCGCCCAGATGGATTCCGGGCATCGCCGCCTCGACGGGACCCCACATGAACACCTCACCGCATTCCCCACTGCACTCCGCACGACGCTCAATACTGCGCGGATCGGCTTCGGTCGTCGGCGCCGCCATGCTCGTCCTCCTTCTCACCGCGTGCTCGGCGCAGGCCGACGTCTCGTCATCCGCGATCGACGAACCCACCATGGATGTCGTGCCCGAGGCGGTGGCCCTGCTGCCGGACGACCTGCAGGGGGGCGGCACGCTGCGTGTCGCGATCCCGACGAATGAGCCGCCGACGCAGTTCTTCCGCGAGGGCACGCAGGAGATGACGGGGATCAACCCCGACATCGCTCGTCTGCTGGCCGGTGCGCTGGGCCTCGATCTCGACATCGAGGTCACCACCTTCGAGACGATCATTCCCGGTATGAGCGCCGGCCGTTACGACCTGACGGTCTCGTCGATGACGCCGACGGAGGAACGTATGCAGCAGCTCGACTTCGTCGACTACGTGCAGATGGGCAGTGCCCTCGCGGTGCCTGCGGGCAACCCGCGCGGCATCGGCTTCGACGCCCTGTGCGGCAAGCGGGTCGCGGTGCTCAAGGGGTCGTACCAGCTGACCGCGAACGTCCCCGACCTCGACGCCGCCTGCAAGGATGCGGGGGAGGCGCCGCTCGACGTCCTGCAGTTCCAGGACACTCGTCAGGCCATCTCCGCGCTCCTGAGCGATCGGGCCGACGTCGTGTACGCCGATTCGCCGATCCTCGGTCACGCGGTGTCCCAGGATCCCGAGCTCGAGGTCGGGGACGAGAACGACTTCGCGCCGGTCGCGGTCGGCATCCCGCATGACGCGGGCACACTCGACGCGATCGCCGCCGCGCTCTCCGCGGTGATCGCGTCGCCCGAATACCAGGACGTGCTCGCAGAGTACGGACTCGAGTCGATGGCCATCACCGAGGCTCGCGTCAACGCGCCTCAGGGGTGACAGTCATGGAGAACTCGACGACGACCGCGGGCCCCGGTACCGGGCTCCAGCAGACGCTCACCTCTCTCGAGGTCCACAAACGCCGTCAGGTCGGCATCCTGGCCGGGGGAGTGCTCCTCGGCGTCGCCGTCGCCCTCTTCCTCGCCGATGTCGCCACGAATCCGCGTTTCGGCTGGCCCGTCGTGGCCGCGTACATGTTCGATCCCCAGGTGCTGCAGGGAATGCTGCTCACCCTCGTGCTGACCGTCGTCTCGATGACGGCGGGAATCGCGCTCGGTGTCGTCCTGGCCATCATGCGCGTGTCGGGGAACCCCGTGTTCGCAGGCGTGAGCGGTGTGTACGTCTGGTTCTTCCGTGGCACCCCGCTGCTCGTGCAGCTGATCTTCTGGTACAACATCGCGGCCCTGTATCCCGTCATCGCGCTCGGCCTGCCCTTCGGGGGACCGAGCATCGTGCTGGGGTCGGCGAATGTGCTCATCACCCCGCTGGGAGCGGCGCTTCTCGGGCTCTCGCTGAATGAGGCCGCGTACATGGCCGAGATCATCCGCAGCGGCATCTCGTCGGTCGATGAAGGGCAGCTCGACGCAGGGCGGGCGCTGGGCATGACCCGATCGAAGCTCTTGCGCCGAGTGATCCTGCCGCAGGCGATGCGCGTCGTGATCCCACCCACCGGCAACCAGGTCATATCCATGCTCAAGGGCACGTCGCTCGTGAGCGTGCTGGCGATCTCCGACCTGCTGTACGCGGTGCAGTCGATCTACTCCCTCAACTACGAGGTGATCCCCCTGCTGCTCGTGGCCTGCATCTGGTATCTGGTGCTGACGACCGTGCTCAGCGTCGTGCAGTCGCGCCTCGAGGAGCGATACGGGCGCGGGTTCGGTCCGCGGCGGAAGGTGCGCCTCACGAAGGCGAAGGAGCGCGTCGCATGACCGCGAACATGGTCGAGATCCGCGGAGTGCGGAAGTCGTTCGGCAACACCCCCGTGCTGACCGACGTGTCGCTGGCGGTGCCGACGGGGTCGGTGACCTGCCTGATCGGTCCGAGCGGATCGGGCAAGACCACGCTTCTGCGCTGCGTGAACCGCCTCGAGACGGTCGACGCGGGCATCATCCTCGTCGATGGCGAACTGGTCGGGGCGACCCGCCACCGCGGCCGGCTGATCGAGGCCAGGGAATCGGCGATCGCCCGTACGCGGCGACACACCGGCATGGTGTTCCAGCGGTTCAATCTCTTCCCGCACCGCACGGTGGTCGAGAACGTGATCGAGGGGCCCACCCAGGTGCTCGGGCGCCCGCGGTTCGATGCGATCGACGAGGCCATGGTGCTTCTGGATCGCGTCGGACTGGCTGACAAGGCCCTCGCGTACCCGCAGGAGCTGTCCGGCGGCCAGCAGCAACGCATCGCGATCGCGAGGGCTCTGGCGATGAAGCCGAAGCTCATGCTGTTCGACGAGCCGACCTCGGCTCTCGACCCTGAACTCGTGGGCGAGGTGCTCTCGGTCATGCGGGGCCTCGCCGTCGAGGGGATGACCATGATGGTCGTCACTCACGAGCTCGGCTTCGCGCGAGAGGTCAGCGATCAGGTCGTGTTCATGGCCGGCGGCGTGGTCGTCGAGAGCGGCTCGCCCGAAGAGATCCTCACCCGCCCCCAGCACGATCGCACGCAGGCGTTCCTCTCCAGGATCCTGCCGTGAGTCCCCACACCCACACAGGAGAGTGCGCCATGCGCGACATCCACAGCATCGATGACCTCAGGCGTCGCGCCAAGCGGCGGCTGCCGGCCATGGTGTACGACTTCATCGAAGGAGGAGCTCTGGACGAGCTCACCCTGCGCCGAAACCGCGAGGCGCTCGAGGCCCAGCTGCTCCCCCAGCGGGTTCTCGTCGACACCTCGCAGCGCCACGCGACGGCGAGCATCCTCGGAACCCGACTCGACCTTCCCCTGGTCGTCTCCCCGATGGGTCTTCTGACGGTATGCCACCCCGACGCCGACGTGGCCATCGCGCGGGCAGCCGCGATCGCGGGAAGTGTCTTCGTGCACAGCCCGTGGTCCGGCTGCTCGCTCGAAGAAGTGGCCGATGCGGCCCCCGGGCGCGTCTGGTCGCAGATCGCGTTCTGGAACGATGCGTCCGAGACCGAGCGCCACATCGACCGCGCCGAGGCCCTGCACATCGACACCCTCGTCGTGGCGGGAGACGTCGCCGTCTCGAGCAAGCGGGACCGCGATCTGCGGCACGGCTCCGGGATGCCCCCGAGGCCGCCGCTGCGCGACGTCATCGACACCGTCTGTCACCCGGGATGGGTTCTGCGGTGGTTGCTCGGCCGTCGCATGACGTGGGGGTCGTATCGCATCGACGGTCGGGCCATCCGCATGCGCGAGATGGATGGGTGGATGGAACGGAACTCGAACCCGTCGGCGAGCTGGGACGACATCGCGCGTCTGCGCAGCCGGTGGAAGGGGAATCTCGTCGTGAAGGGCGTGATGACCCAGGCGGATGCACGGCTCGCGATCGATCACGGGGTGGACGGCATCTTCGTCTCGAACCACGGGGGGCGGCAGTTCGACGGACAGATCGCCACGATCGAGGCTCTTCCCTCGGTCGTCGACGCGATCGACGGCCGCGCCGCCGTGATCATGGACGGCGGCATCCGCCGCGGGAGCGACATCGCCAAAGCGCTGTCGCTCGGGGCCGACGCGACTGCGGCCGGACGACCGTTCGCGCTCGGACTGGCAGCGGGAGGGCAGCGAGGTGCCGAACGCGCGTTCGAGCTGCTGCACGATGAGCTGTTGACGGTCATGGGCTTCCTCGGCGCATCTCGCGTGGAGGCCCTCCCCGAATCGATGTGCGCATCGCACGACCTGCGCGACGGCATCGAGGTGGCATCGTGAGTGCCGCGCTCACGCGGTCGTCGTGGCACGTCGACGCCGATCTCAGCGACAACGACCTGGTCGCGGCGACGCGTGCGGGCGACAGCAACGCCTACGGCGTGCTCTGGGATCGGCATTCGCCGGCGGCTCTGCGTGCCGCGCGGGCGATCACGAGCTCGATCGACCCGGAGGACCTCGTCAGCGAGGCCTTCGCGAAGACGTTCAGCGCGATCAAGAACGGCGGCGGGCCGACCGACGCCTTCCGTCCCTATCTCTTCGCCGCCGTGCGCAGCGCGGCGGCGACCTGGGGCGGACGCCAGAAGGACATCGCACTCGAGTACATCGACGAGCTTCCGGTCGACGGTGGCGAGGACTCGCTCGACACTCTGTCGGACAGGGCGCTGCTGACCACCGCGTTCAAGGATCTGCCCGAGCGCTGGCGCACTCTGCTGTGGTACCTCGAGGTCGAGGGGATGAAGCCGCGCGAGATCGCGCCGCTCATGGGGCTCAGTCCCAACGCGGTGTCCGTGTTGGCTGCTCGCGCACGCGAGGGTTTCAAGACGGCCTGGTTGCAGGCGCACATCGCTGAGCCCGAGCGTGATGCCGAGTGCCGCTGGGCGTGCGAGCGGATCGTCGCGCAGGGGAGACGGCGTCACGTCGGCCGGGCAGACAGGGCGCGCTTCGACGCGCACCTCGAACAGTGTCGCCGGTGCACCATCGCGAGCATCGAGATCACCGAAGCGTCGTCGAAGCTGCGCGCCGTGCTGCTTCCGCTGATCATCGGAGGGCCGGCGGCTGCGGCGTACTCGGTGGGCCTGCCGACACCGGCATCCGCGTCGGTGGGGATACCCAGGCACCTTGCGCCCCTCTTCGTCGCCGCGGGCGCCATCCTCGTCGTCGGAACCGGGACGGTCGCGTTCGCAGGTCAGCTCTTTCCCGGTGTCCCCTCGGAGTCCGTCGCGTCGGCACCGGCTTCGGTCATCGTCGATTCGCCGGCTGCGATCGCGGATCCGAGCGATGGCGCCGCCGAGACCCCGACGCCGCTCATCGTGCCACCGTCGCCGCAGACGAGATCGGAGGCCGTCCCCGACCACGAGTCCGACGACGCCGAGCCGTCGGTCCCCGAAGACTCGGCCGGGCCGATCGACTCGCCGTCGAACGAGACGATGGCGCCGCGCCCGACAGCTCCGTCGGGGCCGACGGCCCCTTCGAGCGCGCCGCAGGAGGAACGGCCCGCAGCGCCTCGGGCAACGCCTGTGCCCCCGGTCGTCGAGCCGACTGTGCCCCCGGTCGTGGAGCCGAGTGTGCCTCCCGTGGAGCCGACTGTGCCTCCCGTGGAGCCGAGTGTGCCTCCGGTGGAGCCGAGTGCGCCTCCGGTCGTGGAGCCGACGGTGCCTCCGGTGGTCGAACCCGCCGACCGTCCGCTGACGGTCTCGTGGGTGCTGCCGCAGCCGGCGACCGTCGCGCCTGACGTCACCGGCACCGGAACCCCTGGCGGTGAGATCGAGATCCTCGACGAGAGCGGCGGCGTGATCGGCTCGACCGTCGTCGCTGACGACGGAACCTTCACCGCGACGATCGACCCCTCGATGCTTCATCAGGGGCTCATGATCACGGTGAGGCACACCTCGCGGATCACCGGCACGCAGACCGTGAGCGACTCGCTGGGACCGATCGTGTTCGAGGTGCCCACGGTGCTGGGTGCAGGGTCGGAACGCGTCGTGCATCGCACCGACATCGATCTGGACGGCGCGAGCGACGATGTGCAGCTGGCTGTGCACGGAATATCCGGCGCGTCGATCCTCATGGCCGTCGACGGGGATCAGCTCCCTGCGGCAGTGCTCGTCGACGGGATGCACATCGAGGACGTTCTCGACCTGCGCCCCGGTCTGCACCGCATCACGCTGCGCTACGTGGACCCGGCCTCCGGAGATCTCGGACCGGAAGTCGTCGAGCGCGTCCTCGTTCGTCCGTGACCGTCGAGAGCAGGGGCGACCCGGCCGCTCGCGGCAGATGAGAAGCTAGAAGGATGAGTACTTCGCCCGAAGCAGATGTCATCGCCGCGCCGAGCGGCCGTCCGCTGACGGAGGCCGAGGTGCTCCGACTCCGCGAGGACTTCCCGATTCTGCGCTCCGAGGTGCACGGCCATCCGCTCGCATATCTCGACTCGGGCGCGACCTCGCAGCGCCCCCTCGCCGTGCTCGATGCGGAACGAGAGTTCGCGACCACCCTCAATGCCGCCGTGCACCGTGGCGCCCACACTCTCGCGGCCGAGGCCACCGAGGTGTTCGAGGACGCCAGGGCGTCTGTGGCTCGCTTCATCGGCGCCGACGAGGGGGAGGTCGTGTGGACGTCGAACGCGACCGAGGCGCTCAACCTGATCGCCTACTCGATCTCCAACGCGTCACTCGGCCGTGGGGGAGCAGCCGCCGAGCGGTTCCGTCTGCGGGAGGGCGACGAGATCGTCACGACCGAGATGGAGCACCACGCGAATCTCATCCCGTGGCAGGAGCTCGCCGCCCGCACCGGTGCGTCGCTGAAGGTGATCCCGGTCGACGATGACGGCGCGCTGCGGCTCGATGCCGCCGCCGAGATCATCGGCGAACGCACGAAGCTCGTGGCGTTCACTCATGTGTCCAACGTGCTGGGCGTCATCAACCCCGTCGATCAGCTGGTCGCGGCAGCCCGCGCGGTCGGAGCGCTCGTCGTGCTCGACGCGTGTCAGTCGGCACCTCACCTGCCGCTCGACGTGCGGGCGCTCGACGTCGACTTCGCGGTGATCTCGGGACACAAGATGCTCGGGCCCACGGGTATCGGCGCCCTCTACGGCCGTCGAGAACTGCTCGAAGCGCTGCCCCCCTTCCTCACGGGCGGCTCGATGATCACGACCGTGACCACGACCGCAGCCGAGTACCTGCCGCCGCCGCAGCGCTTCGAAGCCGGCACCCAGCGGGTGTCGCAGGCCGTCGCGCTCGCCGCGGCGATCGACTACCTCTCCGACGTGGGGATGCCGCGCATCGCCGCGCACGAGGCCGAGCTCGGTCGACACCTCGTCGATGGGCTGACCGCGATCGAGGGTGTGCGCGTGCTCGGCTCGGGCATCGCGCTTCCGCGTGTGGGCCTCGCGAGCTTCGACGTCGAGGGCATCCACTCCCACGATGTCGGCCAGTTCCTCGACGACCGCGGCATCGCCGTGCGCGTCGGCCATCACTGCGCGCAGCCGCTGCATCGCAGACTCGGGATCATCTCGTCCACCCGCGCGAGCACCTATCTCTACACCACCCGAGCCGAGGTGGATGCCGTGATCGACGGCGTCTCCCGGGCCATCGACTTCTTCCGGAGGGGCGCATGAGCGACCTGCAGGGCCTGTATCAGGAACTGATCCTCGACCACTCCCGCACACCGCACGCATACGGACTGCGCGGCGAGATCGCCGCGCAGTCGCATCAGGTGAACCCGACCTGCGGTGACGAGGTGACGGTGCAGGTGCATCGCCACGATGACGGCTCGATCGAGGCTCTCGCATGGGAGGGGCACGGCTGCGCCATCTCGCAGGCGTCGGCGTCTCTTCTCGCCGAGCTCGCCGAAGGCCTCACCGTCGATGAGCTCGAGATCCGCATCGCCGCCTTCCGTGAGGCGATGCGGTCGAGGGGCAAGATCGAACCCGACGAGGAGCTGCTCGGCGATGTCGCAGCACTCGGCGGCGTCTCGCGCTATGTGGCACGCGTCAAGTGCGCGATGCTCGCCTGGGTCGCGGTGGAAGACGCGCTGCAGAAGTCCTGAGGCGGGGGCCGCTCGGCGCACGCCGACGCTGCGGTGCAGGATGGGAGCATGTCCGTGCAGCTGATCCCTCTCGATGACGACCGCTTCGACGAATGGCGCGACGCGACCAGGACGCGTCTCATCCGGTTGCGGCAGGAGTCGGGAATCCTGCTGGGCGCCGATGCGGTCGCCGACGCCGATGCGTTCCTCGACCAGCTGCTCCCCGAGGGGCGTGCCACCGAGACGTCGAGCATCGTTCGCCTCGACGACGGCGGTCATGAGATCGGCACGCTCTGGATGATGGCGGCCGGAGACATCCTGCATCTCGTGGATCTGGCTCTCGTCGACGCGCTCGAGCAGCGGGTGCGGGACGACCTGTTCGATGCGATCGCGACGATGGCTCGCACACACGGCATCGAGCGCCTGCGGGCGTCGCTGTACTCGTCGGACACCGCCGGCCATGCGTTCGTCGACGGCCGGGGCTTCGACTGCGCGTCGATCCGGATGCTGCTCGAGCCTCTGCCGGCGCGGGATTCGACCGTCGCCGCGGTCGAGCTGAAGTCCATGACGCAGGAGCGGTTCGTGGCGTTCGCCGCAGCATCCGAGGCGGCCTTCGCCGATGACCTCGTCGCGTCGGGCCGCTACGCGCCGCAGGAGGCGCGCGCGGAGTCGCGCCGGCAGATGGCGCTCGAGCTGCCCGACGGCCTCGATTCCCCGGGGCAGGAGTTGTTCACCGCACACGTCGACGACGCCGAGGTCGGAGTCCTCTGGATCGGGCTCCGTGAGCGCGACGGCCGTCGGCATGTGTTCATCCTCGATATCGAGGTGGGGGCCGAGCATCGACGCCGAGGATACGGACGCGCCATGATGCTCGCGACCGAGCATGAGGCGCGCAGGCTCGGCGCGGAGTCGATCGGCCTGCACGTGTTCGGGTTCAACGACGGCGCGATCCGGCTCTACGAAGGGCTCGGGTATCGACGTGTCGAGGAGCGCTTCGTGCTCGACGTCGCGTCGCGGTGACGCGCCGTCGGCGGGAATAGTCGTGCGGCGGTGATGTTGGCCTCGATATGACAACTCTCGGAATCATCGGAGCAGGACACATCGGCAGCCAGGTCGCGCGCGTCGCGGTGAAGAACGGCTATGACGTCGTGATCGCGAACTCTCGCGGGCCGGAGACACTCACCGATCTGGTCGCTGAGCTGGGTCCGCGGGCCACGGCGGCGACGGCGGTCGAGGCGGCGGAGGCCGGCGACGCCGTGGTGGTCACGGTGCCGCTCGGCAAGATCGACGAGCTGCCCGTCGAGCAGCTCGCGGGCAAGATCGTGCTCGACACGAACAACTACTACTTCGAGCGCGACGGTCACATCGAGGCTCTGGACAAGGGCGAGACGACGACGTCCGAGCTGCTGCAGAAGCAGCTCCCCACCTCGCGCATCGCCAAGGCCTTCAACCACATCTTCGCGGCCGACATCACGACCGACGGTGCGCCGGCGGGAACACCGAACCGTCGCGCCCTCGCCACCGCGGGCGATGACGCCGAGGCGGTCGAGTTCGTCACGCGTTTCTACGACGAGGCCGGCTTCGACACCGTCAACGTCGGGCCGCTGAGCGAGTCGTGGCGGGTCGAGCGCGATCGCCCCGCATACGTGGTGCGTCAGAACGCCGCGGAGCTCGAGGCGAACCTCGCGATCGCGAACCGTCTGCCCTGACACGTCGGCCTGGTGCAGAGGCGGGATACCAAACTTGTCCCGCCTCTGCCCGGGTGAGAGAATCCCGGTATGGCGGATGTGGGGGCTGCCGGCGAACTCGAGTCGGTGCGGGTGACGCGCATTCTGCGCGACGACATCATCCTCGGGCGTCGGGCCCCGGGATCGCGTCTGGTGGAACGCGACATCGCCGCCGAGCTCGACGTGTCACGGCTTCCCGTGCGCGAGGCGATCAGGGCCCTCGTCGGCGAAGGGATCGTGATCGCGCGACCCCGCACCTGGGCCGTCGTCCGGGAGTTCACTCCCCGCGACCTCCAGAACTTCGGCGAGGTCCGCGAGGCGATCGAGACTCTCATCTTCGTCTTCGCCGCGCAACGGCACTCCGAGGAGGGGCTCGCGCTGTTGCGATCCGCATATGAGCGGGAACTCGTCGCAGCACGCGCCGGAGATTTCGATGGCGCGCGCATCGCCGCGGCGGAGTTCCACGAGATCGCGGCCGACCTCGCGGGCAACGAGATGCTGAGCGAGCTGATCGGCGTCTTCGTCACCCGGTTGAGATGGCTCTTCGGACAGCACGACGACCTTCCCGCGATGGCCGACGAGCATCGGGTGATCCTCGAGGCGGTGGCCGCTCGCGACGAGGACACCCTGCGCGTGCTGATCCCTCGTCACCTCGCGAGCGGGCAGGCGGCGGCGCAGAGTCGTCTCGCCGGATACTGACGCGACCGCGAAGGCCGGGGATCGCCGGGATCGAGTAGACCGTCGTCGGGTAGCAGACTCCCGTCTGCGCAGCTATATTGACCCTACGGAATCGTTCCGGACGTACGTCTTCATCTGGGGAGCGATATGCGTGGTGTCGCTGTGTTCTTCGGGGGGCTGCTGGTCATCGGCGGAGCGGTGCTCGTCGCGGTCGCAGACCAGCAGCGGGTCGACGCTCTCGATGACGCGCGTGCTGCGGTCGTCGAAGCCAGAGAGAACCTCGATGCCGCTCGAGAGGTGAACCTCGTGCTCGCGGGGACACTCACGGATCTGCGCTCTCGTATCTCTGAGCAGGACGCTCAGCTGTCGGACGAGACCGGGTTCCTGCAGTGAGGTGCGCTGCGTGATCCGACGGATCGTGTCGGTCGCGGTGGTCGCTGCCCTGCTCCTCGCGGGAGGCGCCGTGAGTCGTGCGGCCGCTCTGGACTCCGAGCGCGCGGCGGTGATCGCCGAACTCCGGGCGCTGACGCAGGCCACCGGCGAGACTCTCATGCGCACGGACCACCTCGAGGGGTCGATCTCGATCGCCGAGAGGGAGACCGCCGAGCGTGCGGCGGTTCTCGAGGTGCGACCCGCCTTTCTCGCCGAGATCGCGGCGTTCGATGCTGCGGCCGCGGGCGCGGACGGCAAACTCGACACGTCGGCGCATCGGGCGGCCGTGCTCTCGGCGCAGCAGGTGGTGCTGGCCGAACGGCGGGACCCCGCGACCGTCTCGGCGGCGACTGCCACCGTCGACGCCCTGACCGACCGGCTCGGCGAAGAGATCGCCACCTGGCAGGCATCGCAGTACGCGAGTGCTCCCGGCCCGGCCTGGTCATCGAGCGGTCCCGACGGGTACGCCCGCGTGCGGGCCGCGCTCGATCGCGTGGGCGGGCAGGGCGTGGGGCTGTACGAATCCGCGTCCTGCGCCGGTGGAACCGCCCCTGCGTGCGCCAACAGCGACGGGTACATCAAGTACCGCGCCGACATCACGGAGTGGAGCGCAGACCGTCTCCAGTGGGCGATGGCGCACGAGCTGGCGCACATCTACCAGTTCCGCGTGTGGGGTGCGCTGACCTCATCGGGCGCTTACGGATCGATGTTCGGCGGCGACCCCGAGTTCCTCGCGAACTGCATGGCCGTCGTGCGCGGTTTCCCGGGAGCGGTCGGCTGCGACGCCGATCAGCAGCAGTGGGCGTCGGGAATCTGGGTCGGCTCCGTCGGGTGACCCGCAGCATCCGGGAGCGGAACGGGTACGCTCGAATCAAGGAGGTTGCGGTGGGACGAACTGCGGATGCCATCGCGGAAGGCGTCGCGATCGCGACCGCTGCCGCGCGCCTCGCCGTGAAGAATCACATCCTGATCGGCACGATCGCCGAGAACGGCATCTTCGACACGGACAAGTACATCGCCGATGCCCGTGAGGCGCTGCGAGCGATGGCCGAGGAGTCGGAAGAGGTCGAGCGCAACCTCGTCGCGCTGCGCAAGCGGGCGCGAGGGCGCCACTCGGACCCGTCGGGCACGCACGACTATCGCGATCGCGACGTGCGCAACCTCCGGCGGCGCGCCAAGCAGTCGCACGGCGTCGCCACGAAGCTGCGCGAGATGATGGACGACGACGCGGCGCTGCGCAGGATCGTCGAGGAGGCTCGGACGGGCGCCTGGGCGGACGTGCGGCACAACCTCGATCGCCGCCTTCGCGTCGAGGGCATGCGCCCCGACCAGGATCCCGACTACGACCGCATGCGCGAGGCTCGGATGCAGGCTCTGAGGCTCGTCGATCTGCAGGCGCTGTCATCGCGTCAGCGTGCGAAGGCCAAGCGCAACGCGAAGGCTGACGAGGAGTCCGACGAGTGAGGCGTCGATTCGCATTCGCGGAGAGACTGTTATAGGCTGTTCCACGGCCCGCTGAGCGGTCCAGGAGCGCCCGTAGCTCAATGGATAGAGCATCTGACTACGGATCAGAAGGTTAGGGGTTCGAGTCCCTTCGGGCGCACATCACAAGAGATCCCCGTCGCATACGCGACGGGGATTTCTGCATGTCGGGGGAGTGCGCGACAGCATCCGGCGCTTGCAGCGAAGGAGAACTCGCGCAGCGAAGGAGTGCATTCGGCATCGCCTCCTGAGATACGGGAGATGTCCTTCGCAGTGAGCGGGTCAGTCCCGGCGCCACATCTCGCCGAGGGTGGACGTGCGGGGAAGCAGGCGAGGCTCGAGGACCACCGTGCGTGAGGGGGCGATCGGGTGTGCGATGCGCTCGAGCAGCAGGTCGGCGGCGACGGCGCCCATCTCCTCACCCGGCTGACTCACCGTGCTGATCGGGATGGCGCTCTCGGACGCGAAGTGGTTGTTGTCGTAGCCGGTGATGGCGATGTCGCCGGGTACCGAGAATCCCGGCACCTCGTTGAGGATCTGGATGAGGCCGATGGCCACGAGATCGGATGCCGCGACGATCGCGTCGTAGGCGCCCGCACCGCGGGCGAGGATCTGCCGTCCGGCATCCCGTCCGTGCCTGATGTTCACGCCTCGCGTCTCGAGGATCTCGATGCGCGCGTCGGGGTGCGCGGCGGTCGCCTGCTCGGCGCCCTCCCAGCGCTGGTTGACGGCCGTGAGGAAACGCGGACCGCCTACGAAGAGAACTCGTCGGCGCCCGAGCGCGATCAGGTGCGATGCGGCGAGCGCCCCGCCGTGGCGCTCGTCGACGGTGACCCCCGGGTACGCGAGAGACGGGGACTCGAAGTTCACCAGCACGGTCGGAGTGGTGCGGTTCTCGGGGTGCGGCGACTTCGCGAGCGCCGTGTCGAGAGGGGCGAGGATGATGCCGGCCACGCGCGAACGGTCGAGCAGCTCGAGGTTGTGCACCTCGCGATCGGGGTCGACGTCCGAGTTGACGATCAGCACGTCCATCTTGTGGCGCCGCAGCGCTCTCTCGGCGCCGCGCGCGATGTCGACGAAGAAGGAGTTGCCGAGGTCGGCCAGCACCAGGCCGACCGAGGTGCTGTTTCCCGCGGCGAGAGAGCGCGCAGCATCGTTGCGGACGAATCCGAGCTCGGCGATGGATGACAGCACCTTGCGACGGGTCGCCTCTCGCACCTTCTCGGGATTGTTGAGGGTGTTGGACACAGTGCCGAGGGCGACTCCCGCGTGAGCGGCGACGTCCGCCATGCTGGGCTTCGAGCGCCCGGGCGGGGGAGTGTCGGTCACGTCTTCCTCCTCGGCATCGTCGCCATGACCTGGCTCTTCAACTCTAGAGCATCACTATTCGTGAAGCGCTTCATTTGTGATGCGTAAATCTCTTGACAATGCCTTTTTTTCTATGGCATGGTGTGAATGAAGCGCTTCAAAAGAGGCGTCGCTCTTCAAGGAGGAACAGTGACCACAGCAATGAGGCGCGCCCGTCGCCTGGCCCCCGCAATCGCGCTCATCGGCGTCGGCGCTCTCGCGCTCTCCGCCTGCTCCGGCGGCTCCGGAGGATCGGGCTCCGAGTCCGGCGCCGGTTCCGGCGAATTCACCTATCTCGGCCAGACCGAGAACACCACGATCATCAGCACCCTCGAGACCCTCGCCGGCGACCAGTGCAAGGCTGCGGCCGACGCGGCGCCGCTGACGTCCGATGACATCTCGGGCACGCAGTGGGACCAGCAGCTCCAGCTGCTCGCGAGTCAGGACGGTCTGTCGGACATGCAGATGGCTGCCGGCACCCCCGCGCTCATGTCGGAGTTCATCGACGGGGGCAAGGTTCTCGACCTCTCCCAGGCACTCGACGACCTGGGCGTCTCCGACCGGCTGCTGCCCGCGGCTGAATCGACGGTCAAGGCGCTCTATGGTGACGGTGCCCTGTACGCGCTGCCGACCGAATTCAACATCGAGGGGTTCTGGTACAACAAGGAGCTTCTCGAGAAGAACGACATCGAGGTGCCCGAGGCGTGGGACGACCTCGTCGATGCCGCAGCCACGCTCAAGGACGCCGGCGTCCAGCCGTTCGCCACCGCGGGCAAGGACGGCTGGCCCGTCACCCGCCTCGTCGGCGACTACATCTTCCGCACGCTCGGCCCCGACGCACTCCAGAAGGTCGCGGACGGCGATGCGAAGCTGACGGACCCCGAATACGTCGCCGCCGCAGACGCGGTCGCTGAACTCGGCAAGGCCGGATACTTCGGTGACGCCGTCGGCTCGATCGACTACAACGCCTCGATGAACCTGTTCCTCAGCGGGAAAGCCGCCTTCTACTACATGGGCAGCTGGGCGCTGGCGAACTTCAACGACGAGGAGCAGAACCAGATCGGGGTCGACAACGTCGGCTTCGCGCGCTTCCCCGCAGTCGAGGGCGGCGAGGGCAGCATCGACCAGATCCCGGCCAACGTCGGCATCCCGGTGATGTTCGCCGAGAAGAACTACGACGATGAAGCGGCCGCGTGGCTGAAGTGCATCGCTGAGGGCTACGGCGACACGGCGCTGAACGAGAGCGGTGTCGTCTCGGGCTTCGTGGTCGACAACCCTCCCGCCGATCTGCCCTCCACGACGCAGACCGTGCAGGACGAGATCGCGAACGCTCCGTCGAGCGTGCTCTGGTTCGAGGCGCTCTTCACCCCGAAGGCGACCGGCATCAGCCAGAACAACGGTGCAGGTCTCGCCAACGGCAGCCTCTCCGGCGAAGAGTTCATGACGCTCGTCCAGGCCGCCAACGACGAAGGCTGATCCACTCTCGGGGCGGGCATCCGCCCGCCCCGAGACCGTCCTCGTCGCATCAGGAGATCCACCATGCACAAAGTCCTCGGTGACAAGCGCGCCATCTTCGTCCTGCTCGGACCCGCGCTGCTCGTCTACTCCCTCGTCATGCTCGTCCCGATCGTGTGGTCGCTGTTCTACACGGTGCAGGACGGCAACCCCATCACGGGCTTCACCTTCAACGGGTTCGACAACTTCACCAAGTTCTTCCAGGACCCCGCCGCCTGGGACGCGATCTTCTTCACCCTGAAGTACGCGCTCATCCTCACCGCCCTGCAGGTGATCGTGGGCTATCTGCTCTCTCTGATGTACGTCTTCTGGCTGCGCAAGGGATCGGGGATCATCCGCACGATCGTGTTCTTCCCCGTGGTGCTCCCCACGGTGGCGGTCGCGCTGCTGTTCCAGCGACTGTTCGAGGCCGCGCCGACCGTCGGACCGGTGAACTCGTTCCTCGGGATCCTCGGCGGGCAGAACCTCGACTGGTTCGGCACTCCTGATGCCTCCTTCTGGGTGATCATCGCGATGGACCTCTGGCGGTCGATGGGCTTCTATGCCGTGCTGCTGTACGCCGGACTCGTCGACATCCCTGACGAGCTCATCGAATCGGCGCGCATCGACGGGGCATCCGGCTGGAAGCTCATCCGCACGATCGTCCTGCCGCTGTCGCTGCCCGTGCTGCTGTCATCGATCATCTTCAGCATCAACGGCACGCTGAAGGTCTTCGACACGGTCGTGGCGCTGACCAACGGCGGACCCGGCAACGCGACCACGCCGCTGACCCTGTACATGTTCCGCACCTCGTTCGCCTACGGCGACTACGGGTACGGGAGCACGATCGCCCTCATGCTGACGATCCTGTGCCTGCTGTTCACGGTCTTCATCTTCCGCTCCACCCGCCGCGATCTGACGAAGGACTGAACCAGTGAGTGCGACAACCGCCATCGTCACGGGCACCCCGCTGCCCACCCGCCGCGACGTCGATCCGAACCGTCGAGGCGCCAGAGACTTCTTCCGACGGCTGCCGATCCGGCTGCTCATCGCCGTGCTGCTCATCGTCGAGGTCTATCCGATCCTGTGGATGCTGCTCGGGTCGTTCAAGACGCAGAACGAGTTCCTCAACGAGCCGTTCTGGGCTCTGCCGCAGTCGTGGGACATCGTCAACTACATCGAGGTGTTCACCACCGGCGAGTTCGGCAAGTACATCGTCAACAGCGTCGTCGCAGTGTTCCCGTCGCTGGCGATCATCCTGGTCTTCGGCACCGCAGCCGGCTTCGCGCTCGAGGTCATGGTCTGGAAGGGGCGCGGCACGGTGCTGCTGCTCTTCCTCGCGGGCATCATGGTGCCTGCGCAGATGATCCTGCTGCCGCTGTTCACGATCTACTTCCGCACGAACATGACCGGCACGCTGTGGCCGCTCATCATCACCTACGTGGCGCTGGGGATGCCGTTGACCGTGTTCATGATGGCGACCTTCTTCCGCTCGGTGCCTCGGGAGATCTTCGAGGCGTCGACACTCGACGGCGCATCCATCTTCCGTTCGTTCTTCTCGATCGGCCTCCCGCTGGTCAAGAACGCCCTGTTCACGATCGGCCTCGTGCAGTTCTTCTTCCTCTGGAACGACCTGCTCATCGCCCTGACGTTCACCAACAGCAGCGACCTGCGCACGATCCAGGTCGGACTGCTCAACTTCACCGGAGAGTACGGAGCGGTGCAGTACGGGCCGACCTTCGCCGCGATCTCGGTCAACGTGCTCGGGACGCTGCTCATCTACGTGTTCCTCAACCAGCAGGTCATGAAGGGCCTGACCGCAGGATCGGTGAAGGGCTGACATGACGAACATCATCGAGATCTGGCTGGAGAACAGGCGCGGAGGCAAGACCCTCGGGATCGGAGAGGCCGAGCCACGGATCTCCTTCGTGGCGGATGCCCCGGCATCCGCGTTCGAGCTGGAGTTCACCCCCGACCGTGGTGATGCGCAGACCGCGCGGGTCACGACGACCCAGCTCATCGCGTGGCCGTTCGCACCCCTGGCTCCGCGAGACGGAGGTGAACTGCGTATCCGCGCCTCGGACGCCGAATCCTGGAGCGAATCGATGAGGATCGAGGCCGGTCTCGGCGATGACTGGCGGATGGACTTCGTGTCGCCGTCGATCGCAGCGGATCGTGGGGCTCCTCGTCCGGCATATCTGATGCGGGCCGTCGTCGCCGAGGGCGCTCTGCCCGAGGGCATCGTCCGTGCTCGGGTGTACTCGACGGCTCATGGCGTGTATGAGCTCGAGGTCAACGGAGAGCGCATCGGTGACGACCTGCTGGCTCCCGGCTGGACGAGCTACAGCCACCGGCTCCGCTATCAGACGCACGATGTGACGGCGGCTCTGCGCCGCGGTGAGAACGTGCTCGGCGCCTGGCTGGCCGACGGCTGGTACCGCGGACACATCGGGTTCGACGGCGGCGTCTGGGACATCTACGGCTCGGATGTCGCCCTGCTCCTGCAGCTCGAGGTCACCACGGCCGACGGCACGAGGCATCACGTCCCCCTCGACTGGAGCGCAGCACCGTCGCCGATCACGTCGGTCGGGCTGTATGAGGGCGAGATGTTCGACGCCCGACTCGCTCAGCGCGGCTGGTCCGCGCCCGGGTTCGACGCCTCGGGCTGGACTGCGGCCACCGCATTGCCCCGATCCGATTTCCCTGCGGAGATCGAACCGCCCACAGCGCTGCCTGTGCAGGAGACCGACACCCTTCGGCCGGTCACGATCACACGCCGGCCGAGCGGACGCATCCGTCTCGACTTCGGCCAGAACATCTCGGGTGTCCTGCGCATCAGGGTCAGCGGAGATGCCGGGCACACCGTGACGCTTCATCACGCCGAGGTGATCGAGAACGGCGAGCTCGGCACCAGACCGCTGCGCGCGGCGACGTCGGTCGACACGTACACGGCCGCGGGGACCGGCGAGGAAATCTACACCCCGCGCTTCACGATCCACGGCTTCCAGTACGCCGAACTCGAGAACTGGCCGGGAGAGCTGCGGGACGGCGATGTCGAGGCCGTGGTGATCCACACGGGCATGCGTCGCACGGGCTGGTTCGAGTCCTCGAACGGGGGACTGGACCGACTGCACTCCAACGTCGTCTGGAGCATGCGCGACAACTTCGTCGATCTGCCCACCGACTGCCCGCAGCGCGACGAGCGGGTGGGGTGGACCGGCGACATCCAGGTCTTCGCGCCGACCGCGCTTCGGCTGTTCGCGGCCCACGGCACCCTCACCGGCTGGCTGCGCGACCTCGCTTTCGAGCAGGCCGATCAGGGGCACGTGCCCAACTTCGTGCCGTGGGTCGAGTGCGGTTTCCCGAACTTCCCGACCGCGGCCTGGGGCGATGCGGCCGTGATCGTCCCGTGGGAGATGTATCGCAACGACGGTGACCTGCGCATCCTCGCCGACCAGTATGCGAGCATGCGCGCGTGGGTCGACCTCGTCGACGGCCTCACCGGGCACTCGGGGCTGTGGAACACCGGCTTTCAGCTGGGCGACTGGCTCGACCCGATGGCACCGCCTGAGGACCCCGGCAAGTCGCACACCGACAAGTACCTGGTGGCGACGGCCTATCACGTGCGCACGGCTCGAATCCTTGCTGACACGGCGGCGCTGCTCGGTGAGGAATCGGATGCCGCGCACTACCGCGTGGTGGCCGACCGCGCGGCGCGTGCCTTCCAGAACGAGTTCCTCAGCGACACCGGTCGAGTGGTCAGCGACACCCCGACCTCGATCGCCGTCGCGCTCGTCTTCGACCTGTTCGAGAACGAGGATCAGGTGCGGCGAGCCGGTGCCCGGCTGCAGGAGCTGGTCGGAGCGGGCGGGTTCCACATCTCGACGGGTTTCGTCGGCACCCCGATCATCTGCGATGCGCTGGTGCGCGCCGGAAGCATGGACTATGCGTATCACCTGCTGCTCCAGGATGAGCTTCCGTCGTGGCTGTATCCGGTCAGCATGGGTGCGACGACGATCTGGGAGCGGTGGGACAGCATGCTGCCAGACGGATCGATCAACCCCGGCGACATGACATCGTTCAACCACTACGCGCTGGGGGCCGTCGCAGATTTCCTCCACCGCGCGGTCGCCGGGCTGGCGGCCGATGCGCCGGGCTGGGAGCGCATCCGCTTCGAGCCGCGGCCCGGTGGAGGTCTCGACCACGCGAGTGCCCGGTACGACAGTGTCCGCGGTGTCGCGTCGATCTCGTGGCAGCGCGACCGCGAGAAGCTGTCCGTCGAACTCGAGGTGCCTGCGGCGTCCACGGGCATCCTGGTGCTGCCGGGGTCTCAGGAGCAGATTCCCGTCGGCCCTGGGCGACACTCGTTCACCACCACTTTCCGGTCTGCCGACGACGACCCCGAGCGCCCGTTCTTCGGCTGGCGCCGACCCGAACCCGTCCTCGAGAATGAGGGAGCAGCATGACCCAGCAGCACATCCGACCGGGTCAGGTATGGCTCGACACGAAGGGCGAGCGCATCCATGCGCATGGCGGATCCGTCCTCACGGTCGACGGCGTGCACTACTGGTACGGCGAGAACAAGGAGTTCTCCACTCCGGGGAGCGGCATCTGGCACTGGGGAGTGCGGTGCTACTCGTCGACCGATCTCGTCAACTGGGACGACCGGGGCGTCATCATCCCGCCCGTCGAGGATGACGAGTCTTCGCCGCTGCATCCGGCGCAGGGCCTCGATCGCCCGCACATCATCTTCAACGCCGAGACCGGCAAGTTCGTGTGCTGGGTGAAGGTGATGACGAAGGGATCGGTGCAACGCTCGACGGTGCTCACCGCCGACAGCATCCTCGGGCCGTACGAGATCCAGCGGACCTGGCTGCGCCCGCTGGACATGAGCGCCGGCGACTTCGATCTGGTCGTGGATCCGCATGACGGAAAGGGGTACTACTACTTCGAGCGCGTGCACTCCGAGATGATCTGCGCCGATCTCACCAGCGACTACACCGACGTCACCGGGTACTACTCGACGCACTTCCCGCAGCCGCAGCCGCCGTTCGTGCGGGAGGCGCCGGCGCACTTCCAGAGGGGCGGCCTGCACTATCTGCTGACCTCCGGGACCACCGGGTACTACCCGAACCCCTCGGAATCAGCGGTCTCACGCAGCTATCACGGCCCGTTCGAGATTCTCGGCGACCTGCAGCCCGAAGACGAGTCGCGCACGTCGTTCCACTCGCAAATCTCCTCGGTGTTCCGTCACCCGGGCAAGAAGGACCTCTACATCGCGATAGCCGACCGTTGGCTCCCGCGTTATCTGGACCATGGCGATCGCGCGCGTCAGGCGTTCATCGAGCACTTCGCGCCGGGCAAGGACGGCGATGAGCCGATGGAGGAGTTCGCCTACGTCGACACCTCGATCGCCGACTACGTCTGGCTGCCGATCCGATTCGACGGCGACCGGCCGATCATCGACTGGCGCGAGGAGTGGTCGCCCGACGAATACGAAGACGCCTGAGCCTGATCAGTCGAGCAGGCTCGTGATCGCGGGGTCCCGCTGCGCATATCCTGCGGCGGTCGCGAGGATCACGTCGCGCATCGCGGCGACGGCCACCGCAGGAGTCACGTCCGCGCGGTGCGCGAGGCTCACGGTGCGCCGCATCATCGGATGCGTGAGTCGCACTGAGCGCAGCGCGGGCTGATCGAAGAGCACCATCGCAGGAACGACCGCGACACCGACTCCGCGTTCGACGAAGCGGAGCAGAGCATCCATCTCCGCGCCCTCGAGGACGTGGTTCGGGGTGATGCCCGCCGAGCGGAACGCGGCGTCGGTGGTGGCGCGCAGCTCATAGGTCTCGTCGAGGGCGATCAGCGGGAGCGTGGCGAGATGCTCGAGCCCGATCGCCGGAGTGATCGCGACCGGAGGCTGGGATGCCGCCGACACGACCACCAGCTCCTCGGTGAGCAGAGGCATGCGGGTGAGGCTGAATCCCGAAGGAGGGGGCCCCGTCGATTCGGTGATCAGCGCGATGTCGACGGCCCCGACCGCGAGCTGATCAACCAGCAGCCTCGAGCCGCTCTCATCGAGGTGCAGGTCGACGCCGGGGTGAGCAGCGTGGAAGTCGCTGATCGCTTCTGCCACGAGACTGATGCAGAGCGTGGGTGGTGCACCGAGCCGGACGCGGCCCCGACGGAGTCCCGCGAGCTCGCCCATCTCGTCACGGATCGCCTCGGCCTCGGCGAGCATCCGCTGCGCGCGGGGGAGCAGGGCCTCACCCGCGGAGGTGAGGGCGATGTGGCCGCGGGCGCGATGGAACAGCTCGGCGCCCAGCTCGCGCTCGAGTGTGGAGATCTGACGACTCAGTGACGGCTGGGCCAGATGCAGGTACTCGGAGGCGCGGGTGAAGTGGCCGAGGCGGGCGACCTCGACGAACCCGCGGAGCTGCTCGAGGTTCATACCTGCAGTCTATCGATACCAGTAGAACAATGCATTGGAGTTATTAGGTCGCCCTAACTAGCGTGAAATGCATGAGTACTCGCGAACGTCAGATCTCCACCACGGTCCTGGTCATCGGGACCGGCGGTTCCGGGCTGCGCGCGGCGATCGAGGTCGCCGAGCACGGCATCGACGTCCTCGCCGTCGGCAAGCGCCCCCGACAGGATGCCCACACCTCTCTCGCGGCCGGTGGGATCAACGCCGCCCTCGGCACGATGGACGAAGCCGACAGCTGGCAGCAGCACGCGGCCGACACCATCAAGGAGAGCTACCTGCTGGCCAACCCCCACACGGTCGAGATCGTCACGCAGGGCGCCGAGCGCGGCATCCGGGACCTCGAGCGCTGGGGCATGGACTTCGCCCGCGAAGACGATGGCCGCATCTCACAGCGCTTCTTCGGCGCGCACACCTTCCGCCGCACCGCTTTCGCCGGGGACTACACCGGCCTGGAGATCCAGCGCACGCTCGTGGCCAAGGCCGAGCAGCTCGACGTGCCGATCCTCGACCACGTGTACATCACGCGCCTGCTCGTGCGCGACAACGTCGTGTTCGGTGCCTATGGCTTCGACCAGGCCGACGGCACGCGCTACCTGATCCACGCGGATGCCGTGATCCTCGCAGCCGGCGGACACAACCGCATCTGGCGCCGCACCTCGTCGCGCCGCGACGAGAACACGGGCGACTCGTTCCGGCTCGCGGTCGAGGCCGGTGCCCGTCTGCGAGACCCCGAGCTCGTGCAGTTCCACCCGTCGGGAATCATCGAGCCCGAGAACGCGGCAGGCACTCTCATCTCCGAGGCGGCCCGCGGCGAAGGCGGCATCCTGCGCAACGCCCTCGGCGAGCGGTTCATGTCGAAGTACGACCCCGAGCGCATGGAGCTCTCGACCCGCGACCGCGTGGCGCTCGCCGCGTACACCGAGATCGCCGAGGGCCGTGGCACCGAGAACGGCGGCGTCTGGCTCGATGTGTCGCATCTGCCGCGCGAGACGATCATGACCCGTCTGCCCCGCGTCTACCAGACGATGATGGAGCTGCAGATGCTCGACATCACGACCGATCCGATCGAGATCGCCCCGACCGCGCACTATTCGATGGGTGGCGTGTGGGTGCGTCCCGACGATCACCAGACCGACGTCGACGGACTCTACGCGATCGGCGAGGCCTCGAGCGGTCTGCACGGAGCCAACCGTCTCGGCGGCAACTCGCTGATCGAGCTGCTCGTCTACGGCCGCATCGTCGGACAGGCCGCGATGGCGCACGCGGCGGGACTCGATGCGCAGCGCCGGTCGGCGGAAGCCGTGGCGCAAGCCCGCACCGAGATCGACGATCTTCTCGCCGCCGACGGTCGCGAGAACGTGCGGGCTCTGCAGCGAGCCATCCGCAACACCATGACCCAGCACGCGGGAGTCGTGCGGTCGGAGGAGGGGCTGCGGGCGGGACTCGCCGACCTCGACATGATCGAGGGGCGCATGGAGGACATCGGCATCCACCCCGACATCGCCGGCTTCCAGGATCTGGCGCACGCGTTCGATCTCAAGGCCTCGGCACTGGCCGCGCGCGCGACGCTCGAGGCGGCTCTCGAGCGTCGCGAGACGCGCGGATGCCACAACCGCAGCGACTACCCCGACACCGACCCCACGCTGCAGGTCAACCTCGTGTGGTCGCCGACCGGCGGAGTGACGCATGAGCCGATCCCCGAGATTCCGGCCGAGATCGCCGAGCTGATGCGCGAGGTCGACACCGAGGGCAAGCTCGTCGAGTAGCCGCGCCACGAACCCGCTCCCGTCGCAGGGTGCGTCGCGACGGGAGCGACCGGGTGGCCGAGCGAGGTAGGAGTCGCTCAGTCGCCTTCGTCGGTCTCCGGACCGTCGATGACCCCGATCCCGACCGCCTCATGGTCGGGCTCGGGGTCATTTCGTGTGGGAGCCTTCGGCTCTTCGGAGGGCTCCTTCTCGGTGCTGGGCTCTTCGAGCTCGTCGTCGCTGGGGACCTCAGAGGCGTCCGCGTCTTCGGGGGACTCCGCCTCTGCAGGCGTGTCGGCGGTGTTCGACGGATCCTTGAACTCTCCGGCATCGCCGGACGAAGGCGTGGGGGTGGGGGTCTGCGCCTCGGGGTCGAGGTCGGACGTCGGGTCCTGCTCGGGTGTGCTGTTCGTCATGATCATCCCTTTCGCATCGAGTGCATTCCCCAGCATCCGGCACCTCGGCCGCTGCGAGAAGGGCCTTGACGAGGGCCGGCGGATCGTCTGCTTCCGCATCCCGACGACGTAGGCTGAGACGGTGACAGCGTACGTCTCGGCCTTCGATCTCTTCTCCATCGGAGTGGGCCCCTCGAGTTCCCACACGGTCGGACCGATGCGGGCCGCTCTCGATTTCGCCCGCCGCCTGCGCTCGTCCGGACTGCTCGATCGTGTCGCGCGCATCGGGTGCACGCTGTACGGCTCCCTCGGAGCCACCGGAATCGGCCACGGAACGCCGGATGCGGTCGTCGCAGGGCTTCGCGGCCTCGCCCCCGAAACGTGTGACCCCGCTGAGGTGCGCGCGGCCTGGACCGACCTCCGCGACGGCGCCACGGTGCGCGTCGACGGCGTGCACGAGATCCCGTTCAGCAAGGCCGACATCGTGTTCGCCCCCCGCACCCGGCTGCCCGGGCACCCGAACGCCATGACGATCACCGCGTGGGATGTCGAAGGCGCGGTCGTCGCAGAGGAGACCTACTACTCGGTCGGCGGCGGGTTCATCCGTCGCGACGGCGAGGATGCGAAGCTCGCGTCGCATCCGCTGCCGTACTCGTATGCCGACGCGGCGTCGTTGCTCGCACTCTGCGACGAGCACGGACTGTCGATTGCCGAGGTCGCGCGACTGAATGAGACCGCACAGCGCCCGGAAGACGAGGTCGCCGCCGGACTCGATGCGATCTGGGATGCCATGGCCGCATGCGTCGAGAACGGACTGCACTCAGACGGAGTGCTCCCGGGGATGCTCAAGGTCAAGAGGCGTGCGAGCATGATCCGCGCCCAGCTCGAGGACGCGGAGGCGGGCGGTCATCGCGAGCTGCCGGGAGAGTGGCTCGGCGCCTTCGCGCTCGCCGTCAACGAAGAGAACGCGGCGGGTGGGCGAGTCGTCACGGCGCCCACCAACGGCGCGGCCGGCATCCTCCCGGCCGTCGCGATGTACTGGTGGCGGTTCCTGGCCGACTCCGGTCTCGGTGCGGGCAATGCCGTGACACCCTACGGAGAGCTGGTCGGCAGCGCGCTGCTCGGGTTCGGCGCCGAGGCGTCGCTCGTCGCGGTCGGAGCGATGGAAGACCCCGGACTGGTCGCCGACGCGAACCGGCGTCGCGGCATCCGGCGGTTCCTGCTCACCGCCACCGCACTGGGCTCGCTGTTCAAGGCGAACGCCTCGATCTCGGGTGCCGAGGGGGGATGCCAGGCCGAGGTCGGCTCGGCCTGCGCGATGGCGGCCGGAGGGCTGACTGCCGTCATGGGTGGCACCAATCGGCAGATCGAGAACGCGGCCGAGATCGCGATGGAGCACCACCTCGGTCTCACCTGCGACCCCATCGGCGGGCTCGTGCAGATCCCGTGCATCGAGCGCAACGCGATCGCCGCGTCGACCGCCGTGACGGCGGCTCGCCTGGCCCTCCGCGGCGACGGCAACCACTACGTCTCCCTGGACGCCGTCGTCGAGACGATGCGTCAGACCGGCATAGACATGTCGACCAAGTACAAGGAGACCAGCGAGGGCGGTCTGGCGGTCAATGTCATCGAGTGCTGAGCCGAGAGGGCGTCGGTGGTTGCGGATAGCCTCCGCTGAGGAGGAGCGCATGGAATCGATCTGGACCCCGGGCAGTCGCAGGCGTCGGGAGCAGCCGATCGTCGCGGTGCGCGCGAACGACGATGCGCCCGAGATGGGAAGGGTGTGGCCGACGACGATCCCCGCGGTCGCGCAGGTGCTGCGAGAGGGCATCGACCTGGCGCCGGGAGTCACGTTTCTGGTCGGCGAGAACGGCAGCGGCAAGTCGACGATCGTCGAGGGTATCGCGATCGCCTACGGTCTCTCGCCCGAAGGCGGGTCGCGAAACGCCAGGCACACCACTCGAGCGAGCGAGTCGCCGCTGTCGGAGTGGCTGCAGTTGCAGCGCGGGGTGGGAGCCAATCGTTGGGGCTTCTTCCTGCGCGCCGAGACGATGCACTCGTTCTACACGTACCTCGAAGAGAACCCCTCCGCGAGCGGCGACGTGTCGTTCCACGAGATGAGTCACGGTGAATCCTTCCTCGCGCTTCTCGACAGCCGATTCGACGAACCGGGTTTCTACTGTCTCGACGAGCCCGAGGCCGCACTCTCGTTCCAGTCGACGCTCACCCTCATCGCGGTGCTGCAGCGCATCGTCGATGAGGGCGGACAGGTGCTGTGCGCCACGCACTCCCCGGTGCTCGCCGCACTGCCGGGCGCGCGCATCCTCGAAGTGGGGGAGTGGGGCATCCGCCCTGCCGAGTGGAACGACCTCGAGATCGTGAACCACTGGCGGTCGTTTCTGCAGGACCCGCCTCGTTACCTGCGACACCTGCTCGACTAGGGGTCGCCGGCGAGCCCGCCCGGGCAGATAATCAAGCATGACGAACAGCCCGGCCGTCGAGATCTCGGGACTCCGCGTGCGACGGGGGAAGACGCGGGTCTTCGACGGAGTCGACCTGACGATTCCGCGGGGCGAGATCACGGGGCTGCTGGGGCCTTCGGGATGCGGCAAGACGACGCTGATGCGCTCGATCGTGGGTGTGCAGCGCATCGCCGCCGGCACCGTGTCGGTGCTGGGCGAACCGGGGGGATCGCCGCGGCTGCGTCATCGCGTGGCGTACGGCACGCAGGGAGCCGCGGTGTACGGCGACCTCACCGTGCGTCAGAACCTGTCGTATCTGGCGGCTGTGCTCAAGGCGCCGAAGGGCGACGTCGACCGGGTCATCGACGAGGTGGGTCTGGGTGCGCAGTCCGGGCAGCTGGTCGACTCGCTCAGCGGTGGTCAGGCGACGCGCATCTCGCTGGGGATGGCCCTGATCGGATCGCCCGAGCTGATCGTCCTCGATGAACCGACCGTCGGACTCGACCCCGTGCTGAGGGTGGACCTGTGGAACCTGTTCCGCAGCCTCGCCGAGCGCGGAGTCACCATGATCGTCTCGAGTCACGTGATGGACGAGGCGCTGCGATGCGATCGGCTCGTGCTGATGCGGAGCGGGCGGATCATCGCCGACACGGATCCCGCAGGACTCCTCGCCGATACGGCGACGACGGACCCCGAGTCGGCATTCCTCGCCCTGATCGAGCGGGACGGCAGACGGCCCGATGACCCGATGCCGCGGAGCACACGGCGCGCGCGGCGGGAGGCCTCGGAATGAACGGGCGACGGATGCTTGCCACCGCCGCACGAGTGCTCGCCCAGCTGCGGCACGATCCGCGTTCGATCGCGCTGATGCTGATCGCTCCGAGTCTGCTCGTCGGGCTCTTCGCCTGGCTGTTCAGCGATCAGGACGGCGTGTTCGATCAGTTCGGCGGACCGATCCTCGCGCTGTTCCCGTTCATCGTGATGTTTCTGATCACCTCCATCACGACGCTGCGCGAGCGGCGCTCGGGCACTCTCGAACGCCTGATGACCACGCCGCTCGGCAAGGCCGACTTCATCGTGGGCTATGCCCTGGCCTTCGGCGTGATGGCGGTGCTGCAGGCGGTCATCACCGTGTCGTTCGCGGTCGGGGTCTGCGGGCTCGACGTCGAAGGGCAGCTCTGGCAGCTCGGACTCGTCGCCGTGGTCGACGCGCTGCTCGGCACGGCTCTCGGCCTGCTCGCGAGCGCGTTCGCGCAGACCGAGTTCCAGGCGGTGCAGTTCATGCCGCTGCTCGTCTTCCCGCAGATCATCCTCGGCGGCCTCTTCATGCCGCGCGACCAGATGCCCGATGTGCTCTCCGCGATCTCGGACTGGCTGCCGCTGAGCCACGCGATCGACACGATCAATGCCGTCACGGCGGGCGACGAGGGATGGGACGTCTACGGCCCTCTGCTCGTGGTCGCGGCCTTCGGGGTCGGCGCGCTCGTGCTCGCGTCGCTGACTCTGCGACGTCGCACGCGGTGAGGCAAGGCGCGATGTGGCCGGATGCGATGTGGCCGTGCCAGCCTCAGCGCGCGGCGCGGTTCTTGGTGTGCTTCGTGGGCACGGCCGCCCAGGGGTCTTCCGGCCACGGATGCTTCGGGTAGCGCCCGCGCATCTCGGCGCGCACCTGCGCGTAGGGACCCGACCAGAACGAGGCGAGGTCATCGGTGACGGCGAGCGGGCGCCCCGCGGGCGACAGCAGATGGAACAGCACCGGCACACGTCCGTCGACCAGACGCGGGGTGGCGGCCCAGCCGAAGCACTCCTGCAGCTTGACGGCGACGACCGGTCGTCCGCTCGCATCATCATGCGCCGGATAGTCGATGCGCACCCGGGAGCCGGTAGGAACCTCGAGACGCTCCGGAGCCAGCTCGTCAAGACGCGAGGCCTCGGGCCACGGCAGCAGACGACGCAGCGCCGACGACAGATCGATGCGACCGGCCGGGGCGCCGCCGGCGAGAGCGTCGAGCTCAGGAGCCAGCCACCCGTCGAGGCTCTCGAGCAGCCCGACATCGGACACATCGGGCCACGGGCCGCCGAGCTCGCGCTGCAGCAGCGCCAGCCGCCGTCGCAGACCCGTGGCGGTGTCAGACCAGCGGAACACCCCGAGACCGTCGCGTCGGAGCGCGCGACGCACGGCGTCACGGCCCTCGTCGACCGATGCACGCACGGGCGCTGACGAGCGCAGGATCGCCCCGATCCGGCGCTCGCGGCGTGCCTGCACGCGTCCGCCGACGAACTCGGCCTCGACGCGGTCGGTCATCAGGTGGCTTGCGGCGTTCTCGATCTGCGTCTCGGTCACGACGGCCCCGGCGCGGATGATCGCCCCCGACCCTGCAGCAGCTCGCCCTGAGGCACGCGCGACGTCGGCCACCGCAAGCCATTCGACAGCCGCGAGTGGGCCCCGCACTGCTGCCCGGGTGCCGGAGGCGAGCAGGAACGTCGCACCCTCTGCCGAACGTTCGGCACGGCGGGCGATGCGCTCCGGAAAGGCCAGGGCGACGACGAACCCGACGCCGTCGAGATCCGAGCGGATGCCCGGGGTCGCGGGCATCATGCGCTCGAGGCGGTCTGCATCGCTACGCCAACGGCGGGCTTCCGGTGTCCGTCCGCCTCTCAGCGAGACGAGCGCCTTCGCGATGTCGGCGTCGGCGATGCGGGTATCGCCGCCCAGCAGTGCGACGACCTCGGCCGCCAACCGCGTGCCGACCGCTCGGGCGCCATCGCGAAGTGCGCGAGCCAGCCGCGGGTCGGTCGGGATGCGGGCCAGCGCTCGACCCTCCGTAGTCGCTCGACCGTGGTCGTCGATCGCTCCGAGACCGCTCAGCACGGAGACGGCATCCGACAGGGAGTCCGCGGGCAGCGGATCGATCATGCGCAGGCCGGCCCCGCCGGGCGCTCCCCAGCAGGCGAGCAGCAGGGCGGCATCGGCGAGGTCGCTCACCGCGATCTCGGGCACCGCGCGCGCGGGCGCGGCAGCGTAGGTCCTCTCGTCGACGCAGCGGATGACCGCCCCTGGTCCCTGACGCGCGGCACGTCCGGCGCGCTGTACGCAGGAGGAGCGGGGAGCCGCGGTGGTCACGAGCCCCGTCATGCCGCGGGCTGCGTCGCGCTGCGGATGCCGCGCCAGGCAACTGTCGACGACGAGTCGCACGCCGGGCACCGTCAGCGACGACTCCGCGAGCGAGGTCGTCACGATGATGCGCGCGGGCTCGTGCGTCCGACGCCCGCGGATCACCGCATCCTGCTCGGCCGCCGGGACCTGGCCGTGCAGCTCGCGCACGTCGAAAGCCCCGCCGGTGTCGCGGATGCGACGGGCGATCTCCGCCACCTCGCGGGCACCGGGTGCGAACACCAGCACGTCGGCCGCGGGGTCTGCGCGCGTGAGGTCCAGGGCGGCGGATGCGGCGGTGGCGGCGACATGGTCGAGGAACGCCCAGGTGACTCCGCGCTCATCGAGACGCGGTGCAGCGCTCGGCGCCCAGCTCTCGGTGAGGGGGAAGGCGGGCACGTCGTGCTCGACGATGGGCGCAGGGTCGTCTTCCGTGCCGATCACGGCCGCGATGCGGGCAGCGTCGAGCGTCGCAGACATCGCGACGAGCACGAGATCATCCCGCAGCTCGCGCACTTCGGAGAGCAGCCCGATCAGCAGGTCGGTCTCGAGCGCGCGCTCGTGCACCTCGTCGATGATCACGGCATCGACCCCGTCGAGTCCCGGGTCATCGAGCATCCGGCGCAGCAGCACCCCTGCGGTGACGAACTCGACTCGGGTGTCGGGGCCCGCCGACCGCTCGCCGCGCACCGTGAAGCCCACGCGGGTGCCGACGGGAGTGCCGTCGAGCTGGGCGAGTCGCCGTGCCGCTGCGCGCGCAGCGACGCGACGGGGCTGGGTCACGATGACGCGACCCGTGGAGCGCGATGCGAGCAGCGGCGGCACGAGCGTCGTCTTGCCGGTGCCGGGAGGCGCGCTCACCACCACAGAGCCATGTGCGTCGAGTGCGTCGTCGAGGTCGTCGAGCGCTGCCGCGAACGAGAGTCCTTCGCCCAGGGCGGCGAGGTCGAACGCGGTGGACGGCACGGTTCCAGTCTGCCGGAACGGCCGGGCGACGTCTGCCGGGAAGCCCCGGACACAGCGGATGCCGCGACCTGTCCGGCCGCGGCATCCGCTGTTCTGGTGACTACTCCGCTGCAGGAGCCGGCGCGGCGGCGGGCGGCGGGGGAGTGGTGGGGTTCGGCTGACGGGTCGGAGCCGGAGCGGATGCTGCGGCCACTCCCTCGCCGATGCCACGACCGACGGCCTGGCCCTGGATGATCGACGCGAGGTCGAGTCCCGTGGCCGAGCTGACGCTGTCGAACACCGACTTCAGCGCCTTCGCGCTGTCGGCGCCGACGACGTTCGATGCGCCGTCGTCGCCGGAACCGCCGATGATCGACACGTTGCCGATCGCGGCATAGCCCTTCGAGAACTCGGCCATGATCGACGGGAGCACATCGAGCACGCGCTGCGACAGGAATGCATCCTGGTTGGAGGCGATGGCCTTCGCCTCGGCCTCGACCGCGGCAGCTCGCGCTTCACCCTCGGCGCGGATGGCGTCGGCCTCGGCGTTCGCACGCAGGCGACGAGCCTCGGACTCGGCCTCGGCCTGGGCGCGCAGCGCGTCGGCTTCACCGGTCGCACGGGCGATCGCGGCTGCGGCCTCACCGTCGGCCTTGGCCTTGTCGGCCTGTGCCTGCTGCTCGGCGATGCGGGTGCGGGCCTCGGCCTGCTTGACCTGCTCGATCGCGCCGGCCTCGGCCGCACGCTCACGCGTGTAGAGCTCGGCCTGTGCACGCGTCTCGGCCTCGTATCGCTGCGCGTCGGCGACGCGCTTGACGTCGGCGTCGAGCTGGGCCTGACGGTTCTCTGCCTGCTGCTGCAGAACGGCCTGCTGAGCCTGTTCGCGGGCGAGGTTCTCGGCCTGCTCGGCCTCGGCGCGAGCCCGACCGATGCCGGCGTTGGCGTTGGCGGTGTTGGTGTCGAGAGCCGTCTGCTCGACCAGGTTGGCTTCCTGGTTGGCGATGTTCTTCTGGTTGATCGCACGGTCGGCGTTCGTCTGCGAGATCTCGGCCGACTGACGCTTCGCCTGGATCTCGGGAGCACCCAGCGACTGGATGTAGCCGACCTTGTCGGTGATGCCCTTGATCTGGAACGAGTCGAGGATCAGACCCTGCTCGGCGAGCTCCTGCGAGACGTCGGCGGCGATCTGGTCGGAGAACTTCTTGCGCTCACGCATGAGCTCGACGACCGACAGCGTCGCGACGATGCCGCGGAGCGCACCTTCGAGCTGCTCGGTGGTGAACTGCTCGATCGCCTTGTCCTGTGAGGCGAAACGCTCTGCCGCACGGCGCACGAGGATGGGGTCGGATCCGATCTTGACGATGGCGACGCCGTCGACGTTGAGCGTGACGCTGTCGAGGGACTGAGCCTCGGCGTTGAGCGACACCTGACGCGAACGCAATGAGATGATCTCGTGGCGCTGCGTGATCGGGTTGACCAGGGACTTGCCGTTCACGATGACCGTGACGGGCGACTCCGACATCTCGTCTCGTGTCGAGCCGTCTGCCGAGATGACAGCACGCTGCACCTTCTGCTTGCGTCCCGAGATGACGAGCGCCTCATCGGCGCGAGCCACCTTGATCCAGCTGCGTGCGAACAGCAACAGGATGAGCAGAACGACGACGGCGACCGCGACGGCGATTCCGACGATGACGAGGATGCCGACGATTCCGGCGATCTCCATGAATGACCTCCCTGGTTCCCCCCGAGGGGGTGGTCTGACGTTCCCGCGCGAAAATGCGGCAACTCCGCTCCACCCTGCCAGAAATCAGGGGAGTGCGTCGGGATCGGTCAGCGCCCGCGGAGCTTTTCTGCCAGGTCGCGGAGCGTCGTCAACTCGGCGTCGTCGAGCACCGACATCCGCTCGGCGATCGAGCGACCGTGCACCATCGCGAGAGTGCGGAACTGCCGCGCGCCCGCCTCGGTCGCGGTGATCAGGGAACCGCGACCGTCCTCGGGATCGGGCGCCTTGTCGACGAGCCCGCGCGACACCATGCGGTCGACGAGACGAGAGACGCTCGGCTGGCTGATGAGCATGTTCGACGTGACGTCGCGAAGGCGCGCGGTCATCCCCGGCGAGCGGGTGACGGTGAGCAGCACGTCGTACTCGGCCTGAGCGATATCGCTGCCCTCGAAGTCGGCGTTCATCTGAGTGAACAGCTCGTGCTGTGCGCGGAACAGGCTCTCCCATGTCTCGAGGGCGAGCTTGCGATCGGTCATGGAGAACAGCGTACTGGCAACAGTAAAGGGCCGGTCGGAGAGGCTCCCGACCGGCCCTTGTCCCTTGCACCAAGAGTGTCCTGCAATCACATGCGGTGTATGCCACAGCAAACATTCACCGTGCGATCACTCTATAACGGCGAGGTAACGAATGCAACGGTTTGATCACGGAATTCTTGGATGGTGTGTGCGCATGTCCAATCTCACGAGGAGTGTCGGAGTCTCAAGAAACTGTCGAGGCGTCTCACGGAGGTGTCGGAATCTCACGACGCACATCGGACGAAGCGCACTCGGTCAGTGGCGATGGCTGAGCCTGCCGAAAACGATCGTTTGCGGCAGCAGCAGTTAGTCGGCGCTTGAGGCGTGCCGCTATGGTTCGCCGAAACCTCGTATCGGCAGACAGTTTCGGCGTGTAGCGGGACAGGTGAGCGTCTTTCGCTGGAGATATCGTCCTCTCGTTTACTTGGCTATTGCCGCCAGGCCGCTGTCATCGAAGACCAAGATGTCACCGTCATTCGTGGTCGCGAGCGCTTGCGCGGAGCCATGAGTGACGCCGGCTGGAACCCACTCGGCTTTGGATCCTGTGCTGGCCCAGATCTGTCCGCCGCGACCGACACCGACAAGCCGTTTGCCGTCAGGTGACACGGCGAGTAGATAGAGCGCAGGCGCCTCGTTCAGAGGTGTAAAAGTGGTGCCCTCATCAGTGCTGATTTGCACCCCGTCTGGGGTGGCGGCGATCAGTTGCCCTTCACTGTCGATGACGAGGCTGAACGCCAGAATTTCTCCGACCGCCGACCAGGTCTCACCGAGGTCGTCAGTGCGGAGGAGCTCCGCAGAGTCCGAGGCGATCCCGTAGAGGGTGTCGTTCTTCCCGACGGCAAGCACGTGGAAGTCTTTCTCGTCGGTGAATGAGACAGGCGTCCAAGATCTGGCGCTGTCGTCGCTCCGGATGATTCCGAGGTTGGGGGAGCCGAGTTCTGGGGCCGTGGTCGGTCCGGGATGCCCGGACGCGAGGAGAGCATCACCGACAGTGATGAGGCCCATTGCGTCGAAGTCGGTCGTCTCGATACGCGAGCCGACCTCCCCATCCGGTGTGGCCGTGTAGATCCCGTCATGGGCACCCAGGAGGTATCCGTCCTCGGAGGGGTTAGGCACGATCGCGTGGACGTGGCTGATGGACGCGGCGTGGTCGTGCCCGGTGGTGGGCTCGGCGGGTGCCGCGCAGCCGGCCAGCACAATGCTGGCCGCGATCGTTGTGGAGAGCGTGAGTGCCGCTCGGTGTCGCTGTCGAAAAGTGGGCAACGTGAGCTTCTTGAGGGTTCGCATGATGGTGTGCGCAACAGATCACGAGGTGGGGTGCGGGAGCCCCGCACCCCACCCCGGGGATCACAGAGTTGCGAGGATCTCCTTCATGGTGGCGATCTCGTCGGTTTGCGTGTCGATGATCGTTTCAGCGAGTGCGATGGCGTCGCTGTTTTGACCGTTGTCGACTTCGTCCTGCGCCATGTCGACAGCGCCCTCGTGGTGCTGGATCATCTGCTCGAGGAACAGACGGCCAGCATCGGGACCGGTGGCATCTTCGAGGGCCTGCATGTCTTCTTCGGACATCATGCCGCTGCCGTGATCCATGCCCTCCATGCTGTCCATATCCGCGCCCCAGTCTTCGAGCCACTGGTCCATTGTCTGGATCTCCGGCTCCTGAGCGGCCTTGATCTCTTCCGCGAGGGCGACGACCCGCTCATCGACGCCGTCTTTGCTGAGAACGACATCGGACATCTCGATGGCCTGTGCGTGGTGCTCCTTCATCATGCTGGCGAACATGATGTCGGCGTCGTTCGCGTCCGCTGTTTCGGCGGGTGCGGACGAGCTGCCGCCGTGGTCCATACCTTCCATGCCGTTGCCGGAACCGGTGTTTCCGGCGCAGCCCGTGAGGGCAAGAAGGGCAGTGAGGGTGAGTGCGGCGATCGCCGCGGGTCGAATCTTCATGAGTGTTCTCCAAGGGTCGGTGATGGGGCCCGGCTGCTGCCGGTGCCAGGGGTGCGTGCCCGCAGAGCGGGCTAGCGCGTTATCACGTGCGACTGATGCAGAGAACCGTGAGAGAGGGGGGTGGCGGAAGGGCGTGGGCACGGGCGGGCCAGCGCATGGTCGCGGCCGTAAGTATTGCGATCAGTGTCGCGTGCCGCCAGCCGAGCCCGATCCGCCCGAGCAGGATCGTGGCGACTAGGAGCGCGAGAACGCACGCCATCCACGTCATTGGGTCCCCGCCCCCGCACGTCGCGCATCCCGCATCCGCCGTCGGTGAGTCCGGCACGGCGGCGGCTGCGGACGTGTCGTGGTGATGGGCAGATACATCGGCCTGGGTGCTGACAGCGACGGTGTCGTGGTGGCCGGCAGTTGTCGCGTGCGAGTTGAAGGAGTGCATCGCCAGCAGACCCGCGATGACGCCCACCGCGACCGCGAGGACGGCCAAGACGGTATGGGTGAGCGTGCGCGGTCCCCGCACCTGTTGTGCGACGTTGATCAGCGACATACTCACCTCCCGTTCTCCTCAGCCTACGTCCGTCACCCTGACCGTTTCTTGCTACTTACCCGCTACTGCGTCCGGGCGGAGATCCAGCCGGCGCAGCAGCTGCGCGTTGAGCGCGACGACGATGGTCGACAGGGACATCAGCACGGCCCCCACGGACATCGGGAGCACGAACCCGATGGGGGCGAGCACGCCGGCCGCGAGCGGGACGGAGAGCAGGTTGTAGCCAGCGGCCCACCAGAGGTTCTGCTTCATCTTCCGGTAGCTGGCCCGTGACAGTTCGATCACCGACAGCACCGACCGAGGGTCGTCGCTGGCGAGGATGACCCCGGCCGAGGCGATCGCGACGTCCGTTCCCGCGCCGATCGCGATACCGACATCCGCCTGCGCGAGCGCGGGGGCGTCGTTCACGCCGTCTCCGACCATCGCGACATTGCGGCCCTCGCCCTGCAGTTCATTCACCTTCGAGGCCTTGTCCTCCGGCCGCACCCCGGCGAAGTACCGGTCGATACCCAGCTCGCCCGCCACGGAGGCGGCCACCGCGTCGGCATCACCGGTGATCATGACGACTTGCACACCCCGCTCGTGGAGGGCCTCGACGGCATGACGCGACTCTGAGCGGATCTCATCCGCCAATCGCAGTGCGCCCGCGACCTGACCGTCGACGAGGACGTGGAGGATGATCGCACCCTCATTGCGCCACTCATCGGCAACCGCCAGCTCCTGGGCGTTCTCCTGCTCGAGCATGTACGGCCCACCGACCTGCACGATGTGCCCATCGACACGCGCACGGACCCCAACCGCCGGCGAGGACTCGAAGTCGGACGAGGCAGGGACCGTGAGGTTCTTCTCCTTCGCCGCGTTGACGATCGCGCGAGCGAGCGGGTGCTCAGAGTCGGCTTCCGCGGCAGCGGCCCAGGCCAACAGCTGGTCAGAATCGGTGCCGGACACGGGGTCGATCGCGGTGACGGCGGGGGTGCCCTTGGTGAGAGTGCCGGTCTTGTCGAACAAGACGGTGTCGACGGTGCGCATACTCTCCAACGCGAGACGATCCTTGATCAGCACACCCCCACGAGCCGCCCGCTCCGTCGCGATCGACACAACGAGCGGGATCGCCAGGCCCAGAGCGTGCGGGCACGCGATCACCAGCACGGTGATCGTGCGGATCACCGCGGCGTCGGGCATGCCGACAACCGTCCAGACGATCGCGGTGATCGCGGCAGCGCCGAGCGCGAACCAGAACAACCACCCGGCAGCTTTGTCAGCGAGCCGTTGCGCCCGCGACGACGAGCTCTGCGCCTCGGTCACCAGCTTCTGGATACCTGCGAGAGCCGTGTCCTCGCCGATCGCGGTGATCTCCACCCGCACACCGGAGTCGGTCGCGACGGTGCCGGCGATGACCTGGTCGCCGTCGCTGCGGCGCACGGGCCGGGATTCTCCGGTGATCATCGACTCGTCCATGCTGGCCGAGCCCTGCACGATCCGCCCGTCTGCGGGGACCCGCCCGCCCGGGCGCACCACCACCACGTCACCCACCAGCAGATCAGACGGGGCAACCGTGACGGTTGTATCGCCCTCGATCTTTTCCGCCTCGTCAGGCAGCAACGCAGCCAAGGAATCCAACGCTGAGGTCGTCTGCGCGAGGGAACGCATCTCGATCCAGTGACCGAGCAGCATGATCACGATCAGCAGGGCCAGCTCCCACCAGAAGTCCAGTTCGTGGTGCAGCAGGCCCAGGCTCGCGCCCCATGATGCGAGGAACGCGACCGTGATCGCGAGAGCGATCAGCAGCATCATGCCGGGCTTGCGGGCCCGGAGTTCGCTCACCGCACCGGTGAGGAACGGCGCCCCGCCCCACACATACATGACCGTTCCGAGAACCGGGGACACCCAACCGACCCACGCAGCGTCCGGCAGCGGGTATCCGAGCAGCATCGAGAACATCATCGAAAACCCGACGACCGGAACCGCAAGGACCAGCATGATCCAGAACAACCGCCGGAACTGGCCCACATGATCACCGTGCCCACCATGTCCGCCGTGCCCACCATGGCCGCCATGTTCTGGCGAAGCGTCGTGATCGTGGCTCATCGCCGCGTGGTCATGCTCCGTTGTCGGCGCCGCGCCGTGGTTCTCGTGTGCGGCGCGATGGCTGTGTTCGTCATGCTGGCTCATCGGAACTCCTTGCTCAGATGCGCCCGGTTGAGCCCGGGTGCAGACGGTTAGCGACTCAGGCCTGGCTGGTCGCGAGGGTATACCCGGCCTCTTCGACCGCAGCCCTCACAGCAGCAGGATCGACCGGTGCTGCGCTGTGGATAGTCACGCGGGAGGTGCCGCCGGCGTTCAGGTCGACGTCGACGGACTCGACACCGTCCACAGCCGCCAGTTCCTTACTGACGCTCGATACGCAATGCGAGCACGTCATCCCCGCAACCAAAACCTCTTCGGAGGACGAAGATGAGGCCGCAGCAGGTGCGGACGCCTCGGTGTTCGATGGGACGGCGCAGCACGCGCAGCCTGCGTTCGCGTCCTTTAGGCCGAGTTCAATGCGATCAGTCATCGTGTGCTCCTTCAATAGACAGATGTGGCGGTCATGAACGGACCAGACGGGCAATGGCCTCGTTAGCCTCGCGGACCTTCTCTGCCGCAACCTCGCCACCCTCGGCGCTGGCCTCGGCCACGCAATGACTTAGATGATCGCTCAGCAGCGACAACGCCACCGTTTCGAGCGCTCTCGTCGCTGCAGATACCTGCGTGAGGATGTCGATGCAGTACTTGTCTTCGTCGACCATCCGTGCGATTCCTCGCACCTGACCTTCGACGCGACTCAACCGCTTAGCGAGATCTGCCTTGCCGTCGCTGTACCCGTTCATGGTTAAAAGATACCCCCTGGGGGTATCTAACTCAAGGTCGGTTCGCGCATTCCCGCGTGACTCGGTCCTTCTGGCGGTGCGAGCCCGACGAGAACTTGATGCGCCTGCCGCAAACGATCGTTTACGGCGGGGTGACTCGTGCACCTCCGAACAGGGGTCCAGAAACGTGCGCCGTAAGAGGGTTTCGGCAGACGTTTTCGGGGTGAATCGACTTGCGTCCCCATACCGAGGCTATTGGCGGGATCGCGCCCAGCGGGGAGCTTTCTCGGGTCGGGGTCCGACGCCGATGATCGCTGCGGGGATTGCAGTGAGCCAGGGGAGGCGTCGGATGATGTTGATCATCCCCTGCGGGGGTTCGATCGTCCGTTCAGCACGGGGCCGATCAGCGCGGAGTGCATGATGCGCCCCGGCGGGTCCACCGCCCACGACCGCGCACGTGGTTCACTCCTCGGATACTGAGGTGTCGTTCGTTGTTGCGGACATGGGCGGGGTCCTTTCGACTGGTGGTGCGCGAGGTTAGACAGCGAGGGCGGGCGCTTCGGTGCGGGTGGACTCAACCTTGCGTGAGCGGTAGTGGCCGGCGATGGTGAGGATGACGCCGAGGGCTGCCCAGCCGATGAGGATCCACCATTGCGCGCTGGCGTCGGCATCCGGGAAGTAGCTCACGGTGCGGATCAGCGAGTTCGAGGCGCCGGGGACGAAGAACTGTCCGATGATTCCCCACGGTTCGGGCAGGAACTGCCACGGCGTCGCGGCCGCTGACAGCGGGTTGCCGACGAACATCGTGAGAACGGCGGCGATGCCGATTCCCGCCCGCCCGAGCAGTGACGTGCATCCGACGATGAACGCCGCGGTCGCGGTGATCGACAAGCTGATCGCCAGCGCGTTGAGCCAGAAGTCGCCCGGGATGTACTCGAACCAAGAGTGGAGGACGAGCGTCAATACGAGCCCGACGCCCGCCCCGAACCCGATCAGCGCGACAAGACGGCGGATCGCACCGGACACGCCCAGTGCGATGAGGACACCACCGAGCATGCCACCGATGGTGAGCGGGAACGATGCCGCAGCGAGTCCGGTGCCGGTCGGATCACTGTCAGAGAGCGGCACGACCGGGGTGACCTTGACGACCGCTGTTGTCGGGTCGCCACCTGCCGCGGTGACGGCCTGGGTGAGCTGCGCCTGGAGCTGCGCGGCAACCTGGCTGAGCATCTGCGTGGCCACGGCGCTGCCTGCGGGAGCGGTGAGTACTTCGGGGGCGGTGCCGGGGGTTTCGGCGAGGATGATCGCGCCATACGTTTCACGCTGCTCGATCTGAGAAACCGCGTCATCTCGGTCGTCTGCTTCAACGAAGTCGAAGGTGTCGGGAGCCTTCTCGGCGAGAGCGTCCTCCAGCGTGGACACCGTCGCAGCGGGACCACTGATACTGACGGGCAGATGCTGCGGTGTGCTCGTCTTGGCTGGCCACAGGAAAGCGAGCACAACGATACCTACGACGATGGAGCCGAGAACTCCGATCAGGATGGCGCGCGGCCAACCGGTGCGGGGCGTAACGCTGGATGTGGACATGACGGTGTGACTCCTAGCTCAAGGGATTGCGATGGCGCAGTGGAGTCGAAGGACTCGCGTTCGAGAGGTCGTCCCCGACTCGCGGGCTGCCTTACGAGATGTCTCAGCGCCTTATATCCTCAAGTGTAGAATTCCTCAAGTGTAGAAGTCAACACCGATCTAGAATCGATGAGCGAGACACGGGAGAAGCAATGGCGATCGACACGAACGGCAAGACAGGCCGACGGCCGGGCACCGGTTCCAGCAGGCAAGCGATCCTCGACGCCGCCCGCGATCAGTTCATCCGGCACGGCTTCAAGGGCGCGACCGTGCGAGCGATCGCCGGTCAGGCTGGCGCGGACCCCAACCTCATCCGACACTTCTTCGGAGATAAGGACGGGCTCTTCGCGGCGGCCATGGAGCTGCCGCCCGAGGCCACGTCCACGATCTTTGCGGTCTTCGATTACCCCGTCGAGGATTGGGGTGAGCGGCTGACCCGCGCGTATCTAACGGTCTGGGAGGACTCCACGACGGCCGCACCCCTCCGCGCGATCCTCGTCTCAGCATTCACGAATGAACAGGCACTCGAGCGCCTGCGTTCATTCCTCGTCTCCACCGCCCTGGAACCGGCAACCCGAAAGCTCAACACCAGCAACCCCGGGCTGCGCCTCACCGTCTCCATGAGCCACCTCATAGGAATCGCCCTCACCCGCTACATCCTGCAAGCACCGCCGATCCGTGAACAGAGCATCGATGACCTCGCAGCCCTCGTCGGACCCACGATCCAGCGGTACCTCACTGGACCACTACCCGGTCAGGCCTCATAAACGCCAATGTCAGCGGGGCGACGGTCTCCGGCGGCCCCGCCTGCGACGCAATTGCTACACGCCGAAAACGATCGCTTCCGGCGGCCACTCTCAGGCCACCGGCCGACCCCACGACACGCCAGCCGCGCGCCGACCGAAAACCCCTGCCGGAACCTGCCGCGCCGAAACCGTCCGCTCGACGTTTAAGGCAGGACGGGATGAAACACAGAAGACAGTCGCGGTTGGGGCGTTCGGTATCTTTCGAGTCTCCGGTGGAGCGGTCTTATCTGTCGGAGCTCGATCAGTGGCCGACTGTGGTCGGAGTGTCAAGCACCGGCGGACTTGTCACCGCGCAGTGACGAGTGACCGTTGCCCCCTGCCCGTTCGCGTCTGGCGTCGTGCCACCGGAACCGGTTCACGAGTGGTGAGAGTGTCGGTGTTCGCGAGATCAGGAGGAAGAGGAGGTATCCGAGGAGGCCTCCTGTGACGTTCCACAGGAAGTCGTTGATGTCGGCGATGTGACCGCCGTTGAAGAAGTCGTCCGCGGCGAGTTGGGCCAGTTCGATTCCGGCGCTGACGCCGGCTGCCGTCGCGAGGATCTTCCACCAGGTCGGGCGGCGCTGGAGCAGGGGGATGAGTATTCCGAGCGGGAGGAAGACGGCGATGTTCATCACTGCGTCTTCGACCTCGTAGTCATAGAACGGGATCAGCGCGAGGTGCGGCACGTAGGGTTCTCCGCTGCGCGCGGGGAACAGGTAGATCGGGAAGACGGTGTTGGCGAAGATGCCCGCGGCGTAGACCGCTACCGCGGCTGCAACCAAGACGCGGGGCCATGTGAGGGGCGCTCGCTTGCGGAGAACGAGGAGCAGAACGATGAAGACCACCACGCCCAGCGGAATCGCTACGGGAAGGACGGCGACTTTCCCGAAAGGGCCTGAAAGCATCAGACGAGCCTAGTCGCAACCCCGTGCAGAAGCCGCCGGAGGCGCCGCGGCGAAGGGAATGAGAGGATTCCTGTGCGACAGCTCCCGCCGCCGCTTCATCGCGCACCCCACGACCGGAGACCCACGATGGACCCCGAGATCATCACCTTCGTCATTCTGGGTGCCGCGGTCATCGCGTTCGTCTCGAACCGCATCCCGATGGTCATCGTCGCGATGGCCGTGCCGATCGCCCTATGGGCGACGGGCGTCCTCTCACTGGGGGCGGCGTTCGCCGGGTTCGGCGACCCCATCGTCCTCTTCATCGTCGCCCTGTTCATCGTCAGCGAGGCGCTGGATGCCACGGGCGTGACGTCATGGGTCGGGCGACAGCTGATGCGTCGCGCGGGCAAAAGTCGCTCGCGGCTGCTGCTGATCGTCTGCCTGCTCGCCGCCGTGCTGTCGGCGGTCATCAGCATCAACGGCGCCGTGGCCGCTCTGCTCCCCATCGTGGTGCTCGTCGCTGTGCGTGCGGGCATCGTGCCGTCTCGGATGCTGTTGCCTCTGGCGTTCGCGGCAGGAGCGGGGTCGCTCCTCACGCTCACCGGCACGCCCGTCAACATCCTCGTGTCCCAGGCCGCCGTAGAAGCCGGCGGCCGTGCGTTCGGGTACTTCGAGTTCGCGATCGTCGGCATCCCGGTGGTCGTGCTGACGGTGATCCTCGTGATCTCGCTGGGAGACCGGCTTCTCCCCGAGCGTGTTCCCGACCGGCTCGAGGAGCCCGCCGACCCGAGCCATGACGCCGCCGCCTGGCGGGAGACGTATGACGTGGCGCTCGACACCGGCAGTCTCTTCACGGTGGGGGAGGGTGTCGCCGAGGTGCTCATCGGGCCGCGGTCGAGCCTGATCGGACGTGTGGTCTCGCCGGGGATGACCACGCGGCAGGAGGATCTCGTGATCCTCGCGCTGCGGCACGGCAGCCGGCCGGGTGATGTGGGCGGAAAGGCGACCGGTGCCCTCACCCTGCAGGCCGGGGACTCGGTGCTCGTTCAGGGGCCGTGGGAGGCGCTGCATCGCTACACGGACTCGCCCGACGTCATCCCGGTGAGCTCGCCGCAGCAGATGCAGCGCACGGTGCCTCTGGGGCGCGGAGCCCGACGGGCGCTCGTGATCCTCGGGGTGACGGTGGTGCTGCTCGCCACTGGGGTCGTTCCACCGGTCATCGCAGGACTCCTCGCCGCCGGGGCCCTCATCGTGACGCGCGTGCTCACCGTGACGCAGACGTTCTCGGCGATCTCGTGGCCGACCGTCACGCTCATCGCGGGCATGATCCCGCTGTCTTCCGCGTTCGTCTCCACCGGTGCGGCCGATCTCGTCGGCGATGCCGTTCTCCAGCTCGTCGGGAACACCTCGCCGTACCTCGCGCTGCTCGTCATCTGCGTCGCGTCGGTGATCCTCGGGCAGTTCATCTCGAACGTCGCGACCGTGCTGGTCATCGCGCCGATCGCCGTGTCCGTCGCATCGAGCATGGGCGTCAGCGTGCAGCCGTTCATGATGGCGCTCACGGTGGTGGGAGCCGCCGCTTTCCTGACGCCGATCGCGACGCCGGTCAATCTCATGGTCATGCAGCCCGCGGGCTACCGGTTCGGCGACTACTGGCGTCTGGGTCTCCCTCTCGTGCTGGTCTATGTCGCCGTCGCGGTGCTCTACGTCCCCGCGGTCTGGCCGTTCTGAGCGGTCTCTGACGAAACGTGGCGGTGTCGGCCGCCCACGGAAAGGCGTCGGACGCGGCGACATGCGACCTTCGACTTAGGATTACCTATCCTAACCTCAATCTTGCTACGGTCGAAGGAATCCCCTTCACCGACAGATTGGTTCCTCGTGCTCCGCCGCGCCTCTCTCGTCGCCCTCGTGGCGACGTCCGCCCTGCTGCTCGCCTCCTGTGCCTCGACGGAAGGAGCGACTGAACAGAGCATCGACAGCGACGCCGCCGTCACCCTCACGCATCCTTCGCTCGACGGGCTCGAGATCGACTTCGACACCCAGCCGCAGGACATCGTGATGGACTGCTACGCCTACAGCTCGCTGCACGAGTACGACATCGAGCCCGTGGCGCTGTTCGGGTACGAATGCGACAACCCCTTCGTGATGGGGGATGCCGACATCTCCGACATCCCGGTCGTCGGCAAGGACGGCGAGATCGACGTCGAGAAACTGGCCGAACTGCGCCCCGATGTGATCGTCGGGCAGGGCACGGCAGACGGATGGCAGTGGTTCGACGAGGAGGTCAACGCGCAGCTCACGCGCGTCGCCCCGTTCGTCCCCCTGCCGAGCAGCGAGACGATCGACGGTCGGATCGCCGACACTCGTGAGATCGCCGCGTTCTTCGGCGCCGACGTGGCCTCCGAGGCCATCGTCCGCTCGGACGCCGACCTCGAGGAGGCGAAGCAGGCGTTCTCGGCCGCCATCGCCGGTGCCGATCTCGACATCATGCTGACCAGCCCGACGAAGGAGATGCTCTACACGGGCGTCGGATTCGCCCAGGCGGAGATGCTCGAGGAGCTCGGTGCCACGATCGTGGGCGCCGAGGCGCCGGCCACGGGCAACCCGTGGGGACAGGTCGCGTGGGAGGACGCCTCGACCTTCGGCGCCGACATCCTGCTCGTCGAGGGCTACGACGACGACTTCTCCTTCAGCGCAGAGCTCTGGGACGCGCTGCCTCCGGTGCAGTCCGAGCAGCTCGGAGCGTGGAGCTCGAAGGGCGCGATGACCGCGTCGACCTATGCGGCTTGGCTGAACGACCTGACCACGCTCGTCTCCTCCTCGACCAAGGTCGCCTGACGTCCTGATGCACGTGCAGTCCGTCTCATCCGGGTCCGCCTCGAACACCTCCGTGTCCGAGGCGGATCCGCGCACCCCCGGCGACCGCCCCTCGGCGGCACGCTCGCGTGCGACCCGCTCGCACGATCGGCGCAGATGGATCGGCCTGATCGTGCTGGCTGTCGCGTGCGCCGTCGCGCTCGCCGCCAGCCTGCTGGTCGGCTCCCGACTCATCGCCCCCGCAGACGTGCTGCACTTTCTCGTCCATCCCGATCCCGACGACGCGATCTCGCAGACGATCTGGTTCTCGCGCGTCCCGCGCACCGTGCTCGTTCTCGTCGCGGGGGCCGCGCTCGGAGTCGCGGGAGCCCTGATGCAGGCGGTCACGCGGAATCCGATGACCGACCCCGGCATCCTGGGCGTCAACGCCGGGGCGTCGCTCGCGGTGGTCGTCGGACTCGCGCTCTTCGGCGTGACCGACATCTCGCAGTACATGTGGTGGTCCTTCGCGGGCGCGATGATCACCTCGGTGCTCGTGTTCGTGATCGGCAACACGGGCTCGGCGCGCGGCAATCCGGTGCGGATGACGCTGTCGGGCGTCGCACTGGGCGCGGTGCTGTCCGGCTTCACCTCGGCGGTGCTGCTGTCGAACTCCGAGCTCCTGCAGCGGCTGCGGGGCTGGTCGGCCGGCACGACGGCCTCGCAGCCGCTGGAGGCGACACTCGCGATCGTCCCCGTCATCGCGGCCGGCCTCCTGATCGCCCTCCTCAGCTCCCGCTCGCTCGACGTGCTGTCGCTGGGCGAGGCGTCGGCGGTGGCGATGGGGGCGCATCCGCAGCGCATCCGGCTCGTCGCCCTCGTCGCCATCGCACTGCTCGCGGGCGGCGCGACTGCGGCCGCGGGGCCCATCGGCTTCCTGGGCCTGCTCGCCCCTCATCTCGCGCGTATGATCGTCGGCCCGCACCAGGGGTGGATCATGGCCTACTCGGTGCTGATCGCGCCCACGGTCATGGGATTCGCCGACGTTCTCGGCCGCATCATCACCGCGGGCGAGGTGCCGGTGGGAATCGTGACCGCGTTCATCGGCGCCCCCGTGCTGATCTACATGGTCCGCCGCTACCGGGTGTCGGAGGTATGACGCCGTGACATCGCTCGACTTCGGCAGGCGGGTCCTCCGCCTCGGCCCCCGCACGCACCCGCTCCTTCTGGTCGACGCGCGCTCGCTCGCGATCTGCGTCGGGATCTGGGCCGCGATCGCGACGCTCGCCGTCTACGCGCTGTGCACGGGATCCGCGCAGATCACCCCGGCCGAGGCACTGGCAACCCTCGTCGGCGGAGGAGACGCCTACACGACCATGGTCGTGATCGAGTGGCGCGCCCCGCGAATCCTCATGGCCGTCCTTCTGGGCACCTGCCTCGCCCTCAGCGGCGCGATCTTCCAGAATCTGACCGGCAATCCGCTCGGATCTCCCGACGTCATCGGTTTCCAGACCGGGTCGTACACGGGCGCCCTCGTGGTGATGCTGATCCTCGGCGGTGGATCGGCGGAGACCATGGTCGGCGCCCTCGCCGGGGGTGTGGCGACCGCTTTCCTGGTCTTCTTCCTCTCGTCGAAACGCGGGTCCGTTCGCGGCGTGCGTCTGATCATCGTCGGCATCGCGGTGAGTGCGATGCTCGCATCGGTGAACGTCTGGATCCTCCTCACGGCGACCGTCGAGGATGCGATCATGGCGGGGCTCTGGGGGGCTGGCAACCTGTCGGGCGTCTCCTGGGGGAGTTTCGCGACCGCTTTCGTCGGCTCGGTGCTCTTCATCGTCGCGGCGACTGCGCTGAGCCGGCCGATGCGGATCATGCAGGTCGGGATGCCCTTCGCGACCGCGCTCGGACAGAACGTGCGGTTGGTGCAGGTCCTCGCGATCGTGGTCGGCGTCGGCCTCACGGCGCTCGCCACCGCGACCGTCGGCCCGATCTCGTTCATCGCGCTCGCCGCGCCGCAGATCGCTCGACGCATCGTGCGTTCCGACGGGCTCGCCTTGGGCCCCACGGCTGCCGTCGGATCCTTGCTGCTGCTCCTCGCCGACATCGTGGCGCAGCGGATCCATCCCGATTCACCCCTGCCGGTGGGCATCGTCACGGTGTCGATCGGTGGACTGTACTTCCTATGGCTGCTCCTGCGAGAGGGAAAGAAGTGATGAACCGATTGACGGTCGACGGCGCGGCCCTGGGCTATGCCGACAACCTGGTGTGCGAAGACGTGTCCGTGGAGATACCCGACGGTGCGTTCACGGTGATCGTGGGACCGAACGCCTGCGGCAAGTCGACACTGCTGAAGAGTCTCACGCGGCTGCTCCCGCCCTCGCGCGGGCGAGTGCTGCTCGACGGACACAGCGTGCACGGGCTGCCGACCAAGCAGCTCGCTCGCGAGATCGGGCTGCTGCCGCAGGGGCCGGTCGCACCCGACGGGATCCGCGTCGTCGATCTCGTCACGCGCGGGCGCTATCCGCATCAGCGACTGTTCGCTCCGTGGTCGCCCGAAGACGAGTCGGCCGTGGGGGCCGCGATGGACGCCACGGGCATCCGGCATCTCTCGGGGCGGCTCGTCGATGAGCTCTCCGGCGGGCAGCGCCAGCGCGTGTGGATGGCCGTGGCACTCGCCCAGCAGACGCCGATCCTGCTGCTCGACGAACCCACCACCTATCTCGATGTCAGCCACCAGATCGAGCTTCTCGAACTGTGCCGCTCGCTCAACCGGCAGCGGGGCAACACTCTCGTCGCCGTGCTGCACGACCTGAATCAGGCCGCGCGCTACGCCGACCACATCATCGCGATGAAGGACGGGGAGGTCGTCGCGACCGGCACGCCCGCTTCGGTGATCACCGAGGCGCTGGTCTCGAGCGTCTTCGGCGTCGACGCACGGGTGATCCCGGATCCTGAGTCGGGCAGCCCGCTCGTGGTGCCGCGCTGGCCGCACGCTGCGTGAGCGCTCCGCACCGCCGGGGGAAGCCGCTCTCAGTCGAGCTGATCGCCGCCGAGGTCGGGAGCATCCTCGACCTCGTCGACGAGACTGATGCCGCCCGATGAACTCGCTGTCATCATGAGCTCCTGCACCCACCGGGCATTGATCGGGGGGCTGGCCGGATCGTCGAACACGAACCGCAGCGGAATCGACGGCTGCAGCCAGATCGTGGATCGGCCGCGCGCCTCGCCCTCGGGGTGCGTCCACGACAGGGTGAAGCTCTCCTGGCGCCGGAGCTTCGTCGCGATCGCCACTTTCAGGTGCGCCAGCGCGCGGTCCTCGATGCGGATAGGGTCGTCGGCGGCACCGTAGAAGAGCATTCCCATATACCGAGGGTATCCACGACCGGTGTGACGCAGGGCGCATGAACTCTTCGCGTCTCGGACGCGATCGGATCCACACGGCTCGCACACATCCGCGACGTGACACTCTGGGACCACCCCACACCGCGATTCCCCGGATCGCCCCTACGGCACGGGTTCCGTGGGGGGAAACAGAGGAGTCCCTCATGGGCCGATTCATCTACGAAGGTGGCCAGAAGGTCGAGATCGAGGACCGTGCGCTCACGCACCTGCAGCTCGTGATCACCGCCAAGCTGAGGCGCGGCGAGCCGTTCTCGTTCTCGTGGCGTGAGGATTCGAGCGTGGGTGGAGGGCGCACGACCGTCTGGATCCACGCGGGCAGCGCACTGGTCTTCAAGTACTTCGGCAGTCGGCAGCCCGCGATCAACCGCGCGTGGGTCGATGCGCTCGCCTTCACCGCCAACTCGCCGTCGGGCCTCCACGTGACGCCCGAGCCCGCGGAAGGCACGACGGTCGAGCCCACGGGCGAGCGCCAGCGCGTGACCTCGTAGGCTGGGGGGCATGCTCATCGCCCTCATCCGCCCCGTCGAGAGCAGCACCGTCGACGTCATCGGCAGCACGCTCGAAGACGTGCACGACCAGCTCATGGCGCAGCAGAAGCCGGGGTTCGTTCTCGCCTCGGCGCCCGTGCGGATGCTGAAGGGCGAGGCGAAGATCGAGTCCACCGGCACGTTCTGGCGGGTCGACGGGGTGCAAGAGATCCAGGCCGACGACATGGCGACTCTCGAGGCGAAGGTGCCTGAGGGCTGGCGGATGCTTTCGGTACGCAGCACGGACTGAGCCTGCCGGGTGCTGCCGCGCGGGGGCTCCCCGGGCAGTCCTGGAGGTGGTCCTGCACGGCCGTCCTCACCTGCAGTTCTGGAATACCAGTGTTATAGACCGGTGACGGCGTCACTTCGGTCGGATTGTCTGTTCTCTTAGTAAGCGTCGCGACTGGGTGCGACGTGAATCGGACTGGGGAAGACGATGACCGGGGAAAATGGTGTTCTGCGCGCTCTCAGGCGCGCAACCGACGACAGTTCAGGGCGTGGCCCGCACCGATCGGGTGCATTCCGACTCTTGGCTGCGCTCTTCGGCATGGCGCTGGCCCTCACCGGGGCACTGGGCGCGACGCTCCCGGCTGCGGCCGCGCCGACGGTGACCTATCCGGACGCCATCACCGGCCTGCAGCTCAGCACCGCGAGCGGCAGCGGAGCGCTCGGGCAGTGGGAGAGGGTCCGCATCTCGGGCGCATGGTCTGTTCCCGACGGGGCGAAGGCGGGAGAGACGTTCGGCATGACTCTGCCCGCCGAGTTCAGCCGCGAGGCGGCAGGCTCGTTCACTCTCGCCGACCCCGCGACCGGGGTCATGCTGGCCGACTGTGTCGTCGCGGCGGGGCACGGTCCCGACGTCGTGTGCACACTCACGTCGGCTGTTGCAGGACTCGAAGACGTCGGCGGCACGTTCTGGATGCAGGCGCAGGCCTCGTCGTCGACGACGAGCGAGACGGTGACCTTCGATCTGGGCGACACGATCGAGGTCGTCGATCTTCCCGGTGAAGGAGGCATCGGTCCGGAGAAGACGACGGAGAGCGCGCAGCCATACAAATACGGTGGCGAGACGGCGACGGAGGGTCGGCTTCGCTGGACGGTCGGGATACCGAGCGAACACGTCGACGGCGGCGGTTTCACCGTCGTCGACACGCTCGACGCCGGCCTCGCCCACCACCGGTACACGGGGGAGCTGCACCTCAAGCAGCGCGTCGTGCAAGACGGCGTTCTGATCGGCGACTGGGTGCCCGTCGACGGCGAACGGTATGAGGCGGTCTTCGCCGATGACGGTCTCTCGTTCCGTCTCGCGGCGAGTGGGTTGCCGACGAGCGGGTTCGCATACGAGCTCGTCTACTTCACGAAGGCCGAGGCCCCCGTGCTCGCGGGAGATGTGTTCGGCAACCGGGCCGTCGTCGACACGACCGAGCTGACGGCTACCCATACCGTCACGGAGACCGGTGGGGGCGACGGGAGCGGCGTCACGCCGACGCCCACGCCGACTCCGACTCCGACTCCGACTCCGACTCCTAAGCCGACGCCGACTCCGACTGCTCCGGCCCCCGTTCCGTTCGAGACGCCCGAGCCGACCCTGACCGCGTCACCGTCGCCAGCGCCGAGCACGACTCCCGTCCCACCCGAGGCCGGGGCGCTGGCGCTCACGGGTGGGAGCGCCGGTATGGCGCTTCCGGTCGCCGGATTGCTGCTGCTCGGAGGGGCGGTCGCGGCCGCGATCGCTGCCAAGCGCCGGACGGATGCGTCGCGGCGCTGACGCCGACACACGAGAGAGCGGCAGTCGTCGGGGCCATGCCCCGGCGACTGCCGCTCTCGTCTGTCGCGCAGACAGCTCGCGCTGCGCCCGATCAGCGGATCGCGGAGATCGCGCTGCCGATGATCACGGCGACCACGGTGGTCCATCCGATGATCGCGACGGCCTGCCAGATCAGAATGCGCACCTTGCCCACCCCCGACGCGGCGAGCATGGTCGCGGTGAAGTGCGTGGGCAGGAGCAGCGGGCCGAGCAGGCTCACGCCGGGCACCCCGTAGCGCTCGAATGCACGCTGGAACTTCTCGCGCCGCGCAGACCCGCGCGGCGCGGCCTCCGGCTCGACCACCGGCGCGGAGCCGCCGCCGGCCAGCGCCGCCTGACGCGTGCGTGCGCGATTGACGATCGCCGAGCGCGCGCCCGAACTGGCGATGACGAGGATCGCGACGCACAGGAAGTTTCCGATGATGGCCGCGATCGCGGCGATGACCGGATTGATGCCGCCGATGATGCCGATCGCGACCGCGCCCTCGCCTTCGATGAACGGGATCGCCCCCGCGAGGGCGACGATGAGCGGCTGCACCAGGTCGGGGACCTGGGCGACGATTTCTTGGAAGCTCTCGACGAGATTCATGATGTTCTCCTGCGGGTCGCTGCGGCGGAGTCTCCGACGCGATGAATCCAGTCCACCGTGTCGCGACTCGTGCCGGCAGTGTCGACCCGTCACTCGTTTCCGGGTCGTTCGCACGTCGCATCCGTGACTTCTGTCACGCCCGTATCGTGGGGGTATGCGCAGTCCCTCCCGAGTCCCCGGCGCGGCCGGCGATCTCTCGCCCGGCGCACGACAGCTCGCACGCGGTGTCACCGCGACGTGGTGGTACACCTTCGTCGGCGTGGCTTCTCTCGAGCTCTTCCTCGTATTCGTCTGGTTGCTGCGCGTGCTCGCCGAACCGGTGAACGACTCCGTGGCACTCGTCGTCGGCATCGGCGGGCTGATCTGGTGGCTGTCGACCCTGCCGTTGCTGGTCGACTACCGCGGTCGGCTCGACGCAGAATCGGGCATCCCGTGGGCCCGGATCGCCGGACCTGTGATCGTCGCGGTCGTGTACGGCGCGGTGGCGGGGATGCTCACCGACAGCCTGCTGCTCGCAGCCATGCCGATCGCGCAGTCGATCGCGCTGCTCGACTGGCCGCGAGGTGTGCGCTACCGAGTCGTTCTCCTGTTCACCGCGCTCATGCTGGTGCTCGCCTTCGTCGACGGCGCGCGCGGCGCGACCTCCGCGGCGCCGGAGATCTGGGGTCTCTCGCTCTACGCGCTGCTGATGCCTTCGTTGACGGTGAGCTCGCTGTGGTGGTGGGACGTTCTGGTCACTCTCGACCGGGCTCGGGCCTCTGAGGCCCGGCTGGCCGCGACGCAGGAGCGTCTGCGGGTCGCGACCGATGTGCACGACCTCCAGGGGCACCACCTGCAGGTCGTCGCTCTGCAGCTCGAGCTGGCGGAGAGACTCATGCCGCGCGACCCTGACGCGGCCCTGGAGCAGCTGCGGCTCGCGCGCGGCAGTGTCGACGATGCCATGCAGGGCACGCGTGACCTGGCGACGCGATTCCGCTCGATTCCCCTGGCCGACGAAGTCGCGAATGCCCGCGACCTCCTGCAGGCGGCGGGCCTCGAGGTCGACGCCACGATCGCTGCGGATGCCGATTTGGCGCCCTCGAACGCGCTCGGACCGGTGATCCGTGAGACGACGACCAATGTGCTCCGTCATGGTGCGGGGCGACGTGCGGGCCTGGCGCTCACCAGGGTCGCGGCGGGGTGGCGTTTCGAGATCGTCAACGATGCAGAGCATCCGCTGGCGGGCGATCGCACCGGCTCGGGTCTCGACGGGGTGCGACGCAGGATCACCGAAGCGGGCGGAACGCTCGAGATCAGGGACGACGATGGCGAATTCGGCGTGGTCGTGACCGTGCCCGCGCGTGAGACGGCATCGAACGATGAGGAGGCGCCGTGATCCGCGTGCTGCTCGCTGACGACGAGGCGATGATCAGGTCTGCTCTCGCGGCTCTGCTGCGCCTGGAGCCCGACATAGAGGTCGTCGCCGAGTGCGAAGACGGTGAGCGAGCCGTGAGCGAAGCGCTCCGGTTGAAGCCGGACGTCTGCCTTCTCGATCTCGAGATGCCAGGACTCGACGGCGTCGAGGTCGCGGAGCGACTCCATCGCGCGATCTCCACCCGCTGCGTGGTCGTCACGCGCCATGCGCGGCCCGGCGTGCTGCGTCGGGCACTGGCCTCAGGCGTCTCCGGGTTCCTGCCGAAGTCTCGCGGCGCCGATCAGGTCGCCGAAGTCATCCGGCGCGTCGCGGCGGGTGCGCGCTACGTGGACCCCGAGATCGCGGCTGATGCACTCAGCGACGAACGAGCGCCGCTGACCGATCGTGAACTCGATGTGCTGCGCGCCGGTCGACGTGGCGAGACCACGGGGCAGATCGCGCGAGCACTGTCTCTCGCGCCGGGAACGGTGCGCAACCATATCTCTGCGGTCCTCGCGAAACTGGCGGTCGGAACGCGCCAGCAAGCGGTGCTGCTCGCGGAAGAGCGCGGCTGGATCTGACCCGCTTCTGGTCGCGCTCGCCGCACGCGAGGGGAAGAAAGGCGGGTGGAGCCGTGGGAGAGGGCTCCACCCGCGAACCGCGCGGGATGGGGAGTTGCGCGGCCCAGACGTGACGCGAGCCTTGTTCCCCCGTGCTCGCAGTGCGTCTCACCCTTCAAGACCCCGCGCACGAGAAATGATGACGCACCCTCACGAAAAACATGCAGGATGCGATGAATCAGTCGTGGTCGTGGTCGTGGTCGTGACCGGGGTCTTCCTCGAGCAGCATGCCGACAGATGTCGCGCACGCATCGCCCTTCCATGCCTCGAGCCCTTCGCGGACCGCGAACGCGGCGATCACCAAGCCGGCGACCGCGTCGGCCCACCACCACCCGAACAGCGAGTTGAGGGCGAGGCCCGCGAGCACGGCGGCGGAGAGATACGTGCAGATGAGCGTCTGCTTCGAGTCGGCGACCGCAGTCGCCGATCCGACCTCCTGGCCTGCTCTGCGCTCGGCCAGCGACAGGAACGGCATCACGATCACACTCACGGCCGTCAGGATGAGTCCGACAGAGCTGTGCTGGGGATGTTCGCCGGTGAACAGCGCGATGCCCGATGACGCGGTGACATACGCGGCCAGAGCGAAGAAGGCGACCGCGATCACGCGGAGAGTCGGCTTCTCCCAGCGCTCCGGGTCTCTGCGCGAGAACTGCCAGGCGACTGCCGCCGCCGACAGCACTTCGATGCTCGAGTCGAGTCCGAAGCCGATGAGCGCGGCTGACGATGCCGCTGCGCCCGCGGCGAGAGCCACCACGGCCTCGATCAGGTTGTACACGATGGTGACGCCGACGATGACACGGATGCGACGGTGAAGAACGTCTCGCCGCGCGGAAGAGATGGCGGGGGAGCGCATCAGCAGGTGCACCCTTCGCCGTCACAGCACGTCGGATCGACGATCAGGGTGACCCGCATCAGCATGTCGAGCGCGGGTGCGAGGTGTCGATCGGCGAGCTCGTACCGCGTGCGCCGCCCTTCGGGCACGCCGACGACGAGTCCGCAGCCGCGCAGGCACGCGAGGTGATTGGAGAGGGCCTGCCGGCTGACGTCGAGGGCGTCAGCGAGGTCGGAGGGATAGGCGGGTGAATCTCGGAGGGCGAGCAGAATGGCGGCGCGGGTGGGGTCGGACAGCGCATGCCCGAGACGTGCCACGGCTGCGGTGTGCGTGAGGGATGCGGAGAGCGTCACTCGCCCAGAATACAGAAAACGCTGAATTCAGTAAATCGTGAACAGATGCGGTCGTGGGTGCCCGCAACACCCCGGAAACCTCGGATGGATACCGTGAGAGGCACGTGAGAGGCACGTGAGCCGAGCGGAGGAGTCGACGGAGCATGGTGGTCACGGTCGAGCAGGTCGAGTGGATGCACGACGACGCAGCGCGGCTGCGGATGGCGCAGCGTGCAGAACTCGATGCCCGTTATGGAAGCGATGACCACGAACCCGGCATCATCCCGACCGCCGCAGATGTTCCGGTCTTCCTGATCGCGCGAAACCAGAGCGGTGAGGCCGTGGTCTGCGGTGGTCTGCGTCCGCTCGATGCCGGAGTGCTCGGTGAGCACGTCGCCGAGATCAAGCGCATGTATGCGGCACCCACGAGCCGAGGCACGGGTGCCGCGGTCGCGGTGCTGAGAGCTCTCGAGGTCGAGGCGCAGCTCCTCGGCATCCGGCGCCTGGTTCTCGAGACCGGCACCGCCCAGCCCGATGCCGTGCGCTTCTATGAGCGTGAGGGGTACACGCCGATCCCACTCTTCGGGCACTACATCGGCAGCGACTTGTCTCTGTGTTTCGCACGAGACCTGCCGGGCGACTGACTCCTCAGCTCTCGCGGGTCACGATGACGGCCGACTCGGGCGCGAGCGTGATGCTCCCAGGCTCCATTCGACCGCCGGAGGTCTCGAGGAGGATCACGGCGGCATCGTCGACGTCGAATTCGAACGGCGTCGCTGTCAGGTTCACGAGCACCGACGTCAGACCACGGTCGATCCGGAACGCCCGCGCCTCGGGCGCCGCATCCGGTGTGAGCAGATGGGCGCGCGTGCGCGTCTGATCGGGGTCTGCGAGATCGGGGCTCTGTCGGCGCAGCGCGATGAGCCGACGGTACAGGTCGAGCAGCGCGGCGTGGGCCGGTGCTGTGCGCTCGCTCCAGTCGAGATGCGAGCGCTCGAACGTGTCAGGATCCTGCGGATCGGGAACCTTCGCCGGGTCCCAGCCCATCTTCGCGAACTCGCCGATGCGGCCCTCCGCCGTGGCCCGGGCCAGCTCGGGCTCAGGGTGCGAGGTGAAGAACTGCCAGGGCGTCGACGCGCCCCATTCCTCACCCATGAACAGCATCGGAGTGCCCGGCGCTGTGAGCGTGAGCACGGCGGCCACCGCCAGACGCTCGGGCGTGAGCGAGTGCGTGAGGCGATCGCCGGCGGCTCTGTTGCCGATCTGGTCGTGGTCCTGCGCGAAGGTGACGAGTCGCCATGCCGGCACCTCGGCGGGCAGCGGGTGACCGTGCGTCCGTCCTCGGAACGACGAGAACGTGCCGTCGTGGAAGAATCCGTGCTCCGAGACCTTGACGAGGGCATCGGGCGCGGCGAAGTCGGCGTAGTACCCCTCGGTCTCCCCGGTCAGAGCGACGTGGGCGGCGTGGTGCCAGTCATCAGACCACTGCGCCGTCAGGCCGTAGCCCCCAGCTTCCCGGGGAAGGATCAGCGTGGGATCGTTGAGGTCGGACTCGGCGATCAGGGTGAGCGGCCGATCGAGCTGCGCCGAGAGAGCGTCGACCCGCTCTGACAGCTCGTGCAGGATGTGGGGCGCCCGCGAGTCCTGCAGAGCGTGCACTGCATCCAGACGCAGACCGTCGACGTGGAGATCGCGCAGCCACATCAGGGCGTTCTCGATGATGTACTCGCGCACCGCCGGCTCGTCGAGGTTCACGGACTCGCCCCAGGAGGTGTGCTCACCGTCGCGCAGATAGGGCCCGAACTCGGGCAGGTAGTTGCCGCTCGGACCCAGGTGGTTGTACACCACGTCCTGAATGACCGCGAGGCCGCGCTGATGGGCCGCGTCGACGAGGCGCTGGTAGGCGGCCGGCCCGCCGTAGGCTTCGTGCACCGCGTACCAGAGCACCCCGTCATAGCCCCAGTTCCAGGTTCCGCTGAAGGCATTCACCGGCAGCAGTTCGATGTGCGTGATCCCGAGCTCGACCAGATGATCGAGCCGCCCGATCAGAGCGTCGAGGGTGCCGTCGGCGGTGAAGGTGCCGACGTGAAGCTCGTAGATCACCGCTCCCGCGAGCTGGCGCCCGGTCCAGTGCTCATCGGTCCACTCGAAGTGAGAGGCGTCGAACACCGCCGACGGCCCGTGCACACCGCGAGGCTGACGTCGCGAGCGCGGATCTGGTCGCAGGTCGTCGCCGCCGTCGAGCAGGAAGCCATAGCGCTCGCCGTCCGTCATCGCGACGACCGCGCTCCACCATCCGTCGCCGCGAGTCGCCGGGGCGAGGTCGTGCTCCGAGATCACCACGCCCGCGGGCGTCAGTCGTCTCAGGCGCACGCTCTTCGCGCGCGGTGCCCAGACAGAGATCATCGCTCCTCCACCAGCAGCGCGACCGGGTAGGTGTCGAGCAGGTCTGCCAGCAGCAGCGGTCCTCCGCCGAAGCGTCGGCCCGTGAGGGCATCCGTGGCCGGAAGATCGCGTCGCATCAGCAGGGTGTCTCCCCAGCCTCCCCGACGGGCCAGCGTGATCGGCAGCCGCGTGGCGACGGCGGTGACTCCACCGCGGTCCATCGCGATCGCGTGATCGAGCGCCTCACCCGTCACGACCCCGGCCCGGTAGCCCTGGAAGAGGTCGGGATGGTCGCGCCGGAGCCGCAGCGTGCGCGACGTGACGAGCATCTTGGCGCGTCCGGAATCGTCGATCTCGGGCAGGATGCCGCGTGCTGCATCCTCGTCGAGCCGATGCAGCATGTCGGATCGCGCCGCGAAGTCGACGGGCCGGCGATTGTCGGGATCGACCAGGGAGTGGTCCCACAGCTCGGTGCCCTGGTAGACGTCGGGCACCCCGGGAGCGGCGAGCTGCAGCAGCTTCGCCGACAGCGAGTTGACCCGTCCGGGCGCGATGATCTCGCTCACGAACCGTTCGATGACCTCGCGTGCCGGGCCGTTCGCCGCGTCGGCGATGGCGATGACTCCCTGCTCGAAATCGGTGTCGGGATGCTGCCATCCCGTCGACTCCGCTGCCTCCCGCGCCGCTTTCAGCCCGTACTCCCGGAGCCGCTCGGACGAGATCGGCCAGGCCCCGACCGCCGCCTGCCAGAGCAGAGCGTCGAGGGGTCCGTGACCGGTCGTCGCGATGCCGCGAAGCTCGCTCAGCACGTCGGACCAGCGATCCGGGATCTCGGCGAGCACCGAAAGGCGAGCGCGGACGTCTTCCGAACGCTTCGTGTCGTGCGTCGACAGTGCGGTCATCGAGTGCGGCCAGGCGGCGTGTCGTGTCTGCTGAGCCGCGTGGAACGCGTCGACCGGCAGCGAGGCGATCGAGGGGTCGCCTCCGACCTCGGTCAGAGTGCCCAACCTGGTGAAGCGATAGAACGCCGTGTCCTCCACGCCTTTGGCCATCACGGCACCGGTCACCTGCGGGAAGCGCGCCGACACTTCAAGGCTCGTGTCCAGAAGCAGGGGAGTGAGAAGGCCGATCGCCTCGGCCAGATCGGGGCGTCGGCGTGCCGCGTCCTCGACCGCATGCAGCACATGCTCGCGGCCGGCCGGCAGGTATGCGCGGTAGACGGGGAAGCTCGCGATGATCTCTGTAAGCGCGTCTTCGGCGTCGACCACACCGAAAGGCAGAGAACGCACGAGTCGTCGCACCTCGGACTGCAGCAGCTCGTCGGCGACCATTCGCTTGGTCGTGATGATGAGGTCGTGCCAGGCCTGTGCGGGGGGCAGAGACGTCTCGGCGCGCAGCTGCTCGTCGAGACGGTCGAGCTCGCCGACACCGGCGCCGTCGATCAGGACCCGGTCGATCTCGACGAGCGCGTCGTACCCGGTGGTGCCGTCGGTGCGCCACCACGAGGGCAGCTCCTCACCGGGTTCGAGGATCTTCTCGACCAGGGTGTACGCGGCGCCGGTCGCATCCGCGAGGTGTTCGAGGTAGGCGCCGGGGTCGGCCAGCCCGTCGGGATGGTCGACCCTCAGGCCGTCGGCGAGGCCTGCTGTGATCCACCGGACGATCTCGCGATGCGATTCCTCGAACACGTCGGGGAGCTCGACGCGGATGCCGGCGAGCTCCGAGACGGCGAAGAAGCGGCGGTAGTCGAGGTCGGTGTTCTGGTCTTCCCAGAAACGCAGCTCGTAGTGCTGGGCATCGAGCAGCGCGGGCAGATCGGCGGCGAGCTCGCCCGAGCCCGGAGCGAGGGGCAGCACATGCTCGAAGTAGCTCAGCGTCCCATCCGGCGCGTCGTCGGCGGGCGTCGTGTCGATCGAGATCTCTCCGGCGGCGATCACCTCGCCGAGAGGAGATCCGAGAATCGGCAGCCGTACCCGCCCCTCGGACACCCGTCTGTCGATGTCGAAGGCCACCGCGTGCCGCGATGCTCGTCCCAGTCGCAGAGTGTCCCACCACCACGGATTGGCGCGTGGCAGGGCGACGCCGACGTGATTCGGGACGATGTCGACGAGGATGCCGAGGCCGGCGTCACGCGCCGCGGCCGAGAAGCGCTCAAGTCCCTCGGATCCTCCCCGGGACTCGTCGACCCGCGAGTGATCGACCACGTCGTAGCCGTGATCGGACCCGGGCACCGCGGCGAGCAACGGCGAGAGATACGCCCACGAGGCCCCGAGCTCGGCCAGGTACGGGGTGACCTCTGCGGCGTCGTCGAGCGTGAACCCGGATCGGATCTGGAGTCGGTACGTCGAGCGGGGGCGGTGGGTCATCGAGGAAGCTCCGGGCTGGGCGCCGGTGCAGGGAGCTCTGCGCGCTCGGTCTGGATCCGCAGCGACGCCTCCACCGAGTCATCCGTGGGCACGTCGGCCCGATCGACTTCGCGGAGGACGAGCAGCGAGTGGGCCTCGAGCGTCACAGGCGCTCCCGCATCGAGCGGGGTGCCGCCGGCCCGATCCGAGGCAGTGTCGATCGCCACGTCCCACGCGCGTCCGAGCCTCTGATCCGGCAGCACGGCCTCGATCGCCTCGGTGCCGCTGTGGAAGTAGATGAGGAAGTTCTGATCCGAGACGGGCTGACCGCGGCGATCCTTCTCGCGGATCCCCTGACCGTTGAGGAACATGCCGATCGCGAGGCCGAAGCCCGAATCCCAGTCCTCCGGTTCCATCCGGCGACCGTCCGGCCGCAGCCAGACGACATCCGGCACCCGCTCTCCGTCTTCCGATCGCACGGGGCGCCCGTCGAAGAAGCGGCTGCGCCGGAAGGTCGGATGCGCGCGGCGCAGCCGCGCTACGGCAGCGGTGAACTCGACCAGGGGGCGATCCGCAGCATCCCAGTCGACCCAGGTGATCTCGTTGTCCTGCGCATAGCCGTTGTTGTTGCCGCCCTGGGTGCGACCGAGCTCGTCTCCGTGCGCGATCATCGGCACACCCTGTGAGAGCAGCAGCGTGGCGAGGAAGTTCCGCTGCTGACGGGCTCGGATGCGGTTGATCGACTCGTCGTCGGTCGGCCCCTCGACGCCCTGGTTGGAGGAGCGGTTGTGAGACTCCCCGTCGTTGTTGTCCTCGCCGTTCGCCTCGTTGTGCTTCTCGTTGTACGACACGAGGTCTCGCAGCGTGAAGCCGTCGTGCGCCGTCACGAAGTTGATCGACGCGACGGGGCGTCGACCGGAGTGCTCGTAGAGATCGGCCGAGCCGGTCAGGCGCGAAGCGAACTCGCCGAGTGCCTGCGGTTCGCCGCGCCAGAAGTCGCGCACCGTGTCGCGGTACTTGCCGTTCCACTCGGTCCATTGCGGAGGGAAGTTGCCGACCTGGTAGCCGCCGGGGCCGACGTCCCAGGGCTCAGCGATGAGCTTCACCTGCGAGACGATCGGATCCTGCTGCACGAGTTCGAAGAACGCTGCGAGCCGGTCGACGTCGTAGAACTCCCTCGCGAGAGTCGAGGCGAGGTCGAAGCGGAAGCCGTCGACGTGCATCTCGGTGACCCAGTAGCGCAGCGAGTCCATGATCAGCTGCAGCGCGTGCGGATTGCCGGCGTTGAGGCTGTTGCCCGTGCCGGTGTAGTCGGTGTAGTACCGACGGTCCTCTTCGAGCCGGTAGTACGCCTCGTTGTCGATGCCGCGCATCGAGAGCATCGGGCCCATGTGGTTGCCCTCTGCGGTGTGGTTGTAGACCACGTCGAGGATGACCTCGATGCCGGCCGCGTGCAGCGCACGCACCATGGCCTTGAACTCCTGCACCTGCTGGCCGTGCTGTCCGCTCGATGCGTAGTCGTTGTGAGGAGCGAAGAACGCGAGGGTGTTGTAGCCCCAGTAGTTCGTCAGCCCCTTCTCGAGAAGAGTCGAGTCGTACACGAACTGGTGCACCGGCATCAGCTCGATCGCAGTGACGCCCAGGTGCACGAGGTGATCGATGATCGACGGATGCGCGATCGCGGCGTAGGTTCCGCGCAGCTCCTCCGGAACGTCCGGATGCCGTTCGGTGAGGCCCTTCACGTGGGCCTCATAGATGACGGTCTGCGCATACGGCGTCTTGGGAAGGCGATCGCCCGCCCACTCGAAGAACGGGTTGATGACCACGCCCTTGACCATCGTCGCCGCAGAGTCCTCGTCGTTGCGGGAGTCGGGGTCGCCGAAGTCGTATCCGAAGAGCGGCTGCCCCCAGTCGATACGACCGGCCACCGACTTCGCGTACGGGTCGAGCAGAAGCTTGTTCGGGTTGAACCGCTGGCCCTGGGCCGGATCGTAGGGACCGTGCACCCGGTAGCCGTAGAGCTGCCCGGGCTGCACCGACGGCAGATAGCCGTGCCACACGAACGCATCGACCTCTTCGAGGGTCACGCGTTCTTCGTTGCCGTCATCGTCGAAGAGGCACAGCTCGACCTTCTCGGCGCCCTCGCTGAACAGAGCGAAGTTCGTGCCCTGACCATCGAAGGTCGCACCGAGCGGATAGGGGGAACCGGGCCAGACGTCGTGGCTCACTGAGCGCGCCGAGTCGCGGCGGCACGGTGCAGCACGGTCTTCACGGCGTTATGGAAGTCATGCACTTGAGCGATCTCCTCGGAGTGGGGGTACGGGTGTCCGACGTAGCAGACGAACACCGGATGCACGTGTTCGACGTAGCCTACGGGGCCGTCGTGAAGCACGACGTAGCGTTCGAGGTCGACGCGCTCGTAGAGAGGCTCGTCGGGCGTGCGCTCGGTCTGGGGAGCCTGGCCGTCTACGGGCAGTCGGTCATGCGCGGCATGGGTCTTCGCACTCATGATGGCTCTCGATTCTGTTGGTGATGCTCACGCTACGACCGAGCAGAATTCCGCGATATCCCATTGCCAGGTCGACGATCACGCGCTATGTCGCGAGACGCGGGCGCCGTCCACTCGGGGAGGGGGCGTGGTTCCAGGCCCCGGGTGACATCACCGCTCGACCACCTGCGACAATGGAAGTCCCGTGCCGATTCCGATCTGAGGAGCACCCGTGCAGTACATCTCCACCCGAGGCGGCATGCAACCGCTGCCGTACTGCGAGACGCTGCTCGAAGGACTCGCGCCCGACGGTGGACTGGCGGTGCCCGAGACCATGCCCACGGTCGACGGCGAGACGCTCGAGCGCTGGCGTGCCCTGACGTACCCCCAGCTCGCGACCGAGGTGCTCGGGCTGTTCGCGACCGACATCCCGCGTGTCGACCTCGCGCGCATGACCGCCGCAGCCTATGAGCCGTTCCCCGAAGCGGTCGTGCCGCTGCGAGCGATCGGCGACGACCTCACGCTCGTCGGTCTCTCCGAGGGACCCACGCTGGCCTTCAAGGACATGGCTATGCAGTTCCTCGGCCAGGTCGTCGAATACGCCCTGGAGCGCAAGGGATCCGTGCTCAACATCCTCGGGGCCACGTCGGGTGACACCGGGTCGGCTGCCGAGCATGCGCTGCGCGGCAAAGACCGCATCTCGGTGTTCATGCTCTCCCCGAAGGGACGCATGAGCGCGTTCCAGCGCGCGCAGATGTTCTCGCTCGACGACGAGAACGTGCACAACATCGTCATCGACGGCGTCTTCGACGACTGCCAGAACCTCGTCAAGGCGCTCGCCGGAGACCTGGACTTCAAGCGTGCTCAGAACCTCGGTGCCGTCAACTCGATCAACCTCGCCCGCATCACCGCGCAGGTCGTGTACTACTTCTGGGCATGGCTGAGGGCGACGGACGCCGGGGGATGGACTGAGGTGTCGTTCACCGTTCCGTCCGGCAACTTCGGCAACATCCTCTCCGGTTTCTTCGCGAAGCAGATGGGTCTGCCCATCCGTCGCCTCGTGCTCGCCGCGAACGAGAACAACGTTCTCGACGAGTTCTTCCGCACCGGTGTGTACCGCCCCCGCAGCGCCGCGCAGACGCTCGCCACCTCGAGCCCGTCGATGGACATCTCGAAGGCATCGAACCTCGAGCGCTTCATCTTCGAGCTCGTCGGTCGCGACGCGGCTCGCGTCGTGAGCGCCTGGCAGGACCTCGACACCCAGGGGCACTTCGACTTCACCTCGGATCTCGCTCGCTTCGTCGAAGAATTCGGAATCGTCAGCGGCACGTCGACGCACGACGATCGCATCGCGACCATCAGGTCGGTCTACGAGGCCACGGGCGACGTCATCGACCCGCATACCGCCGACGGCGTCAAGGTCGCCCGCGAGTACCTCGAGCCCGGAGTGCCGATGCTGGTGCTCGAGACGGCGAAACCGCAGAAGTTCGCGGAGACGATCAGCGAGGCGATCGGCGTCGAGCTCGACTACTCGCCCGAACTGCGCGAGATGCTCGATGCTCCGCAGCACACGACCGAGATGGCAGACGACGAGCACGAGCTGCGCGCGTTCATCGAGGCTCACGCGCTGCGCTGACTCCTCGGGCGTACTGCCCGGGCCGAGACCTCTTCCCGCGGACGCACGCACGAGGGGTCTTCGTGTGCCGCGCGTCAGCGTGAACGACTCATTCGGGGTCGCCGTGCAGCATCCACGGCACGCCGAAACGATCGACGAGCATGCCGAAGGTGCCGCCCCAGGGTGGCGTGTCGAGCGGCATCGTGATCGCGGCTCCCTCGGACAGCGCGTCCCACACCTGCTGCGTCTTCTGCGGCGAGTTGCCGCTGAGTGAGACGGAGAACCCCTGCGGCGGCTCGAACGGGATGCCGTCGGGTGTGTCGGATGCCATCAGCACGAGCCCGTCGGGCGTCGTGAGCTGTGCGTGCATCACGAGGTGATTCTGCTCGGGATTCTGCACCATGTCGGGGAACTCACCGAAGACGTTGATCTCGAGCTCGCCGCCGAGCACACTCTGGTAGAACTCCATCGCCTGCCGCGCTTCCGTGCGGAACGAGAGGTACGGATTGAGATTCGCCATGACTGCCCCCAGCGCTGTCGTGCGTGGCCGCCGTCGGCCCCGCTGCGGCTCATTCTGCGCCGGGCTTCGGACATTGGCAAGAGCGTGGTCGACGCGCCGTCAGGGGCTGCGCGACCCTCAGTCCGGAAGAGCCTTCACAGCGGCTGTGAGAACCTGAGGAACCGTCGGCACTCCTTCGGCGCGGAAGACCTCTGCTCCCGAGTCGTCGCGGATGATGACGGTGGGCGTGGAGCGGATGTCGAGATGCTCGGCGATATCGGGATCCCTCGCGACATCGATCTCGGTGACGGTCGCATCAGGAAGGTAGCGCACCGCATCCGCCACGACCGAGCGGGTGCGTGAACACGCTCCGCAGAACGCGGACGTGACCAGCGTCAGTTCCATCGCTCTCCTCTCGGCTCTCGGAGTGCAACCCGCCGCATGTCCCTCGTGTTCCCGAGATCGACGGTCACGAAGACGGCGCCGCGGCGCGCGGATGAAGCAGGCCCGACATCGCTCCGAGCGCGGCCCCGACGATGGTGTCGACGATGCGCTCCCACGCGACATCCAACGAACCGATGTCTCCCGTCGCCGCGCCCGTCAGGAGCAGCACCAGGGGAGTGATGAAGACGAGGGCGAGGGCGTAATGCCGCACGACGACGAGCTCGATCGTGAACTGCAGTGCCCCGAGCAGCAGGGCGAGCCACAGTCCGGAGGGATGAAGCAGCGCGAGCAGTGCGTAGACGCCGGCGCCGACCACGGTGCCGAGCATGCGGTGGAGCCCGCGCTGCACGGCGGCGCGGCGTGCGGCGGCGACGCCGATCACCGCGACGGCCGAGCCCACGATCCAGTACGTGCGTGTGGGGTCGATCACGAGACCCAGCAGAACGCCGATGACAGCGACGACTGCAACCCGGATGACCAGCATCCGGGAGTCTGCCGTGAAGGCAGGACCGGGCAGCAGCTCGCGCAGCGGTCGTGCCGCCTGCGACCGCGCGCGGGGGAGTGCGAGCGGGGCCATGGCGACGAGATAGGAGAACACGCACCCGGCCGCCAGCGCCGTGATGTACACCAGCGGGTCGAGGGGAGAGCTCGCCACGACGTGCGCGGACAGACCGAAGACGAGCACGAAGAACAGTGGGCCGGGCGGTCCGAGCCGGAACCCGAAGGCCAGGGCCGCGCTGACGACCGCGACCAGCACGACGCCGATGCTCACGAGCCATGCGTCGGCGGAGACGGCGACTCCGAGAGCGGCGCTGATGATCAGTCCGACCGCGACGAAGGGCAGGATCCTGGCGCGGTCGATGACCGGAGCCGTGCCGGCGAAGAGCACGGTGAACGCACCCGACGCCGCGACATAGCCGAGCGAGGGCTGACCGATCACGGTCATGACGGCGATCGGCACGGCGATGCCCAGGGCTGCCTGGGTGGCGAGGTGCCAGCGCGGACCGCGCTTGGGTGCCAGGGCGAACAGGCTCATCCGTCAATTCTCTCGCGATGTCGGACGGCAGCATGACCGGCATCCGCCCGCAGTGCACGGACCGGCCCGGCGATACGATGGCCGACGTGACAGAACCTCGTCCGGGAATAGCGGACCGCCTCTCGCAGATGATCCAACTGCCGACGGTCTCCGCTGAGCTCGAGGAGCGAGGCCCCGAGCCGTTCGAGCACTTCGTCGCGCTGATCGCAGAGCTGTATCCCCTCGTGCATGAGAACCTCGCGCTCGAGCGGCACACCGACTTCGGGCTCCTCTTCCGGTGGACGGGCAGGGCGGCCGATACCGAGGGTCCGCTCGTGCTCATGGCCCACTACGACGTCGTCCCCGTCGACGAGAGCGACGCCTGGACGCACCCGCCCTTCGCGGGGGTCATCTCCGACGGACTGGTCTACGGGCGCGGCGCTCTCGATGACAAGGGTCCGCTGATCGTCGTGCTCGAGGCGGTCGAGAACCTGCTCGGAGACGGATTCGTCCCCGCGCGCGATGTCTATCTCTCGTTCGGCGGCAACGAGGAGACCTTCGGACGTGCGGCCGAGGAGATCGCGCGGGTGCTCCGCGAGCGCGGGATCACGCCGTGGCTGGTGGTCGACGAGGGCGGCGCTGTCGTCGATGCGCCGCTGCCCTTCGTGCCGGGACGCGCAGCCATGATCGGGGTCGGCGAGAAGGGCGTCATGACGCTCACGCTCTCGGCGCGCGGCGACGGCGGGCATGCCTCCGCGCCGCCTTCTCTCACGGCGGTGCGGAGGGTCGCGAGGGCCGTCGATCGCCTCGGTCCCAGAACCTTCCGGCCACGACCGTCGAAGGCGATCGGGCGGATGCTGTCGCAGCTCGGCACGCGCACCCCGGGGCCAGCGGGGCTGCTGCTGCGTCTGCTCGGTTCCCTCCCGCTGCTCACCGGTCAGGTGTTCGCCGCGCTGGGTGGCGAGCCGGCCGCGCTCGTGCGCACGACCGTCGCTCCCACGATGCAGTCGGGAGGCACGGCGGCGAATGTGCTCCCTTCGCAGGCGTCGGCGACCGTCAACCTGCGGATCGCGCTCGGCGAGACGACGCAGCAGACCGTGCTGCGCGTGCGTCGGCGCATCCGGGATCCGCTCGTCACGGTCACCGTCGAGGAGGCGAGCGAACCGTCTCCGGAATCGGCCACCGACAACGCCCAGTTCGCGCTGCTCGCCGAAGCGCTCGCAGTGTCGCATCCGGGGGTCCCCGCGGTGCCGTACGTGATGATGGCAGCGACCGACTCGCGCCACTTCCACCGCTTCGCGCCGGCGGTCTATCGCTTCGCCCCGCTCGACATGTCGAACGCGCAGCGGGCGTCGATCCACGGTGTCGACGAGAACGTCGAGGTCGCTGCACTCGAGCGCGGAGAGCGGTTCCATCGCGCCCTCCTCGAGCGGCTAGGGTGATCTCACCCCTCCGCGGACGCCTCGGCGCCCCACCCAGCCCTTTCACCGAGGAGCCGCGATGACGCGCACCCGCACTCTGGGAACCCTGGCGACGGTCGTCGGCTTCCTCGCGTTCGTCGAGTTCACGAGCGGCGTCCTGCAGGGCTACTACACGCCCATGCTCACCGACATCGCGCGGCACCTCGGCATCCACGACGCTGACGTCAACTGGCTCGAGGGCACGCAGCTCATGCTCTCGGCTCTGGTGGTGCCGGCTTTCGCGAAGCTCGGCGACATGGTCGGACACAAGCGGATGCTGCTGATCTCGACGGCGCTCACCGCCGCCGCGGCGCTGGTCCTGCCGTTCACCGACTCGTTCCCCGTGTTCCTGATCGGGTGGACGCTGATGGGCTTCTACGTCGTCTGGCTGCCGCTCGAGATCGCGCTGATCTGGTCACGCTCCCGCCGTATGGAGGGGCGCTCATCGATCACTGCCAAGGCCGCGGGTCTGCTGGTCGCCGCGCTCGAAGGCGGAGCGATCATCGGGGCGCTCGGCGGCGGAGCGCTGATCGATGTGCTGCCGCTGACGGTCGTACTCCTCATCCCCGCCGTGCTCATCGTGGTGTGCTTCTTCGTGATCCTGTTCGGGGTCGAGGAGTCCCCGGATCCGACCGGCGGCGTGTTCGACACTGTGGGCGTCGTGCTCATCTCGATGGCGCTGATCTGCTTCACGGGCGGCCTCAGCCTGCTGCGTCTCGAGGGTGGGCTCGGCAATCCCTGGTCATGGGCCGTCGTCGTGCTCGGCCTCGTGCTCGTCATCCCGTTCGTGCTCTGGGAGCTGCGCTGCGACGACCCGCTGATCGACGTGCGCATGTTCCGGTCGCCGGCGCTCGGCCCGGTCTTCCTCACCGCGGGCCTGTTCGGGGTGAGCGTGCTGGGTGCTCAGGCGCCGCTGTCGACGTTCGCCCGCACCGACCCCGGCGTCTACGGCTATGGACTCGGCACCACCGGCTTCGCGACCTCCCTGATCATCGGCCTGTACCTGATCGCGATGATCGCGGGTGCGCTGGTGTTCCCGCTGATCGCCCGGCTCCTCACCCCGCGCCTCACGCTCATGGTCGCGTCGCTGCTCGTCGGCATCGGGTTCCTGCTGTTCCTGCCGTTCCACGATTCGTACCTGCAGGTGGTGACCAACATGGTCGTCGTGGGGCTCGGGTCGGGGGCTCTGGTGGCCGCGCTTCCCGCGGCGGCGGCATCGGCGGCTCCGGCGACCCAGACGGGCGTCGCGACGGGGCTGACGAACTCGGTCAAGACGGTGGGCGGCGCGATCGCCTCGTGTGTCTTCGGGATCGCGCTCCTGAACGGAATGAGCGGAGCGGTCGAGGGCACGGCGGGATCCTTCGCCGGGTACATCACCGTGTGGGTCGTCTGCGGTGTGACCGCGCTGGTCGCCGCCGCCATCCTCGTGTTCGTCCCGAAGACGGCCTTCACCGACCGGGCGGATGCTGAAGCGGTCGCCGCGCCGATCGTCTGATCCGCGAGCTCACCCGCTGAAGCGACCGCGCTTCACTCCGACTCCCGCGGCGGGTTGTACATGAACTCGATCCGAATGCCGTCTGCGTCCTCCACGAACGAGGCGTAGTAGCGATCCGAGTACCGCGGATACTCCTTGGGCTCTCGCACGGCCGACCATCCCGCATCCCGTGCGATGGAATGAAGGCGGTCGACCTCCTCTCGTGTGGGCACTGCGAACGCGATGTGCTGCCATCCGACGCGACCATGACGGTGGGGGCCGGATTCCTCGTCCCAGGCGTAGAGGATGATCTCGGTCTCTTCGCCGTTGTGCCACGAGATCGAGTGGTCGTCCTCGCCGCCGCTCGCGTATCCGAGTGCGGTCAGCACGGGATGGAACTGCGCCCGGCCCCTTTCGAGGTCGTCGACAGTGATGCCCAGATGATCCAGAAGAGCCATGCGCCCAGTCTCGCAGCAGGCTCCCGGTCGCACTAGTGCGGTGCGTGATACTCGGTCTCGCCGCGCTTCCAGTAGCCCTTGACCACCGCTTTCGCGGCGTCGACGCCCCAGCGCTCGAGCAGTGCGCGCCCCGGCTTGACGATGGACTGCTCGGCTGCGATGAAGACGAACGGGTCGATGCCGACCGCATCGTCGACGGTCAGCCCGTCGAGGAGGGCGACGAGTGCGGAACCCGCGGGGGCGTCTCCCCGCGAGAGCCACTCGACCTCGACCGGAGCCTCGATCTCGACCTTCCGGTCCGGCGACGCCGTCTCGATCACGATGCGCGCGGGCGATCCGGCGGGGATCAGAGAGGCGAAGCGTCGGATCGCGGGGATCGCCGTCTCGTCGCCGACCAGCACCCACGAGTCCGGGCTGCCTGCGATCACGGCAGATCCTCGCGGCCCACCCACCCCGATCGTCGATCCCAGCGGCGCAGTGGCTGCCCATCGTGCGGCGGTGCCCGCGTCGCCGTGCACAGCGAACTCGACGTCGAGCCAGTCCGCACCCCACGCCACGGGCGTGTACTCGCGACTCGGCGCCGCACGCATCTCCTCGACGGTGCCGACGGGCCCGGAGGGGAAGAACAGGCGCATGTGGTCGTCGGCCCCGGGGGAGTCGAACCCCTCGAGGTCGCTGCCGGTCAGACGCACCCGCACGAAGTCGTGCGCGAGCCACTGCCGGGCTGTGAGAGCCACGGTGCGGAAGCGCAGATCGAGGGCGCGACGCTCGATCGAGAAGCCGGATTTCGTATCGCTCATAAAGTAAGGCTAACCTATCTTCGAGCAAGGTTAGGTAAGCCTAATCCGCCGATCCCGCGCCCACTTCGAGCGCCCTCCACACAGCAGAACAGGAGTCTCTCCATGTCCATGCCCCGAGTCCTCACCGCCGCAAGCGTCGGCGTCGTCGGCCTTCTCGCGCTCACAGGCTGCTCCACCGCGGCCGAAGCCGAACCCGAGCAGACGGAGGCGGCAGCGGCGTCCGTCACGATCGAGGACAACACCGGCGAGCACGAGATCGCCACGCCTCCCGCATCCGTCGTCGCGCTCGACAATCGCACATTCCAGACCCTCTCCGACTGGGGGATCGAGCTCTCAGCCGGAGCGGTCGCGCTCATGCCCGACACCGTGTCGTACCTCGACGACGAGGCGATCGTCGACATCGGTCTGCACAGCGAGCCGGACCTCGAGGCGATCGTCGCGGTCGAACCCGACCTCATCATCAGCGGTCAGCGTTTCACTCAGCACAACGCAGCCATCGCCGAACTGGTCCCCGACGCCACGATCATCGATCTCGAGCCGCGCGAGGGGGAGCCCTTCGACGAGGAGCTCAAGCGCCAGACCACCACGCTCGGCGAGATCTTCGGCATGCAGAGCGAAGCGCAGGCGCTGGTCGACGACTTCGACGCCGCCGTCGAGCGAGCGAAGGCCGCGTACGACGACGCCGACACCGTCATGGCCGTGAACACCTCGGGCGGCGAGATCGGCTATCTCGCGCCGACCGTGGGACGCTCGCTCGGACCGATCTACGACATCCTCGGCCTGACCCCGGCACTCGAGGTGGACGACGCCTCCGATGACCACCAGGGTGATGACATCTCGGTCGAGGCGATCGCCGCCTCGAACCCCGACTGGCTCCTCGTGCTCGACCGCGATGCGGTCTTCGCCGCGGAGACGCCCGACTACGTGCAGGCCTCCGAGATCCTCGAGAACTCCGAGGCGCTCGCCGGCGTCACCGCGGTCGCCGACGAGCAGATCGTCTACATGCCCACCGACACCTACCTGAACGAGGGCATCCAGACCTACACGACGTTCTTGAACGACCTCGCCGACGCGCTCGAGGCTGCGCAGAAGTAAGGCCGACCGGCGGCACCCGCTTCGTGGCGGGTGCCGCCGTCGAGCGTACGAACCGTGACCCGCACCGCTCTTGCCGAGACGCCCCGCGCCACCGGGCGTCTCTTCGACGTGAAGCTGCTCTTCGGCACCCTCGTCGTCGCCGCACTCCTCGTCGTCTCGCTGTTCACCGGGGTCTACGACGTCGCGGGAGCAGCCGACGGCGCGCAGATGTTCCAGATCACCCGCATCCCGCGCACCATCGCCCTCGTCCTCGCGGGCGCCGCCACGGCGATGGCCGGACTCGTGATGCAGCTGCTCACCCAGAACCGCTTCGTCGAGCCGACCACCACCGGCACGACCGAGTGGGCGGGCCTCGGGCTGCTGACCGTGATGGTCCTGGTGCCGAACCCCTCGATACCGCTGCGCATGACCGGTGCGATCGTCGCCGCCTTCATCGGCACGATGGTCTTCTTCGCGTTCCTCCGCCGGGTCTCGCTCACCTCCTCGCTGATCGTGCCGATCGTCGGCATCATGCTCGGAGCGGTCGTGGGCGCCGCGTCGACATACTTCGCTCTCGCCACCGACTCCCTGCAGGCCATCGGAGTCTGGTTCGCGGGCAGCTTCACCTCGGTGCTGAGGGGACAGTACGAGATGCTCTGGATCGTGGCGGTGGTCGGCGTCGTCGTCTTCTTGGTCGCCGACCGCCTCACGATCGCCGGTCTGGGTGAAGAGATCGCGACGAACGTCGGGGTGAACTACAACAGGGTGATCCTGCTCGGCACCGCACTCATCGCGATCACGACCGGTGTCGTCACCGTGGTCGTCGGCAATCTGCCGTTCCTCGGACTCATCGTGCCGAACATCGTCTCGATGGTGCGCGGCGACGACCTGCGCAGCAATCTGCCCTGGGTATGCCTGCTCGGCATCGCGATCGTCACCGTCTGCGACATCATCGGGAGAACGATCATCATGCCGTTCGAAGTGCCGGTGTCGCTGATCCTGGGCGTGGTCGGCGCGGTCGTGTTCATCCTCCTGCTCCTGAGGCAGCGTCGTCGTGCCTGAGGCGACGGCAGCGCAGGTCGTTGCGCGCACGTCTGGATCATTCGCGACGCACCGTGCTCGACGCCGCTACGTGATCGTGCTCGGCGCCCTCATCGCGCTCTCAGCGACCTTCGCCTTCGGCCTGCTCGCATGGGACAACCCGATGCCGCTCGGGTCTGCAGGCTTCTGGCGCATCGCCAAGCTCCGCGTCACCAACGTGACGGTGATGGCCGTGGTGGCCCTCGCGCAGGCCATCGCGACCGTGAGCTTCCAGACCGTCACCAACAATCGCATCATCACCCCGTCGATCATGGGGTTCGAGTCGCTGTATCGCGTGGTCCAGACGACCACGGTGTATCTCTTCGGGGTCGCCGGGCTCGTCGCGATCCAGGGCGTGTGGCAGTTCGGCCTCCAGGTGGCGATCATGGTGGCCCTCGCGATGGCTCTGTACGGATGGCTGCTCTCCGGACGCTACGGGAACCTGCACATCATGCTTCTCGTGGGGATCATCATCGGCGGCGGGCTGGGCGCGATCTCGACGTTCATGCAGCGGCTGCTCACCCCCAGCGAGTTCGACGTTCTCGCCGCACGGCTGTTCGGCAACGTCTCCAACGCCGACGCGTCGTATCTGCCTCTCGCGATCCCGCTGTGTCTCTCGGCATCCGCGCTGCTGTGGGTGAGGTCACGCAGGTTGAATCTCCTGGCGCTGGGCCCCGACGTCTCCCGATCCCTCGGCCTCGACCACCGGCGCGAGCTCTACATCGTGCTCTTCCTCGTGGCGGTGCTGATGGCGACATCGACAGCGCTGGTCGGCCCGATGACCTTCCTCGGCTTCCTGGTCGCGACTCTCGCCTACCAGTTCGCCGACACGCACGACCACCGGCTCATCTTCCCCGTCGCGGTGCTCACCGCGTTCACGATCCTCGCGGGTGCCTACTTCGTCATGAAGAACGTCTTCTACGCGCAGGGCATGGTGTCGATCCTCATCGAGCTGGTCGGAGGCACCGTGTTCCTCGTCGTCATCCTCAGAAAGGGCAGGCTGTGATCACACTCGACGGCGTTCGCCGCGACTACAGCAGCGAGGTCGCGATCGGCCCGGTCGATCTCGAGATCCCCGCGGGAGGCATCACCGCTCTGATCGGTCCGAACGGGGCGGGCAAGTCGACGCTGCTCACCATGATCGGTCGACTCGGCGGCATGGATGCCGGAGCCATCGAGATCGCCGGGTACGACGTGGCATCGACGAAATCGAAGGACCTCGCGAAGATCGTCTCGGTGCTGCGCCAGGAGAACCACTTCGTCACGCGTCTCACGGTGCGCCAGCTCGTCGGGTTCGGACGCTTCCCCCACTCTCGCGGCAGACTGAACAGAGCCGACGAGGAGATCATCAGCAGGGCGATCGACTTCCTCGATCTCGGCGAACTCGAGGGACGCTATCTCGACGAGCTCTCGGGCGGTCAGCGGCAGCGGGCGTACGTCGCGATGGTCCTCGCCCAGGACACGGAGTTCGTGCTGCTCGACGAGCCGCTCAACAACCTCGACATGAAGCACGCGGTGCAGATGATGCAGCACCTGCGCCGCGCCTCCGACGAGCTGGGGCGCACGATCGTGATCGTGCTGCATGACATCAACTTCGCGGGGCACTACGCCGATCACATCTGCGCGATGAAGGAGGGTGAGGTCGTGGAGTTCGGGTCGCCTCGCGAGATCATGACCGATGAGGTTCTGACCCGCGTGTTCGACACCCCGGTTCAGGTCGTCGACGGGCCGTCGGGACCCCTGGCGGTGTACTACTGACGAGGCGGGAGCACCCTGCCGCGCACGGGGGGCGTCGGACTCAGAGCTCGACGCCGTGGTCTTCGTCGTTCACGCCGGCATTGCGCCCGCGGCGCGACTCGTACCCGATGAACCAGCCGAGCCACACGATGGCGGCCAGCAGGATGCCGAGCCAGACGTTCTGGAAGATCAGACCGATCACGACACCGAGGATGAGCAGTCCTGCGGTGACGGAGAAGCGGAGCGCGTTGCGGGACATGCGTTCAGCCTAGAGGCCGGGGCCCCCGGAGCGTCAGCGATTCCGGTGATCCTCGGGGGACAGCCGTGGCCCGCGTCGAGCCTCGCTGATGCCGCTCGCGAAGATGAGTCGGATCACCCGCTGCCGGTGCCCTGCCCACGGCGCGAGCAGCTCGAGCATCCCGGCGTCGTCGGTGCGGTGACCCGCGAGCACGTGGCCGACCTCATGAGCCAGGTGATAATCCCCGACGCTCACGGCGTCGGGGTCTCCGAGGGCGCGGATACGAGTCTCGGCAGATGTCCAGACGCCGATGCCGGGGAGGCTCGTGAGCACCCGATCGCGGTCTTCGCCCGTCTCGGCCCCGAGCAGCGCTCGGGAGATGCTCGCGCCCCGGGCCGCCGCGCGCACGATCGTCTTCGACTGCGGAGGCTGCACGCCGGCGCGGTGCCACTCCCACGAGGGGATCGACTGCCACCGGTCGCTGGGCGGAGCTGCGTACATGGGGCGTGGTGTGGGCCCGGGCGCGCGCTCGCCGTGGGCGGTGACGAGCAGGCGCCAGGCGCGGAAGGCCTCGAGACCGGTGACCTTCTGCTCGAGGATCGCGCACGCCAGCGCGTCGAAGACCTCGCCGGTCTGCGCCATGCGGATTCCCGGTGAGCGCCGTGCGACCTCGGCGATGAGCGGATGCAGTGCAGGATCGAATCCGCTCGGGTCGTCGTCGGCACCGCACAGGGCAGGGAGGCGGTCGAGCGCCTCGTCTGCGCCGGGGCCCCATGCCGTGGCACGGATCTCGTCACCTGTCGAGCGGAGGGCGAGAGTCGCCGGCCCCTGAGGTGTGCGCAGTGCGCGCCAGATCACTGCTCCGTCGAACACCATCGTCGGATCTCCGGGGCCGCGGCGGAGCATGCCCACCGTGCGGCGCAGATCGAGCGGGTGCGGCGGGCGGTAGACGGCTTCACGCACGCTGGTCGACGGCGTTGCTCCGGCAACCTCGTCATCAGCGGTCAGTGTCATACCCCCACGGTACGCCGCAGGTCTGACACCGGCCTCAGAAGCGGTCGGGCGACGGAGTTCCGTGACCGTAGCGGATGACGACGTCGGCGTGCCTGTCGAAGCGGTAGCCGATGCCGCGCACCGTGCGCACGATGTCTTCGTAGCGGCCGAGCTTGGCGCGCAGTCGACGCACGTGCACGTCGATGGTGCGCTCGCCCGGCGTCTCGTCATCCTGTGCCTGCCACAGGGCGGACACCAGCTCGCTGCGCTCGATCGTGCGGCCCTCTCGCAGGACGAGGTACTGCAGCAGCTCGAACTCCTTGTAGGTGAACGCGGCGGAGTCGCCGTCGATCAGCACGCGCTTGCGAGATATGTCGACGACCACGCCGCCCTCTTCGTCGACGGTCTCCTCTTCGGCCGCCGCCTTGGTGCGGGCGATGGCTCCGGGCTCCTGCAGGGCGAGGCGGACGACGTCGAGATCCCGACCTCCCGAGCCGTGAGGTGCGAGTGCGACGGTGGCATGCGTCTCGGCGCCGGGGGCGAGTTCGGCGAGAGTGCGACGAAGAGCGTCGACGAGCAGGGGCAGGCTCACGCCGGCTTCGGCGGCCTTGATCTCGTCGAGTCCGACGTAGAGAGCGAAGCCCCGCGGGGACCGCACCGCGGGAAGGTCGGCGGCGAGCGGTGCCTCCTCGGTCCGTGCGGGAGCGGGGCGGACGGTCGTGGCGACGGAGGGACGCTCGAGAAGAGTGGTGTTCGACATGATGATGAAGTCCTCAGGACGTGAGCCGGATGACGGCTCTGATGCGTTGCATGAATGACCGGGCGAGCCGGGAAGCGAACACGGGGTGGGTGCTCGGAGACCAGTCCTCGCAGATCGCGAGAAGTCAGGTCAGACGGAGTGGCTGTTCGTTCAGCGACACATTCGGCAACACATGCCAACGCGACCGGGCATCATCATCCCGGCAGTCCTGTTCGCCTCCTGGGCGGACAAAGGGCTTGCGTTGGTAGTCATGGGGGGATTATGTCCCAAGATGTCCGGGCGTGTCAAAACGGCCCGACCCGCAGGGCGGGCGCGTAACGTGGTGCCCGTGAGTACATCGTCATCGACATCCGGGTTCACCCTGACCGATGAGAAGGACGCCTCGCGGTACACGCTGACGCGAGACGGACAGCTCGTCAGTGTGCTCGACTACCGCGACGACGGACGGACCATCGCCCTGACGAGAGCCTTCACGGTGCCGACTTTCCGGGGTCACGGCTATGCCGGAGCGGTCGTCGAAGGTGCCGTCGCCGACATCGAGGCACGAGGAGACCGCAAGGTCGACGCGGTCTGCTGGTATGTCGCCGACTGGTTCGCCGCCCACCCCGATCACGCCCCGCTGCTGCGCTCACGCTGATCTCGGAGCGTGTGACGCCGTGTTACGCGGCTGCGCTCTGCGAGGATGAAGAGATGAAACTCGCCGAAGCCCTCACCGCCCGTGCAGATCTGCAGCGCCGCATCGAGCAGCTCCGTGTGCGGATCACGGCGAACGCGCGCTATCAGGAGGGGGAGGAGCCGGCCGAAGACGCCGCCGCCCTGCTTCTCGAGGCCGAGGCCGACCTCGCGCGGCTCAGGGATCTGATCCGTCGCATCAACGCGACAAACTCTCGTCTCGATCTGGCGGCGGACGGCACCATGACCGATGCGCTCGCCGCGCGCGACGTGCTGCGACTCCAGCACTCGCTGCTCGTGGATGCAGCAGCCGCCGCCTCGGGGGCAGCGACCGTGTTCCGACAGATGCGGTCCGAGCTCAGGCAGCTGGCTGCGCTGCCCGTGGCAGATCTCAGAGCCAGGGCTGACGCGACGGCGAAGGAGCTGCGCGAACTCGACAACCGGATCCAGCAGGCGAACTGGACGCACGATCTGGGGGAGTAGAGCGGAAGTCGGTAGTCACGCCGAAGCGGACACAACCCCCGCCGGAGGGGCAATTCCGGCCCTGTCGGGCAGAGGGCAGCCCAGATTCGCATCGCGCAGCCCCGCATCCCACACAGGTGACCGCGCATGAGCACGGTGCATCACCACGTGTCGATCGACGTGACGAGGGTGGGTCAGGGGACCTTCCGCTCTTCTCCTCGGTATCTCCCCGTCGAGCGGCACGCCTCGGACCGAATGTCCGTGGTGGTTCGTAGCGTGTGAACATGCGAATCCTGCACACCTCCGACTGGCACATCGGCCGCACCTTCCATGGCAACTCCACCATGGGCGCGCTGGCCGAGGTGCTCGAGGCGCTCACCGAGCAGGTCCGCGAGAACTCGGTCGACGTCGTCGTCGTCGCCGGCGACGTGTTCGACTCCGCCACGCCTGCGGCCGGCGCCTACACGCTCCTGGGCGACGCGCTGGTCGCGCTGCACGGCACAGGCGCCCGGGTGATCGTCACGAGCGGCAACCACGACTCCGCTGCGCGCCTCGGATTCCAGGCGCGCCTGCTGCGCGAGGGCATCCACGTGCTCACGGATCCTCTCGCGATCGGTGCGCCCGTCACGGTGGCGGATGAGCACGGGCCTGTGCATTTCTTCGGCATCCCTTATCTCGAACCGGCGATCGTCCGGCAGCATTGGCCCGAAGCGGAACTCCGCACTCAGGCGCAGACGCTCGCGCACGCCATGGAGCTCGTCCGTGACGGGATGCGCAAGAACCCCGGTCGTTCCGTGGCGATCGCGCACTGCTTCGCCGCGGGAGTCGATGCCACGATCGGCCTCGAGCGAGAGGTCCGGCAGGGCGGGCTCGACGTGGTGCCGCTCGCGGTCTTCGACGGTCCCGACTACGTCGCGCTCGGACACATCCACGGCCGTCAGCAGATCAGTGAGCGTGTGCGGTACTCGGGAGCACCTCTGCACTACAGCTTCGGCGAGCAGAACAAGCCGCGCGGATCCTGGCTCGTCGACCTCGATGCGACCGGCCTGGCATCGGTCGCGTGGCTCGAACTGCCCGTGCCGCGAAGGCTCGTGACTCTCACCGGGCCACTCGACGAGATTCTCTCGGCCGAGAACGTCGCGGCGCATGCACAGGACTGGGTGTGCGCGGTCTACACCGATCCGCTGGCCCAGACCGAGCCCATGCGACGCCTCCGCGAGCAGTACCCGTACTGCGCCATGGTGCAGCATCAGCCCGACGAGGTGGCAGAGGCTGTCGAGCGTTCGTACGTGCAGCGGCTCCGCGGTGCGGTCACTGATTCGGAGCGCATCGAGGCGTTCCTCGAGCACGTCCGCTCCGGCCACGGCCCGAGCGAGCGCGAGGGCGAACTCATCCGCGAGGTCCTCGACGATCGCGTGCGTTCCGAGGCGCTGGTCTGATCCGCCGATGATTCGACGTCGACCTCTGATCGCCCCGACTCGTCCTCCGGCGAACGGATACGAAGCCGTCCATCCGGCGGATGAGCGCCCCTGATGAGGCTGCACAGATTGGAAGTCGAGGGCTTCGGTCCGTTCCGCGAGCGTCAGCTCGTCGATTTCGACGCGTTCGCCGACGACGGGATCTTCCTGATCGCCGGCCGCACCGGAGCGGGCAAGTCGAGCATCCTCGACGCCGTGTGCTTCGGACTCTACGGCGGCGTCCCGCGATACGAGGGCGGAGAGAAGCGGCTGCGAAGCGACCACTCCGGTCCCGACGACATCACCGAAGTCATCGTGGAGTTCAGCACCCCGGCCGGGCGATATCGCGTGCGACGATCCCCCGACTACGAGCGCCCGAAGAAACGCGGCGGCGGAACGACCGTACAGCCCGCCGCCGTGCAGCTCGACGTGCTCGTCGATGATCGATGGATCGGTCTCGCCGCGAAGGAGCGCGAAGCCGCGCACGAGCTCGACGAGATACTTCAGCTCAGCAGGGAGCAGTTCCTCCAGGTGATCCTGCTCGCGCAGAATCGGTTCTCCGAGTTCCTGCTCGCGGGCAGCCGTGAACGCCAGTCCCTGTTGCGGCGCCTCTTCGGCACCGAGCGCTTCGAAGACGTGCAGGCGCGGTTCGAGGAGCGCCGCCGAGCGGCCGAGCATGCGCTCGGCGCTCGACTCGCCACGGTGACCGCGCGCCTCGATGAGGCGGAGCGTCTTGTCGACAGCGCCTCGCTCGGCCCCGATCCGACCGACGACGACACGCAGGCATCGGGAGAATCCGCCGACGCCCGTCTCGCCGCACTCGGGCGAGCTCGGGCACGAGCACGCTATCGCGCCGAGCGTCGCGATGCCGAGCGGATCGAGGCGAAGGAGAGATCGGTCGCCGCTGACGATCGTCTGGCGGCGATACGCGACGATCGGCGGGCGCAGGCCGAACGCGACAGGGCGAGGCGCGCGCTCGAAGCGCTCGAAGCCGAGGCGCCGGAGATCGCCCGAGCCCGCTCTGAGCTCGACGACGCGCGCGCCGCAGAGGTGCTGCGCGCGCCGATCGCTGCGGCGGCGAAGGCACGGTCGCTGCTCGACGCGGCGCTCGACGCCGAGGTGCGAGCTCGTGACGCATGGCGCGAAGTCGGTCCCGAGGTCGAGGATCTCGAGCAGTGGGTGGAGGACGAGACGAAGGCGACCGGCGCGTGGCAGCGTGCAGCGGTGCTCGAGCGCTCGTCGGCCGACCGCGAGCGTGAGCGCGAATCCGCCGAGGAGGCCGTGCGCGTCGCGACCGAACGACTTGCGGCGGGCGAGCGCGAACGAGAGGCGCTTCCCGAGCGCCGCGACGAGCTGAGCGCCGAACGCGACGCCGCACGTCGTGTGGCCGACAGATCCGCTGATCTCGCCGCGGCACGCGGCGCTGCGGCCGCGCGTCTCGAGGCCGCACGAGACATGGCGCGTCTCGACGCCGAGCGCGAGGCTGCAGACCATGTGCTCGCCGCGCGCAGTGCGGCGCTCGCCGAGGCCCAGGCGGTGCTCGCTGATCTGCGCACACGACGGCTCGACGGGTTCTCCGGTGAGCTGGCAACGGGGCTCGTCGCAGGTCGACCGTGCCCGGTGTGCGGCTCCTGCGAGCATCCCTCTCCCGCCGAGCACGCGGACCCGGTCTCGGCCGACGATGTCGACTCCGCCGAGTCCGATCGCGACCGTGCCGCCACGCAGGAGCGCGAGGCGTCTGAGCGTGCTTCCGCGCTGAGGGCGGCGCTCGCCGTGGCCGAGTCCCGCGCCGAGGGGCAGACGATCGAGATCGCCTCCGACGAGCTGAGCCGCGCAGAGGAAGAGCTCACGCAGAGCGTCGCTGCCGCTGAGCGGTGCACGCAGCTCGATGAGCTCCTCGACGACCTCGCCGTGAGACTGCGCCGTCTCGACGACGAGCGCGAGGGCGACGCGGCGATGCTCGCGACGGCTCGCGAATCGGCGGCCGTGATCGCGCAGAGGATCGCCGACGCGGACTCGGCGATCGAAGAGGCCCGTGGACCGTTCGCATCGGTCGCCGAACGTCTGACACAGGTCACGGCGCAGATCCGGACGGCCTCGCGTGCTGTCGAGGCCTCAGCTGAGCGTGTCCGCAGATCCGCCGCAGCGGCCGAGGCGAGGGATGCCCTCGACGCCGCACTTCAGGCATCGGCATTCGACGACGTCGCAGCCGTCGAGAGCGCGCTGCGGTCCTCGGCCGTGCAGGCGTCGCTCGAGGGCCGTATCACGCAGCATGCGGTCGAGCGCGAGAAGGAACGGTCCATCCTGCTTCCGCTCGAGCTGCGCACGCTGCCCGAGGAGCCCATCGACGTGGCTCCGGCGGAAGCTGCGTCACAGGTCGCGCGCGAGCAGTGGTCGCAGGCCGTCGACGAAGCGAGTCGTGCGACCGCGGTGGCCGAGCAGCTCGTCGGCCTCATCGAGGCGGCCGCCGACGAGAACGAGCGGATCACCGAAGCGCTGTCGGACTTCGAGATCCTCCGCGGACTGGCCGATGCTCTCGCAGGGCGCGGGGCCAACACCCACAAGATGACGCTGGAGACCTTCGTCCTCGCCGCCGAGCTCGAGGAGATCGTCGATGCGGCGAATCGTCGACTCGGCGACATGTCCACGGGGAGGTACCAGCTCCGTCACTCCGATGCCCTGGCCGCGCGCGGAGCAGCATCCGGTCTCGGGATCGTGGTCTTCGACGCCTTCACAGGTCAGACTCGGCCCGCACAATCGCTCTCCGGGGGTGAGACCTTCCTCAGCTCCCTCGCGCTGGCACTCGGCCTCGCCGAGGTCGTCACGGCACGAGCGGGAGGAATCCGTCTCGACACGCTGTTCATCGACGAAGGGTTCGGCTCTCTCGACGGCGACACGCTCGATGTGGCGATGCGCACACTCGACGAGCTCCGACAGGGAGGCCGCACGGTCGGCGTGATCAGCCACGTCGAAGCCATGCAGGAGCAGATACCGGCACAACTCCGGGTGCGTGCCACCTCAGAGGGACCGAGCATCATCGAATCCCGCTGAGGAGTGTTCCCGTCGCCGCGGGTACGGCGTGCAGTCGTCCTCCGAGGTCAGACGCCGTACTCCCGTCGGATCACTTCACGCAGCTGCACACTGCACCGGGCGATCGCCTCGCGGAAGTCCACGAGCGCGCCGTCCTCGGCCCTGTCCGAGATGGCGCGGAAAGCGCGGATCGGCACTCCGAACTGCTCGGCGACCCAGATGTACGCGTAGGTCTCCATGTCGACCAGCCCCGCGCCTGACGGGCGGATGACGGCTGTGATACCGGCATCGCCGACGAAGCTGTCGCCGGTCGCGATCAGCACGCCCTCGCGGCCGGTCGAGACCCGCGCGGGCAGCGAGACGTGCTGGCCTGCGACTCCGTCGAGGTCGAACACGTCGTGCTGCAGTGCACTGCCGATCTCGTGCACGGTCGCGTCGAGTTCAGGGTCGATGCCGCCCGCGGTGCCGACCACGACCACCTCGGAGTACTCCTTGGCGTCGAGCGCGCGGGTGAGGGCGAAAACGGCCTGCATCTTGCCTTCGCCGGTCACGAGCTGGTCGAACCCCTCGAGCTCTTCCGGGAATGCGGCGAGTTCAGAGGCCATGGCGGCGACGAGAAGTTTCACTCCGCCATCCTCTCAGGTGCATCGACCACCGCGAAGTCACGTGCGTGCGAGCGACGTCATCTCGATGTAACACTGGGGGAGGATACTGACGTCGGTAGACCGGAGGAAGCACATGACCCTGCAGCAGCAGATCTCTGAAGCGCTCGGAGTGAAGTCCGAGATCGATCCCGAGCTCGAGGTGGAGCGCCGGGTGCAGTTCCTCGTCGACTACTTGCGCACCACGGGCGCCAAGGGCTTCGTGCTCGGCATCTCGGGCGGGCAGGACTCCACGCTCGCCGGGCGCCTCGCACAGCTCGCCGTCGAGCGGCTCCGGGCCGAGGGCGACGAGGCGAAGTTCCTCGCGGTGCGGCTCCCGTACCGGGTGCAGAAGGACGCGGCCGACGCTCAGGCGGCGCTCGAGTTCATCGAGCCCGATGCCTCGGTCGAGGTCAACATCCAGAACGGCGTGGACGGCGTCGAAGAAGACATCGAGTTCGCGGTCACAAGCGACATCAGCGATTTCAACCGCGGCAACATCAAGGCGCGCGTGCGGATGGTGACGCAATACGCCCTCGCCGGGCACGACGGGTTCCTCGTGATCGGCACCGACCACGCCGCCGAGGCTGTCACGGGTTTCTACACGAAGTTCGGCGACGGGGCAGCCGACATCCTTCCGCTCTCGGGGCTCACGAAGCGCCAGGGGCGCTCGCTGCTGCTTCTGCTCGGTGCGCCCGACCAGCTCGCCTACAAGGTGCCGACCGCCGATCTGCTCGACGGGCAGCCCGGTCGCGCCGACGAGGATGAACTCGGACTCACCTACGAGCAGATCGACGACTTCCTCGAGGGGCGTCAGGTCGACCCCGAGGTCGCGGGTCGCATCGAGTCGCGGTATCTCGCCACACAGCACAAGCGGAATCTGCCCGTCACGCCCGAAGACACCTGGTGGCGGTGACGCCCGTCTGAGCGCCCGTGTCGGAGGCCGCGGCTAGTGTCGAAGCATCCGAGAGAACGGGAGCATCGTGCGGATCGACACTCAGGCGCAGCGCGTCATCTGGAGCGCGAGCGACCTCAAGGCGGCCGCCGAATGCGAGTTCGCGTGGTGCCGCGCGATCGACGCCAAGCTCGGTCGTGTCCCCGCGGTCGACGAGCCCGAAGACGCGACTCTCGCACGGGCAGCCCTGCTCGGTGACGTGCACGAGCAGAACGTGCTCGCGCGATATGTCCATGAGCTCGGCCCTGATCGTGTGCACCTCGTCGACAAGGTCTCGTCCGTCGACGCAGGGGCGCTCGCGGCGGCGGTCGACGAGACGGTGCGTGCGCTCGGGTCCGAGGCTGTCGTCGTCTTCCAGGCGGCGTTCTCGACGCCCGAGTTCGTCGGGTTCGCGGACTTCCTGAAGCGCGATGACGACGGCCGGTGGCGTGTGCAGGACTCGAAGCTCGCTCGCAAGGCTCGAGTCACCGCCCTCATGCAGCTCGCGGCATATGTCGACCAACTCGATCGTCTGGGCATTCCCCGATCCGACGAGGTCGACCTGATTCTCGGCGACGGCACGCTGAGCACGCACTCCGTCCACGACCTTCTCCCGCTGTTCCACGTGCGACGTGCGCGCTTGCGTTCACTCATCGCCGATCGCCGGGTCGCCGAGGCGGCGGCAGGCGAGCCGCTTGCCTGGGGCGACGATCGGGGTGACCTCGAGGTGGTGGCATGCGGACGCTGCGCCACGTGCGAGGAGCAGGTGATCGCGCACCGCGACCTGCTGATGGTCGCACGCATGCGTCCCGTCCAACGAGCGCGGCTGAGGGCAGCGGGGATCGAGACCATCGATGCTCTGGCTGAGGCTTCCGCAGCCCCTGCCGGCATGAACACCGACACGTTCGAGACACTGCGCGCCCAGGCACGGCTGCAGATCCGGGCGGATGCCGACGGCGCGCCGACGTACGACGTGCACTATGCGCCCGGCATCCACGCGCTCCCGGTGCCGAGCCACGGAGACATCTTCTTCGATTTCGAAGGCGATCCGCTCTACACCGAGCCCGCGCCCGACGGACAGGCGCATTGGGGGATCGACTACCTCTTCGGATGGGTCGACAACGCCGATCAGTACTCCGCGATCTGGGCGCACGACTTCGCGGCGGAGCGCGAAGCATTCGAGAGGTTCCTGGACTTCGTGAAGGTGCGTCGCGCCGCTCATCCGGGCATGCACATCTACCACTACGCCCCGTACGAGACCTCGCACCTCGTGGCGATGGCCGCTCGGCACGGCGTTCGCGAGGGCGAGATCGATCGACTGCTGCGCGAAGGCGTGTTCGTCGACCTCTACCCGCTGGTCCTGCGCACCGTGCGGGTCGGAACCCGGTCGTACTCGATCAAGAAGCTCGAGCCTCTGTACATGGGGGAAGACGTGCGCACGAGCGACGTGCAGAAGGGCGACGACTCGATCGTGCAGTACGTCGCCGCGCGCGAGCTCGCGGCCGCGGGCGAGAAGGCCGAGGCCGACGCCGTGTTCGCCGACCTCGCCGACTACAACCGCTACGACTGCGTCTCCACCCGGCGGCTTCGCAACTGGCTCATCGAGATCGCGAAGAAGGAGGGCGTGAACCCCGCCCCGCCCGACGAAGCCGACGAGGTGATCTACGAGCCGTCACCGCGATCGGTGTCGCTGCTCGCCGACGCAGAACACGCGGTCGCTGCGGGTGAAGACGGTCAGGTGCATCGCATCGCGGCAGCGGCGATCGACTACTTCCCGCGCGAGGCCAAGAGCTTCTGGGTCTCGCACTTCCAGCGTCTGCGCGAACCGGTCACGATGTGGGAGGGGACGCGCGACGTCGTGCGCGTCGACCGCGCCTCCTCGAGCGTGCAGCGCGAATGGAGTGTCGCTGAAGGCCGCAGAGTGATGTCGCGAGACATCGAAATCCGCGGCGAGGTGTCTCCCGGCACGACGCTGGGTGCCGGATCCCAGCCGTTCGCTCTGTACTCCGTGCCGGCTCCTTTCGACACAGAGGCCCCGTCACGAGCAGTGCACGTCCCCCACACGGTCACCGTCGCCGAGGTGCTCGAAGACGGCTATCTGGTCACCGAGACGGCGATCCAGGGGCAGACCTGGGATGAGCTCCCCGTCGCCCTCACGCCGGCGGCCCCGCCACGGGTCGTCTCGCTGCAGGGAGCGATCGATGAATGGGCAGACTCCGTTCATGCCGCCGCACCGGGCTTCCCGCGCGACGCGGCCACCGACATCCTCCGCCGGATCCCTCCGCGCACACTGTCCGGCGGTCCGCTGCCCGAGCAGGGTGACGATGTGATCGACGCGATCGTCCGAGGCGTGCGCGATCTCGACCGCAGTTACCTCGCGGTGCAGGGCCCCCCTGGCACCGGCAAGACCTACACGGGCTCGCAGGTGATCGCCCGGCTGGTGAACGAGCACGGATTCCGGATCGGCGTCGTGGCGCAGTCGCACGCGATCATCGAGAACCTGCTCGAGCGGGTGGTCGCCGATGGCGTGCCGGCGAGCCAGGTCGGCAAGGCCCCGAAGGACCCTTCCAGCGAGCCCGGTTACACGGTGATTCCCAAGAACGGCATGGCATCGTTCCTCGGCGAGCATGCCGAGCACGGAGCGGTCGTCGGCGGCACCGCGTGGGACTTCAGCAACACCGCCCGTGTGGAGCGCGAGGGACTCGATCTTCTCGTGGTCGACGAGGCGGGGCAGTTCTCGCTCGCGTCCACGATCGCCGTGGCGGCCGGAGCGAAGAACCTGCTGCTGCTCGGTGATCCGCAGCAGCTTCCTCAAGTCAGCCAGGGCGCGCACCCCGAGCCGGTCGACACCTCGGCGCTGGGATGGGTGATGGACGGCGACGCGGTGATCAGGCCCGACTACGGCTATTTCCTCGCGAAGTCGTGGCGCATGCATCCGTCCGTCGCCGCCCCGGTCTCGCAGCTCGCATACGCGGGTCAGCTCGCGTCCGCTCCGGGAACCGAGTTGCGATCGATCGACGGCGTCGACGCAGGGCTCCACGTCGCCCCACTGCGGCACCGGGGCAATGCCACGGAGTCGCCCGAAGAGGCGGCTGAGGTGGTGGCGCTGGTGCGCAGCCTCGTCGGACGCACGTTCACCGACAACGATTCAGAGGCGACGGCGCGTCCGCTCGCGCAGAACGACATCATCGTCGTCGCACCCTACAACGCTCAGCGGCAGACCGTTCATGATGCGCTCACCTCGGCCGGCTTCCCCGATGTCCCGGTCGGCACGGTCGACAACTTCCAGGGAAAGGAGGCGGTGGTGTCGATCACGACGCTCGCCGCGTCGAGCGGTCGCGACGCTCCCCGCGGCCCGGAGTTCCTGCTTCTGCAGAATCGGCTCAACGTGGCGATCTCGCGCGCGCAGGTCGCGGCGTATCTGATCTACTCGCCGGCGCTGCTCGACGATCTCCCTCGCACGCCCGAGGGGGTGGCGAGACTCAGCGCTTTCGCACGACTCGTGGGCGTCAGCGGCTGAGAGCACCGGCGACGGAGCGCGCCCGAGCGGCGCGACCCTCGCTGTGGTCGGGCTCAGACGGTGCCGTACAACCGATCGCCGGCGTCACCGAGTCCGGGAACGATGTAGCCCTTCTCGTTCAGGCGCTCATCGAGGGCGCCGAGCACGATCGTCACGTCGCGGTCTCCGACCAGGGCTTCGATCGCGGTGAGACCCTCGGGCGTGCCCAGCAGGCAGATCGCCGTGACGTCTTTCGCTCCTCGGTCGAACAGGAACTGGATCGCCGCGGCGAGGGAACCGCCGGTCGCGAGCATCGGATCGATCGCGAAGCACTGGCGGTCACTCAGATCGTCGGGAAGACGCTCTGCGTAGGTGGTCGGCTCGAAGGTCTCTTCGTCACGGACCATTCCGAGGAAACCCACCTCGGCGGTGGGCAGAAGCTTGACGAGCCCCTCGAGCATGCCCAGACCCGCGCGCAGGATCGGCACCACGATGGGGCGGGGCTCCGAGATCTTCACTCCCATCGTCGTGGTCACCGGAGTGGTGATCTCGACCGGGCTGACCTTCACGTTGCGGGTCGCCTCGTACGCGAGCAGGGTGACCAGCTCTTCTGTGAGCTGGCGGAAGACGGGGGAGGGGGTGCGATGGTCGCGCAGGACCGAGAGCTTATGGGTGACGAGAGGGTGGTCGGCGACGTGGACACGCATGTGTACAGGCTAATGCGCCCGAAGCTCCCGCACGACATCGGATGCACGGTGCGACCCGGCTGCGGAGTGATGCGCTGTCGTAGGCTCGACCCATGACCGCCGCCGACCTGATCGCGATGCGACGCGCTCTCGAGCTCGCGTCCGAGGCCGCGGCGGCGTCAGAGATCCCGGTCGGAGCGGTCGTGCTCGATGCTGACGGTCGGATCCTCGCCGAGGGGCGCAACAACCGCGAGGAGACGCACGATCCGACGGCACACGCCGAGGTCGAGGCCCTGCGCGCCGCCGCAGCATCCCTCGGTTCGTGGAACCTCGAGGGACACACGCTGGTCGTGACGCTCGAACCCTGCGTCATGTGTGCCGGGGCGATCCTGCAGTCCCGGATCGGGAGAGTGGTCTTCGGAGCCTGGGACGACAAGGCGGGCGCCGCCGGCTCGAAGTACGACGTGCTGCGCGATCGCCGGCTGCCCTATCGCGCCGAAGTCATCGGCGGAATCGAGGCGGATGCCTCCACGGTGCTGCTGCGCGAGTTCTTCGAGCAGCGCCGCTGAGCCCGACGAGCGGCTCGTCTCAGTCCGACGACTTGAGTACGAAGACGTCTGTCGAGGGCTCGGGATCGAGCGACGGCCGATACACGTCGGGCTCGATGTAGATGACCCGGGCGATCGGCAGCGCCTCGCGGATGCGCGCCTCGATCGCGTCGATGTCGTCGGCTGCCTCCCGTAGCGGCTTGTCGGCGCTCAGGGCGATCTTCGCCGCCACCATGAGCTCATCCGGGCCGAGGTAGAGCGTCTTCATGTGGATGATCTTCTCGATCTCATCGCCCGCGTTGATCGCGTCGACGATGCGGTCGTGGTCGGCGACGGTCGCGCCCTCGCCCACCAGCAGGCTCTTCGTCTCGATACCGAGAACGATCGCGATCAGGACCAGGAGAATGCCGATCATCAGCGTGCCGAGCGCGTCGAAGACGGGGTTCCCCGTGATCACGGTGAGGCCCACGCCCAACAGCGCGAAGGTGAGACCGGCAAGAGCGCCGGTGTCCTCCAGCAGCACGACGGGCAGTTCCGGTGCTTTCGCGCGCCGCACGAACGACACCCAGGACTGGTCCTTCGCGCGCACCAGATTGCTCTCTTTGACTGCGGTGCGCAGTGAGAACGACTCGAGTCCGATCGCGATGACGAGCACGACGATCGGCAGCCACCACCACGTCTTGTCGAGCTCGTGAGGGTGAGTGAGTTTGTCGATGGCCTCGTAGATGGCGAAGAGGCCGCCGACGGAGAAGAGGATGATCGAGACGACGAACGCATACACGTAGCGCTCGCGGCCGTAGCCGAACGGATGCGCGCGATCGGCCTCGCGCTTCGCCTTGCGTCCGCCCAGCATGAGAAGCAGCTGGTTGCCGGAGTCGGCGACCGAGTGGATCGCCTCGGCCAGCATCGACGCCGAGCCTGAGAGCGCCCACGCGACGAACTTCGCCAACGCGATGCCGAGGTTCGCCAGGAATGCCGCGATGATCGCCTTGCTGCCGCCCGATGCACTCATGCGACGAGTCTAGATCGGGTCTCCCGCTGACACAGGGTGCGCCCGCCGTAGGATGACGACATGGCTGATTCTCTTCCCTCGCTGGCGTTTCTCGGTGCAGGTTCCATGGGAGGCGCGATCCTCCGAGGTGTGGTCGCATCCGGCATCCGGGTCGACGACGGGATCACGGCCACGAACCGCACGCCTGAGAAGGCCGCTGCATTCGCGGACCTCGACGGCGTCACGAGTGTCGCGCTGTCCGAGAACGCCGAGGGCAACGCTGAGGCGGCGGCGAAGGCTCGAATCGTCCTGGTCGGCGTGAAGCCCGCCATGGTGCCCGACCTGCTGCGCGAGATCGCGCCTCATCTCGCTCACGACGCCATCGTGGTGAGCCTCGCCGCCGGGGTCACCCTGCAGACCTTCGCCGACAACCTCGGCGCCGACGTGCGCGTCATCCGCTCGATGCCGAACACCCCCGCGACTGTCGGCAAGGGCGTCACGGGTCTCGCAACAGGTGGCGCGGCGACCGCCGACGATCTGGCGCTCGTGCGCCGCCTCTTCGAGACCGTCGGTGCGGTGATCGAGGTTCCGGAGTCGAAGATCGACGCGTTGTCGACCATCTCGGGGTCCGGCCCCGCCTACGTGTATCTCCTGATCGAGGAGCTCACCAAGGCCGCCGTCGGCCTGGGATTCGACGAGGCGGACGCGCGGCTCATGGTCGAGCAGACCTTCATCGGGTCCACTGCGCTGCTCGACGCCTCCGGAGACGAGCCCTCCGAGCTCCGTCGCCGCGTGACCAGTCCGAAGGGCACGACCGAGCGTGCCGTCGCCGTGCTGCAGGGGGCGCACCTCGATCGCACCTTCGCGGACGCCGCGGATGCCGCCCTCGCGCGAGCCCGAGAGCTCGCCGCCGGAGCGTGACATGCAGCTGCGGTTCTCGGGTGAGATCTGGTTCTGGCGCGGTCCCGCGCCGTTCCACTTCGTCACCGTGCCGCCGGCCGAGAGCGAGATGATCAGCGAGGTCGCGAGCGTTGTCACGTACGGGTGGGGCATGATCCCCGCGTCCGTGACGATCGGACGCACCACCGTGACGACGGCGCTGTGGCCGAAGAACGGGGGCTACATCGTCCCGATCAAGAAGACGCTGCAGGACCGAGAAGCAGTCACGGTCGACGACCTCGTCGAGATCACCCTCAGCATCGATGCCTGAGCCGCGACCATCCGCACACCGCGCGCTGACCGCATCCTGAGAGGGCGCTGGCAGCCCGCTGACCGTGTCGTCGATCGTGTCGTCGACCGCGTCGGATCCGGTCGACCGCGCGAGATGCGGAGGGAAGTCGACAGGGTGACCGCTTCTCGAGCGCTTTGCCGCGTCTCAGCGGTTCCGAGCCCAGCCGTTCCCAGCCCGGGACGCGGTCCCTGGTCAGCGGTCGAGGGCGGCGAACCGCTCGATGTCGCTGTTGGTGCCCGACACGATGATGAGGTCGTGGTTGGTGACGATGGTGTTCGCCTCGGCGTAGCGGAACGGCTTCCCCGGGCTCTTCACTCCGACGACGGTGACCTTGTACTTGCTCCGAACGCCCGACTCGTTGAGCCCGACGCCGCGGATGAACTTCGGCGGGTACATCTTCGCCAGCACGAAGTCGTCGTCGAAGCGGATGAAGTCCAGCATCCGGCCCGAGACGAGGTGCGCGACACGTTCGCCGGCTTCGCGCTCGGGGTAGATGACGTGGTTGGCGCCGACGCGCGCGAGGATCTTTCCGTGGGACTGCGAGACGGCCTTCGCCCAGATCTGCGGCACCTTGAGATCGACCAGGTTCGCGGTGATCAGCACCGACGCCTCGATGGACGAGCCGACGGCGACGACCGCCACCTGAAAGTCCTGCGCGCCGATCTGACGCAGGGCGTCGATGTTCTTGGCGTCGGCCTGCACCGTGTGCGTGACCCGGTCGGACCACTTCTGCACGAGCTCGAGGTTGTCATCGATCGCGAGGACCTCACGGTCCAGGCGGTCGAGTTCGCCGGCGCATGCGGCACCGAACCGGCCGAGGCCGATGACGAGGACGGGCGCGTCGCCCCGGAGGACTTCAACCAACGATCGGCCTTTCCACGGGCAGTGAGTAGTACTGCGTTCGCGATGTCGCGGCGACGGCCGCGGCGAGAGTCACTGTACCAACGCGGCCCATGAAGATGGTCACCGCGAGGACGTACGATCCTGCGTCGGGGAGCTCGGCGGTGAGGCCTGTCGACAGGCCCACGGTCGCGAAGGCGGAGATGACGTCGAAGAGCACATGACTGATGTCCGCCTTCGTGATCTGAGCGATGATGATGGTCGACAGGGCGACGATCGTCGCCCCCCATGCGACGACGCTCAGGGCGACCCGCTGCACGTCGCTGGGGATGCGGCGGCCGAAGGCCTCGACCGACTGCCGGCCCTTCGCCTCCGACCACACGGCGATCGCGAGCACGGCGAGAGTGGTCACCTTGATTCCGCCGGCGGTGGAGGCGGAGCCGCCGCCGACGAACATCAGCATGCTCGCGGCGAGCAGCGATGAGCCGTTCAGATCGTCCATCTCGATCACGTTGAAGCCGCCCGAGCGGGTCATCGCCGAGAGGAAGAACGCCTGGAAGGTCGTGTCGGCGGCATCCATCGACCCGAAGGTCTTGGGGTTCGCGTACTCGAGGATGAGGAACACCGCCGCACCCAGGACGAACAGGAGCACCGTCGTGACGAGCGTGAGCTTGGTGTGCAGCGACCACTTCTTCACGTGCCACACGTGCTTCGCGAGCGTGTAGATCACCGGGAAGCCGATGCTGCCGAGGAACACGCCGACCATCAGCAGAGAGAGCACGAGGTAGTCGTCGGCGAAGACGGCCACTCCGCCGTCGTTGGGGGCGAATCCGGTGTTCGTGAAGGCCATCGCCGCGAAGTACGGCGCCTCCCAGAGGGCCGCGATCGGTTCGACGCCCGCCATCACGAGTGCAGGGTAGAGGAGTATCGCGAGCGCGCCCTCGATGATCAGCGCCGAGAGGGCGACCGTCGTGAGCAGCTGACCGACCTCGCCCAGCCGCACGGTCTGGCTCTCGTTCACGACTCCGCCGTGGGCGCGCATCGGGTTGGTGTCGCCGGCGGCCATGAGCTTGGCGCGGAGTCCGAGCCGCTTCGAGATCAGCATTCCCATGAGCGACGCCAGCGTCAGCACACCGAGAGCGCCGATGTTGACGCCGATGAAGATGAGGACGTGACCGAACGGAGACCAGTGGTTCGCCATGTCGACGGTGGCCAGACCCGTCACGCAGATGGTCGACACCGCGGTGAAGAGCGCGTCGGACAGGGGGGTCACGGTTCCCGTCGCAGACGCGATGGGCAGTGACAACAGCACAGTGAACACGAGGATGAGCAGTGCGAAGATCACGATCGCGAAGCGGGACGGCGACGAGGTGATGAGGTGCTTGCCCCACGACGCCGCGCTCTCCAGTCGCTGTCGAGGTGACGACGCCGAAGCGAGGCCCGACATCGTGTCCCCTTTCGCTAGACCTCCGCATGAGCGCGGCCGCCCGACATGGTCGCCGAGCCTTCGTCATGGTACTCCGTGCCGGGGACGACTACCCTGATCTCATGACCGACATCTTCGACGTGATTGCAGACGGCACGAGGCGCGACATCCTCCAGCTCCTCCTGCGCCGCACGTCGGAAGGCGACGCCGGCACGAGCGTGAGCCATATCGTCGCTGACCTCGGCATCAGCCAGCCCACGGTCTCCAAGCATCTGAAGGTGTTGCGCGAGGCTGAGCTCGTGAGTGTCCGGGAAGACGGGCAGCGACGTTTCTACAGCCTCGCGGTCGAGCCTCTCGCAGCCGTCGACGACTGGCTCGTGCCGTTCCTGATGGACGCGTACGGCGATGATGCACCCGACGTCGACTACCCGGGTCTCCCGCTTCCCGACGGCGCCGCGCACGCTGCGGAGGTCGTCGGCCGGGCGGCGGCATCGGCGAAGCACGTGGTGGCGAACGCCCTCAAGCGCCTCGGCGCCTGACCTCGTCTCGCACTTCGCCCCCGGCGACAGGGGGGCATGTCGTCGGGGGCGAGGCTGCGGGCCCCAGCCCGCGAGGACTCGGATGGTGCCATCGTGAGTCCCGACTTCAGCCTCTCAGAGCAGTCTGGACGCAACCGGCATGCCTCCTATGACTCCGCTGGGATCAGCCCTTCGCGTCTCGGCGGCTGGTCGCGATGACCTCACAGATCACACGAGTCACATGGGTTTACACGCGTCCCAGATTCCCCATAGAGTGTGCTCAAATCCAGAAAGGGGTACGTGGGATGCCCGAGGTTCCAGATGTCCGGTTCCTTACGGTGGCTGAGGTCGCCGAACTCATGCGCGTGTCGAAGATGACGGTGTATCGGATGGTGCACGCAGGTGAGCTGCCGGCCATCCGCTTCGGACGCAGCTTCCGAGTGCCGGAGTCCGCTGTGGCGGAGGCGCTCCAGCGCCCCATCGCCGACGTCGGCTAGCGCTGTCGCGCGAGCGTCTCGCCCGTCGCAGACACGGTGACAGCGAGGCCCGTTCGATTTGCTAGACTGATCCGAGGCATTTTTCCGTGCCCGTACCCGGGTGTCGTCTCCGTGCGACGCCCAGCCACTGACTTAGTGAGGTTTCCGTGGGTTCTGTCATCAAGAAGCGCCGCAAGCGCATGGCGAAGAAGAAGCACCGCAAGTTGCTTCGTAAGACTCGCCACCAGCGCCGCAACAAGAAGTAAGCGGCCAGACACGAGCGCCTGTCTCCGGACGGGCGCTTTGTGTCTCTGCCCCCGGTTCGCCACAGTCGCAGGAGCACACGCATGAAGTCGATCACCGTCACCGAGCTCGCCGAGCGCTCGAACACCCCGCTCATCGATGTGCGCGAGGTCCACGAGTTCGCTGCAGGTCACGTTCCGGGAGCCGTCAACATCCCGATGTCCGAGATCGGCAACCGGCTGGAAGAGCTTCCGTCCGAATCCTTCGACGTCATCTGCCAGGCGGGCGGCCGATCGGCGCGTGTCGTCGAGGCGCTCGAGTCGCGCGGCTACGACGCGACCAACGTCGAAGGCGGCACGGGGGAGTGGATCGCGCAGGGGGGCTCTGTCGAGGTGCCTTCGGCGTGACCACGCTGACCCTGATCGGCAAGCCCGACTGCCATCTGTGCGACGTCGCATCAGAGATCATCGACGCGGTGGTCGCCGAGCTGCCGGATGCCGCTGCGGAGCGCATCGAGATCGTCGAGGCGTCGATCCAGGATGATCCTGCACTTTATGAGCTGTGGTGGGAGAAGATCCCGGTCGTGCTGATCGACGGCAAGCTCCACGCGCACTGGCGCCTCTCGGCGGACCGGTTGCGCGAATCGCTCGAAGAAGCCGTCCAGGAGGACGCGCGGGGGAAGGACCCACGATGATCCGTCATGTCGTCAGCTGGAAGCTCGCCGCCGAAGACGCGGGGCAGCGTGCAGAGCACGCCGCCGAGGTCGCTCGCCGGTTGAACGAGCTCGACGGCGTCGTGCCGCAGCTGCGTTCGATCTCCGCCGGCGCCAACGTGGCCTATCCCGATTCCAACTGGGATGTGACGCTCGTCGCGGACTTCGATTCGATCGCGGCGCTCGAGGAGTATCAGGTGCATCCCGCGCACGAAGAGGTCGTCGAGTACGTGCGCTCGGTGGTCGCGTCACGCGTAGCAGTGGACTTCGAGATCTGACCGCGTAACACGGCCGTCATATTCGGTCACACTTGCAACACAAATGTGATCCGCAGAGGCCGGGTGCGCGCATGTCGGAGTCTGCGGTGCATGTTTAGATGTTCTCCTACCCGTCCGTGGGAACCACACCCTCGTCCTTCAGGAGCTGACATGCAGCGTCGCAACATCATCGCCGGGATCGCGCTTGCCGCGACCGCCACCCTCGCCCTCGCCGGATGCGCGACCGGAGCGGGCGGAGACGGATCCGGTGAGTCGGCGGCGGGCGACGAGTACGGCCTGATCGAGGCGGGAACGCTCACGGTCTGCTCTGACATCCCCTACGCTCCGTTCGAGTTCGAGGGCGGCGACAACGGCACCGGATACACGGGCTTCGACATCGACCTGCTCGACGCGATCGCGAAGGAGCTCGACCTCAAGCTCGCCGTGCAGGACGTGGGCTTCGACGCACTGCAGTCGGGGACCACGCTCGCGGCCGGCCAGTGCGACATCGGCGCCTCGGCGATGACGATCACCGACGAGCGCAAGGCGAACATCGACTTCTCCGAGCCGTACTACGACTCGCTGCAGTCGCTGCTGGTGCGCACGGATTCGGGCATCGAGTCGATCGACGACCTCTCGGGCAAGAACGTCGGAGTCCAGCAGGGCACCACGGGCGAGGCGTACGCCACCGAGAACGCCACGGGCGCCGAGCTCGTCCAGTACCCGTCGGACGGCGAGCTGTGGCCCGCGATGCAGGCCGGCCAGATCGACGCGATCCTGCAGGACCAGCCCGTCAACCTCGAGCACGAGAAGGCCGACAGCGCCTACAAGATCGTCGAGGAGTACGAGACGGGTGAGTCCTACGGTTTCGCGTACGCGAAGGGCGAGAAGGATGCTCTCCGTGAGGCGATCGACGGCGCGCTGCAGGATCTGCGTGACAGCGGCGACTACCAGACGATCTACGACACGTACTTCACCGCGAAGTAATCGGCGAGCGACGTAGGACAGGGAGTCCTTGACAATGGCGTTGAGGCGCACCACCAAGAGCAAGCTGTACAGATACTCCGTCTATGTGGTGCTGATCGCGGTCGCCGTCTGGCTGATCGTCAGCACCGACTGGGCGCGTATCGCGCAGCTGTACTTCAATCCCGAGATCGCCGCGCAGATGCTCCCGGGCATCATCACGACGGCGCTCGTGAACACACTGTGGTTCACCGCGGTGGCGTTCGCGGGCGGCCTGCTGCTCGGCGTCGTGCTGGCGCTGCTGAAGCTGTCGAGCATCGGACCCTTCCGATGGATCGCGACGGCGTGGATCGAGTTGTTCCGCGGGCTTCCCGCGATCCTCACGATCTTCGCCATCGCCTTCATCCTGCCGATCGGGCTCGGCGTGCCGGGAACGAAGCTCGGCGGGCCCGTCGTGCTCGGCCTGATCGGTCTGATCCTGGTCGCATCGGCCTACATGGCCGAGACGATCCGCGCCGGCATCCAAGCCGTGCCGAAGGGGCAGACCGAGGCTGCACGTTCTCTCGGCATGTCGCCCATGAAGACGACGTTCTGGATCGTGGTGCCGCAGGGCTTCCGGATCATCATCCCTCCGCTCACCAACGAGTTCGTGCTGCTGCTGAAGGACACATCGCTGCTCTTCGTGGCGGGATCCTTCATCTGGTCGAAGGAGCTCACCAACTTCGCTCGTGACGCGAGCACGCAGAACGCGAACGGAACGCCGCTGATCATGGCGGCGATCCTCTACCTGATCGTGACGATCCCCCTCACGCGCTTCAGTGCGTACCTGGAACGAAGGATGTCGAGGCAGCGATGATCACCGATCTGATTGACGTCCACGCGCCCGCGATCGACCTGCAGGGGCTTGTGAAGAGCTTCGGCGACAACGAAGTGCTCAAGGGCATCGACCTCACCGTCAGCGCCGGAGAGGTCGTCTGCATCATCGGTCCTTCGGGCTCAGGCAAGTCGACCCTGCTGCGCTCGGTGAACCTGCTCGAGGAGCCGACCGGGGGCAAGGTGCTCATCGAGGGGATCGACATCACCGATCCCGATGTCGACATCGACCGGGTGCGCACGCGCATCGGCATGGTCTTCCAGAGCTTCAACCTCTTCCCCCACCTCGACGTGATGGGCAACCTCATGATCGCGCAGCAGCGGGTGAAGAAGCGCTCGAAGGCCGAGGCCGAGCGGGTCGCGAAAGAGATGCTCGGTCGCGTGGGTCTCGCGGAGAAGGCGGACGCCTATCCCGGGCACCTCTCGGGTGGTCAGCAGCAGCGCGTCGCGATCGCGCGAGCGCTGTGCATGAACCCCGACATGATGCTGTTCGACGAGCCGACGTCTGCGCTCGACCCCGAACTGGTCGGCGAGGTGCTGCAGGTCATGCGCTCGCTCGCCGACGAGGGCATGACGATGCTCGTCGTGACGCATGAGATGGGCTTCGCCCGCGAGGTGGGGTCGCGTCTGATCTTCATGGACGGCGGACACATCGTCGAAGAGGGCGATCCGCGCGAGGTGCTGGCGAACCCGCAGCATCCGCGGACGCAGGATTTCCTCGCACGAGTGCTCTGAGCGTCGGTCATACGAGCCGTTCTCCAGAAAGACCCCCTTCCGCTGAGCCAGCGGGAGGGGGTCTCTGTATGAGCTGTGGAGGAGGGGGTCAGTCGAGTTCGACGACGGTCGCTCCGGGGGCGTTGTTCTGGACCGACTCGATGCCGTTCTTCGCGGCCGACCGCGTCGTATAGCTCTCGCTCGACGCGATGACCTCGCCGTTGCCGGCCTTGAGTCGGAACCGGTGACCACCGGAACTGTCGGTGTACAGCTCGAACTTGCCTGCCATGAGGTGTCCTTTCTCGACGGTGAGGGAGAACCGTGCCCTCGCGCATCACGGTATCTCGGAGTACTGCGCCAGCGATAGAGTGCCGGTTCAGCCGCGAGGATGCACCGCCACGGGCTCGGGGGCGACGGCGATCCGCACGCGATCGCCGAAGGCCGGGTGGATGCCGGGCGCGTGCTGCAGACGCACCAGCTCACCCGACTCGGTGCGCACGAGCGTGCGGCGCATGCTGCCGAGGAACGTGCTCTCCTGTACGAGCGCGTCGGTCGCGGCATCCGCCTCGGAGGCGAAGTGCACGTTCTCAGGCCGGAGGTAGACGTCGACGGGCCCGTCGGCGGGCGCCTGCAGGGGAAGGCGCTGGCCCCACACCATGACGTGGTCGCCCTCGGCGACGCCCGAGACGACGCTCGAGAGCCCGACGAAGGCGGCGACGCCCGCCGTGGACGGCGTCGTGTAGAGCTGCTCCGGGGTGCCGATCTGCTCGATGGTCCCTGCGTTCATCACGGCGATCCGGTCGGACACGGCGAGTGCCTCCTCCTGGTCGTGGGTCACGAAGACGGTCGTGATTCCCAGGCGCAGCTGGATGCGGCGGATCTCGTCGCGCAGCTGCACGCGTACCTTCGCGTCGAGTGCCGAGAGAGGCTCGTCGAGCAGCAGCACCTTCGGCTCGGTGACCAGAGCGCGGGCGAGTGCGACGCGCTGCTGCTGTCCGCCCGACAGCTGGTGGGGGAAGCGGTCGGCGAAGTCGGAGAGCCCGACGAGCGCGAGGGCGTCGAGTGCGCGTTTCGCCGCCTCGGACTTGCCCACGCCACGACGGCGCAGACCGAAAGCGGTGTTCTCCGCGACGCGCAGGTGCGGGAAGAGCGAGTAGGACTGAAAGACCATGCCGATGTCGCGCTTGTTCGTCGGCACTCGCGAGACATCGTTGCCGCCGAGCAGCACTGCACCGCGATCGAGGCCTTCGAGTCCGGCGAGCACGCGAAGCAGCGTGGTCTTGCCGCAGCCCGAGGGCCCGAGCAACGAGACGAACTCGCCGGGTGCGATGTCGAGGTCGACACCGTGTAGCACGGTGTTGCCCGAGTAGCTCTTCACGATGGCCTGCAGCTGCACGCGCGTTCCCTCGCCCGCCTCGGCGAGCAGCATGTTGTCGGCGGTCTGGGGGAGTGTCATGAGCGGGCCTTTCCGGTGCCGCGGGCGACGCGGCCGATGACGAGAAGCAGGAGGAAGACGAACAGGAGCGCCAGCAGGGTGAAGATCGCCGGGGCGTACGGGTCCTGCTTCTGAACGACGACCATGGCGGTCTGGAACACCTGGCGGTTCAGGAGCGAGGCGATGGTGAACTCGCCGAGCACGACCGCGATCGAGATCAGCGAGGCCGCGAGCAGGCCCTGGCGCAGATTCGGAGCGAGTACCTTCAGTACAACAGTCGGCCAGCTGGCGCCGAGCGATCGGGCGGCCTCGGCGAGCGTGCGCAGATCTGCCGCATCGATCGACGCCTGGATCGATCGGTATGCGAACGGCAGCACCGTGATGCCGTAGGCGAAGGCCAGCGTCCACGTGCCGGTTCCGAGGGAGCGGCCGATCTGCAGGTAGATCGGTGCGAGCCCGACCACGAGCACGATGGCGGGGATCGAGATCGGCAGCAGTACGGCGAACTCGAAGATCGGTTTGAGCTTCGCGAAGCGCAGGTTCACCAGGATCATGGTCGGTGCGAGCAGCAGGAGCACGATCGCGACGGTCACGACCGCGAGGACCAGGGAGTTGCCCAGGCCCATCCAGATCGGCCTGATCGCCGCCGACTTCGCGGGATCGAAGAGCGCGGCCCACCGCTCGAGGCCGAGACTGCCGTCGGTCTGGCGCAGCGTGTAGAGCAGGGTCGAGACGAGCGGGATCGCGAAGAATGCGCCGACGACCACGCCGATGATCCAGCGGGTCGCGAGTGACGGGCCGAGACGGTTCATGACTGCCACCTCGCTGCCCGACGCTGGATGAGCGAGTACAGGGCCATCACGACTCCCACGATCACGATCATGCCGAGAGCCAGTGCTCCGGCGAGGTTCTCACGGCCGAGAAGGGTCTCGCTCGTGAGGGCGGCGCGGATCTGCAGCGGCACGATCTGCGAACCCTGGCTGGCGAGGGCGGCGGCGGTGGCGTACGACGAGAAGGCGTTCGCGAAGAGCAGCAGGAGGCTCGCGAGGAACGAGGGCGCGAGCACGGGGACGCCGATGCGCAGCCAGAGGCTCGCGCGCGTGCCGCCGAGCGTGAGGTTCGCCTCGGCCCACTGCGGCTTGAGGGCTGCGAGGGCGGGCATGAAGGTGATCACCATGAGCGGGATCTGGAAGTAGATGTAGGGGAGGATGAGCCCGGGAAGCTCGTAGAGCCAGGTGCCGTTCGCGAAGATGTCGATTCCGAAGGCGTCCTGGAGGAACAGCTTGAGGACGCCCTGGATGCCGATCGTCGCGATGAAGGCGAAGGCGAGCATCACTCCGCCGAACTGGGCGAGGACACCGGCCGCAGCATCCACGGTCGAGCGCACTGCGCCGTCCGGATTCATGCCGAGCAGGGCATAGCAGACCAGTGCGCCGACGATCGCGCCGACGACGGCGGTCAGCAGCGACAGGCCGGCGGAGTTGGCGAAGGTCGTCAGGACGACGGGGTCCGCGACGGCCGACAGGTTCGACCAGGTGAACGACCCGTCCTTCGTGAAGAAGCCGGAGCCGATCGCGAGGATCGTCGGCACGGCGAGGAAGAGCAGCACATATGCCGCGAACGGTACGAGGCCGAGCCACGCGACGGACGGCGCGGAGCGCTGGGCCCGCGACGAGGTCGCAGGCCCAGCGCTGTGCGCTGCGGGGGAGACGGGGGCGGATGCCGTGGCATCCGCCCCCGCTGCGGTCACAGTCGTCACTGGACCGCCGCGGCCCACTTCTCGCCGAGCAGGGTGCCGGCGTTCGTCGACTGCTCCTCGGTCGGGACGACCGTCTCGCCCGGCACCTCGGGAAGAGCCGCAGCCAGGTCGGCGTCGATCGTCTCGGCCTCGGTCATGGCCTCCATGCGAGCCGGGCGGGCGCCGCCCTTGAGCCAGAGGTTCTGCACCTCGTCGCTGTAGAGGAACTCCTGCCACAGCCGCGCGGCCGCCGGGTTCGGAGCATCCTTGTTGATCGCCTGGTTGTAGTAGCCCGCGTACCCGGTGCCGTCGAGGACGACGACCTTCCAGTCTTTGTTGTCGGAGGCGTGCGCCGCGTTCAGGTAGTCCCAGTCGAAGACGACGGGGGTCTCGCCGCTCGCGACGGTCGCAGTGGTGACGTCGACCTTGAGCAGGTTGCCGGCCTTCTGCAGCTGGGAGAAGAAGTCGATGCCCGGCTGGAAGTCGTCGAGCGTGCCATCGGACTGCACGGTTGCGAGTCCCACGGCGGCGAAGGCCGCTCCGGCCTGCGTCGGGTCGCCGTTGATGGCGACGGCGCCCTTGTAGGCGGCATCCTTCAGGTCGTCGAGCGACGCGGGCGCATCGAACTTCGAGGAGTCATAGCCGATCGACATGTATCCGCCGTAGTCGCCGACGAAGAGGCCGGTCGGCTCCTTGAGGGCATCCGGGATATCGTCCCACGTCTGCACCTGGTACGGCGCGAAGACATCGGTGTTCTGCAGCGCGACGGTCAGACCCAGGTCGAACACGTCGGGTGCCGTGTCGAGGCCCTCGTTGGTCTTGGCGGCCTGGATCTCTTCGGCGCTCGAGACGTCGGGGGAGGCCTCGTTGATCGTGATCTCGGGGTACTTCTCGGCGAAGAGATCGAGGATCTCGCCGTAGTTGGCCCAGTCACGCGGAAGCGCGATGACGTTGAGCTGGCCCTCGGCCTTCGCGGCCTCTTCGAGGTCGGAGAAGGAACCGAAGTCCTCGACCGAGGTCGCGGATGCGGCGTCGACAGCGTCGCTGCCTGCGGCCGGGGTCTCCGCGCCGGTGGCGCAGGCGGTGAGACCCAGCGCGGCGGTCGTGAACAGGGCGATGCCGGCGCCGATTCGTGCGCGGCGGTGGAAGTTGGTCATCAGGGTCCTCTCGGTGCCCGGCGCTGTGAGCCGGATTCGGGTTGCGAGAGGACACTATGAGCCGAGGGTTGCCGATGATCGCGGCTCGGGTGAACGACAGGTGTCGAAGGTGTGACGGGTCGGACTGCAGTGGCGTTCGAGGTGCCGCGTGGTCTGACATCCTGGACGGATGGACATCGGCAGTGTGCTCGGGCTCGAGCAGCTCACCTGGGGCACGCTGATACTCGTCGTCGTCGCGGCGTTCGCCGCCGGGTGGATCGATGCGGTGGTGGGAGGGGGCGGTCTGCTGCAGCTCCCCGCCCTGCTGCTGATCCCCGGGATCTCGCCGATCCAGGCTCTCGCGACCAACAAGCTCGCCTCCGTGTTCGGCACGGCCACGAGCAGCGTCACCTACTACCGACGTGCGAAACCCGATATCCGCACGGCTCTGCCGATGGCCGCGATCGCCCTGATCGGATCGTTCGGGGGAGCTGCCGTCGCTACTGTTCTGCCGGCCGCCGCCTTCAAGCCGATCATCGTGGTCGCGCTGCTCGCCGTCGCGCTCTTCACCGCCTTCCGCCCGCAGATGGGCGCCGCGACGCGGCTGCGCTTCAGCGGGCACAAGCACCACATCATGGCGGGTCTCTCAGGGCTCGTGATCGGCTTCTACGACGGTCTGATCGGGCCGGGCACCGGCACGTTCCTGGTGATCTCGCTCGTCGCGCTGCTCGGCTACGACTTCCTGCAGGCGAGCGCGAAGGCGAAGATCGTCAACCTGGCCACGAACACCGGCGCCCTGCTTCTCTTCATCCCGCACGGAGCCGTGCTGTGGCTGCTCGGCGGCATCCTCGCGGTCGCGAACGTCGCCGGCAGCTACCTCGGCTCGCGCATGGCGATCTCGAAGGGGACGACCTTCATCCGGGTCGTCTTCCTCGTCGTGGTGGTCGCGCTGATCGCGAAGCTCGGCGTCGACGTGTGGAACGAGAACATCGTTCCGGCGCTCGCACAGTTCGGTCGTTGAGCGAGGTCGGCGCGGCGGCGTTTCGTCTCAGTCGACGTCGTCGTCTTCGCTCAACGAACGGCGGCGGTGGGAGACCGTTCTTGCGCAGTTCGGTCGTTGAGCGAGGTCGGCGCGGCGGCGTTTCGTCTCAGTCGACTTCGTCGTCTTCGCTCAACGAACGGCGGCGGTGGGAGAAGGTTCTTTCGCAGTTCGGTCGTTGAGCGAGGCCGGCGGAGCCGCCCGAGACGAAACGCGGCGAGGCGCTCTGCACACCTCACCGCGTTTCTTCTCGGTGCTCCGGCCCTCGCTCAACGACCGAGGGCCGAACTAGTCAGGCTTCGTCGTCCTCGGGCTCGAAGTCCACGCCGGCCTCGGCGCGCTGCTCCGGGGTGATGGGAGCAGGGGCCGCCGTGAGTGGGTCGAAGCCGTTGCCGGACTTCGGGAACGCGATGACATCGCGGATCGACTCGGTCTTCGACAGGTGCTGCAGCACGCGGTCCATGCCGAGCGCGATTCCACCGTGCGGCGGGGCGCCGAACTTGAACGCGTCGAGCAGGAACCCGAACTGCTCCTGCGCGACCTCGTCGCTGATGCCCATGACCTCGAACACACGCTTCTGCACGTCTTCGCGGTGGATGCGGATCGATCCGCCGCCGAGCTCCGAGCCGTTGCACACGATGTCGTATGCATAGGCGAGAGCCGAACCGGGGTCGGTGTCGAACGTGTCCTGGAACTCCGGCTTCGGGCCGGTGAACGCGTGGTGCACGGCGGTCCAGGCTCCCGCGCCGACGGCGACGTCACCGGATGCCACGGCATCCGCTGCCGGCTCGAACATCGGAGCGTCGACGACCCACGTGAAGGCGAACTCGTCGGGGTTCAGGAACCCGAGACGACGGCCGATCTCGACGCGCGCGGCGCCGAGGAGTGCACGGCTCTCCTTCGTCGAGCCTGCGGCGAAGAACACGCAGTCACCGGCAGAGGCCCCCACGAACTCGGCGAGACCCGCCTGCTCGGATTCGGAGAGGTTCTTGGCGGCAGGGCCGCCGAGAGAGCCGTCTTCGTTGAACAGCACGTATGCGAGGCCACGGGCGCCGCGCTGCTTCGCCCAGTCCTGCCACGCGTCGAGCTGCTTGCGGGGCTGGCTCGCGCCCCCGGGCATGACGACCGCGCCGACGTACTCGGCCTGGAACACCCGGAACGGGGTCTCCGCGAAGTACTCGGTCGCCTCGACCAGCTCGAGTCCGAAGCGCAGGTCGGGCTTGTCGGAGCCGTACTTGGCCATCGCCTCGGCGTAGGTCATGCGGGGCAGCGGGGTCTGCACGTCGACGCCGATGGTCTTCCACATCGCGACGATGAGCGACTCCATCAGCGTGATGACGTCTTCCTGGTCGACGAAGCTCATCTCGATGTCGAGCTGCGTGAACTCCGGCTGGCGGTCGGCGCGGAAGTCCTCGTCGCGGTAGCAGCGGGCGATCTGGTAGTACTTCTCGACGCCGCCGACCATGAGCAGCTGCTTGAACAGCTGAGGCGACTGCGGCAGTGCGTACCAGCTGCCCGGGTGCAGGCGAGCGGGCACGACGAAGTCGCGGGCGCCCTCCGGGGTCGAACGGGTGAGGGTCGGGGTCTCGACCTCCGTGAAGTCCTCGCCGTGCAGCACGTCACGGACGGCCTTGTACACGTTCGAGCGCAGACGCAGAGCGGATGCGGCGGCCGGTCGACGCAGGTCGAGATAGCGGTACTTGAGACGTGCCTCCTCGCCGACCGTCTCGGTGTCGGCGACAGCCGTGGAGACCTGGAACGGCAGGGGAGCGGACTCGTTCAGCACCTCGACGTCGGTCGCGATGAGCTCGATCTCGCCGGTCGGCAGGTTGGGGTTCGCGTTGCCGTCGGGGCGACGCGACACCTCGCCGGTGACCTTGAGGACGAACTCGTTGCGCAGCGGGTGTGCGATCTCTTCATCGCGGATGACGACCTGCGCGATGCCCGATGCATCCCGAAGATCGATGAACGCGACTCCTCCGTGATCACGACGGCGATCGACCCAACCCGAGAGGGTGACGGTCTGACCGATATGCTCGGCTCGCAGTGAGCCTGCCGAGTGGGTGCGAAGCACGGAGGATTCCTCCTGATCTGGGAAATGATGAACCCGCCCATTCTACGGGGGCGGTGTCGCCTCCTCTGCCGGTGGCATACCGGTCAGTAGGATCGCCACGACAGCCGCTCGACCAGCGAAAGGGTCACCATGGACAACAACGGCATCTCGGATCTCTACGCCCAGATCTTCTCCGGCACGACGGGGCTCATCGCCCTCGTCTTCTACATCCTCGTCGCCGTCGGCCTGTGGAAGGTGTTCACGAAGGCCGGATACCCCGGCATCCTCGCGATCATTCCCATCGTGAATGTGGTGTTCCTCGTCAAGATCGCCGGGATGTCCGGCTGGCTCGCGCTGCTCTACCTCATCCCGATCGTCGGGTTCGTCTTCGGGATCATCGTGGCGGTGAGACTGGGCGAGCGGTTCGGCAAGGGCGGGCTCTTCTCCTTCTTCCTGCTCTTCGTCTTCCCCTACATCGGGTACCTGATCCTGGGCTTCGGCGACTCCCGCTACCGCGCGCTCTGACATGGTGGCGTCTCGACTGCATCTCGTCCGTCATGGTGAGGTCCACAATCCGAAGCGCGTGCTGTACGGGCGGTTGCCGGATTACCACCTGAGCAAGGCCGGAACGCGCATGGCGCAGGCTGCCGCAGACCACATCGCCTCTCTCGAGCGGCCGGTCACGGCGCTCTACTCGTCGCCGTTGGAGCGAGCGCAGGAGTCGGCGGAGCCGTTCGCGACGCGGTTCGGACTCGTTCCCGAGATCGATATCCGCCTGATCGAACCGACCAACGTGTTCGAGGGCACGCAGATGCGTCGCTCGCTGATGAACCCGCTCAAATGGTGGCACCTGCGCCAGCCGTCGCTGCCGAGCTGGGGCGAGCCGTACGCGTCGATCGCCGAGCGGATGCTGGGCATGATGGCCGAGGCCTGGCGATCGGTCGACGGCGGCGACCTGGTGATGGTGTCGCACCAGGCGCCGATCTGGATCACCCATCTGCGGGTGGCGGGACTGCCGCTGCGGCACGACCCGCGCACCCGTCGCTGCGCGCTGTCGAGCGTCACCTCGTTCGAGCTCGTCGGTGATGTCTGGCGTGAAGTCGCCTACGCCGAGCCGGCGCCGACCGGCGACGCGGTCGACGTGGGCGCGGTCTGACAGCATCCGCCTTCGAATAGCGCACCTGGCAGATTCGGTGCCCCGAGACCTGCCAAGTGCGCTATTCGAAAGGCGTCAGTGGATCGCCAGCGACTGGATGACTCCGACCGCGGCCATCTGGCCGGCAGCAGCGGCGAGCAGCACTGCGGCCATCGGGCCAGGCAGAGACGCGCGGTGGGCGAGGTCTCCCGCCGCGAAGACCCCTGGTCGCGAGGTACGGCCGAAGTCGTCGATCTCGATGGATCCCGAAGGCAGCAGGTGCAGACCGAGCTGATCGGCGAAAGGCGCGCGATGGCGGGGGACACCGGCCGCCACGAACACACCCGCGACGGGGTGTTCCTCGACCGAGGTCACGATCCGCACCTCCTCTCCCTCCGGACTCACGGATGCGACGGGCGCGGCGCTGACACGTGCCCCGCGGGACTCGAGGGCGCTCACCTCCTCGGGCGTGAAGTGCTCGTCGACGGGGAGGACCGTGATGTCCGCGACGATCGGGCCGAGGAGCCCGATCAGATGCTCGGCTCGAGCAGCAGGACCCAGGATGCCGATCGAGCGCCCGGCATGCTCGTGGCCGTCGCAGAACGGGCAGTTGAAGGCCTTGATTCCCCATAGCTCCTGAAGACCCGGAACAGGAGGGAGGTCGTCGGCGACCCCGGTCGCGAGGATCACGTGATGTCCCGCCACGGTGCCGCCGTCCACGAGGCGGACCGTGAAGCCGCGGTCGTCTGCCGTGACGGTCTGCGCACCGAGATCTCGGATCTCGACGTCGGAGTACTCGGCGAGCTGGGCCCTGGCCGTGGTCCGGAACTCGGCGGGCGGTGTGCCGTCGTTCGCGATGACGTTGTGCATGTGCAGGACTGTGCCGTTGCGGTACTCCCCGGAGTCGAGCAGCAGAGTGCTCCGGTGCATCCGTCCGAGCGTCAGTGCCGCCTGCAGGCCGGCGGGGCCTGCGCCGATGATGATCGCGTCGTACATGTGGGGTCCTTCCGTGGGGGCGCTTGCGTTCGTGCTCAGTCTGTGACTTCATGTCAACATGAAGTCAAGCGCGCACAGCCAGTGGTCCGTGGGGGAGGTCGCGGCACGATTCGATCTGCCCACCAACGTGCTGAGGCACTGGGAGACCGTGGGGCTGCTCGATCCGGCTCGTGACGCCGCCGATCGGCGCCGCTACGGACAGGACGACATCGTGCGCATCGCCGTCATCCGGCGCAGCAAGGCTGCGGGGATGACGCTCGACCAGATCGCCGTGCTGCTCGACGAGAGCAGCGCGGGGCGTCATGAGGTGCTGCAACAGCACCTCGACGACCTCGACCGGCGCATGGAGGATATGCGCCGCTCACGGGAGATGACGGAGCATGCGATGGGGTGCCGCTCTCATGACATCGCGACGTGTCCGCGCTTCCGCGCGAGCGTGGACGACGTGCTCGCGCGGCTCTGAGCCGTTTCGTCTCGGGCGGCTTCGCCGTCCTCGCTCAACGACCGGGGGGGGGTTGCTTCGCCGTCCTCGCTCAACGACCGGGGTGGGGTTGCTTCGCCGTCCTCGCTCGACGACCGGGAAGGGCTGCTTCGCCGTCCTCGCTCAACGACCGGTGAAGCGCATCCGGCTCACCCATAGGAACCCCGCGTAAAATCGATGCCGTGCCACGCGTCTCGACGATTCGTCCGAACCGCAGCGGCCGCTCCTCCCGCACACGGCTTCCTCGCCGCGCGGTCGGTGTCGCGCTCGCCGCGGTGTTCGCCATCGGTCTGAGCGCCTGCGCTCCGGATGCGGTGAGCGATTCCTTCCTCTCCGGTGAGAACACGGGGTACGTCGCCGCCGACGGCGCGATCGTCGAGATCCCCGTCGCCGACCGAGACGCTCCGGTCGGCGAGTTCGGCGGGGTCACCGAGAACGGCGAGGAGTTCAGCAGCTCTGAGCTCGAGGGCAAGGTCACGGTCGTGAACTTCTGGTACGCGGGCTGCGCTCCGTGCCGCCTCGAAGCGGAAGCGCTCGAGGGCGTGTGGCAGGAGCACGCGGGCGACGAGGTGGCGTTCCTGGGCGTGAACACCCGCGATCAGGCCGACACCGCCAAGGCCTTCTCCGCAGAATTCGGCGTGACCTACCCGAGCCTGATCGATGTCGACACGGCCGAGGCGAAGCTCGCCTTCTCGTCGTCGGTGCCCATTCAGGCCACGCCGACCACACTCGTGCTCGACAAGCAAGGCCGAGTCGCCGCCCGCATCATCGGGCCGATCGACGGCACGTCGATCCTCTCGACGCTCGTCAAGGACGCGCTCGCGGAGGACTCGTGAGCCTCCCGGGAGCTGCATGAACCCCGGGGCCATCATCGACTCGGGCGCACTGTGGCTCGCGATCCCGGTGGCGATGCTCGCCGGGCTCATCTCGTTCCTCTCGCCGTGCGTGCTGCCTCTGGTCCCCGGTTACCTCGGGTTCCTCGGGGGAGCGGTCGCGCCTCGACGGGAGAGGACGGTGAACGGCGGAGGCGTCGCGACGGTCGAAGCGCCTGCTCGCGGCCGACTCGTGCTCGGAGTGCTCCTCTTCATCCTCGGCTTCAGCCTCGTCTTCGTCTCGCTGACGGCACTCGGCGGCATCGCGAACGTGTTCTTCCTGCAATGGGGTGAGCTGATCACTCGCATCCTCGGTGGCGTGATCATCCTGATGGGGCTGGTCTTTCTGGGCGCCTTCGGATTCGCCCAGCGCGAGTTCCGGTTCCACGTCGACCCGAAGCTCGGCGTCATCGGAGCCCCGCTGCTCGGTGTTGCGCTCGGCATCGGCTGGGCGCCCTGCCTCGGCCCGACGCTGACCGCGATCTTCGCCCTCTCGTTCAATCAGGGCGACCCGGTGCGGGCCGGATTCCTCGGCCTCGCATACTCGCTCGGCCTCGGCATCCCGTTCCTGCTCGTCGCCCTCGGGTTCAGGTGGGCCACGAGGACTGTCGGATTCCTGCGTCGGCACATCCGCGTGGTGAACATCATCGGCGGAGTGCTGCTGATCGCACTCGGCGTGCTGATGGTGACCGGGCTCTGGACCGACATCATGTCGCGACTGACGGCGGTGATCGGCAGTGTCCTCCTCCCGTTCTGATCAGAAGAAGACGCATCGGAAGGATGACGTGAGCAGCACAACCGAGAGTTCGAGCGATCCGCTCCGGCCGTCAGATCACGTCGACGGCGAGGAGTCGATCTCCCAGCCCCGTCTCGGCTTCGTCGGATGGCTGCGCTGGGGCTGGCGGCAGCTGACGTCGATGCGCACGGCGCTGATCCTGCTGCTGGTGCTCGCAATCGCCGCGATTCCCGGCTCGATCTTTCCCCAGCGCATGGCCGATCCCAACGGCGTCACCCAGTGGGAGCGCGACAATCCCGACCTCTTCCCGATCCTCGACGGCCTGAAGCTCTTCGACGTCTATCTGTCGCCCTGGTTCTCGGCGATCTACCTCCTGCTGTTCGCCTCGCTCGTGGGCTGCGTGATCCCCCGCATCAAGCACCATGCCAAGGCGCTCCGCGCTCGGCCTCCGCGCACCCCTGCGCGGCTCAAGAGACTCGCCGACTACCGGGCGGTCGACAGGGCGTCCGTCGACCCGAAGGCGGATGCCGCGGCATCCATCGACATCGCCGCGAAGCAGCTCAAGGCGCTCGGCTACCGCGTCGAACGCTACGACTCCGGTCGCACGTATTCGGCGTCCGCCGAGCGCGGGTACTGGCGCGAGACCGGCAACCTGCTGTTCCACCTCGCCCTGGTGGGAGTGCTCATCACGATCGGCGTCGGCGGCGGATTCGCCTATACGGGCCAGCGGGTGCTGGTCGAGGGGGAGACGTTCGCGAACACCCTGCTCGACTACGACTCGATGAATCGCGGTCGCTTCGTCGCCGACGACGCCCTCGCCCCGTACTCGATGCGTCTCGACAGCTTCGACGTCACGTATCAGCCGTTCGGAGAGCCGGGTTCGGGCCAGGCCGGCGACTTCTCGGCCAACGTCACCGTGCAGGAGAACGGCGAAGAGCGCACCGGCGCTGTCAAGGTGAATGAGCCGCTCGCGGTCGCAGACGACGATGTGTTCCTGCTCGGCAACGGATACGCGCCGACGATCACGGTGCGAGACCCCGAGGGCGAGGTCGTGTTCACGAACAGCACCCCGTTCCTGCCGCAGGACAACAACATGACCTCTCTCGGGGTGATCAAGGTTCCCGACGGCCTCGCCGAGCAGGTGGGCCTGGTCGGCTTCTTCTACCCGACGACCGGAGTGCTCGAGAGCGGCGCCTTCTTCTCGGCCTACGGAGACCTCACGAACCCGACTCTGACGCTCGACGTCTACACGGGCGACCTCGGCATCAACGAGGGAGTGCCCCGCTCGGTGTACGTGCTCGACACCACCGGTATGACCAAGGTGACAGGTCGTTCGACCGATCTCGAGTCCATCGAACTCGCCCCCGGTCAGACGGCGGACCTGCCGAACGGTCTCGGCACCGTGACGTTCGACGACGAGTCTCCCGCCGGCGCCACCGACCTCTCCGAGTCGGTCAAGCGATTCGCGTCGCTGCAGATCCATCGCGACGAGTCCGGAGTCTGGGTGCTCGGGTTCGCTCTCCTCGCTCTGGGCGGCCTCATGCTCGCGCTGTTCGTGCCGCGCCGTCGCGTCTGGGTCAAGGCGACAGAGGCGGACGGCGCCGTCGCGTTCGAGTACGCGGGGCTTGCGCGCGGCGAGGATCCGACTCTCGCGGCGGCCGTCGACGACCTCGTCGCGGGGCACGCCCGACTGCTCGACGAGTCGCGAGTGACCCGGGCGATCGACGAGCCGGACGAACTCGACCACGACCTCGATCGCGAATCCACCACGGACGCCGTGTCCGACAGCCCGAAAGTAGACTGACATCATGTTCGATCTCGAAGTGATCTCGCCCGTCCTGCTGTGGACGGCGATCGCGATCTATGCGGCGGCCTTCGTGGCCTACGCCTTCGATCTCGCCCGCCGATCGCAGCTGTCGGCGGACGCGGCGAGCGTTCGGGAGTTCGAGCTCGTCGGCGCAGGCACCGGATCCCCGGCGGCGAAGGGCGGCAAGGGTGCAGCGGCATCCGGGGCCGTCGACGCTCCGCAGCGATTCGTGATGGCGCGCATCGGAACCTCTCTCACCGTCCTCGCCTTCCTCTTCCAGCTCGGCGCCACGCTCACCCGCGGTTTCGCCGCCGGCCGAGTGCCGTGGGCCAACCTCTACGAGTTCGCGATGATGGGCACGCTGCTGATCGTCGCGGTGTTCCTCGTGGTGCTGACGCGCATCGATCTGCGCTTCCTCGGCACGTTCATCACGGGTCTGGTCGTCGTGCTGCTGGGTCTCGCGGCGACGAACTTCTACGTCGACGTCTCGCCGTTGATGGACCCGCTGAAGAGCGTATGGCTCGTGATCCACGTGTTCGTGGCGTCGCTCGGCACCGCGTTCTTCGCACTCGCGTTCTCGCTGTCCGTCATCCAACTCATGCAGTCGCGCCGCGAGCGCCTGATCTCCGAGGGCGCGGAGAAGACCGGGCCCGGTTTCCTGCGCACCTTCCCCGGGGCTGAGCGACTCGAGAGCATGGCGTACCGCTTCACGATCATCGGGTTCATCCTCTGGACGTTCACGCTCATCGCCGGGTCTATCTGGGCGTACTACGCGTGGAGCCGCTTCTGGGGCTTCGACGTCAAGGAGACCTGGACGTTCGTGATCTGGGTGCTCTACGCCGGATACATCCACGCACGCGCGACGCGCGGCTGGCGCGGAAACCCGTCCGCATGGCTCGCGATCGTCGGATTCTCCGCCGTGATCTTCAACTTCACGATCGTCAACGTCTTCTTCAAGGGTCTGCACGCCTACTCCGGCCTGAGCTGAGCGCCAGAGCCCGTCTCAGCTGAGTGAGCGCGGTCCCACGGGGATGACCTCGGAGTGCTCCGCGCCGTCTTCGTACCAGACGAGCTCGACGTCGCTGATGGTCTCGGCCGGGCGCGAACCGAGCGAGCGCCGCGACTTGTGCGACAACTCCGTCCATGCCGCGGGGGCGAGCGTCTGCGCATAGATCACCGACAGGTGGAACGTCCAGTCGTCCGTGCTGCGCTCGTCGAGTCGTCGGAAGTCGGTCGCCTCGAGCGCGTCGCTGAGCGTCGAGTAGGCCGACACGAGGGATGCGGTGCGTCGCAGCCGCAGGATCACGACCTGCCAGGGGGCGGGGAACACGTCGACGGCCTCCGCGACGACCTCGATCGGTCGCTGCGACACCGCCCAATCGCGGATGAGAGCGAGCAGTTCCTCGCGACGCTCGGGCTCTTCGAATGCGCGCAGGGTGACGTGCCCGGTGTGCGGGTGCGGAGCATCCATGCGACCCAGCGCCGACCGCTGCTCGGCCCGGTACACGTCCGACACGGCCCTCGTGGGTCGCAGCACGAGGTACTGCTGTCCCTCGAGAGACTCGAGCTGGGCGGGAGAGGTCATGAAGGGGCGACGCATTCTCTGATCGTACGTGCGCGGGCACACGTACGAAGACCGAGCGATCTCGGTGGGGCGGTTCACGCCGCCGCGAGGGCCCCCTGCACAGAGGTGGTGCGCCGCAGGGCCACCGCGACCGTGGTCGCGACGAGCGACAGCACGCCCCAGACGGTGAGGGCCGCGGCGGCACCTCCGTTCGCGGCGATCAGTCCGGCGAAGGCCGGCGCTGTCGGAAGCGCAGCCCCGAGGTCGCCGAGCCAGCCCGGCACGGTAGAGATGAGGCCGGTCGCGACGGCGAGAACACCCACGAGCGCGCTGATCCATCGGCCCACTCCGCCGAGCACCGCGACGAGCGCCTGGTTCACTGCCGCGAAGGCGATGCCGGCGAGCACTGCGGTGCCGGCGAATGCCCACCAGGCGCCCGCGTCGTACTCCGCCACGAACTGCACGATGAGCGAGACCAGCAGCCCCTGACCCGCTCCGATCAGGGCAGCCGGCAGAAGAGAGCGCAGTGCGAGACCCGCCGACGAGCGTCGAGAGGTCAGCGTGCGCGCCGTGTGGGCACGCATCACCAGGAACGAGGCGAGTCCCCCGAACCACAACACCACGGCCGTGAGCAGCGGGATCGCCGTCGGACCGAAGATCGTCGTGGCGTCGGCGCCCTCCGATGCGACCGGATCCGCGATCACCGATGCCAGCGACGTCGATTCGGAGTCGCTGAACGAGGGCAGCGATTCGGATGCCGTGCGCAATCCGCCCGCGAGGTCGCCCGTCCCGGTCGCCAGGGTGTCGAGGCCGGTGACGAGTTCCGTGCCGCCCGAGGCCAACTGGGTCGCCCCGTCCGACAGCTGGCCGGCGCCGGACGCGAGTGCGCGTGCGCCCGACGCCGAGGCCACGAGGCCGTCGGTCGCCAGCTGGTTCAGACCGTCGGCGAGCGTCGTGGCGCCCGCACCGGCCTCGCCCAACTGGATAGACAGAGTGCTGAACGAGCCCGGCAGGCCAGCGACGCTCGGGGCCACGTTCGTCAGGTAGCCCGACGCCGTGCCCGCCGAGGTGGCGGCGGTGACCGCGTCCCCGGCGGCGGCCGCGAGCTGCGCGCAGAGTTCTCCGGATGCGGCGGGATCGGGATCGCAGGTGGCTGCCAACCCGCCCAGGGTCTGCGCCAGCGCGGCGGTCTGCGAGGCGGCATCCGAGGCTGCTCCCGTGCCGGTCTGGATGGCGCCCACCAACTGCGTCACGCCCGCGGCGTTGTCCTGCAGCGCGGTGGCACCGTTCGTGAGTCCCAGCCCGATCTGCGACGCGCCCGCCGCCGCCTCCCGCGTCTTGGCGGTCAGGGTGTCGAGCCCCTCGGCGAGGGAGGATGCGCCGGTTCCGAGCTCGGCTGCTCCTGATGCGAGCTGCGTGGCTCCGTCGGGAATCGCCTGAGCGCCGGTCGCCGCATCGCGCGCACCGGTCGCGAGTCGATCCGCGCCGTCGGCGGCCTCGCCGATCTGATCGCCGATGGTCGTGAACCCGACCAGGATGTTCTCCGTGGTGGCTTCCGAGAGCATGGTGCCGAGCGTCGACGCCGCGACGTTCGCGATCTGGCTCGTGATGAGGTCGTCGGCCACGAGGCCGTCGTCGGGCGTGGTGACCTCGATGGTCGCCTGTTCGGCATCGCCGCCGCCGTCTGAGATCGCCTGTCCCGCCGACGTCGCGGCCGAAGAGAACTCCTCGGGGATCGTGATCACGGCCTGATACGAGCCGTCGGCCAGACCGTCCTTCGCGTCCTGCTCGTTCGAGATCACCCAGGTGAGGTTCGAGTCCAACTCGTCAGAGCCCTCGACGAGCCCGGAGGCGAGCTGACGCCCGAGCGGAGTGAGCTGACCGTCGATCTCGACGGGCTCATCGAGGTTGACGATCGCGGCGGTCATGGAGTCCAGCCGCTCGGTCGGGTTCTGCAGCGCCGCCACCAGGATGCCGCCCACGGCGGCTGGCAGCAGCAGCACTCCGAGGATCGTCAGCCAGGTGATCGGCTTGCGCGAGCGAGCGCGTTCGATGGGGAGGGTCATGCTGTCACCTCGGTCGATTCGGGGGATTCCTGAGGGGTGCGCGGCTCCCGGTGCGCGGCGGGTTCGTCGACGTCGATCGTGTCGCCGACGCCGCGTCCGGCATCCGTCAGCACGTCGCGGGCGACGGACGGGTCGAGAGTCGTCATCAGCACCGCAGTCGTGGCAGGTGCGTCGCGCAGACGCGCGGCGAGCTGATCACGCTCGGGGCGCGAGAGCCGATCGACGCCGTCGATCACGACGAGGGCGGGAGCGCCCCGGAGCGCCTCGGGGAGGTCGGTCGAGAGGCCTCCCGCATCCGCGGCCATGACCGCCCCGACGTGCGCTCGCACCCATGCCGTGCGACCCGGCAGGAGATGCCCCGCGACGCGCAGACGCCCGCCTTCGGGGGGCACGCGTCCCGCGATCGTCAGCGCCAGCGCGCGGAGTGCCCCGGCGGACGATCCGGTGAGCACTGCGGTGGAGCCGGGTTCGACCCGCAGGTGAAGCCCCTGCACACGGGTGTCGGCGATCGAGAGCTCGTCGGCGGCGACCACGGAGTCGTCGCCCGGCCACTCGGCGAGATGGCGTTCGCGCTCGACGGCCTCTCCCTCGATGTCGACGCGGGGGAGGATCCGCTCGAGCCACGCGGGGATCTCCCATGCGCGCTCACCGAGGATCGCCATGAGCGCGGGGATCAGCGTCATGCGCACGAGGAACGCGTCGATGGCGATTCCCGCGGCGAGGCCCAGCGCGATCGGCTTGAGCGAGGAGTCGCCCTCGGGGACGAACGCGACGAACACCGCGAACATGATGAGCCCGGCCGCCGTGACCACCTTGGCCGACCCCGTGAAGCCGCTGCGCACGGCGCGCAGTGCGGCTGCTCGTCGCGTCGCACGGTCGCCGCTCTTCCTGTCGGGGTCGTGCACGAAGTCCTCCCGCATCCTCGAGACGAGGAACACCTGGTAGTCCATCGCGAGGCCGAACAGCACTCCCATGAGGATGATCGGCATGAAGCTGATGATCGGTCCGACCTTCGCGACATGCAGAGCGTCGGCGAACCACCCCCACTCGAACACCGCTCCGACGATGCCGAACCCGGCGATGATCGAGAGCAGGTAGCCGAGAGCAGCCGTGATCGGGACCCAGAGCGAGCGGAAGACGATCGTCAGGAGGATCAGCGAGAGGCCGATCACGAAGATCCCGAAGGGCAGCAGCGCGTTGCCCAGCTGATCGGAGATGTCGATGCCGACGGCCGTGAACCCGGTGACCTTGAGATCGATGCCGAACTCGTCGAGCCACTCGTCGTGGTGCGACCGGAGATCGCGCACCAGCTCGGCCGTGGCCGGGTCATCCGGGGCCGTCTCGGGGATGATCTGCACGATCCCGGTGTCGGCGGTCTCGTTCGGTGTCGCCAGTGCGACCTCTTTGACGCCGGGGATCTTCGCGACCTCGTCACCGAGGTCTTCCATCAGTCCCAGGGGGTCGGTCGAGGTGACGATCGTGCCGGTCAGGATGAGCGGGCCGTTGAACCCTGCGCCGAACTCCTCGGCGACGAGGTCGTAGCTCTGCCGCGCTTCGTTGTCCTTCGGCAGCACGCCCGCGTTCGGCAGTGCGAGATCGAGGCTCAGAGCCGGAACGGCGACGATGCCGAGCCCGAGCACGACGGCCACCGAGACGAGGATCGGCCGCGTGGTGACGCCTGTCACCCAGCGGTCGCTGAACGGACGGCGGGCCGCGGGTGCGGGCTTTCCGTCCTTCGCCTTCGGTGCCCTGCGTGGGCGGCCCACGACCCTGCCCTTCATGAAGCCGAGCAGCGCCGGCGTGAGCGTCACCGCGATGGCGACGGCGACGGCGACGGCGGCGGACGCCGCGATGCCCATCGTGGTGAGGAAGGGGATGCCGGCGAACCCGAGGCCGATGAGAGCGATCAGCACGGTCACTCCGGCGAACACCACGGCCGACCCGGCGGTGCCGACCGCGCGCGCCGTCGACTCCTCGGGCTCGACACCGTCACGCACCTGATCCTGGTGTCGGGCCATGATGAACAGCGCGTAGTCGATGCCGACGGCGAGGCCGAGCATGAGTGCGAGGAGGGGAGTCGTCGATGAGACCGTGGCGAACGCCGTCGCCGCGAAGATCCCAGCCATCGAGATGCCGACGCCGAGCACGGCGGTGAGCAGCGGCAGGCCGGCCACGACGAACGACCGGAAGGTCACGATCAGCACGAGCAAGGCGATGAGCAGGCCGACCGCCTCGGTCAGCGTGACGCCCGGGATCGAGGTCGCGAAGAGCTCGCCACCCAGTGATGTCTGCGATCCGGCGGGGAGCTCGGCGGCGAGGTCGGAGACGACGTTGCGCAGCTCGTCCTGGGTCGCCTCTGACACGTCGGTCGACTGGCCGTCGAACTGCAGGCGGATGATGCCCGCGGTCTCCTCGTCGTTGATCATCCCGCTGACCATCTCGTCGTAGGGCGAAGTGGCCGAGAGCACGGAGTCGTCGAGGTCGGCGAGCTCGTCGACCGCATCCTCGATTCCGGTGCGATACGAGTCGTCCGTGATCGAGTCGCCGTCGGCCGCGACGACGATGATCTGCGCACTGGTTCCGCTGACTGCCGGGAACGAGCGGTTGAGCTGCTCCAGTCCCGCCTGGGATTCGGTTCCGGGGATGGAGAACGAGTTGTCGGTGCCCGCTCCGAGCGTCAGCGCTCCGGCGCCGGCGATGCCGAGCACGAGGATCCACGAGAAGAGGACGCGCCACGGATGCCGGTAGGACCAACGGCCGAGCGAGGACAGGAGTGTGGACACGGGTCTCCTCAGGGAATGCCGATTTGAATACACAGGTGTATCCAATACATAGATGTATCGTAGGGTGATCCGAGCCCCCGAGTCTGTGTGCGGGGTGTGAGAATGTCAGCCGGACTCAAGAACCGAGTGGAAAGGCGTATCGATGACGACATCCGCCACGCGCAGTCGCGAGAACACCCGAGTCAGGCTTCTCGACGCTGCGGCGCAGGTCTTCGCCGAAGTCGGACTCGAGGGTGCATCCGTCGAGGCGGTGTGCGAGAGAGCAGGGTTCACCCGCGGCGCCTTCTACTCGAACTTCGACTCGAAGGACGAGCTGTTCCTGATGCTGGCCGGCAGCGTCGCCGAGCAGCGGGTGAGCGCCGTGCGGGATCGTGTCGACGAGATCGCCGCCGAGGGCGGACTCAACGCAGGGTGCGACCCGGTGGAGCTGGTGCAGCGGATCATGGATGCCGGGGGCGACGACCGCCTCGGCGTGATGCTCATGAGCGAGATCCGCATCCGTGCGCTGCGCGACGAGCAGTTCGGTGCGGCCTACCTGCTGCAGGAGCGCGAGATGGTGTCGAGCATCGCGACCATCATCACCGACATCGTGGCGGTGGGTTCTCTCGAACTCAAGGTGCCGGCCGACCAGGCGGCCCGCATGCTCATGATCATCTGGGAGGGCATGACCGTTCGGGGTGCCATGGCCGGCCATGACTCCGATCAGCTGAGGCACTCCGGCGGCGAGGAACTGGGCAGGCTCGTGCAGCTGCTGCTCGCGGAATGACCTGAGGCGTCAGCGCGCGTCGAGCGCGGCATAGCACCGCGCAAGGCGATCGAGCCACCAGTCGCGGCGGTCGTCCGCTGCGGCGAGGCGTGTCAGTGCGGCGGGGTCAGGTGTCACTCGCGCAGACGGGATCGATCCGTCGACCGGGCGCAGATCGGCGACGTCATCCAGGAACAGCGATGCGGTGCCCAGACCGCAGTCATGCGCGAGAGTCGGCAGCGCGGCGGCGAGTGCGGCGCCCTGCGAGAGGCCGATCGCCGTGTCCAGCGCGCTGGACACCACCACGGGGAGGCCCGCGGCGGTGATGATCTGCAGCGCGTGGGTGATGCCCCCGAGCGGCTGCGCCTTGACCACCAGCAGATCGGCGGCTCGCTCGCGGGCCACGGCCAGCGGATCGGTCGACTTGCGGATGCTCTCGTCGGCCGCCACCGGGATGCCCATGTACTTCACGCGGGTGCGCAGCTCGGCCAGTTCCGGGACTGTCGCGCACGGCTGTTCGACGTACTCGAGGTCGAACTCGTTGAGAGCGTGCACGGCGTGTTCGGCCTCGTCGATGTTCCATGCGCCATTGGCATCGACGCGTATGCGCCCCTCCGGGCCCATGGCCTCTCGCACGGCTCTCACGCGCGCGACGTCGTCGGCGAGGGTCTGCCCCGGCTCTGCGACCTTGACCTTGGCCGTGCGGCATCCGGCGAAGCGTGCCAGCAGACCTGCCGCCTCGGCTGCGGGGATGGCCGGGATGGTGGCATTCACCTGAATCCGCTCGCGCAGGGGCTCGGGTTGCGGATGCCAGGCGAAGTCGATCGCCGCGCGGAGCCAGGTGGCCGACTCGGAATCGTCGTATTCGATGAACGGGGAGAACTCCGCCCAGCCCTCGGGCCCCTCGAAGAGAAGCGCCTCTCGGGTGTCTACGCCACGGAATCGGGTGTGCATCGGAAGCGAGACGACAGTGGCTGAGCCGAGCAGTTCTGTGAGCGGAGGGAGCATGTGCTCATTCTGCTCCGTGCCGGAGGTTCCACGGTGCCCGCCGTGCCGAGAGCGTCGCCTGTGTGAGACCGTCTGACGTGTGATTGACAATAGTGTGTGACACACAGTAATGTGGTCGACATGAACGAGACCCTCGACACGCATCTGCAGGAACTGCGCCGCGGCACCGTGGTACTGGCGTGCCTGCAGCTGCTGCGCACCGCGGGGTACGGCTACGGGCTGCTCGAAGACCTCGAGCGCCGCGGCTTCGCCACCGACGCGAACACGCTGTACCCGCTGCTGCGACGGCTCGAGAAGCAGGAGTACCTGACGAGCGAGTGGAACACCGACGAGGCTCGGCCCCGCAAGTTCTACCGCACATCGGAAGCCGGAATCCGGCTGGCCGACACCCTGACCGAAGAATGGCGCTCCCTCACGACGTCGATCGCCACCCTCACAGCCGAGGAGAACTGACATGCCCACGACAGCCACGCTCACCGAGCGCTACATCAGCGCCACGATCCGCAGCCTCGCACCCGAGGCGCAGAACGACGTTCGCGCAGAGCTCGAAGCGTCGATCGCCGACGCCATCGACGCGAGGCTCGAACAGGGGGAGGCCCTTGCCGAGGCCGAGCGGGCCGTGCTCACCGAGCTGGGCGACCCGGGTGCGCTCGCCGCGGGCTACGCCGATCGCCCCCTGCACCTCATCGGCCCGAAGTACTACCTCGCGTGGTGGCGACTGCTGCGGCTGCTGCTGTGGATCGTACCGATCTGCGCCTTCAGCGGAGTCGTGATCGGTCAGCTCATCGAGGGTGCGCCTACCGGCGGCATCGTCGGATCGGCGGTCGTGGCGGCGCTGACCTCGATCGTCCACGTCGGGTTCTGGGTGACTCTGGTCTTCGTGATGCTCGAACGCACCGGAGCCGACACGGGGGTGCGATGGAACGTCGATCAGCTCCCCGAGCCGACGCCGAACGGCACAGGGCTCGCCGATGCCATCGCATCGATCGCATTCGTGGTGCTCGCAGCGGGAGCGGTGTTCTGGGATCCCCTGCTCGGGTTCTTCCCCACCGGCGGCGAGCCGATCGCCGTGCTGCACCCGGACCTCTGGCCGTGGGGCATCGCCACGCTGCTCGCGCTGCTCGTCGCGGAGGCCATGCTGGCGGTGGTCGTCTATGCCCAGCGGCGATGGACGTTCGCGACGGCGGTGGTGAACACGGTCCTCGCGGTGATCTTCGCCGCCTGGGCGCTCACGCTGCTCGTGCGAGGTCAGCTGATCAACCCGGAGTTCCTCTCCTTCGTGTTCACCGACAACGGTGTGACCGACGAGACCATGCGCATCCTCGCGGTCGTCGCCGGCTTCTGCCTCGTCGCCTTCCCGCTCTGGGACATCATCGACGGCTGGATCAAGACGGCGCGCGCTCGCCGCCGCTGATCACCGGACCCAGACGGCGTCGCCTCCTCAGGGCGACGCCGTCCGGGTCTGCAACCCGGGCGGGAATAGGCTGGATGCCGTGACCAGCGCTTTCGTCTCAGACCTGTTCGACCCCGACGAATGGGTGCTCGCGCCCGGTGCCGAGGACTACACCGACATCACGGCACACGTGAGCACCGACGGCGGAGTCGCGCGCATCGCGTTCAACCGCCCCGAGGTGCGCAACGCCTTCCGCCCGCACACCGTCGACGAGCTCTACCGGGCCCTCGACGACGCGCGCCAGAACCCGCGCATCGGCGCCGTGCTGCTCACCGGCAACGGACCGAGCCCGAAAGACGGCGGGTGGGCGTTCTGCTCGGGCGGTGACCAGCGCATCCGCGGACGCGACGGGTACAAGTACTCCGACGACGAGACGACCGTGCACGATCCGGCGCGAGCCGGCCGTCTGCACATCCTCGAGGTGCAGCGACTCATCCGCTTCATGCCCAAGGTCGTCATCGCGGTCGTACCGGGATGGGCGGCCGGCGGCGGGCATTCGCTGCACGTGGTGTGCGACCTCTCGATCGCCTCCGCGGAAGAGGCGCGGTTCAAGCAGACCGACGCCGATGTCGGCAGCTTCGACGCGGGTTACGGATCGGCGTACATGGCGCGGCAGACCGGGCAGAAGTTCGCCCGTGAGGTCTTCTTCCTCGCCGAGGAGTACTCGGCGCAGCGCGCGTACGAAGCCGGAGCTGTCAACCGGGTCGTGCCCCACGCCGAGCTCGAGCGCGAGGCGCTGAAGATGGCGCGTACCGTGCTCACGAAGTCTCCGACGGCGATCAGGATGCTGAAGTTCGCGTTCAACGCCGTCGACGACGGGCTCGTGGGGCAGCAGGTGTTCGCGGGCGAGGCCACGCGTCTCGCCTACGGCACCGACGAAGCCGTCGAGGGACGCGACTCGTTCCTCGAGAAGAGGGACGCGGACTGGACGTCTTTCCCTTGGCACTACTGAGCCCCTGACAGCATCGAGCGGATCGAGACGGACATGGTCGCACTGCGGTCGACGGATGCCGAGAATCCGACCGAGCTCCGCCAGGCGTTGGCGCGCGCCCTCGATGGCGGCCCGGCACTCGGGTTCGGCATGCTCGGGGACGCGCCGAGCCACGTCCCCGACGGCACCGCGGTCGTCATCGCGACGTCCGGATCCAGCGGCATCCCGAAACGCGTCGTGCTGAGCGGGGAGGCGCTCCGCGCCAGCGCGAATGCGACCGTCGAGAGGATCGGCCGCGGTCGCTGGCTTCTCGCGTTGCCCGCCGGGTACGTCGCCGGCCTGCAGGTCATCGTCCGGTCGCTCGTCGCCGGGACGCATCCGGTGGCCCTGAGCGGTCGGTTCTCGCCCGCGTCATTCGCAGACGCCACACTCTCGATGCTCCGCCCCGAGCCCGGGGGATCCGGCTCGATTCCCGAGCTGTACTCCTCTCTCGTCCCCGCTCAGCTGTCGACGCTGCTCGATGCGGCCGATGACGCACCGGTCAGGGCCGCGCTGAAGTCCTACCGCGCGATCCTCGTGGGGGGTCAGGCACTGCCCGAGCCGCTTCGCGACAGGGCGGCAGACCTCGGTGTGCGCCTGGTGCGCACCTACGGGTCCACCGAGACGAGCGGCGGCTGCGTCTATGACGGCGTGCCGCTCGACACGGTCGCGGTGCGCACTGTCGGCGGCGAGCTGAGAGTGGCGGGGCCGATGCTCGCCGACGGCTATCTGGGTGACGGCGAGCTCACGGCGAAGAACTTCTCCCGCGACGAACACGGCATCCGGTGGTATCACACGGGCGATCTCGGCATGGTGGAGGACGGTCTCGTACGCGTGCACGGACGCGCCGACAACGTGATCGTGTCGGGCGGCATCAACATCTCGCTCGATCGCGTCGAGAGTCTGATCCGTCGAGTCCCCGGCCTCACCGGCGCCGTCGTGGTGGGCGTGCCCGACGAGCGATGGGGAGAGGCCTCGGTGATCGTGGCGGCGCGCGGAGAGACACTCCGACGCAGCGAGGCCGAGCAGCTCGCGCATGCGCGCGACATCGTCGCCGACGCGCTCGGTGCGCACGCGCGACCGTCGCGACTGATCATGGTCGACGCGCTCGAGGTCCTGACCTCGGGCAAGCCCGACCGCGAGGCGATCCGTCGCGCGGTCGTCGAGCTGCACTGAACGGGCGCCCACCGGCCGCCTGCCAGACTGAGGCATGGCCATCTACACCCACGGGCATCACGAAACCGTCCTCCGATCCCACAGCAGCCGCGACATCTCGAACTCCGCCGAGTACCTCCGGCCGCACCTGGCCGAGACCACGCGCCTTCTCGATGTGGGAGCCGGGCCCGGAAGCATCACGGTCGACTTCGCGGCCCACGTCGCACACGTCACGGCCACCGAGATCGATCAGACCGCGCTGTCGCTGTCGCGTGACCTCGCTGCGAGCAGGAGCCTCGACAACGTCGACTTCTCGGTCGAGGACGTGCACGCGATGAGCTTCGCCGACGACAGCTTCGACGTCGTGCACGCGCATCAGGTGCTGCAGCACGTCGCCGATCCCGTTCAGGCGCTCCGAGAGATGCGACGCGTCGCGGTGCCCGGAGGTGTGGTCGCGGCGCGAGACGCCGACTACGCCGGATTCATCTGGTTCCCGATGCTGCCCGAGCTCGACAGGTGGCTGGATCTCTACCGACGCGCCGCGCGTGCGAACGGGGGCGAGCCGGATGCCGGGCGGCGACTGCTGGCGTGGGCGCGCGCTGCGGGGTTCGACGACATCACGGCGACGACCTCCACCTGGACCTACGCGACCCCCGAGGATCGCTCCTGGTGGGGCGGCATGTGGGCCGACCGCATCCTGGAATCGGCCCTCGCGCGGCAGCTGGTCGACAGCGCGATGGCCACCCCCGATGACCTGCGGCAGATCAGTGACGCCTGGAAGCGCTGGGCCGATGACGGCGACGGCTGGTACCTCGTGCCGCACGGCGAGATCATCGCGCGCGCCTGAGCCGCGGCGTGGATACATCTCCAGGCGGATGCGTGGCACTCGACGCGCCGCGTAGCGTGGGGGAGTGATCCGCCCGCTCTCTCGCACGGCGCTCGTGCTCGACATCGTCGGCGCGGCGCTGCTCTTCGTCATCCTCACCCCGTTCTCGATCGCGTTCTACGGCCCGGGCGCAGGAAACGTCGAGGTGCCGAGCGCGAGCATCGTGGCGATCGTGGTGGCCGGTGTGCTGATGTTCGGCGGCGTCGCGGTCGGCCGGCTCGCTCCGGGATTGGCCCTGGGGGCCGCCTGGCTCGGCGCCTTCGTGCAGATGCTCGCGGGGCAGGGGCCTCTGCCCATCGATGTCGCCATCCTGCTGGTGCTGTACGCGACCGCCGCATGGGGTTCGCGCGTGGTCCTGTGGTGGGGGTTCGGCTCGGCGCTCTTCGGCGCCTTGATCGCCGCCGCGTACATGGTCATCGTCACCGGCGTCGCATCCGGTGCCAGCGGCTGGGAACAGCTGACCTCAGGAACGCTGCTCCTCGTGGTCTCCGTTCTCGCGCTCGGTTTCGCGTGGGTGTGCGGTCTGCTGTGGCGGGTCGTGCTGCGGGCGCGGCGAACCCGGTCGGCCCAGTTGCAGGCGGAATCGCTGGCGGCGGAAGAGCAGGAGCGGGTACGGATCGCGCGCGACATGCACGACATCGTGGCGCACTCGCTCGCCGTGGTGATCGCGCAGGCCGACGGGGCGCGCTATGCGGCCGCGACGCAGCCCGAGATGACGGGCGATGCGCTGGCGACGATCGCGCAGACCGCGCGCGCGGCGCTGAGCGATGTCCGCCTGCTGCTCACCCAGCTGCGACACCGTCAGGGAGATGGTCCGCAGCCGACGCTCGCCGACCTCGAGACGCTGTTCGCCCAGGTGCGTCAGGCGGGGATCGAGCCCCGCATCACCGTCGATCCGACGCCTCCCGGAGAACCCCCGGGGGCGATCCAGCTCGCGGTGTACCGGATTCTGCAGGAGGCGCTGACGAACGCGATCCGGCACGGCGACGGTGCGGTGGACGTGCGCCTCGCCTGGCTGCCCGATCGGGTCGACCTGCAGGTGCGCAACACCGTGCGCGCGGGCGACGCGCAGATCGGCGGAGGGCATGGGGTGATCGGCATGCGCGAACGAGCCCAGCTCGTGGGCGGTAGCCTGCTGGCAGAGCGTGATGGCGTGCAGTTCGTCGTCACCGCCTCGCTGCCGATCGGAGAGACTGCATGATCAGGGTCGTACTGGTCGACGATCAGGCGCTCTTCCGCGCCGGGATCCGGATGCTGGTCGCCTCGCAACCCGACCTCGATGTCGTGGGCGAGGCGGGCGACGGTCGTGAGGCGGTGTCGCTCGTGCGCTCGGTCCGCCCCGACGTCGTCCTGATGGACATCCGCATGCCGGTGATGGACGGACTCGCGGCGACCGCCGAGATCCTCTCGCAACCGGATCCGCCCCGCATCGTGATGCTCACGACCTTCGATCTCGACGAGGCCGCGGCCAGGGCCATCCGCCAGGGTGCAAGCGGGTTCCTGCTCAAGGACGCGGACCCGGAGTTCCTGCTGGCGGCGATCCGCACGGTGCACGCCGGATCGAGCGTGATCGCCGCGTCGGCGACCCGCGAGCTCTTCCAGCACTTCGCCGAGGCCCCGAAGCCCGCTCCCGCACAGTTCTCCACGCTCACGGAGCGCGAGCGCGAGATCTTCGCGCTCGCAGCACGGGGCCTGTCGAACAGCGAGATCGCGGCACGGGAGTACCTCAGTGAGGCGACGGTCAAGACGCACATCAGTCGAATCCTCACCAAGCTCTCGCTCCGGGACCGGGTGCAGCTCGTCGTGTTCGCGTTCGAGCACGGCCTCGCCTGAGTCGCGAGCACGCGTGCAGATCATCCTTGCGATGTAGGCGCATGAGTCGCATGGGCGACGCCGGGTGCCGCCTGCGAGAAATAGCGTCGTCGACATGCAGATCACGACCAGCGACCTCGGGCTCGCAGCCCGCGTGCAGCACCTCAGCAAGACCTACGGCACCGGAGAAGGCGCCGTCCGCGCTCTCGACGACGTCAGCGTCGGCATCCGACGCGGCCAGTTCACCGCCATCATGGGCCCCTCGGGTTCGGGCAAGTCCACGCTCATGCACATCATGGCGGGCCTGGACACCCCGTCGGACGGACGCGCCTGGATCGGCGACACCGAGATCACCGGCCTCGGCGACCTCGACCTGACGATCCTGCGTCGACGCCGCGTGGGATTCATCTTCCAGGCCTTCAACCTCGTGCCCACCCTCACGGCGATGGGCAACATCCTGCTGCCCTTCGAGCTCGACGGAAGACGCCCGAGTGCGATCGAGAAGGCGCGCATCGACGGCCTCGTCGAGACCCTGGGACTCGGCGCACGGCTGCAGCACCGCCCGCATCAGCTGTCGGGCGGGCAGCAGCAGCGGGTCGCGATCGCGCGTGCGCTCGCCACGGCACCAGACCTGGTGTTCGCCGACGAGCCGACGGGAAACCTCGACTCGACGTCGGGACGCGAGGTTCTTCAGCTCCTCGCGACCGCGAGCCGCGAGCACGGGCAGTCCATCGCGATGGTCACGCATGACGCGATCGCAGCGAGTCACGCCGACCGGGTGTTGTTCCTCGGCGACGGTCGACTCGTCGCCGACCACCCGCGTCAGACCGCGGAGGAGATCTCGGCGTACATGCTCGCGGCGGAGGTGGCGGCGTGAGCGCGGTGGTGCAGGATGCGGTTCGCACAGTCGTGCCGCAGAGCGCATCGACGGGCCCGCGTTCCGCCTGGCTCCGCGAACGGGGGATGGGAGCGAGCATCCTCGTCGCCGCGCTGTCGGCCGCCTTCGGCGTGGTACTCGTCGAAGTGACCGCATACCTCGGCGCGGTGCTGCAGGCGGACCCGTTCATCGGCGACAGCGAGAGCCTCGCTCTGGTCGTCGGCCTGCTGTCCGTGCTGCTCACGGCGGTCGCGATGTACGTCGCAGCGATCGTGACGGCCAACACGTTCTCGACGATCGTCGCGGGCCGCACGCGCAGGATCGCGCTGATGCGTCTGATCGGCGCGACTGCTCGGTCGCAGCGTGCCGAAGTGGGGAGGCAGGGGCTCATCATCGGTCTCATCGGGGCCGCCACCGGGGTGCTCGCGGGACTTGTGCTCTCGGCGATCGGCGTGCAGATCGGGTCGACGTGGGTCGCGCATCAGCCGTCCGACTTCTCTCTCGCGCAGCCGGCGCTCGCCCTGCCCGCCGCCGGCGTCGCGCTCACGACCTGGGCGGCGGCATGGGTCGGGTCGAGGCGAGTGCTCGCGGTCACGCCGCTGCAGGCGATCGGCGGATCGGTCGAGCGGACGCACGACGAGGTCTCACGTCCCGGACGCCACGTCGGAGCGTGGGTGCTTCTCATCACGGGATCGGTGCTGCTCGCCGGAGGCGTGGTCCTCGGGCTGCTGCATCCGCTCGGCGTCGTCGTGGCGTTCTTCGGAGGGCTCCTGTCGTTCACCGGCCTCGCGCTCGGTGCCGTGCTCTTCATGCCGCCGGTGCTGCGCCTGGTCGGGCGCCTCTTCGGCTCCAGCGCGACGGCACGATTGGCCGCCGAGAATGCGCTGCGGTACCCGGAACGATCGTCGCGCATGGCGATCGGCGTCGTCATGGGGGTCACGCTCGTGACGATGTTCGCCGTGGCCCTCGAGTCGGTCAAGCAGATGCTCATCGGGCAGTCCGAGGGATCCATCCCTGAGGAGTTCTTCGCTCCGTTCGACGCGTTCGCCTCGATCATGATGCTGCTCGTCGCCGTCTCGGCCGTGATCGCGGCCGTGGGCCTGGTCAATCTGCTCACGATCGGTGTCGTGCAGCGTCGCCGCGAACTCGGGCTGCTGCGGTCGATCGGGCTGTCGAACCGGCAGGTGCGCCGCATGGTGCTGCTGGAGGCGACGCACATCACCGTCACGGCGACCGTCACGGGGCTCGTGCTCGGTGTCGTCTACGGATGGGTCGCGGCGCAGTCGCTGCTCGGATCGACGCCGACGCTGCCCGACTTCGAGCCGGCCGGGCTCGTGGCGCCGCACGTCCCCTGGCTGCCCGTCGTGATCATCGTCGTCGCCACAGCCGTGCTGACACTGGTCGCGGCTGCAGCACCGACCCGCCTCGCCACTCGCGTGGCACCGGTCGAGGCGCTCGCGGCGGACTGACGAACAGTGCGGTCCCGTCGACGTCATGCGTCGGCGGGACCACGATCGTGCGTCATAAGCTGGACGGATGCCGTCTGCGTTCGACCAGTCCACGTATCAGGTGCGTCTCGAGTGGGGCGTCGACGGGCTCGTCCGGCTCGCCCCGGCTGACATCGTCGTGGTCGTCGACGTCCTGCGGTTCTCATCGACCGTGGCCGATGCCGTGGCGGGCGGTTCCGGGGTGTCGCTCGACGGTGCGGCGCAGTGGTCGCGTAACGGTGCGGCCGTGGCGGCAGCGGTGAAGGATGCGACCGTGCTGCTGGGTGGTCTCCGCAACGCCGGCGCTGTGGCGCGCGCAGTCGTCGCTCTGCAGAATCGGCGTCAGGCCCGCACCTCGGTCGCGATCATCGCCGCCGGTGAGGTCGACGGCACGGGGGCTGCGCGCTTCGCGGTCGAAGATCATCTCGGAGCCGGCGCCGTGATCGCTGCGTTGACCGACCTCGGCATCGATCACACCTCGCCCGATGCCGCCGTCGCGGCCGAGGGGTTCCGGGCGCTCCGCAGAGCACTCCGGCACATGGTCAGCGCGAGCGGATCTGCGCGCGAGATCGCCGAGGGGGTGCCGGGCACCGCGAGGATGGTCGAGGCCGGCGTCGAGCCGACGTCGTCCGCCGCGGCCGCCGAGGTCGATGCCGTCGATGCGGTGCCGATCCTGCGCGACGGGATATTCGTCGCGTTCGACTAGCCGAAGGCTCACCGCGCAGCGGGGGACAGGCCGGGTGTTCTCCGCGCGTTGTCGCTGTCAGGCCGTAGAGTCGGGGCATGCGGTACGTCCCTGCTCTTCTCCTCGATGCGATCTTCGTGCTCGTGTTCGCCGCGATCGGTCGCGCATCGCACGATGAGAACCCCGCCGGCTTCCTCATCACGGCGTGGCCTTTCCTCGTCGCGCTCGTGCTCGGTCACCTCGTCGCCGCCCTTCTGCCCGGTCGTCCGCGTCGCCCGTGGGCGCTTGCGTGGGGTGCCGTGGTCTGGGTCGTGACCGTCGCGGGCGGCATGCTGCTCCGCATCGTCACCGGTGACACGGCGCAGATCGCGTTCATCATCGTCGCGACGATCACGCTCGGCGTCCTGCTGATCGGCTGGCGTGCCGCGGCTGCACTGTTGCGACGCCGTCGCGGCGGTGGCTCATCCGCTGCCGAGACCGACGGGCCGGGTGGTGACCAGGACCTCCCGACCGATGACGGGTCGGAGTTCGAGGACCCGGAGATCACGGAGTCCGAGCGAGACCCGTCTCTCCGACGCGACGGGGAGCGCGGCAGGGGATCGCACACCGACCCTCGTCCGTGAGACGCTCAGCGCGACATCTGCGCGGCTGACCGGGTATCGGCCGTGATCTCGCGCCGTGTCCAGGAGAATTGGTATCGAGCGTCGAATGCGCGAGAGCAGCGCGCACACGACGTCGGCCGCGCCGGACGCCGGTGCCGATACGTGACATGGCCCGACGGGCACGTGCCGACCCACGGAGCGAGCTCGACCGCAGTCTCGCCGTGATGAGTCGTCCCTCCCACATACCCGAGGTCGCGGGCCACTCTCTTCCAGGTCGGGCCGTGGGCTGCGGTATGCCCCGCGAGCGCGTGCGCGACCTCGTGCAGCAGCACCTGGTGGATCTCGTCGTCGTCGAATCGAGCGGCGAGGTATCGCGAGACGGTGATGCGTTTCTTCGTGTAGTCGCACTGACCCGCACGTCGCTTCGCGTGATCGAAGTCGAAGGACCAGCTGTCGTCGAGGTGCAGTGCGATCAGTGCTTCGCCCCAGACCCGTACCCGGTCAAGTTCCGCCATGCGCTCAGGCTAGGCCATGCCGCCGACATCGCGCGGCATCACGGTGTCAGCCGACGGCGAGAGAAGCGGGGCGATGGCGCTCCGCGGCCTCGATCGCGAGCAGCACGGTCTCGAGCTCACTGTCGGCGGCACCCGCTTCGCGGCGCAGGAAGAGCGACTGCTTGAAGCTCTCGCGCGCGGTCTCGTAGTCGCCCGCCTCGTAGGCGTTCTTGCCGTGGTGCTGGTACGCGAAGGCTGCGATCGACAGCCACCGCTGGCCCTCGGCCTCCGACGCACAGGTCGCGAGCTCCTGCTCCGCCGCGGCGTGGGCGCCGCGATACTGCAGCACCGTCGCGTGCAGCACCCGCGCACGCAGCACATCTCGTCGGGTGCCCGCCATGCGGGCCTGACGCACCGTCGTGTCGGCGAGCGCGAGAGCCTCATCGAGGCGTCCGAGCACCTTCAGCAGCCATACCCGCTCGAGCAGGGACGGGAGGCTGCGCTGTTGCTCGATCTCCTCGAGTCTCGTCGCACATTCATCGAGATCGACCAGCTCGCGAAGACTCTCCCGGTCGTATCCTCGGATGAAACTCATTGCTCTCCTTCCGCAGCGTCCCCTCGACCAGTCTGCCCCGAGACGGCCCGCTTCCGGGGTCGGCACGCCCCGGGCGCGTGCATCCGGACAGCACTCGCGCGAGTCAGCGCAGAAAGAGCGACTCGTCGGGACGCGGAGACGCGACGGCGTCCTGATCGGTGACGACCCGCGCGCCCTGCACGAACGCCGTGACCTCGGCGCCCTGGGCGATCTTGGCCGGATGGGGTCCCGCGGCGAGCATCCTGGGAAGCCATTCCGACGGCAGTGGCGCGACGGAGGCGGCGATCACGAGGTTGCCGAATCGCCTTCCCTTCAACACCTGGGCGTCGGCGAGGACTCCGATCTCGGGCAGCACCTCGGCGACCGTCGCGACCTGTCGGCGGGCGAAAGCCAGCCCCGGTCCGTCTGCGACGTTGACGAGCAGCACCCCTGCCGGTCCGAGCAGCTCGGCGACCTCGCGGTAGAACTCGACGCTGGTCAGGTGTGCCGGGGTCTGAGCGCCGGAGAAGACGTCGGACACGACCAGGTCGCACGCACCGACCACGCCGGGCGGCAGCCGTCGGACACCCTCGCGGGCGTCGCCGATGCGAAGCCGGATGGCGGCGCCGCGGGGGAGTGGCAGGTGCTCGCGCACCAGGGCCACGAGCGGCGACTCGAGCTCGATCACCTGCTGGCGCGAGCCGGGTCGGGAGGCCTCTATATAGCGGGGGATCGTCAGCGCGCCGGCGCCCAGGTGCACGGCGGTGAGCGGCCCTGCGGGCAGCTGGTCGATCACCGCACCCATGCGCGCGATGTACTCGAAGTGAAGGTGGGTAGGATCATCCAGGTCGACGTGCGACTGGGGGGTGCCGTCGACGACCAGCTCGTAGCCGCTCGTGAACTCGGAGGGGATGACGCGGGCCTCTCCGCCGTGGTCGAGCCGGGTGTGAGGGTGCTCGGCGTCGCGAGCTCTGGTCCGTCCCATCCCTCGAGAATACGCGGCTCTCGAAGCTCCGGGAACGGCACCGACAGGGCGTCGGGCGAGCGATGTTACGGGCGAGTGACGTTTCGGAGAATAACTTGCAGGGAATTAGTTAGTGATGAATACTTTTTCCTAACCGGGTGGGTTCCCGAAGCCACCAGGACGTTCAAAGAGGAGATCCCTGATGCATAAGCGCATTCTTCCGGTCGTGGCGCTCGGCGCTGTGGCCACCCTTGGCCTGGCGGCCTGCGCCGGTGGCGCGACCGACGGCGGCGGGTCCGCAGACGGAGAGGGGCAGAAGCTCACCGTCTGGATCATGAAGGGCACCAACCCCGATGCGACCGCGTTCTACGACGAGGTGTCTGCGGCGTTCGAGGACGAGACCGGGGCGACCGTCAAGATCGAGGAGATCCAGTGGGCCGATGCCCACGATCGCTTCGTGACGTCGATCGCCGGCGGCACGACGCCCGACATCGCCGAGACCGGCACCACCTGGACCGCAGAGTTCGCGGACGCCGGTGCCCTCGAGCCTCTCGACGAGTTCGTCGATGCCGAAGACGGCCTGCGTGACGACCTCGTCGAGGGCCTCGCGGTCGCCGGCACTTACGAAGACGAGCTGTACGGAATGCCCTGGTACGCCGGTGTCCGCTCGATCGTCTACCGCACCGACGTGTTCGAGGAGCTCGGTCTCGAGGCTCCGAAGACGTGGGACGACATCGTCACCGCCGGCGAGGCCATCAAGGCTGCCAAGCCCGACATGCTGCCCTTCCCTGTGGCAGGCGACGCCGAGTTCCAGGTCTACCCCTGGGTCTGGGGCGCAGGCGGCGAGGTCGCGACGCTCGACGGCAAGGAGTGGACGAGCGAACTCGACAGCGAGGAGTCGCAGGCCGGCATCGAGTTCTACACCGGGCTCGCGACCGAGCACGGATTCTCGTCCGCCGGTGCGACGACGTGGAAGGAGACGGACCTGCGCGACTCGTTCACGCAGGGCAACGTCGCCATGATGCTGTCCGGCTCCTGGACGCCGAAGGCTCTGATCGAGGCGAATCCCGACCTCGAGGGCAAGATCGGCGCGGCCGTGATCCCCGGTGAGGATGGCGGCATCGCTCCGTCCGTGCTCGGCGGCTCGCACCTGTCGGTGTTCAACACCACGAAGAACCCCGACCTCGCATGGGAGTTCGTCAAGCTCATGACCACGGGCGAGTTCGCCGAGAAGTGGGCAGACGAGACCGGGTACTTCCCGGGTGTCCAGTCGGCGATGGAAGAGGCGCTCGCCTCGACCGACCCGCTGGTGGCGCCGTTCGCTCAGCAGATGGTCGAAGGCGGAGCATCCGTGCCGGTGACCCCCAACTTCGGCGCCGTGCAGGCCAAGAAGACGACCAACTCGATGATCCAGGCGATCCTCAGCGGACAGAAGGACGTCGCCACAGCGACGAAGGACGCCGCTGCTGAGATGACCGACCTGCTCAACCAGTAAGGCTGTATCACTCCATGTCGATGGTGCAAGCGCCACTGCCGGTCACGAAGGCGGAGCCCTCCTCCGCCTCCGTGGCCGGCGGCCGGCCGCAGAAGCGGGGCCCCTCGCTGATCACGGCCCGTCCCTGGCTCCTCCTCGCCCCGGGCCTGGTCATCCTCGCGGTGCTCATGCTCTGGCCGCTCATCCAGGTGGTCATCTATTCGCTGCAGGACTACGGGCTGCGCGAGATCAACACCGGTGAGAGCAACTGGATCGGCGTCGACAACTACGTCGAGGCGCTCACCAACCCGACGCTCTGGAGCGTCGTGCTGCCCAACACCGTCGGCTTCGCCGCGGTCGCGGTGTTCGTGACGGTGACGGTCGGCACGCTCGTCGCGCTGCTCCTCGCACGGCTCGGCACCGTGTGGCGCACCATCGTCTCGAGCTGCATCATGGTCGCCTGGGCGATGCCCGCGGTGACCGGCACCTACGTCTGGACGTTCATCTTCGATGCCGACCGCGGCATCTTCAACACGGTTCTGCGCGACCTCGGACTCATGGACGATCCGGTGAACTGGTTCACGAACCAGTGGTCGTTCTACGCGATCGTCCTCCTCAACGTCGTGCACCACGGCTTCCCGTTCGTCGCGATCACCGTGCTCGCAGGCCTGCTCGGCGTCTCGAAGGAGATGCTCGAGGCCGCGGCTCTCGACGGCGCGAATGCGTGGACGCGTTTCTGGAAGATCATCTTCCCCACCCTCAAGCCCGTGTTCTCGGTCGTCATCATCCTGTCGACGATCTGGGACTTCAAGGTCTTCGCGCAGGTCTACCTGATGCCCGGTGGAGGTGGTGGCAACCGATCGGTGCTCAACCTCGGCGTCTGGTCGTACGTCGAATCCTTCGGACAGAACCGCTACGGATTCGGCGCTGCGCTCGCCGTGCTGCTCACTCTCGTGCTGATCGGCATCACGATCGTGTACATCCGCTCCCTCATGAAGGAGGACGAGCTGTGAATCCCCGCCCGTCTGTCATGTCGCGCGTCGGCACCGGCATCGCGATCGCCGCGGTCCTCATCTTCACGCTGTTCCCCGTGTACTGGATGGTCTCCAGCGCGTTCGATGCCAAGGCGTCGAGCGGCGGGCAGTCGCTGCTGCCTCAGGAGTTCACCTTCGACAACTTCGCCTTCGTCCTCACCGACGGCGGCTTCGGCACGTATCTGCGCAACTCGGCGATCGTCGCTCTGGTGACGGTGCTCGTCAGCGCCCTGGTGTGCCTGCTCGCAGCGGTCGCTGTCGCGCGCTTCCGCTTCAAGTTCCGCACCACGATCCTCATGATGATCCTCATCGTCCAGATGGTGCCGCTCGAGGCCCTCGTCATCCCGCTCTTCCTGCAGGTCAAGAGTCTCGGACTGCTCAACAGCATCCTGGGTCTCATGGTCGTGTACGTCGCGCTGTCGCTCGCCTTCGGCATCTGGATGCTGCGCGGATTCGTCGCGGCCGTCCCGGTGGAGCTCGAAGAGGCCGCCTACATCGACGGCGCGAGCTGGTGGCGCATGTTCCGTTCGATCCTGCTTCCGCTCGTGATGCCGGGTCTCGTCGCCACGAGCATCTTCAGCTTCATCACGGCGTGGAACGAGTTCATCTTCGCCATGACGATCCTCGGCAGTGCCACCGACCAGTACACGGTGTCGATCGGCCTCAAGTCGTTCTTCGGCCTGCACTCCAACGACTGGGGCAGCATCATGGCTGCGTCGACGATCATCACCATCCCGGTGATGGTGTTCTTCGTGATCGTGCAGCGTCGGTTGTCGGCCGGAATGGTCGCAGGCGCGGTGAAGGGATGACCGACGAACTCGAGCGGCTCGCGCACGGTGTGCTCTGGCCGGGGTTCTACGGCACCGAGGCGCCGCCATGGCTCCTCGACGCGCTGCGAGACGGGCTCGCGGGCGTCGTGTACTTCGGCCAGAACGTGGGCGACGGGCTCCCGGCGCTGAGCGCTCAGATCCTGGCCGCGAATCCCGCGGCCCTCCTCGGCATCGACGAGGAGGGCGGCAGCGTCACACGCCTCGAGTCGGGCACCGGGTCGACCCTTCCGGGTGCCGCACAGCTGGGTCTCGTGGACGACCTGTCGGCCACCGAGGCCGTCGGCGCCGAGCTCGCGCGGCGCGTGCGCGCGATGGGCGGCAACGTCGTGCTCGGACCGGTCGCCGACGTCAACACCGATCCGCGCAACCCGGTGATCGGTGTGCGTTCGTTCGGCAGCGATGAGCACCTGGTCGCGCGGCACGTGATCGCGGAGGTGACGGGGCTGCAGCGTTCCGGCGTCGCCGCCTGCGTCAAGCATTTCCCGGGACATGGCGACACCCATGTGGACTCGCACCACGCGCTGCCCGAGATAACCCTCGACATCGACGAGTTCGAGCGTGTGCACCTCGAGCCCTTCCGCGCGGCGGTCGCGGCGGGAGTCGACACGATCATGACGGCTCACATCGTGGTGCCCGCGTGGGGAGCGGAGCCTGCCACGCTGAACCCGCGGATTCTCGGCATGCTGCGGGAGTGGGGGTTCGAGGGCGTCATCGTCACCGATGCCCTCGACATGGCAGCGATCCGAGAGACCGTGGGTATCGGCGCAGGGGCTGCTCGAGCGCTCGCGGCCGGGGCGGATCTGCTCTGCATCGGAAACCCCACGAACCCGGGGCGGGAGACCCGGCCCGATCAGGACCGGCGAGACTTCATCGCCGCGCGCGACGGGATCGTCGAGGCCCTTCGTGACGGCTCGCTCTCCCGCGAACGGGTCGAGGAGGCTGCGGGGCGGGTCGCCCGTCTGTCGCAGACGCTGCTCGCGCGGTCGGGCTCTCGCGACGAACGCGCACCGGATGCTCCGTACTCCGCGCACGAGGTCGTGCGCCGTGCCGTCCGGGGGGCACAAGGGGCAGCCGCGGCGCTCGCCGTGCTCGACGCTCGGCGTCGAGCGTCGCTCGCCGTCGACAGCGCCGCCTCGTACGTCGCCGAAGCTCTTGCCGGTGATGGTCTCATCTCCCGCCTCGATGTCTCACGGGCTCCGATGGCCGAGCAGGATGCCGCGCTCGACGAGGTGATCGCGGCAGACGGCGTGACCGTCGTGCTCGTCGATCGACCCGGTGCCGACGACGCGCAGCGCGCGGTCATCGACCGCGTGGCGGAGCGCGATCCCGACGCCGTGGTCGTCAACGTCGGACTCCCGCCGCAGCGCCCTCTCACGCTCCCGGTCGTCGAGGTGGGGGCGGCGAGCCGAATCGGTGCCGAAGTCGCGCGGGAGAGGCTCAGCGGAGCATACCCCCGCGGCGCCGGTTCATCATGGGGTGATGTCGCCGACGGCGTTTGAGGCAGGATGGCACCGTGGACGCTGATGTTCTTGCACTGGTACGCCGCGCCGTACCGCGCTTGAGCGCGGCGGAGGCCAAGGTCGCGGAGACCATCCTCGGCGACCCCACACTGGTCGTGGACCTTGCGATCAACGACCTGGCGCGGGTCTGCAGCACATCCCTGTCGACGGTCGCCCGTTTCGCGCAGTCACTGGGGTTCAGCGGGTATCGGGAGCTCCGGGTGGCGGTCGCCCGCACCGTCACCCTCGCGCAGGCGCAGCAGGCCCGCTTCGGACTCGACACCACCGCGATCAGTCCGGACGACGAGCCGGCGGCGATCGCCGCGAAGCTCGCCGCGCAAGAGATCGACGCGATCGAGAAGACCGCGCGCGGCCTCGACGCATCTGCGCTCGACCGCGTGGCGCTCGCGCTGGTCGCGGCACGCCACATCGATCTGTTCGGACAGGCGGCATCCTCCCTCACCGCTCAGGATCTGCAGCAGAAGCTCGCGCGTATCGGATGCTCGGTCGCGCATTCCGCCGATCCGCACCTCGCGGTGACCACCGCATCGCTGCGCTCATCGGAAGACGTCGCGATCGGCTTCTCGCACGGAGGCGAGACGACCGAGGTGATACGGGCGATCGAGGTGTCACGTGACGCGGGAGCACTGTCCGTGGCCATCACGAGCGCAGGGGACTCGACCCTGGCGCTCGCGGCTGATGTCGCCCTGCTGACCCACGCGCACGAGTCGCCCTTCCGAATGGCGGCGATGTCGAGTCGCATCGCCCAGCTCGCGCTCGTCGACATCCTGTTCGTCCGCGTCGTGCAGCACCGCGGCGAGCCCGTATCGCTGCCCCTGCAGCTCACGCACGACGCCGCCGCGCCGCGCCGTCGGCCGCCCCGGTGAGCGGCAGCCCCGAAACGTCGCCGGCGTGACGAGGCGACGTCGGTTCAGTCGACGTGATCGCGAGTGCTGGTGAGCGCTCGCGTGGCGATGCGATGTGCGCGCGCGAGGCTTCCCGTGAGCGAGAGTCCGCTCAGGATCCCAGCAAGGAATCCGGCCGCGAACGCGTCCCCCGCGCCGATCGTCTCGACCACAGGCACATCGAGCGCTGAGCTCTGCGTCCGGTCCGAGCCGTCGTACGCGGTCGCTCCGCTCGCGTCGGTGACGACGAGGTACTGCGGTTCGGGAAGCAGAGCGCGGACGCCGTCGGGATCCGAGACGCCGAACACGGCGTGCGCGTCCGAGGCGGTGCAGAACACCACGTCGGCGCGGTGCGCGTATCCGGCGATCACCTCGCGGCCCTGGTCTTCGCGACCTCGCCACAGCGCCGGACGCCAGTTGACGTCGAAGCTCAGGAGCCGCGAAGCACGGGGGAGGGCGAAGACCGCATCCTGCGCCGCGTGCGCAGTCGCTGAGAGCGCCGGAGTGATGCCCGACGTGTGCACGAGAGCGGCGCCCTCGATCAGCCGTGCGACCGTCTCGTCGGCGATCATCGCGGGAGACATCGCCGCCGCAGCGGAGCCGCGGCGGTAGTAGTGCATCCGGGCGTCGACGGCGCCGTCTGCGAGCGGTGTCAGCTCCTTCACGTAGATGCCCGTGGGCGCCTCGGGATCCGTCTGGATCGCCGAGTCGTCCACACCGTGTCGGCGCAGCTCGGCCCGCAGGAATCGCCCGAATCCGTCATCTCCGACTCGTGACACCACGGTGGCCGCGATGCCCGCCGACACCAGGGCGACAGCGGTATTCCATTCGGCGCCTGCGAGGGAGCGGCGGAAGGTCCGGCTGTCCTCGAGTGGACCGGCGACCGTCGGCACGAGGGAGACCAGTCCTTCGCCGACGCACACGACGAGTGGGGATGTGTCGGGCACGATCTGGACACTACCGGATCGCGTTCGAGGAAGCATCCGATACCGGAATGCAACATGGAGATGTTTCGTATACGGCCGCCCACTGGGTAGTTTCGAGGAATCACCGTCCGGACCCGAAGGCGTCTCCGGATCGCGCACAGCAGCGCTCGACAGGAAGGTCACACAATGCACCACACAGTCATGCGTCGGCGAGGTCTCCTCGCCGTATCCGGAGCGGCACTCGCCGCGCTGGTCCTCTCCGGTTGCGTCGCCAGCGAGCGCGGCGACGACGGCGCCGAGGGTTCAGGCGACGTCGACGGCACGTTCGTGTTCGCCGCGTCGTCCGACCCGGCCAGCCTCGACCCGGCATTCGCGCAGGACGGCGAGAGCTTCCGCGTCTCGCGGCAGATCTTCGAGGGACTCGTGGGCACGGAGCCCGGAACGGCAGACCCGGCGCCGCTGCTGGCCGAGTCGTGGGAATCGTCGGAAGACGGCATGAGCCACACGTTCACGCTGAAGGAGGACGTCACCTTCCACGACGGCACTCCGTTCAACGCCGAGGCCGTGTGCGCCAACTTCGACCGCTGGTACAACTGGACCGGCCTGGCGGCCTCTGAGGCCTTCGGCTACTACTACAACAAGCTCTTCAAGGGCTACGCCGACAGCCCGGCCGATGCGGTGTACAAGTCCTGCACGCCCGACGGGGACTACTCCGTCACGATCGACCTGAACAAGCCGTTCGCAGGCTTCGTCGCGTCGCTCTCGCTGCCGTCGTTCGGAATGCAGAGCCCGTCGGCGCTGTCGGAGTTCGGTGCAGACGAGGTCAGCGGCTCCGCCGAGGCGCCCGTGCTCTCGGAGTATGCGATGGGGCACCCGGTCGGCACCGGGCCCTTCCAGTTCGACGAGTGGGCACCGGGCGAGCAGGTCTCACTCAAGGCCTACGCGGACTACTGGGGCGACAAGGGTCAGATCGACGAGATCATCTTCCGCACGATCGATGACCCCACGGCACGCCGCCAGGCTCTCGAGTCGGGGTCGATCGACGGGTACGACCTCGTCGGACCGGCCGACACCAAGGCACTCGAGGACGACGGCTTCACCATGGTCTCGCGTCCTCCCTTCACGATCCTCTACCTCGCGTTCAACCAGGCGCTGCCCGAGCTGCAGGACCCCAAGGTCCGTGAGGCGCTGTCGTACGCCGTCGACAAGGACGCCCTGATCAGTCAGGTGCTCCCCGAGGGAACCGAGAAGGCCATCGAGTTCGTGCCCGACACCGTCAACGGCTACAACCCCGACGTCACGACCTACGACTACGACCCCGAGAAGGCCAAGTCGCTCCTCGCTGAGGCCGGCTACACCGAGGCCAACCCGCTGAAGCTCGACTTCAACTACCCGGTCAACGTGTCGCGTCCGTACATGCCGGACCCCGAGCAGATCTTCACCGTGCTCTCGTCGCAGCTCGCCGAGGTGGGCGTCGAGACGACTCCCGTGTCGGAGGAGTGGGTCGAGTACCTCGACCGCACCACGGGGACCCCGGATCACGGCATCCACCTGCTCGGCTGGACCGGTGACTACAACGACACCGACAACTTCGTCGGCGTCTTCTTCGGTCAGCAGAGCTCCGAGTGGGGCTTCGACAACCCGGAGCTGTTCCAGAAGCTGAACGAGGCACGCGGCGTCTCCAACCTCGAGGACCAGACGGCCCTGTACGAGGAGATCAACGAGATGGTCGCGCAGTTCGTCCCGGGTGTGCCTCTCGCACACCCGGCGCCGACCCTGGCCTTCGACCCGCGCGTCGAGAGCTACCCCGCCAGCCCGGTGAACGACGAGGTCTTCACCGACATCGTCCTGACCGAGTAGGTCCGACCGCCTGAGACGCCTCCCGGGCCCCCGCGCACAGCGCGGGGGCCCGGGAACGGCCTCGCCTCTGATCAACGGAGACCTCTTGCTGCGCACCATCGGCAGACGACTGCTGTTCCTCATCCCCACTCTGATCGGCCTCAGCATCCTGCTGTTCGCCTGGGTCAGGGCCCTGCCCGGCGGCCCTGCCGTCGCTCTTCTCGGTGAGAAGGCGACGCCGGAGGCCATCGCCAGGGTCAACGAACTCTACGGCTTCAACAAGCCCCTCATCGAGCAGTACTTCATCTGGGTCGGACGCCTCCTCCAGGGCGACTTCGGCACCTCGATCCAGACCAACCGCCCCGTCACCGAGGAGTTCTTCCGGCGCTTCCCCGCGACCATCGAACTGAGCGTCCTCGCGCTCATCTTCGCGGTCGGCATCGGCATACCGCTCGGATACTGGGCGGCTCGCCGCCACGGCAAGTTCACCGACCACGCGTCGGTGGTCCTGAGCCTGATCGGCATCACGATCCCGGTGTTCTTCCTCGCCTTCATCCTGAAATACGTCTTCGCGGTACAGCTGGGCTGGCTGCCCTCGGACGGCAGACAGAATCCACGGATAGACGCCACGCATCCGACCGGCTTCTATGTGTGGGACGGAATCATCACGGGTGAGTTCGACGCCTCGTGGGACGCGCTCATGCACCTCGTGCTCCCCGCGCTCGCGCTCGGCACGATCCCGCTCGCGATCATCGTGCGCATCACGAGGGCCAGCGTGCTCGAGGTGCAGAATGCCGACTACGTGCGCACCGGCCGGGCGAAGGGCGTCGGATCCTCGACGCTGCGGAGCCGCTTCATCCTGCGGAACGCGATGCTGCCGGTGATCACGACGATCGGTCTGCAGACCGGACTCCTGATCTCGGGCGCGGTGCTCACCGAGACCGTCTTCGCGTTCCCCGGCATCGGATCGTTCCTCGCGAGGGCGATCTTCACCCGGGACTTCCCCGTGCTGCAGGGGTTCATCATCTTCATCGCGATCGCCTACGCGCTGATCAACCTGGCGGTCGACGTGTCGTACAGCTTCATCGACCCGAGAGTGCGGGTGCAGTGATGCCCCGGCTCATTCTCCGAAAGGGGGTGGCGTCATGACCATCTCGCTCCCACCCGCACAGGGCCCATCGGCGGCGAGCGGCGAGGTCGTCGACACCGTCGCCGTCGGCCAGGCAGGCCTCAGAGAAGGACCCGGCGGGTTCTGGCACGACGTCTTCCGTCGTCTGCGCCGCAACCCCACCGCCTGGATCGGCGCGGGCATCGTCCTGCTGTTCGTCCTGGTGTCGGTGCTCGCTCCCGTTCTGGCGCCCTATCCCGAGACGGCACTGCCCGGCGCGAAGTACATCACGCCGACGCACATCCCGGGCCCCGGCGAGCTGCCGGAATTCCCGCTCGGACTCGACCGCTTCGGTGGCGACGTGCTCTCCAAGCTCATCTGGGGTGCGCAGGCGTCACTGCTGATCGGCGTCATCTCGACCGCTCTCGGCCTCGTCGGAGGCATGATCCTCGGGCTCCTCGCCGGCACCTTCGGCGGGTGGGTCGACACGCTCATCATGCGCATCGTCGACATCATCCTGTCGGTGCCGAACCTGCTGCTGGCGGTGTCGATCGCCGCGATCCTGGGCCAGACGCCTTTCGCGGTGATGATCGCCATCGGAGCATCGCAGGTGCCGATCTTCGCCCGCCTCCTGCGCGCGTCGATGCTGCAGCAGCGGTCGAGCGACTACGTGCTCTCGGCGCAGACCCTGGGTCTGGGCCGCGGGCAGATCACCATGTCGCACGTGCTGCCCAACGCGATCGGGCCCGTCATCGTGCAGGGAACCCTGACGCTCGCCACCGCGGTCATCGACGCGGCGGCGCTGTCGTTCCTCGGACTCGGCGGCGGTCGCCCCGAGACGGCCGAGTGGGGGCGCATGCTGACCTACGCGCAGGCGGAGCTCGCCATCGCGCCGTGGCTGGCATTCCTGCCCGGTATCTGCATCGCGGTCACCGCGCTCGGCTTCACCCTGTTCGGTGAGGCCCTTCGCGAGGCCATGGACCCGAGGACGAGAGCACGATGAACGCTGCGAAAGAGACACAGGTGACAGACGCACCGCTGCTGTCGGTCGAAGGGCTCGCGGTCGACTTCGCCACGATGGACGGCGTCGTGCACGCCGTCGAGGGAGTCGATCTCGAGATCGCGCCGGGTCAGACCGTCGCGATCGTGGGGGAGTCGGGCTCGGGGAAGTCGACCACAGCGATGGCCATCATCGGTCTCCTCGCCGGTGGTGGACGCGTGGCTGCGGGCAGCATCCGCCTCGACGGCCGAGAGATCGCGCATGCGCCCGAGAACGAACTGCGGATGATCCGAGGTCGCGACATCGGGCTCGTGCCGCAGGACCCCATGTCGAACCTGAACCCGGTCGCCAAGATCGGCACGCAGGTGGCCGAGACCCTGCTCGCGCACGGTCTCGCGAACAGGCAGAACGTGCAGGAGAAGGTGGTCGAGGCTCTCACCGCCGCCGGCCTTCCCGATCCCGAGCGGCGCGCGAAGCAGTATCCGCACGAGTTCTCCGGGGGCATGCGTCAGCGCGCGTTGATCGCGATCGGGCTGGCGTGCAAGCCGCGCCTGCTGATCGCAGACGAGCCGACCAGTGCGCTCGACGTGACCGTGCAGCAGACGATCCTCGACCAGATCGGCGCGATGACGCGCGAGCTCGGCACCGCGGTGCTGCTCATCACGCACGACCTGGGGCTCGCCGCAGAGCGGGCCGAGCGCGTCATCGTGATGCACAGGGGCAAGGTGGTCGAGCAGGGGCCGGCGAAGCAGATCCTCGAGTCGCCGCAGCACCCGTACACGCAGTCCCTGGTGAAGGCGGCGCCCTCGGTCGCGGCGGCGCGACTGCGTCCCGAGGCGTTCCACGCCGAGGGGCGACCGTCCGATCCGCGAGATGCCGCGCCCGCGGAGCTGACCGTTCCATCCGCCGACAACATCGTCGAGATCGAGAACCTGACCAAGGTGTATCCCGTTCGCGGGCAGAAGGACGACTTCGTCGCGGTCAACGACGTGTCTCTGGCCATCCCGCGCGGTGAGACGGTCGCGATCGTGGGCGAGTCGGGGTCGGGCAAGACGACGACGGCGCGGATGCTCTTGAAGATCATCGAGCCGACGAGCGGGCTGATCCGCTACGAGGGCAAGGACGTCGCCTCGCTCGATCGGGCCGAGACGCGCAACTTCCGTCAGAAGGTGCAGCCGATCTTCCAGGACCCGTACTCGAGCCTGAACCCGATGTTCACGATCGAACGTCTCATCTCCGAGCCGCTCGACTTCTACAAGCGCGGAAGCAGTGCCGATCGACGCAAGCGAGTGCGGCAGCTCCTCGACGACGTCGCGCTGCCGTCGTCGATGCTGCGCCGGTATCCGTCCGAGCTGTCGGGAGGGCAGCGGCAGCGTGTCGCGATCGCCAGGGCGCTGGCTCTCTCGCCCGAGCTGATCGTGTGCGATGAGCCCGTCTCCGCGCTGGATGTGCTCGTGCAGGATCAGATCCTGACGCTGCTCGGCGACCTGCAGCGCGAGTACGGCCTCAGCTACCTCTTCATCTCGCACGACCTCGCGGTGGTGCGCCTCATCAGCGACTACGTGTGCGTGATGAAGGACGGAGCTCTGGTCGAGGCCGCGTCGTCGGAGGAGATCTTCACGAATCCGCGAGACCCGTACACCAGGCGCCTGCTGGCCTCGATCCCCGGGAACGAACTCAACATCGCCTCCTGAGCATCCTTCGCTCGACCTTCTTCGGACGCCAATACCGCAGCGTCCGAAGAAGGTCAAGGATTGAACTTGCCATGTCGCATATTCGCGTCTATAGTTGGTAGTTGCGCTCACTTCTCCGTGCCCTCATATGGTGGTCGGCATCTCGTTGAGCATGAGCGCACACTCCACCTGACGACAAAGGAATCGAGAAGCCCTGCGGGGCTCACGGAGGTTATTCCCTTGGCTGCTGCTCCCAACGCATCCACATCCACCACCACCAAGAACGGACGCGGAGCATCCCGCCTCTCGTTCGCGAAGATCTCCGACACGCTGACGGTCCCTGACCTTCTCGCTCTGCAGACCGAATCCTTCGGTTGGCTCGTCGGAAACGACGACTGGAAGGCCCGTGTCGCCGAGGCGAACGCCGCCGGCCGGACCGACGTGAACCAGGTCTCCGGACTCGGCGAGATCTTCGAGGAGATCTCTCCGATCGAGGACCTCGGCGAGACCATGCAGCTCTCGTTCACGAACCCCTACCTCGAGCCGGAGAAGTACTCGATCGAGGAGTGCAAGGAGCGTGGCAAGACCTACGCCGCTCCGCTGTACGTCGAGGCCGAGTTCATGAACCACCTCACCGGTGAGATCAAGACTCAGACGGTCTTCATGGGCGACTTCCCGCTGCAGACCGACAAGGGAACGTTCATCATCAACGGCTCCGAGCGCGTCGTCGTCTCGCAGCTGGTGCGTTCGCCCGGCGTCTACTTCGACAAGACCCCCGACAAGACGTCCGACAAGGACATCGTCTCGGCGCGCGTCATCCCGAGCCGTGGCGCATGGCTCGAGTTCGAGATCGACAAGCGCGACCAGGTCGGTGTGCGTATCGACCGCAAGCGCAAGCAGTCCGTCACCGTCTTCCTCAAGGCGCTCGGTCTGACGAGCGAGCAGATCCTCGCCGAGTTCGCAGGCTTCCCCTCGATCGAGGAGACGCTGGCGAAGGACACCATCGTCACCAAGGAAGATGCGCTCCGCGACATCTACCGCAAGCTGCGTCCGGGCGAGCAGGTGGCCGCAGAGGCTGCCCGCGCGCTCCTCGACAACTTCTACTTCAACCCGAAGCGCTATGACCTCGCCAAGGTCGGTCGTTACAAGATCAACCACAAGCTGGGTCTCGACGCGGCACTGACCGACTCGGTCCTGACCGTCGACGACATCGTCGCGACGATCAAGTACCTCGTCCGTCTGCACGCCGGTGTCGACACGTTCGACGGCATCCGCTCGGGCAAGCAGGCCGAGATCCGCATCGCGACGGATGACATCGACAACTTCGGCAACCGTCGCATCCGCGCCGTGGGCGAGCTCATCCAGAACCAGGTCCGCACCGGACTCTCCCGCATGGAGCGCGTGGTTCGCGAGCGCATGACCACGCAGGACATCGAGGCGATCACGCCGCAGACCCTGATCAACGTGCGCCCCGTCGTCGCCGCGATCAAGGAGTTCTTCGGAACGTCGCAGCTGTCGCAGTTCATGGATCAGAACAACCCGCTCGCGGGTCTGACCAACAAGCGCCGCCTCTCGGCCCTCGGCCCCGGTGGTCTGAGCCGCGACCGCGCAGGCGTCGAGGTCCGTGACGTCCACCCGTCGCACTACGGTCGCATGTGCCCCATCGAGACGCCTGAAGGCCCGAACATCGGTCTGATCGGTGCTCTCGCGACCTTCGCGCGCATCAACTCGTTCGGTTTCATCGAGACCCCGTACCGCAAGGTCGAGGGTGGCGTCGTCACCGAGCACATCGACTACCTGACGGCTTCTGAGGAGGTCGACTTCAACATCGCGCAGGCCAACGCCCCGCTCGATGCCAAGGGTCGCTTCCGTGAGAGCCACGTCCTCGCCCGTCCGAAGGGCGGTAGCGGTGAGGTGGACCTCTTCCTCCCCGAGGAGATCGGCTACATCGATGTCTCGCCGCGCCAGATGGTGTCGGTCGCGACCTCGCTCGTGCCCTTCCTCGAGCACGACGACGCACAGCGCGCACTCATGGGTGCCAACATGCAGCGTCAGGCTGTGCCGCTGCTGCGCAGCGACTCGCCGCTCGTGGGAACCGGTATGGAGGGCTACACGGCCATCGACGCCGGCGACGTGCTCACGGCTGAGAAGCCGGGTGTCGTCACCGAGGTCTCCGCAGACCGCGTCACCGTCATGCTCGACGAGGGTGGAACGCAGGACTACCACCTGCGCAAGTTCGACCGCTCGAACCAGGGCACGTCGTACAACCAGAAGGTCGTCGTCAACGAGGGCGACCGCGTCGAGGTCGGAGAGGTCATCGCGGATGGCCCCGCCACCGAGAACGGCGAGCTGGCCCTCGGAAAGAACCTCCTCGTCGCGTTCATGACGTGGGAAGGCTACAACTTCGAGGACGCGATCATCCTGAGCCAGGACCTGGTGAAGGACGACACCCTCTCCTCGATCCACATCGAGGAGTACGAGGTCGACGCGCGCGACACGAAGCTGGGCAAGGAGGAGATCACCCGTGATCTCCCCAACGTCAGCCCCGAGCTGCTCAAGGACCTCGACGAGCGCGGCATCATCCGCATCGGTGCCGAGGTCCGCCCCGGCGACATCCTGGTCGGAAAGGTCACGCCGAAGGGCGAGACCGAGCTCTCGGCCGAGGAGCGTCTGCTCCGCGCGATCTTCAACGAGAAGAGCCGCGAGGTCCGTGACACCTCTCTGAAGGTGCCCCACGGTGAGCAGGGCACGATCATCGCCGTCAAGGAGTTCAACGCCGAAGACGGCGATGACGAGCTCGGCTCCGGTGTGAACCGTCGCGTCGTGGTCTACATCGCCCAGAAGCGCAAGATCACCGAGGGTGACAAGCTCGCCGGCCGTCACGGCAACAAGGGTGTCATCGCCAAGATCCTTCCGATCGAGGACATGCCGTTCCTCGCGGACGGAACCCCGGTCGACATCGTGCTGAACCCGCTCGGAATCCCCGGTCGAATGAACTTCGGTCAGGTGCTCGAGACTCACCTCGGGTGGATCGCGAAGCAGGGCTGGAAGGTCGAGGGAACCCCCGAGTGGGCTGCGAAGCTCCCGAAGGATGCTTTCGAGGCCGCTCCCGGCACCAAGGTCGCCACTCCGGTGTTCGACGGCGCGAGCGAGGAGGAGATCTCCGGTCTCCTCGACGCGACCACCCCGACCCGCGACGGTGTGCGCCTGATCGACTCGACCGGAAAGACGCAGCTGTTCGACGGCCGCTCCGGCGAGCCGTTCCCGGCGCCGATCTCGGTGGGCTACATGTACATCCTGAAGCTGCACCACCTGGTCGACGACAAGATCCACGCGCGTTCGACCGGTCCGTACTCGATGATCACCCAGCAGCCGCTCGGTGGTAAGGCGCAGTTCGGTGGCCAGCGATTCGGTGAGATGGAGGTGTGGGCCCTCGAGGCCTACGGCGCCGCATACGCGCTCCAGGAGCTCCTCACGATCAAGTCCGACGACATCCTCGGCCGCGTCAAGGTGTACGAGGCCATCGTCAAGGGCGAGAACATCCAGGAGCCCGGCATCCCCGAGTCCTTCAAGGTGCTCATGAAGGAGATGCAGTCGCTCTGCCTGAACGTCGAGGTCCTCTCGGCAGACGGCACGCTCGTCAACCTGCGTGACACCGACGACGAGGCCTTCCGCGCTGCGGAGGAGCTCGGCATCAACATCTCCAGCCGCTTCGAGGCCGCCTCGATCGACGAGATCTAAGGTGCAGGCCGCCGACTGAGCATCACGCCCGGTCGGCGGCCCACCTCCCCGATTTCTTCAGAAGAATTCCTACACAGGAGAATTTGTGCTCGAGTCAAACACTTTCGATGAGCTTCGCATCGGTCTCGCGACCGCGGACCACATCCGCGCCTGGTCGTACGGCGAAGTCAAGAAGCCTGAAACCATCAACTACCGCACCCTGAAGCCGGAGAAGGACGGTCTCTTCGGAGAGCAGATCTTCGGCCCGTCCCGCGACTGGGAGTGCGCCTGCGGCAAGTACAAGCGTGTCCGCTTCAAGGGCATCGTCTGCGAGCGCTGCGGCGTCGAGGTCACCAAGTCCTCGGTCCGTCGTGAGCGCATGGGTCACATCGAGCTCGCCGCTCCGGTCACCCACATCTGGTACTTCAAGGGCGTGCCCTCGCGTCTCGGCTACCTGCTCGACATGGCGCCGAAGGACCTCGAGAAGGTCATCTACTTCGCCGCCTACATGGTCATCTCGGTCGACGAGGATGCTCGTCACCGCGACCTGGGCACGCAGGAGAACAACATCCGTCTCGAGCTGAAGACGCTCGGAGACCGTCGCGACGCGAAGATCGCCGAGCGCCTGGCTCGCCTGGAAGAGGAGCTCGCTTCTCTCGAGGCCGAGGGTGCCAAGGCCGACGCGAAGAAGAAGGTCAAGGACGCCGCCGAGAAGGAGATGTCGCTCATCCGCAAGGGTGCCGACGAGGCGATCGCCAAGCTCGAGCGCGTGTGGGAAGACTTCCGCACGCTCGAGGTCGGCGCACTGCGTCCCGAGGACGACGTCTTCCACGAGCTGCAGGACCGTTTCGGTCAGTACTTCGAGGCCTACATGGGCGCCGAGTCGATCCAGCGTCGCCTCGCGGCGTTCGACCTGGCCAGCGAGGCCGAGAGCCTGCGTCTGCAGATCTCCGAGGGCAAGGGCCAGCGCAAGATCCGTGCGATCAAGCGTCTCAAGGTCGTCAGCTCGTTCCTCGAGACCGGCATGAGCCCGGCCGCGATGGTCCTCGACGTCGTTCCGGTGATCCCGCCGGAGCTGCGCCCGATGGTGCAGCTCGACGGTGGCCGCTTCGCGACCTCTGACCTCAACGACCTCTACCGTCGTGTGATCAACCGCAACAACCGTCTTCGTCGTCTGATCGACCTCGGTGCCCCTGAGATCATCGTCAACAACGAGAAGCGGATGCTGCAGGAGGCCGTCGACGCGCTGTTCGACAACGGTCGTCGTGGTCGCCCCGTCACCGGTACCGGCAACCGCGCCCTGAAGTCCCTCAGCGACATGCTGAAGGGTAAGCAGGGTCGATTCCGCCAGAACCTGCTCGGCAAGCGCGTCGACTACTCGGGCCGTTCGGTCATCATCGTCGGACCGCAGCTGAAGCTGCACCAGTGCGGTCTGCCCAAGCAGATGGCTCTGGAGCTCTTCAAGCCGTTCGTCATCAAGCGCCTGATCGACCTCGGTCACTCGCAGAACATCAAGGCAGCGAAGCGCGCTGTCGAGCGCACCCGTCCCGAGGTCTGGGACGTGCTCGAGGAGATCATCCGCGAGCGTCCGGTGCTGCTCAACCGTGCACCCACCCTGCACCGCCTCGGCATCCAGGCCTTCGAGCCTCAGCTCGTCGAGGGCAAGGCCATCCAGCTGCACCCGCTCGTCTGCGCGGCGTTCAACGCCGACTTCGACGGTGACCAGATGGCTGTGCACCTGCCGCTGTCGGTCGAGGCTCAGGCCGAGGCCCGCGTGCTGATGCTCGCGTCGAACAACATCCTGAAGCCGTCCGACGGACGCCCTGTCACCCTGCCTTCGCAGGACATGATCATCGGTCTGCACCACCTGACCACGGTCAAGGAGGGCGCAGCCGGTGAGGGTCGTGCATTCGGTTCGGTGGGCGAGGCGATCCTGGCGAAGGACGAGGGAACCCTCGACCTGCAGGCCAAGGTCCGCATCCGCATCCCGGGTCTGACGTTCCTCGAGGGCGAAGCTCCCGAGGGATACGAGCGCCACGGTCTCGTCGACGCGTCGCTCGGTCAGGCGATCTTCAACGACACGCTTCCCAAGGGATACCCGTTCGTCCGCGAGCAGGCTGACAAGAACAAGCTGTCGCAGATCGTCAACAAGCTGGCCGAGGAGTACCCCAAGGTCGAGACGGCTGCGTCGCTCGACCGCATCAAGGACGCCGGTTTCTACTGGGCCACGCGCTCGGGTGTGACTGTCGCTCTGAGCGACATCCTCACGCCTCCGAACAAGGCCGAGATCGTCGCGGGCTACGAGAAGCAGGCCGCGAAGGTCCAGTCCCAGTACGAGAAGGGCCTCACGACCGACGTCGAGCGTCGTCAGGAGCTCATCAAGATCTGGACCGAGGCGACCGACGAGGTTCAGGCCGCGATGCGGGCGAACTTCCCCGAAGACAACACCATCAACCGCATGGTGTCGTCGGGTGCTCGTGGTAACTGGCTGCAGATCCGGAACATCGCCGGTATGCGTGGTCTGGTGAACAACCCCAAGGGTGAGATCATCCCGCGTCCGATCATCTCCTCGTACCGCGAGGGCCTGTCGGTGGCGGAGTACTTCATCGCGACGCACGGTACCCGTAAGGGTCTGGCCGACACCGCTCTGCGTACCGCCGACTCGGGTTACCTGACCCGTCGTCTGGTGGATGTCTCGCAGGACGTCATCATCCGCGAAGACGACTGTGGCACGTCGAAGGGCCTCGAGCTCCCGATCGCCGCTCCGAACTCGCAGGGTGAGCTCGTGCGCGACGCGAACGTCGAGAACTCGGTGTTCGCTCGCACGCTGGCCTCCGACGTGGTCGACAGCAAGGGCGAGGTCGTCGCCTCTGCCGGAGACGATGTGGGTGACGTCCTCATCGACAAGCTCGTCGGTCTCGGTGTCGAGAGCATCAAGGTGCGCTCGGTCCTGACCTGCGACTCCGCCGTCGGTGTCTGCGCTCAGTGCTACGGTCGTTCGCTGGCGACGGGTAAGACCGTCGACATCGGAGAGGCCGTCGGCATCATCGCTGCACAGTCGATCGGTGAGCCCGGTACCCAGCTGACGATGCGTACGTTCCACACCGGTGGTTCGGCCTCGGCAGATGACATCACGCAGGGTCTGCCCCGTGTGCAGGAGCTCTTCGAGGCTCGTACCCCGAAGGCGGCATCGCCGATCGCCGAGGCCGATGGCCGCATCACGATCGACGAGACCGACAAGGCCAAGAAGGTCATCCTGACGCCCGACAACGGTGACGAGGAAGTGATCTACCCGGTCCTGAAGCGTGCGACGCTTCTGGTCGAGGACGGTCAGCACGTCACGGTCGGTCAGCCTCTCCTGGTCGGCACGCTCGACCCCAAGGAGGTCATGCGTGTCATGGGTGCCCGCGAGGTGCAGCGTTACCTCGTCGGCGGCGTCCAGGGCGTCTACCGTTCGCAGGGTGTGCCGATCCACGACAAGCACATCGAGGTCATCGTCCGTCAGATGCTCCGCAAGGTCACCGTCGTCGATCACGCCGACACGACCCTGCTCCCGGGTGAGATGGTCGACCTCAAGCGTTACCAGGCGATCAACCGCGAGGCTGTGGCAGAGGGCAAGCGCCCCGCGTCGGGCCGTCCGGAGCTGATGGGTATCACGAAGGCGTCGCTTGCGACCGAGTCGTGGCTGTCGGCAGCGTCGTTCCAGGAGACGACCCGCGTGCTCACGCAGGCCGCCATGGAGGGCAAGCGCGACCCGCTGGTCGGTCTCAAGGAGAACGTCATCATCGGAAAGCTCATCCCCGCCGGAACCGGTCTCTCGAAGTACCGCGACGTCACGGTCGAGGCGACGGAAGAAGCCAAGAGCGAGCGTTACCCGAACCGGATCTTCGCATCCGACGGTGCGTACGCCGACGGTGACTTCGGTTACGTCGACTTCGACGCGTTCTCGACGGACGACATCACGCCGGGTACGTACAACTGATCCGCTTGCGGGTCAAGATTGAGCGAGCACGCGCGTAGCGCGAGCGAGTCGAAAAACTGACGTACTGAGTGAGAAGGCCCCGGGCGATTCGCCCGGGGCCTTCTTCGTGCCCGGCGTGTGACCGCGGACGCGGCGGATCAGTCGAAGAGATTGGCGATGATGCTCGAGGTGTATCCGGTCGGCGCGAGGTTCGAATACCGCGTGTCGATGAGGATGTCGTCGCGCCAGAACAACGTGCGCCCATCGGTCACGGGGTACTGCTCGTTGGGCCAGGTCTTCTCGCATCGGGTGCCGTCATCCGGCGTGAAGCACGTGAAGCCCTCGGTCGTCACGAGCGCGTTCAGCATGTCGAGCGCGGGGCCGCGGTTCATGAGCGAGATCGTGGTGACGAGGGTGGTGGTGTCGGCGCGCGGATCGCGCCAGATGCAGGTCAGAGTGCCGTCGTCCCCGACGCCGGACGGGCCGACGCTCGGATCATTGAGCGGGATGCCGTCGAGCTGCACGAGCACGTCCTCGGAGAGGATCGCCCGGCAGTCGGTCGGCAGAGCGATCGGCGTCGACGTCGGGGTGGGGGAGGGCGTCGGTGTCGACGTCTCGTCGGGAGTCGTGCTCGACGACGGCTCGGGGCTGGCGCTCGTGTCCCCTCCGTCTGCGGCGCCTCCGCAGCCCGCGAGCAGGACGATCAGGCCGAGAGCGGCAGCTGCCGAGACGAGTCGCGCGTTCATGCGCTCACCGTAGCGCTGGTGCAGCGGCTCGCGACGGAGGCGGGCCGGATGCCGTCCGTCCCGGTCGCGGGTAATGTCGGCGGGGTGAGCGAAGAAACCATGCCTGACTCCGCGTCCGTCGTCGTCATCGGAGACGCCCTGATCGACGAGATCCGCGACAGCGCCGGGGTGCGCGAACTCGTCGGGGGAGCGGCGCTCAACGTCGCAGTGGGACTGCGCCGACTCGGAGTGCCCACGACCCTGATCGCGATGGTCGGCGACGACGAGGCCGGCGACCACATCAGGGAGTATCTCGACGATCACGGCGTCACGCTCGTCGGATCGCCCGCGCCGCAGGGCTCGTCGCGCGCGATCGTTCAGAGGGGGCCCGACGGCGAGCCGACCTATGTCTTCAATGAGGCGGCGCAACGGCGCAGCATCCGGTTCGCAGGCGCGGCGACGACGGCGATCGAACAAGCCGGGCTGGTCGTGATCAGCTGCTTCCCCTTCGACGTGCCGAGCGAGGTCGAGGCGCTCGGCCAGGCGACTCGAGGCGCTCGCCTGGCCATCGACCCCAATCCGAGGTCGGGGATGCTCAGCGACCGAGGGGAGTTCGTCCGCGGCTTCGAGCAGATCGCCGCGAACGCCGCGATCGTCAAGGTCGGAGCGGATGACGCCTCGCTGCTGTACGACGGCGACCTCGACGCATTGCGCGCTCGCCTGCGGGAAGCCGGTGCGGGAGCGGTGCTCGCCACGGCGGGAGCAGCGGGAGCTGTCCTCGAGACGGATGCGGGTACCTTTTCCGCGCCGATCTCGACACTTCCCGGACGCATCGTGGACACCGTGGGGGCCGGAGACGCGACCCTCGCGGCCGTCGCTGCCGGCCTCGTCCTGGACGCACCGACAGAAGCCGAGGAATGGCGGTCGCTGCTGGATCGGGCCATGGACGTGGCTGCCGCGACCTGCCGCGCGGAGGGCGGGCTCCTGCGCACGCCGGAGTCGCTCGCAGACGCTGATCGCGGCGTGTTCGGCAGCTGATCGCTCGATTTCTCACGCCCGCCCTCGGCAGGTATGATTATCTATCGTGCCCCCGGTTGGCTGTCGAAGTCGGACGGGTGCGCTCTGGCGAGTTACCCAAGCGGCCAAAGGGATCTGACTGTAAATCAGACTGCATTGCATTCGGGGGTTCGAATCCCTCACTCGCCACCATGGGGTATTCCCGTAACTCAGGAGTTTCGTTCCCGTATCTCGGAATCCCAGGTCAAACGAAGAAAGCCGCCGGAATCTCGGCGGCTTTCTTCGTTCTCTACTGAAAATGGCGCCTCAGCGACGTGGTGGAGAGCGGCGGCGAGGGATCTTCGTGGGTTTCGCTCCGGGGCCGGACCAGGTTGTCCGCCAGGCGAACCAGATGGTTCCTCCGCGACGGGTGCCGGCTGCGTCCTCGGGGCCAGTGCGTGGAACTCGATGCTTCAATCAGCAACTTCGAGTAGCGCGCACCAACCAACCTCCCGGCCTTCGCGTCAGATCTGCCGGAGTCGACCCCGGACCAAGACGCCGCCCGTGCATGTTTCAGCTCGGATGGCGGGCCTGCTCATAATGAGAGGTAGTCAGCTGTTCGTTGTTGCTAAGAGTCGTTCGACTTCTTTCCACGGGGTCTGTGCTCCGGGAACTTGGGTCCGGGGCCATACCGAACCGCCGTGCCGCGGCTCTGAGCGGAGATTCTGACAAGCAGCTCACGTCCCACCAGGTCTTGGAGCATGTACCGGGCTGCGAACGTGTCTACGTCAAAGATGCGCTGGATGGTTGCGTTGTTGATGTGCTTGTACTCCCGCACGTGGTCGATGACCTTCCGGTCACTATCCGTGCGCGAGCGGACTTGGTAGCCCAGGGCATTGCCCAGAGCGGCAACTGCCCAACCGGCGAGCCGATAGTCGGGGTGAGCGCGACGAACCGTTCGCTGAGTCGGCTCGATGATGGGGTCCTCCTCTGCTGCGATGCGACGTAGGACGGCTTCAGCTGCGTCGGTATGCCGTTGTACCTGGGGGGCTAGCGTCACCGCGTTGATGCTGCGTTTCCGTGTCAGCGCCAGCACGATGAGTAGAGCATCTGTGTCCCGTTGAGTGGCCTGGGGGAGCGCGCCAATGAACTTCGCGAGGCGTTGGTTGGAGCGGCCGCCGCTGAGCTCGACGATAGTTTCAGGTTCCGTGCTTTCCGTTACTGAGACGATGGGAACATCGCGACCACTTCGGATCATTTCCCGATACATCCGGTCGATTCCCTGACCCCATCGCTCCGCGAGGCCAAGGGACCGGAAGGCCTCAGCTAGGACCCGGAAGCGCGGCTTCGGGGGATGAGTGATGATGTTCGCGGGGGAGACGCCGGTGACGAGTGGTCCTGGAGACCGGACAATCATTCGCTCTGCGCTGTGCTCGACGTAGACAGGTCGTTGCTCGCGGTGGTCGCCGTGAGCGAACGCGTTTGCGACAGCTTCTCGGACCGCGGCAGTGGGGAAGTCTTCGATCTGGATCTGCTGCCCGTTGGGAAGGTTCAGGGGGACCGACGTGCCTCGTGCCTCGATTGATGTGGTGAGCTCCACGTAAGCACGCAGAAGAGCTCCGTTCCAGCGGCGTCCGGCTCGCACTTCGCCTCCGAGAGTATCGCGGTATTGGTACACCGCGATCTCGTGGTCGCTGTCTCCAACTAGGAGCAGTGAGCCGGCATTGTTCAGCTGCTCGCTGCTATCGGACAGGCCCAGAGCGCCGACGAGGTCTCTGAGCGGGGCGTCGCTCAACCGGACGATGCTTTCTCCGGGCGCTCTTTCCGCCAAGCCGCGCAGCATGGCCTCGGTTGATCCGGCGATATCGCTGATGCTGTGAGTGCTCACGGCGGCGCTCCAGTCGAGGCCGCGACGTTCGTCATGTATCCGGCTGATATCAGCGCTGGACAGCGGAATGCACTGGTCTTGGAACCGGCGGGTTGGTGCCTTTTTCCTGGCGATGTGCACGTCTAAGCCTTCAGCGACGTCAACAGCGAGCAAGCGAGTGTTCTCGAACGTGACTTCAGCGACTCGGACATCGAGCGGAGGCTGCGTCATCTCATAAATCCGCCGGCGGAGGTGATCTGCGTCGATACTGGTGCCGACGAACGCGTCGGGCCCAGCCTGCCTGTCTGCGACGCCCAGCACCACGAGACCACCCGACGCGTTGGCGAAGCAGATGGCGGCATCGGCGATGTCATTGATGGTGTCCGGTTCTGACTTCTGTGGGCGCTTGAAGTCCAGGCCGTCATGCTCCAGATCGTCTGCGACTGCGACCGCATCCCAGATCTGCCGAAGCTCGTCTTCGAGTGGGGTCCTTTGCTCAACCTTTGACATAGGCGACAGTGTTGCACCTCTATCAAAGAACTGTCAAACGATGAGGTTTTCTGGGCCAGCCTTTCGGCAAGCTGTGCGGTCAACGAACTTGTGGGGCGTATGGGGCGGGCCGGGCCCCGAGTTCAGTCTCCTTGCGCGCTTCGCCGCGTGGCTGGGGTCATCGATCTGGAGCGGGCGGCGCAGGTCTCCACCACCAGTGGACGCAGCTCCCCGGTGACTGGTTGTCGTAGCGTGCGTTCCCCGCTGGCAGCGCACGCACCGGAAACTGCAGCTGCCGCGAGAGACATGTCGACGGAACACCCCAGAATGTTCGACGTACGCGCTTCCCAGTTTTCTATTGACATGCTCTCGCCGAGTCGTAACGGCAGGGGCCGGCAACTGGAAATCCCGTCGAGTACTGAATTAGTGCTCAGTACCACGCCAGGACGCGTTGTTCGTCTCCGTCAGGGTGCTCGTCGAGCGCCGGAACATATGTGATGTCGGCGCCCTCATCAGGTTGTGGCATGGTCCATTCGTCAAGGTCGGGGCCTTCAACCGCCTCAGGCTGCGGATTAGGGTCAGGGGGCTGCGGCCCTCCAAACGGATGTGTCGCTCGGAAGTCGACCTCCACCGCTGCGAACAAGTGGCAGAGTCGTTCTGCGCCAGCGATGGCCCCGAGGTGTGCATCGTCGGCGGGGATGGACGCGTAGTCGCCGTTCACAAGTAGAGGGTTCGCGTGGATGTACGCGTTCAGGTCGTCTGCGGAGATGCACCATGCCCAGTGGTTGAACCACGGCTGTAGCCGGGCCTCTGCGGGGGCGCCAGCTACGTGCGCTTGCCGTCCCGCCCACCGGCGGTGGTAGACCGGCCCTGCGGTCTGAGATGGGTTCGAGCACGCCAAGCAGCGGCCGTTTACGTCGGCGTCTGCGGCGCAGTAGCGAAGCCAGGGAGCCATGTCGTTCGCTGGTCGCGCGGGAAGAAGGTAGATGAGCTGCTGTCTTCCCGCGGCGAGATAGTTGTGCAACTGCGACACCCGCACTTGCACTATCCAGGGTGCTGTATCCGTAGCTCGGTAGACGGTCTTGCATTCGAACTCGAAGTACCGGTGACTTGTGCGAATCTCATGGTCAACTGTTCCCGGACCCCGATTGTTGTGAGGAGACCAGATCGTCGCCGTAGGCGCGACCGCGAGGAACTCGAAGGCGAACAGGGAGTCGATTGTTCTTTCGGGAATGAGTACCGGCATGAGGTCAGTCTGGCGCACGCTTTTCGGGAGGGTGGAATTGAGTGCGGTTGGGGTGTGTAGTCACCCCTGTCAGCTCGTGCAGTGCATGCGACTCACTCGCGAGATCACGTGTCGGTATCCATTACCCGGTCCAGTATTTCGGTCCGCTAGCGTGGGATCACATCGGGGGAGAGCATGAGCACTATAGACGAGCAGATTCGAGAAGCAGACGAGAACATTGTGCGAAACATCGCCGTTCTCAAGGACAAGCGGGATCTTCTGTCGCAGAACATCCTTGCGCAGCTGCGGAATCTGGTCGAAGGGCTCACCGTCCTCGCGCATATCAAAGATGGGTCACGCACGTTCCGGCAGAGCGACGTCGGGGAGGCGCTCGACATGGTGCGCGCGGATGCTCGACTGAACGTTCTCAGTCGGTTCCACCACCGGCTTCAGGGGAGCGCCTCGCACTACACCCTGGCCGGCGACCCGTCCGAACGCCTGATGCTGAAGTACTACGAGTACCTCGTCCGAGTTCGCGACATCGCCGAAAAGCGCTTGTCGCGTGCAGTGCTCGGCAACCTCGAAGACTTTCCGCTCGATCTCGACGAGTCCCTCGCTGAGTACTACGAGAAGATCGCCGAACGCATTCAGCATCCGATGAACGCCGCGAAGTCGAAGACGGACGTCTACTACGTCCACAGCTCGAGGCCGTTCTTCGTCCGTGGTCGCATCTTCTACGAGGTCACCTTCTCCGTCGCCCACAATCGCGCCAGCAAGTTCGACCGGCACATCGGGTTCACTGACATCGATCTCACCGATAAGTACGCCGCTCGCCTGGACCTCGTACACGACTCCATCGAGGTGATGGGGCAGCACATGCCTGTCGCGCTCATTCGTGCATGGAGCGTGTCTATCCGCGGCTGCGAGTTTGACAATCTCCGCAAGATCCTCTTCGGGCCGCAGACAGAGCATGTTCGCCCGAGCCAGAACGAGCACCGCAACTTGATGCGTCACCTCACCGACACGCGGTCGAACCTTCTGGACATCGCGGACATGCCCCAGGACACGTATCAGCGGTTTCGCGCAGCCATGCTCAGCGACGCCAAGCGCTCTCCTCTCATCTTCACCATGCTCGATGAAGCGCGTCGCATCATCCGCCGTGCGGGTCCCGGATCGAACCTGCTCCGGTTTCTGCTGCTGCGGATGTACAACAACCTCATCCGCGACCAGTACGCCACCGCGCGTTGCTCCCCGCTGGCCGGCATGTTCGTCACTCATTCCTGCCGACCGTTCGACACCATGCCGTTTTGCACCTTTCCGGCGAAGCATAAGGCGAGCTTCGGCGACCTTGCCGAGGCGCTGGACTCGTCGACTCGTCGCCATGAGATTCTCGCTCGACGGATCAAGACGAACGTCGAGGTTCACGGTCGCATCTACACTCCGGACGGGGAACTGGATGGGTTCGGCGACCTGGACGCGCTCGTGAAGCGTCACAACGAACTACTCCCGCCGAACAATTCTCGTCACGCGCCGCGGGCCCTCGTGCACGCAAACGGGCATGTCTTCATCAAAGGCTACGAGGACGACACGGTAGAGATCGTGCAGGCGCTACAAGCCATTGCCGCCGAAGGGGTCGATGACTACTCCGACGACGTTGACGACTGGATCGCCAACAACCCCGGCGAGTTCGACGACCCACTTAAGGCAGAGGCCCTCAAAGGTCTCTTCGTGCACTCGCAGGTGGCGCTCGTCTATGGTGCGGCGGGCACGGGGAAGTCTCGGATGGTGGACCACATCGCCCGCTATTTCGATGCGAACCGCAAGCTCTTCCTCGCCCACACGAACCCTGCTGTGGAGAATCTCCGCCGCAGGGTGAGCGCGTCGAACTCAGAGTTCGGCACGATCCACAAGCACGTGGGCGGGTGGACCCAAGGCGGTCATTACGACGTCCTCGTCATCGACGAGTGCAGCAACGTCAGCAACGCCGACCTGCTGGAGGTCCTCCGCGTCAGCTCCTTCGACCTCCTCGTTCTCGTCGGTGACGTCTACCAGATTGAGGCCATCGAGTTCGGCAACTGGTTCTCCAGCATTCGGTCCTACCTGCCCACCACGTCAGTGTTCGAGCTCACGACCCCTTGGCGGACCAAGGAACCGGAGCTGCTGACGTTGTGGGATCGTGTGCGGAACCTGGACGAGCGCATTGAAGAGTCGTTGTCCACGAGCCGATACTCGGCGGTGCTCGGGGAGACGCTATTCACGCCTCGGCAGGACGACGAGATCATTCTCTGCATCAACTACGACGGTCTCTACGGCATCAACAACGTCAACCGGTTCCTGCAGGTGAGCAACCCGCAACCTCCTGTCGTCCGTCGCGGTGCGACCTTCAAGGTCGGGGACCCAGTGCTCTTCAATGAGACCAACCGGTGGCGGAAGATCATTCACAACAACCTGAAAGGCACCATCAAAGCCATCTCGGAGACGCCAGGCAAGGTGACGTTCGATGTGGAGATTGACCGCGAAGTTGAGTCGATGGACGTGTGGGGGACCGACCTCATCCACGTCGAAGGATCCACCATCCGATTCGACGTCTTTGAGATGGTGGACGCTGACGAAGACGACGACACATCGGTGACCATCGTGCCGTTCCAGATCGCCTACGCGGTCTCGTTCCACAAAGCTCAGGGGCTCGAGTTCGACTCGGTCAAGGTCGTCATCACGGACGCCAACGAAGACCGTGTCTCTCACGCGATGTTTTACACGGCCATCACTCGCGCCCGCCGGGACCTGCAGGTGTACTGGACGCCGGAGACGCAGGCTCGGATCCTCGACCGCCTCGTGCCCCGCGAAAACTTGAAAGACGAGTCTCTGCTCCGAACTCGGTGCGGCCTGGTGCCCGTGACGAAACGTCCGAAAATGCCGAGAGCGCGCACCGCGGTCTGATTTCGCTCGACGGTGTTGGAGTGCTTCACGCCGTTGCGCAAACGTGGATCAGTGGTGCCGCATTCGCAATTGCCCACCTGTGACTTCTTAACCCCGCCAACTGCGGTGGGGCACGATGGCCGCTTGCGCTGCCACAAGGATGCCTGCGGCGGGAATCGCAGCCCAACTCGTCTCGTCGATGTTCGCGTACCGGTCGGCGACGATCTACCCGAGCGCCAAGTTCTGATGTAGGAGTGCTTGCTGAGGTCGCGGTCATGGCCCTGTGCGATGCGTGTCGCCTACGCGCGGCCCGCTTCCCCGCGTTCGTCGGTTTGAACTCGCCTCCTTCCTCCGCCACGATGAACGCGTGAGCCACACCGAAACAGACGACCGGTGGGTCCGAGCTTTGCGCGGCGCCCTCACGAGACCGGCGGAGATGCTGACCGTCGATGAGCAGGTTGTCGCCGATGTTCTCGCGATACTCGACGGATGCTATCTGCGGCCTGACGATTGGCAGACACCGTACGGTCCAACGTTCACACTCGGGAACAAGCGCTCGAAGGTGCCCGACGACCTCTCCCCAGACGAGCTGGCCATCCTTCGAGCGATTGCTCCGCGCCTTCCGGACCGCCGCCTGCGCATCCAGGCATTGGACATCGTTGCTTTCCGTTCGACCGGCGGGGATCGATTCACCGGGTACCTCGCGATGGTGACGGCGGTCGCTGATGGCTTGGAAGATCTCGAACTCAACCGGGACAACGTCAACCAGTGTGAACGAGCCATCGTCGTAGCGCTGCACTTCCAAGGCGCAGTGGGCAAGCAGGGGCAGCGCATCGAGAACGTCCTTCTCGCTCGTCTGCTGAGCTCCGACGACGGCACCGAGTGCATCACCATCTCTGACCTGTTCTTGGACCACAGTCGAGCGCGGGGGAGTGCGAGCGATATCGCACTGCATCTTCGGCAGCTAGCAGGGGACGCCGACGGCGGTGTGGCACGAACCCTGCGTGAGGCGGCCGCACACTGGCACGACCTCGCGGGGAACATGGACGCTGCGTTCGATGACGTTGCGTGGGTGGTCGAAAGCCTCATCGGCGAGGCGAACGGGTTGCTGGCCAGTGAAAGGCAGGATGCACCCCTGCACGCGTCCGACGCACTGGAGCGGGCATTCGCGACGCTACGCACCATCCCTAAGCCTGAGCGTGCGGCGCGAGGTCTGACAGGAGCGGACGAGAGGATCAAGGCCAGCATCGACGCGGCGACTGCTCTCGCGCAGCGTGTGCTCACTCTGGTGCGGGAAGAGGAGACAGACCTCACCGACCAAGCCAACAATGTTCGTGACGTCGTGCGGGGTCGGAAGATCGAGGAGGCCGTGCACATCTTGCTCCGGCCGCTCGAACTCGCCGACTACGACACCATCAGAACGGCTGCAGCAGCCGCTGTGCAGGACAGCGTCGCAAGCTTGTTCCCCACCATCCATTTCGCCGCGGACGGACGAATCGCCGCACGCACGAATCAGACCTCGGGCGAGGAAGAGTACGGCGTCCCCGGACACGTGTGGAGCTTGATGATGGACGTTTATGAGCGCCGCGTGAACTTGCTGGTCACCGGGCGCATCATCCCCGCCTGGCAGGTGATGAGCACCGAACACAAGCTGCGCGTCAACGATTTCCATGCTCTCACCCGGCGCAGCCCCATCGTTCCTCGAGGCCGGGCGTACTCCATCGCCCAGGCGCTCGCCTACGGATACAACGGTGACTTCTTCACTGCCGCTCAGCTGCTCGCTCCTCAGGTCGAAAACCTCGTTCGCGTGCACCTCGCGAATGCCGGCGTGCGGACACGTTCGCATGACGGTGGGGTGCAGAACGAGATCGGACTGTCCTCACTGATGGAGCGCGAAGAAGCCTCCGCGGTCTTCGGCGCGGACCTTGCGTTCGAGATTCGTGCGCTTTTCTGCAGCGCGCTGGGACCGAATCTTCGGAACGAGTACGCTCACGGGCTCGTCAATGACCGAGGCCGCAGTGCCCCCGCCGCGGTGTACGCGTGGTGGCTGGTGTGGAAGTTCGTTGACCTCCACTTCGTCAACGCATTCCACAATCTGGATTCGGCTGACGCCCGCGAACCGTCCGGTCCGACAGTGGACGCGGAATCGCCCTCGCCGTAGGTGGTGTCAGGCCCCGATACGGTGGACACGTGACAGTCCAGACCACCTTCTGCACGAGCGTGCACGCCCGCCTCTGCACGCTGTTCGTGCGCGCCAGCAGGTAGACGCAAGCATCATGTGGGAGTTCAGACGCCGTCGAACGGCAGTGCACGCAGCGATTCTGGGCGACAGCGCCATCTATTTCGCTCATACCGTGCCGACAGCGAAGCCCATCAAGCTCGGGAAGGCGACGAAGGCGCTGCTGGACGCCGAGCTCGCGTTGAGTGCGTCCTGGCCCACCGATGACGCACCTCGGCTTCCTCCGTCGCTTGCACAGTCGGAGAAGAGCATCGAACGTCTGCGCGTGAACCGCGACTGGGCCGCGTCCGTCACCGACTGGCGGTCGCTCGTACGTGAGAGCATCGCTCACCCCGTCACCGCAGTTCGTGTCTTCCGTGACATTCGGAGTTCCCGCGCGGAGGCGAGCGCGCCGGAAGACGATACTCCTCTGGACACACTTTTCGAAGAGGCGGAGAAGTCCTTGGTCGAATTGCAGGCCATCAGCGTGGTGGAGCGCCAGATGGACGAGGACCTCTTCTGGAGCGAAACCGAGGACAAGGATGCGTATGTGCGGTTTACCCTGTACGGCACCGCTCATACCGTCCGTATTGGCGAGAAGACCCTGAATATCTCTCTCGAGCCTCGCGTTCTCCTGCATCGCGACGGCGTCGTTCAGGTGAACGTCCGTGTTGTCCTCCCGGCTGGATGCACCCCGGAACAGGTTATTGCGGCGTCGTTCCTTTCCCAGCCGCTGTTCACGCAGTCGCGGATCCCGGAGGTGTACGCGAGCCGGGACACCCCGTGGATCGGGGGCGAGTGGGACAAGGACTCGGATGCCACGGTTCGGGTGCGGGTGTTCGCCGATGAAGAAGAACCCGGCACCATCACGGACTGGTTGAACGTCGTGACCGGTCGGGTGCTTCGCGTCATCGACGCACGCCAAGGCGGACCGATGTACACGTATCCGATGATCCTGACTCAGGCGGGCGACTGCTGTGACGACTGGGCGGAGCGCCATGATGCCGACATCGTGCACCTCGCCGTGCGCTCCGTGCCCCGCCCAGGCGAGAGGCTCACGTTGAGCGCGGGACGCGACCTCAGCATCCACAGCGGCACCAGAGTTCACGCGACGGCCGGGTCGATGGTGAAGCTCGCGCTGGGACCGTGGGAGTCGGGTCTCGGGGATCTCAGGCACACCCTTCTGTACGAGCGAGTCGGTCTGGCGTACGTGCGATTGCGGGCACTGGAACGGCGACTAGGCGACTTTCAGACTCGAGGTCGGGAGATCCTGCGAACCTACCGTGCGGTGCAGGCGGTCGAGCGAGAAGTACGCGGAGCACAGCACCGGTCGGGGACCACCCGTGACATCGCGTCCTATGTCTTCGACGACCTGCGCGTGCCTGCAACGCTCACCTCGATCCGCGAGGCGACGGGCATGCTGTCAGAGCGAGCGGCCACTCGAGCGAGCCTGCGTGCGGCGAGGGCCGCGAACCGCTTCGCGGCACTCGGTGTCGTCATCGCGGGCATTGCTGCGATACCCAGTCTTCCCGCCATCCTCGAACTCATTGAACAGCAGCGAGCCAGTGATCCCGAGGGAGGAGTGTGGGCTGTGGTGCAGACCCTCGCCACGTCACCTCTGTTGCTATCAGCGCTGGTACTCGGGGCTGTCGCCGTGTACGGGGTGTGGTTTGTCATCAAGGTGACGGTCATCGTTGTCCGCACCCTGTGGAGCGTGCGTAAGCGGGGGTATCCATCCCAGGTGCGCGGATACGAGATCACTTTGGACGAGTCCGCCTAGAGCAGGGTGGAGGGGCAGCTGACAGTTGCGAGGACGCCCCTGTCGTAGCAACGCTCGGAGGGTCTCGGAATGTCGGAGGTGGCGCCTACAGTGAGACGCGAATGAGGGTCGTCACGTTTACGGATCTGGGGGTTACGGCATGAGCAGTTTCAACTTCGATGAAGAGGCGTTCAAGCGCATCGCGCAGGACGCGGTCCGGAAGGTGGCAGCACAACAGACCGCGGACCTTGAGCAGCTACGTGAGCAGTACACCGGGCAACCGCTCGATGTGATTCGTCCCGCGCTGCAACAGTTGTTCGCCGGATATGACGGCAGCATCTCGGAACCGGAGTTGACCGAGTGGGCACAGCTCATCCATGACGGTACGAGGATTGAGATGAACGCCGACGACATCGACTGGAACAGCTGATGGCGACCGAGCTTGACCCGAATCTGCACGCCCATCGGTTCCTCTACGTCCCGTGGACACAGGGGGTGGATTCGTTCTCTGTAGGGGAGGCGCTCGGGCAGCATCTCGCCAATCATTTTGCGCGTCGCCCGACCGTCGTCGCCGCGACCCGGGCGAGTGCCAGTGCCCGCCGCTATCTCTCCAAGCAGAACACCGTGACCGAACGTTCTGGCTTCGTCCCTGATGACACGGTCGTCATCGTCTGGTGTCCAACCAGAAAGGTCATGCAGAAGGTCGTCTCGGACAAGAACATCGTGTTGCTGGTCGAGGCCCCCTCCACCAGTTTCGACGCGTGGGCGCGGCTTGTGGGGGCGTACAACGTCTTCACTCAAAACGTCATGGACGCGGGGCTCACCGAGAGTGCGCGTGAGGCGCTCAAGGGCATCGTGTGGGAGGGCTACAACGGCTGGCACGACGAGATTGCAGAGACCCTCACCCTGGTTCACCTGCGGGCGCTCGACGATGCCGGGCTCTACGACCGGGCGCTCGTCGTGCAATATGCGGAGATGGAGGAACGCTTCCACAGCATCGGCAGGTTGGCGAAGCTGCTCGACCGGTTCGAGAAGTCGCGGCTTCCGGTGGCGAGGTAGTTCGGCCGTCTCGCGCTGCCGCGAGTGATTGCCCGGCGATCCGCGTCACCGCAGGCTGCGTACCGCGCATGAAAGCGGTAGACTTGCGTATACGCAAGGAGGAGCCATGGACGCGGCAACCATTGTCAAGCGCATCCGCGCAACAGACGGTTTGTCGCGTGCTGACCTCGCTCGCCTCGCCGATGTGTCCGCTTCCACCGTCGGGCGAATCGAGAACGGGAAGCTGGATCCGACCTGGGGCACCCTGCAGAAAATGCTCGAGGCCACAGGCATGGTTCTCGCGGGCAAGACTGTCGTGTCCGCCGGGGATGCCACAGCCGTCTCGTCCGCCCGGGCGATACTGGAGGGCAAACTCGATGCCGCCTCGCCCCGCTGGCGTAGTTCATGGGCGCGAGCGGGCTGGACAACAGCGTCAATGACGCCGGAGACTGTGCTCGGTCTGGCTGTACTAGCGGGGAATGCGGCGAAATTCTCCCGACGGTCACGGCAGCCCCTCTACGTCGAGCTGCCGGATCAACGCCAATGGCAGGATCTTCCCCGAGCGCTGGCCGCCGCAGGTTTCGACTACGCCATCTCCGGTCTTGTGGCGACAACCCCTGGCCGCGCCACGGCTCCGGCATCGTCCCCCATCATCTACGTGACGAACCCGCGGCATGTAGTTGAACAGCTCGGACTCGTCGAGACGGCTCCTCTGCGGGGAACGATGCTCGTGTCACCCGTCGCCGGCGAAATGGAGGGCGTGGAGACCGAAGGCGGGTTGAGGTTTGTCAGCCGTGCTCAGGCAATGCTGGACGCGTTTGCCTCCGGCGGCCGCCAACCCGAGAAAGCGGAAGCTGTCGCCCTCACGTGGCCCGAGCAAGAGGACGTGCCGGCATGAGTACCGATGCCCACGGAAACGTGCACCGTCCAGCAGGCCAAGACGGGGCTGGGCAGTTGACGCGAAAGCCGGTCAGTGAACCGGAGATCTCACTTCCCATCTTCGACAGTGCTCGTTACGACCCGGAGATCGTCCGCAGCAGGCGTCTTCTCATCGACGTCATCACCGCTTTGTCCGAGCACCAAGAAGCGCTCACGGTTCTCGGGGCCCACGGAGTCATTGAGATGACACAAGGGGTTCCCGATGTCCCACCGGACGACTCGACCCGCGACGGTGACCTCGGCGTAACTCCGAGTCTGCTGATGCCCCTTCCTCGTCTCGGCGAGGTGATGGAGTCTCTGGGGTTTGAGCAGGAATACGGGGATCGTCCCGGGATCTGGTCTCCTGTTTCGCAGCGGCACCTCAACATTCACCAACGGGACACCGTCGACCTTATTGCGCCCTTCGCAGTCTCCTACCCGGAGGGCACAAAGAAGCCTCGGCGCGGCGCTCGTGTGGGCGACCATGGGAAGAACTCCGTGTCCGCGACACCGGGAACGGAACTCACCACCATTGACCGACGACTGGTCGAGTTGCGCTCGTTCGATGACCGGCCCAGCGTGCAGGCGTACGTCGCCGCGCCCGCCGCGCTTCTGTGCGCGAAGGCGTACAAGCTACATGACCGAATGGACGCCGCCGAGCTTGCTCGAAACTCAGAAAGGCTGCGCCCGAAAGACTTCGCTGATGTCTACCGGCTCATGCTGGCGACCGAACCGGAAGACGCTGCGGACGTCTTCGCTCGGGGGACGGCGACCGAACGTATCGGTGAAGCAGTCGCTGCGGGTCTGGGGTACCTCATCGAAGTGCTCTCCGATGAGGACTACGTCGCCTCGCAAGTGGCGGATGCGTGGCAAGACGTATCCAGAGAGACTGAGTTCGCCGAGTTCGTCGCATCGTGGCGCGACCGGTTCGCGGCGCGGTGACCACCGCACGTTCGTCGGGTCTATGCAAGCCAGCCAGTACCGGATGGCGTTTTGCGCGGAGTCAGGACTGATAGACCACCACGCGCACACTGACTCGCCGATCTCGTCGAAAGCCTGGACCCGAATGGCTGACGCGCGCCACTCGGGCTTGTAGCCGGCGAACCAACGTCACACCGTCAAGTTGAATCGGTTCCCCACGCGCCGAACGGCGGATGGGCGATCTGCGTACTCATGCCGGTGCGGCGAACACCTCCGCGTACGCGTCGAACCGGAACCCGTCCTGGACGAACTGCCCGTCGTTGAAAAGGCCGTGCCCATCCCAAGTGAGCGTGATGCTCCACTGGTCAGATTCCTCGGGGATCTGCGCTTCATTCAACTGCTGCAGCAGATCGCGGACGACGATAGCGAGGATCCGCTCCACGGCGTCCGTCGTTGATGTCGAGTCCGGAGTCGGGTAGTAGGACTTGGACGAGGGCACGAAGATCGTATGGCCGGGGACTGTGCTCAGTGGACTGCCTCGCAGGCGCTGTCTGATCTTTCCCGGATAGAGCTGGTCAAGTTGCTCGCGGAGGGCGAGGCCGATCTGGACGCTGACGTCGCTGACGTAGTCGTCGGGGCGAACGCGCTGGGTACTAGTCATGGTGGTGCATCCTTCGTGGTGAGGTGTCGGGTGTTCCCGATAACTCGCCCATGCGCGGTCTCAGACGGAGGATGGTCTGGAGGATGGGCTGTCATCGCTCTCCTCACCGGGGGCGTCACGACACGAGCTGTGTAAAGAGGTGCTGCATAGATGACCATGCGCTTGTCGTTGACACCGGATACTCGAGTGGCGACGGCGTTTTGACATTACGCAGTTGGACATGTCCAATAGGCCTGGTGCATAGGGTGTGTTTCGGTGGGCCGGGTGCGCATGCTGGACAGGTGTGGAACGAGGAAAGCGCAAGCCGCCTAGGGGGCACTCTTCGGCAGCTGAGGACCGCGAGGGGCCTCTCTCAGGAGTCCCTCGCTTACCAAGCGGGGATTACGAAGAATCAGCTGCAACTGATTGAGTCGGGGCGCGCCTCGGGCCGCAAGGACGAGGTCGGGCCGTCGAACCCCCGGATGGCGACTCTCAGCGGGCTCGCCGGCGTCCTGGGCCTGTCTATCGCGGAACTGTTCACCGACGCCAAGCTTTAGCCGCGACTCATCTGCCAGCACGCGAGCCAGGAATCGATGACCGCGACTCTATGCGGTGCGGCCCCCGTGCACGAGGATGAGGTGTGACCAACTCGACACCGCCGCACCGCAGCTTTCTCTCGCGGCTGGGGATCGGTACGGCCATCGTCGGCGCCGTGGTTGCCGTCGTCATCGGGTGGACCGGGGTGGGGGACTGGCGTCCATTCTGTGGGCTGACAGCCACATGCACTGAACCAGCCGCGAACCTTCCTATCGAACTGTCCCCCGACAGCCCAGTCTCGGTCATGTGGACGGGCGACGGGGATCGCGTGAAGGCATCCTGGGACGCGGTCGATGATGACTCGCTCGACCATTACGTCGTCAACATCATTGCCCTGTACCCCGAGTCATTTCGCGTTGACGCCGGATATCGGATGGGGGAGGAGCGTGACACGACTCGAGAGGTGAACCCGGCGTCCGACTCGGTGCACCGCTTCGAATCGAACGGCGACCCCCTGACCGTCACCGCGGACCAGACCTGGCAGCTGTGCGTGACTGCCTATCGTGCCATCCCGGAGGGTGCCTACATCGAGGAATACGAAGTCGAAGGGAGCGAGCGTTGCTCCGATTCCTTCGTCCTTCCGACCGGGCGGTGAGCCGACCTGGCTGAGGGGCGACTCCGCTGGGGAACCCGCGCCGTGACACCGCATCGATGTTGCTCCACACGGCGGCCACCTGCTACTGATTCATCAGAGCGAGTACCTCAGCTCTATCAGTCCGCGACTGTCGTCGGTCAACGAAACGTTCACGCACACGATGTCGGCCTTGCGCATCAACTCCGCAGAGGTGAGACACAGGACGCGGCGCTGGCGAGCGCCGAGCACGCTCCTTCATCCCCGTACGCGAGGTGCCCCCTTCACGCGGACACGTTCTCCAGCAAGCTGCGAAAGAGAGTGCGCATATTCAGAGCCCGCGCGGCCCCGCTGTTGCGGTCGGCGAACAGGGTGAGTGGTTCCTCGCGGCCGCGGAGCGTGAGCTCGACAATCATCGGTCCGGGCCAGCGTGATGCGCTGTTTCCGAGCACTCCGTATGGTTCGCGGACGGATACCGACCGAATGTCGGCGCGGGACGTCACGACCGTGCGTGACTGATCTTTCGGTCGGTGCGTGAAGGTCTCCGCCTCGATGATTCGTCGCCCTCCGATGACACACACTGTCGCACGATGAGCGTCGTGTTCGTCGCTCTCGGCGTCCTCGATGAAGGTCACGAAACAGGCCTCGATGGTGTCGTTGTCGGTGACAAGGACCAGTTCTGACAGCAGACGCGAGTACCACCCCGGTGCGGGCTGACCGAACATCATGTCGTCGAGAACGTCGGAAATCTCCGGTTGGCTGCTCACCCAGTCGTGGAGCTCAGCGGCTCGACTCTTCTCCGAGTCGTCCATCGTCTCCGGGAATGTCACACCCATACCCGTTACAGACCCGTCGCAGAGCTGGCGCCGGTGCGGACGTTCTCCGCCGCCCTCTCAGCGTTCCACTTAGAGTCGAACGACTCGCCGGACGCGGCGACCTTGTCGCTTCCCCGCCATGCTCGCCACCGGTACACGCCCGCGCCATCCGCCCACACCTCAAAGCGAGCAGTAAGCGCGCCCGCTTTGAACGCGCGCGCGGCCCTGTCGGCATTCGAGAGGCTGGCGAACGTTTCGCCCGCCCACGCGACCATCTGACCGTTCGAGCTGTGCAACCACCAGGACGGCTCACTATTGGTCGTCGTCGTGACCGTGAACTGCATGTCGTGCCCCAACTTCGTTGTCGTGCGGGCGATGACTAGCGGGCGCTAGTTCGTCGAACTGATCCTCCCAAACGATTCCCGATGCGTCCAGCATCGAAGGCGGTCCTGCGGCTCACCACTCGCGGGAGGTGCTGTTCCAGCGTCCATTCTGATCCCAGAACCCGAACGGGGTCGTGGGCTTCTCGAGGTCGGGTTCCACGCGAAGATGCCATTCGCGATGCACCTCCCGGTTGCCTTTTGCGATGAGCGCTCCGCAGTGACTGCATTCTCGTGACTCTGCTTCCATGGGGCGATGGTAGCGAGTGGAACGGACGGATGGGTCCGTCCGCGCCCCCGCACTAGCCGCTGAACGCCAGCCTCTCGAAGCGTTCGGCGATGCGTGCGTACCCGGCGGTGTTCGGGTGCAGATCGTCGGGAAGGTCGCCGGCATCCTCGGCGCCGAACAGAGCCAGCCCGTCGATGAGCGCGATGTTCTGGTCGCCGTCTGCCTGGCGAACCGTCACCACGTTGCCGAGGAGTTCGCGCGAATCAGAGCGATGCTCCTGGTCGCCGGAAAAGGATTCGACACTCGTGCGGATGGCGGCGAGTTGTTCGGCGACCATCTCGCCGAGCACGTCGATGATGAGCGTGTCCATCGAGTCGAAGTTCGAGTAGAACGCCCCGCGGGTGTATCCCGCGCGGTGAACGACGTCGACGACGGACGTCCCACCGACACCGAGTTCGGCGAACGCTGAGCGAGAGGCGCTCAACAAGTTGTGACGGGTGGTCCTACGCGTTCTCATCGCTGTCACGACCCCCACTGTACGACTTGAACCCGCCTTCTGCCCGCGCCCCACCGCCGGACGAGCCGGAGGTATCGGCATACACTGTGGGTGCGTCCTTCGGAACGATGCAGCGGACACTGACCGAGTGCGGCGCCACCAGAGGGCGAACGCGGTCAAACCCTCGCCGTCGGAGCGAATCCTGACGATGATGGAGACACCGCCGGGGAGAACGGACCTTGCATGACGGATCGCGCTCCGGTTGCTGCGGGCTTGCTCTTGAACCGAAAGACCGGACAGTGCGGCGTGTGTGGTGAGAGCCGAGCGCTCACCAAGACGCACGTCCCTCCTCAGGCGGCGGGGAACAACGGTCCCGTGGAACGAGCCGATGTGTTGAACTGGCATCCTCGAGGAATCGTCGCCGGTCCGTGGCGTATCGGTGGCATGTGGGTGCGCGGGCTGTGCGGGGAGTGCAACTCGTTCGCGGGCGGGCGGTACGACGAGGCTTACGGTGACTTCGCGACCCGCTTGCGGGAGTGGCTGCAGGTCGGCACGCGGATTGCGTTGCCTTCCACCCAGCCAATTCTTCTCGCTCCCGGTCGCACAAGCCGGGCCATTCTCTCCGGAATGCTCGGCATCAGCCCGCACATCCGCGTGCTGCACCCGACTCTCGCCGACCAGATGTATAGAGGCGGACCTGTCACCTTGCCGGGCGGACTGAGCCTGCGGGTGGCGATCTACGCGGGCAAGGCGGCGATGCTCGCCGGCCCCATGCTAACCGGGCTGCTGGACGGCTCGAGCGGCGCCATCAACACCCTTGCCACAGTCACATTCCGTCCTCTGTCCTGGGCGCTGGTGACGACAGACTCGGATGGCATCCTCGCCGGGCGCGGGTGGGTTGATGCCACCGACTGGCTCCGATATGAGGACGACAGGGAATCTCATGATCTGCGCTGGCTGGCACCTCGCGGCCTTCCGGTCGTCGACACCATCCTCCACGCTCCATCGGATGACGATATGCAGCTGTACTCGAAAGAGATCGCGCCCATGATGCGAGGACGCATTCCCTGAGCGGCGCTACACAAGGCTCCAGCAGTGCGGCACGCGGCGTCGCTTTCGCTACGGTGGTTTGGTGATCCCTCTCGATTTCTCCAGCACCGTTGATACTGAGTCGGCGCCCGACGGCCTCATCCCCCAGATGGTCGACATGCCGACCAGCCTCCCAATCAGCGGTGCGAGCTTCCGATTCGAGCAGTGGAAGCTCGCCGATGGTCAGATCTACGTCATCGTGCGTGGAGCCGAGGAGGGAGCGGACCTCGCTGAGTCCGCGGACGCGCTTGAGGAATTCGTTCATTACCGCTGGGGTGCTGATGTTCTCATCATTGAGGACTGGCGCTACGAGGACCCGCGATATCGGCAGCGTACTGAGGATGGCGGTCGCGAAGAGATTGACGCCATGGCGCTGAAGCTGCGCGGCCTCATCTTGGAGAAATTCCTCCCGAACCGCGGGCGAGCCTGAGGCGACTTCTCGCTCGCTGGCCGAGTGCTCGCTGCGCGGCAGCTCGTTCGATGACTTCAGCGAGCCGATCTCTGGCGGCAGGTGCCGCTAGCCCTCGTCAACGGTTACCGCATTGCCCCACACCCAGCACCGGAATGTTTGGTCGCCTGCCCGGAACTCGATGCCTGCGGCCAACGGTGTCGACCGCGCGAGCTTCGCATCGACCCGCACCGCTTCAGGGCCGAAGCGCACCCAGGCGCGGACCGCGCGATACGGCTGCGGATAGATGGTGACCGGCTGTTCTCGGAGCGCGAGCTCGCGGTCGGTCAGCGTTTGGAGGGTGCCGGCGCGCGCTGCGGTGAGGATCGCTTGATGCTGGGAGCGCATGTCGTAATGGGCCGCGAGGCGCTTGCTCGTGCCCATGCCGGCTCCCTTCTCCGGCCCTGTGACAACGGTAGCAAGATTCGAAGATATGTTCTATCCTCGACTCATGCGACCGGCTCCCGCTCATCTACCTGCGACTATATGGATGGTCAACGACGTCCCGTCGCGAATGGTCTTCGCGGGGCGTCGGTGGAAGGTTACTGACACACCCACGCGTCTCAGAGACTCGATCTGGTCAGCGGTGCCGGAGTCGGACCGAGGGTTGTACGGATGGCGGTTCCAGGGCACGGATGGCGAGGGCCACTCCCTGGTGTTCGACGTCTTCTGGGGTGAGGACGGCTGGCATGTGCACCGCAGCTACGAGTGATGACTCTGTCGCAGCCACGCGTATAAACCCTGACGAGCCCCACTCGGAAAGCCTCGCATGTGGCATCGCTCGTCGCGTCACGAACGCCAGGATCCTGCCGCGTGGCGGGCCTCAAGGAGCACATCCTCGAGTTCGCCGGCGGCGAGCTGTTCGATGGCGCTCGGCAGCTCGCCGCCGTCCTCATCGTCGAGTCGCGTGTTCAGCCATTGCGCCCATGTCCACCTCCCGCGCGTCCCGGTGTTCAGGACCGGAAGCACTTGAGGAAGCCCTTCCACCAGGCGTCCGTCTCGAACCTGGAACGCCGGGTAGAGCAACACATTGTCATCGGTCAGCAGCTCGAGAACCCTGAGTGACGAAGCTGCTTCGGACACCTCGTTCTCCGTCCACCCGAGAGCGCGCGCCAGGGAGGCGCGCGTGTAACACGGCCCGATGATGTCCGCCCACGGACTTCTGCCGGTCATCGCCCTGCCGCTTCCCGGACCTGGCGGAGCGATGGCGTTTCGATGCGCAGCGTGCGCATGTCGAGGATCCCGAGGTTGCCCTGTTGCCCGTCCTGGCCGAGGCTCGCGACACGTAGCCCGTTCTCGGTCTGACCGCCTCCTGGTGCGTGCATGTGACCGTGAATCAGGAGCTCCGGGTACACGATGTTCCACACCTTGGCGACGCGCGCACGGGATGTGGCTGAGTCCCGGATGGCGTCATCCGGGAATCCCATCGGGTTGGTTCGCAGGATCTCCTGTACCGCGCGGACCGGGGTGCCCGCCGGCGGCTCGTGGGTGAGCATGAGGTCTGCAGGACCGCCAGCGATGGCCGCCTTCACGTGCTCGCTGGTGATCTCTTCGTCCTTCCACCAGCTGATGCCTTCCTGCCGCCATGCCCTATCGACGGACACTGCGCCGCCGAGGGACAGCACGGAGCGGCCGCCAATGGTGAGTCGCGCGGGCCTGGGTAAGAGCCAGGTGATGTCCGAGATACGCACGGCCGCCCCGGGATGAGCGTTGAAAAGTGGGGTGGCCTGGTCCCAGCGGTCATGGTTGCCCATCGTCACGTAGATGCGCTCGATGCCTGTTCCGTCGAGAGCCTCGTCGGTGGTATCGGGATCCATCGCCCAATCGCCGAGTTGCAACATGGTGCTGACCTCCGGCGCGAGCGTGTGCGTTGCCCTGGCGACGATGTCCAGCCACCGGAAGTTGCCGTGGATGTCGCCGACTACCGCGACGCGTCGATCTGGCAGCGAGATCTCCTGGGCTACTTCACGTGCCCTAAACGGCGGGGTGGTCCACATGGATACCTGTATACAGGGCCTTTTAGAAAACGTCTAGAAGGGAATACGCCGCGACACCCGGCGCGGCGGACTTTGTGGGCGTGCTGCGAGAGACGCTTATCCCGGGTGCGCGACTCGCGACCGATGGCGTCGCAGGATCTCGAAGTCTCTGCGTGTGTCTCCTGCGCGACCGCCGCCGGGCTGACGTCCTTCGCCCCTGGTGTGGAGAGACCAGGGGCGAAGGACGTCAGCTGAGCAAGCCGTAGCGAGCGCGACGCCCCGCGGGCATGCCGCGGTCCTTCTTCGTGCGCTTCACCGGGGTAGTGCGTGTGGTGCGCTTATGACGCTTGCGTGGCTCGATGGCAGGCCTCTCGGCGTCGTAGTCCTCAGCCAGCCACTTGTAGATGACGCGACCGTTCTGAGCGAGGACGCCGAGGATGGCGAGGAACCCCTGCCCGGTGGTGCCGCGCAGGCGCCGGTTCGTCGAGTCGTGCAGGCTGTTGTCGGCGTGCTTGAGGCCGTTGTTGTATGACTCGACGGTCTGCCGGCCGTAGGTGTGCACTTCCTCCCACTCCGGGGACCCGTACCGGTAGTGCTGCTGATACTTCGCGCCGACATCGAGGCTGAATGTCACCGAGTTGCTGTTGGTGCAGATGGCGCCCGGTGCCTTCGGGGTCTCGAGTACGGGCAGTGGGACCGCACCCTTCGGCAGGTCGGAGGGCTGGTTTGGCTTCAGGGGACATTCAAGGCTGCGGCCCCGTCCCATCGCAGGGCACGTCTTGGTGACGGTGTTCTTCTCGTAGTCAGTGTCCTTCGTGCGAAGCTCCCACTTCGTGCGCTCCTTGATGAGCACGTCACGCTCGGCACGGTAGACGGCCTCGCGCGCTTCCCGGTCGCTCTTCGACAGCGTCTTATCTTCCTTGTCCGCCGCGACTTTCCGGTTGTAGTTGAGCATCACGTTGCGCTGAGGGGTCGGGGTCATCGGGCACATCAGCTGCCCCTCCACCATGTGGGCGCCGTGCGCTTCGGCCTGGATAGTGCCCTCACCCTTCACTGCTCGGCTCTCCGGCTTCGGGTACCGCATGGTGAGCATCGCTCCGGCCGCGCGGAGCGGCTTCTGGAGCATCTCCGGGTTCGCGCCCGGCAGGTAGGCCTGGTCTGCGGAGACATGACCCAGGCCATGACCCCATGCGAGGACGTCGTCGAAGATTTCGCGAGCGCACTGGTTGTAGTCCACCGACGGCACGTGAAAGTTGAAGCCGACGACGATGTGCGGGACGGCCTCGCGGTGCCCGGGGTCGTTCGAGACGAGCACTGCGAGCTCGCATTCATACCCGTACCCCTTCTTTCCGATGGCCTTGTCTGCCGTGCCGTCCCAGCTATCACGCTGGTCATAGGTACGCACGTACATTCCGGCGTCGAAGTCGAGCGGAATCTTCTGGGTGTCGAGGCGTCTCTCCTGCTTCTCGTTCGACATGCCGCGGCTGGGAGCCGCCAGGAACGTAGCGTCGATGGAGAGGCTGAGCTTATGGGTCTTCGCACTCTCCGGGAGCGAGTCGTACTGGGCGTGCAGGAGGTCGTTCGTGAATCGGAAGAATCGCTGTCGCTTCGCTTCGAGTTCGTCGGCGTGCTCATTGCGGTGTGCGGTGATGGCCTCGAGCTCGCCTTTCAAGAGAGCGCGCTGGCGAGTCAGTCGCTCCTCCCTCGGCTTACTACGAGCACCCTTGCGCTCGAGCATGGGCTTGTAGTCGAAGACTTCGAGGAGTCGGTTGGTGGCACGCTCCACCCGGTTCTGCATGTCTTCGTAGGGGGTAGTCATGAAGGACTCGGGCACGCCCATGATGTCTGCGGCCTCGGGGCTCAGGCGCTCGCTGAGTACCTCGGCAACGCGGGTTCCGAACAGCGGCTGCTGCTCGAAGGCCACGACGAGCCAGGCGATGAACACAGCGCGCGGGCCCAGGGACGGCGGCCGACCGCCCTTGTAGGTCTGGTCTTCCTTGTCCCAGGCCTTGACCTTCTCCATGACGTCGGAGTTGTCTACGACGTCAGCGGCCCAACGGACGATGTTCAGTGGAACGAGGTGCGAGGTCATCGTGCCACCTCCGTTGAGAGGCGAAGACTGCTCGTTCGGGTGTGGGCGGGGGTGCGCTTGATGAACGGCAGCAGGCGGCGCAGAACGTCCGGGCTTGTCAGCCCCGCGGCGTCGAGGAAGTCAGGAAGCGGAGTTCCTGCCTCTACATGGGCCAGCATCCAGGTTGCGCGCATCCGCTGAGGGGAAGGCCGCAGTCCAGGCAGGGACGTGATGAGGGTCTTCAGTGACATGCTGTCGCGGGCGGTGTATCCGCGTCCGATGAGGTAGTGGTTCGTGTCGCCCCTGGCAATAGTCGCCAGTTCGTCGTGCCAGGAGGTGAGTACGGGAACGAGTCGGGTATCGGTGCCCACGCCGAGCATGCCGTCATCCAGTACCTTCACATCGGCGACCCGTGCCCGCATCATCTCGGACGCGGTGAGCCCGCACCCGAGGCCGAGGGCGGCGATGGTCGTCGCGTTCCTCCGGGACTCTTCGTGCGACTGCCACGCGGTCCATCGACGGATTTCGCCCTGCTCCTCGCTGGTGTAGGGAGTCTGAGGCGTTGAGTTGGTGGACACGTCGCGCGCCTCGGGTCCAGCGGGCAGGCCTGCGATGACGCGGAGGCGCTTGCGCTCCCGTTCGGCGAGGAACCCGGCCACCTCCGTGGCGCGGTAGGAGGTGTAGGCGTCGATGACGTCCGCGCGCAGGATGCTCGCGGTCAGGTCGCCAAGACCGAGGGTGAAGACCCAGTCGGCAAAGCCGGTGAGGGTCATCAGGCCGTGGTGGATGTCGTCGCGCGTGCGCCCCTCGGTATAGTGGGAGCGCACGGTTTCCACGACGAACGGCTTCAGTACGTTCCAGATGTCGGACGGGATGTGCGGGGTGTAGGTCTCAAGGACTTCTTCTGCGTTGTTCACTACCTCCTCATGCACGGTGCGCGACTGTAATGTGAACGGGACTACACAACGGCGCTTCTGTGCGCCAGGTGACACCTGATTGGCCCCCAGATGGACTTTCGCTACCCGCCGTCGAACTTCACGCCGAATTACGTCGAGTTTGGTGACCACCGATTCGACCCTTGGTCGGGACCGGATGACCCCGACGCTGAGTCCCGGGCCGCGAGGGTTCAGGACCAGGTCGCGCGCTTCGTTCGTCGGCACCTGAAGCTGCAGGGGATCACGCAGAAAGAGTTCGCGGCGCGCATCGGACTCGACCGACCGAAGGTGAGCCGGCTCCTCACGGGCGCCATGTGGGCCAGCCTCACAGACCTCGAACTGATGCTCGGCGAGTGCGGTGCGACCCTCACCTCCGTTGCGCTGGCCATCGGCGACGGCAGCCATCAGTCACCGCGGGTCCAGAAGATCATCGCTTCGTACCTTCATGAAGCTCTGGCGAAGGTGGAGGGAGAAATCGCTCGTACCGAACTAGAGCATCCATCGACTTCAACCCCGCCGCTGCCAACAGGTCTTGCATCGGGGTTCCGTTAGCCAACTGATCTACGAGCCACGTGGCTCGCATCCGTTGAGTAGTCAGATGCACGGTGAGGCCCATTGACCTGTCGATGAACGTCTTCACGATGTTCTTGTGCCATGAGACGCCCGGCCGAAACAGAGGCTGAGATGGATCCGTCGCCGTCGCCGTCGTCAAGAGCTCGAGCAGATCAGCGCGCCACTCTTCCATGACGGGTACGACCCGGTCGGGCAGAGTGACCGCCATCGCGCCCTCGTGGACATCGACCGCACGAACCGACACGAGATCGCGGGACGCCAGGCCCGCACCGAAGCCGAGGGCGATAAGCGCGCGAGCCGAACGGCCGTTGACGCCGTCCTGGACCTCAGCCCACCGGATCGCTGCACAGATCTCGTCCTCTGAGTACGGCGTCGCCGGAGATGCAGCAGCTAAAGGCGGAAGCGGCGGCGGAACGGGGATGACGCCCAGCACCTCCCCGGCTCTGAGTAACAGTGACCGACGTCGGCCTTTCGACGCACTCTTACTGGTGTCCATCACCGCGACGGCCGCTGCGACTACGTCCCGGCGAAAGATGGCATCACGTGTCATCGGGATGCCGGCAACGTTCACGCACCAGTCCACGTGCCTGGCAATGGCGCTAAGTGTCGACGCGGGGGAGTAGGTCAGCTTCTCCGAAAGGTCCGCCGCCACTTCCAGGACGAAGTTCCGGATCTCCGACCACGCATCTTCGGGCAGATCCGGTTCGTATCTCTGAGGGTCTACTTCCTGCCTTCGCGTCATCGCGTCCCTTGAGCCTCGTCGGTGAATCCAATTGGTGTCGCTGACTTCGAGGCAGAAACGTAACACGTTAAATAAGGCCGCGTATATAGGGCCAATTCAAATTGGTTTTGAGGCCCGCCGGGCGTCGTGCGATCTGGGCCAACTTCGCCGACCGAGGGCGACGTTGCCGTCGAGCCCGCGGCGTCCCAAGTTCCGCGTTATTCCGGGGATCTCGAGGCAAGGATGCTGCCCGCCGCGTACATCCTCGATGACGACGAAAGGAATAGCGATGGGAATTGAAAGGAAAGTGGGGAGAACACTGCCGCTGGCGCCCGCGGAAACTCAAGGCAAAACGAGATACGGGAAAAGCCCACCATCGCGAACATAACGAACGCCCCCGACATACTCGGGGGCGTTCTGCTTTTCCGGCAGCCAGTCGCCTTTTCTTGGGCTCCGTTCAAATACCCGTGGACACAGGATTCATTCGAGCGCATACTCATTTCACAGGACATGGTTTCAGCAAAGGAGCACACCATGAGCGATCAGCATGAACCCGCCGAGCTCTTCTCCTCGCCCTCCGGTCCAGACGGCGCATCGATCACCGACTGGACGGATCTCGGGCGGGAGATGTGGGCGTATCTCACCGGACGCGGCGCGGCCGTGAACTACACCTTCGACGACATGACCGTCGAAGTGCCGCGTGACATAGGCCCTGATGCACCGCGCGCGACGTGGAAGTTCAACGGCACCCTGCGGGTCACGACGAGCGACAGCGCCTCCAGCGGCGCGGACTCGGTCTAGGCGAAGGCGACTCCGATGATCCGCCTCGACATCGATCTGCGCGTCGAGCAGAACGACGGGGATGACAGCGCACCCACGCGATTCGACGTCAGAGCGTCGGGCAGCGAGATCGTCGTGACTCTCGCAGACACCGCAGGTCTCGGAGGAATGAGCCGTCACGATCTCGCGCAGCTCGCCCCGCTCGCCGACGGCCTCGCCCGGCGAGGAATCCGGGTGCGCGTCGATGGTCCCAGGGGCACCCTCGTGCAGTTCGGCGACGTGAAGTCCGGTCCGGTCGGTCGTGTGATCGCGGGCTCGCCGCACATCAGACTCGGACACCTGACGACGCTCCTCTCCGAGTTGCAGCACTCCGACCGGGGGAGTGGCATCCGCCTCCCGGCGCCTCCACCGACGCCATTGCCGTTGGTCCCCGTGCTCGCCAGGCGTGTGCGTCGACGCGTGACGACGACGCACTACATCCCCGGTTCCGGCCGGCCGCGGCTGATCTTCGCGGTCGGCGCGAGTGACTGGAATCGCAGCAGGCCGCGCGAGTTCGACCTTCTGCCTGGTCGCACCGTGATCGGCTCCGGTCCCGATGCCGATCTGAGGCTGGAGGGGCTGGAAGCGCGGCATGCGGAGATCCGGCACAACGGCGACGACGAATACGTCCTGTACTCCTTCGCCCCGACCGGCGGTGGTCGGCCCAACCTGCCCCACAGCTCCGACGACGCCCGGATCCTGCGAACCGGCTCGCGCATCGAGATCGGGCAGTGGCGGCTCGCCTACTACCGCGAGGAGTTCGCCGACCACGGTCGTCCGTTCGGCGGTCGTCAAGGCGGCGAGTACGAGTTCCAGAAGCAGCAGCCGATCCGCCCCTACGGATCGGGAGAACTCGGGTGACCTCGTCGGCACCACCGCAGTGAGTCTTCGCGGTCGAAAAACCCACAGCCCTGGAGCACTGAAGGTGCTCCAGGGCGTTCGACGTCTGACGCACGAAACGGGCAGTATTGGTCAGGCGGGCGAGAACTGCTGAGGGGGCGCTGTGGACGACGAACAACGCGCTGCGCTCCGCACTGGCCTGCGCAGCGCGCTGACCTACTACGTGTGCCTGCTGCCGCTGGGTGCAGTGGGGGCGATCTTCTTCCTCCTGGCCGGAAGCGTCACGGTCGATGCGCACGACGAACTGCGTCACGCGACCTTCGGGTGGCCGTTCGGCTGGGTGACGCAGGATCTGACTCGCTACGAGCCGGTCGCGTACCCGGCGACGATCGACTTCGAGTATCAGCGGGCGTGGCACGATCCGATCGAGACCTCGTACAACCTGTGGCTCTTCGCTGCGAACAGCGCGATCGTGGGGGCGATCCTCACGGTGATGCTGCTGATCGGCCTCGGCATCCTGCGAGCTCGGCGGGCTCTGCGGGAGTAGCTCGAGGGCGTCAGGGCAGGATCTCGATCTCCGCAGAGGGATAGTGGCAGTCCGCGGTCGCGGCAACGGCCTCGCAGTCGCGATCCGGCACGAGCATCAGCATCGCCGCTCCCGAGACGCTCGACGGCAGATCGACCGAGACCGTGGTCTCGCCGATCTCGAAGCGCGTTCCGGTGGGGGTATCGCCGACGGCGGTGCGCACGACCAGTTCTCCCGTCCACTGCTCGTCGACGAGGCAACCGGAGGGGGCGATCGACACGGCCACGGCGTCTCCGGCGTGCGGACGGTGATCGTCCGCCGTCAACATCAGGCCGATGTCCTCACACGCGCTCGCAGGAGCAGACACGGTGCTCTTCGGTTCGGATGCCTCCGGAGCGGCGCAGCCCGCGAGCCCTGCGCCGAGCAGAAGCGCCGCAAGCAGCGGCAGAAGGGGGCGACGCACTGAGATCCTCATGACTGTCAGTGTCATGAGTCGCAGGATCGTCTCAGTACGCGGAGTGCAGTCGCAACCGCGTCGCGATCTCCGCCGCCTGCGCCTGCGGCGAGAGTGCGATGTCGATCGTGATGCTCTTCTCGTCGTCTCCGAGGGGTTCGAGCGTCGCGAACTGCGAGTCCAGAAGCGTCGCGGGCATGAAGTGGCCCTGTCGGCGCAGCATCCGATCGAGGATCAGCTCGCGCTCGCCACTGAAATGCACGAAGGTGACCGCCTCGCGACGTAGCACGTCTCGGTAGCTGCGCTTCAGCGCGGAGCACGTGACGATACCGGGTTCTCCGGCCGCGATCCGCTCGTCTATCCACTCGGCGATGCGGTCGAGCCAGGGCCAGCGGTCATCGTCGTTCAGCGCATGTCCTGCCGCCATCTTGGCGACGTTCGCCTCGGGATGCAGGTCATCGCCCTCTTCGAAGCTCCATCCCAGGCGACCGGCGAGCATCGCGGCGATCGTGGACTTGCCGGTGCTGGCGACGCCCATGAAGACGAGAACGGGTGAAGTGGTGGTCATCATGAGAGCCTCAGACGAAGATGCTCAGGACGAGGACACCGGCGAGACCCGTGACCGAGATGAGGCATTCGAGTACAGTCCATGACTTCAGAGTCTGCGGGATGCTGAGGCCGAAGTACTCCTTGATGAGCCAGAATCCCGCGTCGTTGACGTGCGAGAGGAACACCGAGCCCGAGCCGATCGCGAGAACGAGCAGCGCGACCATCGGCGAGTCCAGCGTCTCGGTGAGGGGCTGGAGGATGCCCGCCGCAGTGATCGTGGCGACCGTGGCGGAGCCTGTCGCGATGCGGATCACGACGGCGACGAGCCAGGCGAGCACGAGCACAGAGACCGACGAACCCGAAACGAACTCGGCGATGACCCCGCCGATGCCGGTGTCGACGAGCACCTGCTTGAATCCGCCGCCGGCACCGACGATCAAGAGGATCCCTGCGATCGGGCCGAGCGAGGATCCCACGATGTCGTTGATCTTCGTGCGGTCGAAACCTGCACCGCGGCCGAGGATGAAGAAGCCGGCGAGCACGGCGATGAGAAGCGCGATCACGGGGGTGCCGAGGAAGTCGAGTGCGAGCTTCCACGGGGCATCCGACCCCGCAGCCGCGATGTCGGCGATCGCCTTGGCGAGCATCAGGAACACCGGGAGCAGGATGCTGATGAGAGTCGCGATGAACGAGGGGCGACGCTTCTGCACCTCGCCCTCGTCTTCCTCGGTCACGAAGAGCTCGGGAACCGGGACGTCGACCCAGCGTGCGGCGAAGCGGGCGAACAGCGGTCCGGAGATGATGACTGCGGGGATCGCGACGATCACGCCGAAGGCGAGAGTGAGACCGAGGTTGGCGCCGAGGGCGTCGATCGCGGCGAGCGGGCCGGGGTGCGGGGGCACGAGTCCGTGCATGGCAGAGAGTCCGGCGAGAGTGGGCATCGCGATGCGCATGAGCGGCTGCCCGGAGCGTCGGGCGACGAGGATGATCACCGGCACGAGGAGCACGAGCCCGACCTCGAAGAACATGGGGAGGCCGATGACGGCGCCGATCAGGCCCATGACCCAGGGCAGCGAGCGGGCGCTCGCACGACTCACGAGGGTGTCGACGATGCGGTCGGCGCCGCCGGAGTCCGCCAGGAGCTTGCCGTAGATCGCGCCGAGCGCGATCAGGATGCCGACGCCTCCCATGGTCGATCCGAAACCGGCGGAGAAGCTCGTGACCGCCGCCGTGATGTCCATCCCGGCGATGGCGCCCGTGGCGAGGGCGCCGATCGTGAGAGAGAGGAACGGGTGCAGCTTGACCCAGGTGATGAGGACGATGATCACCGCGATGCCGATCACGGCGGCGGCGATCAGCTGGCCGGCGGGGCGGTCGACGGTCACGGTGTCGCCGACGGCCGTCATGAGAGAGGGCGCGGCGGGGGTGAAGAGTGCCATGAGCTTCCTTGATCCAGGCGGGATGTCTGCCTTATGCCGTACATAATAAGCACGTTCCGTATCACATGTGCAACATAACCTCGATCACGGGGTCTGAGGTGTCATCAGATAGCCGGCGTGCGGGCATACTCGTCATATGAACGCCCCCAACGTCGCAGGCAGCGTGCACGGGTCACTCGTCGACGAGCTCGGTCGTGCGATCGTCGACGGTCGCCATCGGCCGGGTTCTCGGATGCTGACCGTCGAGTTGGCGCAGGAGCGCGGCGTCTCGCGATCGGCCGCGCGCGAGGCAGTGCGCGTGCTCGAGTCGTTCGGGCTGGTCTGGGTGCGGCGCAAGTCGGGGGTAGAGGTGCGACCGCGTGCGGACTGGAATGTGTACGCGGCCGAGGTGATCGCATGGCGTCTGGCGGGACCCGGCCGCGATGAGCAGCTGCGAGAGCTCAGCCAACTGCGATCCGTGATCGAACCCCTCGCCGCTCAGCTCGCCGCGGTAACGGCGACATCGCAGCAGAAGGTCGATCTCGTCTCCCTCGTGGTGGAGATGGGTCAGGAAGAACATGAGGCGGATCGCGAGCGCTATCTGACGGCCGACATCCGGTTCCACCGTCTTCTGCTCGACGCGTCAGGCAACGGCATGCTCGCAGCCCTCGGCGGCACGGTCGAGGCGGTGCTGCGCGGGCGCACCGTGCACGATCTCATGCCTCACGTCGCGAACCACAGCGCCGTCCAGTGGCATCGGGATGTCGCGTTCGCGGTCGCGAGCGGTGACGGGACAGCTGCTGCTGCCGCCATGCGCAACATCGTCTCCGAGGCGGATGAGGCCATGCAGCGGGCGGCTTCATAGACTGGAGAGATGCGAGCTCTCACCGAAGCGGAGGTCCGTGCATCCTTCGTGAACGCGGATGCCGATGAATTGCGGGTCATGGAGATGCCGCACGACTTCGTGCTGACCGATTGGGATTACCTGGACTTCTTCGCGTGGCGCGACCCGGGTGCAGGGCGCCGTGGCTATGTGCTCGTGCAGCACGAGGGGCACATCGCGGGAGTCGTGCTCCGAGCGTCCGACCCCGGTCGGGGGCGCTCGGGGATGTGCAACATCTGTCACACCATGCAGCCGGGCAACCAGGTCGCGCTGTTCGGCGCCCGCCGAGTCGGCGAGGCGGGAGAGCGCGGTGACTCGGTGGGAACCTATATGTGCGCAGACCTGTCGTGTCACGAGAACGTGCGCCTCGCACACCCGCTCGCCCCCAACGAGATCCGCTCGCCGGGACAGGTCGACTTCCGCCTCGACGGAACCCGCAGGCGCATGGAGGCGTTCGTCGGGCGGGTACGGGCGACGGCTGATCCCGACTAGCCTGGGACACTACGCCCTGCGCTCGAAGGAGAAGCCATGAGTGATGTCATCCTGTTCGGTGTCGAAGACGGGATGGCGCGACTCACGCTCAATCGCCCCGCGCGTCTCAACGCCTTCAATGCGGAGCTCGCGCACGCGTGGCGCGAAGCCACCCACGAGGCGACGACGCGGCCAGACGTCAAAGCCATCCTGATCGATGCCGCGGGCCCCGCGTTCTGCGCGGGAGGCGACGTGATCGACATGTCGACCACCATGGGGTCGGGCGCGGAGATCACCGCGCTCGCCGAAGTCATCAACGCCGGCATCCGTTCGCTCACCGAGTCATCGGTACCCGTGGTCGCAGCGGCTCACGGAACGACCGCGGGCGGCGGCCTCGGCATCCTGCTCAGCAGCGATTACGCCGTCGTCGGTGTTCGGTCGCGCCTGGGGAGCCTGTACGCGAATATCGGCCTGACCCCCGACCTGTCTGTTTCTGCACAGCTTTCGCGGGCGGTGGGCCAGCGTCGCGCGCTGCAGCTGGTGCTGCAGGACCGTCTGCTCACCGCCGAAGAGGCCGTCGAGTGGGGCCTCGTGGCCGAAGCCGTCGCCGGGGCGGACGGCTCGGAAGAGGCTGATCTGGTGCGCGCGCGAGCCGAGGAGGTCGCGCGATTCTGGCTCGCAGGTGCCGCGGATGCCTATGGTCACGCGAAGCGTCTGGTGCGTTCGCAGCCGGAGAGGACCTTCGTCGAGCAGCTCAGCGAGGAGGCCCGATCCATCGGCGCATCGCTGGAGACGCCCGACGCGCAGGCGCGGATCGCCGCTTTCGCGACGTCGGCGAGTCGCGCCGCACGCTGAAGCCCATCGGGTGGCGCGCCCTCGTGCTCGCTCCCGATCCGGTGACGCGCGTGCACAACAGGCGCCGACACCTCCGCAGCGGGGCGCTCGCATGCAAGGATGAAACGCAACGCCGCTTCACGAGAGGAACGCGATGTCCCAGCCGGAGATCGCCCAGCAGCCCCCGGCGCTGGTCGAGAAGAAGAACATGTCCCTGCTCATCCGCGGAGCGATCTGGATCGCGATCGGAGCCCTGATCGCCGCCGCGCTGGTCTGCGTCATCTGGGTGCTCATCGGCGACCAGGACGGCCTGATCGGCAGGGCGTTCCTGACGATCCTGCTGCTCGCCGCATTCGCCGGCATCGCGATCCTCGAGGCGGGCCTCGCACCGAACCGCCCCGACTGGCTGTCTCTTGCGAGCATGGTGAGCTGGATCGTCGCTCTGCTCGTCGGAGCCGTGAAGATCTGGCTTCCGGACGACACGTTCTCCTTCACAGCGGGCGAGCGGTTCTTCCAACTGCTGCTGGTGGTGGGAATCCTGCAACTGGCGCTCCTTCACGTGCGCCTGTTCACGCCGGCCGCTCAGCGTCACGTGACCACGTTCACCCGCATCATCTACATCGCGACGATCGTGTTCCTCGGGGCCCTCGTCGCCATGCTCGTGTTCTTCCTGACCTTCCCGCACACGTTCGAGTACGGCGAGCTGTATTGGCGCATCGTCGTGGCGCTCACGATCCTCGCGGCGGTGGGGACGACCCTGATCCCGCTGCTCAACGCGCTGTTCGCCCCGAAGAAGGCCCGGGTCGCTCAGCCCGCGCAGGCGTCCGCGCCCGCACTGCAGGCGTGGCCGACCTACGCCGATGCGGTCACGCCGCTGCCGGTGCTGCCGGACGGCTCTCCGGACTGGAACGCCTATTACACGGGCCGGCCGTCGACGCCGCAGCCGCCGGCAGCGCTCGCCGCCCCCGCAGCGATTCCGTTCCCCGTCGCCCCCGACCCCTCATCGAACGCGAACGGCCCCTCGGGCGGCCATTCCGTTCCGCAGGCCCCGCCCGTTCCCCAGGCTCCTCACGCGCAGCCCGCGCCGTCTGCGCCTCCGGCGCCGCCGGCACCGCCCGCGCCTCCCGTTCCACCGGCGACGCAGTCCCACACCGAGTACCCGCCGGCCCCGCGTCCTCCCCAGTGAGCACCGCGACGCAGCTGGCCGAGCTCGCCGCAGACATCGCGCGCGAAGCCGGCGACCTCGCCCGCGCCCGGCGTGACGAAGGCGTGCACCTCGCGGCGACCAAGTCCACCCTCGCCGACATCGTGACCGATGCCGACCGGGAGGTCGAAGACCTGATCCGCACGCGACTGCGCGAGTCGCGACCGGGTGACGGATTTCTCGGCGAGGAGTCGGATGCCGACCCCGGCACGACGGGGGTGACGTGGGTCGTGGATCCGATCGACGGCACCGTCAACTACGCGTACGGCATACCCGCTTACGCCGTCAGCATCGCCGCCGTCGAAGGTGACGCCCACCCCGACCGGTGGCAGGCGCTCGCCGCGGCCGTCTACGCGCCGGCTTCGGGCGAGATGTTCACCGCGGCGAGGGGAGCGGGCGCCTGGCTCGGCGACCGGCGCCTGGAGGTCTCGGTCGTGAGTCCTGCGGGCGCCCTCCTGGCGACGGGCTTCGGCTACGACCCGGCGACGCACGACGGTGACCTCGCGACGGTGCGCCGCGTGATGCCGATCGCTCGCGACCTGCGCAGGGCAGGCGCTGCCTCTCTCGACCTCGCCTACGTGGCGGCCGGACGCCTCGACGGATACTTCGAACGCGGACTCAAGCCCTGGGACTTCGCAGCGGGCGCCCTGCTCGTGAGTGAAGCGGGAGGCCGGGTCAGCAGACTCGACACCTCATCGCTGAGACCCATGCTCATCGCCGGTGGAACCGAGGTCCATGCCCGGCTCCTCGAACTTCTCGATATGAAACGTGACGATTTCATGGCATTCCCAGGTGGAGCAGGCTAGGGTTTATCCGATCGTTACTTTCACCGGCCCCGAATCGATGAAAGACACAAGCGCCCCCGAGCTTGACGCTTAACCCGAGAGAATCTGTTTTGCCCCTAGAGAATTCCCAGGCTGCCTCTGTGCCCACGCGCCGATCCAGTCGACCCCGCACCGCGGCCTACGAGGCCTCCGCAGCAGGAACAGCGGCAGTCATCCCCGAAGACTCCGCTGCTGTCTCCGAGGCTGCTGTCCCCGAGACGCCGCTCTCGCGCCGCGCGGCCCGCCAGCGTCTGAGCACGGCCGAGATCTTCGTGGCCGCCACGGCAGTGGCCGCAGCGAACGCCGACTCGTCAACGGATGAGGTCGTGCTCGTCACCGAGGTCGTGTCCGCTGAGGTCGCGGTCGAGGTCGAGGTCGAGGTCGCGCCCGCTGAGGTCGAGATCGACGCGGCGACGGCACATGCGGCGCCTCCGGCATCCGCACCCCTCGCGTCCGCATCCGTCGACTCCGATGGCGAGGATGCGTTCGAGTCGGCAGCACGTGCGTTCCGCTCTGTCGCGACGGGCAGCACTCCGGTCACCGAGACGCCGAAGATCGACCGCGACTCCACGGCATCCGAGTCGTCCACGCCTCACGTGGCCGTCGGTCGACGCACACCCCGCCGTTTCCTCGCTCTCGGCGCGACTGTCGGGGTCATGAGCCTCGCAGGCCTCCTCGCGGTCGGCATGACGCTCCCCGCCGAGGCCGTCGCCGCGGTCCAGGGCGGACAGAACCTCGCATCGACCTCGCTGGTCGCCTCGGCCGGGTCCGCATCGAAGGCGGCGTCGGACGGCGAGATCCAAGCATTCGTCACCTCGTCCGACGTGCAGAACGAATCGCTCGCCCGGTCGGACAGCTTCTCGACGGTCTCGCTCGTGCAGGTCGCGTCGGAAGAGGGCATCAACTACTCCAACGAAATCTTCACCAACGACACCGAAGCGGCCATCCAGTGGCCGTTCAAGGTCGGCGTGGGCATGAGCTCGGGATACGGCATGCGTTGGGGCCGGCTGCACGAGGGCATCGACTTCGTGCCCGGTGAAGGCGCTCCGATCCAGGCGATCGCCGACGGCGTGGTGCGCATCGCCACCGAGCAGGGCAACGCATACGGCGTGACCGTCTACATCGATCACGTGATCGACGGACAGGTCATCACGAGCCACTACTCGCACATGCAGTACGGCTCGCTGCAGGTCAAGGCCGGCGACAAGGTGAAGGTCGGCGACATCGTCGGTCACACCGGAAACACCGGCCGTTCCTACGGCGCGCACCTGCACTTCGAGATCATCATCAACGGCAGCACGATCGATCCGCTGCCGTGGTTGCGCGAGAACGCGGGTCGGACCTCGTACTGATCGGCTCGATTTCATGAGGACGCCATGGAGATGGTATTCTCGTGTGGTTGCCCCGCGAGGGGCAGCACGCCCCGATAGCTCAGTGGCAGAGCACTTCCATGGTAAGGAAGGGGTCGTCAGTTCAATCCTGACTCGGGGCTCACAGTGTTCGTATCTGCGATGCGGATACAGTGCGGCAGGGTAGCTCAGCTGGTCAGAGCGCACGACTCATAATCGTGAGGTCGCGGGTTCAAGCCCCGCTCCTGCTACAAGATATGGCTCCAGAATCCGGGTTTCTCGGTCTGGAGCCTTTCTCTTTCTCTGGGCACGGGCCGAACCACGATGACGGTTCAGCCCGCCACGCCGACCCGTCGGGCTTGCCCGGCTCTGAGACACGCTGAAGGCTGACCGCGCACCTCGTGGGCCGCGTCGCGCTGAGCGCCGCTACTCCATGAGCTGTCGGAGGTTTCCGCCGCCGGGGATGTATGACGGGGTGATGAGGTCTTCGTCCTGCCCGCCGTCGTGGGTGACGCCGGAGGCGATCTCGTCGGCAAGCGTCTGCAGTTGCGTGGCCGTGGATTCTTCGTACCCTTCGTAGTCCTGGATGGCGAGGTCGAGGTTGAGCGCCCCGTTCTCCAGGTCGAAGGCGAATTCCTGCAGAAGCGTGCTGGTCATCGTCGTGATCGAGATGACGGCGTTGCCGGGACCGTTCGTGCTCGAGCCGACTGCGTAGGGGCGTGTCGTGGTCTCAGCGAACAGAGTGCCCAACTGCACCACGGGGTCTGCCTGTCCGCGGGCGTGCTCGGCTGCATTCGGAATGTACGAGCGCGCCAGGTTGTAGGCGCGCGCCGGCTCGACGTGCAGGTCGGCGGCGGGGAGGAGGTCGTAGATCGGGGCGGGGCTCAGCATGAATGCGGCGGAGTTCGAGCGGACGGAGTCTGCCGTCTCGTTCAACGCCGTCCGCAGCGACGTCTCTTCCCGGTTGAGCGCGCGGGACAGCTCTTGCAGGCTCGAGGAGAGAGAGGAGAGGCCTGCCGAGACGTCAGAGAAACTGATGCTCTCCTCAGCGGCGGCGGCGGGCGGAGTGAGCTTGTCGGCGAGGCCCACGAGGATTCCCCCACCTGCGAGCACGAGCGCACTCGTTCCGCCCGAGGGTACGAACAGGGCGGCGCCGGCGATGGCCGCCCCGACGACCGCGAGCACGGCCTTCGGGTCGCCGCCGCCCCGACCGGAGAGAGCCTTGAAGGCGTCTACGTGCCCTTCGAGTCTTTCATCCAGGTCCTCTTTGGCCTTGAGGAGAACGTTCTGCTCAGCGAGGGCCGCCTGCTGGACCACCTCGACCATGGCAGTCAATCGGAGGGAACGGAGGCCGCCCTCGTCGATGTACCGAGTCTTGAAGTCATTGAGGGCCGGACTTGCGATGCAGTCCGATTCGTAGAACATGCGGCTCATGGCGGTGGCGAGGTCGCCCCCGACCGTCGTCACCGACGATGCCTCGTTCATCGTCGCGCCGCCGAGCTTCGAGATGATGGTTGCACACGCGGTGTCGACAGCGTCCATCGACGACGCCTCGGGAAGCTCTTCCCAGTCCAGGACCGATTCATCGATCGACGTGACGATCGTGTCCCAGCCCTCCTGGAGTTGAGAGCGGACGCCGTCGATCCGCTCTTCCGTGTCTGCGGGTTCTTCGGAGTACCCCAGTCCCCACACAGGGCTGGAGGTCACTGTGCAGGTGTATGGCCCGGACTCCGAAGGACGAGAGACCTCGTACTGCTCGGAAGACCCGTACGACGCAACGTACTTGTCGTCCAGCTGCGTGTAGATGTTCTCTGCCATCCACGCATCGATGGCGGCTCTCTTCATCCGGCCCGTGACATCTGCAAGACTGCCCATTCTCGTCCCCTCCGCCGACGCACGTCCCCTCCGGATCGCGCAGGTTTCCCGACAGCGTACCGAGAGCGCAGGGCGGAAGCGAGGGGTCGAGACTTCCCACCACCGTCCGGGTGACGCTCTAGTCTGAGGGAAAGAGCTCGATGAGGACCTGAAAGACAGGGATCGAACACGTGACGACAACTTCGACGACGGGCGATTCGGCGACGGTGCCAGCGGCACGGGGCAACCGACGCGTGTGGATCGCTCTCGGTGCGGCCGTGCTGGCGGTCGGGGGTTATCTCACCGCGGTGGCAGTGGTCTCCACCTCCAGCGATCCGTCGGATGTGGTGAGCTCGTACCTCGAGGCGATCTCTGACGGTGATGCTTCCGCGGCCGCGCAGATCGTCGACCCTTCCGCATCCGATACGGACGACGCGTACCTGACCGACGACGTCCTCGGTGCCGCCACCGCACGTATCGAGGTGGTGTCCGTCGTCACCACGGGGCGCGAGGGCGACACGGCCGAGGTCGAGGCAGTCATGGAGCTTGCTGCGCAGTCCTTCACCCACACGTTCACCGTGACCCGTGATGCGGGCGCGACATGGCTGCTGCAGCCGGGATGGCGACCCGATGAGCCGCTGACAGTCGAGGCGACCGTGTCAGTCTCGGATCGGATCTCCCTTGCCGGTGTGGAGCAGGTCGATCTCGCCGGGACCGAGCTCGAGCTGGCGGTGAGCCATGTCCCCGGAGTCTCTGCGGATTCGCGGTCTGAGCCGGTGCGGGTGTACCCCGCCGTCTACGATCTGACCGGCCCCGACCTGGGCATGTACTTCTCGATCGCGCCTGCGGAACTCGTGGGCCTCCCGCCGACGGCGACGGCCGAACTCGCGGTGGCCGCGACCGAGTCTCTGCAGAAGGCGCTCATCGACGCGGCGAACGTCCGCGCCGACGCCTGCGTCGAACCCGGAACCTCAGGGGATGCCGCGTGCCCTTCGATCCTGAGGCAACAGGACCCTTCGACCACCGGCGTCGTCCGGGCGCCATACGACGTCTCCTTCCGGACCGACCACCGATTCATGGTCAAGGTCGTCTTCTGGTATCCCGCCGAGGGGGCAGCCTCGTCGGGGACAGGAACGACCGACTACGCGACCGATCTCCTCGGCAGGTACACGATCGACGGCGACGACGTGACGGTCGAGTTCACCCCGTGGGACGACCTCTGACTTTTGCTCTGCGGCATGTGGGACAGTGATCGATGAGGTGTCAAGGGGGATGCTCGATCCGCTGGTCGACGGAAGGCTGATCGTACTTTCCCGCAACAGACGATCGGAGCGAACATGTCAGATCCCCAGGCAGCACCCGAAGAAGGCGCCGAGATCGACGCGACCGGAGTCGACGCCGACTTCGTGACGAACGACCCCGATCCCGAGGTCGACCCGGCGACTCCGGGGGAGGACCAGAAGGCCGCGGGCGACAACGCCGATCACCCCGACGAGCTCGAGGTCGAAGATCTTCCCTGATCCGAGGCGAGAGACGACGGGCCCGCTCCTCAGCGTGAGGAGCGGGCCCGTCGTGTGTCGACAGGGTCAGCGAGTGCTCGGCGGAGCTGTTCGCCGGTCGTCCGCGACATCGCCGCCGGCGGTCGGCACCGCGGTCTGCCCCGCACCGCGCTGCTCCGCCTCGAGCCGCTCGGCCTCCTCCCCGCTGATCGCCTCGCCCCGAGCGACGAGTCCGGCCTGGTCCGACAGCGGAATCTGCTTGAGGAAGAGCGAGAGCACCAGAGCGAGAGCGATGAAGGGCACCAGGAACCAGAAGACCGGCGCGAGAGCATCCGCGTAGGCCGTGACGATGCCGTCCCTGACCTCGTCCGGCAGCGAGTTCAACGTCGCGGGGTCGATCGTCGACGCCGCCTGCGAGGCGGCATCCGGTGATGCTCCTGCCTCAGCGAAGACGCCGAGCAGGTTCTCGGTCAGGCGGGTCGTGAAGATCGTGCCGAACACGGCGGTGCCGAGCGAGGCACCCACCTCTCGGAAGTAGTTGTTCGTGCTGGTGGCGGTGCCGATCTCGCCGGCGGGGACCGCGTTCTGCACGACCAGCACGACCACCTGCATGATGAGGCCGAGACCTGCACCGAAGACGAAGAGGAAGGCGCAGATCAGCCAGATCGGAGTGGTCGCCGACAGCGTCGTCATCGCGACCATCGCGATGCCCGTGAGGATCGTGCCGACGATCGGGTAGATCTTGTACTTCCCCGTCTTCGAGATCGCGATGCCCGAGAAGATCGACGTTCCGATCAGGCCGACCATCATCGGGATCATCAGCAGCCCGGATGCCGCGGCCGACGTGCCTGACGACATCTGCAGAAACGTCGGGACGAACCCGATCGCCGCGAACATCCCGATGCCGAGCACGAGACCGATCGCGGTCGCGTTGACGAAGATCGGATTGCGGAAGAGGCTCAGCGGGATGATCGGGTCCTGCACCTTGGCCTCGGTGATGACGAATGCGGTCGCGGCCACGATGAGCCCGGCTCCCCAGGCCCATGTGGCGAGCGAATCCCAGCCGAACTCCTTGTCGCCGCCGAAGTCGGTGAAGAAGATCAGACAGGTCGTCGCTATCGAGAGGAAGATCACGCCGAAGATGTCGATCGGCTTCTGGGCCTTCTTGCTGGGCAGCTTCAACGCGACGAGGGCGATGATGAAGGCGGCGATTCCCACCGGGATGTTGATGTAGAACGCCCACTGCCAGGTGAGGTGGTCGACGAAGAACCCGCCGAGCAGGGGGCCGGCGACGGCCGACAGACCGAAGACGGCGCCCAGGGGACCCATGTACTTGCCGCGCTCGTTCGCGGGCACGATGTCGGCGATGATCGCCTGCGACAGGATCATCAGACCGCCGCCGCCGAGACCCTGCAGTGCGCGGAAGATCACGAACATCCAGAAGTCGGTGGCGAAGGCGCAGCCGACGGAGGCGAGCGTGAACAGGGCGATCGCGACGAGGAAGAGGTTGCGTCTGCCCAGGACGTCACCGAACTTGCCGTAGATGGGCATGACGATGGTGGTCGCGAGCAGATAGGCCGTGGTGATCCAGACCTGGTGGTCGACGCCGCCGAGCTGTCCGACGATGGTCGGCATGGCGGTCGAGACGATCGTCTGGTCGAGGCTCGAGAGCAGCATGCCCGCTATCAGGGCGCTGAAGATGATCCAGATGCGGCGCTTCGTGAGCAGGAAGGGCGCATCCTTGGTGGCGGTGGCGGACATTCAGTGGGCTTTCTGTGATGGTGCGAACACGGTGCGAGCGATCTCGAGGCGTCGGCTGACGAGGTCGCTGAAGGAGTCGGTCGAGTGGTGGTGCAGCAGCTGGTCCATGCACAGGCGCACCAGGGCGCCGACAGTGTGGACCATGACCTCGGCGCGCAGCGCGGCATCGTCGCCTCCACCGCTTCGCTGGACGATGAGTTCGCCGTCGCGCCTCTCGTTCTTCGCGAGCTGCTCGAACGCGGCCTTGAGCAGTCGAGGCTCCTGCTCGATCACCGCGAAGAGCGCCGGCGCGTCCTCGAGGGGGTTGAAGAGATCGAATCGCGCGATCGTCAGTGCGATGAAGTCGTCGAGCAGGTCGCCGTCCTGTGCGACGAACTCCGCTTCGAGCGCTTCCTGCCGCGAGTCGATCGCAGCGAACCCGAACACGGCGTTCTCCTTGCTCTCGAAGTAGTTGAAGAACGTGCGCCGCGAGACGCCGACCGCAGCGCAGAGCTCCTCGATCGTGAAGCCCGCGAAACCGTGCTCCGTCGTCAACCGCCGTGCCTCGTCGGTGAGCGCGCGCGACGTGTCGCGCTTGCGCTGCTCTCGCAATGAATCTGCACTTTCACTCATGTAGTGCATTATTGCACTCTTGGCAACAGGGTGCATATTGGAGAGATTTTCAGGTGAATCTGTGACGATCTGGTTCCGGCATCCGTCTTAGTGGTGTCGCTGCACGGCGGCCGTCCCCGCAGGGGATCGGATCACACGGATGAAGGAGCACATGATGGCGAACGTCTCGAACGCACAGCAGCCCGAGGTCCAGGTCGCACCGGTCGGATCGACCGTGGCGTCGACAGGTGCGACGATCATCGAGAACGGCGTGGTCGCGAAGATCGCCGGCATCGCGGCTCGCGAGGTCGCTGGCGTCCATGCGCTCGGCGGGGGAGCCGCACGCGCGGTCGGAGCGATCCGCGACGCCCTCAACTCCACAGACCTCACCCAGGGCGTCAGCGTCGAGGTCGGTGAGACCCAGGTCGCTGTAGACGTGACGATCGTCGCCGAATACCCGGCGTCGCTGCAGAAGGTCGCGGACGATGTGCGCGCCGCCGTCTCCGTCGCGATGAGCGAGTACGTGGGCAAGCAGGCCGTCGAGGTCAACGTGACCATCAACGACGTCCACATCCCCTCCGATGACGCGTCGGACGACGTCGCCGCCGCCGCCGACTCCCCGGAGACGCGTGTCCTGTGAGCCGTCGAGATGCGAACGAGTGATCGGATCAGCATCTCGTGACCTCGTGATCGGGTCGATGATCCGATCCGATCGCGGGTCCGCTCCGAATCTATTCGGGGGAATGGAAAAGGGAGTCGACGCATGGCTGGGGAACGCTTTCGCTCTGCACTCGAGCAGGCCGACGATCGGATCGTCGCGGGGCGGGCGATGGATGGGGACGTCGCTGCATTCGCGGTGCTCGTGCGCAGGTACACGCCGATGATGCGCGCGTACACGCAGCGGATGCTGAACGCCTCGGCCGACGTCGACGACATCGTGCAAGAGACGTTCGTGACAGCGTGGCAGCGGTTCTCCGAACTCGACGACCCTTCGAAGGTCAGGAGCTGGCTGATGCGCATCGTGAGCCGCAAGGCGGTGGATCGCATCCGAGCACTGCGGCCGATGGTCGATGTCGACGATGTGGAGCAGGCAGCGCCGTCCCACGGGTCGCCGGCGCGGGTGGTGGAGGCCCGAGCGGGCATCGAGGCTCTGGGGGCCGCGTTGCAAGAGCTTCCGGCCGCCCAACGCGAGTGCTGGGTGCTCCGGGAGATGGGCGGGTACTCGTATGACGAGATCGCCGCCGAACTCGACATCTCGGTGTCGACGGCGCGTGGTCTTCTCGCGAGGGCCCGCAAGTTCATGATCGTGCGAATGGAGGCCTGGCGATGAGCGATGATCAGGCGACGCCCGACGTTCGTCAGCTCGGACTCGAGCCGGGCGATCTCGACGGGCACACACTCGAAGAACTCAGCGACTACCTCGAAGCGGGCAGGCTTCCCCTCGATCCGTCGATCGAGGGCTCTCCCGGGTGTCAACTCGCACTCGACGCGCTCGAGAGGCTCCGCGGCCTCGGCAGCCAGCTCATCGAGGCGGATGCCGCGGCGATGCCCGAGGTCGATGACAGTTGGGTCGATCGCATCCTCTCCGGCATCGCCCTGGACGCCCGCGCCGGGCGTCGGATCCCGTTCGCGGAGCCCGACCCTGTCGTCGACTTCGGCATCACCGAGGGGGCGGTGCGTGGACTCATCCGCTCGGCGGAGAACGCGGTGCCGGGCATCCTCGTCGGGCGGTCGACGCTCGACGGCGATGTGACGATCGTGGGCGAGCCGATCAGGATCGCCATCGAGGTCAATGCCGTCTACGGCGAATCCATCCCGCGGGCGGTCGACCGCCTGCGCGAAGAGGTCGCCGAGCGTCTGCGGCGCCAGACATCGCTCACGGTCGCGGCGATCGACGTCTCCGTGCGGGACATCCAGAGGGTCGGCAACGCGCCGGAGGAGGCATCATGACCACGACAGCCCTGCCCGGACTCGCCGAGCGGATCGAGGCCGCCGTGCTGGCGACGGCGGGCGTGCGCAGTGTCTACCGCGCGGGCTCGCTGATGTCGAACCTCGTCGGCGAGAGCGCCGTGGCGATCGGCATCAGCCGGGTGGACGAGCCTCTCGTCGCCGTCCGCTTCGCAGACGACGGGGTGGAGGTCGAGGCGTCGCTCGGCATCGAGTACTCCGCGAGTGCCGTCGAGCTGCTCAGAGACGCCCGCCGGGCCATCGGGAAGGTGCTGGCGGAGGACGGGCTGGGGCCCGTCGCAATCGTGCTCACGATCGCGTATGTCCACCCTCGGGAGGCATCGTCGGACTGAGTCCGCGTGAGCGCGCCGAGGCGCCGACCGTGGGGACGATCGGCGCCTCATGGGGCGTGACAGGCAGCGGGAGAAAGGCTGATCAGGCGATCGAGCGCAGGCCTTCTGCCAGAGGTGTCGTCGGTCGACCGATGAGGCGCGCGAGCGTGCCGTCGGTCTCGGAGAGAGCGCCCGCCGCGATGCCGGCGTCGAGAGCGACCACGAAGCCTGCCGTTCCGTCGTCGAGACCGGCCGCCTGCAATCCCGCGAACTGCTCGTCGGCACTCAGCGGCTGATAGGTCACGTCGCGACCCGTCACCTCGGCGATCGCTGCCGCGAGCTCTTCGTAGTTCCACGCGACGTCGCCGCCGAGCTCGTACACGCGGCCGATGTGGCCGTCTTCGAGCAGCACGGCCGCTGCGGCCTCGGCGAAGTCCTTGCGGCTGGCCGAGGCGACGCGTCCGTCACCTGCGCCGGATGCCAGCACACCGGTTTCGGCTGCGCGGGCGAGGTCGGCGGCGTAGTTCTCGGTGTACCAGTTGTTTCGCAGGATCACCGAAGGCAGGCCGGCGGCGACGATCGCCTCTTCGGTGGCCTTGTGCTCAGGGGCGAGGACGAGGTCGCTCGTCGTGGCCCGGGGGGCGCTGGTGTAGACGAACTTCGTCACGCCCGCGGCCTTCGCCGCGTCGATCACGGCCTGGTGCTGCGGCACGCGCTGACCGACCTCCGATCCCGAGATCAGAAGCACAGAGTCGGCTCCCTCGAGCGCCGTGGCGATCGAGGAGGGGTCCGTGTAGTCCAGCTGAGCGACCCGCACGCCCAGATCCTGTGCCTTGGCGGTATCGCGCGCGCCGGCGACGATCGACTGCGGGTCTGCCCCGCGCTCGAGGAGGCTGTCGATGACGAGGCGTCCGAGGCTGCCGGTCGAGCCGGTGACGAGGATGGTCATGGGGTGTCCTTTCGTAGGTGACATGAGCCACAACCGCGGCAGACTCGACGAACATTCCGCTGAGCGGGTACCCACTTTCAAGTAAGGTACCTACATGACGGTTAGTTATGCGCAGATCCGGGAGTCCACCCCGCAGATCTTCGAGCCCGGCTGCAGCACGAGAGTGATTCTCGACCACGTCATGAGCAAGTGGGGAGTGCTGGTGCTGTCGTCGCTGTCGGATGGCACGCGACGCTGGGGCGAGCTGCGTCGGGAAGTGGGCGGCATCAGCGAGAAGATGCTGGCCTCGACCCTGCGAACCCTCGCCGACGACGGCCTCGTGCTGCGCGAGTCATTCCCGTCGGTGCCGCCGCACGTCGAGTACAGCCTCACGCCGCTCGGGCGCGATCTGATGGAACGAATGCTGCCGCTCGTCGAGTGGGTCGCCGACCATGCCGACGGCATGATCGTCCGAGACTAGATCGACGGAATCGGTTGCTGTCGGGGACTGATCCCACGGATTCCGTCGATCAAAGAAAACGATTGACGCGATATACGCAGTAGCCGTATGTTCTGAGCATGTCAGCTACGACGCCGATCCATCTCGAACGCCCCGACGGCAAGGGGCTCGCCAGCGGTTCGTTGGGCCTGTGGGGATCCACCGTGATCGGCCTGGCATCCACCGCGCCGGTGTACTCGCTCGTCGCGACGCTCGGGTTCGTGGTGCTCGCCGTCGGAGCGCAGGCGCCGATCGCTTTCATCATCGCTTTCGTCCCGATGCTGCTGATCGCCTTCGCCTACCGTGAGCTGAACAACGCCGTACCCGACTGCGGCACCACGTTCACGTGGGGGACCAAGGCGTTCGGCCCCTGGGTGGGGTGGATGGGAGGCTGGGGCGTCGCGGTCGCGGGGATGGTCGTGCTCGCGAACCTCGCCCAGATCGCGTCGGTGTACTTCTGGTCGCTCATCGGATTCGACATCGAGAACAACGACTGGCGCATCATCGTGGTGGCGGTGCTCTTCATCGCGGCCATGACATGGGTGAGCTGGCGGGGCGTCGAGATCGGCGAGCGCATCCAGAACGTCCTGCTCGGCATCCAGTACCTTGCCCTCGCGATCTTCGTCGTGGCCGCCCTGTGGCAGTTCTTCGGCGGCACCGCTCCGAACCCCACGCCGTTCGATCTCGAGTGGCTCAATCCCTTCGGCTTCACCTCGTGGTCGGGCTTCACCGAGTCGATCCTGCTCGCTCTCTTCATCTATTGGGGTTGGGACACCTGCCTCGCCCTCAACGAGGAGACCAAAGACCCCAAGCGCATCCCCGGGCGCGCTGCACTGCTCACGACCGTCATCTTGCTGTTCACCTACGTGGGCGTCACGATCGCGGCCATGATGTACGCGGGTCTCGGCGACTCCGGCACGGGGCTCGGCAACGAGGCCAACGCCGACGACTTCTTCCTCGCGATCAAAGACGGGCTCCTCGGGCCCTTCGGTTGGGTGCTGGTCGTCGCCGTGATCATCTCGGCGGTCTCCTCGACGCAGACGACGATCCTTCCGACCGCCCGCGGCACGCTCGCGATGGGGGTCTACCGGGCGCTCCCCGCGAAGTTCAAAGAGGTGCACCCGACCTACAAGACGCCGTCGTTCTCGACGATCGTGATGGGGGTCGTCGCATCGGTCTACTACGTCGGCATGACCCTGATCAGCGACAACATCCTGCAGGACTCGATCCTGTCGCTGGGTCTCGCGATCGCGTTCTACTACGCGATCACCGGGTTCGCCTGCGTCTGGTACTTCCGAACGGACCTCACGCGGTCGGCGAGGGACTTCTTCTTCAAGGGCCTGTTCCCGCTGCTCGGCGGCCTCATGCTGACGGGAGCCTTCGTGCAGTCGGCGATCGACATGTGGGACGTGGACTACGGCTACACCGTGCTCTTCGGCATCGGCGGCACCTTCGTGATCGGCATCGGATCGCTCGCCTTCGGCCTGGTGCTGATGTTCCTCTGGTACCTGTTCCCGCGGTCGAAGCGGTTCTTCCGCGGCGAGAGCCTCAACCGCGAGACTCAGGTGATGGTGCCCGACGAGCCCGGCGACGTGATCCGCTCGATCGACGGCGGCATCTGACCCGAGCGGGATGGCGTACGTCGAAGCCCTAGGCTTTATCCGTGCGCATCCGGCTCGACATCGCCTACGACGGCACCCACTTCCGTGGGTGGGCGAAGCAGCCCACCCTGCGAACGGTGCAGGGGACTCTCGAGGCCGCGCTCGCGCGCATCGTCGGATCCGACGTGCAGTTCGTCGTCGCCGGGCGCACGGATGCCGGAGTGCATGCTCAGGGGCAGGTCGCGCACGTCGATCTCGACGACGACCAGTGGTCGCGCATCGAATCGCGTCAGGGCCGTACCCCTCAGGATCCGGCCGCATCCATCGCGAGGCGCATGCGCGGGGTCTTGGGTGCGTATCCCGATGCGACCGTGACGCGCAGCGCGATCGCCCCTGAAGGGTTCGACGCACGGTTCTCGGCTGTCTGGCGTCGCTACCGCTATCGGCTCGCCGACGAGGCGTCGGGGTACGACCCGGTCCGGCGACACGACACCACGACGCACCGCGGGGTGCTCGACGGCGAGGCGATGGATGCGGCGGCGCGCACCCTCATCGGCCTTCATGACTTCGCGGCCTATTGCAAGCCGCGCGACGAGGCGACGACCATCAGGACGCTGCTGGACTATCGCTGGTCGCGAGACGCCGACGGGGTTCTCATCGCTGAGGTGAAGGCCGATGCCTTCTGCCACAGCATGGTGCGAGCGCTGGTGGGAGCGTGCGCCGCGGTGGGAGAGGGCCGCCTCGCCGTCGACGACCTGACCGTCCTGCGCGACGCCCTCACGAGGACGAGCGAGTTCAAGGTGCTGGCCGCCCGGGGGCTGACGCTCACCGAGGTCGGGTACCCCGCCGACGAACTGCTCGCGACCCGAGCGGAGCAGACTCGCGCTCGCCGCGACAGCACGAGCGCGTGAAGCCGTCCGCGCCGGCTCTCGTGGCACGCGACGTCGCGACCCGCGCGAGGCGTTGATCTCGGTGCGATTCCATCCCAGCGGCTCCGTCCACCTCGCACGACACGGTTTCGGTCCTGGGGTCATCGGGATCCGCTGGGGGTATGACGAGTGACCGGGCGAGTCCGGATGCTCACGCGTCGCGGAGGATCCTCGCGGTCGTGCGTACGCTGAGGAGAAGGGCGTCGTTCACCGAAACGACCGGCCATTGACACCGGAATCCAAGCCGAACGCACTAGCGTGAGATGCGATGAAGGTCATCTCATACAACCTGCAGAAGCACCGGGCCGCGGGAGAACTCGCGGCCCTCACCTCCGCGCACGATCCCGACATCCTGTGCCTCCAGGAATGCGATGTCGCAGACCTGCCCGAGCGCGTCGGTGATCTCGCGCTCGCCGACGCCACGCAGGGCAACCGCCTCGGCTTGGCGCTGTACTACCGGCAGAGCGAGTTCCATCTGCACGAGGTGATCACGATCGGGCTGAAGAAGTCGCTTCACGATCGCATCGCGAAACCCGCGCACGAGCGCGTGCTCGGAGCACGCCTTCGAGACATCGACTCGGGGCGCGATTTCATCGCCGCATCCTTCCACGCGGCCCCGCTCACCGCGCTCAATTCGTTGCGGCGGCATCAGATCCGCGCGGCGCTCACCGAGCTCGCGACCCTGGGGGAGGGGCTGCCGCAGCTGATGGTCGGCGACTACAACTATCCGGTCTTCAAGGAGAACCTCGGGAAGACGGTCCGCGAGCACGGGTACGCGCTGACCATGAGCGACGACCACACCTACACGCGCTACCGGGTCTTCCGCGGTCACTACGACTTCGCGACGTCGGTCGGCTTCGAGATCCAGCGCGTGACGACTCTGCCGCAGGGGCTCAGCGATCATCGCCCCATCCTGGTCACGACGCGCTTCGACTGACCATCCGCCCCGGTTTTGGTTTGCAGCTCGGATGACGTAGGCTGTCTCTTTGGTACTCGACTGCCGAGTGCCACGAACGTGAGCCCTCCACTGGCGTGTTCCTCCCTGTAGGGAAGAACCACCCCGGAGTGGGATTCACGAACTTCTCCGTTCGAACAAGAAAGCAGCACTATCGTGACGCGCACTTACACCCCGAAGGCCGGCGAGGTCCAGCGTGACTGGGTCGTCATCGACGCCACTGACGTCGTTCTCGGCCGCCTGGCTTCGCACGCCGCTACGCTCCTGCGTGGCAAGCACAAGCCCACCTTCGCCAACCACATCGACTCGGGTGACTTCGTCATCATCGTGAACGCCGACAAGGTCGCGCTCACCGGTCAGAAGCTCCAGAAGAAGCTGGCTTACCGCCACTCGGGTTACCCGGGCGGCCTGAAGTCGGTCACCTACGCCGAGCTCATGGAGAAGAACCCGGTCCGTGCTGTCGAGAAGGCCATCCGTGGCATGCTCCCCAAGAACAGCATCGGCCGTCAGCAGCTGTCGAAGCTCAAGGTCTACGTCGGTGCAGAGCACCCGCACGCCGCTCAGCAGCCGAAGACGTACACCCTCGACCAGGTCGCCCAGTAAGCGCCGTAAAGACTTAAGGACATACTCGTGGCTGACATCCAGGACACCACCGAAACCCCCCAGAACTTCTCGACGTCGACTCCCGAGACCGAAGCAGTCGAGGCGGCTCCCCGCCCCGTGCTGAGCGTTCCGGGTGCCGCTGTCGGCCGTCGCAAGCAGGCCATCGCCCGCGTGCGCCTCGTCCCCGGCTCGGGAACGATCACGGTCAACGGCCGCACGCTCGAGGACTACTTCCCGAACAAGCTGCACCAGCAGCTGATCAACGACCCGTTCACGATCCTGAACCTCGCAGGTGGCTACGACGTCATCGCGCGCATCTCCGGCGGAGGCCCCTCGGGTCAGGCCGGCGCACTGCGTCTCGGAATCGCTCGTTCGCTCAACGGCATCGACGAGGAGAACAACCGCGCGACCCTGAAGAAGGCCGGCTTCCTCTCCCGTGACGCTCGCGTCAAGGAGCGCAAGAAGGCTGGACTCAAGAAGGCCCGTAAGGCGCCTCAGTACTCCAAGCGTTAAGGTCTACTGCTCCGATGCCGATCTTTGGCACGGACGGCGTGCGAGGGCTTGCCAATGGCATCCTCACCGCCGACCTCGCGCTCACCCTGGCCCAGGCGACTGCTGTCGTCCTGGGCCAGGGCCGTACTGCGGAGGCTCGCAAGGCCGAAGGCAAGCGCCTCACCGCAGTCGTGGCCCGCGACCCCCGCGTCTCCGGTCACTTCCTCACCGCCGCCGTGTCAGCAGGGCTGGCATCATCGGGTGTCGACGTGCTCGAAGCCGGAGTCATCCCGACGCCTGCCCTCGCCTTCCTCGTCGCCGATCGTGACGCCGACTTCGGCGTGATGATCTCGGCGTCGCACAACGCCGCCCCCGACAACGGGATCAAGATCTTCGCCCGGGGTGGAGTCAAGCTCCCCGACGTCGTCGAGCAGCGCATCGAAGCCGCGATGGCGGGGGAGAAGCTGCGTCCGACCGGTGCGGGTGTGGGCCGGATCATCCGGTTCTCAGATGCCGAAGACCGGTACGTCGTGCACCTGCTCGGGTCCTTGCCGAACCGCCTGAACGGCATCAAGGTCGTTCTCGACTGCGCGCACGGCGCCGCATCCGGAGTCTCTCCTGAGACCTTCCGCGACGCGGGAGCAGACGTGACGGTGATCGGCGCGGACCCCGACGGCTGGAACATCAACGACGGAGTCGGCTCGACACACCTCGACAACCTCGCCGAGGCCGTGGTCCGGCTCGGAGCCGATATCGGCATCGCGCACGACGGAGACGCCGACCGGTGCCTCGCCGTCGACGCTGAGGGCAACGTCATCGACGGCGATCAGATCATGGCGATCCTCGCTGTCTCGATGAAAGAGCGCGGTCACCTCACCGACGACACGCTCGTCGCGACCGTGATGAGCAATCTGGGTCTGCACGTGGCGATGCGCGAGCACGGCATCACCGTGCGTCAGACCGCAGTCGGCGACCGATACGTGCTCGAAGCCATGAACGAGGGCGGCTATGCCCTCGGCGGCGAGCAGTCCGGCCACGTGATCATGAGCGAGTACGCCACCACGGGCGACGGGCTTCTCACGGGCCTGCACCTGGTGGCCGAGATGGCGCGGCAGAACAAGACCATCGCCGAGCTGGCTTCGGTGATGACCGTCTACCCGCAGGTGCTGATCAATGTGCGCGACGTCGACAAGGACGCCGTCGACGCAGATCCCGTCGTGCAGGAGGCCGTGCGTTCGGTGGAAGCCGAACTCGGCGACACCGGTCGAGTGCTGCTGCGCAAGTCCGGCACTGAGCCTCTCGTGCGGGTCATGGTCGAAGCAGCGGATGTCGACTCCGTGCAGACGTACGCGGACCGCCTGGTCGACGTGGTTCGCGAGCGCCTCGCACTCTGAATCCTGCACCGACGCTCCCGTCGGCACCTCCGTCATCGCGTCGGCTCGCGATCGCGCAGGCCGCCACGGGAGCGTCGTCGTCTCTCCGGACGGCGAACCGGCTTTATCGGCCGGGCGATTCCGCGCTACCCGCCGAGCTGCTCGATGTACCGCAGCAGCACGCCCTCCCGGAGCGCCCAGGGCGACACCTCGAGCTCATCGACGCGGAGCGCCGTCATGGCCGTGTGCAGCGACACCGCCGCGGCGACGATCTGAAAGGTCCGGTCGGGCGTGATCCCGGGCAATTCCTGGCGTGCGGAGGCGGGAATGCGCGCGAGGCGCGGGATCCACGATCCGAGAGCTGCGCGCGGCAGCACCATCCGCTGGATCCCCGACCACCCGGGCATCGGATAGCCGGCCAACCGGGCCAGTGACCGGATGGCCTTCGACGAGCCCACCACGTGATCGGGGCGGGGAAGCGCCTCGAACCGGGGGAGCACCCCGGCGAGAGTCTCCGTCGCGTGCACGCGCAGGCGGTCGACGTCGTCTTCCCCCGGCGGGTCCTCCGGAAGGAACTGCACCGTCATGCGGCCTGCACCGAGGGGCACCGATGCGGCGGCATCCGGAAGTTCATCGCCGCCGGCCGCGATCTCCAACGAGCCGCCGCCGATGTCGAGAAGCAGCAGCTGGCCCGCTGACCACCCGAACCAGCGGCGCACCGCCAGGAACGTCAACTCGGCCTCGGTCTCGCCGTCGAGCACCTGCAGCGGCTGGCCGAGCGCCTGCTCGATGCGGGCGATCACGTCGGCGCCGTTCGTCGCATCGCGCACGGCGCTGGTGGCGGTGGCCAGGAGCGCGTCGACGCGCTCCTCCTCGGCGACTCGTCGCGCCTGCGACACGGCAGCCTCGAGCGCGCGGACTCCCTCTTCCGAGATCGACCCGTCATCCGTGAGATACCGCATCAGACGCAGCACGCTGCGATCGCTCGTCTTCGCGAGAGGACGACCGCCCGGATGCACGTCGGCGGCGAGCATGTGGACGGTGTTGGAACCGATGTCGAGAACTCCGAGGCGCACGGATAGACACTACCGCCGCCCCGTTACGATGTATCCGTGACCACCGTCGACCCCACGCTGCCGCTGTCCCCCTATCGGGAGATCGGCCGCGCTGAATGGGCGCGGCTCGCCGCAGGACTCGATCAACCCCTCACCGAGACCGAGGTCGTCGAGCTCCGCGGCATCGGAGACCGGCTCGACCTCACCGAGGTGCGCGAGGTCTATCTGCCCCTGAGCCGACTGCTCAGTCTGTATGCCACCGCGACGAAGCGGCTCGGTGCCGCGACGAGCTCGTTCCTGCAGGAGGACGACTCCACGACCCCGTTCGTGGTCGGCGTCGCAGGCTCGGTCGCGGTCGGCAAGTCGACGATCGCACGACTGCTGCGCGAGCTCATGAGCCGGTGGCCGGGCACGCCGAGAGTCGAGCTCGTCACGACCGACGGCTTTCTGCACTCCAACGCCGAACTCGAGCGGCGAGGGCTCATGGACCGCAAGGGGTTTCCCGAGTCGTATGACCGCCGCGCGCTGATCGAGTTCCTCACCGAGGTCAAGAGCGGCGCCGCCGAAGTACGCGCACCCTTCTATTCGCACATGCGCTACGACATCGTCCCCGATGCACACGTCGTGGTGCGGCGACCTGACGTCGTGATCGTCGAGGGGCTCAACGTGCTGCAGCCGCCGCCCGCGCCGAACGACGTCGCCGTGAGCGACCTGTTCGACTTCTCGATCTTCGTCGATGCCGACACCGCCCACATCGAGAAATGGTACGTCGACCGCTTCCTCGCGCTGCGCGAGGGGGCGTTCTCGAACCCGTCGTCGTACTTCAACGTGTTCGCCCACCTCACCGACGAAGAGGCCATCACGACCGCTCTCGGGTACTGGAACGAGATCAACATGCCGAATCTCGTCGAGAACGTGATGCCGACCAAGCATCGTGCCCGACTGGTGCTCAACAAGGGCGTCGATCACAGCGTCGAGAGCGTGCTGCTCCGCAAACTCTGAGCCTGAGGCCCCGCCGCAGTTCGTTCGGGATCTTCGCAAAATTCCGCCCTTACGCTTGATCGCATGTGTGGAATCGTCGGATACGTGGGCCCTCGGCCCAGCCAGGACATCCTGCTCGCGGGCCTCGCTCGCCTCGAGTATCGCGGCTATGACTCCGCGGGGGTCGCCGTGATCGACGGAGACGGCGCGCTGGGGATGCGCAAGAAGGCGGGCAAGCTCGCGGCACTGCGCGATTCGCTCGCCGACTCCGCCCTCGCGGACGGTCACACCGGCATCGGCCACACACGCTGGGCGACCCACGGGGGGCCGACCGATGTCAACGCGCACCCGCACCTGGCCGACGACGACCGGCTGGCACTGATCCACAACGGCATCATCGAGAACTTCTCGGCGCTGCGTGAGGAACTGCTCGCCGACGGCGTGGTGTTCCGCAGCGAGACCGACACCGAGGTCGCCGCTGCCCTGCTCGGCCGCGAGTACCGCGGCAACGGCGGCGATCTGCAGCTGGCGTTCCGCAACGTGGTCAACCGCCTCGAGGGGGCGTTCACGCTCCTTGCCCTCCACCAGGATCACCCGGGTCTCGTGGTCGGCGCGCGCCGCAACTCCCCGCTCGTCATCGGTCTGGGCGAGGGCGAGAACTTCCTCGGCTCCGATGTGGCCGCTTTCGTCGAGCACACCCGCAAGGCACTCGCGATCGGTCAGGACCAGATCGTCTCGATCACGCCCGACGCCGTCACCGTCACCGACTTCGCGGGCACCCCGGTCGAGGCCGAGCCGTTCGACGTGTCGTGGGACGCTGCCGCCGCCGAGAAGGGCGGATGGTCGAGCTTCATGGCGAAAGAGGTCGCAGAGCAGCCCGAGGCGGTCGCCAACACGCTCCGTGGGCGCATCCAGGACGGTCAGGTCGTCATCCCGGAACTCGAGGGGCTCGACGATCTCTTCCTCGGCATCAACCGCATCATCATCACGGCGTGCGGCACCGCTGCGTACTCGGCGCTCGTCGGCAAGTATGCGATCGAGCAGTGGGCACGCATCCCGGTCGACGTCGAGCTGGCCCACGAGTTCCGCTACCGCGATCCGGTGATCGGCGCAGACACCCTCGTGGTGTCGATCAGCCAGTCGGGCGAGACGATGGACACCCTGATGGCCGTCAAGTACGCCCGCGAACGTGGGGCGCGCACGCTGTCGATCTGCAACACGCAGGGAGCGACCATCCCTCGCGAATCCGATGCGGTGGTCTACACGCACGCGGGCCCCGAGGTCGCGGTCGCATCGACCAAGGCGTTCTCGGCTCAGATCACGGCACTGCTGCTGCTCGGCCTGCACATGGGCCGCATCCGTGGTTCTGTCGCTGACGCATCCGCCGACGTGGCCGAGCTCGCCGCGCTGCCCGAGAAGATCGCGAAGGTGCTCGCGAGCGAGCACGAGCACGTCTCGCAGCTGGCGGGGTGGATGGCCGACACGCGCTCGGTCCTGTTCCTCGGACGCCACGTCGGGTTCCCGATCGCCCTCGAGGGTGCGCTCAAGCTCAAGGAGATCTCGTACATCCATGCCGAGGGATTCGCGGCCGGTGAGCTCAAGCACGGTCCGATCGCGCTGATCGAGCCCGGTCAGCCGGTCTTCGTGCTGGTGCCCTCGCCGCGCCACTCGGCTCTCGTGCACTCGAAGGTCGTCTCGAACATCCAGGAGATCCGGGCCCGTGGGGCGCGGGTCATCGTGGTCGCCGAAGAAGGCGACGCGGCAGTTCTGCCCTTCGCCGACGAGGTCATCCGCATCCCCCTCGCCGGGCCGATGTTCGAGCCGCTGCTCGCCGTGGTTCCGCTGCAGATCTTCGCGATGGCACTCGCCACCGCGAAGGGCCTCGACGTCGATCAGCCGCGTAACCTCGCGAAGTCGGTCACGGTCGAGTAGACCTCATCGGGTGGGTCGGGTTTCCATCTGGATGGCTGCCGGATCCCCGGATGGCTGGAGATGCGCGCGCCCACGGTCAGCCGGCAGGGAATCTGCCAGCCATACGGCTAAGACTGCGAGCGGGACAGAGCGCTGAGGATCGCGGCGATCACCACGTCCCACTCATGGATGATCATGGCGTAGTCGAACCGCAGCGTCTCGAACCCGAGACGGGATGCCGCGGCATCCCTCATCAGATCCCGGTGGCGCTCGGAGCGGCCGGCGTGGTTGCCCTTGCCGTCTGCCTCGACGATGATTCGTCTCTCGATGACGAAGTCGACACGGCCTACGCCGTCGATCGCAACCTGAGTCTCCACCCGAATGCCGAGCAGGTACAGCCGCAACCGGACGATGGACTCGAGACCGCTGTCTGCATCATGGCGCGCGATGTCGGTAAGCCACCGAGCGCGCGCAGGAAGCGCGACGCGAATTCGGCGCCGCGCGGCTGCGCCGATCAAGCCCAGCGCCCACGCCGACTCATAAGCAGCGAAGAAGAACTCCTCGCCATGGCACCCGAACGAGTGCACCAATGCCGTTTCGACCGGGGCGAGCCCCAGATGCATAGGCCCCGCACGGTAGTGCTCTACGCATCCGCAGCCAGCGTGAGCATGCGTTCGCCCTGCTTGACCGAGCCAGACGTGGGGGCTCGTGTCGTCGTCGAGGACCCAGACACCGTGCAAGCGAAGCGCGCCAGAACACGAGAGCGCACCCCCGTGCAGGGCCGCAGTGCGTACACTCCACGCGCACGACGGTGCCGCGAACACTCCAGCCCGCACGCGGATCAACTCGCCTCGACGCACGGCGGTTGACAGATCTTTGCGAGTGAATCCGAATCTCGCGAGTCCCGATCCACGAGCGATACCACCCTGCAGTTCGACCAGCATCAGAGGTGTGTGCATCCGCCGATCCTTGTGCAGTCATGAGCCACGCGTCGCGGACCGCGCCAGGGCCTGAGGATGAGTAGCGTCACCCGGGCGGGTGGGGAGAGACAGTGAAGGCTGCCGGCTGGCTGCCGGATCCCCGCGTGGCCGCCACGAGGCGCCCAACGACGCAGCCCACCGGGGAATGGCCAGCCGATCGGGCGCACGGCACCGAGCGGAGGCATTCCGGATGCCGCGACTAGGCTGAACTGGTGATCATCGGGACCGGCATCGACCTCGTGGACATCCCGCGGTTCGAGCGGACGCTCGATCGCACACCGCGGCTTGTGGAGCGGCTCTTCGCGCCGAGTGAACGGGGCCTGCGGCTGCCGTCGCTCGCCGCGCGGTACGCAGCGAAGGAAGCGCTGATCAAGACGCTCGGCGGCTCGGACGGCGTGCACTGGATCGAGATCGAGATCGCGTCCGAGACATCCGGTCGACCGCACTTCGTGCTCTCGGGAACCACCGCCGAGGTCGTCGCCGAGCGAGGGATCGTCCGCCTCCACCTGACCCTCACCCACGACGCGGGGCTCGCCGCCGCGTTCGTCGTCGCCGAAGGAGATCCGCTGTGACCGTTCCGTTCCGCGAGGCCCGCATCGAGCTCGACGCCATCGGCGACAACGTGCGCCACTTCCGTCGCCTGACCGGCGTGCAGGTCATCGCGGTCGTCAAGGCCAATGCGTACGGACACGGTGCCGCCGCCGCCGCCGTCGCGGCCCTCGCCGGGGGAGCGACGCGACTCGGCGTCGCCGAGATCCCCGAAGCGCTGGACCTGCGGCGCCAGGGGATCACCGCGCCCATCCTCGCGTGGCTGCACGCCCCGGGGGAGAGGTTCGAGCAGGCAGCGGAGCACGGCGTCGAGGTCGGCATCTCGTCGTTCGACCAGCTGGAGGCGGCAGGGGCTGCGGCCTCGGTCGATCGTCCCGTCGGCGTGCACCTGAAGTTCGAGACGGGGCTGTCGCGCAACGGCATCGCGCCGGCCGACTGGCGTCGCGTGCTCGCCGAGGCGGCCCGTCTCGAACGCATCGGCCGGCTGCGCATCATCGGACTCTTCAGCCATCTCTCCAACACCTCTGCGCAGGATGACCGCGAGTCGCTGTCGAAGTTCGAGCAGGGCGTGGCGCTCGCCGCATCCTTCGGGATCCATCCCGAGATCCGGCACATCGCTGCGACGGCCGCGGCGATCGACCTTCCCGAGATGCGGCTCGACGCGGTGCGCATCGGCATCGGAATCTACGGTCTCTCGCCGTTCGACGACCGTTCGTCGGCCGAGCTGGGCCTGCGGCCCGCCATGACACTGCGCGGCGCTGTCGCCGCGGTGCGTCGAGTGCCGGCCGGAGCGGGGATCTCCTACGGATACGACCATCGCACGCCGCGCGACACCACCCTCGTGCTCGTTCCGTTCGGCTACGCCGACGGAGTTCCTCGGCAGGCCTCGGGGCGGTTGCCCGTCTCGATCGCGGGACGGCGTTATACCAACGTCGGGCGCATCGCTATGGATCAGTTCGTCGTCGATGTGGGTGATGCGGCGGTCTCGATCGGCGACGAGGTCGTGCTGTTCGGCGATCCGACCCTCGGGGTGCCCTCCGCCGCGGAATGGGCGAACGCCGCGTCGACCATCGACTACGAGATCGTGACCCGTATCGGCGCACGGGTCGCGCGGAGGTCTGCATGAGCGTCGACCCCGCCTTCCTCGGCAGGCACGAGATCGAGACGTCGGATGCGATGGAGCAGCTCGGCTTCCGCATCGGAGAGCAGCTGCGGGCCGGTGACCTGCTGATCCTGACCGGGCCGCTGGGCGCCGGCAAGACGACCTTCACCCGCGGGCTCGCCGAGGGTCTCGGCGTGCGTGGCCCGGTCCAGAGCCCGACCTTCGTGATCGCGCGGACGCATCCGTCGCTCGTCGGGCGCGCACCGCTCGTGCACGTCGACGCATACCGGCTCGGCTCGGGGGCCGAACTCGACGACCTCGACCTCGACCTGGCGCGCTCGGTCGTGGTGATCGAGTGGGGGCGCGGCATGGCCGAAGACCTCGCCGACCGCTGGTGGGACATCGAGCTCGAGAGACCTGTGGGTGGGGGAGAAGACCTCGACCCGTCAGAGCTCGATGCCGACGCTCCGCGGCATGTCACGATCACGTGCGAGGGGCGCTCGGCGATCCCCGAGTGAACCCCGACTACCCTGGAGAGGTGATCCTCGCCGTCGACACCTCCCTGGGCACCGCCGTCTCGCTCATCGATGCCGACGGCACCCTGCGCTCGCAGGTCTCCGCCTCCGATCCGCTCGGACACGCCGAGGTGATCGGCGATCTGCTGGCGCGTGCGCTGCACGACGCCGGCGAAGGGCGGATCACCCACGTCGTCGCGGGGATGGGCCCCGGGCCGTTCACCGGCCTGCGGATCGGCATCGCGGCGGCGCGTGCGTTCGCCCTCGGTCGCGGGATCCCCGTCGTGCCGGTCCCCAGTCATCATGCGGCCGCCCTCACCGCGATCGAGCAGGACCTCGTCGTCGGAGCCTTCGCGATCGTGACGGATGCACGACGCCGCGAGGTAGCGATCACCGTGTTCGACGGAACAGATGCCGACGGCATCCCGGCCGTCGTCACCGAGACCGCGCTCGTGCCGCGCACCGACGCGGACGAGCACCTCGACGGCATCCGCCGCATCGATGTCGAGACGCTCTTCGCCGCCGACCTCGCGCGGGTGGGTGCACGTGCTCTCGCCGCCGGACGCGTGCTGGCCGACGCAGAGCCGCTCTACCTGCGTCAGCCCGACGTCACCATGCCGGGTGCTCCGAAGAAGGTGGGACTGTGACTCTTCGCGCCGCCACGTCTGACGATCTCGACGCCATCATGGCGATCGAGCACCGCTCCTTCCCGACCGACGCGTGGAGCTCGGAGGCGATGGCGCTCGAACTCGCCAGTGTGCACGGTCGCTACCTGGTCGATGAGCACGAGGGCTCGATCATCGGGTACGGCGGAGTCCGTGCGCTGCAGGGGTCGAAGGATGCCGACATCCAGACCATCGCGTTCGACGCGGAATACCGCGGCATGGGGCGAGGCCGCGCGCTGCTGCGGGCATTGCTCGGTGCCGCCGCCGAGCGCGGAGCCCGCGAGGTGTTCCTCGAGGTGCGCGCCGACAACCCGGGCGCCGAGGGCCTCTATCGTTCCGAGGGTTTCGAGGAGATCGCCCGCCGCCCTCGGTACTACCAGCCCGACGACATCGACGCGATCGTGATGCGCCTCGCTCTACAGCATCCGCGTTCCGACCACCGAGACGGCGCTGCGTCGGATGCCGCGAAGGAGGCGAGCGCATGACCGAGCCGTTGGTGCTGGGCATCGAGACCAGCTGCGACGAGACGGGCATCGGCATCGTCAGAGGACGCACTCTGCTCTCGAACACGATCGCCTCGAGCATGGACGAGCACTCGCGCTACGGCGGGGTGATTCCCGAGGTCGCCGCGCGCGCCCACCTCGAGGCTCTGCAGCCGTCGATCGATGCCGCGCTCGCCGAGGCCGACGTGCGACTCGAGGACCTCGATGCCGTCGCCGTGACGAGCGGTCCCGGTCTCGCCGGTGCGCTCATGGTGGGAGTGGGAGCCGCGAAGGGCCTCGCCGTCGCGCTCGACAAGCCCCTGTACGCGGTCAACCACCTGGTGGGTCATATCGCAGCAGACATCCTGACCCCCGACTCGGAGCCGCTCGAGTATCCGACGATCGCACTGCTCGTGTCGGGAGGTCACACGTCGCTGCTGCATGTGCGCGACCTCACCACCGACGTCGAGATGCTCGGCGAGACGATGGACGATGCCGCGGGCGAGGCCTTCGACAAGGTCGCTCGTCTGCTGTCACTCCCGTATCCCGGAGGTCCCGAGATCGACCGCGCCGCGGCGACAGGCGACCCGACCGCGATCCGCTTTCCCCGCGGACTGTCCCGCGCCTCCGACCTCGCCGCGCACCGGTACGACTTCTCGTTCTCCGGGTTGAAGACCGCCGTCGCGCGATGGGTGGAGCGCTGCGAAGCCGACGGCCTCGAGGTCCCCGTCGCCGATGTCGCAGCGAGCTTCCGCGAGGCGGTCGTCGACGTGCTCGTCACGAAGGCGCTCGCCGCATGTGCCGATCTCGGAGTACCGCGTCTGCTGCTGGGAGGCGGGGTCATCGCGAATCGGCGTCTGCGAGAGGTCGCGCTCTCGAGGGCAGAGTCCGCGGGCGTCACCGTGCGCATCCCGCCGCTCTCGCTCTGCACCGACAACGGCGCGATGATCGCGGCGCTGGCCGCCGAACTCATCAGCTCGGGCCGCCCGCCGTCGACGCTCGCGTTCGGCGCCGACTCGACTCTTCCCGTCACCCAGATCCAGGTCGATGAGCGGGTCGAGGTGCGCTGATGAGTGACTCGTCGGGCACGACCGGCCCCACGGATGCCGCGGGGGCGGGTCCGCGGGCGGTGGTTCCGCCGGCGCGTCTCGAGCAGCCCACGCCCGAGGTGGTACGCCCGGCGGGAGCCGCGCGACTGCCCGGAGTCCCGCGGGAGGGATACACGAAGCTGCCGACCGGTCCGGTCGGGATCGAACCCGTGGTCGTGAGCGGCCCCGAGCTCGATCGGCCGCCGCGCGAGACCGAGTGGGAGCCCACGGGCACCGCTGCGGTACCCGTGATCGCAGACGAGACGAGGCTCGCGCCGTGGGCTCTCATGGCGGCGATCGTGGCACTGGTCGCCTCGTTCTTCGTCGGCTGGGGGATCCCGATCGCCATCGTCGCGGTGATCGCCTCGATCATGTCGCTGAGGCGCCCGGTCGAGAGCCGGGCGATCGCGCGGTGGGCGCTGGTGCTCGGTCTGTGCGCCACTGTGTACAGCCTGGGCTGGCTGGTGTGGGCCGGCATGCAGTTCGAGAGGCTCGGCTGACCGGATGCTCGACGCCGAAGAGACGACGCAGCTGCGAGCGCTTCAGGCGCGTGCCTACGGGCGTGAGAGCTCTCTCACAGCGGCGGATGCCGCACGGTTGGCGGAGCTCGAGGCGAAGCGGTTCGGGGCGTCGCGCGATGAGTCTCAGCGGGCGACGACCGTGGCTGATCGGTCGGAGGCGGTACCGTCGTTGCAGCCCGCAGCACTTGCCGCACCGGAGTCGTCCCCGCTCTCCCCGGAGGCCGCGGACTCGGTCGAGTCCGAAGAGCCCACGGCCGAGTCGACCGCCGAGTCCACGGCCGAGCCCGCCGACGAGCCCGCGAGCACGCGTGCTGCGACGGCGGCGCTGCGTCCCGCGGTCCGCCGCCACTGGCGAGCCGTGGCGGCCGCCTGCGTCGGCCTTCTGATCGTCGGTCTGGGGGCCGGGTGGGCGTTGTTCGGGCGCGACGACGGGGTTCCGCTGAGTGCAGAGGAGAAGCAGCGGAGCGCCGCGATCGAATCCGCCGGAGGGTACGACCCGGGGACTGTCGAGGCGATCGCACGCGATGACGATGCGATCGTGTGGTTCGGTACGAAGAAGAACGGCGAGATCGAGTGCATCGTCCTCGACGCCGCAGAGGAGTCGTCGAACGGCTGTCTGATCGTGGCCGACCTCGAGCGCGGCCACGGTCTCAGCGCCGCCGTCATCGACTCGCGCCGCAGTGACGAGGGAATGGGCGAGCAGATCTCCGCCACCGCAGGGCGTACGCACGACGGGGAGATGACCGCGCTCATCCAGCGCTGGGCGGTCGGCGTCGATGATTGGATGCAGCAGTTCGACGCGAGTGAGCGGGAGCGTGCCGAAGAGCTGCTCGACAGAGGGTACGAGCCGTACTCGCTGTCGGTCATGGGCTACGCGGCAGGGGCGCCGATCTGGACGGCGACGCGCACCGAGGAGTTCACCACCATGCAGTGCCTGATCGTGGATGCCGTCGAAGCGACGCATTGCGTCGACGGCGACAACGGCATGATCCCGGGAGAGGGAATCGTCGTCGAAGGCGTCTCGGTCGACGATGCGAATGGGCAGGCGGCCCCGTGGAGCGTCACGCTGGAGTACACGACGATGGGTCGCTCGTACCTCATCGTGGCGGGAGACATCCCGGACGCAGGCGACGTCCGCGACGAGGAGACGTCCACGGGCACCGCCACGGTGCGGCCGGATGAGTCGCTCGAGCCCGACGCGCCTTCGGGAGACGCGGGCTGACCCTATTCGCTCGAGGCGCGGCTCGGCGCGACGCGATCGGCGAGGATCGCCCGACGCTGGGATCCGATGCGCGTGAGGATCAGCGTCGCCGACTCATCGCCACGAAGGGTGAGCTTCTTGCGGAAGGCGGCGGGGTCGATGTCCATTCCCCGCTTCTTGATCTCGAGGGTGCCGATGCCATGCGCCTTGAGGGAGGAGCTGATGGCCTTCGGGTTCGCCGGCAACACCTCGCGCACGCGGAACGACTGCACGAACGGGCTCGTGAGCGCGGCGTCCGAGGTCAGGTAGGCGATCTTGTCGTCGAGCATCCCGGCATCGAGCGTCCGGGCGACGTCGCCGATCAGCCGGGCACGGATCACCGCGCCGTCGGGCTCGTGCACGAACGCTCCGAGTTCTCGGACAGGGGCGTCTTCGGCGTCTGCGCCGGCGGTGAGCTCGTGCGACTCGTCGCCCCTGATGATCAGGGCCGAGCGCCGGACTCCTTCACGGGCCAGGACGCCCGTCCACACCACGAGCTCCACCACGCTGCCGTCCGCGCTGACCCACTGGGTCTCCGCGTCATCCGGGAGCGCACCTCGGTCGTGCCCGGGACCGAGCTTGATCCCCGTCGGGATGCGCGAGGCCACGGAGAACGCCCAGTCCAGCGGTGGCGAGTAGTCGTCGGAGGCGACGCGACGTGTGTCGCCATGCCCCTGGGTGCGTCGAGCGGGGTCCATCCAGACGGCCTGTGGGCCGTCTGCCTCGTCCGGCACGTTCTCCTGGGCCGTGCCGTGCCGCACGACGGCGTCGTCGCCGAACGGTGCGAGGTTGTACGCCGCGATCGCAGAGGTGACCTCATCGGCGTCGACGGCGACGACGTCGAGGCCCGCGGCGGCGAACGCGAGGGCATCGCCGCCGATCCCGCAACCGAGATCTGCCACGCGAGTGATCCCGGACCGGCGCAGACGCTGCGCATGCCTCGCCGCGACGCCGAGCCGGGTCGACTGCTCGAGGCCCGCTCGAGTGAACAGCATCCGGCTCGCGAAGGGACCGAACTTCGTCACCGCCTTCGCACGGAGGTGCGCTTGGCCGACCACGGCCGAGACGAGATCGGGGGAGTGTCCTGCGGCTCGCAGGCGGGAGACCGCGCGCGCGACATCTGCGACCTGATCGATCGGGCCGACCGCGTCCAGCAGCTCGAGGCCTTCGGGGGTGAGCAGGGCTCTCAGCTCAGACATCTCCACCTGCTCAGCTTAGGCGGGGCGACTCACCCGCTTCGTGTCGGCGACTGGCACTCGCATTGCATGAGTGCCAGCGCACCGCATAGACTGGGGTTAGCACTCTCGGGTTGAGAGTGCGAACAAGTCTTTCGTGTCAGCGTCAAGAAAGAAGAGGTAGACCGTGTCGGTTTCCATCAAGCCGCTCGAGGACCGCATCGTCATCAAGCAGGTCGAGGCCGAGCAGACCACCGCGAGTGGCCTGGTCATCCCCGACACCGCAAAGGAGAAGCCCCAGGAGGGCGAGGTCGTGGCCGTGGGCCCCGGTCGCATCGATGACAACGGCAACCGTGTTCCGCTCGACGTCGCCGTCGGCGACCGCGTGCTCTACAGCAAGTACGGCGGCACCGAGGTGAAGTTCGGCGCAGACGAGTTCCTCGTTCTGTCGGCCCGCGACGTGCTCGCGGTCGTCGTCCGCTGATCAGCGGACCAGCCTGTTCCTGAGCCCGACGAGGGCCAGGAGCGCATGTTCCTCGGAGAGGGCCCGGATGCATCACGCATCCGGGCCCTCTCTGCATGTCCGGAGATCGCGATCCGGGCAGGTGGGATCATCGGGAATCGAGCAGTGCGATGGCTGCCGCCGCAGCGCTCGACCTCGGCGCGCTGAATGCGAGGATGCTGGCCGTCGCCGTCCGGGAGGTGAAGGACTTCGTATCCCAGAGTCAGCTCGCCGACGACGGGGTGGGCGAACCGCTTTGCTCCGCTGGTGCAGAGCCGGACCATGTGTCCCGCCCACAGCGCGGCGAACCTCGGGCTTTTCAGGCTCAGCTCGCCGACGAGCGAGATGAGACGCGCATCGTCGGGGAACTGAGCGGCCGTGTACCGCAGCGATGCGACGGCGAGAGCTGCCTCGTCCTCCCAGTCGGGGTAGAGGTCTCGGGTATGCGGGTCGAGGAAGAGCATCCGGATGTTGTTCGGTCGGTCCGCCGACACAGACGAGGCATCGGCGTCCAGATGACCCGCCAGCAGCAGATGAGCCGAGCGATTCCAATCGAGGATGTCGTTGACGCGCCCGACAAGAAGTCGTCGTCACTCAGTTGCAGGGCGCGCGCCAGGGCGTCGATCACGGCGTCCGACGCGTTCTGGGACTGGCCCTGCTCGAGGCGGGTGAGATAGGTGACCGAGACTCCGGCGAGCTGTGCCAGCTCTTCCCGACGCAGTCCGGGCACGCGACGTCTGCCGAAGCTCTGCACCCCGGCACGCTGCGGGGTGATGCGGTCCCGCCGTGATCGCAGGAACTCGCCGAGCTCAGTGACAGGGCGGCCAGGGGCCGTGGCCGAGCTCGCCGACGGATGCCTGTTCATGACTACATTCTCGCTGACCTCGGAGTCGGCAGCCTGACCCTACGGGTGCTAGTCACGTCAGGGGGCTGGATGCCCGATCGCGCGACTCTCAGGCGGGCAGCATGACCCAGATCGATTCGACCGCCTCCGGGCGCGACGCGCGGGGTTCCGCGCACTTCACGACCGCACAGACAGTGGCGATGGCCGTGCTCCTCGCCGCCAACTTCACTCTCGCCGTCGACTTCTCCATCCTCACCGTCGCTCTGCCGCCGATCGGCAGAGAACTGGGATTCGACGATGCCGCGCTGCAGTGGATCGTCACGGTGTTCGCCGTGTGCGCTGCGTCGTTCACGCTGTTCTTCGGGCGAGTCGCCGACCTCTTCGGTCGGAAGCGTCTGTTCCTCGCGGGGATCGTCCTGCTCGGTGTCGCGTCGCTCGCGGGCGGGCTCGCAGCCACGCCAGGGATGCTGCTGGCGGCGCGAGCCGGACAGGGCATCGCCACTGCCATGGTCACGCCCGCGGCCTTGGCGTTGATGACCACGATGTTCCCGGAGGGTCCGGCGCGTTCACGAGCGCTCGGTCTGAACGGCGCCCTGATGGCCGCAGGATTCACGACCGGAGCGGTGCTCGGAGGCGTGCTGACGGGATCCGTCTCCTGGCGTTGGGCGTTTCTTCTCAACGTCGCCGTCGCGGTCGCGGCCTTCGTCGTGGGGGTCGCCGTGCTGCGCGAACCGTCTCGGGTCCGGCGGCCGCGGCTCGATCTGGTGGGCGCAGTCACTGTCACCGCGGCACTGGTCGCACTCGTGCTCGGCATCGATTCCGCCGGGCGTCAGGGCTGGGCACACCCCGGAACCTGGGGCGCGCTCGTGATCTCAGCCGTGTTCATCGCGGCGTTCGTGCGGACCGAGCAGCGCACCGCGCAGCCCCTCGTCGATCTGGCGATGTTGCGTCGGCGGAGCGTCGCCTGGGGCAATCTCGCGGGTCTTCTCGCGTTCGCCACCGAGACCTCGCTCGTGTTCCTCCTCACCCTCTATCTGCAGGACATCCTCGGCTTCTCGCCCCTCGCGGCCGGGCTGATGCTCGGTCTGCTCGGGCTGGGCACGGTGCTCGGGGGTCTGCTCGCGCCACGGGTCATCGGCAGGATCGGCGCTCGCACCGCGATCGTCCTCGCGATGACCGCGCAGGCGCTCGTGACGCTGCCGCTGGCGTTCCTCTCGTCCGACAGCGCCTGGGTGGCGCCGCTGCTGGGGCTCACCTTCGTCGGCGGCGTGGCCAATCTCGTCGCGATCGTCGGCTACGTCGTCACCGCCACCGGCGAGGTTCCCGCTGACCAGCAGGGGCTCGCGACCGGACTGGTCACGATGAGTCAGCAGGTCGGCATCGCTCTGGGCACTCCTGTGATGGCGGCCGTGGTCTCCGTCTTCACGGGGGCCGGGCTCCTGCGCGGAGTGCAGTCGGCGATCGCGCTCAATGCAGCGATCGCTCTGACGACGGCGATCGTGACCTCGATCGCCCTCAGGGAGCCGCGACGACGCTGACTCGAGACCGTCGCGAGAGTCGCATCTGCGTCGTCATGCGTCGTATTGCTGCCAATCAGGAGCCCGCGGCCGCGGACTGCTCTGCGCCCCTTCGAGCCGGGCATAGTGTTGTGCGGTGACCCTGACGACCCCCACCGCCCGCGCGACCCAGACGGCGGGAGTCGCGTACGCAGGCGGGGCATACCTGCTGTGGGGCGTGCTCCCGCTGTACTTCCTCCTGCTCGCACCGACCGGTCCGTGGGAGGTCGTCGCCTGGCGCGTGCTGCTGTCGTTCGTCTTCTGCGCGCTCCTGCTCACCGTCACTCGCGGGTGGTCGGCGCTCGCGGCGATCGTGCGCCAGCCGAAGCTGCTCGGGTGGACCGCGCTGGCCGGGGTGCTGATCTACGTCAACTGGCAGGTGTTCCTCATCGGCACGCTGACCGGACACGTGGTCGAGACCAGCCTCGGCTACTTCATCAATCCGATCGCCACGGTCCTTCTCGGCGTCTTCGTGCTCAAGGAGCGCATCCGCAGGCTCCAGTGGGTGGCCATCGGCATCGCGGCCATCGCTGTGGTCGTGATCGTGGTCTTCTACAGCTCGTTCCCATGGATCGCGCTGTCGCTCACGGCATCGTTCGGAGTCTACGGACTGATCAAGAAGAAGATCGGCCCGGCGGTGGACGCGATCAGCGGACTCACGCTCGAGTCGTTCTGGTTGATCCCGATCGCGGTGGTGCAGCTGATCCTCGTGGCGACGACGCCCGCTGGCATCACCATGGGACAGTACGGCGTCTGGCATGCGGTGCTGCTCGCATTCGCCGGGGTCGCGACCGCCGTTCCCCTGCTGCTCTTCGCGGCGGGCACGAGGCGGATCAACCTGACCGTGATCGGGATGATCCAGTTCGTGACTCCCGTGATGCAGTTCATCATCGGCGCGGCGGTGCTGGGAGAACCGATGCCGCTCGAGCGCTGGCTGGGCTTCGTGATCGTCTGGATCGCGATCGCCGTGTTCGTCGTCGACCTGCTCCTCGCCGCTCGCCGCGGGCGCCGGACGGGGCATCCCGACACGGTCTGAGTCCGGGAGCAGCCCCCGTGACACTCGGTGCCGGATCGTTAACGCACCGAAACATCGGCGACCCCAAATCGACCAATTCCGGTCCTAGGGTTAGAGCACCCGAGCGTGGTCAGTAGATCCACGTTCAGCAACGCAAGGGAGCATCATGAACTCACTGAAGGGCTCGCGCAAGGCGAGGATCTTCGCAGGGCTCGCGCTGGCCAGCGCGGCCGCCGTCGTCATCGCGGGCTGCAGCAGCACGCCGACCGAGGAGCCGTCGGAAGGCGGTGGATCGTCGTCCTCCGAGGACCTCACCCTCAAGCTCGGCTCGCTGCTTCCGCAGACCGGATCGCTGTCGTTCCTCGGCCCGCCCATGGAATCGGGCGTCGGCCTGGCCGTCTCCGAGGTCAACGAGGCCGCAGCCGGAATCACCATCGATCTCACCGCTGAGGACGAGGGCGACACCGACACCAAGGCCTACGAGACCTCGATCACGAAGCTCGAGGGCGCCGATGTCTCCGCGATCGTCGGCGCGGCAGCGTCGGGAGTCTCGCGTCTGATCCTCGACGGCAACGTCAGCGCGGGGATCCTGCAGATCTCGGCCTCGAACACGGGCCCGGACTTCACGGACTGGGACGACAACGGCCTCTACTTCCGCACGGCTCCCAGCGACCTGCTGCAGGGTGAGGTGCTCGGCAACCTGATCGCCGAGGACGGCGCCAAGACGCTCGGTGTGATCTACCAGAACGACGCCTACGGCACCGGTCTGTTCGAGAACATCAAGTCGACGTTCGAAGGCGCCGGCGGCGAGGTCGTCGCAGACGCGTCGTACAACGTCGGTGACGGACAGTTCGATGCTCAGGTCGCGACCATCACGGCCGCCAACCCCGACGCCGTCGCCATCGTCTCGTTCGATCAGTTCAAGACGATCGCACCGCTGCTGTCGAACGCCGGCGTCTCGCCCGAGAAGTGGTACCTCGTCGACGGAAACCTGTCGGACTACGGCTCCTCGCCCGACACGAACTTCCCGTTCTCGCTCGAGGGCGCGCAGGGCACCAAGCCCGGCCCCGCACTCGAAGACGACTTCACCGAGCGTCTCCAGACCTTCTGGACCGGCGAGGGCAACTCCGAGGTCAACGACTTCACGTACGCCGCAGAGGCATACGACGCTGTCGTGCTCGTGGCGCTCGCGTCGCTTGCGGCGGGCTCCACCGAGGGCACGGAGATCGCAGCCAAGATGCAGGAGGTCTCGGGAGGCAGCGGAGACGGTGAGAAGTGCACCAGCTTCGCCGACTGCGCCAAGATCATCAACGACGGCGGAACGGCCGACTACGACGGCTACTCCGGCGAGGTCACGTTCGACGAGAACGGCGACCCGCAGGGCGCCTCGATCGGCACCTACGTCTACGGCGCGGACAACCTGATCACCCGCACCAACTGATCACCTGATCGCAGCACGAAGGCCCCGGATGCATCATCCGGGGCCTTCGTCATGCGACGCGCAGGCGTCGCGTCCGACGCACCGGCGGGCAGGGAAGAGGGGCGGATGCATATCGCATCCGCCCCTCTCCCATACGCTCTCAGGCGGCTTCGGTGCCCAGGGTTCCCAGGTAGAGGCCGATGACCTTGGGGTCGTTCAGCAGATCGCGTCCGGTGCCCTCGTACGCGTCCCTGCCCTGATCGAGCACGTAGCCCCGATCGCAGATCTGCAGGCAGCGTCGGGCGTTCTGCTCGACCATGATCGTGGTCACACCGGCCTTGTTGATGTCGGAGACGCGGATGAACGCGTCGTCCTGGCGCACCGGGCTGAGACCCGCCGACGGCTCGTCGAGCAGCAGCACCGACGGGTCCATCATGAGCGCCCGTGACATGGCGACCATCTGCCGCTCGCCACCCGAGAGGGATCCTGCCCGCTGCTTGAGGCGCTTGCCGAGCTCGGCGAAGATCTCGGTGACGAACTCGAGCCGCTCGGCGTAGATCTTGGGGTTCTGGTAGAGCCCCATCTGCAGGTTCTCCTCGATGGAGAGCGAGGGGAAGACGTTGTTCGTCTGCGGCACGAATGCGACGCCGCGCTTGACGAGCTTGTCCGCCTTGAGCCCGACGATGCTCTCGCCGTTGAGCGTGATGTCGCCGTCTCGCACGTTCACGAGGCCGAACATCGCCTTCAGCAGTGTCGACTTGCCCGCGCCGTTCGGACCGATGATCCCGATCAGCTCGCCCTTGCGGGCGATCAGGTTGGCGCCGTTGAGGATGTTCACGCCCGGCAGATAGCCGGCGTGCACGCCCTTCATCTCGACGACGACGTGGTCGTTCTTCACAGAAGCGTCATCGGTCATGCGCGTCCCTCCTCGGTGTCTTCAGCGGCGAGCTCGGCCTCGGCCTCTGCCTCGATCTGTTCGCGCAGCCGGACGGCCGCGGTGTCGGCGAGCACGGGGATGCGCCCGGTCACGGCTCCGAGGTCCACATCCTGATGAGCGCCCAGATAGGCGTCGATCACGGCGGGATCCTCCATGACCTGGTCGGGCGGTCCCTCGGCGACGACGCGCCCCTCGGCCATCACGACCACCCAGTCGGCGATGTGGCGGACCATGTGCATGTCGTGCTCGACGAACAGCACGGTCATGCCCTGTTCCTTCAGGTCGAGGATGTGGTCGAGCAGCGACTGCGTCAGAGCCGGGTTCACGCCGGCCATCGGCTCGTCGAGCATCACCAGGGTCGGGTCGCTCATCAGAGCGCGCGCCATCTCGAGCAGCTTGCGCTGTCCGCCCGAGAGCGCCGCGGCGAAGTCCTTCTCCTTGGCATCGAGTTTGAAGCGGGCGAGCAGCTCGCGCGCCTTCACCTCGATCTCCTGGTCCTGCGAGCGCCAGAGGAAGGGGAAGAGGCTCGACCAGAACCCCTCGCCGCGCTGGCCGGGGGCGCCGAGCTTCATGTTCTCGAGCACCGTGAGCAGCGACAGCGACTTCGTCAGCTGGAACGTGCGCACCTGGCCCATGCGTGCGACCTTGAAAGAGGGCACGCCCGAGAGGTTGGTTCCGTCGAACGACCACGAGCCGCTGTTGGGCTTGTCGAATCCGCAGAGCAGGTTGAACAGCGTCGTCTTGCCGGCCCCGTTCGGGCCGATCAGCGCCGTGATCGCACCGCGGGGGATCTCGAGGTGCTCCACGTCGACAGCGGTCAGACCGCCGAAGCGTCGCTGCACCGCGTCGACCACGAGGATCGGGTCGACCTTGCCCACGCCCGGGGCCGCGGGGCCGGTGGTGAGACCGGTGGTCTTGGGACGCCGGATGCTTCCGGTGGCGGGCGCCTGTGCGGCACCCGCGTCGGGGTTCAGTTCATTTGACAAAGGTCATCTCCCTCTTGTCTCCGAGAATCCCCTGGGGGCGGAAGATCACGAGCAGCATCAGGGCCACACCGACGAAGACGAACACGAGTGTGGACGCCTGGCTGTCGGACATCGGGAGGATCCCCGACTTCGCCAGCGCGGGAAGCAGATTCGCCAGGAAGGCGAAGACCACCCAGAAGAGCACTGCACCGAGAGTGGGACCGAACACGGTCGCCGCTCCGCCGAGCAGGAGGATGGTCCACAGGAAGAACGTGAGCGAGGTCGTGTAGCTGCCGGGGACCACGGCGGAGGGAAGCACGAAGATGATGCCGCCCGCCGCGCCGATGATACCGCCGACGACCAGGGCCTGCAGTTTGTACGCGAACACGTTCTTGCCGAGCGAGCGCACCGCATCCTCGTCTTCGCGGATGCCCTTGAGTACACGACCCCAGGGGCTGCGCATCAGCGACCACACGAGCAGGATCGCGATCGCGAGGACGATGAGTCCGAACACGCGGTTCCACAGGTCGTTGGCGGTGAAGGTCCACGGGCCGAAGCCGTAGGTGCCGTCGGGGAAGGGGTTGGCGTCGCGGAACCCGCCGTTGAACTGCGCGAGTCCGTCGGCGGAGTTCGTGTACTCGTCGAAGACCTGCGTCGTGAAGAGCAGACGCACGATCTCGCCCGCGGCGATCGTCGCGATGGCGAGGTAGTCGGCGCGCAGCCGCAGGGTCGGGATGCCGAGGATGATCGCGAACACCGCGCCGCCGATCAGTCCGATCAGCATGCCGATCCACCAGGGGAGCCCGAACGTGAGCACCGAGATCGCGTAGCCGTAGCCGCCGATGGCCATGAACGCGGCCATGCCGAAGTTGAGCAGGCCCGCGTAGCCGAAGTGCACTGCCAGACCCGTGGCCGCGAGCGCATACGCGATCGTGACGGGGCTGAGCAGGTAGACCGCGGTGTTGGAGAAGATGCTTCCGAAGTCCATCGTCAGCCCAACCTTTCCTTGCGTCCGAGCAGACCCTGCGGCCTCACCAGGAGGATCACGATGAGGATGACCAGCGCACTCGCGTACTTCAGGTCGGAGGGGATCCACAGCGTCGAGATCTCGACCGCGATCCCGACGATCAGCGAGCCGACGAGGGCTCCGAACGCGGTGCCGAGTCCGCCGAGGGTGATCGCGGCGAAGATCAGGAGCAGCATCTGCACGCCCATGTCCCATTTCACACCCGGGCGGAAGTACGCCCAGAGGATGCCGGAGATGGCGGCGAGCGAACCGGCCAGGATCCACACGATGCGGATCACCCGGTCGACGTCGATGCCCGATGCCGCGGCGAGCTGCGGGTTGTCGGAGATCGCTCTGGTCGCCTTGCCGATGCGGGTGCGCGTGAGGAACCAGGCGACCCCGACGATGACGACGATGCTGACGCCCATGCCGATCATGTCGATGTACGAGAGCGACACGGGACCGAACTGGATCGGAGTCGGGCTCGCGCCGGGGAGCTGGCGGGTGCCGCCGCCGATGAAGTACTGGAAGACGTACCGCAGGGCCAGCGAGAGGCCGATGCTCACGATCATGAGCTGCACGATCCCGAGTCCGCGTCGTCGCAGGGGACGCCAGAGACCGGCGTCCATGGCCCAGCCCAGGAGGCCACCGCCGATCACGGCGGCGACGATGCCGAGCCAGAGGGGCAGCTGCCAGAACGATGTCACGACGAGAGCCACGAGCCCGCCCCACGTCACCATCTCGGCATGGGCGAAGTTCGACAGGCGGGTCGTGCCGTAGATCAGCGCTGCGCCCATCGAGGCGAGCGCGAGCAGCAGGCCGAAGTTCAGGCCGCCCACCAGTCGTGACAGCAGCTGGTCGACGAACGAGACCGTGATGCGCTCGCCCTCTCCGAGGAAGAGGTTCATGATCTTGGTGCCGGTGAGTCCGAACTCGACCTCGAACGATGCGGTCGTGCCCGAGATCGGCTGCGTGCCCTCGGGGAGCTGAGCCGCATCGACGATGACACCGTCGGGGAGGGTGTCTTCATCGACCGTCAGCGTGTACGTCTCCTTCTCAGGCACGTACAGGCGCCACTTGCCCTCGGCATCCGTCTCGGTCTCGCCCTCGAAGCCGTTGCCCTCGATAGCCATGACCACACCTTCGACGGGGTCGTCATCGAAAGTGATGACACCGGCGAAGTAGAACTCGGTGATCTCCTGCCCGTCATCCGTCTCTTCGGCGGCGGCCGATGCGGGAGGCTGCAGCCACAGGAAAGCGATGGCGAGAAGCGACGCCAGCAGGATCGTGACCCACCGCATTCCGCTTCGATTCGCCGAGATCGTCGGACGCACAGAACCTCCAGCCCAGTACAGGGGCCATGACGGAGTTGTGCATCGGCCCTGATGTACGACGGTATGAGCGTAATGTGTCGGCTCTGTTTCGACCAAGGCACGATCTGCGCACGGTGAGAACGATCCCATCACGAAGTTGCGCGATCGCTGTCGGTCGCGGAGCGATGCAGCTCGTGGACGGCGACGCGCGCGGGGAATTTCTCCGGCGCCACGGCACTTAGAATTGGTACACCCTCACCCCAGATCGCGCCCCGCAGGAGGACAATCCATGGACCAGCACGACCCCTTCGGCTTCGTCGGACTCACGTACGACGATGTGCTGCTCCTGCCGGGGCACACCGACGTCATCCCGAGCGAGGCCGACACCTCATCGCGGATCACTCGCCGGATCTCGGTCGCCACTCCGCTGCTCTCCAGCGCCATGGACACCGTCACCGAATCCCGCATGGCCATCGCCATGGCGCGTGAGGGCGGCATCGGCATCCTGCACCGCAACCTGTCGATCGCGGATCAGGCGGCTCACGTCGACCGCGTCAAGCGCAGCGAGTCGGGCATGATCACCGACCCGATCACCACGAACCCCGATGCCACCGTCGAAGAGGTCGACGCGCTGTGCGCGAAGTACCGCATCTCGGGCCTGCCGGTCGTAGATCCCGACGGTCGCCTCGTGGGAATCATCACGAACCGCGACATGCGCTTCGTCTCGGGCTTCGAGCGTCAGACCACCTTTGTGAAAGACGTCATGACCTCGGAAGGACTCGTCACCGCGCCCGTGGGCGTCGCGGCGGGCGAGGTGATCGCACTCTTCGCGAAGCACCGCGTCGAGAAGCTCCCGCTCATCGATGACGACGGCAAGCTCGCAGGCCTCATCACCATCAAGGACTTCGACAAGAGCGAGAAGTACCCCCTCGCCACGAAGGACGACCAGGGTCGCCTGCGCGTCGGAGCGGCCATCGGATTCTTCGGAGACGCGTGGGAGCGTGCCGAGGCACTGCGGGATGCGGGCGTCGACGTGCTCGTGGTCGACACCGCGAATGGGCAGTCCCAGGGCGTCATCGACCTGGTCAAGAGGATCAAGGCCGACGAGAGCTTCGCGCACGTCGACGTGATCGGCGGCAACGTCGCGACGCGCGAGGGTGCTCAGGCGCTCGTCGACGCCGGCGTCGACGCCGTCAAGGTCGGTGTCGGACCCGGATCGATCTGCACCACGCGCGTCGTCGCCGGCGTGGGCGTGCCGCAGGTGACCGCGGTCTACGAAGCCTCGCTCGCGGCTGCGCCCGCCGGCATCCCGGTGATCGCCGACGGCGGTCTGCAGTACTCGGGCGACATCGCCAAGGCGCTCGTGGCCGGTGCTGACGCTGTCATGCTGGGGTCGCTGCTCGCCGGCACCGACGAGTCGCCGGGCGAGATCGTGTTCCAGTCCGGCAAGCAGTTCAAGCAGTACCGCGGCATGGGATCGCTCGGTGCCATGCAGACCCGCGGCAAGCAGACCTCGTACTCGAAGGACCGCTACTTCCAGGCGGATGTGCCGAGCGACGACAAGCTCATCCCCGAGGGCATCGAGGGGCAGGTCCCGTACCGCGGACCCGTGTCGGCCGTGGCGTATCAGCTGGTCGGCGGGCTGCGTCAGTCGATGTTCTACGTCGGTGCGCGCACGATCGAGGAGCTCAAGCAGCGCGGCAGGTTCGTGCGCATCACCGCGGCGGGACTCAAGGAGTCGCACCCGCACGACGTGCAGATCGTGGTCGAGGCGCCGAACTACAAGCGCTGATTCGGAAGAGACGAAGGACCGGATGCGAAAGCATCCGGTCCTTCGTCATGCTGCGCCCTCGCCACGTGTGTTGATATGCCAGTATTTAGTGACACCCGCTCGACTTCCCCTCGAGCTCCCGGCGCGAAGGGCGCAGAGAGACACTCCGGACATTGACCGGTAGGGGACTTCCCCATTGAGAGCTGCCGATATGCCCCAGGATGCTCCCCGCGTCCTTGTCGTCGACGACGACCCCGACGTCGCCCTGCTCGTCAAGACCGTGCTCGAGAGGCGGGCGGGCTGCGAGGTCGTGGTCGCCCACGATGGAGAGTCCGCCGTCGCGCGGCTCGAGACCTTCACGCCGGACGTGGTCGTCACGGACATCGAGATGCCCGGACTCGACGGGCTGGAACTGCTCGCGCAGCTGCGTCGAAACGACCCGCTCCTGCCCGTGGTCGTCATGACCGCGCACGTCTCGGTCGAATACGCCGTCTCGGCCCTGCGCGCGCAGGCGGACGAATTCCTCACGAAGCCGCTCGACAACATGAAGCTCGTCGAGGCCGTCACGCGCCTCGTGACGGAGGGCCGCGCGCGCCGTGAGGCCAACCGCACGAAGGAGGTCGTGCTCGCGATCGGCGCACACCCCGACGATGTCGAGATCGGAGTCGGCGGACTCCTCGCAGCGCACGCCCAGGCCGGCGACTCGATCACGATCCTGACCCTGTCGCGTGGTGCGCGCGGGGGAGACGCCGACAGTCGGCAGCACGAATCCCTCGCCTCGGCCGAGATGCTCGGCGCGCGACTGTTCGTCAAAGACCTCATCGACACCGAGATCTCGGGCGGCGGCGCCACGGTGCGGCTGATCGAAGAGGTCGTGCAGGAGGTGCAGCCGACCATCGTCTACACCCACTCGTCGAACGACCGACACCAGGACCACCGCGCCGTGAGCGAAGCCACGATCGCTGCGACCAGACGGGTCGGCACTGTCGCCTGCTATCAGAGCCCCTCGGCGACGATCGACTTCCGCCCGACGCGTTTCGTGCGCATCGACCAGTACATCGCCCAGAAGCTGCGACTGCTCGAATGCTTCGGCTCGCAGACCGCGACCAGGGACTATCTCGACCCCGACTTCGTGACCGCCACGGCCCGATACTGGTCGCGCTTCGGAGGAGGAGCGGCTGTCGAGCCGCTCGAGGTCGTCCGCGAGACCGCCGAGTTCATCGGCGCCCACGAACTCACTCGACGGGAGAGCTGATGAGCGCACGTGTACTGGTGACCGGCGCTGGAGGACCCGCCGGGGTGGCCGTCATCCGCTCGCTTCTCCGCCGCTCCGATCTCGAGGTCTTCGCCGCCGACATGGACGGCTGGGCGAGCGGCATCTACCTCGTGCCGCCGACCCACCGGCGGCTCGTGCCGCCCGGTCGCGACGACGACTTCGTGCCCGCGATCGCCCGCATGGTGGCCGACGATCGGCTCGACCTCGTGATCTCGACGGTCGACGTCGAGCTCGCGGCCCTCGCCGGACGACGCGAGGAGCTGGCGCCGGCCGTGCTCGCGGCTCCGTCGCAGGACACGCTGTCGGTCGCGCTCGACAAGCTGCTGCTCGCCGAGCGCTGCGAGGCGACCGGTCTCACGCCGCGCACCGTGCTCGCCGGCCCCGACGCGCTCGCGGTCGACTGGGAGTTCCCCGTCTTCGCCAAGCCGCGCCAGGGTGCGGGCAGCCGCGGGGTGCGACTCGTTCCCGACCGTGCGGCACTCGAGGCGCTGCCGGATGACGAGGGGCTCATCGTCCAGGACTACCTGCCCGGCGAGGAGTACTCGGTCGACGTGATCGCGGATGCGGACGGCGCAGTCATCGCCGCGGTGCCTCGCACACGCGCCAGGGTCGACTCCGGTGTCGCGATCGCCGGGCGCACCGTGCACGATCCGGAACTCGAGCACACCGCCTCGGCGATCGCGCAGGCGATCGGTCTGGTCGGCGTCGCGAACGTGCAGCTCCGTCGTGACCGTGCGGGCCGCGCGGTACTGCTCGAGGTGAATCCCCGCTTCCCCGGAGCGCTCCCGCTCACGATCGCGGCGGGTGTCGACATCCCGTCGCTCGTCGCGGACCTCTTCCTGGGGCGTGACATCCCACGCAGCATCCCCTTCCGCGAGATCGCTTCGGTGCGGTTCCTCGAGGACATCATCGTCGAGATTCCCGAGATCCTCGTCTCCGCGCATGCCGGGCATCAGGAGGATTCGTGATCGATGCGCTGCGCGGAGACCACCACGTCCATTCGACGTTCTCCGACGACGCCGTCTCGACCATGGCGGAGAACGTGGCCGTCGCATCGGCGATCGGACTCACGACTCTCCGCCTCGTCGACCACGTACGCCGATCGACGACCTGGGTTCCGGAGTACCTGACCGCGGTGCAGGCACTGCACGTCCCTGACGGCCTCACCGTCCTGACCGGCGTCGAGGCGAAGATCCTCGACGCCTCCGGCGCGCTCGACATCCCCGATCTGCCGTCCGGTATCGACCGCATCCTGATCGCCGACCACCAGTTCCCCGGCGCCGACGGCCCGCTGAGCCCGAGCACGGTCCGTGAGCGGATCGCGAGCGGCTGGAGTGCCGACGGCGTTCTCGACCAGCTGATCTCGGCGCTGATCTCGGCGATGCGTCGCCATCCGGGGAACCAGCTCGCGCACTGCTTCTCGATCCTCCCGAAGATCGGTCTCGCCGAAGACGACCTCGGCTCCGAGCGGGTGGCCGCGTGGGCGCAGAGCGCAGCCGAGACCGACACTCTGGTCGAGGTGAACGAGAAGTGGGCATGCCCGGGACCCGCGCTCCTCGGCGCCCTGCACCGTGCGGGTGCCGAGATCGTGGCGTCCACCGACAGTCATGTCGCGTCCGAGGTCGGACGCTACGCGCGCGTCACTGAGCTCCTGTCCCAGCGGGAGGTGCGCTGATGCCCGATCTGAACGTGTTCGAGACGGTCGTCGTCGTCATCCTGCTGCTGTGCGTGCTCGTCGGAACGCTCCCGGTGATCAACACCGGTCTGCAGTTCGTCGTCTTGCCGTTGCACGCCTTCCGGAACCACTACGGCAAGGCCGCGCCCCATCATCCGCGTGTGGCCGTGTTGATCCCCGCCTGGAACGAGGGACTCGTGCTCGGACAGGCCATCGAACGCCTGACGCAGCTCGAGTACCCCGCTGACCGGCTGAGGATCTTCGTGATCGACGACGCGTCGACCGACGACACACCGGCAGTGGTGGCCGCGAAGGCGGCGGCGTATCCGGGGCGGGTCGTTCATCTGCGCCGGGACAAGGGCGGCGAGGGCAAGGCCCACACCCTCAACCACGGCCTCGAGACGGTGCTCGCCGACGACTGGACCGAAGCGGTGCTCATCATGGACGCCGATGTGATCTTCGCGCGCGACTCCCTGCGCAAGATGAGCCGTCACCTGGCCGACGAGAAGGTCGGGGCCGTCACGGCGTACATCGCCGAGGGCAGCCGCGACCGCAACTACCTCACGCGATTCATCGCCATCGAGTACGTGATCGGTCAGCTCTCCGCCCGTCGCGTGCAGAACGTGGGCGGCGCCATCGCGTGTCTGGCGGGCGGCGCCCAACTGCACTCGCGAGCGAACCTCGAGGCGATCGGCGGAAGGATCCCGACCGGAACCCTCGCCGAAGACACGATGACCACGTTCGAGGGTCAGCTGGCGGGACGACGCATGGTCTTCGAGCCTCATGCCGTCGTGCTCGCCGAGGAGCCGCGCACGATCGACAGCCTCTGGAAGCAGCGCTTGCGCTGGGCGCGAGGCAACGTGCAGCTGACATCGATCTATCGAACGCTCTGGTTCCGCCCCAGCCTCGAGCACAACCTCGGCAGCTTCGGCTTCGGACTCGCGTGGTTCACGATCCTGCTCCTGCCGGCGTTCATGCTCCTCGCGGCAGCAGGCATGCTCGCTCTGCTGGTCCTGCACAGCGACATCGCCGACTTCGTGTTCCGCTTCATGTGGATCTCGGCCGCCTGCATCTATCTCTTCTCCATCCTGTACTCCGTGCAGCTCGATCCGCGCATCGGTCGGCAATCCTGGCGCGAGGCGCTGATGTTCCCCGGTCTCGGGGCTCTCATCCTGATGGCGATCGCCCTCTTCCCGTGGTTGTTCGAGAGCGGCCTGCGCGAGCTCGGCTTCGCGGTGACCGATCAGACGCGGATCGTCTGGGCGGTGATCTTCTACCTGTGGGGGCCGATCTCGATGCTCGGGATCTGGCTCGCGCGCGCCGTCGAGCCGTTGCCGGGTGGCCGCTTCTTCGCGGGGCTCCTGCTCTACGTGTGCGGATACGGATCGCTCCTGTGCGCGATCACCGTGGATTCCTACATCAAAGAGTGGCGCCATGCCGACGCCGCCTGGATCAAGACCGAGAAGATCGGACGTGTCGACTCATGACCGATGCACCGTCACCAGACCCCGAGCAGGATGAGATCGCCGTGGACCGTCGGCGGGAGAGGCTCCTGATCCCGCAGGCGCTCCTCTCTCTCGCGATCGTCGTCGCGATCGTCGTCGTGCGAGAGCTGTTGCTGCGATGACCGGACGGCCGCTGGCTCTGGTGATCGAGGACAGTGCGGACCAGCGGGACCTCCTGCAGCGGCATCTGAGTCGAGAGGGCTTCGATGTCTTCGCCGCGGCGGACGCGGAATCCGCGATCGCGGCCTTCGACACCATCACACCGGCCGTCGCCGTCATCGACCTGCTGCTGCCCGGGATCACCGGCACCGAGTGCGTGCGACGGATCAGGACCCGCTTCCCGCAGTGCTTCCTCATCGTGAGTTCGGTGCTCGACGAGGTCGACTACCCGGATGCCGACGCTGCGCTGCCGAAGCCGATCGTGGGCGCCGCGCTCCGCGAACTCCTCCGGGCCGTGCCGCGATGAGCGCCACGAGCGTCCACGAGACGGTGGAGCGCGGGTGGCGTCGATACTTCGACGATCCGACCCCGCTGATGAAGCAGGGGCCGACGGCGATCGCGGTCGGCATCGCAGGCATGCTCATGTGGTTGGTGCCCGGCGTGTCGGTCACGAACGTGGGCGTGGCGTTGTCCGGCATCATCGCGGTCGGTGCGGTGACGGTGCTGGCGGCCGTGCTCGCTGCGCGCGGCGTGTACGACGGGTGGCTGGTGATGCTGGTGCCGATGGTCAGCATCCTCGGAATCGGCGCGTTGCGCGCCGGCACCGGGGGACCGAGCTCACTGTTCTCGTCACTCGTGCTGCTGCCCGTGATCTGGATCGCGGCGGCTCCCGGGCGGCGTCAGGTCGTCATCGTCGGAATCCTCACGTCGGTGGCGCTGCTGATGCCCAACGTCATGGACCCGCCGGAGGACCCGGCCGCGTGGTTGCGCGGCATCGTCGGACCCCTAGTGTTCGCGACGGTGGGTGCCATCATCAACGAGTTGTCGCGGCTCCAGCGACTGCGCACCTCGCAGGCCGAGGCGCTCGTGGCGGCGCGGACCTCCGCTCTCGCAGAGAACGAGACCATGCTGCTCCAGCTCCGCTACAGCGAGGCGCAGTTCCGCTCCCTGTCGGAGTCGTTCCTCAGCCTGTGGAACTCCATCACCGGACAGGCGGTGATCGCCACCGATGGCGACGGCATCATCACCGCATGGAACCCCGGTGCGGTTCGTCTGCTGGGGATGTCGGTCGACGACGCGCTCGACGATGTCCGGGTCGATCGATTCTTCGAGTCGGCGGTGCTCGCGCAGTTCGCTCCGGGTGCGGATCACGCGCCGGGACGACTGCACCCCGGTCTTCGCACGCTGTTCGACGAGGCCGATGCCGGCCTGCCGGTCGATTCCGACATCGAGGTCACGACGGTCGCGGGCTCGCGGGTCCCCGCTCGTGTGACGGTCTCGCCGTATCAGGATGCGGAGGGCTCGCGGCAGGGCTACCTGCTCGTGCTCACCGACGAGACACGGGCCGTCGAGGTCGTGCGCATGAAGGACGAGTTCGTGGGGATGATCTCGCACGAACTGCGAACGCCCCTGAGCGCGATCATCGGGTTCCTCGATCTTCTGCAGAATGATCCCTCGCAGCCGCTCACGGACGAACAGCAGGAGTTCGTCGGCATCATCGAGCGCAATGCCCAGCGGTTGCTGACCCTCGTCGGCGACCTTCTGTTCACGGCTCAGGTCGAGTCGGGCAGATTCCCGCTCGAGCGCCGCGACGCCGACATCGCGGAGCTGGTGCGCAATGCCGTCGCATCGTCCGGCCCGCATGCGCAGCGCGGCGGGATCGAGCTGATCGCGGAGGCGCCGACCTCGCCGGTGCGCATGTCGATCGACCCGGGGCGCATGGGGCAGGCGATCGACAACCTCCTGTCGAATGCGATCAAGTTCACACCGGCCGGGGGTCGAGTCACCGCGAGCGTGCGTGCGGTCGATGCGGGCGTCGAGGTCGCGATCCGCGACACCGGTGTCGGAATCCCCGAAGACGAGCAGGGGATGCTGTTCACCCGCTTCTTCCGTGCGTCGACGGCGACCCGCAACGCCGTGCCCGGCGTCGGACTCGGGCTCACGATCACCAGGGCGATCGTGCTCGCGCACGGCGGCACGATGGATGTCACGAGCAAGGAGGGCGTCGGCACCGAGTTCCGGATGCTGCTGCCGATGGCTCCGCGCACAGAGGCCATCCAGGTCATCGGCCGCCGGTGATCGACCCCCGCGCCGGTTGCTGATAGCCTGGTCGGCTCGCCATGCGGGCGGAAGGACGGCCACGCACGGTGGGATACATAGATGTGGCAGGAGTCTCGCTGACCCTGCCTGACGGCAGACCGCTGCTGGACGAGACGACGTTCCGCGTCGGCTCGGGGTCGACGAGTGCGCTCATCGGACCCAACGGCGCAGGCAAGACCACGCTGTTGCGGATCATCCGCGGAGATCAGACGCCGGATGCCGGCGTGGTGACGATCGACGGCGGGCTCGGCGTCATGGACCAGTTCGTCGGTCACGGTGAAGCCGGACAGACAGTGCACGAGCTGCTCGTGCGGGTCGCTCCGCGACGCATCCGCGAGGCTGCGGAGGCACTCGAGGCGGCGGAGGACGCGCTGATCGAGCGAGACGAGCACGATACGCAGATGGCGTACGCGACGGCGATCGCGGAGTACGCGGACGCGGGTGGATACGAGCACGAGACCGTCTGGGATCAGTGCACCGTGGCGGCGCTGGGCGTGCCGTACGAGCGGGCGCGGTTCCGAGAGCTCACGACGCTCTCGGGGGGCGAGCAGAAGCGCCTCGCGCTCGAGGCGCTGCTGCGCGGCCCCGACGAGGTGCTTCTGCTCGACGAGCCCGACAACTACCTCGATGTGCCCACCAAGCGGTGGCTCGAGGAGCAACTCCGGCAGACCGCGAAGACGGTGCTGCTGGTGTCGCACGACCGCGAGCTGCTCGCCCGCGCCGTGGACCGGCTGATCACACTCGAGCCCGGAGGGGCGGGGGCTTCGGCGTGGGTGCACGGCGGCGGGTTCGCGACCTATCATCAGGCGCGAAGCGATCGGATGGACCGGCTCGACGAGCTGCGCCGGCGGTGGGACGAGCAGCACGAGAAGCTGCGGATCCTCGTCGCGACTCTCAAGGTCAAGGCATCGGCCAACGACGGTTTCGCCTCGCGATACCAGGCGGCGCAGACGCGACTGCGCAGGTTCGAGGAGGCAGGTCCTCCCGAGGAGCGCCCTCCCGCTCAGGACTTCGACATGAGGTTGCGGGGGTCACGCACCGGCAAGCGCGCGGTGGTCGCGGATCGGCTGGAGCTCACCGGTCTGATGCACGCGTTCGACGCCGAGGTCTGGTTCGGGGATCGGGTCGCGGTGTTGGGCTCGAACGGCTCGGGAAAGTCGCATTTTCTGAGGCTGCTCGCCCGCGGTGGCAGCGATCCGGATCCCGCACTCGGCCATGTGACGTCGACGGGGGAGCAGCTCGCAGAGGTTCCGCACGGCGGGCGGGCGACCCTCGGGGCGCGCGTCGTGCCGGGCCTGTTCGCGCAGACGCATGCGCATCCGGAGTTCGTCGGCCGAACCCTGCTCGAGATCCTTCACCGGGGCGATGAACGACGCGCCGGCATGCCCAGAGATGCCGCGAGCTCGGCGCTCGACCGTTACGGACTCGTCCGCCAGGCGCAGCAGACCTTCGAATCGCTGTCGGGCGGCCAGCAGGCGCGTTTCCAGGTGCTGCTGCTCGAGCTCTCGGGTGCGACACTCCTGCTGCTCGACGAGCCGACCGACAACCTCGACATCGAGTCGGCTGAGGCGCTGGAAGCGGCTCTCGAACGCTTCGAGGGCACTGTGCTCGCTGTCACGCACGACCGATGGTTCGCTCGCTCTTTCGACCGGTTCCTGGTGTTCGGCTCGGACGGGGAGGTGTACGAGGCGGGCGCTCCGGTGTGGGATGAGCGAAGGGTCGCGCGAGCGCGCTGAACCGCGTCAGCGCAGGCGGAACGGTTCAGCCGCTCGCGCCGCGGGGTCCAGCGCGAGGTCGGCGAGCAGCGCGCCCACCCCGGGCGCGAACTTGAATCCGTGTCCTGAGAAGCCGGCGCCGACGACGAGTCGACCGCGTCTGTCGAGCACGAAGGCGCCGTCATCGGTCGAGGTGTATGTGCAGCTGATCGGCGTCGCCGAGAAGGGGTCGAGACCGGGCATCCATTCGCGCACGTACTCGGCCAGGGCCTCGGCATGCGTGGTGCGGTGCGGTCGAGCGTCGGGGTCGACGACATCACCGACCCCGTGGAATCCGACCTTGATCCCCTCGCCGGGAGTCGGCATCCCGTAGACGGTCGCGGGAAAACGAGTCGTGTCGACGTAGTGGTTGAACGACGGCCAGGTCTTCCCGCTCACGGGCAGGAAGTGGGCGGGCGTCTCCTCTGTGACCACGAGGCGCGGAAGACGGATGTCGGAGAGCAGCCTCTCCGACCAGGCGCCCACAGTCACGACGGCGACGTCGGCGCGCACCCGGCTGTCGTCGAGATACAGGTCGACTCCGTCGTGGGTCTGCTCGATGCGGGTCACAGGCGTGCGCCAGCGGACCTCGCCGCCGGCGCTCGCGATCCGCCGCTCCAGCTCCTCGAGAGCTGCCGCGGCCCGCACCACGCCCGCATCGCGGGAGAACAGCACGGGATCGCCGAACCGCATGCCCGACCACCGCGCTGCGGCATCGTCGGGGGAGAGCAGCGTGGCGTCGATCCCGCGTTCCCCGAGCCGGCGCTCGATGGCGTGAAGGTCCACATCGCCATGGGTCACGAGTCCGTGCAGGCGAAGCAGAGGCTCGCCGTCGGCGCGCGCCAGGGCATCCCACCCCTCCCGCGCGCGCACGAGCAGATCGAGGTAGTGGTCTTCCGCGTAGGCGTTGTTGAAGTTGCGGGTGGCCCCATGCGAGGCGCCTTCGTGGTGTCCGCGGCCGTGTCGCTCGAACACGACGGGAGTGAGCCCTCGCCGCGTGAGCTCCCACGCCGTCGCGAGTCCCATCACGCCACCGCCGACCACGGCCACTTCCACGGCTTCCACCGACATACTGCCTCCCGAGCTCTCACCCAGTCTCGCAGCCGTCGGAACCGTGGCGTGCGCCCGGTAGTCTGGAGTGGTGACCATGGAGATCGAGCTCGGCCGAGGCAAGCGCGCGCGACGCGCGTACACGTTCGACGACATCGCGGTGGTGCCGTCCCGGCGCACGCGAAACCCGGAGGACGTGTCGACCGCATGGACGATCGACGCCTTCGGCTTCGGCATCCCGGTGCTCGGCGCCCCGATGGACTCGGTCGTGAGCCCGCGGACCGCCATCATGCTCGGAGAGCTCGGCGGCCTCGGTGTGCTCGACCTCGAGGGCCTCTGGACGCGCTACGACGACCCCGAGCCCCTGCTGGCCGAGATCGCGGGTCTCGACGAGGGGCGGGCGACCGCTCGCATGCAGCAGCTCTACGCGGAGCCCATCAAGGCCGAGCTGATCACGCAGCGCATCGCAGAGATCCGCGAGGCCGGCGTGACCGTCGCCGGATCGCTGACGCCGCAGCGTACGCAGGAGTTCTACGACACCGTCGCCGCCGCGGGCGTCGACCTGTTCGTGATCCGGGGCACCACGGTGTCGGCCGAGCATGTCTCGAGCGTCGACGAGCCGCTGAACCTCAAGAAGTTCATCTACGACCTCGACGTCCCCGTGATCGTCGGCGGCGCCGCGACCTACACCGCAGCCCTGCATCTGATGCGCACGGGGGCGGCCGGAGTCCTCGTCGGATTCGGCGGAGGCGCAGCGTCCACGACGCGCGCGACCCTCGGCATCCACGCGCCCATGGCGACGGCCGTCTCCGACGTCGCCGCCGCTCGTCGTGACTATCTCGACGAGTCCGGCGGGCGCTACGTGCACGTGATCGCCGACGGCGGCGTGGGCACGTCGGGCGACATCGTCAAGGCGCTCGCGATGGGTGCCGACGCCGTCATGCTCGGCGTCGCTCTGGCCCGCGCCACGGATGCTCCCGGTCGGGGATTCCACTGGGGTCCTGAGGCTCATCACCCGAAGCTCCCTCGCGGTCGGCGCGTCGAGGTGGGCGGCATCGGCACCCTCGAGGAGATCCTCTACGGCCCGGCCCCCGTCGTCGACGGCACGGCGAACCTGATCGGGGCGCTTCGCAAGTCGATGGCGACCACCGGATACTCCGACCTCAAGGAGTTCCAGCGGGTCGAGGTCGTCCTGGCGCCCTACGAGGCCTGAGGCACTGCTCGACACCGTGACATCACCAAGCCTGTTCCCCCCGACCCTTCGTGAGGTCATGCTGCGGGGTCGCTGGATCGGGATGCTCGTGCTGTGCCTCGTGGTCGCGGGCGTCTTCGCCTGGCTCGGCCAGTGGCAGCTCGAGCGCGCGATCGACACCGATCCGCCGCCGGCGGGGGTGACCGAGCAGGTGCGTCCGCTCACCGACGTGCTGCAGCCGGGGGAGTACCTCGCCGAGCCCCTGGTGGGCCAGAAGGTCGAGACCTCCGGCACCTGGGTCCCGGAGGACTTCCTCGTGGTGTCGAGTCGCTTCAATGACGACGTCGAGGGCTACTGGGTCACGGGGCAGCTGCGGGTCGCCGACCGCACCTCGATCGCGGTGGCACTCGGATGGACGGCCGACCGTGCCGTCGCGGATGCGGCGGTCGATGAGCTCGCAGCTGAGGCGGAGGACGGGACCGAGGTCGAGGTCACCGGACGCATCATCTCGGACGAGGGGCCTTCCCTGCCTCCCGCCGATGATCCGCTGCGGATGGACCGCATGTCGACCGCTGCGCTGCTCAGCTTCTGGCACGACACCGAACAGCTCGATGTCTACCGCCCGTTCCTCGCCGCCGACACCGCAGCCGCCGGGCTGGTCGACATCTCGTCGCCGGCGCCCGAGGAGATGTCGCCGGTGAACTGGCTGAACATCTTCTATGCGGCGGAGTGGGCGATCTTCGCCGGTTTCGCGTTCTATCTCTGGTACCGGCTCGCGAAGGACGCCTGGGAGCGTGAGGTCGAGGAGTTCGAGGACGCGGCTTCGGGCTCGGCAGCCGTCTGATCCGCGCGCATCCGCGCATGAGGATTCGCGCATGCGAGCGTTCTCCGGCGCCGCTTTCTACCTTTGTCAGGGGCGGTTCCGGACGTTCGGTGAGGGCTTGGTTACCAATCGGAAAACTCCGTTGAGGTTGTCTGAGGGCCTCCGTATGCTCGCTCACATGTGCGTCAGCTGAGAGCCCGCGCAGACGCGGTTTCACGAGAGCCGTCGCCAGATCACACCCGAGGAGACAACCACTGATGATGTCCGCTCCCGACGCCGCGAACCACATGGTTCCCGGTTCAGATCGCAGAGGTCGGGGACGCATCGGCGTCCTGGCTGCCACCTGCGTCGCCGCTCTGGGCGCCAGCGCCCTGATCGCGGCCCCCGCCTCCGCCGACGTCGCAGGAACGGGGGTGGTCATCAACGAGGCGTACCTCTCGGGCGGCAGCGCAGGCGCGGCGTTCACGAACAAGTTCGTCGAGCTCTACAACCCGACCTCCCAGCCCGTCTCGCTCGACGGCTTCTCGCTCCAGTACCGCTCTGCGACCGGCACGGCCGCCTTCACGGGGGTCGCCCCGCTGGCGGGCAGCATCCCCGCCGGCGGCCACTACCTGGTGCAGGGCGGCAGCAACGGCGCGAACGGCGCCGCGCTGCCGACCCCCGACGCGGTCGGCGCTCTCAACCCGAGCGGAACGAACGGCACGCTCGCTCTGGTGAAGGGCACCGCAGCGGTCACGCTCGCCCCGGGATCGGTGGCGGGCGTCGACGGCGTGGTCGACGTGCTCGGCTACGGCACCTCGAACACCTTCGAGACGAAGGCGGCGACTCCGCCCACGGGCAACACCGACGTCAAGTCGCTGAATCGCACGGCAGGCGTCGACACCGACGACAACAGTGCGGACTTCACGCTCTCCGCGTCGATCACTCCCCAGAACTCCGGCGGCACCGACCCGGGCACCGACCCGGGCACCGACCCGGGCACCGACCCCGGCACCGATCCCGTGAAGGTGTCGATCGCCGAGGTCCAGGGCACCACCGACGTCTCGCCGCTGAGCGGCCAGACAGTCACCGTCGAGGGCGTCGTGACCGCCGACTTCCGCACCGGCGGATACAAGGGCGTGGTGATTCAGACCCAGGGCTCGGGCGGCGAGACCGACTCGACTCCGGGAGCCTCCGACGGCGTCTTCGTGTATCTCAACGCACTCGCGCCGACGCTGGCCATCGGCGATCTGATCTCGGTCACGGGCTCGGTGGGAGAGTACTTCGGGCAGACGCAGATCAACCCCGGTTCGCTCGCAGGCGTCTCGGTCGTTCAGGCCGGCGTCGGCGTTCCCGCTCTCACCCCGCTGCCGGACACCGTGGTCGGAGCCGATCGCGAGCAGTACGAGAACATGTACGTCGCACCGGCGGGCACCTATCGGCTGGCCTCCAGCCACCAGCTCTACAACTTCGGCACGCTGTGGCTCAACGCCGGCGAGGATCTGAACGTCAAGAGCACGGAGCTGAGCCGCCCGGGTGACGAGGCGGCTGCGATCGCCGCGGCCAACCGCGCGAACCGCATCCTGCTCGACGACGCCTGGTCGATCCAGGTGACAAACAGCGGTCACCCGAACGATCAGCCGTACTTCACGAAGGATCAGGTCGTCCGAAACGGCGACACGGTCGACTTCAGCGACACCGGCTATGTGCTGCAGTACGGTTTCGACGACTGGCGTCTGCAGCCGGTGCTGCCGATCGACAGCACCACCCCGGCCGAGCAGAGGGCCGGATTCACCACGACCAACCCGCGTGCGGAATCGGCACCCGAGGTCGGTGGTGACGTGCAGGTGGCGTCGTTCAACGTCTTCAACTACTTCACGACGCTCAAGAGCGAGAACTCGAACGCGCGAGGCGCGGCGAATGCCGAGCAGTTCGCGATCCAGAAGTCGAAGATCGTGGCGGCGATCAACGGACTCGATGCCGAGATCGTCTCGCTCATGGAGATCGAGAACTCCGTCAAGCTCGGGGGCTCGCTCGACGAGGCGCTCGCCGACCTGGTCGACGGACTCAATGACGCGCTCGGTGAGGATGAGTGGGACTACGTCCGCACGCCCGACGAGCTGAACGACGCGACGACGACCGACTTCATCACGAGCGCCATCATCTACAAGAAGGATGCCGTGTCGACGGTCGGCGAGAGCCTCACCGTGACGGACGAGTCGGTGTGGGGCAACGCGCGTGAGCCGATCGCCCAGGCGTTCGACGTCGACGGCAGGACCGTCACGGTCGTCGCGAACCACTTCAAGTCGAAGTCGGCTCCCGAGGGAGGCGGAGCAGAGCCTGCCGACGGCCAGGGATTCTTCAATGGCGACCGTGTCGCACAGGCGAACTCGCTCCTCGGATTCACCGCGGAGATCGAGGAGGCCACAGGCAGCAGCGACATGCTGCTGATCGGCGACTTCAACGCTTACGCGAAGGAAGATCCGATCGACGTCTTCACGTCGGCGGGCTGGAGCGACGTCGCGCGCGAGAAGGCACCGGAGCAGCACACCTACTCGTTCGACGGTGAGCTCGGTTCGCTCGATCACGTGCTGGCGTCGCCGTCACTCGCGGCATCGATCACAGGGGTGGGCGTCTGGAGCATCAACTCGCCGGAGTGGAGCGACCGCGGCTACGCGTTCGCCGCCACAGAGGCCGGCACTCCGTTCCGCTCCAGCGACCACGACCCGATCATCGTGGGCGTCTCCTCCGAGATTCCGCCGGTGAGCATCGACGTGGTCACCATGAACGACTTCCACGGCCGCATCGAGGCCGACGGCGCCGCCGCCGGCGCAGCAGTCGTGGCGGGAGCCGTCCAGCAGTTCCGCAGCGAGAACCCGAACACGATCTTCGCCGGAGTCGGCGACCTGATCGGCGCCTCGACGTTCACCTCGTTCATCAACGACGACAACCCGACGATCGACGCGCTCAACGCGGCCGGTCTCGATGTCAGCGCGGCGGGGAACCACGAGTTCGACCAGGGCTGGGAAGACCTGCGCGACCGCGTGCAGGATCGCGCGGACTGGGAGTACATCTCCTCCAACGTGTTCCTCACCGAGACCGGGGAGCCCGCGCTCGCACCGGCTTGGGTGAAGGAGCTCGACGGCGTCAAGGTCGGCTTCATCGGCGCTGTGACCGAAGACCTCGACTCGCTCGTGTCCCCTGAGGGCATCGCGGACCTCGAGGTGCGCAGCATCGCCGATTCGGTGAACGCCGTGGCAGACGACCTGCGCGACGGAGACACCTCGAACGGTGAGGCGGATGTCGTCATCCTCCTCGTCCACGAGGGGGCCGCAAGCAGCGAGCTCTCGAGCATCACCCCGGAGTCGCCCCTCGGCGAGATCGTCTACGGAGTGGATGACGATGTGAACGCGATCGTGTCGGCGCACACGCACCTCGCCTACAACCACGTGATCGACGGGCGTCCCGTGATCTCGGCCGGTCAGTACGGCGAGAACCTCGGGCTGATGAACCTGCAGGTCGACCCGAAGACGAAGGACCTGATCTCGATCACCAACGAGATCAAGCCGCTCACGGCGAACGGTCAGGCGCTCTACCCGGCCGTCACCGAGGTCGCAGACATCGTCGCGAAGGCGAAGGCCGACGCCGACGTGCTCGGTGCCGTCAAGGTCGGCGACATCACCGCCGACTTCAACCGGGCTCGTCAGGCGAACGGCGCGGAGAACCGCGGCGGCGAGTCGACGATCGGCAACTTCGTGGCGGACGTGCAGAAGTGGTCCACGGGTGCGGACATCGCACTCATGAACCCGGGCGGAATCCGTGCGAACCTCACGTACGCGTCATCCGGTGCGAGCGACCCGAACGGCAACGTCACCTATCGCGAGGCGGCGACGGTGCAGCCGTTCGCCAACACGCTGGTGACGCTCACCATGACCGGCGCCGAGATCAAGGGCGTGCTCGAGGAACAGTGGCAGCCGGCGGGTGCCGCGCGTCCGTTCCTGAAGCTGGGAGTGTCGCAGGGGCTGGTCTACACGTACGATCCCGCAGCCGCTGCGGGATCGCGGATCACCTCCCTCACTCTCGACGGCACGGCCATCGATCCGGCGGCGGACTACACGGTCGCCGCGAACTCCTTCCTGGCTGCCGGCGGTGACAACTTCTTCACCTTCCGTGAGGGGGAGAACAAGCGGGACACCGGAAAGATCGACCTGCAGTCGATGGTCGACTGGTTCGACGCCAACAAGACCGCGACCCCCGACCTCGCTCAGCGTGCGGTGGGCGTCTCGGTCAGCGCACCGGATGCCGACGGCTACAGTGCCGGCGACCAGGTCACCGTGGCCCTCTCGTCGCTGGCGTTCAGCGCCGGGGAACAGGCGCCGGGAGCGGTGACCCTGTCGCTGGGCGATGCTCAGCTGGCCACGGGAGCGATCGATCCCACGATCGTCGACACCACCGACGAGGTCGGGCGCGCGACGCTCACCTTCGCTGTGCCGTCGGGTGTCTCGGGAGACCAGTTGCTCACCGTCGCCGTCGCCGGGACAGGGACGACCGTGCAGGTGCCGTTCTCTATCACCGCAGAGGAGCCCGAGGAGTTCGCGGGATCCATCGACTTCGGATCCTCGAAGGTGGCCGCAGGCAAGAAGCTGCCGATCACCGGCGAGGGCTACGAGTCGGGCGAGACCGTGACCATCGAGCTGCGCCCCAAGAAGGGCGCCCCTCTCGAGGTCGGCACCGTGAAGGTCGCAGCTGACGGCACCTTCTCGACTGCCGTCACGGTTCCCAAGAACGCGCAGCCGGGCAAGTACACGGTCGCGGTGGCGCAGGCCGACGGAGACGAGGCCACGGCCACGGTCACCGTCAACCGTGCAGGAGGCGTCGGCGGCATCATCGGCGGCATCATCGACTGGCTGTGGAACCTCATCAACGGCTGGTTCTGATCTGACAGCGCGACGAGCGGGCCGGGGAGATATCCCCGGCCCGCTTTCGTCGTGCCCCGGTTCTCCGTGAGTACACACAGGCAGATCCAAAATGAGTTCTTGTGTTTGTGTTGTTTCATGTTGTAACGTGTGGGAAAGTTTCCCACCAGCAACGGAGCAGCGATGTACGCGATGGAGCGCCAGCAGCAGATCGAGCGGATCCTGGGCGACGAGGGACGCATCGCGGTCGTGGACCTCGCGCAGCGATTCGACGTCACGACCGAGACGGTCCGCCGCGATCTCGCCGTCCTCGAGGAGGCGGGCTCGCTCGTCCGCGTCCACGGGGGAGCTGTCGCGAAAGACGACGACAGCACCAACGAGCCGACCGTGCACGAGCGCGTCCTGCAGCACGGATCCGAGAAGCGTGCGATCGCCACACGAGCCCTCGCGGCACTGGGCCGGGACTTCCGCGGATCCGTCTTCATCGACGCGGGCACGACCGCCGGGGCCGTCGCCGATGCGCTGGCCAGACACGCGGAGAATCCCTCCGCCGGAGCCCGCGCGCGTGTCGAGGCAGTGACGCATTCGCTGACGATCGCTCCGGTGCTCGCCGCCGCCGACGACATCTCGCTCACTGTCATCGGCGGACGCATCCGTGGGGTCACCGCGGCGGCTGTGGGGGCCGAGACGGTCGCGACGATCGCTCGCCTGCGTCCCGACGTCGCTTTCGTCGGAGTCAACGGCATCTCGGCGGGCTTCGGCCTCAGCACTCCCGACCCCGAGGAGGCCTCGGTGAAGGCAGCCATCGTGCGAGCGGCGCGGCGGGTGATCGTGGTGGCGGACTCGAGCAAGCTCGACAGAGAGCTGCTGGTGTCTTTCGCCTCACTGTCGGACATCGACGTGCTCGTGACCGACGTCGAGCCGTCGGCCGAGCTCTCTGCAGCGCTCGCGGATGCAGACGTGGAGGTCTGGATCGCATGATCGTCACCCTGACCATCAACCCCGCTCTCGACCGCACGATCGCGATCGATGCGGCTCTCCGTGCGGGGCAGGTCCAGTCCGCGAGCTCGGCCCGCGAGGAGGCGGGCGGCAAGGGCATCAACGTGTCGCGCGTCGTCGCCGCGGCGGGCGCCGACACGATCGCGGTTCTCCCGCTCTCCGCCGACGACCCGTATCGCATCGCCCTCACGGCGGCAGGCATCGCGGCGGTGGCGGTTCCCGTCGACCGGCATGCGCGCACCAACCTCGCGATCACGGATCCCGACGGGGTCACCACGAAGATCAATCTGGCCGGGACTCCGCTGACTCCCGTCGATTCACAGGCGGTGGTGCAGGCGGTCGTGGATGCGAGCGAGGATGCCGCATGGCTGGTGCTCGCGGGCTCGCTCCCCGAGTCGACCGCCGCGTCGTTCTACCTCGACGTGATCCGCGAGGTGCGCGCTCGATGGGGCGTGAACGCGCCGCGAATCGCCGTCGATGCGTCGGGTGCTGCGCTGCGCGAGGTCGTCGCGCACGGTGCGGTCGACCTCATCAAGCCGAATGATGAAGAGCTCGCCGAACTCCTCGGCACGGTCATCGATGCAACCGACCCCGAGGCGATCGTCGACGCCGTTCGCGCCCTCGTGCCGGGGAGCGTCGGCGCCGCTCTGATCACCCTCGGCGGCGCCGGTGCCGCGCTCGTCACGGCAGACGACGCACGTCTCGCCGCCGCGCCCCGCATCCGAGTGGTCAGCACGGTCGGGGCGGGGGACAGCTCGCTCGCCGGCTATCTGCTCGCCGATCTCGCGGGGGCCGACTCCACGGCACGACTCACGTCCGCCATCCGCTACGGCGCCGCGGCGGCCTCTCTTCCGGGAACCCAGGTGCCGACGCCGGCCGATCTCGGACACCACGACATCACTGTTCGATCGATCTGATCACTGACGACCACTGGAGGTCATCATGTCCGACACCATCACCACCGAGCTCGTCAGCATCGACGCACCCCTCGGCGCCGACAAAGCGGCGGTGATCCGCGCGCTCGCCGCGCTGGTCGCTGCCGAGGGTCGTGCCGACGACGCCGACGCGCTGTTCGCCGACGCCTGGGCACGCGAGGAGAAAGACGAGACCGGGCTTCCCGGGGGCATCGCGATCCCGCACGCCAAGAGCGCGTCGGTCACGATCCCGAGCCTCGCCTTCGCGCGGCTCGCACCCGGCGTCGACTTCGGCGCCCCCGACGGTCCGGCGGACCTGGTCTTCCTGATCGCCGCGCCCGACACCGCTGCGGAGGCCCATCTCGCGATGCTGTCGAAGCTCGCGCGCAGTCTCATGCAGGACGAGTTCACCGCGTCGCTGCGGGCGGCGAAGACCGCTGACGAGGTGGTCGCCATCGTCGACGCCGCGATCGCGGACGAGCCGGCCGCAGAGGAGTCCGTCGCTGAGACCCCGGCTGCGGCGGAGACTTCGACTGCCGCTCCTGCCGCCGGCGGAGGGCGTGCGCGGATCGTCGCCGTCACCGCGTGCGCCACCGGCATCGCGCACACGTTCATGGCCGCCGACGCCCTGACCGCGGCCGGTCGCGCCGAGGGAGTCGATCTGGTGGTCGAGCCGCAGGGCTCCAGCGGTTACAAGCCGCTTCCGCAGAGCGTGATCGACCAGGCGGATGCCGTGATCTTCGCGGTCGACGTCGACGTGCGCGAGCAGGAGCGCTTCGCCGGGAAGCCGGTCGTGCGCTCGGGCGTCAAGCGCGGCATCGAGGAGCCGACGCAGATGATCGCCGAGGCGATCGCCGCTGCCGCCGACCCCTCGGCAGCGCGCGTCGCCGGTGCCGCTGCCTCGGTGACGTCGGGCAGTTCGTCGACAGCCGCCCCGCAGTCGATGGGACGCCGGATCCAGCGCATCCTCCTCACCGGCGTGAGCTACATGATCCCGTTCGTCGCGGGTGGCGGTCTGCTCATCGCTCTCGGATTCCTGTTCGGCGGCTACGAAGTGAACGCCGACAACCAGGCGTTCACGGTGATCCTCGAGAACGCCCTGTGGGATCTCCCCGCAGGAGGCCTCGGTCAGTACATCGGCTCCGTGCTGTTCGTGATCGGCGCCACATCGATGGGCTTCCTGGTCTCCGCTCTCTCGGGCTACATCGCCTTCGCCATAGCCGACCGTCCGGGCATCGCGCCCGGATTCGTCGCAGGCGCCGTCGCGGTGCTCATGAACGCCGGCTTCATCGGCGGCATCGTCGGAGGACTCCTGGCCGGTACGGTCGCCTGGGCGATCGGGCGCATCGATGCTCCTCGATGGCTGCGTGGGCTGATGCCGGTCGTGATCATCCCTCTGCTCGCATCGCTCGCGGCATCCGGACTCATGCTGCTGTTCCTCGGTCGACCGATCGCCTGGCTGATGCTCGTGCTCAACGACTGGCTGACGGGCCTCGCGGGCACGTCGGGAATCGTCCTGGTGGGTGTGATCCTCGGGCTCATGATGTGCTTCGACCTGGGCGGCCCCGTCAACAAGGTGGCGTACGCCTTCGCGACTGCCGGACTCGCCTCGGCATCCGCCGACAACCCCACTCCGTACCTGATCATGGCGGCCGTGATGTGCGCGGGAATGGTGCCACCACTCGCCATGGCACTCGCGTCCACCGTGCTCGACCGCCGTCTGTTCACTCCGGTGGAGCGCGAGAACGGCGTGGCCGCGTGGCTTCTGGGTGCGTCGTTCATCAGCGAGGGGGCCATCCCGTTCGCAGCGGCCGACCCTCTGCGTGTGATCCCCGCGTCGATGCTCGGCGGTGCGATCACCGGCGCGCTCAGCATGGCCCTGTCGGTGCAGTCTCTCGCCCCGCACGGCGGTATCTTCGTCTTCTTCGCGATCGACCCCATCTGGGGCTTCCTGCTCGCGCTGGCGGTGGGAACCCTCGTGAGCGCCTTCGCCGTGATCGGGCTCAAGCGTTTCGCGCGGAGCAAGAGCTCATCAGAGGCGACGCTCGTCGCCGCCACGGTGTGATCGCCCGTACTTCACCCTGATATCAGAACGACACGAGAGAGAGATCGACATGGCAGAACGACAGGCGACCATCGCAAGCGGCTCCGGGCTGCACGCACGTCCGGCGAAGCTGTTCGTCGCGGCCGTGCAGGAGAAGGGCATCCCGGTCACGATCTCGGTGGCGGGGGGATCGGAGCTCAACGCGGGGAGCATTCTCGCGCTCATGGGCCTCGGCGCCTCGAAGGGCACGGTCGTGACGCTGCGCTCCGACGCCGACGGCGCGGAACAGGCGCTCGACGAGCTGGCGACGCTGCTCGAGAGCGATCTCGACGCGGTCTAGACGAGCGGTCCCCGGCCTCATCCGGTCGGGGGCCGGCCCCGTCGCCCGCGCTCCCGAGCCGGAATCGGCGGGGAATCTCCCGGCTAGACTGGTGTCATGCCCGAACCGAAAGTCGCCAGCTTTCCGGCGATCCGCGGTGCGCTGAAGTTCTACCAGATCGCGTCGATCATCACCGGAGTCATGCTGCTCCTGCTGTTGGCCGAGATGGTGCTCAAGTACACGCCGATCCACCTCGAACTCTTCGCGGGAGGCTCGGGCGGATTCCTCTGGTTCGCCGGAGTGCTCGCCGGCCCCGACTGCCAGTGGTGGTCGTTGTTCGCGCCGTGGACGAACTCGTGCGAGATGACCTCGCTGGGAGACGGCGTGAATCTGTCGCTCTTCATCCTGGTCGCACACGGCTGGTTCTACGTGGTGTACCTGTTCGCGTGCTTCCGCGTGTGGAGCCTCATGCGCTGGCCGTTCCCCCGCTTCATCCTGCTCGCTCTCGGCGGCGTCATCCCGCTGCTCTCCTTCTTCATGGAGGCGATCGTCGCACGCGAGGTCAAGACCTATCTCTCCACTCGAGAGGCCGCCGCGGCCTCTGCCCCTGCCACGGAAGGTGTCCGGTGACCGAACAGTCCGAGACCCAGCAGCGCCCCGCGCTCGTCGTCGACTTCGGCGCGCAGTACGCGCAGCTGATCGCACGCCGAGTGCGTGAGGCCGGTGTCTACAGCGAGATCGTGCCGCACACCGCCACGGCCGCAGAGATCGCCGAGAAGAACCCGGTCGCGATCATCCTCTCGGGTGGTCCGTCGTCGGTGTACGAGGAGGGCGCTCCGCGTCTGGACCCGGCCGTCTTCGACCTCGGTGTGCCGACGCTCGGCATCTGCTACGGCTTCCAGTACATGGCGCAGACCCTCGGTGGCGAGGTCGCCAACACGGGCCTCCGCGAGTACGGGGCGACGGATGCCGTCATCTCGGGTGACGGCGGCACGCTGCTCGGCGGGCAGCCGAGCGAGCAGAACGTCTGGATGAGCCACGGCGATCAGGTCGCCAAGGCGCCCGAGGGCTTCGACGTGCTCGCCACGACCGACGCCACGAGGGTCGCCGCGTTCGCGAACGAGGAGCGCGGCTTCTACGGCGTGCAGTGGCACCCCGAGGTCAAGCACTCCGACCACGGCCAGCGTGTGCTCGAGAACTTCCTGCACAAGGGTGCAGGTCTCGCGTCGGACTGGAACAGCGACAACGTGATCGCTGAGCAGGTCGAGCGCATCCGCGAGCAGGTGGGCGACGCCCGCGTCATCTCCGCGCTCTCGGGCGGCGTCGACTCCGCGGTCTCGACGGCTCTCGTGCACAAGGCGATCGGCGACCAGCTGACTGCGGTGTTCGTCGACCACGGGCTCCTGCGCAAGGGAGAGCGTGAGCAGGTCGAGAAGGACTACGTCGAGTCCACCGGCGTCCGTCTGATCACGGTCGATGCGGCCGATGTCTTCCTGGGGCACCTCAAGGGAGTCACCGACCCCGAAGAGAAGCGCAAGATCATCGGACGCGAGTTCATCCGCGCGTTCGAGAAGGTGCAGCTCGATCTCGTCGCCGAGGCCAAGGCCTCGGGCGGTGCACCCGTGAAGTTCCTCGTGCAGGGCACGCTCTACCCCGACGTCGTCGAGTCGGGCGGCGGCGCAGGCACCGCGAACATCAAGTCGCACCACAACGTCGGCGGACTGCCCGATGACCTCGACTTCGAGCTCATCGAGCCGCTGCGCGCCCTGTTCAAGGACGAGGTCCGCGCGATCGGCCGTGAGCTCGGCATCCCGGAGGCGATCGTCGGACGCCAGCCGTTCCCCGGTCCCGGTCTCGGCATCCGCATCATCGGCGAGGTCACGCAGGATCGTCTCGAGATCCTCCGCGAGGCCGACGCGATCGCGCGCGAGGAGCTCACCAAGGCGGGGCTCGATCAGGACATCTGGCAGTGCCCGGTCGTGCTGCTCGCCGACGTCCGCTCCGTGGGTGTGCAGGGCGACGGCCGCACCTACGGGCACCCGATCGTGCTGCGTCCGGTGTCGAGCGAAGACGCCATGACCGCCGACTGGACGCGTCTGCCCTACGACGTTCTCTCGAAGATCTCGAACCGCATCACCAACGGCGTGCGCGACGTCAACCGCGTCGTGCTCGACGTGACGTCGAAGCCGCCGGGGACCATCGAGTGGGAGTGATATCGCTCTCGCGCCGCTGATATCGAACGGGCACAGACCATCGGGGTCTGTGCCCGTTCGCGGTATTTCGGGCAGGATGAGCGTATGACCAAGGCGCGAACGAAGATCACGGTTATCGGTGCGGGCAGCGTGGGGGTGAGCGTCGCATATGCGGCCCTGATCCGGGGGAGTGCGGCTGAGGTCGCCCTCTACGACATCGCCACGGACAAGGTCGACGCCGAGGTCCTCGATCTCGCGCACGGCACGCAGTTCACCTCCGCTGCGGTGAGCGGAGGGTCAGACCTCTCGGTCATCGACGGCAGCGACGTGATCGTCGTGACCGCCGGTGCAAAGCAGCAGCCGGGGCAGACCCGCATGGAGCTCTCGGGCATCAATGCGCGGCTGCTCGAGAACCTCATGCCGCAGCTCGTCGAGCGGGCGCCCGGTGCGGTGTTCATCATCGTCACGAACCCGGCCGACGTCATGACGGTCGTCGCGCAGCGCGTCTCGGGACTGCCGCCGCATCGAGTGTTCGGCTCCGGCACCGTGCTCGACACCTCGCGTCTGCGCTGGCGGCTCGCGCAGCGGGCGAACGTGAACACCGCGAGCGTGCACGCCGACATCGTGGGCGAGCACGGCGACACCGAGTTCCCGCTCTGGTCGAACGCGACGATCGGGTCCGTTCCGATCCTCGACTGGCCGGCCGAGGAAGCCTTCACGACCGAAGAGCTCGACCGGATCGCGGTCGAGGTGCGCGATGCGGCGTATGCGGTCATCCGTGGGAAGGGTGCGACCAACCTCGCGATCGGCGTCAGCTGCGCACGAATCGCCGAGGCGGTGCTGCACGACGAGCGCGCCGTGCTCCCGGTCGCGACCGTGCTCGACGGCGAGTACGGCATTCGGGGAGTGGCGCTGTCGGTACCGTCGGTCGTCGGGGCAGCGGGGGCCGCGCCGCTGGCAGAGACGCCCATGAACGAGCAGGAACTCACCCTGCTGCGGGCCTCTGCAGAAGCGATCAGGGCAGCGGTCGACGAGCTCGACTGACGAGCGCGGAAGAGAATCTCAGAAAACTCCACGGAGATGTCGATCTGCGACATCCTCGTTCGACGTCTTCAATGAGAGGGTCGAGAAGCGGCCCCACCCACCAAGGAGAACATCATGAAGTACATGCTGATCATGCGCTCGAACGACGAAGCGGTCGAGGCATACAAGGAGATGCCCTTCGAGCAGGTCATCGAGGCCATGGGCAGGTACAACGAGTCGATGATCAAAGCCGGTGTGCTGGCTGCAGGCGAGGGACTCAGCGACGCCGCAGAGGGCTTCGTCGTCGACTTCAGCGCCGAGACGCCGCTCATCACCGACGGCCCCTACGGCGAGACGAAGGAGCTGTTCAACGGCTTCTGGATCCTCGAGGTGTCGAGCCGCGAAGAGGCGGCGGAGTGGGCCAGCCGTGCGCCGCTCGGCAAGGGGTCGTTCCTCGAGGTGCGCCGCGTGACGGACGAGTCCGACTTCCCCGCCGACAACGAGTGGATCGAGAAGGAGAAGGGCTGGCGCGAAGAGGAAGAGGCGCGTCGCGCCCGTCAGTGAGATGAACGACGACAGCGAGGCGGCCCGCGCGGCATCCGATGAGGGTGTGCGGCGGGCCGTCGCCGCCGTGTGGCGTATCGAGTCGGCCAAGATCGTCGCGACGCTCACCAGGGTGGTCGGCGATTTCGGCCTCGCCGAGGATCTCGCGCAGGAGGCCCTGCTGGATGCCCTGCAGCAGTGGCCCCGCGACGGCGTGCCTCGGAACGGCGCGGCCTGGCTCACGGCGGTCGCCAAGCGCAAGGCGATCGACGGCTGGCGTCGACGCGAGCGACTGGACGACCGGATGGCGGTGCTCGCGCATGATCTCGAGCGCGAGCAGGCTGAAGGAGCGGAATCGCCCCCGTGGGATCCGGATGCCGTCGATGACGACGTGCTCAGGCTGATCTTCATCTCGTGCCACCCGGTGCTGTCTCGGGAGGCGCAGGTGGCCCTCACCCTGCGTGTGGTGGGCGGTCTGTCGAGTGAGGAGATCGCGCGCGCGTTCCTCGTGCCGACGGCGACCGTGCAGCAGCGCATCGTGCGGGCGAAGAGGACGCTCGCTGCAGCGAACGTGCCGTTCGAGATGCCTCCCCGCGAGGAGCATGTCGAGCGACTGGGTGCGGTGCTGGGTGTGCTGTACCTCGTCTTCAACGAGGGACACTCCGCGAGCGCCGGCCCTGACTGGATGCGACCCGAGCTGAGCCTCGAGGCCATCAGGCTCACGCGAGTCCTCGCCGCGCTGGCACCGCGGGAGCGAGACGTGCACAGTCTGCTCGCGCTGATGGAGCTCACGGCCGCGCGATTCCCTGCTCGCATCGACGCAGAGGGCCAGCCGGTCCTCCTCGCCGACCAGGATCGTCGCCGGTGGGATCGCAGCCGCATCGCACGGGGCCGGGCAGCGCTCGCCACGGCGGATGCAGTCGGATCGGGGCGAGGCCCTTACGGTCTGCAGGCGGCGATCGCCGAGTGCCATGCGCTCGCGTCCTCGGTCGACGACACCGACTGGGAGCGCATCGTGCTGCTGTATGAGGCGCTCGGTCGCATCGCGCCCTCACCCGTGGTCGAACTGAATCGGGCGGCGGCGGTCGCGATGGCGACCGGCCCGGCATCCGCCTTGCAGATCATCGACCGACTGTCTGCTTCGGGCGCGCTGGCCGGGTACCACCTGCTGCCCGCCACTCGCGCCGAGCTGCTGCTGCGTCTCGGGCGCGAGGAGGAGGCGCGCAGCGAGTTCGCGACTGCTGCTGCTCTGGCCGGCAACGATCGCGAGCGTGCCCGGCTCGAGGCGAAGGCGGCCTCTCGCTGACCCCACACAGAGAGACGCCCCCTCCGCCAGCGATGCTGGGGGAGAGGGCGTCTCTACGCGCGCTGCGTGATGTCAGCTGCGGGCCTTGCTGCCGCGGTTGACGACCAGACCGTAGATCAGCAGCACGATGATCGAGCCGCCGATGGCGAGGAGCCACGTGCCCAGGTCCCAGAACTCCGTGAGGGGACGGTTCAGGATCAGGCTTCCGAGCCATCCTCCGAGCAGTGCGCCCACGACGCCGAGCAGAAGGGTGATGAACCATCCGCCACCCTGCTTGCCGGGAAGGATCAGCTTCGCGATCGCACCTGCGATCAGGCCGAGAAGAAGGAATCCGAGAAAGCTCATGTTCAGCTCCTTTATTTCGTGAGCCGCGGGGTGCCGCAGCTCGTGTAATCCATGGTGCCTTCTCAGCTTTTTATCAGCCAACCCCTTGCGCTCGACCGCCCTGATATGGCAAGAGGCCCGCCTCCTCAGGGAGACGGGCCTCTGTGCGAGGCGGTTCGCGTCAGTTGTTGCCGCGAGCGATCGCGATGATGCGGAGGATCTCGACGTAGAGCCAGACGACCGTGACCATGATGCCGAAGGCGCCGAGCCAGCCGTACTTGCGGGGAGCGCCGTTGCGCACGCCCTGCTGGATCTGGTCGAAGTCGAGCACCAGCGAGTACGCGGCCATGATCACGACGAGCACGCCGATGATCAGGCCGAGCGGGATGCCGAGGATCTCGACCTTGCTCAGAAGACCGAACGCAGCGCCCTCACCGAGGACACCGGTCCACGTCAGGACGACGTTGAGCAGCGAGAAGACCAGGTAGCCGATCATGGCGATCATGAAGATCTTGGTGGCCTTCTTCGACGCGCGGATCTTGCCGCTGGCGAAGAGTGCGAGGGTGACACCCACCACCGATACGGTCGCGAGGGTCGCCTGGAAGACGATGCCCGGGTACAGCACCTCGAAGAACGCCGAGATGCCACCGATGAAGAGGCCCTCGAAGGCCGCGTAGGCGAAGATCAGCGCGGGGCGGACCTTCTTGCGCGAGGTGAACGAGATGACCATCGCGAGCACGAAACCGCCGAGCGCGCCGACGATCCACGGCAGCATGTTCGGCTGGAAGCGGTCGTACGGGTTCTGCTCGGGTGCGGCGACGCCGCCCAGAGTCACGAACCATCCGACCGCAGCGGTGACGAGCAGGATGGCGAAGAGACCCGCGGTCTTCCACACGGTGTCCTCGACCGACATGCGATCGGTCTCGATCGCGCCCGCAGGGGGAGCGGCATACATGCCCTCGAGCTGCGCGTTGGCGGCGGCGTCCATCGTGCCGTGCTGGAACGATGCGGACTGTGCACCCTGAGCACCCTGCGGCGCCCCCGGGTAGGTCGCGACGTTCCGCGGATCCTGCTGCTGGAACGCCGGATTGTTGAAGGCGAAGTTGCTCATGGTGGGCCTCACTCCAAAGGGGGTCGTAGGTCGCTTTCCTCCACGATAGCCGGAATGCCTGGCCACCAGGGTGTTCTACGCTGAGAGCGTGCCCAGGAAATCGCCTCTCGTGATCGGGCATCGCGGTGCGCCCGGCTACCGCCCGGAACACAGTCGCTCGTCGTACGAGCTCGCCCTCGCGATGGGGGTCGATGCGGTCGAACCCGACGTCGTCGCCACGATGGACGGAGTGCTCGTCGTTCGCCACGAGAACGAGATCTCCGGCACGACCGATATCGCAGAGCATCCCGAGTTCGCCGACCGCAAGACGACCAAGCGGGTCGACGGCGAGGCCCTGACCGGCTGGTTCACCGAGGACTTCACGTGGGACGAGCTCGCGACTCTGCGCAGCCGTGAGCGACTCCCCGACGTCCGCGCCTCGAGCGCCAGCTTCAACGGCTCGCAGGCGATCCTGCGTCTGTCGGACGTGCTCGGCATCGTGCGCGAGGGGTCGGTCGAGCACGGACGCGAGATCGGCGTGGTGCTCGAGGTCAAGCACGCCACGTACTTCGCGAGCATCGGCCTCGACCTCGCGCCGCTGATCGATCGCGATCTGCGGGCAGCGGGCTGGGTGACTGGCGAGCTCCCGCTCATCATCGAGTCGTTCGAGTCGACGGTGCTCGCCCAGCTCAAGGATCGCGGGATCGCCGCTTCCTACGTGTACCTCATCGAGGCGGCAGGGAGGCCGTACGACCTGTTCGTCGCGCAGGGGGCGAAAGGGCAGACGTACGCCGAAGCCGTCAGCGCCCGTGGCCTCGACGGCTGGGCCGGGGTCGTCGACGGCATCAGCGTCGACAAGCGGATGCTGCTCGCCGAAGGCAACACCATCGTGGCCGACGCCCATGCGCGTGGCCTCACCGTGTTCACCTGGACGTGCCGTCCCGAGAACAGGTTCCTGTCGCCGGAGTTCCGGGCAGGGGGAGGCAAGAGCGCCTTCGGGGACTACGAGTCCGAGTGGGGCGTCATCGCCCGCTCAGGGGTTGACGGGGTGTTCGTCGACCATCCGGATCTCGGCGTCGAGTTCTTCCGAGGCTGACGGTCTCTCCCCGGGCCGAGGGATCCGTGCGATCCGCTCAGAGGGGGCCGAGCACGTCGGGCACACGTCGATCGAGGTGCAGGGCTCTCAGCGGCTCGAGGATCTCGCGCTCCTCGTAGCGGAAATGCGACTCCATGATCGCGCCGACGCCGTCGAGGTGACGCTCGATCGTCTCGGGACCGGCGCCGCCCTCCACCGCTGTGCGCAGCGCAGCGAGCAGGTGGGAGAGCATCGAATGATCCTGCATGAGCCTGTCGATCACGTCGCCCAGCTCGGGATGCTCCTCCCGCAGTGCGGGAAAGAGCGCGCGGTCCTCGCTCGCGTGGTGTCCGTCGAGCGCCGAGCAGAAGCCGATGCAGAAGAGCAGAAGGTCGGAGGCGGCGTGCGGCATCGCGCTGTCGTCGTCCAGCGCTTCGCGCGTCGCCTCGAGAGCGGCGCGCAGGCGGGTGTGGGCCCGGCGGAGTTCCTCGTCCCATGCGATCAGGCGGTCGGCATCCATCGCCGCCAGTCTATGGCTGGGCGGGCGGACCCTCAGAGCGTGCGATCGAACGCTCCTCGGCGCGACACGATCTCTTTGCCGAGGGGCATCAGCGACACGGTCACCATCTTGAAGTCGGCGATGCCCATCGGGATGCCGATGATCGTGACGCAGAGCAGGAGACCCGACACGATGTGCCCGATCGCGAGCCACCAGCCGGCGAGGATGACCCAGAGCACGTTCCCGAGGAACGAGCCGACGCCCGAGGTGGGCTTGGCGACGATCTCGCGGCCGAACGGCCAGATCGCGTATCGCGCGATGCGGAACGAGGCGATGGCCCAGGGGATCGTCACGATCGGGATGCACAGCAGGATTCCCGCGAGCATGTAGCCGAGAAAGAGTCCGAGCCCGGCGAAGATCAGCCAGATGATGTTGAGGATCGTGCGCACGACTCGATTCTCCCATCGTGATCTGAGCATCCGCCGGTCGAGCGGTGCCGAGCGAATGTCCACCCTGCGTTCACCGTCCGTGCACCTGCGGGTCGTCGGAGGGCCATGCGAAGTCGGTGATGTGGGGTGACACCCGTCTGCTTTCCTCAGGAGCCCCATGTCCCGCCTGCACTCCGCGGCTGCGGTCACGACGGTCTGCGCCCTCAGCGCCGCCGCCCTGCTCGCCGTGCCGCTCGCCGCCACCGGCGCCGAATCCGGCGTCCGCATCAACGAAGTCGAGTCCAGCGGGGGAGTGCCCGGCGACTGGATCGAGTTCACGAACACGTCTGACGCCGCGGTCGATCTGAGCGGCTTCGTCGTCAAGGACGACGGGGAGGACGAGTCGTACGCGTTCCCCGACGGCACCCTCATCGAGCCCGGGGCGTACCTCGTGCTCGACGAGCTCGCTGCGGGTGCCGGTGACTTCGCCTTCGGCCTCGGCAAGGCCGACCAGGTGCGCCTGTTCGACCAGAGCGCCGCGCTCGTCGACGAGACCTCGTGGACGGCTCATGCCGCGGCGACGTGGGGATCGCGCGAGGTCGCCGGCGTCGTCGAGTGGGCTGACACGTCCGAGGCGACGAAGGGGGCGGCCAATGTGTTCGCCACCGACACTCCGGCGGGCGGCTCGATCGCGATCAACGAGGTCGACTCGCAGCCGGCCGACTGGGTGGAGTTCTTCAACGCGGGCGATGCCCCTCTCGACATCTCGGGCTACGAGATCCGAGACAACTCCGACGACCACCGGTGGCAGTTCCTGCCCGGAACCGAGATCGGCGCGGGGGCGTTCCTCGTGGTCGAGGAGGGCACGATCGGTCTGGTCGACGGCGTGCAGACGGCTTTCCGCGATCCGATCGGCATCGGCAGCGCCGATCGCATCCGCCTGTTCGACGCCGCGGGCGCCTTGATCGACGACACCCTCGCGTGGAGCGGCCACGCCGCGATCGACGGTGACGTCATCGCCGCGACCCTCGCGCGCTGCCCCGACGGCGAGGGCGCCTTCGTGCTCGCACACTCGACTCCGGGGGCCGCGAACTCGTGCGTCATGCCCGACGTCGTGATCAACGAGATCGAGTCCAACGGCGACGCGACCGACTGGGTCGAGGTGGTCAACACGGGCAGCACGCCGGTCGATCTCTCGGGCTGGACCGTCATGGACAGCGATCCGGTCGCCCATTCGGCAGAGACGACGCCGCTGCCCGCGGGCTCCGTGCTCGCACCCGGCGGCTACTTCGTCTTCGATCAGCCGTCGCAGTTCGTGTTCGGTCTGGGCAACGGCGACACCGTCACGCTGCGTGACGCGAACCTCGACGTCGTCGACGAGCACGTCTACGCGGCGCACGCCGCCGGCGTTCTCGCGCGCTGTGCGGACGGCAGCGGCGACTTCATCGACATCGCGGTCTCGACCAAGGGCCAGCGCAACGCGTGCGGGAATCCCGTGCGGATAAACGAGGTCGAGTCTGACGGCGGCTCGCCCGGCGATTGGATCGAACTCGTCAACCCGACCTCAGCGGCCATCGATGTCTCGGGCGTGGTCGTGAAAAACGATGACGACACCCACTCGTACGTCATTCCGGCCTCGACCACGGTGGCCGCCGGCGAGTACCTCGTGATCGAGGGCGCCGACCTGGGCTTCGGCCTGGGCGACGGCGACTCCGTGCGTCTGTTCGACGGCGACCTGCTCATCGACTCCACCACGTGGGGTGCGGGGCATGCGGCGACCACGTGGGGCCGGTGCCCCGACGTCACGGGAGTCTTCGCGGTGACCGCTGAGAGCAGCAAGAACGCGGCGAACATCTGTGCCGGAGAGATCGCCGTGTCTCCGTGGCCGGGGTCGCAGGAGGTCAGGGTGCTCGACGGCACGCCGACCTTCCTCGAGGACAGCTCAGGGCTCGACGTGCAGGAGACCTCGGACGGCGCGTTCCTGTGGGCCGTCGACAACGGCGAGGGTCGCATCTGGAAGCTCGAGGTGCACGCCGACGGATCGTTCACGCAGATCGCCGGCTGGGAGTCGGGCAAGCGAGTGCGGTTCCAGAAGGATGCAGACGCTCCGGGCGCCGCAGGACCCGACACCGAGGGCATCACGGTCGACGGCGACGGGCTCGTCTACGTCGCCTCGGAGCGGGACAACAGCGCGAAGGGCGTCAACCGGAACACGATCCTCGCGGTCGACCCCGAGGCGGCTGTGGGCGACCTCGTCGCCCAGCAGGAGTGGGACCTCACAGCACTGCTGCCGGCCGTCGGTGCGAACCTCGGCATGGAGGCCGTGCAGTGGGTGCCGGACACCGCCCTCGACGGAGAGCTCTTCGACGTCAACACCGGTGCCGCATACGAACCGACCGACTACGCCGGTCATGGTGACGGACTGTTCTTCGTCGCGGTCGAGGACAACGGGCACGTCTATGCATTCGCGCTCGCCGCAGACGGCGGTGCCACGCTCGTCTCGGAGATCGCGCCGGGACTCCCCGGAGTGATGGCGCTCGACTACGACAGTGTCCTCGATGTGCTGTGGGCGGTGTGCGATGACGGGTGTCACGGGCAGTCGGCTCAGATCACCCTGAACGCCAGCGACGCGCCCGGCATCTCGCACTTCGCACGGCCCGGCTCGATGCCCGACATCAACAACGAGGGATTCGCCACCGGACCCGCTTCGCTCGCGGTCGACGGTCAGCGTCCGGTTTGGTGGTTCGCCGACGGCTTCGCCGCCGAGGCGCTGCGTGCCGGAACCCTGCCGTTCGTGCCGGGGGAGGACCCGGCAACGGAAAACCCGGGGACGGAGAACCCGGGGACCGAGAACCCTGGCACGGATAACCCGGGGACCGAGAACCCGGGGACGGAGAACCCAGGGACGGAGAATCCGGGGAGTGAGAATCCGGGGACCGAGAATCCGGGGACCGAGAACCCGGGCACCGGGAACCCTGGCACCGAGAACCCGGGGAGTGAGAATCCGGGGACCGAGAATCCGGGGACCGAGAATCCCGGAAGTGAGAACCCTGGCTCGGAGAACCCTGGCTCGGAGAACCCGGACGACGGGCAGCCTCCGCTCCCCGGCTCCGCGCTCACGGACGACAATCGCAACGGTGTCACCGTGAATCCGTCCGTCGCAGGTCGCGGGGATCGGGTGACGGTCAGCACAGGCATCGCACACGCGGGCGAGCGGCTCGCGATCTGGATGTACTCCGAGCCCTCGTCTCTCGGAGCGAGCATGGCGTCCGACACCGGCGCGGTGACCGTCACGATTCCCGCAGATGCTCCGCTCGGTGCGCACCGCCTCGCGGCGTATGCAGCCGACGGATCTCTCGTCGGCTGGGCGGACGTCACGATCACCGAGCCGCAGGGGCTCGCCGTGACCGGAGGTGAGGTGCCCGCCGTGGCCATCCTCGCGGCGATCATGATGCTGATCGCCGGTGGTCTCATCGTGCGCGGGAGACGCCGCGCCGTCTGACCGATCGACAGACGGGCGAGGAGTGCGCGGCGAGCCGCGTGCTCCTCGTCCGCTGTCGCGCGAGTTCTCTTCTCGGCGGTCGGCGGCTCACACCGTGATGTCGGTGCCTCGGCCTAGACTCGTAAGGCCATGACAGAAGCCCCCCTCATCGTGCCCGGAACCGTCGGCCCCCGCTCCACCGGGAACCAGGGCCAGGACGATCTCCTCGCCGGTCTCAACCCGCAGCAGCTCGAAGCCGTCACCTACCGCGGCCCCGCGCTGCTCATCGTCGCGGGCGCAGGCTCGGGCAAGACGAGCGTGCTCACACGACGCATCGCCTCGCTGCTGCGTGCCCGAGAGGCGTGGCCCAGCCAGATCCTGGCCATCACCTTCACCAACAAGGCGGCGGGCGAGATGAGGGAGCGCGTCGAGGCGATCATCGGCGACGCGGCACGCGGCATGTGGATCTCGACCTTCCACTCGGCGTGCGTGCGCATCCTGCGGCGCGAGGCCGAGCAGTTCGGATTCACGAAGTCGTTCACGATCTACGACTCAGGCGACTCGCGAGCGCTCATCAAGAGGCTGGTGAAGGAACATGAGGCCGACGCCTACGGCCTGACCCCCGGAGCCGTGCAGTCGCGCATCTCGAAGCTCAAGAACGAGTTGTCGGATGCCGAAGGGTACGCGCGCCAGGCCAACATGTCGGATCCGGCCGAACGCATCTTCGTCGAGCTCTTCGCCGACTACCAGCGTCAGCTGCAGAAGGCCAATGCCTTCGACTTCGACGACCTCATCGGCCAGACGGTCTATCTGTTCCGCGCGTTCCCGCAGGTCGCCGACACGTACCGACGACGCTTCCGGCACATCCTCGTCGACGAGTACCAGGACACGAACCATGCGCAGTACGCGCTCATCCACGAGCTGACCAGGCCCGTGTCGGGAGACGCTCCCGATCCCTATGCCTCGAACGGCATGATGATCTTCGAGCCAGAGTCCACTCCCGCACCCGACGGCGCATCGCTCACCGTCGTCGGTGATTCCGATCAGTCGATCTATGCGTTCCGCGGCGCGGACATCCGCAACATCAGCGAGTTCGAGCGCGATTTCCCCGGCGCGCGCGTCGTGCTCCTCGAGCAGAACTACCGCTCGACCCAGAACATCCTGTCCGCCGCGAATGCGGTGATCGGCAACAACTTCGATCGCAAGGACAAGAAGCTGTGGAGCGACAAGGGCGACGGCGACAAGATCATCGGCTTCACCGGATACTCGCAGCACGACGAGGCGCAGTTCGTCGCGGATGAGGTCGAGTCGTTGCGTCGCTCGGGTTTTCCGTACTCCGAGATGGCCGTGTTCTACCGCACGAACTCGCAGTCGCGAGCGCTCGAGGAGATCTTCATCCGATCGGCCGTGCCCTACAAGATCATGGGTGGCACGAAGTTCTACGAGCGCGCCGAGATCAAGGATGCGTTGGCGTACCTGGTCGCGGTCGCCAACCCCGCCGATGAGATGGCGGTCCGCCGAATCCTGAACAAGCCCCGGCGCGGCATCGGGGATGTCAGCGAGACCGCGATCGCGAGGTTCGCCGAAGAACACGGCATCACCTTCCGCCAGGCGCTGTCGGTCCCCGATCAGCTCGGCTTCGGCCCCAAGATCCAGGGTGCGATCGCACAGCTCGACGCGTTGCTCGCCGAGGCGACCGAGATCATGCTCCCGGCATCCGGAGAGGTGACCGCTCCCACCACCGTGGCCGACGGGCTCAGCGTGCTGCTCTCGAAGAGCGGCTACCTCGACGCACTGCGCGCGAGTCGCGATCCTCAGGACGAGGCGCGCGTCGAGAACCTCGACGAGTTCGTCGCGGTGGCGCGGGACTTCGCACGCAACAACCCCGAAGGCACCATCGTGGACTTCCTCACAGAGGTGGCGCTCGTGTCCGACGCCGACGACCTCGACGACGAGTCGGGCTCGGTGTCGCTCATGACCATGCACACGGCCAAGGGGCTCGAGTACGACGCCGTCTTCGTCACGGGCGTCGAAGAGGATCTGATCCCGCACCGCATCTCGGCCGGAGAGCCGGGTGGCCCGCAGGAGGAGCGACGACTCTTCTACGTCGGCATCACGCGTGCGCGCAAGCGCCTGCACCTCTCGCTCGCGATGACCCGCGCCCAGTTCGGCGAGGTCTCGGTCGCGATGCCGAGCCGGTTCCTGCAGGAGATCCCCGCAGGGCTCATCGACTGGCGGCAGTCTCCCGGTGATGTGAACTCGCGCGGGGGCATGCAGTCGCGCGCCCTGAACGCCCGCCGTTCCGGCGGCTTCGGGGGGTCGGGTTCGGGATCGGGAGATCGCTTCGGCGTCACGCCGCTCCCCGGTCGCGACTCGCTCAAGCCGCTCTCGACCGCGATGGACAAGTTCCCCAACCGCGTCACGGCGAAGATGCGCGACAACGGCGACCTCGAGTTGGCTGCGGGCGACCGCATCCGTCACTCGGACTTCGGCGAGGGGCGTGTCGATGCGGTCACGGGAGAGGGCGCGAAGCGCATCGCTCACGTGAGGTTCGACTCCGCCGGTCAGAAGAAGCTGCTGATCAAGGTCGCGCCCATCGAGAAGATCTGAGGGTTGCGCGGGTTAGGCTGATCCATATGGCCCTGTTCTCCCGCCGCAAGAAGTCCGCTGACGATGCCGTCACCGATCCGGCTGAGACCGCGAATGTCGATTCGATCGATGAGTCCGCGAACGACGCCTCGACGGAGTCCGACGGCGACGCGGCGCCCGTCGACGAGACGCCGACGATCGGCATCTCCGTGCAGGCGTTCCGCGGTGTCGGAGCGCAGGCGGGTCCCGAGGTCTCGCTCGCTGAGCCCGACTCCGGCACCGCGAGCACCTCTGCAGCCCCGGCGGCCCCGGCTGCGCCTGCGGTGAACCCGACCCCCGCACCGGCCGCTCCGCCGGCTGAGCGTCGGCTTCCCCTCGCATCGCCGACGCCGCCCGAGCCGACCGAGACCGTGCCGGGCATGAAGGACAACGTCCTGCTGCGTGAAGCGCTGACCGAGATCGAGAAGGGCGCGACCAACGAGCAGCTGCTCGGTGTCCTCCGACAGGCCCTGCAGGGGCACCTGTACATCCGGGTGAACGGTGATGCCCGCGCCCAGATCAGCGAGGGCAAGCCGCTCTCGGTCGCCGTCGTGCGCGATGGAGAGCGCCAGTTCATGCTGGGCTTCAGCTCGGCCGCCGCCGTGCGCGACTCCGTGCAGCTCGAGAAGGACCCGACCGCGACGTCGGCCGTCGCCCAGCCGGTGACCTCGGTGTTCCAGCAGGTCGTGTCCGGAGACTTCGCCGGTCTCATCGTCGACAACGCGTCGGCGCCGAACCGCGTCGTCTTCCCGACCGAGCTTCTGCAGAAGACGCTCGAGCAGGCCGACGTCGACATGACGGTCAAGTCGATCATCGCGGCCCCGCGACAGCAGGATTCGGCCGTCAAGCTCGGTGAGGCCCTTGCGACCACGCGCATGTGGGTCGCGGTCAACGATGGCGCGGGCACCGGACAGGTCGGGATCGCCGAGGCCCAGACCCCCGACGGCAAGCGGTTCCTCCAGCTGTTCTCGCACCCGCTCGAGGTCATCGCCCTCGGCCGGGGCGATCGCCCGCTGCCTTTCGAGCCGCTGCAGCTCGCGAAGATCCTGTCGTCGCACACCGAGATGGCCGGGGTGATCGTCGACCCCGCAGGTCCGACGATGGTCGTCGAACGCGATTCGCTCAGCGCGGTGCTGATCCTGGCGATCGATCTCGACGACTGACCGGCCGTCGGGGTTCCGTCGTCCCGACGCGGCCCCTAAGGTCGGAGCATGGCATCCGAGCGCGTCACCCTGACCGTCGTCGATCCCGACGCTGAGCGCGAGGTCGTGCTCTCGAGCCCCGGCAAGGTCATCTGGCCCGACGTCGGCATCACGAAGCGCGAGCTCGCCGACTACTTCCAAGCGGTGAGCGGCCCGTTCCTCGAAGCCAACGGGGGTCGTCCCGTCTCGCTCGAGAGGTTCAGGGACGGTGTCGGCTCGTCGTCGACCGGGAAGCCCGAAGGCTTCTTCTCGAAGAATCCGCCCAAGGGCACGCCTGACTACGTCGACGCTGTCACGGTCACCTACAACAGCGGGCGGCGGCATCCGCAGATCGTCCTGAACCGACCGAGCGCCATCGTGTGGGCTGCGCAGATGAACACCATCGTGTTCCACCCCTGGGCCTCTCTCGCATCGCAGCCCGACAACCCGGTCGAGCTGCGGATCGATCTCGACCCGCAGCCCGGGACCGGATTCGACGATGCCGTGCCCGCGGCGCTGGAGCTGCGCGCCGTGCTGCGGGAGGTGGGACTGACCGCGTTCGTCAAGACGAGCGGGAACCGCGGCCTGCACGTCTTCGCTCCGATCGAACCGGAGCACGAGTTCCTCGACGTCAGGCACGCCGTGATCGCCGCAGGACGGGAACTCGAACGGCGGATGCCCGAGCAGGTCACCATGAACTGGTGGAAAGAAGAGCGAGGCGAACGGGTCTTCATCGATTTCAATCAGGCCAACAGGGATCGCACGATGGCCGGCGCCTACAGTCCACGGGCGCTGCCCGGTGCGACGGTCTCGACGCCCGTGCACTGGGAAGAGCTCGACGGCCTGGATCCCGCACGCTTCACGGTGCGCAGCATCCCCCAGCGGCTCGAGGACGTCGGCGACCCGTGGGCCGGCATGCAGAGCGCGCCCGGCAGCATCGACACGCTGCTCGCCTGGTGGGAGCGCGACAAGGAAGAGGGGCTCGGCGAGCTGTCGTTCCCCCCGGAGTTCCCGAAGATGCCGGGTGAGCCCCCGCGTGTGCAGCCGAGCAAGAAGGTGGCGGCGAACTGGGATGAGAACGGCGACCCGGTCGACGAGTGACCGTCAGCCGATCACGTCGGCGAGATCGTATCCGGCCACCGTGTCGAGCTGGTCGTATGTGCATGAGCGGGCGTCGCGGTCGGGGCGCCAACGTTCGAACTGCACGGTGTGACGGAAGCGCGCACCCTCGAGCTGGTCGTAGCGAACCTCGAGCACGAGTTCGGGCCGCAACCGCACGAACGACACGTCCTTCGAGCCGCTGAACCGCGAGCGCTCACCGGCCCCCGTGATGATCCCTCCGTCGTCGTCGCGTTCCACGAGCGGTGCGAGCTCGTCCACCAGCTCGGCGCGTCTCTTGTCGCTCCACGCGGCCACGCCGCCGACCTGTCGCAGCGTCCCGTCGGAGTCGTACAGCCCGACCAGCAGCGAGCCGACGCCGGAACCCGACTTGTGGATCCGGTAGCCCAGTGCGACCACGTCCGCCGTGCGCGCGTGCTTCACCTTGATCAGCGTCCGCTTGCCCGGTGCGTAGGGCTGGCCGAGCGGCTTCGCGACGATGCCGTCGAGTCCCGCACCCTCGAACTCCGCGAGCCAGCGCACAGCGGCGTCGCGATCGCGGGTCGTGCGGGTGATGCGCAGCGGGTGCTCGACATCGGCCATCAGGGACTCGAGCCGTTCGCGGCGTTCGCCGAATGGCGCATCGAGCAGGTCCTCGTCGCCGAGCGCGAGCAGATCGAACGCCACGAACATCGAGGGCGTCTCGGCGGCGAGCTTCGCCACCCGGGATTCCGCGGGATGGATCCGCTGGCTCAGCGCCTCCCAGTCGAGCCGCTGCGCCCCCTCGGGCCCCGTCGCGACCACGATCTCCCCGTCGAGCAGACACGGGCCCGGCAGCAGCCGCGGAATCGCCTCGACGAGCTCCGGAAAGTACCGGGTCAGGGGCTTGGCGCCGCGCGACCCGATCTCGACGGTCTCGCCGTCCCACGCGATCAGTCCGCGGAACCCGTCCCACTTCGGCTCGAAGAGCAGCCCGCCGGAGGTCTTCTCAGGATCGGGGACGGATGCCGCCGCTTTCGCCAGCATGGGGGCGGGGATGTCGTAGCGCATGGGTCCATCCTGCCCGTGGCGCGCACGCGGCAGAAGAGGGAGTGGCGTCAGGAGAACAGGTCGTCGAGCGTGGCGGGGCGACCCGCGTCCTTCAGCGCGGTGCGTGCGGCGTGCCACCCTGCCATGCCGTTCACACCGGGCCCGGGCGGGGTGGACGCCGATGCGAGGTAGACGCCGCGCATGGGCGTGCGCCACGGAGCGGTGCTCAGCACGGGTCGACGGATGGCCTGGGGGATCGTGAACGCGCCTCCCAGGATGTCGCCGCCGACCTCCGAGGGATTGAACGCCTCGCGCGAGGACGCCGGCACCGAGTGATGCGCGAGGATGAGATCGCGGAACCCGGGGGCGAAGCGCTCGACCTGACGCGTGATCAGTTCGGCGGCGTCGAAGTCCGAGCCGTGCGGAACGTGGATGTATGCCCACAGCACCGCCTTGCCCTCCGGTGCGCGCGTGGGATCGAAGATCGAGGGCTGCACCGTGAGTGCGTACGGCCGCTCGCTGATCCGTCCGCGGGCGACCGCGTTCTCACTCGCCCAGACCTCCGCACGGGTGCCCCCGATGTGCACGGTCGGCGCGAGCGCGACATCCGCATTGGTCCAGGGGATCGGTCCGTCGAGCGCGAAATCGACCTTGGCCGCCGCGGGGCCGTAGCGGAAGTGCCGGATCGCCCTCGCGTAGCGTGCGGGGATGTCCGGGTGCGTGAGCACCAGTTTCGGCGAGGTGTCGAGCAGCAGCAGGTCGCCCCGCGTCGGGTCGCCCCAGTCCAACGTGCCGAGATCGTCGACGTACCTGGCCGTCTCGACGGCCCCGCCGTGCGTCTCGAGGTCGGACACGAGACTGTCGGCGATGCGCTGCGCCCCGCCGCGCGGGTACATCCACCCGTCGGCGTGACCTTCAGCGGCGAGCAGCAGACCGGCCGCGGCACCGGCGAGCGTGGGCAGCGGAGTGGGCGGATGCGCGAGCACCCCCGCGATGAGGGCTTCTGCCTCTTCGGTGCGGAAAGTGCGTGTCGCGAGCGACGTGCCCTGATCGAGCATCCGCAGGGCGAAGCGCAGAGCGGTCAGCGGGTCCCGGGGGATGCGCAGCATCTGGTTTCCGGTGAAGTCGACGACACCGTCCACGTGCGAGCTCAGCGGGCGCAGGAGCGCGAGCCACGCCCGTTCGTCGACACCGAGATGGGAGGCCGTGCGTTCGATGTCGCGCCAGGCGATCCCGGCTCTGCCGTCGTCGAGCGGGTGCGCGTAGGAGATCTCGGGGTAGATCCACTCGACACGCTCGGCGAGCCCGAACGCCTGGAAGAACGGAGAGGTGAGAGCCGACGGAAGCACCGCAGCGCAGACGTCGTGCACGAACCCCGGGAGCGTGGATGCGGTCGTGCGGAGACCTCCGCCGATCGTGTCGGCAGCCTCGAGCACCCGCACCTCGTAGCCACCCCGCGCGAGCGCCACGGCGGCCGCGAGGCCGTTCGGACCGGACCCGATGATCGTCGCGCGTGCCATGCGGCCAGTCTTCCACGTCTGAGCATGAGATCCTTGAAGAGATGAATGAAGTCCAGGGCCCGACCCCCACAGGCACCTCCCGTCCGTATCGCACCCTCGCGGAGGCGCTCCGCGCGCACCGCGTCGCCGTCGAGAACCACGAGTTCATCACGGCGATCACGGATGCCGTCGGCATCTCCTCCTACATAGATCGCGGCCGCTACATCGAGGCGATCCGCCGCGGCGGGGGAGTCGCCCTGCACATCGGCAAGACCTACACCAACGGCTTCGCCGAGGATGAGGTCGTCATGGTCGGCTCGACCGCGCTGCGACTGCGCCCGAGCGAGGGCCGAGCGCCCTACTTCTACGTGACGCACCCGAGCGAGTTCCGGCCCATCGCCCCGGTGAAGGCGAAGCGATCCACGACCCCGCGCGTGGCGGCGGCCCCGAAGGCCGTGCGCACACCGAAGCCCGTCGAGCGGGACTACGGCGTGTGCGACGTGTGCTTCATGGTGAAGACCCCGGCCGGAGGCTGCGGCTGCGACTGATCGCCGCCCTCGTGCGTGCGACGCCGGTTCCGGCGACGCCGCGAGTCAGACGGCGAAGCCCACCCCGGTGAGCTCTTCGGAGACCCGCCAGATGCGACCGGCCGCGGCATCGTCGCGGAGCCGCGAGTAGAGCCTCTGTGTGCCAGGCCGCCCGCCCAGATGGCCGAGTCCCGAAGGGCCGTAGAAGCCTCCGCCGACCGCATCCGGTGAGGTGGCCGCATAGAGCGCGGGAAGGCCCGCCGACTCCGGTGTGCCCACCAGGATCCCGCGGCGCGACAGGGCGTCGATCACCCTCCGGCTCGATGTGGGAGCGGAACGTCCGAGATCGGGCTGAGCGGCCAGCAGGTTGGTCGGGGCGACGCCGGGATGCGACAGCATGCTCGTGATTCCCCACCCCTGCGCCCTGCTTCGCCGCTCGAGCTCGAGCCCGAAGAGGCCGAACGCGATCTTCGACTGGCTGTAGGCGCGCATCCCGTCGTACGAGCGCTCCCACTGCAGGTCGTCCCAATTGATCGCGCCGCTGTTCGCGGCGATGCTGATCTGCGAGACGACCCTCGCCTTCCCCTCGATGAGAAGCGGCAGCAGCCCACCGACCAGGGCGAAGTGTCCGAGGTGGTTCGCGCCGAACTGGAGCTCGAAGCCGTCGACGGTGGTGCGGCGGTCGGGCGGCGTCATGACCCCGGCATTGCCGATCAGGATGCTGACGGGCATGCCCTCTTCGCGCAGGCTCTCCGAGAACGCCGAGACGGACTCGAGGGAGGCGAGGTCGAGGTCCCTCAGCGACACCCGCGCATCGGGTGTCTCTCGGCGGATGCGGTCGACCACCGCCGCCCCCTTCTGCCGGCTGCGCACCGGGAGCACCACGTCGGCACCCGCCGCTGCGAGCCGGGCGGCGATGCCGACGCCGATGCCGTCGCTCGCTCCCGTGATCACCGCCCGCTCACCGGTCAGTGGCCGAATCGTCAGATCGTCGTCTCTCCGAGGCATGGTCTCTCCTGTTCGTCGGATGCATCGATGCTCTCGCTCCCGAGCGGGTCCATCCAGGGATCGTCGATCCGAGGATACGGAACCCGTCAGGTGCTACAACGGAGAGACGACGTGATGGGGAGAACACCATGATCATCGACAGGAGCGGGCTCGCCGCGTTCATCCGTGGACGCCGCGAAGCTCTGCAGCCCGAGGACGTCGGGCTCCCCCGGGGGACACGCCGCCGCACGAGCGGTCTGCGTCGCGAGGAGGCCGCCGCGCTGTGCCACATGTCGACCGACTATTACGCGCGCCTCGAACAGGAGCGCGGTCCGCAGCCGTCGGAGCAGATGGTTGCCGCGATCGCGCAGGGACTCCACCTCTCACTGGCAGAGAGAGACCATCTGTTCGCGCTCGCGGGGCACACTCCGCCGTCGCGTGCATCGGAGAGCGATCACGTGAGCCCGGGGATGCTGCGGATCTTCGACCGTCTGCAGGACACTCCCGCGGAGATCGTCACGGAGCTCGGCGAGACACTGCGTCAGAACGCGCTCGGCGCTGCCCTCGTGGGCGACCTCACCCGGTTCACGGGGCCGGAGCGCAGTATCGGTTACCGCTGGTTCACCGATCCGGCGACGCGTCTGATGTACGACGAGGCCGATCGTCCGTACCTCGCGCGGCTCTGGGTGTCGGGGCTTCGCGGCGCTGCCGCGCGCCGTGGACCGGGTTCGCGTGCCGCGCGGTTCGCGGATCTTCTGCGCGGTCGCAGCGAGGAGTTCCGCGTCCTGTGGGAGCAGCACGAGGTCGGTCTGCAGCCGCCGCGGACGAAGCACTTCCTGCATCCGGAGCTGGGTCGTCTGGAGCTCGCCTGTCAGACGCTCGTCGACCCGGAGCAGTCGCACTCGATGCTCGTGTACACGGCGGCGCCGGGCAGTGAGAGCCAGGAGAAGCTGCGGCTGCTCTCGGTGATCGGCGGGCAGAGGTTCGCCGCGCCTGCGGAGGCGGTGGGGTCCAGCGCTGTCGGTGCCGAGGAGCGGTCCGACACCTGAGCATCCGTTCCGGTCGCTCAGGCGAAGGCGCTCATGCCCGTGATGTCGCGTCCCAGCAGCAGGGCCTGCACGCTCTCGGTGCCCTCGTAGGTGTGGATCGCCTCGATGTCGGCCATGTGCTGCATCACGCCGTTCTCGAGCAGGATCCCGTTGCCGCCGAGCAGGTCGCGAGCGATCGATGCCACGCGTCGCGCCGCGCGGGTGTTGTGGAACTTCGCGAGTGAGGCCTGAGTGGGACGCAGCTCGCCCGCGGACTCGAGGTCTGCCAGGCGCCGGCAGTAGAGCTGCATCGCGGTGAGATCCTCGAGCATGTGCGTGAGACGCTCCTGCACCATCTGGAACTTCGCGAGCGGCTTGCCGAACTGCATGCGCTGCGTCGAATAGGAGAGGGCGGCCTCGTAGCAGGCGGTGGCATGGCCCAGCGCCGACCAGGCGACCCCCGACCGGGTCGCGTAGAGAACGACCGACGCGTCTTTGAACGACTTCGTCCCGGGCAGCACGGCATCCAGCGGCACCCGCACATCGTCGAGCACGATGTGCGCCTGGTGGATCGCGCGCAGCGAGGCCTTGCCGCGGATCGGGGTGCCGGTGTATCCGGGGGCGCTCTGCTCGACCAGGAAGCAGCGGACGGCTCCGTGCTCGTCGGCGGTCTCGTCGTCGACGCGCGCCCAGACGAAGGTGATGCCTCCCGAGGCGCCGTTGCCGATCCACTTCTTCGCGCCGCGGATGACCCACTCGTCGCCGTCGCGCCGCGCCACGGTCTCGAGTGACACCGAGTCCGAGCCGTGGTCGGGCTCGGTGAGTGCGAAGGATCCGAAGACCGAGCCGTCGGCGAGGGAGGTGAGCCATCTGTCCTGCTGTGCGGGCGAGCCGAACAGCGCCAGTGTGCGCAGCGCGAGTCCGCCCTGTACGGCGAGCACCGTGCCGAGCGACCCGTCGCCGCGGGAGATCTCCATGTTGACGAGTCCGGCGGCCAGCGGCGAGAGGCGGGTCAGCGAGGGGTGTTCGATTCCGTCGACCACGAGGTCCATCTCGCCCATGCGGCGCGCGGCGTCGAGCGGATACTCCGCACGATCCCAGGCGTCCGCCATCTGCGGCGCGACTTCGTCGATGTACGCCCGCGCACGATCCCACGCCGAGCGGTCGGCGTCGGGGATGTCGGCGAAGACGGCGTAGTAGTCGCTGTCCTGCCGTCCGGTGATGTCGTACGACGAGACGCGCTCGCCGGGGAACGGGGAAGCTGCAGCGCTCATGGAGACTCCTTCGTGGCACTAGGTATCGTACTACCCGATACTGAGTTCCAGGAGTGCGCGGCGGAGCCGTCGCGGGGGCAGGTCAGGTGATCTGCGAACGCAGCCGTCTGGTGACCTCGGCGATCGGCATCGAACGAGGGAAGACGGCGACCACGATGTCGTCGGGTGCATCGGTCGCGACGTCCGAGGGCACGCCGTAGCGGCGCCGCACCTCAGCGAGCGCCGTCTGGAGCGTCGCGAGCGGCACCTTCTTCGTGCCGCGCAGCAGTTGCCGCAGCACGTGATTGTGCACCGCTGTGACGGCGGCGGAGAATCCGACCGCATCGAGCGGATCGATACCGGGGAGCGAGGTGCGCAGGTAGTCGTCGAAGAGCCGCTCATACCGGAACACGGTGATGATCTCGCGCTCGCGCAGGACGGGCACCTGACGCACGATCTGGTAGCGACGACGGGCGAGCTCGGGGTCGTGCGCGAAATGGCTGAAGACCGATTCGGATGCCGCGCACACCGCGCCCCACGGGTCGTCGTGTCCCTCGGCGAGGAACGAGCGCAGCTGTTCCAGCAGCACCTCGTGATCGGCGAACACGACGTCTTCCTTGCCGCCGAACTGACGGAAGAACGTCGAGCGCGAGACTCCGGCTGCCTTCGCGATCTGCTCGACGGAGGTCTGGTCGAAGCCCTGCGACGCGAAGAGCTCGAGCGCAGCGGCCACGACGCCGGTGCGCAGTTCTGCGGATTCGTGCATGGGATGAGCCTAGACCGCGCGAATGCGGAGATGTCGCCGGACTTCGCACTCGCGCGAGCGGCTCGGCGGGCCCGTGAACCATCCACAGCCGCCGGGAGCGTTCAGTTCGAGGTAGTAGGCTGGGCGACTGGTCGATGTCTCGACATCGAGAGAATTACCAGACAGCAGCCCAGTGAAGGAACCACAGTGGATCTGTACGAGTACCAGGCACGAGACGTTTTCGAGAAGTACGGAGTGCCGGTCCTCGCCGGCATCGTCGCCGACACCCCTGAGGAGGTGAAGGCAGCCGCTGAGAAGATCGGCGGCGTCGTCGTCGTCAAGGCCCAGGTGAAGACCGGTGGTCGTGGCAAGGCAGGCGGCGTCAAGGTCGCGAAGACTCCCGAAGAGGCGTACGAGGCAGCGAAGGCGATCCTCGGTCTCGACATCAAGGGCCACACCGTCAAGCGCGTCATGGTCGCGCAGGGTGCGCGCATCGCCGAGGAGTTCTACTTCTCCGTGCTGCTCGACCGCGCCAACCGCTCCTACCTGAGCCTGTGCTCGGTCGAGGGTGGCATGGAGATCGAGGAGCTCGCGGTCGAGCGCCCCGAGGCTCTCGCACGCGTCGAGGTCAACCCGCTCACGGGTATCGACAAGGAGAAGGCCGTCGAGATCGCTCGCGCGGCCAACTTCCCCGAGGACCTCATCGAGAAGGTCTCCGACGTGTTCGTCAAGCTGTTCGACGTCTACAAGGGCGAAGACGCGACGCTGGTCGAGGTCAACCCGCTCGTGCGCACCGAAGAAGGCGACATCATCGCGCTCGACGGCAAGGTCACGCTCGATGACAATGCCTCCGAGATCCGTCACCCCGAGCACGAAGCGCTCGAAGACAAGGACGCAGCCGACCCGCTCGAGGCCAAGGCCAAGAAGAGCGGCCTGAACTACGTGAAGCTCGACGGCGAGGTCGGCATCATCGGCAACGGCGCAGGACTCGTCATGTCGACGCTCGACGTCGTCGCCTACGCCGGCGAGAACCACAACGGCGTCAAGCCCGCCAACTTCCTCGACATCGGCGGCGGAGCCTCGGCAGAGGTCATGGCAGCCGGCCTCGACGTCATCCTCGGAGACCCGCAGGTCAAGAGCGTGTTCGTCAACGTCTTCGGCGGCATCACGGCGTGCGACGCCGTGGCCAACGGCATCAAGGGTGCCCTCGAGACCCTCGGCAGCGCCGCCTCCAAGCCGCTCGTCGTGCGCCTCGACGGCAACCGCGTCGACGAGGGTCGCGCGATCCTCGCCGAGTACGCGCACCCGCTCGTCACCCTCGCACGCACCATGGACGAGGGCGCCGACAAGGCCGCCGAACTCGCCAACGCCTGATCGCAGAGAGACACAAGGACTAGAGAAATGTCGATCTACCTCAACAAGGACTCCAAGGTCATCGTCCAGGGCATCACCGGCGGCGAGGGCACCAAGCACACGGCTCTCATGCTGAAGGCCGGCACCCAGGTCGTCGGTGGCGTCAACGCGCGCAAGGCCGGCACCACGGTCTCGCACACCGACAAGGACGGCAACGCCGTCGAGCTGCCCGTCTTCGGCTCGGTCGCCGAAGCGATGAAGGAGACCGGCGCAGACGTGTCGATCGCCTTCGTTCCGGGAGCATTCACCAAGGATGCGATGATCGAGGCCATCGACGCCGAGATCCCGCTGCTCGTCGTCATCACCGAGGGCGTCCCCGTGGGCGACTCGGCCGAGGCGTGGGCCTACGCGCAGAGCAAGGGCAACACGACCCGCATCATCGGACCGAACTGCCCCGGCATCATCACCCCCGGTGAGGCGCTCGTCGGCATCACGCCGGCGAACATCACCGGCAAGGGCCCGATCGGCCTCGTGTCGAAGTCGGGCACCCTGACCTACCAGATGATGTTCGAGCTGCGCGACCTGGGCTTCTCGACCGCCATCGGCATCGGCGGCGACCCGGTCATCGGCACGACGCACATCGATGCGCTCGCCGCGTTCGAGGCCGACCCCGAGACCAAGGCGATCGTGATGATCGGCGAGATCGGCGGCGACGCCGAAGAGCGCGCGGCCGACTACATCAAGGCGCACGTCACCAAGCCGGTCGTCGGCTACGTCGCGGGCTTCACGGCTCCCGAGGGCAAGACCATGGGCCACGCCGGCGCCATCGTCTCGGGCTCTGCGGGCACCGCCCAGGCGAAGAAGGAGGCCCTCGAGGCCGCCGGAGTCAAGGTCGGCAAGACGCCGTCCGAGACCGCCGCTCTGATGCGTGCGGTGATCGAGTCGCTCTGAGCGCTATACTCGAAGAGAAGGCCCTGGACTCCACTCCGGGGCCTTCTTTCATGCTCAGCGCCTGCTGCGCATGATCTCGGAGCGCATCGTGTATGGTCCTGGCTGTGGTCGATCCGACAGAGAACCGTGCGCTGCTCCTGCATCCGGAAGGCCGGGCGACGCCATGCTGACACCGCCGGCGAATCCGCCGGCGGGCTGGTACGAGGTCTCGCTCAGGCCCTCCCTTCTCCGCTGGTGGCACGGAGGCGGTTGGGGTGACGAGGTCGTGGTGCGCGGACGCGGCGGTTCGGACTCGCGCCAGACCTGCACCAGAATCCTCCGCAGAGGGCGACTCGTGACGACCGGCTTCTGGATCCTGTCCGCGGTCTGGGCGGTCATGGCGATCATGATGAGCGCGAGTGGCGGGTACGGCCCCGTCTGGCTGCTGGCCCCGCTGCCGTTCATCGTCGGCAGCGGGGTGCTCGAGATGCAGCTTTCGCGACAGCGTCGACTGCTCGCCCTCGACGCACCACCACCCATCGGCCTGAGCCCGGTCGGCTGACCGCGAGAAAAGGGGAGTGCGTCAGCGCTACTGCGCGAGGCGCTCCCAGATCGCCGCGATATGTCGCGAATCGGTTCCGCAGCAGCCGCCGATGACGCGCACCGACGGCATCCGCTCGAGGAGCTCGGCCACGCGTGTGGCCAGTTCCTCGGGGTCGCCATCGTCGAGGGTCTCCGACTCGTCCAGCTCGGCGTGCGAGAGGCGGGAGGCGTTGGGGCGGATGCCGATGAGCCGTGACGCCGTCTCTTCATCGATCGCCCGCGCGAAGTGATCCGGGTGCGCGCAGTTGAGGTGATAGCGGTAGGCGTCGTCGGGTCCGGTCACGGGATCCCAGGCACCTGAGCGGTAGCCGTCGCCGCGAGGACCCAGCATGCCAACGATCCGCACCGCAGGCAGACCGGACTCGGCAGCGATCTGCTGCAGCAGCCTCACCGCAGCGATGTCGACTCGACGCAGCGCCTCGGCGTCGTACCCGAGACGGGCGCCCCAGTCGGCGCTGGCGCGCCACGTCGGCGTCTCGAGGCGCAGCGGAGCGTGGTGAACTCTGGCGATCTCGACGTACCCGCGGTAATACTCTCTCAGCGTCCGGAGCCCATCGTCGTCATCGACCAGCACGAAAGCGGCGAAGTCGGGAAGATCGACGCCGTGGTGGAAGATCAGATCGGTCTCCAGGCCGCCGTCGGTGACGGATCGCACAGGAGCGGTGGGGACGGACATCGGCGCCTGCTCTCCTCGGGTGCTTCCGGTCTAGCACTGCGCGACGGACGGCGCCACGAATCCCGCACACGACGGAGGGGCGGATGCGATTCGCATCCGCCCCTCCGTCGTTCGGTCGTCGCTCAGACGACGCCGAACAGTGCTTCGATGGGTCCTCGAGCGAAGAAGATGACGAACCCCACGCCGACCGCCCAGAGAAGCGGGTGGATGGTCTTGGCCCTGCCGGAGAACGCGTTCACCACGATCCAGCTGATGAAGCCCGCGCCGATGCCGTTGGCGATCGAATAGGTCATCGGCATCACGGTCGCCGTGAGGAACACCGGCAACAGCACGCGGAAATCGCTGAGGTCGATGTTCTTGATCTGAGCGAGCATGAGTGCGCCGACGAGCACGAGAGCGGCCGCTGCGACAGCGCCCGGCACGAGCGAGGTCAGCGGGGTGAAGAACATCGCGATGAGGAACATCGCGCCCGTGATCACGGTCGCGAATCCGGTGCGCGCGCCCTCGCCGATGCCGGCTCCGGACTCGACGAACACCGTGGCCGACGACGATGATGTGCCACCACCGGCGATCGCACCGATGCCCTCGACCACCAGAGCCGACTTGATGCGCGGGAAGTCGCCCTTCTCGTCGGCGAGGTCGGCCTCCTTCGCGAGGCCCGTCATGGTGCCCATCGCGTCGAAGAAGTTCGAGAACAGCAGCGTGAAGACGAACATCACGAGGGCGACGACGCTGACCTTCTGCAGGTCGAAGCCGAAGTCGACCTGACCGATGAGGCTGAGGTCGGGGAGGCCGACGATCGCCCCGGTGAAACCGAAGTCGAGGCCGAACGGCCAGATCAGGTTGGCGATCGCACCGAGCACGGTTCCACCCACGAGCGCGATCAGGATCGCCCCCTTCACCCGCAGCGCGGTGAGCACGCCGCCGAGCAGCAGCGTGATCACGAACAGCAGGGTCGGGATCGAGGCGACGGAGCCGCCGATGCCGAGATCGACGGGGGGAGACGCGTTGCCGGTGGCGGTGACGAAGCCGGCATTGACGAATCCGATGAACGCGATGAACAGGCCGATACCGACCGTGATCGCGAGCTTGAGCTGCACGGGCACGGCGTCGAAGATCATCTTCCGCAATCCCGTGGCGGCCAGGAGCACGATGATCACACCGTTGATCATCACGAGAGCCATGGCCTCGGGCCAGCTCACCGTGCCGACGACCGAGAACGCGATGAAGGCGTTGATGCCGAGACCGGCCGCGAAGGCGAACGGCAGGCGGGTGATCAGGCCGAAGAGGATCGTCATGACACCGGCGGTCAGCGCGGTGGCAGCGGCCACGGCGGATCCGGCGAGTTCGACGCCGTTGACGTCGGGCGTCGACAGGATGATCGGGTTGAGGATCACGATGTAGGCCATCGTGACGAACGTCACCAGACCGCCTCGGATCTCGGTGCCGATCGTGGATCCGCGCTTGCTGATCTCGAAGAAGCGGTCCAGCGCGTTCGCGGGCGCGGCCGGGGAGCGGGTGGGGGACGGGGCAGTTGACATCGGGGAACCTCCGCAGGAGACGATATCGTGTCGCCCGCACCGCGCGCGTCCCCAGGGCTCCCACGGCCTTCACGCCGTAGTCTCGAAAGCGATATGCAACGCCTCCTCGTCGCGCTCCTCGCCGCCTTCGATGCTGCCATCGCCGCGGCGGTGGGTCTCGTCGTACTCCTGGCTCCGCTGACCCTGCTGTGGACGCTCGCGTTCGGCGCGACGGCCGACTGGGGTGCGCTGTGGCCCCTCACCGGCACGCTGTGGCAGTTCGGTCACGGGGCACCCGTGAGCGTCGAGATACCGACCGAGGTCTTGCGCGCGGCAGGGGTCGCGCCCGATGCCGCCGCGTTCACGCTCTCTGTCACGCCGCTGGCGCTGCTGGTCTTCACCCTGCTCTTCGCCGCGCGATCGGGAGCGCGGGCGGCCCGCGCCGGCGCATGGATGCTGGGCACACTGGCGGGAACCGTGGCCTTTGCGGCGATCAGCACGCTCGTCGCGTTCACCTCGCACCTCGACGCCGCCCAGGTACCCATCGTGCAGGCGATCATCCTCCCCGTCGCCGTGTACCTGGTCGGTGCGCTGTGCGGGGCGGTGAGGGCGGTCTGGGACGACGGCGACGGCGGTCTCATCGATCGGCTGCACGACCTGATGGACTCCTGGGGTGACTGGAGTCCGGTGCCGGCAGCCGCAGTGCGCGGTGCCGCGTTCGCGGTGCTGGCAGTGACAGCCGTCTCAGGCGTCGCAGTGGCGATCATGACGATCGCTCGCGGTGGCGAGGTCGTCGCACTGTTCCAGGCAGCGCGTGTGGATGCGCTCGGCGCGACCGTCATCACTCTGGGGCATCTGGCGTACCTCCCCACTCTGCTGGTGTGGACCGCCTCGTGGCTGGCAGGGCCGGGATTCTCGGTCGGAGTCGGCACCGCGGTGTCGCCTGCGGGAACCCAGCTCGGCGTCGTCCCGGGGATCCCCGTGCTCGGGCTGCTTCCCGAGAACTCGTCGATCTGGATGCTGATCGTGGTGATCATCCCGATCGGGGCCGGCGCATTCGCGGGGTGGGCGGTGCGCTCGCGTCTCGTGTGGGAGGGCACGCCTCTCGGCACCGCGCCGCGCGCGGTGATCGCACTCGCCATCGGCGCACTCACTGCGGGCGTGGCAGCCGTGGCCGCTCTCCTGGCGGGCGGATCGCTGGGACCCGGTCGACTGGCAGAGGCGGGGCCCTCCGCGCTGCCGTTCGCACTGGCTCTCGGGGGTGAGGTGCTTCTGGGCGCCGCGATTCTTCTGCTCTCGCCGCGCAATCGCGATGAGCTCGCCGAGGAGCGCACCGATCGCTGGATCGCCGAGATGTCTGCATCCGAGCTCGCGACGCCCCCGTCTGCGCATCGCGACCCCGAGGATCCGCGCGACTGACACGTCGGTCGGGGCGGGTCACGCGCCCCGGTAGACTGGGCGCGTGCTCACGGTCGCCGTTCTCATCTCGGGCACCGGCTCGAACCTTCGCGCCCTCCTCGAGGCCGCTCGTCACCCCGATTTTCCTGCGCGGGTGGTGGTCGTCGGTGCCGACCGCGAAGCCGATGGGCTGGCGCATGCCGAGGAGTTCGGCATTCCGAGCTTCACGGTTCCGTGGCACCAGCACGAGTCCCGCGAGGCATGGGGCGAAGAGCTCGGCCGCCAGCTGGCCGTCTGGAACGCCGACCTCGTCGTGCTCAGCGGCCTGATGCGGCTGCTGCCCGCCGGTCTCGTCGCAGATCTCTCACCGCGCCTGATCAACACGCACCCCGCGTACCTCCCCGAGTTCCCCGGAGCGCACGGCGTCCGCGATGCGCTGGCCGCCGGCGTCTCCGAGACCGGCGCCAGCGTGATCGTCGTCGACGACGGCGTCGACACCGGGCCGATCCTGGCGCAGGAGCGGGTGCCGGTTCTCGATGGCGACACCGAGCACACCCTGCACGAGCGCATCAAGCCCGTCGAACGCCGACTGCTCATCGACGTGGTGCGCCGCATCGCGACCGGCGAGCTGCCGCTGTCCGCAGCATCCTGAACCCATCCACGCACGTCACTCTCGTACGAAGGAGCCCATCATGGCAGGCCCCCGCCACGACCACTCGCTGTACCGCGATCGCGACACCGTCACTGTGCGTCGCGCACTCGTCTCGGTCAGCGACAAGACCGATCTGCTCGTGCTCGCGAAGGCGCTCTCCGACGCCGGCGTGCAGATCGTCTCGACCGGCTCGACCGCGTCGACCATCCGCGACGCCGGATTCGAGGTGACCGACGTCGCCGCCGTCACGGGCGTCGCCGAGATGCTCGACGGCCGCGTCAAGACGCTGCACCCGAAGATCCACGGAGGTCTGCTCGCGGATCTGCGTCTCGAAGACCACGAGCGCCAGCTCGCCGACCTCGACATCGAGCCGTTCGAGCTCGTCGTCGTGAACCTCTATCCGTTCGTCGAGACGGTCGCCTCGGGCGCGGAGGGCGACGATGTGGTCGAGCAGATCGACATCGGCGGCCCTGCGATGGTGCGTGCCGCGGCGAAGAACCACGCCAACGTCGCGATCGTCGTGTCGCCCCAGTCGTACCCGGGCATCATCAGCGCGATCGAGAACGGCGGCACCACCCTCACGCAGCGGCGTGAGCTCGCCGCGCGCGCATTCGCCCACACGGCCGCGTACGACACCGCGGTCGCCGCCTGGTTCGCCGAGGGCACGCTGGGTGATGGCGATGACCTCCCCGCCCACCTGACGATCGAGGCCGAGCGTCTGGCGACGCTGCGCTACGGCGAGAACTCGCACCAGCGTGGCGCGATCTACACCCGCGTCGGCGGCCACGGCATCGCCCAGGCGACTCAGCTGCAGGGCAAGGAGATGTCGTACAACAACTACGTCGATGCGGATGCCGCGCTGCGCGCCGCCTACGACATGGTCAAGCCCGCCGTCGCGATCATCAAGCACGCGAACCCGTGCGGAATCGCGACCACGGCGCCCAACGCCCTCGACCCCATCGCGAGCGCGCACATCCGCGCGCACGAGTGCGATCCGGTGTCGGCCTATGGGGGAGTGATCGCCGCGAACGGCACCGTCACGCTCAAGATGGCTGAGAACCTCAAGGACATCTTCACCGAGGTCATCGTCGCGCCGTCGTTCGAGCCGGCTGCGCTCGAGGTCTTCAAGGCGAAGAAGAACCTGCGCCTGCTGCAGCTGCCGCAGGACTGGCAGCAGGAGCGCATGGACGTGCGTCTGGTCTCGGGCGGGTTGCTGCTGCAGGACGCCGACCGTTTCCCCGACGACATCGTGTCGGTCGCGAAGAACTGGGAGCTCGTGTCGGGCGAGCGCCCGAGCGACGAAGAGATGGAGAACCTCATCTTCGCGTGGAAGGCCTGCCGCGCCGTCAAGTCGAACGCGATCGTGCTCGCGAAGGACAACGCCACGGTGGGCGTCGGCATGGGTCAGGTCAACCGCGTCGATTCGTGCCGCCTCGCGGTCGAGCGGGCCGGCGACCGCGCCGCAGGCTCGGTCGCAGCCTCCGACGCGTTCTTCCCGTTCGCGGACGGCGCCCAGGTGCTCATCGATGCCGGCGTGACGGCGATCGTGCAGCCCGGCGGTTCCGTGCGCGATGAAGAGGTCGTGGATGCGGCGCGCAAGGCCGGCGTCACGATGTTCTTCACCGGAGAGCGCCACTTCTTCCACTGATCGCCCGCCGCGCGCTGCAGAGAGTGGCTGCGGGCGCGGTCCCCACAGCCGTGTCTGATTTCCGCCAGTCGGTGTCGCAGGCTCGTGACAGAGTGGAGGCATGAGCCTCCCCGTGACCGACTTCGACGAGCGGTACCGTGCGATCAACGCGCGGGACACCCGGTTCGACGGGCAGTTCGTGACGGCCGTGCGCTCGACCGGCATCTACTGCCGTCCGAGCTGCCCTGCGCGCACGCCGAAGCCGCAGAACGTCACCTTCTATCCCACCAGCGCCGCAGCGCATGAGGCCGGCTACCGAGCATGCAAGCGCTGCCTGCCGGAGGCCGCCCCTGGGTCGCCCGCGTGGGATCTGCGCAGCGACGTCGCGGCCAGGGCGATGCGTCTGATCGCGTCGGGAGTCGTCGAGCGCGAGGGGGTGCCGGGACTCGCAGCACGACTCGGATACTCCACGCGGCACCTGACGAGGCTTCTCGCAGCCGAGCTGGGGGCAGGACCCCTCGCTCTCGCCAGAGCCCATCGCGCCCACACGGCGCGGATGCTGCTCGTCGGCACCGATATGCCGATCTCCGACGTCGCGTTCTCGGCCGGGTTCGCGAGCATCAGGCAGTGCAACGACACGATTCGCGAGGTCTTCGATCTGACTCCGGGCGAGATCCGGGCCCGCCGGCGCGCGCCGTCGTCGGTCGTCGTGGGCGCGATCGACCTCGTGCTCCCGTACCGTGCACCTCTCGACGTGGCGGGAGTCTTCCGCTGGATGGCCGCGCGCGCGGTCTCGGGGGTCGAAGAAGCCTCGGCCACCTCGTTCTCTCGGCACCTGCGCATGGCCGGCGGGCCCGCCTGGTTCGAGGTGAGTCAGGATTCCGCTGCCCGACTCCACCTGCGCGCGCGAGTGGCCCAGCTCGGCGACCTCGCTCCGCTGGTCGCCACGGTGCGGCGGATCTTCGACCTCGATGCCGATCCGCTCGCGATCGACGAGGCGTTGAGTGCCCATCCCGAGATCGCTCCGCTCATATCCCGCACGCCGGGCATCCGCGTGCCGGGCTCTGCCGACCCGCACGAGATGCTGATCCGCGCGATGATCGGACAGCAGATCACCGTCGTCGCGGCTCGCACGGCTCTCAGCGCGCTGACCGAGGCCCTGGGGGAGCGCACCGAGCACGGACTGCTGTTCCCGACGATGTCGGCGATCGCGGAGCACGGCTCCGCGGTGCTGCGCGGGCCGGCGGCTCGCATCCGTGCGATCGTCGGCGCAGCCGGCGCCCTCGCCGACGGGTTGCTCCCGCTCACGGTCGGCGACGACGGAGCGGAGCAGCGTGCGGCGCTGCTCGCGATGCCCGGCATCGGCCCCTGGACGGCCGACTACGTGCGGATGCGCGTGCTGGGCGATCCCGACATCCTGCTCCCGGGCGATGTCGCTCTGCGCGCCGGAGCCGCAGCCACCGGACTCCCCGGGGATCCCGCACCGCTGGTCGCCTGGGCGGAGCGCGCTGCCCCCTGGCGCAGCTATCTGAGCGCGCACCTCTGGAACGCCGCACCGGTGCGGCCGACCAGGGCGAAGAAGACCGTGACCGTGACCGCGACGACAGCTCGGGAGAAGACCTCATGACCGCACTCATCCAGACCCTCGACACACCCGACGGGCCGTTCACGATCCTCACCGACGATCGGCAGCGAGTGCTCGCCTCGGGGTGGACCGCCGATCACTCGACGATCGTGGGGCGTCTCTCCCCGGCGTCGCAGCCGACGAAGATCGAGGAGGGCGAGATCGAGGCCGCGGTGGCCGTGCGGGCGTTCTATGCCGGAGACCTGTCGGCGATCGACGAGGTCGAGGTGAGCCAGAAGGGCACGGCGTTGCAGCTCGCCGGATGGTCGGCGCTGCGCGGGATCGCGCCGGGGGAGCCGCTGACATACACGTCGTTCGCCGCGCGCCTCGGCAATCCGCGAGCCGTGCGTGCGGCAGCGTCGATCTGCGCGCGCAATGCGCCGGCGCTGTTCGTGCCGTGCCACCGCGTGCTGCGTTCGGACGGCACGCTCGGCGGATTCGCCTGGGGGCTCGAGGTCAAGGAGAGGCTGCTGGGGCGCGAAGCGGAGCGGGTCTGACTCCGCGAACCCGGCCCGACGGCTGCGAGATCTCGCCGGTCTCGCCGAATCGGGAATCTCTCTTGTGCTCAGCTGGTTCACAGGAATAGGCTGGAGGGCTGTCGCGCCGACCGGACGACACCGCCGAGCCCCTGAGGAGGACACCATGACTTCGATCGCCACTGCGCAGATCATCGCTCTCGGCTCGACCCCGGCGCGCCCGCTCGGCTAGAGCCCCCACACGTCTTCGCACCGGATGCCGGAGTTCGACTCCGTTCCCGCATCCGTCACTCGGTAACCGCATTCCATACGAAACTCGTCTGAGAGACATGTCTTCCTCGCCTTCATCGCAGAACGCCTCCCCGTCTTCCTCCCTCTCCACACCCGCCGCGCTGTGGCGCCTCAAGCCCTTCGTCAAGCCCGTCATCTGGCGACTCGCCGGCGGTGCCGCGAGTGCGCTCGTCGCGGCGATCATCGCGCTGATGATCCCCATCGTCCTCGAGCAGATCATCCGCGGCCCCGTGCAGACCGGCGCGATCGAGGCCATCGCCTGGGGAGCGCTCGCCGTCTTCGGCCTCGCCCTCGGTGAGGCGCTCATGGTCTGGCTGCGTCGGCAGTTCGTGCTGAATCCCGCGACGCAGGTCGAATACAAGATGCGCACCGAGCTCTACTCCCGACTGCAGACGCTGCCGGTGTCGTTCCACGACCGCTGGCAGTCGGGGCAGCTGCTGAGCCGCATGATGCAGGACATCGGGCTCATCCGCCGGTGGCTGGCGTTCGGACTCGTGCTGCTCGTCGTCAACGTCCTGACCATCATCATCGGATCGGTGCTGCTGTTCCGCTGGCACTGGCTGCTGGGCGTCATCTTCATCGTCACCGCGATCCCGCTGTGGATCCGCGGCTACATCTTCGAGAAGCGGTACGGCGCGCTCACACGTCGCAGCCAGGATCAGGCCGGCGATCTCGCCACGAGCGTCGAGGAGAGCGTGCACGGCATCCGCGTGCTGAAGGCCTTCGGCAGAGGCAAACACGCACTGAGCCGCTTCAGCCGTCAGGCCGAGACGCTGCGCGAGACCGAGATGAGCAAGGCCGGTGCGATCGCGTCGATCTGGTTCTGGCTCGATCTCATGCCGCAGATCGCGTTCGGGCTCAGCCTGATCTCGGGCATCTGGCTGATCTCGCAGGGTGAGATCGATCAGGCGGAGCTCTTCGCCTTCTTCGCAATGGCCGTCGTGCTGCGTTGGCCGATCGAGTCGATCGGCTTCCTGTTCTCCTTCATGCTCGACGCGCGAACCGCGACCGATCGCGTGTTCGACATCTACTCGGAGACCAACTCGATCACCGACCCGGAGAACCCCGTGCACATCACGGAGCCGCGCGGCGAGCTCGCCTTCGAGGGCGCGCACTTCCGCTATCAGGATGCCGGCGCGAACGAGCGCGACCTGCTCGACGGCATCGACCTGGTGCTGCGACCCGGTGAGACCATGGCGCTGGTCGGGCTGACCGGCAGCGGCAAGACCACTCTGACCACCCTGCCCACGCGCCTGTACGACGTCACGAGCGGACGAGTGACGCTGGACGGCGTGGATGTGCGTGACCTGCCGCTGGCAGAGCTGCGGCAGCACATCGCCATGGCCTTCGAAGACGCGACGCTGTTCTCGGCGACCGTGCGCGAGAACGTGCTGCTCGGCCGAGCCGACCTCGACGTGCACAGCGACGAGGCCGAGCGTGTGCTGCGGGAGGCGCTCGGCGTCGCGCAGGCGGCATTCGTGGACTCGCTCCCCGACGGTGTCGAGACGATCATCGGCGAAGAGGGGCTGAGCCTCTCGGGTGGTCAACGTCAGCGTCTGGCGCTCGCTCGGGCCGTCGCGGCGGCTCCCAAGGTGCTCGTGCTCGACGATCCTCTCTCGGCGCTCGACGTCGACACGGAGGCGCTCGTCGAAGAGGCGCTGCGTCATGTGCTGGCCGACACCACGGCCATGATCGTCGCGCACCGCCCGTCGACCGTGGCTCTCGCCGACCGCGTGGCCCTTCTCGAGGCGGGACGGGTCACGGCGGTCGGAACCCACAGCGAGCTGCTCAAGACGAGCCGTCACTATCGCCACGTCATCTCGAGCCTCGAGGCCGAGGAGGCTGCTCGCACCGGAGCCATCCCGATCATCCGCGACGACGAGGATGAGATCGACGCGACGGTGCGGGAAGGACTCCGCGCCGCCGCCGAGGATGAACCGGCTGGCGCACCCGCACATATCGACGGAGAGAGGGAGGTGCAGCGATGAGCTCCGCCATCACCGGAACACAGGATGAGGACCGCTCCAGCTACACCAAGGAGGAGAGCCGCGCCATCCGGCGTCGTTCTCTGCGCCTGCTGGGTTCGCTCGTACGACCGCTGAAGCCGCGGATCGTGCTGGCGGCGGTCGTGCTGGTGATATCGACGGCGCTGCAGGTCGCGGGCCCCATCCTGATCAGCATCGGCATCGACCGGGCTCTGCCCGCGGTGCTCGACCGGGCCGACTGGATGCCGACCTTCATGATCGGCGGCGTCTACCTGCTCGCGGGTGCCGTTGCTGCGGCGATGATCGCCTGGTACGTGATCATCGCGGCCAAGCTCACCCAGGCCGTGCTTCTGGATCTCCGCAAGCGGATCTTCCTGCACACCCAGCGCCTGAGCCTCGAATTCCACGAGTCCTACACCTCGGGACGCATCATCTCCCGACAGACGAGCGACCTCGACTCGATCAAGGAACTCCTCGACGGGGGGCTGAACGAGCTCGTCTCGGGCGTGCTGTTCGGACTGTTCACGTTCATCGCGCTGTGCGTGTGGGACTGGCAGTCGGGGCTCATCCTGGCGATCGGCGGCATCCCGCTGTTCTTCCTGATGCGCTGGTTCTATTCGCGCTCGCAGCTCGTCTACCGCGAGTCCCGGGTGATCAGCGCCAAGGTGATCGTGCAGTTCGTCGAGACCATGACCGGGATTCGCGCGGTGAAGGCATTCCGTAAGGAGCCTCGGAACGACGCGGCATTCCAGAAGATCGCTGGCGATTACCGCGACGTGAACCGTCGTTCGATGCTGCTGTTCGGCACGTTCGAGCCCGGCCTGATGGGGGTTGCGGCGCTCGTGCTCGGGATCGTCGTGCTGTGGGGCGGCATCCGCGTGTCGGAGGGGGCTCTCACCGTCGGTGTGCTGCTGTCGGCAGTGCTGTACGTGCGCAACTTCTTCGCGCCCATGCAGGAGATCGCGATGTTCCTCAACTCGTACCAGTCGGCCACGGCGGCGCTCGAGAAGGTGTCGGGTGTTCTCGAAGAGGTGCCGACGGTGCCGGATCCCGAGAAGCCGGTCGACCTGTGGGAGTCGCGCGGGCACATCGAATTCGACGAGGTGACCTTCGGTTACAACGGCGACAAGACGATCCTGCCGAACTTCTCGCTCGACATCCCCGCAGGCCAGACGATCGCTCTCGTCGGGACGACTGGGGCCGGCAAGTCGACCCTGGCCAAGCTGATCTCGCGCTTCTACGACCCGTCGGCGGGAGCGGTGACCCTCGACGGGGTGGATCTGCGCACCCTGCACCCGAAGGATCTCCGTCGCGCGATCGTCATGGTGACGCAGGAGGCCTACCTGTTCAGCGGAACGGTGGCCGACAACATCGCCCTCGGAAAGCCCGAGGCGTCGCTCGACGAGATCAGGGCGGCGGCGCGCGCGGTCGGCGCCGACGACTTCATCTCCTCACTGCCCGACGGCTACGGCACCGATGTGAACAAGCGCGGTGGTCGCGTGTCGGCGGGGCAGCGCCAGCTGATCTCGTTCGCGCGTGCCTTCCTCGCGGATCCGGCGGTGCTGATCCTCGACGAGGCCACGGCGTCGCTCGACATCCCCTCGGAGCGGCTCATCCAGGACGCCCTGCAGACCCTTCTGAAGGATCGCACCGCGATCATCATCGCGCACCGTCTCTCGACGGTCGCGATCGCCGATCGGGTGCTCGTGATGGAGCACGGCAGGATCATCGAGGATGACACCCCCGAGACGCTGATCAGTGGAACGGGCAAGTTCGCACAGTTGCACGCCGCGTGGCAGGAGACCCTGGTCTGAGCCGCTCGGCGTGCGAGCCGACCGCCTGAGGACCGAGGCCACGACCGATCATCGGTCGTGGCCTCGGTCGTTCTGCGCCGGGGCGGAGCGGAGCACGGCCGGCGTGGGTAGCATCGAAGTATGGATCCGCTCATGCTCGCCGTCGAGTTGTGGTGGATCGCGCCCGTCGCCGCCGGCGGGGCTGTCGCGGGCGCGGTCGGACTGCGCCGTCGCAGCACGAGGAGCGGGCGTCGACTCGAGTTCGACGCGGCACGACACGACCTCAGGGCGGCGCAGCAGACCGTCGCCGAACGACGTATGGCGGTCAAGCTCGCCAGAGCCGACGTCACGCGCATCTCTGCGGAACGCAGCGCGCGTCGTGCCACGCCCGAACAGGTCGCAGGCGCCAAGAGGATGCTGCGCGCCAAGGAGAACGACGCCAAGGCTGCGGCAGCCGACGTCCGCGCCAAGCAGGTACGACTCAACGCGGCCCGTGCAGCGATCCCCCCGGCTTCAGCGCCGCGCCCGCTCGAGCGACTGCAGGCTCAGCACGAGGCGATCGTGGTGCGCTGGATGCACTACGAGACCGACCCCGGGCTGCAGATCGCGTATCCGGCGATGACCGATGTCAAGCAACCGGCCACGGCGGAGTACCTCCGCGCGGCGGCGCATGCCGTCGAGACCCGCAGGGCCGCCACGGGTCGCGTGAGCGCTCCGGACTTCGCCGCCTACCGTGATGCCGTCGCGGATCTCGAGCGCGCCTTCGAAGCGGCCGAGTATGCGGCGAGGGTGCAGGCCGGCGAGGCGCCGCAGGCGTCCTCGGCCTGGCAGGATGCCGCGCACGACCTCATCACGCGGTCGACCGAGGCGATCGACCGCGCGGCGGACGCGGCAGCATCCGCGTTCGCCGCGTGGAACGACCGCAAGAAGCCCGACCGCCGCTAGCTGCCCTCGACCGGCGCGAGCGGCTCGTGCACGAGAGTCACGAGTTCGTCTTCGCTCACCTCATCCGGGGTGGTCAGGTAGATGTTGAACGCTTTGCCCTCGACCGAGTCTGCGCCGCTCACCCGCAGGCCGTCCGAGACGATGCGCTCGTTGATGAGGTCGTGCGCTGCACTGATCTGGTCGTATGAGCCGCGTACTTCGGCGACCAGGCAGTCGCGTTCCGGCAGATGAAGGATCTCCAACGGCGCGACGACGGACGTGTCTGCGGCGACCGGGAGGAAGATCGAGAGATCGACATCGGTCTCGGTGTACTGGTCATCATGTTCGATCACGCCGCAGGGGCCGATGGGATCGATGGATGCCGAGGCGAGCAGCGGCATCATCCTCTCCCACAGCAGCGCTTCGTGCGAGTACGTCGGGACGGTGCCTCGGAGTGACACGACGGTCATCGCGGGAATGGTCGTGCGGTTCAGGGTCATCGACATGGTGTTGTCTCCTTGATCGAGTAGTCGGGTGATGAGTGATACCCGTCCCTGGGCTGCGTGCTGCTCCTCGACGAGGCTCAGGTGCTGCAGTCGCAGCGCCTGAGTCCACGCCGCGGTGCCGCGGGCAGCGAGGAGGATTCCGATGGCGGAGACGCCGAAGCCGACATCACGCAGATTGCGGATGTCGGCTGCGTCGTTCAGCTGATAGTCGGCGTAGCGCCGGTACCCGCTGGCCGGGTCGATGTCAGCGGGCACCAGGACCCCGTGGGAGTCGTAGTGGCGCAGCATGCGCACCGACAGCCGGCTCAGCGAGCTGAACCGGCCGATCGTCATGAGATTCGTGGTCTCGGCCATGACACCATCGTGCTGTCTGACATGGTGTCAGAGTCAACACTGTGCCAGAAGATGCTCGCATCCGAACGGATCAGGCCCCGATCGTCCGTGTGCGCACGAGGTCGCGATACCAGTGCCCGGAGTCCTTCACCGTGCGCTCGAGCGTGTCGAAGTCGACCCGCACGATGCCGAACCGCTTGGCGTAGCCGTAGCCCCACTCGAAGTTGTCGAGCAGGGACCACACGAAGTAGCCGCGCAGATCGACACCGCGCTGCAGAGCGCGATGCGCGGCCGTGAAATGGCGGCGCAGGTAGTCGGTGCGCTCCGGGTCGGAGACGGACCCGTCTTCGCCGACCTCGTCGTCGAAGGCCGCGCCGTTCTCGGTGACCATCAGAGGCTGCTCGGGGAACTGCTCCGCGAGAGAGACGAGCAGCTCCTCCAGCCCCTCAGGAGCGATGTTCCAGCCCATCGCCGTGTACGGTCCCGGCTGCTCGACGAACTCGACCAGCTGGTCACTGCCCGGCCACGCGGTGCCGCCGGCGGCGCCCTTGTGCCCGTCGTTCTGCTGCTTCGCCGAGACTCCGTCCCACAGCTGCACGGTCGCGGTGGAGTAGTAGTTCACGCCCAGCACATCGATCGGCTGATTCACGGTGGCGAGGTCGCCCTCGCGTACGAAGGACCAATCCGACACGGATGCCGTGTCGTCGAGCAGATCAGCCGGATACTCGCCGCGGAGCATCGGATGGGTGAACGCCCGATTCGCGAGAGCATCGATGCGCCGGGTGGCCTCCGCCGCGCCTTCGCCTCGTCCGCGCAGCACATGGAAGTTGAGCGTGACCGAGTAGTCGGGATCCCCGGTGGAGGTCGCGCGCAGCGCCTGGACCGCGCGCCCATGGGCCAGGTTCAGGTGATGCACCGCCGCGAGCGCGGACGCCGGCTCGTGGCGCCCGGGAGCGTGGCCGCCCTGGCCGTAGCCCAGATACGCGGAGCACCAGGGTTCGTTGAGCGTGGTCCAGGTGTGCACGCGGTCGCCGAGGGCTGCGCCCATCACCTCGGCGTACCTCTCGAAGGCATCGGTGGTCGCTCGGGCGGTCCACCCGCCTTCGTCTTCCAGATACTGCGGCAAGTCCCAGTGGTACAGGGTCGCGACAGGACGGATGCCGCGCTCGAGCAGACCGTCGACCATCCGCGAGTAGAAGTCGACCCCGGCCTGGTTCACCGCCCCCTCGGCGGTCGGCACGATGCGCGGCCAGGCGATCGAGAAGCGGTACGCCTGCAGGCCGAGATCGCTCATGAGATCCAGATCCTGCTCGACGCGGTGATAGTGATCGCACGCGACGTCACCCGTGTCGCCGTTCCACACGGCGCCGGGAGTCTTGCTGAAGGTGTCCCAGATCGACGGCGTGCGTCCGTCTTCTGCTGCGGCTCCTTCGATCTGGTACGACGCCGTGGCCGAACCGAACGTGAAGCCTTCGGGGAACACGAGTCCGGTGCCGCGGTAGTCGTCGGCGGGGGAGAGCGCGGTCATCCGGTCACCTCCGACAGATCGACCGTGTAGACGCGTCGATCGCCATCGGGCGCGGTCACGTCGACCGTCGTGGTGCCGGAGCCGCCGGGGAACACGCGCAGCTGCAGGCCGTCGTGGTAGTCGTAGTCGGGGCGGTCGCTCCGCGCGCCCCACGGCAGCACCGCTCCGGAGCGCACGTAGAGGGGGAGCGAGTCGTACCCGTGCGTCTCCCGGCGCCATCCGCCCCCCGTCACCGTCTCGCCCGTGAGCAGTGAGGTCCACACACCATCGGGCAGATAGAACTCGACCGCTCCGTCGGCGGAGAAGACCGGGGCGACGAGCAGGCTGGAGCCGAGCATGTATTGACGGTCCAGGTATCCGACCGCCGGATCGTGCGGGAACTCCACCTGCATGGGGCGCATCAGAGGGAGGCCCGTGTGCACGGCATCCAGACCCTGCTGATACAGATACGGCATCAGCCGCATCTTCAGCTGCGTGAACCGGCGCGTGACGTCGACGGCCTCTTCGTCGAACATCCACGGCACCCGGTACGAGCTCGAGCCGTGGAAGCGCGAGTGCGAGCCGAGCAGGCCGAACGCGGTCCATCGCTTGAAGACGCCCGCATCCGGGGTGCCTTCGAAGCCGCCGATGTCGTGGCTCCAGAAGGCGAAACCACTGAGGGCCAGCGAGAGCCCGCCGCGCAGCGTCTCCGCCATCGATGCGTAGGTCGACGTCGAGTCGCCGCCCCAGTGCACCGGCATGCTCTGTCCACCGGCCGTCGCCGAGCGGGCGAAGAGCACGGCGTCGTCGGCCCCGCGAGCCTCGACGAGCACGTCGTGCACCGCGCGATTGTAGAGATCGGTGTAGAGGTTGTGCATGCGCTCCGGGTCGGACCCGTCTGCCCAGACGACCTCCGTGGGGATGCGCTCGCCGAAGTCGGTCTTGAAACAGTCGACGCCCTGCGCGATCAGCCGGCGCAGGTGACCCTGGTACCACGCGGTGGCGTCGGGGTTCGTGAAGTCGACGAGGCCCATGCCCGCCTGCCACAGATCCCACTGCCACACGGATCCGTCGGGTCGGGTGACGAGGAACCCGCGATCGGCCGCCTCACGGAAGAGCGGGGAGCGCTGGGCGATGTAGGGGTTGATCCACACGCAGACCCTCAGGTCCTTCTGGTGCAGCCGCGACAGCATGCCCTCGGGGTCGGGGAAGACCCGGGGGTCCCACTCGAAGTCGCACCAGTTGAACTCGCGCATCCAGAAGCAGTCGAAGTGGAACAGGGACACCGGCAGCTCTCGCGCCGCCATCTCATCGATGAACGAGCTGACGGTCTGCTCGTCGTAGTCGGTGGTGAAGCTCGTCGACAGCCACAGGCCGTACGACCACGCCGGCACGACGGGCGGCCGGCCGGTGAGCGCCGTGTATCGTCCGAGCACGTCCTTGGGCGTGGGCCCCGCGATGACGAAGTACTCGAGCACCTCGCCGGAGACGGAGAACTGCACCCGCTCGACGGACTCCGAGCCGATCTCGTACGACACGTGCCCGGGGTCGTTGACCAGCACGCCGTAGCCGCGGTTCGACAGATGGAACGGGATGCTCTTGTACGCCTGTTCGCTGGAGGTGCCGCCGTCGGCGTTCCAGATGTCGACCGACTGGCCGTTCTTGACCAGTGGGCCGAAACGCTCGCCGAGCCCGTAGATCAGCTCGCCGACGCCGAGATCGAGCTGCTCGTGCACGAAAGCCGTTGCGGTGGGAGCAGTGCCGTTCGACCCTGACCCTCCCTGGCGGGCGTTGTCGACGATCCCCGAATCGACCTGCGCGCCGGGGGCGAGTCGCACGTATCCCTGCGCTTTGTGGCCGCTGCCGGTCACCCGGCGCCCGTCGACCTCGAACGAGAGGTTCCACGGCGAGCCGGGCGCGATCCTGGCGACGAGAGCGCCCGCGTCGAGAGTGCCCCCCGCTTCGGAGACGGATGCCGAGGCGGCGGCTGTGCCCGAGCCGGGGAGCCCGAACCCGCCGTGCCATCTCGCGCCCTCGTGGTGCGCGATGCGCACGCGGATCACACCCTCCGCCGGAGACGAGAGAGTGGTCGTCAGCACCGGCCTGTTGAGAGTGTCGCCGCGCTTGGTGATCGTCATGGTCGGCGCAGTGACGACGAGGCCGGGTCCGTCTGGGGTGTCGGTGGTCTCGGCGATGTCGTAGGCCTCCTGCGCATAGAGCGCGGTGACGCCTGGACGCAGCTGCCAGAACCCATCGGTGAACTTCATTACTTGACTGCTCCTGCCGTGATGCCGCGCGTGAGTGTGCGCTGGAAGATGAGGAAGAAGATGAGCGTGGGGATGATGCCCAGCAATGCCGACGCGCTCGTGGTGGTGACGTCCATCAGGCGATCGCCCTGCAGAACGCTGATCGCGACGGGCACGGTCTGGTTGGCGTTCGACGCGAGGAACGTCAGTGGGATGAGGAACTCGTTCCACGTCCAGATGAAGAAGAAGATGAGCAGCACCGAGAGGGTCGGACGACTGATCGGGAAGACCACGCGCCAGAGGATCTGCCATCGGCTCGCTCCGTCGAGCGACGCCGCCTCGAGGATCTCCTTCGGGAAGGTGCCGTAGACCGACGACAGCAGATAGGTCCCGAATGCCGCCTGGATCACCGTGAACACGATGATGACCGACCACACGTTGTCGTACAGACCGACCGATTTGAACATGTAGTACAGCGGGTACAGCAGCGCCTCCTGCGGCAGGAGGTTCGCGAGCAGGAACAGCAGCACGATCCAGCTGCGGCCGCGGACACGACCGATGCCGATCGCGAAGGCGTTGAGCATCGAGATGACGACGGCGAGCACCGAGACGATGCCGGCGATGAAGATCGAGTTCCAGACCTTCTCGGGGAAGTTGACCCGCTCCCAGAAGGTGATGATCCCGCCGAAATCGAGGGTCTCGGGGAACGCGAGCGGTCCCGAGGTCGCGTAGTCGACCGGTGACTTGAACGAGTTGACCAGCACCAGGTAGAACGGTGCGATCACGAGCAGGGCGCCGATCACGACGAGCGCGAGGAGCAGCCAGTCGACCGGGCGCTTCTTGGTCATGCCGCCGCGCGGACGCGCCTTGGTCGGCTTGCCGGTGACGATGGCAGTGGTGGCGTGCATCACAGACCCGCCCTTTCCTTGCGCTCGAGGGAGTTCTGGACGCGGATGAAGATGATCGAGACGATCACCACGACGATCGTGAGGACGGTGGCGATCGTCGCGCCGTAGCCCACGTTCCGCTTGGTGAAGAACTCCTGATACGCGTAGTAGGCCGGCACGAGGGTCGAACCTGCGGGGCCACCGCGCGTGATGATGTAGACCGGGCCGAACACCTTCAGAGCGGCGATCGTGCAGGTCAGGGTGACGACGAAGATCTCGGGGCGGATGATGCTCATCGTGATGGCGGAGAAGCGCTGGAACCAGTTGGCCCCGTCGAGCTCGGCGGCCTCGTAGAGCTCGGGGTCGACGCGCTGGAGAGCGGCCATGAAGACGACGACGGGATAGCCGAGCTGCACCCACACCATGACCACCATGAGCACGATCAGCGCCGAGGGCATCTGGCCGAGCCAGTCGTAGGCCGGGATGCCGAACCAGCTGAGGATCTGGTTGAGCGCGCCGTCGCCACCGGGGCGCACGATCCAGCCGATCACGATGCCGGCGACGGCGATGGGAAGGATCTGCGGGAGGTAGTAGGTGGCTCGCAGGAAGCTTCCGACCTTGCCGCCGAACTTGCGACCGACGACATCGAACAGGAGAGCCGCGACCATGAGGCCGACGATCGTCGGAACGACCACCATGGCGATGATCATCCAGACGGAGTTCTGGAACGAGGTCCAGAAGTCGTCGTCGGTGAGGATCTTCTGCCAGTTCTCGAGCCCGATGAACTCCGGAGCGCGTACTCCCTTCCACTTCGTGAAGGTGAGGTAGACGTTCCAGATGAGCGGGACGATGACGACGACGAGCAGGAGCACGAAGCCGGGGAGCAGGTACAGCCAGTACGCGCCGGTCCCTCCGCGGCGCTGCGGGATCGACGGCTCTTCGGGCGGCAGCTTCGTGCGGCCCTCACGGCGGGTGGCGAGTGACATTTTCATCTCCAGGAGGATGCGGGGGCGGTCCGATCCGGATGCCGCCCCCGCGAATGGATCAACGGAATTCCGCGGTGCCCTCGTCGTACTGCTCGCCGAGGTTCTCGTTGGTGGTCTCGGCGTCCTGCGAGCCGGTGATGAGTCCCTGGAGCTCCTGGACGATCACGTCGTAGAAGCCCGGCGCGGGCCAGTCCGGGTAGAACGAGAGCCCGTCGGCGTCGAGCACGCCGTTGAACGTCTCGATCAGTGCCGCGCTCTTCTCATCGGTGATGTCCGCGGTGTCGGCGGCGACCGGGAGACCGCCGTTGTTGCCGATGATCGCCTGGATCTCGGGCCGCATCGTGATGTCGATGAACTCGTACGCCAGTTCCTTGTTGGCCGCGTTCTCGGGAACGACCCACAGGTTGCCGGAAGAGCCGAGCGACAGGTCGGCGCCGGGGAAGGCGGTCAGCGTCCAGTCGAAGTCGGTCGCCTCGGCGACGAAGCGACCGAACCACCACGAACCCGAGACGAAGATCGGTGCGGTGCCGTTGATGAACGACACTCCGGCGTCCTCCGCCTTGACAGACGACACGTCCGAGGCGATGTACCCCTTGTCGACGTACTCCTTCAGCGTCTCGGTCGCCGCGGTGATCTCGGGCCCCTGCCAGTCGACCGGTTCCTTGTAGAGCTGGTAGTCGTCGACGAAGCCGCGGTCGGCCTCGTTCAGGGCGAGCTGGTACCAGAGCTGTCCCAGCGGGTACTCGGCTCCGGCCTCCGCCAGCGGGGTGACGCCCTGCGCGACGAAGGCGTCGAGCACGCCGACGAACTCCTCGTACGTGGTCGGGATCTCAAGCCCCGCCGCGGCGAACGCGTCCTGGTTGTAATAGACGCCCACGAACTCTCCGTAGTTCGGAACACCGAACCAGGTGTCGCCGCCCATCACGCCGTCTTCGGAGTACTTGGCGGTGGTCTGCAGCGACGGAGCGAGCTTGTCAGCCCAGCCGTACTCGTCGACCGCATCCGAAATGTCGGAGATCAGTCCGGTGGAGGCGAGGAATCCGGCGGTGGCGTTGCCCTTGTTGAACTCCATCAGATCGGGGGCGGCGTCGGTGTCGAGCACCTGGCTCGCGGTCTTCTGGATCTGCTCGAAGGACTTCTCCTCGAACTCGACGGTCGCTCCGGTCTCCTCTTCGAAGATCTCGATCGCCTCGGCCCAGGCCTTGCCCATCGCGCTGTCTGCTCCTTCGTAATGCCAGAGCTTGAGGGTCTGCCCGTCGCCTCCCTCTTCGGAGGATCCTGCGGTGCAGCCGCTGAGCGCGATCCCTGTCGCCGTCAGCGCGGCCAGGGCGGCCAGCGTCTTCGTCCTGCGGATGTCGCGTGCCATCGTCGGCACTCCTTTCTGATGGGCCATGAGGCCGGACACATCGGTGGGTCGTTCTTCTCTTCAGTTGTCACGCGACATCATCGAAGCGTTTCGATGATGCAGATGCGCGTATGCGTCTCCGCCGCTGATCACTCCCGGGCGGGAGCGATCGATCCGGAGGAGTGGTACTCGGGAGGGATGAGGTGGATGCGCGGTGCGGTGCCGGGCCGGTCGAGGTGGGTGTCGGCGAGTTCGACCGCCAGCTCGCACGATCGTGCGGGGATCAGAGGGATCGTGTCGATGGGCGTCGCGAGAGCAGACGTGTCGAACGACGCTGCCGCCGAGATGATCGACACGTCCGTGCCGACCTGCAGCCCGCGCTCGTCGAGGGTGCGCAGAAGGACGTCGTGGACGTCGCCGACCGCGTGCACGATGAATGCGCGGACGCCACGGTCCAGAGCATCTTCGGTCGCCGAGCGGACCGCCGACGGATCGGTCGCGGACGAGCCTGTCGTCACCCACTCGAGAGCGACACCGCGGTCCGCCGCGCGTCCCTCGGCACCTCGGAGGAGGCGTCGGGGGAAGTTCGACTTGCGGTACGAGACCTCGGTCTGTCCGAGCAGGGTCACCCGCGAGTGGCCGGCATCCGCCATCCGATCGACCGCGAGGCCCCCGGCGGACTCGAAGTCGAGGTCGACGCACGTGAGGCCATCGGGGTCGTCGGGGATGCCGATGAACACGGTCGGGGTGCGGACGCTGCGTGCGATGGCCGCCCGCTCGTCGTCCGGGGCCACGTCGAGCACCAGGATGGCGTCGACCAGTCTGCTCGCGGCGACTCGGTTCATGCCGTCGGAAGCCTGCTCGTCGGTGAGGAGCAGGATGTCGTAGCCACGGCGTCGAGCGGCCACGGCTGTGGCGAGCACGAACGCCATGTGCGTCGGGGCATGGGTGTCGGCCCGCAGGGGCTCGGTGAGAGCGAAGATGTGCGTGCGTCGACCCGCGAGCATCCTGGCTCCGGCGTCGGGTTCGTAGCCGAGGTCCCGCGCGGCGCCCTCGATGCGGATCCGGGTCTTCTCCGACACCGGACGCTTTCCGCTCAGCGCGTAGGAGACGGTACTGATCGACACTCCGGCAGCTCTCGCCACCTCGTGGATCGTCGCCATGCTGACTCCATCGTCGCTCGTACCGGGAATTCATCGAAACGCTTCGCTTGCGCGTCTGAGGCGATGATACGCACGGTTCCACGCCGGGCGCAAGCGTTTTGTGGCGGATCGCAACAAAAAGCCTGCGGGGATGTGGGAGCGTTCCCGTGAGTCAGCGGCGATGGCGACGAGGCCTCGATGGGGGAGGGGATTCGAGGCCCCGCCGCCGGTCTAGGAGTCGACGCGGATCTCTGCGATGACCTCGGAGTACTCGGTCTCTCCGACGGGAGTGAATCCGACGCGCAGGAAGAAGGCCTCAGGGCCGTCTTCTCCGGCTTCGTAGATGACGTTGACGTGATCGAAGCCGCGGGCGCGGGCCTCTTCGAGAAGGCTCTCGACCGCGAAACGGCCGACGCCCTTGCCCTGATCGTCTGCGTCGACGTTGACTCGCCAAAGGACCGAGCGGAAGTGCTCCTCGGGGGCCTCTTCGTCGAAGTTCGCGCTGACGAAGCCGACGACCTGATCGCCGTCGAGGACGACTCGCTGCCAGGAGGTCTGAGGGTTGATGACGGTCGCCGCGATGCCGTAGGACACCGGAGCGAGGAACTGCTCCTGTCCGGGCTTCAGCGACAGGTTGTTCACGGCGACGATCGTCGCGGCGGAGAGTTCGACCATGCGCAGTTCGGACATAGTCACAGGCTAGCCCCTCCGCCGGGTGCCTGGTAGAAACCTCGACTTTCGTCAGGGGTCCCTGACCGCGGAATGCCGGAAGTCGATGTGCCGGCCCCACCTCCCGCGGACGTGTCCCGGGGGAGGCTCAGGTATCTTGGTATCGAGACAAATATGCCCTCGCGAACGGAGAACCTCCTGGTGACCGACGACGCCATCATCTACACCTACACGGACGAGGCTCCGGCTCTCGCCACGGCTTCCTTCCTGCCGATCATCAAGGCCTTCACGGGCCAGGCGGGTATCGAGGTCGAGACCCGCGACATCTCGCTCGGAGGACGCATCCTCGCCGCGTTCCCGCAGAAGCTCACGCCCGAGCAGCAGGTCGGCGACTCGCTCGCAGAGCTCGGCGGCCTGGCCACGCTGCCCGAGGCGAACATCATCAAGCTCCCGAACATCTCGGCCTCGATCCCGCAGCTCAAGGGCGCGATCGCCGAGCTGCAGGCGCAGGGGTACGACATCCCCGACTTCCCGGACGAGCCCGCCTCCCTCGAGGAGAAGGACGTCCGCGCACGCTACGACCGCATCAAGGGATCCGCCGTCAACCCGGTGCTCCGTGAAGGCAACAGCGACCGCCGGGCGCCGCTGGCCGTCAAGAACTACGCGACGAAGCACCCGCACCGCAACAAGCCGTTCGCTGAAGGGTCGAAGACCCGCGTCGCGACGCTCGGCCACGACGACTTCAAGCACAACGAGCGCTCCTGGGTCGCCGCCCACGACGACGTCCTGAGCTTCCGCCACACCGCCGCAGACGGCACCGTGACGATCCTCAAGGAGGGGCTCAAGGTCCTGCCGCGCGAGATCATCGACGCCACCTTCCTTTCGGCCGCGCACCTCGATGAGTTCCTCGCCGAGACGCTCGAGACGGCGAAGAACGACGACGTGCTGTACTCGGTGCACCTCAAGGCCACGATGATGAAGGTCAGCGACCCGATCATCTTCGGTCACGTCGTGCGGGTCTTCTTCAAGGACGTGTTCGCCCAGTACGGCGACAAGCTCGCGGCGGCGGGACTCAACCCGAACGACGGTCTCGGCTCGATCCTCGCGGGCCTCGGGTCCATCGCCGACGGCGCCGAGATCGCGGCCGCATTCGATAAGGCGATCGCCGAGGGGCCGCGTCTCTCGTACGTGAACTCCGACAAGGGCACGACAAACCTTCATGTGCCCAGCGACGTGATCGTCGACGCGTCGATGCCCGCTCTCGTCCGCAACGGCGGCAAGCTGTGGGGCAAGGACGGCGGCGAGGCCGACACCCTCGCGGTCATCCCCGACTCGTCGTACGCGAGCGTCTACCAGGCGGTCATCGACGACGTGATCGCCAACGGACCGCTGGATCCCGCCACGATCGGCACCGTGCCGAACGTGGGGCTGATGGCACAGGCGGCCGAGGAGTACGGCAGCCACGACAAGACCTTCGAGATCGCCACGGCCGGCACCGTGCAGGTGCTCGACAGCGAAGGCACCGTGCTGATCGAGCACGAGGTCGGCGCCGGCGACATCTGGCGTGCGACGCAGACGAAGCACATCCCGGTCATGGACTGGGTCAAGCTCGCGGTCTCTCGCGCTCGCGCCACGGGCGTGCCCGCGGTGTTCTGGCTCGACGCGAACCGCTCGCACGACGCCCAGATCATCGCCAAGGTGCACCAGGGGCTCGCAACGCTCGACACCAAGGGGCTCACGATCACGATCCTCGCCCCCGAGGAGGCCACCCGCTACACGCTCGCGCGGATGCGTCACGGCCTCGACACCATCTCGGTGACCGGAAACGTGCTGCGTGACTATCTCACCGACCTGTTCCCGATCCTCGAGGTCGGCACCAGCGCGAAGATGCTGTCGATCGTCCCGCTCCTCGCGGGAGGAGGCCTGTTCGAGACCGGTGCAGGTGGGTCCGCCCCCAAGCACGTGCAGCAGCTCGTCGAGGAGAACTACCTTCGCTGGGACTCTCTGGGTGAGTTCTTCGCACTGGCCGCGTCGCTCGAGCACTTCGCCGACCGCACCGGCAATGAGAAAGCCCGTGTCCTGGCGGAGACGCTCGACGCCGCGACCGGCACCTTCCTCGAGGAGGACCGCTCGCCAGGCCGTGCGCTCGGCACGATCGACAACCGCGGCAGCCACTTCTACCTCGGTCTGTACTGGGCTCAGGAGCTGGCCGACCAGACGAAGGATGCCGAGCTCGCCGCGGCATTCGCGCCTGTCGCAGCCACACTCGCCGAGAACGAGGAGAAGATCGTCTCCGAGCTCAACGCGGTGCAGGGCAAGGCCGTCGAGATCGGCGGCTACTACCGTCCTGACGACGCTCTCGTCACCGCTGTCATGCGCCCGTCCGCGACGCTGAACGGCATCGTCGATGCGCTGAGCTGAGCGACATGCGAGAAGGGGCCGGATGCGAGAGCATCCGGCCCCTTCTTCGTGTCGCGGGCCGCAGCGCTGTGTGCGCCGGGCCCTCGCGGGTCAGTTGTGAACCGAGACTTCCATGCCGATCGGAGACCAGTCGTAGACGAATTTCGCAACGTCGATCGGCATGTTGATGCAGCCGTGGCTGCGCGGGTTGCCGAAGTCGTTGTGCCAGTAGGTGCCGTGGAAACCCTCGTCGCCGTTGAAGTACGTGACCCAGGGCACGTTGGGCGTCTCGGTGATCGATCCGTCGGGCTCACGGCTCTTCATGTTCTGCGACCGCAGGTGTGCGTACACCGTGAAGTTGCCGACATCGGTGGGCGTCGCGGCCTTGCCGGAGGAGATCGACCACGAGCGCACGATGTTGCCGTTCTCGATGAGCGTGGCAGTCTGCGAACCGAGGTCGACGTCGATGCGGCGCGCGAGGTTCACGGATTCGAAAGGAGTCTCCGCGACCTGGATCTGGAAGACGCCATTGCCGCTCTCGAGGTTCGCGGCGGCTTCGGCGGCCAGGTTCGAGGTGTCTCCGACCGCTCGCCCGGTGACACCCGCGGTCTCGACGCGCAGGATCTCGCCGGAGGAGTTCACGATGTTCGTCGCGTTCACCGGTGCGCGGTCGACGATTCCTGCGAGGCCGTCGACCGTCGCCTGGATCGCCGCCGCATCCGCCACGATGCGCAGCTCGCCGCCGTCGTCGACGACGCTCACCCAGGTCGACACCGTCGCCGGGTCGATGGGCACTGTGCGCTCCTCGCCGATGTAGAACCCGACGGAACCGAGCATCTGATTCATCGACGCCGCGACTGCCGTCGCATCCTCGTCGGTCACCGCGGGCGCGGCCTCAGCGGGTCCCGCGGGGAACTCCAGGCTCTTCCCGCCCTCGGCGACCGCATCGGCGATCGCCGCAGTGAGGGCATCCACATCCACAGCCGTTCCGGGGGCGGAGGGTGTGATGGTGAAGGCGCCGGCGGTGCCGTCGTAGACGACTCCGGCGTCGACCGGCTCCTCGAAGCTCGACGGCACGGCCTCGCGAAGAGTCGCGTCTGCGGTGGCGGCATCGAGGGTGATGTCTCCCGGCACGGGGTCTCCCGACCATGCCCCGATGTTCCAGAGCGGGCGCTCAGCGAACGCCTGGTCGGCCAGAGCCGCGGAATCGATGCTCGCCCCGAGCTCCGCACCGCTGAGCACGACGTCGCCGTCGGCGCCGGTCAGCGTGATCTCGGTGGTCTCGACGTGCGCGTCGATGGCGTCGGCGGCAGCGCCCGGCGTCATCCAGCCCACGGGAATGCCCGCGACCGTCGTGCCGGGGGCGATCAGGATCATCGACGCGGCGCCTGCGCCGAGCGCCACGACACCGACACCGAGGCCGATCCACAGCCCGAGACGCTTCTTCTTCGGTGTGGGTTCGATCGGTGCCCATGCGACCGGAGCATCCCCGTCGCTGGGGGGAAGCGAGTCAGTCGGTGCGTCAGCACCACCGCTCGGTGGCGTGGCGGAATCGAGACCTGCGCCCGAGGTCGGTACCTCATTCAGCTTCGCGGTCTTCGCATCGTCAGCTGAGATCAGATCGGTCACGAACTTCACCCCCCGGTTCTCACGTGGCCTGTATATCGCTAATCGTACGGGATCGGATGTAACGGGGAGGCAACGGTCGTGATATAGAGCGCGCGGAGCCGCTGGCGTCAGTCGGTGACGACCGCGAGTCCGTCGATCTCGACGAGCATCTCCTCCCGGGGGAGGCCGGTGAAGACGGTCGTACGCGAGGGGAGGACGTCGCTCGTGGTGTGGGCGGTCACGAACTCGCCGTACGCCTCGTTCATGATCGGGAAGTCTTCGCGCTTGGTGAGGTAGACCCGCAGCATCACGACGTCGTCGAAGGTAGCGCCCGACGCCTCGACGATCGCCTTCACGTTCTCGAGGGTGCGCGTCGTCTGCGCGGCGACATCACCCGGGAAGAGGTACTCGTTCGTCTGGGGGTCGACCGGGCCCTGGCCGGAGACCTGGACGATCGGGCCCTTGCGCACTCCCTGCGAGAAAGTGTGGGCGGGCGCGGGGGCGGCGGTGGTCGAAACGCGGGTCTTCGCAGTCATACCGACAGCCTAGTAGCCTTGTTAGATGCCTCTACAAATTCCGGATCCCACACTCGGCGCCTGGGCGAAGGGCTTCTCGGCGAGAGCGGCCGGCCTGCGACTCTCCGAGGTGGCGGGCGCGGGGCTGCACCTGTCCGACATGTCGACGCCTGTGCTCACCGTGCACGAGGCCGCTCTCGCGCACAACGAGCACACGGTCTTCTCGTGGGCCGCCGACCAGGGCGTGCTGCTCGCGCCGCACGGCAAGACGACCATGGCACCCGCGCTGTGGCAGCGACTCCTCGACGCAGGAGCGTGGGGCATCTCGGTCGCCACGCCCTGGCAGGCGGAGGTCGCGGTGGAGGCGGGGGTCGGCACCGTACTGATCGCGAACGGACTCACCGACACGACTGCGGCTCGCAGGCTCGGAGCGCTGCGTGCGGCCGACGAGGATCTGCGGATCCTGTGCTGGGCAGACTCGGTCGCCGCGGTGCAGCTGCTGGCAGCCGCCGGCATCGACGCCGCGCACCCGCTCGATGTGCTCGTCGAGCTCGGCGGTGCCGGCGGAAGGACCGGCGCGCGCACGGTGGAGGAAGGGGAGCAGATCGCGCAGGCGATCCGCTCGACACCCGGACTCCGCCTGGCGGGCGTCACCGGATACGAGGGCCCGTTCGGTCCTGATCGCAGCGAGGCATCGGTCGCCGCCGTCGATGCGTACCTGGAGACGCTCGTCGACCTGCACTCGCGGCTCGAGTACCCCGAAGACGTCCGCCCGGTGGTGAGTGCGGGCGGGAGCTCGTTCCCCGATCGCGCCGCAGCCGTGCTCGCTCCCCTCGGCGCGGACGACGTCGACGTGGTGCTGCGTTCCGGGGCATTCCAGATCCATGACGACGGCTTCTACTCGCGCATGTCGCCCTTCGGGCCTCTCACCGGCACAGAGCCCCTTCGCTCGGCGATGCACGCGTGGTCGCGTGTGCTCTCGCAGCCCGAGGCGGGTCTCGCGCTGCTCGATGCGGGTCGCCGCGACGTGCCGTTCGACCTCGACCTGCCGGTGCCGCAGTCGGTCGCGGGCGAGATCACGGCGCTCAACGACCAGCACGCGTTCCTGCAGCTCGCAGATGGCGCGGAGGTGCACCCCGGAGAGGTGGTCAGGCTCGGGCTGTCGCACCCGTGCACGGCGTTCGACAAGTGGCGGGTGGTCGCTGTCATCGACGATCCGGATGCGGCGGATCCGCGCGTGATCGGAGCCGTGGCGACATGCTTCTGAGCACCGAGAAGCCGGTTCGGATCTATCGCGGGGCGACGGTCGTCGACGGCACGGGTGCCGAGCGCTTCGAGGCGGACGTGGCCGTCGAAGGCGATCGCATCGTCGCCGTGATCACCGGGGGTGATGCGACCGAGCTGGTCCTTCCCCCGAGTGCGGTCGAGGTCGATGCGGTGGGGATGGTGCTCGCGCCGGGGTTCATCGACATGCACGCGCACAGCGACCTCGCCGTGCTGCGCGGACCTGCACACGACGCGAAGATCCTCCAGGGCGTCACGACCGAGGTGCTCGGCCAGGACGGACTCGGGTATGCACCGCTCGACGACGCCGCGGCCTCTTCCATCCCGTCGCAGATCGCGGGATGGAACGGGACGCCGGATGATGTGCCCTGGCGCACGATGGACGACCTGCTGACGGCGATCGACGCGACGACCGTCGCGAACGCAGCGATGCTCGTGCCGCAGGGAAACCTGCGCATGATCGTCGTCGGGCACGAGAACCGCGCGGCGACGGACGAGGAGCTCGCGGCGATGTCGGCGCTCCTCGGTGAGGCGATGGACGCGGGTGCCTTCGGCATGTCGAGCGGACTCACCTACACGCCGGGGATGTACGCCGACACCGCCGAGCTCGAAGCTCTGTGCCGTGTCGTCGCCGAGCGTGGAGGCTACTGGGCCCCGCATACCCGCAGCTACGGCGGTGCGGCTCTCGACGCCTATCGCGAGGCGCTCGACATCGGGCGGCGCACGGGGTGCCCCGTGCATCTCACCCACGCCACCATGAACTTCGCCCCGAACCGCGGGCGCGCAGCGGAGTTCCTGGCGCTGGTCGACGAGGCGCTCGCCGCGGGTGTCGACGTGACTCTCGACACGTATCCGTATCTGCCCGGAGCGACGACGCTGTCGGCGCTGTTGCCGAGCAGGCTCTCACAGAGCGGCGACCTGCTCGGCACGATCACCCGTCTCGATGCGGCTCAGCGCGAGGCGGTGCGTGTCGAACTCGAGGAGATCGGATGCGACGGCTTCCACGGTGAGCCGGCCGACTGGACGACCATCCAGATCGCGGGGACCGGTGACTCTTCCCTCGCCGACCTCGTGGGCCGGACGGTGGCCGAGATCGCACAGTCGTCAGGGCGTCGTGCGGTCGACGTCGTGCTCGACACGATCGTCGCCGACTCGGGAGCCACGAGCATCCTGATGCACATCGGGGATGAGCAGAACGTGCAGGCGATCATGCGGCACCCCCGGCACTGCGGAGGCAGCGACGGAATACTCATCGGGGGCCGGCCGCACCCGCGAGCGCGAGGAACCTTCCCGCGCTATCTCGGCACCTATGCACGAGACCTCGGTGTCCTCACGCTCGAGGAGGCGGTGCGGCACCTCTCGGGCACCCCGGCCGCCCGTCTCGGGCTCGATCGCGCAGACGCGCCCCGCGGAGTCATCCGGGTCGGGGCTGCGGCGGATCTCGTGCTCTTCGATCCCGCGTCCGTCGAGGCGGGTGCGACGTTCGAGCTTCCGCACGACGCTCCGATCGGGATCGCCGAGGTGCTCGTCGGAGGCGTGCCCGTCGTCGTCGACGGAGCCGTCACGGGAGCCGCCCCGGGGCGTGCGCTGCGGATGCCGCCCGCACCGCATCGCGCCACGGTGCCCTTCATCGAGTCGACGATCGACCCGGCGGCCGAACCGTTCGCGTGGGTCGACGGCACGCCTGTCCTCTCGCCCGTCGGGCTCTCGGCATCCGCTGCGCGTCTTCGGAGCGGGATGCCGGAGTCCGACCAGGCATCCCCGATCAGACTCTCCGTCGATCCCTCGCTCGGCCGCGAGCCGTTCGCCCGAGACCGGGTCGCCGATGAGGCCTTCCGTGTCACGGTGACGCACGAGGGCGTCGACCTCGTCGGGGCGACGCCCGCCGGTGTGTTCCGCGGGGCAGCGGTGCTGCGTCAGTTCCGCACGCCCGGCGGCACGCGCCATCTCGTTCCCGCCGGCGTGTGGCAGGGTGCCCCCGCGTTCGGCTGGCGCGGGCTGATGCTCGACGTGGCGAGGCACTTCCGCCCCGCAGAGGACGTGCGTCGCCTGATCGATCTGATGGCCGATCACCACCTCAGCGTGCTGCACCTGCATCTCACCGACGATCAGGGTTGGCGCTTCCGCGTGCCCGGGTATCCGCGGTTGACGCAGGTGGGCGCGCGCCGCGAGGCGACGCAGCGGGGGCACGGTCCGCTCGCCACCGTCGAGCCGGGGGTGCATGAGGGGTCTTACACGGATGCCGAGCTCCGCGACCTCGTCGACTACGCCGCGGAGCGATTCGTGACGCTCGTGCCCGAGGTCGAGCTGCCCGGGCACGTGCAAGCGGCGCTCGCGGCGTATCCCGACCTCGGGAACGTCGACGCCGGCGCGCCGATCACGACTCCGTGGGAGCGGTTCGGCGTGAACCCTCACACTCTGGCACCCACCGAGGCCGCCCTCGAGTTCGGGAAAGCGGCGATCGACGCGCTGTGCGACCTCTTCGACTCGCCGTGGATCGGCATCGGCGGCGACGAGGTGCCCGTGACGGAATGGGAGCGCAGCCCCGCGGCGCAGGAGCGTATGCGCGCACTCGGTCTTCCGGGCCCGCACGACGTGCAGCCGTGGTTCACGGCGCACTTCGTCGAGCATGTGCGTTCCCGGGGACGCACGGCACTCGCGTGGGACGAGGTGCTGGAGGGCGAGGTCCCGGCGGGGGTGAGCATCCTCGCGTGGCGCGGCCCTGTCGCGATGCGTGAGGCACTGAGCCGCGGCATCCCGGTCATCGCGTGTCCCGATCTGCAGGTCTACCTCGACTACCCGCAGTCGGATTCCGCGGAAGAGCCGATCAGAGTGGGGCCTCCGCTGTCGCTGGAGACGACGTATGCGCTCCAGATCGACGATCGGGCGCTGGGTGGGCAGGCGAACGTGTGGACAGAGCATCTGCCCACTCGGGATCGCGTGGACTTCGCTCTGTTCCCTCGCCTGTCGGCGATCGCCGAGCGGCTGTGGGACGGGGGAGAGCCTCGCGATCTCGAGGGGTTCGCGCGCCGGATCCCGGTGCACCTGAGACGCCTCGCCGAGGCGGGGGTGCGGTATCGTCCCCTGAGCGGGCCCTCGCCCGAACAGCGTCGTCCCGGCGTGCCGGGGAAGCCCCTCACGCGGGCCGCTCGGGAAGAGATCGTGGAGGGCCTCGTGGCGGGTCTTCGTGACAGATCCGCGTCGACGCAGACGTCGTCTTCGCAGTAATGTAACGTTTCGGTAACCCTCCCGGCGCGGTGCCGGGCTGGGCTTGCACAATTTTTGTTCGTAAGGTCTACTAACAAACATGTCCGTATCGGATGAACAGCGCCCAACGACGCCGCCGGAGTACGCCGGTACGAGTGCTCACGCATTCGGTCCCGGCCGTCACCTGCGCTCGCGCTCCAAGGTGCTCCCGGAGCACGCGCGAGGACACAACAGGGCGCTCGTCCTGCAGACCCTGTATCACTCGGGGGCGATGAGCCGAGCCGACCTCTCGCGGGAGACCGGGCTTACCCGGGTGACGATCTCGGACCTCGTCGCGGAGTTCATCGCAGACGGAATCGTCGTCGAGATCGGCATCCGCGAGACGGTCGGGCCGGGCAAGCCGCCCATTCTCATCGACATCGACCGCGTCGGGCATCAGATCATCGGCATCGACCTGTCGGGCCCCCACGCCTTCGTCGGCGCCGTGCTCAGTCTCGACGGCGACGTGCTCGAGCGTCGCGAAGTGCCGCGGCCCGAGAGCGCCGATGGTGAAGCCGCCTTCGCGGCGACCCTCGCACTCGCGAGAACCCTCGTGGCCACGGCGACGCAGCCCATTCTCGGGGTCGGCATCGGCACCCCCGGTGTGGTGCGTCCCGATGGGGTCGTGCTGAGTTCGCCGAACCTCGGCTGGGTCAACCTTCCGCTCGAGGCGAAGCTCGGGGTGGATCTCGACCTTCCGGTCCTGGTGCGCAACGACGCGAACGCGGCGGTGCTCGCCGAATACACCTTCGGTGAGGCCAAGGCCGACTTCATGCTCATCCGCATCGGTCGCGGCGTCGGCGCAGGGCTCATCACGGGAAGCCAGCCGTTGCTCGGCAGCCGCTTCGCCGCGGGTGAGATCGGACACGTGGTCGTCGGCACCGATGGGGGACCGCGGTGTGCCTGCGGCAAGGACGGCTGTCTCGAGGCCTGGCTCAGCGAGACGCGTCTGCGCCCCGCGATCGACGCGAACCCCGATTCTCGCGAAGAGATCCTCCGTGATGCCGGCACACGCATGGCTGTCGCCATCGCCCCCATCGTGGCCGCGCTCGATCTGTCGGAGGTCGTGCTGTCAGGACCCGCAGACCTGCTCGACGGCATGCTGATCGATGCGGCCGTCGACACTCTGCATGCGCGCACGCTGGAAGGCGTCTTCGAGGACGCGCTCATCCGTCGCACCTCGCAGGCCGACATCGTGCTGCGGGGCACCGCGGTGATGGTGCTCTCCGGTCAGCTGGGCGTCTCGTGACTCGCATGACCGCTCAGAACGCTCCGCGGAGCGCCGTCCGGTGACGCGCGCCTCTGTCGCCGACCTCGATGGTCGGCTCGTTTCCGTGGGCCTCGACGTCGGGGGTACGAAGATCGACGCCGTCGCGGTCGCGCACGATGGCGAGATCATCGCCCGGCTGCGCCGCCCCACCGGCTGGGGCGACGACGCCGTCGTGTCGAGCATCGTCGACGTCGTGGGAGCGCTCGCCGTCGACGGTGGATTCGCCGCATCGACCGTCGGCACGGTCGGCGTGGGCATTCCCGGGGTCGTCGACTCCGAGACCGGTCGCGTGCTGCATGCGGTGAACCTCGGTGTCGAGTCGCTCGATCTGGCCGACCGCGTCTCGGCGCGGCTCTCGGTGCCCGTGCGCATCGAGAACGACGTCAAGGCGGCAGCACTCGGGGCCGCCGTGCTGCGGGGCATCAGCGGGTCGATGGCCTATCTGAACCTCGGAACCGGAGTCGCCGCGGGCATCGTCATCGACGGCGAGATCTGGCGCGGATCCCGCGGGACCGCGGGCGAGGTCGGGCACCTCTCGGTCGACCCGAACGGGCGCCTCTGCGGGTGCGGCCAGCGCGGCTGCATCGAGACGTTCTGCGGTGGAGGCGCGCTGACTCGCGCGTGGAACCGCCCGGGAGCGCTGCCGGTGCGGGACATCCTCGACGCCGCCGAATCGGGGGACGAGCGCGCTGTCGCGCTGCGCGCCGATCTCTTCCACGGCGCTGCAGCGGCCGTGCGGGCGCTGGTGCTCTCGGCCGATGTCGAGCGCGTCATCATCGGCGGCGGACTCACCGCTCTGGGCGATCGCCTCTACGACGGCATCCGCGAGTCTCTTCATGAGGGTGCCGCTGCATCGGCCTTCATGCGTTCGCTGCACCTCGATGAACGTATCGAGCTGCTTCCCGCCGGTTCCCCCGCAGCCGCCCTCGGCGCCGCCGTCGTGGGCACCACCACCCCTTCTAAGGAGACCGTGTCCCATGGCTGAAGTCGTCATCGTCGACAGTGCGCAGAAAGCGGGCGATCTGGTCGCCGCCGAGATCGTCGAGCTCATCGAGCGCCGCCCCGATGCCGTGCTGGGCCTCGCGACAGGATCGACGCCGCTCCCGGTGTACCAGTCGCTGCGTACGCGTCTCGCCGGTCGCGACGTCTCGCGGGTGCGCGGCTTCGCGCTCGACGAGTACGTCGGCCTCGATCCGGCGCACGCCGAAAGCTATCGCTCGGTCATCACCCGCGAGGTCGTCGAGCCGCTCGGGTTCGATCCGCGACGCATCCATGTGCCCAACGGCAGGTCCGAGACGATCCAGCACGCCGGCGAGGACTACGAGTCCGCGATCGAGGCGGCAGGCGGAGTCGACCTGCAGATCCTCGGAATCGGCACCGACGGTCACATCGGCTTCAACGAGCCCGGCTCGTCATTCGCCTCCCGCACGCGTGTGAAGACGTTGACGGAGCAGACGCGCGAGGACAATGCCCGCTTCTTCGACTCGATCGACGACGTGCCGCGCCACTGCATCACGCAGGGACTCGGAACGATCCTGCGGGCGCGCCACCTGGTGCTGCTGGCATTCGGCGAGGGGAAGGCCCGCGCCGTCGCAGAGGCGGTCGAGGGTCCGTTGTCGGCCATCCTGCCCGGGTCCGCGATCCAGCTGCACCCGCACGCGACCGTCGTGCTCGATGAGGCCGCGGCGTCGCAGCTGAAGCTCGCCGACTACTACCGCTACACGTTCGCGAACAAGCCGTCCTGGCAGGGGCTCTGAGCGACAGGACGCTCAGAGCTTTCCGGCGGGCCAGGCCAGCGGCAGAAGGTGCTCGAGACTGAGCGGCGCGAGCGGCAGTGTCTCGGCATCGGCAGGGGTGATCCACCGAAGCTCGGCGAGTTCGGCCTGCGCGACGGGTTCCGCCGGGCCGATCGTCACGACGAATGCGTCGGCGATCACCCGATGTCCGGGTTCATTCGCGGCGTCGGACACGAACGTGCCGAGGGGCTCGAGGTCGGCAGGGCCCAGCTCGAGACCGAGCTCCTCGCGCAGCTCGCGCGTAAGGGTCTCGGCGGGTGTCTCACCGGGCTCCGGCTTGCCGCCGGGTTGCATGAACCGACTCGTGCCCTCTTTGCGCACCACGAGCACCCGCTGATCTGCGTCGAGGATGATCGCCGCGCTCACTCGGATGTCAGGCATCGTGGGCGAAGACTTTTCCGGGGTTCAGGATGCCGAGCGGGTCGAACACCCGTGTGATCTGTCGCTGCAGCTCCCACTGATCCGCACCGATCTCATCGGCCAGCCAGCGGCTCTTGAGGGTTCCGATCCCGTGCTCACCGGTGAGCGTGCCGCCGAGGGCGATCGCTGCCCGGAAGAGCTCGTCGGCCGCCGCCCAGATGACGGGGGGAGGCTCTTCGCCCTCGAAGATGAAGTTCGGATGCAGATTCCCGTCGCCCGCATGGGCGACGGTGGGGATCGTGATCGAGAACTCCTTCTCGATCCGTGCGATCTCGTCGAACATCGCAGGCATCGCGCTGCGGGGCACGGACACGTCTTCGATCAGGGTCGTTCCCAGACTCTGCATCGCCGGGTGCATGGACCGGCGGATCGCGAGCATGCGCTCGCCCTCGTCGCGGTCATGGGACACCTGGGCGACGCCGTGGTGCCCGGTCAGGATCTCAGCGATCTGCGCAGCCTCGGCGATCGCCGCAGGACCGTCGGTCTGAATCGTCAGCTGTGCGCTGCGGGAGGCGGGGACGGGCAGATCGAGGAGCGTCGCCACGGCGGCCAGGCTCGCGGCGTCCATGAGCTCCATGATCGCCGGCTGGGCACCGGAGGCTGTGACAGCGGACGAGGCCGCGGCAGCCGAGCGCACGTCGGGGAATGTCGCTGTCACCGTGCACGTGGTTCCTTCGACGAGCCGGCGAAGCTTGAGGGTCGCCGACACCACGACGCCCAGCGTGCCCTCCGAACCGATCACCAGGGAGGTCAGATCGAGCCCGGTGACGCCCTTGACGCTGCGGTGCCCGAGATGCAGGAGCCGGCCGTCGGAGAGCACCAGGTCGAGCCCGAGCACCGCGTCGCGGACCACACCGTACTTCGCGCAGAGGAGTCCTCCGGCGCCCGTGGCGATGTTGCCGCCCACCGTCGAGATGTCCCGGCTCGCGGGATCGGGAGCCCACCACAGGCCGTGCTCGGCCAGAACGGCATTGAGGTCGGCGTTGATGATCCCGGGTTCGACGACAGCCAGCAGGTCGTCAGCGCGGATCTCATGGATCGCCGTCATCCGGAGCATCGAGAGAACGATCTCGCCCGCCCCGCCGTTCGCGGCGCCGGCGAGGCCGGTGCCGGCCCCGCGCACGACGACCGGAGTCTTCGTCTGAGTCGCGATACGCATCACTGCCTGCACGTCTTCCACCGACTCGGCATGCACGACGGCGAGAGGACGGCCGGGAGCGGCATGCCCGGAGCGATCGGCACGCGCGGTCTCGAGAGCGTGCGGATCGGTCTCGACGAGACCTCCGAGGGCGGAGCGGAGCAGATCGAGGGTGCTCATGCGATGCGACTGCGCCCGCTCACGACACCGGCACCGACGGCGACCACGGCGAACGCGATGCCGATGAGCGGCTGATCCATGAGCCACCAGGCGATCGTCACCCCGACATAGATGAGCAGCTCGACGACGGCTCGCAGGAACGGGTGCAGCCGCAGCATCGGGCGCGGGGAGAGGAAGAGAGCCCACACGAGGATCGTGACGACGGGAGCCCCGATGCCGAGGATCACATTCCACGGCAGTGGCCAGGTGGCGAAACCCCACAGAGCGAGCGTGCCGACGGCGGTCACCAGGACGATCGAGCGGACGATGTCGAGGGCAGTGAAAGAGGGCCGGTCGACACCGGGAACGGGGGCGGAATCCTGGTGCATGGAACCAGTCTATTCGCCGCGCAGAGCGAGTCAGAGCGAGGCGTCGGCAGGCTCGAGGGCGTCGATCATCGCGCCCTCGTCGTCGATCGGAACCACTGCTTCATCGGCCGGAGGTGTGGTCTCTTCGACGGGAGGTGTGGTCTCTTCGACGGGAGGTGTGGTCTCTTCGACGGGAGGTGTGGTCTCTTCGACGGGAGGTGCGGGTTCTTCAGCCGGAGGCGTGGTCTCCTCGACCGGAGGCGTGGTCTCGGCATCCGGAGCGGCGGGAGCCGGCGATTCGCCCTGCTCGGTTCCTGGCTGCGCACTCGGCTGATCCGCGAACAGGCAGGCCACCTCGAACAGGTCTCCGAACAACGGATCCGTTCTGATGTCGTAGAGGGCTGCCAGAGAGGTCGTCGTCGGCTGCCCGGATTGCTCGCCGACTACGTAGAAGAACTCGACGGTTGAATCCATGCAGAGCTGATCCAGCGTCGGACGCAGATCGATCTCTCCGAAACCGGATCCGTCGAGGACATCGCTGCTGGTCCCGCCCGTCCCGCCGCCGATGCGAGTTCCCACCTGTGAGTTCGGCTCGCCTGAGACGGCCACCACATAGTGGGTGGCCAGCGTGTTCAGATCGATATAGGCCGAGGAGAGCGAGAACTCAGGGGCTCCATCCGGGAGGGTGGGCTGTTCGGGCTCCGTCGGCTGTTCCGGCTCGGTCGGCTGTTCGGGCTCCGTCGGCTGCTCCGGCTCGGTCGGCTGTTCCGGCTCCGTGGGCTGCTCCGGCTCGGTGGGCTGTTCCGGCTCGGTGGGCTGCTCCGGTTCCGTGGGCTGCTCCGGTTCCGTGGGCTGCTCCGGTTCCGTGGGCTGCTCGGGCTCGGTGGGCTGTTCCGGTTCTGTGGGCTGCTCGGGCTCGGTGGGCTGTTCCGGCTCGGTCGGCTGTTCGGGCTCGGTGGGCTGCTCCGGCTCCGTGGGCTGTTCCGGCTCTGCCGGGACCTCGGGCTCCGTGGGCGGCGCCGGCTCGACGGGCGGCTCTCCCTCCGGCGCGGGATCAGCGGGTGGAGACGGCTGCTCGGGCGCGGCTGGGACAGTCGGGCGGGGGAGCGCGGGGGCTGCGTCTTCGGCCGGTTCGCTGGCCTCGGGCTCCTCGACGGGAGGAGTGACAGGCTGCTCGGGCGCGGGGGCCGTGTCGTCATCGTCATCGACGAGGTCGGGCTTCTTCTGGTCGGCCTTCATCGCCTCATCGGGACCGACGTCGGCGCTGATCGACGAGGAATCGCTGTCGCCTGCGCTCGGCAGCGACGCCGCGGGAGAGGCGCCCGCGAGTCCCGGGATGATGGTCGCTGCGGCGACCACTCCTGCGACGACGAGGGCTGCTGATCCGGCTCCGACGAGCGCACCGAGTCCGCTGAAGATGCCGCCCGTGGCTCCTCCTGCACCGCCGGCTCCTGCACCGCCGGCTCCTGCACCGCCGGCTCCTGTCGAGCCGGTGCCGGCGGAGCCGCCCGCTCCCGATCCGGTCGATCCGCTACCGCTGCCGCCTGCGACGCCGCCGTTCGCGACACCGCCGCCCACCGTGACCGCGCCCGCGGTGATGCCTGAGGGCATGGCCGCGAGCGCGACGATCGGGGTGCCGCCGCCCTGCAGCGTGGCGAGGTAGCCTGCCGACCCGGTCACACCGAGAACGAGTGGCAGCAGCACGAGGGCGAGGCGCTTCGAGATGTCCTTCGCCTCGGCGGCCACGATCATGCAGCGAGCGCACACCTCGAGGTGCTGCTCGAGGCGCTTGTGATCACGGGTTCCGAGGTTGCCTCGTGAATAGGCGCCGAGGTGCTCGATGGTCCATTGGCAGTCCGAACCCGGTGCGGCGCTGCGCAGATGCGCCTGGATCCAGGCCTCGCGGAGTCCTTCGCGCGCGCGGAAGGCGAGCTGTGAGACTGCGCCGGGCTTCATCCCGAGCAGAGGAGCCGCTTCGTGCGGCTTCATCTGCTCGATCTCGGTGTACCAGAGCACCTCTTGCCACCGTGACGGCAGGCTGCGGAATGCTTGAGCGGTCAGACTGCGGTCGAGGGCCTCGTTCGCGGCCTGCTCGGTGCTGTCGGGATCGACCACAGTGTCGAGTTCGTCGATCGCCGATTCGCGGCGCGACCTGCCCCAGGCGGCGGCAGTGTTGCGGATGCTGGTGAAGAGGTATGCGCGGAAGGAGCCGTTAGGTCCGCCGCCCTTGATGATCGCCTGGTAGATGCGGGTGTAGGACTCCTGCACCAGGTCATCCGGGTCGATCGACGAAGTGATCGAGCGCGCGACCGACATGCCGGATGGGTAGTGACGACGCCACAGTTCACCGAACGCCGCTGCATCACCCGAGCGGGTGCGCAGCACCAGCTCCGTGTCAGCGGTCGGTTCTTCGTGAGGTGTGTTGTCGTGATCCACAGTCATCCGTCGTTCGTGGGGCGAAAGTGCCTCCACAGTAAGAGACGCGTGATTCGCAGTTTCATCACGCGTCTTCTCCATTCTCTCTCTGATCTTCTGGGCACGCTACCCCGAGGTGCGTGCCGCCCGGAAGTTTCCTTGCAGGATGAACCGCAGGTCAAGGGGCAAAAATATTCAGCCGTCAAAGAATCTTGAAGATTTTCTGGCAAGTCGCGTAATGAATCGGGGGCGTCGTCGTCTCATCACATAGAGACAGCCGACGAGCTCCACCGGGGGGCGGAGCTCAGGTGCTCATGCGGGGGCGTGGGCACAGGCATGGTGGGTCGAGAGCCTCGGGGGAGGAGTTCTCGGCTCACCGCTCTGAGTGGGGGGGAATTCGTGAAGGGGCCGTCGATCTGGGGACCGGCGGCCCCTCACACACCAAGAAGGCACCGGAGCGCGCGGAGTTGCGCGTCGATGCGCGCAGCGTGCGGCTAGGCCCGACCGCCCACCCATGTGCGCACGACGCGCAGTTCTGCATCCCACAGCACGGCGTCGCCCAGCCGGCCGACGGTGAGTCGGCCCAGCCGTCCGCCCACGCCGATCGCACGTGCAGGCGTCTCGGTCGCCGCGCGCAGCGCCTCGGCCAGGGGGACTCCGGCCGCGACCGTCCGCCGCACCGCCTCGTCCTGAGTGAGGGTCGATCCCGCGATCGAGCCGGTATCGTTCGTGCGCGCCACACCGTCGCGCACCGTCACCCGCACTGCGCCGAGGTCGTAATCTCCGTCGGCGCTTCCTGCGGCGGCCATGGCATCGGTGATCAGAGCGACCCGTGCGGTTGCGGCATCGAAGAGCAGCCTGACCACCTGCGGATCGAGATGCACATCGTCGGCGATCGCCTCGAGCACGACCCGATGATCTGCTGCGGCGGCCAGCACCGGGCCAGGTGCGCGGTGGTGGATGCCCGGCATCGCGTTGAACGCGTGCGTGAGGATCGACGCGCCTGCTTCGAAAGCTGCGCGAGCCATCGAGGCATCCGCGTCGGTGTGCCCGACGGCGGCCGCCGCCCCGGATGCGACGATCAGCCTGATCGCGTCGAGCCCGCCGGGCAGCTCCGGAGCGATCGTCACCTGCCGCACCGTGCCGCGGCCGGCCTCGAGCAGTCGAGACACGTCGCCGGCGAGCGGATGGCGCAGCAGGTGCGGCGCATGCGCACCGTGATGTCCTGGATCGAGGAAGGGGCCCTCGAGATGCGAGCCGAGGATGTCGGGGTCGGTCGTCGTGAGGTCTGCGATCTCTGCGACACGGTGCTCGAGCTCATCGAGCGGGGCCGTGACGAGAGAGACGACCGCGCGCGTGGTCCCGTGTGCACGGTGCAGCGCTCTGGCTGCGCGGATCGCCTGGATGCCGTCGTCGAAAGACGCGCCGGCACCGCCATGTCCGTGGATGTCGATGAGGCCGGGAGACAGAACAGCGCCTTCGCCTGCGGCCCTGACTGCATCCACCACCTCGTCGGCGTCGGACCAGGTGTCGCCGATGCCCCGTCCGACGACCACGCCGTTCTCGAGCCGCACCCACGCGTCCGGCTCGATCTCGCCGCCGTCGATGAGGGTGGCCGAGTGCACGACGATCGATTCGGGCGGGGGCGATGAGGCGCTCATCGATCGGTCCATGGGATCTCCTCGGAGCGGTGGAAGTCGATGTCGGCAGTCTCCCAGAGCGGTGCGAGCGTCGCGAGTCGTGAGCGGAACGACTCCCAGGTGCGCTCCGGAGCGGTTCGAGGCGACCACGAGATCTCGGCCTGAGCGGCGGCGCGCGGGAAGACCAGCTGCTCGACATCGCGGATCGTGCGGGTGGTCTCGCTCCAGAGGGGAGCCTCGATGCCGAGGATCGCCGAGTCGGGCACGTCGAGCACGTCGGTCGGCTCCCACTCGTACGCGGTTCTGATGTCGACGACGCCGGCCCAGGTGAGCCCGAGTGGGAAGTCCGTCGAGTACTTCATGTCGAGATAGGCGACGTCTGCCGCCGACATGATCAGTGCCCCGCCGCGTTCGACGAAGTGCGCAGCCTCTTCGGCGTGCGTGCCCTCGGGTGTGGTCTTGCCCCAGTACTGACCGATCGTGCCTTCGGCTATCCCCGCCGCTGCGCCGACCTCGTGCCACGCGACGGGAATCTTCCCCGCCTCCACGACGATCGCCGTCGCGCGCTCGACGAAGACGTCGAAATCCGCCTGCGGGGTTCCGAGCGACTCGTCGCCCCCGATGTGGATGTACGGCCCCGGAGTCAGCTCGGCGAGTTCGCGGACCACGTCACGCACGAAGTCGTACGTGCGCTCTTCGTGGATGCGCACGCTCGAGTGTCCGACGCCCCAGCCGGTATAGGGCTCGCCCTTGACGGGCAGCGGCTGCCCGAGCCTCGCAGATTCGGCGACCAGGTCGTCGTTGAGCACGGGGCTCTCCACGAGCTCGGGGTAGGCGACTCCGATCGCGTGAGTGTGGCCGGGGAGGTCGACCTCAGGGATCACGATCATGTGGCGCGCCGCCGCGTACTCCACGATCGCGCGGTACTCCTCTTTCGAGTAGAACCCGCCGCGGTCTCCACCGGCGGCGGTCAGCGACGCGAGTTCGGTCAGCCGGGGCCACGAGTCGATCTGGATGCGCCACCCCTGATCGTCGCTGAGGTGCAGGTGCAGGTGGTTGAACTTGAGTGCGCTGGCGGCGTCGATGAACTTCTCGACCTCCGCGACGCTGAAGAAGTGACGCGTGACGTCGAGCATGACGCCGCGGCGGGCGAAGCGGGGGGCGTCGGAGATCTCCGCATGGGCGATGCCCCATCCGTCGTCACCCTCTCGCACGAGCTGGAGCAGGGTCTGGATGCCATAGAAGAGGCCTGCCTCGTCGGCGCCGACGATCTCGGCGGACATGCCGACGACGAGCGTGTACCCCTCGGCCGCGGCGACGCGCGGGTCCAGGCGGAGCGAGATCGCGGCGTCGGCGGGCTCGGCCGAACGCGAGAGGCGGATGCCGGAACGCAGTGAGATCCCGTCGATGAGATGTTGTGCGGCGGGCGAGTCTCCGATGACTCGGACGGTGTCGGTGAGGGGCATTCGGCTGTCGCCGACGGTGGCGGAGAGCGGGAGGGGGACCAGGGGCATGGAATGGGGAAGGACCATGAACAAAACCTATCGTGCAGAGACGGGGGAGCACAGGGGCAGATCCGCTATGCTCGTAAGCGTCGCGACTGGCGTCTGGGTGGACTACCACCGGGGAGCGACTGACCACGGAATTCGACCGCGCGCCTGGGCCGATAGGTATACCCCTTCGAATCCGTCGTCAGAGGAGCACGTCATGACCGATCGTTACTTCAACGCCCCGCTCGCCGAGGTCGACCCCGAGATCGCGCAGGTCCTCGACCGCGAACTCCAGCGCCAGCAGACGTTCCTCGAGATGATCGCATCCGAGAACTTCGTCCCCGTCTCCGTGCTTCAGGCGCAGGGCTCGGTGCTGACCAACAAGTACGCCGAGGGCTATCCCGGACGCCGCTACTACGGCGGCTGCGAAGAGGTCGACGTCGCCGAGGAGCTCGCCATCCAGCGCGCCAAGGACCTCTTCGGCTCGGAGTTCGCCAACGTCCAGCCGCACTCGGGAGCATCGGCGAACGCTGCGGTCCTGCACGCGATCGCCCGCCCCGGCGACACGCTGCTCGGCCTCGCGCTCGACCAGGGTGGTCACCTGACCCACGGCATGAAGATCAACTTCTCCGGCCGTCTGTACGACATCGTCGCCTACGGCGTCGACCCCGAGACCTCGACCATCGACATGGACGAGGTCCGTCGCCTTGCGATCGAGCACAAGCCGAAGGTCATCATCGCCGGATGGTCGGCCTACCCCCGCACTCTCGACTTCGCCGCCTTCCGTGCGATCGCCGACGAGGTCGGAGCGCTGCTCTGGGTCGACATGGCGCACTTCGCCGGTCTTGTCGCCGCAGGCCTGCACCCGAACCCGGTGCCGCACGCACACGTCGTCTCGTCGACCGTGCACAAGACCATCGGCGGCCCCCGCTCGGGCTTCATCCTGACGAACGACGCCGACCTCGCCAAGAAGATCAACACGGCGGTCTTCCCGGGACAGCAGGGCGGACCCCTCATGCACGTGATCGCCGCCAAGGCGACCGCGTTCAAGCTCGCGGGCACCCCCGAGTTCAAGGAGCGCCAGGAGCGCACGGTGCGTGGAGCATCCATCCTCGCCGAGCGCCTCTCGCAGCAGGACGTCAAGGATGCCGGGATCGGAGTCCGGTCCGGCGGCACCGACGTGCACCTGGTGCTCGTCGACCTGCGTGATGCCGCGATCGACGGCAAGCAGGCCGAAGACCTGCTGCACGACATCCACATCACCGTCAACCGCAACGCGGTGCCGAACGACCCGCGTCCGCCGATGGTCACCTCGGGTCTGCGCATCGGGACCCCGGCGCTCGCCACCCGCGGCTTCGGCGACGCCGAGTTCACCGAGGTGGCCGACGTGATCGCTCTCGCGCTGCTCCCCGGTGCCGACGTCGAGGCGCTCCGTGCGCGCGTCGACGCGCTCGCCGCAGGCTTCCCGCTCTACCCGGACCTGCAGCAGTGACCGCTGCGATCCTCGACGGCAAGGCGGCGTCGGCTGCGATCAAGGCCGAGCTGACCGAGCGGGTCGCCGCGCTGAAGGCGAAGGGCATCGTCCCCGGCATCGCGACCGTGCTCGTGGGGGCCGACCCGGCGTCCCAGCTCTACGTCGGCATGAAGCACCGTCAGTCCGAGGCGATCGGGATGAACTCGATCCAGCGCGAGCTGCCCGCCGATGCCACGCAGGCAGACGTCGAGGCGCTGATCGACGAGCTCAACGCCGATCCCGACTGCCACGGCTACATCGTGCAGCTGCCGCTGCCGAAGCACATCGACACGGATGCGATCCTCGAGCGGATCGACCCGGCGAAGGATGCCGACGGCCTGCATCCGACGAACCTCGGCCGGCTGGTGCTCAACGTCAACAACCCGATCCACACCCCGCTGCCGTGCACGCCGCGAGGAGTGATCGAGCTGCTGCTGCGCAACGGTTACGACTTCGCGGGCAAGCACGTGGTCGTCGTGGGTCGGGGAGTGACGATCGGTCGCTCGATCGGCCTGCTGCTGACGCGTCGCGACCTCAATGCGACGGTCACGCTCACGCACACCGGCACGGTCGACATGCCGCGCTACCTGCGTGAGGCCGACGTCATCGTCGCCGCAGCGGGCGTGAAACACCTCATCCGCGCCGAGGACGTCAAGCCGGGTGCCGCCGTGCTCGATGTCGGCGTGACGCGCGAGACCGATCCTGAGACGGGCAAGAACCTCGTGTTCGGAGACGTGCACCCGGGTGTCGCCGAGGTGGCCGGCTGGATCTCGCCCAATCCCGGTGGCGTCGGTCCGATGACGGTCGCGCTGCTCATGACGAATGTCGTCGAGGCGGCGGAACGCCTGGTCTGACCCACACCGGTCCCGGTCTGCGTCTTCGGTCCCGGTCCGCGGGCCTCTCCTTCTGATCCGTTCGCGGGGCGGGGTGAGGCCTGCGGATCGGGACCTTCGTCGTTCAGCCGAGCTCGTCGAGCATCCGCCGTTGCTCGGGGGTGAGTCCGTCGTGCAGCTCGTTGCGGGCAGCGGCGGTGTCGGAGGTCTCCGGCGCGGGGGTCGAGGTCGCCGGTGCGTTCGTGCGGCGCGAGACCTTGCCCTGCACGACGTCGTACAGCTCGCCGGCCTTCGCCCGCAGCTTGTCGTCGACCTGGTCGTAGATCATCCAGCCGAACAGCAGGAAGAGGGGTGGGAGCGCATAGCTCCAGAAGCCCGAGGCGCGGACGCCGCTCAGCCAGACGACGGCCACCCAGATGAGCAGTTCGACGAGGTAGACGAGGACGTACTGGACGACCTTCTCCCCGATTCTCGTGCGATCGGCCGCCGACTTCGCCGCCGCCTTGCGGAACGCCGCGGTGAGCAGGGGCTTCACGAACAGTGCCGCGAGCGTCAGGATGACAGCAGCCCAGAATGCGGTGAACCCGACAGAGACGCCTGAGGACAGCAGCCCGATGAGCAGCAGCACCGCGACATTGAACACGTAGAGCGCGGCGAACCGGACGATTCCGTTCTTCATCCCCCCAGAATTCCACACTCCCGGATGCCGTGGCACGAGAATGTGCTCTCGACGGACGATCAGGGCTGCGGACGCAGGCTGCTCTCGATGTCGGTGATGCGCGCCTGCTCGTCGAAGTGGAACGTCGCCGTGCCGGTGTCGTCGGTGATGGTGGCACCCGAGAAGGAATCATCGGTCCAGGTGAGGTTCCAGCCGGCGAGACGGGCCGCATCCCACACTGCCGTGCGGGCATCGCTCAGAGCGAGACCCGAGAGGATGCGGGGGAGGACGATCGCGGCGGAAGCGACCGTGAGCGCGGGGAGGGGGGTGTCGAGCAGGAAGACGGCGGAGGTGCCTCCGCCGACCGGGGCGACGTAATAGGGGGCCCGGCCGGTCAGCTCGACGGCGACCGCGCCGACGGTGTGCGCGGCTGCGGTGATCCAGTCGGCGTCGCCGGGGGCGTCAGTGGGGAACGGAAGCTCCGGGTCGCTCAGCTCCCCGACGCCGTGCTCGGTGCCGTAGTCGCGCAGCTGCGCCGCGATGCCGTGCGGATCGCCCTGCGGGTGCGCCCACGCCCAGAGCAGGGAGCGGGGACCGGGGGCGATCGTCGCCACCAGATGCGCGCGGGCCACGAGGGTGCGCGAGTCATCGTCATTCGACGTGAAGGTCAGGGTGCCGGCTGCCATATCGGCATCCCAGCGATTGTCGCCGAGGGCCTCGAGCGCGGTGGCCAGCGAGTCCTGGCGAAGCGCGGTGAACAGTGCGGCACGGTCTGCGAGCGGCTGGAGCGCGGCGAAGGTCATGTTCCCAGTCTCACCCGGATTGCTATGAATCCGCCAACCTCGAAGAGGGCAAATGGCAGTTTTCCGGGGGCGGAAACTGCCATTTGCGCTCTTCGAAGGCGGCGAACCCGGCCGCCGTGCTGCTCAGGCGGGCCGGGCCGATGTCGCCTGTGGCGATGCCGCCCGTGGTGAGAAGAGCGCCTGTGCGCTCCCGATCTCCAGATCCGAGATCCTGACCGCGGCATCCGAGCCGAGCGACAGGTTGCCGGCGAGGCCGACCGCCATGCTGCGGATGCCGTCGGTCCAGTCGGCCGTCCGGCCCAGCGGGTCGGCGAGACCGCCGCGGAAGACGTCGTGCAGCAGCATGTCGTCGCCACCGCCGTGACCGCCGGCACTCCCGTCGATCTCGACCACACGCGCAGGTCCGAAATGCGGCTGGACGACCAGGCGGTCGCCCACCGGGCGCGAGGGGTCGTCTGAGATCAGGTCGGGCCGAGCGCTGGGATCGACGATGGTCCTGCCGGCCTCGTCGACGGTCACCGATCCGCGCTCCACGACGTGCAGCTCGGCACGACCGCGAGTCCCGTTGACCGACACCGTGTAGCCCTCCCAGGGGGAGTGCGCGTTGAGCGAATACGACATGGTGCTGCCCCGGGCATAGTCGACGACGAGCGCCAGATTGTCTTCGATGGTGATGCCTTCGTCGAAGACGTCTCGATCACGGAGGTACCCGTCGAAGTGCTCCTGGTCGAGGTACAGACCACGCCACACGGGGTCGGTGCGCAGGTCCAGGCTGAAGGGATCGTGCAGCGGCGAGTCGGTGGTGCCGCGCTCCGGTCGGGGGCCCACCTCGCGGCGGCGGGCGTTCTCCGCGCCGTAGAAGCGCAGGCCGCCTGCGGCGAACACGCGCGTCGGAGTGTCTGCCAGCCACCAGTTGACCAGGTCGAAATGATGGCTCGCCTTGTGGATCAGCAGCCCTCCGGATCGAGACTTGTCACGATGCCAGCGCCGGAAGTAGTCGGCCCCGTGCGCGGTGTCCAGCACCCATTCGAAATGAACGCTCGTGACCTCCCCGATCTCGCCGGACGCGATGACCCTCTTCAGAGCGCTGTTGCGCGGTGAATACCGGTAGTTGAAGGTGAGGATCACCTGCCGGCCGGTGCGCTCGACGGCGTCGGCGATCCGGCGGACGCCCTCTTCGTCGATCGTCAACGGCTTCTCGGTGATCGCATCCGCACCCGCCTCGAGAGCGCGCACGATGTGGTCGGCGTGCGTGTGATCGGGCGAGGTGATGATGACGCGATCGACACGGTGACGTGCGATCGCGTCGCCCAGATCTTCCGGGGCGAAGCGCGCGGGCGCGCCGAGCGCCGGATGACGGGCGAGCGACCACTCCCGGCGTCCGGTGTTGGTGTCGGCCACCGCCACCAGTTCGGCTGCCTCGGCGTGGGCGCCGGCGATCGCCTCGAGATACATCTGCGCGCGGGAGCCCGTTCCCACGAGGGCGTAGCGGGTTCGTGTCATGGTGTCGTCCTTCCGACTACTTGATGCCACTGGTCGCAGCGCCCTTGATGAGGAATCGCTGACCGAACAGGAACACGAGGAACAGCGGGATGAGCGAGACGACGCTCATCGCGAACATCGAGCCGTAATCCGAACTGGATTGCGCATCGAGGAACCCCTTCAGGGCCAACGAGGCGGGGAACAGCTCCGGAAGACGCACGTAGATGAGCGGCCCGAAGAAGTCGCCCCACGTCCAGATGAAGGTGAAGATCGCCGTGGTCGCCAGCGAGGGGACGATCATCGGCAGAGTGATCTGGAAGTAGCTGCGGAAATGCCCCGCCCCGTCCATCCGGGCCGCTTCGAACAGCTCCTTGGGCAGGCCGCGGATGAACTGGACCATCAGGAAGATGAAGAACGCCTCGGTCGCGAGGAACTTGGGCGCGATCAGCGGGAGGAACGTGTTCAGCCACCCCAGCTCCTTGTAGATCAGGAACTGGGGGACCAGCAGCACCTGGAACGGCAGCATGATCGAGCCCAGCATCAGGACGAACGCGAGCGTTCGGCCGCGGAACTTCAGGCGGGCGAAGGCGTAGGCGGCCATCGAACAGGACAGCAGGTTGCCGACGATCGCTCCCAGGGCGATGACGGAGGAGTTGAACAGGAACACACCGAACGGCGCCTGCAGGTCGTTCCACCCGTTGACGTAGTTGTCGAAGGTGAGGTCGGTCGTGAACACGCTGAGGTCGCGGAAGATCTGATCGTTCGGCTTGAGGCTCGACATGACGAGCCAGATCAGGGGATAGATCATCAGCAGGGAAGTCGCAGCCAGGGCGATGTGCTTGCCGATCGACCGCGCGCGCTGCCAGACCGGCGTGCGGGCGGTCGCGATGCGGCGCCCCCTCAGGTCGGTGCGCCCCGGGCGGAGCAGGGTCTCGGTCTCAGTCGTCATAGAACACCCAATACTTCGAAAGCCAGAAGTTGAACGCGGTGAAGGCGGCGATCACCAGCAGCAGGAACCACGACATCGCCGAGGCGTACCCCATGTCGAGCTCGGTGAACGCCTCTTTGTAGAGCAGGAGCGTGAAGAACATGGTCGAATCGCTCGGCCCGCCCGTCCCTCCGGAGACCACGTAGGCCTGGGTGAAGGACTGGAAGGCGAAGATGATCTGCAGCACCAGATTGAAGAAGATGACCGGTGTGAGCAGCGGGAACGTGATCGAGAAGAACTGACGGATGCGCCCCGCACCGTCCATGGATGCCGCCTCGTAGTACATCTCCGGGATCTGTCGCAGACCGGCGAGGAAGATCACCATGGGGGAGCCGAAGGTCCAGATGTGCAGGACGATCAGGGTGCCCAGCGCGAAGTCGGGATGCCCGATCCATCCGGGCCCGTCGATCCCGAACCAGGCGAGGAAGCCGTTGACGATGCCGTCTTTGCCGAAGACCTGACGCCACAGGATCGCCACGGCGACGGAGCCGCCGAGAAGCGAGGGGAGGTAGAAGATCGATCGGTAGAACGACAGTCCGCGCATCCCCTTGTCGAGGAGGATCGCGAGACCCAGGGCGAGCGCGAGCTGCAGCGGCACTCCGACGAACACGTAGACGAGCGTCACCCGGAACGAGTTCCAGAAACGCGCATCCGAGAACATCTGGACGATGTTGTCGAAACCTGACCAGACCGGCGGCCGCAGCAGGTTGTAGTCGGTGAAGGAGAGATACAGCGATGCGACGATCGGACCGATGGTGAGTCCCAGCAGCCCGATCAGCCAGGGCAGGAGAAACACCAGCGCAGCTTTGTTGTCGGGGAATCTCTCCTTGACACGTGTCGCCGGACCGCGCCGGGAGCGGGCGATGGTGCGTAGTTCGCCGAGACTGCTCACGTGACCTCCTTGTCATGTCTCTGATCCGATGTGAAATCGGTTTCACGAATTCTCCGATTATTGACTGACCTCGGATGGCTCGTCAAGTCGAATCTGGCCCGAGAAGTCCCGCGAATCACGAATTCGTTGCCGAAGGCGCGAAATGCGTTGACAGGCGAATCCCGTCGATGTTAGCTTTTTGCGTGAAATCGGTTTCTCCTGACTCGACGTCGGGTGCGGGCCGAATGCCTGACATCCCGGCCGCCCCGGCGGCCTCAACTGAAAGAGGCGCAATGACGCGTAACATCCGTGCTCATGCGGTCATCGGCTCCGCCGTCGCCGCCACCCTTCTGCTCGCAGGTTGCTCAGGCGGCGCAGCAGACCAGGGATCCGTCGATGACCCGAGCGAGAAGATCGAACTCGAGATGTCCTGGTGGGGGGATGACAGCCGCGCCGCGCTGTTCGGGGAGGTCATCGACCTGTTCGAGGCCGAGCATCCGAACATCACGGTCGTGCAGACGCCCGTCGGCGCGCCGGACGACCTGTTCAACCGCCTGGCGACGGACTTCGCGGGCGGAGGCGACACGGCTCCCGATGTGTTCGCGCTCGGCGGGGCGAAGCCGCAGGAGTACGGAGAGCTCGGCGCCCTCCTGGATCTGTCCACCGTCGCGGAGCAGCTCGACTACAGCGAATACCCGGACTTCTCCCTCACCAATGCCACCGTCGACGATGCGCTCTACGGGCTTCCGACGGGTGGCAATGCGACTGCCGCGTTCGTGAACCTCGATGTCTTCACGCAGGCCGGTGTCGAGCCGCCGAGCGAGGGCTGGACCTGGGACGACCTGATCGACGCCGCCGGCGAGATCGGCAGCGCGGGCCTGACCAACGCGGCGGGGCAGCCTATCTACGGCGTCGACCTGCGCATCGGAGACGTGATCGGAACGTACTCCGGTCAGGTCAGCGAGCTGGGGATGTACGACTGGGACGGTCAGCTGGGCGTCACGGCCGAGGACATCACGGGCTGGTACGAGATCGAGCAGGAACTCGCCGACGGCGGCGGTCTGCCCGACCCGTCGGTCGTCACGGCGAACTGGCAGCTGCCGCCGGACCAGCAGCCGTTCACGCTCGGGCAGGCCGCGGTCACCTTCGGGTACAGCAACCTCATGAGCGTGTACGCCACTGCAGGTGAGAACGTGCAGATGATGCTGCCGCCGTCGTCGACGAAGACATCCGGCGTCGCACTGCTTCCCTCGGCCTTCTGGGCGATCAACGCGGCGACCGAGCACCCGGCGGCGGCAGCGCTGCTGGTGGATTGGTTCTTGAACGAGCCGGCCGCTGCAGAGCTCATACTCGATTCCCGGGGTGTGCCGTTCAACCCCGCGACCCTCGAGGTCGTGTCCCCGCTGCTCAGCGGGCCGGGCCAGATCGCCGCGGACTACGTCGATGTCGTGCTCGACGAGGGCGTCGTCGCCCCGCCGCAGCCCGCGGGTGGATCGATCATGAACGAGCTGTCCCAGCGCATGGAGTCCGATGTGCTGTTCGGCCGATCGACGCCGGCTGAAGCCGGGAAGAAGTGGGTCGACGAGCTGGGCGCAGCCCTGAACTGACAGAGCCGGGGGGGGGGCGCCGTGCGCCCCACCGCCGATCTCCGAAGGAGAGCATCATGAGCGACGCACAGCGCGCGGACATCCGACACAGGCTGCGAGGCGCGCATCCTGCGCGTGACGCCGGCATCGACGGCACACCATTGGGGGTTGCCCTCGATGCGGCGGGAGTTCGGTTCGCCGCCTCGTCGGGGCCGCTCGAACGGCGCTGGCTCGACGCGCTCGACCAGCTCTCGCGCTGCATCCGCCCGCTCCTCGACGGGGTGCCGGTGCTCAACGAGGGCGGTGTGTATCGCGGATGCTGGATCGAGAGCACAGGGACGATCAACACCGAGGTGCTCGGTCGGTTCGCCCCTGACATCGCCCGTGACACGCTGCGGCAGTTCGCCGTGCATCAGCGGGCGGACGGGATGATCCCGTACAAGGTCACCGATACCGGAGCAGGGTTCAGTCAGATCCAGATCGTCACCCCGCTCGCGCGCGTGGTGTGGCGCCATTGGCAGTCGACCGGGGATCGTGAGCTCCTGCGCACGATGTATGCGGCGATGGTGAGGTACGACGCGTGGCTCGCCCGTTACCGCGACACCCGCGGCACCGGTGCCGTCGAGGCGTTCTGCGCGTTCGACACGGGACACGACCTCTCGCCTCGCTTCTGGTTCGCGCCGGACCGCGCTCTGCACGGCGATGCCCGCGAGTGCGATCCGCTGATGCCGGGGGTGCCGTTCATCGCGCCGGACCTCACCGCGAACGTCGCGTGCCAGCGCTCGTATCTCGCCCTGATCGCCGCCGAGCTGGGGGACGACGTCGAGGCCGAGCGCTGGCGGAGCGCCGCCGAGACGTCGCTCCGTGCTCTGCACGAGCACTGCTTCGACGACGACGACGGCTTCTACTACGACAACGATCGGGCCGGGCGGCACGTGCGCATCCAGAGCGATGTCCTGGCGCGCGTGCTCGCCTGCGAGGTGGGCGACGGGGAGTTCTTCACCCGCAGCCTGCGCCGTTACCTCATGAACACGCGCAAGTTCCTCGCGCACTACGGCTTCACGTCCCTCGCGATGGACGACCCGCGCTTCGACCACGACGCGGGACGCAACAGCTGGGGCGGGCCGGTGAACTTCCTCGCCCTGCTCCGTGCGCCCGAAGCCTTCGAGCGCCACGGACACGTCGCCGAGCTGGGCCTCACCGCATCCGCCGTGCTGTCCGCGATCGCCGTCGCAGATCGCTTTCCGCAGTGCCTCGACCCCTGGTCGGGCGCAGCCGGCTACACCGAGGAGTATGCGCCGTCCCTACTCTGGTTCCTCGATGCGATCGAACGGCACAGCGGGATTCTCGTGCGGCCGGACGAAGGGATCTGGTTCTCCGGACTCGCCCCGACGCGGCTCGAGCACGGTGCGGCTGCGGATGCCGTCGGCTACCGTCGCGCGGTCGGCGGGCAGGTGTGGGAGCTGGTCGCCGACGATGACGTCGTCGAGGTCTACCGGGATGACGTGTTCGCGTTCTCGTTCCCCCGAGGCTGGCGCGTGGAGACGGATCGCGCGGGGGTGCCCACCGGGGTCGTGGGACTCGCCGCGGGTGCCGTTGAGGGCGAGCTGACGCTTGCCGACGGCGGGATCCGGCTGACGACGATGCCGAACGAGCGCATCGCGCTGCGCGATGGTGCTGTCGCCGATCGCGCGGCGGTCGAGTTCGTGGGCCCGGTCTTCGACTGAGTCGCGCTCTACCGGAGTCGGTCGAGGAGCGACCGGGCGCGCCCGGTCGCTCCTCAGTCCGTCACGCGCAGATGCAGGCCCGTGTCGGTCTCGTCGAGAGCGAAGAACCCGGCACGCTCCTCGGGCGTGCGGTTCGGAGTGTGCAGCGTGAGGAACAGTTCGCCGTCGGCATCCGCGAAGATCATGCCGTGCCCGCCGTCGGCCGGCCAGATCGCGTGTTCGCTCTGGGACCAGGGGCCGTTGATCGAGTGGGATGCAGAGGTCGCCACGCCCATCGCATAGCCGGAGTCTCCGAAGCTGGACCACAGCATCAGCAGGCGCCCGTCTCGGGTGCGGTGCAGCGAGGGTCCGTCGGTGACGAACACCTGCGGGAACTCGGGGCGAGGGATCGATCGCGCCCACGGCGCCTCTGATGCTCGGAAGAGCAGTCGCGGCGCACTCACCGCTGTGCGCAGATCGTCGGAGAGCCGCATCGCGTGTACCTCGCCGTCGCCGACGTCTTTCCACTCATGGCAGAAGACGAGGTAGGGGACGCCGTCCTCGACGTGCAGGGTGCCGTCCAGGCATTCCCACTCGCGCGGGGTCAGCGGTCCGTCGGACCAGGGTTCGTAAGGGCCCTCGGGGCGATCGGCTCGCAGCACCTGCGTGCCCCGACGGCGCCCCTCTGCTGTGAAGGTCGCGAGCATGTAGAAGCTTCCGTCGTACCGGTGCACCTCCGGCGCCCAGTACTGCGTGTGAGACCAGAAGTCTCTCGACGGGCGGAAGGCCGGGAGCGGACCGTGCCACTCGTCGAGGTCGTCGCTCCAGTACGTGTCGAACCCGGTGGCGGGGCCGCTCCAGATGTTCACGTCGGTGCTGCCGAACAGCCAGTAGCGCCCCGCGTCGACCAGGACGAAAGGGTCGCGGATCTGGATCTCGTCGAGTCTCACGACTGCGCACCGTCCTTCGGCCTCGGTGGTGCGGTCGACCCTCGGATCTCCAGCCTCGGCTGGAACACGACGTCGTGATCGGGGACATCGTGGTCGATGAGCGCTCGCATGCGGTTCCACGCGAGTGTGCCCAAAGACTCGTGGGGGACGGATGCCGTGGTCAGCGGCGGTGTCATGAAGCGCGCGAAGGGGATGTCGTCGAAGCCGGTCACCGAGATGTCTTCCGGCACGCGGAGGCCCTGCTCCTGCAGTCCGTGGATCAGGCCGATGGCGACCAGGTCGTTGAAGGCGAGCACGGCTGTCGCGCCGCTCCGGGCCACGGCGGGCGCGGCCGCCATGCCGTGCTCGCTGTTGGCGCCGCCACGCACCCGGGTGAGGGACAGGTGTGTGAGCGAACCCGTCGCGTCGCCGATCCCGCGGAGCCGGTTCTCGTTGGCGGGCCCGTCCGGGCCCTCGACGTAGGCGAGGTGCCGGTGGCCGAGGGAGTGCAGGTGCCGGGCGAGCGCCTCGAGCCCGGCCCGGGAGTCGACCGTCAGGGTGGGCACCGACGTGGAATGACTCGAGCGGTTCAGGAGGACAACGGGACCCAGCGCGCTGGTCGTCTCTCCGAGCGCGGCGTCCGGCATCCGCGGTGCGCACAGCACGAGAGCATCGCAACGGCGGCGCACCTCGGCCGCGAGCAGCGGTTCATCGTCGGGCGATTCGGCTGAATCGGCGACGAGCACGCGGTATCCGTCGGCCGCGGCCGCCTTGCTGAGACTCGCCAGCACCGCCTGGAAGCTGGGGTTGGTGAGGTCGGGCACCAGGAACGCGATCGCCTTGGTCTGTCCGAGGGAGAAGCTGCGGGCGAGATGATTGGGGGAGTAGTGCAGCTCTCGCGCGGCCGTCCGGACGCGCTCGGCCGTCTCGGGGTCGCCGAAGAACCGATCATTCATGACGCGGGACACTGTCGCGGGCGAGACGCCCGCAGCCTGCGCCACGGCGCTGATCGTGGTCGCCCCGGAGCGAGGGGTCATCGGGTCCTCCCGAGCGGTGAGCGGTGTGGCCGCTGGCCCGCGGCTCACGTCAGTGTATACGTGAAACCGATTTCACGCATCGACTCTCGGACGGTTCTCTCCCCGACGATGTCTCAATAGCTGGCGCGCGCCGCGTCGGCTCCGGAAGCCGGAATGAAGCGAGCGGCCAGAGCCTCGGATGCGCGTGCCAGCAGCGCCACGTCGGCACCGACGGCGACGAAGTCCGCGCCGGCCGTGACATAGGCGTCGGCCGCCGACGGATCGAACGCGTTCACGCCCACGGGCTTTCCTGCGGCTGTGACGGCGGCGAAGACCCGCTCGACCGCGGACACCACCTCGGGATGGGTCTGCTGTCCCAACAGCCCCATCGACGCCGAGAGATCGGAGGGGCCCACGAAGACGGCATCCACGCCATCGACGGCAGCGATCTCGGCGGCGGCGTCGACCCCTGCGGCCGTCTCGATCTGCACCGTGAGCGAGGTGTGCCGTGCCGAGTCGCGCAGATAGCCGTCGACCCGGTTCCAGCGGGCACTGCGCGCGAGTGCGCTGCCGACGCCGCGCACGCCCTCGGGGGGATATCGGGTCGCCGAGACGGCGGCACGTGCCTCCTCGGCCGACGAGACCATAGGAACGATGAGGTTCTGCGCGCCGAGGTCGAGGACCTGCTTGATCGCCACGGTGTCGTTGGACGGCACGCGCACGACCGGCGTGATCGGGTAGGCGGCGACCACCTGCAGCTGCAGCAGGGTCGACTCGAGCGTGTTCGCCGAGTGCTCCATGTCGATCAGCAGCCAGTCGAGACCGGAACCCGCGGCGACCTCGGTGACGAGAGCGCTGCCGGAGCACGCCCACATCCCGATGAGCGCACGATCGTTCGCGGCGAGCTGCTCGCGGAAGGAGGGGCTCAGATGAAGCGGCATTCGATCGTTCCCATCGGTCCGTAGTCGCACAGCACCTGATCGCCGCGCGACACCCACATCGGGCGTGTGAATGATCCTGCCAGGATGATCTCCCCGGCCTCGAGACGCGCGCCGTGCTGGTGGAACTTGTTCGCCAGCCAGGCGACGCCCGTGGCGGGGTGGCCGAGCACGCCGGCCGCGACGCCCGTCTCCTCGATCTCGCCGTTGCGGGAGAGCACGCCGGGCACCCAGCGGAGGTCGATGTCGTCGGGGCGCTTGTGCACGGTACCGAGCACCATCGCACCGTACGCGGCATTGTCGCTGATCGTGTCGACGATCGTGCGCCCCTCGAGCTCGATGTGCGAGTTCAGCACCTCGAGAGCGGGCACCGCGTAGTCGATCGCTGCGAGGGCGTCGTCGAGCGTGCAGCCGGGCCCCTCGAGCGGATGCTTGAGCACGAACGCGAGCTCGACCTCGATGCGCACGTTCGAGAAGTGATCGACCGGGATCTCGGCACCCGATTCGTACACGGTGTCGTCGAACATCACGCCGTAGTCGGGCTCGGTGATGCCGGTGGCCTGCTGCATCGCCTTCGACGTCAATCCGATCTTGCGTCCGACCAGACGGCGCCCCGCGGCGATCTGAGAGTCGCGCCAGACGCCCTGGATCGCGTACGAGTCCTCGACCGTGGCCTCCGGATACCGGGCGGTGATGCGCGGGATCACGGAGTGGTCGCGGTCGGCCTCGGCCAGTTCCGCGGCGATCTGCTCGATGGTGTCTGCGGACAGCATCCGTTCCTGCTTTCTGTGTGTGTGCGTTTCGTCTCGGTGCTTCGCTCCTCGCTCAACGACCGGGCACGAAGTGCGTCAGAGCTGGTGGCCGAGCTTCTTCTCGCCCTCGTCCGGCCGAGTGTAGGAGAAGCCGTCGGCGCCGATCGTGACGGCCATCTCGGAGCTGTCGGTGCGCGCGACGACGGGCTGCGGGTTGCCGTCGAGATCGAGCACGAGCGAGGCCTCGGTGTACCAGGAGGGGACGACCGGGTTGCCCCACCAGTCGCGGCGCTGGTTGTCGTGCACGTCCCAGGTGATGACCGGGTTGTCAGGGTCGCCCGTGTAGTAGTCCTGCGTGTACACCTCGACGCGGTGGCCGTCGGGGTCGCGCAGGTACAGGTAGAACGCGTTCGAGACGCCGTGGCGTCCCGGCCCGCGCTCGATCGCATCCGACCGGCGGAGCGCACCGAGCTTGTCGCAGATCGCGAGGATGTTGTGCTTCTCGTGCGTCGCGAAGCACACGTGGTGCATGCGGGGGCCGTCGCCGCCGGTCATCGCGGTGTCGTGCACGGTGGGCTTGCGACGCATCCATGCGGCGTACACGGTGCCCTCGTCGTCCTGGATGTCCTCCGTGACGCGGAAGCCGAGATCCTGCATGAACTTGACGGCGCGGGGCACGTCGGGGGTGACCTGGTTGAAGTGGTCCAGACGCACGAGCTCGCCCGGGATGTGCAGGTCGTAGCGCCACGACATGCGCTCGACGTGGTCGGACTGGTGGAAGAACTCGATCGGGAAGCCCAGCGGATCGACGACCCGCACCGAGTCGCCCACGCCCTTCACGAAGCCCTCGGGGTTGCGCCGCACGTCGCAGCCGAGCTCGGTGTAGAACTCCACTGCCCGGTCGAGGTCCGACGCGTCGCGCACGCGGTATGAGAACGCGGCGACCGCGGCGACCGGTCCCTTGCGCAGCACGAGGTTGTGGTGGATGAACTCCTCGGTCGAGCGGAGATAGATCGCCTCGTCGTCCTCTTCGGTGACGTACAGCCCCAGGACGTCGACGTAGAACACCCGCGAGGCGGCGAGGTCGGTCACGACCAGCTCCATGTAGGCGCAGCGCAGCACGTCGGGCGGCGTGCTCTCGGGCGTCGCGATGGGGTTGTCGGTCTGGATCGGAGCCTCCTGGCTCACGTAGTAGCCCGAGGAGGTCAGCGTCTTCGCAGTCTTGTCGGTCATGTCGGGTCCCTGGTCAGTTCTTGCCGAAGGTCGGGTTGTGCGCGCCGCCGAGCGTGATATGCACGCTCTGCTGGTCGGTGTAGAAGTCGATCGAGCGGTAGCCGCCCTCGTGGCCGAGGCCCGAGGCCTTGACGCCGCCGAACGGGGTGCGGAGGTCGCGCACGTTGTTGCTGTTCAGCCACACCATGCCGGCCTCGACCGACTGCGCGAAGTTGTGCGCGCGCTTCAGGTCGTTCGTCCAGATGTAGGCGGCGAGGCCGTACTTCGTGTTGTTCGCGAGCGAGAGCGCCTCATCATCGGAGTCGAAAGGCGTGATCGCGACGACCGGACCGAAGATCTCCTCCTGGAAGATGCGGGCATCGGGCGAGACATCGGCGAACACGGTCGGCGCGACGAAGTTGCCCTCGTCGAAGCCCTCGGGGCGCCCGCCGCCGGCGACCAGACGGCCCTCGGTCTTGCCGATCTCGACGTAGCTCATCACCTTGTCGTAGTGCTCGGGGTGCACGAGGGCGCCCACCTCGGTGGCCGGGTCGTGCGGGTAGCCGACCTTGACGCGCTCGGCCTGGGCGGCGTAGCGCTCGACGAACTCCTCGTAGATCGAGCGCTCGACGAGGATGCGGGAGCCGGCGGTGCAGCGCTCGCCGTTGAGGGAGAAGACTCCGAAGATCGTGGCGTCGACTGCCGCCTCGAGATCGGCATCCGCGAACACGACGGCGGGGGACTTGCCGCCGAGCTCCATCGAGAGCCCCTTGAGGAACGGCGCGGCGTTGCCGAAGATCAGCTGTCCGGTCGAGCTCTCGCCCGTGAAGGAGATGAGCGGCACGTCGGGGTGCTTCACGAGAGCGTCTCCGGCGTCTTCGCCGAGGCCGTTCACGAGGTTGAAGACGCCCTGGGGCAGTCCGGCCTCCTCGAAGATGCCTGCCCAGAGCGACGCCGAGAGCGGCGTGAACTCGGCTGGCTTGAGCACGACGGTGTTGCCGGTCGCGAGCGCGGGGCCGAGCTTCCACGACTCGAGCATGAACGGCGTGTTCCACGGCGTGATGAGGCCCGCGACGCCGATCGGCTTGCGGTTGACGTAGTTCATCTGCTTGCCCGGAACCTTGAAGGCGTCATCGGACTGCGCGACGATCAGGTCGGCGAAGAAGCGGAAGTTCTCGGCCGCGCGGCGGGCCTGTCCGAGAGCCTGGGTGATCGGCAGGCCGGAGTCGTACGATTCGAGCTCGGCGAGGCGGGCGTCGCGCGACTCGACGATGTCGGCGATCCGGTGCAGCACGCGGGAACGCTCGCGGGGGAGCATCCGGGGCCAGGGACCCTCGGCGAACGCGCGCTTCGCGGCGGCGACGGCGAGCTCGATGTCGGCCTTCTTGCCCGCGGCGGCGGTGGTGTACGTCTTGTTCGTCACCGGGTCGAGCACATCGAACGTGTCGCCGTCGACCGAGTCGACGAATGCGCCGTCGATGTAGTGCTGGATGTGATCGGGCAGGTCCGCGGGAATGCGGGAATCGGTCATGACAGGTCTCCTGACGCGGTCTGGGAACGGGTGTGCAGCGCGTCGAGGAAGGCATCCCTCGTGCGCAGGCGGTGGTTGCGGGCGGCGAGCTCGATCTCGAGCGGGTCGGCCCCCGCGCGGATCAGCTCGAGGATCTGCGTGTGCTCCTCGACCGAATGCTGAGCGCGGCCGGGCACGTAGGCGAAGGTCGAATCGCGGATGCCCGAGAGTCGGGCCCAGCCGCGGTGCACGAGGTCGAGCAGATGCGGGTTCGGGCAGGGCTCGAACAGCAGCGAATGGAACTGCCGGTTGAGCTCGGTGAACGCGTGGGCGTCGAGATGGCCGAGCATCTGGATCATCCGCTCGTTGACGGCTTCTGCGGCGTCGAGCATCCGGTCATCGAGCAGGGGAGCGGAGAGCGCGGTCGCTGCGCCCTCGACCAGCCCGAGCGTCTGCATGGTGTGCGCGTACTCGCTCTCATCGACGAGCGTGACTCGGGCTCCGACGTTGCGCTCGAACGTCACGAGCCCCTCGGCCTCGAGCCGACGGATCGCTTCCCGCACCGGCACGACGCTCATGCCGAGCTCCTCGGCCAAGGACCCGAGCACCAGACGGTAGCCGGGCCCGAAGGTGTGTCCCGAGATCCGCGAGCGGATCCAGGCGTACGCCTGCTCGGACTTGCTCGAGTTCGAGACGGCCGTCATGACCCTGCACCCGCGCCTGTGGCGGCTTCGTACTTCTTACGCCATTCGGCGTCGAGCGGGAACAGCCCGTCGACGGGGTGGCCCGCCGCGACCTGCTCGGCGATCCAGGCGTCCTCCGCCTCCTGGGCGAGAGCATCGTCGGCGATCTGCTCGGCGAGCGAGGGAGGGATCACGATCACGCCGTCGCCGTCGCCCACGATGATGTCACCCGGCTGCACCGTTGCACCGCCGCACGAGATCGTCACATCGACCTCCCATGGCACGTGCTTGCGCCCGAGCACCGAGGGGTGAGCGCCCTGCGAGAAGACCGGAAGGCCGATCTCGGCGACCGCGTCGAAGTCGCGCACGCCGCCGTCGGTCACGACGCCGGCAGCGCCTCGGGCGCGCGCACGGAGCGCGAGGATGTCACCGAGGGTTCCGGTCGTCGCATCGCCGCGGGCCTCGATCACGATGATCTCGCCCTCGTCGACCGCGTCGAACGCTCGCTTCTGCGCGTTGTAGCCGCCGCCGTGGCTCGCGAAGAGGTCTTCGCGGAAGGGTACGAAGCGCAGCGTCTTGGCAGTCCCGACGATCTTGCTGCCAGGGATGTTCGCAGAGACGCCGTCGATGAAGCAGGAGTGGTGTCCGCGCTTGCGCAGCTGCGACGAGAGGCCTGCGGTCGGAGCCTCCATCAGCTTGGCGCGCAGCTCGGCGGAGAGCGTCGGCTTGCTCGCCTCGGCGGGAAGACCGGCTTCTTCGCGGGAGCCCCACGCCTCGGCGCGCTGCAGGTCGTCGACGGCGGGGAGGGAGCCGATCTCACCGTCGAAGGGAACATCGCCCTGCGTGACGGTGGTGGTGAGGCGACCGGACGACGGTGAGCCCTCGGCATGCGGAGCATCCACCTCGATCTCGACCACGTCGCCGGGCACGATGACCGACGATCCGGCGGGTGTGCCGGTGAGGATGACGTCGCCGGGCTCGAGAGTGAAGTGCTGAGACAGGTCGGCGACCAGCTGTGCGAGCGGGAAGATGAGACCTGCGGTCGTGTCGTCCTGACGCAGCTCGCCGTTGACCCAGGCGCGCACGCGCAGGGCCGAGGGGTCGACCGTGCGGGCGTCGATCAGCTCGGGGCCGAGAGGCGTGTAGCCGTCGCCGCCCTTGGAGCGCACGTTGGATCCCTTGTCGTTGGCGCGCAAGTCATAGAGGCCGAGGTCGTTCGAGGCCGTGACCCAGCCGACGTGGCTCCAGGCGTCCTGGAGCGAGACTCGACGGGCCGCGGTGCCGATGACGAGGGCGATCTCGCCCTCGAAGGCGAGCAGCTCGGTGCCCGCGGGACGCTCGACGGTGCCGCCCGTTGCGGCGACTGAACTCGCCGGCTTGAAGAAGTAGGAGGGGGCTGCGGGGCGCCGACCGCGCTGATCGGCACGGGAGGCGTAGCTCAGGTGGATCGCGATGATCTTTCCGGGGCGGGTCATGGATGCCGTCACGGGGCGCCTCCTCGCGCTTTCCAGCGACGCCTTGTGCGTCGTATTCGAAATCATATATCATCGGCTCACCCCCCGGCAAGCAACTCGACACACCTCGTACGCGAGCCGTGACAATGCGGTCACAATCAGAAGGAGACACCCCATGAGCGGGCAGTCACAGGCTGGGTTCACCCCCACCGGAACAATCGCGACACCGGCCGATCGGCGCCGAGTCGTGTTCGCCACAGTCGTCGGCACCACTGTCGAGTGGTACGACTTCTTCATCTATGCCACGGCCGTCGGGCTGGTCTTCGGGCAGCTCTTCTTCGAGCCGCTCGGTGCCAACAGTGCGCTGGTCGCGTTCGCGACGGTCGGCGTCAGCTTCCTCTTCCGCCCGCTCGGGGCCTTCCTCGCCGGGCACTACGGCGACAAGCTCGGTCGCAAGACCGTGCTGATGTGGACGCTGATCCTCATGGGGGCGGCCACCGCGCTCATCGGTGTCCTGCCGACCTACGACGCGATCGGGATCGCCGCGCCGATCCTGCTGGTGCTGCTGCGCATCCTTCAGGGCATCTCGGCCGGAGGCGAGTGGGGAGGCGCGGTGCTGATGGCCGTCGAGCACGCCCCGAAGAAGAAGCGCGGGATCTTCGGCGCCTCACCGCAGATCGGTGTGCCGCTCGGACTGCTGCTCGCGTCGGGAGTGATGGCGCTGATGACGGCGATCGCCCCGGGCGACCAGTTCCTCCAGTGGGGCTGGCGCATCCCGTTCCTGCTCAGCGTCGTGCTGATCCTGGTCGGCTACTACGTGCGCCGCAAGGTCGAGGAGAGCCCGGTCTTCCTCGAGCTCGCCGAGCGCAAGGAGAAGGCGAGCATGCCGATCGTGCAGCTGTTCCGCAAGCACCTGCTGCTGGTGATCGTCGCCGCGCTCGTCTTCGCGGGCAACAACGCGGTCGGGTATATGACGACGGGCGGCTACATCCAGGGATACGCCACGAACCCCGAGGGGCCGATCGGCCTCGAGCGCGGCCCCGTGCTCTGGGCCGTCACCGGCTCTGCCGTCACGTGGCTCATCACGACGCTCATCGCCGGGTGGCTGTCTGACCGCATCGGTCGCCGCACCACGTACATCATCGGCTGGGTGCTGCAGCTCGTCGGCGTCTTCGCACTGTTCCCGCTGGTGAACACCGGCCAGGTCGGTCTGTTGTTCGCGGGCCTCGCGATCCTGACGATCGGTCTCGGCTTCACGTACGGACCTCAGGCGGCTCTCTACACCGAGCTCTTCCCCGCCAGCATCCGCTTCTCGGGCGTCTCGATCTCGTACGCGATCGGTGCGATCGCCGGCGGCGCCTTCGCTCCGACCATCGCGACCGCGATCGTGCAGGCCACCGGCTCGACGCAGGCCGTCACGTGGTACCTCGCAGGCATGACGCTGCTCGGCCTCGTGGCGACGCTGCTGCTGCGTGATCGCTCGGGCATCCCGCTGGGTCCCGACCACGAGGAGGAGCAGTCCGTGAGCCCGATCCGCGGACTCGCCAGGGCCTGACCGGCACTCGCTCGGAGAACGCACGTCCGCCTGGCGGGCGTGCGTTCTCCGTATCCGCGGTTCAGCTGACGGTCAGCCGTCCAGGGCCTCGCGGATCGCCGACGCGGATCGCGTGAGGCGCTCCGCGATCTCGGCATCGTCGAGGTGCGCCGCGACATGCACGACCGCGATGGCTGCGGGGCGCTGACCCCGCAGCACGAGCGGCACGGCGACCGCCCGCACGGTGGGGATGACCTCATCGTGGCTCGTGGCATATCCGCGCGTGCGCGCCTCGTCGACCTCTGCGTGCAGGGCCGCCCGTGCGTCGCGCGGCCACTGCGACACCGGGAGCTGCGTGAGGATCGCCTTGCCCGGCGCTCCGACCGTGACCGAGTGCCTGGCGCCCGGTCGCTGTGCGACGCTGGCGATCGCATGGCGAGGTTCGATGCTCGCGAGTGTGATGCAGTCGTCTCCGTCGAGCACGCCGAGGAAGCAGGTCATGCCGAGCTCGTTGGCGATCGCGGTCAGCTCGGGGATCGCCTCGGCCTGCAGATCGTGTGCCACGCCCGCTGCGAGCGCCGCCATGCGCGGGCCCAGGATCACGGCGCCCGAGGAGTCCCTCCCGATGAGTCGATGATCTTCCAGCGTGCGCAGCAGGCGGTATGCGACCGAGCGATGCACGTCGAGTCGTGCGGCGATCTCGTCGATCGTCAGGGGGGTCCGTGCGTCGGCGAGGACCTCGAGGATCCGGATGCCGCGGCTCAGCGTCTGCGAGGCCGGAGTGCCGTCGGGCATGCGTGTGCTCCCTTGCGATTCGACGCGAGCGTCCCTAAGCTGTGTTCAATAGTAGAACGTCGTGTTCGAATATAGAACACGCAACGTTCGAAGGCAACACCTGACAGAGAAGTCCGGAAGGAATCGACGACGATGCAGTTCCACCACCACGGCTATGTCTCCGGAGACCCCCGCGTGAAGGACGCCGCGGGGATCGGCCTCGACCGGCCCGCAGACCTCCCCGACGAGATCGATGTCCTGATCGTCGGTTCGGGCCCGGCCGGCATGCTGCTCGCGGCGCAGCTGTCGCAGTACCCCGAGATCTCCACGCGCATCGTCGAGAAGCGCGAGGGTCGTCTGGTGCTCGGGCAGGCCGACGGCATCCAGCCCCGCAGCGTCGAGACCTTCCAGGCCTTCGGATTCGCGGAGCGGATCATCGCCGAGGCGTACAACATCGGGTGGATGAACTTCTGGGGTCCGAACCCCGAGAAGCCCGACGAGATCGTCCGCACCTCGCGCACCGCCGACTATGCCTACGACATCTGCGAGTTCCCGCACCTGATCGTCAATCAGGCACGCGTGCTCGACTACTTCGCCGAAGCGGCGGCGAACGGGCCGGGCCGCATCGTGCCCGACTACGGCATCGAGTTCACAGGGCTCACGGCGCACGACGACGGCGAGTACCCGGTCGAGGTCTCGCTGCGATACGTCGCGGGAGGGCGAGCGGGTGAAGAGCGCACGATCCGCGCGAAGTACGTCGTCGGCTGCGACGGTGCGCGCAGCGGTGTGCGTCAGGCGATCGGTCGTACGCACGTCGGCGGCAGCGCGGCGCATGCCTGGGGTGTCATGGACGTGCTGGTCAACACCGACTTCCCCGACTGGCGCACCAAGTGCGCCATCAACTCGGAGGCGGGCAACATCCTGCACATCCCACGGGAGGGCGGCTACCTCAGCCGGATGTACATCGACCTCGGCGAGGTCGCCGAAGACGACGATCACCGCGTGCGCCAGACCCCCATCGACGACATCATCGCCAAGGCGAACGCGATCCTCAGCCCCTACACGCTCGACGTGAAGGAGGTCGCGTGGCACAGCGTCTACGAGGTCGGTCACCGGGTCACCGATGGATTCGACGACGTGATCGACGGGTCGGGTCGCACGCCGCACGTGTTCCTCACGGGAGACGCCTGCCACACGCACAGCGCCAAGGCGGGCCAGGGCATGAACGTGTCGATGCAGGACGGGTTCAACCTCGGATGGAAGCTCGGATCGGTGCTCTCCGGTCGGGCACCCGAGGCGCTGCTCGCCACCTACGGCGCCGAGCGTCGACCCGTCGCGCAGCAGCTCATCGATTTCGACCGCGAGTGGTCGACGCTGATGGCCCGCAAGCCCTCGGAGATCACCGACCCCACGGACCTCGCGACCTACTACCTGGCGACGGCGGAGTTCCCCTCCGGGTTCATGACGCAGTACACGGCGTCGATGATCACCGGATCGGACGCGCACCAGGAGCTCGCGGGCGGCTTCCCCCTGGGGAAGCGCTTCAAGTCGGCAGAGGTGGTGCGAGTGGGCGACGGCAACGCGATCCACCTGGGGCACCATGCCAAGGCGGACGGGCGGTGGCGCGTCTATGCGTTCGCGGGTCGGGACGCCGCGACGCTCGACGCGTGGGCCGAGTCGGCGGCCCCGGTCTTCGCCCGGTTCACCCCTGCGGATGCCGACGCGGACAGTGTCTTCGACGTCAAGGCGATCTACCAGCAGCCGCACGAGGAGGTCGAGGTGACCTCCGCGCCGGCTCTGTTCCAGCCGAAGACCGGTCCACTCGGGCTCACCGACTGGGAGAAGGTGTACGCGGCTGGTCCATCGAAGTGGACCGAGACCGACATCTTCGAGGCACGGGAGCTGTCGCGCGACGGTGTGGTCGTGGTGGTGCGGCCCGATCAGTACGTCGCCGCGATCTTCCCGCTCGACGCGACGGACGAGCTCGCGGCGTTCTTCGACGGGGCGCTGCTGCCGGCATCCTGAGTCCGTCCCCGGGGTCTGCGACGCCGGGCTGTGGCTCGCCCGTTCGGGGTCGCGCGTTCGGGAGGAGATCTCGCCAACGGGAGGAGAAATTCACGTCGTCGCTCCTCCCGGGGGCGATTTCTCCGCCTCAACCGGTGTGCATCCATGACCGCGCGAGGCGGGACTGCTGCGGTTGAGAGACCCCTCTGGCGGGTGTCGGAGGCCCCGCGTAGCCTGAGGGCCGATGGGCGCCGATGCCCACACGAGGAGTGCGTGATGACCTGGAAGATCGAGCTCATCTTCATGCCGGTGACCGACGTCGACCGCTCGAAGGAGTTCTACACGAAGATCGGATTCAACCCCGACCATGATCAGGTGCCCTATGAGGGCCTGAGGTTCGTACAGATGACACCGCCGGGATCGGCCTGCTCGATCGCTTTCGGCACGGGGCTCGAGATTCCTCTCGAGCCGGGCCAACAGAAGACCATCCAGGTGGTGGTGCCGAACGCCGACGAGGCGAAAGCGCAGCTCGAGGCTGCGGGAGTGCCGACGAAGGGTGTCGAAGAGCTGGGCTGGGGTCGCTTCGTCTGGTTCGACGACCCCGACGGCAACACCTGGACGCTGCAGGAGCTGCCGGACTACAGCGCGCAGGCCTGACATCCTGTGATCTAGACGTCGTCGGGCTCACGTCAGACGAGATGCCCCGCCGGAGACGTCGATGCCACCGGTCGGCGGGATCGTCACGGTGAGCAGGCTCGGACGGCGCACGTGCGCGCCCTGATGGATGCGGATGCTCGTCGCCGGGTCGCCGATATCGCGCAGGTACGCGCCGACGGATGCGGCGGCAGAACCTGTCGCCGGGTCTTCGGCGATGCGACCGACGGGGAAGAGATTGCGTGCGTCGAAGTCCGTCGGGCCCGCAGCGTGCAGCACCGTCACGGTGCCGAGCCACCCCTGCGCACGCATGAGCGTGGCGACCTCTGTGGGCGCGAAGCGGAACTGATCGAACAGCTCGCGATCGCGGAGCACGACGATCGGATGCCAGTTGCCCGCGAACGCCTCTTTCGGAGGGAAGCGCTCGTCGAGATCTGCGGTGGTGAGTCCGAGCAGCGTGAGCAACCGGTCGAGCACCTCGGAGTCGAGATCGCGCACCTCAGGTTCGACGCTGGTGAACGACACGGTCACTGCGCCGTCACGGTCCACCGTCGAGCGGAGCGCGACCGCACCCGCGTTCGTGTCGAACACGACGTCTCCCGGCCCGTCCCGCTCCGCCAGGGCGACCGCCGTCGCGACGGTCGCGTGCCCGCAGAACGGCACCTCGGCGGCGGGCGACCAGTATCGCGCCCGATACCCGGCGACCCCGTCTTCGACGGTGCGGCCCACGAGGAAGGCGGTCTCGGAGAACCCGATCTCGGCGGCGATCCGCTGCATCTGCTCGTCGCTCAGCGCGGAGGCGTCGAGCACGACTCCCGCCGGGTTGCCACCGTCGGGGGCGGCCGCGAAGGCGCTATATCTCAGGACACCGGGATCGTCGCTCATGACGAGGAGCCTAGCGACCCCGCACGCTCAGGAATTCACGCGGATGATCTCCTGCTGGTACGGCGCGATGACGTCACCCGAGATGCGCAGGTCGAGCAGCAGGAAGCGCCGCGTCGCGGCATCCTCCTGCGTCCACGTGGCGAGCCGATCGAGGTCGGCGAGCGTCTTCACGACGACGCCCTCCGCGCCCACCGCGGCGCCGAACGCCGCGAAGTCGACCTCGGGGATGCGCATCGGGCCCTCGGCGAGCCCCTTGAGTCCGTAGAGGTTGACCTCGGCGCCGTACGCCGCGTCGTTCCAGATCACGGCGATTCCACGACCCGCTGCCGCACGCACGGCCGACTCGAGGTCGGCGATCGCCATCAGACCGCCGCCGTCTCCGGAGGTGAGGACGACGGTCGAGTCGCGGCGGGCGAGGGCAGCGCCCACGACACTCGGCCAGCCCTGGCCGATCGACTGGAAGGCGGTGCCGACCATCATCATCCGGTCGGGTGCCTCCACCGGCCAATACATGTTCGCCCAGCCGATGAAGTGGCCGCCGTCGGACACGACGACGCGGTCGCTCGGCAGTAGCTCGGCGATGCGGCGCGCGGCCGAGCGCGGGTCGAGGCGTCCGTCGGGGGCGAGGTCGTCGCCCTCGTCGTACGTGCGTGCCGCGGCGACATCGACCGTCTCGCGCCACGGCGTCGCGGGCACAGTTTCGGATCCCGGGCGCGACGCGCCGTCCGCGAGTCCCGACCTCTCGGCGGGTCGTGCTTCAGCTCCGAAGCTGTGCTCGGCAAGAGCAGAGGTGATGTCGTGACCAGAGGCGGAGGCAGACCCGAGCCGGGCGACCAGCTCCTCTGCCGCCAGGCGGGCATCCGCACGCACGAAGCCGCCGACATGCGGATGCGTGGCTGCGGGGGCGATGTCGATCTGGAAGACCCGGGTGCCCGGCGCGAACAGCTCTCCGAATCGCATCGTGAACTGATTCAGCGAGGCTCCGAACACGACAGCGACGTCGGCGGTGCGCACGAGCTCCATGGCGCCGTCGGCCCCGAACCCTCCCGTGACACCGAGGTCGAAGCGGGTCTCCGGGAAGACACCGTGACCGAGCGCCGAAGAGGCCGTGAGAGCGCCCGTCAAGGATGCCAGCTCGCCGAGCGCTGCGCCGGCCCCCGCGAGCCAGGCACCGCGGCCCGCCAGCAGGAAGGGGCGTGCTGCCCCGCGGAGCGCGTGGGCGATCGCATCGAGTGTCGCTTCGGCGAACGCGCCGCGCGGCGCGAGAGGCGCGGGGGTGCGCGGAAGCGGAGCCTCGGGCACCGGGCCGGCCTCGCGCGACGCGACGTCGTACGGAATGGCCAGCACGACGGGCACGCGGTACGTCAGAGCGTGCTCGATCGCGATCACGGTGGTGGCTGCGGCATCCTCATGCCCGACCGTGTAGGTGCGGGCTCCCACGGCCGACGCCAGGGCGATCTGGTCGACGTCCCACGGGCGGGGGCCCGAGGTCGGCTCATCGCCCACCACGAGCACGAGGGGCACGTGGGCCTGCACTGCCTCGGCGAGCGCCGTGAGGGTGTTCGTGAAGCCGGCGCCGTAGGTCGAGGTGCCGGCGGCGATCCGACCGGAGGCGCGGAAGTGCGCGTCGGCGGCCACGACCGCGCCCTGCTCGTGACGGACGGCGGTGAAGACAGCATCCGTCTGCGTCTCGATCGCGTCGAGGAAGTAGGCGTTGCCGTTGCCCATGACGCCGAAGACGGCGTCGATGTGCTGGGCGAGGGTGAGTGCGACATGCGCGGAGACAGAGGGCATGGACGAGCCTTTCGAGACAGGGACGGAGAACGTTCGTATTCCGTATGTGTCTCGCCCCCGCGGCGTCGCGGGGAGCTTCGTGCCTCTTTTTCAGGCACCGGCGGCAGAGAGCGCCGGACGAGTAGATCCTACAGTCGCGGTCCCCGTCGCGGCTCCGTCTCGTGCGCGTAACACGACCGAAACGGTGACAGGGAAACATGCGGACATGGAGTCGCTGTTCAACGGATACGCCTCGCGTCGGTCGCCGCAGCACGCGGGGGCCGCGCCGTGGGATGAGATGTTCCCCGCAGACGCGGAACCCGGCGGTGCCGGCGTGCGTCTTCCTTATCGGGAGATGTATCCGGCGCTCGCGCGCATGGACGACGCCGAGCTGCGCGCGCGGACGGATGCTCTCGCCAGCTCCTACCTCGCACAGGGGGTGACCTTCGACTTCGCGGGTGAGGAGCGGCCGTTCCCGCTCGACGTGGTTCCGCGGGTGATCGCCGCCGACGACTGGACGTTCGTCGAGGCGGGCGTGAAGCAGCGCGTGCGCGCTCTCGAGGCCTTCCTCGCCGACGTGTACGGACCGCAGCTCGCGGTGCAGGACGGCGTGATCCCGGCTGCCCTGATCAGTTCGTCCTCGCACTTCCATCGTCAGGCTGCGGGGATCGTGGGGGCGAACGGCGTACGCATCCACGTGGCGGGCATCGACCTCATCCGCGACGAGCTCGGATCGTGGCGGGTGCTCGAAGACAACGTGCGCGTCCCGAGCGGCGTCAGCTACGTGCTGGCGAACAGGCGGGTGATGGCCCAGACACTTCCCGAGCTGTTCACGAGCCTGCGCGTGCGCCCGGTGGTCGACTACCCCGGGCATCTGCTGCAGGCGCTGCGCGCTGCGGCACCTGCGGGCGTCGATGACCCGACCGTGGTGGTGCTGACACCGGGAGTGCACAACTCCGCCTATTACGAGCACACGCTGCTGGCGCGCATGATGGGCATCGAGCTCGTGGAGGGGCGGGATCTCTTCTGCTCGGGCGGGCGAGTGTGGATGCACACGACGGCCGGACCGACCCGCGTCGATGTGATCTATCGACGGGTCGATGACGAGTTCCTCGACCCTCAGCAGTTCCGTCCGGACTCGGTTCTCGGCGCCCCGGGCCTCATGCTCGCCGCGCGCCTGGGAAACGTCACTCTCGCGAATGCGGTCGGGAACGGCGTCGCCGACGACAAGCTCGTCTACACGTACGTGCCTGACCTGATCCGCTATTACCTCGGCGAGGAACCGAAGATCCCGAACGTCGACACCTGGCGTCTCGAGGAACCGGATGCGCTGGAGGAGGTTCTGGACCGGCTCGACGAGCTCGTCGTGAAGCCTGTCGACGGATCTGGGGGAAAGGGTCTGGTGGTCGGGCCGGACGCGTCGCGCGCGACTCTGGAGGAGCTGCGTAGGACTCTGCAGGCGGATCCGCGCGGGTGGATCGCACAGCCCGTCGTGCAGCTCTCGACGATCCCCACACTCGTCGACGACGGCTTCCGGCCTCGGCACGTCGACCTGCGGCCGTTCGCGGTCAACGACGGGGAGGACATCTGGGTGCTGCCGGGCGGACTCACGCGGGTGGCGCTCCCCGAAGGGCAGCTCGTGGTCAACTCGAGCCAGGGCGGCGGATCGAAGGACACCTGGGTGCTGGATCCGTCTCTGCTCACGGGTCCGACCGCGACCGTGTCGGCAGAGCACGACCCCGCGGCCGACGAGGTGTCGCTCGCCACCGGCGCGATCTCGATCGTCTCACCGACGCGCGACGAGCCGCATCAGCCGTTCCTCTCCTCGCCGCAGGACGAGGACGTCGAGCTGCGTCATCACCAGCAGCAACAGCAGCAACAGCAGCAGGGCGGTGCGACATGCTGAGCCGCATCGCCGAGGCGCTTTTCTGGATCGGCCGTTACGTCGAGCGGGCCGACGGCACGGCACGCATCCTCGACGTGCACCTGCAGCTGCTTCTGGAGGACCCCTGGGTCGACGAGGACACGGCGTGCCGGGCGCTCCTCTCGGTCATGGGAACGGCTGTCGACGACGACGCGGTGCTGAGCCGCGACGACGTGGTGCGACTGCTCGCTCTCGATCGGGAGCATTCCGCCTCGATCGCCCACTCGATCGCTTCTGCGAGGGAGAACGCTCGTCGGGCACGCGAGATCATCTCCACCGATCTCTGGGAGACGCTGAACGAGTCGAACGCGCGGATGCCGCGGCGCATCGCATCGGACAAGACGCACCCGTTCTTCCGGTGGGTGCGAGACCGGTCAGCGCTGGCCTTCGGGGTCGTCGACTCGTCGACGAGCAGGGATGAAGCGTGGCACTTCTTCGTGCTCGGACGTTCGATAGAGCGCGCCGACATGACGGCTCGGCTGCTGGCGACGAGGTCGCTGACCGAGGCGGGTGGTCCGAGCTGGACGACGCTGTTGCGCAGCTGCGGTGCGTACGAGGCGCATCTGCGGAGCCATCGAGCCGTGCCCACGGGAGCCTCGGCGGTGGAATTCCTGCTCGTCGACCGGCTCTTTCCCCGGTCGATCCTGTCGAGCATCCTGCAGGCGGAGGAGTGCCTGCGCGGCATCGACCCCGCGGGCGCGTTCGGTACGCCCGATCGCGCCCACCGTGTGCTCGGCCGGATGAGGTCGGAACTCGAGTACCGGCCGATCGGTGACACCGTGCACCGCCTGTCGGAGAGCATGGAGGAGGTCCAGGTGGGGATGTCGGTGGCGAGCGATGCGATCAGGGAGCGGTACTTCCCCTCGATCGCGATGCCGGTGTGGATCGGAGAGGCGCTGTGAGTCGACTCAAGATCGTGCACCGCACCGGCTTCCGCTACGAGCAGCCGGCGACGGCCTCGTACAACGAGGCCCGGATGCTGCCGCACTCGCGAGACGGACAGTTCGTGCTGCAGGCCACACTCGACATCTCGCCCACGGCGACCCAGCACTCGTACATCGACTACTGGCACACGCGCGTCTCGACGTTCGAGCTGCTGACCCCGCACCAGATGCTCTCGGTGACGGCGACGAGCGTGGTCGATGTGCGGCCTCTGCCGTCGGGAACCACGGGGATCGACTGGGACGAGCTCGCCGCCCGGATACCCCAGTCGCTCGAGTTGGCCGAGTGCGTCGCTCAGACTCCGGCCACCGCCCCCGACGAGGAGATGCGCGACCTCGCCCTGCGCATCGAGGCGGCGGGCGGCGATGTCGACGAGACCGCCCTCGAGATCTGCCGCACGGTCGGTGAGGCCATGGAGTATCGGAGCGGAGTCACCGGCGTGGGCTCGACCGCTCGCGACGCCTGGCCCACGCGATCCGGTGTCTGTCAGGACATCGCGCATGTGGCGCTGGGCGTGCTGCGGGCGGCCGGCATTCCGGCGCGCTACGTCTCGGGGTACCTGCACCCCGACCCGACGGCGGCGGTCGGACAAGCGGTGACAGGCGAGTCGCATGCCTGGGTGGAGTGGTACTCGGGGGAGTGGCGGGGGTACGACCCGACCAACCTCGTCGAGATCGGGGAATCGCACGTCTATGTCGGCCACGGGCGGGACTACGGCGATGTCGCGCCGCTCCGTGGGGTGTACGCGGGACCGAGTGCCTCCGAGCTGTTCGTCTCGGTCGAGGTCACGCGCCTCGGCTGAGGCGACGGAGTGGCCGGAACGCGGCGGTGGTGCAGGAGAATGAGACGATGACGGATGCATCGATCGAGCGCGAGACGCTCACCTGGGACGGCTTCGGATCGGCGACGCGAGACCTCGCGCGCAGGATTCTCGACAGCGGCTTCATGCCCGAGGTCGTGGTCGCGATCGCGCGGGGCGGTCTGCTGCCGGCCGGTGCCATCGCCTACGGTCTCGGAGCGAAGAACTGCGGTGCGATCAACGTCGAGTTCTACACGGGCATCGGCACGGTGCTCGATGCGCCGGAGGTGCTGCCGCCCGAACTCGACATGGCGTACCTCGACGGTCGACGCGTGCTGCTGGTCGATGATGTCGCCGACTCGGGTCGCACGCTCGCCCTCGCCGTGCAGCTGTTGAAGGACAAGGGTGCCGACGTGCGCTCGGTCACGATCTACACCAAGCCGTCGACGATCATCCAGCCCGACTACGCGTGGAAGGACACCGACCTGTGGATCAACTTCCCCTGGTCGTTCCAGGGCACGGTGCGCGAAGAGGATCTGGGTCTCGCACCGTCGGCGTGACCCCCTGCGTGGGCGATCAGCCCCGCAGCAGCGCCCGCAGAGTCTGGATCGTGTCGGCCTCGGCAGGGGTCTTGTCTGATCGATAGCCCTTGACCCTGGCGAACCGCAGGGCGATGCCCCCGGGGTATCGAGGCGAGCGCTGCACCCCGTCGATCGCGATCTCGACCACGAACTCGGGACGCAAGAACACCGTGCTCTGGGTGCGGCGCGTCTCGAGTGGCGGGAACTGCTCGGTCTGCCAGCGCAGGAGCTCGTCGGTGAGGCCTTTGAACGTCTTGCCGACCATCACCAGGCCGCCGGGTTCGCCGAACTCCCCGTCGGGGTCGAGCGCGCCGAGGTGCAGGTTCGACAGCAGGCCCTGGCGCCGACCCGAACCCCATTCGGCCGCGAGCACGACCAGGTCGTAGGTGAGCACGGGCTTGACCTTGACCCAGGACTTTCCGCGGCGCCCGGCGGAGTAGGGTGCGTCGATCCCTTTGACGAGCACTCCCTCGTGGCCAGCCGCGAGCGCCTCACGCGACAGCTGCTCGGCGGCCTCGGCGTCGTCGGTGACGATGCCCGGCATCCGCCACTCGCCGACCACCCTCTCGAGTTCACCCAGGCGGGTGGACAGGGGCTCGTCGAGCAGATCGCGTCCGTCGACGTGCAGGATGTCGAAGAACCAGGGGCGCAGCACGAGCTCACGCGCGACATCGGCCCCGAACCGCGACATCGTCTGCTGGAACGGCCGAGGGCCGCCGTCTTCGTCGAGCGACAGCGTCTCGCCATCGAGGATCAGATCGTCAGCGGGAAGCGCGCGCACGATCTCGACGATCTCGGGCACCCGGTGGGTGATGTCGGCGAGGCTGCGGGTGTAGACGCTCACGTCATCGCCACGGCGATGCACCTGGATGCGCGCGCCGTCGAGCTTGTACTCGACGGATGCGGTGCCGGTGATCTCGAGCGCGGCGGTCGGGGTTGCTGCGGTCGATGCGAGCATCGGCAGCACGGGGCGACCGACCACCAGGCCGACTGCATCGAGTTCGCCTTCCGTGCCGGTGAGAGCGAGCACGGCGGTCTCGCCCAGATCGCCCGAGAGCATCGCGGCCCGTCGGACCGAAGCCGCCGGCCGATCGGCCGCGCGAGCGATGGCGTCGAGCAGCACACCGCCGAGCGCGCCCGTGCGCAACTCGCCCAGCATGGCGCGCGAGAGGAAGTCCCACTCGGAAGCCGTGGCTCGAGACGCGAGCGCCGACAGAATCGCCGCACGTGCGGCCGCCGAACCCGACCCGGACGAGCCGGTCAGCGTCTCGAACGCATCATCGACATCGCCGATCGACAGCGAAGGCTCGTCGGCGTGCTGCACGTCGAGCGCAGCCACGCCACGCCAGCCCACGCCGAGGCGCCCCTGTCGCGGCGTCGCGAGGAGCAGCCCGACGAGGGCGGGCACGTCGTCGGCGTCGGCGCGCGCCAGCAACCGTGCGAGGGCATCGATCTTCGCCAGACGCGACGCGGTGGCGGTGACCTCTTCGGCGGTGGAGACGAGCTCCGAGAGCAACATGCATGCAGTCTCGCACCGGCATCCGACATCGGCGATGGCCTTGCGCTCGTCCGCCGTGCCGCACTAGGCGGGTAGCGCTCAGCGTCCGCGGAACTCGGGCGTGCGCTTCGCCTGGAACGCGCCGAACCCCTCGCGGTAGTCGTCGGTGTCGCACAGGGCGGCCTGGGCGGCGTTCTCGAGATCGATCGACTCCCACAGCGCCAACCGCTCGTCGCGGATCCTGGCGACCAGCTGCTTGCTCGCGAGGAAGGCGGCGCTGGCGCCTCGTGCGGCGGTCGCCGCGGCATCCGTCGTCGTCTGCAGCACCTCGTCGTCGGGCAGGACCCGCGAGAAGAGCCCCGATGCCACGGCCTCCGTACCGGTCATCAGTCGTCCGGTGTAGATGAGGTCGAGGGTCTTGTGAGCGCCGAGGCGCTCGACGAAGAGGGCGTGGCCGCCCGAGTCGAGCGTGGCCCCCAGGGCGGCGAACGGCGATCCGATCCTGGCCGACTCGGCGACGTAGACGACGTCGGTGGCGATCAGCAGTCCGAGGCCGACGCCGAGACAGGCGCCGTGTGCCACCGCGAACGTCGGGGCCGGGAATCGCGACATCCTCTGCAGCAGCGGTGTCACGAGCCCGCCGAGGTAACCGATCACGTCGTCGTCGCGCGGGTCGACGCCCGCGATGTCGCGGCCCGCGCAGAATGCTCGACCCTCGCCGCGCAGCACGAGGGCGCGCACTCCCGCGGCGTCCGCCTCGTCGTAGGCGCGCCCGAGATCGCGCAGCGCCTGCTCGTCGAGCGCATTCCGCTTCGCCGGAGCGTTCAGGACGACGGTCGCCACATCGTCGGCGATGGCGAGATCGATCATGGGAGGCTCCTCAGACGTCGTAGTCGACCACGATGCGCTCGCTCGTGGGGTGGGACTGGCAGGTGAGGACGTAGCCGCGCTTCAACTCGTCGGGCTCCAGTGCGTAGTTCTCGGTCATCGTCACGCTGCCTTCGATGACCCGCGCCCGGCAGGTTCCACAGACGCCGCCCGCACACGCGAACGGCGCATCGGGTCGCACCCGCAGAGCGGCGTTCAACACCGACTCGTGCGCATCGACCGGACTCTCGACGGTCGACGAGACGCCGTCGAGATTCACCTCGATGCGGATCGTCCTCTCACCCGCGCGCACCTCGACGGGGCGAGCGGCACGCACCGGCTCGTCGCCGGTCGTGAACAGCTCGAAGCGGATGTGCCCACGCGGCACACCGACGTCGGCGAGCACCTCTCGGCACAGGTCGACCAGCGAGAGCGGACCGCACAGGAACCATTCGTCGACATCGGTCGGGTCGATGAGCGCCCGCAGGATGGTGCGCAGCTTCTCGTCGTCGATGCGTCCGGAGAGCACAGGGGCCGTGCGCTGCTCGCGGGACAGCACGTGGTGCAGTGTGAGGCGCGTCGGGTAACGGTCCTTGAGGTCGGCGAGGTCCTCGAGGAACATGACGTCGAGCGTCGAGCGGTTCGTGTAGAGGAGCGTGAAGCGAGAGGTGTCGGAGCGCGTCAGCACGGTGTGTGCGAGAGCCATGAGCGGCGTGATGCCGGAACCGGCGGCGATGCCGACGACGTGACGCTGATCGAGATCGTCGAGGCCCGAGGTGAAGGTGCCCTGCGGGCTCATCACGTCGATCTCGAACCCCGGATGCAGGCCCGTCTGCGCCCAGGTCGAGAAGAGCCCGCCCTCGTCGCGCTTGACGGCGACGCTGAGCCGGGTCGGGACGCCGGCGGCGATCTGCTCGGCGGTGCGATGCTCGGGTGCGCGACACAGCGAGTACGACCGACGCACCTCAGCGCCGTCGAGCGACGTGCGCAGCGCCACGTACTGGCCGGGCAGGTGGTCATAGTCGTCGGCGAGCTCTGCGGGAACCGTGAAGGTCACCTCGACCGAGTCATCGGTCAAGGGCCGCACTTCCTCGACGGCGAGGGTGTGGAAGCGCGCGCGCTTCTTCGTCGGTGCGGCAGCTCGACGAGGCGACGGCGACGGCGCGGAACCCGAGACGGCGAACAGCGACATCAGTGCACCTTGAAGTGGTCGAAGGGTTCGAGGCAGGCGCGGCATTCGAACAGCGCCTTGCACGACGTGGATCCGAAGCGCGAGACCTCGCGGGTGTCCAGTGAGCCGCACCGGGGGCACCGCACGCTGATCGCGAGGCGGATCGGGCCGGAGGCGATCGCCGAGCGCCCGGTCGGAGGCGCGATGCCGTACTCGGCGAGCTTCTGCCTTCCGGCATCTGACATCCAGTCCGTCGTCCACGCGGGGGAGAGCACGAGTCGGACCTCGACCTGCGCGTATCCCGCGGCGGTCAGAGCGAGGATGACATCGTCGCGGATCGTGTCCATCGCCGGGCATCCGCTGTAGGTCGGGGTGATGTCGACGCGCACGACGTCGCCGTCGACATTGACGGCGCGCAGCACTCCGAGATCTTCGATCGTGAGCACGGGCACCTCGGGGTCGGCCACGGCTGCGATGATCCGCCACGCATCCGCCTGGGCCTCGGTCTGCAGAGCGCCGGTCACCATGATGCTCCCGGATGCCGACGCGCCAGGACCTGCATCTCCGCCAGGACGTGGCCGAGCGGGGTCGCGTGCGCTCCTCGCCGCCCTCCGGCCGAGGATGCCGCGACGGCGGGAACCGTCAGCTCGGCCTCCGCGAAGACGGCGTCGACGACGGCGTCGAAGCCGGGTCGCAGCGTCGACGGTCGCACCGCTGCATCGCTGAGGCGGTCGATCAGGGGCTCGTCGCGGAAGAGCTCGTCGACGTACGGCCAGACGTCGCTCAGCGCGCGGATCATCCGCCGCCGGGATTCGTCGGTGCCGCCGGCGAGACGCAGCACCCACTGCACCGCGTGGTCACGGTGGTAGTCGACCTCTTTCAGGGACTTCTCGGCGATCGCCGCGAGGGTCGGGTCGCTGCTCGCCCGGAGGCCGGAGTACAGCTCGAACATGTACGTCGAGACGACGAACTGGCGCGCGATGGTCTGCGCGAAGTCGCCGTTGGGCTGCTCGACGATCCAGGCGCTGCGGAACTCCGGCTCATCGCGGAAGTACGCGAGATCGTCTTCGGAGCGGCCGTCGAACGATCCTGCGAAGTGGAGGAACGAGCGGGCATGCCCGAGCAGGTCGAGCGCGATGTTGCCGAGGGCGACGTCTTCTTCGAGTTCGGGCGCGCGGGAGATCCACTCACCGAGCTGCTGCGACAGGATCAGCGCGTCGTCACCGAGCCACAGTGCGTATTCGGCGATGTCGGCGGATGCCGCCGCGGAGCCGGTTCCGGTGAGCTCATCGCTCAGCCGCAGCTCGTCGACCGAGACGTCTCCGTGGAGGTCGACGTGGGTGTCGCCATGGATGTCGTTCACAGGTGCGGCACTCCTTCGGAGGCCGTGTAGTACACGGCGTGCCGGTAGTTCTTGCCTGCGGGGCTCTCGAAGTAGGCGCCCTTCGCGTCGGGGTCGCTCGTGGTGATCGCCTCGGCGGGGACGGCCCAGATCGACACGCCTTCGCCGCGGCGCGTGTAGAGGTCGCGGGCGTTGCGGATCGCCATGTCGGCATCCGGGGCGTGCAGGGATCCGACGTGCACGTGACTCAGGCCGCGGTTCGCGCGGACGAAGACCTCCCAGAGAGGCCAGGGCTCGCGCTCGTCGGCACCGGGCGTCGCCATCACGCGACACCCATGCCGGTCGTTGAGCGAGCCGCAGGCGAGCCGAAACGCTGCTTGCGCGCGTAGTCGGCGGCGGCCTCCCGCACCCACGCGCCGTCCTCATGCGCCGTGCGGCGGCGCTCGAGACGCTCGGCGTTGCAGGGGCCGTTGCCGCGCAGCACCTCGAAGAACTCGTCCCAGTCGATCTCGCCGATCACGTACTGGCCGGTCTCGTCGTCGAGACGGAGATCCGGATCCGGGAGGGTCACGCCCAGGATCTCGGCCTGCGGCACGAGCATGCTGACGAAGCGCTGACGCAGCTCGTCGTTGGTGAAGCGCTTGATCTTCCACTTCATCGACTGCGCGGAGTTGGGGGACTGGTCATCGGGAGGTCCGAACATCGCCAGGCTCGGCCAGTACCAGCGGTTCACGGCATCCTGCGCCATCTGCTTCTGCTCGTCGGTGCCCTGCATCAGCGACAGCAGTATCTCGAACCCCTGGCGCTGGTGGAACGACTCCTCCTTGCAGACGCGCACCATCGCGCGGCCGTACGGGCCGTACGACGCGCGGCAGAGCGGCACCTGGTTGCAGATCGCGGCGCCGTCGACGAGCCATCCGATCGCGCCCATGTCGGCCCAGGTCGGGGTGGGATAGTTGAAGATCGACGAGTACTTGGCCTTGCCGCTGATGAGCTGGTCCATCATCTCGTCGCGGGTGATCCCGAGTGTCTGCGCGGCGGAGTAGAGGTAGAGACCGTGCCCCGCCTCGTCCTGGACCTTGGCCATCAGGATCGCCTTGCGCTTGAGGCTCGGCGCACGGGTGATCCAGTTGCCCTCCGGCTGCATGCCGATGATCTCGGAGTGCGCGTGTTGCGAGATCTGACGGATCAGCGTCTTGCGGTAGGCGTCCGGCATCCAGTCGCGGGGCTCGATGCGCTGCTCGTTCGCGATGAGCTCGTCGAACAGGCGCTCGTCGTCGGAGAGCTCATCGCCTACGACGGAGAGGTCTGCGGGGCTGGTCATCATCGACTCCTCGGTGTCCGACCTGTTTTACTGACCGGTCGTTAGGTAATTCTGACACGGAGGTCGTCGCGACGCAAGAAAGGCCCCGACGCGAGGGTCGGCGAGATGCTCAGCGAGAGCGCGAGACGAGGTCGAGAAGGGCTCTGCCGTAGGCCTCGGAAGGATCCGGATGCTCGAAACGCAGCGTCTCGCCGGCGATCTCGACCTCGACCGCGAAGGCGTCGGGGAGGCGGGTCAGGGCCCGGAACGTTCCGCGCAGGAGATCGCGCAGCTGATCCTCGCGAGGCAGCCACACGGCGTCCGCGAGGGTGACGGCGTCGAGTGCCCACTCGGTCGTGCCGTTGAAGGCGAGGTCTACACCGCTCGGCGTCTGGCGCGCCTCGATCGTCATCCCGCTGACCGTGAAGACGTCGGCCTCGGCTTCGAGTTCGACCTCGTTCGGAAGATCGAGCTGAAAGCGGTCGCCCTCGGCCGGGTGCCACACGAGCCCGGCGTCGCGCAGGGATACGGCCAGTTCTCGGGTGATCATCGTTCCACGCTAGACGACCCGGTCGGGGCTGGACGCGATTGCGCCTGTGGAGAGGGGAGCTCGCCGTGTCTGAGGCGTGGGGCAGAGTGGAGACATGACTTCTCCCGCCTCAGTCGACACCCGCACCGCCGCGCTCTCGGCACTGCGCGAACTGGTCGGCCGCCCCGATGCCGACTTCCACGACGGCCAGTACGAGGCGATCGAGGCGCTGGTCGAGGGCCGCCGCCGTGCGCTCGTCGTGCAGCGCACCGGGTGGGGCAAGTCGGCCGTGTATTTCGTCGCGACGCTGCTGCTGCGGCGTCAGGGGGCCGGGCCGACCGTCCTGGTCTCGCCGCTTCTCGCGCTGATGCGCGATCAGATCGCCGCAGCAGAACGGGCGGGCGTCCGCGCCGTGGCGATCAACTCGACCAACGCGCACGAGTGGTCGGAGGTCATGGAGCAGCTCGACCGCGACGAGGTCGACGTGCTGCTCGTCTCACCCGAGCGCCTCAACAACCCCGCATTCCGCGAGCAGCAGCTCCCGGCGCTCGTGCGCAGGATCGGCATGCTGGTGGTCGACGAGGCGCACTGCATCAGCGACTGGGGGCACGACTTCCGCCCCGACTACCGGCGCCTGCGCGACCTCATCGAGCAGATGCCACCCGAGGTGCCGGTGCTCGCCACGACCGCCACCGCGAACAGCAGAGTCGTGGCCGACGTCGCCGAGCAGCTCGGCACAGGAGGGGTATCGGGCGCCGCGGGTTCCGAGGTGCTCACGATCCGCGGCCCGCTCGCGCGCACGTCGCTGCGTCTCGGTGTGCTGCGTCTGCGAGACTCCGCCAGCCGGCTCGCGTGGCTGCTCAGTCACATCGACGACCTTCCCGGTTCCGGCATCATCTACACCCTGACGGTCGCAGCCGCGGTCGACACCGCGCGGCTGCTGCGCGAGCACGGCCACGACGTGCGTGCGTACACGGGGCAGACCGACACCGACGAGCGCGCCGAGTCCGAAGGGATGCTGAAGCGCAACGAGGTCAAGGCGCTCGTCGCCACGAGCGCGCTCGGGATGGGCTTCGACAAGCCCGACCTCGGCTTCGTGCTGCACCTGGGCGCACCCTCGTCACCGGTCGCGTACTACCAGCAGGTCGGACGTGCCGGCCGTGCGAGCGAGAGCGCCGACGTCCTGCTGCTGCCGGGCGTCGAAGACCGAGACATCTGGCACTACTTCGCCACGGCATCGATGCCGGATCGCGAGCGCGCCGAGCGGGTCATCGCGGCCCTCGGCGACCAGCCCATCTCGACACCGGCGCTCGAGGCGATGGTCGACATCCGGCGCACGCCCCTGGAGCTGCTGCTCAAGGTGCTCGACGTCGACGGCGCGGTGCGCCGGGTGCAGGGTGGGTGGGTCGCGACCGGGCAGCCGTGGACCTATGACGCCGAGCGCTACGAGCGCATCGCGGCCGAGCGTCGCGCCGAGCAGCAGCACATGATCGACTACGAGCAGACCGACGGATGCCGCATGGAGTTCCTGCAGCGCTCGCTCGATGACGACACGGCGGCGCCCTGCGGGAGATGCGACAACTGCGCGGGCATCTGGTTCCCGAGTGAGATCGGCGAGTCGGCCACGACACAGGCCGCGGAATCGCTCGATCGTGTGGGCGTGCCGGTCGAGCCTCGTCGTGCCTGGCCGACCGGGGCCGACAAGCTCGACGTGCCGGTGAAGGGACGCATTCCCGCGGGGGAGCAGGCCGGCGAAGGGCGGGCGCTCGCCCGCCTCACCGACCTCGGCTGGGGCGGCACGCTGCGTGAGCTCTTCGCGGCGGGGGCTCCCGATGCCGTCGTGACGCCGCAGGTGCTCGGCGGCTGTGTGCGGGTGCTCGCCGACTGGGGCTGGAGCGAGCGCCCCGTCGCGGTCGTCGCCATGCCGTCGCGATCACACCCGCTGCTCGTCGACTCGCTCGCCCGCGGGATCGCTGAGATCGGGCGCCTGCCGTACCTGGGCGCGCTCGACCTCGTGAACGGCGGGCCGACGGGGCAGCCCGGCGGCAACAGCGTGTTCCGATTGGCCGGTCTGTGGGACAGGTTCAGCGCCCAGAACCTCGACGTACCGGCGGGGCCCGTGCTGCTCGTCGACGATCTGGCCGACAGTCGCTGGACGCTCACGGTCGCTGCGCGCACGCTCCGCCAGGCGGGGGCGAGCGATGTGCTCCCGTTCGTGCTCGCGCTGCGCGGCTGACGCCGGCGATCCGCCGACCTCCGGAGCGCCTCAGCGCAGGTCGTAGACTCGCTTGTACTTGCCCTCGCTCCGGGGCAGCGTGCCCGGCTCCTCGACCGTCACGTCGACGGTGGTGCCGATGTGCATCTTGATGCGGTGGGTGAGCACGGCGGCAGCAGCGTCGCACTCCTCGGCGCTCAGCGACGGATGCCGCTCGATGCGCACGGTCATCGTGTCGAGCTGCCCGACGTGGTGCAACTCGAGCACGAAGTGCGGTGTGAGCGTCTCGATGCCCATCACCAGCTCCTCGATCTGGGTGGGGAAGAGGTTCACGCCGCGCAGGATGATCATGTCGTCGTTGCGGCCGGTGATCTTCTCCATGCGCCGGAGCGCCGGGTACGTCGTTCCCGGCAACAGCCGCGTCAGGTCGCGCGTGCGGTAGCGGATCACCGGAAAGGCCTCTTTGGTCAGCGACGTGAAGACGAGCTCGCCGAGCGCATCGTCCGGCAGGCATTCCCCGGTCTCGCCGTCGATGATCTCGGGCAGGAAGTGGTCCTCCCAGATGTGCGGACCGTCCTTCGTGAGCACGCTCTCGCTTGCGACCCCCGGCCCCATGACCTCACTGAGTCCGTAGATGTCGACGGCGTCGATGTTCAGCCGGCGCTCGATCTCACGACGCATCTCGTTCGTCCACGGCTCGGCGCCGAGCACCGCGACGCGCAGCGACGTCCTCGTCGGATCGATTCCCGAGGCCTCCATCGCGTCCGCGATCGTGAGCAGGTAGCTCGGCGTGCAGAGGATCGCATCCGGTTCGAAGTCCGTGATCAGCTGCACCTGCCGAGCGGTCTGCCCTCCCGACACCGGGATCACCGTCGCGCCGAGGCGCTCGATCCCGGCGTGCGCGCCGAGACCCCCGGTGAAGAGCCCGTAGCCGTAGGCATTGTGCACCTTCATCCCCGGGCGGATGCCGGCGGCGTGCAGCGACCGCGCCACCAGGTCGCCCCACCGGTCGAGGTCTCCCTCGGTGTAGCCGACGACTGTCGGACGCCCCGTGGTGCCCGACGACGCATGCACGCGTCGCACCTCGGCCATCGGCACCGCGAACATGCCGAACGGGTAGCTCTCACGCAGGTCGGCCTTGCTGGTGAACGGCAGGAGCCGCACGTCGTCGAGGGTGCGCACGTCGTCGGGATGCACACCGTGCTCGTCGAACTTGCGCCGATAGGTCGGCACGTTCTCGTAGGCATGCCGCACCGTCCACTGCAGGCGCTGCAACTGCAGCCGCGCCAGTCGATCGGGCGAATGCAGCTCGGCCTCGGCACCGATCTCGGCACGTGTGGTGGTGGTCATCGTCGACTCCTTCGTCGAAACAAGCAGGGAGCGTGCGTGCGCTCAGGCGGGGTGTGAGCGGTTCGTCGTGAGGGAGCGGCCGCGCACCTCGGCGACGATGTCGCCCGATTCGTCGGTCACCGTCACGTCGTACAGGCCGTTGCGTCCGCTGACGACACGGCGCACCGCGCGCGCTGTCAGTCGCTGGCCGGCGGTCGTGGATTTCAGGAAGGTGATGTCGGCACCACCCGCGACCGTGACGCGATCGTCCTCGTTGCAGGCGATCGCGAAGGCGGTGTCGGCGAGCGTGAAAACCAGACCTCCGTGGGTGATCGCGAAGCCGTTCAGCATGTCGTCACGCACGGTCATCGAGACGACGGCCTCTCCGGGGGCGTCGTGCTCGACGGTCATCCCGAGCATCATCGATGCGGCATCGCGCTGCATCATCGCCCTCATGCGGCGACGACCTCGGGCGTCGGCTGCTTGTTCACCAGAGTGAGCACGTCGTAGGTGGCGACGAGCTCGTCGTTCTGGTTGCGGATCACGGCGTCCCAGCGCACCTCTCCGTACTCGTCGGTCTCGCGGGGCGTGATCTGCTTCGCGGTCAGCTCGACGCGGATCGTGTCGCCGGGGGAGACCGGCGTGATGAACCGCAGGTTCTCCAGGCCGTAGTTCGCGAGCACGGGTCCGGGCTCCGGATCGACGAAGAGGCCGGCCGCCCACGAGACGAGGAGGTAGCCGTGCGCGACCCGTCCGGGGAAGAACGGGTTCGCGGCGGCGGATGCTTCGTCCATGTGGGCGTAGAACGTGTCGCCAGTGAAGTGCGCGAAGGTCTCGATGTCGGCGAGGGTGACCTCGCGCGAGGCGGAGACGATCTGGTCTCCGATCCGCAGTTCCGCGAGCGACTTGCGGAACGGATGCCGCCCGTCGCTGCGCGCCGCGGCCCCCGCGTGCCACACGCCGGTGAGCGCGGTGAGCATCTCGGGCGAACCCTGCACCGCCGTGCGCTGCATGTGATGCAGCACGGCGCGGATGCCGCCGAGCTCTTCGCCGCCGCCGGCTCGACCGGGGCCGCCATGCACGAGATTCGGCAACGGGGACCCGTGACCGGTCGACGATCGCGCGTCATCGCGGTCGAGCAGCAGCATCCGGCCGTTGAACGGCGCGATGCGTGTGGCGAGCTGCACCGCCTGCTCGGGGTCGTGGGTGGCGATGCTGGTGACCAGCGAGCCGCCCCCTCGGGCGACGAGGGCTGCGGCTTCGGCGATGGTGTCGTACGTGAGCAGCGACGACACGGGGCCGAAGGCCTCGATCGAGTGCGCCGCGTCTGACTGCGAGTCGTCGAAGCGCAGAAGCAGCGGCGACACGAAGGCTCCGTCGGGCGAGGTGCCCGTGCTGCCGTCGGCGAGGCGGACCTCGGGAGCATCCGTCGTTCCGATGACGATCTGCCCGCCCGCTGACTGCAGACGATCGACCTGGCGCAGCACCTCGTCGCGCTGTCCGGTCGAGGCGAGCGGGCCCATGGTGACGCCGTCGGCGCGGGGGTCGCCCAGCACGGTCTTGTCGGCGAGGCGCGCACGCACGGCACCGATGACCGCATCGGCGGAGCGCGCGGGGACGATCGCGCGGCGGATGGCCGTGCACTTCTGGCCGGCCTTGCTCGTCATCTCGGTGACGAGCTGGCGCACGTACGCGTCGAACTCGGGGGTGCCCTCGGTCGCATCGGTGCCGAGCACAGAGGCGTTGATCGAGTCGGTCTCGGCGGTGAACCGCACGCCGCCGGTCTGCACCGCGGCGTGGGCTCTCAGGCTCTCCGCCGTCGATGCGCTGCCGGTGAAGCCCACGATGTCGCCGAGCCTCAGGTTCTCGAACAGGTCGGGAACGCTGCCGCTGACGAGCTGCAGCGATCCGTCGGGCAGCAGCCCCGACTCGACGAGGATGCGCACCATCGCCTCGGCGACGTATCCCGTGGGCGTCGCGGGCTTGACGAGCGTCGGCATGCCGGCGAGGAACGCGGGGGCGAACTTCTCGAGCGACCCCCACACCGGGAAGTTGAAGGCGTTGATCTGCACCGCCACGCCGGGGAGCGTCGTGTACACGTGCCGCCCGAGGAAGGACCCGTCCTTCGACAGCGGCTCGACGGGCCCGTCGACGTGCACGCGGCTGTTCGGCAGCTCCCGGCGGCCCTTGCCCGAGTAGGAGAACAGCACGCCGATGCCGCCGTCGATGTCGACCCACGAGTCGGCTTTGGTGGCGCCGGTGCGCGCGGACAGCGCATACAGCTCGTCCTTGCGCTCGGTGAGTGCGAGGGCGAACTGCTTCAGCAGCACGGCCCGCTGGTGGAACGTGAGCGCACCGAGGCTCGTCTGCCCCACGGAGCGGGCGTGCTCCAGTGCACCCGCCAGGTCGAGGCCCTCGGTCGAGACGCGCGTGACGATCTCGCCGGTGGAGGCGTCGCGGACATCGATGGATCGTTCCGGCGCCGAGGGCGTCCACCACTCGCCCTGGACGTAGCTCGGCAGATACTCGGTCATCTCTCCTCGTTCCATGCGTAGAACCCTTCGCCGCTCTTGCGGCCCAGCTTTCCCTCGGCGACCATACGGCGCAGCAGTTGCGGTGCAGCGAACCGCTCGCCCAGCGTGCGCTCCAGCTCTTCCGCGATGCCCAGGCGCACATCGAGCCCGACGATGTCGGTGGTGCGCAGCGGACCCATCGGATGCCGGTACCCCAGCGTCATCGCCGCATCGATGTCGGAGGCCGAGGCGACGCCCTCCTCGAGCATCCGGATCGCCTCGAGGCCGAGCATGACTCCGAGCCGCGACGACGCGAAGCCCGGGGAGTCGCTGACGACGATCGGCGTCTTGCCGAGGGCCGCCACCCAGGCGGTGGCGGTCTCGACGACCGCCCGGTCAGTCGTCGCGCCGCGCACGACCTCGACGAGCGCCGACGCGGGCACCGGGTTGAAGAAGTGCAGGCCGAGGAATCGCTCCGGGTGTCTGCGGGCGGCAGCGAGATCGTCTATCGAGATCGACGAGGTGTTGCTCGCCAGAATCGCCGATGACGACAGCACAGCCTCGGCGCGCGACAGTGCGTCCTCCTTGAGGGCGCGGTCTTCGGGAACCGCCTCGATCGCGAGATCGACCTCGGCGAACGCGCCGGTGTCGACGCCCGTCGTGAGGCGCCCGGCCAGTTCGGACGCGTCGAGAGACGGGTCGCGTTCGACAGACCTGCGGATGCTGTCACCGATGCGGGTCAGCGCCGCGACGGCGCTCGCCGCATCGCGCTCGACCACACGGACGTGAGAGCCCGCGAGCAGGAACGCATGAGCGATCCCCGCCCCCATGCGGCCGCCTCCGATAACACCGACCCGATTCGGGGCGCTGCCGATGTCGCTCATCGTCTCTTCTCCAGGAAGTCGGTCATGCGGCGGACCTTCTCGGGCGACTCGAAGAGCTCGGCCTGCAGCTCGACCTCGATCGCCGGGTGGCCGGCCCGCGGAGTGCGCAGAGCGCGTTTCGTGTACTGCGTCGCGAGGGGGTCGTTCGCCGCGATGCGATCGACGATCCGGTGCGCGGCCGCGGGCAGCTCGTCAGCCGGGTGCAGCGACGACACGAGTCCCCACCGCAGCGCCTCCTCGGCATCGAGGGCCCGACCGGTGAGGAGCAGCTCGCTCGCCCGCGCGTCGCCGACGATCTCGGGCAGGCGCCACGTCGCCCCCGCGGCTGCCATGATCCCGAGTCCGGTCTCGGGATTGCCGATGCGCAGGGACGGCGTCGCGATGCGGATGTCGGCGGCGTAGGCGAGCTCTGCTCCGCCCCCGAGCGCGTATCCGTCGATCGCGGCGATCACCGGCATCGGAAGCTCGTGGATGCGGATGAACGCGGTCGCGTTGATCGCGCGCCGGGCGTCGTCGGCGGTGCGATCGCGCAGCTGGGCGATGTCGGCGCCCGCCGCGAACACGCCGTCGACACCGGTGAGGATCAGAGTGCGCGGCGTCTCCTCGAGCAGCGTGCACAGGTCGTGCAGCGCGTCGATCGTCGACTGGTCGATGGCATTGCGCTTCTCGGGTCGATCGAGCGTCGCGATCACCCGGTCTCGATGCTCCTCGATGCGCAGCGTCACGTCAGACGCTCCACGATCACCGCGGTGCCCTGACCGACCCCCACGCACATCGTCGCCAGGCCGTAGCGGGCGTCCTCGCGTTCGAGCCTGCCGAGCAGCGTGACGATCAGTCGCGATCCGCTGGAACCCAGGGGATGGCCGAGCGCGATCGCTCCGCCGTCGGCGTTGACGATCGACGGGTCGAGCCCGAGGCGGCGGATGCAGGCGAGGGACTGCGACGCGAAGGCCTCGTTGAGCTCGACGGCGCCGAGGTCGCCGACCTGCAGACCCGCCTTCGCGAGCGCCTTCTGCGTGGCGGGCACGGGACCCAGGCCCATGATCTCCGGGGCGAGTGCGGCGGTCGCCGACGCGACGATGCGCGCGCGAGGACGCAGGCCGTGTCGCTCGACCGCCTCGGCGCTCGCCACGACGATCGCCGAGGCTCCATCGTTCAGCGAGCTGGAGTTGCCTGCCGTGACCACCTCGCCCCCCGCGACCACGGGACGCAGTGCGGCCAGGGCGTCGAGCGTGGTGCCGCGCCGGGGCCCCTCGTCGGCGTCGACCAGCCCCTGGCTCGTCTCGACGCCCACGATCTCCGGAACGAAGCGGCCGGCGTCGAGCGCGGAGATGGCGCGCTGATGGCTCAGGAGCGCGAAGGCGTCGGCATCCGCTCTGGTGATCCCGTCGATGCGAGCGACCTCTTCGGCCGTCTCGGGCATGGAGAAGGTGGCCTTGTGGCGGGCGCTCAGCCGCGGGTTGGTGAAGCGCCACCCGATCGACGTGTCGTGCGCAGCACCGGGCTTCGCCCATGCCCGCTCGGGTTTCGCCTGCACCCAGGGCGCCCGGGTCATGGATTCAACGCCACCGGCGACGATCAGGTCAGCCTCTCCTGCGCGCACCGCGTTGGCGGCGAGTGCGATGGCCGACATCCCCGAGGCGCAGAGGCGATTGACGGTCAATCCGGGGATCGAATCCGGGAGACCCGCGAGCAGCACGGCCATGCGCGCGACGTTGCGGTTGTCCTCGCCCGCCTGGTTCGCCGCGCCGAGGATGACCTCGTCGATCTCGTCGGCGGGGATGGTGGCTCGCGAGACCGTGGCACCGACGACGAGGGCCGCCAGATCATCGGGGCGGATGCCGGCGAGTGCGCCTCCGTAGCGACCGACAGGGGTGCGGACCCCGTCGACGAGATAGGCCTCGGACATCGTCATCCTCTCGAACGCCCACGCTGGCGATAATTTCAGACCGATCGGTCAGGAATACGATCTCAGATCCGTGCACGAATGGCAACTCATCGGGAGACTGACAGACTGGGCCCATGGCGCAGCCCGGAATCGAGGCGCCGGCCCCCAAGCGCGGCCGGCCAGGATATGACCGCGAGCAGGTGCTCGCGGTCGCCGTCAAGGTCTTCAACGAGCACGGGTACGACGCCACGAGCGTCGCGGACCTCAGTGCGACGCTGGGGCTGACGAAGTCGGCGCTCTACCACCACTTCGAATCGAAGTCGGCGATCCTCGAGCTCGCGCTGAGGGACGCGCTCGATGCCCTCGAGGCCGTCGTGGATGACGCGACCGCGCAGCACTCGCTGGCCTCCGACCGCCTGCGGGCGATCGTCCGCGGCGCGGTGCGCGTGCTGACCGAGAAGCTGCCCTCGGTCACGCTGCTGCTGCGGGTGCGGGGGAACGGCGACGTCGAGACCGCGGCGCTGGTGCGCAGGCGTGCGTTCGATCAGCGCGTGACGGCGATCGTGTCCGAGGCGCAGACCGAGGGGCTGATCCGAGACGACGTCGATGCGGCGGTCGCCACCAGGCTGATCTTCGGCATGATCAACTCGGTCGTCGAGTGGTATCGACCCGGCGGCCCCGTCGACCCCGACGAGCTGGGGGAGGACATCCTGCGGGTGAGCCTGGACGGACTGCAGTCCCGCTGAGCGGGCTCAGTCGTCGGCCGGCGCCACCCGGGGAGGCCAGCTGGTCGCTCCGAGCTCACGGGAGATGTTGCGTGCCGTCTCGCGCAGCGCGTTGAGCACCGTGTCCGAGGCGGGCGCCTGCGATGTGGGCATCACGACGGCCACGGCGGCGACGATGTCGTTCGACGCGTCGGCGACCGGCGCGGCGACGGACGACTCGCCGAGCACAGCCTCATCGGTCTCTGCGGCGCTGCCCCGCTCGGCGATGGCCGGCAGGTCGAGCAGCAGTCGGGCGACGTCGGTGATCGTGTCGCCGGTGAGGCTGTGCAGGGGCCGCTCGAAGACGGTGCGCTGAAACCCCAGGTCGTGCGCGAGCAGCACCTTTCCCATCGCGGAGGCATGAGCGGGGATCGCCACGCCGGTCTCGAGCATCTGCTGGCTGTCATCCGGACGCAGGTCGTGGTGGATCACGAGCACCTCATGGAAGTGCGGCGCTCCGAGCCTGACCGGGAGGTTCGTCCGGCGGGCGAGCTCCTGCGTCCACCGCATGGCCCTGGCCCTGACATCGAGGGTGTCGAGATAGACGTTGCTCAGCCGCAGAAGGGTGGGGCCGAGCATGTAGCGCTGCCCGCCGCGCTCCTTCGCGACGAGACCGTGCTCGCGCAGGGACTTGACGATCCCGTGCACGGTCGACGGAGGCAGGCTCAAGGCGAGTGCGAGGTCTGTGATGCCGAGATGGCGTGCCCCCTGCAGCAGCTCGAGTACTTTCGCTGCGCGATCGATGGCCTGGATCATCGCGGCTCCTCCCTCCGGGTCGTCGTCGAGCCGGGCGGTCGCATCGGTCGTCAGGTCGATCTTGACAACTCGCCTGCGCCCGAGCATATTCGACATTGACGAATAACTTTCCAATATTGCGAAAAATCGCCGCCGTGAAGATCAAAGGAGATCGAACGATGAAGAAGCTCATCAACAACCCCACCGATGTGCTGGTCGAATCGCTGCGCGGCGTCGCACTCGCGCATCCGGAGCTCTCGGTCGACCTCGAGACGCATGTGATCACCCGCTCGACGCCGAAGGCGGAAGGCAAGGTCGCGATCGTCTCGGGCGGAGGGTCGGGCCACGAGCCGCTGCACGGGGGATATGTGGGCGTCGGGATGCTCGACGCGGCCGTCGCCGGCGAGGTCTTCACCTCGCCCACACCCGATCGGGTGCAGGCGGCCACGAAAGCCGTCGACCGCGGGGCCGGCGTGCTGCACATCGTCAAGAACTACACGGGCGACGTGCTCAATTTCGAGATGGCGGCGGAGCTCGCCTCGATGGAGGGCATCGAGGTCGGCACCGTGATCGTCGACGACGACGTCGCCGTGCAGGACTCCCTCTACACCGCAGGGCGTCGTGGCGTCGGACTCACGGTGCTGCTCGAGAAGCTGGTCGGCGCCGCGGCTGAAGAGGGGCAGGATCTCGATGCCGTCGTTGCCCTCGCGAAGCGCATCAACGGACAGGGGCGGTCGATGGGCATGGCGCTCACCAGCTGCACGGTTCCCGCAGCGGGCAAGCCGACGTTCGATCTGCCCGAGGACCAGATGGAGATCGGGATCGGCATCCATGGCGAGCCCGGTCGGCACCGGGAGCCACTGGCGCCGGCATCCGAGATCGCCCGGCAGCTCGTGGAGCCGATCCTCGCCGATCTCGACGTCTCAGGTCCCGCCATCGTGATGCTCAACGGCATGGGCGGATCCCCGTTGATCGAGCTGTATCTGATGTACGGCGAGGTGGCCGCGCTGCTCGAGCAGGCGGGAGTGCAGATCGCCCGCAACCTGGTCGGCGACTACATCACCTCGCTCGACATGGCCGGGTGCTCGCTCACGGTGCTGAAGGCCGACGACGAGCTGCTCAGGCTGTGGGACGCACCCGTCAACACCCCCGGACTGCGGTGGGGGGCATGATGGCGGCGATCGACACCGCGGCCCTGGCCGACTGGATCCGGCGGTTCCGCGACGTCATCGCCGAGAAGCGCGAATGGCTCACCGAGCTGGACTCGGCGATCGGAGACGCCGACCACGGCGCGAACATGGCCCGTGGCATGGAGGCGGTCGTGGCGAAGCTCGACGCGGGCGTGCCCGACACGGTCGACGAGCTGCTCAAGACCGTCGGCATGACTCTCGTGAGCTCGGTCGGAGGCGCCAGCGGGCCGCTCTACGGCACGCTGTTCCTGCGGATGGGGATGGCTGCAGGGCCCGTGACCGAGCTCGATGGCGCCGGACTCGGCGGCTCGCTGCGTGCCGGACTCGATGGCATCGTCGCTCGCGGCAAGGCTGAGGCGGGCGACAAGACCATGTACGACGCCATGGCGCCCGCGGCGGATGCCTTCGACGCGGCGATCTCGGGAGGGGCAGAGCTGTCTGCGGCGACGGCGGCGGCCGCAGAGGCGGCCGCGTCCGGACGGGACGCCACCGAACCGCTCGTCGCCCGGAAGGGACGCGCGAGCTACCTCGGCGAACGCAGCGCCGGGCATCTCGACCCGGGTGCGGCGTCGATGACACTGCTGTTCGAATCCCTCGCCCAGGCGACCGCGGAATCGTCCTGATGATCGGCATCGTCGCCGTCTCCCACAGCGCTCGTCTCGGGGAGGCGGCACTGGAGCTTGCCCTGCAGATGGTCCAGGGCGGGGGCGCACGGGTGGAAGTCGCCGCCGGGGCGGGAACGGATGCCGACGGCACGCCGATCCTCGGGACCGACGCTGTCGCGGTCGCTTCCGCGATCGACGCGCTCGCGGAGGACTGCGAGGGGGTGCTGGTGCTCATGGATCTCGGCTCCGCGGTGCTGAGTGCGGAGCTCGCGCTGGAGCTGCGGGCGAGCGTAGTGCCGGTGCGCCTCGCCCCCGCGCCGTTCGTGGAAGGGCTGCTTGCGGCCGTGGTGTCGGCCGCGGCGGGCGGATCGCTGGAGGTCGTCGCCGGGGAGGCGTCGAGCGCGCTCGACGCGAAGACCGACCAGCTCGACGACCCGTCGACGGACTCGGCTGCGGTCGAGTCCCTCCCGACCGACCGCTCGGGAGCCGTGACGCGGACGGTGGTCGTGCGAAACCCGCTCGGGATACACGCGCGACCGGCGGCCCTGATCGCCGAGGCATCGGCGGGCATCGATGTGCGACTGCGCCGATTGCCGGACGGACCCGAGGCGTCGGCCGCGAGCCTGTCACGACTGCTGATCCTCGGTGCCCGGCAGGGCGACGAGATCGAGCTGTCCGCGCTCGGACCGGACGCGGAGGGGGCTCTCGACCGACTGGCTTCCCTGTTCGACGACGGATTCGGCGAGGGTACGGATGCGGAGCCGGCCGGTTCCGCATCCGGTTCCGGTTCCGACTCCGATTCCGGGAAGGCCCGCGCTTCCGGATTCGAGACGCGATCCGCCCGTGTGGTCCAGGCGGGAGACGTGCTGCGCGGCCGCGGTGTGAGCCCGGGCAGGGTCGCCGCCGAGGCCGTGTCGCTTGCCGCGCCGGTGCGCGAGCCCGATCCCGACGAGGTCATCGCCATCGCCGCACGTGAGAGCGAGGTGTCGGCGGTGCAGCGGGCGGCTGAGGCGGTGACCGACGAGCTGCGCGCGCGAGCCTCGGCGGCGACAGGGGAGGCGCGGGCGATCCTGGACGCGTCCGGTCTGCTCGCCGCCGACCCCGAGCTGGTCGCTGAAGCGGCAGAGCTCGTGCGGTCGCGAGGGCGCACGGCCGCGCGGGCCGTGTGGGAGACGTCCGCGGCGCGCGAGAAGGGTCTCGTCGCACTCGGCGGTCGGACGGCTGAGCGTGCAGCGGACGTCCGTGATGTGCGCGATCGGATGATCGCAGAGATCCTCGACCTCGAGATGCCGGGTGTGCCCGAGCGCGATGACCCGTTCATCCTGGTGGCGACCGACCTCGCGCCCGCAGACACCGCCGCCCTCGACGGTGGCAGCTGCGTCGGGCTCGTGACCGAACAGGGCGGGCCCACCTCGCATACGGCGATCATCGCCCGTTCGCTCGGCATCCCCGCGGTGGTGGGGGTGGTCGGCGCGACCGGGGTCCCGTCGGGTTCGGTGGTCCTCGTCGACGGCGAACGGGGCACGGTCGAGATCGAGCCGAGCAGCTCACGCGTCGCCGAGACCGCGGCCACCGCCGTCGTGGTGCCCTTCGAGGGCGAGGGCGTGCTCGCAGACGGACGCCGGATCGCGCTGCTGGCCAATGTCGGGGGAGCAGCCGAGGCTGTCGTGGCTGCCGGGTCGAGGGCTGAAGGCGTGGGGCTGTTCCGCACCGAGTTCTGCTTCCTCGACCGTATCGACGCGCCGTCGGTCGATGAGCAGGTCGACGCGTACCGCGGAGTGCTCGCTGCGTTCCCTGGGCGAAGAGTCGTCGTCCGCACGCTCGATGCGGGCAGCGACAAGCCTCTGCCGTTCGCGAACGCCGATGCCGAGGCGAATCCGGCCCTGGGAGTGCGTGGTCTGCGGATCTCCCGTCGGGAGCCCGCGTTGCTCGGCGATCAGCTGCGTGCTCTGGCACTGGCTGCTGAGGCGGAGTCGGCGATGGTCGAGGTGATGGCGCCGATGGTGTCGACGGTGGAAGAGGCGAGGGACTTCACCGAGCGCGCGCGGCAGGCCGGCCTCGACACGGTGGGGGTGATGATCGAGACACCCTCGGCAGCGCTTCTCGCGTCGGAGATGCTCGAGGTGGTCGACTTCGTCAGCATCGGTACGAACGACCTCGCGCAGTACACGTTGGCGGCGGATCGACTGCTCGGAGAACTCGGTGACTTGAACGACCCCTGGCAGCCGGCGGTCCTCCGGCTGATCGGCTCGGCAGGAAGCGCGGGGCGTCGGTGGGGCCTTCCCGTCGGCGTGTGCGGAGAGGCGGCTGCCGATCCCGCGCTCGCCCCCGTGCTCGTGGGGCTCGGCGTCACCTCGCTGTCGATGACGCCCCGCGCCCTCGGCCGTGTCGCCGCCGCGCTCGCCGCTGTCACCGAGGCGCAGTGTCGCGAGGCGGCCGACGCCGCGCTGCGAGCCGTGACCGCTGCCGACGTGCGAGCGGTGGCCGCTGCGATCCTCGCCCCCTGAAAGATGGTGGCCCGGTCGGATCATCGATCGGGCCGCCATCGAGCTGTGCGCTCTCAGGGTCAGGCGTGCAGATCGACGCCCTTCGTCTCCTTGACCATCGATACGCCCACGAGCGAGATCAGAGCCGCGATGGCGATGTAGACGCCGATGGTCCACGCCGCCTGGAACTGGTTCATCAGCGACTCGGCGATCATCGGCGCGAAGGCACCGCCGAGGATGGCGCCCAGCGCGTAGCCGATCGAGACTCCGGAGTAGCGGACGTTCGCGGGGAACATCTCGGCGTAGAGCGCCGCCTGGGGGCCATATGAGAGCCCGAGCGCGAAGGTCATGACGAACAGTGCGACGAAGTACCAGAAGATGTTCGCCGTATCGATCAGGAACCACATCGGCACCGCCCAGAGTGCGAGCGCGATGTACCCGATCTGGAAGGTCCGGACTCGGCCGAGGCGATCTGACAGATGGCCTCCCCAGAGAGTGAAGATGAGCCATCCGAACGACGCGAGTGTCGTGGCCAGCAGCACAGGAGGACGTTCCATGCCGAGCGCGGTGACGGCGTACGTGGCGAAGAATGCGATGAGCAGGTAGCCGGCGGCATTGTTCCCGATGAAGATCAGGGCGGTGAGCACGACCTGCTTGGTGTTCTTGCGGAAGAGGCGGCCCAGCGGCGCTGACGCCTCCTGCCGACGACGGCGGAGGTCTTCGAAGACCGGGCTCTCGTCGACCGCGCGGCGGATCACGTAGCCCACGGCGATCAGCACGATCGACATCAGGAAGGGGATCCGCCAACCCCACTCGAGGAACGCCTCGGGCGACATCGAGCTAGTCAGCACCCAGAGCGTGGCCGTGGCGAGGATCATGCCGATGGGGACGCCGATCTGCGGGAACGCGCCGAAGAGACCTCGTCGGTTCGTCGGGGCGTGTTCGACGGCCATCAGCGCTGCGCCGCCCCACTCGCCGCCTGCGGAGAACCCCTGCAGGATGCGGAGCACGATGAGCAGGATCGGTGCCGCGACGCCGATCGCCGCGTAGGTCGGGAGGATGCCGATGAGAGAGGTCGAGAGTCCCATCATGACGAGCGTGAAGACCAGCATCTTCTTGCGGCCCAGCTTGTCGCCCAGGTGCCCGGCGATGATGGCCCCGAGTGGGCGGAACAGGAACGAGATCCCGATCGTGGCGAACGACAGGACCTGCGCGAATCCCTTGTTCTCCTCGGCGATCGGCGCCAGGAACAACGGGGCGAGCACGAGCCCGGCGGCTTGTGCGTAGATGAAGAAGTCGTACCACTCGATCGAGGTGCCGACGAGGGTGCTGGCGAGGACCCGCCGTTCCTCTGCGGGCATCCGGGCCGTCGAACTGCGAGGGGATACTGCTGACGTCATTGCGAACTCCGTTGTTCAGCGGGTGGGGGATGAGCGACGCGGCGTCGCGTCGAGGTCACTTACCGAATGATCGGTCAGTAAATGACGATGCTAGCGCAGTCGGTGCCTGCGGGAAAGATATGCCGGGTTCGGTATGCATCTGCTCTCATTCTGATATCGACATGTCGGCGGCTCTCGACGACGTCCCGCGGCTGCCATACTCTCGGCGCAGGGGCGCCGCACGCGGCGCGTGAAGATCTCGGAGGGTCTCATGGTCGAAAATCGCTCACGACGAGCCAGGGCTGCAGTGGCGATCATCGGGTTCACCAGCGTCATCGCGCTGACGGCCTGTGCGCCCGGAGTGCAGGAATCCCCGTCGCCTGAGCCCTCCCCTCCACCGACGACGGCTGCGCCCGCGCCGTATGCCGGGCCGATCGTCTTCGTCGGGGACGAACTCGCCGCCTTCGCACTGACTCCCGCGGAGATCTCCGGGATCGTGTCTGATGCCGCCGACATCTCAGAGCCGTCGCCTGTGCTCGAGCAGGTGTCGGACGGGGGCGGTGCGACGGCGATCCCTGCGATCTGCGAGGCGCTCTACGTGGAGCAGTCGCTCGGATCCGTCGGTGCGAGGGCGATCGACTGGAGCGTGCCCGCCGATCCCGAGTACGGATTCGGGAGACTCCTCGTTCTGCAGTTCGCGGATGAGGCGCAGGCGCGGACACGCATGGATCAGCTGGTGCAGGCGGCGCAGCAGTGTTCCGAGTTCACGAAGGGCGGTCCCGTGACGTTCGACGCGGTCATCCCCGAGAGCGCCGGCGATGCACGCGGCTTCGCGGGAACCCTCATCGATGCGGGTCTCGGCTGGCAGTCCTTCGGTGCGTTCGCCTCGACGGGGAACGTCATCGTGCAGCTGTGGCAGCCGTTCGGCGGCGATCGCTCCTTCGATGCGGAGGCAGCCGCGACGCTCCTGCTGGCTCGTGCTGACGAGGCGCGCCAGGGGCTCGTGGAGCAGCTCACGGCGACGCCGCCCCTCGGCGAGGAGGATCCGTCGGACGACCCCGGCGACGTCTGGAGCGACTGGCAGATCGGAGTCGGGGGAGTCGGTCCCCTCCGCCTCGGTGACGAACTCGACTCGGCGCTCGCGGCCGCGGGCGCTGACGAGGTCGTCGAGCCGTCCTTCGAAGGCGGCCCCTGGACGCTCGTCGACGCCGACATCACCGGGTCGATCCAGGTGCAGCCCGCGGACGGTGTCGATGCCGTGCAGTCGATCACGGTCGGCAATGCGCGGACCCTGGACGACGCGGCTCAGGACGGTGCGGCGCTGCCGGCGCGTGGCGATGTGCGAGTGGGTGACCCGGTCGCAGACGCGATCGCGGCATTCCCGGGCGGCACGATCGTCGACGTGGCATCATCCGGCGACGACTACTACGAGATCGCGACCCGTGACGGACAGGTGTTCCTGTTCCAGGCGGACCGTGACGTGGTGGATGCGGGGGCGACGATCGTGGGGATCACGGTCGAAGACGCGACGGCACGCAAGCCCCTGCTCTTCGGCTGATGACCGGAGGGCGGGGCGTCACTCGATCTCAGACTCTCCCGAATGCCCGCAGCGGGTGCTCGATGAGCTCGCTGACGCGACGCAGGAAGCTCGCGGCATACCCGCCGTCGCACACGCGGTGGTCGAAGACGAGCGACAGCTGAGCGATGCGGCGGGGGAGGATCTGCCCGTCGACCACCCAGGGGCGCTCGATGATGCGCCCGATCCCGAGGATCGCGACCTCGGGGTGATTGATGATCGCGGCGGAACCGTCGACGCCGAGCCCGCCGTAGTTGTTCAGTGTGAACGTCGATCCGCGCAGGCGCTCGGGGGGCATCGCCCCTGCGCGTGCGGTCGCCGACAGCTCGCGCAGCTCAGTGTCGAGCCGCTCGACGCTGAGCTCGTGCGCCCTCCGGATCACGGGAACCAGCAGACCGCGCTCGGTGTCGGCGGCGACACCCAGGTTGATGCCGTCGAAAGAGATGATCTCCGATGCGTCGTCGCTCAACCGGGAGGCGAGAATCGGATGCTCCGCGAGTGCGAGGATGACGAACCGCGCCACGAGGGCGGTGATCGACGGGGCCTTGCCGCCGGGCGGCACCATCTCGGCGCGAAGGTTCCACAGCTCGGTCGCATCGACGTCGACCCAGACCGTGGCCTCCGGGATCTCGGAGCGGCTGCGGGTCAGTCGTGCGCTGACCGCCTTGCGGAGCGCAGACATCCGCTCGCGGGAGATCACGGCGAGGCCGTCGACGCGCTCGGTGCTCGCTGACTGCGGCGGGCGATCCTCGCGGCGATGCTGCGCCGCGGCTCCGTCGACCGCGTCGTCGACCGCGGCCGCCAGGACGTCGGCCCGAGTGACGGCGCCGTCATGACCGGTCGGGGTGATGGCGTGGACGTCGAGCCCGAGGTCGCGGGCCAGGCGCCGTACGAGGGGCGAACGCACGGCCACGGGCTGCCGCGTCGAAGCATTGACGGCCGCACTGTCAGCCGCCGTCTCAGGTGCCGTCCCGGCTGCCGACTTCGCCTTCGGGCGCCGACGTCCGGTCGTGCCGCGCTCCGAGGTTCCGTAGCCGATCAGGACGTTGCCGGATCCTGCGCGCTCCTCTTCGCGATACGCCGCATGGCCCGGATCGTCCGCATCCGCGCGGAGGTCGCCTCCTGCATCCTCGTCCGGATCCCCACCGGAAGAGGCAGAGGTGCCGTCGGCGACCTCGAGCACCGGCGCTCCGACGTCGATGGTCTCGCCCGGTTCTCCGTGCAGTGCGGTGACGACGCCGGCGAAGGGCGAGGGCAGTTCGACGATGCTCTTGGCGGTCTCGACCTCGGCGATCGCCTGATCGGTGACGATCGTGTCGCCGACGGAGACGAGCCACTGCACGAGCCCGGCTTCGGTGAGGCCCTCGCCGAGGTCGGGCAGGCGGAACACACGGCCGGTCAGAGCGGTCATGATTCGTCCTCCCAGTGCAGCGAGTCGATGGCATCCAGCACGCGGTCGACGTCGGGCAGGTACCAGTGCTCGAGCTTCGGAGGGGCGTAGGGGGTGTCGAAGCCGGTGACACGGCGCACCGGAGCTTCGAGATACTCGAAGCAGCGCTCGAACACCCGGGCCTGGATCTCGGAGGCGACGCTGGCGTAGCCGGGAGCCTCGGCGATCACCACGGCGCGCCCGGTCGCGCGCACTGCGGCGGTCACCGTCGCATTGTCGAACGGCGAGAGCGACCGGATGTCGATGACCTGCACGCTGCGCCCCTCGGATGCCGCGACATCGGCGGCCTCGAGCGCGAGCGGCACCGAGGCGCCGTACGCGAGCAGAGTGACATCGGTGCCCGCGCGGGCGAGGCGCGCGGAACCGATCTCCGCCGTCACCGAGGTGTCGACCTCGCCCTTCGTCCAATAAAGCTTCTTCGGCTCGAGGAAGATGACCGGGTCGGGCGAGGCGATCGCCGCGCGAAGCAGCGAATACGCGTCCTGCGGGGTCGACGGGCTCACCACGGTGAGTCCGGGCGTGTGGGCGTAGTACGCCTCGGAGGAGTCGCAGTGATGCTCGACACCGCCGATGCCGCCGCCGAACGGGATGCGGATCACGAGCGGCATCCGCACCGCACCGCGCGTGCGATTGCCGAGCTTCGCGACGTGGCTCACGATCTGTTCGAAGGCTGGCAGGGCGAACGCGTCGAACTGCAGTTCGACCACGGGGCGCATGCCGTTCATCGCCATGCCGACCGCTGTCCCGACGATGCCGGATTCTGCGAGCGGGGTGTCGAAGCAACGGTCCTCGCCGAATCGTGCCGTGAGCCCGTCGGTGATGCGGAACACGCCGCCCAGAGCCCCGACGTCCTCGCCGAAGACCACGACCTCGGGGTCGCTCTCGATCGCATCTGCGAGCGCGAGATTCAGGGCGGCGGCCATGCTCATGGTCGACACGGCCGGCTCGTGCGTGACGGTGCGCAGGTCGTCGTGGGCGATGGTCATCATGCACCTCCGGTGGTTTCGCGCGTGCGTTCGATCTCGTCACGGAGCATCTGCCACTGCTCCTCGCGCTGCGGCGATCTCTGCTCCGTGACGAAACGGAAGAGGTCTTCGGGGTCGATGTCGGCGTCGACGTTGAGAGCTTCGCGCATCGCTGCGGCGATCCGTTCGGCTCCCGAGGTGTACTCGGCCTCGAGATCATCGGTGAGGATGCTCGTGCGTCGGAGGTGCGCTCGCAGGCGCGTGAGCGGGTCACGAGCGACCCAGGCCTGCACGTCCTCGCGCTCCCGGTAGCGGGTGTCGTCGTCGGCGTTCGTATGCGCCTGCATCCGATAAGTGTGGGCCTCGATCAAGGTCGGCCCGCCGCCCGAACGTGCGTGCTCCACGGCCTCGCCGAGCACGGCGAGCACCGCGGCGACGTCGTTGCCGTCGACGCGCTGCCCCGGCATCCCGTAGCCGATCGCCTTGTGCGCGAGCGAGGGTGCGGCGGTCTGACGGCTGAGCGGCACCGAGATCGCGAACTCGTTGTTCTGCACGAAGAACACGACGGGCACGTGGAAGACGGCGGCGAAGTTCAGCGCCTCGTGGAAGTCGCCCTCGCTGGTCGCGCCATCTCCGCACAGCGCGAGCACGACCGTGCGCTCTCCCCGTCTCTTCGCCGCGTAGGCGAATCCGACAGCGTGCAGCAGCTGCGTCGCGAGGGGAGTCGCCTGCGGGGCGACGTGGTGTGCGCGCACGTCGTAGCCCGAGTGCCAGTCGCCCTTGAGGAGCACCATCGCCTGCGCCGGTGCGACCCCGCGAGCGATGACCGCCACCGAGTCGCGATAGGTCGGGAAGAGCCAGTCGCCGTCGGCGAGGGCGAGTGCGGCCCCGATCTGGCAGGCCTCTTGACCGTGCGACGACGGGTACACGGCGAGGCGCCCCTGCCGGACGAGGGCGCTGGCCTGATCGTTGATTCGGCGCCCCTCGACGAGCCCGCGGTAAGCGGCCAGCAGGGACGCCTCGCCGGGCAGGGCGTAGTGGTCGTCGGCGACGGCCATGCCGTCGGGATCGATGAGCTGCACCGCGGTGTCGCGCGGGAGCAGAGTCGCGTGGTCCATCCGGTCGCCCTCCTTGCCGAACCTGATGGAGTCAGCATGCGCCCTCGCCGACACTCGTCCAAGGGTCGGTGGCGGATCGTGGACGATTGTGCGAAGTTTGGCGCTCGCAGTGTCGAAATGTCAGAATTCCGTATCGGGACGAAGGAGTGCCATGATCACGCTGGACGAGACGGATCACGCGATCCTCGACGAGCTGCGTCGCGACGCGAGGGCGTCGATGACGGCGATCGCCGAGGTCGCCCACATCTCGCGAGCCGGGGCGCACGCCCGTATCAAGCGGCTGACGGATGCCGGAGTCATCACGGGGTACACGGTGCGCACCGATCCGGTGCTGCTCGGCCATCACGCGAGCGCGTACGTGACCCTGGCCATCGAACAGGCGACGTGGCAGGACGTGAGTGCGCGCCTGAGGGCGATCCCCGAGATCGAGCACATGGCCCTCGTCGGCGGCGATTTCGATGTGATCCTGCTCGTGCGGGCAAGCGATGCGCGAGACCTGCGACGCATCGTGCTGGAAGACATCCAGGCCATCCCATCGATCCGATCCACGCGCACGACGCTGATCTTCGAGGACTTCGCGCTGATCTGAACGGTGCGGGATTCTCCCCCCTGCGTCTTTCTTGCTGCGCTGTTCCGGAAGACCAGAATTCCCGGTTTATCTGGGGTTATTCGGAACACTTGCGGGCTTCGAATGTCGGTGGTCCCGGGTTGACTGGGGCGTATGAACAGCACTGCGGAGCTTCTGGACCGGGTCATCGCCGACCTCGATACGGTGCTTTCAGACGACGCGCTCGCAGGCCTGTCCGATGCGGAGCGGATCAGCGTGCTGCACCGTGCCGGCGCGGTGTTCCGCAGGGCCGAGGCAGTCGTCGTCGAGACGGTCGCGACGGGTGACGTGGCCGACTTCCCGCATTCAGCCGGGTGCCGCGGGATGAATGAGCTGTTGCAGCGGACGTTGCTGGTCGATGCGCGGGCGGCGACTCTGATCGACCGGGTTGTCGATCGGGTGCGGCGGCCGGTGAGTCTGGCGGGGGAGAGGATGCCGGCACGTTGGCAGGAGATGCGGTCGGCCTTACTGGACGGTGTGGTCGGTGTTGCGGGATTCCTTGCCGCGACGGGTCCGATCGAGAAGGTCTGGGACCGGATCAGCGTCGACCAACGTCTGGCGGCGGATGTCGCGTTGGCGGGGTGCGCGCGCGGGCACGGGATCGTCTTCGATGACGAGAGCGACCCGGCTGCCGGCCCCGACGCCGATGCGGATGGTCCGTCGCCGACGACGCAGGATCTGAAAGCCTTGGCAGATGACCTGGCGTCGATGTTCGACCCCGATGGGGAAGAACCGAAGGACCAGGATGCGCGGCGGCGCCGCGGAATCACGATCGGTCGACTCAAAGACGGCATGCATGCGATCCGCGGGTACCTCACGCCTGACGTCGCCGCGCAGTTGCACCTGCTCTTGGATGCACTCCTCAACCCGAAAGGCGAGGGGCCGCCGATGCCCGGCGTGTACTTCGCGCCCAGCGGAGAAGCAGATGCGGATTCATCCGGTGCCTGCGCTGAAGGCGCGGACGCTGACCCGTTCAACTCTGATCCGCGGTGCGTGATCGATGACCGCACCGCCGCGCAGAGGCGTCACGATGCTCTCGCTGCGGTGTTCGCGATCGCTGCCCGCCACAGAGACATGCCTGTACTCGGCGGGGCGTCACCGGTGCTGGTCGTCAACGTCGATGCGAAAGACCTCGCGACCTCCGGCGGTCACCCCGCCGGCTCAGCCTTCGGGTCGGGTGCGGCGGTCGGGGTCGGCGAGAGCGGGAACGGCGGGTGGGCGACGATCCCCGGATCCGGTGCCCACGTTCCCGTCTCCGTAGCCGCACAGGTCGGGTGCGCCGGAGCGGTCCAGCGCGTCCTGTTCGATGAGGGGCGGATCATCGGGATCACGACGACGGACCGAGTGTTCACGGTGCATCAGCGACGAGCGATCATCGCCCGCGACAAAGAGTGCCTGATCCCCGGATGCCACGTGCCCGCGTCGTGGTGCGAGATCCACCACGTCACTGAACACGCCCGCGGCGGCCCGACCCATACCGACAACGGTGTGCCGTTGTGCTGGTGGCACCATCGATCTCTCGGCACCTCGGGGTGGGAGATTCGGATGAACGACGGCGTCCCTCAGGTCCGGGGACCACGATGGTGGGACCCCGCGCAACGATGGCGCACCCCCCAGCTCAGCGCCCGCACGGGCCACGCTTCGAGGGTCATCCGCACCGGATGACCCGACGACCCGACGACCGGACGACCGGACATGAAGTGTCTCCGCGGGGGCGTCAGCTGACGGTGAGCTCGAACCCGTCCTCGATCGGCACCACAGCCACCTGCGTGAGGTCGTCGACGTGGAAGGTCGGATCGTGGGAGAGCGCGTGCGGGCCCACTCCGATCACGCGCATGCCCGCCGCGTGAGCGGCCTGGATGCCGGCACCGGAGTCCTCGAACACCACGCAGTCGGCGGGATCGACGCCGAGCAGCTTCGCGCCCTGCAGGAATCCCTCGGGATGCGGCTTCGACGCCGAGACGTTCTCAGCGGTCACCGTCAGAGCGGGCACCGTCAGCCCGGCCTGCCCCATGCGGGCGTTCATCAGAGTCACGTCAGCCGACGTGACCATCGCGTGAGGGTAGGGGAGCAGCGCCGCGAGCAGGGTGTCTGCGCCCGAGATCGCGACCACCCCGTCGACGTCTTCGCTCTCGTTCGCCAGCATCGTGGCGTTCTCTCGGATGTTGATCTCGTGATCCCGCTCCGGAAGCATGATCGCCATGCTCTGATGACCCTGGCGGCCGTGCACCACGCTCAGCACCGTCGCGGGATCGATGCCATGCGGTGCGGCCCAGGCCAGCCACAGGCGTTCGACGACGGCCGTCGAATCGACGAGGGTGCCGTCCATGTCGAGCAGGACGGCGCGGGCGCTGATGGTCTCGGTCATCTCCTCAGGCTAGCGGGGCGAGTATCGGGAGTCGCTGGAGGGCGAGGCTCCTATGATGTGGGCGGAGGCCAGTGATGCGATATCTCGGCGAGAAGGTCACGCAGGTCCTGCGTCAGCTGCGCGGACCCGACACTGCGGATGCGGTCCTCGAGGCGACGGCGCTCATCGTCGGCGCCGTGTTCTTCGTGCTCGGCTTCCTGATCGGATGGCCCTCGTTCTGGGGCCGCGAGCTGCCGATCAGCGGCACCGGATCCATCGGCGCCTTCACGGCTCACGGCGGAGCGCTCACCGCTGTCCTCGCCTTCGCGATCGGCCGTCTCGTGGTCAGGCCCGCAGAGGTCGCCCCTGATGGCACGCGTGACGGGTTCAGCGTTCCCGGCGATCGGCTGCGCTGGTACGACCTGGCCGCGATCGCCTTCGCGCATGCCGCGATCGCCTACCTGGGCTGGCTAGGCATCGCCGAGCTGCTCGAGCGCAGCTTCACCGGTGCGCCCGTGTACGCGTTCCCCGGTGCGATCCTGGTCGCCGTCGCGTTCGCCCTCACCGCCTACGTGACGTTCCTGAGCGCCGTGGCTCTGACGCCGACCGTGCTGTCTCTCGTCCTGGCCGTGTTCCTCGTCATCGGGGCGTTCGCGGCGATGCTCGCCTCCAGCGACGTGAACTGGTGGCAGGAGAATCTGTCGGCTCTCGGCATGAGCAGCAACAGCGCCTCGCTCGCGTTCAACACCACGCTGATCATCGCCGGCGTCCTGGTCACGACGATCGCACGATACGCCACAGCGGGCCTCCCGGTCGGCGACCGTGCAGCCCGCCGGGGGCGCCGCGTCGTTCGCGGCGGACTGATCTTGATCGGGATCTTCCTCGCGTGCGTGGGTGTCTTCCCGGTCGATGAGTTCTTCCTCGTGCACAACACGGTGGCCACGGGGATGACCGTGGCATTCGCGGTCATCGTCGTCGGGCTGCCGCGGTTCGTGCCCAGCATCCCTCGGGTGTTCGTGGCACTCGGCTGGATCTACGTGCTCGTCATCGTCCTGCTGGGCGCGTTCTTCGCGGTCGGCTACTACAACCTGACCGCGGTGGAGCTGATCGCTGCGGTGCTGATCTTCAGCTGGATCATCGTCTTCCTCCGCACGGCAGGCTCAGTCGGCCCCGAGCGCCGGCATGACCCCGCGCCCGCCTGAGGGATCGACGTCAGCGCAGCGGATGCGTGGCGTCGGACGTGCGCTGCAGGGCGTGGATCGTGTGCGCGTGCCGCTGCTGGGCCACTCCGACGAACAGGCAGTCGACCAGTGCGAGCTGCGCGATCCGGCTCACCATGGCGCCGGCCCGCAGGCGCGGCTCCCGTGCATGCGTGAGCAGAGCGTGGTCGCAGTTCTCGGCGATCGGGGAGGACGAGGTGCCCGCGACGGCGATGGTGACGCCTCCTGCGGCCCGCGCCGTCTGCAGGAAGTGCAGAGTCTCACGGGTGGTTCCCGAGTGCGAGAACCCGATCGCGACGGTCCTCCGTGCTCCCAGAGACGCGGCGGCGGTCGCCTCATGCGAGTCGGAGAGCACGATCGAGGCATGGCCGATGCGCAACAGCTTGTGGCCGAGGTCGGCTGCAGCCAGTCCACTCGCGCCGATGCCGAACAGCAGGATGCGGTCTGCGCTGTCGATCGCCGCGACGGCGGCGGCGAGATCGTCGTAATCGAGATGCGCGATGGTCTCCTCGATGGCGAGGAGTTCGAGCGCGGCGACCTTGGCTGTCGCCTCGCGCAGGGTGTCGGCTGCAGAGATCTCGGAGCCGAAGCCGGATGCTGCGGGGAACTGCACGGATTCGCGTCCCAGCTCTCTGGCCAGGGCCATGCGCAGGGCAGCATATCCGTTGACCCCGATCGCGCGGCAGAAGCGCACCACCGACGCGACCGAGGTGTCGCATGTGGCGGCGATCTCGGTGATCGTGCTGTCGACGACGATCGACGGGTCATCGGCCACCGTTCGGGCGATGCGCGCCAGTGAGGGCGGCAGCGTCTCGGCCGCGGTGGCGATCGTCGTCTGGATGCTCATCGCTCTCCTGGCTCGGGTGGGTGTCACGAGTGAATAATTCTTTCATGCGGGAGCGAAGATGCGTAGACTATTTCCATGCATTCCCCGCAGGCACTCGTGGCCGTCGACCTCGGCAAGTCACGGTGCCGCGTCGTGCTCTCAGAGTCGCGTTCCGACGACGGCCGGGAGCGCCGCCCCCTGTATGAGGGCATCGGTGCGCCGGGATTGGCCGCCGCCGACGGCGTCGTCTCCGCGCTCGCCGCGATCCTTCCGATGCGTGAGCGGCTCGAGCAGCCGATCACGTCCATCGCGGTCGGTGCTGCGGGGGCGTGGGCGGCGCCCGCGGCGGCATCCGAGCTCGCGCGCCGTCTTGCCGATGCGCTGAGCGTGCCGGCTGTCGTGGCTTCCGACGTGGTGACGGCCCATGCGGGCGCGCTCGCTGGTGGGGGCGGAGTGCTCCTGATCGCCGGCACGGGCGCCGCCGCGCTCGGCATAGAAGACCAGGCGGCGACGCTCGTCGACGGTTGGGGTCCCGAGCTGGGCGACTTCGGCGGCGGCTCCTGGTTCGGTCGAGAGGCTCTGCGCGCAGTTCTCCGCGCCTCCGTCGGTCTCGGGCCCGCGACTGCGCTCACCGACGCCCTCGCCGCGACGGTCGGCGCTCCGGCGGCGATTCCCTCGTGGCTCGCCCAGGACGATCCGCTCGGGAGGCGGCTCGCGACCCTTGCACCCGGGGTGCTGGATGCGGCCGAGCGAGGCGATCCCTGTGCAGCGGCGATCGCGGCGGAAGGAATCCGTCTGCTCGTCGCCTCCGTCGTCGCCGCATCGGACGGTCCTGTCGTCGCGCTGCATGGTGGGCTCACACAGCACACGTGGTTCCGTTCCGCGCTCGAAGCCGCGCTCCACGCCGCCGACCGCTCGGTCACCCCCTCGTCCGGCGACGCTCTCGACGGCGCGCTCCTCCTCGCGGAGCGCGCCGACCTTCCCCATGAAAGGTTCGTGCACCGTGCCGAATGACCCGGCCAGACTGACCACTCTCCTCGACGTGCTCTCCACGCTCGGCACCGAGGCGTCGGCCACCGAGCGCGGCGACCTCGATCTGCTGGACACGGCGGAACTCGTACACCGGATGAACGCCGAAGACCACCGCGTCGCGGCCGCGGTCGGCGAGCGCAGCGCCGAGATCGCCGCAGCCGTCGACGGCATCACCGATCGGTTCCGCAGGGGAGGGCGACTGATCTACCTCGGCGCCGGAACCGCCGGACGCATCGGCGTGCTCGACGCCAGCGAATGCCCTCCCACCTTCGGCACTGATCCCTCGATGGTGGTGGGGCTGATCGCCGGTGGCGAGACCGCCCTCCGCTCAGCGGTCGAGAACGCCGAAGACGACGACGTGGCGGCGGCGGCATCGCTGACGGAGCTCCGGCTCACCTCCGACGACACAGTGGTGGGGATCTCGGCCTCGGGGCGCACGCCCTACGTGGTCGGCGGCCTCGAATACGCACGTACGCTGGGGGCGCTCACGGTCGCGATCGCGTCGAATCCGGCATCCGGGATCGGCGCGGTGTCGGACATCGCGATCGAGGTCGTCACCGGCCCGGAGTTCATCTCGGGATCGACGCGGCTGAAGTCCGGCACGGCGCAGAAGCTGGTCGTCAACATGCTCACGACGCTGTCGATGATCAAGCTCGGCAAGACCCACCGGGGTGTGATGGTCGACCTCCTCGCGACGAACGAGAAGCTGCACGCCCGTTCGATCCGCACGGTGACTGAGCTCACCGGGGCAGGGATCGACGAGGCCTCAGCTGCTCTCGACGCGGCGGGTGGCTCGGTCAAGCACGCGATCCTGATGATCTCGACGGGGGCCTCGGCGCACACCGCCGCTCAGGCGCTGCAGGATGCCGACGGCATCCTGCGCGCGGCGATCGCCGCCCTGTCGCGGAGCTGAGCGCGAACGACGCGTCAGAAGCTCGGGATTTCTGAACCCCGCAGCGCGGCGCGTACCCTGGAGTCATCCCCCGAAGCTCACCCGGCAACCTCGCGCGCCGGCGACCTCGGCGCGCTCACACATGCAAGGACGCAGATGAACGTAACCGCCGCACCCCACGACGACTGGACGGCGAGAGAAGAACTGGCCGAGCGGATGATCCCGCTCATCGGGGCACTCAAGCGCGAGCGGGATGTGGTCACCTCCCTGCACGGGCACCGGCTACTCGGCCTGTCGGCCACCGGCATCGTCGAGATGCACGACAGGGTCGCTCAGCTCGGGCACGAGCCTCTTCCGCTCGACGACACCCTCGCCGTACTCGAAGCGGTCGCCGTGCTCGCACCCGGTGCCTCTTCGCTCGACCTCGCGCGACTCGCCGCCGGCCACGCTGACAGCGAGCTGCGTCTCGACGCGTATCTGGCCGAGGCGCTCGCGCCGACGGTCGGAGCGGTCGCCGCGGCCCCGACAGACGTCGTGCTCTACGGCTTCGGACGCATCGGGCGCCTGCTGGCGCGCATCCTCATCGCGCACAACGGCGGCGGCAGCGGATTGCGTCTGCGCGCGATCGTCGTCCGACGCGGCGCTGAGAACGATCTGGTCAAGCGTGCGTCGCTGCTGCTGCGCGACTCGGTGCACGGCCGGTTCGCCGGATCCGTCACAGTCGACGAGGAGGCCGAGCAGATCATCGCGAACGGCACTCGCATCCAGGTGATCTACTCCGACGATCCCTCGACGATCGACTACACGGCGTACGACATCCACGACGCGATCGTCGTCGACAACACGGGGCGCTGGCGCGATGAAGCCGGACTCAGCCGGCACCTGCAATCGACCGGGGTCGCCCGCGTTCTGCTCACGGCACCCGGCAAGGGCTCCTTGAAGAACATCGTGCACGGGATCAACGACGACACGATCGAGCCGAGCGACCGCATCGTCACCGCGGCATCGTGCACCACGAACGCGATCACTCCGGTGCTCAAGGCGGTCGACGAGGCCTACGGCATCGTGCGCGGCCACGTCGAGACCGTGCACTCGTTCACCAACGATCAGAATCTGATCGACAACTTCCACAGCGGCGATCGTCGCGGGCGTTCGGCCGTGCTCAACATGGTGATCGCCGAGACCGGGGCGGCGAAAGCCGTCGCGCGCGCACTGCCCGAGCTCGAGGGCAAGCTCACCGGGTCAGCCATCCGGGTGCCCACGCCCGATGTCTCGCTGGCTGTGCTGCATCTGACCCTCGAGCGCCCCGCCGACAGAGACGAGCTCAACGACTATCTGCGTCGGGTCTCGCTGCACTCCAAGCTCCGTCAGCAGATCGACTACGTCGAGAGTCCCGAGGTCGTCTCGACCGACTTCGTCGGCTCGCACCGCGCCGGCATCGTCGACGGCCTCGCGACCATCGCGAACGACCAGGACGTCGTGCTCTACGTCTGGTACGACAACGAGTACGGATATTCGTGCCAGGTGATCAGGGTGCTCGAGGTCATGGCCGGATCGCACCCGATCGTGCTGCCCGAGCGCCGTGAGGTGACGCTGCGCGGTTGAGCGCGCGATGTCGGTCGCTCGCGGCATGATGAGGGCATGAAGACCGGGACCCTGCGCGCCGAACGCCTGCGTTCGCATCGGCTGAGCACTCCGGCGCGCACGGTCGCGGATGCCGCGTCGCACATGCTCGCAGTGCAGAGCCAGGACTTCACCGCCGGCAGGTGGGTCCTCGCTTCGCGCACGCGGGGCGAACCGACTCTCAGAACGCTCGATCGTGCCTTCGGTCGGGGCGACCTCGTTCGGGCGTGGACCATGCGCGGCACGCTGCACATCATCCCGGCGCGCGACCTTCGCTGGGTGTTGTCGGTGACCGCTGAGCGGCAGCGTCGACAGGCGGCGGGGCGGCGCCGCGATCTCGGGATCGACGCGCCCATGGTCGCCGCGGTGATGGCGGCGGTGGTGCCGCGCCTCCGTGACGGCGGTCTCACGCGCGCAGAGATGTTCGAGGTCTTCGCCGGGATCGGCATCGACCCCACCGGCCAGCGCGGCATCCACCTGTTGAGCGAGCTGACCCTCGACGGTCTGATCTGCCAGGGTCCGGTGGTCCCGCGCGAGGGCGTGACGCGCGAACAGCTCTTCGTGCTGGTGGAACAGCATGTGTCTGAGCACGCGGCGCCCGACGACCCCCTGGCCGAGCTCTTCGTGCGCTACATCGATGGGCACGGTCCGGCGGGAGTGTCGGACTTCGCCTGGTGGTCGGGGCTCACGCTCGGCCAGTCCCGCGAGGCGCGCGACCGTGCGGCGGCCAGAGTGGTCGAGATCGACGACGGCCTCTTCGTCGGCGTGCGACGCCCTCGACGGTCGGCGACGGCTCCGCCGGTGCTGGCGCTCGGCGCCTTCGACGAGTACTACATCTCCTACGCCGACCGCACGGCCGTCTGCGCCCCGGAGCACCTCCCGCTCGTCGGGCCGGGAAAGAACGGCATGGTGCGGGCCACGATCGTCGCGGACGGTCGGGTGATCGGATGCTGGACGCACGCGAGCGCGTCTCTCGGGTCAGCTCCCGAGCTGTTCGAGTCCGGAGCGGGCGCCGCGGTCTATGCGGATGCGGTGCCCGCGGCGCTCGCGCGCTTCAGCCGATTCGTCGACGGCTGAGTCCTGCGACGGCCGATTGTCACTCACTCGCGTGACGGCCGAGGAAGTTGTACACCTCGTTGTCGTCGACCCCGGGGAAGGCGCCGCGGGGGAGCGGCGAGAACATGTGCGTGTGCACGCGGGCACTCGGCCAGGCCTTGCCGTTCCAGCGCTCGGTGAGGTCGGCTGACGGTCGGCGACAGCAGGCCTCGTCGGGGCAGCTCGACACCGCCCGATCCGTGGTCTCGCGTCCGCGCCACCAGCGTGCGTCGTCGAAGGGCACGCCCACCGTGATCGAGAACTCGCCGTCGGTCGAGGCGCCGGTCTGGGTCGAGCACCAGAAGGTGCCCGACGGCGTGTCGGTGTACTGGTGATGCTCGTTCGTGCGGTTCTGCTGCGTGAACGCCGCCCGCGCCTGGAACTTCCGGCAGACCCGCTGCCCCTCCACAGCGCCGGTGACGTCCATAGGCAGGGGCAGATCGTCGTTCTCGTACACGCGCGTGATGGCGCCGGTCGCATCGACGCGGAGGAAGTGCAGCGCCATGCCGACATGCTGGGTGAGCAGATTGGTCATGCGCATGCCCGCGGCCTCGTGCGTGACGCCGAAAGCATCGCGAAAGTCCTCGACCGCGAGGTTGCGGTCCTTCTTGGCCTGCGCGAGGAAGGCGACGGCAGCCGTCTCGGGCATCAGGCAGCAGGCGGCGTAGTAGTTGATCTCCAGCCGCTGCTGCAGGAAGTCGGCGTAGTCGGTGGGCGGAGTGTGACCCAGCAGGCGGTGCGCCATCGCCTGCAGCGCCATCGACCGCAGGCCGTGCCCTCCCGGAATCGAGGCGGGAGGAAGGTAGATGCGGCCGTTCTCGAGGTCGGTCACCGAGCGCGTCGAGTGCGGCAGATCGTTCACGTAGATCAGCTCGAACCCCAGCTTCTCCGCCATGATGCTGACGGTGCGGTGCGAGAGCGCCCCTTGCGCGTGCCCTGCGGAGCGCAGCTGCTTCTCCGCGAGCTTCTCGATGTCTGCGAGGTAGTTGTGCTGGGCCCTCATGCGCAGTCGCAGCTCGGTGTTCGCACGGCGCGCCTCTTCGGGGGTCGCGATGGCCTCGCGCTCGCGGCGCTGCAGTTCGCGATGCAGGCCGAGCACCGATTCGATGGTCTCGTCACTCACGCCCTTGGTGACCCGCACCGGGGCGATCCCCAGCTGGCGGAAAACAGGACTCGCCTGCGCGCGCTCGAGCTCGATCTCCAGCGCCGCGCGTCGATTCGGCGGCTCGTCCGAGATGAGATCCGTGACCTCCGTGCCGGTGGCCTGCGCGATCGCCTGCAGAAGCGAGAGCTTCGGCTCGCGCTTGCCGTTCTCGATCAGGCTCAGCTGCGAACCGGCGACTCCGACGGCGGCTCCGAGCTCGTCGAGGGTGAACCCCTTTTCGAGGCGGTGGTGCCGAATGCGGTGACCGAGAGTCGTGAGGTGGATGCCCGTGCTGACCATTCCTTGATGATAGCGAAAGAATAGCAATTCTTAAGCGGGATATTGCATGAAACTATGACGGGAAGCGGAAAGGATTGATGCAACGCCCCCTACTTCGAAGGAGCAGTCATGGCGATCGCCGATGTCTTCACCCCTCGCACCACAGCCGTCGCACCCGTCCGCACGTTCGGTACGGCACCGACCTATGACACGCCCGCCATGGCGGAGCTGGTTGCCTGGGTGGACGAGATCGCAGCGCTCACGCAGCCCGCGTCGATCCACTGGGTCGACGGGTCGCGCGCCGAGAACGACTGGCTTCTGCGCGGCCTGGTCGACGAGGGGAAGCTGATCAAGCTCAACCCCGAGTGGCGTCCGGGCTCGTACCTCGCGCGCTCGCACCCCAGTGACGTCGCCCGCACCGAGGGGCGCACCTTCATCTCGTCCGAGCGCGAAGAAGACGCCGGTCCCACCAACAACTGGGCGCCGCCTGCGCAGATGCGCGAGAAGATGACCGAGATCTTCGAGGGGTCGATGCGCGGGCGCACGATGTTCGTCGTGCCGTTCTCGATGGGTCCCGTCGGCGGTCCCCTCTCGCACATCGGCGTGCAGGTCACCGACAGCGCGTACGCCGTGACCTCGATCGGCATCATGACCCGGGTCGGCGACGCCGTGACGCGAGAGATCGCCGAGGGCGCGCCGTGGGTCAAGACGGTGCACTCGGTCGGCGCACCGCTCGCCGCGGGCCAGCCCGACGTCGAGTGGCCGTGCAACGACGACAAGTACATCGTGCACTTTCCCGAGACGCTCGAGGTCTACTCGTTCGGGTCCGGCTACGGCGGCAACGCGATCCTGGCCAAGAAGTGCTTCGCGCTGCGCATCGCCTCGGTGATCGCCCGCGACGAGGGATGGCTCGCCGAGCACATGCTGCTCATCCGCGTGATCGATCCGGCGGGCAAGGCGTACCACGTCGCCGCGGCCTTCCCCTCGGCCTGCGGCAAGACGAACCTCGCGATGCTGCGACCGACCATCCCCGGCTGGCGGGTCGAGACGCTCGGCGACGACATCGCGTGGATCCGCCCCGGTGAAGACGGTCGCCTCTGGGCGATCAATCCCGAGGCCGGCTTCTTCGGCGTCGCTCCGGGCACCGGCGAGTCGACGAATGTGACGGCGGTCGAGACCCTCTGGGGCAACACGATCTTCACGAACGTCGCGCTCCGCCCCGACGGCGACGTCTGGTGGGAGGGGCTGACCGACCAGGCACCCGCTCATCTGATCGACTGGGAGGGGAACGACTGGACGCCCGATTCCGGACGCCCTGCCGCGCACCCCAATTCCCGCTTCACGGTCTCGGCGGCCCAATGCCCGCAGATCTCGGAGGACTGGGAGGCGGCGGTGCCGCTCGATGTCATCCTCTTCGGAGGGCGTCGCGCGACCAACGTGCCGCTCGTGGTCGAGGCGACCGACTGGACGCACGGCGTGTTCCTGGGCTCCAACATCTCGTCGGAGCGCACCGCCGCTGCCGAGGGCAAGGTCGGCGAACTGCGCCGCGACCCGTTCGCGATGCTCCCGTTCTGCGGCTACAACATGGCCGACTACTTCGGCCACTGGCTGAAGGTCGGTCGTGGCCTCCGTTTCGACCGTGCCCCGCGCATCTTCCAGGTCAACTGGTTCCGCCGCGGATCCGACGGCCGGTTCCTGTGGCCCGGATTCGGCGACAACTCGCGGGTCGTCGACTGGATCATCCGCCGCATCTCCGGCGAGGTCTCCACTGTCGACAGCCCGATCGGTCGCCTGCCGCTGGTCGAGGATCTCAACCTCGACGGCATCGAGGTGCCGGAAGCTGATCTCGAGGAGCTGTTCTCGGTCGACACCGAGGCCTGGAAGACCGAGGCAGATCTCACCGAGGAGTTCTACGACACCTTCGGCGACAGGATGCCCGCTGCCCTCCGGGCCGAGCTGGCATCGCTGCGCTACCGGCTCGAGAGGGCCTGACAGACCGGGCGCCGGTTCGGGGGAGCCGGCGCTCCACCTCCCCAGATTCCCCCACCCCCAGACCGCGAAGGCGGGATGGCTGAGACGAACCCATGGCTGAGTGGTCTCTGACATCCCGCCTTCGCGTACGTCGTCGTTCGGCCCGGCTCAGGCGAGCAGTTGGTGACGAGCGAGATCGCGGTACAGCGGCGTGGACTCCACGAGCTCCGCGTGCGATCCCTGCCCCACGACGACTCCGTCCTGCAGCACGACGATGATGTCGCTGTCGACGACCGTCGAGAGACGGTGGGCGATCACCACGAGCGTACGGTCGGTCGAGACCGCGTCGATGGCCTCGCGCATCCGCTGCTCGTTCACTCCGTCGAGCGACGATGTGGATTCGTCGAGCAGCAGGATGGGGGCATCCGTGAGCAGAGCGCGGGCGATCGCCAACCGCTGGCGTTCGCCGCCCGAGAGCATGACACCGTCCTCACCCACCGGGGCATCGAGTCCGAGTGGATTCCGCTCGAGCACGTCGCCCAGGTTGACGGCGCGCAGCACCCGTTCGCACTGTTCGTCGGATGCGTCGGGCGAGGCGAGCCGCAGGTTGTCTGCCAGCGTGCCCGCGAGCGTCGGCGCATCCTGCTCGACGTACCCGAACCGCGCACGCAGCTCCGCGCGCGCGTACGTCCGAGAATCGTGTCCGTTCACGCGGATCGAGCCGCCGGTCGGGTCGTAGAAGCGCTCGATGAGCGAGAGGATCGTGCTCTTTCCTGCGCCGCTGGGGCCGACGAGGGCGACCCGCGCGCCTCTCGGCACCGAGAACGAGACTCCTCGCAGAACCTCTCGCGGAGCCGGGGTCGCTGGGGCATCGGCGGTTTCGAGATGGGCGTCGGCGAGTACCGTGCGAGCCTCCTTCGCGGCCGCCTCGCGCGCTGCCACCACGTTCTCGGGGTAGCGGAACCGCACGTCCCTGAACTCGATCGCCGGAGCGTCTGAGGCGGCCTCGGTGGTCTCGAGCGCGGCGGCGATCTCGTCATCCCGCTCGGTCTCGGTGGGGAGGTCGAGCACCTCCTGGATGCGACCCAGCGCCCCGAGCGCCTGGTTCACCGAGGTGATCGCACCGAACGTCGTCGCCAGCGGCATCACCAGCATGAAGAGGAAGAGGATGAAGGTGATGAGCGACGCGATCGTGATGGTTCCCGCCGCGACCCGGAAGCCGCCGACGCCGAGCACCACGAGAAGAGAGAGCTGCAGGGCGACGCCCGCGATCGGAACGACCAGCGATGAGATCTTGGCGATGCGCACGCCGATGCCGAAGGCGTCGGAGGCCAGCGTCGAGACGCTCTCGGTCTCCCGCTCGGTCGCTCCCGATGCCCGCACGGTGCGGATGGATCCGACCGCACGCTCGACCCCCGAGGCGAGTTCGCCGACCTTGACCTGTTGCTCGGTCGAGGCCGTGCGGATCCGACCGCTGAGCACTGTGACGACGACCACCGAGACACCGATCACGATGACGATGAGCAGCAGCAGCACGGGATCGATCACGAGCATCGCGATCAGGGCGCCCACGAACAGGATCGCGCTGCCGACGGCATCCGCGAGACCCTGGGTGAGCACGGCGTAGAGCAGCGTGGTGTCGGTGCCGACGCGCGAGACGAGGTCGCCCGTGCGGCGAGCGTCGAACTCGCTGATGGGCAGGTGCAGGATGCGCGCGATGAGCTTGCGTCGGCTCGAGTACACGATCGCCGTGCCGGTGCGCTGGAGCAGGTAGTGCTGATAGCCCGAGATGATCGACGACACGACCACGAGGCCGATCAGCACCCAGACGAGGATGCCGAGACCCTGCTCCGACTGCACGGCGTCGATGACCTGTCCGACCAGCAGCGGCTGAGCGAGCGAGGCCGCGGCGCCGAGCACGCTGAGCACAGCGACGACGATCAGTGTGCGCTTGTGTTCGAACAGGAAGGGGAGGAGCTGGCGGAACGTGGCGCGCGGACCATCCTGCTGCGCGCCGCGACCGCGTCGGCGTGATGTCGCCGTGCTGGACATGCGGAACCTCGCTCTGTTGGGGGTACTTCGACCGTACTTCGTCTGCGGTCGGTTTCTGTGGTTCAGCTGTGCGCTCAGCGCTTGCCGAAGCGGCGGTGCGCCGCCTGTTTCGAGACGCCGAGCGCGCTCGCGATCGCCTGCCAGGAATAGCCGAGGTTGCGGGCGCGGCGCACCTGGGCCTCCTCCGAGCGTGCGAGTTCCGAGCGGAGCGCGGCGAGACGGTGCAGCTCCGAGATCGGCTCGCCGCCGTCGTCCTGAGCGATGGCTGTCTTCACGGTCATGATGATCCTCCCGGTGTCAATCATTGTTGACGATGGGCGGCGTGTCAACACATGCTGACGAGTCACCCTCCTCCCTGCCCCTTCGAATCGCGCACTGTGCAGATCTCGACCCTCAGAAACTGCCAGGTGCGCGATTCGAAGGCGCAGGGCGGGGCGCGGGAAGACGAAGGGCGGCACCTCCGAGAAGATGCCGCCCTTCGCGCTGGACGAGCGCGTCAGAGCTCGACGGCCGCCGCGACTCCGAGATCGGACTCGTAGTCGTTGTCCTTGGTCTCCTTCGACAGCAGGAGAGCGATGAAGGTCAGCACGCCCATCGCCGAGAGGTAGAGGCCGACGAGCCACGGCGCGCCGTCGCCGAGCTCCCACAGCCACAGCGCGATGAGCGGTGCCACGGCGGCACCGAGGATCGACGAGACGTTGTACGAGATCGCCGACCCTGTGTAGCGGACGTTCGTCGGGAAGAGCTCGGGAAGCAGCGCTCCCATCGGGCCGAACGTCGCGCCCATGAGCATGAAGCCGAACACGAGGAATGCCTGAGCCAGGGCGCCGGTGAACTTCGGGTCCATCGCCGGAAGCAGGAAGGCGTTGAACGTGAAGCCGAACACGATGATGAGCCCGGTGACCCACAGCAGCAGCTTGCGTCGACCGATCGCATCGGCGATCGGGCCCGAGAGCAGCGTGAACACTCCGAAGAACACGACGCCGACGATCTGCATGAGCACGAAGTCGGTGTACGCGAACCCGAGACCCGGATAGAACTGCGCCGCGAAGGCGGATGCATCGAAGTCCTTGCCCGTCGCCTCGGCAGCGGCCTGTGCGGCGGCCGACGCCGTCTCGAGCGTCGCGGGCTTGGTGCCGTACGCCAGGGTGAAGTTGGTCATCAGGTAGAACAGCACGTAGGTCGCCAGCATGATGAACGTGCCGAGGATGAGCTGCTTCCAGTGGTGACGGAACACGGTCGCGAGGGGCAGCTTGCGGATCGCGCCCTTCTTCTCGGCCTTCTTGAACGTGTCGGACTCGACGAGCTTCAGCCGCACCCAGAGGCCGATGATGACCATGACGGCGGAGAACAGGAACGGGATGCGCCAACCCCACGACAGGAACGCCTCGGACTTGAGTGCGGGGTTCTCGGCGTGCGGCAGCAGCCAGTTGATGCCGAGGAACAGGAAGTTGGCGATGATGAAGCCGAGCGGTGCGCCGAGCTGCGGGAAGGTGCCGTACCAGGCGCGCTTGCCGGCCGGTGCGTTCTCGGTGGCGACCAGTGCCGCACCCGACCACTCGCCGCCGAGCGCGAAGCCCTGAGCGAGGCGCAGGATCAGCAGCAGCAGGGCCGCCCACCAGCCGATCTGCTGGAATGTGGGCAGCAGGCCGATGATGAACGTCGCGATACCCATCGTGAGCAGCGATGCGACGAGCGTCGCCTTGCGACCGAACTTGTCGCCGAAGTGTCCGAACACGACTGCGCCGATCGGACGCGCGACCATCGCGGCACCGAACACGGCGAACGACGAGAGCAGTGAGGTGGTGTCGTTGCCGGTGGGGAAGAAGAGCACCGGGAAGACGAGCACGGCGGCTGTCGCGTACGCGTAGAAGTCGTAGAACTCGATCGTCGTGCCGACGAGGCTCGCCGTGATGACGCGCGAGCGCGGATTCGCGGGCGCTGTGGTCGTGCTCATGCTGCTCCTTCGTTCCGAGTGCCGGTATACCAAGGCACCGAGAGATCTTACGCCTTCCTGAGCGTTTGCTGGGTACGCATGACATCGAGGCGGGGTGCCTGCGTAGAGTCGGACGCGGATGCCGGGGGCCCAGGAGACGGGAAGAGCGTGACGACGAGACTGTTGCTGCTGGCCGACACCCATGTGCCGGCGCGTGCGAAGCGACTGCCTGATCCGGTTCTCCGGGCCGTCGACGACGCCGACATCGTCATCCATGCGGGTGACTGGATCGATGTCGCGACGCTGGAGCTGCTCGAGTCGCGCTCGCGCTCACTCGTGGGCGTGTACGGGAACAACGACGGTGCGGCGCTGCGCGAGCGACTGCCTGAGATCGCCCGACTGACGGTCGAAGGGGTCGAGGTGGCCGTGGTGCACGAGACGGGTGCGAAGCAGCGACGCGAAGAGCGGATGGATGCCGCATTCCCCGGCACTGATCTGCTTGTCTTCGGGCACTCGCACATCCCGTGGGACACCGTCGCACCGTCGGGGATGCGTCTGCTCAACCCGGGCTCTCCGACTGATCGGCGCCGTCAGCCGGTGTGCACGATGATGACGGTCACGATCGATGCCCGTCGGATCGACGCCACGCTGGTGCCCGTCGCATGAGCGCACGATCGGAGGCGAGGGGCGGGAAGGATGCTCCCTCCGTCTTCCGCGCCCCGATGCGGTCGCGCGATGACGGCTTGATCGACGGGCCCGCCGTCGAGAGAGCACTGGCGATCGACGTCTGCGGCGTGGGCGGCAGGCTCGACGTCGCGCCGGAAACGATCGCCGATGCGCTCGCCGCAGTGGACGCGGCCTACGGAGAGCGGATGGCACGCCGACTGGAGCGGTTCGCGGGGGTGCCCGAGGGGGCGTACGTCTGGACGCGCGACGTTGACGGGTTGCTGTGGCTGGGCAGGATCACCGGCCCGTGGTGCTACGACGCCTCGGCCGAGGCCCGTGCGGTCGATCTCGTGCACGTGCGAGCATGCGACTGGCTCGAACGTCCGGTCGAGCCGGCTGCGATACCCGCCGGCGTGCTCGAGACGTTCGCACGCGGCGGCCGCAACTGGCAGAGCATCAGTCGAGGAGACGCCGCTCACGTCACCTCCGCCGTCTGGACGTCGCGGACGAGTCGGTAGCGGGGCCGCTCAGTCGGCCTGACGAAGGTCGTAGAGGATTTCGGCGTATCGCCCGAGGAAAGCGCGCTCGTCGAGCCGTTTGCGGCGGAGCCACGACGTGACCTCGTCGTTGCGCTTGCTCGCGTTGCACGAGCCGCACGCGGGCACGACGTTCTCGACGGTGTAGCGGCCGCCTCGGGAGATCGGCATGACGCAGTCGCGCTGCAGCGCGACCTCGATCGCACCGCAGTACGCGCATCCGCCCCAGGCCTCTCGCAGCGTGGCCCACTGCTCAGTCGTGAGGTCGTTGTCCACGCGCGCCAGACGACCCTGGCGTCGCTTCGCGTGACGGGCGCGCGCAGCGGGCGTGGGGGTGGAGAACCTTCGGCGCGGCACAGACACACGGTACTGGGCGGATGCGCGCCTCCGAGCGCTATTCCTGTGTGTCGCCGAGAGCGAGTGCCGAGACGAAGTCGGCCGACGGATCGATCACATGCTCGAGCTCGAGCACCACGAGCTTATTCGCGCCGGCACTCGTGGCCGGTGCGGGCACGAAGAGGGTGCGCTGGGGGCCGTTGCGCCAGTAGCGACCGAGGAAGAACCCGTTGACGAACGCGTAGCCCTTGCTCCACGACGCGGTGTCGAGGAAGAGGTCTGCGGGGGAGTCGAGGTCGAACTCGCCGACCCACGCAGACGGTCCGGTCGGCCCCTCGGCCGCATCCACCCGCCCTGCCGCGATCGCCGCGGCGATCTCCGCGACGTCCAACGGCGTCGAGCGCCAACCGATCAGCGGAACGCCGTCGAGCATCGGCGACCCGACGAGACCCTTCTGCTCGCCGAGACGGTGGTCGTAGTTCACACGACCCCCGTCTTCGACGAGGATGCTGAGCGTGCGCCCCGCCGGGATCCGCAGAGCACGGTCGTGGCGGGTGCGCGAGAGCGTGCCCACGGGCTGCCCGTCGACGCTCACCCAGGCGAGGTCGCGGATCTTATCGGTGACCAGGAGACCGCCGCGGCCCTCCGGCAGCTCCACGTCGTAGCGGATGAGAGCACTCAGGTGCCCGAGCTCATCGAACGTCGCAGGGTCGTCGCTCGCGCATGCACCGGATGCCGCATCCGTCCACGCGCCGGCAGGGGCGAGAGGCACGGAGAATGCGGGCGCGGGAGTCGCGGCCGCAGGGAGATCGTCGGGCACCGGGGCGTACTTCGCGATGACGTCGCGGAACGCGTAGAACTTCGCCGTCGGATTGCCCGCTTCGTCCAGCGGCGCGTCATAGTCGTACGACGTGACGATCGGCAGGTAGCGACCCTTGTGGTTCGCGCCGTTCGTGAGACCGAAGTTGGTGCCCCCGTGGAACATGTAGATGTTCACCGAGGCTCCCGTGGCGAGAAGCTCATCGAGGTCTGCGGCGGCGGCCGTCACATCCGTCGTGTGGTGCACCCCGCCCCACCAGTCGAACCAACCGTCCCAGAATTCCGAGCACATGAGCGGGCCCGAGGGCTGATGCGCACGCAGGGTCGCGAGCCGTTCGGCGCTGCGCGAGCCGAACGATCCGGTCTTGTGCAGGGTCGGCAGGCTGCCGTCGGCGAGCATCTGGTCGGTCGGCTGGTCGACCGTGGTCAACGGCACCGTGATCCCGGCGGCGCGGGTCAGCGAGACGAGCGCCTCGAGGTAGTCCTTGTCGGCGCCGTACGCGCCGTATTCGTTCTCGATCTGTACCAGCACCACGCGGCCGCCACGATCGATCTGTCGCGGTGCGACGATCTCGTAGACCCGGCGCAGGTAGCCGCTGATGTCCTCGAGGAAGGCGGGATCCGACGAGCGCAGGGGGCGGTCGCCCGCCGTGAGCCAGTTCGGCAGTCCGCCGTTGTGCCACTCGGCGCAGATGTAGGGTCCGGGGCGGACGATCGCGTCCATCCCCTCCTGCTCGATCAGGTCGAGGAACCGACCGAGGTCATTGGCGCCGGTCGCATCCCACTCGCCTCGGCGCGGTTCGTGCGCATTCCAGGCGACGTAGGTCTCGATCGTGTTGAGTCCCATCAGGCGGGCTTTGCGGATGCGGTCCTGCCACTGGTCGGGGTGCACCCGGAAGTAGTGGATGGCTCCGGAGATCACCCGGTGCGGCCGGCCGTCGCGGAGGAAGTCGGACTCGCCGATGGAGAAGGAGGTCACGATGAAGTGCTTTCGATCAGGAAGGTGTCGCCGCCCCTCCGAGGCGCGGAGGGGCGGCGCACACCAGACGTGCGATTACTTGTTGACGGCGAAGCCCTGCTCGTTGCCGTACTGCTCGAGCGCGTCCTGCCAGGACACGAGGCCCTCGTCCAGGTCGGTCCGGTTCTGGTACGACTGGCCCACGGTGTCGCCGAAGATGCTGTTCGCGTACACCTGGTAGGGCAGGTAGCCCCAGCCCTCGACGACCTCGTCCGCGGCGGCGGCGAGGACCTCGTTGATCTTCTGTCCACCGAAGTACTCGGGGGCGTCGGCGAGGAACTCGTCACTCGACAGCTCGGCCGTCGTCGACGGGAAGCCACCGGACTCGAGGAAGATCGAGATGCTGTCCTCCGAGTTGTTCAGCCACCACAGGAAGCCGGCGGCGAGGGCCGGGTTCTTGCTCTGGGTCGTGACGGCCTGGCCGCCGCCGCCGTTCTCGGCGGTCGCCGGCGTGCCGTCGTAGGTCGGCATCGGAGCCACACGCCAGTCACCGGCGCCGTCGGGAGCGCCGGAGATCAGGTTCCCGGGCATCCAGGCGCCGATCACGAGGGTGGCGAGGCTGCCGTCGCCGAGGGCGCGGAACCACTCGTCGCTCCAGCTGTTGTACGGGGCGAGCAGGTCTTCCTCGACGAGGCGGTTCCAGTTCGCGGTCCACTTCGCAGAGCCCTCGTCCTGCAGGTCGATCGTGACATCGGTGCCCGAGGTCTCGAACGGCTTGCCGCCCGCCTGCCAGATCATCGACGTTGCGAAGCCCGCATCGCCGGTGTCGTTGGTGATGTAGGCATCCGGGTTCGCGGCGTGGATCGCTTTCGCCGCCTCGTAGTACTCATCCCATGTGGTGGGCACGCCCACACCGGCGGCGTCGAAGACCGCCTTGTTGTAGAAGAGCGCCATGGGGCCGGAGTCCTGGGGCAGGCCGTAGATGGCGTCGCCGTCGGTCACGGAGTTCCACGTCGATGCGGTGTAGTCGTCTTCGAAGTCCGCGAATCCGTACTGCGAGAGGTCGACGAACGCGTCGGTGAGAGAGAACTGGGGAAGCGCGTAGTACTCGACCTGCACGACATCGGGAGCGCCCGAGCCCGCCTTGATCGCGTTCTGCAGCTTGGTGTACTCCTCGTTGTTGGTGCCCGCGTTGACCACGTTCACCTTCACGTTCGGGTACTCCTTCTCGAAGGCCTCGACCTGGGCTTCGGCCGACGGGGTCCACGACCAGTACGTGATCTCCCCGCCCTTCTCGAGTGCGGCTTCGACCGAGTCGAACGATCCGTCACCGGCGGCGGAGCCGGAACCCGAGTCGCCCGTGCTGCAGCCGGCCAGCGCGAGCGCTGCGACGGTTCCGGCGGCGAGCACCGATATGGTGCGCCGCGCGGCAGGAGAGGGAAGGTGCTTCATTGCTGTGTCCTTTCGGGGGTGCGGTCCTGCATCGGACCGACGTTGTGGATGCAGGGGTGCGGGGAGCTACTGCTTGACGCTGCCTGCGGTGAGGCCTGACTGCCAGAAACGCTGCAGCAGGAGGAATGCGATGACGATCGGGACGATCGTGAGCAGCGAGCCCATGATCACGAGGTTGTAGATGGGCTGCGATCCTGCGCCGATCGCCTGCGCGCTCCACTGGTTCAGACCCACCGTCAGCGGGTACCAGTCCGGATCGGAGAGCATGATCAATGGCAGGAAGTAGTTGTTCCAGGTCGCGACCACCGTGAACAGCGTGACGGTCACGATGCCCGGGGCGAGCAGGCGCATCGAGATCGTGAAGAATGTGCGGAACTCGCCGGCGCCGTCGATGCGCGCGGCCTCCAGCAGCTCTGTCGGGATCGACTCCGAGGCGAACACCCAGATCAGGTACAGCCCGAACGGGCTGATCAGCGAGGGGATGATCACGGCCCACGGGGTGTTGGTCAGGCCCAGTTCGCTGAACAGCAGGAAGGTCGGCACCGCCAGAGCTGTGCCGGGGACGGCGACCGCGCCGAGCACGATCGCGAACACGGCACGGCGTCCCGGGAAGCGGTACTTCGCCAGGCCGTAACCCGCCATGGTGGCCAGCAGTGTCGCTCCACCGGCGCCCACGACGACGTACAGCAGGGTGTTGCCGAGCCAGCGCAGGAAGATCCCGTCCTGGTACGAGAAGGTCGCGACGAGGTTGTCGAAGAACGCGAAGTCGTCGGAGAACCAGAGTCCGAACGAGCTGAAGAGTCCGGACTGCGTCTTCGTGGAGCTGAACAGCAACCACACCAGAGGGATCAGTGTGTAGAGCGCGTACCCGATCATCACGATCAGCAGCGTCTTGGACTTGCGCGGATTCATCGGATCATGGCGCTTGTGCGAGGGGCGGGCGAGGGGGAGAGCCATGTCAGCGCACCTCCGACTTCGAGCCGCGCAGCTGCACGACGTAGGCGATCACCGCGGTGATGACGCCCATGATGATGGCGATCGTCGCGGCGTAGTTGAACTGCTGCCCGGCGAAGGACAGGTTGTACGCGTACATGTTGGGCGTGAAGAACGTGGTGATCACGTTCGGGGCGAGCGGACGCAGGATGTTGGGCTCGTTGAACAGCTGGAAGCTGCCGATGATCGAGAAGATCGTCGCGATCACGAGGGCACCGCGCACCGAGGGGATCTTGATCGAGAAGATCGTGCGCCACGCACCGGCGCCGTCGAGCGAGGCCGCCTCGTACATGTCGGTCGGGATCGTCTTGAGCGAGGAGTAGAAGATCAGCATGTTGTAGCCCACGAACTGCCAGGTCACGATGTTCCCGATCGAGACGAGGATCCACTCCCGGGCGAACGGCGTGAAGAAGTCGCTGCCGAGGAAGTCGTTCAGATTGCTGGTGAGTCCGAACTGGTCGCCGTAGATGTAGCCCCACATGAGCACGGCGACCACAGCGGGCACCGCATACGGCAGGAAGATCAGGATGCGGAAGAACGACGCTCCGCGCAGCCGGGCGCTGTCGAGGGCGAGCGCCGCCGCGAGGGCGAGGGCGAGCATGATCGGCACCTGCACCACGAGGAACAGCACCACGCGGCCGAAGGCCTCCCAGAACTGCGAGTCGGTGAGCGCTCGCACGTAGTTGTCGAATCCGACGAACGCGTTGCCGCCGATGAGCTTCTCCTGGAAGAAGCTCAGGTACACGGAGTACGCGAGCGGGGTGAGGAACACCAGGGCGAACACGACCATGAAGGGGCCGACGAACGCCCAGCCCTTCCAATCGCGCTTCTCGCGCCGGCGGGTGCCGTGGTCCGCACGGGTTGCGGAATCTTGAGTCGTCATTGACGAGACCTTCTTAGAAATCGGGCGCTCTCCGCGCCGTGTGTCAACGTCAACATATGCGATGCGCTGCTAATGTGTCAACGTCAACATACGAACGGATGGTTGATCGTGATCTCGGACCAGTCGGCAGAGCCGCCGCAGCGGCGCAGAGAGCCCTCGATGGAAGACGTCGCGCGTGCCGCAGGGGTCTCCGGCCAGACCGTCTCGAGGGTGGTGAACGCGCGCGGCTACGTCGGTGCGGCGACCCGCGAACGCGTCGAGGATGCCATGCAGCGCCTCGGCTATCGTCCGAACAGCGCCGCCAGGGCGCTGCGATCGGGCCGGTTCCGCGCCATCGGCGTCATCATGTTCTCGTTCAGCTCCTACGGCAACCAGCGCACGCTCGACGCGATCGCGGTGCGCGCCTCGCAGATGGGATACGCGCTCACGTTGATCCCGGTCGAGTCCAGCGCGCGAGACACCGTGGCAGGAGCCTTCCGCCGCCTCGAGGAGCATGCGGTCGACGGCATCATCATCGTGATCGAGGCTCATCAGCTCGATGAGGCCGAGGTCGAGATCCCCGATGGACTCCCCGTCGTGCTGGTCGACTCGAATCGGGGAGACGCCCACCCCTTCGTCGACACGGACCAGGCGCAGGGCGCTCGCCTCGCGACCGAGCATCTGCTCGATCTCGGGCACCCGACGGTCTGGCATGTGGCGGGACCCGCGAAGTCGTATTCCGCCGAGCGCCGACGCGAATCCTGGCGCTCGACCCTCGAGAGCCGGGGCGTCGCGGTTCCCGAGCCTCTGCAGGGGGACTGGACGGCGGAGTCCGGATACCGGGCGGGCGTCCGGCTGCGCGCCGACGACAGCGTCACCGCGGTCTTCGCGGCAAACGACCAGATGGCGATCGGCGTGATCCGAGCCTTCCGCGAGGCCGGCCGCGACATCCCGGGAGACGTCAGCGTGGTCGGCTTCGACGGACTGCCGGATGCCGCACAGCTGTGGCCACCGCTGACCACCGTGCAGCAGCATCCCGAACGCGTCGGTGCGCTGGCCGTCGATGCCCTGCTCGCCGAGCTCGAGGGCGAACCGCGCATGCAGACTCCGCTGGTCGGGACCGAACTCGTGGTGCGCGAGAGCACGGCCGCTCCGCGGGCGTGATCACGCGCTGTCGTCTGCGCCGGTGCGGCGGCGGATCATGGCCGCTGCGGGGATGCCGCGTGAGAACAGGATCGATACCAGGCTGATCACGATCAGTCCCACGAATGCGACGCGCAGCGACGAGAGCTGCGATTCGCGGTAGATCTCCGTCAGCTCGGCCGACTCGTCGTCGGTCAGGCCGGCGGCCTCGGCGAGACCCGCCACGTCGGAGGCGGGAATCACGGTGACGCCGCGATCGGTGACCTCGCTCACGGTCGCGCGCACCTCAGGCGGCAGATCGCTGGTGGCGACACCCGACGCGAACGACGTCGACAGCGCCCCGATGAGCAGCGAGCCGATCAGCGCGGTGCCGAGGGAGGAGCCCAGGTTCTGGAACACTCCTTGGAGGCCCCCGGCCTCGCTCGTGTCCTTCTCGCTCACGCTCGACATGTTCACGTTGCCCAGTTGTGACGCGAGAAGACCCAGTGCACTTCCGGTGAAGAACATGCCGATTCCGAAGAGCGCACCGCGCAGTTCCTCCGTCACGGCGCCGAGCAGCAGCACCGCGCTGAGCACCAGCACCGACTGTCCGACACGCACGATGAGGCGAGGCGACCAGCGACGCGACAATGCCGTGCCCACGATCGAGAACAGCACCAGAGCGACCGACAGCGGGAAGATCTTCATCCCGGTCTCGAGCGCGTCGAGACCGAGGGTCATCTGCAGGTAGACAGGGACCATGAAGAACAGCCCGGCCGTCACGGTGTACTGGGCACCCAGCACCGACAGGCCGCTGCGCAGTGTGGTGATGGAGAACAGATCCGGCTGCATCAACGGCGATCGCCCGTCACGCAGCAGGCGGCGCTGCCAGCGGATGAACAGCGTAATCAGGATGGCCCCGAAGGCGATGCACCACGCGGTCAGCGAGATCCCGAGCGGAGCGAGAGGAATGCCGGCGATCTGCGGCGTGTACAGCGGTATCACCCAGCCCCAGGTCTTGCTCTGGAGCATGCCGAACACGACGAGCACCAGTCCGGCCGACGACAGCAAGACGCTGCCGATGTCGATGCGGATCAGCTGGCGCGGAGTGGAATCGGTGATGATCCGCGCACAGAACACGACGGCGAGCATGATCACCACCTCGGCGACGAAGACGAATCGCCAGCTCGAGTACGTGGTCACCGCACCGCCGATCAGCGGGCCCGCAGCGACGGCGGCCCCCGAGACGGCCCCGATGACGGCGAAGGCGGTGACGCGCTCACGGCCCTGGTAGTTGTCGGCGACGAGCGCGGCGATCGCAGGGATCACCAGGACCGCCCCGAGACCTTCGACGATCGACCAGCCGAGAAAGAGGAATCCGACCGTGGGGCTCACCGCGGTGATCAGGGAGCCGAGCGCGTAGACGCACGAGCCGATCACGAAGGCGCGACGACGACCCCAGACATCGCCGAGCTTGGCGCCGAAGAGCATGAAGGCTGCCATGGTCAGCGTGTAGAACGTGATGGCCGCCTGCATCGCCGCGACCGAGGTGTTCAGATCGCGCACGACCGTCGAGATCGACACGTTCATGACCGTGCCGTCGAGCACCATGACGAACTGCGCGGCACTCAGCACGATGACGACGTTCCACTTCTTCATGACATCTCCTCGGAGGCGGATGCTGTCTCGTAAGCGGGTCGGCGGTTGCCGCGCATGATCCGTGCCACGGCCGTGATCAGGAACAGCTGTCCGGTGATCGCCTCGGCGACCGCGATCCCCTGCACGGTCGGGCTCACGGGCACGATGTTGCCGTAGCCGGTGGTGGTGAGAGTCGTGAACGAGAAGAACAGCTGGCTCGAGAGCGAGTCGACGACTTCGGGGCCGAAGGTCGGCACGACGGTCAGAAGCGCGACGAGGTTGTAGACGAGGGCGAAGAACATGCCCACCAGGGCGTAGGCGGAGATCGCTGCGAGCAGGGCCTCGGTGTCCAGGCCCCGACGCCGCACCTGGTGCCGGATGATCGCCACCGGCGCGAGGAGGAAGGCGACAGTCGATGCCGCCGACAGCGCTATGTCGAGCGCCTGTCCGCGAAGGTCGAGAACCGCGACGAGAGTCGCCGCGATGCCCGCGGCCGCGAGTACGATCCAGGCGATGTGCTGCACCCGCCGATGCGCATCGGTCACTCGAAGCACGACGGCCACGGTGAACAGCTGCACCACGAACGCCGCGGGGCTCGGGTCGGTGGTGCCCTGAGCGGCGCACAGAACATAGGTGAGCACGAGGAGTGCGAGCACGAGCCAGTACCCCGACGGCCAGCCGGCCACCGGGCGCGCGACGTGGGCCCCGAGAGTCGCGGTCTCACGCATCGTGTCTTCGGGGCTCATCACGCTGCCTCACACGGCTCCGTGTTCGTGAGGCAGGCGCCCTGTCGCCAGAGCCGCCTGCAGCGCCAGGAAGTCGCTGTCGTTCTGGTCCGCGTACGACGCGGCGAAGTCGGCGATCGCCTCCTCGAACGTGTCGCTCCGCCCCAGATATCCCGCGATCTGCACCCGATCTCCGGATCGGGAGTGGGCTCGCGCCAGCGTCTCCCCGCAGATCCGCGCGTACAGGGTCGCACCCCGCACGCTCATCGCATCCGGGTCGATTCCCCCTTTGCCGTCCTGCAGCTGGCGGATGTAGAAGTCACGGTGCTGCCCGTCGAGGCCGACCACGGATTGCCACCCGAGGAAGATGTCGCTGGACGCCTGCATCAGCCGCTGGCCACGCACGACGCGCTCCGCGTGGTCGTCGTACTCGCTCGGCCCGAGGAAGCGCTCGAGAACGGATGACTGAGCCTCCTTCGCCTGGAGGAGCAGCGGGTCGTCATCGTCGCGGCCGCTGAAGAGGATCACCCAGGCGCGCGTCCCCACGCTTCCGACGCCGACCACCTTTCGCGCCATATGCCGGTACCGGTACTCGGTGATCGGATGCCGTTCTCCGACGAGCGTCGTCCGATAGGCGCCGAGCACCTGATGCATGACATCCGCTTCGTCTGCGGCACGCCCCGCTTCGCGGATGAGGTCCTCGACGGGCACGATCAGCGGTGGCGCCGCGATGATGCGCAAGTGGCCGTCGACGACGCGCACCAGCTTCTTGAAGGCCTTGCGATGGTCACGTTTTCGCGCCTTCGCTATCGTCGCGTCCAGGCGGCGTGCCTCTTCATCGCCCACCCGCTGGTCGAGCTGCGCCTCGCGGATCGACAGCCTCGCGCGCTCGGCGTCGAGTCGGTCGTACCAGGCGTCGAGCACGGTCGCCTTCGCCGCTGCCCTCATCGCCGACCGATAGCCGTGCGCTGCGGCGACGACGCAGGCGCGCTCCTCTTCGGCGCTGAATCCGCGTTGTCTGCCGGCCACGGCGAAGCTCGCCGCGAGTCGTTTCACATCCCATTCGAAAGGGCCGGGCAGCGTCTCATCGAAGTCGTTGATGTCGAAGATCAAGTGGCGCTCGGGGGTGCTGAACAGTCCGAAGTTCGACAGGTGCGCGTCTCCGCAGAGCTGCGAGATGATCCCGCTGTGTGTGGACGAGGCGAGATCCGAGGCCATGAGCAGGGCCGCCCCGCGGTAGAAGGCGAGCGGCGACACGGCCATGCGCGCGTAGCGCACGGGTGTGAGCTCCTGGACCCGTGATCGTCCCTGCTCCTCGAGCAGATCGATGGGGTCCGGCCGGTCCGGGGCCGGTGACCATGCTCCGAGCTGCTCGCGAGGCATCCGTGATCGACCGGCTCGCCCTTTCTCGCGCCGCTCTGCGAACGGCTTCGCGACCTCCGACGGCCAGGTCATGAGCTGGCCCGGCCGAGAGGGTCGACGGAGGTGGCAGCCGCCTTCTCACGCTCGGCGCCCTCGAGCACGTCATCCTCCGACGCCAGGACGTCGATGACTTCGGGATCGGTTTCGGCTTCGGCGGACGGCGGACGTTCGACCACCTCGAGGATGAGCACGACGAGCAGCGACAGCGCCAGCGTCCACAGCACGAGCGCGGGGCTGAGAGGCCGCACGAGCAGCACGACCGCCGCGCCAGTCACGATGATCACGCCCCTCAGGAAAGAGCGTCGCGAGTACAGCCATGCGCCGACACGACCACTGCTCAGGCCGCGCCGTTCCAGGGCTCCACGAACGGAGGACGCGCCGCCGTGGACGACGGCGCGAAGCCGTCGGGGGACATCGAAGGGGCCGGCGAACCACCCGACCACGGCGGTGACGAGCGCGAGGACGAGGACGGCCACCGCCGTGTCGCGCATGGCGCCGCCGACCAGATGGTAGATCGCGCCCCCGGCATCCGGGGGGATGCCGTGGCTGCGCAGCGCGGCGTCGAAGAACACCCTGCCGACAGCGAGGCCCGCGAGCACGATCAGCATCACGAGACCGAGGGAGAGCGCTGCGGTGATCAGCGCCACCGGTCGTCGTCGCGCGGCGACCACCCCGGCGGCGAGGAGAAGGATCGCCACCCAGGGCAACCACAGGCCGGCCGCCACCACCAGCTCGTACGCGAGCTGGACCGAGGCGAGGGAGTCGACCTGCGCGACGGTGATCGTGCGATCGACCGTCGGAATCGACGCCGCGAATCCGACGCCCTGGTCGACGAGCACCTCTTTCGCGGCATCGATGATGGGCGCCAGCTGAATCCCGATCGTGCCGTCGGAGCCGAGTGCGATCGCCGCGTCCGGATCGTTCTGCAACGCGGACACCACCTGCGAGTGGCTGATGCGGAGCGCGCTCGCCCAGACGTTCGCGAACGCCTCGGACTCGACGAAGCGTTCGACCACGGTGCCCACGAGCGACTGGAGTCCCTGTGCGGCGGGGCCCTTGAGCAGCTCCAGCGCCCGAGTCGCCGCGGGGCCGGTGCCGAGTTCGATGAGACCGTCGATCACGTCCGTGGTGAGGGTCGGTATGTCCACCTGCCCCTCGATCGCCTCTATCACCTGGTCGGTGACCGCGGACTGCACAGCAGGATCGCTCGCGAGCACGCTGTAGGTCGCGACGAATCGGTCGGTGTCGCTGAGCTGCACGTTCGCCCAGGCGGCGACGAGGGCGATCGGTGCGATGAGCGTTCCCAGCACGATCAGGACGGTGGCGGAGAGCGTGCGCCCCCACCCGCGGGATCGGCGGCCCGACACGGCCGGATCGGGCGTCGGGAGCGGTTCTGCGATGGGGATGCCGCCGCGGAGCGCGCTGTTCTCGGCTTCGAGGGCGGCCAGGCGCCGCTGCAGCTCCTGGACTGTGGATCGTGCCATGGGATTCTCCGTCCTCAGGCTTTCGCGTTCTGACGCGGGATATGGACCTGCGTGATGACCAGCAGGATCGCGGCCGTGATCGGGATCGACACCAGCGCGCCGAGCAGGCCGAGCAGGGCCCCGCCGATGAGCGCCCCGATGATCACGAGCGACCCCGGCACCGCGATCGCCCTGTTCATGATGCGCGGCGTCAGCAGATATGCCTCGAACTGCATGTAGATCAGATACAGCACCGAGAAGATCAGCGCGAGCAGGGGATCGGCGAAGAGCGCGACGATCGAGGCGAAGATCCAGTACGTGACCGGACCGATGAGGGGTATCAGTGTGATCAGGAAGGCGGCCAGCCCCATGAAGGCGGGGGCCGGGAGCCCGAGAACCAGATGCAGCAGGGTCGCGAACACCGCGTTGCAGGCGGCGAGCACCACCATTCCGATGAGGTATCCGCCCACCGAGTCGGTGATCTGCTCCGTGAGCGATCGGAGTCTCGCGCGATCGCGTGCGGGTGCGAGCGAGTAGAACGCGGACTTGATAGACGTCAGGGACGCGAGGAAGTACAGCGTGAGCACGACCACGATGATCACGCCGGAGACGGCGTTGCCCACACCGAACCCCACGGCGAGCACCCCGCCTCCGACGGCGAGCAGGTTGCCAGGATCCGCGAAGAACGCCGCGATCTGATCGAGGGCGGTGCCGAGGACGTCTCCGACCTGCGCCTCGAACGCTGTGTACGCCTCGGAGGCGCGGAAGTCCGCGATGGCCGCGGGGATGGAGCGGGCGAACTCGCCCAGCTGCACCAGGGCGGGCGGGAGGATGAGCCCGATCACGACGGCGAGGAAGACGAGGAACCCGCCCGAGACGATGAGCAGTCCGCGCGTTCGCGACACCCGATGCGCTTCCAGCCAGCGGATCACCGGGTCGAGGCCGAGCGCGACGAAGAGGGCGATGGCGATGTAGATCAGGATCGTGGCGACAGAACTCGCGGCGACTCCGAGGACGAACGCACCGAGCCCGCCGAGCACCAGCGCGAAGCCGAACAGCAGCGGGCGAGTCACGGTGATCTGGATGCTGCGCGGTCGCGACGCGCGAGTGGCGCGCCGGAGCCGAGGGGATGACTCCTCAGGCACGCTCGCATCGCTCACGGTGCCACTCTCGGGCGCAGGGCGCACGGCCGCGTCACCCTTTCAGGGCGATATACCGCGGCGTCAGAGCAGCCCGAGGTCCTGAGCGCGCGCGACAGCGGAGTTGCGGTCGGGCACCGCGAGCTTTCGGTAGATGTGAGCCATGTGGGTCTTGATCGTGTTGGGCGACACGTAGCAGCGGGCCGCGAGCTCGATGTTGGTCATCCGGGTCGGCAGGTACGCGAGGATCTCGAGTTCGCGATCCGTGAGCTGTTCGGCCAGCTCGGGCGACGATGCGCGGGCGCGACGGAGCAGGCTCGCCCGTTCCAGCACGGTGGCGCGGAACGGCGTCGAGGTGCCGGGGAGGTCTGCGATCAGACGCGTGACTTCGGGGCCCGCTCGCACGAAGACGGCGACCAGATCGTGCTGTGAGGCCAGGTCGAGGGCTCTGTGCATGGCGTCTGCGCCCGCGCCCGCGCCGCGCTCGCGGGCGTCGAGCCACGAGCGGAGGACGAGCTGCTCGACGCTGGCGCGCGGCATCGTCTCGGGCGGCTCGGGGGCGACGGCATCGAGGTGGGCGCGCGCGAGGTCGGGACGGTTGCGCGTCAGTGCGGCCGCTGTCGCCTCGAAGGCCAGAGGAGACCAGCGTCCTGCCGGTGGATGACGCAACCCGCCGTTCGACGCGTGGGCGAGGCGAAGTGCGCGAGCCTCCTCGGCCTCGAGCGCCACCGCGACGATGGGAGGCGGGGTCGACGGCAGGCGATCGGCCGCGTCCACGGGGTCGCCCTCGCTGAGGATCCTCTCGAGGTGCGCGATCCACATGAGCTGAGTGCGATGGTTCGCTGCGGCGCGGAGCGCGCCCTCGTGCAGGGGCGCCGCGGCGGACGAAGGCGTGGCTCGCTCGATCGATGCGAGCGCCGCGGCGAGGAAGGCGTCTGCCGGTGACGGATGCGCGAGCAGGCGGGTCTCGGCGGCGAGGTCCAACGCCTCCTGCGAGAACGCCGCGGCAAGGCGCAGCCGTCCGGCCCACGCCTCCAGCAGCGCGAGCGAGCCGAGGAGGTGGATGCGGTACAGGCTGTACTGGGCCCCTGGCTCGGCGAGCGCCTCGTCGAATCGTCGTCGCGCGGCGGCGAGATCACCGGCGAGGAAAAGCGCGCGGCCCGCCGAGGTCAGTGAGCCCGTGCGCAGCAGGTGCGGGTGCGTGAGGCCCAGCAGCTCGGGCGGGTGCAGATCCGGATGCTCGCGGAGCAGCACCGCCGCGGATTCGGCAGCGTGCAGTGCGACGACGGGATCGGGCCGGAACTGCACCCGCGCGGCGAGATAGGTGTGGATGATCGCCGATCGGCCCGGTGCGAGATCCTGCCGGTCGGCCTGTTCACGCAGCACGTCCTCGGCTCGGGCGGCGTCCCCGTTCATCATCAGCAGCATCCCGCGCAGGATCTCGATGTCAGGGCGGATCGCACGGAACTCTGCCGGCAGCGCATCCAGCCACCGGCTGACCGAGACGGTGTCGTTGCGTTCGAGCACTTCGCGGCCGCGCGCGGAGATGACGGTCGCCGCACGCTCCCACGATCCCGCTTCGAGGAGGTACTCGATCGCGGACGGCGTGTCGCCCCGCGCGAGATGCCAGTCGGCCGCGGCCGTGCGTATCTTGTTCACCGCGCCGGGGTGCTCGGCCTTCAACCGGTAGCGCAGGAGCTCTCGGAACATCGGGTGGAACCGGAACCATTCGCGATTCCGGTCGAGGGCGACGAGGAACATCGACTCTCTCTCGAGCTCCTCGAACAGCGACGTCGCGTCGTCGACGGAGAGGACCGATTCGACGAGTTCTGCGGACATCCGATCGAGGACCGACAGGCGCAGGAGCAGCGATCGGCGCTCGGACGGCTGCTGGGCCAGCGCCTGCTCGCTCAGGTACTCGGAGATGAGGCGATCGGTGCCGCGAAGCTCGCTCGCGAAGCGTTCGGGATCGTCGTCACTGCGCAGTCCGAGACCGGTCAGCACGACGCCGGCTGCCCAGCCTTCGGTCCGTTCCATGACCGCTGCGAGTGTGCGGGGGGTGACCGGAGCGCCGGTGATCTGTTCGAGCAGCGTCGCACTCACGGTCTCGTCGAACGCGAGATCGCTCTGTCGCAGCTCGAGCAGTGAGTGGTCCAGGCGATGACGACCCCAGCCGAGACCGTAGTCGATGCGTGACGAGAAGATGAGGTGGGTGTGCTCGGGAACGTTGTCGGCGAGCCACCAGAGGTCGGGCAGCAGTGGCGATCCGGCGAGGTGGTGCAGGTCGTCGAGCACGAGCACGACGGGGGGATGCTCACGGAAGACGCCGACGAGAGAGTCGAGGACGGGACGCCCGAAGGCTCGCGCGTTGACTGCGTGCGGGCGGCCGAGATCCCGCGGCCCGCGGCCCGGCGGCATCACTGCTCTCAGCAGCCGGTCGAGGAGTCGACGTGGATCGCTGTCCGCCGGTTCCAGCCCGATCCAGATGACACGCACGTCGGGGTGCGATGCCGCCCACTGCGACAGCAGCACCGTCTTGCCCGAACCGGCCGGGGCGACGACCACGCTGAGGGGCGCATTCAGCGTCGCGTCGAGTCGGCTACGCAATCGTGGTCGCTCGACGGCGTGAGCCGGCGGGGGAGGTATGGCTGTCATCGGCGATTCCGCTGTCAGTATGGCAGGGCGCGGTCGCATCATCCACAGCCGCTTCAGATCATCCGCAGAGGATGAGGACGGCTCCGATCCGCGCATGCATCATGGGACGATCGCGCTCGCGCCGATGTCGCTCGTGCTCCAGAGAGGCTGCCGTCATGACCCGGGTCTTCGAAGTGCTCGTCCGCGGGCGGATGAGCACACAGCTCGCACAGGCGCTGGACGGCTTCACGGTGCAGGCCCGACCCGGTGGACTGACGAGCATCCTCGGACCGGTCGACGACCAGCCTCGTCTGCTGGGCCTTCTCGGGGCGTTCGATGACCTCCACATCGAGGTCATCTCGGTGAATCCCGTGCCCGAGCCCGACGCCGGGTCACCCGGGCAGGGTGACGCGCGCGCATCCGCGTCTGACTAGCTTCGGACCTGGTACCCACCACCTCCGATAGAAAGGGATCGCGCATGTCCATCTGGGATCTCGTGGCCTGGTTCTTCTGGTCCTTCGTCTTCATCTCCTACCTCATGGTGGTCTTCACGATCATCGGCGACATCTTCCGAGACAGTTCTCTCAACGGGTGGCTGAAGGCGGTGTGGGTCATCTTCCTGGTCTTCCTCCCGTTCCTCACTGCACTCGTCTATCTCATCGCCCGTGGTCAGGGCATGGCGCAGCGGCGCGGCGAGCAGATCGCCGAACTGCAGGCGGCGCAGACTGCCTACATCCGCGAGACTGCGGGGTCTTCGCCGGCAGACGACATCACGAAGGCTCGTGGACTTCTCGATTCGGGCGTGATCACGCAGGCTGAGTTCGAGACGCTCAAGGCGAAGGCGCTCGCGTCCTAGCCGCCCGGCTTCTGTCGACTCAGTCGACCGTCTCGATGGCTCCCTCGGTGTTCCGGAGGAACAGCAGCAGCCACGTGAAGATGATCAGGAAGGCGACGAGCTCGACAGCCGTGAGGGTGTAATACCCCGTGGCGAAGAAGACTGCGAGCACGACGATGCACGCCACGAACGCATAACCCAAGGCCAGGAACACCTGTGCGGTTCCCGGAACGGTGCGGCGCAGCCCGATGACCATCGCGATGAACACCACCACCATCCCGGTGGCGCACAGATTGTGCAGCGCGAGGAACCTGTCGACAGGGAAGAGCCCGACACCGGTGAGCATCACCCCCATGGCGGTCAGCTCGAGTCGGACGATGCGACGCCCCCGCGCGGCGCGGGCAGAAGGTGCAGGGATCGACGCGGTTCCGAAGTGGGCGACCGTGGTCACGATGACGCCCGCGATGATCAGGGTGATGTTGAACGTGAGGGCCGATACATCGTCCGTCACTCCGAGGCTGCTGAGATGCAGTTTCCACCACTGTTCGTCCGATGCGCTCAGCATGCTCGCGAAGGCGCCCACGACCAGGAACAGCATCAGCACGACTGAGAGCATTCCGGGGCTCATGTTCGCCGCCGAGAGAGCGACGAAGTACGCGGTGCACGCCATCGCGGCACCGGCCAGCACGGCACCGGCGAAGGTGAAGACCTCCGCGCCCACGAAGCTGCGTTCCATGATGTCGGCGATCGCGGTCCAGCCGAGGAGAGCGATGACGCCGTGGGCGATCGCCAGGGCCGCGATGTCGAACCACCGCATCCTCCCGCGCGATGCACCCGTTGCGGGCTGGATGCGGGCGAGCGAGCGCGCTGCGACGAACACCACGATCGCAGTGATCGCCGAGCCGATGGCGGCGAACTGGCCGATCGAACCGGGGCCGGAGATCGGCATCGTGTGTCCCCAGAAGGCCAGCAGCGCGACGCCGGATCCGATGATCAGCGTGGCCGCGCTGACGAGCAGCGCCGCGGATTCCCGCGACCCGGCGCTCGCGAGCGGGTGTCGCAACACGGCGGTGAGTGGCAGTCGGTCCGTCATGCCGCTCATCCTGACCCCGCCTTCGGCGAGCCGCGTCACCCGAGAAGTGTGATGATCCTGCCGAGCGTTCGAGGCAAGCTGGAGACCGAAGGCGACGGGAGGCCGCGCATGACCGCATTGACCATTGGCACGATGACGGACGACGCGGATGCGTCCGTGCAGCTGGACGCACGCCGTTTCAACCGGCACACGTTCTGGTGCGGCCAGAGCGGCAGCGGCAAGACGTACGCGCTCGGTGTCGTGCTCGAGCAGCTCCTGCTGCACACTGAACTGCCGATGCTCATCCTCGATCCGAATGCCGACTTCGTGAGGCTGGCGGAGACGAGAGCAGGCGCTTCTACCGAGCACGCGGCCGCCATCGCGCAGGCCGACATCCGTGTGTTCAGGTCGGGGCACGGAGAGGGCGACAAGGTCCATGCGCGGTATGTCGATCTGTCGCCCGCTGCGAAGGCCGCCGTGCTGCAGATCGACCCGATCGCGGATGCCGAGGAGTACAACGCGCTGCTGCACTGGTCGGTGAGCACCACGGACTTCGACGCCGACGAGATGCTCAGGGGGTTCCGAGCGACAGGAGACCCGGCGTATATCCGGCTCGCGAATCGGATGGAGAATCTGCAGGTGCTCGAGTGGGATCTGTGGTCGCGAGGCGCGGGCTCCGTCGTCGACGTGGTCGATGAGAGGCCGCGGGCGACCGTCCTGGATCTCGGGGGATTCGATCACCCCGCCGAACCGAAAGTCGCGGCCCTCGCGGTGCTGGAATCGCTGTGGATGCAGCGAGAGAGCCGGCGTCCGCTTCTCATCGTGATCGACGAGGCGCACAACCTCTGCTCGCCCGAGCCGCGCACCGCCGTCGAGAAGGCTCTCACTGAGCGGCTCGTGCAGATCGCGGCGGAGGGCCGCAAGTTCGGTCTCTGGCTCTTCCTGTCGACGCAGCGTCCGACCAAAATCCACCCCAACGTGCTGTCGCAGTGCGACAACCTCGGCCTGATGCGCGTGAATGCCCCGCGGGACATCGCCGAGCTCGCCGAGGTGTTCGGCTTCGTCGGGGAGGACGACATCCGCCGGGCCCAGGGCTTCGCTCAGGGACAGGCGCTGTTCGCCGGTGGGTTCATCGCGCAGCCGACGTTCGCGCAGATGGGGGAGCGGCTGACTGAGGAGGCCGGAGCCGACGTACGGGTGCCACTGCGCTCGTGACCGAGGGATCCCCGGATCAGCGCCAGATCGCCGCGATGCCGGCGTTGAGCGCCGTCAAGATGCCGACGAGCCAGAACATCGCGACGGGCACGGATCCGGACTTGCGCTGCTTCGAGGTGCCGATGCCGAGCAGAGCGCCGATCACGAGGAGTACGACGAGCTTGGTGCCGATCTTGGCGTAATTCATCTCGACGCCCTCAGGAAGGCCCCAGGGCGCCGCCAGGGCGAGTCCCGCCACAGCGGCGATCGTCATTCCGATGCTCATCAGCCGTGTGAACTCGCGCTTTCCGCCGAACGCCTGCACCGCCCACGCACCGAAGAGCACGGCGAAGCCGATGAGATGGACGAACAGAACGACGTGACGCAGAGTCTCCATGCCCTCACGCTAGGAGCACACGGGGCGTGCGCGCCAGCAAGGGCAGGCTGACCTCTCAGCCGCGCAGCTCGCGCACGAGGAGCGCGGTGCGCAGCGCCGCATCCGCAGCCTCCGCGCCCTTGTCCTCCTTCGAGCCCTCGAGACCCGCGCGGTCGAGACCCTGCTTCTCGTCGTCGAGGGTGAGCACGCCGAAGCCCACCGGCTTGCCCGCATCGAGCGAGACACGGGTGAGCCCATCGGTGGTCGCCGCCGAGACGTACTCGAAGTGCGGGGTTCCACCGCGGATGATCACGCCGAGCGCGACCACGGCGTCGGCGCCGCCTGCGAACGCGGCCTGAGCCGCGAGGGCGAGCTCGAACGAGCCGGGCACGCGCACCAGTCGGTACGCGGCGTCGGCCTCGTCGAGGACGCGCTGCGCACCGGCGATCAGGCCGTCGGTGATGACGTCGTGCCAGGTGCCGGCGACGATGACGACCTTCAGTCCGCGTCCGTCGATCTTCTCGGTCTCGGGTGCTCCTGCGCCGCTCATGCGTCGTCCTTCCGTCCGTCGGCGAGAGCCTCTGCGAGCTCCGCCTCTCCGATGATGTGACCCATCCGGTCACGTTTGGTCTCGAGGTACTGGTGGTTGTTGGGCCCCACACCGACGATCAGCGGCACCTGCTCGACGACGTCGAGCCCGAGGCCGCGCAGCTGATTCACCTTGTCGGTGTTGTTCGTCAGCAGCCGCACCTTCGACACCCCGAGGTCTGCGAGGATCCCCGCCGCAGCCGCATAGTCGCGGGCATCGGCGGGCAAGCCCAGCGCGAGGTTGGCGTCGACGGTGTCGAGGCCTTCCTCCTGGAGGCTGTACGCGCGGAGCTTGTTGATCAGGCCGATGCCTCGCCCCTCGTGGCCCCGCATATAAATGACGATGCCCCCGTCCTGCTCGATCGCATCGAGAGCCGCGTCCAGCTGCGGGCCGCATTCGCACTTGAGCGAGCCGAACGCCTCACCGGTCAGGCACTCGGAGTGCACGCGCACGAGTGCGGTCTCGCTCGGCTCGCCCGACACGACGGCGATGTGGTCGGTGCCGGTCACCCTGTCCTTATAGGCGAGGAACCGGAAGGTCCCGTGCGTCGTCGGCACGGTCGCGTCGGCGCGCAGGCTGACACGACGACTGGCGCGTTCCGGCGACCACCCGGTCGGGTCGACCTCGTTGAGGTGCGCGATGAGCTGCTCGATCGTGATGACCGGCACTCCGTCGCGCGCGCCCAGCTCGATGAGGCCGGGCAGGCGCATCATGCTGCCGTCCTCGGCGACGACCTCGGCGATCGCGCCCACGGGCCGCAGCCCGGCGAGCTTCATCAGATCGACCGCGGCCTCGGTGTGACCGCTGCGCTCTCGCACGCCGCCGTCGACCGCGCGCAGCGGCAGGACGTGACCGGGGCGGATGATGCTGGTCGCGGTCGACTCCGGGTTCGCGAGCACGTTGAGAGTGTGCGCGCGGTCGTGCGCGCTGATACCGGTCGTCACACCCTCTGCTGCGTCGACGCTCACGGTGTAGGCGGTCGAGCGTGCGTCTTCCGAGGCGGCGACCATCGGCTGCAGGTTGAGGTTGTCGGCGAGGTCGGCGGGCATCGGGGCGCAGATGAACCCGGACGACCAGCGCACGGTCCATGCGACCCATTCGGGCGTGGCGAGCTCGGCCGACATGATGACGTCGCCCTCGTTCTCCCGGTTCTCGTCATCCGCGACGAGAACCGGTCGTCCGGCGCGCAGCGCTTCGAGGGCCTCGGTGATGGTGGAAAGGCTCATCGTGAGCCTCCTTCCGGTGCTGCCTGGAACGCGAGCAGGCGCTCGACGTGGCGGGCGAGGATGTCGGTCTCGAGGTTCACCCGGTCGCCGACCGTGCGCGAGCCGAGGGTGGTGGCGGCGAGGGTCTCGGGGATCAGCGAGATCTCGAACCAGTGCGCGTCGGCATCGACGGCGCTGACTGCGCTCACCGTGAGCGAGGTGCCGTCGACCGAGATCGAGCCCTTGTCGACGACCAGCGGGGCGAGGTCGTCGGGCAACGAGATGCGCAGCACGCTCCACTGCTCGCCGGGGCGCACGTCGAGCACGTCACCGACGCCGTCGACGTGCCCCTGCACGATGTGGCCGCCGAGTCGCGCGCCGACCGGCATCGCCTTCTCGATGTTCACGCGGGTGCCGACGGATGCTCCGCCGAGAGCCGCCACGTCGAGGGTCTGCCTCATGACGTCGGCGTCGAAGGTGTCGACGGTCGAATCGACGACCGTGAGGCACACTCCCGAGACCGCGATCGACTCGCCGTGCACGGCGTCGGAGACCGCCTTGGGTGCGCGAACCGTCAGCCGCCAGCCGTCTCCGGCGGGCGCGATCGCGGTGATCTCGCCGATCTCCTCGATGATTCCGGTGAACATCAGGCGACTCCTTCTTCGGTGGTGAGCGCTGGATGAGCGATCGCCAGCAGATCCGCCCCGAGAGGCAGCCACTCCTCGACCGTCAGTCTGCGGGCGGCGTCGATCGATCCGACGCCGATGTCTGTGAGTGCCAGCCGATCGCCGCCCAGCAGCACCGGCGCGAGGTAGGCGAGCACGCGATCTGCGAGTCCGGCGGCGACGAAGGCACTTGCGAGCGTCGGACCGCCTTCGACGAACACGCTCTGGATGCCGCGCGAGTGCAGGTCGGCGAGAACGTCGTGCAGGTCATGCGTGTCGTAGAAGAGCGGTGTCTTCGGATGCCGACGGATCGCCGCGTCGTCAGGTGTGGCCCGGGACCCGATCACGACCGGCACCGGCTGGTTCTCGAACAGCGTGTCTCCGTCGCGCGCGGTCAGCGACGGGTCATCGGCGAGCACGGTGCCGGTGCCGACCACGATCGCATCGGATGCGGCGCGTCGCCGGTGCACATCGGCGCGAGCATCGGGTCCGGTGATCCACTGACTGGTGCCGTCGGCTGCCGCCGCGCGGCCGTCGAGCGACTGAGCCCACTTGACGGTCACATGCGGGCGGCCCAGGCGCTGCGCCGTGAGCCAGCCGTCGATGACTCGCTGCGCGACATCGCTCTGCTCGCCCGACTCGACGCTGACTCCCGCTTCGCGCAGGCGTTCTGCGCCCCCACCCGATACCGCACCGGGATCGTCGAGCGCGTACACCACGCGAGCGATGCCCGCCTCGATCAGTGCCACGGCGCAGGGGCCTGTCCGGCCGGTGTGATTGCACGGCTCGAGAGTCACGACAGCCGTCGCGCCCGCTGCGTCGCCGGGGGCGAGCTTCGCGAGAGCGTCGACCTCGGCGTGCGGCGTGCCGGCACCGTGGTGCCAGCCCTCGGCGATGATCTCGCCGCCGGGGGAGAGGATGACGGCGCCGACCTGCGGGTTCACGCCGCGGGGGCCGAGCACCGCGAGCTCGAGCGCACGGGACATGGCCCTGCGTTCCGCCTCGTTCACTGCCATCCGTGGTCCTCTCTGAGGCTCCGGGGAGATCTCCTCATCGGAGACACAGGCAGAACGCGCGCACGGCGGCGCACCGTGCTGCCTCCCTTCCGGACTAGCGAGGCTGCGCCTCGCATCACCGTCGGTCCCGGATTTCCACCGGATCGGCACCTCGGAGAACCGAGACGCTCGCGGACTGTCACCGCCGGTTCGGATTCCCACCGACCCCGGAGCACGTTGATGTTCTGAGTGTACAAGGCGCACCGAACGCATTTCATTCCGCGTCGAAGTACTACTTCAGCAGCCTCGACAGGCGCCGGTCGGCGAGCGGTTTGCCGCCGGTCTGGCACGTGGGGCAGTACTCCATCGAACGGTCCGCGAAGAACACGCTGCGCACCGTGTCGCCGCAGACGGGGCATGCCTCGCCTCGACGCGCATGCACCTGCATTCCGCGGCGCTTGGCGTCCTTCAGGTCGGCCGGCGGCTTGCCGGACGCCTCCGCCACGGCCTCTGCCAGCGTCGTCTTCATCGCGCTGAAGAGGCGATCGATCTCGTCGTCGCCGAGCTTGTCGGCGATCGCGTACGGCGACATGCGCGCCGCGTGCAGGATCTCGTCGGAGTACGCGTTGCCGATGCCGGCGATGACCCCCTGGTCGCGCAGCAGCCCTTTGATCTGCGTCCGGCGTCCATGCAGCAGGGCGGCGAACGCATCGCGGGTGAAGGAAGCCTCGAGCGGATCGGGCCCCAGCCTCGCGATGCCGGGTACCTCGTCGGGACTGCGCACGACGTAGACCGCGAGCGACTTCTTGGTGCCGGCCTCGGTGAGGTCGAACCCGCTCTCGTCGTCGAGTCCCACGCGCAGCGCGATCGGCGACTTGCCCGGTTTGATCAGAGTCGTCGGCAGGGTCTCGTACCAGCGCAGCCACCCAGCCTTCGCGAGGTGGAACACGAGATGGAGCTCCGTGCCGCACGCGATGTCGATGAACTTGCCACGTCGCGAGACAGCCGTGATCTGCGCGCCGTGCAGGGCGGTGTTCGGCGGGTCGTAGGTCTTCAGCGCGGCGATCGCGCCGACACTCGTGCGCACGATCGTGCGTCCGAGTGCTCGTTCGGCGAGAAAGGTGGTGAGTCCCTGCACCTCGGGCATCTCCGGCATGCGCTCATCCTGCCATCGGGGCCCGACATCCGGCTAGAGCACCGGCCAGTCGACGGGCGTGCGGTCATCGGTCGCGAGCAGTCCGCCGAACCACCCGTCGTCCCGGCCGCGCTGGCTCGTGAGGGACGCGCGAGACATTCCCTCGTATCGGAATCCGAGCGCGCGTGCGGCTCGCGCCGAGGCGATGTTGCCCCGCACCGCGCGCCACTCGATGCGCGCGAGAGCGAGGTCGCGGAAGGCCCAGTCGACGATCTCGCGAGCGGCCTCGACGAGGTAGCCCTGGCCGCGCGCCTCGCGAGTGACCCAATAGCCGATCTCCGCACTGCCTCCCGCCGGGTGCGGGTCGATGCGATGCAACCCGATCGACGCGACAAGCCCGCCGTCGCGATATGCGCACCAGATGGCCTGGCTCCCGTCTGCCCACCACTCGCCGACGAGGCGCACGTACTCCTCGGCATCCTTGCGGAAGTACGGATCCGGCACCGTCGTCCACCGCGCGATCTCAGGGTCCTGGCAGGCGGACGCGATCGTGTCGACATCAGTCTCGTCCGGAACGTGCAGGCGGAGGCGTTCTGTCGTGAGGGTGACCGGTTCCATCCGAGAAGCCTACGGGCGCGAGCGTCGCCGGCCGCCGGACGGGAGCCGGTGTCGGAGGCCGCGGCTAGGCTTGACCGGTGACTGTTCCGGGGATTCTGCGCGCCTTGGAAGAGGCGTCTCTTTTTCGTGACGCCCTCAGCTGGGCGCAGACCGATGCCGACCTGGGCCTCGTCGACGGCCTCGACGCCCCGGCGCTCGCCGGTCTGCTCGAGAAGCGGCGTGCCGCGGGGCACCCCCCAGCCCTCCTCACCGTCGTGCCCACCGGCAGGCGAGCCGAGAGCCTCGCGCAGGCGCTCGCCGCATACATCCCCGATGCTGAGGTCGTCACCTTCCCGGCGTGGGAGACCCTTCCGCACGAGCGGCTGAGCCCGAGCCCCGACACCGTCGGCCAGCGCCTGCAGACCCTCCGTCGCGTCGCCGAATGGTCGGGTGACCATCCGCTCGTGGTGGTGGCCTCGGTGCGTGCTGCTCTGCAGCCGATCGCCGGCAACCTCGGCGAGATCGCGCCGCTCGAACTGCGCGCAGGCACGCGCGGCAATGAACTCGATCGCGTCGTCGAGCAGCTCGTCGAACGCGCGTACTCCCGGGTCGATATGGTGTCGCGACGAGGAGAGTTCGCGGTGCGCGGCGGCATCCTCGACGTCTTCCCCGCGATTTCCGAGCATCCCTTCCGCGTCGAGTTCTTCGGCGACGAGGTCGATCAGATCCGCGCCTTCTCGGTCGCCGACCAGCGATCGCTCCCGGGAGACGTCGACGGCGTCGACCTTCCGCCGAGCCGTGAGCTGCTGCTCACCCCTGACGTGCGCGACCGCGCGCGGGCACTGATCGGCGGGTTCCCCGCGATCGCGGGCATGCTCGAGAAGATGGCCGAGGGCATCCCGGTCGAGGGCATGGAGTCGCTCCTTCCCGCGGTGTCCGGTCCGCTCAAGTCGCTGGCCGAGTATCTGCCCGAGGGCAGCGCCACAGCCGTCGTCGACCCCGAACGCTCGAGCGCCCGAGCCATCACGCTGGGTGAGACCAACCGCGAGTTCCTCGACGCGGCGTGGAGCGCCGCGACCTCCGGTGCCTCTGCTCCCATCGATCTCGGCGCGGGTGACTTCCTGACCATCGCCCGACTCCGCGAGGTCGTGCGCGATCGTGGCGGAGTGTGGTGGCGCTTGAGCCCGTTCGCGATGGGCGGCGAAGACGCCGAGACCATCGACGCCCAGGTCATCCCGTCGTTCCACGGCAACGTCGACGGCGCGATCTCGTTCGTCGACGCCAAGGTCGCCGAGGGGTGGCGGGTGGTCGTGATCGCTGCCGGTGCCGGCCTCGTCGATCGCGCTCGAGACGTGCTCTCCGATCGCGGCATCGCCGCACGCATCGTCTCCGAACTCACCGAGGCACCCGACACGGGGGTGGCGACGCTCGTCACGGGTTCGGTCGAGGCCGGATTCCAGAGCGCCGAGGCGAAGCTCGCCGTGCTCACCGACAACGAGTTCTACGGGCGCACGATCGGCGGCGACCAGCGCGTGGTCAAGAAGCTCGCGTCCCGCCGCAAGAACGTCGTCGATCCGCTGCAGCTCAAGCCCGGCGACTTCGTCGTGCACAACACGCACGGCATCGGACGGTTCGTCGAGATGACCCAGCGCGAGGTGTCGACGGGTGGTCGCAATGCGACCAAGTCGGTGCGCGACTACCTGGTGCTCGAGTACGCGCCGTCCAAGCGGGGCTATCCGGGTGACAAGCTGTTCGTGCCCACCGACCAGCTCGACCTGCTGTCGAAGTACGTCGGCGGAGAAGGCCCCACCCTCTCGAAGATGGGCGGCAGCGACTGGTCGCAGGCGAAGGGCAAGGCGCGCAAGGCCGTGCGCGACATCGCCGTCGAGCTCGTGAAGCTGTATTCGGCGCGGATGAGCGCCAAGGGTCACGCATTCGGGCCGGACACGCCGTGGCAGCGAGAGCTCGAAGAGGCGTTCCCCTTCGCCGAGACGCTCGACCAGCTGCAGACCATCGACGAGATCAAGGCCGATATGGAGCGCCCGATCCCGATGGACCGCCTGCTCTCGGGCGATGTCGGCTTCGGAAAGACCGAGGTCGCCGTGCGAGCGGCGTTCAAGGCGATCCAAGACGGCAAGCAGGTGGCGATGCTCGTGCCGACCACGCTGCTCGTGAAGCAGCACCTCGAGACGTTCACCGAGCGGTTCGCCGGGTTCCCGGTGAAGGTGCGCCCGCTGTCGCGCTTCCAGACCGACAAAGAGGCGCGCCTCACCCTTGACGGACTGCTCGACGGCACGGTCGACATGGTGATCGGCACGCACCGAATCCTCACGGATCAGGTCATGTTCAAGGACCTCGGTCTGATGATCATCGACGAGGAGCAGCGTTTCGGCGTCGAGCACAAGGACACGCTCAAGAAGATGAAGACCAACGTCGACATCCTCGCGATGAGTGCGACGCCGATCCCTCGCACGCTCGAGATGGCCGTCACTGGCATCCGAGAGATGTCGACTCTCGCCACCCCGCCCGAGGATCGGCATCCGATCCTCTCGTTCGTCGGTCCGCGCAGTGACAAGCAGATCACCGCCGCCATCCGCCGCGAGATCCTGCGCGAGGGACAGGTGTTCTTCGTGCACAACCGTGTGCAGTCGATCCAGCGTGTCGCCGCTCAGCTCGCGGAACTCGTGCCCGAGGCGCGCATCGCGGTCGCCCACGGGCAGATGGGGGAGCACGCGCTCGAGCAGGTCGTCGACGACTTCTGGGAGCGCAAATTCGACGTGCTCGTCTCGACGACGATCATCGAGACCGGTCTCGACATCTCGAACGCGAACACCATCATCATCGACAGGGCCGACAAGTACGGGCTCAGCCAGCTGCATCAGCTGCGCGGACGAGTCGGCCGCGGCCGCGAGCGCGCATACGCCTACTTCCTGTACGACGAGATGAAGCCGCTGAGCGAGACGGCGGCCGACCGACTGCAGACCATCGCGGTGAACAACGATCTTGGCTCCGGCATGCAGGTCGCGCTGAAAGACCTCGAGCTGCGCGGTGCGGGCAACCTGCTCGGGGGCGAGCAGGCAGGCCACATCGCCGGCGTCGGGTTCGATCTCTACCTCCGGATGATCGGCGAGGCCGTCGCCACATTCCGCGGAGAAGACGTCGACTCCGGGCAGGAGCTGCGTCTGGAGTTGCCCTTGGAGGCGCGGATCCCCGAGTACTACATCGACAGCGAGAGGCTCCGGCTCGAGGCCTATCAGAAGCTCTCGGCGGCCTCGACCGCGACCGCGAAGGACGACGCGATCGATCTCGTCATCGAGGAGCTCACCGACCGTTACGGCGCTCCGCCCGAAGACGTCGAGGGGCTCATCGCCGTGGCGCGTCTGCGGCGGCGGGCCGCTCGGGCCGGACTCTCCGACGTCGTCGTGATGGGATCGAACCTCCGTATCGCGCCCGCGCGCCTCGAGGACTCGATCAAGGTGCGATTGCAGCGTCTGTATCCGAAGGCGAAGCTCGTCGCGGGCGGCGAGGCGCTCGTGGTGCCGATGCCGACGGTTCCTGCGGCGGTCGGCGTGGGTGTCGAGCCGCTGCCCGACGCCGAGCTGCTGCAGTGGGTGTCACAGCTCTTCACCGCGATCTTCCCCGAGCCCGTCAAGGCCGAGTGACCTCGGTCTCTTCAGAGCGAGAATCCGCCGTCGGTCGTCAGCACCTGTCCGACGACCCACGACCCCGCGTCCGTGCACAGCCAGCTGATCAGGCGAGCAGGGTCGTCCGTGCGGCCGACTCGCCCGAACGGCGTCCCTGAGATCCACTCGTCGACGCCCGACAGGTCCCGATCCGTCGTCTCTGCATCGAGGTAGCCCGTGTTCACCGGACCCGGGTTCACGGTGTTGAGCACGAGGCCGACATCGAGCAGTTCGGCCGCCGTCGAGCGCGTGATGCCCGCGAGCGCCGCCTTGCTCGTGGCATACGAGATCTCTCCGCGCATCGCGCTGTGGCCCTGACCCGACGTCATCCAGACGACGTGGCCCGTGGGTTTCTCGAAGGGGCCGAGTGACGGGATGCTGTCGCCGGGTCGGGCCGCGGCGGTCGTGACCCCGCCGAGCTCCTGGCGTCGGCGTCGAGCCAGCCCGGCCGTCAGCAGCAGCGACGCGCGCGCATTGGCCTGCCAGTGCGCGTCGAGGCGGTCGGCGGTCATGTCGAAGATCGTGCCGTCCCCTCCACTCATCGCCTGATTGCAGATGACGATGTCGAGCCTGCCCGACAGTGACGACGCCGCGTCCAGCAGCGGCTCGATGCTCGCCGGGTCGCGGAGATCGGCGTGAGCGTCGCCCATCACCGCTCCGGGCGCGAGCGCGTCGCGGATGCCCGCCCTGACCGCGTCGAGGTCGTCGCCGCCCCACGGGTGATCGAGATCGTGGGGACGGAAGTGATGGAAGAAGATGTTCGCGCCGAGGGCGGCGAGGGCCGTCGCGGTCGCGAATCCGATGCCACGTCGGCGCGAGACACCGGTCACCAGTGCGGTGCGGCCGAGCAGGGGAAGGACGGTGGGGTGCATGAGATGCCTTTCGATCGAGAACGCCCCGGGCACGCTGATCAGCGTGCGGAGGCGGAGAGTGGGGATCGGGTCACCGGCATTTCATGACCGTCAGCGTAGCAGCGTCGCCGCTACCCACCCGCGCCGCGTACGTCAACGGGTTGTTCGGTCACTCCTCCTGCCCGCATGCTGGACGCATGTGGATTCTCCTGATCCTCCTCCTCGTCGTCTGGGCCGCACTGTCGGTCTTCGGCTTCCTCGTCGAGGGACTGCTGTGGCTGGCTGTCGTGGGCATCGTGCTGTTCCTCGCGACGGCTGTCGTCGGCGTGCTCAGAGGGCGCGCGGCGACCAAGGAGTAGCGGGAGCCACTCCACCATCCCGACGGCGCTACGCTGGCGTCATGTTGTACGAGCACCTCGGGGCTCGGCCCCGGATTCATGACACCGCCGTCGTCGCTCCCACCGCCGTCATCTCCGGCGACGTCGAGATCGGCCCGCACTGCCAGGTGCTGCATGGCGCCGTGATCACGGCCGAGGGAGGTCCCATCCGGCTCGGCGCGCACGTCATCGTGATGGAGAACGCGCTGATCCGTGCGACAGCGGCGAACGCCGTGCACGTCGGGTCTCACACGCTGGTCGGGACGCTCGCGAGCATCGCCGGAGCCACGGTGGGCGAGGAGGTCTTCCTCGCGTCCGGCGCGCGTGTCTTCAACGGCGCTCTGATCGGTGATCGGTGCGAGGTGCGGGTGAACGCCATCGTGCACCGACGCGCCGTGCTCCCCGCTGGCTCCGTCGTGCCGATCGGGTGGGTCGCGGTGGGCGACCCGGTGCAGCTGCTGTCTCCTGACCGCGATGCCGAGATCGCCGCCGCGCAGCCCGAGCTCGACTTCCCTGGTCACGTCTTCGGCGTCGACCGCGACACCCCTGACCTGATGGTGCAGCTGACCGAGAGATACGGCACATCGCTCGCGAGGCATGCAGACGACGTGCGGATCGACGGCGGCGGCAGGTCGGCGGGTCGCGAGTGAGCACCGGCGCGGGACTCGTGCGGCCCGCGATCAGCAGTGCCGATGCTGCGCTGATCGCGCGCGAGTGCTACGGGATCGAGGCCGTCGCGACGGAGCTGGGCAGCAACCAGGATCGCAACTTCTCACTCACCGAGCCCGACGGCTCGCGCAGCGTGCTCCGCGTCGACAATCCCGTCTTCGGCGATGACGCCCGGGACGCCCAGCACCTCGCCCTCGACGCCTACCGGGCTGCGGGAGTTCGCGTTCCCGCCGTGCTTCCCGGTCTCGACGGCGCGCTGACGCAGCGGTGGCGCGGCTTCGCAGTACGCCGCAGCGAGTTCGCCGACGGCGAGCCGCTGGTCGACGCGGGGTACCTCGCACCCGTCGTCCTCACCGAGTTCGGCACTCTCGCTGCGGCATCCGTGAACGCACTCGCCGCGCTCGAGCATCCAGGGCTCGACCGCGACCAGATGTGGGACATGCGGGTCGCGCATGCGCAAGTCCGCGAGCTCGCGCCCTCGATCGCCGAGCCGGTGCTGCGGCGACAGGTGCTCGCCGCCGCCGACGACGCGCATGCGGCGGTGTCACGCGTGGCGGATGCACTGCGCGTGCAGCCGATCCACGGCGACCTCACGGACGACAACGTCATGGGCGCGCGCGGGGCCGATTCGCGCCTTCACCCGCGCGTCGTGCTCGATCTGGGTGACCTCGGCCTCGGCTGGCGCGTCGCAGAACTCGCCGTGTGCGCGTCGTCGATGCTTCATCACGAGCCGGATCGTCCGCTCCGCGTGCTCGACACCGTCGCCGCCTTCCATGCCGAGGCGCCACTGGATCGGCACGAGGCGCTCGCCGTGTGGCCGCTGATCGTGCTGCGCGCGTCGCTGCTCGTGGCGAGCGGCTGGCGACAGCTCGAGATCGACGGGGACAACGACTACGCGCGGGAGCGGATTGCGGCCGAGCAGGCGATCTTCGATGCGGCGACCGCGCTGCCGCTCGTCGAGGCGACCGAGCATGTGGTGGCGAGGCTGGGGTTCGAGGCGCAGGAGTTCATCGCCACCCCGGTCGCGGGCGAGGTCATCGGCTTCCTGCCCGATGTCAGCGGTCCTCTGTCGGTCATCGATGCCGGGGTCGAGTCCGACGCGCTCGATGCGGGTCGGTGGGCCGCGTCCGATGCGGAGGATCTGCTGATCGCGAGGGCATTCGCCGATGGCGCGCGCGTGGCCGTGATGCCGTATGGCGCCTTCCGTCTCACGCGCACCGCCGTCGACACGGCCGATGCCGCGGCGACCTGGCCCATCGAGACCGAGCTGCACATCGCCCCGGGGCCGTCGTCGCGGCTGCTCGCCCCGGTGGCGGGAGAGCTGTCGGTGGACGGCGACCGCGTGCGCATCGCCACGGCCGACGGCTGGGTGGTCGAAGTCCGTGCCGCCGACCTCGAGCCGGCGCGTCCGGCCACGGTCGCCGCGGGGGAGAACATCGGCAAGCTCGCGGCATCCTTCGACAGGAGGACCCTGGTGCTGGCGGTGCGCCGGGCCGACGCGCCGGACCTGCCGGGGTCCGGCGACGGGGCGCGTCTCGTGGCGCCCGAGCGAGTGCCCGCCTGGTCGCGCCTCGCCGCGGATCCCGCTGTGCTGCTCGGCCTCGCGTCCCGGGCGCGACGAGACGAATCGGCCGACGAGCTCGAGCGTCGTGCGCATGTGTTCGCCGAAGCCCAGGAACGCTACTACGAGCACCCGCCGCAGATCGAGCGGGGCTGGCGTCATCACCTGATCGACACGACCGGACGCAGCTACATCGACATGGTCAACAACGTCGCTGGCCTCGGACACGGGCACCCTGCGATCGCCGCGGCCGCCGCTCGCCAGCTTCGCACCCTCGCGACCAACTCGCGGTTCCTCTTCCGTGACCTGGCCGAGTACAGCGAGCGTCTGACGGCTCTCATGCCCGCGGGGAGCGGGCTCGACACGGTGCTGCTCGTGAACAGCGGCTCCGAGGCGGTCGACCTCGCGCTCCGTCTCGCGCAGGCGGCCACAGGTCGGCGCACCGTCGTCGCGCTCCGCGAGGCGTACCACGGGTGGACCATGGCCAGCGACGCGGTCACCACCAGTGCGTACGACAATCCGCATGCGCTCGACTCCCGTCCCGAGTGGGTGCACGTGGCCGACGTTGCGAACCCGTTCCGAGGCACGTACCGCGGTGCGGGCTCGGCTGATCGATATCTGGCAGACCTGGGCGATGACCTCGACGGTCTCGCCGAACAGGGCAGACACGTCGCAGCGTTCCTGTGCGAATCGGTGCTGGGCAATGCGGGGGGAGTGCTCCTGCCCGACGGCTACCTCGCCGGCGCGTACGAGCGCGTGCGCGCACACGGCGGCCTCTGCATCGCCGACGAGGTGCAGGTCGGGTTCGGGCGCATGGGCACGACCTTCTGGGGGTTCGAGCAGTCGGGCGTCGTGCCCGACATCGTGACGATCGCCAAGCCCATGGGCAACGGGTTCCCGATCGGAGGCGTCATCACCTCGAAGCGCATCGCCGATGCGCTGAGCACCGAGGGGCAGTTCTTCTCCTCGGCGGGCGGAAGCAGCCTCAGCTGCCGGGTCGGGATCGCCGTGCTCGACGCCATGATCGACGACGACGTCCAGCGCAATGCACGCGAGATCGGACCGCGACTCGCCGAGGGTCTTCGTGAGCTGGGGCATCGGCATCCGCTCATCGGAGCGGTGCACGGGGCAGGGCTCTACCTCGGCGTCGAGCTTGTGCGCGACAGGGAATCGCTCGAGCCGGCATCCGCAGAGGCCGCTGCGATCTGCGAGAGGATGCGCGAGCTCGGGGTGATCGTCCTGACCACCTCGGAGCGCTCGAACGTGCTGAAGATCAAGCCTCCGCTGTGTCTCGACGCTCACAGCGCCGACCATGTCATCGCCGTGCTCGACAGGGTGCTCACGGAAGGCTGGTAGTCGAACCTTCGAAAAACGTGCGAAACGACGATGTTAAATGCGCATTTCGAATCCGATTATCTCTTCCGCTGATGAATAGCGCTGGTCCATACTGTTGCTCACAGCGCCGGACGACCCGAAGACCGGCCCCTGCGCAGTTCTCGAGGGAGTGCACATGGCCACGAAGACGAAGCCGCTCGCGCAAGGCGGCGGAACACTCAGACGCAATCTCGGCCTCTGGGCGATCGTAGGTCTCGGCCTCGGCTACATGACCCCGACGGTCGTCTTCGACACGTTCGGCATGGTCGCGCGCGACACCGACAACGTGGTTCCCGCCGCCTACCTGGTCGCACTCGTCGTGATGGTGTTCACCGCCATCAGCTACGGCAAGATCTCCCGCGCGATCCCGAGCGCCGGATCCGCGTACACGTATGTGCGGGAATCCATCCATCCGAACCTGGGCTTCATGGTCGGGTGGACTTCGCTCATCGACTACGTACTGCTCCCGATGGTCAACTGCCTCATCATCCGCAGCTACCTCGAAGCGCTGTTCCCCGACATCCCCGGCTGGATCTGGGTCGTGCTCTACTGCATCCTCGTCACGTCGATCATCTACATGACCATGCGCGGCACCTCGAACATGAACATGATCCTGCTCGTGTTCTCGATCGTCGTGATGGTGGTGTTCGTGGTCATGGTCGTGGCACAGCTGATGCGCGGAGAGGGCGCCGCCACGATCGCATCCGCAGCCCCGTTCATCCACGACGGCGCGACCATGAGTGCAGTGCTCATGGGGGCGACGATCGTCTGCTTCTCGTTCATCGGCTTCGACGCCGTGACGATGTATGCGGAGGAGGCGAAGGACCCGAAGATCATGCCGAAGGCGATCCTGCTGACCGTGCTGCTCGGCGGCGCGATCTTCCTCGTCGCCGCATACGTCACGCAGCTGCGGTTCCCGGACTGGAACGAGTTCGCGCCCGGGGGCGACATGCAGTACGTCGAGGACTCCACTCTGCCGATCATCGGCAACCTGGTCGGCGGCAATGTATTGATGGCGGTCCTCACGGCTGCGGGGTTCTGCGCGACCCTCGCCTCGGGCCTCGCGTCGCACGCCTCGGTCTCGCGCATGCTGCTCGTGATGGGACGCAACAACGTGCTGCCGCAGAAGGCGTTCGGCTACATCAATCCCCGCACGCACACACCGACGTTCAACATCGTGCTCGTCGGTGCGATCTCGCTGCTCGCGATCCCCTTCACCCTCGAGCTGATCGCGGCGTGGATCAACTACGGCGCGCTGATCGCGTTCACGTTCGTCAACATCTCGGTGATCGCGTGGTTCGCGGTTCGCAAGGGCCGTCGCAAGACGCCGAAGGACATCGTCAACTACATCGTGATGCCCGGCATCGGAATGCTGCTCACGGGTCTGCTGTGGGCCAATCTGCACCAGGACGCGCTCATCGGAGGTCTGACCTGGACCGCGCTCGGGCTGATCTACCTCGCCGTGATCACGAAGGGCTTCCGCAAGAAGGTGGTCGCGTTCGACGAGAACCAGGCGGTGACCGGGTTCAACAAGGTCGTCAAGGTGCCGGTCGACAAGAGCTGACGGCGCTCACCCGCTGTTCGAATCGCGCACTGTGCAGGAATCGACGATGGAAACCTGCACAGTGCGCGATTCGAAACGAGGAGAGAGCGGTCAGATGACGCCCTGCGCGAGCATCGCGCCCGCGACGCGCTCGAAACCGGCGATGTTCGCGCCGGCGACGTAGTCTCCCGCGACGTCATAGCGCTCGGCGGCGTCGAACGCGGCGCTGTGGATGTCGCCCATGATCTCGCGCAGTCGGTTCTCGCTGGCCTCGAAGCTCCAGCGCTGTCGGGATGCGTTCTGGCTCATCTCGAGAGCAGAGGTCGCGACTCCACCGGCGTTCGCGGCCTTGCCGGGAGCGAAGAGCACGCCTGCGCTCTGGAACGCCTCGACAGCGGCAGGGAGGCACGGCATGTTCGCGCCCTCGGAGACCGCACGGACGCCGTTGGCGATGAGCGCCTCGGCGGCATCGAGGTCGAGCTCGTTCTGCGTGGCAGAGGGCACGGCGATGTCGACCGGCACCTCCCAGACGCTGCCGCCCTCGATGAAGCGTGCCCCGGAGCGGCGGTTCGCGTACTCGACGATGCGAGCGCGCTCGACCTCCTTGATCTGGCGCAGCAGATCGACGTCGATGCCGGCGTCGTCGATGACGTACCCCGAGGAATCGGATGCGGTGACCGCGGTCGCGCCGAGCTGGGATGCCTTCTGGATCGCGTAGATCGCGACGTTGCCCGACCCCGAGACGCCGACGCGCTTGCCGTCGAGCGACTCGTTGTGGACCCCGAGCATCTCCTCCGCGAAGAACACGGCTCCGTAGCCCGTGGCCTCGGTGCGCACCTCGGCGCCACCCCAGCCGGTGCCCTTGCCGGTGAACATGCCCGATTCGTGGCGGTTGGTGATCTTGCGGTACTGGCCGAACAGGTACCCGATCTCGCGCCCGCCGACCCCGATGTCGCCCGCGGGAACATCGGTGTGCTCGCCCAGGTGCCGGTACAGCTCGTTCATGAACGACTGGCAGAAGCGCATGATCTCGGCGTCGGAGCGGCCGTGCGGATCGAAGTCCGAGCCGCCCTTGCCGCCGCCGATGCCCTGGCCGGTGAGCGCGTTCTTGAAGATCTGCTCGAAGCCGAGGAACTTGATGATCGAGAGGTTCACCGAAGGGTGGAAGCGGAGTCCGCCCTTGTACGGCCCGAGCACCGAGGAGAACTGGATGCGGTAGCCGCGGTTCACCTGCAGACGCCCCGAGTCGTCGACCCAGGGGACGCGGAAGAGGATCTGACGCTCCGGTTCGACGAGGCGCTCGAGGATCCCGCCGTCGACGAACTGCGGGTTCCGCTCGAGCACGGGGGCGATCGAGTGCAGCACCTCGTGCACGGCCTGCTGGAATTCGGGTTCGTGCGGGCTGCGGGCCAGCACGGTGTCGAAGACGGGCTGCACGGAATCGGCGAGCGGGTGGAAGTCGGCGGAGGACGAAGCGGTCACGCGAGAACTTTCTGACGGGGGATGGGAAGAAGGCGATCGTGTCGCGTGAGGGGTCGCCGGATCGGGCGGAGTTTTCACTCTATCGGGCACCGGGACGCGAGCCCTCTCGCATCCCGGTACACCGCACTCGTCGGCGGACGAGAGGTCACCCGGTGTTCTGCAGACCCGCTGCGACGCCGCTCACGGAGAGCAGCAGCAGCCGACGCTGCTCGTCGTCCGAGCCGGATCCGGTCGCCTGGGCGGGGTCTCGGAGAGCTCGGAGCGCGCGCAGCTGCAGCAGAGAGAGTGCGTCGACATAAGGCGTGCGCAGCTGCACGGCGCGCTGCAGGATCGGCTTGTTCTCGAGCAGTCCGACTCCACCCGTGAGACGGATCACCCACTCTCGCGTCAACGTCATCTCGTCGAGCACGAGCTGGGCGAGGTCGTCGCGGTCGCCGAGGGCGAGGTACTCACGGGCGATCCGCTCGTCGGTCTTCGCGAGGCTCATCGCGACGTTGTCGATCATGGTGCGCAGCAGCGGCCACTCCTGGTACGCCTCAGTGAGCCGGGCCTCGTCGCCGACAGCGGCGAGTGCGGTGCCGAGCCCGAACCAGCCGGCCAGGTTGATGCGCGCCTGCGTCCACGCGAAGACCCAGGGGATGGCACGCAGGTCCTCGAGCGATTCGACCGACAGGCCGCGTCGCGCCGGACGCGATCCGAGGGCGAGCAGACCGATCTCCTCCATCGGGGTGACCGTGGCGAACCAGGGCGCGAAGCCCTCGGCCTTCACGAGCGAGAAGAAGCGCTCGCGCGACGAGCGGTCCATGACGTCGGCGATGTCCGCGAAGCGGGCCGCCGCGTCGCTCGTGCGCTGCTCGACGGTGGGAGAGGAGGCGAGCAGGGTCGCGGCGGCGACCTGATCGATGTGGCGCATCGCGATCGCCGGCTCGCCGTAGCGCGCGAAGATCACCTCGCCCTGCTCGGTGAGCTTGAAGCGACCGTCGACCGAGTGCGGCGGCTGGGCGAGGATCGCCGAGTTCGCAGGCCCGCCACCGCGGCCGAGTGCGCCGCCGCGACCGTGGAAGAGCGTGAGTTCGAGCCCCTGGTCCTTCGCCCACTGGGCGATCTTCTGCTGGGCCTCGTACAGGGCGAGGTTCGCCGCCACAGGACCGACGTCCTTCGACGAGTCGGAGTAGCCGAGCATGACCTCGAGCCTGTTGCCGGTCGCGTCCAGCCGCTGGCGGAACTCCGGGTAGGTCACGACCTCCGCCAGGATCTCGGGGGCGGCCTGAAGGTCGGCGAAGGTCTCGAACAGCGGCACGACATCGAGTACCGGGGCGTCGTCACCCAGGGCGTGCTTCGCGAGCCGGTGCACGTTCGCGAGGTCCGAGGCAGCCTGCGTGAACGAGACGACGTATCGGCCGGCGGCACGGAGGCCACGATCCCGCTGGATGTCGGCGACCGCACGGAAGACCTCGAGCACCTCCTCGGTCTGCGCGCTGATCGCCTCGCCGCCCTCGAGTTCGGCGAGGGCCTTGGCGTGCACCTGGGAGTGCTGGCGGACCTCGAGCTCGGTCAGGTGGAACCCGTAGGTCTCGACCTGCCAGATCAGGTGCTGCACGCTGCCGAACGCGTGACGCTGGGCACCGGCGTCGCGCAGCGAGGCCTGCACCGCGCGCAGATCGGCGAGCAGTTCCTCCGGCGCGGAGTAACGCGCCTCCTCACCGCGACGCGTGGCACCCACGCGGTGTGCGAGTGCGAGCAGCACCCGACGGTGCGGCTCGCCCGGTGATCGCGCGCCGAGCTCCTCGGCGGGGCGCGGCTCGGCCGCGGCGAAGCGGTCCCAGAGTGCGATGACGTCGGCGCTCGGGGGAGTGTCGTCGGCGTCGAGAGTCAGGGTGCGGCCGATGCGCTCGAGCGCGCGCTCGAGTCCGCGCAGCACATGGTCTGCGGCGATCTGCGAGGCCTCGCGGGTGACTGATGCGGTGACGAAGGGGTTGCCGTCCCGGTCGCCTCCCACCCACGAGCCGATGCGCACGAACGCCGGCACGACGGGTGCGGTCGAACCCGAGTCGTCCCCACGCAGAGCATCGTCGATTCGGCGGTACACGTGCGGCACCGTCGTGAACAGCGTCTCGTCGAAGACGCCCATGACAGTGCGCACCTCGTCGGTGGGAGACGGCTTCTGCGCGCGCAGCGGCGCCGTGCGCCAGAGAGTGTCGATCTCTTCGAGCATCCGGCGCCGGGCGCGGTGCTCCTCGGCCCCGCCTTCGCTCGCTGCGTCGTGCTGGGTGAGCAGCTCGGACAGCCGGCGGATGCTCGACGAGACGGCGCGGCGACGCGCCTCGGTCGGGTGGGCCGTGAAGACGGGGTGGAAGCGGAGTCCCTCGAGCCGGCGGCGCGCCTCGTCGTCGCCGACCTCGGAACGCAGCTGGGCGTAGGCGGTGGCGACGGTGTCGGCTGCATCCTCGCGCCCCGGCTGTCCGGCGCGTTCGCGCAGCACGCGCACGCGCTGATGCTCCTCGGCGAGGTTCACCAGGTGGAAGTAGCACGTGAATGCACGGGCGACCTCGTCGGCGCGGGCGATGCTGAAGGACTCGGCGATCGCGGCGGCACGCTCGAAGGCGTCCGAGGTCTCTTCGTCGTAGGCCTGGATGGTGGCGAGACGGAGCCGTTCGACGTCCTCGAAGAGGCCGTCGCTTCCCGACTCCTTGAGGACCTGGCCGAGGAGGGCGCCGAGCATTCGGACGTCGGAGCGCATCGCATCCGGAATGCCGCGGCCGGCCTCGAAGCGGCCGATGATGCGGATGGCTGAGGTGTCGGTGGGCTCGGGGAAGGCGTGTTCGGGGGTCACGGTTCGAGAGTATCCCGGGTCGGGGCCGTGCTCTGAACTCATGACGATGCGAGACGCCGGGGGCGGCCACAACTACCATGGGGGCGATGCGCATCTCCGCGAACCCCCTCCGAGGGCAGCAGTTCCCCGCTGTCCTGTTGCTCGTCGCGGCAGGACTCGGGCTGCTCCTGGCGAACCTGCCCTCGCACGATGCGATCGCCGGCGTCCTCGACTTCCACATCGCGGTCCCCGGCACGAACCTCGACCTCTCGATCGAGCACTGGGTGTCAGACGGACTCCTCGCGGTGTTCTTCCTCGTCGTCGCGATCGAGCTGCGGCACGAGCTCACCCATGGCGAACTCGATTCCCCGAGCAAGGCCGTGCAGCCGGCGATCGCCGCCACGGGCGGCGTGCTGGTGCCGATCGCCGTCTACCTGCTCATCGCCGGCGACTCGGCGACCGCCACCGGCTGGCCCATCCCGACGGCGACCGACATCGCCTTCGCGCTGGGTGTGCTCGCGATGTTCGGACGTGGGCTCCCGTCGAACGTTCGCGTCTTCCTCCTCGCTCTGGCGATCCTCGACGACATCATCGGCATCATCTTCATCGCCGTGCTGTTCGCCCACGACGTGCAGTGGCTCTTCCTCGCGCTCGCCGTCGTCGGCGTGGTCGCCTTCTGGCTGCTCAGCCGACTGCTCCATGCCACGGGGCATGCTGCGATCGCCGTCGCGATGATCGTGGTCGGCATCGTGACCTGGGGTCTCGTGGCCTCGTCCGGCATCCACGCCACGATCGCCGGCGTGATGCTCGGGTTGGTGATGTCGCCGGTTCCCGCCGCGCGCACGCGGCACGCGCTCGAGCCGACGGTGAACGGCGCGATCCTGCCGATCTTCGCGTTCGTCGCCGCTTTCGTGGTGATCCCCGCTCTCGCGCCGTCACAGCTCTCGCCCGCGTTCTGGGGGATCGTCGTCGCACTGCCCGTCGGCAAGATCATCGGCATCTCGCTGTTCGGCTGGCTGGCGATGCGCATCCGTCCGCGAGGCTCTGCACCGGCCCTGCCGTTCGCAGACATCTTCGCGGCCGGCGCGCTCGGCGGCATCGGATTCACCGTCTCGCTGCTGCTTGCGAACCTCGCGTTCGCTGACGACGCGGGCACGCGCGATCAGGCGATCCTCGGCGTGCTGGTCGGATCGCTGTCGGCGCTCGTGCTCTCGGGGATCATCGTGTCGCTCCGCGCCCGCACCTATCGACGACTGAATGCCGTGGCGCTATGAGCACGCACGATCGCGATCCGCTGCGCGCGGCCGCCGACACGATGCGCGACGTGCGGGATCGCTGCGTCTGGTCGCAGCGGATCACCCACCGGGACCTCGTGCCCTACCTGATCGAGGAGTCGCACGAGGTGATCGACGCGGTCGAGAGCGGCACGCGGGCGGATCTGCGGGAAGAGCTCGGTGATCTGCTCTGGCAGGTGCTGTTCCACGCGGCGATCGCCGCGCAGGATCCCGACGACCCCTTCGACATCGACGATGTCGCCGAGACCCTCACCGAGAAGATGGTGCGGCGGCATCCGCACGTCTTCGCCGGCGAGACCGCGACGACACCCGAACAGGTGCTGATGCACTGGAACGCCGCGAAAGCCGCGGAGAAGCGCACGAGACGCAGCGTTCTCGAGGGCATTCCGCGCGGAATGCCGGCGCTCGCGCTCGCGCAGAAGATCGTCGGGCGAGCCGAGGGAGCGGGCGTCCGCATCGCCCAGTCGGAGGAGGGTGCGGCCGGCGCAGAGCCCGCTTCGAGACCGACCTCGGAGGCTGAACTCGGCGATGCTCTGCTCCGCCTCGTGTCTGTCGCGCGCGCCGAGGGGTGGGATGCCGAACGCGCGCTGCGGGAACGGCTCCGAGCGGCCGAGGCCGAGGTCCGTGAGGCGGAATCGGGGGCCTGAGGCCACGGCGTGCCTCGCCGACCTGGAAAGATGGAGGCGTGGCTACTGTGAACCCGCCGCGCGGAATGCGCGACATCCTCCCCGCCGACAAGGCCCGCCGCGAGCGCGTCCTCTCCGTGATCCGCGATCGCTACCGGTCGCACGGCTTCGACGAGATCGAGACGCCTGCGCTCGAGGAGTACTCGCGCTTGCACGCCGGCATCGGCGGCGACAACGAGAAGCTCGCCTACAACGTGCTCCGGCGCGGACTCGACGCCGAGGCGATCCGCGACGCGGCGGCCGATCAGAGTGCTCTCGCCGACCTGGGCCTGCGATACGACCTCACGGTGCCGCTCGCACGTTTCTACGCGAGCAATCGCGCTCAGCTGCCCGGCGTCTTCCGTTCGATCCAGATCGGCCCGGTCTGGCGTGCCGAGCGTCCGCAGAAGGGTCGCTACCGCCAGTTCGTGCAGTGCGACATCGACATCATCGGCGACGACTCGTCGCGCGCCGAGGCCGAGCTCATGGTCGCCTCGCTCGACGCGGTCGACGCGCTGGGTCTCGAGGGCGCGACCGTGCGCATCAATGACCGTCGAGCGCTGGACTGGATGCTCGACAGCTTCGGATTCACCGGCGACGAGCGCCCCGGCGTGTTGATCACGATCGACAAGCTCGACAAGATCGGCCCCGACGGCGTCGCCGCCGAGCTGCGCGAGCGCGGTTCGGCGCCATCGGCCGTCGATGCGTTCGAGGCGTTCCTCGTGCGCCCGCAGACCATGGAGTACAACCCCTTCGGCGAGCGTCAGATCCGCAAGGCGCTCCCCGAGAACGCCCCCGACGAGATCGTCGGACACCTCGTCGCGATCGGCGAGGCCGTCGCCGCCGGGCGAGACGCTTCCGACATCCCGCTCGTCTTCGATCCGTTCCTCGTGCGCGGCATGGGCTATTACACGGGCACGATCTTCGAGCTCGCGCACCCGTCGGTGTCGTACTCGCTCGGCGGTGGCGGCCGCTACGACGGGATGATCGGCCGCTTCCTCGGTCAGCAGGTCCCTGCCGTCGGGTTCTCGCTGGGCTTCGAGCGCCTCGTCGACCTCGTGACAGAGGATGCGGATGCCGGCGAGCGCGCGGTGGTGCTCATCCACGACGCCGATGTCCCGGTCGCCGAGCTCGTGCGACACAAGGCCGGTCTCGTGGCGTCCGGGGCGCGGGTGCGGCTGGAACGGCGCACGAAGAATGTGAAGGCCCTGCTGGAGCGTTCGGCTGCCGACGGGTACACGGAGTTCGCGACCGTCTCGGCGGGTGCCGCCGAACTGGAGCTCAAGCCCCTGTCCTGACGTCCCCGGACGCCGTTCACTCGGCGTTCACGCGATTCGGGTCGAATCGGAGCATGAGCCGACCGCCGTACGTCGCCGTCGCGGCGGTGGGCGTCGCCACCGCGGTGGCCGTCGTCGGAGTCCGGGCCGTCCTCACCCGACAGGCTGCGATCGCGCGTCGACGCATCGGCAAGCCGCTCGGCGAGCAGTCGATCGACGCCGACCGGGTCTGGCGTCGCTCGCTCGACGGCCGGCCGGTCGATCTGCTCGTGCTCGGAGACTCGCTGGCGGCCGGTCTCGGCGCCGAGCGGCGCAAGGAGACATTGGGCGGACGACTGGCCAAGGGTCTGGCGCGACGGATGCGGCGACCGGTGCATCTGCGCACCGCCGCCGTCGTCGGATCCGAGTCGCCCGACCTCGCCGCTCAGCTCGCCGGTCTGCCCGAGGACTACGTGCCGCACGTCGCTGTGATCGTGGTCGGGGGCAACGACGTGACGCACCGCATCCCCGTCGCTGTCTCGACTCAGCACCTTCGAGAGGCGATCCGGTGGCTGCGCGCGCGGAATGCGGAGGTCGTGGTCGGCACCTGCCCCGACCTCGGCGCGCTCCGCCCGGTGCCACAGCCTCTGCGGCGGCTGATGTCCGGCATGTCGCGTCGACTCGCCAGGGTTCAGACCGAGACCGCCCATGCCGAGGGCGCGCACGCCGTCGACCTCCGCCGCGCCGTCGGTCCGATGTTCTTCGACGATCCGGAAGCGATGTTCAGCCTCGACCGCTTTCACCCCAGCCCGCTCGGTTATCGGCGCACGGCCGAGGCACTGCTCCCCGCCGTGTGTCGCGCTGCCGAGACCGCTCTCAGCTCGCGTCGTCGGACGGCGCAGCGCTGAACGAGGCCGCCCACTCGGCGACCCGTCGCGCGCTCTCCTCGTCCGAGAGGTCCTCGACCCGTGTCATCACCGACCAGCGCACGCCGAACGGATCCCGGATGCTGGCGAATCGGTCTCCCGACACGAACGCGGACGGCGCCTCCCGTACGGTCGCTCCCGCGGCGACGGCGCGCTCGACGACGGCGTCGACATCCGAGACATAGAGCCCCATCGAGTAGCAGTCATCATCTCCCGACGGGGCGGGCACAAGGTGATAGTCCGGGCTCGGCTCGCCCAGCTGCAGGTGTCCGAGCCCGAAGTCGAGGTCCGCGTGGGCGACGACACCGCCGAACTCGGTGACGTCGATGACGCGCGCGCGGAAGACGCCCCGGTAGAAGTCGATCGCCTCTCGCGCCCGGGGAACGGCGAGGAAGGGAGTGAGGGCGGTCGCGCTGTTCGGTCGGCCCTCGGTCGTGTGCGCGCCGGTCACGCCGGTCCTGTTCTCTGTGGTCATGCAGCCACGGTAGGCAGCCGGCACCGGCGCGCGCTTGAACGTCCGCGACACGATCGCGCACGGGGTCGTAGGGTCGAGGCATGGACGTCGACTACCTCGGACCCACCGTGTCCGCCCTGTGGGTCACCGTGGCGATTCTCGCCGGCGGCTTCGCGCGCACCCGGAACAGATCTGCGCTGGCATGGTTCGTGCTGACGGTGTTCCTGGGGCCGATCGCCGCGTTCCTTCTCGTGGTCTGGCCGCCGGTCGGTTCCGCTCCGCACCGCGAGTCGCACGCCGTTCCTCCGCACGCCGCTCGCACCACCGACGACTAGCGCCGACGACCAGCGATGCGTCCGACCCGCGGTGTGCTGTACCCCGCCCGGCTGCCCGAGTTCCATCGCCTTCCACCGGCGCCGGCCGCGCAGGATCTCGCGGTGTGGTTCTGGATCCCCGAGTGGAGCATCGAACCGGGGCGATCGTCTCGCCAGGAGATCGTCGGCTACCCGGCGCTGAACCTCGTGGTCGAGAACGGTCACGTGAGTCTGTCGGGCGCGACGACCCGGGCGTCGCACCGCGAACTGACCGGCAGGGGCTGGGCGGTGGGCGCGCTCCTGCGACCCGCGGCTGTCGCCGCGCTGATCGACGAGCCTGCTGCCCTGGTCGATTCCGAACAGCCTTTCGACGCGCCAGAGCTCGCTGAGGGGGTGAGCGCCGCGATGGCCTCGGGGGAGGGACACCGCGAACGCGCGGTCGACGTGTTCTCGGAGTGGCTCGCGCGTCGGGTCGGACCCCTCGACGACGGCGCGAGGCACGCGAACGCGCTCGTCGATGTGCTGATGGAGGAGGGCGCGGCCGATTCGGGCGAGGAAGCCGCGACCCGACTCGCGGTCTCCCTGCGCACTCTGCAGCGCCTCACCCATCGCCACGTCGGCGTCTCGCCGGCAGCCATGATCCGGCGCCGCAGACTGCAGGAGGCGGCAGAGAAGCTGCGCACCGACTCGTCGGCCGACCTCGCTGCGCTCGCCGCCGACGTGGGATACGCGGATCATGCCCATCTCACGCGTGACTTCCGGAACGTGCTCGCACTCACGCCCCGAACGTATCGCGCGGCCTCCGCGAAGGACGGTCGAGCCACCGCCGACCCGTCGTGATCAGCGCGCGAGCCGTCGCGGACCGCGCGCGAGCCGCAGCCGCAGCATCCGGTACAGGACCCCGACGAGCACGACCACGGTCCCGACAACCGAGGCCAGCACGGGCAGTGTGTTCAGCAGCAGAAGGCAGCCGAACGCACCGACGACCTGCAGCGCCCGCGGATAGCGGCGGGCGGTGGCGCGCTGGCGGAATGCGGCCGCATTCGCGATCAGGTAGTACAGCAGCACGCCGAACGACGAGAAGCCGATCGCATCGCGCAGATCGGCGACGAGCACGATCGCCACGACGATCATCGCGACCGTGATCTCGGCGCGACGGGGCACCTGCCGACGGTCATCGACCTTCGCCAGGAAGCGGGGCAGATCCGCCCCACGAGCCATCGCCAGCGTCGTGCGACCGATGCCGGTGAGAAGCGCGAGCAGAGCTCCGAGCGCGGCGGCGGCCGCGGCGACGCGGACGACCGGCGTGAGAGCCGTCCACCCCGAGGCCGCGACGACATCGGCGAGGGGAGTGCTGCTCGTGACCGCGTCGCCGCCGAGCACGGTGACGACCGTGATCGCGACGAGCGTGTAGACGACGACCGCGCCGCCGAGTGCCAGGACGATCGCGCGCGGGATCGTCCGGGCGGGGTCGACGACCTCTTCGCCCATCGTCGCGACGCGCGCATATCCTGCGAACGCGAAGAACAGCAGGCCTGCGCCCTGCAGAACGCCGTACGCGGAGGCATCCGGAAGGGGAGCCGGTTCGGCAGGCGGGCCGCCCCCGAGACCGACCGCGACCACCACGGCGAGTCCGAGCAGAGAGCATATGACGAACACTCGAGTGACGAGGGCGGTGCGCGTGATACCGAAGCAGTTGACGACGGCGAGAGCGACGACCGCCGCGATGGCGACGGGCACCCCCCAGCCCTCCGGCGCGGCGTAGGCGGCGAAGGTCATCGCCATCGCCGCGCAGCTCGCGATCTTGCCGATCACGAAGCTCCACCCGGCGACGAAACCCCACCACGGGCCGATCTCGGCGCGCGCGTAGGCATAGGTGCCCCCGGCGACGGGGTGCGCCGCGGCGAGCTGCGCCGAGGCGGTCGCGTTGCAGTAGGCGACGATCGCGGCGATCCCCAGGGCGATCAGGATGCCGCTGCCGGCGACGCCCAGGGCCGGCGCCCACACCGAGAACACGCCGGCACCGATCATCGAGCCGAGGCCGATCGCTGTGGCGTCGACGAGAGTCAGGCGGCGGGCGAGGGGCATCCCGTCATCGTGTCACGACCGGGTGAACAGTCGGTATCGAGGGCTCCGTCAGCCCCGCGCAGCCGTGATGCGCTGCTTCTCACGGACGTAGACCTGTCGACGCACTCGCGCGACGACATCTCCGTCGCCGTCGGTGATCACGGTCTCGAACCACTCGAGCACCTTCGCACCGCCGTGCGCCCGCTCGCGGATCTCCTCGGCTCGTTCACGGCTGACCTCGAACTCTGCCGTCAGCACCCCGCGGCCGGGCTTGACGAACTCGATCTCACCCCGGGTGTCCCAGACGACATAGTCCCGGCCGAGCTGGTGCATCACGAGCATGAAGAAGTACGGGTCCGTCATGGCCGACATCGAGCCGCCGAACGCGGTCTTCACATAGTTGCGGGTGAAGACGTTGACATGCAGCTCGACGGTCGCGTGGGTCCAGTCCTCGCTGAAACGCCGGATGCGGATTCCGCTGAACAGGTTCGGGATCCACAGGCTCATGCCGGCGGCGAGGCGACGAGGAGTGATGCGCATGAGGTCAGTGTGGACGACGCCGGATCCCGGACAAAGCTTGCTGGAGGGTGTCGACAGTTGTTATAGTTTGTGTAGAACTACTAGAAGATTGGGGACGGGATGCTGATCCGCATCGACCCCGACAGCGCTCGTCCGCTCTTCGACCAGGTGGCCGCATCCGTCCGGTCCGACGTGCTCGCCGGCCGCCTCGTGCCCGGCGATCGTCTCCCCGCCGCGCGTGAACTCGCCGAGGCGCTCGAGATCAATCTGCACACCGTGCTGCGTGCGTACCAGCAGCTGCGGGACGAGGGCCTGATCGATCTGCGCCGCGGCAGGGGAGCGGTCGTGGCCGCCGCCGCCGCGCCTCTCGCCGAACTCTCACAGGACATCGCCGCGCTCGTCGCGCGTGCGGCGTCCCTCGGACTCTCTGCCTCGACCCTGGCCGCCCTCATCAAGGAGATCGACGCATGACCCCCGAGATCCGTCGCGCCCGCACCGCCTTCTGGTGGGTCGGGGTGATCGTCCCCGCATCGCTCATCGTGCTCGCCGCCATCCTCATCCTGGCCTGGCTGCCGGAACTTCCCGACCCTGCCGCGATCCACTGGGGCCTCGACGGGGCCGACGGCTTCGGCCCGCGATGGATGCCGCTGGTCATGCTGGTCGGCCTGGGCGGAGGCGTCGTGGCTCTCCTGTCGATGATCGCACTCCTCTCGCATCGTGCACCCCGGCGGGGAGCGGGGGCTCCGACCGGCCGGCCGCAGTGGTCGACGACCGCCCGCGTGCTCGGAGCCGCCAACCTCGCGATGGCCGGTCTGTTGTCCCTGCTCGCCATCGTGACGACTGCCTCCCAGCGGGGGCTCTCCGATGCGACCGAGGCCGCCGACATCACCCCGTGGATCCCCGTCATCGTCGCCATCGCGGCGGGCCTGGGGGCGGCCGGATGGTTCCTGCAGCCGAAGGTGCTGCTCGACTCGCCCGCATCAGCGACCCCGGCGGCACCGCTGCCTCTCGCCGATCACGAGCGCGCCGTATGGATGAAGACCGTCACGGTGGCGCGCAGCGGTCAGGTCGTCCTCGGAATCGGTGTCTTCGTCACGGTCGCCATGAGCGTGCTGCTGCTCGCTCGTGGCATCGCGGCCGGGTGGATCGTGGCGGGCGTCACGGTGATCCTCGTCATCCTCGTGGCGACCGGGCTCTCGTTCCGTGTCCGGGCGAGCGCCGCCGGCCTCCGGGTGCGCTCGGTCGCCGGATGGCCCCGTCTCGAGATCGCCGCTCACGACATCGCCAGCGCTCGAGCGGTGCACGTCGATCCGTTCGCCGAGTTCGGCGGCTGGGGCTATCGCATCGGCACCGACGGGCGGCGCGGATTCGTCCTGCGCGCCGGCGAGGCGCTCGAGGTCACCCGCACCGACGGTCGCGTGTTCGTCGTCACGGTCGACGATGCGGCCACGGCGGCATCCGTCCTGGCTGCCGCAGCATCCCGATGATCGAACAGCACGTCGACACCGAACAGGGAGTCACACCATGACCCGCACGAGAACTGCATCCGTCGTCGTCTTCGTCGCGCTCGCATGCGGCCTCGCATGGCTGGTCGCGCTGCCGCTGTGGCTGGGCGACGGTCTGGCCGAGCCGAGCAGTTGGTTCCTGCTGCCCGTGATGATGCTGACCCCCGCGCTCGCGGCGCTCGTGGTCACCTTCACGATGCGTGTGCCGGCGCCGGGGGAGCGCCTGCGCTTTCTGGGCCTGTGGCCGCTGCGCCCTGCCAGACGCGTCGTCTGGCTGATGGTGGTGGGCTGGCTCGCCCCGCCGCTTCTCGTCGCGCTCGGCATCGCGGTCGCGGGAGCTCTCGGCTGGGTGCGGCTCGACACGACCTTCGAGGCGTTCGCCGCCGAGATCGCGAAGGCGCTGCCCGCCGGTGCGCCGATGCCCCCGATCGAGATCGTCGTGATCTCGCAGATCGCGATGATCCCTCTCGGCGCGCTCGTCAACAGCGTGCTGGCGTTCGGCGAGGAGCTCGGCTGGCGCGGGTGGCTCGTCCCTGCTCTGCGCCCTCTGGGCACGTGGCCCGCGCTTCTCCTCAGCGGTGCGATCTGGGGCGTCTGGCACAGCCCGGTGATCCTGCTGGGCTACAACTTCGGGCGCACCGACATCACCGGCGTGCTGTTCATGATCGGCGGGTGCATGGCCTGGGGAGTGCTCCTGGGCTGGCTGCGTCTGCGGTCGGCATCGGTGTGGCCGGCGGTCCTCGCCCACGGCTCCCTCAACGCCGCCGCCGGACTCATCCTCATCTTCGCGGCGTCCCAGCCCGATCTCGCACTCGCCGGCCCACTCGGCGTCGCCGGGTGGATCGTCGCGGCAGTGGTGATCGCCGTGCTGGCCGTCACCGGTCAGTTCCGTCGTCAGCCCGAGCTCGCCGGCGCACCCGGGCGTCTGCTCTCCGCTCCACGATCCGGGCGGGGTCCGCAAGCCTCTTGACGCTCCTGAGGCCCAGCGGTTGGCTGAGGTCATGGAATCCACTCCCGCCGCCTGGTCCGATGCCGACGTCTACCTCGCCGACCTCCTCGTCGGTCACGACCCGCAGCTGGAGGCGGCGCTGTCGGCACAGCGTGACGCGGGTCTTCCCGAGATCGAGGTCGCACCGGTCGGCGGCAAGTTCCTCCACCTGCTCGCGCGCATCAGCGGCGCGCGCCGGGTGCTGGAGATCGGCACGCTCGGCGGTTACTCGACGATCTGGCTCGCACGGGCGGTGGGGCCTGAGGGGCGGGTCGTCACGGTCGAGGCCGAAGCGGACAACGCCGCCGTGGCTCGCGCGAGCATCGACGCGGCGGGCGTCGGGGATCGTGTGGACATCCGGATCGGCCGGGGCGCCGACGTGCTCCCCACACTGGTGGGCGGCTTCGATCTCGTCTTCATCGACGCCGACAAGGAGTCGAACACGGTCTATCTCGACTGGGCAGCGAGGCTGGGTCATCCGGGAACCGTGATCGTGCTCGACAACATCGGGCGAGAGGGCGAGATCGTGCGCGATGACGCGTCCGACCCCAAGGTGATCGGCACGAGGGAGGCGCTGCGGATGCTGAGCGAAGATCCGCGCTTCGACGCCACCGCGCTGCAGACGGTGGGAGTCAAGGGCTGGGACGGCGTGGCGCTCGCGGTGGTCGTCTGAGCCTGCGGACTCCGACCCGGGAGCCGACGGCCGAGCGGGCTAGACTGGGGCGCGGATCGACGACGCTCCACACACCTTTTCTCTGAGCAAGGAGCACATCAGTGGCACTGATCGAGGCTGTAGGCGCACGCGAGATTCTCGACTCGCGCGGAAACCCGACCGTCGAGGTGGAGGTGCTCCTCGACGACGGTGTAGTCCAGCGGGCAGCGGTCCCGTCCGGCGCATCCACCGGCGCATTCGAGGCGTACGAGCTCCGCGACGGCGACAAGAGCCGCTACGGCGGCAAGGGCGTGCTCAAGGCCGTCGACGCCATCATCGACGAGCTCGGACCGGCGCTCGAGGGCATCGAGGCGAGCGAGCAGCGCATCGTCGACGAGATCCTGATCGAGACCGACGGCACCGAGAACAAGCAGCGCACGGGCGCCAACGCGATCCTCGGCGTCAGCCTCGCCGTCGCGAAGGCCGCGGCCGACTCGGCCGACCTGCCGCTGTTCCGCTACCTGGGCGGCCCCAACGCGCACGTGCTTCCCGTGCCGCTCTTCAACGTCATCAACGGTGGCGAGCACGCCGACAACGGCATCGACATGCAGGAGTTCTTCCTCGCTCCGATCGGCGCCGAGACCTACTCCGAGGCGCTCCGCTGGGGTGTCGAGACCTACCACGTGCTGCGCGGCGAGCTGAAGGCCGCCGGCTACGCGACGGGCCTCGGCGACGAGGGTGGATTCGCCCCCGACCTGCCCAGCAACCGCGAGGGCCTCGACTTCCTGGTCAAGGCGATCGAGAAGGCCGGCTTCAAGCCGGGCACCGAGATCGCGCTCGGCCTCGATGTCGCCGCGACCGAGTTCTTCAGCGACGGCGTCTACCGCCTCGACAACAAGGACTGGAGCGGCCCCGAGCTGATCGAGTACTACCAGGGCCTCGTCGACGACTTCCCGATCGTCACGATCGAGGACGCCCTCGCCGAGGACGACTGGGACAACTGGAAGCTCCTCACCGACGCCCTGGGGTCGAAGGTCCAGCTCGTCGGAGACGACCTGTTCGTCACCAACCCGACTCGTCTCGCCGACGGCATCAAGCGCGGCGTGGCGAACTCGCTGCTCGTCAAGGTGAACCAGATCGGAACGCTCACCGAGACGTTCGACGCGGTCAGCCTCGCTCAGCGCTCGGGCTACACCGCGATGCTGTCGCACCGCTCGGGTGAGACCGAGGACACCACGATCGCCGACCTCGTCGTCGCGACGAACGCGGGTCAGATCAAGGCGGGTGCGCCTGCTCGCAGCGAGCGCGTCGCGAAGTACAATCAGCTTCTGCGCATCGAGGAAGAGCTGGGCGACGCGGCGGTCTTCGCCGGCCGTTCGGCGTTCCCGCGCTACCAGGGCTGAACGCAGCTGAGACAGACACAAGCCGCCTGAGCGGTACTGACGGAGGAGGAGCCGTGGCACGACGACCGGCTCCTCCTTCGGCGTCTCCGGGAGCGACGACAGCGGGCCGTGCCGCGTCAGCGGGGTCTGCGCGAACCGCTCGACGAGGCGCCGCAGCCGACCAGCGCGTCGACGTGCGCGAATGGGCGTCCGGCATCCGCCTGTCGGCGTTCTCCGTCATCATGCTGTCGCTCGTGGTGCTGGGGGCGTGGGTGCTGGTGCCGACACTCGGCACCTTCATCGATCAGCGGCAGAAGATCGCGGCGCTCGAGCACTCCATCCAAGTCTCGGAAGACGAGATCACAGCGCTCGAGAAGGAACGCGATCGCTGGAGCGACCCGGCCTACATCACGACACAGGCCAGGGAGCGGCTCTACTACGTCAAGCCCGGTGAGGTGGTCTATCTCATCGACAACGACCTCGATCCCGCTGCTCTGCCTCAGGAGCAGGGCCCCGTCAGCGACACGCTCGAAGAGACGCCCTCGGACTGGATGCCTCAGCTGCTGCGCAGCCTGACCTCCGCCGGGCTCAGCGACACCGCCGCCATCCCCCAGTGACAGGGCGCCGCGCGCGGATCGCGTCGAGCATCCTCTCGGGCGTCTCCCGTACGCTGGACGTGTGACCACCCCGCCTTTCGCTACCCCCACGACCGCCGAACTCGCCGTGGTGTCGGCCCAGCTGGGGCGGCCCGCCCGCGGTGTCGTGGGAATCGCGGCGCGGTGCGTGTGCGGAAACCCGACTGTCGTCGCCACCACACCTCGCCTGCCCGACGGCACGCCTTTCCCGACGTTCTACTATCTGACGCATCCGGCTGCGACCGCTGCGATGTCGACCCTCGAGGCGACTCAGGTGATGCCCGAGCTGGCGGCCCTGCTGGCTGAGGACCCCGAGGTCGCCGCCGCATATCTCGCGGCGCACGAGGCCTACCTCGCTGATCGCGCTCAGTTCGGCGAGGTCACGGAGATCGACGGGATCTCCGCCGGCGGCATGCCCACGCGCGTCAAGTGCCTGCACGCCCTGGCCGGACACGCTCTCGCTGCGGGTGCCGGGGTCAACCCGATCGGCGATCAGGCTCTCGCGCGTTCGTCGTGGACGCCCGAGCTCTGCCGGTGCGAGAACCCGGGTGCCGCAGTGCGCCAGGCCGAGGACTCCTCGGCATGAGGCGTGGCCGGATGCTCCGCGGGGCCGTCGCGATCGCGACGGTCGTGGCATCCGTGCTGCTGCTCGGATCGACCGCGGCTCCCACCCCCACGCCGCAGCCGGTGCCCGACGATCCGGCTGATCCTGTGCGCGCCTCCGAGTACTGGCTCGACGGTGCGCGCGTGCGCGACGCGTGGCAGACGACACGGGGCAAAGGTGTGACGATCGCGGTGATCGACACCGGGATCGCGAGTGTCCCGGGCGTCTTCGACCAGGCGGTGATCGGCGGAACCGACGTGTCAGGCACGGGAACTCCCGATGGGCGCACACCGCTCGGAGCGATCGACGGCAACCACGGTTCGTGGGTCGCCTCTCTGGCAGCCGGCCGTGGCGCGGCCGACGGCACGGGCATGATCGGCGTGGCTCCCGAGGCGAACCTCCTGTCGATCTCGGTGGGCTTCGGTGCCGCGGCGCGGGTGCCGTTCACGGAGCAGGTCGCGAAGGGCATGCGCTGGGCCGTCGACAACGGTGCCGACATCATCAACCTCTCCTTCACGACGAACACGCTCGACTGGGACAAGAGCTGGGACGACGCGTTCCTCTACGCCTTCGAGCACGACGTCGTGGTCGTCGTGGCTGCGGGGAACCGGGGGAGCGGGACCAACATCATCGGGGCGCCGGCGACGATTCCCGGGGTGCTCACGGTGGGCGGAGTCGACCAGACCGGAACAGCGAGTCTTGAGGCGTCGACCCAGGGCATCACGATCGGCATCGCGGCGCCCAGCGAGGGCCTGCGCGGGGTCTCGGCAGACGGCGAGGTGGCGCGCTGGAGCGGCACGAGCGGTGCGGCGCCGATCGTGGCCGGGATCGCGGCCCTGATCAGGTCGGCGCACCCCGATCTCGATGCCGCCAACGTGATCAACCGCATCATCCGCACGGCGATCCCGGTCGAGGGCGTGTCACGCACGCCCGACCCCCTCTACGGCTATGGGCTCATCGACGCCGAGGCGGCGGTCACCGCGAACGTGCCCACCGTCGACTCGAACCCCATGGGCGATCTCGCCGAGTGGGTGCGCCTCTTCCGTCGCGCGGAGTCGGAGCCGCAGCCGGTGCCGACCGTCACGCCGGTCGCGGTGCCGCCGCTTCCTGCCGCCGACGCACCCACCGAGCCCGGCTCACCGCTGCTTCCCAGCGCTGATTCACTGCGCTACGGTACCCTGCCGCTCATCGCGCTCACAGTCCCTGGTATCCTGATAGCGCTTGGCGTCACCGCAGCTGCCCGGCGCATCCGATCGGCGCGCGCTCGCACGCCACATTCCTGACTCTAGGAGTTGTCCCCCTGTGCCTCAGAACAGCACTGTGCCCAAGATTCTGATCGTCGGTGGAGGCTATGCAGGCTTCTACACGGCGTGGAAGCTGGAGAAGCACCTTCGCAAGGGTGAAGCCGACGTCACCATGGTCGACCCGCTTCCCTACATGACGTACCAGCCCTTCCTTCCGGAGGTGGCCGCGGGATCGATCGAGGCTCGCCACTCGGTGGTCGCCCACCGTCGTCATCTCAAGCGGACGAACGTGCTGACGGCCAAGGTCACCGGCATCAACCACGCCGAGAAGGTCGCGACGATCACTCCGCCCGTGGGTGACCCGTACGAGTTCGCGTACGACCAGATCGTCGTGACGGCCGGCGCCGTCTCTCGCACGTTCCCGATCCCGGGCATCGCCGACAACGCGATCGGTCTCAAGACCATCGAAGAGGCTGTCGCGATCCGTGACCGCCTGATGTCGAACTTCGACAAGGCCGCGTCGCTGCCGGCCGGCCCGGAGCGCGACAGGCTGCTGTCGGTCGTCGTCGTCGGTGGCGGTTTCGCCGGTATCGAGGTGTTCGCCGAGCTGCGCTCGCTCGCCTCGTCGCTCGTGGCGAAGTACCCGCAGATCACCTTCGAAGACACGCACTTCCACCTCATCGAGGCGATGGGGCGCATCATGCCCGAGGTCTCGCTGCAGACGAGCGAGTGGGTGCTGAAGGATCTGGCGAAGCGCGGTGCCAACGTGCACCTCGACACCCAGCTCACCAGCGCGGTCGACGGCAACGTCGAGCTGTCGACGGGCGAGGTCATCCCCACCGATCTGATCGTCTGGACCGCCGGCGTCATGGCGAACCCGACAGTGGTGCGCGGTGGCGACCTTCCGGTCGAAGAGCGTGGCCGCATCCAGACCCGTGCCGACCTGCGCGTCGGCACCCCCGAGGCCTTCGTTCCCGGCGCGTGGGCTGCCGGCGATGTCTCGGCAGTGCCCGACCTCTCCGGTGGTGGCGTCGGCGGCTTCTGCGTGCCGAACGCCCAGCACGCCGTCCGTCAGGCGAAGCTGCTCGCGAAGAACCTCGTCGCTGTGCTGCGAGGCGAGGACCCGAAGGAGTACTTCCACAAGAACCTCGGCGCCGTCGCGGGCCTCGGTCTGTACAACGGTGTCTTCCAGTCCGGCAAGATCGCGCTCAAGGGCTTCATCGCCTGGGTCGCGCACCGTGGCTACCACGGCCTCGCGATGCCGACGTGGGAGCGCAAGCTCCGGGTGGTCGGGGGCTGGTGGAACAACCTGTGGCTCGGTCGTGACCTGGTGAACCTCCAGACGGTGCAGAACCCGCGCTACGTCTTCGAGGAGTTCGCGGCACGTCCGCGTCCGGCCGCTCCCGCGACCACCGCGCCGGCTGCTCAGGCTGCCGCCGCCGACAAGGCCGCAGACGAGAAGCCCGCCGGTCAGAAGACCGGGGCCAAGAAGCCGGCGGCGAAGAAGCCCGCTGCCGAGCAGGCCGCCGAGACGGCTGCTGCCAAGTAACGTCTCTCGACGAACGCCCCGATCTCTCGCAGGTCGGGGCGTTCGTCGTCCCCTGCGCCGGACGTATCCTCGCACCCGGCTCATAGGTGTGGTCGATACGCTCGGTCCAGCAAGGGGAGTACTCCCGACTGCGGTGGCGTCGTCATTACGGACATGAAGTCGTGTCCCGGCCCACCGGCCCACTTCGGGCGGAGGAGACCTGGCGTCCGTATCCACGGACAGCCGTCGACCCCTGCACTCTGCTGATCCCGTGCTCCGGTGGCTGTCCATACGTCACACGAAAGAGACCACGACATGGGAATGCTGGATCGTCTGCTGGGAATGGCCACACAGGCCCTCGACCTCGACGGCAAGAAGGGCGACGCTCGCACGGGCGAACCGGCCCGATACGCACCGAGCGCACCGTCGGGCACTCGAGACCCCTACAGCCCACCGCCCGCCATGAGCCGGAACACGTCGCCTGCCGCCTCGTCGACCGGGACGGATGCCGACCGCGCGGCGATCGCGCGCTACGACTACCTGCTGCAGACCGCTGACCCGCATCGAGTGGAGGAGATCCACCGCGACGCCTTCGAGCGGCTGACCCCCGCTCAGCGCGCGCAGGTGCAGGAACGGATGAATGCGGAGCTGCCGCCGCACGATCGGCCCCGATCGTCGTCGGCGTTCGACCTCGCACGATCCGCCGGTCGCACCGAGGCCGCCGGACCCGGACGCATGCGGGGTCTGCTGTCGCGCGCCCGGGGTGCGGGCGCGGCCGGGGTCGTGGGCGGCGCTGCCGTCGGCGTGCTCGGGGTCGTGGCGATGGGTGCTGTCACCAGTGCCGTCGCCGCACCGCTGCTCGAGCAGGCGGCCGGTCTCGGCGTCGACTTCGATGCTCTCGCCCAGGGCGTGGACCTCGAGGCGATCGCCGACGGACTTGGTGCCGAGGAGCTCGTCTCGGGCGCCGCCGAGGGCGTCTCGGGAGCGGCGGAAGGCGTGATCGGATCGGCAGGGGAAGCGGTGACCGGGTTCGGCGAGACCGCCGGGGAATGGGGCCAGAAGCTCGGCGACCTCGGCATCCCGGGGCTCGGCGACCTCTTCGGTCGTTGAGCTCAGCGGCTCCGGTGCCCCCGCTGGGACTCGAACCCAGACTGAAGCGATTTTAAGTCTGTTCAACCCCGTTACGCCTGGTTTCGGTTGGTACCCCGGATGTCTCGCCTGACCTGGAAGAAGGAGGCTCCCCGTACCTCATAGGTACCCCCTCGGTCGTCACCGGTTAGTGACATCGCCGTGACACCGGCGACAGCGCGCTGTGAGGGCACACCCCCGGGGTCGCGATTCCGACAAGGAGGGGGCGCAGTCTGCCCCTCCCGTTCGTCTCTGCGACCACTCAATGTCTGAGCCGTCGCGTAGCGTCGCGGGCATGCCCAGGCCAGCAGACATCGACCCCCACGAGTTCGACTCCTTGAATCGTTCGTTTTATCGTGCCGACCCCGCCGAAGTCGTCGATCAGCGGTTATGGATGCTCACGCGGTTCCTCGGCGACGAGCAGCTGACGGCCTCAGAATCCGCTGATGGTGTTTCGATGAAGCGTGCGGGCGTGCCCTCCGCCGAGGAGCGGGTGCAGTTCGTGGCGCTTGAGAGCACGCTCGTCGTTCATCAAGCGGCGGAGACGCTGCTGAGATTATGTCTGGCACACTGGGACAACGCTCCGTGTCCTTGGTGGGAGCTCACCAGACTGCGCGATCGCGGGGCTTTCCCGGCGGGCGTGAAGCGGATCAAGAACTCTGTGCAGTCCGATGAGACGCTAACGGAGCTGTTGCACATTGTGAGTTGGAGCGGCGACAAGTCAGTGATGGACTCCAACGGCACGTGGAAATATCCGGACGGATGGGAGCGGCATCGCGACGGCTTGCGTGATCTGATCGAGTACTGCTGCGATCTGATTCTGGACGGAGCTGAGCTGTATAACGCCGGAAAGCACGGGCTTGCGATCCTCCCAGAAGAGGTCGGTTTCAAGATCGACGACGGCGAGATTCTCTCTGTGTCTGGCCCGGCACTCACCGTGATTCAGCAGGTCGACACTGGCAATGAGCGACGCTGGGCGCGCGTTACGCACTGGGTCAAGTATCAACGGTCCATCGTGATGTGCGGGCTGATCGCAAGCGCGATTCGCTCTCTGTGGGAGTGTGGGAAGCATCGCCGCATTGGGGGCGGTGACGAGAGCAAGATCACCGTGTTCGACCGGGAGCTTGTTGGAGAAGCCAGACTCGTCCAGTCGAAGATGGGGATCAATACCGAGTCGATGAGCGTGCATCTGTTCGATACTGCGCATCCGATGTTCGCGTCCAAGTCGCCGAACTGAGAGCTATTCGGCGTCGATCCTGCTTCAGCAAGGCATCCCCGTGGTCACCGTTGCCAAGCTCGCTGGCCACGATCCGGCCATGACGATGAGTGTCTACGGCCACGCGACGGACGACACCACGAGGCTCGCGCCCGACCTACTCGGACGCCTCTACGGATCCTGATGAATGGGGTGGCGATCATGCCCGATCCGGAAGCGTTTGTGACAGGACTGCCAAGTCTCGTGACACTGCCGCGAACAGGTCACCGGGGGAGGGCGACATCCGCGTAACCACGCGGATCAAGGCGGGTGCCCCCGCTGGGACTCGAACCCAGACTGAAGCGATTTTAAGTCGCCTGCCTCTGCCATTGGGCTACGGGGGCGCGCGGCCGGGGCCCTGGCTCAGCGTACACGCAGACATCCCACCGACGCCGTAGGGTGGGGGAGTGCTCGACCTCACCGCTGATCTGAGCCCTGACCGGGGACCCTCGTCCGTCGCTCCGGAGTGGGAGGATCCCGCGCGATATTGGCCCCGTCTGTCCGCAGCCACCGGTCATCTGCCCGCGCCCGTGGCCATCATCGATCGTGAAGCCCTGCAGCACAACGCGATGGACCTCCTCGTGCGGGCGGGTGGGCTTCCCATCCGCGTGGCGTCGAAGTCGGTCCGCGTCCGCGCGGTGCTGGACGCCGTTCTCGCTCTGCCCGGCTACCGCGGCATCCTGGCTTTCACTCTCGCGGAGGCGCTGTGGCTGGCCGAGACCCACGATGACATCGTGATCGGATACCCGACGGTCGACCGCGCTGGACTGGCGCAGCTGTTCGCCTCGGCGGAGGCGGCGAGTCGCATCACACTGATGGTCGATGATCCGGTGCACCTCGACATCATCGACAGCGTCGCTCCTGCCGGTTCGCGGCCGGACATCAGGGTCGCGATCGATGCCGACGCCTCCTGGCGTTCTGCAGCCCTCGGGCACATCGGGGTTCGACGTTCGGCGCTGTTCACCGCGGGGGAGATCGCGGCCTTCGCCCATCGGATCGTCCGGCGCCCCGGTTTCACACTGGTCGGATTGCAGATGTACGAAGCGCAGATCGCCGGGCAGGGAGACGCCGGCCCCGATGCCCCGCTGATCCGCTTCGTGCAGTCGCGGTCCCGCGCCGAACTCCGCGATCGTCGGGCGGCGATCGTGGCGGCGCTCGCCGAGGTCGCGCCCCTGGAGTTCCTCAACGGCGGAGGCACGGGGTCGCTCGAGTTCACAGGCAGCGACGAGTCCCTCACCGAAGCGAGCGCGGGGAGCGGGCTGCTCGGAGGACACCTCTTCGACGGCTACCGCTCGTTCCGCCCCGCGCCGGCATCGGCCTTCGCCTTCGATGTCGTCCGACGCCCGACCGCCGACATCGCGACGGTGCTCGGCGGTGGGTGGATCGCCTCGGGCCCCGCCTTGGCCTCTCGGCAGCCGCTCCCCGTATGGCCGCAGGGGCTGCAGACGCTCCCTCGTGAGGCCGCGGGTGAGGTGCAGACCCCCCTGCAGGGGAAGGCAGCATCCGATCTGGGAGTCGGCGATCGCGTCTGGTTCCGGCACGCGAAGAGCGGCGAGCCTGCAGAGCGCATCGACGCGTATCACCTCGTCTCCGCAGGCGAGGTCATCGACGAGTTGCCCACCTATCGTGGCGAGGGGAAGGCGTTCCTGTGACGAGGATCGGTGGCACGTGGCAGAACTGGGCGCGGTCCGCGCAGGTCACACCGCTTCGCGTCGAGCGCCCGCGCAGCCCCGAAGGAGTGCAGCGGGCTGTCACGGCGGCCCTGGCCCACGGGCTCAGCATCAAGGCCGTGGGGGCGGGGCACAGCTTCACCGGAATCGCCATCGCGCCGGGGGTGCTGCTCGAGCTCGATGACATGCAGGGACTCGTCTCGGTCGACCCCGAGCGGCGTCGCGTGACTCTGCTGGCGGGAACCCGGCTGCACCGGATCCCCGCGCTCCTCGCGCGGCACGGCCTCGCCATGGAGAATCTCGGCGACATCGACCGGCAGTCGATCGCCGGCGCGATCTCGACCGGGACCCATGGCACCGGATCAGGGTTCGGCGGTCTCGCTGCTCAGGTGGTGGGTGTGACGATGGTCACCGCATCCGGCGACTTCCTCCGCGTCGATGAGCAGAGCAGCCCCGAACTGCTTCCCGCCGTGGCCCTGGGGCTCGGCGCGCTCGGGATCATGGTCGAGGTGACGCTGCAGTGCGTTCCCGCTTTCGTGCTCAGCGCCGTCGACGAGCCGGCGCCGCTCGCCGAGGTTCTGGCGACCCTGGACGACCGGGTCGCCGCATCCGACCACTTCGAGTTCTACTGGTTCCCTCACACCGAGGTGGCCCTGACGAAACGCCAGAGCCGCATGCCAGAGTCGACCCGCAGGCAGCCGCTGCCGGTCGTCGGACGGTGGATCGATGAGACGCTGCTGTCGAACGGCGTCTACCGGGTGGTGTGCGCGGGATCGCAGCTCGTGCCCGCGGTCACCCCGCCGTTCAACAGGATGGCGGTGAAGCTCACCGGTGACAGGACTTACGTCGATCGGTCGCATCGGGTGCTGACGCAGAGTCGGAACGTGCGATTCCGTGAGATGGAGTACGCGCTTCCCGCCGCGAACGTCGTGCCGGCGTTCCATGCGCTCCAGGCGCTGATCGTGCAGCGCGGTTGGCGTATCGAGTTCCCCGTCGAGGTGCGCTTCGCGGCGGAGGACGATCGCTGGCTCTCGACCGCGTATGGCGGGGCGACGGGCTACATCGCCGTGCATCGCTATTGGCGCGTGGACCCGACGGTCTATTTCGAGGCCGTCGAGCAGATCATGCTCGAGCACGGAGGGCGACCGCACTGGGGCAAGCTGCACACACTCGGTGCGGCGCAGCTGCGTGAGCTGTATCCGCGTTTCGATGACTTCATCGCCCTCCGTGATCGGCTCGATCCCGATCGGCGACTCAGCAACCGGTACCTCGATCGCGTGCTGGGCGAGTGAGACGCCGCTCCTTCCGCGGGGACGCATCCAGTCGGCGTGCAGACTGCGCGGATAGGATGAGACAAACACGAGGAAGGGTGGGCCTCTGATGGAATGGCTCGTGCCAGTACTGATCGTCGTCGGCGTGATTCTGCTCATCGGAATCTATCTGTGGGCGACGTACAACTCGCTGGTGCAGCTGAACGTCCGCGTCGACGAGGCGTGGAGCGGCATCACCGTACAGCTCAAACGCAGAGCGGATCTGATCCCCAATCTGATCGAGACGGTCAAGGGGTACGCATCGCACGAGAAGGCGGTGTTCGAGAACGTCACGCGCGCCCGGGCCGAGACCCTCTCCGCCGGTGGCCCCGGTGAGGCGGGAATCGCAGAGGGGCACCTTCAGCAGGCGCTTCGCAGTCTCTTCGCCGTCGCCGAGGCGTATCCGCAGTTGCAGGCGAGCCAGAACTTCCTCCAGCTCCAGCAGTCCATCGTCGACACCGAGGACAAGATCCAGGCCGCCCGCCGGTTCTACAACGGCGGCGTGCGGGAGCTCAACACCAAGATCAAGGTCTTCCCGAACAACCTGTTCGCGAAGGGGCTGGGATTCACCGAACGCGAGTTCTTCGAGGTCGCCGACAGCGGCGCGATCTCAGAACCGCCCCGCGTGCAGTTCTGACGAGAAGGCCCGCTGCGCACAGTCGCATCGGGCCCTTCTCTCTGTCCGGGCGGCGGCCCGCACATCACCAGATCTCGATCACGACCCGATCGTCGGTCACCGACAGGTCGCCGCGCACAGTCCACGACTCGGTGCGGTAGGTCTCAGTCCTCGGCGCACCGTCCTGGCCCGTCCCCGCGACCGTCGCCACGAGAACGCCGCCCTCGGCGACGAACCCTTCGTCCAGCACCTCGAGCACAGGCATCCGGTCGATCCGGAATCGCACAGTGTCGACGGCCGCGAATTCGGTTCCCCAGGGGATCCGGATGCCGCATCCCTCCGGCATCGCACCGCCGCGCGCCTCGTCGACGGTGCATTCCTCGAGCATCGTCTCGAGCTGCTGCTGTGCGGCCTCGTGCGGTTCGAGCGAGGGGGTCGCGAAAGCGGTCGCGGGAGGGGAGGCGTCGGAGGGTGGCCGCACGTTCGACGCCTGGGAGATCCACACGACCGCAACGATGATCAGGAGCGCGGCAGTGATGCCTGCAGTCGCCCACGCGGCGCGGCGGGTCATACCATGGCCTCACGCGCGTGCACGTGGCGCCGAGTCGTCGCAGCGGAGGCGTCGGGACGGGCCGCCAGGGCGGCATACAGGCTCTCGGAGGCGGTGCCCCATCCCGAGACCGAGATCTCTGCGAGACCCTGCCAGGACGCGGCGAGAGCGAGCTCGGCCGCGACCCGCTCGGCATCCTCTGCGGGCTTCGCCTGGGGCTCCCACCACGCCGACTGGATCTGGAGGGTCGAGGTCGCACGCTCCGCCTTCAGGTCGACCCGGGCGACGATCCGGTCGCCGACCAGCACCGGCAGCGAGTAATAGCCGTACCGCCTCTTCTCTGCGGGCACGTAGATCTCGATGCGGTAGTCGAGCTCGAAGGCGCGCAGGGCACGGTCGCGGAACCAGACGACCGGGTCGAACGGCGTGAGGAGGGCAGCCGCGTCGACTCGGCGTGGCAGAACGGCGTCGCGGTGGCGCCACGCCGGCAGCGGCTGACCTGCGCGCTCCCATCCCCGCACCGCGGTCGGTATGAGGTCGCCCGCGTCGACGAGGTCGGCGATGGAGCGGGACATCGTCGCCCGGTCGCGGATGCGGTGGTAGTCGGCCAGGTCGGACTGCGTCGCCACTCCCGAAGAGAGCGCGGCCCGTCGCGTGAGCTCTCGGATGGCGTCTTCGCGTGCGACGTCACGCGAGAGGATCGCGTCGGGTATCACCCGCTCGGCAAGGGCGTAGCTCCGTTCGAATCCCTTGCGGCCGCTGATGGCCACATCTCCCGTGCGCCACAGATGCTCGAGCGCGAGCTTCACATCGTCCCAGTCCCACCACGAGCCCCGTTCGCGCGGAGCGTCTGCTCGGAGATCAGCAGGACGCAGTGGTCCTCGGTCTCGGAGCTCGGCCTTGACCCACTGCAGGGTGCGCGCGTTTGCGCTCATCCACGAATCCGGTCCTGACCAGCGTGCGCGGAAGTCGTCCATCCGAAAGCGCCAGAGCGGCCAGTCCTCGATCGGGATGAACGTCGCCTCGTGCGCCAGATATTCGACGTAGTGGCTGGTGCGCGAGTGGAACACCCTGTCCAGCAGCGCCGGATCGTACGACCCCAGCCGGGAGAACATCGGCAGGTAGTGCGAGCGCGCGAACACGTTCACCGAATCGATCTGCAGAACCCCGAGTCGATCCATGACGCGGTGCAGGTGCCGTGCCGACACGTCGCGCGGCCTCGCCCGCGTGAAGCCCTGCGCCCCTAGCGCGAGTCTGCGCGCCTGAGCGGCGCTGAGAGTGTCGGTCACGAGGTCAGCGTATCGCCGGGCGCCGACATCGGAGCCACGTCCTGGCGCTCGACGACTGCGCCGTAGACTTGGGCGATGAGCGAAGAGCAGCGTCCACGGCTGAGGGATCTCTTCCGTCTGCGCCCGGCATCGTCCGAGCGCCGCGCACCTTCCGAGCGCCCGGCGCCCGCCAAGCGCCCCGCGCCCTCCGAGACCGATGCCGCCGTGCCGGTCGGCCTGCGCATCACGGCCGCCTACGCATGGCGTCTGCTGCTGATCGCCGCGGCCGTCGCCGGCATCATCTGGCTCGTGATCGAGCTCAAGCTCCTGGTCATCCCGCTCATGGTCGGCATCCTCATCACGGCGCTTCTGTGGCCGGCGATGCAGTGGATGCTGCGTCATCGATTCCCGCGATGGCTGGCGGTCACCCTCTCGATCATCGGGACTCTCGCGATCGTGTCGCTGCTGCTGTGGCTCGTGATCTGGCAGGTCCGGGCGCAGCTGCCCGACGTGCAGGAGCGCAGCTCAGGAGCCATCGAGCAGTTCCGTCAGTTCCTGCTCACCGGGCCCCTGCACCTCAGCGAGACGCAGATCCAGAACTACATCGATCAGGGTCTGCAGATCATCAACGAGCAGACGCAGGCACTCCTCAACGGCGCTCTCGCGGTCGGGACGACAGCCGCGCACGTCGCGACCGGGGCGGTGCTCTCGCTGTTCATCCTCATCTGCCTGCTCGCAGACGGGCGCAACATCTGGCGGTGGACGCTGCGCCTCTTCCCGCGCGCGGCACGTCCGGCCGCTGACGCTGCGGCGAGCAACGGCTTCGCCACGATCGTGAACTACGCGCGCACGCAGCTGCTCGTCGCCGCGATCGACGCGGTCGGCATCGGCGTCGGCGCCGCTCTTCTGGGAGTGCCGCTGGCCATCCCGGTCGCCGTACTCGTCTTCCTCGGTTCGTTCGTACCCATCGTGGGTGCCGTCGTGACCGGCGCGATCGCCGTGCTGCTCGCCCTCGTCTACAACGGGCCATGGATCGCGCTCGCGATGCTCGCCGTGGTGCTCGGGGTGCAGCAGCTCGAGGGGCACATCCTGCAGCCGATCCTCATGGGCTCGGCGGTCAAAGTGCACCCGCTCGCCGTCGTCCTGGTCGTCGCGGGCGGGTCGATGGTCGGCGGCATCCCGGGCGCACTCTTCGCGGTGCCGCTCGCGGCGTTCGTCAACGTCGCGGCGGTCACCGTCAGCACCGGCTCCTGGCGCACCGGCGACCAACCGGACGCAGACCTGATCTGGAGCACAGTCCCGCGCGAACCTAGACGGAGGAATCGATGAGCGCAGTCCCCAGCCTGACCGAGTTCGAGAGCGCTGCTCAGAGTCTTGCTGAGGTGATCACTCACACACCCACCCTTCCGTCTCGCGCGCTCTCCGACATCCTCGGCGCACCGGTCCTGCTCAAGATGGAGAACCTCCAGCGCACGGGCTCGTTCAAGATCCGCGGCGCGGCCTATCGTCTGTCCCGCCTGAGTGCCGACGAGCGATCGCGTGGTGTGGTGGCGGCGTCCGCGGGCAACCACGCCCAGGGGGTCGCGCTCGCGGCTCAGGCTCTGGGCATCCCCGCAACGATCTTCATGCCGATCGGCGTCCCGGTGCCGAAACTGCTCGCGACCCGCGGGTACGGCGCGGAGGTCGTGCTCGAAGGCGAGACCGTCGCGACGTCGCTCCGTCTCGCATCGGAGTTCTCCGAGCGCACCGGTGCGATGCTGATCCACCCGTTCGACCATCGCGACGTCGTCGTCGGCCAGGGCACCCTCGGCCTCGAACTGCTCGAGGATGCCCCCGAGGTCGACACCATCGTCCTGGGCATCGGGGGAGGCGGCCTCATCGCCGGCGTGGCTGCGGCGGTCAAGGCCCGTGCCGCTGAGCAGGGCCGAAAGGTGCGGATCATCGGCGTGCAGGCCGAGAACGCCGCGGCGGTGCCGCCGTCGCTCGACGCCGGGCATCCCGTCGACATCGAGACGAGGCCCACGATCGCCGACGGCATCCTGGTCGCGCGCCCCGGTGCGATCCCGTTCGACATCATCAAGGACCTCGTCGATGAGGTCGTGACGGTCTCCGACGACGATCTCGCGCGTGCCATCCTGATCCTGCTCGAGCAGGCCAAGGTCGTGGTCGAGCCCGCGGGCGCCGCAGGAGTCGCCGCGATCCTCGCCGGCAAGGTCTCGGCGACGGGAACCACGATGGCGGTGCTGTCGGGCGGCAACATCGATCCGCTCCTGCTGCAGCGCGTGGTCTCGCACGGACTCGCGGCATCCGGCCGATACCTGACGATCCGGGTCCCGCTGCCCGACCGTCCCGGCCAGCTCGCGCGGGTCTCGGAGCTCATCGCCGAAGCCGGCGCCAACGTGATCGAGGCCATGCACACGCGGCACGGGCACGGTCTGCAGATCAGCGAGGTGATCCTCGAGCTGAGCGTCGAGACACGGGGCGCCGAGCACTCCGAGCACACTCTCGACACCCTGCGTCGCGCGGGCTTCGAGCCGATGATCGTCCCGGACTGACCCGGCAGCCCCGCTTCTGCATGAGAAGAGGCCCCGTCCTGCAGGACGGGGCCTCTTCTCGTGCGTGAGGACGATCAGCCGGTGTACGTCTCGACGTTCACGATCTCGACCGCGATCGACCGGCCGTTCGGCGCCTCGTACGACGACTTGTCGCCGACCTTGAGCCCGAGGATGGCCTGGCCGAGCGGGCTCGCCTCGCTGTACACGTCGAGGTCGCTGCCCGCGGCGATCTCGCGGCTGCCCAGAAGGAAGACCTCTTCGCCGCCCGCGACGAGTGCGGTCACGACCGTGCCCGGTTCGACGATGCCGCGGCTCGCGGGGGCCTCGCCGACCTTCGCGGTCTTCAGCAGACCCTCGAGGGTGCGGATACGGGCCTCCTGCTTGCCCTGCTCATCCTTCGCGGCGTGGTAGCCGCCGTTCTCCTTAAGGTCGCCCTCTTCGCGGGCCGCCTCGATGCGCTTGGCGATCTCGTCGCGCCCGGTGGTGGAGAGATGCTCCAGCTCGGCGACGAGCCGGTCGTAGGCTTCCTGCGTGAGGAAGGGAACCTGAGCGTCAGTAGACATGACGAAGCTCCTTCGTTAGTCGCCCGCCGACGTTCCGCGGGGGATATGCCAAGACGCCCCGGCACGGTGCCAGGGCGTCATCTGTCTGCGTAGAGTCTAAGCGACCCAGCAGGCCTTCACCAAACCTGTCGTGGCTTCGGCGACGGTCGGCACGGTCGTCGAGAAGGTCTGCGAGTGGCTGTCGCCGGCGGGAAGCTCGACGACCTTCCATCCCACCACCCCGAACTCCTCGTCCAGCGCCTCGACGACGCAACCCACGTCCTTGCCCCGGACCCCGGTCACCTGGAAGCGCACTTCGACGGTGTGCTCGTCGATCAGCTCGAAGCCCAGGTCGTCGGAATCGACCGAGTTCATCTGGTTCGACACCACGCTCCAGCCGAGGGCTGCGACCACCGCCACGGCCGCGACGATCCCGACGACCCAGGGCCATCGCCGTCGCCGGGTGCGGCCATAGCGTTCGTCGAGTTGCTGTGCGGTCGTCACAAGGGGGGTCTTCCGGTCGTTAGGCTGGTGATTACAGGTTATGCGACCTGTGCGTGAAAGGCAGATTCCATGCTCGCTCTGACCGAGACCCCGATGCCGACCCCCTCGATGACGGTGGCTCCAGAGCTCGTCACCCCCGGCTTCGTCGGGTTCGCTGCCGTCGTCGTGGTGCTGATCGCGGTGATCCTGCTGATCCTCGACATGAACCGCCGCATCCGTCGGGTGCGCTACCGCGAAGAGGTCCGGGAGGAGCTCGATGCCGAAGAGGCCGCGCTCAAGGCCGACGAGGCGACGGAGACCGATGCCGATCTCCCGATCGTCCGCGAAGGCGATGACGATCCCGAGAAGCGCTGATCACGCGCTGACGGCGATCAGGCTCCGAGCGAGGGCGACAGCGGCTCGAGTGCGATGAGCAGGCACGCGGTCCAGTGGCACAGGAACGCGAGCACCGTGCACAGGTGGAAGATCTCGTGGAAGCCGAAGTGGCCGGGCCACGGGTTGGGCCTCTTGAGCGCGTAGACGATGGCGCCGCCCGTGTAGAGCAGACCGCCGATGATGACGAGCGCCATCATCGTCGCGTTCGCGACGAACAGGTCAGCGAGGTACATCACCGCCGCCCACCCCAGCAGCAGGTACAGCGCGACATAGAGCCACCGCGGTGCGTTGATCCAGAACACCCGGAAAAGGATGCCGAGCAGCGCCCCGCTCCACACGAAGACGAGGAGCAGCGCGCCCTTGTCCGGCGGGAGGGCGAGCACGGCCAGGGGGGTGTATGTGCCGGCGATCAGCAGCAGGATGTTCGCGTGGTCGATCCGCTTGAGGATCACCTTGACCTTCGGACTCCAGTCGATCCGGTGGTAGAGCGCCGAGTTGCCGAACAGCAGCAGGGATGTCGCCATGAAGACCGCGGCCGCCCATTTGGCGGCGCCTCCCTGGGCCACCGCGATGAGCACGATGCCGGCGACGATCGCGACAGGGAACGTCGCCGCGTGCAACCATCCGCGCCATGTGGGCTTGATGTCGACGGCGGCGTCGTGCGCCGCCTCCGCCATGAGGGGCAGCTGGGGGACGTCGGGTGCAGTGGAGTCGGGTGTGCTCACGCCAACACTCTATGCGGGAGCCCATCCCCGCCGGCGTACATATCCTGAGCGTCAGCGCTCTGTCGCTCGAGCCCCGGCACGATAGCGTAGGCAGGTGATGACACGCGATGGCCAGGGGCGAGGGCCGCTGTACCGGCTCTACACGAACAGGCTGCGTCGTCACCTCGATCCGACGACCGTTCCCCATCACGTCGCCATGATGATCGACGGCAACCGGCGGTGGGCGCGTCAGCTGGGCTACGCGACGCCCGCCGAGGGACACCGCGCGGGCGCGGCGAAGATGCAGGAGTTCCTCGGATGGTGCGATGAGCTGGGCATCCGCGTCGTCTCCCTCTACCTGCTGTCGAGCGACAATCTGCGGAAGCGGGACTCCGCCGAGCTCGCCGACCTCATCGAGATCATCGCCGAGCTGGCGGAGGCGCTGTCACGCGAGGCGAACTGGCGGGTGAAGCACGTCGGGCGCGCCGACATCCTCCCGCCTGAGCTCGCTCGAGTCCTCGAGGACGCGCAGGAGCGCACGCGTGATCACACCGGTCTGCACGTGAACCTCGCGGTCGGATACGGAGGGCGGAACGAGATCGTGGATGCGGTTCGCAGCATCGTCACGGCGCATCAGGCGTCGGGCGGCACGATCGAGGATCTGGCCGCGCATCTCACGCCGGAGATGATCGGCGAGCACCTCTACACGGGCGGCCAGCCCGACCCCGACCTCGTGATCCGCACGAGTGGCGAGCAGCGGTTGAGCGACTTCCTGCTCTGGCAGAGTGCGCACAGCGAGTTCTACTTCGTCGAGGCGCTCGGCCCGGATCTGCGTCAGGTCGACTTCCTGCGCGCGATCCGTGACTTCGCGGATCGGGACCGCCGCTACGGGCGCTGAGCGCGGCGGTTCAGCCGCCCCGTGCGAGAGCTGCTCGCGCAGGCAGTCGGTGCGCATCGCAACGACCCGTTCACGAACTCGTAACGAACCGCTGGCGTGTCGAGGCGATGATATGCCGGTCGCTGGTCGTAGCTTCTAGGCATCGGGCAAGGCGCCCGTCGGGTCGGCCTCAGGTTCGCGACTCGTGACCCCCTGGTCGACTTGATCGAAACACCGGGAGCCCCCGGGTCGGGAGTGGGTCGTGACCTCACGTACGCAGCAGTCCAGCACCACCCAGCAGTCCAGCCGCAGCACCGTTCGCGCAGCATCCGCAGATCAGGATCAGGAGCTCCGCACCTACGTGCTCGACACCTCGGTCCTGTTGAGCGATCCGCAGGCGTTCTTCCGTTTCGCCGAGCACTCGGTGGTCATCCCGGTGGTCGTCATCACCGAGCTCGAGGGCAAACGTCACGATCCCGAGATCGGCTACTTCGCGCGGCAGGCGCTCCGTCATCTCGACGACCTGCGTGTCGAGCACGGGCGCCTGGACTTCCCGGTCGAGGTCGGCGAGGGCGGCACGCTCCGCGTCGAACTCGCGAACACCGACGCGTCGGTGCTCCCGGCGGGGATCCGGCTGAGCGACAACGACACGCGCATCCTCTCGGTCGCGATGCACCTCGCCCAGGACGGGCAGGATGTCACCATCGTCTCGAAGGACCTCCCGATGCGTGTGAAGGCCGCCTCTTTGGGTCTGCGTGCTGAGGAGTACCTCGCAGAGCAGGCGGTCGACTCGGGATGGACCGGCATCGCTTCTCTCGACCTGTCGGGCGACGAGATCAGCGACCTCTACGAGAGCGAGGTGGGCATCAGCGAGGATGCGCGCGGGATCCCGGTGAACACGGGCCTCATCATCCACTCGGAGCGCGGCTCGGCGCTCGGCCGCGTGACGGGCGAGGGGGAGTACCGCCTGGTGCGGGGAGACCGAGACATCTTCGGGATGCACGGGCGCTCTGCCGAACAGCGCATCGCCATCGATCTGCTGACCGACCCCGACGTGGGGATCGTCTCGCTCGGCGGGCGAGCGGGCACAGGAAAGTCGGCTCTCGCGCTCTGCGCGGGACTCGAGGCGGTGCTCGAGAGGCAGCAGCAGAAGAAGATCATCGTCTTCCGCCCCCTGTTCGCGGTCGGCGGCCAGGAGCTCGGCTACCTGCCCGGCGACCAGGGCGAGAAGATGGGGCCGTGGGGCCAGGCGGTCTTCGACACGCTCGGATCGGTCGTCTCGGGCAACGTCATGGAGGAGATCGTCGAACGGGGCATCCTCGAGGTGCTTCCGCTCACGCACATCCGTGGACGCTCGCTGCACGACGCCTTCGTGATCGTCGACGAGGCGCAGTCGCTCGAGCGCAACGTGCTGCTCACGGTGCTCAGCCGGATGGGTCAGAACTCCCGGGTCGTGCTCACCCACGATGTCGGTCAACGCGACAACCTGCGCGTCGGCCGCCACGACGGCATCGCCAGCGTGATCGAGACGCTCAAGGGCCACGACCTGTTCGCGCACGTGACACTCATGCGGTCCGAGCGCTCGGCGATCGCTGCGCTCGTCACCGAGCTCCTCGAGGGAGGCGAGCTGAGCTGAGACGATGGCGAGAGCGGATGCCGTGGCGTCACGGCATCCGCTTTCGCATGTCCGCGAGACACCCCGGCGATCCGCGTTCCGGATCGTCGAGCGCCGGTTTAGGCTCGTGGCATCAACCGCAGACGATGGAGTGATGCGCGATGAGCGAATCGACGACGACCGCCCGAGATGACCGGCTGCCACCCGTGGCGGTCGACGAGAGACCGCGCTGGACGCCGCTGAAGATCGTGCTCTGGGCGGCGATCGCCCTGCTGGGCGGCGTCGCCTGGACGATGCTCGCGATCGTCAGGGGAGAGACGGTGAACGCGATCTGGTTCGTGTTCGCGGCGGTCTGCACCTATCTCGTCTTCTACCGCTTCTACTCGAAGTTCATCGAGCGGAACCTGGTCAAGCCGAACGACCGGCGCGCGACACCCGCCGAGTACAAGGCCGACGGCAAGGACTACGTCGCGACAGATCGTCGAGTGCTGTTCGGTCATCACTTCGCCGCGATCGCCGGCGCCGGCCCTCTCGTGGGGCCCGTGCTGGCAGCGCAGATGGGATACCTCCCCGGCACCATCTGGATCATCGTCGGCGTCGTGCTGGCCGGAGCCGTGCAGGACTACCTCGTGATGTTCTTCTCGATGCGTCGCGGAGGGCGCTCGCTCGGCCAGATGGCCCGCGACGAGCTGGGTCGGTTCGGAGGCACCGCAGCCATCATCGCGACGCTGCTCATCATGATCATCATCACGGCGATCCTCGCGCTCGTGGTCGTGAACGCTCTGGGGGAGAGCCCCTGGGGAGTGTTCTCGGTCGCGATGACGATTCCGATCGCCCTGTTCATGGGCGCGTACCTGCGGTGGATCCGCCCCGGCAAGATCACCGAGGTCTCGCTCATCGGCTTCGTGCTGCTGATGGCGGCGATCATCGGTGGCGGGATGGTCGCCGAGACGGACTGGGGTCAGGCGATCTTCACGCTCGATCGCACGACGATCGCCTGGGGCATCATCGTCTACGGCTTCATCGCCGCCGTGCTGCCGGTCTGGATGCTGCTCGCTCCCCGCGACTACCTGTCGACCTTCATGAAGATCGGGGTGATCGTCGCGCTCGCCGTCGCCATCCTGTTCGTCCGGCCCGAGATCACCGTCCCCGCGTTCAGCGAGTTCGCCGCGGGCGAGACCGGGCCGGTGTGGGCCGGAGCGCTGTTCCCGTTCCTGTTCGTCACGATCGCATGCGGTGCATTGAGCGGATTCCACGCGCTCATCGCCTCGGGCACGACGCCGAAGATGGTCGAGAAAGAGAAGCAGACGCGCTTCATCGGCTATGGGGGCATGCTGATGGAGTCGTTCGTGGCGATCATGGCGCTCGTCGCTGCGATCTCGATCGACCGAGGGCTGTACTTCGCGATGAACTCTTCGCCCGCGGCGACGCTCGGCACGGTCGAGGGCGCGGTGGCGTTCGTGAACGGCCTCGGTCTCACCGGGGTTAACCTCACTCCCGAGATGCTCACGAGCACCGCAGAGGCGGTGGGGGAGGAATCGATCGTCTCCCGTACCGGCGGAGCTCCGACTCTTGCCCTGGGCCTTGCGCACATCATGCAGCAGTGGATCGGCGGCACCGGCATGATGGCGTTCTGGTACCACTTCGCGATCATGTTCGAGGCGCTGTTCATCCTGACGGCGGTGGATGCCGGCACCCGCGTCGCACGGTTCATGCTGCAGGACTCGGTGGGCAATGTGATCCCCCGGTTCAAGGACACGTCGTGGCGGATGGGCGCCTGGATCTGCACGGCCGTGATGGTCGCAGGGTGGGGCGCCGTGCTCATCATGGGGGTGACGGACCCTCTCGGAGGGATCAACACCCTGTTCCCGTTGTTCGGCATCGCCAATCAGCTGCTCGCCGCGATCGCGCTCGCCGTGGTGCTCACGATCGTGGCCCGTCGGCGCACGTTCAGGGTGCTCTGGGTGGTCGCGCTTCCACTGGCGTTCGTGACGGTCGTCACGGTCACCGCCTCGCTGCAGAAGATCTTCTCGACCGTGCCGCAGGTCGGCTACTTCGCGAATCATGTCGCCTTCCGGGATGCCCTCGCGTCGGGGGAGACCTCCTTCGGCACGGCGACGAGCGTCGCCGCGATGGAGGCGGTCGTGCGCAACACGATGATCCAGGGCATCCTGTCGGTGACGTTCCTCGTGCTGTCGGTGATCGTCATCACGATCTCGATCATCAAGGTCGTGCAGGCTCTGCGGCCGGGTCCTGTCGTCGATCACGAGGATCCCGAGGTGCCGTCACGACGGTTCGCGCCCGCGGGCCTCATCGCCTCGGCGGAGGAGCGGGCCGTCGAGAAGGAATGGAACGCCCTGCCTGCAGCCGCTCAACCGACGAGAGGACACTGATGGCCACCGTCGTGGCAGAGGCCGCGCGTCGCGTCTGGAAGGCCGTCGCCTGGTACGTCAACGGTGTGACGGGGCAGTCCAAGTACGCGGACTACGTGGCGCACGAGCGTGAGCGGCATCCCGATCGCATGCCGCTCACGGAGCGCGAGTTCTGGCGCCGCCACTACGCCCAGCAGGACGCCGACCCGGGCGCGCGCTGCTGCTGAGCCGTTCGGTGCGCCCGAACTGCACGCGATCCCCCGGAATGCACACCGATCTCATCCCACGCTGCGCGATCCGGGGCGTCATGTGCGATGGGAACCGAGATGCCTGAGACAGCGACGTCGAGGAGGGCCTACCGCTCCGAGGAACGGCGGATCGCGGCGAGGACCGACTTCTGGAGCTCCGACCAGTCATGCACGATCTGCGCATAGTCGAAGCGCAGGGTCTCGTATCCGCGAGCCGAGGCTGCCGCATCCCTGACGAGATCCTTGTGCCGGTGTGACATGTCATCGTGATTCGAGCGGCCGTCGGCTTCGAGGATCAGTCGTCCGCCGATGACGAAGTCGACGCGCCCGACTCCGTCGATCGTCACTTGGCAGTCGAGTCGGATGCCGAGAAGATGCAACCTCAACCGAAGCAACGACTCGAGCCCGCTGTCCGCATCAGGCCGTGCGAGATCGACAAGCCACCGCGCGTTCTCGGGGAGCGCCGCCCGAATGCGTGCGCGCGTGGCTTTAGAGAGTTTGCCGAGCCGCCACGCCGACTCGTAGGCGGCGAAGAACGCTTCATCGCCGGAGCACCGTCGCACGTGGATGAGCGCAACCGCGAGCGACGCCGCCGCAAGAGGGCGGTGGCCGCGGTAGTAGTGGGCCACGCACCGACAGTCCGGGTGCGGGTGGCCATGTCGGCCGGGACCGAGCCACACATGCACAGCGAGGACAGCCGGCAACGTCCAGACTGCGTGCGCACGAAGCACAGTCACACATGTGGCGGCGCCTCCGTGCGCGACGGCAGTACGGATGTCGTCGGGCACTCGCCCCGAAGCGAAGACGCCGGGGCGCAGCCGCTCGATCTCCCCGGCATCGACCTTGCGCGCGAGCGTGCGACGGTCGAAGCCGAGGCCCTGAAGCTGCGCGCCGCGCGCCACGCCGCCCAATCGCTGGATGGTGTCCGATGCGGAGAGCATGTCGACGACCCTGCCGTCTCTGCGGCACGCTGCGTGGACTCGAACCCGCGATGAGTGCAGAAGGTATCCGAGAAGGATGGAGGTGCAGTGCGAGTGGGCATGTCCCGGTCTGCACACGCTGCCCCGTATCGCGGCCAACCACACCGGAGAACATGTGCACGACGTGGCCTCGTGTGCAGACCGGGCGAACGGCGAAGCATCTGCCGCAGACGACGGATGCCGCAGGGAACGAGTCCCTGCGGCATCCATGTGCCGGCCCCCGAAGCGGGGGCGTCAGCAGTCGGGGATCAGCCCGGGTGGGTCATCGACAGCAGGTCGAGCTTCTCGTCGAGCTGCTCGAGGGTGAGGTCTCCACGCTCGACGTAGCCGAGGTCGATCACCGCGTCGCGCACTGTGATGCCCTTCGCGACGGAGTGCTTGGCGATCTTCGCGGCCGCCTCGTAGCCGATGAGCTTGTTGAGCGGGGTGACGATCGACGGGCTCATACCGGCGAACGCTGCGGCACGGTCGAGGTTCGCCTGCAGTCCGTCGACGGTCTTGTCGGCGAGCACGCGCGAGGCGTTAGCCAGCAGGCGGATCGACTCGAGCACGGCGGTGCCCATGACCGGGATGGCGACGTTGAGCTCGAACGAGCCGGATGCGCCCGCCCATGCGACGGTCGCGTCGTTGCCGATCACGCGGGCACAGACCATGAGCACGGCCTCGGGCACGACCGGGTTCACCTTGCCGGGCATGATCGAAGAGCCGGGCTGGAGGTCGGGGATGTGCAGCTCGCCGAGACCCGTGTTGGGGCCCGAGCCCATCCACCGCAGGTCGTTGTTGATCTTGGTCAGCGACACCGCGATCGTGCGCAGCGCGCCGGATGCCTCGACGAGTCCGTCGCGGTTGGCCTGCGCCTCGAAGTGGTCCTTGGCCTCGGTGATCGGCAGCTCGGTCTCGGCCGCGAGCAGCTCGATGACCTTCTGCGGGAAGCCGAGAGGCGTGTTGATGCCGGTGCCGGTGGCGGTGCCCCCGAGAGGCACCTCGGCGACGCGGGGGAGGGCCGACTGCACGCGCTCGATGCCGAGGCGCATCTGACGGGCGTAGCCGCCGAACTCCTGGCCGAGGGTGACGGGCGTCGCATCCATGAGGTGCGTGCGACCCGACTTCACGGCATCCTTCCACAGCTCCGCCTTCGCCTCGAAGGCGACGGCGAGGTGGTCGAGCGCGGGAATGAGAGTGTCGATGAGCGCCTGCGTGACGGCGATGTGCACCGAGGTCGGGAAGACGTCGTTCGACGACTGCGAGGCGTTGACATGGTCGTTCGGGTGCACGTTCGCCCCGAGGATGCGCGTGGCGAGTGTCGCGAGCACCTCGTTCATGTTCATGTTCGACGACGTGCCGGAACCGGTCTGATAGGTGTCGACGGGGAACTCGCCGTCGTGGGCGCCCGATGCGACCTGGTCGGCAGCCTCGGCGATCGCGTCGGCGATTGCTCCGTCAAGCGTTCCCAGCTCCTTGTTGGCCAGCGCTGCCGCCTTCTTGATGCGCGCCAGCGCGGCGATCTGCGTGGACTCCAGGCCCTTGCCCGAGATCGGGAAGTTCTCGACGGCGCGCTGCGTCTGTGCGCCGTAGAGCGCATTCACGGGGACTCGCACCTCGCCCATGGTGTCGTGCTCGATGCGGTAGCCCTGCGAGTTCTCGCCGCTGAGCTGGTCGGTGTCGGTCATTCCGAACCCTCCTTGGTTGCGGGGCCGAGCCCCTCGGTGTCGATTCTGGCTGAGTCGATGTAGTCTGGGTCTCTTCCGACCCGGACGAGTTGTTAGTCGTCGATCCCGACCGTGATGACGGGCACCGCTGTGCCCTCGGCCAGGCGGTAGTTGGCGCCCACGATGCCCAGACGTCCCTCTGCCACGGCGTTCGAGATGACCTCGGACGACTGCAGCAGGTCTCTGACCGTGTTGCGCAGGTGCTCCTGCCCGACGAGCTCGGCGTCGATCTCGTCGACGGTGGTGCCGCCGCTCTCGACGAGCACCTTGCGGGCAGCGGGCACGATCGGCGCGATGAGCTTCCAGATGTGCGGCGGAAGGGGCGCGGCGTCGATCGCGGTGCCGTCGATCGCCGCGCGCACCGCACCGCACGAGTCGTGGGCCAGCACGACGATCAGCGGCACGTTCAGAACGGCGACGGCGTACTCGAGGCTGGCCACGATCGACTCGCCGATCACCTGACCGGCATTGCGCACGACGAACAGGTCGCCGAGACCGAGGTCGAAGATGATCTCGGCGGCGAGGCGGGAGTCCGAGCAACCGAAGAGGGTGGCGACAGGATGCTGCGCCTCAGCCAGGTGCTTGCGTCGCGCGACGTCTTGGTTCGGGTGCCGGGGGGCGTCGTCGACGAAGCGCTGATTGCCCTCCTGCATCTGTTTCCAGGCGGCGGCGGGCGTGAGCGTATCGGTCATCTGTGTCACTCCGAGAGTTCGCGGATCTGGGGAACGAGGGTTTCGGCCAGCTCGCCGGTGGAGTCGGCGGAGCGTGAACCGTAGAGGAGCAGGTAATCGTCACCCGCCTGGGTGCCGATCGCATACGTGATGTTCTGCTTCGCGCCGGCGGCACCGAGCTCGTAGACGTCCCACTGCAGGCCGCCGATCGACGTGGTGTCGGTGGGCGCGACGCCGTTCAGGCGCTGCGGCGCCCAGGACGAGTCCGTGTCGAATGCCTGTGCGAGCCTGATGAATCCGCGCTCGTCCTCGGCGGAGGGCGCCAGCGTCACGTCCCAGACGGCTGTCGCACCGCTGGTGAGCTCTGCGGCGTTCACGCGCCAGAAATCCCCGAGCTCCGGCACGATCACCGGGCTGTCCATGGTGGATTCCACATCGCCGGCGATCGAGACCATGTCGATCTGCGGCGCGGTCGCGGGCTCGCCGCGGGGCACGATGAGCACGATCACCACGACGATCGCGAGGGTGGCGATGAGGGCCGCGACCAGGCTTCGCACGGTCTGGCTCGACCGGTAGGCCTTGCTGGATGCCGCCTTGCGCGCGGCGGTCTCGTCGGGCGTCTCCGGGCGACCGAGCTCGGCGACGATGGGAGCGGGCTTGTTCACGATTCGTCCTCGTCCGAGTCGCCGGAGGCTGAGGCGCGCGCCGCCTCGAGGCGGCGCTTGGCACCGAGCAGCCATTCTTCGCACCGGGCCGCGAGAGCCTCGCCGCGTTCCCAGAGGGCGAGCGACTGCTCGAGGGTCGGAGACCCCTGTTCGAGTTCTGACACGACCCTCACGAGTTCGTCCCGAGCGGCCTCGAACGACAGCGTGTCCACGGGGGTGTCGTTCAGCGCACTCACGCCTCCATCCTACGCGGTGCGCGGGGTTGCTCACGCGGTGCGAGCGGCTGCTCCCTCGGCGATCTCCCCTTCGGAGCGAGCCGCGATCGATCCGCGGTCGACGGTGATCGTCAGCGCGCTGCCGGCCGGTGCGTCAGCGGCATCGCGCAGGATGACACCGCCGTCGAGGTGAGCGATCGCGTAGCCGCGAGCCAGGGTCGCGGCCGGCGAGAGTGCCCGAAGGGATGCCCGCAGTTCGCTGGTGGCGCGGCCCGCAGCCTCGTGCTGGCGTGCGATCGTGTCGCGCCCTCGGGCCAGCAGCAGCCAGACCTCCTGCGCACGCGATTCGGTGATCGGGTCGGGCGAGCGCAGGGCCGGACGGGAACGCAGCTGCTCGAGCTGCGCGATGTCGTGCGACAGCCGCTGGGTGAGTCTCGAGGTCGCTCGTGAGCGCAGCTGCGCGATGAGTGCGCGTTGCTCGCTGACGTCGGGTACGACGCGCTTGGCGGCATCTGTCGGCGTCGATGCGCGCAGGTCTGCGACATCGTCGAGCAGCGGATGATCGTTCTCGTGCCCGATCGCGCTGACGATCGGGGTGGTCGCCGCTGCCACCGCCCGCACGAGACGCTCGTCGCTGAACCCGAGGAGCGTCTGCGGATCGCCCCCGCCGCGCGCGATGATGATCACGTCGACCTCGGGATCGGCGTCGAGTCGCGCGAGAGCGGCGAGCGTGTCGGGAACGCACCGGTCGCCCTGGACAGCCGCATACTCGGTGCGGAAGCGCACCTGCGGCCAGCGGAGCTCCGCGTTGCGGTGCACGTCCTTCTCTGCATCGGAGCGCTCGCCCGTGATGAGTCCGATCACATGGGGGAGGAACGGCAGCCGCTTCTTGCGGGAGGCGTCGAACAGACCCTCCTGGCGCAGCTGCAGGCGCAGCTTCTCGAGGCGCTCGAGCTGATCACCGAGACCGACGTGCTTCATCGCCGAGACGGTGAAGCTGAAGTCGCCGGCCTTGACGAAGTAGTCGGCCTTCACGGCCGCCACGACATGGTCGCCCACGGCGAGGTCACCGGGGATCCGGGGCCGAACGCTCGACCAGATGCGGATGGAGATCTGCGCGTCCGAGTGCGTGTCCTTGAGGCGGGCGAAGATGTTGCCGCCGCGGACATTCCATGATGTGATCTCGCCTTCGACCCACACGATGTTCCACCGAGCGATGAAGTCGCGGATCGTCCCGTTCAGTCTGGCGACAGAGGTCGGAGCGTCCGCCGAGGAGTCGCGCGGGGCGACCGCATCCGCCGGTGGGGTCTCGCCGGGCCGGGTCGACGCTTCGAAGACCGTCATCCGTTCAGTGCCCCTTCCGCTCCTGCTCAGGTTGTCGGCAGTAGAATCGAGGAGTGACTTCGACTGCCGTTCATCTCCCCGTGCCGCGTATCCCTCGAGTGCGTGCGGCCGCCGGACGGCTTCAGGATAACCCGGTCGTCGGACACAAGCGTGTTCTCCTCGCCGCTCCGCGCGGGTACTGCGCCGGCGTCGACCGTGCGGTCGTCGCGGTCGAGAAGGCGCTCGAACGCTACGGTGCGCCCGTCTACGTGCGCAAGCAGATCGTGCACAACATCCATGTCGTGACCGAGCTCGAAGACAAGGGGGCGATCTTCGTCGAAGAGGTCGACGAGGTTCCCGAGGGAGCGCATGTCGTCTTCAGCGCACACGGAGTGTCTCCCGCAGTCGTCGACGCCGCATCCGAGCGGGGTCTCCACGCGATCGACGCGACCTGCCCGCTCGTGACCAAGGTGCACCGCGAGGCGGTGCGATTCGCCCGTGACGATTTCGAGATCCTGCTCATCGGTCACGAGGGCCACGAGGAGGTCGAGGGAACGGCCGGCGAGGCTCCGGACCATGTGACCGTCGTGAATTCTCCCGACGAGGCCGACACCGTCCAGGTCAAGGATCCGTCGAAGGTCGTGTGGCTCTCGCAGACCACGCTGTCGGTCGACGAGACCATGGAGACCGTCGACCGCCTCCGCACCCGCTTCCCGGACCTCCACAACCCGCCGTCCGATGACATCTGCTACGCGACGCAGAACCGCCAGGTGGCGATCAAGAAGGTCGCCGCGAACGCGGACCTCGTGATCGTCGTCGGATCGTCGAACTCGTCGAACAGCGTCCGACTCGTCGAGGTCGCCCTGGAATACGGTGCGAAGGCCGCCTACCGCGTCGACTACGCGGAGGAGGTCAAGCAGGAGTGGCTCGACGGGGTCGCCACTGTCGGTGTCACCAGCGGAGCGTCGGTGCCCGAGGTGCTCGTCCGCGAGGTGCTCGATGCGCTGGCCGGTGCCGGCTACCAGGATGTCGAAGAGGTGAAGACGGCGGAGGAGGACCTGATGTTCTCCCTGCCGAAGGAGCTGCGTCAGGATTCTTCGGGCCAGCGCGATGCGCGTGCTCTGGGAGGCCGCGCTACAGGCGGAGGCGCCTGACGGTGACCGCCACCGAGGCGGAACCCACGCTGATCGGTTCCGTGCAGCGTGCGCTGCGACTCGTCGACATCGTCGCCAACTCCGCGCGGCCGCTGCCGGTCAAGACGCTCGCTGCGACCACGGGCCTCACGCCCGGCACCACGTACAACCTCGTTCGCACGCTCATCCACGAGGGATACCTGGCCAACGAACCGGATGGGCTGGTGCTCGGCACTCGGTTCCCGACCTTCAGAACCGGCATCGACACCCGCGGCGTGTTCCTCGCGAGAGTGCGCTCTGCCCTGCGAGAGGTGACCGACGAGGTCGGGGCGACCGCGTACCTCTCGAGGTACACCGACGGGGAGATGCACCTCGTCGACATCGTGGATGCCGTTCGCAGCCCTCGCATCGAGCTGTGGGTGGGGATGGACTCCAGCGCTCATGCGACCGCTCTCGGCAAGCAGATCCTCGCCGACCTGGGGGCTGAGGAGCGTCTCGACTATCTCTCGCGGCACCGGCTCGAAGAGCTGACCCCGCGGACCATCAGCGACAGGCGCACGCTCTTGACCCAGCTCGAGCATTCTCGGGGCTTCGCCGTGGAGCGGGAGGAGTACTCCGTCGGGAACTCCTGCGTGGCGGTACCGGTGAATGCGCCCGGCGTCACGGCATCCCTCGCGATCTCTCTTGCCACCGACCGAGCTCTGGTCGACGGTCGACTCATCGCGAAGCTTCAGCACGCTGCTCGGCGATTGTCCCTGCAACTCGGAGCAGACAGTCTCGGTGGCGGCGTCGACGGCGACGCCGATATCTGACCGCGGTTCATTATCTGAAAATTCAGGTCTGGCGCAGCCGGCCGCACCTTCCTATCGTGAAGACGTAGTCGTCTGTGCAAACGGCGCTACCGGTGAGGAGACGTCCCCAGCGTCCCTCGCCCGCTTGGATGGCGAGTGTCCCCAGCACTGTCATCCGCGGCCCCGCGGAGTCCCCACTTCGCCGGGGCCGCCTTCATCTCCGGGCTTTCCTGGCAGGCATGCAGGGCCAGTCCGACTAGCATGCTGGAATGACGGACCAACGGCCGCAGTACGGCGAGATCGCGACACTCGAGGAGCAGCGCAGGGCGGCGGGCCTGCCCCCGATCGCTGAGGCGGTGCCTGAGAGCGGCATCCCGGCCCAGCGCCCCGCGACTCTCGAAACTTTGGTGACTTCGCGACCGGGCCGGCCCGTCGATCGATTCGTCACGATCGCCCTGCTCGCCTACGGCCTGGTGAACGTGGTCGTGACGGCGCTGTCGTACCTCGACTTCTCCACCGCGATGAACGAGGTCATGAACCTCCTGGGCATCGATGGCGAGTTCACGAACTATGCGCAGGGACGGCTCTGGGGCACGATCGCCGCAGTCGTCCTCGCGGCGGGATGGTCGGTGACCGCCTATCTCTCCATCCGTCGGCTGCGGCGCGGCAAGGCCACCTGGTGGCTCCCCATCGTGGGTGCGCTCGTCACGACCATCGTCGCCTCGATCTGCGTCTCGATCCCGATGATGGGGGACCCCGCGTTCGTGAGCTTCCTCACCTCATCGGCGCTTCCGTAGCGCGCTGCAATGCAGAGGAGCCCCCGACCTCGCGGTCGGGGGCTCCTCTGCATTCGAGCGTCGGTCAGCTCTTCGACTGACCGTACGACCCGAGCTGCCGGGTCGACTCGACCACGCGCGCGGCCATGGCGGTCTCGGCCACCTTGCCCCAGGCGCGCGGGTCGTACAGCTTCTTGTTGCCGACCTCGCCGTCGACCTTCAGAACGCCGTCGTAGTTCTTGAACATGTAGTCCGCGATCGCGCGGGTGTAGGCGTACTGCGTGTCGGTGTCGATGTTCATCTTGATCACGCCGTTCGCCACCGCGAGGGCGATCTCTTCGTCGGTCGAGCCGGAGCCGCCGTGGAAGACGAGGTCGAGCGGCTTCGCGCCGGTGTTGTACTTCGCGGCCACCTGCTGCTGGATCTCGCCCAGCAGCTCGGGGCGCAGCTTCACGCCGCCCGGCTTGTAGACGCCGTGGACGTTGCCGAAGGTCAGCGCCGCGATGTAGCGACCCTGCTCGCCGAGCCCGAGGGCCTGCACCGCCTGGTCGACATCCGCGAAGGTCGTGTAGAGGGCGTCGTTCGATCCCTCGTGGGCGACGCCGTCTTCCTCGCCGCCGACGACGCCGATCTCGACCTCGAGGATGGCGTTGATGTTCTTCATGCGCGGGAGGAGATCCTTGGCGATCTCGATGTTCTCGGCGAGCGGCACAGCCGAGCCGTCCCACATGTGCGACTGGAAGATCGGATTACGCCCGGCCCTGACCTCTTCTTCCGATGCGGCGATCAGCGGCTCGACGAATCCGGCGAGTGCGTCCTTCGGGCAGTGGTCGGTGTGCAGCGCGACGGTGACCGGGTAGTTCTTGGCGACCTCGGTCGCGTAACGCGCGAACGCGAGGGCGCCGGTCGCGCGGGCCTTCACCGTGTGGCCGGCGAAGTAGTCGGCTCCACCGGTGGTGACCTGGATGATGCCGTCGGAGCCGGCTTCGGTGAGGCCCTGCAGGACGGAATTGATCGTCTGCGAGCTGGAGACGTTGAATGCGGGATACGCGAAGCCGCCTGCCTTCGCGCGGTCGAGCATTTCGGCGTACTGATCCGGGGTGGCGACGGGCATGAGAACTCCTGCGATTGGTGAAGCCGGGACAGCAGTCACTCTATCGGGGAGCGTGGACGGATGCTGGCTGCCCCGGTGCGGTGGCGAGGCCCGCATATCGTGACGTTAAGAAACGTGATTCCTTCGTTCTGCAGGGGCCGAAAACCGGAGGTTCAGCGCCGTGTTCTGGCTAGGCTGACCGCATGGTGAGTCTTACGGCCGATCTGAGCCCCCTGCGTCCCGACCGAAATCTCGCAATGGAGCTGGTGCGTGCGACCGAAGCGGCTGCGATCCGTGCCGTGCCCTTCATCGGGCGCGGAGCGAAAGAGGCCGCCGACGGTGCCGCTGTCGACGCCATGCGTGCATTCCTCGGCACGGTCGCCTTCCAGGGCCGGGTCGTCATCGGCGAGGGCGAGAAGGACAATGCGCCGATGCTCTTCAACGGCGAGGTGGTCGGTACCGGCACCGGTCCCCAGTGCGATATCGCCGTCGATCCGATCGACGGCACGTCGCTGACGGCTGCGGGGCGGCAGAACGCGCTTTCGGTGATCGCGGTGTCCGATCGCGGATCCATGCTCGACGCGTCGAGCGTCTTCTACATGGACAAGCTCGTGACCGGGCCTGCGGGCGTCGGCGTCGTCGACATCCGTCTGCCCATCGGTGAGAACATCCGAAAGCTGGCAGGGGCGCTCGGTAAGCCCGTCGACGAGATCGTGGTCTCGGTGCTCAACCGGCCGCGGCACGAGAAGCTGATCCAGGAGATCAGGGATGCCGGTGCCGGCACGCGCCTCATGAGCGATGGTGACGTCGCCGGTGGCATCAATGCGGCCCGCCACGGCGCCCGGACCGACATGTGCGTCGGAGTCGGCGGCAGCCCGGAGGGGATCGTGACGGCGTGTGCGATCAAGGCACTCGGCGGTCACATCCAGGGACGGCTGTGGCCCCGCGACGACGACGAGCGTCAGCGGGGCATCGACGCCGGACTCGACATGGACAGAGTCTACGAGGCAGACGATCTCGTGCGCGGTGACAACACGATCTTCGTCGCCACGGGCGTCACCGACGGACAGCTCGTCGATGGTGTCCGCCGCGAAGGCGGCTACATCTACACCGAGAGCGTCGTGCTGCGTGGCGCATCGGGAACCCTCCGCAGGATCGCGTCGGAGCACCTCGTCTCGAAGTGGCTCTGACGCACTGCGGGTAGGGCCCGGGTCGGTCATCGTTACCGACCCGGTACCGCCGCTCAGGTCGCGGAAACGAGCTTTCGCAGCCGCACGTGTCACAATTGTCACTGGATTTGTCGCCGTCGACGGAGCCGCCAGGCACCGCAGGCACAGGAGGGCAGACCGATGACAACGCAGCACACGAGTGGCTCCCGAGCCGCCGAGACCAAGATCGTGACGACGGCCACCGGCCGCATCCTTCGGGTGAATGTGGACGAATCGGGAGTGCCCCTCGCGACCGGCGCCCCCGTGACTCCCGCTGCCAAGCTCCCGGCGATCCCGGACCCTGCGCGCCGAGCCGACGTCCTGTTCCGTGTGCGTCGTGCCGAAGGTCACGAGCTGAGCGCGTGGTGGATGATCGGGGCTTTCGTCGTGACGAGCGGCTTGGTCATCCTGCTGCTCAGCGGTGTCCCCGGTATCGCCTGATCAGTCGCCGGGCTGCAATCGGGAGCGCACCTCGCCGACGTCCGCGTGCAGCGGCGAAGTGACGACCGACGCAATCCCCGAGTCCGAGTCTCCCTCCTCCGACTCCGCACCGACCAGCTCGGGGGCGGTGAAGCGGCGCGTCTGAGCCGAGACCGCCGACGGAGCGGAATCGAGCGCAGAGGGATCGATGCCGGGGAACTGCCTGGCCGTGACGAGCACGCGGCTCTCGAGCGAACCGGCGAACCTGTTGTAGCTGTCGACCGTGCGCTCGAGCGCTCGACGGAGATCGTCGGCGTGCCCGGCGAGGACGCCGAGGCGGTCGTACAGCTGTGTGCCCAGGTTGAGCAGCGCTCTCGCCTCGGTCGAGACCTCCTGCTGGGTCCAGGTGTACGCGACGGTCTTGAGGACCGCCCACAGGTTGACCGGCGACGCGAGCGCGACGCGCTTGCCGAACGCGTAGTCGAGAAGCGTCGGGTCTTCGTCGATCGCGGCGGCGAGCAGCGACTCGCTCGGCAGGAAGCAGATCACGAACTCCGGGCTCGCGTCGAGCCCCATCCAGTACGCCTTCTTGGCGAGGGCATCGACATGCGCCCGCACCGCCTTCACGTGCTTCTGCATGTGTGCCCGACGTTGCGCCTCATAGGCATCGCCGATCGGCAGCGCGGATGCTTCGAGGTAGGCGTCGAGCGGGACCTTCGCGTCCACGGCGATCGAGGTGCCCCCCGCCAGTCGCACCACCATGTCGGGACGCCCCTGGCCACGGTCCGAGGAGATGGTCGACTGCAGGTCGAAGTCGACGTGGCGGATCAGGCCCGCCGCTTCGACCACCCGACGCAGCTGGGTCTCACCCCACACTCCGCGACTGGCCGTGGAGCGCAGTGCCCCGGCCAGCGACTCGGTCGTCGCGCGCAGCGCCTCATCGCTCTGCTGCGCGCGTCGGAGCTGCTCGGCGAGCGAACCGAACTGGGCATGGCGCTCCTGTTCGATCGCGGCCACCTTCTGCTGCATCAGCTGCAGGCTCTCCCGCACCGGAGCGAGAGCGGTGAGCACGGCGTTCTGCTGCTGGACGCGCTGCGCCTCGGCGTGCTGCTCGTGCCGTGCGTGCTCGACGGCGTCGCGATACAGGTCGTACTGCCGGTCGCGATCATCACGTGCGGCCTCGAGCTCGGCCTGCGCGCGAGCCAGGTCGGCTGCGCCGCGGCCCGCATGCAGAAACCAACCCACGGCGGCACCGCACAGCAGCGCCGCGAGAACGAGAACGATCGTCAGGGCATCCATGCGTCAATGATGCCCGGGGCCTCGGACATCCGGAGGAGGCGGCTTCAGGCGACCGCTCGCTCGGGCGTCGCGACCGCGGGTTCGGTGACCCGAACGCTCAGTGCGCCCGCGAGCTCGAACACGTCGGCTGCGCCGACCCGTCTCGCGGCGTCGATGACGATGTGCGCGCACGCGAGAGCATCCGCGAGCGCGTCGTGGTGTGAGAAGCCCGTGAAGCCCGCGGCCTCGGCTGCCTTGGGAAGCCGATAGGAGTCGAGATCGTAGACCTTGCGTGCCACCTGCAGGCTGCACAGCGAGCGATACGGCGGGCAGTCGCCTCCCGTGGCCTCGGACGCCCGGCGAAGCACGTTGAGGTCGAAGCCGGCGTTGTGAGCCACGAGAACGTCCGCTCCGGCGAAGGCGCACAGGCGGTCGAACTGGTCCTCCCACGACGAGGCCGTGCGGACGTCCTGCGCGCGGATGCCGTGGATCCGTACGTTCCATTCCTGGAACTCGTCGTGCCCTGAGGGCGGGCGGATCAGCCAGCCGGCGGAGGCGACGACGTGGCCGTCTCGCACTCGGACGAGTCCTACGGAGCAGGCCGAGGCGGGGCTGGAGTTCGCCGTCTCGAAGTCGATCGCGGTGAAGTCCAATGGCACGGTCCCACTCTCTCCCGGCCACCCGAGCGCGTGCGGATGACGCGCCGTAGGCTGGCGACATGAGTGTGGACAGGGCGACATCCTTCGGCGCTGAGGCAGCGAATTACGAAGCAGGCAGGCCGGAGTATCCTTTCGAGGCCGTCGCGTGGATGCTCGCTTCGATGCCCTCGGGTTCGCGCAGGGTCGTCGACATCGGCGCGGGAACCGGAAAGCTCACGCGGGTTCTCGCGCAAGCTCCCGGCGCAGAGGTGATCGCCGTCGACCCCGATCCCGCGATGCTCGACGCGCTGCGACGATCGGTCCCGGGAATCCCGACCTTCGAGGGATCTGCCGAGAGCCTGCCGCTGCCGGACGCGAGCATCGACGCGGCCGTGCTCGGCCAGGCCTGGCACTGGGTGGAGCCGACCGCCGCGTCGGCGGAGATCGGTCGGATCGTCAGGCCCGGAGGGGTGCTCGGACTGATCTGGAACCTGCGAGACGAGCGGACGGAGTGGGTGCGCCGATTGACGGAGATCATGCACAGCAGTCCTGCGGAGCAGATGGTCAACGGCCCGGACTCCGATGGTCCCCGCATCGATGCGCCGTTCGCACGTGTCGAGGTGAAGCGATGGGAGTGGACCCGGCCGATGACCCGGCTTCAGCTGCACCAGATGGCGCTGTCTCGCAGCTACCTCATCGCGGCGGAGCCGCACGAGAAGGCGGAGATCATCCGCGGGCTCGACGCGCTCTTCGATGAGCTCGGCATCGGCGACGGGACGATCGACCTCCCGTACGTCACCCACGCCTTCCGCGCCGTGCGCGATGAGTGAGCGCCTGGAGGTGGTCTTCTTCGACCTCGACGGCACGCTCGTGCGCGACGGAGCGGGTGAGGCCGTGCGCCGCACTGCGGTCGCGCTCGCGAGACGGCACGGGTTCTCTGCGCCCCGGATCCTTGCCGCGAACGCCTCGGCGTGGCCGGAGTGTTGGGCAGACCACGGCGACCTGTGGATGCGCGGGAAGCTCGAGGGCGATGCGCTGCCGAGGGACATCTGGAAGCGCACGCTCGAGCGTTTCGGGCATGCCGACCCGGCGCTCGTCGACGAAGCCGTCGAGACGCACCTCCGCGAAGAGGCGCTCACCTTCACCCTCTTCGAGGAGTCCCTCGAGGTGCTCGACGTGCTGCGCGCGCGTCAGGTGCCGGTGGGGCTGATCACGAACGGTCCCTTCGAGTCTCAGCGCGCGAAGCTCGTGACAGCGGGAATCGACGCGCGCTTCGACGTCGTGATCGCATCGGGCGACCTGGGCGTCGTCAAACCCGACGTCGAGATCTTCCACCACGCCGCCGAACGACTCGGCATCCGCCCGGCTCATGCGGTGCACGTGGGCGACAGCTTCGCAGCCGACGTCGTCGGAGCGGCGGAGGCCGGGATGAGCGCGGTCTGGATCAACCGGGACGCGAGCGTCGCACCCAGAACAGATGTGGCGCATCACGACAGCCGCTCGTTGCGCGATCTCCTCGCACTGGTACCGCAGGGGAGTGGCAGCCACGCCCGGTAGACTCGACCCCCGTGGCTCTCACTATCGGAATCGTCGGCCTGCCGAATGTCGGCAAGTCCACCCTCTTCAACGCTCTGACCAAGAACGACGTGCTCGCGGCGAACTACCCGTTCGCGACGATCGAGCCGAACGTCGGGGTGGTGAACCTGCCCGATCCGCGTCTCGACAAGCTCGCCGAGATCTTCGGCAGTGAGCGCATCCTCCCTGCCGCCGTGTCGTTCGTCGACATCGCGGGCATCGTGCGTGGCGCGAGCGAGGGCGAGGGGCTCGGCAACAAGTTCCTCGCGAACATCCGTGAGGCGGATGCCATCGCACAGGTCGTCCGCGGATTCGCCGACGACGACGTCGTGCACGTCGACGGTGCCGTGAACCCCGCATCCGACATGGAGACGATCAACGCCGAGCTCATGCTCGCCGACCTCGAGACCGTCGACAGGGCGATCACGCGGTACGAGAAGGAAGTGCGCGGCAAGAAGATCGAGCCCGTCGTGCTCGAGACGGCTCTCGCCGCGAAGGATGCTCTCGAACGCGGTGTGCTGCTGTCGGTCGCGGGCATCGATCTGATGCCGATCCGCGAGCTCGGGCTCCTCACCGCCAAGCCCGTCATCTTCGTCTTCAACGTCGACGAGGGTGTTCTCACGGACGACGCTCGCAAGGCCGAACTCGCGGCGCTCGTGGCGCCCGCCAAGGCCATCTTCCTCGACGCGAAGATCGAATCCGAGCTGATCGACCTCGACCCCGAAGACGCCGCGGAGCTGCTCGCCTCGACGGGCCAGGACGAGTCGGGTCTCGACCAGCTCGCACGCATCGGCTTCGACACTCTGGGTCTGCAGACCTACCTCACGGCGGGGCCGAAAGAGGCTCGCGCGTGGACGATCCCCAAGGGATCCAAGGCTCCCCAGGCCGCAGGCGTCATCCACACCGACTTCGAGAAGGGCTTCATCAAGGCCGAGATCGTGTCGTTCGACGACCTCGTCGAGACCGGCTCGGTCGTCGAAGCCCGCTCCAAGGGCAAGGCCCGCCTCGAGGGCAAGGACTACGTCATGCAGGACGGCGACGTGGTGGAGTTCCGCTTCAACAACTAGCGCGGGTGGCGGGAACACTGTCGTGTCTCGGCGATAGGGTACTGCCCATGCGACTGACCAACGTCACGCACCTCCGCCTCCCGTTCGGTCGGCTCTGGGGTTATGAAGTCCGCGCGTCTGCGCTCGGACGACGCCTGCCCGTGTCATTCGACCAGCGACTCCATGTGGGGGCCGGCGACAGACCAGGCTCCTGGATGGCGCTGTACTTCCGGCTGCCCGCCGAGACACGTCGTGAGTCGATCGCGCAGGCGTGGCTGGCCGTCGTCGCTCGACACGGCACGCTGCGATCGGCATTCGCGCCCGGTGCCGATGGTGAGCCCGTGCTCCACGAGATCGAGATCGACGGCGGAGGCTGGGTCGAACACCAGGTGGCACCAGGGCAGGCCGTCAACGACGCGCTGCGGGAGATCCTCGATGCGGCGTGTTCGCCGTACCGGCATCCTTCACACCGGCTGTGCGTGCTGGAGACAGCTGCAGGGCTCACGGTGGTGATCGCCGCGGACCACGCGCACGTCGACATGTGGTCGATGCTGGTGATCGCGCGCGACCTGCTGGTGGCGCTGGAGGCGGAGAGTGCGGCTGTGAAACCGATGCCGGGGCCGGCGCCCGTGTTCGTGGAACATACGCAAGCGCTGCTCGATCGGGATGCCGCACCAGAGCACGTGCGTCGGCGATGGGAAGACATCATCGCGGACAGCGGCGGCGTGATGCCGCGGTTCCCGCTGTCGCTCGGTGCGTCCGAGCCGCATCGGGAGCGCGTCGAAGTGCGTGATGTGTTCGATGTCGACGACGCTGCGGCTTTCGCTGCGCAGGCCCGTGATGACGGAGTCTCGACCCTCGCACGTGCGGTGGTCGCGATGACTGCGGTGACCCGCGAGTTGGCGGGTGTCCCGTTGCGAGCCGTTTTTCCGGTGCACAGCCGCTTCGAGGAGAAATGGCACGACTCGGTCGGCTGGTTCATCACCAACTCGGTTCTCGAGTCGGAGCTCGCCGAACCGCACGCCGCGGCTGCCGCGGTCAAGGAGGCGGTGCAACTCGGCGCGTGGCCGCTCGCCGATGTGCTCGCTCCGTGGGGTGGCATGCCCGTGGCGCCCGGCATGTTCGCGATCTCGTGGCTGGATCTGCGGAGACTGCCGGTGCGAATCGATTCCGTGGGTCTCGACGCCCAGTACGTCAGCGCGGCGACCGATACAGACGGCGTCATGTTGTGGTTCATCCTGGACGAGTCGGGTCTGCACCTGCGATGCCGCTATCCCGACACCGCCGAGGCTCGCGCCAACGTCGGCGGATGGCTCGACCTGCTCGTCGCCAGACTGCAGGCCGACGCGAGATCATCTGTCCGTGGACGGCTGCAGGTCGCAGACCGCATCTTCCGGCTCGAGCGTGCGGGTCGTGACGACATCGAGGCCATCGCGGCGCTGCTCGTCGACGATCGATCCGGATCGGACCGTGAGAGCGTCGAGCTCGAGCGGCAGGAGGCGGCATTCAGCGCGGTCGCTCGCGACAGTTCCCACTACCTGGGAATCGTCCGGAATGATGCCGATCACATCGTGGCCACGATGCACGTGGCCGTCATCCCGGGCCTTTCCCGCGGTGGTTCGCCCCGACTCCAGATCGAGGGACTGCGAATCGCACCAGGGGAACGGTCACAGGGCCTGGGTGCGGCCATGCTCGAGTGGGCTCACGATTTCGGTCGTGTGCGCGGGGCGCGCGTTGCGCAGGTGACCACGGGCGAGACACGGGATCGCACTCGCGCCCTCTATGCCCGACTCGGATACGAGCCTGCCCACGTGGGGCTGAAACGGCAGCTGTAGACGCATACGCTGTGTGTGTCGCCGATCGAAGGATTCGTCATGTCTGACCCCAACGAGCACATTCCCGCCCCGGACGAGCCGTCTGTCCCGGAACTCGAAATCGACGAGACCGTCGCGCCGCGCCCGGAGGAGGAGATCGCCGATGCCCTGCGGGCGGAACCCGACCTCGGGGACCACAGCAGGCATTCCGGATGACGGCCCGAGAGCCGGGGTGGACGATGACGGGCAGGCTCCGGCGCGCCGTCGCCGCGATCGCCGTCGCGGCGGCGTCCGCAGCGCTCGCCGGGTGCTCGGTGCTCGGCATCCCGCAGAACCTGACAGCAGACGACCTCTCCGAGATGTCGGCCGCGGTGACGGCGGCACAATCACAGCTGGATGCGACGCTCACCGCGGATTCGAAGACATGCGAGGGGCTGTGCCAGCACGTGGCGCTGGACCTGGTGCCGAAAGACGACGAGTACGGTCCCGTCGACATCGCTCTGGCGATCCGCGAGGCCGACTCGCTTCTCGACTCCCGTGACATCACGTCCTTCGACGTGTGCTTCCACTCGACGTCGTGGGACGAGGCCGCTGCCGAAGAGCTGGGCATGAAGCTCGCCGAGATCGACGGTCTCACATACCTCGCTTCACCCAGCAAGCCTGGGAGCTTCGCGCCCATGTACGACTGCGGATCGTTCGCGGTGATCGACGCGCGGAAGCTCCTCGACGCGTACCTCGCCGAACAGGGCATCGGCGCCTGACCTGCCGAGCGCCGTCGTGGGCGTCGAACTCCTGCTCGCGGTGCATCGGCCGGGAGCGGGATACGCTGGATGCCGAGGCGACCGCTGCACGCGGATGCTGCACGTACTGCGCCTCTCCACCCCCGCGACGGCACGAGGAGAACCACGCCCATGACCGACACCCAGATCTTCGAGCCCGAAGGCCGCGCCATCCCGTTCGTGGATGAGGGAGACGGGCCGGTCAAGCTGGTGCTCATCCAGGAGCAGGGACTCGCTGCTGATGTTCTGGGCGTCGCCGCGCACTACCTCGCCGAAGAGGCCGGGTTCCATGTGCTGCGGATCGGCCACCGGGCGGCGGCCGATGCGACACTCGCCGAGCGCGTCGACGACGTCATCGCGGTGATCGACCACGTCGGCATCGAGGACACCTGGGTGGGTGGCCACGGTTTCGGCGGCACGATCGCACGCGCGCTGGTCGCCGCGCATGCCGACCGTGCGAACGGTCTGCTGCTGCTCGGCGTCGAAGACGTCGACATCGAGGTCGCCCCCGCGATCCCGGTGCTGATCGTCCAGGGAACCGAAGACCTCGACACCCCGTCGCAGAACGCCGAGGCGCTCCACGCGACGATCCCTGATCGCTCGAGCATCAAGACGATCGCCGGTGACCACCTCTTCCCGATGCACCACCCGATCGAGACCGGCGTGATCATCGAGGAATACCTGGACTGGGACTGACGCGGATGCCATCGTCTGGCCGCACCGTCGTCCTCGCGATCGACCTGCAGGCCGGCGTGATGCCCGGGTGCTTCGACGAGCGGGGCGTGCTCGCCCGCGCCGCGACGCTGATCGACCGCGCTCGCGCGCACGACGTTCCCGTGGTGTGGGTGCATCACGACCCCGTGGGCGTCGGCTCACCCGAGTGGGAACTCGCCGCGCCGCTGCATCGCATCGAGGGAGAGTCGCTGGTCCGCAAGAGCTACCGTGATTCGTTCGCAGACACGCGCCTGCGGGAGACTCTCGACGAGTTCGGGGCGACACACCTCGTGATCACCGGCGCGCAGTCCGACTTCTGTGTGCGCACGACGATGCAGCGCGCGGCCGCCGAGGGCTACGACGTCACCCTCGTGAGCGACGCGCACACGACCGTCGATACACAGTGGGATGGTGTGCCGATCTCCGGCGAGCAGATCGTGGCGCACACGAACATGTACTTCTCAGGACTGCGATACCCCGGGCAGCAGTTCGCGATCGCGACGCATGATCAGGTTCCTCTCTGACGCTCGACATCCGAGATCCTGACTCCGGCCCGGGGCCGACGGCGCAAGGGTCAGGTGGGTCAGAGGTCGCTGTAGTCGTTCGCCGGCGAATTGATGTGCGTGACGAGGTCGGCGGCGATGGAGACCATCACATAGCGGATGCCGGTCTCGCCCGGACGGCTCAGCGATGTCGTGCCCGGAACCTCTTCGTCGCCCACCCCGAGATAATCGGCGACTCCGTCGCCGTCCTCGTCCCAGAGGTCGTGACCGCCCGCCTCGACCACATCGGTGCGGGAAGCGCCCACCGCCAGCCCCTGCTCGGTCTCGACGGGAACGCCGTCGACCTCGGGGGCGCTCACTCTCACTCCTGCATCGCCCGCGCCGCCCGCAGTGACGGAGATGCGCAGTCCCTCCCAGTCGTAGCTCACCAGGTCGACCTCGTACCCGGGAGGGTCTTCGAGCGCGATCGGCTCGGGCAGCACTCCCGTCGCCTCCTCCATGAGCGCGAGTACGGCGGCGGCGTCATCGAATGTCGCCGTCGAGGTCTCGTCACCCCGCACGAAAGAGATGCCGTCGTCCAAGACGATGAGGCGCCCGAGATCCGATGGTGTCGGACTGGGACTCGACGATCCGATCGGAGGGGGAGTGGCGGTCGGAGTCGAGGACACAGGTGCGGGCTCGGGCGCGCAGGCCGCGAGCAGCACCGCGGCGGTTGCCAGAGCGAGCAGGAACGGAGTGCGGCGGCGCATGTCGCCGATCATATCCGCGAAGGTCGCAGCGGTGGGGATCCGCCCTCGTGCGGTGACCGCAGGATGCGGCGTGCGGCAGCGGTGCTCCGAGAGGCTGGCCGCCGGCCACGGGCCTGAGATGATGGTCTGATGACCGCCACTCTCGTCGCCCAGAATCTGGCGGGCGGCTACGGCCACCGCATCCTTTTCGAAGGCCTCGACCTCACCGTCGCACCCGGTGACGTGGTCGGTGTGGTCGGGGCGAACGGCGCCGGCAAATCGACTCTCCTCCGGCTGCTTGCCGGCGTGGACGCACCGCTGGGCGGATCGATCTCCCTCGCCCCGACCGACGCGTTCGTCGGGTGGTTGCCGCAGGAGCACGAGAGGGTCGAGGGCGAGACGGTCGCGGGGTACATCGCGCGCCGCACGGGCTGCTCTGCGGCGACCAGGGAGATGGACGCGGCAGCCGCCGCGCTCGGAGATCCGACGCTCGCGCCCGAGGGCAGCGACCCGGCAGACACCTACTCCGAGGCATTGGACCGGTGGCTCGCGAGCGGCGCTGCCGACCTCGACGAGCGAATCCCCGCGGTTCTCGCCGATCTCGGGCTCCCGAGCGGGAGCGGTGTCGCCGAGGACGCGCTCATGACAGGGCTGTCCGGGGGACAGGCCGCCCGCGTCGGGCTCGCGGCGCTGCTGCTCTCGCGTTTCGACATCGTCTTCCTCGATGAGCCGACCAACGATCTGGACCTCGACGGTCTGGAGCGACTCGAGAGCTTCGTGCGCGGACTCCGCGGTGGCGTGGTGCTCGTGAGCCATGACCGTGAATTCCTTGCCCGCAGCGTCACCCGCGTGCTCGAACTCGATCTGGCTCAAGGGTCGAATCGTCTCTACGGGGGTGGATACGACGCGTACATCGAGGAACGCGCGGTCGTTCGCCGGCACCTGCGCGAGAAGTACGACGAGTTCGCAGACAAGAAAGCCGATCTCGTGGCGCGTGCACGCACGCAGCGTGAATGGTCGAGCCAGGGTGTGCGCAACGCGATGAAGAAGTCGCCCGACAACGACAAGATCAAGCGCAGAGCGTCGATGGAGTCGAGCGAGAAGCAGGCGCAGAAAGTGCGTCAGATGGAGAGCCGGATCGCACGCCTCGACGAGGTCGAGGAGCCGCGCAAGGAGTGGCAGCTGGAGTTCACGATCGGCTCGGCGCCCCGATCGAGCACCGTCGTCTCGACCCTGCGCGGAGCGACCTTCCGCCAGGGCGCCTTCACCCTCGGGCCGGTGTCCCTGCAGATCGACGCGGGCGACCGGATCGGGATCACCGGACCGAACGGCGCCGGAAAGTCGACTCTTCTGCGGGGTCTTCTCGGAAGACAGCAGCCGGCCGAGGGAGATTCCGCGCTCGGCAGCAGCGTGCAGATCGGTGAGATCGATCAGGCGAGATCTCTTCTCGTCGGCGACGCCGCTCTCGCCGACGCATTCGAGGCGCTGGTGCCCGAGCTGGCATCAGCCGAGGTGCGCACGTTGCTGGCGAAGTTCGGCCTCAGGGCAGACCACGTCACACGCGCAGTGGAGGGTCTGTCGCCCGGCGAGCGCACGCGGGCGGCGCTCGCGCTGTTGCAAGCACGCGGGATCAACCTGCTGGTGCTGGACGAACCGACGAACCACCTCGACCTGCCCGCGATCGAACAGCTGGAGCAGGCGCTCGAGTCGTACACGGGAACCCTGCTGCTGGTCACGCACGACCGACGGATGCTCGAGGCCGTGCAGACGACCCGGCGCTGGAGCGTCGAAGGCGGTCAGGTCACCGAGCTCTGAGCGAGGCAGCGACCGTGAAGATCAGCGCCCCTGGCGTTTCTTGTAGGGCTTCGGCTGGCCTTTGACGATGGGGGCGCGTCCTTTGCCCTTCGATGCCTTGGCCTTGCCTCCCGCGGGACCCGCCGTTTTCGGTGCGGGCGGGGGAGCGGCGGCGACCGTCGCCTGAGCTTCGACGAGGAACAGCTCTCCGACGCTCGTGAGGCGCGGGGTGCCTTCGCGATTGATCAGGGTGTGCCCGACCTCCTCCTCGAGCTTGTCGAGCGAGGTGTAGAGCGAGGCGAGCGGGATCCCGAGCTCCTGCGCCGCGCGCGGAAAGTGCAGCGTCTCGGCGAGGACGAGGTACCGACGGAGCAGTGCCAACTTCATGCGGGTGAACGGTCCTTCTGGAGCGCCGACGATCGCCGCTCTTCCTCTAACCTACGCGAGCTCGATACGGGGCTGCTCCGGATGCACGGATGCCGCGGCTCGACGAGCCGCGGCATCCGGGGAGTCGTGCGTCAGGCGACCTTCGAGAGCACGGCGAAGGACACCGAGCCCTCGTCGTCCACGCCGGCGTCGAGCACCTTGTCGTCGAGTGCCGCGGCGGCGGTCTCGTCGAGGAAGAGACGGGTACCCGACACCTCGACGACCTGGTCGGCAGGCTCGGGGTCGGGGGTGACCAGGACCGCGAGGCGAGCGCCTCCGTCGGCTCCCGGGGTGGGGGTGGAGTGAATACGGAGCCCGGCATCAGAGGCGTCGGTCTGACGGCTGACGAGGGTGTTCACGATTGCGGTGGCGTTATCGGTGAGGGTGAGCACGAGACTCTCCTTCCGGTTGCGGACACGACGCAGGTGCGGCGTGTCCGGGCCACGATTCCGCACGTGCCGACAGGATTCAACCCGACGCGCCCGGTTCGGAGGGGTCTCCCACCTGATGCAGAGGTTTTCTCAGGAACACCTGCTCGGTGCCATCGCCCTGGGGCACGCGCTCCGCCTCGCGGTAGCCGCACGCCTCGTACAGACGGATGTTCGCCTCGCTCAGACTGCCCGTGAAGAGCTCGGACACCCGTGCGGTCGAGGTCCGCTCTGCGGCGTCGAGAAGCGTGCGTCCGATCCCTTCTCCCTGGACATCGGGAGCGATGGCGATGCGGCCGATCAGCAGCACGTCATCCGTCTCCGCATATCGGATGGCTCCCACGAGTCGGCCGTCGATGCGCGCGGTCAGGCCGCTGCCGGATCGCAGTTCGGCCTCGACCTCGGAGAGGGTCTGTGTCAGGGGCGGCATGTCGGCGGAGCCGTAGATCTGCGCCTCGGACACGAAGGCCGCCCGCTGCAGTGTGAGCACCTCGCCGGCATCCGCTTCGGTGATCGTCGCGATCACGACCTCGGGCGTGGTCTCGGCCGCAGATGCGGCGCGGTCGTCGGATTCTCTCAGGCTGTCTTTCGTCATCACCTGCGTAACGATCGGGGGCCGGGGCGGAGGTGTCAACCCCCTCGATCGCGGTCGCCCGCTGACGTACGGTCGTGTCTCCGACACGAGGAGGACAAGTCATGGCCGACAACACGAAGTCGAAGAACAGCGGTGCGACGAAGCGCGGAGCGAAGACGACGAGGCGCCAGAACGCGGAACAGGGGTTCACTGCGTCGGCCACTCTCGCCGCGAATCTCCAGTCCGTTCTCGTCGACCTCATCGAGCTCTCTCTCCAGGGCAAGCAGGCGCACTGGAACGTCGTGGGTCGCAACTTCCGCGACACGCACCGCCAGCTCGACGAGATCATCGAGGCCGCGCGCACGTTCAGCGACACGGTCGCCGAACGCATGCGGGCGCTGCACGCCGTTCCCGACGGCCGGACCGACACGATCGCCGAGACGACCTCGCTCCCGGCGTTCCCGATGGGCGAGGTGTCGACCACGGACACGATCGATCTCATCACCGCGCGCCTGGAGGCTGCGATCGGCACGATCCGCGACGTGCACGACGCGGTCGATGAAGAGGACCCGACATCCGCAGACATCCTGCACGCCGTGCTCGAGAGCCTCGAGCAGTTCGCGTGGATGGTCAGCGCCGAGAATCGCACGCCTGCAGCACGCTGACGGCCACATCAGGTCGGCTCTGTCAGCCCCTGTCGTCCGCCCCGCCTCGATCGGCCTCGCGCCGCACGAGGCGGGGGAGGACGAGCCACAGCAGAAGGACTCCGATCAGTGAAGACACGAGAGCGATGAGGCCCGCGGCTCGACCGACCGTGAAATCCACGATGAGCGTCGTGACACCGATCGTCAGGGCGGCTATCGCGACGAGGTCGATCTTCACGATCCGGGCGGCGACGCGAACCAGCTCCGGTTTGCGGCGCCTGCCGAACAGCGCTCGGTGCATGCCGACGGGAGCGAGCGCGAGGATCGTGGCCGCGGCTGCGAGACCGACGAGCACGACGTACAGATCGCGTTGGAGGTCATCCATGTCCTCGAAACGCGGCGTGAACGCGACCGCGAGGAGAAAACCGGTGAGGATCTGCGTGCCGGTCTGCATGACTCGCAGCTCTTGGAGCAGCTCCTCCCAATTGCGGTCCGCGCGCTCGTTCGGTGTCTCGTCCCGCCCATCGCGGCGGTCGTCGAGTTCCTCTGACGGCACGGGTCGGTCACCGGATTCCATGCGGCCAGTCTCGCGCGAGACGCCGGATCGTGTCCACTTCCGTGCGCGTCGATCGGCGAGGGGGCCACGATGACGCTTCCCCCGATCCGGGAGTGGTGGTCAGAGCTGTCGCTCGAAGCGCGCGTCGACGTGCTGGGCGATCTGGCGCCGCACCTGAGCGAGAGAGTGCGCGACGAGATCCGGACGATCACGGGCGCGGTGGTCGGGATGGTCGAGCCGCTGTCTGACGACGATCTGGAGTACGCGCGCTCCGAGGCCCGCTCGCAGATCGACGGACACGACTCGGCCTGATCCGGGGCGACTCAGCTTCCGCCGGAGGGCTGCTCCTCGCGGAGGCGGGGAACCGTGCGACGCTCGGGGCGGAGTCCCGATTTGTCGGCGTAGAACGCTCGGATGCGGTCCATGTCGGCAGAGACGTCGCCGGTCAGGTCGAGAGTGGGACCGAGGCCCGTCGTCATCGTGGTGCGGTCCACGAATCCGAGTGTCACCGGCATGCCGGTCTCTCGGGAGATGCGATAGAAGCCCGACTTCCAATACTCGTTGCCGCCGCGCGTCCCGTCGGGCGTGATCACGAGCCCGAACACGCTTCCCGAGTGCACCTGAGCGACGACATCGTTCACGACTCGGGCAGGATCGGACCGATCGACGGGGATGCCGCCGAGGCCCCGCATCACCGGACCGCGCCACCCCCGGAAGAGGCTGCTCTTGCCGAGCCAGTGCACCTCGATGCGCAGATGCCAGGCGATGGCGAGCATCAGCACGAAGTCCCAATTGGAGGTGTGGGGTGCGCCGATCAGGATCGTAGGGCGCGTGGGCGTGCCCTCGGACGTGAGGGTCCAGCGGCTGAACGTCCAGAACAGTCGGGCGATGAATCGTTTGAGCACTCGTCAACCGTAGGGGAGTCGTGCTGTCGTTTCGCTGTCGGTCGGCGTGTCGATTTCGACGCCACCGGGGTGCGGCAGGCGTAGCATCGAGGGATGGCCAAGACACAGGACTCCGTCGAGCAGGACGCATCTCTCGCGCTCCCGCCGCTTCCGGACGCTCTGAACCTGCTCGCGAACGACTCCGCCGGGTACTGCAGCGGCGGCGTCTGCCACTTCCCTGCGCCCAAGACGCAGTAGCAGCGAGACGCCGCCGCGGCGGTGATCAGTGCCCGCCGTGCACGCCGCCCGCGACGTCGTCTGCGGGCTTGCGGACGAACGCACTCAGTGCGACCGCGGCGAGCGAGATGATCGCGGCGATCAGGAATGCCATGCGCGCGCCGGGAGCGCCGGCGGCCGCAGCCTCGAGCCCCTCGGCCTCACCGGCGTGCAGGATGGCCGAGTAGGTCACAGTCAGCACGGCCACACCGGCTGCTCCGCCGACCTGCTGCAGCGTGTTGAGGACCGCCGAACCGTGCGAGTACAGCGAGCGCTGCAGCGACCCGAGCGAGGCGGAGAACAACGGCGTGAACGACATCGCAAGCCCGACCGACATGACCGCCTGAACGATGATCAGCACCCACCACACGGTGTGCTCGCCCACCGTCGAGTAGTAGAACAGGGCGGCGGACACGAAGATCGTTCCGGGGATCAGCAGCGGCCGCGTACCGCGCGCGTCGTAGAGACGGCCCATGACCGGACCCAGCAGGCCCATGAGGACCGAGCCCGGAAGCAGGATGAGTCCTGACTGGAGCGCGTTGAGTCCGGCGACGTTCTGCAGGTACTGAGGCAGCAGAGTCAGCGTGCCGAACATCGACAGCGCGAGGATCGTCATGATGATGACGGAGAACGTGAAGTTGACCGAGCGGAAGACGCGCAGATCGAGCAAGGCATCGTCACTGCGCTGCAGCACCAGCTGGCGCCAGACGAACAGCGCGAGAGCGATCGCGCCGACGACGAGCGAGGTCACTCCGACGACCTCCCCGGACCCTCCGTGACCACCGAACTGACTCAGACCGAAGACGATGCCGCCGAAGCCGAGAGCGGCCAGCGGGATCGAGATCACATCGAGCGGCACGTCGCGGGTCTCGCCGAGGTTCGTCATCCACTTCGCGCCCATGAGCAGCGACACGATGGCGATCGGCAGAACGATCGCGAAGAGCGCGCGCCAGTTGAGCGTCTCGAGGACGGCGCCCGCGAGTGTCGGGCCGATGGCCGGCGCCAGCGAGATGACGAGACCGACGCGGCCCATCATGCGACCTCGCGACTGCGGCGGGACGACGTTCATGATCGTGGTCATCAGCAGCGGCATCATGATTCCGGTGCCGGCCGCCTGGATCACTCGACCGGCGAGAAGCACCTCGAACCCGGGGGCGATCATCGCCACGAGAGTGCCCGCGGAGAATGCGGTCATCGCCGCGATGAAGACCTGGCGGGTGGTGAGCCGCTGCAGGATGAAGCCGGTCGTGGGAATGACCACGGCCATGGTCAGCATGAACGCGCTCGTGAGCCACTGGCCGAGCTCCGGCGGGATGCCGAGGTCGGCGTTGAGGTGCGGGATCGCGATCCCCATCGTGGTCTCGTTGAGGATCGCGACGAACGCGGCCACCAGCAGCAACCAGATGACGCGCATGTCACTGCGGGCGATCTCGCCCGAGGCGGTCGTGGGTGGTGTGGTGATCGAACCGGTGTCGACGGCAGACATGCGGCCTCCTGGGCACAGCAGAGAAGAGGGAGGGAGCGCGCGAGTGCGCGGGGACAATTCAGCGTAACCACAGGTTCGGACATTTCATTCCGGATTCGGGTGAATCCGCTCTCGGCGGGGCCCGATGCCGAAGAGCGGCCCGTGGTGTCTGCGGCGCTGACTACGCTGACTCCATGAGCATGGGTGGGATGCACGGCGGCTTCCGCCGCGTGGATGAAGACACGCAGCGTCGCCTCAACGCCGACGCACCTCGGATCAGCGGGCTCGGTGCGAGGGTGGTCGCACTGTTCAAGCCTTACAAGTGGCGCATCGCGATCACCGGCATCCTGGTCGTCCTCGGCGCCGGCATCGCAGTGATCCCGCCGCTCATCGTGCAGCGCATCTTCGACGATGCGCTGTTCCCGGTCGACGGCGGCGGACCCCAGCTGGAACTGCTGATCCGGCTCGTGTCTGCGATGGTCGGACTCTTCCTCCTCTCCGCCGTGCTCGGAGTGGCGCAGACATGGCTCACGTCGACCGTCGGCAACAGCGTCACGGGAGACCTGCGCGTGCGGCTGTTCGAGCACCTGCAGGCGATGGAGCTGGGCTTCTTCACCCGCACAAAGACGGGAGTCATCCAGTCGCGGCTGCAGAATGACGTCGGCGGCGTCTCGGGCGTTCTGACCAACACCGTCACCAGCATCCTCGGCAACGTCGTCACCGTCATCGCCTCTCTGGTCGCGATGATCCTGATCGACTGGCGCCTGACGCTGATCGCGGTCGTCCTGATGCCGTTCCTCATCGTCGTGCAGCGACGCGTCGGCCAGGTGCGAGCGCGCATCGCCGGAGAGACGCAGGAGTCGCTGTCGGAGCTCACCTCGATCACCCAGGAGACGCTGAGCGTCTCGGGGATGCTGCTGTCGAAAGCATTCAATCGTCAGCGCACCGAGTCGCAGCGATACCAGGCGGAGAACCGCAACCAGGTGCGGCTGCAGGTGCGCAGGGCGATGAGCGGTCAGGGGTTCTTCGCCGTCGTGCAGGTGCTCATGGCAAGCGTGCCGGCGGTCATCTACCTGGTCTCCGGATACCTGATAGCGGGCGGCACCGGAGCGATCACGGCCGGAACGGTCGTGGCGTTCACGACCGTGCAGGCTCGCTTGCTGCAGCCGCTCATGGGGCTCATGCGAGTGTCGCTCGATCTGCAGACCTCGTCGGCGCTGTTCGCCCGGATCTTCGAGTACCTCGATCTGGTGCCCGAGATCCGGGATGCTCCACACGCCATCGCGGTCGACGCGGCGCCGGGTCCCCGTGGTCGCATCGAGTTCCGCGATGTCGTGTTCCGTTACCCGGATGCGGCGCCGGATGCTCGTCCCACGCTGCAGGGCGTGTCGTTCGTCGCGGAGCCCGGGCAGCATGTGGCCTTCGTGGGTCCGTCGGGGGCGGGAAAGACCACGGTGCTCTACCTCGCCCCGCGACTGTATGAGGCGCATGGCGGGGCCGTGCTTTTCGCCGGAGAAGACGTGCGTTCACTCACGCAGGAGTCGATCATCGACAACGTGGGGATCGTGTCGCAGGAGACCTATCTCTTCCATGCGACGATCCGTGAGAACCTGCTGTACGCCAAGCCGGATGCCACCGAAAGCGAGATGGTCGCGGCGTGCACCGCGGCGAACATCCACCACATCATCGCGGGGTTCGAGCACGGCTACGACACCGTGGTCGGCGAGCGCGGCTACAGGCTCTCGGGAGGTGAGAAGCAGCGCATCGCGATCGCACGCGTGCTGCTCAAGGACCCGCCGGTGCTGCTGCTCGACGAGGCGACCTCGGCGCTCGACACCGTGTCGGAGCGGGTCGTGCAGGAGGCACTCGACGAGGCGGCCAAGGGCCGCACCACGCTGACGGTCGCGCATCGGCTCTCGACCGTGATCGGCGCCGACACCATCCACGTGCTCGAGGCCGGCCAGATCGTCGAGTCCGGCACGCACGCGCAGTTGATGGCGCAGAACGGGCTCTACGCCGAGTTGGCGGCACAGCAGGTCGCCGCGTCGCGGGTGATCGACACCGAAGCTGTGATCGAAGAGGCGGTCACCGGGGGAGTGGCTGCGGCCCTCGCGCATCGCCGTGCCGATCGTGCACCCGACGACTCCGCGGGTGCCGACGCGGTCGCGGCCCTGACGGCGCCCGTGCCGCTGCTGGACTCACCACGACCCGATGAGCGGGTCTATCCGGCGGAGATCTGAACGACGGCCGGCGGTGCGACCGGCGGCACGACGGCAGGGCGGCCCCGCGGATCAGTGCACCGACAGACCGCCGTCGATGAAGAGCGACTGCCCCGTCACGTAGGAGGAGCCCGCGCCCGCGAGGAAGACGGCTGCGCTCGCGAAGTCGGAGGGGAGGCCGTTCCGACCGACCATGGTCCGCGCGGCGAGTGCGGAGACCTGGGCCGGATCCTCCTGCAGCCGGGCGTTCAGAGGGGTCAGCACGAAGCCCGGCACCAGAGCGTTGCTCGTCACGCCGGTGCCGCCCCACGCCTCGGCCTCGGAGCGCACGAGCGACTCGACGGCGCCCTTCGACACACCGTAGACACCGCTGCCCACGAACGCGCGGTGCGCCTGCTGCGACGAGATGTGGATCAGTCGGCCGTATCCGCGCTCTGCCATGCCGGTCGCGAACGTCTGGCCCAGAAGGAACGGGGCGAGCGCGTTCACGGTCATCGTCGCATCCCAGTCGGCCTCGGTGATCTCGGCGAACGGAGGGCGGATGTTGATGCCGGCCGAGTGGACCACGATGTCGGGGGCACCGAACGGCACAGCCGCGGCATCGGCGACTGCGCGGATCCCTTCGCGGGTGCCCAGATCGCCCACGACCCCGGCCGCGATGCATCCCGCATCCGTCAACGCCTGCACGGTCGAGGTGATGCGGGACTCGCCCCGCGCCACGATCACGGTCGACGCGCCGGCTCGTGCGAGAGCCGTCGCGATGCCGTGGCCGATGCCCGAGCTGCCGCCGGTCACGACCGCGGTGCGTCCTGCGAGCGAGAAGAGATCCGCGAGGTAGTCGGCGGTGTTCGTGTGGCGCGCGTGGTTCATGGGGCTCCTGCGTGTGTCGCTCACCAGGCCAGTGCGGTGGTGATCGTGGGGTCCGGGCGGACATGGGCGAACTCGGGAAGCTCCTCCAGCTCGGCCACGAAGGCAGTCACCGCAGCCGCGTACGCGGGATCGGGGTGAGTGCCCGCGATGTCGATCAGAGGGGGCAGGTCCATCGCCAGGATCAGCTCGAGTCTGGCTCTGACGGCCTCGGTCGCGCCGGCCTCGTGCAGAATCCGGATGCCGCCGCGCAGCGCCCCCAAGTAATCACGCAGCACGGGGAGCTGCGCTTTGCCCTGCGTGATCGATGTGCCGTCGGCGCGGAGTCGCCAGCGCACCACGACATCGGGGATCACGTCGAAGGCCCGAGCCCTCGTGTACATCGACTGGGCGACGAGCTGGTCTTCGTAGGCGACGCCCTCCGGGAACCGCAGATCGTGCCACAGGTGAAGCCGACTGATCTTCGACCACGCGACGATGTTCGCGCTGGCATCCGGATGCTCATGGATCGTCGTGCCGAGACGCTCGGGATCCGTGGCGGCCGACACCCAGGGCTGCACGCGGCCGGGCGCATAGCGTCGGCCGTCGAACCGGGTGCGCACGTAGGCGCCGGCGACGAAGTCGCTGCCGGTCTCGGCGATGGTTCCGGTGAGACGCTCGAGGGCGGTGGGAGTCAGCTCGTCGTCGCCGTCGAGGAAGCCGACCAGCGGGGTGTCGACGGCGTCCAGCGCCACGTTCCGGGCCGCCCCCAACCCGCGGGAGGCCTCGTGCGCGATGAACCGGAACCGTCGATCGTCCGCTGCGGCGGCACGGAAGATGGCGCCGGTGTCGTCGCTCGACCCGTCGTCGACGAGGATCGCGTTCCAGCGCTGCTCGGTCTGCGAGCGCAGCGAATCGAGCGCAGCCGGAGCGAAGCCGGCGATGTCACGCCCAGGGACGATCACGGTCACGAGGGGCGAGGCTGCGGTCACCAGCCGAGTCTATGACCGCTCGGCCGGCGGAGCGCGCGGCGCACCCTGCTCACGCGTGGCCGACGCTGCGCACGGAATCGGCGACGAGCGCAGCGAGCTTGTCCGGGGCGCCGTCGGGCAGCGGTTCGCGGCCGAACGTGAAGCGCACGGATGTCTGCGCGAGCTGCGGATCGATGCCGCAGGCGAGGAGCACGTGCGAGGGCTCGTCGCTGCCCGCCGCACACGCCGAGCCGCTCGACGACACGACGCCCCGCCGCTCCAGCTCCAGGAGCGCGGCCTCGCCGCTCACGCCCTCGAAGGTGAACGACGCGGTGCCCGGGAGGCGTTCCTGCGGATGCCCGGTGAGTGCTGCTCCGGGCACGAGTGCGCACACGCGATCGATGAAGCGACGCGTCGCGGCTCCCACCCGGGTCGCGGCGATCTGCCGCTCCGCGTCAGCGAGCTCGAGAGCGGTCGCGAGGCCCACGGCGCCTGCGACGTTCTCGGTGCCCGAGCGGCGGCCGCGCTCCTGGCCGCCGCCGTGCAGCAACGGCTCCAGCTGCACTCGACCCCGCACTCCGAGGGCGCCGATGCCCTTGGGGGCGCCGAGCTTGTGACCGGCGATCGCCACGGCATCCGCGCCCGATCCCCCCAGCGCGAGCCAGCCCGCCGACTGCACCGCGTCCACGTGCACGGGGACACGCGCCTCGTGCGCGACAGCTGTCAGCTCGGAGAGCGGCTGAATCGTGCCGATCTCGTTGTTGGCGTGGCCGAGTGCCACGAGCGCAGTGTCTTCGCGCAGAGCCTTGGCCAGTGACTCCGGCGCAATCCGTCCTGTCCTGTCCACGGGCACATGCGTCACGACGACGCCGTGGAAGCGCCGCAGATACTCGGCGGACTCGAGGATCGACTCGTGCTCGATCGGCGACACCACCAGATGGCGACGATTCTCGGCAAGGGCGGGCAGCACGATGCCCTTGACCGCGAGATTGTTCGCCTCGGTGCCGCCTCCCGTGAAGACGATGTCACCCGTGCGCATGCCGAGGAGACGCGCGACGCGTGCGCGTGCATCCTCGAGCGCGCTCGCCGCAGCCTCGCCGACCGTGTGGTGGCTCGACGGATTCCCGAACACGCCCGTCAGATAGGGGGTCATGGCCTCCAGGACCTCTCGGCGCACCGGTGCCGTGGAGGCATGATCGAGATAGATCACCGGCTCAGTCGATCCTGACGTCGAGGCCGAGATCGAGGGCGCGAGCGGAGTGGGTGAGCGCACCGACCGAGATCACCTCGACCCCGGTCGCGGCGATGTCGCCGACCGTGGCCAGGGTGACTCCGCCCGAGGCCTCGACCTGGGCGCGGTCGCCGATCAGCGCGACGCCTTCGCGCAGATCGTCGAGCGAGAAGTTGTCGAGGAGCACCGTGTGCGCGCCTCCCTCGAGAACCTCGGAGATCTGGTCGAGTCGGTCGACCTCCACCACGACGTGGGTCGTGTGGGGGAGCCGTGCGAGGGCCTCTCGCAGCGCGGTCGAGAGATCGGCGCCCGAGCGCTTCAGCACCGCGAGGTGGTTGTCCTTGGCCATCACCGCGTCGGACAGCGAGTACCGGTGGTTGTATCCGCCGCCGCTCACGACCGCGTGTCGCTCGAACGCGCGCAGCCCTGGAGTGGTCTTCCTCGTGTCGGCGATCCGCGCGCGCGTCGAAGCCACGGCTCGCACGTACGAGGCGGTGATGGTGGCGATGCCGCTCATGCGCTGAGTGAAGTTCAGAGCGATGCGTTCGGCGGTCAGGATGCTGCGGGCCGCACCCGAGACCGAGGCGAGCACGTCTCCGCTCGAGAACTCGTCGCCGTCGCCGACGTGCACGTCGATCCTGAGGCTCGCGTCCGTGAGGGCGAAGGCGGCCGTGAAGACATCGCCGCCGCTGAAGACCCCGGGCTCGCGCGCGACCAGGTCGGCCGTGGCGGTGGCGTCGACAGGCAGCAGAGCCGAGCTGGTGAGGTCGCCCCAGGGCGCATCCTCTTCGAGCGCTGCGCCGACGACGCGGGTGATGATGGCGGGTGTGAGCATCAGACGGTCTCCAAGACGGCGGGGGCGGTTTCGAGGTGGTGCGACCCCACGGATTCGGTTCGAGCACGAGCAGCGGATGTCACGGCCCCCGCCAGTGCCAGCAGGTTCGCGTCCTCGTGGTCGAGGATGCTGCGCACGGAGCGCGGCTCCGCCGCCCACTGCGTGATGGTGTCGTGAGCGCGGCGGAGCCCGGCGGGGGTGCGGATGAGCCCGACTTCGTCCCACATCAGCTGCTGCAGCGCCGAACGGGAGAACGGGGCGTTGCTGCCTGTCTCAGACCTGTCGTCGAAGACGCCGGGGAGCTGTGCGCGGTTCTTCGAGGCTGTGCGCCACGGCAGCCCGAGAGCTGCGGCGGCGCGGGCCCCGAAGACAGCGCCCTCGAGCAGGGAGTTGGAGGCGAGACGATTGGCGCCGTGGACTCCGGTGCGCGCGGTCTCGCCGACGGCGAAGAGTCCGGTGAGGGACGTGCGACCGTCGACATCCGTCACGACGCCGCCCATCAGGTAGTGCGCGGCAGGAGTGACCGGGATGGGCTCGGTCGACCAGTCGAATCCGCGCTCTCTGGTCACGCGGTCGATCGTCGGGAATCGATGGCCGAGCGTCTCGGCGCCCAGCATCGTGGCGTCCAGCCGCACCGGCGATCCCTGCGCGGCGGCCCGTCGCGCGATCGCCCTCGCGACGACATCGCGCGGTGCGAGCTCTCCATCGGGATGGCTGTCGAAGGTGAAGCGACGGCCGTCGTCGTCGATGAGTGTCGCCCCCTCGCCGCGAACCGCCTCGGACACGAGGAACGCCGGCCCCGTGCCGAGGATCGTCGGATGGAACTGCACGAACTCGAGGTCGGCCACATCTGCACCGGCCCGCAACGCAGCGGCGATGCCATCGCCTGTCGTCCCCGCGGGATTCGTTGTGTGCGCATAGAGGTGACCGGCCCCGCCGGTCGCGAGGATCACCGCGTCGGCGTCGAGCTGGGGGGCCCCGTCGTCGATCAGCACGCGCACGCCGCGCACGGCGCCGTCGTTCACGTGCAGATCCAGGAGGAACGCGTTCTCGACCACGGCGATGTGTGCCGCGCGGGTCGCCGCGACGAGGGCTCGCGCGATCTCGGCTCCCGTGGCATCTCCACCCGCGTGCACGATGCGCGCTCGACTGTGCGCAGCCTCGCGTCCGCGACGCAGCACGCCGTCCGCGGATCGGTCGAACGCCACGCCACGCGCGATCAGTTCCGCGATCCTCGCGCCGGCGCCGTCGACGAGTACCTCGACCGCTGTGGCATCGGCCAGTCCGGCGGACGCCGCCATCGTGTCCTCCGCGTGCAGCGCGGGGGAGTCATCGGGGCCGTATTCTCCGGCCACGCCGCCCTGTGCGTACCCCGTGCAGCCGTCGCCGAGCGCTCCCTTCGTCACCACCGTGACGGAGTGGCCACGCTCCTGTGCGTGCAGCGCCGCGGTCAGCCCGCCGATCCCCGAGCCGACCACGATCACCCTCATCGGGCACCCGCAGCCGCCGGGGGCTTCGCCGCCAGCATCCGCTCCAGCGCCACACGCGCGGGATCCGCCACGTCCGACGTCACGGTGATGCGATTCGGCGTTCGCCCTGCGACGAGCTCCTCCAGCACCCACGCCAGATACCCGGGGTGGATCCGATACATCGTCGAGCACGGGCAGACCACCGGATCCAGGCAGAAGATCTCATGCTGGGGGAACTGCGCCGCCAGCCGACGCACGAGGTTGATCTCCGTGCCGATCGCGAAGGACGTGGGTTCGGACGCCGCGGCGATCGCCCGGCGGATGTAGTCGGTCGATCCCGCCTCGTCGGCCGCGTCGACGACATCCATCGGGCATTCCGGGTGCACGATCACCCGCACGCCCGGGTGCTCGGCCCGTGCCTCGTCGATCTGGGCGACCGTGAAACGGCGGTGCACGGAGCAGAATCCGTGCCACAGGATCACGCGAGAGTCGACGAGATCCGCCGCGGACGAGCCGCCGAGCGCTTTGCGCGGGTTCCACATCGGCATCTTCGCGAGAGGCACGCCCATCGCCTTCGCGGTGTTGCGGCCGAGATGCTGGTCGGGGAAGAACAGCACCCGGTGACCGCGTTCGAACGCCCACTCGAGCACTGTCTGCGCGTTCGACGAGGTGCAGACGATGCCGCCGTGGCGCCCGACGAAACCCTTGATGGCGGCGGAGGAGTTCATGTAGGTCACGGGGATCACCGGCACCCGACCGTCCTGATCCTCCGCGTCCAGATCTCCGAGCACGTCGGCGAGCTGCTCCCAACAGTCCTCGACCTGATCGATGTCGGCCATGTCGGCCATCGAGCATCCGGCGGCGAGATTGGGGAGGACCACGGCCTGATCGGCACCGGAGAGCAGGTCCGCGGTCTCGGCCATGAAGTGCACACCGCAGAAGACGATGGCGTCGGCGTCCGGCCGTTCCTTGGCCGCTGTGGCGAGCTGGAACGAGTCGCCCACGTAGTCGGCGTGACGCACGACTTCCTCGCGCTGGTAGAAATGACCGAGGATCACTGCGCGGTCGCCGAGCGTCGCCTTGGCAGACCTGATGCGGGCGTCGAGTTCGTCCTCGTCCGCGTCACGGTACGCGGCCGGGAGCTCTCCCTGTCGCGGTGCGCCGGTGGGGATCACATCGCCCATCGAGGAACCAGGGCCGTATCCGGGTCGGGAGTCGAAGTCCCACGGGCCGACGGCGAGATCGGTGGTGCAGGTGGCATCGGTCGACGCGCCCGACACGATCGACCGGATCATGTGGTCGACGGACGGGTCTGCGGGAGGCACGGCGGGAGTCGGGACGAAGGTGATGCTCATCGGATGCTCGTTTCCTCGGGGCCGAGCGGGCCGTGATCGGCCAGCTCGACATCGGTGTTGTAGCGGTAGAGGCGCGCAGGACGGTGGCTGCCGGTGCGGAATCGATCGGTGGGCAGCAGGTTGCCCGCTGACTCGACCTGTCGCCGGAAGTTGGCCGGGTCCAGGTGTTTCCCGAGGATCGCCTCGTAGGCCTCTCGGAGCTCCGCCAGGGTGAACTCGGCGGGCAGGAATCCATGCGCGACGCGGCTGTAGCCGACCTTGTTGCGCAGTCGCCAGAGTGCGTAGTCCACGATCTTGGCGTGGTCGAACGCGAGCGGCGGAAGCTCGTCGAGGTCGAACCAGCGCACGTTCTCGGGTGCCTGGCCGGATGCGCGGTGCGCGGCACTCTGTGCGTCGACGTCGTCCTGCCGCAGCAGCGCCCAATACACGATCGACACCACTCGGGTGGGGGAGCGGTCGACGGCACCGAAGGCGTAGAGCTGCTCGAGATAGCTCGGGGTCAGCCCCGTGGTCTCCGCGAGGGTGCGGGCGGACGCGTCGACGGGAGATTCGGCGGGGGTGAGCCATCCGCCGGGAAGCGCCCACTGATCGGCGAAGGGTTCTCGGGTGCGCAGCACGAGCGGCAGTGCGAGCACCGCGCGGCCGTCACCCGTGCGGCGCAGAGTGAGGATCACCGTGGATACGGCGACATCGATGCCGGAGCTTTGAGTCATAGGTACCTTAACCTCCCGAGTCGATCTTAGTGTCATAGCGACCCTTAGTGCACCTTCGTGACGGGACGGTGGTCGAGTCCGAAACGTTATATGCCGGTGTTCTGAACCCTTGTCGCACGAAAAGGGATTTGTTAGGTTACTGTCCTAACAAATCCCTTTCCCTGGGATCTGTCACGAGCCCCACCTCCGGGGCTCGGCTCCATCCGGAGATCCCTCCTGCAGTGCAGCACCGAGAGGAAATACAGAATGATCCGTAACGGAAGGCGCAAGATCGCGCTCACCGCTGTGGCGGGGGCATCCGTCCTCGTCCTGGGTTTGACCGCGTGCGGCGCGGGCGGCGGCAACGAGGGGAGCGGTGGCGACGGCGACCGCGCACTTCGAGTGTGGGCCGGCAGCCAGACCCCGATCACCGCGAACTACAACCCGTTCGCCCCCACCGTGCTGCACGGCGCGCTCGGGCCGATCTACGAGCCGCTGTTCTTCTTCAACAAGACGGCGGACTCCGAGCCCGTCGGCCTGATCGGAGACTCGTACGAGTACAACGAGGACGGCACGGCGATCACGATCGCCATCAAGCCCGACCTCAAGTGGAGCGACGGCGAGCCGTTGACCGCCGCCGATGTCGCGTTCTCCTTCAACTACGAGGCGAACAACCCGGAAGGCAACGGTCTCGTCTCGGCGGAGGCGACCGACGACACGACGGTCGTCCTCACGTACACGACCGCGCAGTACACGACCGAGTTCCAACGCCTCGGCTCGACCTACATCCTCCCCGAGCACATCTGGTCCGAGGTCAGCGACTTCGCGAACTTCGCCAACGAAGAGCCGGTCGGGTCCGGTGCCTACGTGGTCGACAAGACGACGAGCGAGTCGTACACGCTCGTCGCCAACGAGAACTTCCGCGACGCCGACGACCTCGGAGTCAAGAAGGTCCAGTACATCGCGGTCGACAACAACCAGACCGCACAGGACCTGCTCGCCGCCGGCAAGCTCGACTGGACGGGCATGTTCATCCCGAACCCGGACGATGTCACGGGCAACGGTGCGATCGACTGGATCAACACCCCGCAGGACCCGACCGTGCTCTACACCTGCTCCAACGCCGAGCTCGGCTGCACCGGTCCGCAGACCGATGTCGCGGTGCGTCAGGCGCTCAACGTCGCGATCGACCGTGCGGCCATCAAGGACAAGGCGTTCGTCGGTCTGACCGGCGACATCTCGCCGACATTCGCGCTGCTGCCTCGTGACGAGAAGTGGGTCGCGGACTCCGCCAACGAGGTCAGCCCGCAGGAGGCGAACGCCGCCGAGGCGGGCGAGATCCTCGAGGCTGCCGGGTACACCAAGGACGGCGACTTCTACTCCAAGGACGGCAAGCCGCTCGAGCTCAGCCTGATCTCCGTCGACGGGTGGACCGACTACAACGATGCGGCCAAGCTGATCGCCGAGCAGGCAGCGGCGGCCGGCATCAAGGTCACGGCATCCACGGTGCAGTGGCAGGAGTTCTCGGACGCCCGTCAGGGCGGCGACTTCCAGCTGATCGTCGGTGGAGTCATCGGCACGTCGGTGGCCGACCCGTTCCAGATCTACCGCGACTGGTTCGGCGGCACGACCGTCGGCTCCACTTCAGCCGTGGGCTCCGAGGTCCCCGCCGGACGCTGGAACTTCAGCCGCTACAGCAACCCCGTCGTCGACGAGGCGGTCCAGGCCGCGGTCAGCACGAATGACGAGGCGGAGAAGAAGGAGCTGTACGGAACGATCCAGACCGAGATCGTCCGCGACCTGCCGTACATCCCGCTGGTGATCAATGCGACGCAGACCTTCTACAACACGAAGGACTTCACGGGCTGGCCGACGGAGGAGGACCTCTACGCCTTCCCGCCGTCCTGGGGCGCGATCGCGGCGGGCTACATCCTGACGCAGCTCGAGCCGGCGAACTAATCGAATGGAGTCGGGGGAGCAGGAAGCACGGTCAGTGACATGAAGTTCTATGCACGGAGAATCGGGTTCTACGCGTTCACGCTATGGGCCGCGATCTCACTCAACTTCCTGCTTCCCCGGCTCATGCCGGGGAACCCGGCGGACATCATGATCGCCAAGATGCAGCGAGCGGGCGGCGAGGTCTCCGAGACCACGATCCGCAACATCAAGCTCCTGCTCGGCGGCGATGACTCGTCCCTCTGGGAGCAGTACATCGCGTACTGGGGACGGATGTTCCAGGGCGACCTGGGCATCTCCGTCACCAAGTTCCCGGCACCTGTCAGCGAGCTGATCGGGCAGGCGCTGCCCTGGACGCTGATCCTCGTCGGCACGGTGACCGTCATCTCGTTCATCCTCGGCGTCGTGCTCGGCGCCTGGGCCGGATGGAAGCGCGGCACCTGGGTCGACCACCTCATCCCGGCGACCACCGTGCTGCAGTCCATCCCGTACTTCTGGATGGCTCTGCTGCTCGTCTCCGTCTTCGCGGTCGGACTCGGCTGGTTCCCGATCTTCGGAGGCTACGACGTCTTCGATTTCCCGGACGGCCCCGAACCGACGTGGGCGTTCTTCACGAATGCGCTGTCACATGCCGTCCTCCCCGCGCTGACCATCGTGCTGTCGTCGGTCGGTGGGTGGATGTTCGGCATGCGCAACATGATGGTGCAGACCATGGCCGAGGACTACGTCCTCACGGCCGAGGCCAAGGGGCTGAGGCCCCGCCGCATCATGACCACGTATGCGGCCCGGAACGCCGCGATCCCCTCGATCGCCGGCTTCTCGATCACGTTGGGATTCGTGGTCGCCGGTTCGATCGTGATGGAGCAGGTGTTCACCTACCCGGGTATCGGCAAGCTGATGTTCCAGGCGGTCACGAACAACGACTACGCGCTGATGCAGGGCTTGTTCCTCGTCATCACCATCACCGTGCTCGCCGCCAACTTCATCATGGACCTCGTCTATGGCTTCATCGACCCGAGGGCTCGCCAGAATGTCTGACACCGAGAACGCAGTGCTGATCACCAAGGATCAGCCCATGACCCAGCCCGCGAGCACCATCTCGCTGGCCACGCAGCGCGGACGCAAGCGTCGCCGCATCCTGCCGAGCACATCTCCGAAGTTCATCGTCGGCGCGACGCTCGTACTCGCGATCGTCCTCTTCGCGATCATCGCCCCGATGTTCTCGCAGGACCCGCGAAGCACCGACAACCCGGCTCTGCTGCCTCCGTCGTCGGAGCACTGGCTGGGTACCACGAAGCTCGGCAACGACATGTTCGCGCAGCTCGCAGTCGGCGCCCAGGGCTCTCTGCTCGTCGGCGTGGTCGCCGGCGGTATCGCGATCGTCCTCTCGCTGCTGTTCGGCGTCCTTGCGGGGTACCTCGGCGGTTGGCGGGAAGACGCACTCGCACTTCTGACCAACGTCATGATCGTGATCCCGGGTCTGCCGCTGGTCATGGTGATCGCCTCTTTCGTCCCGCAGCGCACGTGGCAGCTCGTCGCGTTCGTGCTCGGGATCACGTCATGGGCCGGGGCGGCGTACGTCCTACGCCTGCAGACGCGTTCGTTGCGCACCCGCGACTACGTCTACGCGTCGAAGGTCGCGGGGGAGCGGTCGTTCCGCGTCATCCTCGTGGAGATCATGCCGAACCTGCTCCCGCTGCTCACCGCGCAGTTCCTGTTCGCGATCATCTTCGCGATCCTCGGGGAGGCCGGACTCTCGTACCTCGGGCTCGGCCCGACCTCGTCGATCACATGGGGCACGATCCTCAACGACGCGCAGTCCGGGCAGGCGCTCGGCCGCGGAGCCTGGTGGTGGTTCGTACCCCCGGGCGTCATGATCGCGATGCTCGGTGCCGGCCTCGCCCTGATCAACTTCGCGATCGACGAGGTCATCAACCCCAAGCTGCGCAATGCGCCGGATGCCGCTCGGCGCGTGCGCAAGGCCGCCAAGACGAAGGGGGTCGCCGCATGAGCGCTCCGGATGCCGTGCTCACGGCGCGCAACGTGTCGATCGAGTACGAGGTGGATCCGCCGGTGAAGGCCGTCCGCAACGTCTCTCTCACCCTCAACAGGGGGGAGATCCTCGGCCTCGCAGGGGAATCCGGGTGCGGCAAGACCACGCTCGCGTATGGGATGAACCGGCTGCTCAAGGCACCCGCGCTCATGACCAGCGGCGAGATCGTCTTCCATGACCGCGACGGGCACGACATCGACATCGTGGCGCTCGACGGCGAAGGGCTGCGCGCGTTCCGCTGGGACAAGATCTCGATGGTGTTCCAGGGGGCGATGAACTCGCTCAACCCGGTCATCAGCGTCAAGGCGCAGATCTTCGACATCTTCGACACACACCGACCGGGCATGTCCAAGAAGGACAAGCAGGCCAGAGCTGAAGAGCTCCTCACACTCGTCGGAGTCGATCCGTCGAGGTTGACGAGCTTCCCGCATGAGCTTTCCGGCGGCATGCGCCAGCGCATGATGATCGCCATGGCGCTCGCGCTCGACCCGCAGGTGATGATCATGGACGAGCCGACCACCGCGCTCGACGTGGTCGTGCAGCGCGGGATCATCCGCGAGATCATGCGGCTGCGCGAGCGCCTCGGCTTCGCGGTCATCTTCATCACACACGACCTGCCGATGCTGATCGAGATCAGCGATCGCATCGCCGTGATGCTGCAGGGCCAGATCGTCGAAGAGGGCACGGCTGAAGAGATCTACCGCACCCCGCAGCACGAGTACACGCAGAGGCTGCTCTCGAGCTTCCCCAGTCTCACCGGGGAGCGCGGCGACTTCGTCCGCACCGGCAACCAGCCCAGTCAGGAGGAGGTCCGATGAATGCTCCCACCCTCGAAGCGCGCAACCTGGTCAAGGACTTCACGCTGCGATCAGGCCTCAAGACGTCGATCCTGCACGCGGTGAAGGACGTCTCGTTCACGATCGAAGCGGGCAAGACGGTCGCGCTCGTCGGCGAATCGGGATCCGGCAAGTCGACGATCGCGCGGATGCTGATGAAGCTCGAGACTCCGACCAGCGGCCAGATCCTGCTCGACGGCAAGGACGCAGGGATGCGTGGCCGGGCGGTCGAGGAGTACCGCTCGCAGGTGCAGATGGTCTTCCAGGATCCTTTCGCCTCGTTGAACCCGTTCCACACGATCATCCATCATCTGGAGCGCCCGATCAGGCTCCACCACCCGAAGCTTTCTGGCCCAGAGGTGCGGGCGCGCGCGATCGAGCTGCTCGAGCGAGTGCGGCTGTCGCCCGGCGAGAGCTTCGCCGAGCGCCGTCCGCACGAGCTGTCGGGCGGTCAGCGACAGCGCGTCGCGATCGCGCGTGCGCTCGCCCCGGGGGCGCGGTTCATCGTCGCGGATGAGCCGGTCTCGATGCTCGACGTCTCGATCCGCCTGGGGGTGCTGAACCTGCTGGCGGATCTGCAGCGCGAAGAGAACCTCGGCGTGCTCTACATCACGCACGACCTCGCGACCGCACGGCATTTCAGTGACGAGATCATGGTGCTCTACAAGGGGGATGTGGTCGAGCGGGGGCCGGCCGACGAGGTGATCCTCAACCCGCAGCACGAGTACACGAAGACACTCCTGGGTGCCGCGCCCGAGCCCGAGAACCTCGGTCGTCTGCGTGACGAGGTGCGGGCGGAGCTCGCGGGGCTGTGAATGTCCGCCGCGACAGGGACGATGAGGGTGCACCTGTCGCGGCGGAGCCGAGCCGCTAGACTGTAGCCACAATTGAAGACAGGCCGAATGACCCACGCGGGAGAGCCCCGGCGAACGCAGCCGGGCACCGAAGGAGCAAGCCTCCCCGCCAATCTCTCAGGTATGCGTACCGCGCGGTTCCGGCCACTCTGAAAAGCGAAAACGAGCGAAGCGAGTTTTCGGGTTGAGCGAGGCCGCCGCAGGCGCCCGAGTCGAAACCCTGGTGAGGGACACCCCGCGTGTCTCCGCGCCTCCACACTTCGTCCCGTGATCCGCCGACGGTGAAAGCCCAGTCTCTGGGCGAAGCTCTCAGGCCCATGACAGAGGGGGAGTTCCGAGGAACGGCGCGATGTCGCCGTTCCGCCCGATCCAGCCCGGGAGAACTCCATGTCCGACCCCCGCTACACACCGCTCCGAGAACGCCATGAGGCGCTGGGCGCCTCGTTCACCGACTTCGGGGGCTGGCAGATGCCGGTCCGCTACACCTCGGACCTCGCCGAGCACCATGCGGTGCGGCAGGCCGCGGGCATCTTCGACATCTCGCACATGGCGGAGTTCCTCATCACCGGCGAATTCGCCGGAGAGTTCCTCGACTACTCGCTCGCCGGACGACTGTCGGCGATGACGGTGGGCAAGGCGAAGTACTCGCTCATGCTCGCCGACGACGGCGGGATCATCGACGACGTCATCGTCTACCGACTGGCGGATGACCGATTCCTCGTCATCGCGAACGCCGGCAACCGCGGGTTCGTCGACGCCGCCTTCGCGTCCCGCGTGCGTTCCTTCCCGTCGCGCATCGAGCGCGAACGTGCCGATCTCGCCGATGCCGAGGTGCGCACGTTCGAGGGCTTCATCGGCGACCGCGGGGTCGATGTCGAGGATGTCTCCGACGACTATGCGCTGCTCGCTGTGCAGGGTCCCGCTGCCGAGGCTGTCGTGTCGGGCACCGAGGGGATCTCCGACCTCAGCGCGCCCTGGAGCGCGCAGAAGTACTACGCCTGGGCCGACGCCTCGTATCGGGGGAACCCGCTGCTCATCGCCCGCACCGGCTACACCGGCGAGGACGGCTTCGAACTGCTCGTGCGCGCGGCCGATGCCCCCGCCCTGTGGGATGCGCTCATCGAGGCGGGACGCCCGCACGGCCTCGTCCCGGCAGGGCTCGCAGCGCGAGACACACTGCGACTCGAAGCCGGCATGCCGCTGTACGGTCACGAGCTCTCGCGCGAGGTCAAGCCGTCGCAGGCAGGTCTCGGCCGTGTCGTCGTGTCGGACAAGGAGAGCTTCATCGGCAAGGGAGCGGTGGATGCCGCATCCGATGCCGCTGTGCTCGTCGGTCTCGTCGCCGAGGGCAAGCGCGCCGGGCGTGCGGGCTATCCGGTGCTCGACGCCGACGGCGGCGTGCGGGGCGAGATCACCAGCGGCGCTCTGAGTCCCACGCTCGGACACCCGATCGCGATGGCGTACGTCGACCCTTCTTCCGCTGCGGTGGGAACCGCAGTATTCCTTGATGTGCGGGGGACCAGCATCCCCGCGACCGTGACCGCTCTGCCTTTCTATCGGAGGACCAAATGACCGACCTCAACGCACTCCACTACACCGACGAGCACGAGTGGATCGCCGCCGACGGCGACACCGCGACCATCGGCATCACCGACTACGCGGCCGACAAGCTCGGTGACGTGGTCTTCGTCGAGCTCCCGGCCGTGGGCACCGAGGTGACCGCCGGGTCCGTCGTCGGGGAGATCGAGTCGACCAAGTCCGTCGGCGAGCTCTACGCCCCCGTGACCGGCACGGTCGTCGAGATCAACGACGGCGTCGTGGATGACCCGTCACTCGTGAATGCGGAGCCGTTCGCGGGCGGCTGGCTCATCAAGGTCGCCGTCGTCGACGGCGCCCTCGACGGCCTGATGGACCGCGACGCGTACGTCGCTCTGACGGAGGGCTGATCCACCCGTGACCTCATTCGCCGCTCGTCACATCGGAACCACCGCCGCCGCCCAGCGCCAGATGCTCGACGCGCTGGGAGTCGCCTCAGACCTCGAGGACTGGAGCCCCGTCGAGGCTCTGATGCGCCAGGCCGTGCCCTCCTCGATCTTCACCACCGCAGCCGATGACTCCGTGATCCCGCGAGCCGCGAGCGAGACCGAGGCACTTGCCGAGCTGAGGGCGCTCGCCGCGCGCAACACGGTGAATCGTCCCATGATCGGGCTCGGGTACTACGGCACGATCACCCCGCAGGTGATCCAGCGCAATGTGCTCGAGAACCCCTCGTGGTACACGGCGTACACGCCCTACCAGCCGGAGATCTCACAGGGGCGCCTCGAGGCGCTCATCAACTTCCAGACCATGGTCGCTGAACTGACCGGGCTGTCGACGGCCAATGCATCGATGCTCGACGAGTCCACCGCGGTCGTCGAGGGGATGCTGCTCGCCCGACGCGCATCGAAGACGAAGTCGAATGTCTTCGCGGTCGACGCCGACGCCTTCCCGCAGACCGCCGCTCTGCTGACTGCCCGCGCCGAAGCCGTGGGGATCGAGATCGTCACGGTCGACTTCGCGGCAGGCGAGGAGCTGCCTCCCGAGCTGTTCGGCGTGTTCGTGCAGTACCCCGGGGCGTCGGGACGCGTGTGGAGTCCGAGCGCCGTGATCGATGCGGCGCACGTGGCCGGCGGTCTCGCGGTCGTCGCGGCGGATCTGCTGGCGCTGACGCTCATCTCGTCGCCCGGTTCGCTCGGCGCTGATGTGGCGGTCGGGACGACGCAGCGTTTCGGTGTGCCGATGGGTTTCGGAGGCCCGCACGCGGGCTACATGGCGGTCCGCGCCGGACTCGAGCGTCAGCTTCCGGGCCGTCTCGTCGGAGTGTCCGTCGACGCCGACGGCAAGCCGGCGTACCGGCTGTCGCTGCAGACGCGTGAACAGCACATCCGCCGCGAGAAGGCCACCAGCAACATCTGCACCGCGCAGGTGCTCCTGGCCGTGATGGCCGCGATGTACGCGGTGTACCACGGTCCCGAAGGGCTTCGAGCGATCGCCGCCGAAGCCGCGGCCAAGGCCGCTCTGCTGCGTGACTGGCTCGCCGATGCGGGCGTCGAGGTCGTGCACGACTCGTTCTTCGACACGATCAGGGCGCGCGTACCGGGCCGGGCGGCCGAGATCGTCGAGTCGGCGCATGCCGAGGGCATCCTGTTGCGCGCGAACGATGCCGACACCGTCAACGTCGCCGTCGACGAGACGACGACGGTCGCCGACCTCCACCGTGTCGCTCAGGTGTTCGGGGGCAAGCGCGATCGTGCGTTCGGATTCTTCGGCATCGGCGCGGCCGGCGCACTTCCCGAGGTGCTGCACCGGCAGGACGAGTACCTGACGCATCCGGTCTTCCACGCCCATCGCAGCGAGACCGCCATGATGCGGTACCTGAAGAGCCTCGCCGATCGGGACTACGCGCTCGATCGCGGCATGATCCCGCTCGGCTCCTGCACGATGAAGCTCAACGCGGCGACGGAGATGGCGTCGATCACCTGGCCGGAGTTCGCGGGGATCCACCCGTTCGCGCCGGCAGCCGACGTCGCGGGATACCTCGAACTCATCGACCAGCTCGAGTCCTGGCTCGCCGAGGTCACCGGCTACGACGCCGTCTCGCTGCAGCCCAACGCGGGCTCGCAGGGCGAGCTCGCCGGTCTCCTGGCGATCCGTGGCTATCACCTCGCGAACGGAGACGACCAGCGCACCGTGTGCCTGATCCCCTCGTCAGCGCACGGCACGAACGCGGCATCCGCCGTGCTCGCGGGCATGAAGGTCGTGGTCGTGGCCTGCGATGAGCTCGGCAACGTCGACCTCGCCGACCTGCGTGCCAAGATCGACGCGCACTCGACCGAGCTGTCAGCCCTGATGATCACGTACCCGTCGACGCACGGTGTCTACGAGCAGGACGTGGTCGAGATCACGTCCGCCGTTCATGGCGCGGGGGGTCAGGTGTACGTCGACGGCGCCAACCTCAACGCGCTGCTCGGCTACGCCCGATTCGGCGACCTGGGTGGCGACGTCTCGCACCTGAACCTGCACAAGACGTTCGCGATCCCGCACGGGGGCGGCGGCCCCGGCGTCGGCCCTGTCGCCGCGAAGGCGCACCTCGCGCCCTTCCTGCCCTCGCATCCGCTCGCGCAGCGCGACGAGCACGCGGGCGGGTTCGTGTTCGAGGGCGGGCCGGTGTCTGCGGCCCCGTACGGCTCCGCCGGGATCCTCCCGATCTCGTGGGCGTACGTGCGCATGATGGGCGCCGACGGACTCCGCCACGCGACCGCCGCTGCGGTGCTGTCGGCGAACTACATCGCGGCGCGTCTCGGCGAGCACTACCCGGTGCTCTACGCCGGCGAGAACGGCCGGGTGGCGCACGAGTGCATCCTCGATCTGCGTCCGCTCAAGGAGGCGACGGGCATCTCGGTCGACGACGTGGCGAAGCGACTGATCGACTACGGCTTCCACGCCCCGACGATGTCGTTCCCCGTGGCGGGCACGCTGATGGTCGAGCCGACGGAATCCGAGGATCTCGGCGAGATCGAGCGGTTCATCGAGGCGATGATCATGATCAAGGCAGAGGCCGACGACGTCGCGGCGGGTCGCTGGCCCGCCGACGACAACCCGCTTGTGGGCGCTCCGCACACCGCGGTCTCGCTGATCGCGGGGGAGTGGGATCACGCGTACACACGCGAGGACGCCGCCTACCCCGTGCATGCGCTCATCGCCGGCAAGTACTGGCCCCCGGTGCGCCGCATCGATCAGGCCTACGGCGACCGCAACCTCGTGTGCGCCTGCCCGCCGGTGGAGGCGTTCGCCTGAGTCAGGCATCACCATGAGGCGGCGTCGCATCCATCGCGGATGCGACGCCGTCGCTCGTTTCCGTGCATTTCCGCATGTTTCCGCGAGATTACAGATGGTCACCACTGAGTAACAGTTCATTAGCCGAGTGTGCCGTCCGCCGAGACCCGGGTTACAGTCAACTATCCCTACGTGCTTGATGTCGAGCGCGCAGTCTGATGAATTCCCGTCCACAGGAGGACACAAGTGAAGCGCAACAAGATCGCCCTTTCGGGCACCGCGCTGTTCGCGATCGGCGCCCTGGCGCTCGCGGGCTGCGCGAGCGGTGGCAACGACAGCGGTGACGGCGGGAACGCCGGCGGCGACGTCAATGCAGATGCCATCATCACGACCAATGGTTCCGAGCCGGAGAACCCGCTCATCCCCACCAACACCAACGAGGTGGGTGGCGGAAAGATCCTCGACGAGATCTTCGCCGGCCTGATCTACTACGACGCCGACGGCAAGCCGGTCAACGACGTGGCCGAAGAGATCACGACCGAGGACCCGCAGAACATCACGGTCAAGATCCGCGAGGGCCTGAAGTTCACCGACGGTGAAGAGGTCACCGCCGACAACTTCATCAAGGCGTGGAACTACGGTGCGCAGGCGGAGAACGCTCAGCTCTCGGGCTACTTCTTCGAGGACATCGAGGGCTTCGTCAACGACGCCGGAGACCCCGACAACCCCGACGACGACATCTTCGGCGCGCAGGGCGACATGTCCGGCCTGAAGCAGGTCGACGACTACACCTTCACGATCGCGCTGAACAAGCCGGCATCCGACTTCGCACTGCGCCTCGGATACTCGGCGTTCTACCCGCTGCCCGACGCCGCCTTCGAGGACATGGAGGCCTTCGGTCAGAACCCGATCGGCAACGGTCCGTACAAGATCGACGGCGACGACGCGTGGCAGCACGACGTGCAGATCGACCTCGTCCGCAACGATGACTACGACGGTGGCCGCAAGGCCGCCAACGGCGGTCTGACCATCAAGTTCTACGCCACGCAGGAAGCGGCGTACGCCGACCTGCAGGGTGGGGACGTCGACGTGATCGACGCGATCCCGACCGGCTCGCTCCAGGTCTTCCAGGACGAGCTCGGCGACCGCGCCGTCAACCAGCCGTCTGCGGTCTTCCAGTCGTTCACGATCGGCCAGTTCCTCCCGCACTTCAGCGGCGAAGAGGGCGAGCTGCGCCGTCAGGCGCTGTCGATGGCGATCAACCGCGACGAGATCACCGAGACGATCTTCTCGGGCACCCGCACCCCGGCATCCGACTTCACCTCCCCGGTGATCGACGGCTGGTCCGACTCGGTTCCCGGCAGCGAGGTCCTCGAGTACAACCCCGAAGAGGCGAAGAAGCTGTGGGCCGAGGCCGACGCGATCGCTCCGTGGGACGGCGAGTTCAAGATCGCTTACAACTCCGACGGCGGGCACGACGCCTGGGTCGACGCGGTGAGCAACAGCATCAAGAACACGCTGGGCATCGAGGCATCGGGCGACCCGTACCCGACCTTCCAGGATCTTCGCACGAAGATCAACGACCGCACGATCACGACTGCTGCGCGTTCGGGATGGCAGGCCGACTACCCGGGTCTGTACAACTTCCTCGGACCGCTCTACGCGACCGGCGCCGGTTCCAACGACGGTGACTACTCGAACCCCGAGTTCGACGAACTCATCAAGGCCGGCATCAGCAACCCCGACGCCGACGCGCAGATCGAGGACTTCACCCAGGCGCAGGAGGTCCTGTTCAAGGACCTTCCCGCGATCCCGCTGTGGTACGCGAACGTGACCGGCGGCTTCAGCGAGAGCGTCGACAACGTCACGTTCGGCTGGAACTCGGTTCCGCTGTACTACGAGATCACGAAGGCCGGCGAGTAAAGTCTGACGGCACTTCACCTGTGAGGCGGTGACGATTTCTTCGTCACCGCCTCACAGGCTTGTGTCCACGCGGCTTTCTTTCCCCTCACAGAAGGGACAAGTGGATGCTCGGTTACATTCTGAGACGTCTTCTGCAGGTGATCCCGGTCTTCTTCGGAGCCACCCTGCTCATCTATTTCCTGGTGTTCGCCATGCCCGGCGACCCGATCCTCGCCCTGTTCGGCGACAAGACGCCGAGCCCGGCGGTCGTCGCGCAGCTGCGCGAGCAGTACCACCTGAACGAGCCGTTCCTCGTGCAGTACTGGTACTACATCACCGGTGTGTTCCAGGGTGACCTGGGCATGACCTACTCCGGACGACCGGTCTCCGTCGTGCTCGCCGCGACCCTGCCGGTCACGGGGCGCCTCGCCGTCATGGCGATCGCGATCGAGTTCACGCTGGCGATCATCATCGGTACCATCTCGGCCCTGCGCAAGGGCAAGATCTTCGACAACGTCTCGCTGATCGTGGCTCTCGTCGCGATCGCGATCCCGATCTTCGTCGTGGCCTTCCTCGCCCAGTACTTCCTGGCGATCCAATGGGGATGGTTCAAGCCGACCGTCGGCGCCGACAACGACTGGGGCGGCCTCTGGCTTCCCGCGATCGTGCTCGGCTTCAGCCTCTACGCGGTGAGCATGCGTCTGATGCGGAGCTCGGTCATCGAGACCCTGAATCAGGACTGGGTACGCACGGCGTACAGCAAGGGTCTCTCGCGCAACCGCGTGCTTCCCGTGCACGTGCTGCGCAACTCGCTGATCCCCGTGATCACCAACTCGGCCACGAACTTCGGCGTGCTGCTCGTGGGCGCGACCGTCACCGAGGGCATCTTCAACGTGCCCGGTGTCGGTAACACGCTCTTCCAGGCGATCCAGCGCGGCGAGGGACCCACGGTCGTCTCGTTCGTGACCGTGTTCGTCATCCTGTACGTGTTGGTGAACCTGCTCATCGACCTGCTCTACGGTCTGCTCGACCCGAGGATTCGCTATGCCTGATCCCATCTCACAGAAGCACTACGTGGCCCCCGTCGAGACGGAGTCGATCGCGGTCGACGCCGTCCGGATCTCGGACAAGCCCAGCAACCTCTGGCGTGACGCCTGGTTCGATCTGCGTCGCCGTCCGCTGTTCTGGTTCTCGGTCGTGCTGGCTCTGTTCTTCCTCGTGATGGCGTTGTGGCCGACGCTCTTCACGTCCACGCCGCCGAACGACGACTGCTTCCTGTCGAACAGCAACGGCGGACCGACCGACGGTCACCCGCTCGGCTTCACGTTCCAGGGCTGCGACATCTATTCCCGCATCGTGTGGGGGTCGCAGACATCTCTGGCCGTCGGCCTCATCGCGACTCTGCTCTCGTCGGTCATCGGCTTGATCATGGGAGCCCTCGCGGGCTTCTACGGTGGATGGCTCGACGGTCTGCTCTCGCGTATCGGCGACATCTTCTTCGCGATCCCGTACATCCTCGCGGCCGTGGTCGTGATGACCGTGTTCCGGGATTCCCGCTCGGTATGGACGCTCGCCTTCGCGATCGGCGCCTTCGCGTGGGCCTCCACGGCTCGCGTCGTGCGCGCCGAGGTGCTCCGCGTGCGCCAAGCAGACTTCGTCATGGCATCGCAGGCACTCGGCCAGTCCAAGTTCAAGATCCTGCTGAACCACGTCGTCCCGAATGCGATCGCGCCTCTGCTCGTCGTGTCGACACTCGGGCTCGCGGCGGCGATCGTGGCAGAGGCGACGCTGTCGTTCCTCGGCGTCGGCCTCGGGAGCGACGTCATGTCGTGGGGGCTGGATATCGGCAGGGCTCAGGCCTCGCTGCGAGTGGCTCCCATGGCGCTCATCTACCCGTCGATCGCGCTCACCCTCGCGGTGCTCGCGTTCGTGACTCTGGGCGAGCTCATCCGAGACGCCCTCGACCCGAAGGCGAGGGCACGCCGATGAGCGAGCGAATCACCGAACAGGTCCCGCTGCTGAGCATCCGTGACCTCACGGTCGCGTTCCGCACGCAGGAGGGCCTGCGCGAAGTGCTCCACGGAGTCAGCTTCGACGTCATGCCCGGCGAGACCGTCGCCATCGTGGGCGAGTCCGGCTCGGGCAAGTCGACGACGGCCACGGCCATCGTGAACCTGCTCCCGGGAACCGGCGAGGTCACCGCGGGGTCGATCACGCTCGAGGGCCGCGAGCTCACGACGCTCAACCGTCGTGAGATCGAGGCGGTGCGCGGCCGGGACATCGGCTTCGTGCCGCAGGACCCGATGTCGAACCTCAACCCGGTCTGGAGCATCGGCTTCCAGGTCAAGGAGGCGATCCGTGCGAACGGCATCGCCCGAGGACGCGACGCCGCGAAGGCACGCACCGTCGAGGTGCTGCAGCAGGCAGGGCTCGCCGACGCCGAGAAGCGTCTGCACCAGTTCCCGCACCAGTTCTCGGGAGGCATGCGTCAGCGCGCGCTGATCGGGATGGGGCTCGCTGCCGATCCGAAGCTGCTCATCGCCGACGAGCCGACCTCGGCTCTGGATGTGACGGTGCAGCGCGTGATCCTCGATCACATGGCGACGTTGACCCGCGACAAGGGCACGTCGGTGCTGCTGATCACGCACGATCTCGGCCTCGCAGCCGAGCGTGCCGACAAGATCATCGTGATGAACGGCGGAAACATCGTCGAGGCGGGGCCGAGCCGGCTGATCCTCGAGGATCCGCAGCACCCGTACACGAAGCGTCTGGTGTCGGCAGCGCCCAGCGTGGCGTCGCAGCGCATCCAGGCCGTGGTGGAGGACCGGGGGATCGAGACGCTCGACGACCTCGCAGCCATTCCGCCGACGGTGCGCGTGGCAGGGCTCACGAAGGACTACAAGATCCGTCAGGGGAACTTCCGCAGTGAAGCCTTCCGCGCGGTCGACGATGTGTCGTTCGAGATTCCTCGGGGCAAGACTCTCGCGCTCGTCGGAGAGTCGGGCTCGGGCAAGTCCACCGTCGCGAAGATGGTGCTCAAGCTCGAGGAGCCGACCAGCGGAACGATCGAGATCGACGGCCAGGACGTGTCGAAGCTCTCCAACGCCCAGGCATTCGGGTTGCGTCGTCGCATGCAGCCGGTCTTCCAGGATCCGTACGGCTCGCTCGACCCGTTGCGCAACATCGGTAACACGATCGCCGAGCCGCTGCAGATCCATGGTGTCGGGGACAGCGCATCGCGACGTGAACGCGTCGAGGAGCTGCTGGACCAGGTGTCACTGCCGCGCGTGCTCGCCACCCGGTATCCGAACGAGCTCTCGGGCGGACAGCGCCAGCGTGTGGCTATCGCCCGCGCGCTCGCCCTCAAGCCCGACATCATCGTCCTCGATGAGGCCGTCTCGGCGCTCGATGTGCTCGTGCAGGATCAGGTGCTGCAGCTGCTCGCCGAGCTCCAGTCCGAGCTGGGACTCACGTACCTGTTCATCACGCACGACCTCGCCGTCGTGCGTGTGTCGAGCGATCTCGTGTGCGTGATGGAGAAGGGCAGGATCGTCGAGCAGGGAACTGTCGACGAGATCTTCGCCAACCCGCAGCAGGAGTACACGGATCGTCTGCTCAAGGCGATCCCGGGTGCATCGATCACCCTCGGCGGTCACTGAGAGTGAGCATCGAACCTCGACCGGAGGCCGCACGGACATTCCGTGCGGCCTCCGGGCCTGTATCCCTCGTGCTGTGCTCGCTGCTCGCGATCTTCCTGCTCGGCGATGCCGTCGTGCGCGCGGGCTGGGGGCAGATGCTCCTGCTCGCCCCGTGGGTGCTGCTCGGGCTCTGGGTCGTGTACGAGATCGCCTTCGTCTCGGCCGTGCGGGTCGACGGCGAGGGGGCGACGGTGCAGAACATGCTGCGACGCACCTCGTTCGGCTGGAGCCGCGTGCGCGACATCGACCTGCGCTGGCAGCTGCTCTTCTCGCTCGATGACGGGACGGATCTCTCGTGCTACGGCGGGCCCGCTCGCGCACGTCCGGTGCGGCGCCCGGGAGTGGGCGATGAAGCGGCCACAGCTCCGGCGGGTCTGCGCGACCTCACCGAGATCCGGGACAGGTGGCAGGCGGCGCCGTCTGGGGCTGATGCCCCGATCCGCCGTTCGTGGGACTCTCGGGCGCTGGTCGTGCTCGTCGCCATCGCCGTGTGGGCTGTGGCATCCGTTCTCATCGCCAACGGCTGAACCCGCGCGGGCTCCGCGGCGGGGCGGTGGGTCAGGTCGGAAGACCGAACAGCGCGGGGAAGGCGCTCGCGGCCCACGGGTAGCCGACGAACACCGTCGCGTCGATCAGGAAGTGCGCGACGAGGAACGGCATGAGTCGTCCTGTGCGCAGGAACAGCCAGCCGAAGAGCAGCCCCATCGCGAGGTTGCCGATGAACGCCCCCGGCCCCTGGTACAGGTGGTAGCTCGCTCGCAGCACAGACGTGGCCACGATGATCGTCCACGGCCCCCAACCCAGCTGCTTCAGCCTCGCGAAGAGGTAGCCGAGCACGACGAACTCCTCCTGCAGCGATGCGCGGGCCGCCGCGAGCAGAAGCACGGGAATCGTCCACCAGTGGGAGTCGAGCCCTGAGGGATCGACCGCGACGAACAGTCCCAGGGCACGCCCCGCCAGATACAGCCCGAGACCGGGGATGCCGATGGCCGCGACGAGCAGGACGCCTCGGCCGATGTCGGATCCGACGCGTGTGCCGTCGAGGCCGAGGCGACCGAGGTGGGGCCTGCGCGATTGCCAGAGCAGGAAGCAGACCAGGAGGACCGGAACGAGCGAGAACCCGATCGAGAGGATCTGGTAGATCAGGTCGAAGATCTCCCGATCGCTGCGCGACGGATTGAGGGTGGCCGTCTGATCGGCGAGCGGTGTCGAGTCGGTGAGCCGGTATGCGAGCTGGACGATCGCGTAGATCGCGGATTGCCCGAGGCCGAGCGCGAGGACGATCGCGATCTCCCACCACAGTCGAGCACGTGACGGAGCGGGGGAGAAGTCGGTGGTGGTCACGATCACGATCGTACTTGCGGCGTACAGGAACGGATTCGCGGCATACGATAGTCTGGAACGTCGGCTTCTCGACAAAAACCCACACTCTTTAGGACATCTGCATGGCGCACGCCCTTCGCTCTGACCTCCGCAACGTCGCAATCGTCGCGCACGTCGACCACGGCAAGACCACTCTCGTCGACGCCATGCTGCGTCAGACCGGCTCGTTCGGTGAACACGCCCACGTCGATGAGCGCGCGATGGACTCGAACGACCTCGAGCGTGAGAAGGGCATCACGATCCTCGCCAAGAACACGGCGATCACCTACAAGGGCAAGCACGCTCAGGGCAAGGAGATCACGATCAACGTGATCGACACCCCGGGCCACGCCGACTTCGGCGGCGAGGTCGAGCGCGGCCTGTCCATGGTCGACGGTGTCGTTCTGCTGGTCGACGCGAGCGAGGGCCCGCTGCCGCAGACCCGCTTCGTGCTGCGCAAGGCTCTCGAGTCCAAGCTCCCCGTCATCCTCCTGGTCAACAAGACCGACCGTCCCGACGCTCGCATCGCCGAGGTCGAGGAAGAGGCGCACGACCTGCTCCTGGGACTCGCGTCCGACCTCGTCGACGACGTGCCCGACCTCGACGTCGATGCGCTGCTCGACGTCCCGGTGGTCTACGCGTCCGGCCGTGCCGGTGCGGCATCGCAGAACCGTCCCGCCGACGGCTCGCTGCCCGACAACGACGACCTCGAGCCGCTGTTCGAGGCGATCCTCGAGCACGTGCCCGCGCCGTCCTATGACGATGAGGCTCCGCTGCAGGCGTGGGTCACGAACCTCGACTCCAGCCCGTTCCTCGGTCGCCTCGCGCTCCTGCGCGTCTTCAACGGCACGCTGAAGAAGGGCCAGACCGTCGCGTGGGTCCGCGCAGACGGCACCACCAGCAACGCCCGCATCACGGAGCTGCTCAAGACGCGTGCGCTCGAGCGCTACCCCGCAGAGTCCGCAGGTCCCGGCGACATCGTCGCGATCGCGGGCTTCGAGAACATCACGATCGGCGAGACCATCGCCGACCCCGAGGATGTGCGCCCGCTTCCCGCGATCACGGTCGACGACCCCGCCATCTCGATGACGATCGGCACGAACACCTCGCCGCTCATGGGCAAGGTCAAGGGTCACAAGCTCACGGCTCGCATGGTCAAGGACCGTCTCGACAAGGAGCTGATCGGAAACGTCTCGCTCAAGGTCGTCGACATCGGACGACCCGACGCGTGGGAGGTGCAGGGCCGAGGCGAGCTCGCTCTGGCCATCCTCGTCGAGAACATGCGTCGTGAGGGCTTCGAGCTCACCGTCGGCAAGCCGCAGGTGGTCACGAAGAAGATCGACGGCAAGACGTACGAGCCTTTCGAGCACCTCACGATCGACACCCCGGAGGAGCACCTCGGGGCGATCACTCAGCTTCTCGCGAACCGCAAGGGTCGCATGGAGAACATGACGAACCACGGCACCGGCTGGGTGCGCATGGAGTTCATCGTCCCGTCGCGCGGCCTCATCGGCTTCCGCAGCGAGTTCCTCACGACCACGCGCGGTACGGGCATCGCCAACGCGATCTCGCACGGCTACGAGCCGTGGGCCGGTTCCATCACGACGCGTCAGAACGGCTCGATCGTCGCCGACCGTCAGGGTGTCGTCACCCCGTTCGCGATGATCGCCCTGCAGGAGCGCATGTCGTTCTTCGTGCAGCCCACGCAGGAGGTCTACGAGGGCATGGTCATCGGCGAGAACTCCCGCGCCGACGACATGGACGTGAACATCACCAAGGAGAAGAAGCTCACCAACATGCGTGCAGCGAGCTCCGACACCTTCGAGTCGATGACGCCCCCGCGTCAGCTGACGCTCGAGGAGAGCCTCGAGTTCGCGCGTGACGACGAATGCGTCGAGGTCACGCCCGAGGTTGTCCGCATCCGCAAGGTGAACCTCGACGCCAACACCCGTGCGCGTGAGACCGCCCGCCTGAAGCGCCAGGACGCGAACGCCTGAGTCGTCCCACGAAGGCTTCGATGAAGGGGCCCTGCACCGCCTGAGAGCGCTGCAGGGCCCCTTTCTCATGCTTCACCCAGGTCAGATGTTGCAGAATCGTTACCTTGCGCCTGGGATCGACTCCCGATGAGGATCCCGCGAGGGGCGTACGACGACCCGAAAGTCGATTCATGCTTCAGAACACCCGTGCCCTTCGGCGCGCCTCCGACGCGGCATCCGCCCGAGCCGCCGCGAAATCCCGCCGCTCTCGATGGATCCTCGGATCGGTGGCCGGTGGTGCCGCCGGAATCGCCCTGACACTCGGCATCGTCGCCGCGCCTGCCGCGGCGGCGGAACTGCCCGATGCGGTGGACCACGTGACCGCACTGGTCACCGGCGCCGATCCGCTGCACAAGACCGTCGATGATTCGGCGATCACCATCAAGCTCGCGAAGGATGCCATCGCGGCAGCCGATGCCAAGAACGCCGAGGTCGCGGCATCCGGCCTCGATCTCGCCGGCGCCCCCGCGGCGGTCGAGACCCAGGACCTCGGCACGTGGATCGGGCAGCTCGCCGACCGCGATTCGCTGAGCGACCGTGAGCTGAGGAGCCTGACCGCCTACACGGCGACCGGCACCGACGCGATCGTCGCCGAGACGGCGGCGCTCCAGTCCTCGTACGATGCGGCCCAGCAGGCCAAGGCCGCAGCGGAGCAGGCAGCGGCGGAGGCGGCCGCCGCTGCGGAGGCGCTCGCGCAGGCGAACACCGTCGACGGCGCGAAGTCCACAGCCCGCAGCATGGCGTCGAGCCAGTACGGCTGGGGCGACGATCAGTTCTCCTGCCTGAACTCCCTGTGGACGAAGGAGTCAGGGTGGAACTATCAGGCCTACAACTCGTCGGGGGGAGCAACCGGCATCCCGCAGGCGCTCCCGGGCAGCAAGATGGCCTCGGCGGGCAGCGATTGGCAGACCAACGCGTCGACGCAGATCGCCTGGGGCCTCGGATACATCTCGTCGGTCTACGGCACTCCCTGCAGCGCGTGGTCGCACTCGCAGGCGACGAACTGGTACTGATCCTTCCGGAATCGATCCGATCGGATCCGGACCGGAATGCTGACATGACGGCCCTCTGCCCTAGGCAGGGGGCCGTCTCTGGCGCTACGGTGAGCGGAAGATGGCTGGGGCGTCGTCGATCCTGAGGAGGACGTGTGGACCCTGCTGTGCTCACCGGCGTCACCCAGAGCGTCTCCACAGGCTCGCTTCCGGGTTGGGACCGTGTGGATGAGCTCGTTCGAGAAGCGCATCGGCGATACGCGGATGAGCGCAGCGGAGCGGTCGCCGACTACATCCCCCTTCTGGCCGAGGTCGACCCGGAGCTCTTCGGACTCGCGTTGATCGAGTCGAACGGCGGACTGCACGATGCGGGCGACGCGCTGCACAGCTTCTCTATCCAATCGATCTCGAAGATGTTCGTGTACGCACTCGCGATCCAGGAGCACGGGCACGCGCTCGTGAGGGACATCGTCGGTGTGAACAACACCGGGCTGCCGTTCAACTCCGTGGTCGCCATCGAGCTCAACGGCGGTCATCCGATGAACCCGATGGTCAACGCCGGCGCGATCGCCACCACGGCACTCGTGCCCGGCAGCACCCCGGCCGAGCAGTGGGAGCGGCTCAGCGACGGACTCTCGGCGTTCGCAGGGCGGCCGCTGACGTTGGACGGAGTCGTGTATTCGTCGGAGGCCGAGACGAACGACCGCAATCGCGCGATCGGACGTCTGCTGCGCAGCTACGGCAGGCTCGAGGGGGATCCCGACGAGGTGGTCGACGTCTACACGCGGCAGTGCGCACTCAGCGTCACGGCTCATGATCTGGCGGTGATGGGGGCGACGCTCGCCGACGGTGGAGTGAACCCTGTGACCGGTGAGCGCGTGGTCTCGGCCGACGTGTGCCGCGATACGCTCGCCGTGGTCGCCTCGACAGGTCTGTACGAGCGCTCGGGGGAGTGGCTCTTCGAGATCGGCCTCCCGGCCAAGTCCGGTGTCGCGGGAGGCATCGTCGCCGTCGCTCCTGGCAAAGGTGCGGTGGCCGGATTCTCACCGCGGCTCGACCACGCGGGAAACTCGGTGCGCTCGCAGCTCGCGATCGGACATCTCTCGCGCTCCCTGGGGTTGAACCTCTTCGCCTCGGCCCCGGCGTCGTCATCGGACCACCCCGAGACCTGACATCCACACGCATCCCGTTCGGAGGACACTGCCATGACCCAGACCACGTCTCCCTCCTCGACCACGAAGGCATCGTGGATGCCGCTCGCCAGCCTCTTCCTCGCGCAGGTGCTGATGTCGTTCAACGTGGCCGCGCTGCCGATCTCGCTCGGCGGCATCGTCAGCGATTTCGGTGTGCCGCCGACTGTCGCGAGCACCACGATCGTCATGTACGGACTCGCCGTCGCCGCGCTCGTCATGACCGGTGCCAAACTCGGACAGCGCGTGGGATGGGTGCTCATCTTCCGCGTCGTCATCGTGCTCTTCGCCGCGTCGTCGCTGTTCATGATCTTCGCGCCGAGCGTCGGATGGGCGATCGCGGGTCAAGCCGTCGCGGGTGCGGCCGCCGCCATCATCGTGCCGTCCATCGTGGCGCTGATCGCCGAGAACTACCGCGGCGCGCAGCAAGCCACCGCGATCGGTGCGATCGGATCGGCCCGCGCCATCTCGGGCGTCACGGCGTTCCTCATCGGCGGCACCCTCGGCACTCTCGTCGGATGGCGGCCGATGTTCGTCATCGTCTTCGGCATCGCCGTGATCGTCTTCGCATTCAGCTTCACCCTGCGCGGGGATCGGGGAGACGCGTCGATCCGGATCGATCTGGTGGCCTCCCTCCTCATCGGTGCGGCGATCGTCCTCCTGACGCTGGGCTTCAACAATCTGAACGGGTGGGGCGCGATCGCGGCCACCGAGGCGGCCCCGTTCAGCGTTCTCGGTCTCTCACCGGCGCCGGTGTTCATCGTGGTGGGCGTGGTGCTCGGCCAGTTCTTCTTCGTGTGGACGCGCAGACGCATGGCCGAGGGCAAGGTGCCTCTGATCGACCTGAGTGTGCTCGACTCGTCGAAGGAGCGGGCGGCGGTCTATGCGATGTTCATCGTGGTCGCGCTCGAAGCGTGCGTGAACTTCACGATTCCGCTCTACATACAGATCGTTCAGGGACGCACCCCGTTCGACACCTCGCTCGCCATGATGCCCTTCAACCTCACGGTGTTCATCACAGCGACGCTGGTGGTGCGCTTCTACAAGACGTATCCGCCGCGCGTGATCGGTGTGTTCGGGTTCATCCTCACCACCGCTGCGCTCGTGTGGCTCTCGTTCGTGGTGAACAACAACTGGGAGACGCTCCCGACGATTCTCGGTCTGGTGATCTTCGGCATCGGCCAGGGGGCGCTCGTCACGCTGGTCTTCAACGTTCTGGTGACGTCGGCTCCGTCGGAGCTGGCCGGTGATGTGGGATCTCTACGGGGGACGACGCAGAACCTCGCCTCCGCGGTGGGAACAGCGCTCGCGGGTGCCCTGCTGGTGTCGCTGCTCGGTCTGAGCGTCGGTCGCGCCGTCGTGGAGAACCCCGAGCTGCCGCCGGAGCTCGTGGCGCAGGTCGACCTCGACGCGGTGAACTTCGTCAGCAACGACGACCTCCGCGCCGTTCTGGAACTGACCGACGCCACGCCCGCGCAGGTCGATGCCGCGGTGGCCGTGAACGAACAGGCGCGCCTCGGAACGCTGCGGCTGGGGTTGCTCATCCTCGCGGGGATCAGCGCCGTGGCGATCCTGCCTGCGTCGAGGCTGCCGCGGTACAAGCCCGACGAGATCCCGGATCCTTCCCCCACAGTCGGCGGCGACTGAGGTCAGCGCAGCTCCGAGATGAGCACCGCGCTGGTTCCGGGCGCCATCGCCTCGAACACGTGCGGCGCATCGCCGGGGTAGGAGAGGTAGTCTCCCGGGTTCAGCAGCACGGGGTCCGCGACGGGGCCGACACGGGCCTGTCCCGACACGAGGATCACATGCTCGGTGGTGCCGCTGTGGTGCGGATCCGAGCGCCGCGGGTCGCCGGGTTCTCCCTGGATGAGATAGACATCGCGTCGTGCTCCGGGAGGGCTGGCCGAGAGCAGCGTCGCGCTGTACGCAGCAGCAGCGGAGGGGACGCCGGCGTGCGCATCGGCGCGGATGAGGGTGGGTGCGTTCGTCTGCTGGTCGACGAGCACGGCGAACGGCACGTTCAACGCCACTCCCAGTGCCCACAGGGTCTCGACGCTGGGGTTCCCCGCACCGGACTCGAGTTGTGAGACGGTCGCCTTCGAGATCTTCGCGCGTCGTGCGAGCTCCGAGACCGAGAAGCCGGCGGCCTCTCGTTCTCGACGCAGGGTTCGGGAGATCCGGGTGCGGAGTTCATCCATGTGTTCATCATGTCAAACGAACGTTCGCTTGACGATCCTCCTGAGCGTGTTCAGAATGATCTACATGTGTTCACTGTGCCGAACGGGGCGGGTATGAGCGCCGAGCGTGAGGTGTGGCGCGAGGCTCTCGGCGTAGTGCTTGCGACGAGCGCGTACGGCGTCTCGTTCGGGGCCCTGTCCGTGGCGTCGGGCCTCGACGTCTGGCAGACGTGCGTGCTCAGCCTGCTGATGTTCACCGGCGGCTCGCAGTTCGCGTTCATCGGGGTCTTCGCGGCGGGAGGGGTCGCCGCTCTGCCCTCTGCGATCGCTTCGGCCGGGCTGCTCGGAGTGCGCAACGTGGCCTACGGCATGCGCATGTCGCCGATCGTCGGAACGACCCGTGGCCGTCGCGTCGCCGCGGCGCATTTCACGATCGACGAGTCGACCGCCGTGTCGATCTCGCAGCAGGACCCCCGACTGCGCCGGGTCGGCTTCTGGGTCACCGGCATCGGGATCTTCGTCGGCTGGAACATCACGACTCTGGTCGGCGCACTCGTCGGTGATGTGCTCGGCGACCCGAAGACGTGGGGGCTGGATGCGGCGGCGGCCGCGGCCTTCCTCGCACTCCTGTGGCCACGGCTCAGGGAGCGCCAGGCGATCGCTGTCGGTGTCGCGGCCGCGGTCGTCGCGGCCGCGTGCACCCCGTTCATCATGCCCGGTCTTCCCGTTCTGGTCGCTGCTGTCGTGGCGATCGTCGTCGGCTGGTTCAACTGGTTCGGCCGCGAGGGCGACTCCGCTTCCGCGTCCGCTTCCGCAGGAGGGTCGACATGAGCGTCTGGAGCGCGGTACTGCTCGCCGCTGTCATCTGCCTGGCGCTCAAGGCGGTGGGCTACCTCGTGCCGCCGTCGGTCCTGGAGGAGCCGCGGCCGGCCCGAGTCACGGATCTGCTGACGGTCGCCCTGCTCGCGGCGCTGGTCGCCGTGCAGACGCTGGGCGCCGGACAGGCTGTCATGGTCGACGCCCGGCTGCCGGCGGTGCTCGTCGCCGCAGGACTGCTCTGGATGAAGCAGTCCTTCCTCGTCGTGGTGGTCGCCGCCGCAGCCGTCGCAGCGCTTCTGCGCGTGCTGGGCCTCGCCGCCTGACCGGCGAGGTGCGCGCGTCGCGCGTAAGATCGTCTCGTGCGTATCGGATGGATCTCCCGGGTGCTCTCCTGGATCGCCGCGGCCCTGGTCGGCGGCGTGTTCGGCATCGCCGGGACGATCGGCCACAGTCTGATGTGGGGTCCGATCCCCGTCGGGCTCATCGTCGGAGCGGTGGCGTGCGGAGCGATCCTCATCGCGATCAGGTCACTGACGCACGACCGTGGTGCGACCCTCGCGGCGGGCCTCGGGATGGTCGGCATGCTCGTTCTCATCTCGGGCGTCGGTCCCGGGGGTTCCGTGGTGGTGCAGGACACCGTCAGCGGCCGGATCTGGATCTACCTCGTCGCGGGACTCGTGCTGCTCGCGGTCGCCTGGCCCTCTCTGTCGCGGCTGCCCGTCCGCACGGACGCGGGTGCCGAGCCGGCTGCGTCGACTGCGTATCCTGCGGTCGACGACGCTTCGCCACTCACTCGCCGGTCGGCGCTGGACGATCGGACAGGTCGCGAGTCGTAGACTGAAGGGGTGACGTATGTGATCGCCCTTCCGTGCGTCGATGTCAAGGATCGCGCCTGCATCGACGAGTGCCCCGTTGACTGTATCTACGAGGGCGAACGCTCGCTGTACATCCATCCCGACGAATGCGTCGACTGCGGTGCATGCGAGCCGGTCTGCCCCGTCGAGGCGATCTACTACGAAGACGACCTCCCCGACGAGTGGCAGGACTACTACAAGGCCAACGTCGAGTTCTTCGACGAGGTCGGCTCTCCCGGAGGCGCGGCCAAGGTCGGAGTCATCGCGCACGACCACCCGATCATCGCTGCCCTCCCGCCTCAGGGCGAGTAGTCGATGAGTGTGCGCGATCTGGCCGACTATCCCTGGGATGCGGTCGTTCCCTACCGTGAGCGCGCGTCCCTGCATCCGCAGGGCATCGTCGACCTGTCGGTGGGCTCGCCGGTCGATCCGACCCCGGAGCTGATCCGCCGGGCTCTGTCCGAGGCGACGGATGCGCACGCGTACCCTCAGACCGTCGGGACCCCGGCGCTGCGCGAGGCGATCGTCGACTGGTATGCGCGGCGCAGGGGAGTGCCGGATCTCACCGTGGCGAACGTGCTTCCGACCATCGGCTCCAAAGAACTCGTCGCGCTGCTGCCCACGCTCCTCGGGCTCGGCGAGGGCGACATCGTGGTGCATCCGCGTATCGCCTACCCGACGTACGAGGTGGGCGCCCGCGTCGTGGGCGCGACGCCGCTGGCCGCCGACGACCCGGCCGAATGGCCCGAAGGCGCGAAGCTGATCTGGATCAACACTCCGGGAAACCCCGACGGGCGCACCTGGACGGTCGATGAGCTCTCGACGGCAGTCCGACGCGCGCGCGAGATCGGAGCCGTGCTCGCCAGCGACGAGTGCTACGCGGAGCTCGGCTGGGACGGCCGCTGGGCGAGCGAGCCCATTCCCTCGATCCTCGACCCGCGCGTCGCAGGAGACAGCCGAGCCAATCTGCTGAGCGTGTACTCGCTCAGCAAGCAGTCGAATCTCGCCGGGTACCGCGCGGCGTTCGTCGCAGGATGCGCGCGCATCGTCGGCGAACTGCTCACGGCACGCAAGCATCTCGGCCTGATGCCGCCCGAGCCCGTGCAGCACGCCATGGCTGTCGCGCTGGGCGACGACGAGCACGTTGCGGCGCAGAAGGAGCTGTATCGGCGTCGACGCGACGTTCTGCGACCCGCGCTCGAGGCCGCTGGCTTCCGGATCGATGGATCCGAGGCGGGTCTCTACCTCTGGGCGACCGAGAGGAAGGACGCGTGGGAGAGCATCGCGCGTCTCGCGGATCTCGGCATTCTGGCGGGACCGGGGCCCTTCTACGGTCCGCACTCGGGTCAGCACGTCAGGCTCGCGCTGACCGCGCCGACGGAGCGGATCGTCGAGGGTGCACGCCGCCTTCACTCACACGCCTTGTAGGTTCTCGCCTCAACGCACGCCTTCTTTTGTCCGATGTCACAGTAGGCCAGTGCGCCTACTAGGCTGTAGAGGCGATTCGGTCGTGTATCGATGATCTCGATCCGGCCCGGCGCACAGCGCCGTGACATTCGCCACATCCGGCTTTGATGAACATCCACGAGGAGGCCCGCGTGAGCGCAGCGGCAGAGCAGCAGGCGACGGCGAAGCTGACGATCGGCGATACGACAGCGGAGTTCCCGCTCGTGCGCGGCACGGCGGGGAACGACAGCATCGATTTCTCGACGCTGACCCGCCAGACCGGCTACACGGGGTTGGACTACGGGTTCGTCAACACGGCATCCACCAAGTCGGACATCACGTTCATCGACGGCGACAAGGGCATCCTGCGCTACCGCGGTTACCCGATCGAGCAGCTCGCGGGCAACACGAGCTACCTCGAGGTCGCCTGGCTCCTGATCTACGGCGAGCTTCCGTCGGCTGCCGAGCTGGCGGAGTTCGACGAGAAGATCCGTCGCCACACGCTGCTGCACGAGGATCTCAAGCGCTTCTTCTCGGCCCTGCCGCACACCGCGCACCCGATGTCGGTGCTGTCGTCGGCGGTCGCGGCTCTCTCGACCTACTACGAGGGCCAGACCGACCCGCACAATCCCGAGCATGTCGAACTCAACATGATCCGCATGCTCGCCAAACTCCCGGTGATCGCTGCGTATGCGCACAAGAAGAGCGTCGGTCAGGCGTTCCTCTACCCCGACAACTCGCTCGGCTTCGTCGAGAACTTCCTGAAGCTCAACTTCGGTGTGCATTCGGAGGAGTACGAGGTCAACCCCGTGATGTCGAAGGCGCTCGAGCTGCTGCTCATCCTGCACGAGGACCACGAGCAGAACGCGTCGACCTCGACCGTGCGCCTGGTCGGATCGACGGGTGCGAACCAGTTCGCCTCGATCTCGGCCGGCATCCAGGCCCTCTCGGGCCCCCTGCACGGCGGTGCGAACGAAGCCGTTCTCACGATGCTCGGGCAGATCCGCGACTCGGGGCAGAGCGTCTCCCGCTTCGTCGAGCGGGTGAAGAACAAAGAAGAGGGCGTGAAGCTGATGGGCTTCGGGCACCGGGTCTACAAGAACTACGACCCCCGTGCCAAGCTCGTCAAGGAAGCCGCCGGCGAAGTGCTCGCCGAGCTGGGCGTCACCGACCCGCTGCTCGACCTCGCTCAGGAACTCGAGGAGCTCGCGCTCGCCGACGACTACTTCAGGGAGCGTCGTCTCTACCCCAACGTCGACTTCTACACCGGGGTCATCTACAAGGCGATGGGCTTCCCGACGCGCATGTTCACCGTGCTGTTCGCGATCGGACGCCTGCCCGGCTGGCTCGCGCAGTGGCGCGAGCTGCAGCTCGACCCGCAGACCAAGATCGGCCGCCCGCAGCAGCTCTACACGGGATCCCCGGAGCGAACCTTCCAGACCCGCTGATCCGAGGCGCGATGCCCGTCGTCACTGCAGAGGCCGTCGTTCCGGTGGATCCGGCGACGGCCTTCGCGGTCTCGCAGACCACCGGAGCGGTGCGTCGCCGGTGGGATCCGTTCATCAGCGAGCAGCATTTCCTCGATGGGGCGGAGGTCGCGGCCAAGGACGTCCGTACCTTCACGCGACAGCGCTTCGGCCTCTCGATGGTGAGCCGTTACGTGTCGTACGCGCCGCCACGCAACGTCGGTATGGTGATGGAGTCCGGGCCGTGGTTCTTCACCAAGCTCGGCGGCGGCTGGCGGTTCACCGCGGTGGCTGGGGGCACGCTCGCCGTCTGGAAGTACAACTTCTCATGTCGCCCGGAGTGGATCGCTCCCTTGGCCGAATGGATCGGCGTGCGGGTGCTCGGCTTCGAGATCAGACGACGCCTCGCAGGGTTCGTCCGCGGATGCTCGGACCCTGAGGTCCTGGCCGAAGCGCGTCGCGCTGCGGGCTGACCCGGAAACGACGAGCGGGTGCGTCGATGCCTGAGCATCGGCGCACCCGCGGGTGTCGTGCAGGGGTCAGCGACCCTGAGAGCTGCGACCGCGGCCGCCCTGACCGCCGGAGCGGGACTGGCCACCCTGACGTGCGCCGGCCTGTGCCCCCTGGCCGCCCTGACCACCCTGGCCGGAGCGCGGACGACGGCTGCGACGCGAGGGCGGGGTGCTCGCCGAGTTGCGCTCGCCACCCGCGGGGCGCTGCTTCGACGACGCACGCTGCTGCTGCGGTGCCTGGACGGGAGCGGGACGAACGTGGGGTGCGCGCTCGGGGACGAGCTCGGTGACCGCATCCGAGGTGAGCGGCTCGAGGGCGGCGGTGATGGCTGCCTTGCGAAGAAGGTCCTTCACATCGCGACGCTGCTCGGGCAGCACGACCGTGACGACCGTGCCCGCTGCGCCCGCACGCGCGGTGCGACCCGAGCGGTGCAGGTACGCCTTGTGCTCCATGGGCGGGTCGACGTGCACCACGAGGTCGACGTTGTCGACGTGCACGCCGCGGGCGGCCACGTCGGTCGCGACGAGAACGCGCACTCCGCCGTCTTCGGGTGCGGAGGAGAAGGCGCTGAGGTTGCGCTCACGTGCGTTCTGCGACAGGTTGCCGTGCAGGTCGACGGCCGGGATGCCGGCGGCGGTGAGCTGCTTCGCGAGCTTCTTCGCCTGGTGCTTGGTGCGGGTGAAGAGGATGCGGCGCCCGGTGCCCGATGCGAGATCGCGCACGAGAGTGGTCTTGTTGTCGGTGGAGTCGACGACGAGCACGCGGTGCGTCATCTCGCCGACGGGAACGCTCTCTTCGTCGACCTCGTGGCTCACGGCGTTCGACAGGAAGCGGCGGGCGAGCGTGTCGATGCCGCGGTCGAGCGTGGCGCTGAACAGCAGTCGCTGACCGCCTGCCGGGGTGGCGGTGAGGATGCGGGTGACACCGGGAAGGAAGCCGAGGTCGGCCATGTGGTCGGCCTCGTCGAGCACGGTGACCTCGACCGCGTCGAGCTGCACGACGCGCTGCTTCATCAGGTCTTCGAGGCGACCGGGGCATGCCACGACGATGTCGACGCCGTTGCGCATCGCCTGCTCCTGCGGGCGCTGGCTGACCCCGCCGAAGACGGTGGTGACGCGCAGGCCCTTGGCCTCGGCGAGCGGCGCGACGGTCGCGGCGATCTGGGTCGCGAGTTCACGGGTCGGAGCGAGCACGAGGCCGCGGGGGTGTCCGGGACGGCTCTTGCGCGACGACGCGGCGAGGCGGGCGACGAGGGGGAGCGCGAACGCGATGGTCTTGCCGCTGCCGGTGCGGCCGCGGCCGAGCAGGTCGCGTCCGCCGAGGGAGTCGGGAAGCGTGTCGCGCTGAATCGCGAACGCCTCGGTCTTGCCGTCCTTCGCAAGGACGGCGGCGAGGTCGGCGGGCACGCCGAGATCGAGGAAGGAAGTCATGAAGTATCTCCGAGAATGCACGCATGAACCGATGAGGCCGAGTGCGGGAAGGTGGGCGACGGCGCGGGATCGCGCATCGTTTCGCCGTTCGAAATGGCCAGAACCAGGCAAGTGGCGCGGGAGCGTGTCGACGACGCAGACGCCTCGCATCGCGAGGAGCGTCGCGTTCAGGCTAGCACGCGCCACGGGGAGAAGGCTGGGACGCGGCGTCTCCCCGCGCGTCGCGCTCAGGCGTGGAGCGCCTCGTTGAGCGTCACGCCGACACCCGCACGACGTACGGCCTCGACCGCTCCGCTCAGCGAGTTGCGGCGGAAGAGCAGGCCGTTCCGGCCCGACAGCTCCGCGCCCTTCACGGTCTTCCTGCCGCCGTCGGAGGTCACCGGTCCGTCGACGAGCACGATCTTGGTTCCGGCGGTGACGTAGAGCCCCGCCTCGACCACGCAGTCGTCGCCGAGCGAGATGCCGATCCCGGCGTTGGCTCCCAGCAGAGTGCGCGCGCCGATCGAGACGCGATGCGCACCGCCGCCGGACAGGGTTCCCATGATCGACGATCCGCCCCCGATGTCGCTGCCGTCGCCGACGACGACGCCCTGCGAGATGCGTCCCTCGACCATGGAGGAGCCGAGCGTACCGGCATTGAAGTTCACGAAGCCCTCGTGCATGACGGTCGTACCGGGGGAGAGATGGGCGCCGAGGCGCACGCGCGACGCGTCGGCGATGCGGACGCCGGCGGGCTGCACGTAGTCGGTGAGGCGGGGGAACTTGTCGAGGCCCTGCACCTGGATGCCTGCGCGCTGAAGAAGGGGACGGAGCCTGGCCGCATCATCAGGATGCACGGGACCGGCGTTCGTCCATGCGACGTTGGGCAGATGGGCGAAGATGCCGTCGAGGTTGAGTTCGTTCGGGCGCACCACCAGATGAGACAGCGCGTGCAGGCGCAGGTAGGCATCCACAGTGGATGTCGGTGACGCGTCGAGGTCGACCCGCAGCTGCACGGTCTCGACCGTGACGTTGCGGCGCGCGTCGGGTCCGACCAGGCTGCCGAGGGCCGAGAGCGCGGCGGCTGCGGCATCGGCGGTGGGGGCGGATGTCGTCACTTCGGGGAACCAGGCATCCAGCACGGTGCCGTCGCCCGCGATCGTCGAAAGTCCGGTACCCCACACGGTGCGCGCCTCACTCATGCCTCCACGGTATCGCGAGCGGACAAGGGCGATGACACGGATGTCGGTGTAAGTAGGCTGGACGCATGCTGCTCGATCTGACCGCGTCCTCCATCGACCTGACCCGTGCGATCTGCGACATCCCGAGCGTGTCCGGCGACGAGGCCGCGCTCGCGGATGCCATCGAAGAAGCGATCTCGGCGCACTCCCATCTCGAGGTGCTCCGTCACGGCAACACGATCGTCGCCCGCACGAACCTGGGACGTGCCCAGCGCGTCGCCATCGCTGGCCACATCGACACAGTGCCGATCAACGACAATGTGCCGACGAAGGACATCGAGATCGATGGTGTCCCTCACCTCTGGGGCCGGGGGACGGTCGACATGAAGAGCGGCACGGCGGTGCAGCTGAAGCTCGCCGCAGAGCTCACCGATCCCTCGGTCGACATCACCTGGATGTGGTACGACAACGAGGAGGTCGAGGCCTCGAAGAACGGCCTCGCGTTGCTGGCCGCGGTGCGACCCGACCTCTTCCAGGCCGACTTCGCGATTCTCGGCGAGCCGTCGAACGGCGAGGTCGAGGGCGGATGCAACGGCACGATGCGTGCGATCGTTCGCACCTCCGGCGTGCGCGCGCACGCAGCCCGGGCCTGGATCGGCGAGAACGCCATCCATCGCGTGGCGCCCGTCCTCGCTCGCCTGGCGGAGTACCGAGCCAGGGAGGTGCCGGTGGAAGGGCTGGTCTACCGCGAGAGCATGAGCGCCGTGCGCATCAGCGGCGGGGTTGCGGGCAACGTGATCCCCGATGCGTGCGAGGTCGAGGTCAACTACCGGTTCGCGCCGAGCAAGACGGCCGCCGACGCGGAAGCGCACATCCGCAATCTGTTCGCCGGTTTCGACGTGCAGATCACCGACGCGGCCGAGGGTGCACGGCCGGGTCTCGATGCTCCGATCGCCCAGGAGTTCGTGAAGGCCGTCGGTGCCGAGCCGCGTCCGAAGTACGGGTGGACCGACGTCGCCCGGTTCTCGGCGCTGGGCATCCCTGCCGTCAACTACGGTCCCGGTGACCCGCATCTCGCTCATCACGACGAAGAGCGGGTCCCTCTCGTTCAGATCGACGCGGTCGAGCGGGGACTGCGCGCGTGGCTCACGTCGCGCTGAGGCTCGCGCGCCGCTGGGCCCAGCTCGCGCTGCCGCTGCAGATCGCGCTGATCTATCTGGCTGCGCGTGCCGTGACGACCGGGCTCATGATCGGCGCCGCGGCGCAGTCGACCTCGCTCTCCCGATTCGGCGCTCAGCCAGGACTGATCGACTTCGTTCTCGGGTGGGACGCGCAGTGGTACTGGCTGGTCGCAGAGCAGGGCTACCCGAGCGACCTCCCGCGAACCGACACGGGCGACGTCGCCGAGAACGCCTGGGCGTTCATGCCTGTCTTCGCATACGCGGCCAAGTTGCTGGGGATGCTGTTCGGGTCCTGGGGTGCCGGCGCGTTCCTGCTGTCCTTCATCGCCGGCTATCTGGCCTGTCTCGCGCTCCATCGCCTGCTTCGCGACCGCGTCGGTCGATCGGCCGCGATGTGGTCGGTCGTCTTCTTCGCATGCGGCCCCCTCGCGGCCATGTTCCAGGTCGGCTATGCGGAGACTCTCTTCCTGCTGCTCCTCTTCCTCGCGCTCGACCTCACCATCCGACACCGATACGCATGGCTCTATGCCGTGATCCCCGTGATGGCGTTCACCCGCCCGGGAATCCTCGCCTTCGCCCTGTTCCTCGGCCTGCATGGGATTCTGAGGTGGTCGCGCCGTCGTGAGGAGGCGCTGCACGCACGTGAGGTCGTGCACATCATCGCGCTGGGTGCACTGGCCACGGTGTGCGGTTTCGCCTGGCAGGGGATCGCCGGTGCGGTCACCGGCGACTCGGGCGCGTATCTCGCGACCGAGCTGGCATGGCGACGTAACTGGGTCGCGGGCGGTGTCGAAGGCTTCGTGCCCTTCGAAGGCTGGGTGCAGGCGGCGCAGTTCTGGTTCGTCCAGTGGGGGCTGCCGGAGGCTGCGGGGCTGGTCGCTCTCGTGATCCTCGTCGCCGGCGCAGGATGCGCCCTGCTCTTCGCGTCTCAGGTGCGGCGCCTCGGCCCGGATCTGCGCCTGTGGAGCGCGAGCTACCTGCTCTACCTGCTCGCGGTCTTCTTCCCGCAGTCCAGCACCTTCCGGTTGCTGCTGCCGATGAGTCCGCTCTGGGGGGCGGTGGCGCTCCCGCGCTCGCGGGTGTGGCGACTCGGTGTACTGGTCGCGTGTGTCATCGGACAATGGGCATGGATCCACCACATGTATGCCCTGGGCAACACGTTCTGGCAGGTGCCCTGAATGTTAATGCTCGATGCATTTCTTCACGGGAGACATACAGCCTTCGGTGACACCCGATAAACTGGTGAGATACCACCGGAGGAAAAGGAGCCCACGATGGCAGCGATGAAGCCGAGGACTGGCGACGGACCCATGGAGGCCGTGAAGGAAGGGCGACTCATCATCGTGCGCGTCCCCCTCGAAGGCGGCGGCCGCCTGGTCGTTTCCGTGAACGACGCAGAAGCGAAGGAACTCCACGACGTGCTGGCAGCCGTCGTGGCGCCAGCCTGATCGACATCCGTCCGCCACGCGCGGATATACACATGAGAGGGCGACGGATCACCGATCCGTCGCCCTCTTCGTGTTCGTAGCGCCGGTCAGGCGTCCGTGACGCGGATCAGCTGAAGCAATCCCTCACCCGAGGCCGAGACGGTCGCGAGTACCGCGGCCGACTCCTGAGTCTCCTGGATCAGAGAGCGGTACGCGGCCGTGACGGCGTCGCGCTGGACGGGATCTGCCACACGCCCGGCGGCGAGAACGCGGGGAACCAACACCATTCCACCGTCCCGAGCAAGTCGCAGCCCGTGCTCGACGTACTCGATCACGTTCTCGGGGTCGGCGTCGACCAGGACGATGTCGTACGACGACTCGTTCATGCGGGGGAGGACGTCTGCCGCTCGGCCGCTGATGAAGCGAGCGCGAGTCGCGGGGACGCGCGCGTCGGCGAACGCCTGCCGTGCTGCTGCCAGGTGCTCGGGTTCGTTGTCGATCGATGTGAGCACTGCGTTCGGGGCTCCGCGCAGCAGCCAGAGTCCGGACACGCCTGCTCCGGTGCCGATCTCGACGATCGAACGAGCGTTCGTCGCTGCGGCGAGGACTGCGATCTGCGAACCGACGACGGCGCTGACGGGCGCGGCTCCGAGCTCGACCGCATTGGCGCGAGCGCGTGCGATGGAAGACGGCTCCACGATGGATTCTCGGAGGAAACGCGCGTTCGCATCGTTCTCGCTCATTGCCCTGTTCTCCCGACTCACATGTGTGTTCTCCCAGCGTATGCGCTCGGCGCGCAGCAACCAGGCAGGCGCGGCGGTAGCCTGGTCAGATGGAACTCGGAATCTCATTCGAGAAGATTCTGCTGATCGGTCTGGTCGCCGTTCTTCTCGTCGGACCCGAGCGGCTGCCCCGTTATGCCGAAAACGTGGCCAAGCTCGCTCGGCGCGCCGGTGAGTTCCTGCGCGACACCAAGAGTCGGGTTCGCGAGGAGATGGGTCCCGAGGTCGACGACGTGGACTGGCGCAAGCTCGACCCTCGTCAGTACGACCCGCGTCGGATCATCCGGGACGCCCTGTTCGAGGACGCGCCGGCCGTCGCCGCGACTCAGGCTGCCACGGTGGTCGCAGAGCCCGCGGTCGCGCCCGTGCGGCCCGTGCGCACGCGACCGGAGTTCTCGGTGGCGAACCCACCCCCGTTCGACCTCGAAGCGACGTGACGCGCACTTCGCTCGAAAGGCTGAAGGCGAAGGACCATGCCGCTTTCCTCGCGGCCGCCGTCTGTGCCGTGGTGTCGATCCTCATCTGGATGCTGTGGGTGCTGCCGATCGCGGGCTCGATCGACGATGCTCGGCCTGTGCCGATCGGTCGCACGATCGCCGTCGACCTCTCCGCGGGGCAGACGGTAGGGATCTGGGCGAGCGGTCGATCCGCCGCGCTGGGCTCGATGGACTGCTCGGTGACCGACGTGCACGGTTCGGAGGTCCAGCAATCGGGTGGCTCATCGCTGCGCTGGGATGACGTGCTCTGGTGGATGACACCGAGGCGGGGGTTCGAGCAGCACTCGCAGATCACCGCGAGCGAGGCCGGGGAGCACGTCGTCCGATGCGAGGATTCGCTCGACACCTACGACGGAGAATTCCTGGTGGCGGGCGATTCATTCGGCACGGGGGATGTCGGCCTCGGTCGCACGGGTGGCAGCGACTACTCGATCGGTGCGATCCTCGTCTTCTGCGCCGTGCTCTGCCCGCCCGTCGCGGTGCTGATCCCGGCCGTGATCCTGCTGCGTCGACTGTTCACACGACGCGGCCGGATGCCGCGCTAGCCGAGCGACAGCGGGAGCGGGCGGCCCGCGAGGCCCCGGCCTCGGCCCGCGAGGGAGCGGGCGAGGTCGTCGATCGCCCGCGCCGAGGCATCCGCGGGGTCGGCGATGACGATGGGAGTGCCGTCGTCGCCGCTCGCGCGCAGCGCCGGGCTGAGGGGGATCGATGCGAGCAACGGCACGGGGTCGGTCTCAGAGAGCGCGGTCGCGACCGCAGCGCCGCCACCGGAGCCGAACAGATCGAGCACTGTCCCGTCGGGGAGCGTGAAGGGTCCCATGTTCTCGATCACCCCGATCACACGCTGTCCGGTCTGGCGCGCGACCAGACCGCTGCGGATCGCCACATCGGATGCCGCGGCCTGAGGCGTCGTGACGACCAGGACCTCTGCGTGCGGCAGCAGCTGGCCTATCGAGATCGCGATGTCGCCGGTACCGGGCGGCATGTCGATCAGGAGCACGTCGAGGTCGCCGAAGAAGACGTCTGTCAGGAACTGCTGCACGGTGCGGTGGAGCATCGGACCGCGCCAGGCGACCACCGCCTCGCCGTCGCGCAGGAACATGCCGATCGAGATGGTCTTCACCCCGTATGCGACCGGGGGCAGCATGAGGTCGTCGATCCGCGTGGGCTGCGTGCCCGCGGGGATCCCGAGAAGACCGGGAATCGAGAAGCCATGGACGTCTGCGTCGACGAGCCCGACCGAGAGGCCCTGCCCGGCCAATGCCACCGCGAGGTTCGCGGTGACCGTGGATTTGCCGACGCCGCCCTTCCCGCTCGAGACGAGGATCACGCGGGTGAGCGAGTCGGGGCCGAACGGCATCTGGCGCGGCGCGCGGCCGTCGCGGAGCTTCTCGGTGAGCGCTCTGCGCTCGGCAGGGGTCATCACTCCGACGTCGACCTGCACGTCGTTCACACCGGGGACGGAGGCTGCTGCAGCACGCACGTCGGACTCGATCCGCGCGGCCGCCGGGCAGCCCACGATCGTCAGGACGATCGACACTTCCGCCGTGCCCGCATCGACGGAGACGCCTTTGACCATGTCGAGGTCGCCGATGGGGCGGCGCAGCTCGGGGTCGGTGACCGCGGCGACCGCCGCCCGTACGGCGTCGGCGGGACTCACGATGACGATCGGCCGCTCTGGTGTGGCGACTCTCGTGGCTCGTCGTCGGTCTCGCCCAGTTCGGCGAGCAGCGCCTTGAGTTCCTGACGCAGCACGTCTCGGGTCACGATCTGGTTGTTGCGCTCTTCCAGAGACATGCGCAGGGCGACGATCTCTCGGGCGAGGTACTCGGTGTCGGCGAGATTGCGCTCGGCGCGCTGACGATCCTGCTCGATCTGCACCCGGTCGCGGTCGTCCTGCCGGTTCTGCGCGAGCAGGATCAGCGGTGCGGCGTACGACGCCTGGAGCGACAGCATCAGGGTGAGCGCCGTGAATCCGAGGGCCGCGTCGTCGAAGCGGAGGTGCTCGGGGAGCAGCGTGTTCCAGCAGATCCACAGCACGCAGAAGAGCGTGAGGATCAGCAGGAACGCGGGCGTGCCCATGGCACGGGCGACCCACTCCGTGAAGCGCCCGAAGCGGTCCCTCGACGTGGAGCGCTGCCGGGACGACCCTCGGCCGAGCGGGGCGTCGAGTCGAGGAGAGCGAGAGCGGGAGCGAGCCATCAACGCACCGTCCCGGGGATCGCCGGCTCGTCGCTGTCGTGCGTGCGCCAGTCGTCGGGAAGCAGATAGTCGAGGACGTCATCGATGCTGATCGCGCCGACCAACCGGTGCGCGGCGTCGATCACCGGAAGCGACACGAGGTCGTAGCTCGCCAGCATCCTCGCCACCTCGGCAGCAGACGCGGTGACGGCGACGGGCTCGAGACTGTCGTCGACGATCGCTCCCAGCCTCTCGTGCGGGGGATAGCGCAGCATCCTCTGGAAGTGCACCATGCCGAGCAGTCGCCCCGTCGGCGTCTCGAACGGCGGGAGCGTGACGAACACGGCGGCGGCGAGAGCCGGATGCAGCTCATGACGGCGGATGAGTGCGAGCGCCTCTGCCACCGTGGCGTCTGCCGAGAGGATGATCGGCTCGGGGGTCATGAGGCCGCCGGCAGTGTCGGGGCCGTAGCGGAGCAGCATCCGCACGTCCTCCGCCTCCTCCGGCTCCATCAGCTCGAGGAGCTGCTCGAGACGGCTGGGGGGAAGCTGCGCGAGAAGGTCGGCGGCGTCGTCGGGCTCCATCTGGTCGAGGATGTCGGCGGCGCGCTCATCACCGAGTCTGTCGAGGATGTGCACCTGCTCGTCTTCGGGCATCTCTTCGAGCGCGTCGGCGAGGCGGTCGTCGGAGAGCTCCTCGGCGACCTCGATCATGCGCTGCTGCGGAAGGTCGAGCAGGGTGTTCGCGAGGTCGGCCGCATGCAGCTCCGAGTACGAGGCGACGAGCTGCTCGGCAGACTGGGCCTCCCCGGGCGATTGCTGCTCGGACACCTCGTTCCAGGCCGCGAACGTCGTCGGGCCCTTGGCGAACGGCGACGCACTCGTCTTGGGGCGGCGGAGGAAGAGCTGACTGACGGCCCACTCGCCGAGGCGGTTGGGCTCGATCGCGACGTCCTCGATCACGGCCTTGCCGCTGCCGTCGACGAGATCGACCCGGCGTCCCAGCAGCTCCGCGAGCACCCGCACCTCGCCGGCGCGGGGCGAGAACCGTCGCACATTGATGAGCCCGGTGCTGATCACCTGGCCCGCGCGGATCGAGGTCACGCGACCGATCGAGAGGAAGACCTGCCTGCGTCCGGGGATCTCGACGACAAGGCCGATGACACGCGGGGCCGCCGTACTTCGATACACGATGACGACGTCACGGACCTTGCCGAGCCGGTCGCCCACGGGGTCGAAGACGGCGCACCCGGCAAGGCGCGCGGCGAATACCCGTTGTGTGCTCACCTCTCCAGCGTAGTGCGCGGGGCCTGCGAAGAGGGCTCGGACGGGGGTCGGACGCCGGCTGCGCGCGCGACTCGCGGGCCGCTCATCGGCAGGCATGGAACAATGGCGGGATGAGCATGCTGAACCGTCCAGCTGACAGCCGCGATGAGGGCGAGATCGTCGCTTCCACCCGCGATTACGAAGGCGCGCAGAAGACGGTGTCGAAACTGATCGCCGAAGAGGTTCCGGCGCGCGACATCGCGATCGTCGGTCAGAGCGTGCGCACGGTCGAGCGCATCACCGGTCGGCTCGGCTATGCCGCAGCCGCGCGCTCGGGTGCCGTCAACGGTGTGCTCATCGGCCTCTTCCTCTCGGCGATCCTCGTGATCGGCAATCCCGATGTCCCGATCCAGCTCTTCGTCGGATTCGTCTTCATCGGAGTCGCCCTCGGCATGCTGCTCAGCCTGGTGACGTATGCGATCGTCCGTCGCCGTCGGGACTTCGCCAGCATCACGCAGTTCGCCGCCGACCATTACGAAGTGCGCGTGCAGGCAGCGTCCCTCGCGAAGGCGCGGCTCGCACTCGGCGCCGGGAAGCCCGCGCCCGTGCGCGCACCGGTGAACTTCGACGAGCCGCCCCGGTACGGCGAGCGGATCACGCCGGGCACCCCGAGCGCGCCCACTCCGCCTCCCGTGCCCGAGGAGCCGGCTCCCGGCGCTGACACCGCGCCCGGCACGGAACCGACTCCTCCGCTGGGGGGCGGTCACACCCCGCCTGCCGAGGCCCCCGTGCCGCCTCGCCCCGCCGACCCGACAGGGCCGCAGACCGACGCTCCCGGAGCCGCCTCGCCCGGTGTGCCGCCGAAGCCGGCGGAGACCGCCTGATGGTCGATCCGCAGCGCGAGAACGAGCCCGACCGCCCGGTGGTGCCGCCCGTGCCGCCGGCACCACCCCAGTACGCGTCCGCCGATGGCCAGTACGCGGTTATACCGCCGGCACCGAGGGGCACCCCCTCTGCGCCGCCGCAGGCTCCGGGGTACGCGCCGCCGCAGGCTCCTGGGTACGTGGCGCCGCAGCCGACCCCGACCTACGCTCCGCCGCAGCCCCCGGGCCATGTACCGCCACAGCATCTGCCGCTCGGTCACATGCCACCGCAGCAGCCGACGCCCGGTTACGCACCGCCCCAGGCCCCGGGCTACCCCTCAGCGGCCTACCCCGCGGGTGCCTACTACCCGGTCGCGGCGCCGCCGCGTGGGCTGCTGCCGTGGGCTCTCGGGCTGCTGATCTTCATTCCCTTCCCGTTCGTCGGAGGGTTGGCCTCGGGAATCGCGATGGCTGTCAGCGGCGGGGCATCCCGACGCTTCGGCGGCGTGGCGCGCGAGAACGCTCGTGCTGCACTGAACTGGGGTCTCACCTATCTTCTCGTGTCGACCGTCCTCCTGCTGTCGCACTTCGTGATCCTCTTCGCGCTGACCTCGGAATCGAGCGCGAGCGGTTTCTATCCGATCGGCATCCCGATCACGCTGTACTTCGCGGTGTCGGTGCTGCATGTCGTGCTCGTGATCATGGGCATGGTGAAGGCCTCCGCCGGCAAGGTCGTGCGCGTGCCGTTCGCGATCCCCTACCTGCGCGCCTGATGGTCGACCTCGCGGTCGACCTCTCCACCGGTCCCGTGACAGTCTCCGCCGACTGGTGTCAGGGATCTGCGGGTGCGACCGTGATCATCGCCCACGGCGCCGGTGCAGGGAAGGACCATCCCTTCCTCACCGGGTTCGCCGACGCCATCGGCACGCTCGGATTCTCGACGTTGCGCTTCAACTTCCCCTACGTCGAGCAGGGGCGTCGGATGCCGGGGCCGGCCGCGCACGCGATCGCCACCTGGAAGGCAGCCGTGGCATTCGCCCGTGAGCAGGATCCCGGGGCCGCCGTCTGGGCCACCGGCAAGTCGTACGGCGGACGCATGGCCTCGATGGCCGTGGCCGAGGGCCTCGTCGTCGACGGGCTGGCGTACCTCGGGTATCCGCTGCACGCACCGGGCAAGCCCGAGAAGCCGCGCGCGGAGCACCTTGCGGCCATCGAGGTCCCGCAGCTGTTCGTCGAGGGGACGAACGATCCGTTCATCCAGCCGCTGTCGCAGTTCGAGGAGGTCGTGGCGACCTGCCAGGACGCGCGTGTGGTCTGGATCGAGGGCGGGGCGCACACCTTCGAGATCAAGGGGCGCAGGCGCGCGGCATCCGAGATCGGCATGACGCTCGCACCGTTCGTCGCGGAGTTCGTCCGCGGCAGTGAGCACGGCTGACGTCCGTCGTCGAAGGTTGTGGCTGCGAGCCCAGGCTCACGAGCACGAAGACCGCCGAGCGATCACTCGCTCGGCGGTCATCTCGATGAGGCCGACCTCGCCCTGGGAGGGGGGCCGTGATCAGCTCTGGACGCGGGCGATCCAGGCCTCGACCTCATCGGCAGTGCGCGGGATTCCTGCCGAGAGGTTGACCGGCCCGTCCGCCGTCATGAGGATGTCGTCCTCGATGCGTACACCGATGCCGCGGTACTCCGCGGGCACCGTGAGATCGTCGATCTGGAAGTACAGGCCCGGTTCGATCGTGAACACCATGCCCGGTGCCAGGATGCCGTCGTAGTACATCTCGCGCCGCGCGTGAGCGCAGTCGTGCACGTCGATGCCGAGGTGGTGCGAGGTGCCGTGCACCATGTACCGGCGGTGCTGCCCTCCGAAATCGGCCGACAGTGCCTCCTCCGCGGTCACGGGAAGCAGGCCCCACTCGGCGACGCGGGCTGCGATCACCCGCATGGCCGCCTCGTGCACCTCGCGGAAGCGGACCCCGATGCGGGCCGCGGCGAAGGCGGCATCCGCCGCTTCTCGCACGGTCTCGTAGACGCGGCGCTGGACCTCGGTGAACGTGCCGGACACGGGCAGAGTGCGCGTGATGTCGGCCGTGTAGTAGCTGTCGGCCTCGACGCCGGCGTCTACCAGGATGAGATCACCGGGGACGACCGTGCCATCGTTGCGGGTCCAGTGCAGGTAGCACGCGTGCGGGCCGGAGGCGGCGATCGTGTCGTAGCCCTCTCCATTCCCGTCCTCGCGCGCACGGCGGTGGAAGACGCTCTCGACGACGCGCTCGCCGCGAGCGTGCGCGACGGCGTCGGGGAGCGATCGGATGACGTCGTCGAAGCCCTGGGCGGTGATGTCCACGGCACGACGCATCTCGGCGATCTCGAACTCGTCCTTGACCAGGCGCAGCTCGGAGACGAAGCGGGTCAGGTCGTCGTCCTCCTCGAGGACGAGCTCGCCGTCGGCGGGAGCGAACCTGTCGAGATGGTCGGTGGCGACCGCGAGGTCGGCGGCGACGCCGGCGAGCGACGGGCGCGGGCCGATCCAGAACTCGCCCACGGTGGCGTCGGCGTAGAACTCCGTGGTCGTGCGGTCTGCGCGCTCGCGGAAATACAGGGTGACGTCATGACCGGCATCGGTGGGGTCGAACACGAGCACCGAGTCGGGCTCGGAATCCGACGCCCATCCCGTGAGGTGCGCGAACGCGGAATGCGCGCGGAACACGTAGTCCGTGTCGTTGCTGCGCTGTTTGAGCGAACCCGCGGGGATCACGAGGCGCTTGCCGGGGAATGCCGCCGAGACGGCAGCGCGACGTTCAGCGGCGTACGGCGCCTGTGCACGCGGAGCGGGAAGCGTCTCGGTCCGCTCGGCCCAGCCGGTCGAGATCGTGTCGAGGAATCCTCGAGGGAAGGGCTGCTTGCGGTTCGTGGTGCTGCCTTCGACGGGGGCATCGACGGCGGGCTCTGCGATCGTGTCGCGTTCTGCGGTGCTCATCCCTCCAGTCTGTCACCTGAAGGGGACGCGTGCGGGGTCAGCCGGCCGGCTCGAGCTGGACGACCAGCCCGCGGTGGTCGCTGCCGCCCGCATCGTCGATCACGACCGATCCGGTCGGTACCCAGTTGGGCGACGCCATCACGTGGTCGATCGGCGTGCTGAGCAGCGCGGGCAGCGAGCTCGGCCAGGTTCCGCTGTAGCCGTTCCCCGTGCGCGAGGCGACATCGCGGCAGTAGCCCATGTCGCCCCCCTCGACCCCGAGACCCGCCATGTGATCGACGGTCGCGTTGAAGTCGCCCGCCAGCAGGAAGTCGCCTTCGGGGCACTGGTCCGCGATCCATCGCAGATCGCTGCTCCACTGATCCATGTCCTCCATGCGCGGAGCGACGGCGTGCACCGCCACGATGGTCGGGCCCGATCCGTCGACCGGCATGAGCACCGCGCTGGGCACGGAGCCGGTGTTGTTCGATCCGTCCTCCGACGATTGGATCACGGAGTACTCGCCGAGCTCGGGCGAGACCAGGACGGTCGTGTGCCACGACTTCGGGCCGTCGACGACGTCGGGCTGGAACTGCACGTGATGCACCCACATCGGGTGCCCCTGTTCGCGGAGCATGACCGCGATCTCCTCGCCCACGGCTTCGGTCGTCTCGGGGAGCGCGACGACGTCGGCGCCCTGATCGAGGATCTGCTGCGCGATCTGCGGTGCGGAGACCTTGTCTCCGGCGGTGTTCCAGCTGAGCACGCGCACGCTGGTGGCGGTGGCGGCGGGGAGAGCGCCGGACCCGAATCCGCGCAGGGCTCCGATGACCCCTGTCGCGCCGGCGCCGAGCAGCGCCACGATCAGCACCGAGGCGGCGAATCCGCGCAAGGGGCGGGCGAACAGCAGGAGCATCGACAGGACGGCGATGACGAGGAATGCCGCGAGGACCACGCCTCGAGCCGCGACGATCTGCGCGAAGGGGTACGTCTGCTCCAGATGGAAGAACTGCGGCCACACGACGATCGCCGTGGCGATCGCGAGCAGCACGGTGAAGAGAATCCCCAGAAGTCGAAGCATCCGTTCCAGCCTAGAAGCCCTCGCTGTGAAGAGCCTGCCCCGCCACGGAGCTTTCGCTGGAGCCGTCTCCTCGTGGGTACTCTCGGAGGATGGCAGCCGCTCGATCCCACCGCTTCTCAGGTCCGTCCGACCTGCATCTGCACTCGAACCATTCGGACGGCACGGAGGCTCCGGCCGACGTCGTGCGACAGGCGCACGCACACGGAGTGCGCACGCTCGCGCTGACCGACCACGACCGCACGACCGGATGGGACGAGGCAGCCCATCAGGCCACGGCGCTGGAGATGACGTTCATCCCCGGGATGGAGCTGTCGGCGAAGCACGAGTGGCGCAGCGTGCACGTGCTCGGGTATCTCTTCGATCCGCATGACGACGCACTGCGCGTCGAGACGGATCGGATCCGTGGCGACCGCGTCGGTCGTGCGGAGCGGATCGTGCGCAGCATCGGCCGTGACTACGACCTCGTCTGGGAGGACGTGCTCGCCCAGACCGCCCTCGACGCGACGGTGGGGCGGCCGCACATCGCGGACGCCCTGGTCGCTCGGGGGATCGTCCGGGATCGCGCCGAAGCGTTCGACGGCATCCTGCACCCGCGCGAGGGATATTACGAGCCGCACTACGCGCCGGATCCGCTGACCGCCGTGCGACTCATCACCGAGGCGGGGGGAGTGGCGATCATCGCGCACCCGGTGACCGCGGGCCGAGACCGCATGCTGCCGGTGCCGTTCATCGAGACGCTCATCGAGGCGGGGCTCGGCGGGTTCGAGATCGACCACCGCGAGAACACGGATGCCGGGAAGAGGAAGCTGCGGGCGCTCGCTGCCGAACACGACCTGATCGTCACAGGATCGAGCGACTACCACGGCGCAGGCAAGCCCAACCTCCCCGGTGAGAACACGACTGCGGACGAGATGGTCGCGCGCCTGATCGACCGCGCGACGGGGTCGGCACCCACGTACGCCTGACATCCGCGAGACGGGCTCTCGCGGTACGACAAAGGGGCGGATGCTGCCGCAGCAGCATCCGCCCCTTCGATCTCTCGATCAGGACCTGTGCCGGTCAGGCTCCGGCGACCGGGGCCGAGCCTGCGGCACCCGAGCCGCCGCGGCGGCGACGCCGACGACGTGCGGGTGCGGGCTTGCCGTCGTGGTGCTCTTTGCCCGCTCCGTCGTGCGTGCCTGCGCCTTCCGCACTGCGGTCGGCCGCCGGCGCTGCGGACTCCGAGGCGTCGCTGTCGGACGCACCCTCTGCGAAAGTCGATCCGATCTGGGCCGAGCCGCCCCGGCGCCGGCGGCGGCGGCGAGTGCCGCTCTCGCCTGCTGCATCGGCGGCCACATCGGCCGCGCGCTCGGGTCGCGGTGCGCGCGCCGGCTTCTCGGCCTTCGGTGCGCTCACGAGGCGGCCCTTGGTGCCCGCCGGGATGTCGAGGTCTTCGAAGAGATGCGGGCTCGACGAGTACGTCTCGACGGGCTCGGGCTGGCCGAACTCGAGGGCGCGGTTGATCAGGGCCCACTTGTGCAGGTCTTCCCAGTCGACGAACGTCACGGCGATGCCGGTCTTGCCCGCGCGCCCGGTGCGGCCCGCACGGTGCAGGTACGTCTTGTCCTCGTCGGGAATGGTGTGGTTGATCACGTGGGTGACATCGTCGACGTCGATCCCTCGGGCCGCCACATCGGTGGCGACGAGCACGTCCTTCTTGCCGGCCTTGAAGGCAGCCATCGAACGCTCGCGCTGATCCTGGCCCATGTCGCCGTGCACGCCGCCAACGTTGAAGCCGCGGTCGCCGAGCTCGTCGACGAGGCGCTGTGCGGCGCGCTTGGTGCGGGTGAAGATCACGGTCTTGCCGCGACCCTCGGCCTGCAGGATGCGCGCGATGATCTCGTCTTTGTCGAGCGAGTGGGCGCGGTAGACCAGGTGCTTGATGTTCGCCTGCGTCAGACCCTCGTCGGGGTCGCTCGCGCGGATGTGGATCGGGTTCGTCATGAACCGCCGGGCCAGGGCGACGATCGGACCGGGCATGGTCGCGGAGAACAGCTGAGTGTGGCGGACCGCGGGGACCTTCTGGAAGATCTTCTCGATGTCGGCGAGGAAGCCCAGGTCGAGCATCTTGTCGGCCTCGTCGAGCACGACCTCGGTGGCGTTCGACAGGTCGAGCAGACGCTGGCCTGCGAGGTCGATCAGACGACCGGGCGTGCCGACGACGATCTGGGCGCCGGCCTTGAGCTGGTCGATCTGACCCTCGTAGGCCTTGCCGCCGTAGATGGCGACGACGCTGGTGGAGCGATTGCTGGTGAGCAGGTCGATGTCCTCGTACACCTGCACCGCGAGCTCGCGGGTGGGGACGACGATGAGCGCCTTGACGCCATGCTCGGGGTCGAGGCCCAGTCGCTGCACGACGGGGATGCCGAAGCCGAAGGTCTTGCCGGTTCCGGTCTTGGCCTGGCCGATGATGTCCTGGCCGGGCAGGCCGAGGGGAATGGTCTGCTCCTGAATGGGGAACGCGTCGACGATGCCCTTGGAGGCGAGTGCGTCGACGATGTCCTGATCGATTCCGAGATCAGCGAAGGTTGTCAATGTTCAGATGCCTGTCCGGCGATCTTCGAGGATCGCCCAGTTTCACGGATCCACGCCGTCTCATGTGCCACAGGCGCGGGCCCCGCTCCGACGGCGGGGACAGGGACAGCCTACCTGAGAGGGTCCGCAGCGCCCGGAAATCGTGTCGGTCCCGGGTAGTGTGAATCCGTGGTCAACTGGTTCTGGAAGCGGAAGGCGCCGAGGCGCGCCCTGACGTTGCGCAGTCGCGGCGAGCAGGGAACGGCCACTCGGGTGGACTTCTCGGAGCTCGCGCCGGAGTTGAATCGCTTTCTCGGACAGGCGGCCTACCTTCAGCTCGGCTACTTCGAGACCCTGACACGGCTAATCCGCGCGACTCCCGAGCTCTCTGAGAAGGAGTCGCTGTCGCGCGCCGCCGGTGCCGCTCTCACCAAGCACCGCGCGATCGTCGACCTGATCGCCGAGCGCGGGGACGACCCCACTCAGCTCATGCTCCCGTTCCGGGAGAACCTCGACGCGTTCCGCCGCAAGACGATCGGTGCGCGCCCACGCGAGACGCTCCTCGCCGTCTACATCACCGCGGGAATGCTCGACGACTTCTACTTCGCTCTCGCGTCCAGCTACGGCGACACGGGGGAGAAGGTCGCTGCGATCCTCGGCGAGGATGACGCGCGCCATGAGATCGTCGCGATCATCCAGGAGACGATCGACGGCGACGGAGAATGGCGATCGCTGCTGTCGATGTGGGCGCGGCGCCTCGTCGGCGACACGATCCTGGTCTGCCGATCTGCGTTGCGGCAGCCCGAGCTCGCGGCGATGAGCGAGGACCGCGTCGAACTGGTCTACACCGAGTTGATGGGCGCACACGCTCGTCGCATGGATGCCATGGGCCTGGCGTCCTAGACGCCGACGTCAGAGACGACCCGATCGCAGAGACGACCCGACCGCGGGCGATCAGATGCCGAGCGCCGCTTTCGCCGAGGCGTCCGCGCGACGACGGAAGGTGACCACGGCGACCGTCAGCGCCGCCGCGACCACGACCGAGCCCAGAACGCTGGCGAGCCACAGCCAGATGCTGTCCTCGCCGACGCCGAGCCACTGCATGCCGGTGTAGACGACCGCCGCCAGAGCGGTCGCGATCGCGGGTGTCAGCACGACCCCACGGAGTTCTCGGCCACCGATCAGGAAATGGGCGGCGATGCCGAGCGCGCACGCCCCGATGAGTGCGAGAAGGATGTACATCGAGACGTCAGGCGAAGAAGCCGACTCGACGGGACTCCTCGGTGCCGAGCTCGATGTATGCGAGGTTCGCTGTGGGAACCAGGTAGGAGTTGCCCTTCACGTCGGCGAAGCTCAGGTGCGAGGTGTTCTGCTCGAGAGCCGAGGCGACCTGCGTGCGGACCTCGTCCGCGCTGGATGCGGTCTCGAAGCTGAGCTCGCGGCCGGTGTTGATGATGCCGATGCGGATTTCCACGCGTACTCCTGTTTTCCAGTCGACGATGCTGTGGTCGAGCCGACCTCGGGGGCCGGCGACTGCGCCCAACTCTACCGGGCAGCGAGGTGCACGGATCCCTCGACGGGTCGGTTTCGCCCTGAGCGCACAGCGCGGAGTGACGGTGCGAGAGGCGATGTCCGTGTGCCGCAGTAGCGTGGATGACATGACAGAGGACGCCGCGCAGACCGCCGTGATCGGCGCCCCCGCAACGGCATCCGGCATCATCATCGGGGCGCCCGGCACGGGCAAGACCCGCACCCTCACCGAGCGCGTCGTCCATCTGCTCGACACGGTCGGCATGCGTCCGGAGCAGGTGCTCGTGCTCACTCCCAGCCGGCAGGCGGCGACGGCGCTGCGCGACCGTATCGGAGTGAGGATCGGTCAGGCGACGCCCGGTCCGCTGGCCCGTTCCCTCGGCTCCTTCGCCTTCCAGGTGGTGCGCGGAGCGATGGTGCGTGCCGGGGCGGAGCCGCCCGCTCTGCTGACCGGTGCCGACCAGGACAGACTGATCGCCGAGCTTCTCGCGGGCGACGCCGAAGACGGACGCATCGAATGGCCCGAGGCGCTGAGCCCGGCGGTCCGGGCATCGAAGGGCTTTCGGTCCGAGCTCCGGGCGTTCCTCGCCGAGTGCGTGGAACTGGGTGCTCTGCCGCAGGAGCTTCGCACTGCGGGCGATGCGACCTGGTCATCTGTCGCAGAGTTCCTGGTCGAGTACCGCGCCGTCCTCGACCACGCGCGCGCATCGCACCGCGACGCGGCCGACCTCCTCGCCGAGGCGCGCACGATCCTGCGGACGGCCGAGCCCGCCGCCCTGGGGCCCCTTGCAGGCCTCCGGGTCGTGCTGATCGACGATGCGCAGGAACTCACCCGCGGCGGCATCGCCGTGGTCGAGGCGCTGCGTGCGCGGGGGACGGCCGTGCTCGCCTTCGGCGACCCCGACATCTCGTCCGGCGCGTTCCGCGGGGCGAGTCCCGAACTCTTCGCGCGACTCGCGACGTCACTCGGCGAGGTGCATGTGCTCGACCGTCCCCATCGCCAGGCTCGTGCTCTCACGTCACTGACCCGCACCGTCACACAGGCGATCGGGGCATCGGGACGCGTCGACCATCGTCGTGCCCCCGAGCCTCGCGACGATCAGGAGCGCGGCGTCACGACCGGCGTCAGCACCTTCATCGCGCCGTCTCCGCACGAGGAGCTCGACCGCATCGCCGGCGTCATGCGGGGCTGGCACCTCAGTGATGACGTCCCCTGGGACCGCATGGCGGTGATCGCGCACGACACGCGTCAGGTCACGCAGCTCGAGGCGGAACTCGCGGCGCGCGAGATTCCGACCAGGGCCGCAGGCGTGCAGCGGCCGCTCGGGACCGAGACCGTCGTGCGCGACATCGTCGGCATCGTACGCCTGGCCCTCACCGCGCCCGAGGAACGCACACCTCAGGAGTGGGAGGAGGCGCTCCGCACTCCGTTCGGCGGAATGGACGCGATCGGCCTCCGGCGCCTTCGCGCTCGGCTGCGTCATATCGAGCTCGACCTGGGAGGGGCGACGCCGGCGCGCGAGCTGCTCCGTCAGGCGCTGATGTCGCCGGACCACCTCACGCTCATCGACGCGCACGAGTCGCGCCTGGCCGCGCGTTTCGCCGCGACGGTCACCGACGTCGCGACCGCTGCGGCCGCCGGAGAGACGATCCACGATCTGCTCTGGAGGGTGTGGGATCAGTCGAGGGCGGTCGACGGGCGCAAGCTCCAGATCGCATGGCGGGAGATGTCGCTGCAGGCCAGCGGCGCAGAGACCGCGCGAGCTCTCGACGCCCTGGTCTCGTTGTTCGGCGCAGCGAAGCGATTCGTCGAGCGGACGCCGAACGAGAAGCCCGACGTCTTCGTGCGCGACATCCTCGACAGCGAGGTGCCCGAGGACTCCCTGTCGAGCCCGGACCGGCCGGGGCGGGTGACTCTGCTCACTCCGGCGACGGCCCTCGGCACCGAGTTCGACGCCGTCGTGGTGGCCGGGGTGCAAGACGGCGTCTGGCCGAACGTGCGACTGCGTGGCGGGATGCTGCACACGTGGCGACTCGCTGATGCCCTGCACGCCGTCCGCACCGGGACCGCAGAAGACCCGCCCGAGACCCTCGACAGACGCCGCGCGGCGCTGCACGACGAGCTGCGTCTCTTCGTGCGGGCGATCTCCCGTGCGCGTCGGAGGCTCCTGATCACCGCTGTCGACGACGATGACATGACGCCCAGCGCGTTCTTCGGCTTCCTGCCCCCGCCGGATCCGCCCGAGCTGCATGCATCGGCGGAGCATCCGCTCACTCTTCGAGGCCTCGTCGCTCGTCACCGCCGTGTGCTGACGACTTCGACCTCGGCCGCCGCGCGCGACCACGCGTCCGCTCAGCTGGCGGTGCTCGCGAAAGAGGGCGTGCCCGGTGCGGACCCTGCCGAGTGGTACGGGATCGCACCGCCCACGACCGACGCTCCGCTGCACGATCTCGCCGTCGAGGCTGCGAGGGTGTCGCCGTCGCGCATGGAGTCCTTCGAGGAATGCGAGCTGAACTGGGCCGTGTCCGCTCTGGGAGGCGACACCGTGATGCCTCCGTCCGCGGGCATCGGCACCATCATCCACGAGGCGATGGAGCAAGTGCCCGACGGAGAACTCGATCGCCTTCGCGAGGTGCTCGCCGAGCACTGGCCCGAGCTCGATTTCGAGACGGCGTGGATCGGCAGGAAGGAGCGCCGGCGGGCCGACCTCTACATCGATCGACTGCACAGCTATCTGTCGGACGTGGCGGAGGAGGGCGGTCGCGTGATCGCCGGCGAGGTCGAGTTCCGATTCGCCGTCGAGGTCCCCGAGCAGAGCGGCGTCGACCCGGCTGTCCGCGCGGCGAGCGCCGAGACGGAGCCCCATCCCCATCATGCGATCGTGCACGGCTTCATCGACCGGGTCGAGGCGTATGCGGCCGGTGGCGGGGAGCATGCGAAGGCGCGAGGCCAGAGGTGGACGCGCATGGCCGGGGAGCAGGATGGAGAGCGCGTCGTGGTCGTCGATCTGAAGACCGGGAAGTACGAGCCGGAGAGCGAACAGAAGGTGGCGGATCACGCGCAGCTCGCCGCCTACCAGGTGGCCGTGCAGGAAGGGCTCATCGCGGGTGCTGATCCCGCGGCCCTTGCCGGAGCACGGCTCGTGCTGGTCGCCAAGACGCTCGCCGGCAGCGATTTCCGTGTCGCGCACCAGCACACGCTCGCGGGCGAGGATCGCGTGCGCTTCCTCGGACGGATCGCCGATGCCGCGCGGGGCATGTCGGCGTCGAGCTTCACCGCCCACGTCGAGTCGCACTGCGCCGACACGCAGTGGCGCGTGCATCCGTGCCGCATCCACACCGTCGCCGCGGTGAGCGCATGACGGCGTGGACAGGAGCGGGATACGGCGTCTCCGCTCTGGACGTCGCCGCAGCGCTCGGCCTTCCGGCGCCCACACCGGCGCAGCAGCGAGTGATCGAGTCGCCGCCCGCTCCCGCGCTCGTGGTCGCGGGTGCGGGAAGCGGCAAGACCGAGACCATGGCCGGACGCGTGGTCTGGCTCGTCGCGAACGGGCATGTGCGTCGCGATCAGATCCTCGGGCTGACGTTCACGCGCAAGGCCGCGGGCGAGCTCGCGGAGCGCATCGGCGCCCGACTCGCGCTGATCGACGAATACGGAAGACGCGGCCTGCTGCCGCACCTGCACGAGATCGTGGCGAGCGGTGCGCTCGATCGCGTGTCGAAGGCCGCGTCCGCTCGCCAGCGCGAGGTCGTCCGTTCACAGGTGCTCGACGAGCTCGCGACGCGATTCGGAACCGGGGCGGACCCGACCCCGCGGTCGGCCGAAGATCTGTTGATCCGGCCGAAGGTGTCGACGTACAACGCGTTCGCCGACGGCATCGTCGGTGAGCACGCCGCGCGCATCGGCCGCGACTCGGATGTCGCGATGCTCAGTCAGGCGGCGTCCTGGATGCTGGTGCGCGACGTCGTGCTCCGAGCCGACCTCCCGGAACTCGAGGAGATCGAGCGCTCGGTGCCCGGGGTGGTCGACGCGGTCCAGCGACTGGCAGGCGATTCGCTCGACCACAGGGTGGATCTCGACCGCGCCGATCGGATAGCGCTGCGCCAGGCCGAGGCGTTCGCTCCGTATGTCAGCAACGCCGAGATCGCGACCGCGGCGGCGAATCTTCGCGCACTCCCCGCACTGTCCGTCCTGGTGCGCGACTACATCGCCGAGAAGCAGCGTCGGGGGGTGCTGGACTTCGCCGATCAGGTGAGCGGCGCGTACGACATCGTCGAGACCTCGCTCGATGTGCGCGACGATCTCCGACAGCAGCACCGGGTCGTGCTGCTCGACGAGTACCAGGACACCTCGGTCATCCAGACCCGGTTCCTCGCACGTCTCTTCCGCGACTGCGCCGTCATGGCGGTCGGGGATCCCCACCAATCGATCTACGGGTGGCGAGGCGCGAGCGCAGACAACCTGCATGCCTTCGCACGCACGTTCGCCGAGAACGAGACGGTCGGGAACTACAGCCTGATGACGAGCTGGCGCAACGACCGCACCATCCTCGGCGTCGCGAATCGCATCCTCGGTCCTCTGCGCCGACCGGGGTTGGATGTCCCGCCGCTCGAGGCTCGTCCCGGGGCCGGAGCCGGTGCGGTCGAGGTGAGCTTCCCGCTCACTGTCGACGATGAGGCCCGCGAGGTCGCCGAGTGGTTCGCTGCCCGCCGTGCGGCGCATGACGAGCCCGCGAAGCCGCACACCGGGGCGATCCTGTTCCGGTCGAAGCGCCACATGCAGACGTTCGCGGCTGCCCTGGCCGCGCAGGGGATCCCGCATCGGATCCTGGGCCTCGGCGGTCTTCTGGCGACCCCCGAGGTCGTCGATGTCGTCTCGACGCTGCGGGTGCTGCACGATCCCACGGCCGGTTCCGCACTCATCAGGCTCCTGGTGGGTCCTCGATTCTCGGTGGGAGTGGCGGACATGGCCGCACTGCAGGCGCTCGCGGCCGAGCTCTCGCGGCGCGACAGTGGGTTGCTGCCGCTCGACGACGAGCTCCGCAAGCGCATCCGTGCATCGCGGGGGGCCGATGAGGCGCTGTCGATCATCGATGCCGTCGACGTGCTCCGCGGCCTGAGCGACGACTATCGCCTTCTCGCGGGCATCACCCCGGAAGGCCGGTCTCGCATCCGTGCGGCGGGCGAGATGCTCGAGCGTCTGCGTCGAGCGTCTTCGCTGCCGCTTCCCGATCTGCTGAGGCTCATCGAGCTCGAGCTGCGTCTGGACATCGAACTCGCCGCGAATGAGACCAGAGGGCCGGCGCGCATCGCTGCCACGCAGCTGCGCGCGTTCACCGACGAAGTCCGGTCGTTCCTCGCCGCCGATGAGCGGGGCACCATCTCGAGCCTCCTCGCCTGGCTCGAGAAGGCGGAGAGCACCGACGAGTTGGTGCCTCGACCCGAGCCGCCGGAGCCGGGGGTGGTGCAGCTTCTGACCATTCACGGCTCCAAGGGCTTGGAATGGGATGCGGTCGCCGTCGTCCGCATGGTCGAGGGGGAACTCCCGTCGCGGCCGACCGACACGTCAGGGTGGTTCGGCTTCGGGGTGCTGCCGTTCGCTCTGCGCGGCGACAGCGCCGCGCTCCCGACGTTCAGCTGGATCCCGCCCTCCGATGAGGAACTGGATCCGGCGAAGCGGCTGAAGGCGGGCATCGCCTCACTCACCAGCAGGAGCAAGACGGCACCGGGCGCGATCACCGTCTTCAAGGATGCATACCGGGAGTACCAGCAGCAGGAGGAGAGAAGGCTCGCTTATGTCGCCGTCACCCGCGCGCGCAGCAATCTGCTCCTGACCGGCGCGCACTGGGCGGGACAGAAGCAGCCGAAGGCGCCGAGTCCTTATCTGCTCGAATCGATCGACGCGATCGGTGCTCGTGCGATCGACGAGGTCGACCCTGAGAGCAATCCCTACGACGGACCGGGCGCGACGCTCGCGTGGCCGATCGATCCCCTCGGCGCTCGCCGGGGCGTCGTCGAGGCGGCGGCCGCCGCTGTGCGAGCTGCGGCCGAGAGCGATCCTCAGGCGTCTCCCGAACTGACGCGCCTGCTCGCCGAACGGGCAGCACGACTGCGAGGAACCGATGCGCCGCCGCCGACGCGTGTGCCCGCGTCGCGCTTCAAGGACTACGTCACGGACTTCGGCGGGACGCTGTCGTCCATCGTGCGCCCCATGCCGGAGCGGCCCTACCGGCAGACGCGTCTGGGCACCCTGTTCCACAGCTGGGTGGAGCAGCGCAGCGAGATGGTGGGAGTCGGGGTCCGAGTCGACGAGGCGCTCTGGGAGGTCGACGAAGAAGACCCCGCGTACGAGGCGACGATCGGCGGAGCAGAGGTGTCCGCTGCGGACGCCGCCGATCTGTCGACTCTGCAGTCCATCTTCGAGGCCAGCGAGTGGGGGCCCCTCAAACCCATAGCGGTCGAGATCGAGATCGATTTCGCGCTCGGTGGGGGAGTCGTGTCCGACGCCGAGGAAGACAGCGACGGAGACGCCGACGGCCACGGAAACGCCGACCGCCAAGACGCGCACATCGTGATCTGCAAGCTGGATGCCGTCTACCGCCGTGATGATCGCGGGGGTCGCATCGAGATCGTCGATTGGAAGACGGGAAAGGCGCCGCGCACGGCCCAGGAGCGCGAGGAGCGGATGCTGCAGCTCGCGCTCTACCGCCTCGCGTACCACCGGCGCTTCGGTGTCCCGCTGGAGGAGATCGACGTGGCGCTCTACTACGTCGCCGACGATCTGGTCATCCGCGGAGACAGGGTCTACTCCGAGCTCGAGCTCTTCCAGCGCTGGAGCGCTGCCCGGGCTGCGCGCTGAGCTTCGTCCTCCGGCGCACCCGACTCCGAACGGTCGTCGGGGGTCGCGCCGCGGTCCTGGCGGGGCGTGTCATCGTGATCGAGGTCGGCAAGGGAGTCGCGCACGCCAGAAAGGTCCTCGGTCTCCAGAGCGCCGGCCTGAGCGCGCCGCGCCGCCTCGGCAGCGGCTGTGTGGTCATCTGTCAGATCATCGTCGGAGCCCGGCCAGAGCTGCTCGGGATTGTAGGCGTCGGTCTGCATCGAGGTGTCGACGGCGGCGGCGGCGCTCACCGGCACGCGGTCCAGAGCGTCCAGCGCCGAATCCACGCCGTCGCGACGCGAGGCGATGACAGAGAGGTCGTCCGAGTGGAGTCCGTCGGCGAGGGACTCGAGCAGCGCGGCGGCATCGTCGACGATGTCAGTGCGATGCAGCGAGTCCCCGTGCACGAGCCAGCGCGCGAAATCGAGCTCGGCGAGCAGACGCGCCCTGATCTCGAGCGCCGGGTCCGACACTCGATCGATCGAACGCGCGTACGCGGCGTGCACATCGCGTGCGGCCTCGGGGGCGGTGGAGAGCCACGAGAGATCCACGGCGGGGTCGCCGACAGAGAGCGAGTGCCATCCCAGGACGCCGGTCACCGCCGGACCCCGATCAGGGTCATCCGTGAACACGAACGAGGCGGCCTGTGCTCCGCCGAGGACGACGGTGGACTCGAATCGCCAGAGCTCGTCGTCGTCGACGGCTTCACGCCAGCGCACGGTGAGTCGTGCAGGCACACGCCCGGTCGCCGCCGCGGTGTCGATCAGCCGGCTCAGCTCGTCGCGACTCTCCTGCGCCGAGCGAGCCAGGAGCCCCGCACCCCTGACCACCGAGGTCGGCAGTGCGTGCACCGCGGCGATGGCGTGTCCCATCGATTCCGCGGCTCCGCGCCCCGCGGGTACGAGGGCCGCATCGATCTGGAACCCGGGGACGAGCTCGGTCACGAGGGCCGGTGCGTCGTCGAGGCGGGTCTGCCCGATGTATTCAGGGACGCGGAACGGGAGCATCGCCCGCGCGCCGGCGGTCAGTGCGCGCAGTGCGATGGCTTCGGCAGCCAGCTCCCGCGCGGCCTCATCGTCGTCGGCGACCCGGATCGCGAGCTCGCGACCATCGGCGAGGGTGGCGACAGCGGAGTCGAAGCGACCGTCCGTGTCGGACGACAGGGCGCGGGCGCCCGTGACCTCCGCTCCGGGAAGTGCGGCGGTCACTGCCGCGGCTAGAGTGAAAGGAGAGCGTCCCATCCCCCCAGGGTAGGTCGGCTCGGGGGCGGTCCTGCTTCCGCCACGCCCGTGAGAGAGGGAGTCGATGACCACAATGCGCCCGTCCCTCGACCGCGCTGCCGATCTGAGGACAGAAGCGGGGGTCATCGATCGCCTCCGTGCAGAGTCCGCGACGCGCGTGATCGCCGTCCGCCAGGGCAGGGTGCGCATCGTCGCGGGGGAGAGCGACGGCGTCTCGCTGCTCACGGTGGAGCCCTCCGACGTCGTGGATGCCACCTGGGCGCTGCTCGGGAGAGACGCCGACGGCGCCGCGATCCTGCTCGCGGCGCTCGCCCCCGAGGTCGACGCGCTCGACACCGCACCCGACGAGACCTGGCTGGGTCTTCGGGATCTCGGCGGGCGACTCGCCGATCACGAGACGGAGCTGCTCATCGAGGCGCTCGCACTCGCAGGCTGGCTGCGGGACGCGCCGTTCTGCCCGTCGTGCGGCGGGGGGACGGAGATCCGCCAGGCCGGGTGGTCGCGGCGCTGCCTGGTCTGCGGCAAGGAGCATTTCCCGCGCACCGACCCCGCGGTCATCGTCGCGGTCGAGAGCCCTGACGGGGAACGTCTGCTGCTCGGCGCGAACGCCAACTGGGGCGGCCGGATGTACTCGTGCTTCGCGGGCTTCACCGAGGCGGGCGAATCGCTCGAATCGACGGTTCACCGCGAGCTCGAAGAAGAAGCCGGCGTGCGTCTCGCGTCGCTCCGCTACGTCTCTTCGCAGCCGTGGCCGTTCCCGCGGTCGCTCATGCTGGGATTCCGCGCCGTGGCCGTCGATGAGGACGAGGTCCGGCCAGACGGCGAGGAGATCATCGACGTCCGGTGGTTCACGCGAGCCGAGATCTCCACGGCGCTCGATGGAGAGGGGCCCGTCGGACTCCCGGGACCGGCGTCGATCGCGCGGGCCCTGATCGTGGCGTGGCTCGAGGACGACGAGTGAGTGCCCTCGAGGCCCTCGACGAACGACAGCGCGAGGCGGCATCGGTGCTGCGCGGACCCGTGGCCGTGCTGGCGGGCGCAGGAACCGGCAAGACCCGGGTGATCACGCATCGCATCGCGCACGGCGTCGATACGGGGGCCTATTCGCCCTCCCGGGTGATGGCTGTGACCTTCACGGCCAAGGCCGCGGGCGAGCTCCGCGGGCGACTCCGGGCGCTCGGGGTCGAAGGTGTCGCCGCCCGCACATTCCATGCGGCCGCTCTTGCGCAGCTCAACTTCTTCTGGCCGACCCTGGCGGGTTCGCCGGCTCCGTCGATCATCGACAACAAGGTCCGGATGCTGGGACAGGCCGCCGACGCGATGCGGATGCGACCGACCACCGCGACGCTCCGCGACATCGCCTCGGAGATCGAGTGGCGCAAGGTCTCCATGCTCTCGATCGAACAGCACGCTGCGCTGGGCCGCTCTGTGACGGGTATCGATCACGATCAGCTCGTCGAACTGCAGCAGCGATACGAGGCACTCAAGGACGAGCGTCATCAGCTCGACTTCGAAGATGTGCTGCTCGCGTGCGCGGGCATGCTCGAAGCCGAACCGCGTGTCGCAGCGTCCGTGCACGAGCAGTACCGCCACTTCACGGTCGACGAGTTCCAAGACGTGTCGCCGCTGCAGAACCGTCTCCTGGAGCTGTGGCTCGGCGACCGCCGAGACATCTGCGTGGTCGGTGATGCGAGCCAGACCATCTACTCCTTCGCCGGTGCGGAGCAGCGGTTCCTCCTCGAGTTCGAGCGGCGCCACCCCGATGCGACCGTCGTACGGCTCGAGACCAACTACCGTTCGCAGGCGCCGATCCTCGAGGCCGCCAACGCGCTCATGCACGACCGGCCGGGAGCCCTTGAGCTGGTGCCCGCGCGCGAGACCTTCAACGCAGAGGCGCCGACCGTGACGGCGTACGACACCGAGCACGATGAGGCGGCCGGCATCGCGGCATCCGTGTCCGCTCGCATCGAGGCGGGGGCGTCGCCCGCCGACATCGCCGTGCTGTACCGCGCCCACGCCCAGTCCGCGGTGCTGCAGCAGGCGCTCGCGGCCGAGGGGATTGCGACGTCGGTGCTGGGCGGCACGCGCTTCTTCGCGATGCCCGAGGTCCGGCAGGCGATCCTCGCACTGCGGGCGGCCGCGGTCGCGCCGACCGAACATGGATTCCTTCCCGGCGTGCAGCGGGTGCTCCGCGAACTCGGCCTGACCGACGACCCACCCGAGGCCGGTGGCGCGCAGCGCGACGGTTGGGAGGCACGACGAGCGATCCTGCGTCTTGCCGAGGAGGCGGGTCCCGACGAGACGCTGCGCACGTTCAGCGATGCGCTGATGGCCCGGGCCAAAGATCAGCACGAACCCACGATGCGCACGGTCACCCTGTCGACCCTGCACGCGGCGAAGGGTCTCGAATGGCCGCACGTGCACCTTGCCGGGTGGGCAGAGGGCTCCTTGCCGATCTCGTACGCGACGGGTTTCGAGGCGATCGACGAGGAGCGGCGCCTCGCCTACGTCGGCGTCACGCGCGCTGCGCGTACGCTCGCCGTGTCCTGGGCTCGTTCGGCCGGGCGAGGAGAGCGGGCTCCGTCGCGGTTCCTGACAGAGATAGGGACGACAGGTCGCGGCACCGGCATTCTTCGTGAAATGTCACCGAACGCCACACGCGGTGGCCGTCGGCGCTGACCTCCACGTACGCACCTGCGTCGGAATCCGAGAGCAGGAGTCGCGCGACGAGGCGAGCAGCATCCGCGATGCGGGCGAGACTCATCGGCCCGGCAGCTCTGCCGATGAGTTGAGCATGCATGCGCGGCCAGTCGGAGTCTCTGTCGCGCTCATGTCCGTCGCGGCAGGTGAGGCACGGCGATTCGCCGGGGACGATGAGCGGGCCGACCGTCGTGCGCCCCCGCTCCAGCGCGACGGGAAGGTGCGGAGTATCGTCGCGCAGGTAGCGCGCGAAGTGCAGTGCGGCCGCTGCTCCTTCGAGCAGAACCACTCCGATGTCCTCGGCGTTGGTCCGCAGCCCGAGCGTGACGCCCTCGTCGGTCAGTGCGTCGCGCAGCCGGAACTCGCATCTCGCATCGAGGACATCGATGCTCTCGACCCATGCGGCGCGCGGCGGGGGAGCGTCGTCGACGAGCAGCGGCTCCAGGCGGGCGAGGAGCATACGCGCCTCGGCGCGCGGCGCTCCCACAGAGTGGGCCACGACGTCGAACGCAGCGCGGCGGAACCCCGCCGCCATCTTCCCGACCAGCAGCTCGACCCACGGCTCTGCCGCGGGAATGCGCAACGTCCCCTCGATGCCGATCTGCAACGTCTCACCGTCGCGCCACAGCAGCGGCACGTCGGGGTCGAGGCGGGTGAGGATCCTGGGAGTCAGCGGAGACATTCCCCGATTCTGCGGATGCCGTCACCCGCATGGGGCGGATCTCCGGCATCCGTGGAGAACTCCCCGACGCCCCACCCGTGAGGGTCACACCGGTCGGTCTCCTCCGGGGCCGTCCTCGCCCTGCTCGCCGTCCTCGTCGCTCGGTTCCTCGTCGGCCGAGTCCCGTCCGGCGAAGTCGTCTCCGTCCAGCAGGCGTGCGAGGGCTTCGTCGAACTCGTCGGCGACCGGCTGTTCGCCGCGGGCCGTCGCCTGCAGTCGAGCGACGAGCGCCGTCGGGTCATCGATGTCTTCGGCCGTCGGCATCAGATCGGGGTAGTCCCACAGCGCGTCGCGTCCTGCGGTGCCGACGGCGTCGGTGACCGCCTGCCACATCGCGGACGCCTCTCGCAGCCGCCGCGGGCGGAGTTTGAGACCCACGAGCGCACCGAGCGCGTCTTCGGCGGGTCCGCCCACCGCGCGTCGGCGACGCGCAGCCTCGGCGATGCGTGCTCCGTCGGGGAGACGCGAGGTCGCCTGTGCGGTCACCACGTCCACCCAGCCGTCGATCGTGGCGACCAGATTCTCGAGTCGTGCCAGCGCTTCGCTCTGGGCCTCGCTTTGAGTGGGCAGCAGCGCGCCGCCCTCGATCGCCGCGCGGAGTTCCTCGGGGTTCGACGGATCGAGGCGACTCGCGACGTCTTCGAGCGCATCCACATCGACGGTCACGCCGCGGGCGAAGTCGGTGATCTGTGCCATCACGTGCAGGTGCAGCCACTTGGCGTGCCGATACAGTCGCGCATATGCCAACTCGCGTGTCGCGAGGTAGAGCGTGATCTGGTCTTCGGGGATCTCGAGCCCCTCGCCGAATGCGGTGAGGTTCTGGGGGATCACTGCCGCCGTCCCCGCCGGGAGCACCGGGATGCCGACGTCGCCGCCGGAGACGACCTCGAGCGACAGGTTTCCGAGCACCTGGCCGAACTGCGCCGCGAACACCGACCCGCCGAGTCCGCGCATGAGTTTCCCCGCGCCCTGCACGAGACCGCGCATGTCCTCGGGGACCTGGGTGTCGAGCGCACTCGTCAATGCGTCGGCGATGCTCGTGGACACCGGTTCCGCGATCTCCTTCCACACGGGCAGGGTGGCTTCGACCCACTCACCGCGCGTCATGGCCCGCGGTGCCTCGGAGAGTTCTGAGATCGTGGTGGACTCGCCGAGCCAGAGGTTCGCGAGAGCGAAGGAGTCGGCCAGAGAGGTCCGGGAGCCGTCGGTGATGCCGAGGCCGTCCCGATTCGCGATGTGCAGCGCCTGCCGGAGCGAGCTCTCCCAGGGGTCGCCTCCGAACGCTCCCTGCAACTGAGCCATGATCGTCTGCATCATCGCCGGGTCGAGCTGAAGCCCGTCCATTCCGGAGAGCGCGTTGCGCAGCGCCTCGGGGTCGATGTCGCCGGCGCCCTGGCCTGACATCATTCGTCGGAGGAACTCCTCGAAGTCCTCGGGGGTCGGATCGTTGTCTGCCATCGCTGTCGCCTCTCAGCACGTCTGAAGCCGTGGCCTCTACGCTAGTCACAGGAGCGGCCGCGAGACCCCGAACGCGGACAGATAGCTGTACGCCGCCCGCGAACGACGGAGGAACCTGTGGATCGAACCCGGCCCGCGAGGCTCGGACTGGGAGTCTGGGCGCTCGTCGTCGCGCTGGTCGCGCTGGTCGTGCTGACCTTCCTCCCGACGCCCTATGTGATCCAGCGGCCGGGTCCCGTCTACGACACGCTCGGAACCGCGGCGGACGCCGATGGAGAGCAGGTGCCTCTCATCAGCATCGAAGGAGCGGAGACGTTCGAGACGGCAGGCACGCTCGACCTCACCACGGTGCAGGTGGTCGGCAACCGCGAGCGCACTCCCAGCTGGTTCGAGCTCGCACTCGCCTGGACCGACAGCTCGAAAGCGGTGGTTCCTCTCGACTCCGTCTTCCCCGAGGGAGTGACCACCGAGCAGCGCGACGAGCGCAATGCCACGCTCATGGTCGACTCGCAGCACGAGGCGACGGCGGCGGCCTTGAACGCGCTGGGCTATGACACGGGTGCGCAGGTCGCGGTGGTCGATGTGCTCGACGATTCCCCCGCGAAGGGGGCTCTCGAGCCCGACGACGTCGTGACCGCCATCGACGGGACCCCCGTGGCCTCGGCCAAACAGCTGCGGCAGGCGATCCAGGATGCCGGGGGAGACCCGGTGAGGCTCACGGTGCTGCGCGGCGGCGCCGAGCAGACCGTCGAGATCACGCCCGAGAAGCAGGTCGAGGGTGATGTGACGACCTGGCTGATCGGCATCACCCTGCGCACCGACTACGACTTCGAGATCGATGTCTCCCTGCAGCTCGACAATGTCGGCGGTCCGAGTGCAGGGATGATGTTCGCCCTCGGCATCGTCGACACCCTCACCCCGGGCGAGCTCAACGGCGGCGAGAACATCGCCGGCACCGGCACGATCGAAGCCGATGGCACCGTCGGGCCGATCGGGGGCATCCGTCAGAAGCTCTACGGCGCGCGCGACGCCGGCGCCTCGTTCTTCCTCGCGCCGGAGTCGAACTGCGACGAGGTGGTCGGGCATGTTCCCGACGGGCTCACCGTGATCAGCACGGCGACGCTCGATGATTCCCTCGATGCGCTCGGCGTGATCGCCGACGGCGGCGAGCTCGCCTCGCTGCCGAGCTGCGACGTCGTGACCTCGCCGTGACCGGGATGACAGCCGCAGCACAGTAAGGCATGCCTAGGATGGAACGGTGACCTCGACTTCTGCACCGAACCCGGCCACTCCCCGAACCTCGCGAAGAATCTTCGGCATCTCGTTGGCGATCATCGCCGCGCTGATCGCCGTCTTCTTCGTCTTCGCGTCGTTCTACACCGAATTCCTCTGGTTCGACCAGGTGGGCTTCGCGGGAGTTCTCACCACCCAGTGGTTCGCCACGGCGGTGATGTTCGTCGTCGGTTTCCTGGGCATGGCCGTGCCGCTGTTCGTCGCAATCCAGCTGGCGTATCGACTCCGCCCCGTCTACGTGCGGCTCAGCTCGCAGCTCGATCGCTACCAGGAGGTCATCGAGCCGCTCCGTCGCCTGGCGATGTGGGGCATGCCGATCTTCTTCGGTCTCTTCGCCGGATTCTCGGCCGCGAGCCAGTGGAAGACGGTCTGGCTGTGGGCGAACGGCGTCGCCACCGACACGGTCGACCCTCAGTTCGGCCTGGACACCGGGTTCTACATGTTCGCGGTGCCGTTCTACTCGATCCTGCTGGCGTTCATCTCGGCCGTGCTGCTGCTCACGTTGATCGTGACCGCCCTCGTGTCATACCTCTACGGCTCGGTCCGCATCGGGCAGGGCGAGCTTCGCATCTCGAAGCCTGCGCGCATCCAGCTCGCCGTCGTCGCGGGTCTCTACCTGCTGGTGCAGGCGGCGAGCCTGTGGCTCGACCGCTACAAGACGCTCTTCGCTCAGGATGATCGCATCGTCGGCCCCGCCTACACGGGCGTCAACGCGACGATCCCGGGCCTCGCGATCCTCGCGATCATCGCTGCGCTCGTGGCGATCCTCTTCTTCGTCACGGCGGTCATCGGCCGCTGGCGCTTCCCGCTCGCCGCGACCGCGCTGCTGATCGTCGCGTCGCTGGTCGTGGGAGTCGGCTTCCCGTGGGCTGTCACCACGTTCCAGGTGCGCCCGAACCAGAACGCCTACCAGGCCGAGTTCTATCAGAAGAACATCGACGGCACGAAGGAGGCGTACGGGGTCGCCGACCTCGAGACCACGCCGTTCGAGGCCGAGACCGACGCCGAGGCGGGACAGCTGCGCGAAGACGCCGAGACCACCGCGTCGATCCGCATCGTCGACCCCGCTGTGATCAGCCCTGCTGTGCGTCAGCTCGAGCAGTACCGCGGCTACTACCAGTTCCAGGAGAACCTCGACGTCGACCGCTACGAGATCGAGGGCGAGATGCAGGACACCGTCGTCTCCGTGCGCGACCTCGACATGGAGGGTGTCGACGTCACCAACTGGAACAACCGCGCGGCCGTCTACACGCACGGCTATGGACTCGTCGTCGCTGCGGGCAACCAGCGCACGCCCGACGGCGAGCCGGTGTTCCTCGAGCGCGGCATCCCTTCCGCCGGCTTCCTCACCGAGCAGGAGGAGTTCGAGCCGCGGGTCTACTTCGGTGAGAACTCTCCCGAGTACTCGATCGTGGGCTCTCCTGAAGGCACGGATCCCGTCGAGATCGACTACCCGCGCGGCAAGGACGGCTCGACCGAGACCAAGACCACGTTCGAAGGCGACGGCGGGCCGGCGATCGACAACACGTTCACCAAGCTCCTGTACGCGCTGAAGTTCCAGTCCGAGCAGATCCTCTTCTCGAACCTCGTCAACGACGAATCGCAGATCCTCTACGACCGGGACCCCAAGACGCGCGTGCAGAAGGTCGCGCCGTACCTCGAGCTCGACAGCGACCCGTACCCCAGCGTGGTCGACGGTCGAGTGGTGTGGATCATCGACGGCTACACGACGAGCTCGACGTACCCGTACTCGACGAGTGTGAGCCTGTCTGAGGCGATCGCCGACTCGAACGTGCCGTCGCCGACGCTCGCGATCGACGAGATCAACTACATCCGCAACTCGGTGAAGGCCACGGTCGACGCCTACGACGGATCGGTCACGCTCTACGCGTGGGACGACGAGGATCCGGTCCTGAAGAGCTGGCAGAACATCTACCCGTCGACGCTCAAGCCGGTCAGCGACATGTCGTCGGATCTGATGAGCCACGTGCGGTACCCGACCGATCTCTTCAAGGTGCAGCGCGATGTCCTCGGCATCTATCACATCGACACCGCCGGCTCCTTCGCTCAGCAGGACAACCGCTGGCAGACGCCGAACGATCCGCGCAGCGACGCCGTGCTGCAGCCGCCGTATTACCTGACGATGCAGATGCCGGGCCAGGATTCTCCGCGGTTCTCGATGTTCTCGACGTTCATCCCGTCGGCAACAGGGAGCGGTGGTAACCGAGACGTGCTGATGGGTTACCTCGCGGTCGATTCGGATGCAGGGTCGGAGGCCGGCGTCAAGGCCGAGGGCTACGGACAGCTCCGGATGCTCGAGATCGACACCGACACGACGGTTCCGGGCCCCGGTCAGGTGCAGAACACCTACAACTCGGACACGGCTGTGGTGCCACAGCTGAACCTGCTGCAGCAGGGTGAGTCCGAGGTGCTCTACGGAAACCTGCTGACCCTGCCCGTCGGAGGCGGTCTGCTCTACGTGCAGCCGGTCTACGTGCAGTCGTCGGAAGGCACGAAGCTGCCGCGACTCCAGAAGGTGCTGGTGGCCTTCGGCGACAAGGTGGCATTCGAGGACACTCTGACCGCCGCGCTCGACACGCTCTTCGGCGGAGACTCCGGAGCGACGGGCGGCGACGATCAGGTCGAGCCGACCCAGCCTGATCCGGACACCGGCGAGGTCCCGGCCGAGCCGACCGTGCCGACCGACGCCGAGGCAGAGGCGCTCGCTGCGGCGCAGCAGGCGCTGACCGACCGTGAGGCCGCTCTCAAGGAGGGCGACCTGACGAAGTTCGCCGAGGCCGACAAGCGGCTCACCGATGCCGTGAACACGCTGCTCGGACTCGAAGCGGGCACGGGGGAGTAACCCTCTCTGCCCAGCCGACGACGAATGCCGCCCCTGCAGAGGGGCGGCATTCGTCATTCATGTCGGTGTGCTCGGGCACGTCCCGAGGTCGAGCGTCAGCTTCGGGGGCAGGACGGTGCCGGGTGCGCATCGAGATGGACCTCCCCTCGCGTTTCGGAGAGAGCGTCGCGGATGACGTCCACACGGCGCAGCGTCTCGAAAGGCGGCATGCGAAAGGCCCCTGATCAGGATTTCTCCGATCAGGGGCCTTTCGTGTGTCGCATTCTCGTTGCGGGGACAGGATTTGAACCTGCGACCTCCGGGTTATGAGCCCGGCGAGCTACCGAACTGCTCCACCCCGCGGCACGTTTTATAGCCTAACACGGGATTCGGGAGCGCGCGAATCGACGCCGCACAGGATCGGATGGGGAAGGATGTGAACATGACAGAGCCCGCTTCCGCCGCTGTTCCCGTCGCCGTCTGCCAGTTCGCGCCCACGGCGTCCCGGGAGGACAATCGCGATCGGATCGCGGCCATGACGGCGGACGCCGCGCGGCGGGGAGCCCGGCTGGTCGTCTTCCCGGAGTACTCGAGCTACTTCGTCGACCCGATGGACGAGACGCTCGCGGCCAATGCGGAGACACTCGACGGCGACTTCGTCTCGACCCTCACAGCGATCGCGGCAGATCACGGCGTCGTGATCGTGGCGGGGCTCGTCGAGAAGGCTTCCGAGGCGAATCACGTGCACAACACCCTCGTCGCGGTGCGCGGTGACGGGATCCTCGCCGTCTATCGCAAGCAGCATCTGTACGACGCCTTCGGGCAGACCGAGTCCGACTGGATCGAGGCGGGCGAGTTGACCGCCGCCACTTTCGATGTCGCTGGCATCAGGTTCGGGCTCATGACCTGTTACGACCTGCGGTTCCCCGAGGTGGCGCGCACGCTCGTCGACGAGGGGGCTGACGCGCTGGTCGTTCCGGCGGAGTGGGTGCGCGGCCCGCTCAAGGAGCACCACTGGACGACTCTCCTCGCGGCGAGGGCGATCGAGAACACGGTGTTCGTCATCGCCGCCGACCACCCGGCACCGGTGGGGGTGGGGCACTCGCAGATCATCGATCCGCTCGGTGTCGTGATCGCCGGGGTCGGCCTGGATGACGGCATCGCGGTCGCATCGGTCGAGCGCTCTGCGGTGGACCGTGTACGCGAGACGAACCCGTCGCTCCGCGTGCGCCGATACGCGGTCGTACCGCGCTGACCGCCGGACGCCGCGTCAGAAGCTCGTGGCGAGGCGCCGCGCGGCCTCTTCAAGAACCTCGACGCGCTTGCAGGCTGCGAAGCGCACGAGGCCCGAGACGTCGCCGCGATGCGCGTCAGAGACGAAGGCCGCGAGAGGGATCGCGACGACCCCCGCGCGCTCCGGAAGGCTGCGGCAGAATGCGGCCGCGTCGGATCCGCCCAGGGCGGTCGCGTCCGCGACGGTGAAGTATCCCCCCTGCGGCGCGAACACCGTGAATCCCGCCGAGACGAGGCCGGCACCGAGGATCTCGTGCTTCGAGGCGAGTCTCGCGGCCGCGCCGGTGAAGTACTCGTCGCCGAGCCGCAGCCCGACCGCGATCGCAGGCTGCAGGGGAGAGCCGTTGACGTAGGTCAGATATTGCTTCACGGTCAGCACGGCGGTGATGAGCGGTGCGGGGCCGTGCACCCAGCCGATCTTCCACCCCGTCGTCGAGAACGTCTTCCCGGCAGACGAGATCGTGAGCGTGCGCGGGGCCGCTCCCGGCAGCGTCGCGATGGGAGTGTGCGGTGCGTGGAACGCGAGGTGCTCGTAGACCTCGTCCGTCACGATCACCGCGTCATGCGCGTCAGCGAGGCGCACGATCTCGGCGAGCACCTCATGATCGAAGACGGCGCCGGTGGGGTTGTGCGGGTCGTTGACGAGGATGATCCGAGTGCGGTCCGAGACCACCTCCGCAAGACGGTCGAGATCGGGTTGGAAATCGGGAGCGCGCAGCGGCACCGTGCGCAGGCGTGCCCCTGCCAGCGCGACGGCAGCGGCGTACGAGTCGTAGTACGGCTCGAACACGACCACCTCGTCATCCGGGCCGTCGATCAGCGCGAGGATCGTCGCAGTCAGTGCCTCGGTCGCCCCCGCCGTGACGATCACCTCGGTGTCGGGGTCGACTTCGAGGCCGTAGAACCGCCGCTGATGCTCCGAGATCGCAGACAGCAGGTCGGGGATCCCGCGTCCCGGAGGGTATTGGTTCGCTCCCGCCGCGATGGCGCTGCGAGCGGCGTCGAGCACCTCGGCCGGTCCGTCCTCGTCGGGGAACCCCTGACCGAGATTGATGGCGCCTGTTCTGGCCGCTGCTGCCGACATCTCTGCGAAGATGGTGGGTGCGACGCTTCCGTCTGGTGCGAGAAGACCGGCTCCCGCTGCAGTGCGCCGCCAGGCGCCGGGGATGACACTCATGAAGAACAGGCTAAGGCCATAGGCGACACTCATCTTCGCCATACGAAACGCACAGATACACACGTCACTCTGAAGGGGCGTTGTTGAAGGAGCACACCATGAACGAAGACAGCACCCAGGACCACTCGGTACCCGCGTCGCACGACGCCGTGCCGTCCACCGAGGCAGCAGAGGCCGTCGACCGTTCGACGTCCCAGCCCGCCGTCGAGACCTCGCGCGCGCCGGCCGCGACGGACGTCGGCCAGGGGCACCATGTGCCGCCGACGTTCACGTCGACCCCCGCTGTGCCCGGCGGGCAGACTGCGGTCGCCGCCGCGCAGCATCCGGCCGGTATCCCGCCTCGCCCGGAATCGCCGTACGCGGCGCCGCAGCTCTCTCCCGCACAGGCGGGCGCGGGCCAGCACGCCACGGCGCAGGGCGCAGCTTTCGGCATCCACACCGCTACCCAGCCGGGACCCGGCGGGGAGACCGCCGCAGAGGCGCCCAAGACCAAGGAGAAGCCGCGCGCGGGTGTGAAGTTCGCCGCGATCGTGGTTGCCGCAGCCCTCGTCGGCGGTGTCGCCGGCTTCGGCGGCGGAGCCATCCTCAACGGGATCTCGGAGCAGAACTCGACGGGCGTCGCCCAGGGGCCCGAGACCGTGACGGTCAACAACCCCGGGTCGGTGAACGAGACCACCGCGGTCGCGACCGCCGCACTCCCGTCCGTCGTCACCATCGAGGTCGCAGGTGCCAGCGAGGCCGGCAGCGGTTCCGGAGTCATCATCAGCGATGACGGATACGTGCTGACCAACACGCACGTCGTCACGCTCGGTGGCGCGGTGGCTGATCCCACGATCCGCGTGACGACCTCCGACGGCCGGATCTTCTCGGCCGCCGTGGTCGGCACGGATCCGCTCTACGATCTCGCGGTCATCAAGCTCACCGATGCGACCGACCTCACGCCCATCGATTTCGCCGATTCCTCCGACCTCAACGTCGGCGACACGGCTGTGGCGCTGGGCGCACCACTCGGGCTGTCGAACTCGGTCACGACGGGCATCGTGAGCGCACTGAACCGCAGCATCCAGATCGCATCCTCGGCACTGCCGGACTCGTCCGCGGAGGACGCTCCGCAACAGGAGGAGTCTCCCGACAACGGTCAGAGCGAGGGGCCGTTCCAGTTCGATCTTCCGGGCAACACGGCGCAGCCGACCTCGGAGTCGATCTCGATCGCCGTCATCCAGACCGATGCCGCGATCAACCACGGCAACTCGGGCGGCGCTCTCGTGAACAGCAAGGGCGAGCTCATCGGCATCAACGTGGCCATCGCGAGTTCGGGGAGCTCTGAGGAATCCGGTTCGATCGGCATCGGTTTCGCGATTCCCTCGAATGTGGCCAAGCGCGTCTCCCAGGAAATCATCGCAGACGGCGCCGCGACGCACGGTCTGCTCGGAGCGTCCGTCCAGGATGCTGCGAGCGCCGAGAACGCTGAGGTCGCCGGCGCTCTGATCGCGAACGTATCCGACGGGGGAGCCGCGGCGGCTGCGGGGCTCAAGGCGAACGACGTCGTGACGGCCTTCAACGGAGTTCCCGTCACGAGCGCGACCGACCTCACGGCCCAGGTGCGCGCGGCGGCCGGCGGCAGCGACGCCACCGTCACGTACATCCGGGGCGGCAAGGAATACGAGATCGATGTGACTCTCGGCACCCTCGCCGACTGACGGGAGAAACCCCGCGCACAGAGAAGGACGCCACCCCGCGATAGGCTCGCGGGGTGGCGTCCTTCTCTTTCGGCTCCGGCAATGCGGCCAAGCTGCTCAGGATCCCGCTGTACGTCTTCGGCCGACTCGGAACGGCGCTGGTTCCGCGAGGTGAGCGCTGGGTCTTCGGGTGCGGCGCCGGCGTCGGTGACGGCGCCCTTGCGCTGCAGCGGCTGGCCGCCGCAGAGGGGCACGAGACGCTGTGGCTCACGTCGTCGGAACGTGAACGGCGCGACGCAGCGGCGCTCGGCATCCCCGCGGTGCCGAAATCGGGACTGCGCGGCTGGTGGGCGACGGCGCGCTCGGGCGTGGTCGTGGTGACACACGGTCTCGGCGACGTGAACCGATACGCGAATGGCGGAGCCTTCATCGTGCAGCTGTGGCACGGCATACCCCTCAAGCGGATCGGGCTGGACTCTCCGGCGACGGTCCAGGTCCCTGACGTTCCGGGAGCCCCCGCGCTCCGACGGCTCATCGCGCTGCTCTACCGCCACACCGCGCAGCGCATTCGGGTCCTCCCGGCGGCATCGCATCGAGCGCGTGGTCGTCTGGAGTCCGCCTTCGCGCTCGGTGACGACCGGGTGGTCGTGACCGGGGAGCCCCGCGTCGACGTGCTCTCCCGCGGCACGACGACGGAGCGCAGGCGGGCCGCGACCGAGCGGCTCAGCGATGCCGTGGGCGCCGTGTCGCCGGCGGCGCGGACGATCCTGTACGCCCCGACCTGGCGTGACGGCGCCCCTGATCCGGCCGTGCCCACCGCAGAGCAATGGGTGCGGATCGTCACGGTGCTCGAGCAGCACGACGCCACTCTGCTGGTGCGTTCGCATCCGCTCGGAGGGGGCGGCTATGCGCCGCCGATTCCGACCGACCGTGTGCGTTCGCTGGGATCGGGTCTGCTTCCGGACGTGACCCCCGTGCTTGCTGCCGTCGATGTGCTCGTGACCGACTACTCCTCACTCGCCTACGACGCCGGGCTGCTCGCGATGCCGGTGCTCTTCCTCGCTCCGGATGCCGCCGACTATGCGGCGACCCGGGGGTTCTACGGGCGGTTCGAGGAGGTGGCGGGTGGAGATCCCGCGGAGGACTGGGATTCGCTGCTGGCGCGGCTGGTCGCCCTGCTCGATGATGACGCGGCGTTCCGAGAGGCCTCCGCGAGGTCCGCTACGCTCAGCGCGGAGATGCACGCGTTCCGCGACGGGCGCAACACCCGTCGGGTGTACGAGACGATCCGAGCGCGGGGAATCCCCGCGCCGAAGGGAGCAGCATGACGACGGCCCGTATCGATGAGGCGGCAGAGACGCTGATCATCACCGGGGCAGGGCCGCGTCCCGGCATCGCAGAGCTCGTGGGCCCGCGCGCCCGCGTCGCCGCGCGTGTGACGGGCGGCGGCAAGACGTGGAAGGCGGCCTTCCCTCTGCAGGCCGCCCGGTGGGGCGGGCCAGAGCTGCCATTGCCCACGGGCGCGTACGAGCTGCGCATCAGCGATGTCGACGTCGAGGGCCTCGCTCTCCCGCCGACCGTGCTCGAAGGAGTGCGCATCGCTGTGGACTCGGGGATCGCCCATGTCGCCGCTCCGATCGACCCGGTGTACGAGACCGCCGAGGGGCAGGCGACTCTCGAAGGCCGGTACGTCTCCCACCCCGGAGGCACCGAGAACGCGGTGTTCTTCGAGAGCTTCTACGGGCGCAGCGTCGGCTGCAACCCCCGAGCGATCGACCGCGCGCTGGCCGCAGCAGCACCTGAAGTGGTGCGCTACTGGAGCGTGGTGGATCTCTCGGTCGAGGTGCCCGAGGGCGCCATCGCTGTGGTCGAGGGCAGCCCGGAATGGTGGAGGGCACGTGCCGCGGTGCGGCTCCTGATCGTCAACGACTGGCTACGACGACGCTTCGCCCGCAAGCCCGGTCAGAAGGTCCTGCAGACGTGGCACGGCACCCCGTTGAAGCGACTCGCGCTGCATCGCCCGGGCTTCGACCCGAGGCGCATGGCGGCGGTCGTCAAGGAGTCGCGCCGGTGGGATGTCCTCCTCGCCCAGAACACCTACGCCGAGCGCATTCTCCGCAAGGCGTACGCCTTCTTCGGACGACCGATCTGGGTCGAAGGATATCCGCGCAACGACGCGCTCGTCGGGGGAGATTCTTCGGGGATCCGCGCGGCGCTCGGCATCGCCGACGATGAGCACGTGCTGCTCTATGCGCCGACCTGGCGAGACGATCGCACGGAGATGGTCGATTTCATCGATCCCGAGCAGCTCGCACTCCAGACCGACTCGGTGGTTCTGGTGCGTGGACACTCGCGCACGATCGACACCGATCGCGACCGCGCGGGTGCACGCGTGATCGACGTGACGGGTTTTCCGGAGACGGCCCAGCTGCTGCTCGCCGCCGACGCGCTGATCACCGACTACTCCTCCGTGATGTTCGACTTCAGCGTCACGGGCAAGCCGATGTACTTCCTGGTCCCGGACCTCGACCACTATCGGGGAGAGCTGCGCGGCTTCTACTTCGATCTCGCCAGCCGGGCGCCGGGGCCCCTCGTGCAGACGCAAGACGAGCTGATCGCGGCACTGGCCGACGAGACGCATGAGTCGGCTTTCGCGGAGCGGTACTCCCGGTGGCGCGCGCAGTTCAATCGGCGTGACGACGGGAATGCGGCGGAGCGGGTCGTGGCCCGCATCCTCGATCAGGGGTACGTCACGCGCTGATCGGTCCCGGGCAGGACGGATCAGGGAAGAGGCGTGTTCTGCGTGCCCAGCCGTGAGGCGTCGACCGTGTCGCGGGCGCCGCGGAGAACACCGCCGAGGAATCCGAGCCCCCAGGACAGGTGCATGGTCGGCAGCACGAGCAGGGTCCAGAGTCGCTGACGCGGCCCGCCTCCGCCGGGGAGGCACGCGACAGCGACGACGAGAGCCACGTAGAGCAGGATCGGTAGGTGCACGAGCAGCGACAGCGCTGCGGAGAACCAGCCGCCGACGACGCCCGTCACCTGGAGTATGCCGGTCACCACGGCGAGGCCGACGAGCACGACCAGTGCCGGGGGAGCGAAATAGCGGATGCCGTTGCGACGACCGAACCGGCGGACGAGCTCACCACGCCACGCGCCCGTCGCGCGGAACTGCCGCGCGAGGCGAAGCCAGCTCTCGCGGGGCCAGTAGGTCACCGAGAGCTGCGGATCGAACCACACCCGGTGGCCGGCCTGACGGATGCGCAGGTTGAGTTCCCAGTCCTCGCCTCGACGGATCGTCTCATCGAAGAGACCCACTTCGTCGAGCACCTCGCGGCGCATCACGCCGAGATACGCCGATTCGGCTTCGCCTTCGTGGGTCCCACCGTGGTAAGCGCCGCCGCCCAGCCCGACAGGGGAGTTGTAGAGGCGCGCGACCGCCTTCTGGAACGGCGTGCGGCCTTCCGCGTGCATGACCCCGCCCACATTGGCGGCACCCGTGCGGTCGAGCGTCTCGAGCGCACGCGCGACGTATCCGGGCGCGAGTTCGGAGTGCGCATCGACGCGGACGATCGTGGCGTATCTGCTCGCCCGGATCGCTGCGTTGAGTCCGACGGGGATGTGAGCGGCGGGGTTGTCGACGAGACGGATGCGCTCATCGCCCGCTGCGAGGCGGTGAGCGAGCTGCGTCGTGCCGTCGGACGATGGCCCGAGCGCCAAGACGAGTTCAGCCGGAATGTCGAGCTCCTGTGCCAGGACGGAGGCGACAGCGTGCTCGAGGTACGCCCTCTCGTTGAGCACGGGCATCACGAATGAGACCCCGAGCGCAGGGGAGGGGGAGTCGTCGTGGGGCACATGACGATCATGGCATGTGCTCGTCGGACGTTCGCTGATTCCCCGAGAGGTGGCGAGCCCTCGGTATCCTGGAGGGATGGGTGCCGTGTCGGATGCGAAGAAGGCCTACCGTCTGCTGAAGCGGGCGCTCGCCTCGCGAACCGCCGTGCAGCGCGTTCGCAGGAGACTGGCTGAGAGCGAACCGCATCAGCCAGGGCAGTACAAGGTCGCGGTGTACTTCGCCGACGGCGCCGTCAACATGTACCAGATGCGTCAGTGGTATCGCCCGCTCGCCGAGTTGGGCAAGCATTGGCCGGTCGTGGTGCTCGCCCGTGCGGCGACGGGGGCAGACAAGCTCCTCGACGAGGATGCTCCGCCCGTGGCGTTCGTCCCGACGGTGCGCGATCTCGAGCGCTTCATCGCCACCCAGGACATCCGCGTCGTTCTCTACGTGAACCAGAACACCCGCAACTTCCAGATGTTCCGGTACGGCCGGCGGTGGCATGTCTTCATCAATCACGGCGAGTCCGACAAGATGTACATGACCACGAACCAGTACAAGGCCTATGACTATGCGTTCGTCGCGGGGCAGGCGGCGCGCGACCGGCTGTCGCGGACCCTGTGGGACTACGACATCGACAGGCGGACGCTGGAGATCGGGCGTCCCCAGGCCGACCATTACTCGGGCAGCCTGCCGTACACGCCCGATGATCGGATCGTCGTCCTCTACGCGCCGACGTGGGAGGGCGATCGTCCGAGCGCGCATTACGGGTCGATCGCGACTCACGGCGAGGCGCTCGTCGCGGCCCTGCTCGCGTCGAAGAGTCATCGGGTGATCTACCGGCCGCATCCGCGGAGCGGCGTCGTGGACCATGAGTACGGCGCTGCGCACAAACGCATCATCGCGTCGATCTCCGCGGCGAACGCGGCGGATCCCGCGGCACAGCACGTGTATGACCACGGCGCCGAACTCGGGTGGCAGCTCGCCGCGGCCGACGTCGCCGTCGTCGACATCTCGGCGATGGTCTACGACCGCCTCGCTGTCGGCAAGCCGCTTCTGATCACACGCCCGGCCGACGAGCGTGCATCGGTCGACACGAACGGGTATCTCTCCGATTGCGAATGGCTGGACGCGGATGCTGCGAGCGGCATCGTCGCCCAGGTCGAGCGCGTCCGGGCAGATGAGGCCGCCACGGCACGTCTGCGGATGTGGGTTCAGCACTATTTCGGTGACACCACCGAGGGCGTGGCGACCCAGAAGTTCCACGCCGCGATAGAGCGACTCATGCAGGAGTGGGATCACTGGCACCGGCATGAGGTCGGGGCGGTCCGCGGCGACGAGGACGATGATGACGATGAGATCGATGACGAGGAGGTCTGATGCTCGCGCTCCCTCTCGTCCGAGCGGTCGCCTCGCGCCTCGAAATCGTGGCGGAAGCGGGTTCCACCAACGCCATGCTGCGCGAGTCGGCTGCGGAGTCTGACGCCTGGCCTCATCTCTCGGTGCTGGCGACCGACAACCAGACTGCCGGTCGCGGGCGGCTCGACCGCCAGTGGACGGCTCCGCCAGGAACCTCCCTCGCTGTTTCCGTGCTGCTGCGTCGCCTGCCGGAATCATGGTCCGCGCGGGGGTGGATTCCGCTCGCCGCGGGCCTGGCCATGGCGGATGCCGTGTCCGATCAGGCCCCGGGGCGGTCTGTCACGGTGAAGTGGCCCAATGACGTCCTCGTCGACGGATCCAAGATCTGCGGCATCCTCGCGGAGGCTGCTGCGGCGTCGGTCATCGTCGGCACCGGTGTGAACATCACCATGACCTCCGAGCAGCTTCCCGTGCCGACTGCGACGTCGTTCGCCGTTCTCGGGATAGACGCTGATGCCGACCGGCTCCTGGCGCGATACCTTCGGAGTCTCGACGCGACGATCAGCCGGCTGGTCTCGACCGGGGATGCGCAGGCGAGCGGCCTCCACGAGGCGGTCAGTGCCCGTTGCAGCACTCTCGGCCAGGACGTCGTCGTGCTGCTCCCGGGCGATCGCAGACTCGAGGGGACCGCGGTCGCGCTCGATCGGGAGGGGCGTCTCGTCGTGAGCGAAGGCGGAGTCCTTCACTCCGTCGCAGCGGGCGATGTGGTGCATGTGCGGCCGAATCAAGGCTGACACGCCCGGCGCGCAGAACGCGATGTCGGCAGTGGCGGGCACAATGGAGGGGTGACCCAGCCCGTGACTCTCGGCGGCCGGCCGACGATGCCGCCGCCGGGCGTGCCCACCGAAGAGCTGCTCATCGCACGCTTCCGCGGGCACGCGCGCCGCCTGTTCTGGTCTGCTCTGGTGCTGATCGCTGTCTTCGGCGCGACGGCGTACCTGTACGACAACCTGCCTGAGCCTTTCCAGAACTGGATGCTCCTGACCGCAGCGGGAGCGGCCCTGCTGCTGCTCGTCGTCGTGCCCTACGTGATCTGGTACTCGCGAACGACCACAGTGACGACCCGCAGGGTGATCGTCGTGCACGGGCTCGGCGCGCGAAACCGCCGTGAGATGTCGCACGCCCGCGGCTACACGATCGGCGTGCGCCGGGGCATCCTGCAGCGCATGTGGGGTGTAGGGACCATCGCGCTCTCGAACGGGGTCGATGCGCCTCTCCGGCTCGCGAACGTGCCGAACGTCACGCTTGTGCATGAGGCGCTCGCGGATCAGATCGAGGTCAGCCAGATCCTCGCGCACCGCGATGCGCAGTCGGGGCAGGATTCCTCGGGCGGGTTCTGACCTCCGCGGCCCGTTCGGCGCTCGAGGCCCTCCGGCACCGAGACTCTCGACCCCAGGCGCACACCACGGGTGCGCCGATGCGGGAGAATGGTCGGGACGAATGGAGGCGCACATGGCGTTGCGCGTTGGCGTGATCGGTGGCGGCCAGCTGGCCAGGATGATGATCGCCCCTGCGGTGGAGCTGGGGCTCGACCTGAGGGTGCTCGCAGAGGATGAGGGCATGTCCGCCCGACTCGCGGCGACGGCGGTCGGAGACTACCGCGACCTCGAGGTCGTCCGCGCGTTCGTGAAGGACGTCGACGTGGTGACCTTCGACCATGAGCACGTTCCGCAGGAGGTGCTGCGCGCGCTGGTGGCCGACGGCGTGGCCGTGCATCCGGGGCCGGAGGCGCTCCAGTTCGCGCAGGACAAGCTGGTGATGCGGGCTCGCCTCGCCGAGCTCGGCGTACCTCAGCCCGACTGGGCTCCTGTCCGCGATGCGGCTGATCTGCAGGCCTTCCTCGATGAGCACGACGGGCGAGGAGTCGTCAAGACGCCTCGCGGGGGTTACGACGGCAAGGGGGTCCGTGTCGTGCGCTCGGTGGACGACGCGCAGGATTGGCTCGCCGCGCTGGGAGAGGGCGACGAGCTCCTCGTCGAGGAGCTCGTGCCGTTCGTGCGTGAACTCGCCCAGCAGGTCGCGCGCCGTCCGAGCGGCGAGATCGTCGCATACCCCGTCGTCGAGACTGTGCAGCGCGAGGGCGTGTGCGCCGAGGTCATCGCTCCCGCTCCGGCCGCGACCGACCGTCTCGTGCGGGTCGCAGAGGACATCGGGAGGTCGATCGCAGAAGGGCTCGGCGTCACCGGCATGCTCGCAGTCGAGCTCTTCGAGACCGACGACGAGCGCATCCTCGTCAATGAACTCGCGATGCGTCCCCACAACAGCGGTCACTGGAGCCAGGATGGCGCCGTGACCGGGCAGTTCGAGCAGCATCTGCGCGCCGTCGCCGATCTGCCGCTCGGCGCCACCGAGCCTCGGTCGCGGTGGTCGGTCATGGTGAACATCCTCGGCGGTCCCCGGGAAGGGACGCTCGGGCAGCGTTTCGCCGGTGCGATGGCGGAGCACCCCTCGGCGAAGATCCACACCTACGGCAAGGATCCACGTCCTGGCCGGAAGGTCGGTCATGTCAACGTCTCCGGCGACGACCTCGACGACGTCGTGTATGTCGCGCGTGCGGCGGCAGCGCATTTCGAGTGACCGGCTCCGAATGCCGTGCGAGAGAGAGGCGCGCCGTTCGGGGTTTCTCCCAGCACCAGACCGTAGCCTGAGTGGGTGACTGAGCCATTGCATTCCTCCGCTGCGCCCCTCGTCGGTGTCGTCATGGGATCCGACTCCGACTGGCGCGTGATGCGTGACGCATCGCAGGCGCTGACGGACTTCTCCATTCCGCATGAGGTGGAGGTCGTGTCGGCTCATCGCACGCCGGACAAGCTCATGCAGTACGCGAGAGAAGCCCGTTCCCGTGGCATCCGCGTCATCATCGCCGGAGCCGGGGGAGCGGCGCACCTTCCCGGGATGCTGGCCTCGATGACGGCGCTGCCGGTGATCGGTGTGCCTGTACCGCTCGCCTACCTCGACGGCATGGATTCGCTGCTCTCCATCGTGCAGATGCCCGCAGGGATACCCGTCGCGACGGTGTCGATCGGCGGTGCCAAGAACGCCGGCCTCCTCGCGGCCCGCATACTCGGTGCGTCCGACGACGATCTCGCCGACCGGGTCGAAGCCTATGCTCTCGATCTCGAGGCGCAGGTCGAGGAGAAGAACGAACGGCTGAAGGGCTCGCTGTGACCCTCGCGCCGCCGCGTGGTGCGGCGCGTCCGATCATCGAGACGAAGCCGCTGCGTCACCCCGATTCCGCGGACAGCGGGCTCATGACCAAGCGCGGCTGGTGGCTCGTGCTGCTCAACGTGATCGTTCCGGGGTCCGCTCAGGTGCTCGCCGGCAACAGAAGGCTCGGCCGGTTCGGGCTCGGAGCGACTCTCGTCGCCTGGTCGCTCGTCATCGTGGCGGCCGGTCTGGCTCTCTTCGCACGACCGTTCTTCCTCTGGTTGACGGTAGGCGGAGGTTTCTTCTCGGCGGCGATCCTCACGCTCATCCAGGTTCTGCTGATCGCCTACGTCGTGCTGTGGATCGTGCTCACCTTCGACGCGCTACGACTCGTGCGGCTCGTCAAGGTGCCGGGACTCTCGAAGCTGGCCATCCCGCTTGTCGCGCTGCTGATTCTCGGACTCGTCGGAAGCGGGACCGCCTACGCGGCCTCCATCGTCGGTTCGGCGCGCAACACCATCAGCACGATCTTCGGACAGAGTGGACCGAGCCTTCCGCCGAGCGACGGCTACTACAACATCCTCCTCCTGGGCGCGGACAGCGGCGAGGGCCGCGATTCGATGCGGTACGACAGCATCTCGGTGGTCTCCGTCAACGCCGACACCGGTGCGGTCACGATCACCGGAATCCCGCGTGAGTTGCCGAATGCCCCCTTCAGCGAGGGCAGCCCCATGCAGGCGCTGTACCCGAACGGCTTCGAGGGCCACCAGTCGAGTGCGTGCGGGTGGAACGGGTGGATGAACCACATCCGCAACGCCGCGGAGGTCTGCCGCGACGACAACGGCACGAGCCTGTATCCGGATGCCGTGGCGAACGGCTCGGACCCGGGGATCGAGGCGACGAAGGATGCGGCCGAGGGAGTACTCGGAATCGAGATCCCCTACTACGTCTTCGTCGACATGCACGGGTTCGCCGCCCTCGTCGACGCCCTGGGCGGCGTCACGATCACCGCGACCGAGCGACTCCCCAAGGGCGGGCCGCCGGAGGGGACGGATCCCTATGATGTCGATGCGTGGGCGATCGGCTGGATCGAGCCCGGCGAGCAGATCATGGACGGTGACACCGCTCAGTGGTACGCGCGCTCCCGGTACACGACCAGTGACTGGGACCGGATGAAGCGTCAGCGGGAACTGCAGGAGGCGATCCTCGCGCAGTTCACCCCGCAGACCGTTCTGACTCGGTTCAACGAGGTCGCGTCCGCAGGTACCGCGCTCATCAGCACCGACCTTCCTCAGGGCAAGCTTCCTGAGTTCTTCGAGCTGATGACCAAGGCGAAAGAGCAGCAGGTCACGACGATCGAGTTGACACCGGAGAACGGCGTCGAAGAACTCAGCCCTGACTACGGGTACATCCACTCGATGATCCAGCAGTCGCTGCATCCGCCGACGCCGACCCCGGTTCCCTCACCCTGATCACCCGTCGGTCGGCATTCGGGTAGCCACCGCCATCCCGCGCCACGCGCGGAGGAGCCGGTCGGTGTGCGGAGCCTGTGCGTTCGGTGACCGGACGCGCAGCAGCATGAGTGAACCCACGGCTGCCTCTCGAATACGAGAGTGCGGCCGTGGGCTGGTGGTGTGGATGACCCCACGGCTGCCCCTCGAGAGAGTGAGGCGCAGCCGTGGGTCTCCGGTGAAGCACCGGATTCGCCAGACGACGGTGATCGGAGGGGGAGGGATCACCGTCGTCCAGCCGACCCCCGCACGTGGCGGGAGCCTGACCTAGGCGCGCTGCTTGTTGCGGCGCGTGATTCCAGTGGCGACGAGAGCGCCGCCCGCCACGACGGCGGCAGCGCCACCGCCGAGGATCCACGGAGAGACCTCGGAACCGGTCAGAGCCAGCTCGAGCCCTCCCCCTGTGAGCGGAAGCTCGCTTCCGGCTGTTGCGACAGCCGGATCGTGGTCGCAGCTCACGGCCGAGTCGTGTCCGTGGGACACGGTGACCGTCGCTGTGTACGACCGAGTGCCGTTGAAGGCGAGGGAGTATGAGCCCTCGCCGTCTGCGGGCGGACGGAACGTGACCATCAGGCTGCCATCGGCAGCCGCCGTGTTGCCCGAGACCGCAGATGCTCCGGCATCGAGACCCGATACCGAGACACCGACATTCTCCGACGGCTGGAAGTATCCCGCGCCGAAGACGACGGTCGATACCTCGCAGGTGTCGATGATCGGTTCCCCGACCGCGACGCGTGGCGTCTCCGCATAGTTATCGGAGTCGCCAGGTGCGGCGGTTGCGACGGCCGGTGCCATGAGCACGAGCGCGCCAGCGGCAAGGCTGATTGCAGCCAGTTTCTTCAGCATGATTCTCCCCAGAAATACACGCGGAATCACACCCGGACACACCCCTGCGTCCGACTGTGTGAGCTCATCCCGTCCCCACGACAGGATTACTGAGCCCAGATATTCCCCAGTGGGGATGACACTACATCATCGCGGAACCAAAGTCACGATGCGCAACGCAGTTGTTCCCGAGTGATTTCCGGCGTCCTCACCATCGGGGTGTGCTCGACCTCGGTCAGGCGCTCGCCGGCACCGGTTCCGGTGTACTCGACGGTGATCGTGGTCGATTCTCCGGGTGCCAGCAGCACGTCGTGCTGCACCGCTGTGCGATCACCGAGAAGAGCCGTCTGCACAGTCTCCTCCTCGCCGTCACGGTCGATGTGCGACGGCGTCGCGCCCTCGGGGCCGTAGACCATCACGAGGGTGCGCAGAGAGCCCGGCGTGACCCCGTAGTAGCCTCCGCCGGTCACGTACGGCGGGAGAGCGGGAACCTCGGCTGCGGCGATGCCGTTCGTCCAGGTCACTCGGACCTGCGTTGTCGGCTCGCCGTCGCAGATCCCCACCGCCGTCGAGATCTCGGCGTCGGAGTAGTAGTCCATCTTGCCGCCCGTGGCATCGTTGATCAGCACGCCCACGTGCACCTCCGTGCCGTCGGCCGGCAGGGCGCCGCCGAGACTGCTCGCGGCGAGGAGCTGCTCCTCGTCCTCGTACGCACTCCAGATGCGGATGCGATCCTCTTCGGCCGACGTGACGAGCGCGCCCACGAGCTTCTTCGGATCCCCGCCCGAGAGCGCCGCCCCGAAGAGCGCGCTCGCCGCCTGAGCGAAGATCTGGTCCTGCACGGCCGGATCGGGGACCGTCGCGTAGATCTCGGAGAGGAGGATGCTCACGACGTTGTCCTGATCGGCCGTGAACGGCCCGAAGGGGAGGGGGCCTGTGACCGCGAGAAGGTGCTTGGTCATGACGGAGTCGACCGCGATGACGCCGTCGACCGGAGTTCCGAAGCGGTCCTGCCAGCGAGCGGCGATCACCGGGGCCGCCTCGGTGAAGTCCGGAATGCTGGTGATGTTCTGGAGGTAGCGCCCCGGCCGGTCCTCGAACAGCGCAGTCGTCGACTCGCTCAGCGGCAGGGGCGTATCGAGAGCGGGGAAGTCCAGTGTCGACGCCTGCTGGATGAGACTGATCCGACCGCCCTCGGCGTGCAGCAGTGCGATCGCTCCGATGATGCCTCCGGCGGATCGCAGCTCGGAGTTGTTCTGCATGGCGATGACGTAGTTCCTCGGTCCCTCGCCTCCCAGCATGCTCGGAAGCAGAGCCGCCGCCCCGTGGAGGGACCCGACGACCGTCGCGCCCTCGGTCACCGCCGTCCGCATCTCGCGGACCGCGTCGGCGAGCGGGGGCAGCGTGCCGTCTGCGTCGATGCGGAGCGCCTGCGACTCGGCCGCTGTCAGCGTGGCGCTCGCGTCGGCGAGTGCGGGCTCGATCAACTGGAACGGCGCGAGATCGATCGCTCCGTTCGAGAATCCGAGGCTCGCGAGGTCCACCTCTCCTGCCACTTCGAGCACAGGCACGAGCGCGTCGCCCGAGATGTCGTCGACGATCTCTGAGATCTCGCTCACCGCGGTGAAGTTGGGACCGACCCACGGAACGATTCCGAAGGCGTGCCAGACGGGATCGGACGTGAGGCCGTGTGCCGACTCCGCGTGGTGGGCGATGCTCTTCGCAAGCGACGCCGCTTCATCGAGGTCGCCCTCGCCGATCGCCGACTTGAGGTCTGTCGATGACGCGGCGACCTGCTGCAGGTCGTTCACGGCTCCTATGCCACGCACCGTCACCCAACCGATGCAGAGGACGAGCAGGGTCAGGATCACGCCGATGGACCATTTCAGCCATCGGCGCTGCACAGGAAGTCGTCCGTCACTCACGTGAGCATTCAAGCACGAAGCGGGATGACGGCCTACACGGCCGCCGATCAGCCCTGTCTGCCGCGATCCTCCGCGGCCCCCGGTGCCCGGACTATTACTGTTGTCGCATGAGTGCTCGGCTGCGTGTTGTCCTCGATCAGCTGGCGCACGTCGTCGATCCCGATCAGGCGTCGGCTTCGCTCGACCTCGTCGCCGGCCTGGTGCGCACCGCGCCGTCCGGCTGCGATGTCGAGGCCATCGTTCCTGCCGGCGCGGAGCCCTCAGTGCAGGGGCTGGCCGCGGTGCGGAAGCTGCCTCTCGCGCGCCGGGAGCTGGCCGGTTCCTGGCAGCTCGGGTTGACGCAGGGTGTCGGTGGCGGGCTCATCCACTCGTCGACGTTGATGGCCCCGCTCGTTCGGCACGACCGGGTGCACGATCACGACCAGACGACGGTGACTGCGTGGGACCTGCTCGCCTGGGATGCCCCGGGCTCGCTCCCCAAATCCGTCGCCTCGTGGCAGCGGGCCATGATGAAGCGCGCGGTGAAGCATGCGGACGCGGTGGTCGTGCCCTCACATGCGATGGCCGCGCGACTCGATGAGATCACCGGGCTCGGAGATCGCGTGCGTGTGATCGCGGGTGCTGCGCCGAACGGATTCATCGTCCCGTTCGACGCCGCCCGACGCCGCGACGAACTGTCGCTGCCTCAGGGCTATCTCGTTCTGACGGGATCGGAGCGGACTCTCGAGGCGGGGTTCCTCGCTGCAGTCGCCGCCGGAGCGCAGGCCGTCGTGCTCGACGTGGCGGAAGGGATGGAGCCCCGGATCGCCGAGATCGCAGCGGCGGCCGGCCTTCCGGAGTCGCGCGCCCACATGCGCGGGAGTCTGTCGCGAGACGATCGTGCTGCGGTCTTCGCCGGAGCCTCCGCTCTGGTCGCCACGAGTGCCGCGCCCGCGTGGCCGTGGCGCGTCGTCGAGGCGATGACTCTCGGTGTTCCGGTGATCGCGGTCGAGAGCGCTGTACACCGCGACGTCATCGCGGACGGCGGGGCGATCGTGTCTGCAGGCGAGATCCCCGACGCGGTCGTCGACGGTCTCGGCGCCGGAGCACGGAGGCTCAGCGTTCTCGGTGCCGACCGTTCGCGGGCATTCTCGTGGCTGGGTGCAGCCGAGCGGGTGTGGGGACTCCACGCCGACCTGTGAGGCCGGGACGCTCGGTCAGATGCGCATCAGTTCGACGGCATCCTTGCTCGGACCGTCGTAGCGGATCTTGCCCTCCTGCAGCAGGATCCCGCGTTCGCACAGATCCGAGACCATGTTCAGATCGTGGCTCACGACGACCAGGGTCTTGCCCTGTGCGTGCAGCTCGCGGATCCGCGTGAGGCATTTGCGCTGGAAAGGCTCGTCGCCGACGGAGAGGATCTCATCGATGAGCAGCACGTCGACATGCGTGTGGATGGCGACCGAGAACGCGAGGCGCAGGAACATGCCGGAGGAGTAGTGCTTGACCTCCGTGTCGATGAACTTCTCGATCTCGCTGAACTCGACGATCGAATCGAACTGGTCCTTGGTCTCCTGCTTCGACATGCCCAGGATCGCGGCGTTCAGGAAGATGTTCTCGCGTCCGGAGAGATCCGGGTGGAATCCGGCGCCGACCTCGATGAGCCCGGCGACGCGTCCCCTCGTGCGCACCTGTCCCTCGTCGGGGCGCAGGACTCCGGAGATCAGCTTGAGCATCGTCGACTTGCCGGATCCGTTGAATCCGAGGAGCGCCACCGCCTCGCCCTCGCCGATCTCGAATGAGACGCCGTCGAGCGCCTGGAAGTCGGTCGTGAGCGGCTTGCGCCGCACGGCCGCCACGAACGTCTCCTTGATGGAGTGGGTGTGGCGGAGCTTGAAGTGCTTGTGCACGTCCTCGACGAGGATGCGAGGCGTCTCAGAGATCCTGGGCAAAGCGACCCTCCAGGCGGCGGAACACGAGTTCGCCGATGATCAGGATGACGATGGACACGGCGAGGGCTATCAGGGAGTGGACCCACAGCGCCGGCAGCGGCTGGGCGTTCGCGGGATCGAGCCCATGCCAGATGCCGTAGTGGAACAGCTCGACGGCGCCGGTGATGGGATTGAGCGCGTAGAGCTGGAACAGCCATTCCGGCACCTTCGACTGCACCATCTGCCACTGGTACATGACCGGCGAGGCCCAGACCGACACCATCACGATGATCTCGACGAAGCTCTGCGCGTCTCGGAAGGTCACGTTGATCGCGCCGAAGAGGAGTCCGAGCCCCGTCGCGAGCAGCGCGATGATCACCAGCCCGAGCAGAAGGGCGCCGATGCCGATGAGGGTCGGCGTCCAGCCGAAGAAGAGTGCGATGACGATCACGACGATGATCTGCGGCACGGTGTTGATCGCCGCGACCATGGTGCTCGCGACGGGGAACATCTGCCGAGGGAAGTAGATCTTCTTGATGAGCGCCGCGTTGTCGACGAGCGACCTCGTGGCGTTCGAGAACGACTCGTTGAAGAACGTCACCGCGGTGATGCCCGACAGCAGGTAGATCGGGTAGTACTCGATGCTGTCGTTCAGGCGGAGGAAGACGCCGAGGGCGAAGAAGAAGACCAGGAACTGGATCAACGGCTTGACGTACGACCACAGCCACCCGAGGACCGAACCCCGGTAACGGATGCCCACTTCCTTGCGGACGATCAGGCTGAGAAGGTACCTGCGCCGAAACACGTCGAGCAGTCCGGTGCTCCCGCCGGGCTGGGTCAGTCGCAGCTCATCGGGTACTGATGTGTGAGACACGGGCGTTCTCGTCACCTCCGTCAGACGTCCGGTTCGGGTGGAACGCCTCACCAATCATAGGTTCTCGCGCAGTCGGCGAGCTGATCGCAGCCCCTCGCGGTGTGTCGGCGGTCCCTCAGGCGAACCTCGATAGGATCGACGCCGGCGACCGACACACGGTCACGCGATGAGAAGGGTGCTGCGCACATGGGATGGATCGACCTCGGTCTGGCCGTGCTCGTCACCGCAGGAATCGTCCTCATCCCGGGGCTGCTCGTCTCTCTGCTTCTCGGCGCGCGGGGTCACATCGCGTGGGCTCTCGCCGCCCCCGCAGGCACCACGATCATCGTCCTGGCGGCCCTCGCCGCCCCGGTAGTGGGTCTCGCATGGGGTGTGCTGCCGGTGCTCGCGGTGACAGCGGTCATCTCTCTGATCGCGGCGATCCTGAGATTCATGCCGTGGTTCTCCGTTTCCGCGCTGCGACTGGATGTGCGCCTCGGCCGAGCGGCGTTGCTCTCCACGATCGGCGCGGTCGTCGTCGTCGCAGTGCAGCTGATCATCGTGATCGGCGGCCCCGAGAACATCTCGCAGACCTTCGACAACATCTTCCATCTGAACGCCATCCGCTACGCGCTCGATACGGGCTCGGTGTCTCCGCTCACGATCGGCTCGATGACGAGCGCCGCGACCGGAGGCCTGCCGTTCTACCCCTCGGGGTGGCACGCGGTGGCGTCGCTCGTCGTGCCGCTGACGGGCGCGAGCATCCCGGTCGTCTCGAATGCTGTGATGATCTTCTTCGCCGCGTTCGTCTGGCCCGTGTCGATCCTGCTCCTCACGCGAGTGCTTGTGGGATCCTCGGCCCCCCACGTGGTCGCGGCCGCCGCGATCAGCGCCGCGATCCCGGCGTTCCCGCTGCTGCTCGTCGACTACGGCGTGCTCTTCCCCTACATGATGTCCTTGAGCATGATCGGCGTGCCGCTGGCGCTGATCGCCTCGGCGGGCTCTCGACGCTCCTGGCGTGAGCGGTGGCCGTTCGTGATCGGTGCGCTCGGCTCGATGCCGGCCATCGCGATCGCGCACCCGGGCGGGTTCGTGGCGCTCCTCGTGTTCACGACCGTGATCCTCCTGGTGCTCTGGATCCGGCTGCTCCTCACTCACACGTCGAAGCGGGCCAAGATCGTCTCCTCCGTGTGCGCGGCGATCTACACAATCATGGCGCTCGCGGCCTGGTATGTGCTGCGTCCGCCGATCGACGCTCGTTCATGGCTGCCGACCGAGACCGTCGGACAGGCGGTCGGCGAGGTGCTGACGGCATCCGTCTGGTTCGGTCCGGTCAATGTGATCGTCGCGACCCTCGTCATCACCGGTCTCGTCGTCTGCCTCCGGCGTCGATCCACCACGGACTGGATGGCCGTCGGCTTCTTCCTCGCCGCTGCCGGACTGTACATCGTCGTCTCCGGCTTGCCGTACCTGGTGCAGCGCGACGTCCTGACCGGAGCCTGGTACAACAACGCCCCGCGTCTCGCGGCGCTTCTGGCGTTCGCGTGGGTTCCGCTCGCCTCGGCGGGCGGTGCACACCTGTGGACGATCGCGTCGCGGTGGAGCGCAAGGATCGGCAGCCCAGGTCTGCGGCGGGCCGCACTGGCTGCGGGCGCCGTGCTCGTCCTCGTCGTGATCCCGCAGTTCGGCACGATGCGTCAAGCGGTGTCGAGCGCGCACGCGTCGTTCGCGACGACGGACGACTCGCCTCTGCTCACCTCGGACGAACTGGCGCTGATCGAGCGACTCGATGACGAGGTGCCCGAGGACGCCGTGATCCTGGGCAGCCCGTGGACGGGCACCGCGTTGGCGTACGCGATGGCCGATCGCAAGGTGGTCATGCCGCACACGCTCATGGACATCACGGAGGAGATGTCGACGCTGCTCGACCGGTTGGACTCCGCACGACCGGGGTCGGTCGAAGTGTGCTCGGCGCTCGACGATCTCGGTGTCGAGTACGTGCTCGACTTCGGGACGCAGGAGATCAACGACGGCAAGCACCCGTACAAGGGCCTCGACCGGTTGCGGACCTCGGAGTCCGTCGAGAAGGTCGATCAGGTCGGGGATGCCGTGCTGTACAAGGTCGTGCTCTGCGGATGATCGCGACGCACGACGATCGCGGATGCCGCGCTCATGAGGAGGCAAGACCATGACCCTGGAGATCTTCGTACCGTTCTGGGGAGACCCGGCGCTCCTTCGAGAGACCGTCGATTCCGTGCTCGCTCAGCGTGACGGCGACTGGCGTCTGATCGTCATCGATGACTGCTACCCCGATGACTCGGTGCCGGAGTACTTCGCCGGCATCGAAGACGAGCGCATCACCTACGTCCGCAACGAGACGAACCTCGGCATCACCGAGAACTACCGCGAAGCGATCCGGCGCGCCACGACCTCGCACATCACGATCCTCGGCTGCGACGATCTCTTGCACCCGAACTACGTCGGGCTTGTGAAGCGAGTGATCGACCGTCTGCCGGACGTCGACGTGATCCAGCCCGGAGTCGAGGTGATCGACGAGAACGGTACCGTCGTGCGACCTCTCGTCGACCGAGTGAAGCAGGGACTCCTGGCGCCGCGCGGAGGGGAGGGGATCGCTCTCCTCTCCGGCGAGCGGATGGCCACCAGCCTGATCCGCGGGGACTGGCTCTACTGGCCGTCGCTGACCTTCCGAACGGAGACACTGCAGCGGATCGACTTCCGCGACGGGCTCCCGATCATCCAGGATCTGGCCCTTCTCATGGACGTCGCGTTCGAGAACGGCTCTCTCGCCTATGTCCCGGAGCTGGCGTTCTCGTACCGCCGTCATGGCTCGAGCGCCTCCCAGAAGACCTTGCTCGATGGCAGACGCTTCCGCGACGAACGCGCGTACTACGCGATCGCCCGAAAGCTCGCAGAAGACAAGGGCTGGCAGCGGACGAGCACCACGGCTCGTGTGCGTCTCATGTCGCGTCTGCACGCCATCACGGAGCTCCCCGGTGTCATCCGGCACGGGAACCGTGCTGGGCTACAATCGACGCTGGCGCACATCTTCGCCGTCTGATCACGGACCGGCGCGCGATCGCCGCGCCGATACACCTGCAGGAGGCCTCCGTATGTCCGAACACGTGCTCATCACCGGTGGCGCCGGCTTCATCGGTACCCGGCTCGCGGCGCGGTTCGCTCGTGACGGACACCGCGTCACGGTGCTCGATTCCCTGATCCCGCAGGTGCACGGGGACGACCCCGAGACGACATCGCCCCTGCTGCGATCCCTCGAAGGCATCGCCGACGTCGTCGTCGGCACGGTCACGTCGAAGGACGATCTGCGTTCGGCGCTCAGCGGGGCGACGATCGTGGTGCACCTCGCCGCGGAGACCGGCACGGGGCAGTCGATGTACGAGATCGACCGCTACGTCGACGCCAACGTCGGAGGAACGGCGAAGCTGCTCGACATCCTCGCGAACGAGGAGAACTCGGTGCGCCGGGTCGTGATCGCGTCGTCGCGGTCGATCTACGGCGAGGGGGCCTATCTCACCGAGGACGGGCGTCAGGTGTACCCGGGTCACCGTGCGGATGCCGACATGGCATCGGGTGACTTCGACGTCCATGCGCCCGGTGAGGGGCCGCTCCGACTGGTCCCGACCGATGAGAGCGCGCTGCTCCATCCCTCCTCCGTGTACGGGATCACGAAGCAGATGCAGGAATCGCTCGTGATGACGGTGGCTCCGACGATCGGGATCGAGGGCACGTCCGTCCGGTACCAGAACGTCTACGGCCCCGGACAGTCGCTCAAGAACCCGTACACCGGCATCCTGTCGATCTTCTCGACCCTGATCCGTCAGGGCAAGGAGATCAACATCTTCGAGGACGGCGAGGAGAGCCGAGACTTCGTCTACATCGACGACATCGTCGAGGCCACGTTCCTCGCGGCCACCGATCCTCGCGCCGCGGGTGAGACGTTCAACGTCGGTTCCGGCGTCGCGACGACTGTGAACGAGGTCGTGTCGGCGCTGTTCACGGCGTTCGGCACAGAGGTTCCGACCCGGGTCTCGGGCAACTACCGACTCGGTGACATCCGCCACAACGTCGCCGACACGTCGCATCTGGAACAGACCCTCGGCTTCACGCCGCGTGTGTCGTTTCAGGAGGGTGTCACAGCGTTCGTCGAGTGGGTCCTCTCGGAGCCGGTGGAGGAAGACGGATACCAGCGATCGCTCGATGAGATGAGCAAGCGGAACCTCCTGAAGTGAGCCGCTCGCTGCTTCGCGCGACGGAGTTCCCCTACCGGGAGAACAGCCTGAACCTGTTCCGGCTGATCCTCGCGTTCCTCGTGCTGTTCGCGCACGGCTTCTACGTCGTGGGGCGCTCTGACAGTCCCGGATTCAACGGCGAGAACCTGGGCGGCTGGGCGGTCATCGGATTCTTCGTGATCAGCGGGTTCCTGATCACCCGTTCGAGGTTCCGGAGCGACCCCGGGACGTTCCTCCTGCACCGGATCGCGCGGATCATCCCTGCGTTCGTGGTCTGTCTGCTGGTGACAGCGCTGATCTTCGGCCCCCTCGCCCAGGTGCTCACACACGGGACGCTCGCCGGATACCTCACGACCGACCCGACACCGCTCGAGTACATCTGGGGGAACTTCTTCCTCCACATCGACTACTACCAGATCGGTTCCTCGCTGTCGGAGGTGCCTTACCCGAACACCTGGAACGGTTCGCTGTGGACTCTGTACTTCGAGTTCCTCTGCTACCTGACGGTCTGGGTCCTCGGCGGCCTCGCGATCTACCGAAAGTCGATCTCGGTCGTGGCGGTCCTCTGGGGGGCGTCCGTGCTCGTCAGGATCGCGTATGCGAACGGAGTCACCGGCGGCCTCGACGGTGACTTCGGCCTGTTCACCCGACTGCTGCCCTACTTCCTCGGGGGCTCGCTGATCTACCTGGTGGTGCAGCGCTGGGGCATCTTCCCTCTGTTCGGGATCATCAGCATCCCCGTCGCGGCGGTCCTCATGGTGTTCGTTCCGGTCGCCGGCGGCCCGATCGCCGCGCCGCTGATCGGATACGCGCTCCTGTACCTGTCGACGGTGATCCCGCAGCCCGGGTGGATCGCACGGAACGACGTCTCCTACGGCTTCTACATCTACGCATGGCCGGTGCAGCAGCTCGTCGTCATCGTGGGCGGAGCGGCCTTCGGGATGGGCGTGTATCTGGCGATCACGACCGCGGTGACGTTCCTGCTGGGGTGGGCGAGCTGGATGCTGGTCGAACGCCACTTCATCCGGCTGGCGCGTGGCGCGAAGAAGCCGGCCGCTGCGCCTGCACTCAGCTCAGACGCCTCACGCGCCGACGGGCTTCCCGCCACAGGCGGATCAGCAGTGCACGGGAGCGCAGAGCAGCGGTGAGACCGCGAGGGCGCGATGTCGACGCGTTGTCGTCGTGGACGCGGCGCAGCACCGTCGTCTGCGCGAGATGACCGAGTCGTCCTGCGGCGTTGGCGGCTGTCGCGATCCACAGATCGTGGGACTCTCGCAGATAGTCGGGAAACGGCATCACGAGCGCGAGAGCATCGCGGCGAAGAGCCATGGCGCAGCCGAAGTAGGGCGCATCACCCGCGAGGATGCGGAGCTCGTTGCGCAGGCGTCTGCCGTCGTCATCGGGGGAGAGCAGCCAGGGGCGCCCGGTGAGCGGGGAGCGGAGCGGCTGCTCCGAGTCGAGCAGCTTCAGGTTGGATGCCACGACATCATGCGCCTCGGTCGCAGCGACGAGAGCGTCGAGACGCCCTTCGACCCAGATGTCGTCCTGATCCGACAGCACGATCACGTCGGCGGTCGAGAGCTCGATGGCACGCGCGAACGATCTCACGTATCCGCGGTTGCGGTCGTTGCGGTGAACGATGATCCTCGGGTCCCGCACACTTTCGACGACGTCGACCGTGGTGTCGGTGCTCGCATCGTCGACCACGACGACTTCATCGTTCGGGCCGAGCTGGTCGAGGATCGACGAGAGCTGCTCGGCGACGTATCTCGACCCGTTGTACGTCGCCATGCAGACGCTGACGGTACGGCTACGAGACATCGGACTCCTCTGAGCGGTGGACGGGCGGGATGACACTGTCTGCTTCGGCAGCCGCCGCCGGAAGCGTCCCACCCGCGCGAAGGGATGAGCGAAGCGCGAGTATCTGGTAGACCGCCACGCAGATCTCGGAGACGGCGACGGCGGACGCCACCAGGAACAACGACCCTGCCCAGGCCGAGATGAGGATGAGCGGAGCGCCGACGACCGCGCCGACGACCGTGCTCACGGCCAGTGCGCGCGTGCGGCCCACGGCGACGAGGCAGGCGTATCCGACGACAGCGGTCGTGCCGATGCCGATGAAGGCGATACCCAGCGGGCCGCTGACGCTCAGCGGAACGTCGATCTCACCGGTTCCACTGAGGATCGGCCCGAACACGGGGGAGAGGAATGCGATGCAGGCGCCGCCGATGGTGCCGATGCCTATGCCGGCGATCGTGGCGATGCGGGCGCGGCGTGCGAACTCGGACGCAACCTCGGGAACCCAGCCCTGGAAGAACTGCTGGACGGGCAGGAAAGCGATCGACGCGAACCGGAACATGCGATCGGCGATGAGGTATGTGGCGAGTGCGGGCCCCGCGCCGAGGAACCAGTTGAGCGCGATCACCGGAAGTGTGACGTACAGCGAACTGGTTCCCGAAGTGATGACGGCGTGCTTCTGCGAGGCGAGGACCGTGCGGATGGACCGGGTCTCGGTGCCGTCCGCCGTGCGGCCGGTGTATCGCCAGATGTAGGTCGTGTCGCAGACCGCTGCGACGAGCGAGCCGACCGCCTGCAGGATCAGGAAAGCCCAGGCCTGGTGGATCAGATGGGCGGCGATGATCCCTGCGATCGTGCCGAGCGCCGTCGGCAGGGTGTTCTGCAGCAGGAGGCGAGCGGGTTTCGCGGCGCCTGCGTAGAACCATGTGCCGCCGAGCGCGGGCAGCAGGTAGGCGATCGTGCCGAGGCCCGCGATCAGCGCATCGCCGCGCAGCATGACCGTCAGGATCCCGAATGTCAGGGGAGCGGCGATGAGTGCGAGGACCAGTCGAGATCGTACGGATTCGATGAAGAGCGCGTGCCGTCGCGAGAGCGTGGTGCTCGCGACCAGTGCCGGTCCTGTGGCGCCCCAGCCGAAGCCGACGAAGATCGCCGCGAACTGCACGAACGTCTGCGCCACTCCGATCTGGGCCCAGGTCGCCGCTCCGAGAGCGGTGATGAGCGTCGGGATCGCGGCCACGCTGATGATGGCCGTGATCGCGACGGACACAGTGAATCCACTCAGTCTCCGCAACGCGACCAGCCCGCGTGGAGCCTTCATCGTGCCGTCCTCACCGGTCGCTCTGACGCGCGGCGCCATGGACGCCGCTCTCGACCAGTGGTGCGTCCCAGACGACCTGAGCGGCGAGGTCCGCGACGGCAGCAGGCATGCGCCCCATGCGCCTGTTGAACCCGGCGTTCACACCAGCCCGGAGCACACGGGCGAAGGCGCCCCGCGGACGGGCGACGAGGAGCGCATTCACGAAATGGAGCAGGTCGATCGCCGTATCGCGGAGGATCTGTCCTGGCGCGCTCCACAGGTAGAGACGATTCAGCACCATGCGGTTCCGCACGCGATAGAAGTATCGGAACGGCGTGCTGAATGTCGACACCGGCGGGAGGCCGGGAAGGCTCAGTGGGCGTCCGAACAACAGCCGGGCGTACTGGCGTCCGAGCTGGTGGCCGAGAGCAGCACCTGGAGCCGCGATCGTCAGGTAGCCCTCTGTGCGGGCGCGGAGTTCGAATTCGGTGTCGACGAGATCGATGAAGAAGTCGTCCCGCAACGGGCCGAGCGCCCTGAGGACACCCGCGTCGACGAGCATCCCGGACTGGATGATGTTCTTCGCGAGAAGGGTGCCGTCCGCGAGTTCGGCATGCGCCTGGCGCACGTCTGCGAAGTGCTCGGGGACGATGAGCCCCACCCGGTGACCGCGCGCGACGGCGGCATCGTACGCGGCGACGACGGTCTGCACGTAGTCGGCCTCGATGTGGGAGTCCTGATCGAACGAGAGGACCTTCGATGCGCCATGCTGCAGGGCGAGTTCGTATCCGCGGTTGAGCGCGGCGGCGATGCCGGAGTTCTCCGTGAGGGGCTCGACGACCGCACCGCGCTCGGCGAGCGCGGAAAGGATCTCCGAGGAACCAGCCCCGCTCGCGTCGTCGACGACCACGACTCCCGACACCTGCGCCGCGATCGAGTCGAAGGCCGACAGGAGATCGTCGTCGGGTCGGAAGGTCGAGATGATCGCCCAGACAGATTCCACTCGTCGCCCTTCCTTCGCTCCCGACTGAAATACCCTATCCGCTCGGGCTGACAGCCACCGCCACCTAGACTGGAGAGCGTCGTCAGCAGAGGGAGATTCGGCGTGCGTCAGGAATTCGGATCGATCGTCCTCGCGGCCTACCGCCCCGATCCGGAGCTGTTCCGACGTCAGCTGGAATCGATCCGCGCACAGACCGTGACGGAATGGCAATGCGTCATCTCGGTCGACGGTGATCCCGACCCGGTGCGCTCCCTCGTCGCCGAGATCACGCTCGACGATCCGCGGTTCCGTGTGATCGGCGACGGGAGTCGTCGAGGTTTCTACCTCAACTTCGAGCACGGCATCCGCTCTGTCGCTCAGGGCGCTCGCTGGATCGCACTGAGCGACCAGGACGACGAATGGTATCCGCACAAGCTCGAGACCCTGCTGCCTCACCTCGATGAGGTCGATCTCGTGAGCGGGCAATCCCGGCTCGTGGAGCAGCCGTCCGGGAGGGTGCTCGGAGAGACGTCTCGAGCGGACCACGGTCTCGTGGCGAACGTGCTGAACAACCAGTTCAGCGGATCCGCCTTCGTCTTCCGTTCCGAGATCCTTTCGCGTGCGCTCCCGTTCCCCGTCGCATCGACGCGCACGGCCGCGCACGACCACTGGCTGGCCGTGGTGGCAGGGGCGGGGAACGGAACTCGGATGCTGCCCGACGTCCTGCAGGATTACGTGCAGCACGCGGACAACGTGTTCGGGGATCCCAGCGCGATGACGGGACCTGTGCGTCCGCTGCAGTCGATTCGCACGGTGCTCTCCCTCGCGCAGAAGTATGAGGGGGCGCGAACCCCTGTCGCGCTCCTGCGGATGCTGTTCTGGCTCAACGTCGGATGGCGTCAGCTCCTCACGGATGTCCTGCGGGAGCGCCTCGGACCGGGGTCGGCATCCGCGGACACGCTGATTCCGTACTTCTCCGCGCGTCGACGATTCGGCCCGCTTCAGCGCCTTCTTCGCGATGCGGTTGCGCGTGGAGAGGTGGTGGGGCGGTTCCGCGTCGAGTACCTGGCGAGTTGGTTCGCCGGAACGCTCGTGCGCGGGCGGGCGATCGTGCGTCGACGCGCTCGCTGATTCAGTCGCTCTGGCGGCGGTCCCGCGCACGCAGCTCGTCGACGGCGTGTTCGAGCTCGGCGATGCGCTTCGCGTGCGCCTCGCGCTCGAGGCGCCCGATCGCTGCCTCCTCCGCGAGCCGACGGATCTCTTCCTCGGCCTGCGAGAGCTCCCAGGAGAGGTGCAGCGAGACGGCCAGGAGAAGGAAGATCGCGAGCGTGAACAGGAGGTTGGCCGGCACCTGGAAGCCGAGCGAAGCGGTGATGAACAGCAGCGCCTGCGGGAAGATGCCGAGCAGCAGGACGGCGAGCCCGATCACGAGCCAGATGATCGCGTACTTCTCCCGGAGCTGACGCTTGAGCAGCAGCGCCAGGACGACGCCGAGGATGACGACGGCGAGGCCGATCGCTCCGGTGACCATCATGCGCGTTCTCCGTCGTGTCGTCGGACTTGGGGGCGCCTCATGATCGAGAGCCCGAGGGCCATCACAGAGCGCATGAGGTAGACCGTCGAACCGAAGAAGCCCTGGCTCGGGACTCCGTGCATGCGAGGCCGCATGGCCACGGGCACCTGTGTCACCGTGAGACCGGTGTGAACGGCCGCGACCAGGCTGTCGATCGTGTCTCCGAGGTACTCCGCCGGGTAGTACTGGACGTACTGGTCGATGGCGCGACGATTCCCTGCCCTGAACCCGCTCGTGACGTCGGTGAGAGGGGTCTTGGCGACTCGCGACAGCACCTTGGCGAGGACCACCATCGCCCAGCGCCGCGGACCCCGGCTCTTGTAGTCGCCGACCTCTGCGAAACGGGCGCCGATCGCGATGTCGGCGCGATCGAGGGCCTCGATGATGCGTGCGATGTCGACGGGGTTGTGCTGGCCGTCGGCGTCCACCTGGATCGCGGCTTCGTAGCCGCCGCGCTGAGCACGCACGTAACCCGCTCGCATCGCGCCGCCGACTCCGAGGTTGAACGGGAGCTGCAGGACGTCGGCACCGGCTTGTCGCGCGACGTCGGCCGTGGCGTCCGTCGAGCCGTCGTCGACCACGAGGATGTCCGTCGCGGGGAGCGCGGTGCGGATCTCCTCGACGGTCCTGCCGACGTTCCGCTCCTCGTTCCAGGCGGGAACGATGACCAGGACCCGGTCCAGCGACGAACTCATACCCCCATTCTATGGGGGTCGATCGGCGGCTCCCGTGACTCAGCCGAGCGGCGCGCCCACCTTGTAGAGGGCGAGGTCCTGAGCGTTGCGTCTCACGATCTCGATCGGCCACTGCCCGTTGGCGAGTTGGATGAGCAACTGCTGCGTGGGCACGTGACGAAGCTGCCCTCCGCGCATCATGTACACGGTCTCGCTTCCGAACGTCACGAAGACGCCTTCGCGCAGGTACGGAGTGCCCTTCGGGAACGCCTCGATGGTCGCGTTCGACCATGTGGCGGTGTACGGCGAGTTGCCGCCGGTGATCTCCAGCAGACGTTGGCCGGACTGGACATGACGGAGCTGGCCGTTCTCGAGAGAGTAGATGGCGTCGGCGGTCCGGGACTTGACGAACACCGGGTTCGAGAACGTCGTGCTGCTTCGGGGCAGCACGTTGCACACGGATCCGGGGAGCGCGGGCCCCTTGCCGGTGCGGCCCGGATTCGCCACGGCGGTGATCTTCCCGCCGTCGACGACGAACGTCTGCGCGCCGCAGGTGAAGAGCGGCGCCAGCGCGGTCGTCCGGCTGTAGCCCGCGAACGTGCCGTTCACGACCGGCTGATACGCGGTGATGCCCGCATCCGCGCTCATCTCCCAACTCGGGATGTGCGTGAGGTCCGCCCCCTGGCCGACGATGTACACCTCGTTGCGGGAGTTCTCCTTCACGAGGGTTCCCGGTGCGAGGAATGAGCGTCCCTGGGGTGGGAAGGCGGCGTTGCCGGCAGGGAAGACGGCGACGTAGTCCTTCGCCTTGCCGCGCTCCAGCTGCCACGCGAGTCCGTTGGCGATATGCCTGCGCTGACCGTTCTCCCACTTGTAGTAGTCGGGGGAGTCCTCGGATCTGAAGTAGTCGCCCACCGGCTGTCCGGTGGGGTACGCCCCGAGGATCGCCGGAGTGAGCGGGGTGTAGTCATCCGTCCTCATGCCGTACCGGGTGATGAGGGCTGCAGAGGAGAAGTGATGCTTGGTGCCGTCGGGCTGAAGCAAGTACATGGCCCCATCGCGCGCATCGCGCACCAAACGGATGAACCGGTTGCCCGAGGTCAGGGAGGCGATGTATCCCGAGCTCACGGACCGCACCGCGCCGAGGCGCTTGGTCAGGACGTTGAGGTCGGATGGCGTCGTGACATAGTGCTTGACGCCGCCTGAGGTGAGGAAGATCTGGCCCGTGCTCGAATCCCGGACGAGGGACGAGGCCGGGTTCTGGGTGCTGCCGAACCAGTCGGTGAAGTAGTTGTGGAAGTTGCGGTTGCCGTATGCGGAGCAGTTGTCGCCCGAGCCGTAGCCGGCGCGCAGCGCCGCGGCGTTGGGCTGGTACGGCGTGTAGTAGTAGAGCGCCGCGGTCGCGGAGTTCTCGACGTACACCGGGCCGCGCCCGCATGCGCTGTTCGGGTTGTACATGATGTTCCAGGTCTTGCCCGGAGCGTAGTACGTGAAGTAGCGGCCCTCGGTGTAGATCTTCATCTGCCGACCGGCGCCGTAGATCTGGTAGAAGAAGCCGGCGAACGACGGGTCGCAGGGCGCGGTGTCGGGGCACCCCTGGCCGAGGGCCATGCTGAACCGCCAGTCGCTCGGCCACGTGTGCGTGACCAGGCTCTGCTCCTTCTGCAGCATGACGATGAAGACCTGGGGGTTGATCCCGCACGACTGCGCGACCTTGTAGATGATCGTGGCCGCGGACTCGTTGCCCGACCCCTGGTAGCCGTTGCAGTACTGGTCGGCCGCACGGTTGGGGGTGTTCTGACGGTAGTCCTTGAGGCAGACGTAGCCGGAACGGCACGACGCCACCTTCGACCGGAAGAACGAGTCGATGCTCGCTGCGCTCATCGTCGAGCTGTCGAAGAAGACCTCGTTCGAGATGATCTTGCCGGCACGGAAGCCGTCGGTGATCAGCGCCTTGACGGGCGATGCGGCGCGCGCGGCCGGGGCGGTCGTCGAGAAGCCCGCCGTGACCGATGCGTCGACTGTCGGGGCCGTCGCGCTCGCCGGGCTGGCGACGAGCAGAGAGACGGCGAAGGTGACGGCGGCGGTGCTCGCGAGGAGCGCGCGCAGGCGAGAGCGTGAGGACGTGGGGCGGGTCACACTGCCCATTGTGACGGAAAGACACTGATGATGCCACTGTGATTGATGTGAAGCAAGTCAAGAATCGGCGTGGCCGAACCTCGCAGCCGGGATGTGGCACGATGTTGGGGTGAAAGGCATCATTCTCGCGGGCGGCTCCGGAACTCGACTTCATCCCATCACCCTGGGTGTGTCGAAGCAGCTGATTCCCGTCTACGACAAGCCCATGGTCTATTACCCGCTGTCCACGCTGATGCTCGCGGGCATCCGGGACATCCTGGTGATCACGACCCCGCACGATGCCGCGCACTTCGAGCGGCTGCTCGGCGACGGCTCTCAGTTCGGCATCAATCTCACGTTCGCTCAGCAGCCGTCTCCCGACGGTCTCGCCCAGGCCTTCACGATCGGCGCCGACTTCATCGGCGACGACAGCGTCGCACTGGTGCTCGGCGACAATCTGCTCTACGGCCCCGGCCTCGGCAACAAGCTGCAGCGCTTCGGTGACATCGATGGCGGCGCGATCTTCGCCTACTGGGTCGCCGAGCCCGAGGCATACGGCGTCGTCGAGTTCGATGCCGACGGCACCGCGGTGTCGCTCGAGGAGAAGCCCGCGCAGCCGAAGAGCAACTACGCGGTGCCCGGTCTGTACTTCTACGACAACGAGGTCGTCGAGATCGCTCGCAACCTCGAGCCGTCGGCGCGCGGCGAGTACGAGATCACCGACGTCAACCGCGCCTATCTCGAGCGCGGCAAGCTGCAGGTCGAGGTGCTGCCGCGCGGCACGGCCTGGCTCGACACCGGCACGTTCGACCAGATGACGGATGCCGCCGAGTACGTGCGCACGATGGAGCGACGGACCTCGCTCAAGATCGGAGTGCCGGAAGAGGTCGCGTGGCGACAGGGCTTCCTGTCCGACGACGAGCTGCGTGTGCGGGCTGAGAAGCTCGTGAAGAGCGGCTACGGCGCCTACCTGCTGGATCTGCTCAAGAGAGGGAACGCATGACCCGCCTGCTCGTGACGGGAGGTGCCGGATTCATCGGATCCAACTTCGTGCACTATGTCGTCGAGAACACCGATTACGACGTGACCGTGCTCGATGCGCTCACCTACGCCGGCAACCGCGACTCGCTCGCAGGTCTGCCCGAGGACCGCGTGCAGTTCGTGCAGGGTGACATCACGGATGCCGAGCTCGTGGACCGGCTGACCGAAGAGGCGAATGCCGTGGTGCACTATGCCGCGGAGTCGCACAACGACAACTCGCTGCACAGCCCGCGCCCCTTCCTCGACACGAACATCATCGGCACCTACACCCTGCTCGAGGCGGCTCGTCGTCATGATCGTCGGTTCCACCACATCTCGACCGACGAGGTGTACGGCGACCTCGAGCTCGACGATCCTGAGCGTTTCACCGAGCAGACCCCGTACAACCCCTCGTCGCCGTACTCGTCGACCAAGGCCGGCAGCGACCTGCTCGTGCGCGCCTGGGTGCGCTCGTTCGGTGTCAAGGCGACGATCTCCAACTGCTCGAACAACTACGGCCCGTATCAGCACGTCGAGAAGTTCATCCCGCGTCAGATCACGAACGTCATCCGCGGCATCCGTCCCAAGCTGTACGGCGCGGGGGAGAACGTGCGCGACTGGATCCACGCCAACGACCACTCCTCGGCGGTCCTCACGATCCTCGAGAAGGGCCGCATCGGCGAGACCTACCTGATCGGCGCCGACGGCGAGCGCAACAACAAGGACGTCGTGGAGCTCATCCTCGAAGGCATGGGACAGCCGCGAGACGCGTACGACCACGTCACGGACCGAGCCGGGCACGATCTGCGCTATGCGATCGACTCGACGAAGCTCCGCACCGAGCTCGGCTGGACGCCGCAGTTCGAGGACTTCGAATCGGGGCTCGCGGCCACGATCCAGTGGTATAAGGACAACGAGTCCTGGTGGGCGCCGTCGAAGGACTCGACCGAGGCCTTCTACGCGTCGAAGGGACAGTAAGCGGCGTGGGCGACATCGACTTCGGCAAAAAGCTGGGCGTCACCGAGACCGGGATCCCCGGACTCGTGGTGTTCGATCTTCCCGTGCACGGCGATTCCCGCGGCTGGTTCAAGGAGAACTGGCAGCGCGAGAAGATGACGGCGCTCGGTCTGCCCGACTTCGGGCCGGTGCAGAACAACATCTCGTTCAACGACGCGATCGGCACGACCCGCGGCATCCATGCGGAGCCGTGGGACAAGTGGGTCTCCGTCGCGACAGGACGCATCTTCGGCGCGTGGGTCGACCTGCGCGAGGGGCCGTCGTTCGGGGCCGTGTTCACGACCGAGCTCGATGCATCGAAGGCGATCTTCGTGCCCAGGGGAGTGGGTAACTCCTATCAGACCCTCGAAGCCGACACCGCCTACACGTATCTGGTGAACGATCACTGGTCGCCCGATGCGTCGTACTCGTTCCTGAACCTCGCCGACGAGACCGCCGCCATCGACTGGCCGATCCCGCTGGCAGACGTCGAGATCTCCGCGAAGGACCTCGCGCACCCCCGCCTCGCGGACGTGACGCCGATCGCTGCGAAGAAGATCCTGGTCGTGGGTGCTGGCGGTCAGCTCGGGCGCGCGCTGCGCGAGGAGCTCGGCGACGCTCCGCACGTGGAGTGGACGACCCGCGCCGAGTTCGATCTCGCAGATGCAGACGTCCGAGCCGCGCGACGCTGGCGCGACTACGAGGCGATCGTCAACGCCGGTGCCTATACGGCTGTGGACCTGGCGGAGACCGCGGACGGGCGTCGTGACGCGTGGGCCGCGAACGCCGCAGGTCCCGCTCGGCTGGCGGCGATCGCGGCGGAGTTCGGGGTGACGCTCATCCACGTGTCGAGCGACTACGTGTTCGACGGCACCGCGGAGCGTCCGTACCGCGAAGACGACCCGACCTGCCCGTTGGGGGTCTACGGACAGTCGAAGGCTGCGGGCGACCTCGCCGTGAGCACGGCTTCGCGTCACTACATCCTGCGCACCTCCTGGGTGATCGGCGACGGCAAGAACTTCGTCCGGACCATGGCGTCGCTCGCCGAGCGCGGCATCGATCCGAAGGTGGTGGACGATCAGCGAGGTCGGCTGACATTCGCATCCGAGATCGCACGCGCCATCGTTCATCTCCTCGACACGCATGCGCCCTACGGGACGTACAACGTGACCGGGAGCGGCGATGAGCGCACGTGGGCCGAGATCGCGAGCGACATCTTCGCGATCACCGGTGCAGATCGGACACGGGTCTCCGGGGTGAGCACCGCCGAGTACTTCGCGAACGCCGATGGTCCTGTGGCTCCTCGCCCGCTGAACAGCGTGCTCGACCTCTCGAAGATCGAGTCCACCGGGTTCACTCCGCGCGACGCGAATGAACAGCTCGAGGAGTATCTGAGGTCGTGACCGCGCCCGCCTCGGCGGTCTCGATCTCTCGAGTGTCGGCGCGCACCGGCAGGTTCCGCACCGACATCCAGGCGCTGCGTGCCGTCGCCATCGGCCTTGTGGTGCTCAACCACCTGTGGCCGGAGCAGATCACCGGCGGCTACGTCGGTGTCGACGTCTTCTTCGTCATCTCCGGATTCCTGATCACCGGACATCTGCTCTCGGAGCTCGACCGCACCGGCCGGGTCCGCCTCGCAGCGTTCTACGCTCGGCGGATCCGGCGGCTGCTGCCGGCGGCGCTCCTCGTGATCCTCGTCACGTTGATCGGAGTGTGGGCGCTGCTTCCGTTCACACGATGGACGGACAACGCCCTCCAGTCGTTGGCGAGCGTGTTCTACGTCGAGAACTGGACGCTCGCATCGCTCTCTGTGAACTACTCGGCTCACAATGCGGCGGCAAGCGCCGTGCAGCACTACTGGTCGCTGTCGGTCGAGGAGCAGTTCTACCTCGTGTGGCCGCTCCTCGTGCTGGGGGCCGCCATGGTCGCAGCTCGGCGGGACGCGACGGGAGAGCGCAGGCGATTCGTTCTCGGGGCCGTCTCGGCGGTCGCAGTCCTGTCCTTCGTCGCGGCGGTGATCTACACAGCGGACTCGCCGGCGCAGGCCTACTTCGTCACCTTCACTCGCGCGTGGCAGTTCGCGGTGGGTGCGGCGATCGCGTCGATTCCCGTCGCGCTCTTCGGCCGGCTCAATGCGCTGGCCGCATCGGCCCTCGCCCTCGCGGGGTTCGGGGGGATCGCGGTGGCGGCATTCGTCTTCGGTCCGCAGACTCCATACCCCGGTGTCGCGGCGCTGCTCCCGGTCGCGGCGACCGCTGCGGTGATCGTCGCGGGCACGGGGCGCCGTGCGCCTCTGCTCGTGGTGTCCGCCGTCATCGATGCTCGTCCGGTGCAGTGGCTCGGAGACGTGTCGTACTCGCTGTATCTGTGGCACTGGCCGCTCATCGTGCTCACGCCCTTCGCCATCGGGGCGCCGCTGTCGTGGTGGTCGCGCCTCGGCATCCTGGTTCTGGCGCTGATTCTCGCGTGGGCGAGTCGGCGATGGGTCGAGACGCCGGCGCAACGCGCGCCGTGGTGGCGGCCGGTTCGTCGTGCGTACCTCGGCGGGGCCGCGATGATGGCCGTCGTCGCGCTGCTCTCGGCGGTGCTCCTGATCGCGGCGTCCGCTCGCGATGCTGCCGCCGAGGACGCCGGTCCGCGCGGCGGGTCATGTCACGGAGCCGCCGCCCTCGTCGACGCTACGGGTTGTGATCCGTCGGTCGCCGTGTCGGATCCGGTCGTGACGAGGTCCGATGCGTACTTCGAGCTCGCTCCCGAATGCGGCGATCTCAGTTCCCGACTCGTGTTCGACGGCCGCGAGACCACCCGCGAGTGCGATTTCTCTGAGGAGGGTCGGGGTCCCCGCGTGTGGTTGGTGGGCGACTCGCACGCCGAGCAGTGGCAGGCGGCACTCTTTCCGATCGCCCGAGATCAGGGGTGGCGACTCACGATCAGTTCGTTCCCGGGATGCCCCCCGGCCGATGTGGCGTTCATCGGTTTCGATGCCGCGTGGGGGCCGGTGGACTACACGCGCTGTCGTGACTGGGCGGCGGCGCTCACCGACCAGCTGGTCGCCGAGAAGCCGGATCTCGTCGTGACGTCGATGGCGGCGCGGCAGCAGCTCGTCGATGACGGCAGCGGCCGCGCGCACGACGACCAGTTCGTCGACGGCCTCAGGAGTACCTGGGCGCGTTGGACCGGCGCGGGGATGTCGGTGGTGGCGATCGCCGACACGCCCCTGAACGGAGACGTTCGCGATCTCGACTGCCTCGTGCTGAACCCCGCCGAGCCGCAGGAGTGCGCAGTGCCGAGGGAGAGGGCGATCCCGCCCGACCCGGTGGCGCTCGCCGCGGAGCAGCCACTGCCGGGCCTCTGGCAGGCAGACCTCACGTCGCTCCTGTGCGATGACGACGACTGCTTCGCGGCGGTCGGAGGAGTGCCGGTCTACTACGACGCCGACCATCTGAGCGGCTCGTATGCCGAGACCCTCAGCGATCGCCTGCGCGCGGTCGTGGATCAGGCGCTGGGCGCTCCCGTCGCCCCGTGACCAGCCAGTAATCCAAAATTCTGGGATAGTCTCGGGACGAGTCTCCGTCTGCCCGAACAGACGAGGCCCCTTGCCCGACGACGTCTGAACGAGGTGTTCGGAGTGCCCACGACAGGAACGGCTGCGACGCCGCGGACGGTGTCGGAGCGATATCGCGCCGACATAGACGGCCTGCGCACGCTCGCGATCGTGCTCGTCGTCGTGTACCACGTGTGGCTCGGGCGAGTGTCGGGCGGAGTCGATGTCTTCCTGATGATCTCGGCGTTCCTGCTGACCGGGTCGCTTTCCCGACGTGCAATCGACGGCACTCCGCTGGCGCTGGGCTCGTTCTGGAGCCGCCGATTCCGCCGACTCGTCCCGGCCGCTGCGGTGACGTTGCTCGCGGTGCTCGGCGCGGCCTATGCGTTGATGCCGCCGACCCAGTGGCCGAGGATCTGGACCGAGACGCTCGCAAGCCTCTTCTACGTCGAGAACTGGCACCTCGCGTTCTCGGAGGTCGACTACTACGCCAGGGACAGTGCCGAGACCAGCCCGCTGCAGCACTTCTGGTCGCTGTCGATCCAGGGTCAGGTGTTCCTGCTCTGGCCCGTGCTGATCGGTCTCGTCGCGGTGCTGCTCCGCCGCAGGCGTCATCTCATCCGCCCGACCCTGGTAGCGGTGTTCCTGGTCATCTTCGTCTGCTCGCTCTGGTTCTCGATCGTCGAGACCCGAGGGGCTCAGGCCTTCGCGTACTTCGACACACGCACCCGCCTCTGGGAGTTCGCGGCAGGTTCGCTCCTTGCGCTTCTCCTTCCGGTCGTCCGGCTGCCGGCGGTGGTCGCCGCGGTGCTCGGCTGGGCCGGTGTGGCGGGGATCGTCCTCTGCGGGATCGTGCTCGACGTGCGCGGCGGCTTCCCGGGATATCTGGCGCTGTGGCCGGTGCTGTGCACCGCTGCCGTGATCGTCTCCGGAGCGGCCCCGCAGACGCGGGGAGGTCCGGCGGCGCTCCTCGCATCCAAGCCTCTGGCGTCGCTGTCGAGCGACGCCTACGCCCTCTATCTGGTGCACTGGCCGATCCTGGTCATGTGGATGGTCGCGACCGAGACCGACCGCGTCGGCGCCTGGGAAGGGCTGCTCATCGTCGGGGCGTCCTTCCTGGCAGCACGACTGCTGTCTCGGGCCGTCGAACGCCCTCTTCGGGGTCCGTCGCGCACTGACCGCGCCACGGCTCTCCGAGGGATCGCCGTGGTCGCAGCGTCCGTCGTGCTCGTCGCCGGTGCGACGGGTGGCTGGCGGTGGAGCGAGCAGCAGCGTGCCGCCGAGTTCGCGGCGGCAGCGGAGGATTCGGACTATCCCGGCGCGACGCAGGTCGAGTCGGCGTTCGACATCGCGGGCACCGACGCCCCGATGATCCCGTTGGCGACCGACCTGAACTCCGAGTGGGCGGCGGTGGGGCCCGCGTGCGAAGGGCGGTTCGAGCCCTCGTCAGCGGTGCTCAAGGACTCGTGCAATCAGAGCGTCGACGCGGACGAGGCGGCCGCGCGGGTGCTCGTGATCGGCGACTCGCATGCACAGCAGCTCTCCGCGCCGCTGATCGCGCTCTCGGAGGAGCGCGATCTCGCTGTCCTCACGCTGCTGCGAGGGGGGTGCACGGTGGGTCTGTTCGAAGAGTCGCGCAACGCGTCTCAGGAGTCCTGTGAGCCCTGGGTACGTGCGTCGCTCGACTATGCGGCCGACATCCGCCCCGATGCGGTCTACATCGTCATGACGCGTGCCGACGCCGACGAACCCGAGCGTCTGCTCGACGGCATCGATGAGGCGGTCGAAGCACTGCGGGCCGCGGAGATACCCGTGATCGGGGTGCGCGACAACCCGCGGTTCTCCTTCGACATGTTCGAGTGCGCGACCGACGACACGACCGTGTGCGATGTGCCGAGGGAAGACGTCCTGGCCGAGGAGAACCCGGCCGAGGCGTTCTCGGATGTGATCACGGTCGTCGATTTCACACCGTGGCTGTGCCCCTGGGACATGTGCCGCGCCACGATCGGCAACATCGCGGTCTACATCGACGACAACCACCTCTCTCGCACCTACGCCCGCACCCTCGCCCCTTTCCTCGACAGAATTCTGGCCGAATCCGCCCAGGTGGCCCTGCCCTCAGCATGATCGCAACTCGCGCCAGCTAAAATGTGGAGGCGCGTGCCTCTGCAGGTGCGTCGAAAGTCTTGTCGGTCAGCATCAGGAAAGTTGCATCAATGGATCTCCTCGTCGTCGGGTCGGGCTTCTTCGGGCTCACCATCGCTGAACGCGCAGCTGCCGCAGGCCGCAAGGTGACGGTGATCGACCGTCGTCACCACATCGGAGGCAACGCCTACAGCGAGAACGAGCCGGAGACCGGGATCGAGGTGCACCGCTACGGGGCGCACCTCTTCCACACCTCGAACCCCACGGTGTGGGAGTACGTCAACCGCTTCACTTCTTTCACGAACTATGTGCACCGCGTGTACACGAACCACAACGGCGTCGTGTTCCCGCTGCCGATCAACCTCGGCACGATCAACCAGTTCTTCAACGCCGCGCACTCTCCGGATGACGCCCGGGCACTCATCACCGAGCTCGCGGGCGAGTTCGACCCGAAGGACGCGCAGAACCTCGAGGAGCGCGGCATCGGCCTGATCGGCCGCCCCCTGTACGAGGCGTTCATCCGCGACTACACCGCGAAGCAGTGGCAGACCGATCCCAAGGATCTCCCGGCCGAGATCATCAGCCGGCTTCCCGTGCGCTACACGTACGACAACCGCTACTTCAACGACCGGTGGGAGGGACTCCCCACCGACGGCTACACCGCCTGGATCGAGCGCATGGCCGATCACGAGAACATCGAGGTGAAGCTCGATGTGGACTTCTTCGATGAGTCGCAGCCGCTCAACAAGAAGTCGACGGTCGGTCAGGTTCCCGTGGTCTACACCGGACCCGTCGACCGCTACTTCGACTACGCGGAGGGGGAGCTGTCGTGGCGCACCCTGGACTTCGAGGAGGAGGTGCTGCTGACCGGCGACTTCCAGGGCACTCCCGTCATGAACTATGCGGACGCCGACGTGCCGTACACGCGCATCCACGAGTTCCGTCACTTCCACCCGGAGCGCGAGGACCGCTACCCCAAGGACAAGACGGTCATCATGCGCGAATACTCCCGGTTCGCCACTCGTGACGATGAGCCGTACTACCCCGTGAACACGCCGACCGACCGTGCCGGGCTCCTCGCGTACCGCGAGCTGACCAAGGGGGAGCACGACGTGCACTTCGGTGGACGCCTCGGCACGTACCAGTACCTCGACATGCACATGGCCATCGGCTCTGCGCTGTCGATGTGGAACAACGACCTGGCCTGACGGGAACCGCAATGACTGAGAACACCAGCACGGGCTTCGTCGCCGTCAATCACACCGTCTTCCCGACCGAGGGCGTCGCCGAGGTCTCGGCGCTGTACGTCGACACCGGCTCCGGTGACGGCTCGCAGCCCGGCGAGGCGTACGAGATCGTCGGACGCCGCAGCATCAAGGTCTACGCTCACCGACGTGTCTCGCTGAGCACGTACTTCAACGCCTTCCCGGCGAGCTACTGGCAGCACGGGACCAAGGTCCGCTCGGTGCGCCTCGTCGCCACGGTCGAGGGCAAGGGCCTGATCTCGGTCTACAAGTCGAGCGCGCGCGGCCGCGCATCGGCACTCGCATCGAAGTCGTTCTCGGATGAGACCGTGGCCTTCGACCTGCCGATCACGTCGTTCATCGATGGCGGCTCGTACTGGTTCGACATCGCCGCGGGCAACTCCGACGCGACTCTGGTCAGCGCCGAGTGGCAGGTGGCGATCCCCGAGGGGTGGACGCCAGGAAAGACGACCGTCGGCATCACGACCTTCAATCGTCCGTCGTACTGCCTGAATCAGATCATCGCCGTCGGCCAGAACGAGCATGTCCACGAGGTCCTCGACCGCGTGATCGTGGTCGATCAGGGAACCGACCTCGTCTCCGACCAGCCCGGCTTCGCCGAGGCGGCGGCCCAGCTCGGCGACAAGCTCGAGATCCTCCGCCAGCCGAATCTCGGTGGGTCGGGCGGATTCTCCCGGGCCATGCTCGAATCGCTCTCCTCGGAGGAGAGCCGGTACGTGCTGCTTCTCGATGACGACGCGATCTCCGAGCCGGAGGCCATCGTCCGCGCCGTGCGTTTCGGAGACTTCGCCGTGACGCCCACGATCGTCGGCGGAGGAATGCTCCACCTCGACGACCGCTCTGTCCTGTACACGCAGGGCGAAGTATGGGATCAGCGGAAGTCGTGGATGCGCCCGTCGGGCGCCAGCGAGTACGACCACGACTTCGCGGAGGAGCCGCTGCGCGAGACTCCTGAGCTGCACCGCTACCTCGGCGCGGACTTCAACGGCTGGTGGATGTGTCTCATCCCCACCGCGATCCTGCGCGAGATCGGTCTCTCGTTGCCCGTGTTCCTCAAATTCGACGACATCGAGTACTCGCTTCGGGCGCGTGAGCACGGCTATCCGACCGTCTGCCTGCCCGGAGTGGCGGTCTGGCACATGGCCTGGCACGACAAGGACCCCACGCGCACGTGGGAGGAGTACTTCATCCATCGCAACCGCGTGATCACGGGGCTCCTGCACTCGCACGTGCCCAATGGCGGCATCCTTCCCCTGCACTCGTTCCTCGGTGACATCAAGCTGCTCTTCATGCTGCAGTACTCGGCTGTCCGACTGCGGCATGAAGCGCTGCGCGATGTCATGCGCGGTCCCGGGGCGCTCCCCGAGATGCTCCCCGGCAAGCAGGCGGAGATCCGCGAGATGCGGACCGCGTACATCGACTCGAAGGTCGTGGAGGATCTCTCGGCGCTCCCTCCGATCCGACGTTCGTCGGTCGCGATCCTCGGGGGCGTGCGCAAGCCGACCAACCCGGTCGCGGCGCTCATCCTCGCGGCGCGGGTCGGCGTGCGACAGCTCGTCATCAAGCAGTCGCCGGGCAGCCGTCGCAATCCGGAGCGCATCATCCCGGCTCAGGACATCAACTGGTGGCGCTTCGCCGACATCGATTCCGCACTCGTGACGTCTCCCGACGGCCTCGGCGTGGCGTGGTATCAGCGTGACCGCGCATTGATGCACCGCTTCCTCTGGCGCAGCATCCGGCTGAACCTCCGGCTCGCGCGCGGCTGGAAGAAGCTCTCGTCCGACTATGCGGTCGGCACGCCGAAGGTCACTTCGCCCGAGCAGTGGCGGAAGACCTTCGAGAGCGTCCAGCAGGGCTGAGCCTCGCCCGCGGGCTGGGCGCGCGGTCTGATCACAGGAGTCACATGAGCGGTTCGACGGTCGGGGAGCCCGGCACGCCTCGGCGATATGCGCATTCGCTGTGGCTGCTGTCGGCGCGCGACCTGAAGGTGCGCTACGCCACGAGCTTCCTCGGCTACCTGTGGTCGATCCTGGATCCGCTCGTGATGAGCGCGATCTACTGGTTCGTGTTCACCCAGGTCTTCCATCGCAGCGTCGGCGAGGATCCGTACATCGTGTTCCTGATCGTCGCGCTGCTGCCGTGGGTGTGGTTCAACTCCTCGGTCGGCGACTTCACACGCGCGTTCCGCAAGGACTCGCGGCTCGTGAAGTCCACCGCGATCCCTCGCTCGATCTGGGTCAACCGCATCGTCTTGAGCAAGGGGATCGAGTTCCTCTTCTCGTTGCCCGTGCTGGTGCTGTTCGCGGTGTTCAGCGGAGCGACCGTGAGCTGGTCGCTGCTGTGGTTCCCGGTCGCGATGGTGATGCAGGTCGTCCTCCTCGTGGGACTGGGGCTGCTCGTCGCGCCGCTGTGCGTGCTCTACGCCGACCTGGAGCGCACGACGGCGCTCGTGCTCCGTGCGCTCTTCTACGCATCGCCCGTCATCTACAGCTTCGGCGACCTGCCCGCGCCGTTCCACACCATCGGCGCGTTCAATCCGCTGGCCGGGATCTTCACTCTGTACCGTGTGGGGTTCTTCCCCGATCTGTGGGACCCCGTGCCCGTGCTGATCAGCGCCATCATGTGCGTGCTGATCCTCGCGCTCGGCATCTGGACCTTCCGCGCGCTCGAGCGCCCCGTACTCAAGGAGCTGTGATGCCGGCTGCAATCGAGGTCTCGGGACTCGGCGTCCGCTTCCGTCGCAACCGCCGAGGGCGTCGCAACTTCAAAGACCTCTTCGGGGGAGCATCGCGACGCTCGCGTCCGGGGGAGTTCTGGGCGCTGCGCGACGTCAGCTTCTCGGTGCAGCCCGGCGAGTCCATCGGAGTGGTCGGTCGTAACGGCCAGGGCAAGTCGACGCTGCTGCGACTCGTCGCGGGTGTGCTGCTCGCAGACGAGGGAACCGTCGCGGTGAACGGGGGAGTCGCCCCGCTGATCGAGATCACCGGAGGATTCGTCGGCGACCTCACCGTGCGCGAGAACGTGCGTCTGACCGCGGGGCTGCATGGGATGGGCCGGGAGGAGATCTCGCGACGCTACGACGGCATCATCGCCTTCGCAGAACTCGCCGGATTCGAGGACACCCCCTACAAGCACCTGTCGAACGGTATGAAGGTGCGCCTCGCATTCTCGGTCGTGTCCCAGCTCGACGAGCCGATCCTGCTCGTCGACGAAGTGCTGGCGGTGGGCGACAAGGCGTTCCGCGACAAATGCTACAAGCGCATCGACGAGCTGCTCGCCGAAGGGCGCACGCTGTTCTTCGTCAGCCACAACGAGAGGGACCTGCGCCGTTTCTGCACGCGCGGACTGTACCTCGACAAGGGCTCGCTCGTCCTGGACGCACCGATCGCCGACGTGCTCGATCGCTACAACGCGGACTACAACTCCTGAACCCCGCCGAGGGGTGTCTGCCCTCGAACGCCGCTCAGAGCCCTACGAGGCTCCGCACTTCCTCGGCCGCTGACAGCGCCGACGACGCGGCACCCGAGGAGTCCCCGCCCGCTTCGGCGGCTGACCGGAGATCGCTCAAGGCCTGCGCGTAGGCGGCGACCGCGGCGTGCCAATCCGACTCGATCGAGGCCGGAGGAGCGGACTGGGACAGTCGCTGTGCGTCGTTCTGCAGGGTGTCGACGACGTCGACGGCATCCTGTCCGCTGGTTCCGCTCACGATGTCGAGACCGGTCAGCGCGTCGTCGAGCCACCCCTGCACGGTGTCGCGGAACACGCCCACGCTGGGGTCGGCGGGAGGCGGCGGCGTCGTGATCGGGGTCATCGTCGGATCCGGCGTCGGGGTCGGAGCGGCGGTCTCCGTCTCAGACGGGGACGGAGACGGCGACGGGGTCGCTGTCGCGCTGGCGGTCGGCGAGGCGGATGCGGACGGCGAGGGCGTCGGCGAGCCGCTCGCACCCGGCTCCGCGGCGTCGCCGCGGGGCAGCAGGAAGAGGAGCAGCACGGCCGCGACGACGAGCGCGGCGACGGTGAGTCCCACGATCAGCCAGATACGGCCGCGATTGCTCGGCTTCGGGGGCAGCGGCGCCCAGCGCAGTTCCGGCTGCTGCTCGTCAGTCATCTGCCTCAGCCCTCCAGGGGTGCCATCGGCTGCCAGGAGCGGTCGCGACTGATCCGAGCGCCCTCCTTGAGCCCGCGGAACAGGTTGCTGGTGCCGCGCACGGTGCGCTCGACGAAGACGAGGCGGATGAGTTCCTTGGCGAACGTCATCGCCGTGCCCAGGCCGAACAGCACCGGGTTGTAGACGTGGTGCACCCGGTAGTAATTCTTGATGTAGGCGCGGTTTCGCATGATGTAGAAGCGGTACGCATTGCTCGAGGCGTTCATGTGGCGGATGCCCATGTCCCACTGCTTGATCTCGCGCGTGCGACGAAGCACGAACTCGTCGACGATGACGGCCGTCGTCTTGCGGGACGCGAGCCAACCGTACATCTGGTCATCCCAGTAGATGAAGAACCGGGGGTCGGGGAGTCCGATCTGCCGGACGATCGAGCGATGGATGAACATCCCCTCGAAGCATCCGCTGTTCATCTCCTTGTAGCCGGAGGCGTCGAAGCCAGACGGGGCGAACGGGATCGGGATGCCCATCCGCTCGGCGATGCGGTACTGCCAGTAGAACTCGCTGCCGTCGTAGTCGTAACGGCGCCCCTGGATGCTCTTGAAGCGCGGTGCCCATGCACCCATCTTCGCGAGTCCGTCGGGCACGACCTCGACGTCGTCGTCCATCATCCAGATCCACTCGGAACCGAGTTCGTATGCGGTGCGCATGCCCTCGCTGAACCCACCCGACCCGCCCGTGTTCGTCTCCAGGCGGCGGTACACGAGTTCCATGCCGAGACGCGGGCGGAACGCCTCGACGACCTCGGTCGTGTCATCGGACGAGGCGTTGTCGATGATCACGACGTGCCCCGGTGCAGGTTCCATGGCCGCGATGCTCTCGAGGAGTCCGGTCAGGAGATGCGAACGGTTGTAGGTGACGATGACGATCGTCGCGGACGCCGGTTCGAAGGGGACGTGTGTCACGAGGTGAGATCTCCGGAAGCTGTGGGCCCCGCGGGTCGCCGCGAGCTGACACCAGCCTACCTGGCGTAGTTCGGAATCCTCCGAGGGCGCGAGGGATCGCCTCAGTACTCGGACCGGAGCGTCGGGATCGCCCCGGTGTGCGCCGCATCGATGTTCTCGCGCCAGGATCGTGCCTGTCCCGCTCGGAGGGCGCACAGCACGAGCATGAACCATCCCGCGCCCTCGATCGTGAAGCTCTCGAACATGGACTCGACGGCCAAGGTCACCAGCATCAGCGGGGTCCACGCGTAGACCACGGACCGCCGCACGCTCGCGACCAGCCAGGAGCGGACGAGGGCGATTCCTCCCAGCAGGAGGAAGAGCACGAGTCCCGCGGAGCCGATCTGCAGCAGCACGTCGAAATAGGCGTTCAGGGCGCTCTGGTGTCGATCGTCGAGCTGGAAGTTGATGAACGTGAAGGGATACTCGCCGCGCGCCCAGGAGCCGAACCATCCCCACCCCTCGATCGGCTTCAGCGCGACGAAGTCGAGGATCTTGTTCCACAGCGTCGCGCGGATCGAGAAGTCCGAGCCGGCGTTCATCAGCGCGATGATCGAGTGCCTGAGCAGGAATGCCGCGGAGAGAGCGAGCGCAACGAGCACGCCGAGGACCCATTGCACGAGCGACCGTCGTTCGGGCGGAGCATGCCGCACGATCATGAGAGCGACGGCGACGGTGCCCACGGCGGCGGCGAGCACGAGCACGGTCGGTGACGCCGACAGGAACGCGAGCAACAGGGCGAGGCCCATCGAGGGAACGGCGATGCGCGCGCTGAGGGATTGCGATCGCCACTCGACGAAGAAGGTGATGAGCGCGATGACGGTGACGAAGCCGAGCATGTTGCGACTGCCGAAGATCCCCTGCACCGGACCGCCGACCGCCAGATCGCCCTGGATGCCGAGGAACACGAAGGGGACGTCGAGCAGAACCCCGGAGAGGATCTCGAGTCCCAGTGAGAGTGCGAGAAGCGCGCGCAGTGTGTCGCCGAGCGCGCGCACCGTCTGAAGGGTGTCGCGGATGTGACCCACGGTGATCGCGAGCAGCGCGAAGGAGAGAAGTTCCAGCCAGCCGAAGAACGTGTCGCTCTTGTCGGTCGTCCACACGATGCTCACGAGTGCCCAGGCCAGGAAGGCGAGCAGCGACGAGGGAGCGATCCGCAGCGCCGACAGCTCATCTCGGCGCACCCACAGGATGCCGAGGCCGAGCACGCAGAGGCCGCCGATGATCGTCGCGATCGTGACGCGCGAGGTCATCCGCTCGATGAGGTACGACCCGAAGACGGCAGCCAGGACGGCGATGGTGAAGGCGCGCGCCAGCTCTGCAGAACCGAGCAGCCGACCGAGACGGCGTCCTGGCGTCACGGAACCCGCCGCGCTCTCTCGCCGCGCTCGATCACGCGTTCGCGCTCGCCGACGCCGACGAGGGGCACCGCCTTGATCTTGAAGGACAGCAGGATGAGGAGCATCCACCCCCACAGCATGATCGGTGTGGACTCGGTGAGCCCCTGCACGAGCAGCACGACGGTGAAGAGGCTGGGGAGCAGAGTCAGGGGGGAGTAGCGCCGGTCTGACTGCAGGTCCCATCGCGGCCGGTCGACGGCGAAGAACCACGATCGCCAGAGCAGGCTGAGGTACGCGACCGCCATGAGGGCGACCCCTGCCACTCCGAGCTGCATCAGCACGTCCAGCCACATGTTGTGGGCGTGGAAGACGGTGATGCCGTGATCCTCGATCCACCCCGCGAAGGCGGGATCGAACGGGACCCAGGGGCTCGAGAAACCGTTGCCGAACAGCGGATGCTCGGCGGCGCGCTCGAGAACCTTGTCCCAGATCTTGTCGGAACGCCCGGTGAGGTCGGTGCTGCGACCGAGCAGACCGAGCAGCGGCTTCTGCAGCAGCCACACGGCGGCACCGATGACCACGGCGCCGCCGATGAAGATCACGTAGAGCCGGGTCCGCGCGCCCGGGGTGGTCGTGCGCCGCATCAGCAGCGCGACGACGAGAACCACGACGGCAGCCGCGGCGCACGCGAAGGCGGTGGCGGATCCTGCTCGGACGAAGAAGAATGCGGCGAGCAGTGCCCACAGGGCCAGGGTGGTGCGCCAACGCACGCGTGCGGCGAAGAGCACGCCGAAGGTGATCATCGCGAACAGGCCGATGATGGCGAGAAGGTTGGAGTTGCCGACGATGCCCTGGATGCGGTCGCCGTCGAAGAGGTTTCCCCTGACCCAGTACCAGTGCGGATCGATGTCGCCCTCGGGCCTGTCGAAGAAGTTCGGCAGGATCGGCTGCTGAACCACCAGCGCGACCCAGAGCTCGAGCGCGAGCGACAGGCCGAGGATCCATTTGAACGCGGATGCGAGGGCACGGACGATCTCGTGCCAGGTGAGCACGTGCACGATGAACAGTGCGGTGATCGTCACGGTAGCCAGGAGCAGCCAGGTGAGGAGCGTGGCGCCTCGCCACTGCGACCAGGCGACCGACACGAGGGCGAGGGCCGTATAGCCCATCGCCGCCCACGGGAGCCGGCGCCAGGCGAACGGCTGCGGCCGGCCGCGCGAGATCATCGGGATGCCGATGGCCAGCGTCGTCAGCAGGAACACGGCGAGCGTCACGACCGCGCCGATCTCGCCCACGAGGTTGTACACGGCAGAGTGCGCGAATGTCGCGATCAGCATCAGGATGATGTAGCCGCGCAGCATCAGATGCCCCGTCGACTCGCGTTCGGGTGCGCGAGGAGGGGCGGAGACCGGGTGCTTCGTGTACTGCGCCATCGCGTTCAGGCTACAGCGCGCCACCGCCCGTGCGCCTGATGGCGGGCCGATGGCAGTGCGAGGTCGCCTGCCCATACGCTGGAGGCATGCTCCTCAGCCTCTCCAACGTGCCCCGTGACTACGCCTGGGGGTCGCACACCCTCATCGCCGAGCTGGAAGGTCGGGCGCCCGCCGTCGCTCCGGAGGCGGAGGTGTGGTTCGGGGACCATCCCGGCGACCCGGCCGACGTGCGAGACGGCGGCACGCTCGATGCGGTGACCGGCGGCACGCTGCCCTACCTGTTGAAACTGCTCGCAGCTGCGTCTCCGCTGTCCATCCAGGTCCACCCGACGATCGCCCAGGCGCGGGCGGGCTGGGAACGCGAAGCGGGACTCGACGCCGCCGACCCCGCGCGGAACTACCGCGACGACAATCACAAGCCCGAGCTGATCGTCGCCTTGAGCGACCGTTTCGAATCGCTGAGCGGACTCCGGTCGGTGAGCGACACGCTGCGGTTGCTCGGATCCCTCGACGGGAACCCCGGGGTCACGACGCTCGCCGAGCGGCTGTCCCGCGGCGACGAGGCGCTGCGCGACACGCTCGGATGGCTGCTCTCCGGCGACGCCCAGGCGGAGGTCGACGATGTCATCGTCGCTGTGCGCGGCGCCGCAGCGGCGGATGCGGGGGAATGGCAGACCACGCTCCGCGCCGTCTCCGCGATCGCAGACGTCTACCCGGGAGACCCGGGTGTCGTGGTCGCCCTGTTGATGAACCATGTCGTGCTGCGCCGCGGGGAGGGGATCTTCCTCCGCGCCGGCCTTCTTCATGCGTACATCTCGGGCCTCGGCGTCGAGATCATGGCCGCGAGCGACAACGTGCTGCGGGGCGGTCTCACACCCAAGCGCATCGACGTGGACGAGCTGCTGGCGGTCGTCGACGCGACTCCCACCGAGGTACCGATCCTGCGGCCCGAGCAGGCGGGGCCGGTCACCCACTACGAGGTGCCGATCGACGACTTCTCGCTGAGTCGTGTGGTTCTGACGGGGGCGGAGGTCGTCGTTCCCGTGGCAGGACCCACCATGATCCTCTGCACTGCCGGCCACGTCAGCGTGCGCGGGGCCGCGGGGGAGTCGATCACGATCGAGGTCGGCGCCGCGGTGTTCGCGAGCGACGACGAGGGCGACGTCACCGTGTCGGGCGACGGCGAGGTCTTCGTGGCCGCCCCGGGCATCCGACGGGACGTCTGAGGGGCATCGCGACACGCCGTGCGGAGGTCAAGAACCTTCAAGATCGGATTGAGGGTTTACGATCCGCGACTTGACCGCAGCGAATCACACGGGTGTAATTAGTCATGCACGGCCCGCCGAGGGGGCGGAACAATGGGTTGGAGATCGAGATGACGGGTTACCGTTCTGAAGTGCCGGAGAACTGGTTCGTCGATCCCATCAACCTGGGGGTTCCCGGGGTCCGCAAGCCGGAGTCCGACGACGACAACGCTCTCGCCTGGCAGACCGACGCTCTGTGCTCGCAGACCGATCCCGAAGCCTTCTTCCCCGAGAAGGGCGGTTCGACGCGAGACGCCAAGCGGATCTGCACGTCGTGCGACGTCCGCGGAGAATGCCTCGAGTACGCGCTCAACAATGATGAGCGGTTCGGCATCTGGGGCGGCCTCTCCGAGCGCGAGCGCCGCAAGCTCAAGCGCCGAGCGAGCTGACCTCGATCGCACCGCTTCGGGGCCACGCCGGGTCCACTGCTCCCGCGTCCGTCGCACCCCGCATAGGCTGACCAGGTCATGCCAGCCCGAGTTCATGCCATCGTCGTGGCGCGCCCCGGTTCTTCCGCTCGCGCGCAGCTCCTCCGCACTCTGGATGCTCTGCGATCCCAGAGCACGCCCCCCGCAGCCATCACCCTGGTGATGTGCGGAGACGCGATCACGGCCAGAGAGAGCGAGACGGTCGCGGCGACCGTCGAGGGCATCATCGAGGCCAGAAGCAGCACATCGTTCGCGGACGCCGTCCGGCTCGCCGCTCCACGAGTGGCCGAGGGGAGCGCGGTCTGGCTGCTCGCCCACGACACCGCGCCGCACCAGCGCGCTCTCGAGCGCCTGGTCGGCACACTCGAGCGTTCGCCTTCGGCGGCCGTCGTCGCACCCAAGCTCGTCCACACCGACAACGATCGGGAGATCGTGTCCCTCGGCGTGAGCATGACCGTTCTGGGGCGCTCTGTCGAGCTCGCGGCCGGCGAGCTCGATCAGGGGCAGCACGACGGCACGGACGACGCCCTCGCGGCGGACGTGCGCGGACTCCTGATCCGCGGTGAGGTCCGCGGTCATCTGCTTCCCGACCCGGCGCTCGCCGGCGCGGACGAAGGCCTCGATCTCGGCGTGCGTGCGCGCCTCGGCGGCGGTCGCGTCGTGCTCGTCCCGTCCGCACGCATCTCGGTGTCGCCGGATGGCCCCGCCTCGCTCCCCGTGGGGCGCGGACGCCGCGCGTACGTCACTCGGGTCGCGCAGCTGCACAGGCGACTCGCCTACGCCCCCGCGGTCGCGGTGCCGCTCCACTGGATCGCCCTCCTTCCGCTCGCGCTGTGGCGATCGGTCACGGATCTCATCGGAAAGCGCCCTGAGGCGGTCGTGCCCGAATGGGCGGCTGCCCTCACCGTCATGCTCCGCATGGGAGCCATTGCACGATCGCGCCGAGCGATCGCGTCGTTCCGATCGTCGAGCTGGTCGAGCATCGCGCCGCTTCGCGTCAGCCACCACGATCTGCGCCGACGGCTGGACGACGGGCACGGCAGTGAGCGCGGCGCAGCCAGCGGACTGCACTTCTTCTCGGGTGGCGGTGCCTGGGCGGTCCTCGGCGCACTCGTGGTGAGCGTCGCGACATTCACGAGTCTTCTGGCGTGGCCCGTGATCGGGGGCGGGGGGCTGCTTCCGCTGCGCACCACCGTCGCGGCGCTCTGGAGCGACGCGGCGTGGGGGCTCCGCGGCCTCGGCGTGGGTGTCGTCGGACCGGCCGACCCGTTCTCTGCGGTGCTCGCGGTCCTCGGATCGCTGTGGCCCGCGGGCCCCTCCTTTACGCTGGTCCTGCTGTGGATCCTGGCTCTGCCGCTTGCGGTGCTGGGCGGATGGTTCGCGGCCACGCGAGTGACCGATCGATCAGGTCTGCGGATCTTCGCCGGCATCGTCTGGGCGCTCGCACCGACATTCTTGGCGGCGCTCATCGACGGTCGTCCGAGCGGCGTTCTCGTGCACCTGCTCCTGCCGTGGCTGTTCCACGCTGCTGCGGTCGCCCACAGATCCTGGGGTGCTGCCGGCGCCGCGTCCCTGCTCTTCGCCGCCGTGGCCGCGTGCTCGCCGTCTCTCGCCCCTGCGCTGCTCGTTCTCTGGATCATCGCTCTGGGCATCACCCTCGGCAGTGCACGCTTCCGCGGCGCGGTCCGACTCCTGTGGGTGCCGGTGCCCGCAGCCGCGCTCTTCGCACCGCTGGTCATCTGGCAGCTCCAGCAGGGGAGTCTCGTCGCCGTGCTGGCGGACCCGGGCCTGATCTGGGTCGGCTCGCAGGCCACCGCGGATGCCGCCGGTCGGCTGGCTCTCGCGTCAGGGTTCCCCTCCACCGACTTCGCCGGATGGTCGGCGTTCCTCGGGCCGGTCCTCGCACCGTGGGCAGGGGTGCTGCTGGCGCCGCTCGCGATTCTCGCGCTCCTTTCCGCGGTCGCCCCTCGCTGGAGGGCCGGGGTGACGCTGCTCGTCGTCGCCGTGAGCGGCTTCGCCACGGCATTCCTCTCGGTCGGAGTGACGGTGTCCTTCGCCCAGGGGGCCGGGGTGGCGATCTGGCCGGGTGCGGGGCTGAGTCTGGCGTGGATCGGCCTGACCGGGGCGGCTCTGGTCGCCTTGGACACCGCGCTGACCGTGCCTCGGGCTCGACTCGTCAGCGCGGCGGTCGCCGGTCTGGCCGTGGCGGTCTGCGCGATTCCCGCGCTGGCGGCATTCCACCTCGATCGCACCGCGCTCACCGAGGGACCGGATTCATCGTTGCCGGCGTACATCGCGGCTCAGGCCGTCGATGACCGTCCGATCGGAACGCTCGTGCTCACACCGCAGAACGATGGTGGACTCGCGGCCGAGGTCGCGTGGGGAGCCAGCGAGACGCTCAGCGCCCAGACGACCATCCTCTCCACGGCCACGGAGATACAGGGCACCGACATCACGACTCTCGCGGTCGATCTGCTGTCGGCGCGTGACTTCGACGCAGCGACCGAACTGGGTGAACTCGGCGTGGGCTATGTGCTCCTCGCCGAGCTCTCCGGCGGCGAGTCGGATCGTGCTCGCGCGTTGCACACGGCTGCCGTGACATCGCTGGATCAGCGGGCGGGATTCGTGCAGGCGGGAACGACCGACAGGGGTGTGCTCTACCGACTCGAAGCGGATCCTGCGGATCGTGCACCGCTGTCCGCCGGACAGCAGGCCACGGCACGGCTCGTCGTCACACTCCAGCTGGTTCTCGTGCTCGCTGCTCTGCTGCTCTCGTTGCCGACGAGGGCATCGCGCCGCGCGGCTCGTGCTCGGTCGAGGATCGTGGGCCGGGCTCCCGACGAGCCGCTCGTGCTCCCCCGACACATCGACGAGCGCGACGATGAGCACGCCCCGGTGGCAGCGACGGCGGCAGTCCCGCAGACGACGTCCGAGGCTCCCGCTCCGCAGACCGAGGACGACGAGTCCGGCGGCGCGGAAGGCGTGACGGACGCTCCCGCGCCGGACTCCGCGCGGGCAGAGAACGGCAGGGGAGAGAGCCGATGACCGAGACCCGTACGTTCCGTCTCGTCGCGACGAGTGCGCGGCTTCTCACCGGAGCCGTGGTGGCCGCGGCGTGCGTCGTCGGCATCGTCCTGGCCATCCCTGCGCAGTGGCCGACGATCACTCATGACGCGGCTCAGGCCGACGTCACTCCGCTGCCGGGAGACACCGTGCTGGTGTGCAACGGCGACTTCCGCGCGATAGGACGGAACACCGCCGATTCGCTCCAGATGGTGCCCGCGGCCTCGCCACAGCTCACGGTCGATGGCTCCGCGGGAGCACCGATGTCCTCGCTGTTGAGCGTCGACGACCTTCAGGGGAGCGGCGGGGTGCAGAAGCTCACCGGCCAGGTCGAGGGGCGCATCGCACCGCTCGTCGGAGCGACCGAGTCGGTGAGTCTGGCGGAAGCCGATCTCTCGGGCTTCGCCGCAGCGCCGTGCCGCCCTGCGACGGCGGAGTCATGGCTGGTGGGTGGGACCGTCGAGACGGGTTCCGAGGATCTGATCGTCCTGACGAACCCCGGCGCAGTGCCGTCGACGGTCTCGCTCGTCGCATTCGGCTCGGTGCGCGGCTCGACCTCTGTGATCGTGCCGGCCGAGTCTCAGGTCGCGTTGCCGCTGACGTCGCTCGCGTCGGGCTCTGACCTGCCCGTCGTGCGGGTCACTGCGACGGGTTCGCCCGTGCGAGCCGTGCTGCAGTCGTCACAGATCCGGGTTCTCGATCCCGTCGGTTCCGATCTGCAGGACGCCGTCGCTGGGCCGCAACGACGGCCGGTGATACCGGGCGTCGAGGTCTTCGAGAGCGATGGGGACAACTCCCGCATGGCGGTTCTCCGGATGCTCTCGCCCGAGGCGGACGCGCAGGCGACCGTCACGGTGCGCGGCGTGGGAGAGACAGTCCCGTCTAGCGAGTTCACGGTCGCGTTGACTGCCGAGCAGCCGCTGGAGATGTCGCTCTCCGATCTCGCTCCTGGCCTCTACACCGTCGAGGTGGATGCGGACGAGCCGGTGCTGGCGGGGGTGCGCGTGCAGGATGGAGCCGGCCCGCAATCCGACTTCGCCTGGGTGACGCCGGCGCCTGAGCTCGATGACGCGGTGCTCGTCGCAGTGCCCGCAGGACCGGCTGCATCGCTGATCCTCGTGAACGACGAGGAGACCGACACGACGGTCGAGGTGGGACCCATCGGGGGCGATCAGGTGGAGTCCGTGGTGCCGGCGGGGTCGTCGATCACGGTCGACGTCGATGCAGAGACCGTCTACTCACTGACCCCCTCCGGTCCTGTGCATGCGCAGGTCTCGATGACCGGGCCCGGTGCGCTGGCGGCCTGGCCGGTATGGCCCACGGCGGGGGCCCAGCAGAGCATCACCGTCTACCCCTGAACTTCGGAGGAGACGGAGGCGGCGGCCGCGTCAGTGTTCGTGCCCGCCGAGATCCCACGGCTCACGGCCGACGTACTCGGCAGCGGCTCTGAACACGGCGCTCTCGATCGCCATGCGCCGATGAGCACCGTCATCGTGTCCGGGTGGCAGCAGGCGCTCGATAGGCAGGCGGAAGAGCACGATTCTTCGCCGCTCGCGGTCCAGATACCAACGCGGCACCTCATCCACGGTGTCGAACGACGGCATCGCCCCGATCTCGAATCGCACGTCCTGCAGTTCGGGCCAGGTGCCGCGCAGGAACTCGACTGCCGTGCCCACCGTGAGATCGAATCGGTCGATACGGCCGTCGAGTGGGGCGAGGGGCGGCCGCACGACCTCACTGCGTCCTACTCGGCCATGGCGCCCGTGGCGCGCACCCCGACGCGGGGCGGGGGCGGGGGAGCGGCGAGGCATAGCGAAAGTCTAGGCGCTGTCCACGAGGAGCGTCGGCGCGGCGTGCGGACTCGAGACGGTCATGGTCGTAGCGTTGCGTCAATGGACGGAAGACTCTGCTCGAAGGTGGGCTGCGCCCGCGAGGCGGTGGCGACGCTCACGTACGATTACGGCGACCAGATGGCCGCCCTCGGTCCGCTCGGCATCGCGAACCATCCGCACGCTCACGACCTCTGCGGCCCGCACTCAGACCGCCTTTCCGTCCCGGCGGGCTGGATGGTGATCAGGCACGAGGCCCTTCGGGCGTGACGCCGATTCGACGCCCTGTCAGCTTCTCAGCGCGGTGGTCCGCGAGACGCAGCGCGCGTGTCTCACGCTCGCGACGCAGCACGGTGATGCCGATGAGGATCTGCTCGGGGGGAGCAGCGGGAATCGGGGAGACGAAGGGCGAGGCCTCCGCCATCAGGGCATGTGCGACGCGGTCTCGCGCGCCAGGCACCATTCGCGGTGCGCTCTGCAGGAACTGCGAGATCCGTCGGGCGAGGCGGTCCGGAAGTCGCGCCACGTCGGCGATCTCAGCCCATCCGGCCAGCAGCGGTGGCATCACCGGCACGCTCGGGACGAGACGGGGGGTGCGGACCCGTTGACTGTAGGTGCCTGCGACCATGTCGCCCAGTCGCTGTGACCGTGCGGTGAAGGCGCCCGACAGCACCGCCACGCTGCCCAGGGTCATGTAGATCTCGAGAACGCCGAGCAGTGCGCGGATGAAGGCATGACGAAAGCCGGTGGCCCCGCCGTCGATGCGCACGATGCGTCCGCCCACCGCCAGCTTGCCGAGACTGCGGCCCTTGAGCGCCACCTCCATCGTGATCGGCAAGACGACGAAGCAGACGACGATCGACACGACCAGGGCTATCCGGTCGGTCGTCTCATCGAGAACTCCGAGGTCTGCCAGCCAGACACGGAGGAAGACCGTGAGCAAGAACACGCAAAGGCCGACGAGCATGTCGATGATGGCGCCGGCTGCTCGGAGCACGAACCCGATCGGCTGCACGTCGATCGCGACGGCCTCGCCGGACAGCACCTCGTCGGACGTATCGAGAGGGGCAGACATGAGTACAGTAAATCAGGTGGATGCCGATGCGCTGACCGATGCACGCCGAGCCGAGTGGGAGCGGTTGGATCATCTCAGTCGTGCCCGGCTCGACGGCGCGGGAGTCGACGAGCTCATCGTGCGATACCGGGCTGCATCTGCGGATCTCGCAGAGATCAAGACGTCCGTGGGCGATTCGCCGCAGGGGGCGTACCTCTCGACGATCCTGGTGCGGGCCCGGTTGCGTCTCACCGGTGCGTCGGACAGCATCCTCACTCAGACCGCGCGATTCTTCTCCCAGCAGCTGCCCGCAGCGCTCTACCGGCTGCGGTGGACGACGCTCGTGATCGCCGTGTCGTTCATCGCGGTCGCCGTCGGCACCGCTGCATGGATCGCATCCGACCCCGCGCTCATCGCCACCCTGGGGCCCGCCGATGCGCTGGCGCAGTACGCGGATGAGAGCTTCACGAGCTACTACACGGAGAACCCGGCGGCGGTCTTCATGGGGATGGTCTGGACGAACAACGCGTGGATCGCGCTGCAGTGCGTGCTCTTCGGCATCACCGGGATCTGGCCCATCAATGTCCTGGTGCAGAACGCCATCGGGCTGGGCACATCCGGTGCCGTGATGGCCGCGCACGACAAGGCCGACGTGATGCTCCTCTACATTCTGCCGCACGGCATGCTCGAGATGACCTGCATCTTCGTCGCGGCCGCAGGTGGTCTGCACCTCTTCTGGTCGTGGGTGGCCCCGGGCGACCGTTCGCGCGGCGAGTCGCTCGCCGCCGAAGGCCGTTCGCTCGCCACCGTCGCGATCGGGCTCGTCTTCGCGCTGTTCCTCGCCGGACTCGTCGAGGGGTTCGTGACCGGATGGTCGCTCCCATGGCCCCTCAAGATCGGAATCGGAGCCGCGGCCCTCGCCGTGTTCCTGATCTACATGGTGGTCATCGGAGGCCGAGCGTATCGCCGCGGTGAGACCGGCGATCTGACCGAGTACGAGGCCGGTACGCCGCGCCTCGTCGCAGGCTGACGACCGGGCGCATCAGAGTCGACCGGCCGCCTTCAACTCGAGGTACCTGTCCGCGATGCGAGGCGGCAGAGACTCGGGGTCGGCTGCGATCGCCTCTCCGCCGGCGCGACGGATCGCGTCGGCGACGTTCTCCGCATCACGCATCGTCCGCTCCGCCGCGGCCGCCAGATAGACGTCCTCGCGCGAATCGCGTTGTCGAGCGAGCGTCGCGATCCCGTCGTCGGTGACCGACCCGACGAGGATCGATGTCGCCCGTGAGGCATCGGGAAATGCGCCGAGAAACCCGCGTGCCGACTCCGCAGCATCCTGTGCGGTGAGGACCACGATCAGCGCAGGGCGCGTCGTGAGGGTGCGCACCGCTGCGAACGCGCTCGGCCAGTCCGTGTCGACGAGACGCGCGTGCACCGGGGCCATCGCGTCGGTGAGCGCGGGCAGCAGCGCGGCACCCTCGACCCCGGTCACGCGAGCACGCACGACGCGGTCGAACATGAGCAGGTGCACGTGGTCACCGGCCCGAGCCGCAAGGGCGGCGAGGAGCAGAGAGGCCTCCAGCGCGGCATCGACGCGAGTGCCGTCTCCGACGCGCGCGGCGGCTGTGCGTCCCGTGTCGATGATGATGACCACATGACGATCGCGCTCCGGACGCCACGTGCGCAGCATGGTGGTTCCGGCTCGTGCTGTCGCGCGCCAGTCGATCGAGCGGACGTCGTCGCCGCGGACGTACTCCCGCAGCGAGTCGAACTCCGTGCCCTGCCCGCGTACCTGGATGCTCGTGTTGCCGTCGAGCTCGCGCAGGCGGGCGAGCCGTGAGGGCAGATGCTTGCGGGAGGAGAAGGCGGGGAGCACCCGGATCGCACCGCGCACATGATGTCGCGACTGACGGCCGGCGACACCGAACGGTCCGCGCGAACGGATCACGACGAACTCGCTGACGAGCTCACCTCGACGACGTGGCTGCAGCGCGAGCGACACTCGTCGACGTTCGGCCGGCGGCACGGTGACGCTCTGCCGGGCCCGGCCGGCGCCTGCGGTCGGCTGCCAGGCATCGCGAAGCACCGCATGCAGAGTGCGCGCGCCGTGATTGTGCAGCGCCACGCTGACCGACACGAGTTCGCCGAGGCGCACTCGTGCCGGCACTCCGCGACTGACGGTGACCGCGCGCGGGTTCGGAGCCACCAGGACATCGACGACCACGAGCACGACGCACACCCCGACCCACCCGCCGAGGACGAGGTAGGGCGGATAGCCCGCGAGCCCGGTGAGGGCCAGCGGGACGATGCCGACGGCGAGTGCGACAGCGAGACGGCCTGTGACGAACACCTAGATCGGCACCCGGGTCTGCTGCACGACCGATGTGAGCACGGCATCCGCTGACACACCCTCCATCTGCGCATCGGGGCGCAACTGCAGGCGGTGTCGCCACACCGGAACCAGCATCGTCTGGATGTGGTCGGGCGTCACCGCAGACGAGGCGTTCAACCACGCCCAGGCCTTGGCTGCAGCGAGGAGCCCGGTGGACGCACGCGGACTCGCGCCGAGTTCGATCGAGGGCGACTGCCGTGTGGCTCGCGCGAGATCCACGACATAGCCGAGCACGTCGTCGGTGACCTCGACGCGGGCGGCCGCTGCCTGGGCGGCGCGGATCTCGTCCGCGCTCACCGCGGCCTCCACCCCGGTGAGCTCTCGGGGCGAGAACCCCGAGGCGTGCCGGCGCAATACGGCGACCTCGGCGTCGCGTTCCGGCATCCCGACCACCAGCTTCATCAGGAAGCGGTCGAGCTGCGCCTCCGGCAGCGAGTACGTGCCCTCGTGCTCGATCGGGTTCTGGGTCGCCGCGACGAGGAACGGATCCGGCAGCTCTCGACTCGCGCCGTCCGCAGAGACCTGACGTTCCTCCATCGCCTCGAGCAGGGCCGCCTGCGTCTTGGGTGGAGTGCGGTTGATCTCGTCGGCGAGGAGGATGTTCGTGAAGACCGGGCCCGCCCGGAAGTCGAACTCCCCGGTGCGTGCGTCGTACACGAGCGAACCCGTGACATCGCCGGGCATCAGGTCCGGTGTGAACTGCACGCGCTTGGTGTCCAGTCCGAGGGCTCGCGCGAACGATCGCACGACGAGCGTCTTGGCGACTCCCGGGACTCCCTCAAGGAGCACATGGCCTCGCGCGAGCAGTGAGACCAGGAGTCCGGTCACAGTGCCTGCTTGGCCCACGACGGCTTTGTCGACCTCGGTGCGCACTCGATGCATCGCCTGACGCAGGTCGTCATCGGTGTAGTTCTCAGTGGTCACGTGATGTCCTCGGTTTCCGTTCTGACGTGGACGTCGGCGGTCATTCTCGCCCCTTCGTGTCGTGGGCTGCGGCCTCGACCGCGCTCTCGAGTTCGCTCAGCCTCCGCGCGAAGTCGACGAGCGCGGCGTCGTCGCCGGGGAGGGGGCCGGCGAGCAGTTGGTGCAGCGAACCGCGAGGGATGCGGAGCCTGTCCGAGGCCGCGTCGGCGACCTCGGGAGGGCTCGCCCGTTCCGCGAGTCCCAGTCGTCGCGCGAGGCGTCGCAGGCTGCCGTCCCGGAGCGCATCCGCAGCGTGCGCGGCGTCTCCCGCCTTGGCGGTGAGCCGCGCCCGTCCGTGCATGGTCTCGGACGCGCGCACCGTGACGGGGAGAGTCTCCTGCACGAGCGGTCCGAAGCGCTGTCCGCGCCAGAGCGCCGCGGCGATGCCGGTGAGCATCAGCAGCAGGATCGCCGGGGTGACCCACGGTGGGGTGAGCGTGCCGAGCGTCTCGGGCATCTCGCCCTCGATGTCGGAGTCCGCATAGCTTGGCACGTACCAGACCACCCGATCCGACTGTCCGAGCAGCGCGAGACCCAGAGCCGCATTGCCGTCTTCCGCGAGATACGCGTTGCTGAACAGTCGGGCCCCTTCCACGACCGCTCTCGTCGTGCCGTCGCGCTCGTCGACGAGCACGGCGGCCGCCTCGTCGCTGCCGAAGCAGGCCTCGACACCCTCCGACGGGACGAACAGCCGGTCCGGCCGGATCGAGCCGACGTCGGCAAATTCCGCGACGTCGCACTCGGCCGAGACCGGCGCGGAGTCCGGAGGTGCGTTGGTGCCGATGTCGAGGAGCGAGAGCAGGTGCGTGCTCGAAGAGAGGAAGACGACGCGGTCCGCAGGCTCGATGAGATCCATCACCGCCTCATCGCTGAGCGCGAAGGGGTTGGCCATCACGAGGGTCGTCTCGCCCTCCAGAGCCGCGCGGGCGTCGGCCCGCGACCGGTGCACCTCGATGTCGACGCCCTGATCTCTCAGGATCTGCGCGAGAGCCATGGTGCCCGAATCCCCGACGCCCTCCGGGTCGAGCGCACCGCGTCTGTCGGGCATCTGCACGCCGACCTGTGTGGCGACGAACACCCCGCCGAGCACGAGCGCGGCGATGACCGCCCATCCGCCCAGTGCCTTCAGGCGTCTGGAGTGCTTCGGTCGCTCTGCGGTGGACTCCACGGACGCGCGGTCATCGACGATCGTCATGAGCTCGCCAGCTCCGGTCGAGTGGCGACGAGCCGTTCGTCGGTCGCCGTGAGTTCGGAATAGCGTTCCCGCGTCGCCGGGTGACGCAGGTACCGGACATCGTCGAAGGACGCGGCCGATCCCTGCACCGCTCGGGCCTCTGCGGGGAAGACTGCCGAGATCTCCCGTGCGATCGACTGCGCGGTGGCACCGGGAGGCGGATCGATGAGATCCCGTTCGAGGAGGCCGCGCGCGAGTGCTCGGAAGCGCAGCACGGTTGCTCCGTCCCAGTCGCCCTCGCGAGCGCTCCGCTCGGCGTCGGATCGAAGCTGCGCCGCCGTGCGGTCGTCGTCTGCGCCGAGCAGAGCGCCGACCTGCCGGCGCACAGCCCGGGAGCGGCGTGGGCGCCCCCAGATGATCAGGGCTGCGATGAGAGCCGCGACGATGATGATGCACACCACGATGAGCGCGGACGGGCCCACACCGGCGCTGTTGTCGCTGCTGAACAGATCGGCGAGGAAGCGCCCGACGTCACGCGCGGCCAGATCGAACCAGGTGGGCTTCGCGTCCGCGTACCGGGGATTGGAGAGTTCCTCTTCCGCCCATCGGCGTGCCTCGTCGCCGTCCGGAATCAGCCCTTCGTCGAGACGGTGGATCATGCCGCTCCGTCACGGTGCGGTTCGGACTCCTCCCGCTCCACTGCCGCAGGCGGGGCGGGCGCGGGAGGCGCGGGCGGCGGGGTGTAGGCCGGGGGTGCGGGGTACTGCGGCGCGTGAGTCGGCGGCGCGGGGTACTGCGGCGCGTAGGACGGCGGCGCGGGATAGTACGGCTGCCCGGGGGAGGGCTGCGCGGGGGAGTACGGTGCGGGATAGCCCTGCGCAGGATCGTGGGGCACCTGGGTCATGAGCGCCCACTCGGGTACCTGCGTCGGAGGGGGCGCGCTGCTGACCGCACGCTCGGGGTCGACCGCGAAGGGATCACCCAGCTGGGCGTCTGTCCACCCGAGATCTCGGCGCTCGACATGGCTGAGGAGCGCTTGATCCAGCCCTTCGTAGCGCATGCGGCTGTCGAGGTAGACCAGCGTCCCCGCAGTGCTCTGCACCACGATCGTGATGGCCTGGAGCACGAGCAGCAGGATCTGCGGGGCCAGGAGCGCGAACACGAATCCGATGATCTCCGACGTGTCCATGGAGCCGGTCGGGGCGAGGATATTGCCCAACATGGCTCCGACGATCGACGCGGGCAGATTGACGAGCTGCATCGCGATGCCCATGATCGCGCCGATCAGGAAGGTGACTCCCCAGGCGACCCAGAACCGGCCACGGGTCAGGCGCCAGGAGCGCACGAGCGCCGCGCGGAGGGTGGCGCGCTCGAGCACGAGGATCGACGGAACGAGCAGGAGCTTCGTCGTCAGCCACACGACGAGCGGGATCGTCGCGACGAGTATCAGCGCGATCAGAATGACCACGCCCACGATCGCCTCGCCGGATCCTCCGAGGCCGCCGGCGACGAAACCCGCGATCACGAGGAAGATGATCACGATCACGCCGAAGATGAAGATGACCGACAGTGAGGCGAACGCCGCGAGCCTCCAGAACGAGGGGATCATCTTTCGCCAGAGCACTCCGAGCGAGGCCTTCACTCCGATCGAGGCGAATCCGATCTCCGCGGCGACGACCCCCTGCATGAGCGCGGTGAACGCGATCGAGGCGAGGCCGACGGCCAGGCCGGCCACGATGTTCATCGCGATCGTGCCGGCGAACACGGCCTCGAAATCGGCGGATGCAGGGGAGAGGGATTCGAGTCTGGTGAAGGTGGTGAGGAAGACGAAGCCCATCACGGTCGCGCTCAAGACGACGACCGCCAACTGGATGACCACTCCGAATCCGAAGAGCACCTTGGGGTTGTGGCGCAGTGCGGCGAAAGACCTGCCCAGCAACATCCCGAAGGTCATCGGATGCAGGGGGATGATGCCCTTCTTCGGGGCGGGGGTCCACGTCTGGCCGGTCACCGGCACTCCCTCCGTCGTGCGCACCCATCGTGTCACAACACTCGGGCGGCGTGCAGACATGAGTCTCGTGGTACTGAGTGCCATAAGGTAACAGTTATGACCTCACGCATTCTTGTGGTCGACGACGACATCGCGCTCGCCGAGATGATCGGTATCGTGCTCCGTACTGAGGGTTTCGAGCCGGTGTTCTGCGCTGACGGTGCGCGGGCAGTCGAGGAATGGCGCACCCAGCGCCCCGACCTCGTGCTTCTCGACCTCATGCTCCCGGGCATGGACGGCATCGAGATCTGCACGCGGATCCGTGCGGAGTCGGGTGTCCCCGTCATCATGCTCACCGCCCGCAGCGATACGGCCGACGTCGTGAGGGGACTGGAGGTCGGTGCCGACGACTACATCGTCAAGCCGTTCAACCCCAAGGAGCTCGTCGCTCGCATTCGCACCCGACTGCGTCCGACGCCGCAGACGGTCGGCGAGCAGCTGCGTGTCGGAGACCTCACGGTCGACGTCGATGCCCACGAGGTGCGGCGCGACGGTTCCCCCATCGCTCTCACGCCACTCGAGTTCCAGCTGCTCGTCGCCCTCGCATCGAAGCCGCAGCAGGTCTTCTCCCGCGAGATGCTGCTCGAGCAGGTGTGGGGCTACCACTACAAGGCCGACACGCGGCTCGTCAACGTGCACGTGCAGCGCCTCCGCGCGAAGGTCGAGCTCGACCCCGACAACCCGAAGATCGTGATGACGGTGCGCGGCGTCGGCTACCGGGCCGGGAGCGCCGGCTAGGCGCACGATGGCCGCGACGACAGCGACCACCACGGCGGTTGCGGTGCTCCGCGACTGGCGCGGCTGGCCGACGGTCCTGGGTGCGCTCTGGAGGCGATCACTGCGTTTTCGAACGCTCAGCATCACTCTTCTGCTCACGGCGACCGCGATCCTCATCACCTGTGTGACCATGGCCCTCGTCATCCAGAACGATCTGTTCGAGTCGCGCAAGAACGAGGCTCTCGAAGATGCCGTGCGTTCGGTGAACCTGGCTCAGATGACGCTCGATTCCGCTGCTCTGAGCGACGACCCCGTCGCGCTGCAGGAGCTGTGGGACAGTGTCCAGGCGGACCTGCGGCGATACTCGACGGCCGAAGGGTTCGCGGGGATCCGGGTCGACGACGCGGATGCCGATGCCGTCTCGCTCAACGGCTTCACGGCCGGTCTCAGCCTGAACACGATCAGCCCGGCCCTGCGCAATCGAGTCGTCCAATTCGATGATCGGCAGTCCTGGCAGTCGGTCTCTCTGGACATCGGCGGACGCGCGGTGCCCGGCATCATCGTCGGGCAGCAGCTACAGGTCCCCGAGGCCGGTCCGTTCGAGGTGTACTTCGCCTACGATCTCGCCGACGCCGACAACACACTCACTTTCGTGCAGCGCACGCTCTGGATCGCAGGGATCGGTCTCGTGGCGATCGTCTCGATCATCTCGTTCATCGTGGTGCGCTCGGTGTCGACGCCGATCGTCGAGGCAGCGGAGACGAGCGCCCGACTCGCGTCCGGCGACCTCGCCGTGCGCATCGATGTGCACGGAGAAGACGAGATAGCCACGCTCGGGCGGTCATTCAACGCGATGGCCGACAGCATCGAGGCGCAGATCAAGGAACTCGGAGAGCTGTCGCTCGTGCAGCAGCGGTTCGTCTCCGACGTCTCGCACGAGCTGCGCACGCCGCTCACGACGATCCGACTCGCGGCCGACATGCTCAACGACCAGCGCGACGAGTTCGATCCGACCACGTCGCGCACCACCGAGCTCCTGCACACCCAGGTGCAGCGGTTCGAGACGTTGCTCTCGGATCTGCTGGAGATCAGCCGCTACGACGCGGGCTCCGTGCAGCTGGAGTTGGAGGCGACCAGCCTCGCCCACGTCGCCGAGGACATCATCGAGCAGATGAAGCCGCTCGCCGATGAGCGAGGCAGCGAGCTGCGCCTCGTCGCACCCGGCGGGTACTCGCCGGTCGACATGGACCCGCGGCGCGTGCGCCGTGTTCTGCGGAACCTCGTCGGCAACGCCATCGAGCATGGTGAGGGGCGGCCGATCGTGGTGACGGTCGACAGCAACCAGCACGCGGTGGCCGCGGGCGTGCACGACTTCGGCCTCGGCATGGATCCGGCCGATGCGGAACGGGTCTTCGACCGCTTCTGGCGTGCCGATCCCTCCCGACAGCGCACCATCGGCGGTACGGGCCTCGGACTGTCGATCGCGCTCGGAGACGCGATGCTGCACGGCGGAACACTCGCGGTGTGGTCGCAACTCGGCGTGGGGACCAACTTCGTTCTCACTCTTCCTCGTCGCGGCGGTGCGGTCGACGGTCCCTCGCCCGTCTCACTGGAGCCGCAGGAGCCTGTCGGCGGACTCGGTGACGCGACCCAGCCGATCCGCCTGGCGGATGTCCCCGCGGAGCTGTTCGATGAACGGAGCCTGGAATGACGTCCCGCGTTCGACGTGTGCTCGGAGCGATCATCGCTGCAGCATCCCTGTTCCTCGTGACGGCCTGCACGGGGCTGCCGACGACCGGCGACGTGCAATCGGGCTTGGCGCTCGGTGCGTCTCCGGAGGACCCTGATCTTCTTCCTCTCGCTTCGGGGCCGATCGAGGGGGCGGGCCCCGCCGCGATCGTCGAAGGCTTCATGGTGGCTGCGATCACCCCGGCGGATAACTGGGAGACCGCGCGGGAGTTCCTTACGCCCGAGATGGCCGCGACCTGGCGTCCGAACACCGGCGTCTCCATCGACGTCAGCGCCGACACCCGATCGTTCACCACAGATCTCGACGAGGATGCGGAGACCGCCGACGGTGATGTCGCGGCTGTGCGGGTGCAGTTCGATCAGGTCGCGAGCGTCGACGGGACAGGGGCGTTCTCACAGGCCGCGAGCGCCTCCAACTCGGCCTTCGTCGTCACCCTGACCGACGGGCAGTGGCGGATATCCGAAGCACCCGACGGGATCGTGATCGACGAATCGCGGTTCCCGAGGGTGTACGGGAACTACGCGCTGCAGTACTACGACCAGACCTGGGAGCGCCTCGTCCCCGACGTCCGTTGGTTCCCGCGCCGGGTCACGATCGCCACGACGATCACGCAGTCGCTGATCGGCGGCGCCCCCAGCCCCTGGCTCGATCCTGCAGTGCAGAGCGCGTTCCCACCGGATGTCCAGATGGCGCGCGACGCCGTGCCGATCGATGCCGACCAGGTCGCGGACGTCGCACTGAACCGCGAGGCGCTGAGTCTCGACGCGACCACCCTCGCCCGAATGCGCACGCAACTGCAGGAGACTCTTGCCGAGGCGGGGGTGCAGATCAATCAGGTACGGTTCACCGTCGACGGTCGCGCTCTCGAGGCGGGTGTGGTCGAGATCCTCGACACGCCGTCCGACAGCGGAGGCATCGTGCTGAAGGACGGCGAGTTCGGAACGATCGTGGGCAACCAGATCGCCCCGATTCCCGGAGTGTCCGAGGAGATCCTCGGAATCACGCAGCCGATCCTGTCGATCGACGTCGCCGGTGACGACTCGCACGCGGCCATGCAGCTGGGCAACGGCCACATCTACATCGCGGGCGATGGCCGTGTCGATGAGCTGGATCCGCGGTCGCTCCTCGTGCGGCCGTCTCTCGATCCCTACGACTACACGTGGTCGGTTCCCTCGGATTCCCCCGCGGCGCTGCTCGCGATCGGCGACGACGTGGTGTCGCATCCCATCGCGGATGCCTGGCCGGAAGCCTCGGAGGTGTCTGCCGTCCGCGTATCGGCCGATGGTGCGAGGGTGGCGGCCGTCGTCGTGATCGGCGGCCAGAGGTGGGTCACCGTCTCGGCGGTGGTCCGCGACGATTCGGGCGTGCCGACCAGACTGGGCGAGACCGAGCGCGTCGCGCAGCTCGATGGTCCTGTCTCGGGGCTGGTGTGGCTGGGGTCCGATCGGCTCGGACTCCTGGTCGACAGGGAGGACCGGGTCGTCCTCACGCAGATCGTCGGAGGGACGGGGACCACCGAGTCCGCTCCGAGCGGGGCAGTGTCGATCGCGGGTTCGCGATCGGCGGCGGGCATCCGCGTGCTCGGAGCCGATGGAGCGGTCTACGCGCGAAGCGGATCTGCCTGGAGCGAGTTCACGGATGGAGTGATCATCCTCGCGACCCGGGCCGGTCGCTGACCGTCCTTCTGCACACGCGGCACGGATGCCGCGAAGTGCGCCGACACCGCGAGTCGCGAGCGTGAAGAGCCTGAAGAGGCCTCATCGACGACACAGAATCAGGGATGCCGCATCCGTCTCACCTCCGCGCACTCTCGTCGGAGCTGCTCGCCTTCCTGCTCGCCGCGACGTGCCCGGGGTGCGGCACGGCCGAGACCTTGCTGTGCGCCCGCTGTCGAGCAGACCTGCAGCCGTGCGTGATCGAGCGTCGGACACCTGAGGGGCTGCCCGTGTTCGCAGCGCTCACCTTCGAGTCGACTGCGGCGAACTGCATCCGACGTCTCAAAGACGGCGGCGAGACGCTGTTGGCGACACCGCTCGGTCCCGCGCTGAGGGCGGCCGTCGACGCCGCGCTGCTCGAGGTCTCGGATACCCGGCTGGAGACCGCGGTCGTACCCGTGCCGACATCAGCGAGTGCATTCCGCCGCAGAGGCTACCGTGTGCCGGAGCTGCTGCTCAGGAGCTCGGGAGTGAGACCGCACCGAGTCCTGGGGCCGTGGCGAAGTCGGAGCGATCAGCGCGGACTGGATGCCGTCGCGCGCGCAGCGAACGTGCGAGGAACCATGCGTGCGCGGCGCACAGGGGCTGGGGAGAGGGTGCTGATCGTCGACGACGTCATGACGACCGGCGCGACTCTCGATGAGGCGGCGTCCGCGCTGGCCGACGCCGGATTCGACGTCGTGGCGGCCGCCGTGCTCGCCGTGACGCCGCGACGCAGCGAACGCATCGTGAACGCACCGGAGACACGGAGCAAATGAACCGTGACATCCGCGCGCAGGCCGACTACGGTGGGGGTCTAAGGCGACCACGGTCCGCCCTTGGCCGGGAGGACCGGGACAAGGAGGCAGCAATGGAAACAAGCATCGTTGGCGTCGGAGTGGGTATCACCGATCGCTTCCGAACCGTTGTCGAGGAGAAGATCGCCAGGGTCCAGACATTCGCGTCTCGAGCGCAAAGGCTCGACGTGAAGGTCACGCACCGGGTGTACCGGAACGGCCGGGTGCCCGACGAGACGGTCGAGCTCACACTGATCGGCAAAGGCCCGGTGGTCAGAGCAGAAGCGACGGACGGTGACAAGTTCGTGGCTCTCGACCTCGCGGTCGACAAGATGTCCGAGCAACTGAGACGTGCCAAGGAGAAGCGCGTGGACGGGCGCCAGCACCCTCGCGGCGCACACTTCGAGAAGGGCAGCGGTGCCATCGAGGGCATCGATGTCGAGCCGGCGTCGGCCGACATCCTGCATGCTGTCGCCACGGGAAGCGTGCCGGTGCAGAACGACGAGGAAGAGACCTACTCGCCCGTCGTGATCCGCACGAAGAGCTTCGATGCGGAGTGGATGACCGTCGAAGAGGCGGTCGACCGGATGGAACTCGTCGGACACGACTTCTTCCTGTTCGTCGACGTCCGCTCCGATCACCCCAGCGTCGTCTACCGGCGCAAGGGATGGGACTACGGCGTCATCGCCCTGAGCACGCAGGCCCCGCCTGCAGAGGCACTCGCCTCCTGAGATCAGGAGCAGAGCAACGGCCCGGCCCCTGAGGGGGTCGGGCCGTTGCTCTGCAGAGCGTGCGCTCTCAGTCGAACATCCCGTCGAGAAGGCTGCCGATCACGAGGCCTCCGAGGATGCCCGAAGCGATGTCACCGCCGCCGCCTCCACGGCGACCGCCGCCCCATCCGCCGCCGCCCCATCCGTTGCCGCCGCCGCCCCAACCGTCATCCTGCGGCCGGGCCGAGTCGATGTCGCGCTGGGCCAGCTGCAGAGCTTCCGAGGCGAGATGAGCCACGCGTCGCGCGCTGAGGAGGGCCTGCTCGCGCGTGTCCTCCTCGGGCAGCAGGTCCGACAGATCCACCCGGAGGCGTTCCGCTTCGGCCAGGCGCGTCCGTGCATCCGCTCCGATCCACCCGCGGTGGCCCGCGATCAGACCGCGGGCGACGCCGAGCTGACGGTCGGCGTCGTCGATCGCGTGCTGCACCTGCTGGATGCTCGGGAGGGGGTTCTCGGCACGGTGGCGGGCTTTCGCGATCGCATCGTCGAGGGCGCTGTTCGCCGTGCGCAACTGGGAGAGCTCGGCGAACGGATCCCCAGGCGTCCCCGCCGGCGTCAGTGCGTTCAGCGCCTGCTGCAGGGCAGTGACGGCTGAGGTGACTGCTGGCGTCTGCGGAGCGGTCCTCGCCGCGACGAGGTCGCTCCGGGAGTCGGCGACGACCTCTGCCAACGTCGACTCGGCTCGAAGGGACTCGATCTCGAAGTCCTCGACGGCGTCGAGCAGAGACGACGCGCGCCGTGTCGCTTCGGTGGCCGTCTCGAGCGCGAGGTTGGCCTCTTCGTTCTGCTTGGCTGCGCGGCGGCGTTCCGACACGTCGGCTCCGTGCGTGGCGAACGCGATGAGCTGCTCGGCCTCCGCAGCGCTGGCCGTGATCTGGTGCATCGCCGAGTCGGAGTACCGCTCGGACAGGCGCGCGACCGTCTCGTTCGTGTGGGGGATGCGCTCGCTCAGTGCGGCCGCATCGGCCCGCACCTGCGCGATGATCTCAGGGGCTCGCCGCACCTTGGCGATGGACTCGGCGAGTTCGGATGTCTTCTCGTCGAGCAGGTCCTGTGCCCAATCGCAGAGCTGCACGATGCGCGCATTCCTCGTGCGGAGCTCTTCCGGCGTGTCCGGGATCTCGTCGTGGTTGAGCTGGTGCAACTGGAAGGCTTCGCGCAGATGCGTGCGCACGGCACTGAGAGCCTTGCGCAGGTCTCCGGTGAGCGACTCGCCCAACTCGGCTTCGGCGAATGCGAGCTCATCGGACGTCGAGCGGATCCGCTCGTCGGCGGCGACCAGGGACTGCTCCGCTCTGCGTGCCAGATCGGCATCCTGCGCCGCCAGTGCTTCCTGTTCACGCTTGCGTCTGCCCCATATGCCTGCCATAGCTCGATCCTAGTTTCCCGCGAGTGGCCTCTGGCTGTGCATCCGCTCCAGGCGAACGGGCTCAGGCGAGTGCCGCGTTCGCCGCTCCCGTCGGCCGCCCGCGCTTGGGTCTGTCGGTCGCGAGCTCGAGCGCGAGCGTGTGTCGCGGATGCTCTGCGAGCCGGGACTCCACGTGATCGAGCCAGCGCAGCTCGGCATCGGTGGTGAGGACCATCGAGTCCACGACGAGAGACCAGGCGAGGCCCTCGGGGCTGCTGTCGTCCTGCGAGGCCCGCATGCGGTGCAGTGATGCCAGATGCGCCTGGGACGCACCGCGCTGCGTGGCGATGACAGCGGCAGCATCCGAGCCGGGGAGGGTCGCGGCGATCGCCACCTTGATGGCGAGCTCGTCACGGGTGGCCTGTCCCCGTGTCACGGGAGACGACATCCATCGATCCGCCTCCAGGCGGCCGTCGTCGGTGATCTCCCAATACACGTGGCCGTGTGCGTCAGCCGCACCGCGGACGACGAGTCCGTCGCGTTCGAGTCGCTCGAGCGTGTTGTAGATCTGTCCGACATTCAGCGGCCACACCGATCCGGTGCGGCGGTCGAACTCGTGGCGCAGCTGATATCCGTAGCACGGCCCCTGCGCGAGGATGGAGAGCAGACTCTGACGCACTGACATGTCGACCTCCTGTGTCGACGATCAATATATACATACCGGGAAAACTTCGCCGTGAGCGCCATGCAGGCGACGTGCAGGTCACGGCCCGGTAACATGACAAGGTATGCCTGGTGCGCGCCCGAACGGTGGCGCTGCCGGAACCATCGACAGGGAGATGACATCTGTGGCCAATCCTCTTGAGAAGCTGCTGCGCGCCGGCGAGGGGCGGGTCATCCGTCGCCTGAACCAGGTGGTGAAGGCCGTCAACGCGCTGGAAGAGGACATCTCCAAGCTCACGGACGACGAGCTGCGCAACGAGACCGTCGAGCTCCGTGCCCGCTACACCGCTGGTGAGACGCTCGACCAGCTCATGCCCGAGGCGTTCGCCGCCGTGCGGGAGGCGGCCAAGCGCACGCTCGGCATGCGCGCGTACGACGTGCAGATCATGGGCGGTGCCGCCCTCCACCTGGGCAACATCGCCGAGATGAAGACCGGTGAGGGCAAGACCCTGGTCGCGACGTTCCCCGCCTATCTCAACGCGATCGCGGGCGAGGGCGTACACGTCATCACCGTCAACGACTTCCTCGCGAGCTACCAGGCAGAGCTCATGGGGCGCGTATATCGCGCACTCGGGATGAAGACCGGCATCATCGTGTCCGGCCAGACCCCTGCCGTGCGCCGCGAGCAGTACGCCGCCGACATCACCTATGGAACGAACAACGAGTTCGGCTTCGACTACCTCCGCGACAACATGGCGTGGCGCAAGGAGGACCTGGTACAGCGTGAGCACTTCTTCGCGATCGTCGACGAGGTCGACTCGATCCTCATCGACGAGGCGCGTACCCCGCTGATCATCTCCGGTCCGTCATCGGGCGAGGCCAATCGCTGGTTCGCGGAGTTCGCGAAGATCGCCCGCACGCTCGAAGCAGGCGTCGACTACGAGGTCGATGAGAAGAAGCGCACGGTCGGCGTGCTGGAGCCCGGCATCGAGAAGGTCGAGGACTACCTCGGCATCGACAACCTGTACGAGTCGGCGAACACACCTCTGATCTCGTTCCTCAACAACTCGATCAAGGCGCTCGCTCTCTTCAAGAAGGACACCGACTACGTCGTCATGAACGACGAGGTCATGATCGTCGACGAGCACACCGGCCGCATCCTGGTCGGGCGTCGCTACAACGAGGGCATCCACCAGGCCATCGAGGCCAAAGAGGCCGTGCCTGTCAAGGCTGAGAACCAGACGCTCGCCACCGTCACGCTGCAGAACTACTTCCGGCTGTACGACAAGCTCGCCGGGATGACAGGTACCGCCGAGACCGAAGCCGCCGAGTTCATGTCGACGTACAAGCTCGGCGTGATCCCCATCCCGACCAACAAGCCGATGGTCCGCAAGGACCAGTCGGATCTCGTCTACAAGAACGAGACGGCGAAGTTCGCTCAGGTCGTGGAGGACATCGCCGAGCGTCACGCGAGCGGGCAGCCGGTCCTGGTCGGCACGACCAGCGTCGAGAAGAGCGAGTACCTGTCGCGTCTGCTCGCGAAGAAGGGCGTCAAGCACGAGGTGCTCAACGCGAAGAACCACGCGCGCGAGGCTGAGATCGTCGCGCGAGCGGGTCGTCTCGGAGCCGTGACGGTCGCCACCAACATGGCCGGACGAGGAACCGACATCATGCTCGGCGGAAACGCCGAATTCCTCGCCGTGCAGGACCTGAAGAGCAAGGGTCTCGATCCTGTCGAGACTCCTGAAGAGTACGAGATCGCATGGGATGAGACCTACGAGGCCATGAAGGCCGTCGTCTCGGAAGAAGCAACCAAGGTGATCGAGGCCGGGGGCCTCTACGTGCTCGGCACCGAGCGTCACGAGTCGCGTCGCATCGACAACCAGCTGCGAGGTCGATCAGGTCGTCAGGGCGATCCTGGCGAGAGCCGCTTCTACCTGAGCCTCACGGACGACCTGATGCGTCTGTTCCAGTCGGGGGCGGCCGAGGCGATCCTGGCTCGCACCAACTTCCCCGACGACGTGCCGATCGAGTCCGGCCTCGTGTCGCGCGCGATCCGCAGCGCTCAGTCGCAGGTCGAGTCGCGCAACGCCGAGATGCGCAAGAACGTCCTCAAGTACGACGACGTCCTGAACCGCCAGCGCGAGGCGATCTATGCCGACCGTCGTCACATCCTGCAGGGTGACGACATCGCCGACCGGGTGCAGCATTTCATCGAGGATGCGATCAGCGGCGTCGTGCGCGATCACACCGGCGAGGGCCACAACGAGAGCTGGGACTTCGACGCGCTCTGGACCGAGCTCAAGACCCTGTATCCCGTGAGCGTCACGATCGACGAGGTCGTGTCGGAGGCGGCTGACCGCAAGGGCGGCATCACGGCGGACGGGCTGACGCGCGAGCTCCTCTCGGACGCGAAGATCGCGTACGAGACGCGCGAGGAGTCGCTCGGCGAGGCAGCGACCCGCGAGCTCGAGAGGCGCGTCGTCCTCCAGGTGCTCGATCGTCGCTTGCGCGACCACCTCTACGAGATGGACTACCTCAAGGACGGCATCGGCCTTCGCGCGATGGCGCAGCGCGACCCCCTCATCGAGTACCAGCGTGAGGGCTACGCGATGTTCCAGTCGATGATGGGGCAGATCAAGGAGGAGTCCGTCGGGTACCTCTACAACCTCGAGGTCGAGGTGCGTCGTGCCGCCGATTCGCAGGTAGCCGAGGTCGAAGCCAAGGGGCTGTCCGACGGCGGAGCAGACCAGCGGCTCGAGTACTCCGCGGCGAACGACGCCGGCGAAGTCGAGGTTCGCGACGACCGCGGTCAGGTGCAGCAGGCTGCCACGGAGAAGCTCCGCCAGGCGGCTGCCGCACGTCAGGCTCCCGCCGAAGAGGCGGAGCCCGATGCGGCAGGGGCCCGTGGCGCCTTCGGTCAGCGCACCGACGCCCCGGCGGCTCCGGCGGGGAATCGCGAGCAGCGACGGGCTCAGGGCAAGAAGAAGAAGTAGCGCCCGTGCGTGGAAAGAGGGGCTGATCCAGGGGGATCAGCCCCTCTTTCGCGCATTGTAGGCTTGCTCAATGACACCAACGCGCCACTTCGACCAGTCGTCGAAGCTCAAGAACGTCCTGTACGAGATTCGTGGAAACACACTCGTCGAGGCGGCGCGGCTCGAAGCCGAGGGACATCGGATCCTCAAGCTCAACACGGGCAACCCGGCGATCTTCGGATTCGAAGCTCCGCATCAGATCGTCCACGACATGCTCGCCGCTCTCCCCACGGCGCACGGCTACAGCGACAGCAAGGGCATCGTCTCGGCTCGTCGCGCCGTCGTCAGCCGGTACGAGGAGATCGAGGGATTCCCCCGGTTCGGCCCGGAGGACGTGTTTCTCGGCAACGGGGTCTCGGAGCTCATCACCATGACGATGCAGGCACTGCTCGACGAGGGGGATGAGGTGCTGATCCCCGCGCCGGACTACCCGCTCTGGACAGCGATGACGAGTCTGGCCGACGGCACGCCCGTGCACTACCTCTGCGACGAGGACAACGGGTGGCAGCCCGATCTCGAGGACATCCGATCGAAGATCACTCCGCGCACGAAGGCGCTCGTGATCATCAACCCGAACAACCCGACCGGGGTCGTGTATTCGCGAGAGGTTCTCGCGGGCATGGTGCAGATCGCGCGCGAGCACGAACTCCTTCTGCTCTCCGATGAGATCTACGACCGCATCCTGTTCGACGGTGCCGCTCACATCCCGACGGCGACACTGGCGCCGGACCTGCTCTGCTTGACCTTCAACGGCCTCTCGAAGACGTATCGAGTGGCGGGATACCGTTCCGGATGGCTTGCGATCACCGGGCCGCAGGATCACGCCAAGGGGTTCCTCGAGGGGATCAACCTGCTCGCCTCGACCCGGCTCTGCCCGAATGTGCCCGCCCAGCATGCCGTGCAGGCAGCCCTCGGGGGAGTGCAATCCATCGACGCGTTGATCGGCCCCTCGGGAAGGCTGCACGAGCAGCGGGATGTGGCCTGGGAGGGGTTGGAGTCGATTCCCGGAGTCTCGTGCGTCAAGCCGATGGGGGCGCTCTACGCCTTCCCCCGACTCGACCCGAACGTGCACGAGATCCGCGACGATGCGAAGCTGGTCTACGACCTCTTGGTGTCCGAGCACATCCTGCTCGTGCAGGGAACGGGTTTCAACTGGCCCGCCCCGGACCATCTGCGACTCGTCACCCTTCCTGAGCCGCGCGTCCTCGCCGAAGCCGTGGAGCGGCTCGGGAACTTCCTCTCGAGCTACCGGCAGTAGCGTCGGTCAGCGCGGGAGTGCGTTCCTGAGCAAGGGCCCGCACAGCGGCGACGAACGACGAGCGTGGTGTGACGTCGGTCATCGGGCGCGCATGCAGCAGCGAGGCGTCGGCGGCACGCAGGTCGAACGGCAGGAATGAGACGTCGGTGATGCCGGCGAACCGCTCGAGGGTACGCCTGATCTGCCCCCTCGCGTCGAGGCCGAGTGGTCCCGGGCGCAGACGGTTCACCACCACGCGGATCGGGGCCGGAGCGGTCAGCCTGCGCAGTTCCGCGTGATCACGGAGGAAGCGACTGATGCCCAGAGGGTCGGCGGACGCGAGTGCCAGGATCTCGTCGGCCTCTGTGAGCGTCGCCGAGGTCGCCGCGTGACGCCGAGGACCGGCAAGATCGTACGTGGCCTCGTCATCGGCGTCGAAGGCGCTCGACACGTCGACGATCGTCTCTTCGGCCCACGTCCGGCAGGTGCGAAGCGTGCTCTGCAGGCGGCTCGCGGAGAGCTCGGGCCACCGACTGGGGCGGTTGATGCCGCCGAGCACCTCGATCTGACCCGCACCGGTCTCGAGCCTCGTGGCGAGACGCGACAGCTCCGCCCCGTCGAGAGCGCCGAGCTCGGCCCTGCGGCACGCGGCTGCGATGCCGGGCTCGTCGTCGCTCAGTCCGAGCAGGAGCGCGAGCGAAGGGGCGACGGTGTCGGCATCGACGAGCGCGGTCCGTCTGCCCACCCGTGCGAGCTCCACGGCCAGCTGGATCGCCAGGGTCGATCGCCCCGGCGCTCCTGCCGGGCCCCAGACGGCGACGACACGATGCGGCGACGACTCCGGCTGCGCTGAGGGGCGCGGCGGATCCGTCTCCAGCGCCATCGCCACCTCCCACCCTCCGGCGTCGGCGGGAAGCATGCTCATGAGCCCGTAGCGCCCGAGCAGTCTGCTCTCACCGTCACCGAGCGGGACGATCCGCACGCCCGCGCGATCGCACGCGGCGACGAGTGCGGGAGTCAGGACGCCCCGTGTCGCCGTGACGATCGCCGCATCCACCCCCGCTGGAAGAGGCAGCAGCGATGTCGGCGACACGACGGCTGCCACGTGGATCCCCTCGAGCTCGAGCTCGGCGGCGAGGGTCGAGGCGCGCGGCTCTGCCACCGCGACGATCACCGTGGTCATCGTGCGGTGCCGACCGGCACGACGGAGAGCGCAGAACCCCCGGTGATCGCCGCGAGTACCGCCGGGACGTCAGTGCGGTCGATCACCACCTCGGCGACGGCGCCGTTCGATGCGAGCATGCCTTCGGATTCCGTGACGGCGGCCACGACGACGTCCGCGACGAGCAATCGAGGCGGCTCGTATGTGGTGCGGGCCTGGTCGACAGGTGGAGCGTGCCAGACCTCGACGACATCACCCGGTGCGAGATCGCCGGGGAGTCCGGTGGTGCTGTCGATCACGATCGTGGTCGTCTTGACGGAGTCGGCGTCGGCCGCCGCATCCTGCGGAAGGAGCTCGCCCCGGGTGATCGTGCGCGTGGCGACCTGCCCAGGGGAGAGGTCGTGCGGTGTCAGATACTCTCCGGTGGCTGCGCCGAGGTTGACGTCGACCACCTGAAAGTCGGCGGACACGAGCGCCTCGCCGACGACGATGGTCCGGTTCGCCTGCAAGACAGGGTCGGCTGCGGTCGATGAGGAGACGACGAGCCAGACGCCGCCGATCGATGCGGCCACCAGCACCAGCCCGATCAGAAACCGGAGATCGCCCCAGAAGGCACGTCGAGAGCGAGGCATCAGGTCCATGCCGTCATCGTCACAGAGATCGGTGGCGGACCGCGCGAGTTATCCACAGCGGGCTCGTGCACGGGGCAGTCTGCGGAGGTGGGGGGAGAATGGACGCATGTCCGATGCCTCGATGCCTGTCCAGCGATTCCTCGCACCCGCGCAGGTCGCCGAGCTGCTGTGCATCCAGGTGGACGAGGTCATCGACCTGATCTTCGCAGGGCGGCTGCGTGGCTCGAAGCTGGGGTCACCCGCGCGTTGGCGGGTCGAGGAGTCGAGTCTCACCGGGTACCTCGCTGAGCAGTCCGAGGAGGCTCGTCGCATGGCGCTGTGGCGCCAGGCCAACGAGGCCAGCTTTCCGGAGGTGTGGGGCACGACCCACGCTCACGGCGTCTGAGCACCCGCGGTCTGGATCGAGGCGATCGCCGCGAACGGGATGACGCGAAAGCTCTGAACCGCGCCCGCCATCCGCGCAACGCCGGGATCATGGAGCGCCAGGTCGAAGTGATCGGCTCCGGCCCTGTCGACAGTCCCGTGAAGATCCACTCCGTTCGTGACGATGATCCGCACAGGGACGCGCCGCCGCGCGAAGTCTCGCAGGACGAAACCCAGCGTCATGCGCTCTCGCAGCGCCGTGGGCGTGGGGGCGCCGTCGTCGAGACTCGCAAGGAGCAGACCATGATCGACGCTCATCCCCAGGATGGCGTGGAGGGGGATGATCCGCATCGCGCGCGGCGATGACGGCTCGCCGTCCGTGACGATCGCCGCCAGCCAGTCGGCACCCAGGGACTGCAACCGGACCCGAATGCGGTGGCCGGGCAGATCGAGCGTGGTCGCCGCCGATTCCGTACAGAGCACGCGAAGCCGCGTGCGCAGCTCGAGGCGCGAGATGCGCAGGCGCTCCGACTCGGCGTCGAGCGCAGCCCGCTCGCTCTCCCACTCGGCGGCCAGCTGACCCTCGAGGCTCTCGAACATCCGATCCCAATGCACCCGCCCACCGTAGGACACCTCCCTCTCGGCGTACGAGTTATCCACATTCCTTCGGAGAACGGGCGAATCGGCCCGTGATCGACTGCTCTACTGGGCGCTGTCCACCCCGATCGAGAGTGCCGCCGATGACGCTTCATGAGTATTTCGCACCGCAGCCGACGCCCCGGGCCGAGCTCCCGGACCCGCATCCGCTTCTGCGAAGTCTTACTCAGGGCGTGCTCGAGGTTCTCGCCGGGGTCCGAGAAGTCGACCAGCTCGCTCGGTGGTTCAGCGAAGATGCGTACCGCAGTCTTGTGACGAGAGCGAACCTGTCGGCGAGGGCGCGCAGCGCGAGGGGGGTCTCGCCTGCGCGCCCGACTTTCACAGTCCTCTCGATCCGCGTCACCGAGCCGGCCGACGGCAAGGTCGAGGCGGTGGTGATCGTTGCGGGGCCGGGACGCACCCGCGCCGTCGCGATCCGTCTCGAGGGTCTCGATCGCCGCTGGCGCACCACGTCGCTGGCGATTCTGTGAGCGGAGTCGTTCTAGGCTGGTGGGGTGTCAACCCTCAGCGACCTCGCCCATGCACAGGGCCTCCTGGCCGACAACGACGTCGAATGGCTTCATCGCCTCGCCGGCGACGGCCAGCTCCTCGCCGACCTCGCATCGGCTGACATCGTCGTGTGGGTGCAGACCGACGACGGATCGTTCGTCGCGGTGGCGCACGCGAGGCCGAGCGGCGCGGCGACGCTTTTCTACCGCGACATCGTCGGCGAGCGCGTACGTCCGCAGTGGCGCACGCAGGTGCAGGGAGCGTTCGAGGCCGCGGAGATCGTCGATTCGTCCTCGCCCGATTGGTTCGAGGAGACCCCGACCCGGGTTCGCGCGGTTCCGATCGTGAGCGCCCGTCCGAGTGGTCAGGCACCGAAGGTGATCGGCGTGGTGACGCGCCACACGAACCTCGGCGAGGCCCGCACGCCCTCGCGTCAACAGATCACCTTCGACGAATGCGCGAACGACCTGTTCAGGATGATCGCCGACGCGAGCTTCCCTGACCTCGCCGCGCCGACCTCGCCGCGACGTGGCGCTCCCCGCGCGTCAGACGGCCTGATCCGCATCGACGTCGATGGAATCACGACGTTCGCGAGCCCCAACGCGCTCTCGGCTTTCAACCGTATGGGATTCGACGACGAGCTCGAAGGCGAGTCTCTCGCTGAGGTGACGACCCGCCTCGTCCCGCCGTCGAGGCAGGTCGACGAGTCGTTGCCGGTCGTCGTCACAGGCAGAGCGCCCTGGCGGACGGACATCGAGGCGCGTGGCGTGACGGTCTCGCTGCGTGCGATCCCGCTGAAAGATCACGGCACTCGCATCGGGGCGATCCTGCTGTGCCGTGACGTGTCGGAACTGCGGCACCAGGAGCAGGAGCTGATCACGAAGGACGCGACGATCCGGGAGATCCACCACCGCGTCAAGAACAATCTCCAGACTGTGGCGTCGCTGCTGCGCATCCAGGCTCGCCGCACGCATTCCGACGAGGCTCGGGATGCCCTCACCCAGGCGATGCGCCGAGTGGATTCGATCGCCGTCGTGCACGACACCCTTGCGCAGGGGCTCACGCAGAAGGTCGACTTCGACGAGGTCTTCCACCGCGTCCTCAAACTGGTCGCAGAAGTGGCCTCCGCGCCGAACACGCGCGCTCGCACCCAGTCGACCGGTCGGTTCGGCGTGCTGCCGAGCGAATACGCGACGCCTCTGGCGCTGGCGCTGACCGAAGTCGTCACGAACGCCGTCGAGCACGGCCTCGCCGGGCAAGAGGGAATCGTCACGATCGATGCCGCCCGCACCGAGGAGAACCTTCGGGTGACCGTGCGTGACACCGGTCATGGTCTTCCCGAAGGGCGCATCGGTCAGGGATTGGGGACGCAGATCATCCGCACCCTGATCCAGGGCGAGCTGAGCGGATCCATCGAGTGGCATGGCAGCGAGGGCGAAGGAACAGAGGTCGTGATCGACATCCCCCTTCGCTGGCTCACGAAGTAGCTCGCCGACAGCGCTCTCGATACACGAAGAAGCGGGCCGAGACGATTGTCTCGGCCCGCTTCTTGTGTGTCAGGAGGCGCGACGCGCGCGCGCTGCGCGGCGCTTGAGAGCGCGGCGCTCGTCTTCGGAGAGGCCGCCCCAGACGCCGGAGTCCTGGCTGGTCTCCAGGGCATACTGCAGGCAGATCTCGGTGACCGTGCAGGTGGCGCAGACGGTCTTCGCCTTCTCGATCTGGTCGACGGCCGGACCGGTGTTCCCGACAGGGAAGAACAGCTCGGGATCGACAGTCAGGCAGGCGGCCTTATCGCGCCAGTCCATGGGGGCTCCTCGGTGTGGATTTCAAGAGATGTCGCAGCGCGACTCACTCGGATTTCGGGTGCAGATCGGGTTCAGCTACCCTGTATGAGATACGGACGGATGCCCGCATTTGTGATGCGGGCGCGAAGCCCGCCCCACGCCGCTGTGGGAGCACATGACGCTGTCTATTCTGTTACATGAAACCGGCGAAATCAAGGGTTTCGATCGTTCTCATTCGATTCTCAGGAGACATCGTGCGTTCACCAGGCCTCGCATTCGCTGCCGCTGCGCTCCTCGCTGCAGAAGGCGTGGCACTTGCCGTGTTCGCCCTGATCGAGCTGGTGGGTCTGGGAGCAGGCGACGCCTCGTCCTTGCCGACCGCCCTCGCACTCATCGTGCTCACGGTGCTCGGAGCTGTCGCTCTCGTCGCATTCGCGATCGGCGCGCGCGCGGGTCGTTCGTGGGCGCGGTCAGGGGGCGTCGTCTTCCAGGTGCTCGCGGTGGCGCTCGCGCTCGCGTCGCTCACGCTCCAGCCGATTCCCTGGCTCTTCACGTTCGCCGTCGGGATACCCGCGGTGCTCTGCTTCGGCCTGCTCATCGCGAGCACGCGGGCCGAGAACGAGCGCCCCGCCGAGTGACGCGACGGCCTCGGGTCAGGAGTCGATGCCGAGCTGCTTGCGAAGACGCGCGACGTGTCCTGTGGCCTTGACGTTGTACTGGGCGAGAACGATCGATCCGTCTTCATCGATGACGAACGTCGAACGGATGACGCCCTCGACGACTTTGCCGTAGTTCATCTTCTCGCCCCAGGTTCCGTATGCCGCGTGCACGGCATGGTCGGGATCGCTGAGAAGGGTGAACGTGAGCCCGTCCCGATCGCGGAACGCTGCGAGTTTCGCGGGCTCGTCGCGCGATACGCCGATGACCCGGTATCCGGCACCCTGCAGCGAGGAGATGCTGTCGCGGAAGTCGCATGCCTGCGTGGTGCACCCGGGCGTCATGGCCGCGGGATAGAAATACAGCACGACCTTCTGCCCGCGCAGGTCCGACAGGCGCACTGTCGTGCCGTCCTGGTCGAGCAGGGCGAAGTCGGGGGCAGCGGTTCCGGTTTCCAAGCGCACAGTCACCTGTTCAGCCTATCGGCCGGGCGTCTGCTCGGCCTTGTCGGCGAATGTCTGCAGCAGTCGTTGCAATGAGTCCAACCGCGCGAGCTGAGTCTCGCTGAGTTCGCCCCGATCAGCCGCCTCGATCAGAGCGCAGTCTGGCGCGTCGGGGAGGTGCGTACACCCGCGCGGACATTCCTCGGCGATCTCGGCCAGCTCGGTGAACGCGGCCAGGATGTTCTCGGGCTGCACGTGTCCCAAGCCGAACGAGCGCACACCGGGCGTGTCGATCACCCAGCCCGCACCTTCGGGACCCTCGTAGCGCAGCGACACCGTCGATGACGATGTGTGGCGGCCTCGTCCGGTCACCTGATTCACATGTCCGGTGGCACGGAGCGCGCTCGGGACGAGGGCATTGACCAGTGTGGACTTGCCGACACCGGAGTGGCCCACGAAGACGGTCGAATGCCCCACGAGCGCTGCGCCGATCTCGTCGACGGGCATCTCGTCCTGCGCACTCGTGAACACGCGCAGATCGAGCCCGTCGAAGTGGGCGAGGAAGTCGCTCGGGTCGGCGAGGTCGGTCTTGGTGACGACGAGCAGAGGGCGGATGCCTGCGTCGAGGGCAGCGACCAGGTACCGATCCACCAGGCGCGCGCGTGGCTCCGGATCTGCTGCGGCGACGACGACGAGCATCTGGTCGGCGTTCGCGACGATGACGCGCTCGACCTGGTCGGTGTCATCGGCGCTGCGGCGGAGCAGCGACGTGCGGTCGACGATCCCCACGATGCGGCCGAGCGTGCCTTCTTCACCCGTCGTGTCGCCCACGACGCGGGCCTGATCACCCGTGACGATCGGGGTGCGACGCAGTTCACGTGCCCGCGCCGCGGTGATCGCGTGCTCATCGGGGGTGTCTTCGCCCATCAGCACGGCGTATCGCCCACGGTCGACCCCGAGCACGCGTCCGATCTGCGCATCGTCGTGCGCGGGTCGCCGCTTGGTGCGTGGGCGATTGGCCTTGGGGTTGGGGCGAGTGCGGAAGCTGCTCTCGTCGTACTCGTCGAAGTCGCCCTCGAGGTCGTCGGAGTCGTCGAGCCAGCTCACGCGGATTCGCCTCGCAGCATCCGCTCCCACAGAAGAGTGAATTCCGGGAGGGTCTTCGCCGTGGTGCCGATGTCATCGATCTCGACCCCGGCGACGCGGAGCCCGATGAGTGCCCCGGTGGTCGCCATACGGTGATCGTGGTAGGCCGCCCAGGAGCCTCCGTGCAAGGGGCGGGGAATGATGCGCAGGCCGTCGGGCAGCTCCTCGGCTTCGCCGCCGAGAGCGCGGATGTCGGCGATGAGTGCGGCGATGCGATCCGTCTCATGGAGTCGGATGTGCCCGATCCCGCGGATCGTCGTCGGCCCGGATGCGAATGCGGCGAGTCCCACGAGCGTGGGGGTCAGTTCGCTCGCTGCGGAGAGGTCGATGTCGAGGCCCCGGATCTCGGTGCCGGCCTTGACCGTGAGGATGCCGCTGTGGCGCCCGACGTGCGCGCCCATCGCCTGCAGGATCTCGGGCAGCAGGGCGCCGGGCTGCGTCGAGTGCACCGGCCACCCGGGAATCGAGACGGCCCCGCCGGTCACCAGGGCGGCGGCGAGGAAGGGCGCCGCGTTCGAGAGATCCGGCTCGATGTGGATCTCTTTCGCGCGAGGAACGCCCGCTTCGACGAGCCACTCTCCGGTGGCCGGCCGTTCGATGCGGATGCCGCGTCGGCTCAGGGCCTCGATCGTCATGTCGATGTGGGGCAGGCTCGGGAGCCTGTCTCCGATGTGGACGAGATGCAGTCCCACGTCGAATCGGGGGGCGGCGAGGAGAAGGCCCGAGACGAACTGGCTCGACGCCGACGCATCGATCTCGACGCGCCCGCCGCGGATGCGTCCGTGACCGCGGATCGTGAAGGGAAGCGCCCACGTGCCCTCGTCGTCGATGTCGACGCCGAGGTCTCGCAGTGCGCTGATCAGCCCGCCCATCGGGCGATGGAGCGCGGTCTCGTGAGCGGTGAGGTGCACATCGTGCCGTGCAAGGCCCGCCAAGGGGGCGATGAAGCGCATCACCGTGCCGGCCTGGCCGCAGTCGACCGTGGTGCCGCCTTCGAGCCGCGCGGGGGTCACCACGAGATCGGGGCCGAACTCTCCGTCGCCGTCGACCTCTTCGATGCCGACGCCCAGAGCGCGCAGCGCGTCGACCATGCGGCGCGAGTCATCCGAGTGCAGAGGGGCGATGAGGCGTCCCGGACCGTCGGCGATGGCCGCGATGATGAGCTCACGATTCGTGAGCGACTTGGAACCCGGAACGGTCACCGTGGCGCTCACGGGAGACGATGTCGTCGGCGCCACGTAGGCGCCCTGGACAGGGGAGGGGGAATACCTGTTGGCGCTCATCGGTTCCCACCTTAGTAAACGTGAGTCGCCGCCTGACCGAATGGCGTGTACTCGCGAGGAGGAGAGAGAATGCTCGACACGTTGGAACGCGAGTTCGCAGACGTCGTCGGCCTAGACTGGCCGGTGATGGATGACACCGCAACCGCAGACACGGTCAGCGATCCTCGACGCGAATTCGAGGAACAGGCGATCCCGTTCATGGATCAGCTGTACGCCGCCGCCATGCGCATGACCCGAAACCCTTCCGACGCCGCGGATCTCGTACAGGAGACCTTCGTGAAGGCGTACGGCTCGTGGTCGACCTTCGCGCAGGGCACGAATCTCAAGGCCTGGCTCTACCGCATCCTGACGAACACGTACATCAACATCTACCGCAAGAAACAGCGGGAGCCGTTCCAGGGGACGATCGACGAGCTCGAGGACTGGCAGCTCGGCGGAGCCGAGTCGACGACCGCCTCCCACGGGAGATCGGCCGAAGCGGAAGCGATCGACCACATGCCGGCATCCGTCGTCAAAGATGCGCTGCAGGCGGTACCGGAGGACTTCCGGCTGGCGGTGTACCTCGCAGACGTCGAGGGATTCGCGTATCAGGAGATCGCGGACATCATGAAGACACCCATCGGCACCGTGATGAGCCGTCTGCATCGAGGCAGGCGGATGCTGCGGGAGCTGTTGGCCGACTACGCCGCAGAGCGGGGAATCTCCGCGGCCGACCCGAGGAGCAGGAAATGACCGATTGCGGCTGCGACAAGGCCCGAAAGGATCTGGAGGAGTACCTCCGCAACGAAGTGTGCAACACCGAGCACACCGAGATCCGCGAGCATCTGGAGAACTGTCCCTCGTGCCGCGATGAGGCGCTGGTCGCGACGACACTGACAGAGGTCGTGGCGAGGGCGTGCAAGGAGACGGCTCCCGAGGAGCTGCGTGATCAGGTGTTCGCCCGGTTGCGCGAGGTCCAGGCCGCCCAGCACTGAGTCCGCCCTGAGTCCTGCCCCGTAGTGTGGGTGCATGACCGTGATCGACTTCCGTGCCCTTCCCGCCGATTCCGAGTCCGCTGCGCGACTCGCAGCGGAATCGCTGACGTACAGGGTCCTCGACACTGCGGATCCGACGGCATCCGAGCTCTTCCAGCGTGCTACTGCGCGCGGATTCCTCGGGGGCGAGCCGACGCCCGAGGCACTGCGATTCGGGCGGTCCGCTCTCGAGGCCAGGCGCAACATCGGCGTGTACGACGAGGCATCCGGCGCGGACTCGCGTCCGGTCGCGACGATCGACTCCTGGGTCACGCCGGTCACCCTTCCCGGAGGTGCGAGCCTGCCGATGTGGGCGATCAGCGGGGTCACGGTCTCGGCCACGCACAGGCGTCGCGGGATCGCTCGCGCACTCCTCGAGGGCGAGCTGCGTGCAGCTGCGTCAGCGGGTGTGCCCATCGCCGGGCTCACCGTCTCGGAGGCGACGATCTATGGTCGCTACGGCTTCGGTTCGGCGCTGCCGGTGGCGCGCTTCACCGTGGACACTCGCAGGGCCGGATGGGCTGGCCCCGCCCTGCCGGGTTCCTTCGAGTACATCGAGGGGGAGACTCTCGCCGCAGAGCTCGGCGCCGTGCACGAGCGTGCGCGCCACTCGCGCCCGGGACAGATTCCCGGGTGGAAGTCGCGCTGGGACGGGATGGCGGGGCTCTCGCCGAGCGACCCGGATCGCGACAAGGTGCGCGGCGTGCGGTACCGCGACTCCTCAGGAGCGGTGCACGGAGTGATGGCTTTCCGGCTGAGCGAGCGCAGCGGGTCGTTCCGCTTCTCGCTGCAGATCTCGCTTCTGACCGCCGACACCGCTGAAGCCCGCGCGGCCCTCTGGCAGTTCGCTCTGCAGCACGACCTCGTCGATGAGGTCACAGCGGACCTCCGCCCCGTCGACGATGCGCTTCCCTGGCTCGTCCGCGATCAGCGCGGCGTGACTCAGACCGTGCACGACCACGGATGGCTGCGCATTCTCGACGTGCGAGCAGCGCTCGAACAGCGCCTCTACTCGGGGCCGCTCGATGCGGTCTTCTCGGTGAACGATGCGCTCGGCTTCGCGGCCGGAACCTGGCGACTCACGGTCGATGACCGCGGACGTGGCTCGGTGTCGAATGCGGAGGGACGGCCCGCAGACGTCGAGCTCGATGTGTCGGCGCTGTCGGTGATCTACGCCGGAGGAGTGCGGGCGTCGACTCTGCAGGGTGCCGGTCGTCTGGATGCCTCTGCCGAGGTCGTCTCTGCTCTGGACCGGGCCTTGCTCTCGTCGCCGGCCCCGTCGCTGGATATCTGGTACTGACCGAGCACGAACGCTCGACGTCGACCCGCACGACGAACGAGAAGAGGGGGCCTCGATCACCGAGGCCCCCTCTTTCGTCGTCGTGGTCAGTTGATCGTCAGCGCATCGCGCAGCAGCTTCGCCTGCTCGGCCGCATGCACCTTCGACGACCCGGTCGCGGGAGAAGCCGAGGCCGGTCGGCACACGGTGCGGAACGACCGGTCTCCGGGCACATCGGCGAACGCGAGTGCCAGGAACGGCCATGCGCCCTGGTTCTCGGGCTCTTCCTGAACCCACACCAGCTCGGCGTTCGGGTACGAGTCCGTGATGGCCTTCAGACCGTCGATCGGCGTCGGGTACAGCTGCTCGAGCCTGACCAGCGCGATCTCGGGGTTCGGGTTCTTCTCGAGCTCGGACTTGAGATCCCAGTGGACCTTGCCCGAGTGAACGAGCACGCGCTTCACGGTAGAGCGATCGAGACCTCTGGCGTCGTCGATCACGGGCTCGAAACGACCCTGGGTGAACGCGTCGACGGGGCTCGTCGCACCGCGAAGGCGCAGCATGGCCTTCGGGGTGAAGACGATGAGCGGCTTGCGCGGACGGGCATACGCCTGACGCCGCAGCAGATGGAAGTACGACGCAGGAGTCGACGGACGTGCGACGATCATGTTCTCCTGCGCGCACATCTGCAGGAAGCGCTCGATGCGCGAGGACGAGTGATCCGGCCCCTGACCCTCGTAGCCGTGGGGGAGGAGCAGAGTGACGCTGGACTGCTGTCCCCACTTCTGCTCGGCCGCCGAGATGTACTCGTCGATGACCGACTGGGCGCCGTTGACGAAGTCGCCGAACTGCGCCTCCCACAGCACCAGCGCTTCGGGCGCCTCGACGGAGTAGCCGTACTCGAAACCGAGCGCGGCGTACTCGCTGAGGAGCGAGTCGTAGACGAAGAAGCGCCCCTGCGACTCCGACAGATTCGACAGCGGCAGCCACTCCTGACCGTTCGCGCGATCGTGCAGGGTCGCGTGGCGCTGCACGAACGTGCCGCGGCGCGAGTCCTGGCCGGCCAGACGAACCGGCGTGCCCTCGACCAGGAGAGAACCGAAGGCGAGCAGCTCGCCGAAGCCCCAGTCGATGTTGCCGTTGCGACTCATGTCGAGGCGCTTCTCGAGCTGCTGCTGCAGCTTCGGGTGCACCGTGAATCCTTCGGGCTTGTTGACGAATGCGTCGCCGATCAGCTGGATGACCTCGTTCGAGACGCCGGTGATCTCGGGGGCACCGACCTGCTCGTCGAGCGGAGGCAGATCCTGTGAGATCGGCGTGGTCCCGGTCTCTGCGGCATGCGTCTCGGCGAATGCGATCTCGAGGCGGTTCTGGAAGTCGGCCTTCGCCTCGTCGTACTCCTCCTCGGTGATGTCTCCGCGACCCACGAGCGACTCGGTGTACAGCTTGCGCACCGAGCGCTTGGCCTGGATGAGGTCGGTCATGAGCGGCTGGGTCATCGACGGGTCGTCGCCCTCGTTGTGACCGCGACGGCGGTAGCAGACGAGGTCGATCACGACGTCGCGGTGGAAGCGCTCGCGGTACTCGAAGGCGAGCTGAGCGACGTGGATCACGGCCTCGGGGTCATCGCCGTTCACGTGGAACACGGGCGCCTGGATCGTCTTGGCCACATCGGTGGAGTAGACCGAGGTGCGCGAGTCGTTCGGGAGCGTCGTGAATCCGACCTGGTTGTTCACGACCACGTGGATCGTGCCGCCGGTGCGGTATCCCCGCAGCTGCGACATCTGCAGAGTCTCGACGACCACACCCTGCCCTGCGAACGCCGCGTCTCCGTGCACGAGGATCGGCAGCCAGGCGAAGGTGCCGATGGGCTTGCGGTCCTGCTTGGCGCGCACGATTCCCTCGAGCACACCGTCGACGGTCTCGAGGTGCGAGGGGTTCGCGGCCAGGTAGACCGGGAGCTCCGACCCGTCGTCGGCGATGAACGTGCCCTCGGTGCCGAGGTGGTACTTCACGTCGCCCGAACCGCGCCGGTTGCCCGGCGTCTGGATGCCCTCGAACTCCTGGAAGACCTGGCCGTAGGTCTTGCCGGCGATGTTCGTGAGCACGTTCAGTCGTCCGCGGTGGGCCATGCCGATGGCAGCACCTTCGAGGCCCGCGGTCGCCGCACCCTGCAGGATCTCGTCGAGCAGAGGGACGAGCGACTCGCCCCCTTCAAGGGAGAACCGCTTCTGGCCGACGAACTTCGTCTGCAGGAACGTCTCGAACGCCTCAGCCTCGTTGAGCTTGCGCAGAACGCGCAGCTGCTCGTCGTGGCCAGGCTTCTGGTACTTGACCTCGACCTTCTCCTGGAACCACCTCCGCTGCTCGGGGTCCTGGATGTGCATGTACTCGATGCCGAGAGTGCGGCAGTACGAATCGCGGAGGACACCGAGGATGTCGCGGAGCTTCGCGACCCGACGTCCGCCGAACCCACCCGTGACGAACTCACGGTCCAGATCCCAGAAGGTGAGGCCGTGGCTCTCGATCTCGAGGTCGGGGTGCGAGCGCTGCACGTACTCGAGCGGATCGATGTCTGCCATCAGGTGACCGCGCACGCGGAAGGAGTTGATCAGCTCCTGCACGCGGGACTGCTTGTCGACGCGCTCGGCGAGGTCGACCGCGATGTCGGGGTTCCAGCGGATCGGGGAGTACGGGATGCGCAGAGCCGCGAAGATGTCGTCGTAGAAGCCGCGCTGACCGATCAGCAGCTCGTGGACCTTCTTGAGGAACTCTCCGGAGCCGGCACCCTGGATGACGCGGTGGTCGTAGGTGCTGGTGAGCGTGATCGTCTTGCCGATCGCGAGCTCGTTCAGCGTCCGCTCGCTGGCTCCCTGGAACTCGGCCGGGTACTCGAGCGCGCCCGCGCCGATGATGCAGCCCTGCCCCTTCATGAGGCGCGGCACCGAGTGCACGGTGCCGATTCCTCCGGGGTTGGTCAGCGAGACCGTGGTGCCCTGGAAGTCGGCCGCGGTGAGCTTGTTGTTGCGCGCTCGCGTGACCAGGTCTTCGTAGGCGACGAGGTACTCGCTGAACGACATGGTGTCGGCGCGCTTGATGCTCGGGACCATGAGCGCCCGCGTGCCGTCGGGCTTGGGCAGGTCGATCGCGATACCGAGGTTCACATGCGCCGGAGCGACGACCGACGGCTTGCCGTCGATCTCGGCGTAGAAGACGTTCTGGCTGCGGAACTCGTCGAGCGTGCGGATCAGCGCCCATCCGATGAGGTGGGTGAAGCTGATCTTGCCGCCGCGCGTACGCGCCATGTGGTTGTTGATGACGATGCGGTTGTCGATCATCAGCTTGGCGGGAACGGTGCGCACACTCGTGGCCGTCGGGACGGTCAGCGACTCGTCCATGTTGGCGGCGAGAGTCTTGGGGAGCCCGCGGAGGGGCGTGATCTTGTCTTCCTCAGCGGGGTCCGTCGCCTCCTTCGCGGCAGGCTTCGGCGCCTGTGCGGGGATGGGGGCGGCCACGGCCGGCTTGGTCGTGGTGCGGGCCACCGGCTGTGCTCCGATGACAGGGATCGGCGCAGTCACCGGGTGTGCGCTCTGGTCGGCCGCCGCTGCGGGGGAGGCGGCAGGTGCTGCGCCGGTGGCGGCATCGGACTGATACTTCTCGAGGATCGGCCACCACTCCTTGTCCACAGAGTCGCGATTCACCTTGAACTGCTCGTAGAGCTCTTCGACGAGCCACGAATTGGCTCCGAACCCCCCGTCGCCCCCGACGCCGGTCACCTGGTTCGACACTCTCGATCGCCCTCTTTCATCGCTGAATCTCACATGTGCACACCGCGACGCAGGATGCGTTTCGGGTCCGCACACTCTCGAGCAACAAGCCTAACGTGTTTCCTCGCGCAATCGTCCAGGCGGAGTGCCGTCTCGCACTCGATCTGAGTAGCGTGGGGGCATGGAGTTCTCCGGTGAGTCGCCCACAGTCGATCTGACCTATTCAGACGTGTTCCTCGTTCCGCGCCGCTCGGCGGTGACCAGCCGGCTCCAGGTCGATCTCGCTCCGCAGGACGGCACCCCGGCGACGCTCCCGCTCGTGGCCTCGAACATGAACTCGGTCACCGGTCCGCGCCTCGCGGCCGTGCTCGCCCGACGCGGAGGCCTCGGCGTGCTGCCGCAGGACATGCCGCTGCAGGCGCTCGATGCGGCGATCCGCGATGTCAAGGCGCAGCCGGTCCTCTGGGACACTCCGATCGTGCTCCCTCCGAGTGCCTCCGTGGCTGATGCCCTGCGTCTGTTTCCCGCCGCGCCCGGGCACGGGGTCGTCGTCGCTGCGGGCGACCCGCCGTACTCCGTGGAGCGGATCCTCGGCGTCCTCCCCGCGACTCGCCTCGCGACGGCACTGCCCGACGCGCAGCTCGGCGACCTGGTGCACGCCGGCACGCCGTCTCTCGACGCCGACGACATCGGCTCCGAGCGCCACGCGTTCGACGTCATCACGGAGGCGGACGTCGAGATGGTCACGATCGTGCACCACGGCCATCTCGTCGGCACGCTGAGCGCGCGCAGCGCTCTGCGCTCGACTCTTTACGGCCCTGCCCTCGACGCCGACGGGCGACTCGCTGTCGCCGCGGCGGTCGGGATCAACGGGGATGTCGCGGCCAAAGCCCGTGCGCTCGTCGCTGCCGGTGTCGACGTGCTGGTCGTCGACACCGCTCACGGGCATCAGGAAGGCATGCTCCGCGCGCTCTCCGATGTCGCATCATTGAATCCCGGTATTCCGATAGTGGCCGGCAACATCGTGACGGCCGACGGCGTGCAGGACCTCGTCGAGGCAGGGGCGACGATCCTCAAGGTCGGTGTGGGTCCCGGAGCGATGTGCACGACGCGCATGATGACGGCCGTCGGACGACCGCAGTTCTCGGCTGTGCTCGAGACCGCGCAGGCGGCCCGCGAGCTCGGAGCGCATGTCTGGGCGGATGGCGGCGTGCGCTATCCGCGCGACGTCGCCCTGGCGCTCGCCGCGGGGGCGGCCTCGGTCATGGTCGGCTCGTGGTTCGCGGGCACGATCGAAGCCCCGGGGGAGCTCCAGACCGACTCCGAAGGACGCATCTTCAAAGAATCGTGGGGCATGGCGTCGACCAAGGCGGTGCAGGCCCGCTTCGGACGCCTGGACGCATACGAGCGCGCCCGCAAGGAGCTCTTCGCAGAGGGCATCTCGTCGTCCAGGATCTACCTCGACCCGTTGCGTCCGGGTGTCGAGGATCTTCTCGACATGATCACCTCGGGAGTGCGCTCCTCGTTCACGTATGCGGGTGCTGATTCCGTTCCCGAATTCCACGAGCGCGCGCTGGTCGGACTGCAGTCGGCTGCGGGATACGAAGAAGGCAAGGCACTGCCGGTCAGCTGGTGAGCCTTTCGCTCAGCTCGAACCTCACGTGCCCCGCGAGCCCGCGGCGCGTCGCGATCCCGTAGAATCGGCACACTATGGACGACCCTCCCAGTTGCAGTAGATCGCCCCACCGCTCGCCTCTCGAATCCGAGGGGACACACTGATGGACTACATCCTGTTGGGCGTGGGGCTCCTGCTCACGATCGGCACCGGACTCTTCGTGGCGAGCGAGTTCGCTCTGGTCAATCTGGACCGAGCCGACCTCGAGGCACGCCAGGCCCGCGGCGAGTCCCGACTCGCGATGACGATCGGTGCTCTGCGCCACACCTCGACCCATCTGTCGGCCGCTCAGCTCGGCATCACACTCACGACGCTTCTCACGGGTTACACGATGGAGCCCGCGCTCTCGAACCTGCTGCGACCGACGCTCATCGCCTGGAGATTCCCGGACGCGGCGGTCGCGCCGATCGCGACGGTCGTCGCGATGGTGGTGGCGACAGCACTGTCGATGATCCTCGGTGAACTCGTGCCGAAGAACTTCGCCCTCGCGCTCCCTCTCGCGACGGCCAAGCTCGTCGTGCCCTTCCAGGTCGCGTTCACCACGGTGTTCAAGCCCGCGGTCGTCGTGCTCAACGGCAGTGCGAACGGCGTGCTGCGCAGCATGGGGATCGAGCCCAAGGAGGAGCTCTCCGGGGCACGTACGGCGGAGGAGCTCTCGTCTCTCGTGCGCCGATCCGCCAGCGCCGGCGTGCTCGAGGCCGACACCGCGACACTGCTGGATCGCACCTTGACCTTCTCGCGACTGTCGGCTGCCGACGTGATGACCGCGCGTCCGAGCATGCACGCGATCGCCGCGGGGGACTCCGCCGACGACGTGATCCAGCTCGCCCGCCGCACGGGGCACAGCCGGTTTCCCGTGTACGACGACGACTTCGACGACATCACCGGCGTCGTGCACCTCAAAGCGGCGATCTCGGTGCCCCGCGAGCGACGAGCCGAGGTGCCCGTCGGAGCTCTCTCGACCGAGCCGCTGCGTGTCCCCGAGACCGCGCACGTCGACAGTCTCATCACCGAGCTCCGGGCGCGTGGGTACCAGCTCGCCGTCGTCGTGGACGAATACGGCGGCACCGCCGGTCTGGTGACGCTGGAGGACCTCGTGGAAGAGATCGTCGGCGAGGTCGTCGACGAGCACGACCGGATGAGGGCGGGTGTCGTCGTGGGACGGGACGGCGTGACCTTCCCTGGCGAGCTGCGTCCGGATGAGTTGCGCCGCAGGGCCGGTGTGGATGTGCCGGAGGGCGATGTGTACGACACGGTCGGCGGCTACGTCATGAGCGTCCTCGAGAGGGTGCCCGTCGTCGGCGACGAGGTTCCTCTCGACACGGGCACGCTGCAGGTCGTGCGCATGGACGGACGCCGGGTGGATCGGGTGCGATACGTCGCGACCCCGCACAGCGCGGATGAAGGAGTGACCCGATGAACGATTGGGCAGGTATCGCCTGGCTCGTGGTGCTCCTCGTCGCGAACGCGTTCTTCGTCGGCGCCGAGTTCGCCGTGATCTCGGCCCGCCGCTCGCAGATCGAGCCCAAAGCAGAGCAGGGCTCGCGAGCGGCGAAGACGGCGTTGTACGCCATGGAGCACGCGACGCTGATGCTCGCGACATCGCAGCTCGGAATCACGATCTGCTCGCTCCTCATCCTGAACGTGTCGGAGCCTGCCATCCACCATCTGCTGGCGGCTCCGCTGCACGCGTTGGGCTGGTCGGACGGCGTCGTAGACGGTGTCTCGTTCGCCATCGCGCTGCTCGTGGTCTCGTTCCTGCATGTGGTGTTCGGCGAGATGGTGCCGAAGAACCTCGCGTTCTCGGTGCCCGATCGCGCGGTGTTGCTGTTGGCGCCGCCCCTCGTCTGGGTCTCGAAAGCGTTCATGCCCGTGATCTGGGTGCTCAACGCGGCCGCGAACGGCGTTCTCCGCCTGTTCCGCGTGGAGCCCAAGAACGAGGCCGCGTCGACCTTCACGCTGGAGGAGGTCGCGACGATCGTGGATCAATCACGGCGCGAGGGCGTGCTCACCGACACGGTGGGCGCCGTCGCGGCTGCGGTCGAGTTCACGGACAAGAAGGCGCGAGACGTGGCGGTGCCGCTGAGCGACCTCGTGACGCTTCCCGAGAGCACCACCCCGGACGACATCGAGAAGGCCGTGGCGCGCTACGGCTTCTCGCGCTACGTCATCGTCGATGACGAGCATGCACCGGTCGGGTACGTGCATCTCAAGGACATCCTCCGGGCATCCGACGGTCCGGACCCTGCCGCCAAGCTGTTCGAGCCGCTGCCGTCGAAGCGGATCCATCACATGGTCCCCGTGCAGGAGGACACGGATCTCGAGGATGCGCTCGCCGTCATGAGGCGTGCGGGCCGCCACCTCGCGAAGGTCCGTGACCACAACGGCGCCACCACGGCCGTGCTGTTCCTCGAGGACATCCTCGAAGAACTGGTCGGCGAGGTGCAGGACGCGACACGTCGAGTCCGCGGACACTGACACCGCGCACAGAGAAGCCCTCCACTCGTTCTGAGAGGAGGGCTTCTCTGTGCGTGCCGCGGGCGCGGGTCAGCGCCAGTGCGCCCGCTCGTACTGCGGCGGCCAGGCGATCTCGGCGCCGAGTTCATGAGCCGCCCGCAACGCGAAGTGCGGGTCGCGCAGCCATTCGCGGCCCGCGAAGATCGCGTCGGCGGCTCCCTCTTCGAGCACGTGCTCGGCCTGCTGCGCGGCGGTGATGAGTCCGACGGCCGACACCGGGATCCGGCCACCCTGGCGGACGACTGCCGCAAGAGGAACCTGATACCCCGGATGCACGCTGATCTGCTGGTGCGCGACCAGCCCGCCGCTCGAGACATCGATGAGGTCGGCCCCGCGCTCGGTCGCCCAGCCGGCGACGACAGCCGCTTCCTGCTCATCGAAGCCGCCGTCGGCATGGTCGGTCGCCGAGATGCGCACGAACACGGGCACGGACTCTCCGGCGACGGAGCGGACGGCATCGATGACGCGCAGCAGCAGACGGGCCCGATTCTCGAGGGACCCTCCGTAGTCGTCGTCGCGCAGGTTCGACAACGGTGACAGGAACTGGTGCAGCAGGTATCCGTGCGCCCCGTGGATCTCGAGCACGTCGAAGCCCGCCTCGAGCGCGCGGCGGGCCGACGACGCGAATGCCTCCACGACACGGTCGATCCCCGCGGAGTCGAGCTGCTCCGGGGGCGCGAAACCCTCGAAGGCCACGGCAGAAGGCGCGTGCGTGGTCCATCCGCCCTCGAACGCGGGAACGGAACCCCGGTCGTCGGCCCACGGCCACCACGTCGACGCCTTGCGACCGGCGTGCGCGAGCTGGATGCCGGCGACGGCCCCTCGCGCATGGATCGCCTCGACGATCGGCGTCCAGGCGTCTCGCTGCTCGTCGTTCCAGAGTCCGGCGTCTCGGGGAGAGATCCGTCCCTCGGGAACCACCGCGGTGGCCTCGGCGACGATCAGCCCGGCTCCGCCGGAGGCGAACTGCGCGAGATGTGTGTGGTGCCATTCCTGCACGACGCCGTCGACGGCGCTGTACATGCACATGGGAGAGACCCAGAGTCGGTTGCGGAAGACGGTCGAACGGATGCTCATCGGAGAGAAGAGGATGCTCACCTCTCCGACGTTACCGTCGCGGGAGCAGGGGAGGGCCGGGCGACTAACGTGGAGTCATGCCCGACGCACGTGATTGGTCCCGAGATGATTCCGCACCTCTCGTGCGGGCGCCGGGGCCATCGGACGACAAGTACTCCCGCGGCGTCGTGGGGCTCCGCACCGGATCGTCCGCGTATCCCGGAGCGGCCGTGCTCGGGGTCGAGGCGGCGTGGCGCGCAGGCGCGGGGTTCGTGCGATTCATCGGCGAGGGACGCGCGGCCGACGCGGTGATCGCGCGACGGCCGGAGACCGTCGTGTCCGCACAAGCGGAAGGCGCGCGGGTCGGAGCGTGGGTGATCGGCTCGGGGACGGATCCGGCGGCGAGGAGCGATGCGGACGAACGCGAGCTGCGGGGCATCCTCGACGGGGAGGTTCCGGTCGTGGTCGATGCCGGAGCTCTGGATCTCACGCCCGACGCCACGGCGCCCCTGCTGCTGACTCCCCACGGCCGTGAGTTCGAGCGGTTGCGCGACCTCATCGGTCTGCGGCCGGAGCCCGACAGGGCGAGAGCGGCGTCGGCGATGGCGGTGGCGCTCGGGGCGACCGTGCTGCTCAAAGGCTCGGAGACGCTGATCGCCTCTGCCGAGGGAGCGGTGTTCAGGGTGAGCGCCGGAACCGGGTGGCTCGCGACAGCCGGAACGGGGGATGTGCTGGGCGGTGTGCTCGGCTCGCTGCTCGCCGCGAACCCCGATGCCCCCATCGCGGAGGCGGCCGCGTCCGGTGCCTGGCTGCACGGACATGCCGCCCGCATCGCATCGGCGACGGACGGCGACGGGGCCGGCCTCGGGCATCCGATCCTCGCACTCGACGTCGCGGAGGCGCTTCCCCGCGCGATCGCGGACCTCCTCGCGTGAGTCGGCGAGGAGCGACGAACGTCGTGGTCCTGTGGTGTGCGTTCCTCGCCGTGCACGCGATCGTCGCGGTCTCCGGGTGGATCTTCCCGAGCCAGCCCATGGGCGACGTCGTGCTCGTGTACGAGCCGTGGGCGTCGTCGGCGCTGAGCGGCGGCCCTGTCGTCGGCGTCTCCGAGGCATGGGTGTACCCGCAGCTCGCCCTCGTGCCGATGCTGCTCGCGAAGGTGATCTCGTTGCCCCTGGTGGCGTCGATGGGCGCCTCCGGGGCGTATCTGGTCGCCTGGGCGGTGCTGGTCACGGTGCTCGACGCGCTCGCGTTCGCCGCGCTGAGCGGACGTTCTGCATCCCCCCAGCGTCGGGCGGGGGCGTGGTTCTGGGTTGCGGCTCTGCTTCTGCTCGGACCGATCGCGATGTATCGGATCGACGCGATCGCGGTGCCGCTGGCAGTGGTCGGCGGACTGTGGCTGACACGGCGTCCTGCCGTCGCTGCCGCCCTGCTCACGATCGGCGCCTGGATCAAGATCTGGCCGGCGGCCCTGGTCGTCGCGGCGGTCGTCGCCTCACGGCATCGCATGCGTGTTCTCCTCACCGCTGCCGCAGTGACGGCGGGCGTCATCGGAGTGCTCATGCTGTGCGGTGCCGACACCGAGATCTTCGGATTCCTCACGGCGCAGACGGGGCGAGGCCTGCAGATCGAAGCCGTCGCGGCGACCCCGTTCCTCTGGTCCGCGGTCATGGGTGCGGCGACGATCGAGTACAGCTTCGAGATCCTCACCTTCCAGATCGTCGCTCCGGCCGCTGAGCCCGTCGCCGCCGTGCTGACCCCGCTCATGGTCGTGCTCGTCGCGGCGCTCACGGCCCTCGGCGCGGTCAAGGCGATGCGAGGGGCATCCTTCTCGCGTCTCTTCCCGCCCCTGGCCTACTCACTCGTGCTCGCGCTGATCGTGATGAACAAGGTCGGTTCGCCGCAGTTCACGACCTGGTTGATCGCGCCGGTCATCCTCTGGTTCGTCCTGGACCGGACGCGGGCGGCGGTGCCGTCTGCGACAGTGCTGGCCCTGTGCATGCTGACCTGCCTCGTGTATCCGCTGATGTACGACGCCCTCCTGCGCGCAGATCCGCTGTCCATCGTGGTGCTGACCATCCGCAACCTCCTGCTCGTGGCCGGCCTCGTCATCGGCATCCGCGCCGTCGTCCGGGTACCGGCGACATCCACAACCACCGACACCAGGGAGTGACTCATGCTGATCGCCTTCTCCGTCGCGCCGAGCGGCGCCCCCGCAGACGGCTCCGACCGCTCTGATGCGTCCGTGCACGACGCGGTCGCCGCAGCGGTGCGCGTCGTGCGCGAATCCGGCCTGCCGCACCGGACCACCAGCATGTTCACCGAGATCGAAGGGCCCGACTGGGACTCGGTCATGGACGTCGTCAAGCGCGCGACGGAGGCGGTGATGCCGTTCGGCTCCCGTGTGTCGCTCGTGCTCAAGGCCGACATCCGTCCCGGGTACTCGGGAGAACTGGATGCGAAGATCGAGCGGCTCGAGTCGGCGATCGAGGAGCAGGACGGCCGGTAGACTCGTCGAGTGAATCCCTCGACTGAATCGAGGGGTGCGGCGAAGTGGGCGCTCCTCTCCCTCGCCATCGGCAGCTTCGGCATCGGCATGACCGAGTTCGTGATCATGGGCCTTCTGCCCGAGATCGCCTCGGAGCTGCTGCCCACCCAATGGGCCGCGAGCCCGGAAGATGCGCTCAGCCAGGCCGGCTGGCTCATCTCGCTGTATGCGCTCGGTGTCGTCGTGGGTGCCCCGACGATCGCCGGTTTCGTCGCGCGCTTTCCTCGGCACCGGGTGATGATCGGCCTCGCTGTGGCGCTGACGGTGTTCAACGCCCTCACCGTGGTGCTGCCGACCTTCGAGCTCGTCGGAGCGTCGCGATTCCTCGCCGGTCTGCCGCACGGCGCCTACTTCGGGATCGGCGCGCTGGTCGCAGCCGACGTCATGGGCCCAGGCAAGCGGGCCAAGGGTGTGGCGTTCATCCTCACCGGCCTCACGATCGCCAACGTGGTGGGTGTGCCGTTCGGCACGTTCCTCGGCCAGCAGTTCGGGTGGCGTGCGGCATTCGCCGTGGTCGCGTTCGTCTTCGCGATCGCCACGCTCTGCATCGTGTTTTTCGTGCCGGAGCATCCTGGGTCACCCGGTCGCACGATGCGGGAGGAGCTGGGAGTGTTCCGCATCCCCCAGGTCTGGTTCGCACTCGGCATCGGGGCGATCGGATTCGGCGGCTTCTTCGCGGTGTACAGCTACATCGCGCCCCTCGTCACCGAGGTGTCGGGATCGCCCGAGTGGATGGTCCCGATCGTCCTCGTTCTGATGGGGTTGGGGATGACCGGCGGGAACATCGTCGGCGGACACCTGGCGGACATCGATCTGCGGCGCACCCTGCTGATCGGCCTCGCCGTGCTGGCCCTGGTGCTCGGTCTGCTCGGAGCACTGTCGTTCTGGATCGTCACACTCTGCCTCCTCGTGTTCGTGGTCGGGTTCGTGTCGTCGGTCCTCAGCCCGACGATCCAGACCCGGCTGATGGATGTCGCCGGCGACAACCAGTCCATCGCCGCGGCGCTCAATCACTCCGCGCTCAACATCGGCAACAGCCTCGGCGCATTCCTCGGCGGCGTGGTGATCGCCGCGGGATGGGGATTCACCGCCCCGTCGTGGACCGGTGCGCTCCTCGCCGTCGCGGGTCTCGTGATCGCGCTCGTGTCGTATCGGCTCGACGCCCGGAGAGCGGTCGTCTCGTCCTGAACCTCGGCCCTCGTCGTAGAGTGACGAGATGAGCGCCCCCGACGAGTTGCCGATAGCCGGTACCGTCGTGCTGCTGCGCCGAGGCGGGAGAGGCGTCGAGGTGCTGTTGATCCGGCGACCGACTCGCGGCTCGTTCCCCGGTGCCTGGGTGTTTCCGGGCGGCAAGGTCGAGAGCGAAGACCGCGTGCCGGGGGCAGCGGAGGTGGAGGATGCTCGGCGTGCAGGCGTGCGCGAGACCTTCGAAGAGGTCGGGCTTTCGGTCGTCGGGCCGATCAGATCGCTGTCCCTCTGGCAGCCGCCGCCGGACGCGCCGGTGCGGATCCGTACGTGGTTCTTTCTCGCCGAGGCCCCCGCCGATGCGCCGTTGGTTCTCGCCCCGGACGAGGTAGAGGAGGCCGCATGGGTCACGCCCGCTGCGGCGCTGCAGCGTCATGGCACAGGGGAGTGGACGCTCTTCCCACCGACCTGGGTCACGCTCCACCGCCTGAGTCGCCACGAGACGGTGAGCGACGCCCTCGAGGCTGTCGGCACCCCGGAGACGTACTCGACCCGCATCGAGCGCACGGATGCGGGCACCGCCTTCGTCTGGGACTCTCTGCGGCTCGAGGCGGGCGTGCTGCCCTGGCGGATCAGCGAGCGAGAGCGTGGCACCTAGGCGGCGAGCAGCCTGCGCAGGTGGCCTCCCACCGCCTCGGTCTCGATGAGGAAGCCGTCGTGGCCGAAGTCGCTCGCGAGCACGACCGCCTCGTTGCCGTCAAGGGTGCGGGGTATGCCGCGAGCGATGCGATGCTGGCCGTCGATGGGGAACAACCGGTCGCTGTCGATGCCGAGCACGAGCGTGGTCGCCGTGACCGAGCGCAGCGCCTCCTCGACGCCGCCCCTGTCGCGCCCCACGTCGTGGGAGTTCATCGCCTCGACGAGCGTGACGTAGCTGTTCGCATCGAACCGGCGGGTGAATTTGTTGCCGTGGAAGTCGAGATACGACTCGACGGCGAAGCGTCCTCCGTGGCCGAGAGGTGACACACCCGACTGCCACGAGCGCTGGAAGCGCTGGTTGAGCTCGATCGGGCTGCGGTAATTCAACAGAGCCATGCGGCGGGCGAGCGCGAGGCCACGATGGGGCCCGTCGCCGTCGGCGAGGTCGTAGTACTCGCCTCCCTGGAAACGAGGATCCATGCGGATCGTCTCGAGCTGCACGGTGTTGAGCGCGATCTGATCGGCGGTGGTGATCGGCGGTGACGAGAGCACGGCCAGTCGCTGTACTCGCTGCGGGTGCATGACGGCCCACTCGAGCGCATGCATCCCGCCCATCGATCCGCCGATGACTGCGGCCCAGGAATCGATGCCGAGAGCATCGGCCAGGCGTACCTGCGCCGCGACCTGATCGCGGATCGTCAGGTACGGAAAACGAGACCCCCACTCGTATCCCGACGGGGCGATGCTGGCGGGCCCTGTGGATCCCTGGCATCCGCCGAGCATGTTCGGCGCGATCACGAACCAGCGGTCGGTGTCGAGGGGGGCACCGGGACCTGCGACGTCCTCCCACCAGCCGGCGGTCGGGTGTCCGGCGCCCGCGCTGCCCCGCACATGACTGTCGCCGGTGAGCGCATGCAGCACGAGGATCGCGTTGTCGCGTGCATCGTTCAGTTCGCCCCAGGTCTCGAAGGCGAGGCGGATGCCGGGGAGTTCTGCTCCGCTCTCGGTGCGGAAGGCGCCGAACGACGCGAAACGCCTGTCGCCTGCGGGATCCCCATCCCGCCAGGCGCCCGTCGCGGGTGGGCGTGCACGGAGAAGACGCACGTCGGCCTCCGTCACGGGCGCTGAAGGCACCGTGTCCTCGGAAGTCGTCTGCCAGTCCATGGTTCCATTCTCGCCTGGTCGGTCGCGGCTCGGACGAAGGTTACGCCTGTGTGCGCCGCGTGAACGCAGAAGCGCCCCGGACCGGAGTCCGGGGCACCTCTGTCGTCACGAGGGTGAATCAGGCGCGGGCGGCCTCCGACACGCGACGCGCGGCACCGAGCGCCTCGTCGAGGTCTGCCTTCAGGTCGTCGACGTTCTCGATGCCGACCGACAGGCGCACGAGGCCGGGCGTGACGCCGGCGGTGAGCTGCTGCTCGGGGGTGAGCTGAGCGTGGGTGGTCGATGCCGGGTGGATCACGAGAGAGCGCACGTCGCCGATGTTGGCGAGGTGGCTGAACAGCGACAGGCTGTTGACGAACTCGCGACCGGCTTCGACGCCGCCCTTGAGCTCGAACGAGAGCACGGCGCCGACACCCTTGGGCGCGTACTCGTTCGCCTTGGCGTACCAGGGCGAGGAAGGCAGGCCCGAGTAGTTGACAGACGCGACGTCGTCACGACCGTCCAGCCATTCGGCGATCTCCTGGGCGTTCTGCACGTGACGCTCGATGCGGAGAGACAGCGTCTCGATGCCCTGGATGAGGTTCCAGGCGCTCTGCGGGGCGATCGCCGAACCGAGGTCGCGGAGCAGCTGCACACGTGCCTTGATGATGTAGGCGAGCGGGTCTCCCACCGCCGCCGTGTAGCTGGCGCCGTGGTACGAGGGATCGGGCTCGGTGAGACCGGGGAACCGCTCCACGTTCTTCGACCACTCGAATGAGCCGCCGTCGATGATCACTCCGCCGATGGTCGTGCCGTGACCCCCGAGGAACTTGGTGACGGAGTGCACGACGATGTCGGCGCCGTGCTCGAACGGGCGGATCAGGTACGGCGTCGCGATGGTGTTGTCGACGATCAGCGGCACGCCGCCCTCGTGGGCCACGTCTGCGACGGTGCGGATGTCGAGGATGTTGATCTGCGGGTTGCCGATGGTTTCGGCGAAGAACAGCTTCGTGTTGGGGCGCAGCGCGCGGCGCCACTCTTCGGGGTCGTCCTGGTTCTCGACGAAGGTGACCTCGATGCCGAGCTTCGCGAGCGTGTACTTGAACAGGTTGTACGTGCCGCCGTAGATGGAGCTGGACGACACGATGTGGTCGCCCGCCTGGGCGATGTTCAGGACCGCGAAGGTCGACGCCGCCTGGCCGCTGGAGAGGACGAGGGCGCCGGTGCCCCCCTCGAGCGCCGCGAGGCGCTGCTCCAGGACGTCCTGGGTCGGGTTCTGGATGCGGGTGTAGATGTTTCCGAACTCGGCCAGTGCGAACAGGTTGGCCGCGTGGTCGGCGCTGTCGAACACGTACGACGTGGTCTGGTAGATCGGCGTGGCGCGGGCCTTGGTCACGGGGTCGGGAGCAGCGCCGGAGTGGATCTGCTTGGTCTCGAAACGCCAGGTCTCGGGTGCGGACATGTGTTCCCCCTGGAACTGTTGGAAGGTCGATACGGCTGATGCCGTTGCAGCGAGAGTACGGAACATCCGTCCCTGTCAACAGTCGGAGGGAAATGTGACGTAACGAACCCGAGGGTTTCTCGGCAGCGAGAACCCTGCCCTCACGCCTGTGCGAGCAGGGTGGCGGCCCAGGTGCGAGCGACCGAGAACGGCTCGGCGAACGTCGCCATCCCCACGGTGACGATGGCGCCTTCGTAGAGCAGCATCATCGCCTTCGCCGTCGCTTCCGGGTCGCGCAGGCCCGCCTCCGAGCAGAGCTCGCGGAACACGTCGAGCAGCCAGGTCTTCTGTCTCGAGACCTCAGGGAACACCGGATGCTCATCGTTCCCCTCGCCGATCTCGGCCCGGGCATTGATCGCACTGCACCCTTTGGGGCTGTTCTCGCCCGACCACGAGATCGCGGCATCGAAGATCGCGAGTATCCGGTCGGGTCCCGGCGCGGGTACTCGCGCGAGCTCTGCCGCCACGTGCTCGCGCCAGCGTGCATCCCGGTGCTGCAGGTACGCGACCACGAGGGCCTCCTTCGACCCGAAGCGGTCGTACAGAGTCTTCTTCGTGACGCCGGCGGCTTCGGCGATCGTGTCGACGCCGACCGCGTGGAGGCCGTGCTCGTAGAAGAGCCGAGATGCGGCGTCCAGCACGCGTCGACCCCCGGGGGTCAGGGGAGCGAGCTCGGGAACGGGCGAGGTCATGTTCCGACTATACCAATCTGTATAGTCGGAGGATGAGTAAACAGATCGGTATACTTTCGCGCTCGGTGACCGTCGTCGCCTGCGCCCTGTTCATCGCGACCTGGAGCTCGGGCTTCATCATTCCGGCCTTCGCCACCGTCGAGGTCTCGCCGCTGACCCTTCTGGTGTGGCGATTCATGCCCCTGTCTGTCGTGCTGCTCGCAGTGACTCTGGCCTCGGGGCGGCTCGAGGGGATCAGCGTGCGTGATCTGCGCGCGCAGGCCACCGTGGGGCTGTTCGCGCAGTTCGGATACTGCATCGCCGTCTACGGAGCGGTGGCCGCCGGCATCGCGACCGGAACCGTCGCCCTCATCGACGCCGTGCAGCCCCTCGTCATGGCCGCACTCGTCGGACCCGTGCTGGGGCTGCGCGTCCGAGGCTCCCAATGGATCGGGCTGGGCATCGGGGCGATCGGGGTGCTTCTCGTCGTGCAGTCTCAGCTCGGCTCGTCGGCGGCGAGTCCTCTGGCCTATCTGCTGCCGGCAGCGGCGATGGGGTGTCTCATCGTCGGCACGCTCCTGCAGCGCCGATCAGAGGTCGCAGGCAGCGTGATGGCGACGCTGACGATCCATGTGACGGTCACTGCCGTGATACTCCTCGTGATCACGATCGTCACGGGAACGCTGGTCCCGCCCGCCTCGGCGACCTTCTGGCTCGCCGTGCTGCTGACAGCCGTGTTCCCCACCGTCGCGGCATACGGCCTGTACTGGTGGCTCCTGCGGCGCGTGGGCATCACGGCGTTGCAGGCACTGCTGTTCCTGATCGCGCCCGCCACCTCTCTCGCTGGCGGCGTTCTGCTCGGCGAGGCGGTCACGGTGGTCACCGGCGCCGGGTTCGTGCTCTGCGGCGTCGGTGTCGCCATCGTCCTTCTCGGCGAACGACGCGCCGACCGGGCGGCAGCATCGGCTGCAGAACGCGACCCGGCGGTGCCGGATGCGCGATGACGGGCGGAACATCGTACGGTGGAGGCATGGCTAACAGGCGTGCAGTGGTGACAGGTGCGAGCTCCGGGATCGGGGAGGCGACGGTTCGTGCGCTGCGAGCCCGAGGATGGGACGTGGTCGGGGTGGCGAGGCGCGCCGACAGGCTCGCTGCGCTGTCGGCCGAGACGGGGGCGTCGACCATCGCATGCGACCTCACGGATGCCGAGGCAGTGGCAGCGCTCGTCGACGAGTTGCGCGCCTCCGGGCCCGTGAACGCGCTGGTACAGGTCGCCGGCGGTGCGCGCGGCACCGATCGAGTGGAAGACGCGTCGATCGATGACTGGAAGTGGATGTACGACGCGAACGTTCTCTCCAGCCAGCGTCTCGCGGCGGGTCTGCTGCCGCTGCTGCGTCTGGCGGCTTCGTCCGACGGGCATGCCGACACGCTGTTCGTCACATCGACCGCGGCACAGGTCGCGTATGCCGGTGGTGGCGGGTACAACGCCGCGAAAGCCGCGGAGTCGATGCTCGTTCACGCGCTGCGTCTCGAGCTCAACGGCGAGCCGATCCGGGTCTCGGAGGTCGCGCCTGGGCTGGTGCACACCGAGGAGTTCACGCTGAACAGATTGAGGGGCGACAAGGTCGCGGCCGAAGCGGTGTACTCGGGCGTGGAAGAGCCGTTGGTCGCCGCTGACGTCGCCGACGTGATCGCCTATGCCTTGGACGCGCCGAGCCACGTGAACCTCGATCTGATCACGATGCGTCCGGTCGCCCAGTCGGCGAACCACCTGCTCGCCCGCGGTCCGCTGCGCGTGCGTCCGATCGACTGACGCATGACCGCACGCACTCTCGCGCAGCTCGCGGACGAGGGGACGATGGATCGGGGCTGGGCCGAGGCGCTGGCTCCTGCGCAGGACGTGATCACCGAGCTGGGCGAGCGGCTGCGAGCCGAACAGGCCGCCGGGCACGGCTACCTGCCCGCGGGAGAGCACGTGCTCCGAGCGTTCAGCCGGCCGCTCGCCGATGTGCGGGTGCTGATCACGGGACAGGACCCGTATCCGACACCGGGGCATCCGATCGGGCTGTCGTTCGCAGTCGACCGCGACGTGCGACCGCTGCCGCGCAGTCTCGTCAACATCTACCGGGAACGGGAGAGCGACCTCGGCATCCCGCCCGCCCCGCACGGCGACCTCACCGCGTGGAGCGATCAGGGCGTGCTCCTGCTGAACCGGGTGCTGACCGTGCGCCCCGGGCAGGCCGCGTCACACCGGGGATGGGGGTGGGAGAAGGTCACCGAGCTCGCCATCCGTGCGCTCGCCGCCCGAGAGCAGCCGCTCGTCGCTGTGCTGTGGGGCAACGACGCCGCGAAGCTGCAGCCGATGCTCGGTTCCACTCCGGTGATCGTCTCGGCACACCCGTCTCCGCTCTCTGCGAGCCGTGGCTTCTTCGGCTCTCGGCCGTTCTCCCGCGCGAACGATCTGCTGGATCAGCTCGGTGCGACGCCCGTCGACTGGCGCGTCGACGGTGAGCTGCCTTTAAGCTGATCGCATGCAGTTCGAGCCCGGTGACCGCCGCCGCGTGCTGCCGCGCCACCTGCGCCCGCAGCCGGCCCTCGAGGTGTTCTCCTATTCGATCCGCGCGGCGCGGTCGGCAGACCTCCCGCACGTGCGCGAGATCTACAACCATTTCGTCAGCAACTCCGTCGTCACTCTCGACGAAAGACGCAGCAGCATTCCGTACTGGCGCGACAAGCTCGCGCTGCTGAACAGACTCGAGCTGCCGTTCCTCGTCGCCGTCTCGCCCGCGGGTGCGGTGATCGGCTACGCGCTCGCGCAGCCCTGGGCGGGCAAGAATGCGTACCGGTTCACGGTCGAAGACTCGATCTACCTCGGCCCGGGCGCCGGCGGCAAAGGTCTCGGAGCCGCGTTGCTGCAGGCGTTGATCGACGCGTGCGAGAAGCTCGGCATCCGCGAGATGGTGGCGGTCATCAGCGACACCAAAGCCGAGGCCTCCATTCGTCTGCACACGAAGCTCGGGTTCGTCGAAGCAGGTCGCATGGGTCGAGTGGGACACAAGTTCGGTCGCGACCTCGGCACCGTCTACATGCGGCGCGCCCTGCATCCGGTGCGCAGGCGTCGTCTCTTCGGCTCGGCCGCGGCGCGCTGAGGCCCTGCCGCCCCGTTACTCACCCCTCGGCGGCGGGGATGACGGGGATCGCCGCGAGCAGCTTCCGGGTGTAGTCGTGCGTGGGATGCAGCAGCACGTCGGTCATCGTGCCGCGCTCGACGATGCTTCCGTCCTTCATCACCACGACCGTGTCGCAGAGGTTCTGCACGACCCCGATGTCGTGCGACACCAGCACGAGAGTCAGATCGGTCGTGCGTCTGAGCTCGATGAGGAGTTCAAGGATCTGCGCCCGCACGGTCACGTCGAGCGCGGAGAGCGGCTCATCGCCGACCAGGATGCGGGGGCGATGCGCGATCGCCCGCGCGAGCGCGATGCGCTGGCGCTGCCCGCCCGAGAACTCGTGCGGATACCGGTCGGCCATGTCGGGCTCGAGACCGACATCCGTGAGCACTTCCCGGATGCGCGCTGCATGATCGCCCTCGATGCGCAGCGCCCGGAGAGGCTCTCGGATGATCTGTCCGGCCGTCATCCGGGGGTCGAGCGATGCATACGGATCCTGGAAGACGAGACCCGTCTGACGGCGCAGCCAGTGCAGCGACGTCGCCGGAGCGGCCGCATTCACCGCCCGGCCGCCGACCATGACGCTTCCGGCTGTCGGCCGGTCGAGACCCAGCAGCAGGCGCACGAGCGTCGACTTGCCTGACCCCGACTCTCCGATGATGCCCAGCGCCGAGCCCTCGGTGATGTCGAGATCGGTCGGCGCGAGCGCTGTCTGCACGCGCGCCCTGCCGAAGACCGAGCTCCTCGGCAGGGCGAAGTCGCGGCGCAGTCCGCGCGCCTCGATCAGGCTCATCGTGCATCTCCGTGAGGACGCCACACCGTCGCCGTGGCGTCGCGCAGAAGCCCCTGTGTCACGGGCGACGACGGAGCGGTCAGGAGAGTGCTCACCGACGCGTTCTCGACGACGCGTCCGTGCTCGAGCACGACGCCCTGTGTGGCGACCTGTGCGAGCACGGCGAGGTCGTGGGTGATGAACGCGAGTGACATGCCCTCTTCCTCGACCAGCCGCAGCAGCAGAGCCAGGATCTCCGCCTGGATCGTGACATCGAGGGCCGTGGTGGGCTCATCGGCGATGAGGAGGCGGGGGCGGCAGGCCAGGGCCATAGCGATCGCCACCCGTTGACGCTGTCCTCCCGAGAGCTGATGCGGATACCGGTCGACGATGCCTGCAGGGTCGGGGAGGCGCACGCGCGCGGCCTCTTCGATGGCCCGTTCGCGCGCTTCGCGTCGACCGATGCCCTCATGGATCCGGACGGACTCTGCGATCTGCCTGCCCACCGTACGGATCGGATTCAGTGCGGTACGGGGCTCCTGGAACACGATTCCGATCTCGTCGCCGCGGAGCCTCGCGAGCTCACGATCGGGGAGACCGATGAGTTCCGTGCCCTCCCAGCGGATGCTGCCCGAGGCCTGCGCCCCCTCGGGCAGGAGCCCGAGGATCGCCAGCGCCGTGAGCGATTTGCCCGAACCCGACTCGCCGATGAGGCCGATTCGGCTGCCGTCGGGCACGTCGAACGAGACGCGATCGACGACTCGTCGCCCGTCGATCTCCACGACGAGATCCCGGACCTCGAGACCGTCTGACTGTGCCGTCCGTGCATCGGACACGCCCGCCGGACGGCGTTCTGCAGACGAGGATGAGCGCGTCATGAGACCACCGCCGGGATGTGGGTTTCGGCTGAGCGATGCCGCAGGGTCGGGTCGGTGGCCTCGCGGAGTCCGTCGCCGAGCAGATTGAGGGCGAGCACCGTGATGGTGATCGCAAGTCCCGGCCAAATCACCGAGAGCGGGTGCACGCCGATGTACCGCTGCAGATCGGACAGCAGCAGGCCCCAGCTGGGCTCCACGACCGAGGCGCCGAAACCGAGGTACGACAGGCCCGCTTCGGCGAGCACTGCGACCGCCATCGACCACGACAGCTGCACGATGAACACGGGTGCGACGTTCGGGAGCAGATGGCGTGTCAGGCTCTGCACGCTCGTGACCCCCGCCGCACGGGCAGCCACGATGAAGTCGCTCTGCTGCACTCGGCGCAGCTCGGGCCGGGTGACGCGAGCGATGTTGACGCCGAAACCGATGCCCACCGACCAGATCACGACCCACAGCGAACCACCCCACACCGAGGAGATCATCATGGCGATCAGCAGCACGGGGAACGCGATGAGGATGTCGACGAGCACGGCGACCGTCTCGCGCAGCCATCGCGCGGTGAGAGCGCCGAGGGCGGCCAGAGCGACGCCCACGAGCGTGGCGATGACGCCCGCTCCGATGCTGACGAAGACCGTCGTCCGCGCGCCCGCCATGAGCACGCTCAGGATGTCGCGACCGGTGTCGTCGGTGCCGAGCAGATGCGGCCAGCCGGGCGTCGACCACCGGGCGCGGACATCGGAGTACTGGGGGTCGAACGGTGTCCAGAACATTGAGACGAGCGCGACCGCGGCGACGATCGCAACCACGAGCATCCCGAATCGTCCGGTGGGCGTCTGCCAGAGCCGTACGAGCCAGCGGGGCATCAGGCCTCCCTCTGTCGAGGATCGATCGCGCGGTGGAGCAGATCGACGAGGAATCCGACGACCAGCACGAAACCCGTGAGCACGAGCAACTCGCTCTGCACCTTCACGAGGTCGCGGGTTCCCACGTCGGCCACCAGCATCCGGCCGATGCCGGGAAGCGTGAAGAGCTGCTCGATCACGACTGCGCCGACGATGATCCCCGCGACCTGCAGACCGAGCACCGTGATGATCGACAGGCCGACGGCGGGGATCCCGTGCGAGATCAACGCTCGATTCCTGGTGAGTCCTTTCGCGGCAGCCGTGCGCACGAAGTCCTGGCTCGCGGCCTGGAGGGTGGCGCTCCGGACGAAACGCATCAGCATCGCACCCTCGACGATCCCGATCGTGAGAGCCGGCAGCAGCAGGGCCTCGATCGCCTTGCCCGGCGTACTCCATCCGGTGCGGGGAAAACCCTGAGGGGGCAGCCAGCCGAGCCAGACCGAGAACACCACGATCAGCATCATGCCCGCCCACACCACCGGAACCGCTGCCAGAGTCTGTGCGCCGACGGTGAGCGCCGTACCGCCGCGGCGTCCGCGGCGGAGAGCGGCGAGGATGCCGAAAGGCACGGCGATGAGCACGGCGATCACGAGTGACATGATGCCCAGCGGCACGGTCACCTGGGCCTTCTCGAGAAGCTCGTCGCCGACAGAGGCGCCCGAGAGCAGCGAGGTGCCGAGGTCGCCGCGGAAGAGTCCGCCGATCCACTCGACGTATTGCGCGGACAGCGGGCGGTCGAGCCCGAGGGACTCGCGCAGCGCCTGCACCTCGGCGGGCGACGCCTGAGTGCCGGCGATGAGCTGTGCGACGTCTCCGGGGAAGACGCGCAACGTCAGGAAGATCAGAACGCTCGACACGAGGAGCCCCGCGATGAGCAGGGCCCCTCGGACGAGTACGTAGCGGATCACGAGTGACGGATCGCCGTCACTTCTCTGCGGCGACCGTGACGCCGGCCAGATCGAGGCGCGAGTTGATCGAATCCTCGGGGAAGCCCGAGACCAGGGGGCTCACCGCCGTGATCGTCGCGCCGTTGTACAGCCAGTCGGCAGCATGGTCCTCGGAGACGATCCGCGCGGCCTCGGCCAGCAGGTCTGCCGAGGCGTCGGGGTCGACTTCGGCGAGAGCCTGCGTGTACAGAGCCTGGACCTCGGCGTTGTCGTAGCCGAAGTAGTACTCGGGGTCGGCGAAGTTGCCGAAGTCGCGAGGCTCGACGTGCAGCACGAAGCTCAGGTCGTAATCGTGATTGGTGTACACGTCCTCCAGCCACGCGGGGAACTCGACGGAGTCGACCTTGAGCGTCACGCCCACCTTCTGGAAGTCCGAGATGAGCACCTTGGGCACGGTCGTGCCGTAGAACGTGGGGATCGTGAGCGTCAGCTCGAGGTCCTCCTGGCCGGCCTCGGCGAGCAGTTCCTTGGCCTTCTCGGGATCGTACGAGATCACGTCGGAGAGATCCTCGTATCCCGGGTCGAGCTCGGGGATCGGTCCGTACAGTGCCGTTCCCGAGCCGACGGCCTCGATGAGTGCCTCGTGATCGATCGCTAGGCGGAGGGCCTCACGCACGCGCACATCGTCGAGCGGCGCCTTGGCGTTGTTGAAGGCCAGGGTCGCCTTGTCGGTCGTTCGGCCCGTGGTCAGTGTGAAGGAGTCCTCGAGCTGGGGGGCCAGGTTGGGGTCCACGGCGGTGAGCACCTGAACGCCGCCGTCCAGCGCCGCGTTCACTCCGGCCGAGAAGTCGGGGATGTACTGGAACTCGATCTCGGCCACTCCGGCCGGCTCGCCCCAGTAGGTGTCGTTGCGTGCGAAGGTGATCGCGTTGCCCTTGCTCCACCGGCTCAGAGTGAAGGGCCCCGTGCCGTTCTCCGCCGTCTTGAGGTCGGTGGTGTCACCGGTCTGGAACACGAGTCCCGCGGGCCCCGTCAGAGAGAACAGGAAGTTCTGGTTCGGGGCGCTCAGCACGATCTGCACCGTGGCCGGGTCGGGGGCCGTGATCTGCGTGACCGAGGCGAACTCCGCATTGCCCTGCAGCGTCGCGTCCGTGCGCACGGCCTCGTATGACGAGACGACGTCGGCGGACGTGAGCGGCGTGCCGTTGTGGAAGGTGATGCCCTCGTTCAGCGTGAACGTGTAGGTGAGGCCGTCGGACGACACCTCGTAGTCGCTCGCGAGGCGAGGAACGATCTCGTTCTCCTCGTCACGGCTGACCAACCCCTCGTAGATGTTGTCGATCAGGATCTGCTCGAGAGCAGCGCCGCTCGTGCGGCGGATGTCGAGGTTGGTGGGTTCGAGGACGAGACCGACCTGCAGCGTGGCGTCCGGGTCGGGATCACCGACCGGGGTGGTGGACTCGGGCTCGGCGGTGCCCGTGCAGGCGCTGAGGATGACGGCGCTCGCCGCGATCACGGAGATCAGCGCGAGACGTCGCGTGCGTCGGAACATGAAGTGTTTCCTCTCGGGGCGGCGATTGCTGTGTGCCGGTGGAACGAGCCTAGGGAAGAACGGGGGAGGAGGGCGCGGATTCGGAATGAATCGTCACAGTGCGGATGCCGCCCTCGAGATCAGCGCGGCGAGCTGCACAGGGGCGGTCTCCTGCACATTGTGCGTCGCGTCGACGATGACGACCTCGGCGTGCGGGAGCCGCCTCGCGAACTCCTGCGCGTCCGCGGCGCTCACGAACCCTCGCTCGGCGCGCACCAGAGTCACCGGGACCGAGGTCAGCGCAAGATCGTCCCAGCCTGTCGCGCTCACGGGCGAAGGCGCGTCGGCTCCGCCGGGGGCATGCGCGGCGAGAGTCTGAGCAGCGAGGTGAGCGAAATGGTGCTTCCATTCGATCCGGCCATCGGAGCGCACGCGGGTGTTCAGAAACACTCCGCGCTCCGTCTCGGGCCGTGTTCCGCCGAAGCCGAGTGACATCGCACGCTCGACAAGCTCGTCCCGCGTCTCGAAATCGGTCGGTCCTGCGTAAAACTCGCGCAGGGCAGCCGGACCTGCGGAGGTGTCGATGCCGGGGGTGATGTCGATCACGAGCAGTTCCGCGACGAGATCAGGCCGGTGTGCCGCGAGCGCGGCGGCGGTCAGGCCCCCGAGGGATTGGCCGACCACGAGCTGGGGTGCGTCGGTCCACGCGTCGAGCGCGTCTGCCACATCGAGGGCGAGGTTGCGGGGCGAGTAGTCCGCATCATCGCGCCATGAGGAGTCTCCGTGTCCGGCGAGGTCGATCGCGATCACCGGCATGCCGAGGGCGAGCACGGTCGTGTCCCAGGTGTGGGCATTGAGTCCGGCTCCGTGAAGCAGCGTGATGTGCGGCGATCCCGCGCCGTAGCGCAGCGCGCTGAGACGCCGGCCGTCGGGCAGGCTGTGGGTCACCCGCTCGACCGACGGAGGCTCGACTCCGAGCACTTCGGCCTGCGCGGGGAGATAGCTGAACTCGGAGTTGTCGATCGCCACCTGGATATTCTCCCTGGCATGACGGTTCGCGAGAAATGCAAGACCATAATGCTAAGCCTGAAGCCCAATCTGCCTCACGTTTTGTTCACCATATGCGCGTCGTGCCGGTTGAAACGCATTTCGCTAGCGAGGAACGTGTTCAGCTCGCGGCGTGCATGACGGAATATCATGGGACCCATGAGCGAGACGCGAGTGCACCTCTCCAAGACCGAGCCTGCGGCCTATCAGGCACTCGATGCCTTCGCGCGAACGGTCGGCACGATCTGTGCAGACAACGGCATCGACGACCGGCTCAAAGAGATCGTCATGATCCACTGCTCGCAGCTCAACGGATGCAGCTTCTGCACCCGCCTGCATGCCGATCGGGCGCTCGCCGCCGGGCTCGACACCGACACACTCATGCAGATCGCCACATGGCGGGAGAGCGGCGTGTTCAGCGAGCGGGAGCGCGCCGCGCTCGAACTCGCCGAGGCATTCACCTTCATCGCGGAAGGGGGCATCGCCGACGACGTGTACGACCGCGTCGGCAGCGTCTTCACCGAGAAGGAGTATGCGGCGCTGAGCTGGGCGTGTGTGTCGATCAACGCCTTCAACCGCATCGTCGTCGCCGGCCGGTACCCCGTTCCCCCGCGCGAGCGGAAGGAGCAGGCGTGACCGTTCTCGATGTCGAGGGCGTCACGAACGTTCGTGACGTCGGCGGAATGCCGGCACGGGGAGGCCGTATCCGCTCGGGAGTGCTTCTCCGCTCCGGGCAGCTCTCGGGAGTGAGCACCTCTGGCGCAGAGACGGTACGCAGGGTCGTCTCGCACATCGTCGATCTGCGAGATGGCGAGGAGGTCGCTGCGGAGCCCACGGAGATCCCCGGACCGGACACGACGCATCTGCCGCTGTTCCTCGGTTCGGTGCGGTCGTTCTTCGAGAACGACACGAGTCTGGGGGACCTCTATCTGCACCTGCTCGAAGAGAGTGGCGACCGGCTCGTCGAAGCCATCCGCATCATCGCCAAGGGAGACCCGACTCTCGTGCACTGCACTGTGGGGAAGGATCGCACAGGGGTCACTGTCGCGCTCGCGCTCGCCGCGGTCGAGGCCGACCGTGAGGCGGTCATCGCGGATTACGCACTCACCGAGTCGCAGCTGCCGCCTGAGCGATCACGCAACATCGTCGCGTATCTCCGTTCGCGGCACCCCGAGGCTGTGCACGCCGTCGCGCTCGCGACGGAGTCGCCCGCACCGGTGATGCGCGCACTTCTCGAGAGCGTCGACGCCCGCTGGGGCTCAGCAGCCGACTACCTGCGGGCCAACGGCATGACGGATGCCGAGCTGATCGCGCTGCGTGAGGCTCTCGTCGAGCCCTCTCCGAATTCGGAGCGCGACCAAGGTTAGGCAACCCTTCGCCTGGTGTATCATGGACACATCATGAGCACCTCCCTCGACACCCGCAGCACGCGCGCAGAGCGCCGTGCCGCACGTCGCCGTGCACATCACCTCGTGACGGCGGATGAGAACTCACTGCTCGAACTCGAGACGTTCCTCGCCACGCTGCCGCTGTGCGCCTCAGGCCGAGTGTTCATCGAGGTGCCCGAGGCCGCCGACATCACGGCGATCGATGCACCCGCACGAATGACCGTGACCTGGCTCGCACGTTCCGAGCGGTCGGGCGCCGTCGGCTCCGGACGCTCCTGCTCGCAGGGCCAGGCTCTGGCGCGAGCGACATGCGCCTGGGCAGACGAGATGCTCTGCGATGCTGAGCTCGAGACGAACATCACGCTTCTCGGGGGCTATCTCGGCACGGCAGACATCGTCGATCACCTGACGGGTGCGCTCGGGATCTCGCCGTCGACGATCTACGCTCCCGAGCGATTCGGGCTGCTCTCCACCGACCGCTGAGTCCGGGGGCGCCGCACGTAGTTGCCGTCTTCCAGCCCGGCCTCGATCTCGAAGCGGTTGCGCAGCGGGTCACGTCCGGCGAACAGGTACAGCACGGGCAAGAGGGCACCGTAGCGGAGCCACTGAGCCTTGTGCACGGCTTCGTGCCGCAGGACGGCGTCGGTGGGTCGCGTATCGCCCGTGAGGAAGCATCCGCCGACGCACACGCCGCCGCGGTTGAACGTCCACCGAGGCATGCCGCGGAAGATCCAGAGTCCCGCGCGCCGCTCGACAGGGCCGGTGCTCCAGAGCGATCCCCAGAGCCAGCCCACAGCCGTACCCCACCAATAGCCCAGGCGGGTGAGGGGGGAGCGGAGGAGGAATGAGGGGATGCGGCGATCGAATCGCCGGCCCCGGGCGAGGATGAGCTCGGCGGTCTGACGCCACTCGTCGTTCACGCGACCGCCCCGATCAGCCGCAGCAGGGCACCCAGGTCGTCGACCGCGTCCGCCGGCGAACGGGGCGCGAAGCCGGCGATGGTCGCGCCGGCCAGCGGAACGCGTTCCCGCAGAGCGCGGATCGCGGCGCTCACTGCGGCGGGCGAGAGTCCGAAGGGCACCGCGGAAGACACTCCCGCGAACTCCGCGGGGTCGAGCACATCGACATCGATGTGCACCCAGACTCGGCGGGCTCCGGTGGCTGCGACGGCATCGGCGAGAGCATCGATGCGCTCCAGGTCCTGCACGGACAGCTGAACGAGATCGTCGACGACCTCGACCTCGGCGTCGTCCAGATTGCGCATGCCCACGGCGACCACCCGATCCCGGGGTACGCCCGGTGACAGGGCGAGCTGCGGCTCGCCTTCGCCGAGGACGGCCCGCAGTGCCATTCCCGAGAAGGCGCCGGATGGCGAGGTCTGCGGGGTGTGCAGGTCGCCGTGAGCGTCGAACCAGACGACAGCGACGTCGTCGGTCCCGCCGGGAAGAGCGGCGAGAGCGGCGACGGTCACGCTGCAGTCGCCGCCGATCACGACAGTCCCCTCGGTCGCGACCGCCGCGACCTGCTCGCGCGTGCGAAGCAGGGAGCTCAGCCGCCGAACGCCTGTTCCGAGTGACTCGCCAGCCTCGACGGGCACGTCGAGCACCGTGGTCGCTGCACGGGGAAGATCGCCGGCGATCGCGGACGCGCCGTCGGTCAGCAGCATCGCGCGGGCGGCAGGGGATCCTTGCCACTGCGGGACGACGAGGAATCGCACCATGGTGCCTCCAGCTGTGAAAGAGCGGATGCCCCGGAGCACTCGGCTCCGGGGCATCCGCCCGAGGTGTCAGGACCCTTCGATCGCTCCACGGGGAGCGGAGCCGCCGGCCTTCAGCTCGGCGAGACGAGCCTCGACCTCGGTGAGCTCACCGAGGTCTTCCAGGCTCTCGAACTGAGCATCGAGGCTCGACGCGGCAAGCTCGATCTTGCCCTGGGCAAGGGCCTCCTGACGGCGGACCTTGTCTTCGAAGCGACCCAGCTCGCTGGTCGGATCGAGCACGTTGATCGACGAGACGGCATCCTGCACCTTGGTCTGCGCCTCGGCGACCTTGGCGCGGGCGAGCAGCTCGCTGCGCTTGTTCTTGAGCTCGCCGAGCTTGTCCTTCATGCCGTTGAGGCCGGACTTGAGCTTGTCGACGATCTCGGTCTGCGCGGCGATCTGCGGCTCGGCGCCGGTGGCCTCGCGCTCGGCGCTGATCTGGCGCTGGAGCGCGATCTTGGCGAGGCTGTCGAACTTGTCGGCGTCTGCCGCGTTGCCGCTCGAGCGCATCTCGTCGGCCTTGCGGCTCGCGGCGAGAGCCTTGTTGCCCCACTCGGTGGCCGACTGGACGTCTTCTTCGTGGTCCCGCTCGAGCAGGCGAAGGTTGCCGATGGTCTCGGCGATCGCAGACTCGGCATCGGCGATGCTGTTGGTGTAATCGCGAACGAGCTGGTCGATCATCTTCTGCGGGTCTTCCGCGGAGTCGAGCAGTGAGTTGATGTTCGCCCGGACGAGGGTCGAGATACGTCCGAAGATGGACTGCTTGGTCATGCTGTGTTCCTTTCAGAGGGTCGGAATCGATGTCTGGGAGTCGTGGCGCGTGGTGTCAGAAGCGGCGTCCTCCGGAGCGGCCGCTGCGGCCGCTGGAGCGGCTCCCGCCTCCGCCGCCGAAGCCGGAGCTGCGGAATCCGCCGCCGCCGCTGGAACGCCAGCTGCTGCTGCGCGAGGAACCTCCGCCTCCGCCGCCGGAGAGGAGTCCGCCGATGATCCCGCCGAGGATGTCACCGCCGATGCCGGAGCCCCCGGAGGTGGACCCTCCGCCGAAGATGCTGCCGCCTCCTCCGCCCCAGCCGCTGTCGTACCGGCCCGGGTTCATGGCCTCGACGTCTGCCTGCGCGGAAGCGGTGGCCTGTCGGGCGAGATCGAGCGCACGTCCGGCTTCGGTGAGTGCCGCGTCGGGATTCGAGGACCTCAGGCTCAGGGCCTGCGTCAGAGTCGCGTCGGCCTGCGACAGACGGGTGCGGGCGGTCGAGCCCACTGTGCCGCGTCGAGTCTCGATGTATTCGCGCGCGGCGCGGATCTCGGAGCCGGCCTGCGTCAGAGTCTGCTCGAGCAGCTGCTGGGTGCGCCGCGCACGTTCTGCCGCCTGGGTGCCCTGCGCGATCGCGGCGTCGATCTGAGCGTTCGCCGCGCTGAGTGCCTCGAGCACCCGCTGCGGGCTGCGGGATGTTCCTTCGAGGGCTGCCTGCGCGCTCTGCAGCTGCTGCGCCGTGGCGGCGGCGACCGCACCGATCGCACCTGCGGCATCGGGGAGCTGCTGTGCGGCGGCGATGTCGGTCTGCAATTCGGCCACCAGCGCCCGCGCCTGGGACTCGATGCGGGAGAGCTCGGCTCCGAGCGCGGTGATGGCCTCGACCAGCTGCGTCGCCTGGGCGACCGACTGCTCGGCCGTACGGATCGCGAACGCGGCCTCGCCGGTGCGGCCGGCGGCGATCGCCTGCTGCGCCGCCTCGAGAGAACGATCGGCGAGGGCGGCTCGCTCGTCGGCCTGGCCGGGGTTGTCCGCGACTGTGCTCAGCGCGGTCGCGTCGTAGACCGCAGAGAGCTGAGCCAGCGATGATGCGGCACCCGCGAGAACGGGTGCGAGCGCTGCTCGTTCGCCGCGGACCCGCTCGAGCTCCTGCGGCGCGTTCTGCTCGAGCCTGCGAAGTGCGTCGAACGCCTCGGTGTTCTCATCGAGGACCTCATCGATCTCGTCGCACAGCCGGATGATGCGGATATGCCAGGCGCGGCGATCGTGGACGGTGTCTTCGATCTCGTCATCGAGCTTCTGCTTGAGATCGAAGGCCTCCGACATCTTGGCCCTCGCGGTCTCGAGAGCTCCGCTGAACTCCGAGGTCGCGGCATCGCCGAACTGCGCCACGGCGAAGCCGAGCTCTTCTCGGCTCGAGGTGATCGCATCGTCGGCCTGCACGAGTGCGGCACCCGCCTGCGTCTGCACCTGCTCGTCGGTGAGGGTCGAGAACGGATCGTTTGGATCCGGCTTCTCGGGCATGGCCCCGCGTCGGCGGATCTCAGCGGCGCGGCGCGAGCGGCGCACGAGAGCGATGATCAGCCACACGATCAGACCGAGCGCGATGACGGCGGCCGCGATCAGAGCGGCTCGCACAGCGCCTGCGCCGCCGTCGCCCTCGATCTCGTCTGCGGCGAGGACGATCATCCCCTCCCAGTCCTCCTGTGCGGCGAGGCTCTGGATCTTGTCTTCCACGTCGTCGAGCTTGCTGTCGCTCAGCGGGCCGTCGGGCGCTGCCGAGATGTAGTAGCTGCGTCCGTCCACGGCGATCGCGAGCAGATACTGCTCGGAGCCGAGGTTGTTGTTCTCGGCGACGGTGTCGGCCCAGGCGACGTTGTCGGACGGTGCGGTGAAGTCGTCGACCAGGACGACGAAGAGGTCGGAGGACGAATTCTCACTGAGGGTCTGGAGTCGCGCCTCGACGGCATCTTCCTGGCTCGGGCTGAGGACGTCGGCGTCGTCGGTCACGTATCCCGAGTCGAGCGTCACCGGTTCGGTCGCCGATGCGGCCGAGATCGAGAACGTTCCTGCGGCAGCGGCCGCAGTCAGTGCGGCCAGCGCCAGCCACCGTGTCTTCATCGTCTTCCCTCCGACCGGCAGCCGAGCCCCATGCAACGAGTCTATGCACAGAGTCCGACACGCGACAGGTTCCGCGAGGGGATGGCCGTTCGCCCTCAGCGGAGACACATACGCTGGATGGCATGGACGACAGGTACGGATCGGATGTGCTCGCTGCCGGCTGGAAGGAGCGGGTCGCCAAGCCGGTGCCGCAGGTCGCCGCCGAGCTCGATCTCGTCGTCGAGGTCGCGCAGGACGGATTCTGCGGAGCGGTCACGCGAGTGCAGGGCGGCAACGTCGAGCTCGAGGACAGGGTGGGGCGCAAGCGCCTCTTCCCCCTCGGCGGGGGTTTCATGATCGACGGGTCTCCCGTGCGCCTCACGGTTCCCGCCGCGAAGGAGCAGGGGCTCCGACGCACGGCATCCGGATCGTTCGTCGCCGCGGACCAACGGGCCAGGGTCGCGCTCCCCAGCCGCATCCTGGTGGAGGGCAAGCACGATGCCGAGCTCGTCGAGAAGGTGTGGGGGGCGGATCTGCGTGCCGAGGGCGTGGTGGTCGAGTTCCTGCAGGGTGTCGATCTGCTCGACGAGGTGCTGGCGGCAGAGCCTCCCAGCGCATCGCGCCGATACGGGGTCCTCGTGGATCACCTCGTGCCGGGTTCGAAGGAGTCGCGCCTGGCCGACGCCGTCGCCCGAGGTCCGCACGGGAGGCATGTGAAGATCGTCGGCCACCCCTTCGTCGACGTCTGGCAGTGCGTCACCCCGCGAGCGCTGGGAATCGCGAAGTGGCCCGAGATACCCCGAGGCACCGACTGGAAGACAGGCATCTGCCGCGCGTTCGGCTGGCCCTCCGAGACGCAGGCGGACACGGGCCTCGCATGGCAGCGCATCCTGTCGAGGGTGCACACCTACCGCGACCTCGAGCCTGCGCTCCTCGGCCGGGTGGAGGAGCTGATCGACTTCGTCACGGCGCCGGCCTCCTGATCGCCGGTCGGTGGCGCTCACTGCCGCCGACTACCCTGGAAGCATGCCCGAACCCCGCACCTTCCGCGACGAACCGGTCTCTTTCGTGCGCCGCAGCGGCCGGATGTCCGACGCTCAGGAGCGCGCTTTCGACGAGCTCGGACCGCACTATCTGCTGGACGTGCCTCGCGATGTCGCCTGGACCTCTGTGCACCCCGAAGCGCGTCTCGATCCGGCCGCCGAGTACGGCCGGGACGCCGATCTGTACGTCGAGATCGGCTCGGGCCAGGGGCACGCGATCGTCGCTGCCGCCGCATTGCGTCCCGACGACGACTTCCTCGCGGTCGAGGTCTTCCGAGCGGGCCTTGCCAGGACGATGCTCGATGCCGACCGCGAGGGCGCTCGCAACGTCCGTGTCGTCGAGGCGAACGCGCCGGAGGTGCTGTCGTCGTATCTGCCGGAGGCGGCCGCGGCCGAGGTCTGGATCTTCTTCCCCGACCCGTGGCACAAGAAGAAGCACACCAAGCGCCGTCTCGTCCGCCCCGGTTTCGCCGACTCGGCCGCCCGTGCACTCCGCGACGGAGGTCTGCTCCGACTCGCGACCGATTGGGAGGACTACGCACTGCAGATGCGTGAGGTGCTCGACGCCGAGCCGCTGTTCGAGCGCGCCTTCGACGGTGACTGGGCAGAGCGATTCGACGGCCGCGTCATGACGGCCTTCGAGCGCAAGGGCATCGCGAAGGGCCGCGACATCCGCGATCTCGTGTATCGGCGGAAGTCGCGCGCGTGACCACCGCGCAGCGCACCCCGGTGACCTGGCCGGCGGTCGTCTCGGCGATGCTCGTCTGCGCTGCGGCTCCGGCGTTCTTCGTGGCGCAGATCCCGTGGTCGGGCTGGGCCCTGCTGGCGCTCGGGGTGGGGAGTGCCTGGCTCGCGGAGCGACGCGAACCTGCCCGTGAGACGGGGGAGGACCGTCATCCCTCGCTCACCCGGGATCTCTCGCTGATCGCTCTCGGCATGCTCATCGTCAGCATCATCCCGCTGGCGGCGGAGCTCGACAACCTCGCGATGCTGCGGTTCACGCTCGCGCTCGGCGGCGCGGTCGCCGTGCCCTACCTCGTCTCCCGCTTCGTCTTCCGCGACAGGGCGATCAGCTTCCCCTGGCGGGCGCACCGACGCTGGGGCGGTCTGCAGTGGGGCTGGCTGGTGGCGGTGCTGGTGCTCGGCTGGCTCATTCTGCCGTTCTACTTCATCACGAGCGGCGTCTACCAGAATTGGCCGGTCGTCGACTCGCCCGACCTCATCGCCCGACTGTTCGTCGGCGTCGGCGCGGTGGGCATCTGGGACGAGCTCTTCTTCATCTGCACGGTCTTCGCGCTGCTGCGCAGGCACTTCCCTGACGCGCTCGCCAATGTGCTGCAGATGATCGTGTTCGTCTCGTTTCTCTGGGAGCTGGGCTATCGCGAGTGGGGGCCGCTCCTGACGATCCCCTTCGCGCTTCTGCAGGGGTTCATCTTCATGCGCACCCACTCGCTCGCCTACGTCGTGACGGTGCATCTGCTCTTCGACGCCGTGGTGTTCGGCGTGCTGGTGCACGCCCACAACCCGGGGCTGCTCCCGATCTTCCTGATCTAGAGCGACGGACAGTCGATACGATCGAGTCATGCTCATCGTCGGACTCGTCCTCGCCGCGGCTGCCGCCGCCTTCCACGTCTTCATCTTCGCGCTCGAGTCGTTGAAGTGGACCGAGCCCGAGACGCGGAAGATCTTCGGCGTCGCGAGCGAGGCCGACGCCCTCACGACGAAGGCGCTCGCCTTCAACCAGGGCTTCTACAACCTGTTCCTCGCGCTCACCGCGCTGCTCGGCGTGGGCTTCGTGATCATCGGCCTCACGACGGTGGGACTGACCCTCGTCTTCGCCGGCACCGGCATGATGCTCGCAGCAGCATTGGTGCTGATCCTCTCCGATCGCACGAAGGCGCGGGCCGCGGTGATGCAGGGCACGCTGCCGCTTCTTGCTGTGATCACGACCGCGATCGCAGTCTCGATCCGCTGAGTACCGTGAGGCGCTGATCAGGGCCGAGGGGTGACATCTCGTGCGTCACAGGCCACACTCGGTGCATGACCGACTGGGTGCTGCACGTCGACATGGATCAATTCATCGCTGCGGTCGAGGTGCTGCGCCGACCTGAGCTCGCAGGACTGCCTGTGATCGTCGGCGGACGGGGTGACCCGACCGAGCGGGCCGTCGTGTCGACGGCGTCGTACGAGGCGCGCGAATTCGGCATCGGATCGGGGATGCCGTTGAAGATCGCGGCACGCAAGGCACCCGAGAACGCGGTGTTCCTGCCGGTCGATCACGAGGCGTATGAAGCGTCGTCGGCCGAGGTGATGTCGACGTTGCGCGCACTGCCGGGGGTGGTGCTCGAGGTGATCGGCTGGGACGAGTGCTTCCTCGGTGTGACCACGGACGACCCTGAACCGGTGGCGCGCGAAGCTCAGAGCGCGGTGCTCGGGTCGACGGGACTGCACTGCTCGGTCGGCATCGGCGACAACAAGGTGCGGGCCAAGATCGCCACCGAGTTCGGAAAGCCTCGCGGAGTGTTCCGCCTCACGGGAGAGAACTGGTTCGAGGTGATGGGAGCCAGGCCGACTCGGGCCCTGTGGGGAATCGGCCCGAAGGTGCAGAAGCGGCTCGCCACCCACGGCATCACCACCGTGCGGGAACTCGCTGACGCGGACGAGGAGGAGCTCGTCGCGGAGTTCGGTCCGCGCATGGGCGTCTGGTACCACGGTCTGGGGTCGGGCCTCGGGCCGGCGGTGGTCGACAGCACCCCGTGGGTGGCGCGCAGCCACAGCCGCGAGACGACCTTCCAGCAAAATCTCACGACGGCCACGGAGGTCGAGGCGGCGTTGCGCGATCTCGCGGGGCAGGCCTTCGACGACTGTGCTGCCGAGGGGCGGTCGGTCGTGCGCGTGCACCTGAAAGTGAGATACGCGCCGTTCGAGACCAAGACCCTCGGGCGCAAGCTGCCTGATGCGACGGCCGAACGAGAAGCGGTCATCGAGGCGGCACTCGCGCTGGGCGCCACGCTCGATCGCGACAGAGAGATCCGACTGCTCGGCGTCCGGGCCGAGATGGCGATGCCCGAAGGCGGCGACTCCGCCGAGCGCACGCCCGTGCGCGGCAGGATCTGAGCGGTCGCAAGACTCCGTCAATCGCGCATGACGGCGGCGATCGCGCTCACCTCGATCAGCGCTCCCGGGACGCCGAGACCCGCGACCAGGGCTGCCGTCACGAGCGGAGGGGCGCCGTCGCGGGCGAGCGTCGCTGCGACAGCCCCATAGGCGGCGCGAAGATCGGCATCCTGGTGGATGTAGATCGTCCAGCTGATGACATCGTCGAGGCTCGCGCCCGCTGACTCGAGGGCGATGCGAGCGTTCTGGACGGCTCGGAGGGACTGCTCTGCGGCATCCGTCGAGACGAGCGCGCCCGTCTCGTCGACGCCGTTCTGGCCGCCGACGTGGACCGTCGTGGCCCCGGGCGGGACGACGGCGACATGGCTGAAGGCGGGGCTCACGACGAGTCCCGCCGGCTGTGCGAGTGTGATCTCCATCTGCCGAGTGTGCACCCGGCCGCCGACATCGCCGCGGCCGGGTGCACTCCGGGCTCAGAACTGCAGGAGCACCTTGCCCACCCGGCCCGCGGTGTTGCTCGCGCGCACTGCCTCGGCGGCATCCGCCGCATCGAAGACGCCGGCGACGGGAAGGGTCAGGGTGCCGTCGCTCACGCGCTGGATCAGCTCCCCGAACAGGGCGCCGCGGGTGCCGGCATCCATGGTCTGTATCACCTTGCTGCCCCAGAAGCCCTTGACGGTCGCCTGCTTGAAGATGACGTCGCCCGAGGCGATCTCCATCGTGGGGGAGTTCATCGCACCGAACGCGACGAGCGTGCCGCCCTCGCCGAGGAGCGACAGCACGTCGCCGGCCGACGAGCCGCCCACCGAGTCGATGCCGAAGGCGATGTGCGCGCCCCCGGTGATCTCGGCGATCTGCTCGCGCCACCCCTCCGCATCCGTGGAGACGACGTTGTCGATGCCCTGCTCGCGCAGCTCGTCGACTCCGGCCGAGCGACGCACGAGCCCGATGACGTTGACGCCACGGGCGGCACCGAGCTGTGCGAGCATGCGACCGACCGCGCCGTTCGCCGCGTTCTGGACGATCCAGTCGCCCTCCTCCGCTCCCAGGAACTGCAGCAGGCTGATGGTGCTGAACGGCATCGAGACGAGCTGCGCCGCGCTCTCGTCGCTGAGCGACTCCGGCACGGGGATGAGGCCGGCGGCGTTCGCGACGACGTATTCCGCCCAGGCGCCGAACGTTCCACCCGTCGCGACCCGCTGACCGACGGAGAGGTTCTCGACACCTTCGCCCAGCGCATCCACGATGCCGAGAGCCTCGGTGCCGGATGCCGCGGGGAGCTCGGGCTTGAAGCCGTAGGTGCCGCGGATCGTCCACAGATCGTGGTTGTGGATGGGGGAGAGGACGATCCGCAGTCGGACCTGGCCGGGGCCGGGCTCGGGCGTGGGACGCTCGGTGACGGTGAGGACCTGCTCGGGATCGCCGAAGGTGTCGTGGGTGAGTGCGCGCATGAATGTCTCCTTGTGGGATCGGTCGTGGTGAATGCGGGAACGGATCAGTCGTCGGAAACGGTGATCGAGACGTCGATGTTGCCCCGCGTGGCGTTGGAGTACGGGCAGACCTGGTGAGCGGCGTCTGCGAGCGACTGCGCCTGCTCGCGCGGCAGGTCGGGGATGACGACCTCGAGCTGCACGGCCAGGCCGAAGCCGCCGTTGCCGTTGGATCCGATCTGCACTCGGGCGCCGACCGACGAATCGGTGATCTTCACCTTCTGCGCGCGTGCGACGGTCTGCAGGGCGGAGTGGAAGCACGCGGCGTAGCCGGCGGCGAACAGCTGCTCGGGGTTGGCGCCGTCGCCGCTGCCGCCCATCTCCTTCGGGATGGCGAGGTCGAGGTCGAGTCGGCCCTCGCCCGTGGTGACGCGGCCGTTGCGGCCTGCTCCGGTGGCGAGTGCTTCTGCGGTGTAGAGAGCGTCCATCGTGTGGACTCCTTCCGGGTTGGGGTCAGTCGGCGAGCTGCAGGCGCGCGGTGAGCTCCTGCAGCTCGGTGATCAAGCGGTGACGCTGGTCGTCGTCCTGCATGCCGGCGAGAGCGGCGATCTTCGTGTGGACCGGAGCGACCTCGGTGCGCAGAGCCATGCCGGTGTCCGTCAGCCGCACGGTGACGACCCGTTCATCGGCCGAGCTGCGGGCTCGTGCCACGTAGCCTGCCTGCTCGAGGCGTCGAACGAGGGGAGAGAGGGTGCCCGAGTCGAGCTGCATGGCGTCGCCCAGTGACCCGATGGTCTGCTCGCCCTCCATCCAGAGGATGGCGAGCACGAGGTACTGCGGGTACGTCAGACCCCAGGGCGCGAGGAGCGCGCGGTACGCCTGCGTCGTCGCGCGGGCGGCGGAGTACAGCGAGAAGCACACCATCTCATCGGTCACGGCCATGCCGTAAGTATTGCACTCAATTAGGTTGTGCACAACTTAATTGCGGGGAGACGGGGCACCCGGGGCGCCGAGGCCCCGGGTGCGCGCGCCGTCAGTCTCGGGCCATCGCGGCGGCCAGATGCGCTTCGAGGTCCAAGTAGGCATCGTCCGCGATGTCGAACACCACCTGGGTGATCTCGCCTCCGGCGAAGTCGAATCCGTAGCCGTACAGAGACGAGACGGGGTCGGCGCTGTCGCGGCCGATCGTCAGTCCCTCGCCGCAGAGCGAGAAGTGCCCGAGCACCGTGCGGATCCTGCCCTCGGCGACCTGCTCCTCGTCGATGTACAGCTTCAGTGGACCCACGCCTTCCCGATGCTCGCCCGCGCCCTCCTTGACGAACTCCGCGCCGATGATGTGCCGCCCCGAGGTCGGTGCCGGCGCGGAGACGCGATCCTCCGGCGGGATGCCGAGGAAGTTGTACAGGTAGTGCACCTCGCCGTCCTTCACGACGAGTGCGTGCCCGCCGAATCGAGAGCCGTGCGCGACGATGACGCCTTCGGTCTCAGGAGTGAACTCGACCTCCGCCGCGATCTTGTAGGAGACGCCGTGGACATTCGCCGCCGAACGCTCGGGCACTTCGCTCGTGTCGGGGTAATAGATGAACCGGCCGGACGGGGGAGCGGGCTGGTGGAACTCCATCGCGATGAAGGTCTCGAAGTCCTTCGGATTCCCGAGCACCTGCAGGTCGTTGAGGGGCAGGACGAGGTTCGCCTCCGCCTCCTGCATCCAGAGACCCTTGAGTTCGTCGAGCTTCTCGGGATGCTCCGCGGCGAGGTCGTGGGACTCGGCGCGGTCGACATCCGAGTGGTAGAGCTCCCACTGGTCGTCGTCGAAACGGCCGCGTCCGCTCACCGGACCGTGGACCGTGACGGCCTTCCAGCTTCACCTCTCCCCTTGCCGACAACATCTCCGGGAACGTGATCGGTCTCGTCCTCGGCACCCTCTTCCGCTACTTCACGTATCGGTTCCTGGTCTTCCGCACTCCTCAGGAGGCAACATCATGACCTCGCCCACATCGTGACGTACCGATGGCCCAGCCACGCGACGCCGGTCGCCACGGTCACCGGGATCACCTTCACCCAGATCACCTGGCCGGGCATCACGGTCATTCGGAGCAGGTTGTATCCGCCGACGTCGACGACGAAGGCGATGGTCCCACGCCGCCGAAAGTGGCGAGCTGCGGGATTGCCGCTCGCAGCGTGGCGGCGAGCCGGGACAGCAGGAGTGATGGCGCGGAGGAGGTGAGCGTCATACAACCGGTTCGGAAGCATCCGGAATGCGGATTGGATTTCACCGCCCATCAGCGAAATATTGGTCGACGCTTTCCAGTGACAGGGCGGGGTGGGAGCACACGCTCCCACCCCGCCCTGTCGGCGTCGGTCTGCCTCGAAGGATCAGCCCGCCGCGGGGGCGAGCTCGTTCGGAGTGACGTCCAACTCGGTGCTCGCCACGACCTCGCCCGTCGTCAGATCGACGGCATGCACGCTGTTCGCGGCGGGCTCGGTGACGTAGGCGACGTCGCCGGCGACGACGATCGCGGGGTGCGGATCCTGCCACTCGACCGGGCTCTCCCACGCCTCGACGACCGGGAAGCTCTCGGTGACCTCGCCCGTCTCGGGGTCGAGCACGTGGATGGAACCGTCGGAGGCCAGGATGTACGCGAGGTCGTCCGGACCGCGAACCACGTCGCGGAAGGTGTACTCGACGCCCTCCGGCAGGTCGACGACCTCGTAGGTCTTCGCCGCGGTGTCGATCAGCGTCACCGCACTGAGAAGGTAGCCCTCGGCATCCGGATCGCTCTTGTAGTCGCCGACGATGATCGGGCTGGTCTCGCTGACCCAGGCGTTGCCCATGCGACCGTACGGCTGATCCGGCGCGTCGAGCTTGGTGATCTGTCCGTCGGTGTACAGCAGCGCACCGTCCTCGCAGCCGAAGACGACAGCCTCGTTCGCGGCCGTGCCCTCGCCGTGCACGCCGGGGCACTGATCCGACGACGCGATCTCGGTACCGTCCGCGTCGCTCACGACGATCCCGTCCCGCCCGTCGGCGTTGCCGACCGTGGTGAGGAAGGTGCCGTCTTCGAGCAGCACCGACACCCCGTGGTGGGCTTCCACGCCGTCGATCGTGCGCGTCTCGGGAAGCCCGTCGGCGCCGGTGAGGTCGGCGGTCTCGAAGATCGTGGTGTCGCTCGTGCCGTCGGCATACAGGATCGTCTTGTCCGCGTGCCGCACGACGTGTCCGGGGGTGTCGGCGGCGAACACGTCGTCGGTGAGCGCCGGCTCGTCCGGGGAACCCGCCCCGGTGTCGAGCACCTGGAACCCCTCGCTCATCGTGACCATCACGTGACGGTCGTCGCCGGCCTGATTCAGGCGGGTGAAAGGCTCGGACTCGAAGTCGGCGACGGTCTCGAGGGTCTCGCCGTCGAGAACGAGGATGCCGCCCTCGTAGGAGAGGGCGAGGCGCGGGCCGGCCTCGGCCGCCGACGCGTCGTCGGCGGTGGGAGCACTGCCGGTGTCGGTCGCCGTCGAGCACGAGGCCAGCGCGACGACGGCGCCGAGTGCCAGGGCGCCCAGGGACGCCCTGCGCAGAGGAGATGTCTTCATTCCGCATCTTCTTTCTTCTTGGTGGGAGGTCTCACGGCGTGAGACCCGAGACGATGCGCTCGGTGTTGACGCGCATCATGGTCAGGTAGTCGGGCGCCCCGCCGTCGTCGTCGGTGAGCGACTCGGTGAACAGCTCGGTGACGTCGACGTGCACATCGGCTTCGGCGGCGAGGGCCTGCACGAGCCGGTCGGGCGAGGACGACTCGGCGAAGATCGTCGGCACTCCGGTCTGTTCGACCGCATCGACGAGATCGGCGAGGTCGGATGCGGAGGGTGCCGCGAGAGTCGTGCCGCCCGGGATCACGGCGCCCACGACCGTGAAGTCGAAGCGCTGAGCGAGGTAGCCGAACACGTGATGATTGGTGACGAGCGCGCGGCGATCGTCGGGGATCGTGGCGAACGCGGCGCTCATCTCATCGTCGAGAGACAGCACAGCGGTGCGGTATTCGGCGACGCCCGCCGACAGCGCGTCGATGTCGACCCCGTCGATCTCGGCCAGCGCGGGTTCGAGCGCATCGACCACGTCGATCATGCGCGCAGGGTCGGTCCAGAAGTGCGAGTCCGGCATCCCGGAGGCATCGCCCGTGCTGTAGTCGAGGACCTCGATCGCGTCGCCGGCAGCGAACAGCGGCACGTCGGTCGCCGCCGCCGCGTCGAGGTGCTGCTGCAGCCCCTCTTCGAGGCCGAGCCCGTTCGAGACGATCAGATCCGCACTTCGCAGGCTGGCCGCCTCCTGGGCGGAGATCTCGAACGAATGCGGGTCGGCGTTCGGCTTCATGAGGGTCACGACCCGCGCCTGGTCGCCGACGATCTCGCCGACGACGTCGCCGAGGATGTTCGTGGACACGATGACCAGCGGTCGCTCATCGTCGTCCGCCGCGCAGCCGGCGAGCGGGAGGGCGGCGAGACCGAGCACGGTGACGACCGCCAGGAGACGAGTGAGGCGCATGGGTCAGCGTCCCGTCTCGGCGACGAAGGCCGGTTCTGTGGCGGTGTCGAAGGTGCGGGCGATGCGCGCGCCGTCGGCGTAGTCGATCTCGTATAGTCGGCGCTCCGCGGGGGCGCTGAGGTAGGCGCGGTGCTGGTCGGCGATGAGCGTCGGCGACATACTGCTCGAGAGGGAGTCGGCGACCAGTGGTGGGGTCTCGGCGAGCAGAGACCCGTCATCGGCACTCAGCACGAGCATCCGGCCGTCCTGAGCGAGTGCGAGCAGGTGGCCGGCCTCGTCGTCGACCGCCGTCACCTGCGCGAGCGGCACGGAGGAGGCGAGCAGCGTCCACGTGCGCGTGCGGGTGTCGAGCAGGCGTATGTCGGTCGGTCCCGCGAGGGCTGCGACGGTCGGTCGCCCCTCGCGGTTGTCGAACGATGAGATCGTCGACGGCGTCGCACCCGCAGGGTGCGGGATGTGCTCGACGATCAGTTCGCCACCGTCGACGTGCGCGAGCACTGCACCGTCGGCGCATCCGATCACGGCCCCGACGCGCGTCGTGATGGTGCCCGAGGGGGTCGCGCACGGGTGCTCGAGCCCTGTCGGTTGTCCGCCTGCGTCGTAGCCGGCGACGGTCGTCGCTTCACCGCCGTCGCTCCGGGTCACGAGGGCGAACGATCCGACGGGCACGACGAGGCCGTCATGCGGTTCGCGTTCGAGTCGGAACAGCTCGTGGATCTCGCCTCGCGACAGGGCCTCGGTGTCGAGCAGCACGGCATCGCCGGACCCGGCGAACGAGATCCCCGTGCCACCCGACGTGGAGCTGTTCGTCGTGGCGATCGTGGCCGCACCCTCGCCGGGAACCTTGCCCAGCAGCTCGGGTGCGGCCCGGTAGTAGTGGAAATGGTCGACGTGATCCCACGTCCAGACGCCGCTGTCGACGATCTCCACGCCCTCTGCGGAGTCCGCGAAGAGGTAGCGCCCGTCCGTCGTCATCGCCGTCGGCGGAGTCACCGTGCCGAGCTCGGTGACGCTCTCGTCGAGAAGGTCGAGGTGGGTCACGAGACCGTCCGTGTCGATCGTGGTGAGGCCGAGGCGTGGCTCGGCGAGCTCTTCGGCACCGACGATCGCGCCGTGCCCGGCTTCGCTGGCAGCGGTGCCCGGAACGGGGGTCTGATCTGGCGTCGTCTCGCCCGCGCAGGCAGCCAGAGTGAGAGCGAGAGTTCCGAGGGCTGCGAGGGTGGAGAGGGCTTTGCTTCGGGAGGGCACAGTGACCTTTCTGGCGGGGGAGGAGGGAAGAGTCATCGGGACAGCACGGGTTCCACAGCACGGGGCGAACGACGGATACCGCCCACCACTCGCCGCGTCGTCCACGACGCGCCGGTGAGCAGGATGGCCGCGGCGGCGACGGAGGCTCCGGCGGCGGTGGCGAGGTGCCACGAGGCGAGGAGGCCGAGCGCCACGGCGGCGACGCCGAACACGCACGCGAGCAGCATCCGGCTCGGGATGCGCGTCGTCCACTGCCCCGCGGCGACTGCCGGCGCGAGCAGCAGGCCCACGACGAGCATCGAGCCGACCGCCTGATACGACGCGACGATCGCGAGGGTCACCAGCCCGACGAGCGCGGCCTGGGCGAGTCGCGGGCGGAGCCCGAGAACGGATGCGATCCGCGTGTCGAATGCCAGAGCGACGAAAGCTCGGTGGCATGCCGCCGCCGTGACGACTCCCACGGCTGCCGCTGCGGCCAGGATCAGCAGGTCGCTCTCAGTGATGGCGAGGATGTCGCCGAACAGGATGGCGGTCGCGTCTGTGGCGAAACTCCCCGAGTGCGAGATCACGATGACGCCGAGTGCGAGCATCGAGACGAAGAGCAGGCCGATGCTGGTGTCGTACGAGAGGCGTGCCCGACGCTGCAGTGCGCCGATGCCCACGCTCATGGCGATCGCACTCAGCGCACCGCCGACGAGCACAGGAAGCCCCGCCACGGTGGCGAGCGCGACGCCGGGGAGCATTCCGTGCGCGAGTGCCTCGCCGAGAAACGCCATGCCGCGGATCACGACCCAGGTCCCCACGATTCCGCACAGCACCGCGACCAGGGCGCCACCGACCATGCCGCGTTGAACGAAGTCGAAGGCGAACGGGGCGAAGACGAGGGGGAGCGGATCTGTCACATCTCCCGACCCTAGCCGTTACTGAGAATGATTATCAAACTCGTATAGTGGAGACATGACAGTTCACGCTCTCGAGATCTCGCCGCTCGGCGTCCTGACAGGCATCCACGTCGCCTATCGAGGGAAGGACGTCCTGCGCGGGGTGGATCTCGTTCTGCAGCGCGGTGAACTGCTGGTGATCGCGGGCCCGAACGGAGCCGGCAAGTCGACGCTGCTCGAGGTGCTCGCCGGAGTGCGTGAATCGCGCGCCGGCGAGCGGCGGGTGAACGGCGCGCTCGCACTCGTTCCGCAGCGCACCGCGATCTCGGAGCGGCTCCCTGTCACGGTGCGCGACGTCGTGAGCGTGGGGGTGTGGGGGCGACTCGGATGGTGGCGTCGGCCGGACGCCGCCGCGCGAGAGGTCATCGATCGGTCGATGGCGCGACTCGACATCGGCCCGCTCGCGTCCGATCCCTTCTCTGCGTTGTCCGGCGGCCAGCAGCAGCGCGCGCTGCTCGCGCAGGGCCTCGCCCGATCTGCCGATCTGCTGCTGCTCGACGAGCCGACCACGGGGCTCGATGTCGAGAGCGCGGTGCTGATCCGCTCGGCCCTCCGCGACGAGGTGAGCCGTGGGGTCGCCGTCGTCTGCGTCTCGCACGACACGGCGCTGCTCGGGGACGCCGATCGCGTCGTTCGACTTCAGCGCGGAGTGGTGGTGGCGACAGCCGACCCGCCCGCGGATTTTGCTAGCTAAGCTAGTAGTCATGGAACGATACGAACGGCTGCGCTGGGCGGGACTGGTCTTCATCAGCATCGCGGTGTCGCTGATCATCGTCGATTCGACGATCGTCAACGTCGCGATACCGGCGATCGTCGATGATCTCGGCATCACCTCGACCGAAGTCCAGTGGGTGCAGGAGTCGTACACCCTGGTGTTCGCGGCTCTGCTGCTGGTGTTCGGCACCCTCGCCGACCGATTCGGTCGACGACGGGTGATGATCATCGGCGTCGTCGCGTTCGCTGCGTCTTCCGTGCTCGCGGCGTTCGCTCCCGACGGCGGCATGCTCATCCTCGCCCGTCTGATGCAGGGCGTCGGAGGAGCGATGATCCTGCCCACGACCCTGTCGATCATCAACGCGACCTTCCGCGGACGAGAGCGGGGCATCGCGTTCGCGGTGTGGGGCTCGACCATCGGCGGCATGGCCGCCGTCGGTCCGCTGCTCGGCGGATGGCTGACGACGGCGTTCTCGTGGCGATGGGCGTTCGGCATCAACATCCCGCTCGGGATTATCATCGTGATCGGCGTCCTGCTGACGGTCGGCGAATCGCGGGGCGACCGCACCGCGAAGATCGACGTCGTGGGAGCCCTCCTGTCGGTCGTGACGATGGCGAGCCTCGTCTTCGGCCTGATCGAGGGACGCACCTACGGATGGTGGCTGGTCGACCAGCGGCCCCGCATCGGAGACTGGACCTGGCCGCTCGATCTGTCGCCCATCCCGTTCGCCTTCGCTGTGGCGATCGTGGGACTCATCGGCTTCATCGCCTGGGGCGTGCATCGCGAACGGCGGGGGCGTCCGACGCTGCTCGCACTGCGGCTGTTCTCGATCCCCTCGTTCCGCAACGGCAACATCGCGGCCACCGTGGTCTCGCTGGGAGAGTTCGGCATCATTCTGGCCCTGCCGCTGTGGCTGCAGTTCGTGCTCGGCTTCGATGCGCTGCAGACGGGCCTGCTGCTGCTCGCCCTCGCCGGCGGGTCGTTCGTCGCCAGCGGCGCGGCGGGTGCGACGAGCGGGAAGATCGCTCCGGTCTGGGTCGTCCGCGCAGGACTCGTCGCCGAGATCATCGGAGTGGCCGGCGTCGGGTTCGTCATCGCCCCGGGGGCCTCGTGGGTGCCCCTCGTGCCGTTCCTGTTCGTCTACGGTCTCGGTGTCGGGCTGGCCACGGCGCAGCTGACCGGCGTCGTGCTGGCCGACGTGCCGGTGGCCGAGAGCGGTGCGGCGTCGGGGACGCAATCGACGTCGAGGCAGCTCGGTGCGGCGCTCGGCGTGGCGGTTCTCGGCACGGTGCTCTTCACGAGCACTGCCGGCATCCTCGATTCCTCCCTCGATGCTCGCGGCGTGCCTTCTGAGCAGCGAGACCGGATCGTCTCGTCAGTCGTCGACAGCGCCGGGGCCGCGATCAGCGGACTCGATGCACAGCCCGGGATGTCGGAGATCGCCGAGGACGCGAAGTCCGCGTTCTCCGACGGCACGCGGTTCGCCGCATGGACGGCCGCCGGGTTCCTCACTCTCGGGCTCTTCTCGACGATCTCGCTCGGCGCCACCTCGAGAGTCCGGCGTGAGGAAGACGAGCAGGACTCGGCCGCCACGACGACCACGACCAGGGACGACTGAGCGGCGACGGCCGGGCGCCGTGTCGTCGCGGCGCCCGGTGTCGGATCAGCGAGCGTCGAGATCGTGGATCAGTGCCTTCTCATCATCCTCCGACAGCGAGGTCTGCACGACGGTGCCGTTGTACGGCGCGAGCGCAGCCGCGAACTTGTCTTCGGTGAGCTTGATCGCGTAGATCACGACGGCGGACTTGCCTGCGCTCACGGTCGACTTCACCCGGTCGCGGAACTCCGCATCCAGCCCGGTCTTGTCGAGTCCGGCAAAGAGCGCCCCGAAGAGACCGCCGAAGATGAGGCCGGCGAACGGCACGAAGAAGAGGATGCCGATCAGCGCTCCGAACAGAGCGCCGCCCGCGGCACCAGCGCCCACCTTGCCCGCGGTCGCGGGGTACTCGACCTTGGTCTTCCCCTCGCCGTCGACCTTGACCAGCGCGAGACCCGAGAGTTCGACCACGAGGTCGCCCTGCAGCTCCTGCACGCGGTTGTAGGCGGCCTCCGCGTCGGTCTCGGAGTCGTATGCGATGACGATGAGGTCAGCCATGAGTGTTCCTGCTTTCAGTCGAATGGGTGCGCTCCGCGTGAGACACCCGGAGCGCGAAGTGATCGACTTCAGGATGCTCGCGTCGGGCGCCGCGCACATCGGGGGGCTCACCTTCGTGGGGTGAGCCCCCGAGACCGGCTGCGAAGCGTCCACCGGAGTACGACATCCACGACGATGAACCCGAGGAGCGTCCACCCGACCAGGGGGAGCCAGACGCCGACGAGAACGGATGCGGCGGCGACTGCGACGACGCCCCACCAGGGCGCTTCACGGAGCGCCGGGGCAGGCGGGCGGCCCACGACGCGGGTGGTGTCTCCGCCAGGTCGGCGCTTCCACCACATGAGGTAGCCGAGGACGACCATGCCCGTGAGTGCGATGGCGATCACGAAGAGCACGATCTGGTTCGCGAGCCCGAACATGACCCCCATGTGCAGGTTCACGCCCCAGCTGGCGAGCTTGGCGGGGAGCGAGAAGTCGGCGAAGTCGACGCGATCGACGACCTGCATGGCGCTGCCGTCGACGGCCAGGGAATCCCCTTCCGTGGGGAAGCTGGTCTTGATCTCGCGGACCGTCCAGGCCGTGCCAGGTTCGGCGGGCGGCTTGATCTCGACCTGTCCCGTGTTGATGTTCTCGCGCTGCGCGATGGCGAGGATCGCGTCGAAGGTCGCCGGATTCGCAGCTCCCGTCGGCGCGTTCTGGGCGCCGTGGTGGTGGGCGTGCTCGTCGGCATCCGCGGCCTGCCCGTCGAGGGCCGTGCTGACCGATGGTGTGCCCCAGTCGAGGGAGGCGCGCACGCTGCTCACGTTGGCCCCCGCGTACTGGGACCAGGTGATGCCGGTCGCGGAGAGGAACAGCGCACCGAGCAGAACCCAGATGCCGACCGAGGCGTGCCATCCGAACAGGCGACGGGAGCCGGTGTGGGTGCGATTCGGACGGAGGAAGTCCTTCTTGGCGCGTGCTCTGCGGATGCGCGTGATCCAGAGGGCGAGGCCGGCGACCGCGACGATTCCGAGCCATGATGCGGCGAGCTCGCTGTAGAGGCGTCCGGCGTCGCCGAGGTGCAGATTGCGGTGCAGGTTGCTGATCCAGGTGCGCAGGGGCGTCGAGCCGCTGGTGCCGTAGACGATGAGATCGCCACGCACCTCTGCGGTGCCGGGGTCGACGAAAACGGCGCGGGACTCGCTGGGCTCGAGGCCTTCCTCGGCGTACATGATGCGGGTCGTGTCGCCGTTCTCCGGCGCGGGGCGCACGGCGAACAGGGTCGCGTCGTCGCCCATGTAGTCATCCGCGGCGTCGATCTGCGCGGCGAGGGTGAGGGTGGTGTCCGTCTTCGGCGCGTGGAGCTCATGCGCATAGACGGCTTGTTCGAGCTGCGGGGTGAGCGCGTAGAGAGCGCCGCTCAGGGCGGCGACGACGATGAACGGCCCGACGAGGATGCCGGCGTAGAAGTGCAGCCGAAGGAGCAGAGGGCCGAACCAGCCGCGGCGGCTTGCACCATCCGCAGAGGAAGGCGGCGGTGTGGGTGTAGGGGTGAGGGTCACAGGATGCGGCTTTCAGGAGAGGAGGGTGTCGCCGATGAATCCGCCCTCGCGGCATCCGGGCGGAACGGCGAAGACGGCAGATCCGAGGGGGGTCGTCCACTCGTTGAGCAGGTCGAGCTCGTCAAGGCGCTGCTGCATGGGCGTGAACTGGCGGTCGATATCGGCTTGGAACGAGACGAAGATGAGGCCGGAGTCGGAGACCTCGGCGCCGGCCGGACGCTCGTCGTAGTTGAAGGCGCGGCGGAAGATCCGCTCGGAGCCGTCACCCCGGGCACGGCGGATGTGGGCGAACTGCGGGATCACGGGAAAGCCGATGGCCGTTGTCGCTTCGAAGTCGGGTTCGTCGAATTCCTCGGTCCCGGTCAGAGGTGCCCCGTTCGCCAGGGTCCGGCCGATCGAGGCGTCGCGACCGCTGCGGTCCAGTCGATCCCACTTGTCGAGATCCATGCGGATGCGACGCACCACCATGCCGGTGCCGCCGGCGAGCCAGCCGTCCGTCTCGGTCCAGACCACCTGGTCGAAGTCCGTCGTCCCCGGTTGCGGATTCGTCGTGCCGTCGACCTGGCCGAACAGGTTGCGCATGGTGGTGCCCGGCCGCTCCGTGCCGTACGCACGGCGGAACCCCTGTTGAGTCCAGCGGATGTCGGCGAACCCTCGAGCATCCTTCAGCAGCATCCGCGTCGCGTGCGCGACCGTGAGCGGGTCGTCGCCGGCGATCTGCAGCAGCAGGTCGCCGTGGGAGAACTCCGGCCGCAGCTGGTCCACCCGGAACGCGGGCAGCGGTGCGAGCCAGGCCGGACCCTGCACGCCGGCTCGCGTCACGAAACCGGGGCCGAAGCCGAACGTCACGGTGAGCCGCGCCGGTGAGAGCGCGAGCTCGGGTTCGGAGTCGGCGAGGGCAGGCGTGCCCTGGGTGAGCCGCGCTGCGTCGTCGGTGAGGATGCGCATCAGGCGCGTGAGCGCCTCGCGGTCGACGTCGGCATGCAGGTCGAGAGCGACGAAGACACCGTGCGCCTGGGCGGCGGTGTCGATCCCGGCCTGGTGCACGCCGAAGTACGGCACGACCTCGTCACCGTTCATCGGCGTCGCTGTGGGGGCGGGGTCAGGGGTCTGACGGTTCAGGGCGAGGTCCACTCCGACCGCCGCGACCGCGCCGACGCCGGCGACAGCCCCTCCGAGGAGGAACTGCCGCCGGGTCGACCCGGTGCGACGGGAGCGGGCGCCCTCAGCGGGCGCGGGCATCAGTGATCCATGCCTTCGTGCTCGTCGTCCGACTCGTAGTTCTCGTTCGCGCCCGAGTAGTCCTTGACCGGAGCGGTGAACTCGTACGTGGAGTCATCGGAGAACGTGAGCGTGAAGGTCGCCTCATCGCCCGCCTTCAGCGGGGCGGTGAGATCCATGAGCATGATGTGGTTCGCGCCCGGTTCGAGGGCGAGCTCGCCGCCCCCGGGGATCACGAAGCCGCCTTCGATCTCGCGCATCACCATCTCACCGGACTCGTTCTCGACGGTCTCGTGCAGTTCGAGCGTGCTCGACGCATCCGACGTCACGGAGACGACAGTCACGTCGTCCGCGCCGTCGTTGACGAGAGAGCCGAACGCGGCTGACATGCCCTCTTCGGCGGACTTCACCCACGAATCGTGGATCATGACGACGTCGCCCGCACGAGCGCGCTCCGTAGCGGCGGGGGTGGCCTCGGCCGCGCAGCCGGTCAGTGCCAGCAGTGAGACTGCGACGACCGCGAGGAGCCGCGGGACGGGATTCTTGGTGTTCATGGTGTTACCTCTCAGAGATCTGCCGCGGGGTCGCTGGTATCCGGCGTCGCGGCGGCCGTCCGGGGACGGCGAAGGATTCGGACTACGACGAGAAGGGCGACAGCGAGCGCTGCCCCGATCCCGCCGACGAGCAGAAGCCGGAGGGCGCCGCTCGACTCGTCTGCGATCTGATCTGTGCTGGACGTCGGCGCTTCGACCGACGACGATCCGCCGGAGCCGGCGCTCGCCGGTGCCATCGGCTCGGCGTTCCCGACGGTGAACGGGATGACCCCCGAGATGGGGTGCCCGTCCTCCGAGACGACCTGCCACCGCACCTGATACCCCGCCTCGGGCATGTCCGGTGTGAGTTCGGCCGTCACTTCGCTGCCGTTCACCGTCACGACTCCCGACGCCCAATCGGTGCCGGCATCGTCGACGACGAGGACCACAGCGCCCGTGAGCGTTTCGTCGAGCACGAGGAGCTCGCCGGAGAAGGTCAGCGAGACGCTCGAAGGAGCGTCGGCAAGCCGCTCCCCGTCAGACGGGGTGCTCGACAGCAACTGGTCGTGGGCAGATGCCGGCACCGCCGTCGCGACGACCGCGACGGTGGCGAGCATCAGCCCCGCCGCGATTCTGCGGAAAGGGGACATGAAGAAGGGGCCTCTCGACAGGCGCCATGGAGGCGCCGATTCCTGCGAACGGTTCTGCGCGGGATGTGCGCAGAACACCGCGCCGCGCCGATATCGCGGCGCGGGCGGACGGGATCAGATCAGATCAGATCGCCGGGCGAACGGGAGGCGCGCGACCGCGCAGAGTCGCCAGATGCGGCGAGGCCGCCCTCAGTGTGAGGAGGAAAGCGCCGCGGAGTCGGCGAGGGGAGCGGACCGGAGCGGCGATGACGCTCGCAGAGATGCGTCGCCGCAGCCACCGCACCGCCTGAGCGGCGAGCGCGCGAGACGCGTGCACCAGCTGCTCGCCCCAGCGGAGCGCGGCGATGGTCACCAGCGCCGCCGCGAGGTGGCCCATCCACATCGACCCGTCGGCGACGACAGCATCCGCGACGCCGATACCAGCCGGCATCGAGAGCGGGGCGCCATGCACGTGCGCAGGGACAGAGACGCCCGGGGGAGTGACCGTACCGAGCACGAACAGCATGTGGAACAGGAACTGACTGATCCCGACCGAGACCGCGAGACGGGGAAGTGAGAGCCTTCTGCCGGCGAGCATGACGCACACCATGGTCGACAGCATCCACGGGACGAGGATGCCGAGTGGGCCGGGCATCTGTCCGCCACCCGAGACGTGGCCCGCGAGAGCGACGAAGATCGCGAGGGTTGACGAAGCCAAGCCGCGAATGACGGCTGGCCTCCGGGACTCGCTCACCCCTTCAGTCTGGCATGACGCGACCGCGTCCCCGGGAGAAGCCGAGCAGCAACGAGAGAAGCCGCCTGGAACCAGGCGGCTTTTCTCGTACTTGGGGGTAACGCGTACGTATTCACATACGATCCGCGTACAACCCGATGTGGGTTGTACGCATAAGGTGGTTTGCCGCGTGATTGCGGGGCCCCAGAACGCTGCCGGCAGGGGCAATCCTCTGCACGGGTCTCGCTAATCCTCTACTCCCGTTCTTGCTGCGCTCGGGGCAGTATCGCGGCTGCGGCAAAGTTGAGCGTGCCGCGGATTCCAATGATCCATCGCTTGCACTTCTCCGCCGGGCGCCAGCTCAGGTGAGTGGCTCACATCTGCGTTCGAGTGACACGTGGCAACGGCGGCCATGTCACCTTGCGCCGCGGTGTCGGTAGCGCGTGCGCTCCCCGCCGGATGCGCCATCATGGGTCCATGAGTGAGGATGTTTCGGCCCGACGCCGCAGTTTCCGTGAGTGGTGGCTTCTCATCTGGGGGTATGAAGCTCGGAGAGCGGTTGAGAGTGGTCGAGCATCCTTCGTCGACGGGGACGACGGCACTGAGGAGACCAGATCCTGGTTGACCGATGACGCGGACCGGTCGCTCGCCCCGAAAGGAGGGCGAGCTGACTTTCTGAATCGTGCTTGGGAGATCATCGACGAAGGGAGAGTTCAGAAGTTCTCGGTCGTCTTCGGTCTCGTGGGCCCATGGGGATCAGGAAAGTCGTCCATGCTTGATTGGTTTCGAGAGAAAGCCGGCGAAGAGCCCGCCGAGCATGACGCGGAAGCGTGGAATGTCCTGACCTTCAATCCATGGGACTTTCCGGACTCGTCGGCTCTGCAGCTCGGGTTCTTCGCCGCGCTTCAAAGTAGTTTCGGGTCGAGCAAACTCGATTCGGCCCGGAAGGTGGTCAGTGAACTCGGCGTCGCGGTCGCCCCGCTCACCGCGGTGACAGCGGCGTGGGGACTCTTCGATGCAAGCAAGATCGTTGAGAACAGCGCCAAACTTCTTGGCGGGAATCACAGCGTTGACGCCGCACGGCGCAAGCTTGTGAAGATTCTCGAGCAAGCGAAGACGCCAGTCCTCATCATAATCGATGACCTGGATCGTATCTCGGCCGACGAGCTGCTGCTCACTCTGAAGTTGATTCGACAACTCGGCCGTCTGCCATACGTCCACTACCTCCTCTCCTACGACGAGTCGACCATCCTTGATGTCCTGACCCGCACGAGTCTCATCGGCAGCGGTGAGGTGGGGCGAGCGCGTGAGTACATGGAGAAGGTCATCCAGGTGCGCTTCGATGTTCCTCAACTGCGACCGGACGACGTCCTCGAACTCGCGAACACACACCTGCGTGAACTCGGGGACGCCACCGGTCACAGTCTTGGCGAAGAACAACTGGAGCGGTTCTCGACGGCGTACTTCGGATTCATGGCAGACCGACTATCCACTCCGCGTTCCATTCGGCGATTCTTCGCCCAGGCGCGCCTGCTTTCGCCGCGACTCCTTGGCGAGCTTGACCTCTCAGACTTTCTCGTATTGACGTGGCTGCGGACATTCGAGCCCGGTGTATACGCGCTGTTGCAACGCCGTCGCAAGGACCTGATCGGCGATGCCGTCACGTACGGTGGTTCCCGCGATGCCGCCGAGCTCGAGCGGCAACGACAGAAATCTCGAGAGACGTGGAACCTGTCGCTGCGCAACGCCGGTACGCGCGAGGAGGACCTCGCGCATGTGCTTAGAGCGGTCAGTTCGATCTTCCCTCGTCTTTCGGACGCGGTGAACTCCAGTACTGAAGATTCGATAGCGAAGCACCCACGGATCGCCCACGAGGAGGGCTTCGACCGGTACTTCACTGCCGGGATCTCCGACCGCGACATCGCCGACTCGACGGTGAGAAAGGCGGTCGCTGACATGGAAGCGGGGTCAGGGAAGAACTCAGTGGCGGTCGTCGAGACGACGATAGGTCTGCTCGAGATTCGTGCTCTCACTACCTCCAAGCTCATTCGCGCCGCGAAAGAGACATCAATCAGCGCGCCGGAGACCTTTGCTTGGCTCGCGAAGATTTACAACGAGGACTTGGCACAGACGGATCCGCTGAGGTCGACGTACCGCATCGAACAACTGATCTCGGACCGTCTACGTGAAATGCCGTCGGAAGCTGCTCTCGCTGCTCTTGACGCCGTCGCGACCGAACGCGGAGGGATTCTTGTGGCGAACACCGTCAACAAAGCTACCTACAGCCCGCAGGCTGGCACGAACGTTCTAGAACTGACCGTCGCGATTCAGAACTTGGTCACCGCTTCACTGCGGATAGCGATCTATGCAGAGGGAGCGACCATCGATCACATGTCCTGGAACCTTTGGAATTCGGTACTGGCTTGGAAGCACCTAAGTGCAGAAGGGTTCCGGAACTGGCTCCTCGAGGAAAAGTCGGCGCGCGGCGACATTGCAGCCTTGGCATTCTTTGTCAGCCTCACTCAGACGATGGGATCCACTCGCGAAGTGCACCTCGAACGGGTGAACCTGCAGGAAGCCTCGGAGTACTTCGATCTGATTGAGTTGAAGCACAAGCTCAAACAGGAGATCTCCGCCGCACCCCCCATCGATATCGGCTCATTTTCCGATACACCTGACACCCCGGAGAATCGGCGGCTGGCTGTGCTGAACGCTTTGAAGACGTGGGAAGCGCAACCCGTGCGAGCGGCCGAAAGCCGATGACAGGCAGATGAGCGTCGAGGGATAATTCCCGTACTCGCCGCTAGTCGCGTGGGCGCGTTTTGGTTCCCTGGATGGCGACTCGCAATCCAAACTCGAACTTTCTCTCGAATCAGTCCTGGAACTGTCGTGCGGCCGTGCGCAGAAGCCTAGCGGGACCGTTGGTTGAGTAGGGGTATCAATGCCTCATCGACGATGCTCGAAGTCGGCGCCCGAGAGCGTGCCCTGTGATGTGAGGCAGGCTGGTGAGGAGTCCGACGACGACCGCGAGGTCCTTCGACCCCATGGGCCATTCGGGGTCGGTCGGCTTCAGCACGGCCGCTTTCACGGCTCCGCTAGTGCTGGGAATCATCGTCTTCGTGCGTCTCAGACGAATCGCTGCTGTCGGAACCCGGGGCGGGAGCCTCGCCAAGATGAAGGTCGTCGTCGCGGATCTCGAGATAGTTCCGAAAAGCTGGGTGTACTCGGTATCGGATGGTTGTGTGTGCGCGTTGTGCGAAGCGCCTTGCAACTTTCTCCTGTCGGCGGGCGTTTACGCGACCCTCAACATACTTGAACTCGCCTGGGGCTACCTCAATCCCAAGGAAAGATGTGCGCATCAGCCAGTTCAAGATCTCCTCGATGTCGCCGGAAGGCTCCAAGAGGTTCCGCAGCTCCTCTTCGCCAACCGTCGCGGAGGCACCCGCGAACTCATAAAGCGCTTCTTCTAGGTCAAACTCCTCGGAGTCGCTCTCTACTACCAGTGCATCGAAGGCGAACTTCGAATACTGGGCTTCGGCGAAAACTATGTCCTGAGCCTCAATCAGTCGGTGGCGACGGTTGATCGCTGTCGTGAGGGCAGCGTTCGCGAAGAAGATCAGATCCCGCGGTCGAGGAAGAGTCCGCCAGAGTATGTAGTCGCGGGTGGGCTCTCCCCGAACCTCGGAGGTGAAGAGGCCTTTCCAAAGCGAAAGCGGTGTGTGCTGCTTTTTCCGGTTTCGATTCGCCTCGAAACGCTCATCCAGAACTCGGGTAAGTAACTCCGAGTCTTGCCAGTGCACGGCCAAAACCCGAATCTTGTCCGGTTCTCGGGCGTGCGCCGCTACCTTCTCGTAAATGTCCGCACGAAGAAAAACGGTGAGCGTGAGGTTGTTCCCGTTGGTCCCCCCGTTCGAGCTCCGTTGGAACTCGCGTTCCAGAGATCCCACGGTGGTCAGGAGCGCCAAGATGAACCGAGCCATCACCCCGTAGTTGGCGCCATGCTCCCAAGCCTTGTCCAAGTTGTCGATCAGCACCGCGACCCGGTCGAACTGGTGAGTAACCGCTTGGGTCAACTTGCGCAGATTGCCTAGCCGGTGCGAGCGGAGCTCCCGGGCGATGAATTCGCGATTGCTTTCCCCCTCACGTTGGTTGCGGAGCTCGAGCCGGGTGACCGCATTCTCAAGACGCGATGCGAGGTCGTCGCTCGTATCGACTTCTAGCGCGTCGAGTTCTGCGGCGAGCGCTTGCGTCGCTGCGTTCGAGCCGCCCGCCGCGGCACTTTGTTGGCTAAAGCGGACAGCATGACAAGCGATTTCTGTGTAGAGGAGGTACGACCACAACGCGTGCAGCACGTACTCAGAGTCAGCGCCAAGCGTTTCGGCAAGTGCGACGAGGCCAGCAAGCTCATAGCTCGAAGGTTTCACTGATACGACGAGGTTTCGTCGATCCTTTCGCAGGTCGTCTACAGCCTGCAACATCGTTGCCGTCTTGCCGGTGCCCTTGCGCCCGACGAAGACTTTCGCTTCGCCTCGCATGATGCTCGCGAACTCGCTCGTATTGATGAAGTAGTCGCTGAGTTCCTCGCGTTCATACTCGGCAACGTACTGGCCGAATGTAGACAGCGGGAGCTCTACGTCCAGAACCAGTCTGCCGAGTCTCTTGCGGCCCCCAGCCTCGGCGGGCAGCGTGTTCAACCAGTTCTCGACATGGTCTACGAGCTTCGCGGTGGTGGGATAGACGTACAGGAGGTCGCGATAGTCAAGCGGAGCGCGAAAGCCTTGCTCCGCTACGAGAAGGATCGGGATCTCTAGCCCATGAGCGAATCCAGCGAGGAAGCTCGCGCGAGCGTTGTGCTCGATGCTTCGGACCCGGTTCGGGGCGAGGAGATGGAAGATCGCAGCGGATGAGCGGTATATCTCTCGTGCATAGAACTCAAGAGGCGCGAGCCCCAAGTCATCCCCGCTGCCCAGCAACTTAATATCCCGCCGGCGCTCGAGGATACGCTCCAGCGTGGTCGCAGCCTGAAACCGTATCGGGAGGGACGGGGCGAACACCGCGTCTTCCTCTTTCGGTTTTGCGCCAGCGATCAAGCCTGCCAAGAGGTTCGGGCTTTCGGAGTCTCTCTTAGTGAACCAATGGCTGACGAGCGCATCTACGGACCCGCCGTAATCGACGCGGCCGATTGACCCGAGAAGGGCAATCTCACCCCAGAGGCGGGTTGCGTTCCCATCGGTCTCGTCGAGGAGCAGGTACAGGTGTTTGTTCCTCCCCAGGGCGTACCCCGCCTCGAAGAGCACATTGCTGTTCATCGAGCTGATCTCTGCGAATAGAAAGTTCGCGTTGTCGATTTGCTTACAGATCTCCTCAATCAGGATCTTTCCGGAGGGGTTCATTCCCTGCCACCCGCTCGCATCCACGCCTTGGGAAGAGAGCTCTTTGATCGAGTCGCGCATAGTCTCCGCGCGTAGCGCAGACTCGCTTCCGTATGCGAAGAAGATATCTGTTCCCATGACCAGACTCTGCCATAAGGCTCAGCCATTCTGCGGTAAGCCACAGTTGCTCTTCAGCCTCCCTCCGGAGTCGCGAGCGCGGTGCAGGAACCAGCGCGACCACGCCCCCACATCGTGGGCCTACCGCGAGGGACGTTGGGACACGCCTCGCGCCGGGCTCCTTGATCCCGCTTGGTCTCGACTCGGCACCACCGCGGCTCAGCGTTGGCGGACGCCGATAGATACCTACTTGGACACCTGCGTCCAAGCCTCAGTTTTTGACGTCCGCTACTGCTTGGATCGGCTCGGGATGAGTTCATCCTTAGTGTTGCTTGCCTTCGCTGCGTTAGCTTGAGCGGGTGACCTTCGAGAGTACGCAACCCGGTTGGCATCCAGATCCGTCTGGGCAGTTCGAGCAACGTTACTGGGACGGCGCTGTGTGGACGGAACACGTCTTCGCTGCCGGTGCGCAGACTGTTGCCCCGCTGGCCCGCAGCCGTGCAGAGGCTCGAGCGCTTGCATCGTCGCCTGCGGGCGCTTCGGCCCCGGCGCAGGACCCTCCCGCCGTTGAATAGGCGCCGGTTGCGGTTGCCCCGGCAGCTGGAGCGCAGAACGCGCTGGTCCTCGAGAACATCCCGCTCGTCGGTGCACGCAAGCACGCCGAGAAGCTCCGCTCGGAGGTCGCCCGGCTTCAAGGGCTCATCGACCAGTACGGGTTGCAGGAAGTGGCCGCCCTCGATGACCTGAAGCGCCACCTGAACCAGGAAGTCGACGGCGTTCGCGGGCAGGTCGCAGCCGCCTCGGCGGAGCTCGCATCGCGTCAAGCGGACATCGCTTCGACGCAAGCCTCGCTGCTGGACCTGCGCGGAGCCGTCGAGGTCCAGGAGCTCGGTCTCTACGACTACGAGCATCCCGCCGAGGACTCGGTCGCCCTGGCCACGCAGCTCGAAGCACTGCGCGCAGACATCAAGACGGCCGTCCGCGCCGGCCGGGCCACGCAGGCGACGAGCAACTTCACTTTCAACAACAGCACGGCCAAGGGCGCGAAGTTTGTTCGCGACATGTCGAAGCTCATGCTCCGCTCTTACAACGCCGAAGCCGAGAACTGCGTCAAGGCTGTCCGTGCCGGGAACTTGGCCACCGCTCAGAAGCGACTCACCACGGCGCAGGAGCAGATCGCTCGTCTCGGCACGATGATCGATCTGAACATCACGTCTTATTTCCACCAGCTTCGTCTCCGTGAGCTTGAGCTCGCCAACCGACACCTCCGCGCCGTGCAAGAGGAGAAGGAAGCAGATCGCGCGCACCGTGAGGAGCTTCGGGAACAGCGCAAGGCGGAGAAGGAACTCGCTGCGGAGAAGGCGCGCCTCGAGAAGGAGCGCGGGCACTACGCGAACACCATCGCCGCCCTCGAAGCGAACGGCGATCTCGAAGGTGCGGAGCGGATGCGGGCGCGCCTCGCTGATGTCGAGCACGCCATCGAGAACGTCGACTACCGTGCGGCGAACATCCGCGCCGGGTACGTCTACGTCATCAGCAATGTTGGATCGTTCGGGCCTGAGGTGGTGAAGATCGGCCTCACCCGACGCCTCGAGCCGATGGACCGCGTCAACGAACTCGGAGATGCTTCCGTGCCCTTCCGGTTCGACGTCCACGCGCTGTTCTTCGCCGATGACGCCGTGAGCATCGAAGCGATGCTGCACCAGCACTTCGCGGACCGTCGCATCAATCAGATCAACTTGCGCCGCGAGTACTTCCGCACGACGCCCACTGAGGTGCGTGAGGTGTTGAAGGCGCACTCCGTCGAGCTGCTCGACTTCAAGTTGGAGCCCGCCGCGGAAGAGTACATGGCGACCCGTGCGCTGCAGGGCCAGTGAGGCCTTCAACACATAGACGATTGCTAATCTGGGCCGGCGCGAGCGCGATCAGGAATCCAGCAGTCCATGTTGATGATTTGGTTTAGTCTGCATCCCGCCCAGCTCAGGAACGCTTTCAACCGCACTTCGTCGCCGCGACAACGCCCCAAGATGCCTTGATTCCAGTGCGTAGGCGCAGCGTGGCCGTTCCACTGTGTAGGCGGAGCGACCACTAGCCACTCGAGCACGCTTAGGCGTTCGGCGTCTCCCAGTCGATGCCGCCACGCTCGGTGATGAACGTGTGGATCTCTCCGACAGCGGCGCGGTGGATGGGGTTGTTCGCGAAGGCCTCGAGACCTGCCACGTCGTCGAAAGTCGCGAGGACCGCGAAGTCGTGGTTGACCTCCGGGAACGCGACGTTCTCGATGACGTCGATAGACCGGATCGAATCGACGATCCCCACGAGTCCAAGGAGCAGCTCACGGGTTCGGCCGATGGACTCGGCGCGGTCGACATCTTCCCGAAGCTTCCAGGAGACAAGGTGATGGATCATGCGCTCGCTCCGTCCTCGCCGTATGCCGGCTTTCCATCTGCGGTGGTCTCCTGGTATCCGACGAGCTGAGCCCGGCCGATGATGTGCGGTCGCAGCCTCAGGCCGACGATGGCCGGGGTCGCGTCGGCGGCGACTTCGAGTGTCGGGATGTCGAGCGCACTCAGCGTGTAGACATACCGGTGCGGACCGTGGCCGGCGGGCGGAGCGGCGCCGATGAAGATGTCCGTGCCGTATTCGTTGCGGCGGCGCTTCGCTTTCGGCGGCAGCAGATCGTCCTCGGTTCCTGCTCCGCGGACGAGTGCGGTGACACCGGCCGGGATGTCGATGAGCGTCCAGTGCCAGAAGCCCGAGCCGGAAGGCGCGTCCGGGTCGAACACGGAGAGCACATAGCTCTGCGTGCCTTCGGGAGCACCCGACCACTGCAAGGCGGGGGAGCGGTCTTCGCCGCCGCCGGAGGAACCGCGAACCCACATAGGAAGATGCGCGCCGTCGACGAAGTCCGGGCTTGTCAGGGAGAAAGAGGGAACCTCGGGGAGTTTCCAGTTCGGGTCATTGGTCATGACCTCATTCAACGGCTGCACCCGAGCGCGAGCATCGAGCGGGAGTCGGACGCTGCTTCTACATTCGTCCGGTGCGTCCGGTCGGACAGCGCTTCTACCGTGGAGCCATCGTTGCCCGAAAACCTGCGAGGACCTCATGAACAGCCTGCTCATCAAGCGCGTCTACGAACCTGCGGCCGTGGAGGACGGGTTCCGCGTGCTGGTGGACAGGGTCTGGCCGCAGGGCGTCTCGAAGGGGCATGCGGATCTGGATGAGTGGATGCGAGACATCGCACCCACCCCCGTTCTACGGACGTGGTGGGATCACGACCCGGCTCGGATGGTCGAGTTCGCGCAACGGTACGAGGCGGAGCTGGATGCGAACGAGTCGGAGGTGCGCCATCTCGCGGCGGTCGTGAGCGCCCACCCCACAGTCACGCTCCTCTACGGGGAGCACGACCCGGTCGTGAACCACGCCCGCATCCTCCGGGACTACCTTCTGCGGCGTCTCGTGGACGACTTCGACAGCTGAACAGTCTCGCTTGCGTCTATCGCGTCTGTCTGCGCATACGTAGCGCCGCGATGACGGTGACCAGGGCGACCAGAACGACGAAGACGAGCAAGACGGTCGTCTGCGGGACAACCGTCAGGGCTGCCCCAATCGCGAGCACAGGCAGCGCAAGACCGCAGTATGCGATGAGGAAGATGGCAGCCAATGTCTCACCGCGTCGACCAGGTTCAGCGAGCTCGCCCGCCACGGTGACCGCGCACTTGAACAAGGCCCCCACTCCGGCTCCTGCCACTACGCCGCCGATGAGGAACAGAGCAAAGGACGGGAGGACCGCGCCGACAGCGATACCGGCGAGACCCACCCCGCACGCGATAGCGGCGAACAGGAGCTGCGCGCGGCGGGGTACCGCCGACAGCACTACCTGCGCGACGGCTGCCGAGCCGAACACCGCAAAGACTGTGATGCCGGCGATCAGGTGGCTGGTTTGGTCGAACGTGCCGATGAGGATGCTGGGTGCGAGCGACGTGAACAATCCGAAAAGGGAAAATCCCGCGAACGCAGCGAATCCAGCGGCGATGAACGCACTGCGCGCAGCGAGCGGGACCGCGATGCGTTGCGGTCGATACGGACGCGGGGAAACCTGAACGGTTTCCGGGACCAACGTGATGGCAATCGAGAGTCCGACGAGAAGCAGCGCGAACACCGTATGGGGAAGGTGCAGCGGATCCGGGAGGAAATCGGCGAACAGCCCTCCGATGAGCGGACCGAGCGCGAGTCCGCCGAGGTTGGCGCCTCCTGCGACGGATGCCGCGACGATGGTGTTCTCATTCGGTTTCGCTCGTGCGCGGAGCTCTCCGAGGTGTGCGGTCGCTGTTGCTGTGAGGACACCGATGCTCGCGCCGTTGATGACTCGAGCGACCAGAAGACCGGCTACGTCGGTGAACACCATGAACAACACGGCAGAGAGTGTCGAGACGAGGACGGCGATAACGAGCATCCGTCGTCGTCCCATCCAGTCGCTGACGTGCCCGAGGAGGAAGAGGCTCGCAACGACCCCGACGGCGTACGCGGCGAAAATCACAGTGATAGTAGCGACCGGGAAGCCGTCCAGATCCTGGTACAGCGGGTAGAGCGGTGTCGGAACGGTCGAGTACGCCATGACCAGGAGGAACGTCACCGCTACGAGCCAAAAGCTCGCCGCGTGGTGGCGATAAGACGGTGGGGACACGCTCTGACTAGTCACGGGATCTGCTTTCGACATCTGGGACAAAACGGCACCGCCTGATCTTGCCAGAGCGGGCCTCGCTCGAGAGGAGCGGAGAGTGGAGATCATCGAATATGTCCGGCACTCTCCCAGTACGTCGCGAGCTTCAGCGCTAGGTGCAGGGCGCTGCGCTGCATCCCGTTATCCAGGGCCTCCTTCACTACAGGCGGCATGTTCTCGAGCCGGTAGTAAAGAGTGGTGCGGTGAATGTGGAGCGTTTCGCAGACGTCGCGGACGTGATTGGCGGTATCCAGGAGGACCTCGACGGTCTGACGGCGCATCGGGTCGGGATCGTGGATGAGTGTGTGCGCGGCTGGCGAATACCACCGCAGGCGCTCCGGATCTACCAGCACATCCGCAAGGAACAGCCACGGGCCCACGTTGTCCGCGTGAGCGCTCAGCCCGAGCTCCGGAAGCATCTCTACGACTGCTGCGGTCGCGACCGCTCGCCCCGCGACGGGAAGAAGGTCGGTCTCAGTCGCCGAGAGGGCGGCAGATCCAATCGCTTTGAGGGCGACGCCCGCTCTGTCAGCCTCGGACGTGATGAGTGCATCGATGTTCTCCGGGACCCCGTGGCGGCCGACGAAGAGGAGCGCTGCCCCCAACTCGCCGATGAAGATAAGAGCCTGTCGGGCTGTGCTCTCCAGCGCCTGGCCGAGCGCCGCACGTTGGATCACAGGTGCGTCTTCCGCGACGGTGATGGCGCGTACGACCGTCTCCGGCCCACGGGTGACGCCGTGGCTGCGAACGGCCGTAGCAAGCGCCTCGCGACGTGAGGCTGGGTCGCTCGCGAGGAGGGAGCGGAAGACGCTTTCGCGGGCATTGCGTGCCGTTCCCCCCGACCTGGCTTGCAGGAGCGAGCTGGCGACAGTGACGGTCGCGTCGATGGCGCGGAACTCATCTTCTTTAAGGGGGGCGAAGCCGGTCTTGATGAGCCAGATCGTGCCGAGCTGCTCATCGTCGCCCCAGATCGGAACGATGAATCGCTCGTGCGCACCGAACTCGGCGAAGTCGACCGTGAGGGGATGGCGAGTTCGGCTGACCCCGCACTGTTCCGCCCATTCGCGCTCCACCTCAGGTGTCATTCTCGTGAGAAGTGTGCGCACCTGCAGCTCATCGATGTCGTCTCCCTGCGCGCTGGCAGCAACCAGCCGGAAGTCGGTGTCCTGCATCATCACCGAACGGCCGAGGACGTCGGAGAGTTCGTCTACGAGATCCTGCAGGCTTGTCGCTCCGCCCCCCGCAGGCAGCGGGATGAGGTCGGGGCGGATCCCCGCGCGGTGCTCAACGGGTGCTCGAGTCTGTTCTGGCCACACCAACGACGCTACGGAAGGACCGCCGGCAGGTAACAGGTCCGCGTTGTACCACCCTGAGTCAGCGCTCATCGCTCGACTCCGGTCATCCGCACGGTGGCGGCTCCGCCGGGCAGCGACTCCGCGAGCCGCGTAAATAGGCTTGCGCCCAGTCCGCCTGGCTGCGCAGACAACACCGTCAGCTGATATCCCGGCATACTGCGAACCGCGAAGTTCTGCGCGTCGATGGCGATCTCGCCCACCCCGTCGAAGACGAAACGGAAGGTCGCGTCCTCGGGGCCCGAGACATCGTGACGCTCCCAGATGCGTCGGAAGTCGTCGTGAACGGACAACTGCCGGAGAAGCTCCCGCAGGCGCGGAGAGTGCGGGTGTGCGTCGCGCCGCAGCGTCGCAACGGCCGCACGGGCCATCGGCTCCCATTCGCGGAGGCTGCGGCGCATGCGCTCATTGAACAGCGCGCTGACCTGATTCGACCCGGCCGCGAGCCCACCTTCACCGAAGATCGTCGCGAGCGGGTTCGAGGCGATGATGTCCCGGTGAGGGTCGGAAACGTATGCGGGGGTGTGCGTCCACTGCGACAGGGTGCGCGCAATCCGATCTGGCGTGTCGCTGTCGCGGACGAATCCGCGCGGCATCTGCCCCGACACGAGACGGAACGCGTACGCCGTGGATTCGACATCCAGCCGGAGGGCGCGTGCGATTGCGCCAATGACCTGGTCGGAGGGCCGCGCGCCTCGCCCCTGTTCGATGCGCAGGTAGTAGTCGTTGCTGATCCCTGCCAGTTCCGCCACCTCGTCCCGGCGAAGGCCCGCGACACGACGACCACGAGTGCGGGGGAGACCGACATCCTCCGGAGAGATAACGGCGCGCCGTGCCCGGAAGTAGTCTCCGAGTGCAATCAAAGCGGTGTCCATGCGCGCTCCCTGGGGTCGGTGTTCTCAACGTCTGCGTTGGAAACGTACCGGTGGCCGGAAGCCCGCCACATCACCCGAAGCGGCCGCCGATATCCCACGTCAGAGAGTCGAGCCCGTGTTCGACATCTGTCGGATGCCGCCTACTTCCGGAGCGACTCACACTTTTCCAGGCGCCGAGGTACGTGCGCGTGGGAGCGAGGATCTCTATGGCTGGGACGACCGAGGCGGTACAGGCGTTGACGGCGCCGTTGACCGCGAACGCTGTCTTTCTCGTCACCACAATCACCTCTGGCGGGCTGGATCAGGTGCGAGATGTTCTGACGAGTCTTGCCGACACAGTCAAAGCGCTCACTTTCCGTTTTCCCGAGACAGCGTTGACCTGCACGGTCGGGATCGGGAGCCGAATCTGGGATGACTTGACTGGGCTTGCTGCACCGCACCAGTTGCGAGAGTTCACACCGGTCACCGGTGCCGCGCACGCCGCTCCGGCAACGCCCGGCGACCTCCTCTTTCACATTCGAGCTGAGCGTGCGGATGTCTGCTTCGAGCTCGAACGGCAACTCCTGGAGGCGCTCGGTACCTCCGTTGTCGTCCAGGACGAGACGGTCGGGTTTCGCTCCTTCGACCGTCGAGACCTCCTGGGGTTCGTGGACGGCACCGCCAATCCCGTGGGGCCCGACGCGGAATCGTCGGTGTTGGTCGGGGACGAGGACCCTGTGCATGCTGGCGGCACGTACGTGGTCACGCAGAAGTACGTTCATCCGCTCGCTGCGTGGCGAGGTCTCCCCACGGAAATGCAAGAGGCCATCATCGGGCGCACGAAACTCGAGGGTGTCGAGCTGGATGACGCGGAAGAGGGCCAGAAGTCTCACAAGACGCTGACGACCATCACGGACGACGCCGGCGCCGAGCACGACATCCAACGGGACAATATGCCGTTCGGTAGTCCGGGTCGCGGTGAGTTCGGCACGTACTTCCTCGGTTATGCGCGGAACCTCTGGGTCATCCAGCAGATGCTGGAGCGGATGTTCATCGGCGACCCTCCCGGCCTGCACGACCGGCTCCTCGACTTCTCCACCGCCGTGACCGGCTCCGTGTTCTTCGCACCGCGCGTCGACGTCCTCGCCTCCCTTCGTTCCCCGGAGTAACGGCGGCAGGTGATGTCCCCAGCGGCGCCGGGGGATGTCCTCGCTCCCATCCCAGACCTACCGTCACATCCATCCACCGCACCGCAGACGCGACAGAGAGCACCCATGACTACCCACACCGCACCGGCCATGACCGAAGCCCCGAAGCCGGTCGCATCCGTTCGCCACCCCGTCATTCGGGGCATCGCTGACCCTGCAGCCCTCGGCCTCGGCGCATTCGGCATGTCGACTTTCCTGTTGAGCTTTGCCAACGCAGGCATCTTCCCCGGCGCGGCTGTCGCTGTGCTCGGACTCGGCCTGTTCTACGGCGGGGTCGCTCAGATCATCGCCGGCATCTGGGAGTTCGTGCAGGCGAACACGTTCGGCGCACTCGCCTTCGTGTCCTACGGAGCGTTCTGGCTCGCGTACTGGTGGACCATCACCACCCCAGGCATGGTGGAGAAAGCAGGCGGAGAGGGTATGGGAACGTTCCTCATCCTGTGGGCCGTCTTCACCGCATTCCTCGTCGTCCCGTGCACCCGTATCTCCGTGCTGCTCACCGTTCTGTTCAGCGCCGCAGCCATCACGTTCGTCCTTCTCGCCATCGGCGCATACGCATCCTCGGACGTGATCACCCGTGCAGCCGGGTACACCGGCTTCGTTGTGGGAATCCTCGGACTCTACGGCTGCTTCGCATCCGTAGTGAACGCCACCTGGCACCGCACGGTCATCCCGCTGGGAAGCCGCGAGTGATGACATGAGGCCTCAGACCAACCGTTCGGCCCCCGCGGGAGTCGGGTCGCCTGCGCTCGAGCATGTGCGTCGTCTCGAAGGACACGTACCGTCCGTGGTGACCGATGCCCTAGATGCCGCAAACGCCCAGAACGCGGACGCTCTCACCCGATGCTTCCACCCCGACGCGGACGTGGACGCGTGGGGGATGCTGTTCGAGGGCTTTCAGGGGATCACCTTGTGGATCGAGAAATGGATCATCGAAAACCGCGTGCAGTTCACGGACCTCCTGCACACCTGGGATGGCAGCGACCTTGCCGTGCACACCCAAGTGCACGGGAACAGCTACAACGGTCCCGCTACTTTGACCTTCTCCACGCGCGGCGACACGATCTCTGCACTCCGGATCACCACGGCGTAGAGGGCAACATGCACGAGCACTGGGAACGCCCGCTGACAGCCATCGAGTTGCTGGAGATCGAACTCGTGGTTCGCGATTTCGTCACCATCTTGAACGAAGGTAGCGACCACGATATTCATGCGTTTCTGACCGAAGACGTCACCTATCAGCCCTCCGCGCGGGAGATCATTCGCGGGCGCGGCGCCGTCGTGTCGATGATCTGCGACATCCGAAACACGTTCACTGACTGGCACACGGAGCTCGTGAGCTTGGCGGTCTCGGGTCCAGTGGTTCTCGCCGAACTCGCAATGTGTCTCACCCTCCCCACGACCGGGCCCCAATGGGTCATGGGGTTCGCGAGTTTCCGTGTGGACAACTTCAGAATCAGTGCGTGGCATCAAGTACACGCTTGAGTGCCGACGTGAATCCAGTCACCATGATCCCGACAGAACACCAACGACAGGAGAACCACTCATGAGCGACGTCAGCGACTTCATCCGAGCGGACGTTCCGCCATCCGGGCCGGGGTGCGCGGAGTGCGAGAAGATCGGGTCATGGTGGCTGCATCTGCGCCGCTGCGCGTTCTGCGGGCATGTCGGATGCTGCGACGACTCCCTGCACAAGCACGCCACGAAGCACGCTCACGCGAGCGGCCATCGAGTCATCCAGAGTTTCGAACCGGGCGAGGACTGGCTCTGGGACTTCCACACCCAAACAGCGTTCGAGGGGCCTCTCCTCGCGCCTCCGCGAAGCCACCCACGATCCCAGACCACCCCCGGGCCGGCAGATCGCGTGCCGAGGAATTGGGAAGATCAACTCGCCGAGAACGCATGACTGAGATCACTCCTGGCAGCAAGCTGCCGCTCAAACTCCTTGCGGACGCGGATGGACGAGACGCCTATGCACTGCGCGACTATCTGACTCGAAGTGGAGTGCCCTTCTTGTCCATCAGCGTGCCGCCTGGCTCTCGCGAGGCCGAAGGCGTGCTCCTGACCGGTCGCCAGCTTCCCTTGGTGCTGTTCGCAGACGGGGAGGTGCTCGAGCACCCCACGCCAGCTCAGGTGGCATCCGTGTTGGGGTGGGTGACGCCGCCGTCACGGTCTGCGTACGACCTCATCATCCACGGCGCGGGCCCTGCAGGACTCTCGGCTGCCGTCTACGCTGCGTCGGAGGGTCTCAGTGTCGCTGTCGTAGAACGCGACGCTGTCGGCGGGCAGGCCGGCTTCAGCAGCCTCATCGAGAACTACCTCGGCTTTCCCGGGGGGATCTCCGGTGCAGAGCTCGCCGAGCGAGCCCGCCGCCAGGCGCTGTCTTTCGGTGCCGACCTCGTTCTCATGCGTCACGGCATCGCCCGGACGTTCAAAGACCATGACGTGCGCGCCGTCCTCGCCGACGGTTCGGAGATCCATGCCCGCGCGGCACTCTCGGCGACCGGCGTGCAGTGGAGGCGACTCGGTCTAGAGGGGGAGCATGAGTGGGAAGGGGCGGGCATCTACTACGGTGCGGGCACCAGCGAGGCCTCCGCCTGCATCGGGTTGCACGTGTACGTCGTGGGTGGCGCTAACTCTGCGGGACAGGCAGCGATGAACCTGGCCGCTCACGCCGCCCATGTCACCATCGTCGTGCGCGGAGCTTCGCTCTCCTCGACCATGTCGGCCTACCTACTCAACCGTCTCGCCGTGCAACCGAACGTCACCATCCTCCTTCATACCCGCGTCGTGGCCGTCGATGGCGGTGATCACTTGCGTGAGATCACACTCGAGCAGGCGGGTACGACGACACGGGTTGCTGCAACCCACCTATTCGTCTGTATCGGCGGCGCGCCGAACACCGAGTGGGCGAAGACGACCGATGTGCAGCTCGACAGTCGTGGGTTTGTCCTGACCGGTGTGGACCTGGCCCCCGCCGATCTTGAGCGGTGGCCTTTGGCGCGCCCGCCGTACTACCTCGAGACGTCGGTCCCCGGGATCTTTGCCGCCGGAGATGTACGCGCGAACTCCGTCAAACGGGTCGCATCAGCGGTCGGCGAAGGAGCGATGGCCGTAACCCTTATCCGCCGATACCTGGGGGAGTCGGACTAGCCCTGTTGGTTCGAGGTCGTCGCGGCGGCGGATTCCTCTTGGAAACGATGTGCCGCCTCACGCCTCGTATTCACGCCCCATTTCGAGAAGATGTGGCGGATGTGCGTGACAACCGTGTGCGGGGAGACCATGAGGTCCTCGGCGATCTTCTGTGTCGTCAGCCCTGCCGCAATACGTTCAGCGACCTGGTACTCGCGTGAAGACAGCCCCATCGGGCCGTCGCTGACCGACTTCGCCCTAGTCCGAACTCCGCGGTTTCGGAGGGTTCGGAGCACGCGACTCACTTCTCGGGCCGCGCCGAGCTCCTCGAACAGTCGCATTCCTTGCACATAGCAGCTCGCCGCTTCCTCGTCGGTCGGGGCGAGGCTGCCCGCGAGCTCGAGCAACCGAGCACGGATCAGCGGTCGTTCCACGTCCGCCATCAAGGCGACAGCTTCCATGACAGAGGAGAACGATTCATCGCGGACTGCGAGCACTGCTGATGACACCGCGGCAACGTATGCGTTGTTCGGGTTCTGAGATGCACGACTGGCGGCGTGCCGCGCGATTTTTTCAACGGCGGCGTCGTCGCCCATCTTTTTGCTCAGATAGGCGAGGTACACATCGTCGGAAAAGTCTGCCGGTGTGGTCATCGAGGGAACGGGCACGCTCACGCACTCGCGCGCTATCGCTGTGTACCCGTAGGCCGCCTCGATATCGCCGAGATCGAACGCTTCCAGGGCCAGACTCCAGTTGCCGGTTCGGGTCAGACTGAAACCGTCAGCGAGTTGCTGCACGAGCGGCCGAACAGTCTGGCGCAGTTCGACATCGCCCGTGTCCAGGGCGATCCGGTGTAGCACCACGCCCGCGGTGGCGTTCGCGAAGTCGCCGAGATGGAGCAGGTCGGCCAGGTCCAGAACAGTCTCGGCTTGCTCGCGCGCTTGATCGATACGACCGAGGTCGTAGAGGACCCGGGAGCGCACCATCATCCAGAACGCCTCGGCGACGACGTACTTCGCACTTCTCGCATCACGTAGACCCTCGTCAACAAGCCGAAGAGCGTCCACGCAGTCGCCTCTGCTGTTCAGCATGAAGGCCATCCACAGGCCCTCCGGTACCCACAGCGCCGCGGATCTGCCGGCGCGTTCGAGCTTCTCGAGCGCCGAAGCTTGCAACTGTTGCGCATCATCGAAGCGATTCTCGTTGAACAGGAGCACTGACTCGGTGGCGTCCACGGTGGCAAGTGCGAGGAGATCGCGTTCATCATCGGCGTGCTGACGCGCGCGTGCCAGGCTGTCCCGCAGGCCGACGGCATCAGCCTTATTCGCATAGTTGAGCGCCCGAACCGCGAGTAGTTCGACCACCGTCTTTTGCGAGACGCCCGCAAGCGCAAGTGCAGCTTCGGTCTCCTCGATGGCCCTTCCGAAGTCTGACTCCGTGAGCTGCCGAGCGAATGCGAGACTCACCCGTGCGCGCTCTTCCGCGCTGAGCCCGGGCGTGAGCGACTCGCGGATTCGATGGGCGTCGTCTTGCAGACCGCCAGCGAGGACCAAGGGGAGTAACTCGACCACACGAGCGGAGTGATGCGTTCGCCCTTGCGCCAGCCGTGCCCCGCGGACTGTCAGCTCGGCCGCGCCGCGGGCATCGATGGGGGCGAGTTCCATAGCAGCGGTAAAGAGCAGATCAATAGACGCGTCGTCTCCCGCCTCCGCCGCGGCGGAGATCGGGGAAGCCAGAGAGGATACGGACTCGCCCGCCCGCAATCGATGCTGGAGAACTTCGCGGGCGACCGCCCGGCGGACAGTCGGAGACAGGCTGTCGTATGCTGCCGTCTGAATCGTGTCGTGTCGGAATGCAAAACTGCTTCCGGTGTCGACGACGAACCCCAGGTCGAGGAGCTGCTGGACCGCGGGCACCACCTCCGCCGCAGATTGGCCGACGACTTCGAGGACGCCGTTGAGGGGGAACTCTCGACCGTAGAGGCTGCCGATCTGAATGATTCGACGAGCGTCAACGCTCAGCGCTGCGATGCGCTCGCGTACCGACGCCCCGTACCGGGCTGGGACCACGTCCTTTTCGAGGTCGACCATGCCCCGAGACGATTGGAGGAGGCCTTCTTCTTCCATCCCGCGAAGCATCTCGAGGATCAGAAGTGGCGACCCGCCGGTCTTGCGGATGGCCACCTCAACCTTCGGCCCCGGCGCGGCCCCGAGAATGTCGCGGGCCATCGCGTCGATGGCATCCAGGTCAAGCGAGGCCAGATCGATGACCGAAGCGAACTCTCGAAGACTGATGAGGAATCGCCGATGCTCCGGTCCGTAGGCCCCGCTGCGCGTGGCGAAGACCCAATACACGGGGAGGCCTTCGAGAATTCGCAGGAGGGCGGTGAGGACCGCAAGGGATGCGGAATCCAACCATTGGAGATCGTCAACGACGACGAGCACCCCTGCCCGGGAGCTGGCAGCTTCCAGAGTGTCGCCGAGGACACGGGTGATCCAATACTGCGGCGACGTGCCCTGAATCGCCGCGTGCAACTCGTCTGCAGTGAGCAGCGGCGGATCCGCTTCCACTACCGCGCTGATGAGGGCGCCCAACGGGGATAGCTGAGAGTCGAAATCGGGTGCCACGACCAGCGTGGCCCACCCGCGTCCGTGTGCCTGCTGCAGCGCATGCTGCAGCAGGCGGGTCTTCCCCATGCCGGGGTCACCGGAGAAAACCGTGACTGCGTTCTGGCCGGCGAACGCGAGATCGAACCCCTGCTCAATCGCATGAACTTCTGGCTTTCGGCCACGAACGGGAATCAAGTAGAGGTCGGCTGCACTTCCCGCGAGCGCGTCGCGGTTGCTGGCGCGATGTGGCTTGCGGGACGGGGGCACGCACTCACGATACTCGCGCAACGGCTGAACACGAGACGAAGCGACTTTCGCCAATCGTCGCAACGCTATTCGGCCAGAGGGTGCGCGAATAGAACATGCGATGTATCGGCGGGACCCGGGGGATGTAGCCCCCGAAACTGCCGAATAACGTCGCATCTGCGAACGCCGGATCGCCGGCTCGTGCCAATCCACACAACCGCCGAATCGCCGGCATGAACCAAAGGAGCCACTCATGGCTGCAACCCCTCGCCCCGACCTCGTGCTCTCGCACGCCGTGGTCACCTCCGACGTGACCGGCAACTTCGATGACATCGACATCGAAGCGTGGCTGAAGAACCTTCCCACCCACGAGTACCAGCGCTGTGCGCCCGGCGACCACAAGGCTGCCGGCTACACGGTCGACGACGACGGCACACCCATGTCGATCAACGTCGAGGTCATCGGAGCGGGCCTGGTCATCCAGAACTACCGCTACGAGGTCGCCTCCAAGCACTACTGCAAGATGGTCTCCATCTCCGACGTTCTCTCCCCGGCCGGCTGGACCACCACCCAGGTGATCTGGGAGCTCGGCATGGAGCAGCTCGAGGGCGACCAGCTGCGCTACGTCAACACCGTCACCTCGCACCCCACGGAGGAGTTCCTGGAGTTCATCACGGCCAGCGGACAGACCTTCGAGGAGGCCGCCGCCGCCCGCCAGGAGGCTTCGGGCCGTCACTGCGAGCTCGAGACGCCGCACTACGCGCAGAGCATCGTCGCGTACGCCAAGGCCAACGCATCCGCCTGAGCGGAGTGACCATGGCTACCACGGACACGCACGCCGAGCACCACAAGGTCGCAGAGCACGAGCACGGCGCGAGCTGCGGACACGAGGCGGTCGCCCACGGCGACCACGTCGACTACGTCCACGACGACCACCGTCACGCGCTTCACGGCGACCATTACGACGAGCACTAAGAACCCGTCTGGGTGGAGGGGGCAGACTGTCTCCTCCACCCGCTCGCGTTCGAGAACGAAGGAACCCCATGACCTCAGCAGTACGGTTCACCCGACCTGGTTCACCTGACGTGCTCCGCCTCATCTCGGTGGACCGACCCCACCCCGCACCTCACGAGGTGCGCATCAGCGTCCACGCCGCCGGCATCAACAACGCCGACCTGCTCGAACGTCGCGGCCACTACCCCGTGCCCCCGGGAGCTCCTCCCGGACTCGGGCTCGAATGCGCCGGAGTCATCGACGCCGTGGGCGCGGACGTCACCGGCTGGAAGGTCGGAGACGAAGTCTGCGCGCTCCTCACCGGCGGCGGCTACGCGGAAGAAGTCGTCGTCCCCGCCACCCAGGTGATGCCCAAGCCCACCACCATGACCATGCTCGAAGCGGCGGGCCTTCCCGAAGTCGCCTGCACCGTCTACTCGAACCTTGCGATGATCGCGGGCCTGAAAGCGGGTCAAACGGTTCTCATTCACGGTGCGGCCGGGGGCATCGGGTCCTTCGCTACACAGTGGGCAACCGCTATCGGCGCCCGGGTCATCGGGACAGCCGGAAGCAAGGCGAAGACAGATGCCGTCCTCGGCTTTGGAGCATCCGTCGCCATCAACTACCGCAGCGAGGACTTCGCCTCGGTCACGCGTGCCGCGACGAACGGGCGTGGCGTAGACGCCATCCTCGACATCGTCGGCACGCCCTACCTCGAGAGCAACATCGAATGCCTGGCCGACGATGGACACCTCGTCATCATCGGCGGATCCACAGGTCCCGCCACCGTCGATCTGTGGGAGCTGATGTCGCGCCGAGCCAGCATCTCCGCCACCCTCCTGCGGGCGCGCCCCGCAGCGCAGAAGGCCGAGATCATCGCCGAGGTCACGCGCGACGTCCTACCGCTCATCGAAAGCGGTGCCATCCGCGGCGCAGTCGACGCGGTCTTCCCGCTCGCAGAAGCGAACCGCGCACATGAACTTCTCGAAGGCGGGCAGACCGTGGGGAAGGTCGTCCTGAACGCCCTCGAGCAGTAGCCCGTCTGGGGCTGGATCTGTCGGGCAGCGGCATCGAACGGGGGTTGCTGCTCCCGGCAGATCACATCGACTTTGGAGACACCGCCATGAACACACCGGCACCCCGACCCGCAACCGGCGACGTCACGACGTCCGACGACACCGCACCCCGCATGTCGATCTGGGCGCCCCTGTCCGTCCCGATCTTCCGAGCACTGTGGTTGACGGCGCTGGTCAGCAACATCGGCACCTGGATGCAGACAGTCGGGGCGCAATGGTTCATGGTGGAGCAGCACACCCACCCGCTCCTCATCGCCCTCATCCAGACAGCGTCCGCCGCTCCTGTGCTGCTCCTCGGCATCCCGGCGGGAGTGCTCGGCGAATTCCTGAACCGTCGTTCAGTCTTGATCTGGATGCAGACGCTTCAGGTGCTGCTGAGCGCAGCTCTCGTGACGTTGACCGCGACGGGGGAGATGACGCCTTACCTGCTGCTGCTCATCACCGTGCTCCTCGGTGCGGCGACGGCCGTGCAGCTTCCCGCCTATCAGGCGCTGGCCACCGAGATCGTGCCGCTCCGTATGGTGCCGATGGCGGCCTCCCTCAGCGCCGTATCCGTCAACGTCGCACGTGCCATCGGCCCCGCCGTCGCCGGCGTCCTTCTCTCCGGGTTCGGTGTCGCATTCGTCTTCGGGATGAACCTGCTGTCCTTCGCCGCATTCCTCATCGTCCTCATCACCTGGCGCACCTACCGCCCGAACCCTCATCAGGCCGAGCGGTTCGTAGACGCGGCACGTGCAGGACTTCGCTACGTCACGCAGGCTGCCGTCGTTCGCCGCATGTACGTCCGCCTCGGCGCGTTCGTCGTCCCGGCCAGCGTGCTCTACGCACTCCTCCCGCTCATTGCCACACAGCGCTTGAACCTTGACTCCGCCGGGTACGGGCTCCTGCTCGCAGGGCTCGGCATCGGTTCAGTCGGTGCGGCGTTCCTCATCCCGTGGTTCCACGCCCTCGGCGCGAACCGGACAGTGCTGCTGTCGTCGGTGCTGTTCGGGGCCGCGACCATCGGAGTCGCCGTATCCCCATGGATCTTCCTCACACTGCCGATCCTCGCGATTGCTGGAGCAGCGTGGATCGGCGTCGTCGCCACGCTGAACGGCGCCGTCCAGTCCTTCCTTCCCGTCTGGGTCCGCGCCCGAGGTCTGTCCGTCTACCAGATGGTTCTCTACGGGTCGATGGCAGCGGGTGGTCTCGCGAGCGGACTCATCGCCGGATGGATAGGTGCCATCGCCACCAGCGCAATCGCTGGAGCAGCGACGCTCGTCGTCGCCGCATCCCAGCTCTTCTGGCCTCTGCTGGAAACGGCAGACAAGAAGAGAGACACGTTCGCCCTTCCGCTGGCGGACGCCGTCCAGGACATCGACGGGGACAGCCCGACTCTCGTCCTCGTCCGATACGACGTGGCAGGAGAGCAGGAAGACGCGTTCGTACAGCAGATGAATGCTGTGGAGCACAGCCGTCGACGCACTGGCGCCCGCACGTGGGCCTTGTACCAGGACCGAGAAGACGGCACGTGGGTCGAGGTCTTCGGCGTTGGCAGCTGGAGCGAACATCTCCAACAGCACCAGACCCGTCTCACGCAGTACGACCAGGTCGTCATTGAAACGGCCGGCGCGCTCGCACAGTCCGTCGACGTCAACCACCTCATCGAGCACGACAGCGTCGCCGGCGCACACACGAAACCGCGACACAAGCACGTCACCGTGCCAGCAGGCACTCGACAGGAGAAGACCTCATGACACTCTCAGCCTCGGACCTCGTCGGCGCATGGCGGCTTGTCAGCGCGACCGAAGTCTTCGCCGACGGCGTGCGGATGCCGGAGTTCGGTCCCCACGTGAACGGTTACCTCTCGTACAGCCCTGACGGCATCGTCTCCGCGACCCTCGGGTCAACGGATCGGGTTCGCACGAACGACGCTGACCCGCAGTCCGTCTCGACCGCGAACCTGGCGCTCATGGCCGGAGGCTTCATCGCCTACGCCGGGCCCTACACCGTCGACTCCACCAGCGACATGGTCACTCACCACGTGGATGTCGCCCTGTTCACTGGATGGGAAGGCAAACCGCAGGCGCGGCACGCCCGAATCGACGGCAACGATCTGTTCATCACAGGATCTCCACGCACCACCATCGACGGGCTCACCTTTCACAGCGAACTCCACTGGACGCGGGTGACCGCGCGAGCGACGCAGGATTCATGAGCGCGGCCCGCATCGCACGGGCGCTTGTGCATTTCGCTCCCGCGCCTCGCGCGTGGGTTCCCGCCACCCAAGCGGCCATCGCGGTCGCCGGGCCACCGGCCGTGTTCGCCGCCTTCGGACAACTGCGCCTGGGACTCCTTGCGGCGTTCGGGGCGCTCATCGTCCTGTACCTCTCCGGGCAAAGCCGGCGAGAGCGTGCCGCGAAGCTGCCTGTCATCGCGGGTGGCTTCCTCGTGGGCACCATCATCGGCATCAGCACAGGCAGTTCACTGCCGACAAGCCTTCTCGCGATGAGCATCGTCGCCGTCGTCTTCTCGTACCTGAGTTTGACGTTCAACGTGGGACCGCCCGGCGCCATCTTCCCGGTCCTCACTGCCGGCTCCATGGGGCAGCTAACGGCACCCGTGTCGATGGGCGGAGGTGGGGTGGACCCGCTTCTCGTTCTCTCGGTTGTGGCGCTAGGCGTCATCACCGGGTACGTCGTGGTTGTTGCGCCGCTCGCGCTGCCTCGAGTGCGGGCAGACGATGCCAAGCTCCCTCACGACTACCGCTGGACGTACAGCTGGGGGTCGGATTCTGTGCGCATCTTCGCGCGCCTCACTGTGGCAATCGTCCTCGCCGTTCTCGTGAGTGCGTCGCTGGGTCTTCATCACGTCGGGTGGGTGCTCCTCGCTGTCATCAGCATCCTGCAGAAAGATTCCGACCTGCACCTCGGGACTCTGCGGATGGCTCAGCGGCTCATCGGAACCGCCCTCGGCGTCTGCATCGCGCTGGTCTTCATGCTCTGGATACCCGAGGGGTTCGCGCTCGTCGGTGTCGTCGGCGGACTCGTGTTCGGGTTCGTGTTCTTCATCCGCAGCAACCTCATGTTCGCGCTCATGTTGGTAACTCCGATGGCGCTTCTTCTCGTGGCCGGCGGCAGCCGTCCGCTCCTCGAAGCGTCCATGAGCACACGCATCATTGACACCGTTGTCGGTGGCGCCGTCGCAGGCGCCGTGCTCTGCACTGTGGCTGTCGCTCGCCGGTGGGGCGTCCGCGGAACCCCCTCCTCGCAGCGCATGTGAAGGGGGTGTGACGCCCTGCGTCACACCCCCTTCACGAGATACGTCCTCAGCGCAGAGGCGTGATGCCCTGTGCTCCTCGGGGGAACGTCGCCAGCACCGCGGGGTCGATGTTCAGGTGGGCGGAGACGAGCTGCGGGGGCACGTGGGAGAGCCAGTTCGCGAGGGAGATCTCCTCGTACTTGTCGGTGCGGAACACTTCGAGGAACTGCAACACGTCGTCGCCGGTGTTCTCGATGTAGTGGCCGAAGTTCTTGCGCACCACGCCAACGTCGCCGGCACGGAAGTCGGTCGTGTTCGCGTGCGGACCCGTGTTGAAGACGGTCATGCGGGCGGATCCTCGCAGGTAGTACTGCCACTCGTCGGCGTTGGGGTGCCAGTGCAGCTCGCGCATGGATCCGGGCTCGACGGTGACGAGCGCGGCGGCGACCGTGTTCGAGTATGCGTAGTTGGTCGAGTCGGCGATCTGGATGGATCCGCCGGTGTTCTCATACAGCGGCTTCGACCGTGACAGCCGGAAGATCACCGGCTCCATGCCCCACTCGACGCCGGCGGCGGCCTGGTCGACGTCGAGCGCCGGCGGCTCTTCGCCGGGGAAGATCCAGAGGTTGTGCAGCGGGATGTCGGAGAAGACCTCCTGCGCGACGCCGAAGTTCTTCGCGAGGACCTCGGGTGGGGTGTGTGCGAACCAGTCGGTCAGCAGCAGTGTGTTGGACTCGGACTGGTCGCCGTCATCGAAGGCGAGCACGAACTCTGCCCCGTCCGGGCCGAGGCCCTGCAGGGAGTGCGGGGTGCCGGCGGGGAAGAACCACAGATCACCCTCTTCGACATCCTCCACCGCGGGCAGACCCGACCTGCTGAGAGTCGTCACCCGCGCCTTGCCGCGGGTCATGACCGCCCATTCGGCGGTCTGGTGCCAGTGCAGCTCGCGGATGCCGCCGGGCTCGAGGTACATGTTCACCCCGGCGATCTCGTCGGAGATGTGGAAGTCCTGCTTGGTGAGCTCCCGCGCCCAGCCGCCGCGCTGCACGCGGCGGGGTGAGATGTTGAACGAGGACCAGAAGAACGGCTGCGTGCTGATGTCTGTCGCGGGCGCGTGCATCTGGTTCGGGAACTGCGACTCGATGACCTCGTTCTGTGGCCCGGTCATCGTGTTGCTCTGCGGGCGGTCGGCGATGTTCACCTCGCCCTCCTGTGGCAGATCGGGGTTACCCAGCGTGGGGACTTCGTGGCCCACCTCGGGGCTCTCGGACATGTCCATGTAGTGCTCCTTCGTGACGATTCCGGACGGTACTGAGGAGTCTGCCGAGCGGGGAGCTCGGAACGCATCGAATCGTGACGAATGCTCACTCGACTCTCGTCGCAAGGGACTCAGTGCAATCGGCATTTTCATGAGTAGGCACCCACTCAGGAGGCCCCATGACGCACTCAGTCCACACATCCGCTCGCCGCTACCCGCTGTTGGAGACGGCCCCGGCAGCGGTCGCACTCGCCCTCGTGTCCGGGCTTCTCAACGCGTGGACGTTCGGTCAGGTGGGCACGTTCGCCACCGTCCAGTCCGGAAACCTGCTGTCTATCGGCTACTTCCTCGCCGACGGCAACGACGGGCGTGTGCTCCTCGCAGCGACCAGTGTCCTCGTCTTCGCGTTCGGTGCGTTCGTCTGCAGCATCTACGTCCTGTGGCGCGCGCGCGAAGACAAGCCGTACTCCGCCGAGGTCCTCGTCTTCGAACTCGTCATCGTCGCACTTCTCTCCGTGCTCACCGCGACTACCGGAATCAGCCCGTGGGCGGTTGCATGGACGGTCAGTTTCATCGCGGGTGTGCAAGGGAATGCCTTCCACCGCGAGACCGGCATGCTCTACGGCAACATCGCCGTGACCTCCGTCGTCCAGATGGCCGCAAGCCTCGTTGCCCGAGCTCTGGGCCGGCGGATCTCCGACGACGGCGAATCACACATGCGACCTGCCGGCGCCTACTTCGTCGTCCTCATCGCGTTCGTGGTCGGTGGCGGCACGGGCTTCGGCATCGACGAGCTGTGGGCCGGAGCGTCACTCAGTGCCGCCGCAGCCGTCCTCCTCACCTTATTCATCGCGGCATCGTCGGCGCGTGGCCCCATCGACCCCACTCAGAACAACCCGACCCCCTGAAAACGAGAAGGAGCAACCCATGACCACCACCGACGCGAACACCCCCGTGTACCAGAACGTGCCCATCGGCACCGGACAGACCGGCCAGCGGAGCGAGTTCGACAGCATGGGAACGGTCGACGTTCCGGCCGAACGCTACTGGGGTGCACAGACGCAGCGTTCCCTGCAGCACTTCTCCATCGGCCACGACCACATGCCCATCGAGGTCTACCGCGCGTACGGCGTCGTGAAGAAGGCCGCGGCCCTCGTGAACGAGAGCGCCGGGCGTCTCGCCCCTTGGAAGTCGAAGGCCATCGTCCAGGCATCCGACGAGGTCATTGCGGGCGACCTAGACGAGGAGTTCCCCCTCTACGTCTGGCAGACCGGATCCGGCACGCAGAGCAACATGAACGTGAACGAGGTGATCTCGAACCGCGCTATCCAGCTGCTCGGCGGAACGCTCGGCACCCAACAGCCCGTGGGTCCGAACGACGACGTCAACATGGCCCAGTCCAGCAACGACTCGTTCCCCACGGCGATGCACGTCGCTGCACTGACGGAGCTCGACGACCGGCTGCTGCCGAGTTTGCGGGCGCTGCACGCAGAGATCGCACGCAAGTCCAAGCAGTGGATGGACGTCGTGAAGATCGGCCGCACCCACCTCGAGGACGCTGTTCCACTGACCGTCGGGCAGGAGTGGTCAGGCTACGCGGCGCAGCTGGAATCGGGCATCCGCGACATCGAACACAGCCGTGAAGACCTGCTGAAGCTGGCTCTCGGCGGAACCGCGGTCGGTACCGGCCTGAACGCGCCCGAGGGTTTCTCGGTGCAGGTCGCGGCGAAGATCGCCGAGCTGACAGGCAAGAAGTTCGTCACCGCCCCGAACAAGTTCGAGGCGCAGGGCTCGCTGGACGCGATGGTCCGCGCTCACGCGGCGCTGCGCGGACTGGCCGTGTCGCTGATGAAGATCGCCAACGACATGCGCTGGCTCGCCTCCGGGCCGCGGACCGGATTCGCGGAACTCGTGCTGCCGTCTAACGAGCCGGGCTCGTCCATCATGCCCGGCAAGGTCAACCCGACCCAGTGCGAGGCCATTGTGATGATCTCCATCCAGGTCATCGGAGACGACTCGGCCGTGGCATTCGCAGGGTCGCAGGGCAACTTCGAGCTCAACGCGATGCGCCCCATCATCATCAACAACTTCCTCCACTCCGCGCGGATCCTCGGCGACGGGATGGCGAAGTTCCTCGAATACTCGGTGTCGGGCACGGAACTGAACGAGAAGAAGATCAGCTCCTACGTCGGCGAGAGCCTCATGCTCGTGACAGCGCTCAGCCCTGTCATCGGATACCAGACCGCTGCCCACATCGCGGAAGACGCCCTGGCGAAAGACCAGACGCTTCGCGAAGCGGCGCTCGCTTCCGGCAAGGTCACCGCCGAGCAGTTCGACTCCATCGTCGTGCCGACCGACCTCGTCGGTCGCGGAGTCGGCGGAGCCTGATGCAGCTGCACAATGACGCCGACGCGCTGGCGACGAGGCACGACCTCATCACCAGCGCGTCGGCGACGCTCCAAGCCTCAGGCGAATCCACCTCGGTAACGCTCGCCGCCATCGACCGGATGAACCACGGCCTCGGCACCGACGTCGAACTCATCCCCGCCTGGACAGCCGTGACACTGGCGGAACGCGGCACCGGCGTAGCCTCCGCGCCCCGCATCGTTGTCGCGCCACCGACCGGAATCGCCATGAACGCCGTCGCGAGGCTCATGGGAACAATCGACAAAGTGGGCGCCGGATCGGCAGGAGAGGCCGATCTTGCAACGGCACTCGCTGACGCGAAGAAGATGCGGCCGGCCAACATCTGGCTCTTCCTCCTCGCCAGCGCCACCGGCTCCGCCTCGTTGGCAGTCATCTTCGGCGCACAAGACGCAACGGCCGTAGGACTCGCAGCGGGCAGCGCAGTGCTCGGTGGCGTCGCCCGACGCGCACTCGCACGCCTACACGTCGGACCCATCGGGCAGGTCTTCACCGCCGCTCTCATCGCCGGGCTCATCGGTGGGCTTGCCGTACACGCAGATCTCAGCTCCGCCCTGCGCCTCATCGCTGTCTGCCCCGCGATGATCCTGGTCCCCGGACCGCACATCCTCAACGCCACGCTCGACCTGCTCAACCTGCGGATCCCGCTCGGCTTCGCGCGTCTCGGATACGCCGGCCTCCTTCTGCTGTCCATCGGGACCGGGCTCGCCATCGGCTTGGCCGCATTCGGCACGGGACTCCCACCCACCCCACCAGGACGCGAGGTCGCACTGGGACTGGACGTGCTCGCAGCAGCTATCGCCGCCGCGTCCTATCCGGTGTACTTCGCGATGCCGCTGCGGCTCATCTGGTGGCCAGTCGTTGTCGGCGCGGTCGCGCACGGGCTTCGGTGGTTCGTCATGGACGTCTGGGGCTGGAACATCGCGGTGGGCGCGCTTGTCGCGTGCCTGTTCGTCGGGTTCGCGCTGGCCCCCGTCGCCCACGCCAAGCACATCCCGTTCGCTGGCATCGGCTTCGCGGCCGTGGTCTCTCTTGTCCCAGGCGTCTACATCTTCCGCACCATCGACGCACTGGGGGTGCTGACGTTCGCCGGCAGCGCGTCACCGTCGTTCGGGGCGCTCACCGATGGTGCGACCGCGGTCTTCATCATCATGGCGATGGCGGCGGGGCTAGCCATCCCCATGCGGTTCTACGGACTCATCCGGCAGAGGCGGACGACATGAACCGACAGATCTCCGTACCCGCCGCCCTCGCGGTCATCGCCGGGGTCACTGACGTCACAAGCTGGCTGTTGCTCGGTGGATTCTTCTCCGCACACGTCACCGGCAACCTCGTGGTGATAGCCGCAGACGTCGTGCGTGGGACACTCCCCGACCTCGCCTCGATGCTCGCCGTGCCGGTGTTCATCGTCGCGACGGTGGCTGCGACCCTCGTCGCCCGCCGCATCGGCGCCCACACTCCCGCCACGAACCGGTTGCTCCTCGGAGTTCAGGCAGCGTTCCTCATCGCCGCAGCAGTCCTGTCCTTCACCACCCAGGCATCGGCACACCCGAAGTCCGGAATCGCCGTCCTTATTGGAATGCTCGCGGTGTGCGCAATGGCAGCACAGAACGCCTACCTCCATCTCGTCCCGGATCGCGCACTCTCCACCGCGGTGATGACCGGCAACCTCGTCGCGGGGACCATCGCCGTCACCGACATCGCCCGGTCGCGGGGAAAGGATCAACAAGCCCGGCAGAGATGGACGCAGACATGGCCACTGCTCGCGGGCTTCATCGGCGGGTGCCTGGTCGGAGCAGCGGGTGCGACCTTGTTCGGCGACCACGCGGCTGTCTTGCCCGCCCTGCTCGCGTTGGCCCTGTTCCTGACGACGATTCGCCCCGGTTCCTTCGACGTTCCGAATCCTCGTTCCCCCGACGTCCGTCAGAAAGGCGCCTGACGATGAGCCTCCGGCACTCGAATGCGAAGCCCCCGCGTACGCACGATTCGGCGAAGGCTGCTGTCGCGGTATCAGGGAGAAACGACGCGTTCGCCTTGCCTATCCTCGTCGCCTACGTCGTGCTCATTCTCCCGGTCCTGGTACTTCGCGTCCTCGTGATTGCGCTGTGGGAGCGTCTGGCGAGGAGACGGAGTTCGGCTGGGGGCCCGGAGCAGGGCATGTCGTGATCTCTCGGCTCAAGCGCGCAGATGCCTAGCCAGCGTCGCGAGTGATGCCATCAGCCGCGGCTTTACAGGACGATATTCACGCGGAGAACAGACCAAGTCCCAGCAGCCCCGCCGCGAGTGCCGCGGTAAGCATGCCGCCCGCATAACCGACAGCAAGCCTCGCGCGTCGGCGGGCGAAGAGCTCGGCGGCCTGAACACTCGCGGTGCTGAACGTCGTATATCCGCCGAGAAATCCCAGGCCGAGCACGACGCTCCATGGTTCGGGCAGCAGGGATGCGTCGGCGGCCCCGGTGACGACGCCGAGGAGGAAAGCTCCCGTCACGTTGATGATGAAAGTTCCCCACGGGAACGCACCACCGACGTGCGCCGTGATGCGGGAGTCGAGTGCACATCGCGCCGTGGCGCCTAGTCCTCCGGCCAGAGCGGCGAGGAGACCGATGGTAGGGGTCATGCCCGCGCCACCGGAATAGTGCGTGCCTGGCACGCGCGCTCGGCGAAGAACGCTGACAGGATCCCCAGCACGACCGTGGGAATGGCATACGTGGCGCCAAGGAGCAGGCGATCCCCGAGAATGAGGCCGTCCGTTCCGACGGCCAGAGTGCTGTAGGTCGTATAGCCACCCATCAGTCCGGTTCCCAGCAGAAGCCTCATCCGAGTGCGCGCTGAGGTGGATGCGACGAAGCGGCTGGTGAGCCCGTAAAGGACTCCCAGCAACCCCGCGCCAGTGATGTTGATCACGAACGTGACCCATGGAAACTCGGAGTTTCCGGGAACCAAGCCGAGCAGGATCCGCAGAAGCGTTCCGACCGTTCCACCGATGGATACGAGGATGTAGGGGTTCAACACCAACCACCCGGGAAGTGGATGTGCGCGCACATCACCGATACTCCGTGAGACATGATTGACCTCCTCCGTCTCAGCGACCTTAGGCGTGGTGGAACGGCGCGGAGCACGACGACCGTCGAGTCCGATGTCGACATTCGCTGATTCACCAGAGCGAGTAGGAGGACTCGTCAAACGTCGGAGCCGTCTCGCCTGCTCGGCCTCTTACCGTGAGGTGTGACTCCGCCGACCCGCGCGGAGATCTCATGACAGAATCCGGGCTCTGCCCGGCTCGACAACCCCTTGGAGACACCCATGTCCTTTGTGACCACGGACGACGGTACGGATATCTACTTCAAGGACTGGGGCCCCCGCGACGCCCAGCCCATCATGTTTCACCACGGCTGGCCGCTGTCGTCGGACGACTGGGACGCGCAGATGCTCTACTTCCTCGGCAAGGGATTCCGTGTCGTCGCCAGCGACCGTCGCGGCCACGGTCGCTCCTCGCAGACCAGCGTCGGCCATGACATGGATCACTACGCCAGCGACGTGAACGCGGTCGTCGAGCACCTCGATCTCCGGAACGCGATCCACATCGGACACTCCACCGGCGGCGGGCAGGTCGCCCGCTACGTCGCGAAGTACGGGGAACCGCAGGGACGCGTCGCGAAGGCTGTGCTCGTGTCGTCTGTTCCTCCGCTCATGCTGCAGACCGAGGCAAACCCCGAGGGTACGCCGATCTCGGTGTTCGACGGCTTTCGCGACGCCCTTGCCGCGAACCGCGCTGAGTTCTTCCAGGCGGTCGCATCCGGGCCGTTTTACGGATTCAACCGCGAAGGAGTGGAGCTCTCCGAGCCCGTGGTCGCCAACTGGTGGCGTCAGGGCATGACCGGCAGCGCGCTCGCACACTACGAGGGCATCAAGGCGTTCTCTGAGACCGACCAGACTGACGACCTCAAGGCCATCACGGTGCCGGTCCTCGTGCTGCAGGGCGACGACGACCAGGTCGTGCCTTACCAGGATGCGTCCGTCAAGCAGGCAGAGATCCTCAGCGACGCGACGCTCAAGATCTACGAGGGCTACCCGCACGGCATGCTCACCACGCACGCGGATGTCATCAACCCCGACATCCTCGCGTTCATCCAGCAATAACTCTCGATTCCTGGACCGGAGGCAGCGCGTTCGACGAGATCGAGCGCGTTGCCTCCTGCTAGTCCACTCGCTAGTTCCCCTTGCTCGCGACATATCCGTCCCGTTGCTTAGGCGCCGCAGGAAAGCTGGGTCCTCGGTCGAAACCGAGCATGGTGGGTGAGCGCCCTGCGCTGAGAAAGCACGGTCGCAGCAGGGCGCTCGACCCGCCTGACTGCACTGCACTGAGTACTCGGAGGGTTGGCAGTGTCCCGACTACGTCTCATCGACGGTTACAGCGTTGCCCCACACCCAGCACCGGAACGTCTGGTCGCCTGCCCGGAACTCGATGCCTGCGGCCAACGGTGTCGACCGCGCGAGCTTCGCATCGACCCGCACCGCTTCAGGGCCGAAGCGCACCCAGGCGCGGACCGCACGATACGGCTGCGGATAGATCGTGACGGGCTGTTCCCGGAGCGCGAGTTCGCGGTCTGTAAGCGTTTGGAGCGGACCGGCGCGCGCTGCGGTGATGATCGCCTGATGCTGAGAGCGCATGTCGTAGTGGGCCGCGAGACGCTTGCTCGTGCCCATGCCGGCTCCCTTCTCCGGCCCAGTGACAACGGTAGCAAGATTCGAAGATTTGTTCTATTCTCGATTCATGCGACCGGCTCCTGCTCATCTACCTGCGACTATATGGATGGTCGACGACATCCCGGCGCGAATGGTCTTCGCCGGGCGTCGATGGAAGGTCTCCGACACGCCCACGCGACTCAGGGACTCGATCTGGTCAGGGGTGCCGGAGTCGGACCGAGGGTTGCACGGATGGCGGTTCCAGGGCACGGATGACGAGGGCCACTCCCTGGTGTTCGACGTCTTCAGGGGTGAGCACGCCTGGCATGTTCACCGCAGTTACGAGTAGCCCAGGTCAGGCCGTGACCCGGTCCATGGCCCCGCGCGCTGTTCCCACGAGCCGTACCCCCGACCGGTATCGCACGTCCATGATCCACCGGCTCGCCGACGTGCTTGAAGTTCCTGCTGCGCAACCTATAACGGAGTCTGACCCTGGGGCTCTCGCCTCTCACGCTGACCCTTGTTTTTCCCAGCGCTGCGCAGAGGAGATGGCATACGGAACGGCGCTCGACGGCCGTCGCTGATCGCAGCAGGAACAGGCGTCGACGCGGCTTAGGTGAGAGAAGCTACCAGCTTCTCACAGCGAGCCCCACGAGGTCGTGTAGGGCCGGCCAGTGCCGGAGTCGATGCTTGAATAGCTGGGCCCTTGGGCGGTTCAGGGCCTCGAGTGGCAGGTTGGAGTAGTAGGTGCGGCTGTGCAGCGACTCGGCCGCGCATCGTTCGTCACGCCTGATTGGAGAGCGGCTCTGAAAGCGTTTAGCGCTTCGCTCCGGTGAGCTTTCGGTTCGCAGGCAGATACCCCATCGCCCGCAGCCGCTTCTCTGCACTAGCCGACAGTTTGTGTCCCATCTTCTTACGCCAACTCGGCACCGACCTCCTCAACCGAGCGGTGACCTGCGGAGCAAAGCCTGCATGGTGACGGAAAATGGTCTCGCAGACCATGCGGACCTCGCTCACGCGAGCGTCCTGGATCCAGTCCTCAAGGGGGCCTGCGATTGCTGCGGCACTAGAGGCGTTATGGGGGAGTGTTTCAAACACATCGAGCGCGCGCCGCCGCGCCTTCGTATTCGTGGCCAAAGTCAGGGTCTTCGCGGCTCGGTAGCGTGTGGTGTCATCCACACCACACATCGTTGTCGGCATTGGACATCACGCCCCGGCGTTTGGACCGGGCAAAGCGGCACGCACGATGTTCGAGAACATCGTGAGTCGCGGTCTTCAGCTCGACCACGTCATCGGGGACCGCGCGTACCTTCCAGGCGCCAAGGAAGCCGACCTCCAGAACTATCTTCGCTCCACCGGTGCGAAGCTCGTCATGGATTACCACAAGAACTCCCTCGGCTACCAAGACAGCTACGCAGGGGCCATCATGGTCGACGGCACTGGTACTGCGCCTCGATGCCGCAGACGCTCATCGACGCGAGCAAGCGCTACCGGGCCGGTGAGGACGCTGACGACAAGAACCGTTCGCTGACGAAGTCGCAGCGCGCCGCCCGGGCTCACTCTCGCACGCAGCAATGGCACAGCGACGTCGCGGCGCGTGCTCCCTATCTCTTCAGTCCGAAGGGTGCGCAGAAGCCGAACGGGATGAGGCCATGGTCCTGCCCAGCGGGCGCCAACACGCCCACAGCTTCGTGCCCGCGGAAGCCGAACAAGCTCGCGTCGGGAAAGGTGCCCCTCACGATCATCAGACGACCCGTGGAAGGGCCTGCGAAGGTATGCGACAACGTCACTAGCGTCAGTTTCCCGGCTGAGGCGGGCGGCAAGTTCGCCCAGGAGTATCAGTACGGCTCGAAGGACTGGCGTGAGATGTACGGCCATGGACGCAACAGCGTCGAGTCCTTCAACGCGTACCTCAAGGACGGAGGCAGTCATGCACTTGAGGACGGTTCCCGCCGCCGCCTCCGGGGTTCCGCTGCGCAGTACTTCCTCGCCACGATGACTGTCGTCGCAGCGAACCTGGACAAGATTCGGGACTTCGCCGCTCAGAAAATCGAAGACGGTCTGGACTACGAGGCAGGTGTTGAAGCTCCGCGCGCCAAGAAGCGCAAGCCACGCCGCAGCTCGCCTCAGCAGCGCGTGACCCATCAGCGGGGTCGGGCAAAACTCAGTCCAGCCCGCACATAGCCAGCGGGCGCACACCCCAGTCAGATCACCGGCTCGAAGGTCGGCGCCAGCATGCCCAGTTACGGGTCGCGGTGCCCACCTTCGGGCCGTCTTTGTTCGTCAAGGAATATCGAAGCCCCGACTAGTGCTTCCCGTTGCTCACCAACGAGAAAAGCCGCCTGGAACCAGGCGGCTTTTCTCGTACTTGGGGGTAACGCGTACGTATTCACATACCATCCGCGTACAACCCGATGTGCCCCCGACAGGAGTCGAACCTGCGACCTACGGTACCGGAAACCGGCGCTCTATCCACTGAGCTACGGAGGCGTACCGGTCGACAATATCACTGCTCGGCGGTGGTCTCCGACCCGGCCTCGGTCACGGGCGCGTCGCCGAGTTCGGCGAGAGCGGCGGCCAGCTTCTCCGCGAGGTACCGGTGGCCGTCGGTCGAGGGGTGCTTGCGACCCAGATCGACATCGATCACCGACAGGTAGTTCTGCTCCGTGATCCAATTCCCCGCGACGGGGGAGATGTACCACCATCCGCGTGCAGCTGCCAGCTCTCCGAGATCCCTGTCGATACGGGCGGTGCCCGCGCCGACGGGGAGTTCGTGCGGGGCGGGGCCCAGCACCACGATCGTGGCGTCGGGGTACTTCGCCGACAGTGCATCCCAGGCGGCGGTCACGGCTTCGCGATATCCCGCCTCACCCTGCTCGCGGTCGTTGATCGATCCCTGCACGATGACGAGGTCGGGCGCGAGCGTCGGGTCGAGCGCCGCGATCCGTTCGCCGAATGCGGGTCCGTCCAGTCCCGGCTTCAGGTAGCCGCTGCCGCGGACCCCGTTCACGATCGTCTCGCCGCCGAGCAGGTCGGCCAGAACATACGCGTACCCCTCTGTCGGGAGCGTCGCCGCAGAGCCGTAGGTCCACGAATCCCCGAAGACGAGCACGGTCGGGTCGTCCGGCAGCAGCAGCGGAGCAGGCGAGATCACGACCGCATTCTCGTCGGCGGATGCCGCCCCGACGGGAGCGGTGGTCGGCGCCGGAGTCCAGGGCCGGAGCACTCCGAGGACCACGGCCGCGAGAGCCAGGACGATCGCCACCGCCACCCCTGCGAGCGGCAGGCGGCGGCGGGTGATCGCGGGGCGCATGGCATGACTGTAGATCACGAATCTCGCGATGCAAATTCCCGCCGCAGGTCGAGCCGTAAACTGGGAGGCCTATGAACCCTGAAACGCTCGCCGAAGCCCTCCTCGCCGTCCTCGCACCGATCGCCGAGGAACGTCGTCCCGGCGAGCCGCTCGCCGTCTCCGCGTCCGACATCGTGTTCGAGCGTCCGCGCAACCGCGACCACGGCGACTGGGCCTCGAACATCGCGATGCGCCTGGCGAAGCCTTTCGGCACGAACCCGCGTGAACTCGCGCAGCAGATCGCCGACGGTCTCGCCCAGGTCGACGGCGTGCAGAGTGCCGAGGTCGCTGGCCCTGGATTCATCAACATCCGTCTGGATGCTGCCGCAGCAGGCGCGTTGGCCAAGGTCATCGTCGACGCCGGTCCCGAGTACGGACACAACGACACGCAGGCCGGTCACAGCATCAACATCGAGTTCGTGAGCGCGAACCCCACCGGGCCCCTGCATATCGGGCACACGCGCTGGGCGGCACTCGGTGATGCGATCGCGCGGGTGCTCTCGGCATCCGGAGCGACCGTCGCGAGGGAGTACTACATCAACGACGCAGGCGTGCAGATGGAGCGCTTCGCGAACTCCGTCCTGGCCGCCGTCAAGGGTGAGCCCACCCCGGAAGGCGGATACGCCGGCAGCTACATCGGCGATCTCGCCGCGCGTGTTCTCGCCGCACGACCGGATCTGCTCGAGCTCGCGGCAGACGAGCAGGTGGTCGTCACGCGCGAACTCGCCTACGGCTTCCAGCTGGAAGAGCAGAAGCAGTCGCTCTCGAAGTTCAACGTCGACTTCGACGTGTGGTTCTCGGAGCGCACGCTCCACGCCAAGGATGCGGACGGCGTCAGCTTCGTCGACCGCGCCGTCGACCGCCTGCGCGAGCAGGGCCATGTCTTCGACGCTGAGGGCGCGGTCTGGGTGCGCACGACCGACTTCGGCGATGACAAGGACCGCGTGATCCGCCGCTCCAACGGCGAGTACACCTACTTCGCGGCCGACGCCGCCTACTACCTCAACAAGGGAGACCGCGGCTTCGAGTACAAGCTCTACCTCCTGGGAGCAGACCACCACGGCTACGTGCACCGCCTGAAGGCGATCGCGGGTGCGGCGGGCGAAGATCCCGAGAAGAACGTCGAGGTGCTGATCGGACAGCTCGTCTCGGTCGGCGGGGCACGTCTGAGCAAGCGCGCCGGCAACATCATCGAGATGGACGACCTGCGCGAATGGCTCGGCACCGATGCGCTGCGGTACTCGCTGGAGCGCTCGCCCGCCGATTCTCCTCTCGCCCTCGATCCCGAGCTGCTGCAGAAGCGCACGAACGACAACCCTGTGTTCTACGTGCAGTACGCACACGCGCGCACGCACAACGTCGCGCGCAACGCCGCCGAGTCAGGGGTCGACCGTTCCGAGTTCGCCCCCGAGACGCTCACGCACGAGACCGAGGCGGCGCTGCTCGGCGCGCTGCAGGAATTCCCTCGCATCGTCGCCTTCGCGGCAGAGGTGCGCGAGCCGCACCGTGTCGCGCGCTACCTCGAAGAACTGGCGGGCCTGTACCACCGGTGGTACGACAACTGCCGAGTGATCCCGCAGGGTGACGACCCCATCGAGACCGTGCACCGCACGCGCCTCTGGCTCAACGACGCGGCGGGCCAGGTCTTCCGCAACGGCCTCGACCTTCTCGGAGTGTCCGCGCCCGAGCGCATGTAGCGCGTCGGCGGCGACTCGGGCGTAGGGCAGGATGGCACCATGAGCGACGACAACCCCACGCTTCCGTATCCCTCCGCCGATTCCGAGCACCCGACGCTCGTGGTCCCCGGCAGCGGCGGAGGAGCAGATGCGGTCGAGCCCGCGACGCGGCGGCGTCGGCGCTGGCCCTGGGTGCTCGCGATCGTGCTCGTGGTGCTGGTTGCGCTGGTGATCGCTGCGGAGTTCATCGCGAGAGCAGTGCTCCCGGGCGTCGTGCGATCGATCGTGATCGAACAGCTGGATCTGCCCAGCGACCAGCAGCTCGATGTGCAGGCCGACGGCATCCTGCTGCCGCAGCTCATCGCGGGGCGGCTCGACACTCTGCACCTCTCGACCGACTCGGTCACCCTCGAGGGGATCACCGGGGCCGTCGATGTCACCGCCCAGGGTGTGCCGCTCAGCGGGGGAGACCTCGCGGGCGCTGCGGGCACGATCCGCGTCGATGAATCGCAGTTCACCACCCTGCTCGCCGACACCGACCTCCCCGTCGACACCGTCGCCTTCGAGGCACCGAACGCCACGGTCTCCGGCTCCGTCAGCGTGTTGGGCGTCGCGATCCCGATCTCTCTCACCGTGCAGCCCGGTGTCGCGGACGGCGACCTCGAACTCACCCCGGTGGGACTCACGGTCGGAGGCCTCGAGATCGACGCCGAGCAGGTCGGACCCTCTCTCGGCGCGCTCGGGGCGAATCTGACCCAGACCCAGCGTGTGTGCATCGCGGATCAGCTTCCCGCGGGCCTCACGCTCACGGGCCTCGAGATCGACGGGAGCGCAGCCGTGATCGACGTCGACGTCGACGGAGCGATCGCCACTGAGAAGAGCCTTCAGGAGCCCGGAGTCTGCCCGCAGAGCTGAGCCGTCAGTCGCTGGGTGCGTCGACTCCGCGCGCTTCGCGCTCCGCCTGCTGAGCCGACCTCAGAGTCGCGGTGGCCAGGGCGACTTCAGCCTCGGCCCGCTGCACGCGCCGCTGCTCGAAGGTCGTCGCGCCGTACCGGGCGTGCACGCGGTCGTGGCGTTCCTCTTCCGAAGTGACGATGTAGGCGCACGCGACGAGCATCACCTGGGTCGAGAGGTTGAGCCAGATGAGCAGGGCGAGCAAGGAGCCGAACGAGGCCAGCAGCGGATTGCTCGTGGCGCCTCCGACGAAGAGACTCGAGAGCTCCTGCAGCACGAGAAGGCCCACACCGCCGATCAGGGCTCCGGTCCACAGCGACCGGGCAGATGCCGCGATGCCGGAGAGCAGTCGGAAGACGCCCGCGATGAGAACCGTGTTGAGTGCCAGAACCACGAGCAGCGAGACGATCCTGACGCTCCAGGTGGCCACCGCCGAGTCCGCGTCGAGCCCGACGAGCCCGGTGATCCACGTGATGCCGAGGCGCCCTGCGAAGGTCACGGCGGCTGACGCGACGAACAGCACCGCGACGCCCACGGCGAGCAGAAGATTGCGGAGCATCACCCAGATGAAGAGGATGTCGTCCTGAGCCGTGCCCGAGATCACTCGCACCGCGGTGCGCAGCGAACCCACCGCGCTGAGAGCGGAACCCGTGAGGGCGACTGCCGAGACGAGACCGGCGATCGAGAGAGACAGCGGCACACGCAGGTCATCGGGGTCGATCACACCGCCTTCGCCGATCAGGCCCGGCACCACGGACTGCACGGCATCGATGATCGCGCGCCAGGCCTGCGGGTTGCCCGCCAGCCAGAGCGCCGCGATCGAGAACCCGAGCAGCACGCCGGCGAAGACGCTGAACAGTGCCCGATACGTGACGCTGTCGGCGAGCATGGGGCCTCGTCGCTCGCTGTAGAGAAGCACAGCGCGCACGGCCCGACGCTCCAGCGCCCAGCGGATCGCCTTCTTGCTCGTCCGTGCGATCAGGCCGGGGGAATCGGCTTTCTGGGGCGGGGTATCTGTGCTCATCACCCTCCACACTACGAGGCGCCGGGGATCACCCACAGGGGGTTGACGCAGACGGTCACCATGACAGGCGCGGCATACCGGGTGCCCTAGAATCGGGGTCAACCTCACGCTGCGCCCTCGCGCCGAGACCGTCCCACGATTGGTGTTCCTTGCTTTCCCCTGTCGATTCGCTCGCCCCGGACTGGCTCGTCGTCCCCGACGACGTGAATGATCTCCCCGCCGCGGTGTGGCCGGCGTCCGCCGGGCGCAGCGACGCCGGGGCGCTCATGCTCGCAGGCATCCCCGCCACGGCCCTGGCGCAGACGTACGGGACTCCGCTGCTGGTGCTCGATGAAGACGAGCTGCGGTCCCGCGCGCGAGCCTTCCGCACCGCGTTCGATGCCGCCGCCGCAGACCAGGGCACCACGGCACAGGTGTACTACGCGGGGAAGGCGTTCCTCAGCGCGGTCGTCGCCCGCTGGGTCGTCGATGAGGGGCTGCGCGTCGACGTGTGCACGGGTGGCGAGCTCGAGGTCGCCCTCGCCGCGGGCGTGGCCGCATCGTCGCTCGGATTCCACGGCAACAACAAATCGGTGAGCGAACTCACCCGGGCGGTCGAGGTCGGTGTCGGCACGATCATCGTCGACAGCGCGATCGAGATCGAGCGTCTCGCCGCGATCACGGCGCGAGTCGGCGCCACCCAGCGTGTGCTCGTGCGAGTGATCAGCGGAGTGCACGCCGAGACGCACGATTTTCTCGCCACCGCCCACGAAGACCAGAAGTTCGGATTCCCGCTCGCCGACGCCGAGGCGGCCGTGGCGCGCATCCGCGAGATCCCCGGTCTCGACTTCGTCGGGCTGCACTGCCACATCGGTTCGCAGATCTTCGGCGTCGCCGGATTCCGCGAGTCCGCCGAGCGGGTGCTCGAACTCCACGCGGCGCTGCTCGAGGGAGGCCCGGTGCCGCAGCTCAACCTCGGCGGCGGATTCGGCATCGCCTATACGAGCGTCGACGATCCCACCCCCATCGAGACTCTCGCGGGTGAGATCGTCGAGGCCGTGGCAGAGGGATGCGCCGCGAGAGGGATCGCCATGCCCGCGCTCTCGTTCGAGCCGGGACGCGCGATCGTCGGCACCGCCGGAGTGACGATCTACGAGGTCGGCACCGTCAAGGACGTCGAGCTCGGCTCCGGAGCAGGACGCCGATACATCAGCGTCGACGGCGGAATGAGCGACAATGCGCGTCCGGCCCTCTACGGCGCGCAGTTCTCGGCCAGGCTCGCATCACGCCTCGGAGTCGGGGCCCCGCAGCTGAGTCGCGTGGTCGGCAAGCACTGCGAGTCGGGCGACATCGTGGTCGATCACGAGTACCTCCCCGATGACGTGGCACCCGGCGACCTGCTCGCCGTCCCCGCCACGGGCGCGTACTGCGCGTCTCTCGCGAGCAACTACAACCACGTGCCTCGCCCGCCGATTGTGGCGGTGCGCGACGGACGATCCACGGTCATCGTGCGGGGCGAGACCATCGCCGACGTGCTGTCCCGGGATGCTGGCATCTCGCCGGCCGTGACCGAGCACCGAAGCCACTGATCCGGACCCGCGAATCCGCGATCCGACGACGCATCACCCGAACCACCCTCCGAAGGAGAAGCAATGACGACTGAGTACCGACGACTTCGCGTGGCGCTGCTGGGCGCCGGAGCGGTCGGCTCCCAGGTCGCAGCCCTCCTGCTGCGCCACGGCGACGAGCTCGCGGACCGCGCGGGCGCCGCGCTCGAGCTGGCAGGCATCGCGGTGCGCGACCTCGACGCCCCTCGCGACACCGATCTGCCGAAGGAGCTGTTCACGACCGACGCAGAGTCGCTGATCCTCGGCTCCGACATCGTCATCGAGCTCATCGGCGGCATCGAGCCGGCGCGCACCAGCATCCTGCAGGCGATCGGCTCCGGTGCCGACGTCGTCACGGCGAACAAGGCGCTGCTCGCCACTCACGGCCCCGAGCTCTTCGAGGCAGCGGATCGTGTCGGTGCATCCGTGTACTACGAAGCCGCCGCGGCGGGAGCGATCCCCATCATCCGTCCGCTGCGCGATTCACTCGCCGGGGACCGGGTCGTGCGCATCATGGGCATCGTCAACGGCACCACCAACTACATCCTCGACCGCATGGAGACCGAGGGCGCCGATTTCGGCGACGTCCTCGCCGACGCGCAGCGACTGGGATATGCCGAAGCCGACCCCACGGCCGACGTCGAGGGCTTCGACGCGGCGCAGAAGGCAGCGATCCTCGCGAGCCTGGCCTTCCACACCGCGGTCCCGCTCGACGCGGTGTACCGCGAGGGGATCACCTCGGTCAGCGCGTCGATGATCGAGGAGGCTCGTTCGGCGGGCTTCGTCATCAAGCTCCTCGCGGTCTGCGAGCGCATCGAGGCGAACGGGAGCGAGTCCATCTCGGTGCGCGTGTACCCGGCGCTCATCCCGAACTCGCACCCCCTCGCAACCGTGCACGGCGCCAACAACGCGGTGTTCGTCGAGGCCGAGGCTGCGGGATCGCTCATGTTCTACGGCGCGGGCGCCGGCGGCGTGCAGACGGCCTCGGCTGTCCTCGGCGACGTGGTGTCCGCCGCACGCCGGCACATCGCGGGGGGAGTGGGCGTCGGCGAGTCCACGCGGGCCAACCTGCCCGTCGTCCCGATCGGGCACGTCACCACTCGCTATCAGATCACCCTCGAGGTCTCCGACTCTCCCGGTGTGCTCGCGACCGTCGCCGGTCTCCTCAGCGACGGCGGCGTGTCCGTCGCGACCGTCGTGCAGACTGTCGAGGGCGCAGACGAGACCACGGCGCGCCTGGTCATCGGCACCCACCGTGCGACCGATCAGGCGCTGAGCGCGACCGTCGCGGCTCTGGCCGACAGCTCCGTCGTCGAGCGTGTGGTCTCCGTGCTGCGCGTGGAAGGCGAGTGACGGTGGCACAGGGGCGCACGGTCGAGGTGACCGTGCCGGCGACGAGCGCGAACCTCGGTCCCGGGTTCGACACGCTCGGTCTCGCCCTCAGCATCTACGACACGCTGCTCGTCACCGAGCTCCCCGCGGGGATGCTCGAGATCGACGTGACCGGCTCCGGCGCGAGCGAGATCCCGCGAGACGAGACGAACCTCATCGTGCGCACGATCGCGCACGTCTACGCCGACGTGGACCGCCCTGTCCCGGGTCTGCGGATCGTCGCGGAGAACGGCGTGCCCCACGGGCGTGGACTCGGATCGTCGGGAGCTGCCGTGACCGCGGGAATCCTCGCGGCCAAGGGCCTGCTCGAGGGCGACGTCGAGATCAGCGACGAGGACATGCTGCGACTCGCCACCGAGATCGAGGGGCATCCCGACAACGTCGCGCCGGCGCTGTTCGGCGGCCTCACGATCGCCTGGGTGGGGGAGCGCGGACCTCAGCACAAGAAGCTCCTCGTGCATCGGGGCGTATCGCCGCTCGTGCTCGTGCCCTCGTACACGATGTCGACCTCGAAGGCTCGCTCGCTGCAGCCGCCCCACGTCTCGACCGAGGACGCGGTCTTCAACGTCTCCCGATCCGCGCTGCTGATCGCGGCTCTCATGCAGAGCCCGGAGCTGCTGCTCGACGCGACGGCCGACCGGCTCCACCAGGACTATCGCGCAGAGGCCATGCCCGAGACTCGACGTCTGGTGCAGGCTCTCCGCAGTGCAGGATTCGCTGCGGTCGTCTCGGGGGCGGGGCCCAGCGTGCTGGTGCTCGCTGACGGACCCGGCAGCCGACAGGACGCCGTCGAGCTCGCCGAATCCACCACCGACACCCCGTGGGAAGCCCTGCTGCTCGCAGTCGACGTGCGTGGTGGTACAGTGGGGAACCGAGCGGAGGGCTCCACGTAACTGCGTGAATCTGGCCCCATTGCAAATCTGCAAGACCCGCACGTGAACCCCTGATGCACCGATCCTGCTGAGAGCTCAGTTCTCTTCGCCGGCCCGGTGACAAGGCTTGCTGGCACCGAGTGCCAGCCCGTGCGACCGCGCGCAGCACCCGTTGTGCGCGTACCGCTCATGTCTTCGAGACCAAAGAGGGAGTACTCGTGGAGAATTTCTCCGAGACCCAGAACGACCAGGCGGCGCCCGCCGCCGATGCTCCGGCGAAGTCCGTGAGCTCCGACTCCGCATCCGGTGTCGCGGTGACCGAGAAGGCACCGCCGCGCAAGCGCGCTCCGCGCCGGGCGACCACCGCCACCGCCGCAGCCAAGGCAGAGAAGGCGTCGACTGAGGCCGAGTCCGCTTCTGCCGTGTCGGAGAAGCCGGCGAGCGACGCACCCGTCGCAGAATCCGCAGACGCGCCGAAGGCCAAGGCCCCGCGTCGCAGCCGGGCCAAGAAGGCCGATGCCGAGGCTCCGGCCGCATCGGCTGAGGCCGCACCGGCGGCGAACACCGCTGATGCAGTCACTGCTCCGGCCGCATCGACCGCTGGCGAGGGCGCCGAGTCGTCGGACGAGCCGAAGAAGCCGAGCCGCGGCCGCCGCACGGCCAAGAAGCCTGCCGTCGAGTCCGAGGCGTCGAACGCCGGCGAGCCCGGTGCCGACAACTCCGGCGCCGACAACTCCGGTGCCGACAAGTCCGCTTCCGGCAAGCAGGTGGCCGACAAGCCCGCAGCCGAGAAGCCCGCCCTTGGGGGCTCTTCGGATGACGCGCAGGGATCCCCCCGCGGCTCCGACGCTTCCGGCGACTCCGCCGACGGCGACGATCAGGGCGGCCGCGGTCGCAACCGCAACCGCAGCCGCAACCGCGGTCGCGGTCAGAACGGCAATGCTCAGGCACAGCCCGAACAGCAGCCGAGCGCTCCTTCCGACGACGACCAGTCCGCGGGCAACGGTCGCAACCGCCAGCGCAACAAGCGTCGCGGCGCGGCTCCGACCGACGAGTTCGACACCGAGATCGGCGAGGACGACGTCCTGATCCCGATCGCGGGCATCCTCGACGTGCTCGACAACTACGCGTTCGTCCGCACGACCGGATATCTCGCAGGCCCCAGCGACGTCTACGTCTCGCTCGGGCAGGTCAAGAAGTACAACCTGCGCAAGGGCGACGCGATCGTCGGCTCGATCAAGCAGCCCCGTGAGGGCGAGCAGCAGGGACGTCAGAAGTACAACGCGCTGGTGAAGGTCGACTCGATCAACGGTCTGTCGATCGACGACGCCGCGACCCGCGTCGAGTTCGGCAAGCTCACCCCGCTCTACCCGCAGGAGCGCCTGCGTCTCGAGACGGCACCGGAGAAGCTTACCCAGCGCATCATCGACCTCGTCGCCCCGATCGGCAAGGGCCAGCGCGGCCTGATCGTCGCGCCGCCCAAGGCCGGCAAGACGATCGTGCTGCAGCAGGTCGCCAACGCGATCGCGCAGAACAACCCCGAGGTCCACCTGATGGTCGTGCTCGTCGACGAGCGCCCCGAAGAGGTCACCGACATGGAGCGCACGGTGAAGGGCGAGGTCATCGCCTCGACCTTCGACCGTCCGGCAGAAGACCACACCACGGTCGCCGAGCTGGCCATCGAGCGCGCCAAGCGTCTCGTCGAGCTGGGTCGCGACGTCGTCGTGCTGCTCGACTCCATCACCCGGCTCGGGCGTGCCTACAACCTCGCGGCTCCGGCATCGGGTCGTGTGCTCTCGGGTGGTGTCGACGCCTCGGCGCTGTACCCGCCCAAGCGCTTCTTCGGCGCGGCGCGCAACATCGAGAACGGCGGGTCCCTCACGATCCTCGCGACGGCTCTCGTCGAGACCGGCTCCAAGATGGACGAGGTCATCTTCGAGGAGTTCAAGGGCACCGGCAACAGCGAGCTGCGTCTGTCGCGTCAGCTCGCCGACAAGCGCATCTTCCCGGCCGTCGACGTCAACGCGTCGAGCACTCGCCGTGAAGAGATGCTGCTCTCGGCCGACGAGGTCAAGATCACCTGGAAGCTGCGTCGTGCCCTCGCGGGCCTCGACCAGCAGCAGGCGCTCGAGGTCGTTCTCGGCAAGCTCAAGGAGACCCACTCGAACGTGGAGTTCCTCGTGCAGATGCAGAAGTCGATCCCGACGCTGCCTGCCGGCGGTCACGGACACGACAGCAACATCCGCTGAGCGGAGTCGGTGTGTTCGAGTCCGTCCAGACTCTGATCGACGAGCACCGCCGGGTCCAGGAGGAACTCTCCGACCCGGCGGTGCACGCCGATGCCGCTCGGGCGAAGCGCGTGAATCGGCGCTATGCCGAGCTCTCGCGGATCGTCGCCGCCTACGAGGCGTGGTCGGCGTCCGTCGACGATCTCGAGGCCGCGCGGGAGCTGGCGCGAGAGGATGAGGCGTTCGCCGCGGAAGTTCCCGGTCTCGAAGACGGGGTGCAGGCGGCGCAAGAGAGACTGCGCAGGCTGCTCATCCCGCGGGACCCCGACGATGCTCGCGATGTCATCATGGAGATCAAAGCGGGGGAGGGCGGGGCAGAATCCGCGCTGTTCGCCGCCGATCTGCTGCGCATGTACATCCAGTACGCGGCGTCCAAGGGATGGAAGACCGAGCTGCTCGAGCGCAACGAGTCGGATCTCGGCGGCTACAAAGACGTCCAGGTCGCGATCAAGGGTTCCTCCACCGACCCGGCTCAGGGCGTCTGGGCGCACCTCAAGTACGAGGGAGGCGTGCACCGTGTTCAGCGCGTGCCCGCCACGGAGTCGCAGGGGCGCATCCACACCTCGACCACCGGTGTGCTGGTGTTCCCCGAGGTCGATGAGCCCGACGAGATCGCGATCAACCAGAACGATCTCAAGATCGACGTCTTCCGCTCGTCCGGTCCCGGCGGACAGTCGGTGAACACCACGGACTCCGCGGTGCGCATCACCCATGTGCCCACCGGAATCGTCGTGTCCATGCAGAACGAGAAGTCTCAGCTGCAGAACCGCGAGGCGGCGATGCGTGTGCTTCGCGCCCGCCTGCTCGCAAAGCAGCAGGAGGAGCTGGATGCTGCGGCATCCGATGCGCGCAAGTCGCAGATCCGGGGGATGGACCGCTCGGAGCGCATCCGTACGTACAACTTCCCCGAGAACCGCATCGCCGACCATCGCACGGGGTTCAAGGCGTACAACCTCGATCAGGTGATGGACGGGGCCCTCGAGCCCATCATCGACAGCGCGATCCAGGCCGATGAAGAGGCTCGCCTCGCCGCGGTCGGCTCGGACTCCTGAACCCACGCGGCGTGCGCACGGCACCGGTCACGACCGGCGCGATGGGCGATGTTCAGCCGCGGGCCGCGTAGCGGTGCTCCGGACGTCCGGTGGCACCGTAGCGCAGACGCACCTCGACGATGTTCCTGGCTGCGAGTGCCGCGAGGTGTCGCTGCGCCGTCGCGCGCGAGATGCCGACGCTCTCGCCGATCTCAGCGGCCGACGCCTCCTCATCGCCCAGCGCCGAGAGCACCAGCTGCTCTGTCGCCGAGCGCGAGACCGACAGCGGTTCTCCGGATCCGTGCAGGATCGCCAGGGCGCGGTCCACGTCCTCCTGACGGAGGGGACGGTCACCCGCGAGCAGATTGCGGTACCGGGCATACCGCTCGAGCAGACCGGTCAGCGATCGGCGATCGAACGGCTTCCGCAGGTAGCCGACGGCGCCTGACCGCAGCGCCCGGCGTACCGTGGGTGCGTCGTCCGCCGCGGAGATCAGGATGACGTCGATGATCGCCTCTCTGGCCAGGGCTATGCCGTCGCCGTCCGGCAGGAACACGTCTGCCACGAGCAGATCGGGGGCGGAAGAGCGCAGCCCCTCCCGTGCCTCCGCGATCGAACGCACGGGATCGAGCGCGGTGAACCCCGGCTGCTCGTCGATGATGTCCCTGTGCAGCTGTCCGACGCGGAAGTCGTCGTCGAGGATAAGTACGCGAATCGCGTCGGTCATGGTCGCTCCTCCGGAGTCGGGGTGATGTCGGCGACGGCGCCGCCCAGGCGAGCGGCGAAGACCGCGCCGTGGTCGATGCCGCCGCGGTCGATGATCCATAGGTCTCCGCCACGTCGGCGCGCGATCTCTCTCGACAGCGGGATGCCGAGACCGTGACCGTGGACGTCGTCCGTGAGGTCCGCGCCCGCTGGGCTCGGTGACATCGGATCGCGATCGCCCAGACCCGCGCCCGAGTCCGAGACCGTCAGCACCAGCGCGTCGCCATCCCCGAACACGGCCACTTCGACCCAGCGCGGCACCCGCTCACCTGCGACGGCTGCCGTCACGGCGTTGTCTATGAGGTTCCCGAGCACCGCCGCGACGTCCTCGGGCTCCGTCACGCTGCCGATCACCTGGCTCTCCTCGGCGATGCGCAGTGCGACTCCACGCTCGCCCGCCTCGATACCCTTGGCGCCGAGGAAGGAGTGCAGGAACGGATCGCCCAAGAGGTCCAGTCCTGTCACCGGGAAGTCGACCGACCCCCGCTCCACGAGCTCGCCGAGAAAGGCTCTCGCCTCCGCGACCCGGGCCGCATCGAGAAGACCCGCTGCCACGTGCATGCGATTGGCGAACTCGTGCCTCTGCACACGCAGCGCCGCGGTCATGGTGCGCACCGTCTCGAGCCGCTCGGTGAGCGCCACGAGATCGGTGCGGTCGCGCACGATCAGCACGTCGCCCAGCGGTCGGCCATCGCGCTCGACGGACCTCGAGTCGAGGTACAGCACGCGTTCGCCGACCACCGCGCTGGATCGCGCGCTGCCGCCCGCCGCGACGGCGAGCACGGCCGGGGGCAGCCCGAGATCGGTGACACGGCGGCCGGTCGGTGCGTCGAGACCGAGCATCCGATCGGCCGCGTCATTGCTCACGCGCACGACGCCCGCGGAGTCGACGGCGAGGACGCCGTCGTCGACGCCGTTCAGAACCGCTGTCTGGTTCTGCACGAGCGCCGCGAGCTCCTCCGGCTGCACGCCGAGCGTGAGGTGCTCCCAGCGCCGTCTGAGCAGGAGGAAGGTGAGAGTGGCGAGCGTGAGTGCTCCCGCGGCGGTGAGGCCTATGGCTGCCAGCAGCGGCGGGAGGTCGTCGAAGACGCCTGTCCGCTCGAAGCCCACGCTGACCTCTCCGACAGGCGTTCCGGTCTGGTCGAGAACGGGCACCTTCGCGCGGGCGGATTCGCCGAGCGTGCCGGTCTGCCAGTCGACGACCTCGTTCCCCTCGAGGACCTCTTCGAACGGCGTGCTGACCACCTCGCCGAGGCGGGCCGCGATCGGGTGTGCGAGCCTGATGCCCTCGTCATCCGTGATCACGACGAACAGGGCGCCGGTGCGCTCGGCGACACTCAGCGCGATCCTCTGCAGGTCGCCGGAGCTCAGTGCGTCGGCATCCGGACGCTCCGCAGCGGAGGAGATCTCCGTGACCTGCGCCCGGACGTCGGGATCCTCCGCCAGAGTCCTGGCGATGCCGAGGGCCGTGGATTCGGCTTCGGCGCGCAGCTGCTGCACGGTGAGCATGAGGTACACGCCCGTGCACAGCGTGACGACCAGGACGACGGTCGCGAGGTGCAGCAGCAGGGCGCGCGTGGCGAACCGTGGTCTGATCCTCGTCATGGTCGGCACCGTGCCCCTCCACGCACCGGGCGGTGCGTCTGCGCAATATGCGCAGAACCGACGCTACGCGCATAAGGCCCGGGAATGCGTGATACCGCGCTCGTTCGCGCCGCTTTGCCTAGTCTCGTCAGGATCCGTCGCAGTCGACGGAGCGACGACGAAGGAGTCACCGTATGCCCGACGTACTCACCGGCCTGTTCACGGCCGCCGAAGAGGCACCCACGTATGACGTGGCGTTCGTGCCGCCGGAGTGGCTCCTGGTGCTCCTCGGGTTCACCATGGTCCTCGCGTTCATGACGCTCATCATGACCAAGAGGCTCACGCCGATGGTCGCCCTGATCCTCGTCCCCACCGTGTTCGGTCTGTTCGCGGGGGCCGGCCTCGGTCTGGGCGACATGATCCTGGACTCGATCGCGACGATGGCTCCCACTGCGGCGCTGCTGATGTTCGCGATCATGTTCTTCGGCATCATGATCGACGTCGGACTCTTCGATCCGCTCATCCGCATGATCACGCGGGTGCTGGGCGATGATCCCGCCAAGGTCGTACTCGGCACGGCGATCCTCGCGGGCGCCGTCTCGCTCGACGGCGACGGCTCGACCACGTTCATCATCACGACATCGGCCATGCTCCCCATCTATCTGCGGCTCGGCATGAGCCCTGTCGTCCTCACGTGCGTCGCGGGACTCATGAACGGCACGCTGAACATCGTCCCCTGGGGCGGGCCGACGGTGCGGGCTGCGACGGCGCTCGGACTCCAGCCGACGGACATCTTCGTGCCGATGCTCCCTGCACTCGGTGCGGGCATCGTCGTGACCCTCGGGTTCGCGTGGCTGCTCGGACTCGGAGAGCGCCGCCGACTGGGGCGCATCGATTCCGCCGGGCTCCTCACCGGGTCCGAGGGCGGCGCGCTCTCGACCGTGCCGAAGCTGTTCCGCGGGTCGGACGCGACACCGGGCGCGCGAGCGGCACTGCGCACCGGCAACATCGTCGTGGTCGCAGGGGGCCGCGGCCCCGTCGCGGCAGCGAGTGTCGACCTCGCCGACACCGCCATGGCCGACACCATGCTCGACCCTGCGCGGCCGACCCTGCGTCCCCGGCTGATCTGGTTCAACCTGGCGCTCACGGTCGCCGTCATGGTGCTGCTGGTGATCGACATCATGCCGCTTCCCTACGTCTTCATGGTCGGAGCGGCCGTTGCCCTGCTGGTCAATTTCCGAGGCATCAAGGACCAGGCGTCAGAGATCGTGGCGCACGCACCCAGCATCGTGGGCGTGGTGTCGATGGTCATCGCCGCCGGCGTGCTGGTCGGCGTGCTGACGGGCACGGGGATGGTCGACGCGATGGCGACGTGGATCACCGACGTGCTTCCTCCGGCTCTCGGTCCGTTCCTCGCACCCATCACCGGGCTGCTGTCGATTCCGTTCACGTTCTTCATGTCGAACGACGCGTTCTACTTCGGCATCCTGCCTGTGCTCGCACAGAGCGCGGCGGCGTACGGGATCGACCCCGTCGAGATGGCCCGCGCGTCGATCATCGGCCAGCCGGTGCATCTGCAGAGCCCGTTGGTGCCGGCGATCCTGCTGCTCGTCTCACTCGCGAGCGTCAACCTCGGCGATCATCACCGCAAGGTGCTCTGGCGCGCCACGATCGTGTCGCTGGTGATGCTCGGAATCGGGATCCTCTCGGGCGCGATCCCGTTCTTCGTGGCGCAATGAGACGCCCGCGGGGCACCGGTGGCGTCCGGTGCCCCGCCGCCTCGCAGGGGAGCGATATGCTCAGCGCGTGATCACGCTCCTGTTCCGCTCGCTCATGTACGTCGTGTCCGCCGGCCTCGGTCTCATCGCCGCCGACCTGCTGCTCGAGGGGTTCCAGATCCAGTGGGACGAGTGGTGGGGCTTCGTGGTCTGCATCCTGATCTTCGCGCTGTTGCAGAGCATCCTCGCTCCGTGGGTCAGCAAGATCGCAGACCGCTACGCGCCGGTGCTCATGGGCGGCATCGGCATCTTCTCGACGTTGATCGCCCTCGTGGTGGTCGTGCTGCTCCCGATCGGCGGTCTGCGGATCGTCGACCTCACCGGATGGCTGCTCGGATCCGTCATCGTGTGGCTCGTCACGGCGGTCGGCAGCGTGCTTCTCCCGCTGCTCTTCCTCAAGAAGCGCACCGAGAAGCGACGGTCCCGCTGATCAGATGGAGTAGTCCGGTGCGGTGAGCAGCGCGCGCGTATCGTCGTGAGCGCTGCGCATCCGCGGTTTCGCGGGAATCCCGACCAGAATGCTGTCGGCCGGCGCATCTCGGGTCACGACGGCGTTCGCTCCGATCACCGCTCCCGCGCCGATGACGATGGGACCGAGGACCTTCGCTCCGGCCCCCACCGCGACACCGTCGCCCAGAGTCGGATGCCGCTTGCCGGCGTCGCGGGTGCGACCGCCCAGTGTCACTCCGTGGTAGAGCATGACGTCGTCGCCGATCTCGGCGGTCTCGCCGATCACGACGCCCATGCCGTGATCGATGAAGAAGCGACGCCCGATCTGCGCGCCGGGGTGAATCTCGATCCCGGTCAGCCAGCGTGCGACCTGCGACGTCGTGCGCGCGAGCAGCCGCAGCCGTCGTCGCCACAGCGCATGCGAGAGCCGATGCACCCAGACCGCGTGCAGTCCCGGGTAGAGCAGCGCCACCTCCGCGGCGCTGCGCGCGGCGGGATCACGGAGTCGTGCCGCCGCGATGTCCTCGCGCATTCGGCCGATCATGCCCATCAGAGGGATCAGGCTTCGCGCAGGTGCTCGTACAGCGCGGTCGACAGGTAGCGCTCGCCGAACGAGGGGATGATCACGACGATCGTCTTGCCCGCGGCCTCCGGGCGCCGCGCGACCTCGAGAGCTGCCCAGATCGCCGCACCGCTCGACATGCCGACGAGGATGCCCTCTCTGCTCGCCGTCTCCCGTGCGACGCGGATGGCATCGTCGAACGTGACGTCGATGACCTCGTCGAGGACGTCGCGGTCGAGGATCGGGGGCACGAAGTTCGGTCCGATGCCCTGGATCTTGTGGGGTCCGGGGTGTCCTTCGGTGAGGATGGGCGAGTCCTTGGGCTCGACGGCGACGATCTGCACGCCGGGGACGCGTTCCTTGAGGACCTGGCCCACTCCGGTGATGGTTCCGCCGGTGCCGATGCCGGCGACGAGGTAGTCGACGGAGCCTTCCGTGTCACGGAGGATCTCCTCGGCCGTGGTGCGACGGTGGATCGCGGGGTTCGCCTCGTTGGCGAACTGCTTCGCCAGTACGGCTCCCGGCGTCTGGGCGGCGATGGCCTCCGCCTCGGCGACCGCGTGCGTCATGCCCTTCGTGGGGTCGGTGAGCACGAGCTCGGCGCCGAACGCCTTGAGGAGCATGCGCCGCTCCTTCGACATCGACGCGGGCATCGTGAGGATCACCTTGTAGCCGCGTGCTGCGCCCACCATCGCCAGCGCGATGCCGGTGTTGCCGCTCGTCGCCTCCACGATCGTGCCACCGGGCTTCAGCTCGCCCGAGGCCTCCGCCGCATCGACGATCGCGATGCCAAGCCGGTCCTTGACGCTCGACGCCGGGTTGTAGAACTCCAGCTTGGCGAGCACCGTGGCACCCAGGCCCTCGGTGACGCGGTTCAGACGGACCAGGGGAGTGTTGCCGAACGCGGTGGTGATGTCGGGGTGGATGCCGGACATGAGAAGGCCTTCCTGTGGTGGGGGACTGCGGGTCCAGCCTAGGTGAGCGACCCCGGGGGTCGGGCATTGTGACGGCCTTCCGGCTCTACGCTGGAGCAATGCCTGAGACCTCCCTCGCCTCCCTCGTCCACGCCGCGGCCCAGCGCCTGGCCGAGGCGGGGGTTCCCGATCCGCTCGTCGACGCGGAGCTGCTGATGGGTCATGTGAGAGGTGCCAGGCGGGGTGAGGTGCAGGCGGCCATCATCCGAGGAGACGTGGTCGACGAGTCCGAGCGCGCGGCGCTGGAGGCGCTGGTGGAGCGCCGCGCGGCCAGAGAGCCGCTGCAGCACATCACCGGTACGGCACCGTTCCGGCATCTCGAACTCGCCGTCGGTCCCGGCGTCTTCGTGCCGCGACCCGAGACCGAGACGGTCGTGCAGTTCGCGATCGACGCGCTCGTCACTGCTCCGGAGGCCGAGCCGATCGCCGTCGATCTCGGCACCGGGAGCGGAGCGATCGCGCTCGCGATGGCGACCGAGGTCCCGCACTCGCGCGTGTATGCGACCGAGCTCTCACCGGATGCGTACGCATGGGCTCGCCGCAACACCGAGGGTGTGGCGAATCTGACGCTCGTGAACCACGACCTCCGGCAGGCCTTCCGTGAGCTCGACGGCACCGTGTCTGTCGTGATCTCCAATCCGCCCTACGTCCCGGACGCGGCGATCCCGCGCGATCCCGAGGTGCGTCTCTTCGATCCGGCCATGGCTCTCTACGGGGGTGAGGACGGGCTCGACATCGTCCGCGTGCTCAGCGTGCGCGCGCTCGAGCTGCTGCGGCCGGGCGGTCTTCTCGTGATCGAGCACGGGGAGCTGCAGGGGGAGGAGATACGCAGCATCCTCACGCGTGACGGATGGCGGGCCGCGGCGACGCATCGCGACCTCACGCTCCGAGACCGTGCGACGACGGCGCTGCGGCCATGAACGCGCCGTCACGCAGCGCTCAGGCTGACCCCGGCTAGAATCGACTCGTCATGTCCTCCATCTTCGATTGCGGCGACGACGGTCAGCTCCTCGCCGGAATGCGTCACGCGCGCCAGGCCATCAGTCGCGGCGAGCTCATCGTCATGCCCACCGACACCGTCTACGGGGTCGCCGCCGACGCCTTCTCACCGCAGGCCGTGCAGCGGCTGCTCGACGCCAAGGGACGCGGTCGCAACCAGCCGCCGCCCGTGCTGATCGGCTCGATCGAGACCCTCGAAGCGCTGGCCGAATCCGTGCCGGAGCCGGTGCGGCGTCTGGTCGACGCCTTCTGGCCCGGCGGGTTGACCATCGTGCTCCCCGCTCAGCCGTCGCTCGCCTGGGACCTCGGCGACACTCTGGGCACGGTCGCCGTGCGCATGCCCGAAGGGCGGGTGGCGCTGGAGCTGCTCGCCGAGACGGGCCCTCTCGCGGTCTCGAGCGCCAACCTCACCGGCCATGACGCCGCGACCACCGCGGAAGACGCGGAGCGGATGCTCGGCGATAGCGTGTCCGTGTACCTCGCCGACGGCGTCAGCGAGACCGGCGTCGCCTCTACGATCGTCGACGCGACCTCGCTCGTGGCGCGCGCGCCTGACCCGAGCACCGGCAAAGTGCGAGTCCTGCGTGACGGCGCGATCAGCCGTGAGCGGCTCGAGGAGGTGCTCGGCGACCTGCTCGAGCCTGCTCCTGCGCAGGCCGACGCGGACGGGGAGTCGTGAAGCAGTACCTCTTCACCGTCCTCATCACCGCTGCGATCACGTTCGCGCTGACCTGGGCGGTCTGGAAGCTGAGCCTGCGGTTCAAGCTCTATCCGAGCATCCGCGAGCGCGACGTCCACACGACTCCGACCCCGCGTCTCGGGGGAGTCGCGATCTTCCTGGGAATCGCCATCACCATGGCGGTGTCGGCCGCGAACCCATTCTTCGCGACGATCTGGATGCCACCGCAGACGATGTGGTCGATCCTCGCCGCGGCTTTCCTGATCGCCGTGATCGGAGTGGTCGACGACCTGTGGGATCTCGACTGGATGATCAAGCTCGGAGCGCAGTTCCTCGCTGCCGGGATCATCACGGTCGGCGGCGGACTGCAGATATTGTCGCTCCCGTTCGGCGACCTCATCGTCTTCTCGAGTTGGCTCAGCATCACGATCACGATGTTCGCGATCGTGATCGTGATGAACGCCGTGAACTTCATCGACGGACTCGACGGCCTGGTCGCCGGGGTCTGCCTGATAGCGAACGGCGTCTTCTTCGCGTACTCGTACATCCTGACGCGAGACACGGGTGCGTCGAGCTACTTCAACCTCGCCTCGTTCCTCGCCGCCGTGCTGATCGGCGCGTGCCTCGGCTTCCTGCCCTTCAACTGGAGTCCCGCCAAGCTGTTCATGGGGGACTCGGGTGCACTGGTGCTCGGTCTGCTGATGGCCACCTCGGCGATCGCCGTCACCGGGCAGCTCGAGCCGTCGGCGCTCGACCTCGAACGGCTCGGCCGCTCCCAGCTGCTCGGTGCCTTCATCCCGATCCTCCTCCCGCTCCTCGTGGTGCTGCTGCCCCTCCTCGACTTCGGTCTCGCGGTCCTGCGACGCATGAACGCCGGCAAATCGCCGTTCTCGCCCGATCGCAAGCATCTGCACCACCGGATGCTCGACCTCGGGCACCGAGACCGCGATGCCGTGCTCATCTTCTACGCCTGGACCGCGGTGATCTCTCTCGCGGTGCTGCTGATGTACGTGGGTGCGCGCGAGGACTGGCCCGGACAGTATCTTCCGGGCGTCGCTTTCGGCGTGGTCGGCATCGCCGCCTGCCTCGTCATCACCCTGAATCCTTCGCGCCGACGCAAGACTGCGGCGTCTGCTGAGCCCGACCCGAAACCCGTGGAGTCCCCGTGAGCCCGAGCCCCGTTTCCAGCAACCCGATCCTGAGGAAGACGCTCCTCTGGTCCGCCCTGTCGATGGTGGTCCTCGCGATCGTGGCCGGTGTGATCGGTCTTCTCGTCGGTGGGGGAGAGGGCCTGGTGAGCGGTCTGCTGGGAGTCGTGCTTTCCATGCTGTTCCTCGGCATCACCGCCCTCAGCATCCTGATCGCGAACCGCTGGTTCGGCGACCCGCTCTACGTGCAGCTGTTCTTCGCGATCGTGCTGGGTGGCTGGCTGCTGAAGCTCGGCCTGTTCGTCGTGATCATGATCGTGCTCAGCGGCCAGCCCTGGATCGAGCCGATGGTGTTCTTCCTCTCCATCGTCATCGGAGTCGTGGCGACCCTCGTGATCGACGTGATCGTCATCACCCGGATGCGCCTGCCGAACGTCAGCGACGCGTCACTCCCGTCGGAGGCGCCGATCGACCGCGCCCCCGGCGTCGAGCTGCCCACTGTGGTGCCCGAGGATCGCGCTCCGGGAAGGCACCACATCGTTCCGGAACCACGCGAGCAGGATGGTCCGGCGGAGGATGCCCCGCGGTCTTAGGGCACCCTCTTATTCTGATAGTGTTGACACGTGCCCGCCGCTCGCCCGCGAGCGCTTGCGCTTGAAGCACACCGACCATCGTCGCCCCGGTTCTGACCGGTGCCCCGAAGCTGGAGCCCGCGCTGTTCAATCTTGCTGCGACCCTGATGCCCAAACTCGCCTCTGACGGCGAGTTCCACGGACCTTCGATCAACGAGTTCTTCCCGGAGATCCTCTTCGAAGTCGCGGGTATCCCCGTGCACCGAATCCACCTCGTGCAGCTGATCGCGGTCGTCGCGGTCGTGCTGCTGCTGGTTCTCGGAACCCGCCGGATGAAGGTCGTCCCCGGCCGCTTCCAGAGCGTCGTCGAGATGGGTCTGGACTTCGTCCGCACCAACATCGCGCACGACCTCCTCGGCCGCAAGGACGGCAACCGCTTCCTGCCGATCCTCACCACGATCTTCTTCATGGTGCTGTTCATGAACATCACGGGAATCATCCCGTTCCTGAACATCGCGGGAACCAGCATCGCGGCCGTGCCGCTGACGCTGGCTCTGGTCAGCTACATCACCTTCATCTACGCCGGAATCAAGAAGAGCCCCGTCGGCTTCTTCAAGAACGCGCTGTTCCCCTCCGGTGTGCCGTGGCCCGTCTACATCATCGTGACGCCGATCGAGTTCCTCTCGACTTTCATCATCCGGCCGGTCACCCTGATGCTCCGACTCCTGATGAACATGGTCGTCGGCCACATGCTCCTGGTGCTGTGCTTCGCGGCCACCCAGTTCTTCTTCTTCACCGCAGGTGGCGGCTGGGCCGCTCTCGGTGTCGGAACCCTCGCCTTCGGCGGCGCCTTCACTCTCTTCGAGATCCTGGTCGCCGTTCTCCAGGCATACGTCTTCACCGTCCTCACCGCGGTCTACATCCAGCTCGCGGTCGCAGAAGAGCACTAAGCCCACTAGGCACTGAGCGGGTCGGCGACTGCCGGCCCACCCAACGAAAGGAAAAACCCGTGGACGCTACTACGGTTCTCGCAGACATCAACGGTCACCTCGCTTCGGTCGGCTACGGCCTCGCAGCAATCGGCCCGGCCATCGGTGTGGGCATCGTCGTCGGCAAGACCATCGAGGGTGTCGCTCGTCAGCCCGAGCTGGCCGGCCGCCTCCAGGTCCTCATGTGGATCGGTATCGCCTTCACCGAGGCGCTTGCATTCGTCGGCATCGCCGTCGGATTCATCCCCTTCCCGTAATCCGTACCGACTTCTGAAGGAGACAGGATGCTGAACGCTCTTGTCACGAACCTCGCAGCCGAGGGAGAGACGCCTAACCCGCTGATCCCTGCGTGGTACGACATCATCTGGTCGGGCCTGTGGTTCCTCGTCATCCTGGTCGTCGTGTGGAAGGTCGCCCTTCCGAAGTTCACGGCGTTGCTCGACAAGCGGTCAGCCGCGATCGAGGGCAACATCGCCAAGGCCGACGAGGCGCAGAAGCAGGCTGAGGCCGCACTCGAGGAGTACACCCGGCAGCTCGCCGAGGCGCGTACCGAGGCCGGTGAGATCCGTGAGGCCGCCCGTGAGGACGGCAAGAAGATCGTCGCCGAGGCCAAGGAGACCGCGTCGAGCGAGGCTGCTCGCATCACGGCGACGGCGCACACGCAGATCGAGGCCGAGCGGCAGACCGCTCTCGTCTCGCTGCGCAGCGAGGTCGGATCGCTCGCGATCGATCTCGCCGGTGGCGTGGTCGGCGAGACGCTCTCCGACGATGCACGTGCGACTGCGGTCGTCGACCGCTTCCTCGCCGACCTCGAAGCATCCGAGAAGGCGGCTCAGTAATGGGCAGCGCGACCACTCAGGCACTCGCGGCATCCACTCAGACGCTTGCCGCAGCGAAGGACGTCACTCTCGACACGGCGCGGGAGCTGTTCGCAGCCGCGCGCGCCGTGGCGGAGTCGTCTCATTTGAGCGGCGCGCTCGCTGACCCCTCGGCTCCGGCCGTGGCGCGACAGAACGTCGTCGCAGCGGTGTTCGGCGGGTTCTCGCAGAACGCGCAGAACGTCTTGAAGACGGTCGTCGCCGAGCGCTGGTCATCTGCTTCCCAGCTCGTGGACGGCATCGAGGAGCTCGCGATCAGGGCTGCTGCGATCGCCGAGCCGCAGGCGGACATCGGGGGAGAGCTCTTCGGCTTCACCCGGGTGATCGCCGCGAATGCGGAGCTCGAGCTCGCGCTCGGTAGCCGCCTCGGCGGAGAAGACGCCAAGGGTGCACTGGTCGACAGGCTGCTCGCCGGAGGCGTCAGCGACGCCACCGCTGTGATCGTCTCGTCGCTGGTGCGTCAGCCTCGTGACCGCCGTGTCAGGCAGATGCTCACCCGTGCGACGCGGGTCGTCGCCGACCAGGGCGACCGTGTGGTCGCGACGGTGCACAGCGCCACACCGCTCACCGACGCACAGCGCACCCGTCTCAGCGACGCTCTCTCGCGTCGTTACGACGGCAAGATCTCGCTCAACGAGGTCAACGACCCCTCTGTCGTCGGAGGCCTGCGCGTGCAGATCGCCGATGACGTCATCGACGGCAGTATCTCCGCCCGTCTCGCCGATCTTCGCCAGAAGCTCGCCGGCTAACACGACTTCGCGCGGGGAACCGCGCACCCAGATACAAAGGGAAGACAATGGCAGAACTATCGATCAGCCCCGACGTCATCCGTGACGCGCTGAAGGACTTCGCCGCAGCATACGAGCCCACTGGGGCCGCGGCGACCGAGGTCGGCACCGTCATCGACGCAGCCGACGGCATCGCGCATGTCGAGGGACTGCCCGGGGTGATGGCGAACGAACTCGTCACCTTCGCGGACGGCACCAAGGGTCTCGCGCTCAACCTCGACGAGCACCAGATCGGTGTCGTCGTGCTCGGCGACTTCACCGGCGTAGAGGCCGGCCAGGAAGTCACCCGCACGGGTGAGGTCCTCTCGGTTCCCGTCGGCGACGGCTACCTCGGTCGCGTCGTCGACCCGCTGGGTAACCCGATCGACGGCCTCGGCTCCATCGCCACCGAAGGCGTTCGCGAGCTCGAGCTGCAGGCACCGGGTGTCATGCAGCGCAAGTCCGTGCACGAGCCGATGCAGACCGGCATCAAGGCCATCGACGCCATGATCCCCGTCGGCCGCGGTCAGCGTCAGCTGATCATCGGCGACCGCCAGACCGGCAAGACGGCCATCGCGATCGACACGATCATCAACCAGAAGGCCAACTGGGAGTCGGGCGACGTCAACAAGCAGGTGCGCTGCATCTATGTCGCCATCGGTCAGAAGGGCTCGACCATCGCTTCGGTGAAGGGCGCGCTCGAAGAGGCCGGCGCTCTGGAGTACACCACCATCGTGGCGGCTCCGGCATCCGACCCCGCCGGTTTCAAGTACCTCGCGCCCTACACCGGTTCGGCCATCGGCCAGCACTGGATGTACGGCGGCAAGCACGTCCTCATCATCTTCGACGACCTGTCGAAGCAGGCCGAGGCCTACCGCGCAGTGTCGCTCCTGCTGCGTCGTCCGCCGGGCCGCGAGGCCTACCCGGGTGACGTCTTCTACCTGCACTCGCGTCTGCTCGAGCGTTGCGCGAAGCTGTCCGACGAGCTCGGCGCGGGTTCGATGACCGGTCTCCCGATCATCGAGACCAAGGCGAACGACGTCTCGGCGTACATCCCGACCAACGTGATCTCGATCACCGACGGCCAGATCTTCCTCCAGTCCGACCTCTTCAACGCCAACCAGCGTCCGGCGGTCGACGTGGGTATCTCGGTCTCGCGAGTCGGCGGTGACGCTCAGGTCAAGTCGATCAAGAAGGTCTCGGGAACGTTGAAGCTCGAGCTCGCGCAGTACCGCTCGCTCGAGGCGTTCGCGATGTTCGCGTCCGACCTCGACGCGGCTTCACGTCGTCAGCTCTCCCGCGGTGCGCGTCTGACCGAGCTGCTCAAGCAGCCTCAGTACTCGCCGTACCCCGTCGAGGAGCAGGTCGTCTCGATCTGGGCGGGAACGAAGGGCAAGCTCGACACGCTCGAGGTCTCCGACGTCCTGCGCTTCGAGCGCGAGCTGCTCGACTACCTGCGTCGCAACACGAAGGTGCTCGAGACCCTGCGCGAGACCAACGTCCTCGATGACGACACCGTCGCCGAGCTCGACAAGCACACCGACGCTTTCCTTCTGGAGTTCCAGGGTGGCAAGGGGCAGGCCATCGGCGCCCCGGGTCACGAGGAGCACGCTGCAGCCGAGGCTGAGGACGTCAACCAGGAGAAGATCGTCAAGGGTCGTCGCGCGTAATCGCGTGAGGAACTGAATTCATGGGCGCTCAACTCAGGGTCTACAAGCAGAAGATCTCTTCTGCTCAGACGACCAAGAAGATCACGAAGGCGATGGAACTCATCGCGGCTTCGCGCATCCAGAAGGCGATGGCACGCGTCAAAGCGTCCAGCCCCTTCGCGCGGGCCGTGACGAGGGCCGTGTCCGCCGTCGCGACGCACTCGAACGTCGACCACCCGCTCACCCGCGAGCCCGAGACGATCCGCCGCTCCGCGGTCGTGATCTTCTCGTCGGACCGCGGTCTCGCCGGAGCCTTCAACTCGCAGATCCTCCGTGAGGGTCTCGAGGTGGCGGAGCTCCTGCGCGGGCAGGGCAAGGAGCCGGTGTTCTACCTCGTCGGACGCAAGGCGGTCGGTTACTTCCAGTTCCGCCGCATCGCGGCCGCTGCGGAGTGGACCGGCGACACCGACACGCCGTCGTTCCACACGGCGGAGGAGATCTCGGCCACGCTGCTCGAGGACTTCTCGCGTGGCGCGGACGAGGGCGGCGTCGACGAGATCCACCTCGTGTACAACCGCTTCGTCAGCATGATGACGCAGTCGCCGGAATCCGTGCGTCTGCTTCCGCTGGAGATCGCGGAAGCCGATGACTCGGAAGCGGGAAGCGCCGTCTACCCGCTGTACGAGTTCGAGCCGGATGCCGAGACGGTTCTCGACGCGATCCTGCCGGTGTACATCCAGAGCCGCGTCTTCAACGCTCTCCTGCAGTCGTCTGCCGCCAAGCAGGCCGCGACGCAGAAGGCGATGAAGTCGGCCAGCGACAACGCCGACAAGCTCATCACCGACTACACCCGTCTGCGCAACAATGCGCGCCAGGCGGAGATCACGCAGCAGATCGCGGAGATCGTCGGCGGCGCCGACGCCCTCTCGTCGAGCAAATAGACCATCAGGAAAGAGACGGAAATGACTACCACCGCCACGGCTGACCAGCCGGCGACCGCGGTCGTCGGGCGCGTCGCACGCGTCAACGGTCCGGTTGTCGACATCGAGTTCCCGCACGACTCGATCCCCGACATCTACAACGCTCTGAAGACCACCATCGCCATCGGCGAGGAGTCCACGGAGATCACGCTCGAGGTCGCGCAGCACCTCGGCGACGACCTGGTGCGCGCGATCGCCCTGAAGCCGACCGACGGCATCGTCCGCGGCCAGGAGGTGCGCGACACCGGCGAGGCCATCTCGGTCCCCGTCGGCGACGTCACCAAGGGCAAGGTCTTCAATGTCATCGGCGAGGTCCTGAACCTCGAGCCCGGCGAGACGATCGAAGTCACCGAGCGCTGGCCGATCCACCGCAAGGCTCCCAACTTCGACCAGCTCGAGTCGAAGACCACCATGTTCGAGACCGGCATCAAGTCGATCGACCTCCTCACGCCGTACGTGCTGGGTGGAAAGATCGGTCTGTTCGGTGGCGCCGGTGTCGGAAAGACCGTCCTCATCCAGGAGATGATCCAGCGCGTCGCGCAGGACCACGGTGGTGTGTCGGTGTTCGCCGGTGTCGGTGAGCGCACCCGTGAGGGCAACGACCTGATCCACGAGATGGAAGAGGCGGGTGTCTTCGACAAGACGGCCCTCGTGTTCGGCCAGATGGACGAGCCGCCGGGAACGCGTCTGCGCGTCGCCCTCTCGGCTCTGACGATGGCGGAGTACTTCCGTGACGTGCAGAAGCAGGACGTGCTGCTCTTCATCGACAACATCTTCCGCTTCACGCAGGCCGGTTCCGAGGTCTCCACGCTCCTGGGTCGCATGCCCTCCGCCGTGGGATACCAGCCGAACCTCGCCGACGAGATGGGCCTCCTGCAGGAGCGCATCACCTCGACCCGTGGCCACTCGATCACCTCGCTGCAGGCGATCTACGTGCCCGCCGATGACTACACCGACCCGGCTCCGGCGACCACGTTCGCCCACCTCGACGCCACCACGGAGCTCTCGCGTGAGATCGCGTCGAAGGGTCTGTACCCGGCCATCGACCCGCTGACCTCGACGTCGCGCATCATGGACCCCCGCTACTTGGGCGAGGACCACTACCGCGTCGCCACCACGGTCAAGCAGATCCTCCAGAAGAACAAGGAACTGCAGGAGATCATCGCCATCCTCGGTGTCGATGAGCTCTCCGAAGAGGACAAGATCGTCGTGTCGCGTGCACGTCGCATCCAGCAGTTCCTCTCGCAGAACACCTACATGGCCAAGAAGTTCACGGGTGTCGAGGGTTCGACCGTCCCGCTCAAGGAGACCATCGAGTCGTTCGATGCGATCGCGCGCGGCGACTTCGACCACGTCGCCGAGCAGGCCTTCTTCAACGTCGGTGGAATCTCCGACGTCGAAGAGCAGTGGGCGAAGATCCAGAAGGAGAACGGCTGATCATGGCATTGCATGTCAGCCTCGTCTCCGCGGACGCGGAGGTCTGGACGGGAGAGGCGAGCCTTGTGGTCGCCAAGACCGTCGAGGGCGAGATCGGATTCATGGCCGGCCACGAGCCGGTCCTGGCGATCCTCGCTCAGGGCGAGGTCCGGATCACGCAGACGGATGGCACCAAGGTGCTCGCCAACGCACAGGACGGATTCCTCTCCATGGAGAGCGATGTCCTGACGATCGTGGCAGGCAACGCGGCTCTCATCGCCTGAGCAGTTCAGTTCATCGCGTCCGCCTCGGCCCCTGTGGGTCGAGGCGGACGTGTCTGTGTTACCGAGGATTCATGAAGATTCTGCTTCCGCCATCTGAGACGAAGCGAGCAGGCGGCGCCGGCTCTCCTCTCGATCTGGCCGCGCTCTCGCTGCCCGCGCTCGTCGACAAACGTCGGGCGGTCGCCCACGCCCTCGTCGAGCTCGCTGCCGATGAGGACGAGTCGCGGAGAGTCCTCAAGCTCAGTGCGAAGCAGGCGGGGGAGATCGCACACAACCGCGCGCTGCTGTCCTCTGCGACCATGCCGGCGGTCGATCGCTATACCGGCGTTCTCTACGATGCTCTCGACGCTGCGACTCTGCCGAGCGCATCCCGGCGGTGGCTCGCATCCCACGTGTGGATACACTCGGCCCCTTTCGGCCCGGTGGGCGCACTCGACGGCATCCCCGCCTATCGTCTCGCCGCGGGAGCGGCGCTGCCCGGGGTTCCGGCTCTCCGTCGACACTGGGCCGACGCGACGAGTGCAGCCATTGCCGCCGAGTCGCCGTCGTTCGTTCTCGACCTGCGCAGCGAGGCCTACGTGTCGCTCGGGCCCGTGCCGCCATCGGTCTCCACGGCGTACGTGCGCGTCGTCACGCAGAACGGGCGCGCGCTCAATCACTTCAACAAGAAGTCCAAGGGCGTCCTCGTGCGCACGCTCGCAGAAGACCGTCCGCGGATCCGCTCCCTCCGCGCCCTGCGAAGCTGGGCGGAGAGCCAGGGTGTGGTGCTGCGCGACTCGGGTGATCCGGGCGTTCTCGAGCTCGTCGTCGCCGAGTGACGGATGCGTCGACCACTGTGACGGACGGCGGCGTGGGTCGTTGCCCGTAATATCGGGGCACCGCTATGGTGGGTGACGCGGCGCGCACGGCGCCGCTCCATGGGATCCGGAGGGGATCATGTACGACGATTACTACGGTTACGGCGGGCTTTCGGGCGGCGCTCTGGTCGCCCTGATTCTGGTTTATACGGTCTTGCCTCTGGCCATCTACGCGATCTACTCGTGGTTCTACATGAAGGTCTTCGAAAAGGCCGGCGTGCAGGGCAAATGGCGGGCCTGGGTGCCCGTGTACAACACGATGATCTTCTACAAGCTCGGCGACCTCAGTCCCTGGATGATCCTCTACCTCCTCGGGGCGGGAATCCTCGGCGCGGTCATCCCGTTCCTCGGGTGGTTCCTGATTCTTCCGCTCGTCGGAATCGCTGCCCGCATCCTCGATCTGATCGCTGCGTGGCGCGTCGGCCTCAAGCTGCAGAAGGACGCCGTCTGGGTGATCCTGTACTTCTTCCTCCCGGTCGTGTGGCTCGGCATCAACGCGTTCGACAAGTCGCAGTGGAACCCGAACATCGCTCCGGCCTCGTGGGGGACGAACAAGCTCCTCGCCGACACCACGGTGTGGCAGGGTGTCCCCGTGCAGCCGCGTCCGGCCGCCCCGCAGGGGTACGGGGCACCGCAGGGCTATGGCGCGCCGCAGGGCTATGCGCCTCCGGCCCCTCAGGGCTACGCGCCGCCGGCACAGCCCGGATACACGCCGCCGGCCCAGCCCGGATATGCGCCGCCGGCAGGTCCGACGGATCCTCAGGGGCCTGGCGTGCCTCCCGCAGCCCCGCAGGTCCCGCCGGCCGCCCCGCAGGTGCCGCCGGCACCTCCCGCGGCCCCGCCCGCTGCACCGTCAGCTCCGCCCGCGGGCCCGCCCGCACCGCCCGCTGGTCCTCCGGCCCCGCCCGCGAGTCCTGCGGCACCGCCGTCGGACCCGACGCAGCCGCCGGCATAACCGAGCGACACAGAGCCCCCGGCTTCGGCCGGGGGCTCTGTGCGTGCGGCGGCACCGCGTGGAATGCGGCCACAGCCGCCCGAGGCGATAGCGTGGAAGCATGGTCACCTCGCAGCGCGCTGTCGGCGCACCAGGACTTCCTTCGTCTGTCACAGGTCCGAGGCCCGGTGGGGTCGGTGACGCGACCGGACGGCGAGGCCTGCGCTCCGCCTCCGCTACGATGTGTGGATATGCTGGGGCGGCCCGATTCCCGGGCAATTCGGAGGCAACGCGTGGCTGAGACGACGACGAAGACGCACAGCGTCACCGTTTCCGACGGGGACCTGATCGTCTCCTGGGCGGGCGTGACCGATGTGGGCCGTCGCCGTGAGACCAATCAGGACGCATTCCTCGCTGCGTATCCGCTGTTCATCGTCGCCGACGGCATGGGGGGCCACGCGGGAGGCGAGATCGCCAGCTCCAGCACGGTCAAACGGCTCGAGGCCGTCGCCGCAGCGGGAGATGTCGAACGCTCGTCGATCGAGGGCGCTCTTCAGCTCGCCGTCGCAGACATCGCCGATCACCCCGAGACCACGGACGAGGGCACAGGCACGACGCTCACCGGCATCTTCCTCGAGTTCAGAGACGGAGAGCCGCACTGGGTGGCGTTGAACATCGGGGATTCGCGCGTGTACCTTCTTCGCGACGACCGGCTTGTGCAGGTCACGACAGACCATTCGGTCGTGCAGGAGCTGATCGCATCGGGCAAGATCAGTCCCGAAGAGGCCGAGGGACACCCGTACAGCAACGTGATCACGCGTGCGGTCGGCGCAAGCGAACTGACGGCTCCCGACTACGTGGCTCTCGACCTCCGAACGGGTGACCGATTCGTCATCTGCTCGGACGGACTCACCAAAGAACTGACTGACTACGGAATCCAGCACTTTCTGCGGGAGAACGCGGATCCCGCCGAAGCGGTCGATGCGATGCTCGCAGCGGCGCTCGAGAACGGCGGGCGTGACAACGTGACACTCGTCATCGTGCAGGTCGCCGCCGAATCCTCCTCCACATCGCTCGAGCTCGACGACTAGGTCGTTCCGCCCTGTGGAGGGCGTTCTGTCCCCGCCGTGATGCGGTCCACTGGAGGGTATGGACTCTCTCCCCATTGTGATTCCCGCTGCGCAGGTCGATGCGCGCAGACCACCCGTCCCGATCGTGGCGGCACTCGTTCCCGTCGTCGGGGGAGTCGCCCTCTGGTTGATCACCGGTTCGCTCTTCGCGCTGTGCTTCGCGGCACTCGGTCCGCTCATGATGTTGGCCTCCGTCATCGATGGCGCACGCGCACGACGTAAGACCCGCCGCGCGGCGATGATCGAGGGAGAGCAGGCGTGGACCGACGCCGAGAACGAGCTCGTGTCCCGCCACGATGAAGAGCGGGAAAGACGCTGGCACCGGAACCCCGACGCGGCGGTCTGTCTCGCGCACCCTCCGCTGCGAGGAAGAGAGCGTCCTGATGCGGGCACGGACATCGTCGTGGGCAGCGGATCGCTGCCCAGCGGACTTCGAGCGTCAGGTGGCGAGGGCGAGAGGGAGCGCGCGTTCCAGCGCCGGTGCCAGACGATATCGCGGGTTCCGATAGTGGTGGCGCTCGGAGGCGGAATTGCGCTGCGCGGTCCTGCCCCGATCACCGCGGCGGTCGCCAGAGCGCTCGCGGTTCAGCTCTGCGTGAGATTCGGACCACGAAGTCTCTCGCTGGAGGGTGAGGCCGTCGCCGCACTCGGACTCAGTGACTTCCCCCACGTTCAGACAGCGCGGCGGGGGGTCTTCCGACTGGGAGTCGCTCGGACGGGGGAGGCGCTTCCTGACAGCGAAGCGGTGATCTGGCTTCTGAAGGGTGGGGAGGAGGTGCCCGATGGGGTCACCACTGTGATGGACGTGCGCGAGCTCCGTGGTGCGACGGTGCGCACGGCGGAGGGGATCTTCGACGTCGATGCGGAGGCATTGTCCCTCGCGCAGTCGAGGGCCGCCGCGGCTCATCGTGCAGGGGAGGCCGACGACATCGAGGTGCTGCCGGATGCCGTCTCGTTGGCCGAGCTGACGCAGACCTCCGCACCGGGAGGTCTTCCAGTGACGATCGGGCGAGGCGCTGGCGATGCGATGGTCCTCGATCTTGTGGACGACGGTCCGCATGCGATGGTGACAGGAACGACCGGAGCAGGCAAGAGCGAGCTCCTGGTCACCTGGGTGACAGCGATGGCAGCCGTGTACGGCCCCACGCGGGTGCTGTTCGTCCTCGCCGATTTCAAGGGCGGCACGGCCTTCGAGCCGTTGCGGGTGCTGCCGCATGTGACAGCAGTCATCACCGACCTTGACGACGACGGTGCGAGGCGCGGAGTGTCCAGTCTCCGTGCTGAGCTGCGTCGGCGCGAATCGGTCATCGCTGCTGCCGGGGCTCGCGATATCAGTGCTGTCGAGATGCCGCGGCTCGTGATCGTGGTCGATGAGTTCGCGGCACTTCTGCAGGAGCACTCCGAGCTCGGTGGGGTCTTCACCGACATCGCCGCACGCGGCCGGGCGCTCGGCATGCATCTCATCCTCGGCACTCAGCGGGCGTCAGGCGTGATCCGTGACGCACTTGCGGCGAACTGCCCGCTACGGCTCAGTCTGCGAGTGAGCGACGCGGCAGACAGCCGGTTGGTCCTCGGCACGGACGCGGCGTCCGAACTCCCGGGTGGACTCGAATCACGAGGCATCGCGTTTCTCCGGCGCCCGCGAGACCGAGAACCGGCAGCCATGCGGGTGGCGCTCACCGGCGCCGCCGACCTCCGTGCTGCGGCGGTGAGATGGGGGAATGAGCAGAGGGCCGCGAGCCCCTGGCTGCCGGCGCTCGCCCGGCTCATCCCGCTCGACGAGATCGGCCCTGCAGCGCCCGACGGCGCGCTCGTGCTGGGCAGGGCGGATGATCCACAGCGTCAGAGCCAGCCGATGGAACTGATCCGTCCCGGTGTCGATCGAGGGGTGGCGATTCTGGGCGCCGCGGGAAGCGGACGCACCTCTGCCCTCCGAGCTCTCGCAGAGCAATGCGACGGTGCTGTCTGGATCCCCGCCGATGCAGAAGCCGCATGGGACATGCTCGTGCAGCTCGTCGAGCGATCGCATGCTGCGCCGCCACTGATCCTGTGCGACGAGATCGACGCGCTCATCGGAGATCTCCCGCTCGAGCATGGTCAGCACCTGGCTCAGCTCTGGGAGCAGCTGATCCGCGGCTCGGCGGCGACGACGTTCATCCTGACCGCGTCGAGGTCATCCGGAGCGGTCGGGCGCATCCTCGATGCGCTTCCACGGCGCGCCCTGCTGCGCATGCCCAGCCGCGTCGAGCATCTCGCCGCGGGAGGCGATGCGCAGACGTTCGACCGAGACAGGCCCGCCGGACGAGCGGTGCTCGGCGACCGCGAGGTGCAGGTGGCCTGGGTGCCGGTCGTTCGTCGGCCGACTGACGAACGGACGCGCGACGGCCGTTCGCGCCAGACGCCCTCGTGGTCGCCGTCCAGAGCGCTGACAGCACTGGTGACTGCGGGTGCCGCCTCGGTGGCTCATGCGCTCGCGTCGGCTCACCCCGAGTACACCGTGGTGGTGGCGTCCGGGCAGCACACAGAGATCGACACTGCCACCGGGCCGGTCATCGTCGTCGGTGAGGCGGAGGTGTGGCACCGCGAATGGGCTCTCTGGCAGCGTGTGCGCGGCGAAGGAGAGGTGCTGATTCGTGCGGAGAACCCGAGTGAGTTGCGACAGCTCGCCGGAATACGTCACCTTCCGCCATATGCCGCGATTCACGCCGGACGCGCGTGGTCGCTGCTGGCAGACGGTCCGCCCAGAAGAGTGTTCCTGCCGACGCTCGTGCCGCGTTGACGGACGTCGAGGGTGCGCGGAGCCCGGGAACCGAGCGGCGTCAGATGCCGCTTCCCGGCCGTATGACACCGACACTCTGGCTGCCGCCGAGCACCTCGAGAGGGAGCGCCGCCGCAAGCGTCGCGACGTCGGCCTCGGTCAGCGCTCCGGCCCTCGACAGCAGCGTCGCCGCCACGATCGTCGAGGCGCGCGACGCACCGTCGAGCATCTTCAGCGCGACGGTAGTGCCGTCCTGGGCGACCATGACCATGACGCCCTCCGCGCCGCCCTTCGCGAAGACACCGAGCTTCTCGATCGCCAGCGTGTCGGGGCGCCCGGGGCCGTCGATGGTCCACGGGTGCTCGCGAACCGCGCGCACGAGCGACCCGGCGACCCGGTGCAGGGCGAACGGCGATCGGTCCGAGGCGGTACCGATGCGGTGGATGGCCCGCGCGAGTCCCGTCAGGCTCATCGCGTAGACCGGCGCACCGCAGCCGTCGATCGCCGTGTGAGCGATCTTCTCGCCCGTGAGCCGTTCGATCACCTCACGGATGTGCGCCTGCAGCGGGTGGGAGACGTCGAGATAGCCCTCGGTGGGCCAACCGGTCGCCACGCAGGCTCGCAGCATCGCGGCGTGCTTGCCGGAGCAGTTCATGCGAATGCGCGCCGGTGCCATGTGCTCGCGCACCATCTCATCGCGCGAGGCGGTGTCTGTCGGCCACGCCGGAGGACACGCCAGGTGGTCCTCGGTCAGGCCGCCTTCGGCGAGCATGTCGCGCACCACCGACGCATGTCGATCCGTGCCGCTGTGGCTCGCGGTCGAGAGGGCGAGGCGCTCGCCTTCGAGCACCGCACCTGCGGTGATGCACGCGATGGCCTGCAGCGGCTTCAGGCTCGAGCGGGGGAGGATGAGCGCGTCGGCGTTCCCGTGACGCGCGATGACCTCACCGTCAGGGGAGAGCACGACGGCCGCTCCTGCGTGGCGGGATTCGACGAATCCGCTCCGCTCGACAACGGCGAGTTCTACGGCATCCGGCACGGTGATAGTTTCCAGCACCAGCCAAGGATACCTGCGGCGGCGGCCACCCTCTGAGACTGAGCGGCGGGCGAAGCGTCGCGAGGTGGCGGAGGCGCTGGCAGACTGGGGATATGGCAGATCGTCACGCCGCGCTTGGCGAGCATCACTACTCCCTCACCTCCACCTGGACCGGGAACACCGGCTCCGGTACCAGTGGCTACCGCGACTACCGGCGCGATGTGACCCTCCACGTCGAAGGCAAGCCCGAGGTGCTGGCATCCTCGGACAAGCCGTTCCGCGGCGACCCGACCCGATGGAACCCTGAAGACCTGCTGCTCGCATCGCTCTCGGAGTGCCACCTGCTGTCGTATCTGCATGCGTGCGTGACGGCCGGAGTCGTCGTCGTCTCCTATCGGGACACGGCCTCGGGATTCATGCGCGAGGACGGTACCGGCGGGGGAGCATTCGTCGAGGTGATGCTCCGACCCGAGGTCGTCGTCGCGGATGCGTCGATGGTCGAGGCAGCGGAGCACGCGCACGCCCAGGCGAACCAGTGGTGCTTCATCGCGAACTCGATGAACTTCCCGGTTCGCCACGAGGCGACGGTCACCGCGCAGGCCGAGTGACGCCGGTCGGGCTCAGCGACGCTCGTGGGGGAGTGCCTGCCTGATCTTCTCGATCGTGTTCTGGGCGGGTGCCTCGTTGTAGCTGCCGGCGAGCTCCTGGCCCGACAACGCATGGATGGCGGCCATGATCTCATCCGTCGCGAGTCGGCGCGCGCGACCACTGGACGCAGGTCCGTGCGGTGACAGGTCGAGCGGCGCACCGAAGCGCACCGTGATCCTCTCCTTGAGCGTCGGGACCTTGGCACCGACCGGCATCACCTTATCGGTGCCGATGAGCCCCACGGGCACGACCGGTGCACCCGTCTGGAGCGCCAGGAACGCCACCCCGGTGCGTCCCTTGTACAGGCGCCCGTCTGTGGAGCGTGTTCCCTCGGGGTAGAGCGCGACCGCGAGTCCCTCGTCGAGAAGCTGACGCTGGAGGTCGAGCGCATCGAGTGCCGCCTGCCCTGCGCCGCGTCGCACCGGGATCGCTCCGATGGACTCGAAGAAGGTCTTGCTGAGCCACCCACGTGGACCCGTTCCCTCGAAATAGCTGGACTTGGCGAGGAAGTGAACGGGCCGCGGAGCGGCGACCGGGATGGCGATCGAGTCGATGAACGACAGGTGATTGCTCGCGAAGATGACCGCGCCCTCGAGGGGGACGTTCTCGCGGCCTTCGATGCGCGGGCGGTAGATCAGGCGAGCGAGCGGTGTGATCAGGCTGCGTCCGAGTGCGTACGCGAATCCGGCGTGGCGAGGCTTCGCAGTCTCTGCGGGCGAGGATTCGGGCTCCACGGACTGCTCTGACGTCATCAGAGCAGATTACCCCCGGATCCATGCCGCACCGGGAATGGTGGACGTGCGCGCGTCTCACAGCCTCGGCAAAGGCCGATGAGAGATGATGGTGTGTCCCGCCCGCGATCCTGAGGTCCCACTGTGCGCAAGCGTCCGCTCATCGTCCTGTCCACCGTCGCCGCGGCGACCCTTCTGCTTGCGGGGTGTTCCGGCGATGCGGCTCCCGAGTCGACGTCGACTCCCGGAGCTTCGGCGGACCCGTCCTGCCTCGCCGACCTCCCTTCCGGAGCAGGATCCGACGCCGTGACGGTCGAGGGCAGCGGCGCGTCCGCGAAGATCACCGTTCCCGAGGGAGCCGATCTCGCGGCCGCCGAGCGCACCGTGATCTCAGAGGGCGACGGAGACGAGCTCTTCCCCGGCGACTTCGTCTCGCTGCGCTACCAGCTCGTGGATGCCACGACCAACGAGGTCCTGAGCACGTCGGAGCGCGGCCCGGACGGCGTGCTGCCCGCCCTGCTCGCTCAGCAGCAGTCGCAGCAGATGGTCGACCCGACACAGTCGACCGTGTTCACGGTCGCGGCCGAGTGCCTTCCGCTCGGATCGAGCGTCGTGCTGACCCTGCCTGCCGCGCAGGAGGGGTCCAACCCCAGCGTCCTCTACGTCGAGACGATCGACAAGCTGCCGACCGTCGCCACCGGCACCGAGGTGGACCCCACCGAGGGCATGCCGACGGTCGAGCTCGATGACGCGGGCGCGCCCACGATCACGCTCCCGGACGGCGACGCGCCGGCTGAGACCGAGGTCGCAGTCCTCAAGGAGGGCGATGGCGCAGTCGTCGAGTCGGGCGATCTGGTCACCGTGCAGTATCGCGGCGTCAAGTGGTCGGACGGCAGTGAGTTCGACTCCAGCTGGAGCCGCGACGCGGCCCCCGCACAGTTCCCGACCACCGGCGTCGTCACCGGATTCAAGACTGCCCTCGAAGGGCAGAAGGTCGGATCCCAGGTCATCGTGACGATGCCCCCGAAGGACGGGTACGGCGAGGGTGAGATCAACGAGAACGATCTCACCGGCGAGAGCCTCGTGTTCGTGGTCGACATCATCGGAACGACGCCGCTCGAGCAGGTTCAGTAGCAGCGGAGGAGCCGGGGACGTGCCATAGGCTGGCGGCATGCGTCGCATCATCGTCCTCGGCTCCACCGGCTCCATCGGCACTCAGGCGCTCGACGTCATCCGCGCGAATCCTCGTCGGTTCGAACTGGTGGGTCTGTCTGCAGGCTCGAATGCCGAGAAGCTCGCGGAGCAGGCCGAGGCCTTCCAGGTCGAGGACACGGCTCTCGGCGCGGCAGAGGCCGAGCAGCTCGTGCGCGACGTCGAGGCAGACGTGGTGCTCAACGCGATCACGGGCTCGATCGGACTCGGCTCGACTCTGGCAGCGCTGGAATCGGGACGGACGTTGGCGCTCGCGAACAAGGAGTCGCTCATCGTGGGCGGCGAGTTGGTCCTCGCCGCAGCGAAGGCGGATCAGATCGTGCCGGTCGACTCCGAGCACTCCGCTCTGGCGCAGGCTCTTCGCAGCGGCACGCACGCCGAAGTGAGGCGTCTCGTCGTCACGGCATCCGGAGGGCCGTTCCGAGGGCGCACCCGCGATGAGATGAACGGCATCACTCCCCAGGAGGCGCTCGCCCACCCGACGTGGGACATGGGGCGCATGGTGACGACGAACTCCGCGACCCTGGTCAACAAGGGACTCGAGGTGATCGAGGCTCACCTGCTTTTCGACATCGCGTACGACGACATCGACGTGGTCGTGCACCCGCAGTCGATCGTGCACTCGATGGTCGAGTTCATCGACGGATCGACGATCGCACAGGCCTCCCCGCCCGACATGCGTCTGCCGATCTCACTCGGACTCGACTGGCCGAACCGGGTCGGCGGGGTCGGGCGTCCCCTCGACTGGACGCAGGCGACTTCGTGGACGTTCGAGCCGCTCGACGATACGGCATTCCCTGCCGTCGCCCTGGCGAAGTCCGTGGGGCGCGCGGGCGCCACATTCCCCGCCGTCTACAACGCGGCCAACGAGCAGGCGGTCGACGCGTTCCACGAGGGACGACTCTCGTTCCTGGCGATCGTCGACACGATCGCCAGGGTCATCGACGCGCATGAGCCGCCGCCGAGCCTCACGGTCGAGTCCCTGGCCGAGGCCGAGGCGTGGGCGCGCCGCAAGGCCGATCAGCTGATCGCTCAGGCCTGACGGCAGCGCCGCGCTCAGTCCGCGTCGGTGTACGGCACCGGCCACCTGGGCTCGGGCACCGGCCATCCGGCGGCGCGAAGCGCCCGTCGGGCCAGCTCGCGGGCCGAGTACGGCGTGCGGACGCCGCGGATGTCCCGGTAGTCCTGATGCCCTGGCCCTGCCCAGAGGATGGCGTCGCCTTCACCGACGAGGTCGATCGCGGCGACGATCGCCTTCTCGGGCGGTGAGAACTCATGGATCTCCGCGTCCGGACGAGCCTTGCGGGCGCCTTCGACCAGGGTGGCTCTGATCGAATCCGGATTCTCGAAGCGCGGGTGATGGTCGGTCACGACGAGGATGTCGCTGCCTTCGACCGCAGTACGCGCCATGTCGTACCGTTTCGTGGCGTCTCGGTCCCCGTCGGCTCCGAAGAGCATCAGGACCTTGCCCGGCGTCACGCGGCGTACGGCGGCCAGGGTCTTCTCGAAGGCGTCTGGAGAGTGTCCGAAGTCGACGAAGACCGCAGGCCCGGTGTCGCCTGAGACCAGCTGCGTGCGTCCCGGAAGGTACGCCTTGATCGCCCCGTCGCGCTCGAGGGCTGCGACGATCCGATCCCACGCGTAGCCGCCCTCCAGGAGCATGACGATCGCGAGCGCGGCATTGGCCGCCATGTGGGGGCCGATGACGGGGACCACAGTGGTCAGCGATCCGGCGGGACCGGTGAGGGTGAACGTGGTGCCCGTGGTGCGCTCGTCGTCGATCACGACCACCCAGTCGGCACTCCCGGCCGCATCGGGGTCGGCGGCGATGGACGGCGTCCCGACGGTGACGATCGGGATCTCCGCTCGTTCGACCACGGTCGAACCCGAGGCGGAGTCGATGCACACCACGCCGCGCCGCGCACGGTCGGGGCGGAACAGCGGCAGCTTCGCCTCGAAGTACTCCTCCATGTCGGCGTAGTCGTCGAGATGATCGTGGCTGAGATTCGTGAAGCCCGCGACATCGAAGCGGATGCCGTCGACGCGGTGGCGCGACAACGCCTGCGCGCTCACCTCGACCGCGACGGCTTCGACGTCGCGCTCACGCATCAGCGCGAGCAGTGCGTGCATCTCCGAGGCCTCGGGCGTGGTGAGCCGCGAGACGATGACCTCTCCGGCGATGTGCCGCTCCGCCGTCGAGGAGAGTCCGGTGACCACGCCCAGCTGGTCGAGGATGCCCTCGAGCAGGTGCGACACGCTCGTCTTGCCGTTCGTCCCGGTGGTCGCGAACAGGAGAGGCAGTGCGTCGTCAGCGCCGGTGCCGTAGACCCACGCGCTGAGCGCCCCGAGAACGCCCCGCGGATCGTCGACGATCAGGATCGGGAGCCCGGCGGAAGCGGCGATCTCGGCGCCTGCGTCGTCGGTGATGATCGCGACGGCGCCCTTCTCCGCGGCCGCGGCTGCGAACTCGGCGCCGTGCCTGTTCACTCCCCGGATGGCGACGAAGGCCTCTCCGGCGCGGAGATCGGCGGTGGCGAGAGTGATTCCCGTCACGTCGACACCGGCCGTGTCGCCGCGCACGTCGCGGGCGAATCGGGAGGCGAGTTCGGACAGCTCACGCCGGGGCGGGTTCGCGGGGCGGAGCACGGGAGGCAGGCTCGGTTGTTGTTCAATCGACATGTCTCTCCCATGATCTCACGTCGTCGCGCGCGAGCCGGGTGCGGCGCGTCTCCCGATCTGCGGAGCTGACCAGGAGACGCGCCACGGCTCACGCGCTGCGGCGGAAGGCCAGCACGGACACGACGAGCGCGGCGAGACCGGCCACGAGACCGCCCGCCCCGAGCACTGCGGGCAGAGCGTCCGGGGCCGTCGAGCCAGCGGGGTCGGCGGCGTCGCCCTCGGCGGTCGCCTCATCGTCGTGGTCTGCGTGGTCTGCGTGGTCGGCGTCAGCCGCGCCGACCGTCACGACGGGTGCGGGTGCATCGAGGTCGTGCGGGTCCTCGCCGTCGTCGGCCAGCTGGGTCCATTCAGTGCTGCCTTCGACGCACGTCTGGATCACGGGGAAGGCGAGGGACTCGGGAGTGCTCTCGTCGAGTCCGACCGACATGCTAACGGCGCCTCGGAGGTCAGTGGCGACGGGCGTGACAGCGGTGTAGGTCACAGCGCTGACGAGTCCGTCCTCGCCTCGTTCGATGTCGATCGCCCAGTCGCTGTCCGCCGTCGGCGCGACGGAGGTCAGCCCTTCGGGCATCGTGATCCTGAGCGAGGTGGTCGGCGAGCTGTCGCAGCCGTGGGCGAACGAGAAGGTGAGCACGCCGTGGTCGCCGGCGGCCAGTTCGTCGGGGGTGACACTCACATGGGCGCTGGCTGCGATGGGCACGGCGAGTGCGAGGATCGCGCCTGCGATGAGGCCGGTGGTCAGGGTGCGGGGGGTGGTGGAACGCATGGTGATACTCCTGAGTGCTGATGTGCGGGCGCGCTGGATGTGCACGGCATCCGCCGAAAATGGGACGCCTCGACGAGGCGCACGAGTAATCAGGAGAACAGCGGCGGCCCGCGGCGCGAGACGCACGCCGAGGGCGCGAAGGCGATCGGTCGCGGGTGGGGGAGGATCGGCGGGGCGGGGCTCTCGTGCGGTGCGCGGAAGATCGGGATCGCTCGGCGCAGCCGCGCCTCGACCCACCCGGCGATGGCGCGCACCATCGATTCGCCATGCCACAGTGCGGCGGTCGTCAGGACTGCGGCGAGCAGGTGGCCGAGAAGCATCAGGGAGGAGGAGCCGGGTGCCGCTGAGGAGACCGCGGTGCCCAGCGCGCTGAGGTCCAGATGGTGCTGATGGCCGGAGACGACCGCGGTCGCGGACGGAGCGCCCAGCATCTGGAACGCACCATGGAACAGGGTCTGGGCCACGACGACGGTCGCCGCCACTCGGGATCGCGACGCCCGCGCGCCGAGAAGCACCGCGGCGAGCGGGACGAGGAACGATGCCATCGCGACGACGAGCAGAGGATGCGGAACCGAGCCGCCGGCGACCGTATGCGACACCGCGGCGAGGGTCGTGGCCACCGTGGACGCCGATGCTGCGCGCAGGAGTCGCAGCTGGCGGGGAGTCACCGTCAGAGCCTACCCGGCCGGCCGCCGTCGGCACGTCCGAGCATGGGGCGTATTCCTAGGCGGCGAGCACTAGCGTGGGGGAGTGGAAATCCTGCTCTACCTGGCCGGCATCCTGTTCATGCTGATCGGCCTCGGTATCTCGATCGGCTTGCACGAGATCGGTCATCTCCTGCCCGCGAAGCTCTTCGGCGTGCGCGTCGGCCAGTACATGATCGGGTTCGGGCCGAGGCTGTGGTCGAGGCGGATAGGCGAGACCGAATACGGATTCAAGATGCTGCCGCTCGGCGGCTTCATCTCGATGTCCGGCATGTACCCGGCTTCGAAGACGGCGGGACCCGCGAGCGGAGTCTTCCGATCACTCGTGCAGGATGCCCGCGCGGCCAACGACGAGACCATCGCGGAAGGCGCGGAGGATCGTGTCTTCTACCGGCTCCCGGTGTGGAAGCGCGTGGTCGTCATGCTCGGCGGCCCGTTCATGAACCTGATCCTGGCGGTCGTGATCTTCACGGTGCTCGTCTCCGGGATCGGGGTCCAGCAGGGTACGACGACCATCGCCGCGGTGAATCAGTGCGTTCTGCCGGCGTCGTCGACGGCCACCGAGTGCTCCGCCGAAGATCCGCCCACACCGGCGGCCGAGGCCGGCATCCAGCCCGGCGACGTCTTGGTGTCGATCGACGGCACGCCCGTCTCGACCTTCGCCGAAGCGACGTCGATCGTGCAGGCGGCGCCCGGAGAGGAACTCGCCCTCGTGGTGCGGCGCGACGGGGTGGAGACCGACCTGACCATCACCCCGGTCGAGGCCGAACGCACGCTGACCGATGCCAGTGGTCAGCCGATCCTGGGTGATGACGGTCAGCCGGTCGTGAAAGAGGTCGGCTATGTGGGGATGGCAGCGCAGATGGGCTTCGTGCAGCAGCCGCTCTCGGCCGGACCGCAGATGGCCGCAGACACCGTCGTGCGTGTCGGGTCGATGATCCTCACGCTCCCCGTGCGCATCTGGGATGTCGGCGTCTCCCTGGTCACGGGCAGCGAACGAGATCCGAACGGTCCGCTGAGCGTGGTCGGCGTGGGGCGCATCGCGGGAGAGGTCGCAGCCACGGACGCGCCCGTCCTGAACCGCTTCTCGGTGCTCCTGGGGTTGCTCGGCTCACTGAACGTCGCGCTCTTCGTCTTCAACCTGATCCCGCTGCTTCCGCTCGATGGCGGACACATCGTCGTGGCGCTCTGGGACGGCGTCCGTCGGGCCTGGGCGAAGCTCTTCCGTCGTCCGCCACCCGCGCCGGTCGACGCGACGAAGCTCGTGCCGCTCACCGTCGTCGTCGCGACGCTGCTGATCGGCATGGGAGCTCTGCTGCTGCTCGCGGATCTCTTCAACCCCGTGAACATCTTCGGGGGGTGAGACCAGCGGCCGATCAGGCCGAATGCGCGTGCGGGCTCAGGCGAGAGCGTGAGCGACGAGACGCTCCAGAGTGCGGATCCCGTCGCGCGACAGGATCGACTCGAGGTGCCCCTGAACCGAGGCGAAATGTGCGCCGCGCAGCGCGTAGACGTCGCCCGTGTCGGGGTCGGCCGAGACCTCAGCCGATCCGATCTGCGCCGTGCCGGGGGAGACGCGCGCCGTGAACGTGTTGTAGAAGCCGATCGACGCATCCTCACCGAACACGTGCACGGCTTTCTGCAGTCCCTGGTGGGGAGCGTCCAGCGGGGTGAGGTCGATGCCGAGGCGATCGCTGAGGATCTGGTGGCTGAGGCAGACCGCGAGAAGCGGTGCGCCCGCGTCGACGCGGCGGGCGACGACATGTCGCATGCGCGCAATCCGCGCGCTGTCTTCGTCTCGGGGGTCACCCGGGCCCGGGCCCGCGACGACCAGGTCAGCGCGATCGAGTGTCTCGTCGTCGGCGTCGCTCCACGGGCTGATCGTGACATCGAGACCGAGGTGTCGCAGCTGATGGGCGAGCATGGTCGTGAAGCGATCCTCGGCATCGACGACGATCGCGGAGCGTCCGGCGAACGGACCTGTGAATTCCTCGCCCTGTGGGTTCAGCCAGAACTCGGCAAGACGCGAGTTCCGCGAGGCCAGCAGAGCGGTGACGGTGGGATCTTCGGCGAGCGAGAGCGGTCGACCGGGCGCATCCGCGTCCTCGCGGGCCTCCACCGCGCTGTCGCGATCGATCGCACCGATGGCTCCGAGCACGCCGGCAGCCTTGCCGTGAGTCTCCGACACCTCGCCGTGCGGGTCGGAGTGGCGCACGAGCGTCGCCCCCACGGGCACGTTCAGCGATCCGCCCTGCACGTACACGGTGCGGATGAGGATCGGGGCGTCGAGGTCGTGTCCGCCGTCGTCGTTCGGTGTGAAGAGCGCTGCCACGCCCGAGTAGTACCCGCGCGGCTTCTGCTCGTGGCGCCGGATGACCGCGCAGGCGTTCTGCATGGGCGAGCCCGTGACGGTCGGCGCGAACATCGTCTCGCGCAGGATGTCGCGAGGATCCAGGGTGCTGCGCCCTCGGAGCATGTACTCCGTATGGGTGAGGCGCGACATCTCCTTCAGGTGCGGGCCCGTGATGCGGCCGCCGTCCGAGCAGACGGCGCTCATCATCTTGAGCTCCTCGTCGACCACCATGAACAGCTCTTCGGTCTCCTTGGTCGAGGAGAGGAAGTCGACCAGCGTCTCCCTGGTCGCGCCGCCCGCGGGGTGGCGGAACGTTCCCGAGATCGGGTTCATCGTGACGACGCCGCCACGAGCCACGACGTGGGCTTCGGGGCTCGCGCCCACGGCGATGTGTCCGGGGGTGACGACCGCGAAGGTCCAGTACGCGCCGCGTTCGTGCGTCAGCAGGGCGCGGAACCAGGTGAGGGCTGCGGTGCGGTCGTCGACATCGATCTCGGCCGTGAAATCACGGCGGATCACGAAGTTCGCGCCCTCGCCGCGGCCGATCTCGTCGGCGATCACGGTCTCGACGATCTTCGCGTACTCATCGTCGCCGATGTCGAAGCCGCCGTCTCTCAGCGCGACGGGTGCAGTCGGGAGGTCTGCGAGCAGCGACGCCGTCTCCAGCTGAAGGTGTTCCTCGACCACGATGCAGCGCAGCGGGGCGCCGTCGTCCTGCGCGACGAAGCCGCGCTCGCGCACCTGGCGATAGGGCACCATCGCGAAGACCTCGCGGCGTGCGCCGTCGATCGTGAGCGGGATGTCTGCGAGCAGGTCGACGTCGACGACCTCGCCCGTGAGCAGCTCGACGGTGTCGGCCCCGTCACGCGCGATCAGCACGAACGACGCCGTGGGATCGGAGGTGAGCTCGGCTAGACGTGAGAGGGTCATCGGTGTCTCCTGTGCGTGGCTCCGGCTCGGCTCAACGAAAAGACCGCCCCGGAGGCGGTCTGGATTCGTGGGAACGCGAACACACCGCCTAAGAGGCGGGCCACCAGGTGAAGTTCGCGAGCATGGGCTGAAAACTATCACACCGCGCTCCGTCGCCCTGGCCGGATGACGCGCATCCGAGCCGTGCGACATCCAGCCCGCGTGCATGGAGGCGGCGTAGGCTGGGGGTTGTGCCAGCAGTGAATCTTGGGATGCCGAAGATCCCCGAAGTCCTCGCCCCGCGCCGCAAGTCTCGCCAGATCAAGGTGGGCAAGGTGCTCGTGGGCGGTGATGCTCCCGTGACCGTGCAGTCGATGACCACCACCAAGACCACGGACATCAATGCGACGCTCCAGCAGATCGCCGAGCTGACGGCATCCGGATGCGAGATCGTCCGCGTCGCCGTCCCGCATCAGGATGACGCCGACGCGCTGAAGATCATCGCGATGAAGAGTCAGATCCCGGTGATCGCCGACATCCACTTCCAGCCGCGCTACATCTACACCGCGATCGACGCCGGCTGCGGAGCAGTGCGCGTGAACCCGGGCAACATCCGCGAGTTCGACGGCAACGTCGGCAAGATCGCCGAGGCCGCGAAGGCCGCCGGCGTCTCGCTGCGCATCGGCGTGAATGCCGGTTCGCTCGACCGCCGCATCCTCACCAAGTACGGCAAGGCGACGGCCGAGGCGCTCGTCGAGAGCGCCGTCTGGGAGGCGTCGCTGTTCGAGGAGCACGACTTCCACGACTTCAAGATCTCGGTCAAGCACAACGACCCCATCGTGATGGTCAAGGCCTACCGCCAGCTCGCCGAGCGGGGCGACTGGCCGCTGCACCTCGGTGTGACCGAAGCGGGTCCGGCGTTCCAGGGGACGATCAAGAGCGCCACGGCGTTCGGCATCCTGCTCGGCGAGGGAATCGGTGACACCATCCGCGTGTCCCTCTCGGCGCCTCCCGCCGAAGAGGTCAAGGTCGGACATCAGATCCTGCAGTCGCTGAACCTGCGCGAGCGCAAGCTCGAGATCGTGTCCTGCCCCTCGTGCGGACGTGCGCAGGTCGATGTGTACACGCTCGCCGAGAACGTGACCGAAGGCCTCAAGGACATGACCGTTCCGCTGCGCGTGGCCGTCATGGGCTGCGTCGTGAACGGACCCGGCGAGGCTCGCGAAGCCGACCTGGGAGTCGCTTCCGGCAATGGCAAGGGGCAGATCTTCGTCAAGGGCGAGGTCATCAAGACGGTTCCCGAAGCCGACATCGTGGCGACGCTGATCGAAGAGGCCAACCGGATCGCGGCCGACATGGGGCCGGAGGCACCGCTCGGCACCGCCCAGGTCGTCACCGTCTGACGGCGGAGCACTCCCGCGCGCTGACGCGATCGCCGTCCCCGCAGCGAGGGACGGACTGAACCGAACACCTCAAGGAGCCGCATGCCCTCGTCAACCGTCGTGTCCTTCGCCGGCGGCGATGTCTCGGGCTCGAGCACCGTCACGCGGGTCGAGTCGACAGCCGCGGGGGATGTCGTCGTCGTCGACGCGACACCGTTCCACCCGGTCGACCACACGTGGCCCGATCAGCCGGGCGACAGCGGCGAGATCACTCTCGAGGGGTCTGCGGCGCGCGTCAGCGAAGCGGTGATGGCGGCGGTCTCGGACCAGGGCGACTTCGCAGTCGGGTCCGACATCCCGGTGAAGCGCGGTGCCGAAGGATGGACCTGGTTCGTCGGTCATCCGCTCGAGGAGGCGGCTCCGTCCTGGCTGGTTCCCGGCACGCGAGTGGATCTGTCGGTCGACTCGTCCCGGCGGGCGGGGCTCAGCCGGGGACACACCGCCTGCCACCTCGCATCGCTGGCGCTCGATCTGGCGCTCGCAGACCTCTGGCGCAAGGAACCGGGAGAGGATGCTCTCGGGAATCCGAACTTCGAGGGCAGGGCCAATCAGTCCAGCCGCATCCACGAGGACGGCGCGGTCGACGAGTACCGCCTGGGCAAGAGTCTGCGCCGTGCCGGATTCGACACCGAGACTTTCGCGGCGACCCTCGCCGAACGCGAGTCGTCGATCAACGCCCGACTCGCCGATTGGGTGGCATCCGGAGCATCGAGTCGTGTCGTGCCCGAGGGGCCGACGATCGTCGATCGTCGCAGCTGGCACTGCGAGCTCCCCGAAGGCACCGCGGAGATCCTGTGCGGTGGCACGCACGTGGCGACTCTCGCCGAGTTCGTGTCGATCTCTGTGACGCTCGACCTGACGGATCCGCAGCTGCTGGTCATGACGACGAGAGCAGTGCCCGCGTCCTGAGACCGTTCGCACGCTGCCTGCACTTCTCGCCTCCGGCCGTCACCCGGGGTGCGCGGCAGCAGGCTCGCGGACCCGGAGCCTCAGGCGGTGAACTCGATCTCGCCTCGGCCGACGTCGACGCGTGCGACTTCGAGCCGCACGACCGTCCCGGGCACGGCGCCCGCCGGTATCGGTGCGGATGCCGTCACGGCGGGATCGGCGATCTGGACCGTCGCCCGCTCGCCGCGGAGCTCGATCACCGTCGCGTCGACCGTGGTGCCCACGAGAGGGGTCATCAGCGCGGCCTCGACGCGATTGATCGTCGCGGAATCGAGCTGCGAGGCCCGCTGACCCGACTCCTGCATCAGCGCGGGGAGCTCGGCGAGCGACTCCCGCACCCAGCCCGGTATCTCGCGCCCCTCTGAGACGGCGAGGCAGATCGCCAGCGACCAGCGATCGACGAGTCGGCGCAGGGGCGCTGTGGCGTGCGCATAGGGCGCGGCGATGGCCGCCTGTTCGGTATCGGGCGGCACCGAGCCGTCGAAGGTCAGATAGCCGGCGCCGCGGAAGAGCGACGCCGCCGCCTCGAGGATCGGAAGGGTCATGGGGTCCTCGCGATCCAGGTCGCGAAGGTAGTCGCCGTATCGGCCGGTCGTCCAGGGCCGACCGAGCGCCTCCGTCTGGTGACGGAACGCGTCGAACGACCTCTCGTCGGGCTGGGGCATGGTCCGCAGGATGCCGATCCCGGCGTCGATCATCACGGACGCGGCGGCCATCCCCGTCATGAGCGAGAGCTGAGCGTTCCACTCCTCGACCGGGAGCGGGTGTCGGCGTTCGATCGCGTAGGTCCCGTCGGAACCTCGCACGACCTCTTCGTCCGGCAGGTTGAGGCTCGCACCGCCGCGCTGCTTCTCCTGCGCGATCCGCAGCGCACCGATCTCGGGCAGCAGCGCCGCGGGGCCGTCCTCGCCCCGGTCGAGTGCGGCCTGAGTGCTGGCGTAGTCGAGTTGGGCGCGCGAGCGGATCAGGGCGCGCTCGAGGCGGAAGTTCTCGACGACTCCCGCGCCGTCCAGGGCGAAGGTCCAGACGAGCGCGGGGCGATCCACGTCGGCCAGCAGCGACGCGCGATCCTCGCTCAGCACCTTCGGATGCAGCGGGATGGTGCCGTCTGCCGCATACAGGGTCTGCCCTCGGCGTCGGGCCTCGGCATCGACCGCACCGCCGGGTGCCACGAAACCCGGGACATCGGCGATCGCGTAGTGCACGGTGTATCCGGAGTTCCGTCGCTCGAGGTGGAAGGCCTGGTCGAGGTCACGTGAGCCTCGGGGATCGAGTGTCGCGAACGGAATGGCGCGCAGGTCGATCTGCGGGGTCGCCGCCTCCGACGCCGCGGCCTCGGCCAGCACTGCGGGAGGGAAATCCGCGGGGGCGCCCACGGATTCCCGCAGCGCTGCGAGTGCGGCAGCGAGTTCGGTCTGCGCGGCGGACGGTGCAACGTGAGATCGGCGCTGAGGCATGACCCCACACTATGTCGCCGGCAGGGGAGGGCGTCATGAGGGCGCCCGGCTGCGCGAGGATGAGCGCGCCGGTCGACGGCGGTCGCGGGGTCGGGTGCGCGGATTCGGCGTGTCCGTCCGGCCCGGACCGGAATGGTGGGCGTTAGCGTGGGGACATGACCACTGCTGCGAAAGCCCAGACCCTGCTCGCACTCTACGAGGCTCCGGAGATCCTCCGCGTCGTGAATGTGTGGGACGTCGTGTCCGCCCGCGCCGTCGCGAAGCTCCCCGAGACGAAGGCGATCGCGACCGCCGGTCACGGCATCGCCGCCTCGTTCGGCTTCGAGGACGGCACGATCACCCGCGACATCATGATCGACATGGTCGGCCGCATCGCAGCATCCGTCTCCGTGCCGGTGACCGCCGACCTCGACGACGGGTATGGCGACGCCGGAGAGACGACCCGGCTCGCGATCGGCGCCGGTGTCGTCGGCGCCAACATCGAGGATCGGCTCAAGCCGTTCGACGAGTCGGTCGCGGCGGTCGAGGCGATCGTCAAGGCCGCAGAGGCCGAGGGTGTTCCGTTCGCCCTGAACGCTCGCACCGACGCGTTCGTGCGCGCAGGGCACCGTCCCGTCGCCGAGAGCGTCGCCGATGCGATCCAGCGCGGCCGAGCGTTCCTCGACGCGGGCGCCACGGCCGTCTTCGTGCCGGGCATGCTCGACGCCAACATCACGCGTCAGCTCGTCGAGGGTCTCGGCGAGGGCAAGCTCAGTGTCATCGGACTCCCCGGAACCCTGGCCGCCTCGGAGTACGAGAAGCTCGGCGTCGCCCGCATCTCCTACGGCCCCCTTCCTCAGCGGGTCGCGCTCACCGCTGTCCAGGACCTCGCGGCCAGCCTCTACGCCGGCGGCGTGATCCCGAACGGACTGCCCGCACTCAACTGATCCATCGCGAAACCGAGTGGCCGCCGGTCAGTAGACTTGCCCGGTGGTCACTCGTCTTTCGAATTTCTTCCTCCGCACGCTCCGCGAAGACCCTGCAGGCGCAGAGGTCGCGAGTCACAAGCTGCTGATCCGCGCCGGATACATCCGACCGCAGGCAGCGGGCATCTTCGCGTGGCTTCCGCTCGGGCTCCGCGTCAAGGCGAAGATCGAGACCGTCGTCCGCGAGGAGATGGCAGCCGCCGGAGCTCAGGAAGTGCACTTCCCGGCGCTCATGCCCCGCGAATCCTACGAGGCCACCGGCCGTTGGGACGAGTACGGAGATCTGCTGTTCCGCCTCCAGGATCGCAAGGGCGGCGACTATCTGCTCGCGCCGACTCACGAAGAAGCGTTCACGCTGCTTGTGAGGGACCTGTACTCGTCCTACAAGGACCTGCCTCTCACGCTCTTCCAGATCCAGGACAAGTACCGCGACGAAGCGCGCCCCCGGGCGGGTCTGCTCCGCGGCCGCGAGTTCACGATGAAGGACGCCTATTCGTTCGACTCGTCGGATGAGGGCCTCGAGGTCAGCTACCAGGCGCAGCGCGATGCGTATGAGCGCATCTTCCAGCGGCTCGGCCTCGAGTACGTCATCGTCCAGGCGGATGCCGGTGCGATGGGGGGCTCGCGGAGCGAGGAGTTCCTGCACCCCACCCCGGTCGGCGAAGACACGTTCGTCCGGAGCGCCGGGGGATACGCGGCCAACGTCGAGGCCTTCACGACGGCCGTCCCCGAGGCGATCCCGTTCGACGCGGACTCCGGGCCCGTGATCTTCGACTCGCCCGACACTCCGACGATCGACACGCTCGTCGCACACGCGAACGCGAACCTGGAGGGGCGATACACCGCTGCCGACACGCTGAAGAACGTCGTGCTCGCCCTCACGCACCTCGACGGGACCCGTGAACTGGTGGTCGTCGGCATCCCCGGCGATCGGGAGGTCGACGAGAAGCGGGCTGAAGTCGCCTTCGCTCCGGCCGAGGTCGAGACGGCCACGGCCGACGACTTCGAGAACAATCCGCTCCTCGTCAAGGGCTATATCGGTCCCTGGTCGCACACCGGCGCCGTCCTCGGAGAGGAGTCCGCCACCGGAATCCGCTACCTCGTGGATCCCCGCGTGAGCGAGGGCACCAGCTGGATCACCGGCGCGAACATCGATCAGAAGCATGCGCACTCGGTCGTCGCAGGTCGCGACTTCTTCGCCGACGGCATCGTCGAGATCGCGAACGTCCGGGCGGGCGACCCTGCTCCGGACGGCTCCGGTCCGGTCGAGCTCGCGCGCGGCATGGAGATCGGACACGTCTTCCAGCTCGGACGCAAGTACGCCGAGGCGCTCGGGCTCAAGGTGCTCAACGAGAACGGCAAGCTCGTGACGGTCACGATGGGCTCGTATGGAATCGGCGTCACCCGCATCCTCGCGATCATCGCCGAGCTGAACAACGACGAGAAGGGTCTCATCTGGCCTGCGTCGGTCGCCCCCTTCGACGTGCAGGTCGTCGCCGCCGGACGCGATCAGGTGGCGTTCGACGTGGCCGCCGAGCTCTCCGGCGAACTCGAAGCCGCGGGTCTCGACGTGCTCTACGACGACCGCGCGAAGGTCTCGCCCGGAGTCAAGTTCGGTGACGCGGAACTCGTCGGCGTGCCGAAGATCGTCATCGTCGGCCGTGGAGCCGCCGAGGGACAGGTCGAGCTGTGGGATCGCCGCACCGGCGACCGCAGTGCGGTATCCGTCGCCGAGGCAGTGGAGCACCTGACCCGCCGCTGATCCGCGAACCGAGGATGCCGCACACCGCGAATGCGGTGCGCGGCATTCCTGTCGTTACGAGGATGCGTCTTCCCGTCAGCGCACGATGCGCCCGTGATTCATGGTGTCGTCATCGGGGGTGTCCTTGGTCACGAGGGCCTTGAGCGCTCCCGCGGCCATCGCGATCTTGCCCTTGGCGGGCTCCCAGAACTCGGTCACCGTCGGCGTCACCTTGAGGAGGGCGATGCCGGGGGTGTCGAGGCCGTCCTCGAACCAAATGTCGAGCGAGGGCGAGTAGAGCTCTTCCATCTTCGCGCGGTCGTGCACGACCGAGGCGTTTCCGGCCACCGACACGTATCGCATGCCCTTGGCATCGCAATAGGCGAGGCCGACCTGGCGGTGAGCCCGTGCCTCTTCGACCTTCTCGGTGTCTTCAGCCGTGAAGAACCAGATATCGCCGGCGTCGTCCATCTGCCGGGTCGACATCGGTCTGCTCACGAGGTTGCCGTCGTCGTCGGTCGTCGTCAGCATCGTGAAGTCGATGTCCTCGACGAGCTCGGTCACGCGCGCCAGTGCTTCCGGTCCAGTGATCTCTGTCATCCTGCCACTGTGCCCCAGGGCGTCCGACATCGCATGGGCGTTGACACGGGGCTTCGCGCATGGTGGGGAGGTCGCGGCGTTGCGTCGACCCGCCTACCCGCGCCCCGTGACAGGCTGGGCGTATGACCGACGACCTGCTGCCGGAAACATTGAGCGCCGAGATCAACAACGTCCTCGATGAGGCCGGCGTGAAGGCCGATCGCCGACTGGTGATGCGCATGATGCGCACGGCTGTGCAGCTGGGAGAGGACGGAACCGACCGCCTCGATCTCAAGATCGCCTCCGCTGCCCTCGCGGAGATGCGGGATGCCTTCCGGCTGTTCGCCCCGTTCGAGGGCGTGCCCAAGGTCACGGTGTTCGGCTCGGCCCGGACCCGCCAGGACGATCCGCTCTACGTGCAGGCTCGTGATGTCGCGGCCGCCCTGGCAGCGGACGGGTGGATGGTCGTGACCGGAGCCGGGCCGGGAATCATGCAGGCCGCCGCGGAAGGAGCGGGCCCCGCGCTCTCGCTCGGGGTCTCGATCAGGCTGCCCTTCGAAGAGAAGGCGAACAGCCTGATCGCGGCGAGCGAGCACGTCGTGGCGATGAAGTACTTCTTCACCCGCAAACTCATGCTGATCAAGGAATCCAGCGGCTTCATCTGTCTGCCCGGCGGATTCGGCACGCTCGACGAGATGTTCGAGCTCTTGACGCTGCAGCAGACCGGGAAGGCGGGGCCGACGCCGATCGTCCTGCTCGATGAGCCGGGAGGCACTTTCTGGCACGGGCTCAAGCGATTCATCGACGAGGATCTCGCGCCGACAGGAGTGATCTCGGAGGGCGACTTCGATCGCGTGGTCATCACCGATTCGGTCGAGTCGGCGGCAGCGGTGATCGCGGGGTTCTGGCGCAACTACGACTCGCTGCGGTGGGTGGGGGATTCCCTGGTGCTCAGACTGCGCGTCGCACCGACCGATTCCGAGCTCGAGGATCTGAACGACCGATTCGCGAGCATGCTGGTGAGCGGACGGATCGAGCGGACTTCTCCGCGGCCACCGGAGGTCGCGGACGACGACGTGCTGCACCTCCCTCGTCTCACGCTGCATCTGGATCAGCGACAGGTCGGGAACCTGTTCCACCTGATCCGGGCGATCAACTCGCTGGAGTCTGCTCCCGCGCAGTGATGCCGGCGGCGAACGCGTCGAGTGCCACCGGCCGACCCAGGATGCGTTCGGCCGCACGGTGCCCGGAACAGTAGGCGGCCCCCACGGTGGCCGGCTCATCGCCCCAGGTCGCCTCGCCCGCGAAGTGCAGGACTCCGTCGACAGGGCCGGCGAGCTCGTCGTGGTCATGGTGCGACGACCCCACGGCGAGATGCGAGTACGAACCGTTCGAGAACGCGTCCTGCCCCCAGCGGGTGACCCACTGAGCGGTGGGATCGCCGACGCCGTCCGGGTACAGGCGCCGAAGGGCGGTCACGACGTCGGCGACGACCTCGTCGTCTGACAGCTCCTGCATCCGTCGTCCGAAAGGGCCGGCGGCGAAGGTCAGCAGCGTCGGGATGCCGCTGATCGCCGAGACGTCGTACCACGAGTGCCAGTGTTCGCCCGCCTCGCCGAGCGCCCGGAGAACGTAGCTGTCCTCGCGCCAGAAGCGCTCCGGGAACTGCACGAACACCTTGTTGAACACTCCCATGCCCAGTCGTGCGATCGGCCCGGCGACAGCCTCGGGCAGGGGAGGGGTGAACTCGATCGACTCCGCCTGGAGCACGCCGAGCGGCACGGTCAGCAGCGCGGTGCGGGCCGAGAACTCTCCGTTCGCGGTCGACACGGTCACGCCTGCGTCGGTCCGCGCTATGCGGGTGACGACGTGCCCGAGCCGGATGTCGAGACCGGCGGCGATGCGCCGGGGCAGCTCGTCGTATCCGCGAGGGAAGATGACCTCATCGCCGTCGATCGCGTCTTCATCGAGCCCGTGGGCGTCGAGGTCTCCGATCCATGCGCCGCACTGCTCCTCGACGCGGTGCCGGAAGAACTCGCGGATCTCGTCGATGCGCTCGGGGTCGAATCCCGAGCTGTCGAGCGCACGCTCCGTGACATCGAGATAGGTGTCACCGGGGGAGGACCTGGTGATCTCCTCTGCCAGCAGCAGATCCGCCCGTTCGACATCGGCGACCCACTGAGAAGTGCTCGCGGCATCCATCGCCCTGCCCTCCCCGTCGAAGTTCTCGACCGGCCGGCCTCCGGCCTGGAAGCTGCCGACGGTGTATTCGAGTGTGGGGATGCCGAGCGCCTGCACGAGGTCCCACAGCGGCGAGCCGTCGATGCCGTGGACCCATGACGCGCCGAGGTCTACGGGGAAGGCAGCCGCACGATCGGTGTGCATCCGACCGCCGATGCGGTCCCGCGCCTCCAAGACCACGACGTCGCTTCCGGCGTCGGCGAGCATGCGCGCGGCCGTCACGCCCGACATCCCTGCCCCGATCACGATGGTGTCGTACGTCGTCACTGAGTCCTCCTGCGTGCTCGGCACCGCGTCGGTGCGGCCGCCTCCGTGGCAACGGGCGGTGGGCACAGGGTATCGTGGTACGGATGTCACGCGTGCACACCCGCGTGACGAGAGCTGAATAGGGAGCCGTCATGGATATCGAACTGAGTCTGCTGCGTGGGATCGAGAAGGAGAAGGCGATCCCCTTCGACGAGCTGGTCTCGATCATCGAACAGGCCATCCTGACCGCCTACTCCAAGCATGTCTCCGCCGACGGCCCCGCACCCGAGGGCGTGCGCGTCGAGCTCGATCGTCGCACCGGTCATGTCGCGGTGCTGCAGGCGGTCAAGGATGAAGAGGGCGCGATCATCGGCGAAGAGGACGCGATGCCGGATGACTTCGGTCGCATCGCCGCCTTCGCCGCGAAGCAGGTCATCAGTCAGCGTCTGCGCGACATCGCGGACGACGTCGTGCTCGGTGACTTCAAGGACAAGGAGGGCGACATCGTCGCCGGGGTCATCCAGCAGGGACCCAACCCGCGGATGATCCACGTCGATCTCGGAGCGGTCGAGGCGATTCTCCCGCCGGAGGAGCAGGTCCCGGGCGAGGAATACACGCACGGCTCGCGCCTGCGCGTCTACGTGACCAGCGTCGCGAAGGGACTCAAGGGTCCCCAGATCACCGTCTCCCGCACGCACCCGGGCCTCGTCCGCAAGCTGTTCGCGCTCGAGGTTCCCGAGATCGCGGCCGGTCTCGTCGAGATCGTCTCGCTCGCCCGCGAAGCCGGTCACCGCACGAAGATCGCGGTCAGGGCCAACGACCCGGCGATCAACGCCAAGGGTGCCTGCATCGGCGAGATGGGGCGCCGCGTGCGCGCCGTCACGGAAGAGCTCGCGGGGGAGAAGATCGACATCGTCGACCACGATCCGGAGCTCGCGGCGTTCGTCGCCAACGCGCTGTCGCCGGCGAAGGTCACGAGTGCCTTCATCCTCGATGCCAACACGAAGGCCGTGCGCGCCCTGGTGCCGGACTATCAGCTGTCGCTGGCGATCGGCAAGGAGGGGCAGAACGCCCGTCTCGCCGCCAAGCTCACCGGCGCGAAGATCGACATCCAGCCGGACAGCGTGCTCGACTGACCGCTCGTCACATCCGACTCGCGGCCGTCGCGCGAGTCGGATGGGAAGTGAGGTGTAAGATGGAACCTGTACGAATGTGCGTCGGCTGTCGCACGCGTGCTCCCCGCTCCGCTCTTCTCAGAGTGGTGTGCCGGAACGACACGCTCATTCTCGATGAGCGAGCAGTTCTGCCGGGGCGAGGCGCGTGGGTCCATCCGACACCTGAATGCATGGATGCCGCTGTGCGGCGTCGTGCTTTCGGACGAGCACTGCGGGTGTCCAGCGATCTGGACACACGGAACATCGAACAGAACCCACCAAGAAACAAAGGCTGAACGGCTATGGAAACAAAGTGAACGGCTCGAAATGAGACCCGTCCGCGACTAGTGGTCTGCCCTGTCTGGGTGGACCGACCCCAGACAGGAGAATTGTGGCTGGTAAACCACGCGTACACGAGATCGCCGCCGAGCTCGGCGTCGACAGCAAGATCGCACTTGCGAAGCTCAAGGAACTCGGAGAGTTCGTCAAGAGCCCCTCTTCCACCATCGAGCCGCCGGTTGCGCGCAAGCTGCGTGCTGCCATCGAGTCCGATGCATCGCTGAAGGCGTCCGCCGAGGCGGCTCCTGCAGCCAAGCCCGCGGCATCCGCCGCGACCGGTGCCAAGCCGGCTGCGCCCGGACGTGCCCCGAGGCCCGGTGCTCCGGTTCCCGGTCCCAAGCCCGGCCCGAAGCCTGCTCCCGAGGCTCCGGCCGTCGAGACCCCGGCTGCGGCTGCACCTGCCGAGGCGTCTGCTCCGGCGGCGTCCTCGACTCCCGCATCGGGTGTCGACGCGTCTCCGAAGCCGTCCGGCGACGGTGGGCCCAAGCCCGGCGCCCCGCGTCCCGGCAACAACCCGTTCTCGTCGGCACAGGGCATGGGCCAGCGCCCGACGGGCCCGCGTCCCGGCAACAACCCGTTCGCGTCCGCGCAGGGCATGGGCCAGCGCCCGACGCCCGGCAACATCCCGCGTCCGCAGGCTCCGCGTCCCGGCGCTCCGCGTCCGGGTGCTCCTCGCCCCGGTTCCCCTCGTCCCGGCGCTCCGCGCGGTGGCCAGGGTGGTCGTCCCGGTGCTCCGTTCCAGCAGCGTCCTGGCGGTCCCGGCCGTCCCGGCGGTGCAGGTGGACCCGGTGGTGGCCCCGGTGCTCGTCCCGGTGGCGGTGGCGGCTTCGCCGGTCGTCCCGGTGGCGGCGGCGGTCGCGGTCGTGGACCCGGCGGAGGTACCGCAGGTGCCTTCGGTAAGGGCGGCGGCAAGAGCAAGCAGCGCAAGTCGCGGCGGGCGAAGCGGCAAGAGTTCGAGATGCGGAGTGCTCCGGTCGTCGGTGGCGTCAATGTCACCCGCGGCAACGGAGAGATCATCCGCATGCGCCGCGGCGCGTCCATCGCGGACTTCGCCGACAAGATCGAGACGCTGACCGGTTACACGGTGCAGCCCGGAACCCTCGTAACGATCCTCTTCAACCTCGGCGAGATGGCCACGGCCACCGAGTCGCTGGACGAGGCGACGTTCGAGGTCCTGGGTGAAGAGCTCGGTTACAAGATCCAGATGGTCTCGCCCGAAGACGAGGACAAGGAGCTCCTCGAGGGCTTCGGTCTCGACCTCGAGGCCGAGCTGGAGGCGGAGAGCGAAGACGACCTCGAGATCCGTCCCCCCGTCGTCACGGTCATGGGTCACGTCGATCACGGTAAGACCCGACTCCTCGACGCGATCCGTCAGACCAACGTCATCGAGGGCGAGGCCGGCGGCATCACCCAGCACATCGGTGCGTACCAGGTCTGGACCGAGCACGAGGGCATCGAGCGCGCGATCACCTTCATCGACACCCCCGGTCACGAGGCGTTCACCGCCATGCGTGCCCGTGGCGCGCAGGTCACCGACCTCGCGATCCTGGTGGTCGCGGCCGACGACGGCATCATGCCGCAGACGGTCGAGGCGTTGAACCACGCCCAGGCGGCGAACGTGCCGATCGTGGTCGCGGTCAACAAGGTCGACAAGCCCGACGCCAACCCGGCCAAGGTCCGTCAGCAGCTCACCGAGTACGGTCTGGTCGCCGAGGAGTACGGCGGAGACGTCATGTTCGTCGACGTGTCGGCTCGTGCCAACACGGGCATCCAGGAACTCCTGGATGCGGTGCTGCTCACCGCCGATGCCGGTCTCGACCTCACGGCGAACCCGAACAAGGCCGCTCGCGGTGTCGCCATCGAGGCGAAGCTCGACAAGGGTCGCGGTTCGGTCGCCACGGTGCTGATCCAGTCCGGAACTCTGCGCATCGGTGACGCGATCGTCGCCGGCACGGCCTACGGTCGTGTGCGTGCGATGGCCGATGAGAACGGCGAGCAGGTCCTCGAGGCCTACCCGTCGCGACCGGTGCAGGTGCAGGGTCTCAACTCCGTGCCGCGCGCCGGCGACGTCTTCATCGTCACCGAGGAAGACCGCATGGCCCGTCAGATCGCTGAGAAGCGTGAAGCCGTCGAGCGCAACGCTCAGCTGGCCAAGGCCCGCAAGCGCATCTCGCTCGAGGACTTCACCCGTGCTCTCGAAGAGGGCAAGGTCGAGTCGCTCAACCTCATCATCAAGGGTGACGTCTCGGGTGCCGTCGAGGCACTCGAGGAGTCTCTGCTCAAGATCGAGGTCGACGACTCGGTGCAGCTCCGCATCATCCACCGCGGTGTCGGTGCGATCACGGAGTCCGACGTCAACCTCGCGACGATCGACAACGCGATCATCGTGGGCTTCAACGTCCGCCCCGACACGAAGGCGCGCGAGCGTGCACAGCGTGAAGGTGTTGACATCCGGTTCTACTCGGTGATCTACAACGCGATCGACGAGATCGAGAGCTCGCTCAAGGGCATGCTCAAGCCGGAGTACGAAGAGGTCCAGTCGGGTGTCGCCGAGATCCGCGAGGTGTTCCGCTCCTCGAAGTTCGGCAACATCGCGGGTGTCATCGTGCGCTCGGGAACGATCACGCGAAACGCCAAGGCTCGTGTCATCCGCGACGGTGTGGTGATCGCCGATGGCCTCGCCATCGAGTCGCTGCGTCGCTTCAAGGACGACGTCACCGAGGTCCGCACGGACTACGAGGCCGGTATCGGCCTCGGCAAGTTCAACGACATCCAGATCGGCGACGAGATCGAGACCACTGAGCTGGTCGAGAAGCCGCGCGGCTGATCGAGTTCGATATCTTCGGGCGGGGGTGCATCACGCACCCCCGCCCGAAGAGCACGTAGAGGGAGAGAACAATGGCTGGTGAACGACAGGCCCGACTGGCCGATCGCATTCGTGTGATCCTCGCTGAGCGACTCGAGAAGGGGCTGCGCGACCCGCGGCTCGGTTTCGTGACCATCACCGATGTCCGCGTGAGCGGTGACCTGCAGCACGCTTCGGTGTTCTACACGGTTCTGGGCACTGAGGAGGAGCGTCTGTCCAGCGGAGCGGCGCTGACCTCGGCGACCGGAATGCTGCGCAGCGAGGTCGGAAAGCAGCTCAGCACCCGCCTGGTGCCGACGCTCGAGTTCATCCCGGACGCTCTGCCCGAGAACGCCGATCACATCTCGGCGCTTCTGCGTGAGGCGCAGCAGCGTGATGCGGATGTGGCCAAGCTGGCGTCGTCGGCATCGCACGCCGGAGACGCCGATCCCTACGTTCGTCAGGAAGACGACGACGCCTCGGCGTGATATACCAGCACGTCGGCAGAACCGGTCTGGAGCCTTGATAATCTCAGCCTGACGAGCGCATGCTCGTTCGGACTGGGGGGTTCGGAATCGACGTTCTTGGTGCGCGCATCGCGCCTTCCGTGACGATCGAGATCCTCGAGGGAATCCTCGAGGATCTCCTGGCTCACGATCTCGGATCGGCCCCGCATGTCGTGGCACGGATCGTGTCCGAAGTGACTGCCGACGTCTCGAGCATCCGCGCGGTGGCGGGGATGCTCGATCGACAGCAGCGCCACGGCCTGCGGCCGCTGCCCTCGCCGCTACCCATGACCGATTCGATCGCGGCCATGTTCACCGGCCTGGAACTCGCGCCGCGTGACCGGGACCTCCTCACCGCGGTATCGATGCGGCTGGATGATCGCCTCGGGCCGCTGCTCGAGTTCGACGGGCGTTCGGCCGATGACCTTGCGGTGTGCGCGGTGTCGGAACTGCTCGACATCCACGCGGGCCGCGTGCGCCTCGCTGATCCGCGCCTCGCGATCTGGTTGCGAGCGACCACCGGGCCCTCAGCGGCGGCGCGTGTGCACGCCCGATTGCATCTGGTCTTCCAGGCGCGTGGCGAGCGCGTGGACGCCGCCTGGCATCGTGCGCGCGCATCCGTCCACGGCGTGCCTGACGCCGCTGCCGAGCTGACGCGCGTCGCACGCGAGCTCTCCGAAGCGGGCGCGAACGAGCGAGCCATGCATCTCGCCACCGAGGCCGCGGTGCACGCGACCGGCGCGGAACGTGACGAGGCCGCTGCGCTGGCCGGAGTGTCGGCGATCGCGGCGGGCTTCGCGGTCGAAGCGGTGAACCGGCTCGGTGGGCTGTTCCCCGACGGGGCAGAGCCGCACCGATTGCGTGCGCTGGGAGGGATGCTCATCGCGCAGGCCCACCTGCAGGGGGCGGTGCCACAGGTGGACCCCGCCGCTCTCCGCCCGCAGGGCGGTGGCCTGGATGACTGGTATCTGTGGGCCCGGGCAGCCGCCTTCGCCGCCGTGCTGTGCGCCGAGCGCGGAGACCGGGAGGGGATGCGTTCCTGGATCGACGCGCTCCGGGAAGGCACGGGCAAGACGGCCGCCGGTGTGCGATTGCGCGACCCGGTCGTCGCTCTCGCCTGGCTCATCGCAGGCGACCGTGATGTCGACGCGGATATCACGGGCGCGGGACCCCTCACAGGAGGAATGCTGCGCGCATTCCACGCAGCGATGGACGGAGACATCGATGGCGCGCTGCGCGCGTTGGCCGCGGGAGACTCGGGGATCGGGATCGACGCGGATCCGTTCGTCGCAGGCTTCGAGCGCAGTCCTCTCGTCGCCGCCTATCGGGCGATCGTCGAGGTGCTTCTGCTCATGTGGGGCGGCGACATCGGCACCGCGCGTGCGAAGCTCATGAGCGCATCCGTGGAGTTGCCCGTGACGATTCCTTTCGCGGGGCTCGCCGCTGTCGTGGCACGTCGACTCGACCTCGCAGTCCTCGGGCACCTCGGCCCGTTCGCTCGCTCACTCACGGCTGTACTGCCGGCTGCCATGCGCATCGACGAGCTGGTGGACAGGGGCATCGAAGCCTTTCTCGCGGGGTCCTTCGAGCAGGCCGCCGCCTGTATGCGGCTCTGGCGTGATGCGGGAGCCCCTCAACCCACGCTGTCTGTCCCCGGGTTGGAGGAGGCGGTCCTGGTGGGAGATCGTGCCGGTTCGCGCCAGCGTCGAATCGAGCCTCCGGGGATCTCGCTCGCGCAGGAACTCCGGGTGCGGATGTTGAGCTGCTCCGACGAGGAATGGCGGTCCGAGCGCGCAGCGGTCGTCGAAGCGGCGAAGACACTGCCATCGCCGTTCTCACGGGGCAGGGTGGAGGCGATGATCGGCGCCCGCTGTCTCATCACCGGGGACGTCACCCGCGCGCGGGAGCACTTCGAAGCCGCGCGCAACCTGCTGGAGGTGTCAGGAGCTCGGGCGTGGGCGCGCGCCGTGGGTGCCCGGCTCGCGCGGATTCACGCGGATGACGGGGCCGGTCTCGCCTCGGCGGACCCACTCGCGACGTCTCGTCGCATCTGGGAGCCCATGTTGACGGCCCGCGAGCTCGAGGTGACCATGCTGGCGACGGCAGGCGCGTCCAACCGAGACATCGCGGAATCTCTTCACGTGTCCGTGCGCACGGTCGAGGTGCATCTCGGTCGGGTGTTCACGAAGCTCGAGGTGCGCACGCGCGTGGAGCTGACGGTGCTCGCACACCGGATCGGACAGTACGTGTGAGTCGCCTGAGACCGCCGTCATCGGGGGAGCGACAGCATCTCGCCGTCGGCTTCAGCGAGCCCATCGGCGATGAGTGAGTCGATCGCCCGGTCCCGCTGCAGCGGATCGGCCCATTCCGGGATCACGGCGTCGAGGGGAACCTGGTGCGGTGATGCCGCGCGCAGGGCGCGCATCACTGCCCCTCTGGCCTGCCGATCCGAACCCTCATAGGCCGCCTGCCGTCGCCGGGTGTCGCCGGTGTCGGGCCGTCCTGCGACCAGCCAGGCGCAGCTGCCCGCCAACGGGCAGGATTCGCAGCGCGGGGCCCGCGCGGTGCAGACGACCGCACCCAGCTCCATCGCCGCCGCATTGAACACGGCTGATTCGGCATCGCCTCCGGGCAGGAGCGATTCCATCAGCTCGAGGTCGCGTCGCGAGGGTGATCCTGGTTGGGACTGGCCGAGCACAGCGCGCGCGAGCACCCGCCGTGTGTTCGTGTCGACGACCGGGTGGCGGTCTCCGTACGAGAAGACGGCCACGGCCCGCGCCGTGTAGTCCCCGATGCCCGACAGCTGGAGCAGCGATTCCACGTCGCGCGGCACGACGCCGCCATGTCGTCGCGTGACCTCGATCGCTGCGCGGTGCAGCCAGAGCGCGCGGCGGGGGTAGCCCAGGTTCGCCCATTGCTGCACGACTTCGGCGGGGGTCGCGGCGGCGAGATCGACGGCTGAGGGCCAGCGATCGAGCCATGCCGCGAGGTGGGGGATGACCCGGTTCACGGGAGTCTGCTGAAGCATGAACTCGCTGACGAGGGTTCCCCAGGCGCCGTACTCCCGGTGGAAATCCGGACGACGCCACGGCAGATCCCGTGCAGACCGGCGGTACCAGTCGATCAGGGGTGCCACCAGCTCATCAGCGGGACGCGTGTTCGGAGGCACAGCCCACAGCCTATGCGAATGCGGCCGGTCGCCACCCGTTCCGGGGCCGGGCTCGAGGCACCGTATCCTGGAGGGATGGTCTCACCCGGCATCCTTCTCGTCGACAAGCCGGCTGGACTCACCAGCCACGATGTGGTCGCCCGCACTCGGCGCGCATTGGGCACCCGCAAGGTCGGCCACGCCGGCACGTTGGATCCCATGGCCACCGGGCTGCTGGTGATCGGAGTCGAAGGTGCGACGCGTCTGCTCACTTACGTCGTCGGTGCGGACAAGACCTACGCGGCGACCATCCGGCTGGGCCAGACCACGCGTACCGACGACGCGGAGGGCGAGACGCTCCGCCGCGCATCGGAGGATGCGGTGGCCGCCGTGAGCGCCGACGACATCGCCGCAGGTGTGCGGACCCTCACCGGCGCGATCCGACAGGTGCCGAGCTCGGTCTCGGCGATCAAAGTCGATGGCCGCCGTGCATACGACCGCGTCCGCGCAGGGGAGGAAGTCGTGCTCGCCGCTCGCGAGGTGACCGTCTCCCGGTTCGAGGTGCTCTCCCGTCGCGAGGGCGCCGGGTTCATCGACCTCGATGTCGTCGTCGACTGCTCATCGGGCACGTACATCCGTTCGCTGGCTCGGGACCTGGGCGCCGATCTCGGCGTGGGAGGTCATCTCACTGCGCTGCGGCGCTCGCGCGTGGGGAACTTCGACGTCGCGGATGCCGTGGGAATCGATGACCTCGACGGTGCGGGCCTGATGACTCCGGCCGCTGCCGCAGCCCGCGTGCTGGACGTGCTCGAGGTGTCCGCGGCGGACGCGACGGATCTGCGGCACGGAAAGCGGTTGGCCGGGCAGGCGTCCCGCCTGAGCGACGCTCTGGCGGCAGCGGTCGACGAGGAAGGGATACTCGTCGGGGTGGTCGAGAAGCGCGGGGCGGACCTCAAGAGCGCCATGAACATGCCGGAGGGCGCGCGATGATCCTCTGGTTCACCGTCGTGCAGATCGTCGTCGCCGTCGTCGCGGGAACGGTCTGCCTGATCCTCGGGCTCGTCGGTCGCCGGCCGAGCGACTTCTCGGTGGGTGCGTTGGCGCTCGTCGAGCTCCTGCTGATCGCGCAGGTGGTGGCCGCCATCGTCGCGCCGCTCGCGGGCAACCCGCCCACCGGCGACCTGCTCGAGTACTGGGTCTATCTCGTCTCGGCCGTCCTGCTGCCGGTCGGGGCGGTGCTCTGGGCACTCATGGAGCGCAGCAGGTGGAGCACCGTGATCCTCGGCGTGGCCGCGTTCGCGGTCGCGATCATGGTGTGGCGCATGCACGTCATCTGGACCGTTCAGATCGCATGACCGCGGACGGCCCGGACGCATCCGGAACCGCTGGGCCGCGCCTAGAATGGACGGAGCTATGAGCACCTCCGTCCCCACTTCGCGAATGACCGGCATCGGCCGTGTCCTCGTGATCGTCTATGCCGTCATGGCGCTCGCTGCGACGGGACGAAGCTTCGTGCAGATCTTCCGTCAGTTCGACGAGGCGCCCCTCGCGTACTCGCTGTCGGCCTTGGCCGCCGCCGTGTACGTGCTCGCGACCCTCGCGCTCGTTCTCGCGAACAAGCGCGGGTGGTATGCCGTCGCGTGGATCGCGATCGTCTTCGAGCTCACCGGAGTCATCGTGGTGGGCGCGCTGAGCGTGTTCTTCCCCGATCTCTTCCCGCACGACACGGTGTGGTCGATGTTCGGACGTGGATACCTGTTCATCCCGCTCGTGCTCCCGGCCTTCGGAATCTGGTGGCTTCGCACTCATCGCCCCGCTCGTCGTGCGGCCGACAGCGAGCGATCCGAGGTGAAGGCATGATCGTCTTCCGCGATCCGCACTCGGTGCCGGCCGACTTCGGCCCGTCCGTCGTCGCGATCGGCAAGTTCGACGGTGTGCACGCCGGTCACCGCGCGGTGATCGACCGGCTCAAGCAGAAGGCGGCTCAGACCGGCGAACGCTCGGTGGCCGTGACCTTCGACCGCAATCCGCTCGCCGTGCTCCGGCCCGATCGCTGCCCAGAGAACGTGGTCACCGTCGGGCGCAAGATCGAGTTGCTCGGCGAACTCGGGCTCGACGCCACGCTGCTCCTGACCTTCGACGCGGAGCTGGCTTCGCGCACCGCCGAGGAGTTCGTGGTCGACATCCTCGTCGGCGCCCTGCACGTCTCGACGGTGCTGGTGGGGGAAGACTTCCGGTTCGGTCGTGGTGGCGCGGGAACCCCCGCTCTGCTGCGTCAGCTCGGACCGGTCCACGGTTTCGCGGTCGAGGTCGTCGACGACGTCTTCCTCGAGGGCTCGGACCGACGGGTGTCATCCACCTGGATCCGCGAGCTGCTGATGGACGGCGATGTCACGATGGCCGCCCGAGTACTGGGGCGGAACGTCGACGTCCGCGGTGAGGTCGTTCATGGCCTCAAGCGCGGCAGGGAGCTGGGGTTCCCGACAGCGAACCTCTCGGCCTCGGTGGACTCGTTCGTGCCCGCCGACGGCGTCTACGCCGGCTGGCTGCACGATCACGCGACCGGGATCACGCATCCCGCGGCGATCTCCGTCGGGACGAATCCGACATTCGACGACGTCCTCGAGCGTCAGGTCGAGGCGCACGTGCTCGGCGAGACGGGCCTCGATCTGTACGGACACGACGTCACAGTGGAGTTCGTCGAACGGCTGCGCGGGATGGTCGCGTTCGAGGGCGTCGAAAAGCTCATGGTGCAGATGGCGGCAGACGTCGCGGATGCGGAGCGCGTCCTCGCGGTCGGAACGGCCTGAACGGCGACCCAACTCTCCGTGACGGATTCAGCGCCCGCGCGACGTGATGGCATAGTATGAGCAGCGGTCGTCGTCGATCTCGCGAGTCGTAACTCGCATCGTCGGTAACCGGAACCACTGTTCGTACGGTCCTGGCTCACGCCACACGCGGACATCGAGAACGGCCGTCGTATCCCCTCGATACCTCGGCCTTCACGCTCAGGAGGAGCATGCCGACCACGGCAACCGCCGCCACGCGGCGCAAGAAGACATCTCGTCGTGACGACGAGGCACCGCTGATCCCGATCCTCGCGCGCAAGGTGCGCGAGATCGAGGCCAAGTCCCAGCGCGGCAAGCTGGGCCCGACCAATCGGGTGAAGTTCCAGGTGATCGCGTTCCTCGTGCGCGAGGAGCGCGCACGGGTGAAGGCCGACACCGAGATCGCCGATGGCGCTCGGGCGGAGCTGCTCAAGCGGCTCGACGGCGTGGCGACGATCCTCGCGAAGACCGCCGCACGCGACACTTCGCTGATCCAGCTTCTCGAGGCCGATCAGGCCACCTCGCCCGTGGCGAAGCGCATGCGACGTGACTGGCTGCTCGAGTCGGGTGCGGAGCTCGCTCCCGAAGAGTTGATCATCGCGGATATCGCGCCGGTGCAGATGCCGGTCGTTCCGGCCGCGATCGCTGAACGTCAGGTCACCCCGCCGTCCGTCGAGGCTCGGCAGCTCGCGAACCCGTTCCTGGCACCCGACCTCACGCCCAGGTCGACCACGACACCTCGCCGTCGCCTCGACGGCTGGGAGCTGATGGGCCCGCTCTACAAGGCGTTCGAAACCGGCGCAGGGGGATCGGCGGCGAGCATGGATCTGCCGCCCGCTCCCGAGTACGACCATGTGTCGCCCAAGGGCCTCGAGGTCATGGTGCACCAGTCCCGCTTCCTCGAAGCGGTCCGAGCCGGGCACCGCAGCTTCCTGCTCGCAGACGAGCCGGGTCTCGGCAAGACGGCGCAGTCCGTGCTCGCGGCGTCGGTCGCAGAGGCGTACCCGCTGCTCGTCGTCGTGCCGAACGTCGTCAAGATGAACTGGGCGCGCGAGGTCGCGCGCTGGACTCCGCAGCGTCGTGCCACCGTCATCCAGGGTGACGGCACCGACATCGATGCGTTCGCCGACGTGTTCATCGTGAACTACGAGATCCTCGATCGCCATATGTCGTGGCTGGCCTCCATCGGTCTTCGGGGGATGGTCGTGGATGAGGCGCACTTCATCAAGAACCTGAGCTCGCAGCGCTCGCAGAACGTGCTCACACTGGCATCGCGAGTGCGGGAACGCACTCCCGGAGGCAAGCCGCTCCTGCTGGCGCTGACCGGAACGCCGCTGATCAACGATGTCGAGGATTTCGACGCCATCTGGCGGTTCCTGGACTGGACCACGGGGGAGAAGCCCGGGCCGGAGCTCATGGAGAAGCTGGAGGCGACGGGCCTGACGCCTGCCGACAAGGCCTTCTATCCCAAGGCGCGTGACGCGGTGATCTCGATGGGGATCGTGCGGCGCAAGAAGAAGGACGTCGCGGCCGATCTGCCGGACAAGCTCATCGCCGACCTGCCGGTGCAGCTCGACGACGAGTTCGGGCGCAGCATCCGCCATGCAGAGCGCGAGCTCGGAGAACGCCTCGCCGCTCGCTATCGGCGGATCGTCGAGGCGCGGACCTCGTCCGCGGGTTCGTCGCGTGTCGCCGCCGGTGAGATCGACGAGGACATCGTGCGGCTCGTCGCGCAGAACGAACTCGAGGAGTCGAAGGCGGCGGGAACCGGCGGAGACAATGTCTTCACCATGGTGCGCCGAATCGGTCAGGCGAAGGCTCACCTCGCCGCCGACTACGCCGCACAACTGCAGCGCTCTGTCGGGAAGGTCGTGTTCTTCGCGAAGCACATCGACGTGATGGATCAGGCGGAGGCGCACTTCGCGTCAGCCGGCATCCGCTCGGTATCGATCAGAGGCGACCAGACCTCGACCGCCCGGCAGCAGGCGATCGACGACTTCAACGGCGACCCGGGAGTCGGCATCGCGGTCTGCTCGCTCACCGCAGCCGGTGTCGGACTCAACCTGCAGGCGGCATCGAACGTCGTGCTCGCAGAGCTGTCATGGACGGCCGCCGAACAGACCCAGGCGATCGACCGCGTGCACCGCATCGGACAGGACGAGCCCGTCACCGCCTGGCGCATCATCGCGGCGCACACCGTCGACGCGAAGATCGCAGAGCTCATCGACCAGAAGCAGGGCCTGGCGGCACGCGCGCTCGACGGGGAGGCCCTCGACGAGGTCGCGGCCGAACCCGTACAGCTCGGCGCTCTCATGCACCTGCTCAGGGAAGCGCTGCGCGGCGTCTGACATCCACGCGAGATCGGCGTTAAGAATGCTCATTCTTAACGCAGATTTTCCGTTGGTGGTGGGCGTTCGGGGAATATCCGTGGCTTCGTCGATGAGAGGGCGCAAGATCCCCGGTTTTCGTCGTCTCGAATGGCGCACGATCGGCCCGGGCGCTAGTGTCGTTCGCAGGCAGTGTCGCCTGTTCCCCCTTTCCACTGACCGTCTGAGGCAAGCATGAAGATCGGCATCCTGACGAGCGGCGGCGACTGCCCCGGACTCAACGCGGTCATCCGCGGAATCGTGCTCAAGGGCACCACCACCTATGACATCGAGTTCGTGGGGATCCGCGACGGCTGGCGTGGCGTGGTCGACGGGGACTTCTTCCCGCTCACCCGACACGAGGTGAAGGGCCTGTCCAAGGTGGGAGGCACGATCCTCGGCACCAGCCGGACGAACCCGTACGAGGGAGAGCGAGGCGGTGCCGAGAACATCGCCAAGACTCTCTACGGCCACCGGATCGACGGCATCATCGCCATCGGCGGCGAGGGCACCCTCGCCGCAGCAGACAGGCTCGCGAAAGACGGCATCAACGTCATCGGCGTTCCGAAGACGATCGACAACGACCTGCGAGCCACGGACTACTCCTTCGGCTTCGACACCGCCGTCAACATCGCGACAGACGCCATGGACCGGCTGCGCACGACCGGTGACTCGCACCAGCGCTGCATGGTGGCCGAGGTGATGGGGCGTCACGTCGGATGGATCGCCCTGCACGCAGGAATGGCGGCCGGTGCGCACGCGATCCTCATCCCTGAGGTTCCGCAGACCATCGAGGAGATCGTCGCTCAGGTGACGAGCGCCCACGATCGCGGCCGCGCTCCTCTCGTCGTGGTGTCGGAGGGCTTCACGCTCCAGGGCATGGACGAGGCATACAGCGACAAGGGACTGGACGCCTTCAACCGTCCCCGGCTCGGCGGGATCGGCGACCAGCTCGCCCCCGAGATCGAACGCATCACCGGCATCGAGACTCGGGCCACCATCCTCGGCCACATTCAGCGCGGAGGCTCGCCGTCGGCGTTCGACCGAGTGCTCGCGACCCGATTGGGACTGCATGCGGCTGACGCCATCGTGGATCGTGCGTGGGGACAGATGGTCGCGATGCAGGGCACCGACATCGTGCGGGTCCCCTTCGCAGAGGCTCTCGGCGAGCTGAACACCGTTCCGCGGAGTCGCTACGACGAGGCTGCCGCGCTGTTCGGCTGAGCGTGATCGTGCTGCCCTGAACCCGCCGGGGGAGCTGCCGCGGAGATCCGGCAAACCGCGCGGGATGCGGATGCTTCAGCGTCGAGCATCCGTATCTCGAGCGGTCGACCGGATCTGGCGCGGCTCGTCACGACGCGGCCGCGAGAGTCAGCCGTCGAGATGCAGGCGCTGAGCGAGGGCTGCCCGAACGATGTCGGCGACGAGGTCCGGCATGAAGAACACCTGGTGGTAGTCGAACCTCAGCACGGTGTAGCCGCGCAGGCGCAGACGAGCGTCGGCTTCGATGTCCCGACGGCGCGACGCCGGATCGCTGTGGTGCGCGAACCCGTCCAACTGGACGACGAGCCTCCGGGCGATCAGAGCATCGACGCGGCGTCCGTCGAGCAGGACCTGCTGTCGGACCACCACCCCGATCGAACGCATCAGCAGGAGGAACTCGGTCTCGAGTCCGGAGTCCGAGAGACTGGAGGCGACTCCGGCGAGTCGGCGCGCGCGTACCCCCTGCCACGCGACGCGCTCCAGTACCTCAGCGTCGATGAGCCGGCGGTTCAGCGCTGACTCCCAGATCGCCAGCGCGACCGGCGGCTCCTGGCACCGAGCGACATGATGGAGCACATTGATCAGCGGATCGACGGTCTGGCGCCGGTGGACGGGCGCGGGGCCACGAGACCAGTGCACGCGGATGCCCGTCCCCACGGTCTTCCCCGCACCAGCCGGTACCGCCAGGTGATGCACATCATGCGCAGGTGCCCAGAGGCCCAGTCTGCGAGCGGCGCTCACGCATGTGAGTCGCCCTCCTGCGCCGACGGCAGCGCGCAGTTCGTCGTCACCGGGCTGCAGGAAGATCCAAGATCGGCGCACCCGCTGCACCCGACCTCGTGCCGCCGCCGTGGCGACCGCGTGCCTGCTGAACCCCGCGGCGTAGATCTCCGATGTGTGCGCCACGCCCTCGCGCGAAGCTAGCCATTCGTCCAGATGCATCCGACCACTGTGGCCGGTGGCGGGCCGCCGCCCGGAGCGTCGCCTCAGGCAACGAGAGAAGTCTCCGTGATCGACCGCCCGTGCAGAGGAGGTGTCCGCGACTCAGATCCGGCGAACCGGCCCGGATGCGGACGACAGCGCGCATCGCCGCCGTCTCTCGCGCGGTTCGCCGGATCTCGCGCGGTGAGAGCGCACGAGGGTTCGCCGCTCAGCTCTCGGCGAGCCCCACGGTGTCGAGCAGCCACGCGAGTTCGAACGCGCGCTCCTTCCACGAGTTGTAGCGTCCACTCACTCCGCCATGGCCCGCGACCATCTCGCACTTCAGGAGGACATCCTTCGCGCCGGCGTCCCGAAGCGCAGCGACCCACTTCGCAGGCTCGACGTACATCACTCGGGAATCGTTGAGCGACGTGACGGCGAGGATGCGGGGGTACTCGACGCCCTCGCGCACGTTCTCGTAGGGGGAGTACGACTTCATGTACTCGTAGACGTCGGCTCCGTGCAGCGGGTCGCCCCACTCGTCCCACTCCACCACGGTGAGAGGCAGGGAGGGGTCGAGGATCGTCGTCAGGGCGTCGACGAACGGGACCGCTGCGAGGATGCCGGCGAACAGCTCAGGGGCGAGGTTCGCGACAGCTCCCATGAGCAGCCCTCCCGCGCTCCCTCCTTCGGCGACGATCAGCTCGGGCGTCGTGACGCCGGTCTCGACGAGGTGCTCGCCGCACGCGATGAAGTCCGTGAACGTGTTGCGCTTGTTGAGCAGCTTTCCGTCTTCGTACCACTGACGGCCCATCTCCCCGCCGCCTCGCACATGTGCGACGGCGAACACGATGCCTCGATCGAGCTCTGAGAGGCGCGCGACCGAGAATCCCGGATCGATCGAATGCTCGTACGATCCGTAGCCATACAGGTGCACGGGCCGAGGCGATGATCCGGGGGCGCCGAACGAGCGCTTCCAGACGAGAGAGATGGGCACGCGAGTGCCGTCGGATGCTGTCGCCCACGCGCGTTCCTGCCCGTACTCGAGCGGGTCGTATCCGCCGAGCACTGCGACCTGCTTTCGCAGGACGAGTTCGCGCGAAGCGAGGTCGAGTTCGTAGACCGTGCCGGGAGTCACGAACGACGTGTAACCGAGGCGCAGGAACGGGGAGTGCCACTCGGGGTTGCCGCTGACTCCGGCCGAGTAGAGCGGCTCGTCGAAGAGAATGTCTTCGACGGACCCGGTCGCGTAGTCGAGCATACCGACGCGCTCGAGGCCTTCGCGTCGGTACTCGATGGTGGCGAAGTCCCGGAAGGCGTCCATGCCGAGAAGCCGACGTCCGGCCTCGTGCGGCAATACGACTCGGCGTTCGCCCTCAGGGGCTGACGCGGCGACCGACACGAGCTCGAAGTCGAGCGCGTCATCGTTGTGCAGGATGTAGAGACGGTCCTCACCGTCGACCACCGCGTGCTCCAGCGAGTACTCCACTCCCTCTCGTCTCGGCCAGACGACGCGAGGCGGGGCGGTGAGATCTCCTGTCAGATCGACCAGGTACTCCTCGCTCGTGATGCTCGACCCCACCGCGATCACCAGGTATCTCCTGCTGCGGGTGATCCCCGCGCCCAGCCAGAATTTCTCGTCCGGTTCGTGGAAGAGCTTCACGTCCTCGTCAACCGGGGTGCCGAGCCGGTGCAGCCACAGCGTGTCCGGACGCCACGCGTCGTCCCGCGTCGTGTAGAGGACCCCCGTGCCGTCGGGCGTGAAGAACGCGCCCGCGGTGTTCGGGATCTCATCCGCCAGAGTCTCCCCGGTCGTGAGGTCGCGCACGTGCACCGTGTAGAGCTCATCGCCCTCGAAATCGGTCGCCCAGAGAAGCCGCGTGGCGTCGTCCGAGGTGTCGAACGCGCCCAACGAGAAGAACTCGTGTCCCTCTGCCTCGGCGTTTCCGTCGAGCAGGACGACCTCTCCGGGAACCGCGACGCCTGGCTGCAGCACCGGGGGAGTCCAGTCGTCTTCGGCGGCCGCGGTGCGGCACTGGATTCCGTACTGGGAGCCTTCCTCGGTTCGGCTGTAATACCACCATGCCCCGCGGCGTGTGGGAACCGAGAGGTCGGTCTCCTGCACACGGCTCTTGATCTCCTCGAACAGCGTGTCTCTCAGCCCCGCGAGATGGGCGAGCCCGGCGTCTGTGTGGGAGTTCTCGGCCTCGAGATGTGCGATCACATCGGGCGAGTCCTTGTCGCGGAGCCATTCGTACGGATCCTCGAAGGTATCGCCGTGGTGCGTGCGAAGAGTGGAGCGGCGGTCCGCGATCGGGGCATCAGTCACCCTTCCCACGCTAGCCCAGGTCGAGTTGACCGGCACCCGGGAGGGTGGGAGGATCTACCGGGGCCGGTTAACGGAAGTAAAACCCACGGTGAACTCTTCGTTCGTCACGTCGATCCCGTCGACACCTCTCCTTTCTTCCTCAACGACCGAAAGCGAACGGTGGAAACCGCAGCCCTCATCGTCGTGCTGGTTATCCTGCTGGCACTCTTCTTCGACTTCACCAACGGGTTTCACGACACCGCCAACGCGATGGCGACGCCCATCGCGACGGGCGCGCTGAAGCCCAAGACAGCGGTTTTGCTCGCGGCCGTACTGAATCTCGTCGGTGCGTTCCTGTCGACCGAGGTCTCCAAGACCGTGTCGCACGGAATCATCCGCGAGGACACGATCCAAGGTGACGTGTTCCTCCCGATGATCTTCGCCGGTCTCATCGGCGCCATCACCTGGAACATGCTGACCTGGCTTCTGGGTCTGCCCTCGAGCTCATCCCACGCGCTTTTCGGCGGTCTCATCGGCGCCACGCTCGTGGGCGTCGGGGTCAACGGCATCGACTTCGGCATGGTCCTGTCGAAGATCATCCTCCCGGCTCTGATCGCACCCCTGACGGCGGGAATCATCGCGTTCGCCGCCACCAAGCTCGCGTACTCGATCACCCGTCGCTACGACGGGCGGCCGGACGGCAGAGACGGTTTCCGCTGGGGACAGATCTTCACCTCGTCGCTCGTGGCGCTCGCGCACGGGACGAACGACGCGCAGAAGACGATGGGTGTCATCACGCTCGCGCTCATCACTGTCGGATGGCAGAACAGCGAGCAGGCCGACCCCTATCTCTGGGTGATCATCGCGTGCGCCGTGACCATCGCGCTCGGCACGTATCTCGGCGGTTGGCGGATCATCCGCACACTGGGCAAGGGCCTCACCGAGGTGAAGCCCGCGCAGGGCTTCTCTGCGGAGAGCTCGACGGCGGCCACCATCCTCGCCTCCAGCGCCTTCGGCTTCGCGCTCTCCACCACTCAGGTGGCATCCGGATCGGTGATCGGCTCTGGACTCGGCCGTCGCGGATCGACTGTGCGGTGGCGCACGGCGGGCCGCATCGCGATCGGCTGGCTGCTCACACTCCCCGCAGCCGGTGCGGTCGGCGCGTTCGCCGCACTGCTCATCACGTGGCTCGGGCTGTGGGGCATCGCGATCGATGCCGTGCTCGCCCTCGCCGTGATCATCGGTCTCTTCCTGCGCTCGCGCAAGGACGCCGTGACCTCTGCGAACGCCATGAGCGATGTCGCGGAGTCCGGCCTGGCAGTCGATCTGCCCGACAGCCCTCCGCCCACACGCCGACAGCAGCGGATCGCACAGGCCAAGGCGGAGGCGAAGGCCCGAGCCGCAGCGCGCGAAGAGTCGAAGGCCCGCAGCAAGGCGGAGGCCCGGGCGAAGTCTGCTGCGAAGGCGAGCGGGAAGAGTGGCAGTGGAGGCGCGAAGCCGGGTGCAGGCGCGCCCGTCGACACCTCAACCGGTACGGATGCCCACATCGAGAACAGCGAGGGATCGAAGTGAGCGTCGACATCGACTGGGGGGCGTTCGTCCAGGTCTTCTTCGCCGCACTGCTCGGCGCGTGCGCGGTCGTGACCTTCTACGCCTGCGGCCTGCGACTCCTTGTTCGCAGCGGCCACGCGCCCGTGGTGAGCCCTGCGGAGTTCACCGATGCGATCACCGTGATCACCGAGAAGGAACTCAAGCGCGCTGCCAAGCAGGCCGCGAAGGCCGCACGCAAGAGTCCGCTCACCGATGCGCAGAAGAGACTCTCGCTGTTCGGCGCGTACGGATGCTTCGCGCTGTGCGCGGTCGCAGTCGTGGCCGGTATCCTCATCATCGTGGTGGGCCACTGAATCGCTCAGCGACACGGCGACCGGTGGCACTCTAGGCTGAGGGCATGCCCGAGTCCTCCGGCAGTTCTCACGTCTTCGGCCGTCATGAGCAGCCTTCGCACGTCATCATCCATGTCAGCGACCCCCACTTTCTCGCCGGTGGGGTGAAGCTCGGCGGTCGATATGACGTCGAGACCAACTTCGCTCGCACTCTGACCGCGATAGCGGCAGTGCATCCGAACCCGGCGGCGATCGTCGTCACCGGAGATCTCGCCGATCTGGGTGAGCCCGACGCCTATCGCCGGCTTCGTGCAGCCGTCGCTCCGGTCGCCGCGTCGCTGGGAACCACCGTCATCTGGGTGGCCGGCAACCACGACGAGCGCCCGGCGCTGAGAGCAGGACTCCTCGATCTCGAACCGTCGGAGGAACCGGTCACAGGCGTGTGGGACCTGGACGGACTGCGGGTGATCGCGCTCGACACGAGTGTCCCGGGTTGGCATCACGGCGACATTGACGAACGTCAACTCGCCTGGCTCGCCGATGTGCTCAGCGAGCCCGCCCCGCACGGGACCCTGCTGGCGATGCATCATCCTCCGCTGCCGAGTCATCTGCCGCTCTTCGACATCCTCGAGCTTCGTCGTCAGGACGAGCTCGCCCGCGTGGTGCGCGGCACCGATGTGCGGGGCATTCTCGCCGGGCACCTGCACTACTCCTCGCATGGAACTTTCGCGGGGATCCCCGTGAGCGTGGCATCCGCCACCTGTTACACGATGAATGTCGCGCGACGCGCGCAGGACGTGAACGGGATGGACGCCGCTCAGGCCTTCCAGATCGTGCACGTGCGACCCGACGTGATCACGCACACGGTCGTGCCGGTCGTGGATGCGCCGACGGGGGACTACTTCTCGGAAGCCTGGATCGAGAGAATGGCTGCGTTGACACCCGAGGAGCGGCTCGAGGCGTTCTCGCGCAAACGGTGACGCGCGGACGTATCCCCGGCGCTGCATGCACCCGGGCGTAGGATGGTGGCATCCCCCGCAGTCCACACTCGCCACTACCCACAAGGATGTGACATGGCATCTGCCGCGCCCGCTCCCACCCGCATCGAGACCGATTCGCTCGGGAGCATGGAGATCCCCGCCGACGCGTACTGGGGCATCCACACCGCCCGAGCCGACGCGAACTTCCCCATTACGAAGCGCCCGATCTCGGTCTATCCGGATCTCGTGATCGCGCTCGCGATGGTCAAGCAGGCGAGCGCCCGAGCGAACCGCGAGATCGGCGTGCTCGATCCTGCGCGTGCCGACCTCATCGACCGTGCTGCTCAGCGCGTGATCGACGGCGAATTCCACGATCAGTTCACCGTCGGCGTCATCCAAGGCGGCGCGGGCACCTCGACCAACATGAACGCGAACGAGGTCATCACCAACATCGCGCTCGAGATGGCCGGTCGGGAGAAGGGCGACTACGCGTATCTCTCGCCGATCGATCACACGAACCGCAGCCAGTCGACGAACGACGTGTATCCGACCGCGGTCAAGATCGGTCTGTCACTGACGCTGCGCTCGCTGCTCGAGGAACTGGACCTGCTGCGCATCTCCTTCCTGCACAAGTCGCACGAGTTCCACGACGTGCTGAAGGTGGGACGTACCCAGCTGCAGGATGCCGTGCCGATGACCCTCGGTCAGGAGTTCCACGGCTTCGCCTCCACGCTCGGCTACGATCACACTCGCCTCACCGAGAACGCGTCGCTGATGTTCGAGATCAACATGGGCGCCACAGCCATCGGCACCGGCATCACGACCCATGTCGACTATGCGCCCGCCGTGCTGAAGCACCTGCGCGAGATCACCTCACTCGACCTCGTGACCTCGGCTGATCTCGTCGAGGCCACGAGCGACACCGGTTCGTTCATGTCGTTCTCGTCGACGCTGAAGCGCAACGCCATGAAGCTCTCGAAGATCTGCAACGATCTCCGACTCCTGTCGTCCGGCCCGCAGGCCGGTTTCGGTGAGATCAATCTCCCCGCGATGCAGGCCGGTTCGAGCATCATGCCCGGCAAGGTGAACCCGGTGATTCCCGAGGTCGTCAATCAGGTCGCCTTCGCCGTCGCCGGAGCCGACATGACGGTGACGATGGCAGCAGAGGCCGGGCAGCTCCAGCTCAACGCGTTCGAGCCGGTGATCGCCCACTCGATCTTCCAGTCGATCACCTGGATGCGTCAGGCGATGTGGACTCTGCGGGTCAACTGCGTCGACGGCATCACCGCGAACCGCGATCGCCTGGGCGCCATGGTCGGTGCATCGGTCGGAGTCATCACGGCGCTCACGCCGTTCATCGGCTACGCCGCCGCCGCAGCCCTCGCCAAGACGGCGCTGCTGACCAACCGCAACGTCGCCGACCTGGTCGTCGAGGCCGGGCTCATGTCACGCGACGAAGTGATCAAGCAGCTGTCGCCGGCGCGGCTGTCGGGCCTGGAGGCGATCACGGCGGCGATCCCCGTGATCGCATCCGACGACCTCATCGAGATCTGACCTTCATACGACGATGGCCCCGGCACGTGCCGGGGCCATCGTCGTATGAAGAACGGGCGGGTTCAGTCGAGCACTCGACAGTGAGTCGTCAGCTCGCCGATCCCGTCGATCCCCACGGTGACCGTGGACCGATCGCGGAGGAAGATCTGCGGGTCGCGCGAGTATCCGGCACCTCCGGGGCTGCCCGTCGAGATGAGGGTTCCGGGAAGAAGCGTCAGGGACTGCGAAAGGTGCGTGATCAGCGTCGCGACGGAGCGCACCATCTGACCTGTGCTCGCATCCTGCACGGTCTGCCCGTCGACGACGGCCCAGATATGCAGATCCTGAGGGTCGGCGATCTCATCGGCCGTGACGGCGAACGGACCTGTGGGGGAGAAGCCGTCGAAGGACTTGCAGCGAGACCACTGCGCTTCCGAGAACTGCACGTTGCGCGCGGTGATGTCGTTGACCACCGTGTATCCCCAGACGTGCGAGAGGGCGTCAGCCTCGGAGACGTCCTTCGCAGGCGTGCCGATCAGCACGCCGAGCTCGGCTTCGTAGTCGACGGCCTCGCTGAGCGCCCGCGGCCATGAAGTCGTCTGCTCGTGGCCCGTCAGCGAGTTCGGCCAGAGCGTGAACACGGTGGGCGCGGCATCCGTCTTGAGGCCGAGCTCAGACGAATGCGCCGCGTAGTTGAGGCCGACGGCGAGCACCGCCGGCGGTGCGATCACGGCAGAGTCGAACGCCCAATCCGCGAGCGGATGCCGGGCCGCGTCACCCCGCTCCAGCGCCGCGCGCAGGGAATCGAGCGTCGCGTCTCCGCCCTCGATCAACTGCTGGAGCGTCGCGGGTGGGTCGGTGAGAAGGTCGGAGACGAGGATGGCGTCGGCACCGTCCACCACTGCGAGATTCGCAACGGTGGAGTCGGCACGACGCAGATGAGCGAACCGCATGCCTCTACGCTATCCGGTGACGCACGGTTATGTCGGGAGGAAATCTCCAGACGCGGACGAAGATGTCTGTTGCCAATATGCTCGTTCCCATGAGTACCGGAGGACCGTCCCAGCCATCGCCGCACACGCCGCCCAGGACGCCGCAGCAGCCGCAGTACTCGCCCGAGCAATACGCACGGTCGACCTATGTGCCGCCGCAGTACGCTCAGCATCCGGGCTACGCGTCAGTGCTCGCGCAGCCGACGTCGTACTCGCCGCCTGCACCTGTGGCCCCGGCTCCTGCGCCGGGACTGCCTGCTCTTCCGGCGAGCCGCAGTGGCGGTCGGGTCACCCTGTACGTCCTCTTCGCGGTCCTCGGCATGCTGATGCTGGGCCTGATCGCGTATTTCGGCCTGTTCCTCGGGCCGCTCGCTTCGGTCGTGGGTCTCATTCTCGCCCTGGTGCCGCTGGCCATCGTGTTCCTCGTCGTCCGCATGATCGACAGATGGGAGCCGGAGCCCAAGTCGCTCGTCTTCTTCGCGATCGCCTGGGGCGCGATCGCCGCTGTGGGGCTCACGCTTCTGGTCGACCTCGGTCTGACTCTCGTCCTGGGCTATCGCGGCGAGGTGGCGAGCGCCGTCGTCCAGGCTCCGATCGTCGAGGAGCTGTGGAAGGGCGTCGGCGTCTTCATCGTGTTCCTCATCGCCCGACGATCCTTCAACGGACCTGTCGACGGCGTCGTCTACGGCGCATTGGTCGGTGCCGGGTTCGCGTTCACCGAGAACATCCAGTACTTCGCGATCAGTCTCATCGAGGGCGGAAGCGGTCAGCTCACCGTCACGTTCATCCTTCGCGCGATCATGTCGCCGTTCGCGCACGCGATGTTCACTTCCCTCACCGGCCTGGCGATCGGTCTGGCCGCTCGACGACACGCGTCAGCCGGCGCTGCCCTCGGCACGGGCCTTCTGGGTCTGCTCGGCGCGATCGTCTTGCACGCGCTGTGGAACGGGTCGTCCTTCGCGAACTTCTTCCTGCTGTACTTCCTCCTCCAGGTGCCGCTGTTCGTCGCCTTCATCCTCGGCATCGTGGCGTTGCGGAAAGAGGAGGCGAGATTGACCAGGGCCCGCCTCAGCGAGTACGCGGCCGCCGGATGGTTCACGCCCGAAGAGGTGACCATGCTCGCGACTCCCGCAGGGCGCAAGACCGGCCTGGCCTGGGCCGCGCAACTGCGCGGTGATCGGCGACCGCTGATGCGCGAGTTCATCAAGGACGCCACGATGCTGGCATCCGTCCGTCAGCGGGCCATCACCGGTCGCGACCCGATGGCTTCGACAGACGAGCAGGCGCTGCTGGCCCGAACGCGCGCCACTCGGGCCGCGCTGCTGGCGTACTGAGGTCTCCTCATGGCCCTCTTCGTCCTCGTCCACGGAGCAGGGGACACAGGGTGGTCATGGCATCGACTCGCAGAGGTGCTGAGGCAGCGCGGGCACGAGGTGGTCGCGCCCGACCTGCCGGGCGACGACGAGTCCCTTACGCTCATGGACTACGCGGATGCCGTCGTCAGGGCGGTCGGGGGAAGTCGGGGCGGAATCGTGGTCGGCCACTCGTTCGGCGGTTTCACCGCGCCGATCGTCGCCGAGTTGCTGACCGCGGATGCTCTCGTGCTGCTCGCTGCGATGATTCCCGAGCTGGGGGAGTCGCCGGCGGACTGGTGGACGAACACGGGCTTCGAGGCGGCTGCACGCGCACAGGCCGTCCTCGATGGCGGTCTCACCGGAAACGACGATCCATTGATCGGCTTCTACCATGACGTTCCGCGACCGCTGGCGGAGGAGGCGATGAGCCGAGAGCGCGCACACCCTTCCCGGGCCTCGATGGCTGCGCCCTGGCCGCTCGCCTCCTGGCCGAATGTTCCGACCAGGTTCGTCGTCTGCACGCAGGATCGATTCTTTCCGCCCGCGTTCCTCCGGGAGCTCGCACGCGTGCGTCTCGGGGTGGTCGCGGATGAGATCGACGGTGGCCACTGCGTCGCGCTCAGTCGACCCGACGAGCTTGCGTCGATGCTCATCGAGTATGCGGGAGAGGTGCGTCCCGCCTGACGCCGCGTGCCGGGGAGCGGGGTGTCGTACCAAGACTCAGCGCCCGGTGCTGCGGCGATGCCTGCATGTCTACCGGGCGCTGAGTTGATCTGTAAACAGGGTGCACCCGGCATGCGCAGGTGTCAAGGGTTTACGGCAACCGCGCGGAGCGTGCCCCCGTTTCGCCGTCAGCGGAGCGATCACGTTGACCCGTGCCGGGTGGCTCGGGTTTGATGGTTGACATGACTGATCGCACAAAGCCTGAGTTCGACGCCCCCACCGGCCCCGCCCCCGCGGAGCTCGTGATCCGCGACATCATCGAGGGAGACGGAGCCGAGGCCAAGCCCGGCGACACCGTCACCGTTCACTACGCCGGTGTCGAGTTCGAATCCGGCGAGGAGTTCGACTCGTCCTGGGGGCGGGGAGAGACCATTCAGTTCCCCCTGCGTGGCCTCATCCAGGGGTGGCAGGACGGCATCCCCGGGATGAAGGAGGGCGGACGCCGCGAGCTCGTCATCCCGCCGCACCTCGCATACGGCCCGGTCGGCGGAGGTCACTTCCTCTCGGGCAAGACCCTCATCTTCATCATCGATCTCGTCGCCGTCGGCTGACCGGATCACGCCCGGAAGGCGCTGACCCCTCGCGGGTCGGCGCCTTCGTCGTTCGTGAAACATTCACCGCATGCCGGGAATATATGCGCCTGCATGTAAGTTGTTACGCGTGACGCCGTGAACACGGCCCCTCATCCGTCGCCGCACACGCGGCTGATCTCTCCAGAGGAGAAACCATGACCAGCATCGACATTCCCGGATACCGCGCAGGCACCTGGGTGCTCGACCCCTCGCACAGCGAGGTCACCTTCAGCGTTCGCCACATGATGATCTCGAAGGTGCGCGGAACGTTCGGCGTCAAGAGCGCCACGCTGATCGCTCCCGAGAACCCGCTCGAGGCGCGCGTCGAGGCGAGCGTCGACGTCACGTCGATCGACACCAAGGACGAGGGGCGTGACCAGCACCTCCGCTCGGGAGACTTCTTCGACACCGAGAACTTCCCGACCATGGACTTCGTCTCGACCGGTGCGCGTGCGGAGAACGGTGAACTGTTCGTCGACGGAGACCTCACCATCCGCGGCATCACCAAGCCGGTGAGCTTCGAGCTCGACTTCGGCGGATTCGGCTCGGACCCGTGGGGCAACTACAAGGCTGGTGCTTCGGCGAAGACCGTCATCAACCGCGAGGACTTCGGCCTCACCTGGAACGCGGCTCTCGAGACCGGCGGAGTGCTCGTCGGCAAGGACGTCACGATCAGCCTCGACCTGCAGGGTGCGCTGCAGCAGGACTGATCCGCTGCATCTCGAGAACCCCGGGTCCTCAGGGCTCGGGGTTCTCTGCGTCGTACGACCGGAATCCCGGACTGCGGCGTGCCAGCAGGGCCACCAGAGCGATCACGAGCAGCCCGCCGAGCAGCGGCGGGAACCACAGCGTCGTGAGGGTCGCGAGAGTGCCCGCGTACAGTGCGCCGATGCGGGGGCCTCCGGCGACGACGATGACGAAGACGCCCTGCAGGCGGCCACGCATGGTGTCGGGCACCGCTGCCTGCATCATCGTGTTCCGGTAGATCGAGCTCACGTTGTCGGATGCGCCCGACAGGGCGAGGGCGACGCACGCCGCGGCGATCAACCCGACGTTCGGCACCCGTTCGGTCGCCCCGCCGGAGAAGGCGCCGATCAGCATGACCGCGCCGAACAGCAGGATGGACGCGCCATAGGCCTCGACCGCCCGCTCGATGCCGCGTCCGTGCCAGCGATACCGCACGACCCGTCCGGAGAACAGGCTCGAAGCGAACGTGCCGGCAGCGACGGCGGCGGTCAGTGCGCCGGTCGTCACCGCTCCTCCGCCGAGCAGGACCGTGCCGAGAGCCGGGAACAGGACGAGCGGCTGTCCGAAGGTCATCGCGACGATGTCGACCAGGTACTGCATTCGGATGTTGCCCGCTCGCCGCAGGAATCTCCACCCGTCCACGAGCGATGCGAAGCCGGGCCTTACGATCTCGCCTTCCGGGCGAAGTGCGGGCAGGCTCCACAGGCCGAGGAACATCGAGAGCATCAGCATCACATCGAGGGTGTACGTCCATCCGTACCCCGTGAGTGCGACGAGGATCCCCGCGATGGCGGGCCCGACCATGACCGTCAGCCCGAAGGCCACGCCGTTGAGGGCTGACGCAGCTGCGAGCTTGTCGCGGGGGATGAGTCGGGGCACGATCGCCGTGCGCGTGGCCATGCCGACCGAGTTCGCCGCGGAGTTGACGATGCTCAGCATATAGAGCCACCAGATCGTCTCCATGCCGGTCCAGGTGAGCGCTGCGAGCAGAGCCGTGGAGACGAAGGTCACCGTGGCGGCGATCAATGCCACTCTGCGCCGGTCGAACGCGTCGGCGAGCATCCCGCCATAGAGGCCGGCGAGGATCATCGGCACGAGCCCGGCCACGGCGATCATCGAGACCGCGAAGGTACTCCCGGTGAGTGTGAACACATGCAGCATCACCGTGACGATCGTCAGCTGGCCGCCGATTCCCGCGAGGACGGACCCGATCCACATCCGGGCGAACGCCGGGCTGGCTCTGAGGGGGCTGAGATCGATCAGGTGGCTGCGTGCAGTGCTCACGCCGAATGTCCGTCATGCATGATTCGAGAGTATCCGAGACGTCATCTCGAGGGCGTGGCCTCTGTCGCTCTGCGGCAGCGATGCCTGGTAGACTCTACAGGTTGCCGTTCGATCGGCCGCGGATAAAGAGAGCTCACGCATCAGGCGTCGGGCACCGCGCAACAAGCAGAGAGGGGATCGAATCTATGGCACTGGAAGCAGACGTCAAGAAGGCGATCATCGAAGAGTACGCGACGCACCCCGGTGACACCGGATCCCCCGAGGTGCAGGCCGCGATGCTGACGCAGCGCATCAAGGACCTCACTGAGCACCTGAAGGAGCACAAGCACGACCACCACTCGCGTCGTGGCCTGTTCCTGCTCGTGGGTCAGCGCCGTCGTCTGCTCGGCTACCTCCAGAGCGTCGACATCGAGCGTTACCGCTCGCTGATCGCACGCCTGGGCCTCCGCCGATAAGGCTGAGCGAGCCAGCGTACAATCGCGCAGAACATTCTTGAGAAGGCCGTCCCAGGTGTGGGGCGGCCTTCGCCATGTTCCCGGCGCTGTCCGTTGACTTTCCTGAAGGAAAGTGATCAGCTTTCCATATGGAAAGCAACGTCGGTCGCCCCATCGCACAACAGCCGGTCCCCGGTCATGAGGCACTCGAGCCCCCTGACGCCTCTCTCGCACAGAGTTATCTCGACGAGGCGGATGCGGTCACGGTGCGCCGCGAGCGTTCAGTGGACCGCCGGGCTCTCGCCCGCCTGCAGATCGTCAATGCGGTAGCGATCGCTGCGTTCCTGGTCGCGATGGCGGCGGCGATCCGCGCTGACGAGAGCGCGACCTATCAGGTCATGCTCTTCAGCCTCCTCATCTGGGGCCAGCTCGCAAGCGGCATGGTTCAGCGAAGCGGCGTGCAGTGGAGACTGACATCGTCCCGGTGGCCGGTGCTGGCGGGCGGTGGCGTTCTTCTGGTGGCTGCGCTCGTGAGCTTCGGATTCGTCGCGTTCGACCCTGCTCTCCCTGCCATCTCCATCGTGGCACCCGCCGCGCTGGTGCTGGTCGGTTTCGGCGGCTACGGAGTGCTCGAGCTCCTCCGGGCGCCCATCACGCAGACGCACGCGCGGAATGCCCCGCTGCCGCAGGGTGCCCGATGGGGCACCGTGCTCGTGGGGGTCGCCCTCGCGCTGCTGACCATGCTCGCCGCTGCGCCCGAAGGAGCGCTCAGCACGACTCTGCTGCTTCTGGTCGTGTTGATGATCGTCGCCTGGATCGCCGCAGCGCGGAGCGACATGGGCCTTCCGCAGGTCGGCGCTGCGTGGCGCTGGCCGCATCTGGCGGTGTTCGGTGTGTCGGCGGGCGCCCTGATGCTGCTCTCGCTGCTCGACGGGCTTCCCTCGCTGCTCGGTGTTCTCTCCGGTGCGGGCATGATCCTGCTCTTCGTCGCCGTGTCATTCGTCCGGGGGCATGGTCCGCGTGGCTGAGAGGCCGACCACTCCGCATCCGCGGACGCGGCTCGACGACAACTTCGCGTCTCCGATCCGTTTCTCGCTCATGGCGTCGCTCGGCGACGGTATCGACCTGGACTTCGCGACTCTCCGGGAGATCCTGCAGTGCGGCGACTCGCCTCTGAGCAAGGCGATCACGCATCTGCAGGCCGCGGGCTACGTCGTGGCGCGCAAGGGGAGCATCGGCAGTCGTCCGCGGACCTGGGTGTACTCGACGGCGGCAGGTCGAGAGGCGTTCGCGGGCCACCTCCAGGCGCTGCGAGAGATCGTCGCGCTCGGAGGGGGCCCCGCGTTATGACTCGAGTCAGGCTTTCGCGCCGACGAGGTCGGGGTGATGGATGGCCGCGACGTCGGGGTGTGCACGCAGACGCGACTTCATGGCGTTCTCACCGTACGTCGCGTGGATGGGGTTGCTCGGATCCTCGGTGACGCCTGTCGCCTCGGCCGCGAGGTCAGCCGGAAGGTCGAGGAGCGGCAGCTGCTGGTCGAGCGCGGGATTGAAGAAGAACGGGATCGAGATGCGCTCCTCGGGGGCCCGGGGAGAGATGACTCGGTGGTTCGTGGCTTTGAGGTAGCCGCCGGTCGCGTACTCCAGCAGCTCCCCGATGTTGACGACGAACGCGCCCGGGACGGGGGGAGCTGACACCCACTCGCCGTCTCGCTCGACCTGCAGCCCGCCCTTGCCCGGCTCGACCCAGAGCAGGGTGAGCACGCCGGAATCCTTGTGGGCGCCGACGCCCTGCTGGGGTTCCGGCTCATGGGTGCCCGGGTACCGCACGATCTTGATCAACGTCGAAGGGTCACGGAAAGGCTCGTCGAAGTACGTCTCGTCCGCGCCGAGGGTCGTGGCCCACGCGCGCAGCAGCTTGTGCGCGATCTCCGTCAGCGTGTCGTGCCATTCGGTGACGACCGCCTTGAGTTCCGGCTGCGCGGCCGGCCACAGGTTCGGACCGACCAGGCGATTGAAGGCGGGACCGCCCTCGATGGGCTCGCGCTCCGGGCCGATGTCGATCTGCTCGCGCCAATCGACCTTCCCCTGCGTCCGTTCGCCGCCGATTCTCGTGTAGCCGCGGAAGTGCGGGCTGTTCACGTTCTCGATCGCGAGCTTCTCCTCCTCGGGCAGCGCGAAGAAGTCGAGCGCCGCTCGGTGCAGCCGCGCCTCGAGCTCGGGCGAGATGCCGGTGCCGGTGAGGTAGAAGAATCCGACGTCGTGGGTCGCAGCGCGCAGATCATCGCGGAACCGTGCGGCGGCTTCGGGGCCGGCGTCGAGCTGAGACAGGTCGAGGATGGGGAGCGAGAGATCAGCCATGTCCCGAGCGTAAATCGGGTCTGGGGGAGTTCGGCGCAGTGTTGCGTCGGATTACCGTCGCCGGCGGATCGCGGGTGTCCGTGACAAGGGTCGGCCGAGTGCTATTCTCGGTGCGGTAAGGAATGCCTTACCTCACTTGTCTCAGAGGGTTCTCGCTCCGTGCTCGCCACTTTTCTCATCGGTCTTCGCGAAGGCCTCGAAGCCGCGCTCGTCGTCGGCATCCTCGTCGCATATCTGCGCAGGCTCGGTCGCGGTGACGCGCTGCCCAGGCTCTGGGCCGGGGTCGGCCTGGCGGTCGCTCTCGCACTCGGCATCGGCGCGATCCTGACCTTCGGCGCGTACTCGCTGACCTTCGAGGCGCAGGAACTGATCGGCGGGCTGCTGTCGTTGCTCGCGGTGGGCATGGTGACCTGGATGATCTTCTGGATGCAGAAGGCCGGGCGCACGATGAAGGCGACCCTCGAGGGCGGTCTCGACCGCGCGCTCACACAGGGCGGCATCTGGGCATTGATCGCGATCGGTTTCGTCTCGGTGGCGCGAGAGGGGATCGAGACGACCCTCCTGCTGTGGTCCATGGTGCAGTCCTTCGGCGATGCGCCGTCGGCGCTGCTCGGCGCTGTGCTCGGACTTCTCGCCGCGGTGGTGATCGGCTGGCTGCTCGCCCGTGGAGCAGTCCGCCTCGACCTTCGGCGCTTCTTCACGTGGACCAGCGGGTTCCTCGTCATCGTGGCGGCAGGGGTGCTCGCATACGCGGTCATGGACCTCCAGGAGGCAGGTGCGCTTCCGGGACCGTTCACCGCAGCGGCGCCGCTCGACGCAGCAACCGGGGCCGTCGCTCTGGGCTGGGCCGCCTTCCCCTTCGGGTGGGCCTTCGACGTCACGAATGTGATCGCGCCGGACAGCATCTGGGCGACGGTCCTGCAGGCGACCGTCGGCTTCATGCCCCGCATGACATGGCTCCAGGTCGGGGCATGGACGGCGTACATCGTCGTCGTCGGGCTCTTCTTCATCCGGGGGCTCCGGTCGCATCGGTCCGCCTCCCCGTACACGCAGCCGTCTCCCGGCCGGGAGGCGTCGGCATCCACTCTCACCCAGCAAGGAGCAGTATGACCACCTCTCGCCGAATCCTCGGTGCCGTCGCCGCAGCAGGCGCGGCCGCCCTCGTTCTCAGCGGCTGCGTCGCCAAGAGCGACGTCGCTGCGGGCGGAGCCTTCGACGTCTCGTCGACCGACTCCGAGTGCGCCGTGTCTGCGGCGACCGCCAAGAGCGGCACGCTCACGTTCGACGTGAAGAACGACAGCGCGCAGACCTCGGAGTTCTATCTGCTCGCCGAAGACGGCCTCCGCATCGTCGGTGAGGTCGAGAACATCGCACCCTCAGCGTCGCGGACCCTCACCGTGGTCGCGCAGCCGGGGCAGTACTTCACGCTGTGCAAGCCGGGCATGATCGGTGAGGGCGTCGGCAAGTCGGCGTTCACCGTGACCGGCGACCGGGTCGCCGTCGAGGGTGAGGATGCGGACCAGAAGCAGCAGGCCGTCGACCTGTACGCCGCCTTCGTGAAGGACCAGGTCGGTCAGCTCGTTCCGTCGGTCGACGAGTTCGTCGCCGCCTACGAGTCCGGCGATGATGAGGCCGCGCGGGCGCTGTTCCCCCAGACGCGCGCATACTACGAGCGCATCGAGCCCGTCGCCGAAGCGCTCGGTACGCTCGACCCCCGCATCGACTACCGCGAGGTCGACGCGGTGGCGGAGGGCCTCGACTGGACGGGCTTCCACCGCATCGAGAAGGACCTCTGGGTGCCGGCCGAGGATGCCCTCAACGCCGACGGCGAGACGCCCGCCTGGCAGGACTGGGCGCCGTCGACGACCGAGGAGCGCGTCGAGTACGGTGACCAGCTGACCGCCGACGTGCAGGAGCTCTACGACTACGTGCACTCGGACGACTTCACCGCGACGCTGGACGACCAGGGGATCGGCGGCATCTCGAACGGCGCCATCGCCCTGCTCGACGAGGTGGCGACGGGCAAGATCTCGGGCGAGGAGGACTGGTGGTCCGGCACCGACCTCTACGACTTCGCCGCGAACGTCGAAGGGTCGAAGATGGCGTTCTCGCTCGTGCAGAACTTCGCCACGGCGCAGGGCGATGAGGGTGCGGCGCTCGTGACCGAGATCGAGGGCGGCTACTCCGCACTCGAGGAATCGCTGGCGGCGCACGGCTCGCTCGCCGACGGCTTCGTGGGCTACGCCGAGCTCACGGATGCCGACAAGCGCGAGTTCACCGACCTCATCAATGCCCTCGCGGAGCCTCTCTCGCAGCTCACCGGCACCGTCCTCGACTGATCCGACGGACGCGGTCTCGCACATGAACGACAGCTCGAAGGATGCTGCACCTGCCGACTCCCCTGCGGAGTCGACAGGTGCAGCATCCTCGTCCACGGGTCTGAGTCGGCGGGGGCTCCTCGGACTGGCGCTCGGCGGCGGGGTCGCCTCCCTCGCGGTCGGAGTCGGAGCCGGGCTGTCGGCGGGTGTCGCGCTCGGCCGAGACAGGGCCGCAGCAGACGCTCAGCATGCGTATGACTTCTTCGGCACGCACCAGGCCGGGATCACGACTCCCGTGCAGGAACATCTGCACTTCGCCTCGTTCGACATGATGCCTCGCACCAGCCGTGAGGACCTGGTCTCGCTGCTTCAGGACTGGACCTACGCGGCGTCGCGGATGACGCAGGGGCTCGAGGTGAGCGCCACCGGTGCAGTCGGCGGCGACACGGAGGTGCCGCCGGACGACACGGGCGAGGCCCTCGGGCTGACCGCAGCCGGCCTCACGATCACTTTCGGCTTCGGCCCCACCCTGTTCGAGGACGACGAGGGAGACCGATACGGCATCGCGGCGCTGCGTCCAGATCGGCTCGAGAGGCTTCCCTCCTTCCTCGGCGACGATCTCGACCCGCAGGCCTCGCACGGCGATCTGTGCATCCAGGCGTGCGCGGATGATCCGCAGGTCGCCGTGCACGCGATCCGCAACCTGAGCCGCATCGCCTTCGGCCGTGCCAAGCTGCGCTGGTCTCAGCTCGGATTCGGCAAGACGTCACGCACGACCTCGACGCAGGCGACGCCACGCAACCTCTTCGGCTTCAAGGACGGAACCGCGAACATCCTCGCCGACGACTCCGCCGCCCTCGATGAGAGCGTCTGGCTCGGCCCTGAGGACGAGCCGGAGTGGATGGCCGGTGGCTCGTATCTCGTGGCGCGCAAGATCGCGATGCGGATCGAGACCTGGGATCGCGTACGTCTCTCCGAGCAGAACGCCATCGTCGGGCGCGACAAGGGGGAGGGCGCCCCGCTCTCCGGCGGCGACGAGTTCACCGCACCGGACTTCGGCACGTCGGCGATCGATCCGAACGCGCACGTGCGTCTTGCTCATCCGGATCAGAACGACGGCATCCGGATCCTGCGGCGTGGATTCAACTACGTCAACGGCAACAACGATCTCGGGCGACTGGACGCCGGGCTCTTCTTCCTGTCGTACCAAAGGGATCCCGCACAGTTCATCTCGTTGCAGCGTCGCCTGTCGACGGATCGGATGAACGAGTACGTCACGCACGTCGGGTCAGGGATCTGGGCGATCCCCGGTGGCTCGAAGCCGGGGTCGTTCGTCGGCGCCGATCTCTTCACCTGATGCGTGTCAGGGTCAGGACCGAAGGGTCTCCGCGACGAAGGTCGCGTATGCATCCGCGCCGAAGTGGTCGTCGGCGGTGATCGTGACGACTGCATCCTCGCTGAAGATCAGGAGCTGTCCGTACGCCCCGTGCAGACGCCACGCCCGGCCGGGGCCGTCCCAGCCCGCCAGCGCATAGCGCTCGTAGCCGGGGTTCTGGCCGGCGACGACCCAGCCGGAGTGCATCGCGTCGATGACCTCGGTCGGCACGAGTCGTCGGCCCTGCCATTCGCCACGATCACGGATCAGCCGACCGAGGCGTGCCATCTCCTCGGTGCGCAGCGAGATGCCGCTTCCGGCGACGATGCGTCCTCGAGGGCAGCGCTCCCACTCGATGTCGTCGAGACCGAGGGGGCTCAGGAGTCGGGGGCGCAGGTACTCGACGACGTCACCGGTTCGCGTCGCCAGGATCGCCATCGCGGTGTAGGTGCTGGCGTTCGAGTACTGGAAGACGTGGCCGCGCGACGGGCGCGACAGGAACTCGCGTGCGAGATCGGGCCAGTCGGTCATCATGGTCTCGGACCAGGCGAGGTCGATGCCGCTCGACATCGTGAGCAACCGCCGCAGCGTGAGGCGCTCGACGCCGTCTCCGAGGGTGAGGTCCGGTGCGTACTCGGCGATCGGCGCATCGAGTGAGACGAGTCCCTCCGCGGCGGCGATCCCGGCCGCGAAAACGCACACGCCCTTCGCCACGGAGTGGATCTCCTCGCGGACGTCGGAGGTCCACCGGTGCTCTGCGACGTCGGAGCCCGCGAGCACATGGAGCCCGTGAATCCCGAACCCGGACGCACCCGCGTGCTCCACGAGGCGGCCGCGGATCGTCTGGGCTCTCGTCACTCCTTCAGGCTAGCCGCTGCGTTGTGGCGGGGCCGACGAGAGCCGGTCGGGTCGCTGCGGTGACCCTCGCGTCGAGCGAGCTCGGGGTCCCGGAAGAGCCAGGAAGGGCGGGGTTCCACCAGCGGGCGGAAGAGCGAGCGCACGGGCTTGGTGGCGAGCGCCAGAGCCAGCACCACCGACAGCAGGGTCACGAGCGGCAGCCACAGCCACGTCGGGTCGAGGTCGCGCAGCACGCCGGTCTCGCGGAAAGGGTAGAGCACGAACGAGTGGAGCAGGAACACATACATCGTGTACTGGCCGAACCTCGTCCACCAGTATGTTCCGCGAGGGATGAGAGCGAAGAAGGCGGCACTCAGAATGACCGCCAGCAACATGAGCGCCACACGGACGCCTCCGGCCCACCATTGCTCTCCGCCGAGGTCTGCATACGCGTCCTCGTAGAACAGCCAGTGGCGCAGGTCGATCTTCTCCCAGACGTCGATCCAGCGCCAGGCTGCGAATCCCGCCGCGGCGAGGAGTGCGACGCTCACGACGCGGATCCACCACGGGCGGATCTCGAGGAGGCGGAGGCGGTTGACGATGTCGCGCTCGCGGAGCCACCAGCCGAGGGCGAAGAACGGCAGGAGCCCCAGCGTGCGAGAGAGCGAGAAGGTGCTGTCGACATTGGGCAGGTAGCCCACGCCGATCGAGATGATCACAGTCCACAGCAGCGGCCACCGCAGCAGTGCGAGGTAGGGGAGCACCAGACGGAAGATGCCGAGCGCCAACAGGAACCAGAGGGTCCAGGACGGTTTGGTGAAGTTCGGGTCGGCCTGACCCTCGACGAGCCATTTCGTGAGGGTCCACAGGAACTCGAAGATCACGTACGGCAGCAGGATGTCGGTGATGACCCTGGCCATCTGCACACGTGTCGGTGATCCGGACTTCGAGAAGTAACCGGAGATGATCGCGAACGCCGGCATATGGAAGGCGTACAGGGCGAGATAGGCCGCGAGCGCGATGTCGGAGTCGTAGGTGAGTCGCTGGATCGCATGACCGAGCACGACGAGCACGATGCACGCATACCGCGCGTTGTCCCAGAACGGGACGCGCGTGCGGGGCTTCTGGACGGATCCGGTGGCGGGGTTCGTCGTGTCGGCTCCGGCACTGTTCATCCTCTGAGGCTACTCGGGGAATAATGTTGCTCGCATCGCGTTGACTCAGATACATTCAAATGAATAGAACCGGATGCAGGGCACCCGATTCGGAGAAGACGGAGCAATCATGAGTGAGCAGGCAGGCGTCCCGGTGCAGTTCGGAATCATGTCGGTCAGCGACATCACCCGCGACCCGACCACCGGCGAGACGCCGAGTGAGCAGGAGCGGATCAAGGCGACCCTCGCGATCGCCAAGCACAGCGAGGAGGTCGGCCTCGACGTCTTCGCGATCGGCGAGCACCACAACCCTCCCTTCTGGTCCTCGAGCCCCACGACGTTCCTCGCCGCGCTCGCGGCTCAGACCGAGCGTCTGATCGTCTCGACGTCGACCACCCTGATCACGACCAACGACCCCGTACGCATCGCCGAGGAGTACGCGATGCTGCAGCACGTCTCGGACGGACGCATGGACCTCATGCTCGGCCGCGGCAACACGGGCCCGGTCTATCCCTGGTTCGGGCAGGACATCAGGCAGGGGCTCCCGCTCGCGATCGAGAACTACGCCCTGCTGCACAAGCTGTGGCGTGAGGACGTCGTGAACTGGGAAGGCAAGTTCCGCACCCCGCTGCAGGGCTTCACCTCGACGCCGCGCCCCCTCGACGGCGTCGCTCCGTTCGTGTGGCACGGATCGATCCGCACCCCGGAGATCGCCGAGCAGGCCGCCTATTACGGTGACGGCTTCTTCGCGAACAACATCTTCTGGCCCAAGGAGCACTACCAGCGTCTGATCGAGCTGTACCGCCAGCGCTACGCGCACTACGGACACGGCACGCCCGAGCAGGCGATCGTCGGACTCGGCGGCCAGGTGTTCATGGCTGCGAAGTCGCAGGATGCGGTCAACCAGTTCCGTCCGTACTTCGACAACGCCCCGGTGTACGGTCACGGGCCGAGCATGGAGGACTTCACCGAGATGACCCCGCTGACCGTGGGTTCGCCTCAGCAGGTCATCGACCGCTATGCCGCGATGCGCGAGCACTACGGCGACTACCAGCGTCAGCTGTTCCTGATCGATCACGCCGGACTTCCGCTCAAGACCGTGCTCGAGCAGCTCGACATCCTCGGTGCCGAGGTCGTGCCGGTGCTGCGCAAGGAGATGGCGAAGGATCGCCCGGCCTCGGTGCCGGATGCTCCGACGCACGGTGCCCGGGTGAAGGCCGAGTTCGGTGACGGCCCCACGCGCCAGGCTCGTCCGGGTGCGAACCGCGGTGACAATCTGACGGGTGACTCGCCCTACCAGGACTCTCCCGCCCCCGCGGGAGCAGCGTTCGGACTCAGCCGGAAGGGGGCCTGAGATGACCACTCGTCGAATCGCCGTCGTGTCCGCCGGGCTCTCGAACCCGTCGTCCACGCGCATGCTGGCGGATCGCCTCGCAGCGGAGACCGTGAAGGCCCTCGCGGGCCACGACATCGAGGCGAGCGTCGACGTGATCGAGCTGCGCGACTACGCCCACGACATCACGAACAATCTGCTCACCGGATTCGCGCCGCCCGCACTCGAGACCGCGATCAACACCGTGGTCTCGGCCGACGCTCTCATCGCCGTCACGCCGATCTTCTCGACGAGCTACAACGGGCTCTTCAAGTCGTTCATCGACGTGCTCGACCCGGACGCGCTCACGGGCAAGCCGGTGCTGATCGGAGCGAACGCCGGCACTGCTCGTCACTCGCTCGCGATCGACTACGCGATTCGTCCGCTCTTCGCCTACCTGCACGCCGACGCCGTCTCGACGGGCGTGTTCGCCGCGTCGAGCGACTGGGGTGGATCCGGCGACGACGTCGCACCACTCGCCAAGCGCGTCGAGAAGGGTGCGCGCGAGCTGGCCGAAGCGATCGCCAAGCGTGAGGTGGCTGCGATCGACGACCCGTACGACCCCGCCACGTATCTCGGGGAGGGCCGCTCGTTCGGCCACATGCTCGGCGGTCTCGCCGGAGAGTAGACCGGCGGCCCGGCTCGCGGGCCTCACGATGGGCCATGACGCCATCGACAATGTCCCTGGGGCATCGTACGGTGACGGCATGGCCCATCTGTCTGTGCTGGATGCTGCGCGACGAGCGCTGCGCGGATCCCTCCTCCTTCCGGGCGACGAGTCGTTCGAGGCTGCTCGCCGACCATGGAATCTCGCGATCGAACAGCATCCGGTCGGGGTCGCCGTCCCGGTCGATGTCGACGATCTGCGCATCCTCCTCGGCGCAGCGCGTGATGCGGGCGTCACGATCGCGGTGCAACCCTCCGGACACGGCGCATCCGGCGACCTCTCCGGTGCCGTGATCCTGCGGATGGCGGCATTCGACGAACTCGAGGTCGACCTCGAAGCCGGAACCGTGCGAGTCGGCAGCGGTGTCCGCTGGGGAGCCGTGGTCGAGGCGCTCGAGGGAACGGGCTGGGTCGCCCCGGCGGGAACGAGCCCGGTCGTCAGCGTCGCGGGCTTCACCCTCGGCGGCGGCCACTCGTGGTTCAGCCGCACAGCCGGGCTGGGGTCCGACAATCTGCGCGCGGTGTGGATGCTGCGCAGCGACGGCGTGCATGATCGCGTCGATGACGACACCGATCCGGAGGTCATGTGGGCGCTGCGGGGCGCGGGCGGGGTCGTGGGCATCGTCACCGCGCTCGAGATCGACCTGGTGCCCGCACCCGCCGTGTGGGGAGCCGAGTTCACCTTCGACGCCGCCGACGCGGGCGCGGTGATGCGGGCTGTCCGCGACCTCGCCGTCGACGCGCCCTCCGCACTCAACGTGTTCGTGAACTCGATGCGGATGCCCGATGTCCCGCAGCTGCCGGAGGAGATCCGCGGTCGCAGCTTCCTCACCGTGCAGGCGCTGTCGACGAACGGCCCGTCCGATGATCTGCTCGACGGAGTCAGGAGAGCCGGTGCGGTGCGCCGCGAGGTCTCCGGGGCCACGTCGCCGCGCACCGTCGCCGCGTCGAGCGGGGAACCCACCGATCCGGCCCCCGGACGGGGTGTGTCGGCCGCGCTCTCCTCGCTCGACGACGAGACGATCGATGAGTTGATGCGCTTCCGCGAGCAACCGGACCAGTGGCCGATCATGGGCATCGACATCCGGATGCTCGGCGGAGCGCTGGAGAATCCGAGACGCGCGGGGTTCGCGACGCTTCAGGGAGTCGAGTGGCTGATGCACGCTCTGGTGCCGGTCTTCCCGGGAGCACCGAGCGAGCCGGGGGACGTCAGCATCGCGGGGTTCAGTGAGGTGCTCGCGCGGGCGACGGCGCCGCAGACGATCCCCACCTTCCTGGGCCCGGGGCAGACCCTGGAGCGCTGCTCCGAGGCGGCGTCGGTCGCCCGCCTCCGTCGCGCTCGCGCGATCGCCGACCCTGGAGCCGTGCTGCACGAGGGACGCCTCCCGCGCTGACGGCGTGGACGGCGGGCTGCGACGAGGAGCGCGGAGAGCGGCCGCCGACGATCCGGAGCTCAGTCGGACCCGTCGGAGCGCCGATTCCACTCGTACTCCGTCTCGGGACGTCCGCGAGCGCCATAGCGGGCGCTGCGGAGGACGATTCCCGATGCAGCGAGATGCTCGAGATAGCGGCGTAGGGACACCCTCGACATCCCGAGTCGCTGAGCTGCTTCACTCGCGGAGAGAGCGCCGGCCGTGCGGAGCTCGGTGGTGACCTTCTGCAGCGTCGATTCGGAGAGCCCCTTCGGGAGCGGTATCGCTCGGGTCGTGCGACCGAGCAGTGCGTCGATCTCCGCCTGGGTCGCCTCACCGTCCGTGGATCGCGCCTTCTCGCGGTGCGCTCGGTAGGCCGTGAGACGTTCGTCGAACACCGCGAAGGAGAACGGCTTGACGAGATACTGATACACGCCGAGGGCGACCATCTGCCGCACGGTCTCCGCGTCCCGGACGCCGGTGATCGCGATCACATCGACCGACGCCGCACGGGCACGGAGCGCACGGAGCACGTCGATGCCCGAGCCGTCAGGCATCGTGATGTCGAGAAGGATGAGATCGAAGGGTTGTTCACGCGGTTGCTCGAGCACGGCGCTCACCGCGGCACGCGCTCGGGTGCTTTCGCCGGCCACGATGAAGCCGTCGATCCTCTCGAGGTACGAGCGGTGGAGCTCCAGCGTCAGAGCGTCGTCGTCGACGATCAGTGTGCGGATCACGGTGCGCGCCTCTTTCGCGTCGGGGGCAGAACGACTCGGAATGTCGTCGGGTCGCTCTCGACGTCCACGGTCCCGCCGGCCCCGAGAACGACGGATCGCACGAGTGCGAGTCCGACCCCACGCCCCTGGGAGCCTCCCGGTTTCGTCGAGAACCCATGCATGAAGATCCTCGCCCTCAGTTCGGGGGCGATCCCCGGCCCGCTGTCCGCGACGGCGAGCACGATGCCGCCGTCGATCGACGGCGCGAGCATCACCTGAACCCATCGTTCGGCTCCTGCGGATGCGGCATCCATGGCGTTGTCGATCAGATTGCCGAGAACGGCCACACTGTCGACGGGTGAGAGCGGCGATCGGGGAGTATCGGGATCGATCTGCAACCGCCAATCGATCCCACGCTCCCTGGCCTGCGAGGCTTTGCCGAGCAGAAGCGCGCCCACCGTGGGGTCACCGGCCTGTCGCGCAGTGACCTGATCGACGAGCGATTGACTCTGCCGTGACGTCTCGGTCAGTATCCCGATCGCCTCGTCGGCGCGTCCCAGCTCGAGCAGAGCGACCGCGGTGTGCATGCGGTTGCCGTGCTCGTGCGTCTGCGCCCGTAGGGCATCGCCCAGGGTCCGCAGTGATTCGTACGACGAGACGGCATCGCGCACCTGCCCCGGCGGGAGATCGCCCGCGATGCGCCGCGTGAACCGGCGGGCGGCCCAGGCGCCGAGCGCGCCGAGAGCGACGAGGCCGACGGTGATGCCGAGTGACAGGGGGAGGCGACGGATCAGGGTCTCGGAGATGGTCTCGGTCGTCACCCCGGCCGAGACCCAGCCGACCGGGTCGCCGTCGGATGCGAGCACAGGAACGATCGTGCGCACCGAGGGGCCGAGAGTGCCGGTGAAGACCTCCGTGAAGGTCCGGGGCGTGTCGGGGATCGTGCCGAGGTATCTCTCGCCGATCTGCTGCAGGTCGGGGTGGGTCACCCGGGTGCCATCCGGCGTCATGATCGTCACGAAGTCGAGATCGGCGCCGACGATGACGTCGAGTGCGTAGGGCTCGAGATTCCGAGTGGCCGCGTCGAGGTCGCCGGACTCCAGCGACTCGGTCACCAGCGGTGACGCGGCGAGTGTCACGGCCGCTGCCGCCGTGACGCGCTCGGCCTCTGCATGCGTGGTGCGCTGTGCATCGATGACCAGGAAGACGGCCACCAGGCCGCCGACGGCGATCGCCGCGACCAGAAGCACGGCGAACACCCGTGAGGCGATGCTGCGGGCGGGTCTCATCGCATCCTTCCGATCGGCGGTGATCGCGGAGGCCGACATATCGGTGGTGACCAATACGACCACAAATGGCGCTGCCGGGTGAAGTCCGCGACGGTGAGCTTACCGAAGGCGAGGACGCCCGAGGGCATGCGACGAAGACGTTCATGATCAAGGAGGAAAACATGGCCATCACGACAGGTTTCTCGCTTCCCGGTTTCCATTGGCGGCGCGGCAAGCACGCGTGGGACAGGCATACGTGGCTCTACGTCTCCGTGATCATCGCCGTGGTGCTCGGAGCCGCGGTCGGCCTCATCTGGCCCGAGGTCGGGCAGAGCCTCGAGCCGATCGGCAAGGGCTTCGTCTCGCTCATCAAGATGATGATCGCGCCGATCATCTTCTGCACGATCGTGGTGGGTGTCGGCTCGATCGCCAAGGCCGCGACCGTCGGCAAGATCGGCGGACTCGCGCTGCTCTACTTCATGGTCATGTCGACGTTCGCGCTGGCGATCGGCCTGGTGGTCGGCAACATCATCCACCCGGGTGCGGGCCTCGATATGGCGAACTCCACCTACGACGCGACCGAGACCGAGGCGAAGACCACCACGGAGTTCATCCTCGGCATCATCCCCACGACGTTCTTCTCCGCCTTCACCGGCGAGAGCGTGCTCCAGGTGCTCTTCATCGCCCTGCTCGTCGGCTTCGCGCTCCAGGGGCTCGGAGAGAAGGGGGCCCCGATCATGGATGCGGTCAAGAACCTCCAGAAGCTGGTGTTCCGCATCCTCGGGATGATCCTGTGGTTGGCCCCTCTCGGCGCCTTCGGTGCGATCGCGGCGGTCGTCGGGAAGACGGGCATCGCCGCCATCTGGAGTCTCGGCGTGCTGATGATCGCGTTCTACATCACCTGCTTCCTCTTCATCGTCGTGGTGCTGGGGACCCTGCTGTTCGCGGTGACCCGGGTGAACATCTTCAGCCTCGTGAAGTACCTCGCCCGCGAGTACCTGCTGATCGTCGGCACCTCGTCCTCGGAGTCGGCTCTTCCGCGCCTCATCGCCAAGATGGAGCACATCGGCGTCTCGAAGCCCGTCGTCGGGATCACTGTCCCCACCGGGTACTCGTTCAACCTCGACGGCACTGCGATCTACCTCACGATGGCCTCGCTCTTCATCGCGACCGGCATGGGGCAGCCGATGACGATCGGCGAGCAGATCGGCTTGCTGGTGTTCATGATCATCGCGAGCAAGGGGGCAGCCGGTGTCACCGGCGCCGGACTCGCCACGCTCGCGGGCGGCCTGCAGGCGTACCGTCCGGACCTGGTCGACGGGGTCGGCGTGATCGTGGGCATCGACCGATTCATGTCGGAGGGTCGGGCCCTGACGAACTTCACCGGAAACGCGGTGGCGACGCTGCTCATCGGCACCTGGACGCACCAGATCGACCGCGAGCGCGTGCGGCAGGTGCTGAGCGGCTCGCTGCCGTTCGAGGAGTCCTCGCTCGACGGCGTGGACGACCACGGCATGGCGAACGAGAGCGAAGCCGTCGACATTCAGGGGCTGAAGGAATCAGCCCTCGATGAGATGGCGGCGAAAGAGGAGCGGGCGCGCGCTCGTGCGGCGCGCAACTGACCGGCGGGCCGAGAAGAAGGATGCGGGAGTCGACCGTGGTCGACTCCCGCATCCGTGCGGTCAACCGCTCTTGCGTCGGAACTCGCGCCGCGTCTGCGGGGCGGGCGCGCCGTGGACGGCGGAATCGCCATCGAGGTGGGCCTCGCCCTGCCGGTGGTGCGCGTTCTTCTTCTCGAGCGCTTCCTTGAACTTGCGCTTCATCTCCTCGCTGGAGGAGGCGCCTTCTTCGGTGCTCATGCTCGCCAGCCTAGGGCACGGATCCCACGGTGGGAGGATCAGTCCCGCGCCCGTCGCGACACGAAATCGATCGCGGCGCCGAGCCCGAGGGCGACGAGAACCGACACCACGACGGCGACGAGGGGGCCGCCCGGCAGCAGGACGGCGACGAGGGCACCCACCGAGGCCTGGTACGCCGACCACCCGAATGCAGCGAGGGCCACGACAGGAACGTACCGTAGCGGGCTGATGCGGGACGCCCCCGCTACCAGGTTGATCGCCAGTCGGGCGAAGGGGACGAAGCGCGCGGTGAACAGCACGGTCGCCGTCCCCCCTTCCAGTTGCACTCGTGCCCAGGCGAATGCTCGGCGCACCCGTGGCGTGCGCATCCATCGCCACCGCTCGACGCCCACTCGGCGACCCACGAGAAAGCAGGTGACGTCTCCGGCGAGGGCGGCGGCACCGGCGCATACGATCACGACCCACAGGGGAGGATCACCCGTCGCGGACGCGAAGGCGCCGAGCGCGGTCACGGCGATCTCGCCCGGCACGACCACGAAGAGCGAGTCGCCGAACACCATCAGGGCCATGACCGCCAGGGCCCACGGGCCGGTGAGCAGTTCGTTGAGCACACCCCAACCGTGCTCGCCCGAGGTGAACGGGAACCGACGTCGGGATAGCCGGTGAAGAGCCGCCCAGCATCGGGTGAACTTCTGGTGCTCCGACCGGGTTCGCGCGTCGGACGGCATCGGAGGGATGCATCCTGAGGACGTGAGAGTCGCGATCGTGACAGAGTCCTTCCTTCCGCACATGAACGGTGTCACCGGATCCGTGCTGCAGATCCTCCGACACCTCGAACGCACAGGCCACGAGGCGCACGTGATCGCGCCGGATGCCGTCGGGATGCCTGCGGAGCTCCACGGAGCCCCCGTCGAACCCGCACCCAGCCTCGCGCTTCCGGGATATCGCAGCGTGCGCGTGGGGACCTCGTCCGCGCACCAGGTGGCGGCATCGCTGCGGCGTTTCCGGCCGGACGTCGTGCACCTCGCCTCACCCTTCGCCCTCGGCTGGCGAGGCGCGCTCGCCGCCGAGCACCTCGGGGTGGCCGCCGTCGCGGCCTACCAGACCGACGTCGCGGCATACACGCAGAGGTATCGCATGCCCGTGGCGACGGGGATCGCCGAAGCTCATATCGCGCGCCTCCATCGGCGGGCGACCATGACGCTCGCGCCGTCGGGAGACTCCGCACAGCAGCTCGCGGCGCTCGGGGTGGATCGCATCCGCCGATGGGGGAGAGGCGTCGACGCCGAGCGCTTCCAGCCCGAGCGGCGCAGCCCGACTCTGCGCGCAGAGTGGGGTGACGAGGTCGTCATCGGCTACGTGGGTCGACTCGCACCGGAGAAGCAGGTCGAGGATCTGGCGGTCCTTCACGCCATCCCCGGCACGCGCGTCGTGATCGTGGGCGACGGGCCGAGCAGGCCACGACTCGAGCTCCTGATGCCCCGTGCCCGCTTTCTCGGGCACCTCGAGGGGCACGAACTGGCGGCGGCGATGGCATCCTTCGACGTATTCGTGCACCCGGGAGAGAGCGAGACCTTCGGGCAGACGCTGCAAGAGGCACACGCCAGCGGGGTACCCGTCGTCGCCACCGGTCACGGAGGTCCCCTGGGGCTCGTGCGCATGGGGATCGACGGATGGCTGTATCGCCCGGGTGACGCCGACGACCTCCGTATGCGGGTGACCGACCTCGTCGGGGACGAGCGCAAGCGGCGGGCTTTCGGCGCGGCGGGACGCGCGGCGGTGCAGGGGCGGAGTTGGACGAACGTCTGCGACCAGCTGCTCGGACATTTCGAAGAAGCACGAGATCTCCGGCGCGTGGACGCGGGGCTTCGCGCTCGCCGCCTGACCCGCCCGGAACCCGGTGCCCGGGTGGAGGCGCGCACCTGGCGCCGCTACGTCGCGCTCGGCGACTCGCTCACCGAGGGATTGTGCGATCCCGGCCCGGACGGTGCGCTGCGCGGATGGGCGGACCGCCTCGCACTGCTGCTGGCGGCGCGGGGCGGACTTCATTACGCGAACCTGGCCGTCCGGTCGAAGCGCGTGCGCGATGTGTGCGGCCCTCAGCTGTCCACTGCGCTCGAGCTCCGACCCGATCTCGTGTCGATCCTCGTCGGGGCCAACGACCTCGTGAAGTCCACCGTGGACGTGCGCGCGCTCGCCGTCGATCTCGAGAGAGCGGTCATCCGACTCCGCGACACCGGCGCCGACGTGGTGCTCGTCACCCCGTTCTTGCCCCGCCGCAGGGCCGCGTCCCTCTACACCAGGAGGTTTGCGGCGTTCGCCACGGCCCTTTCCGGCATCGCTGGGCGCACCGGCGCGATCCTCATCGACACCGACCTGTACACGGCGCTTCCTGACCGCCCGAACTGGGGAGAGGACCTCGTGCACCTCAGCAGCCGTGGACACAGGTTCCTCGCCTACCAGGTCGGCGAGGTGCTCTCCGTGCCGCACGCCGATGCGCTCGGCGTGCTCGATGCAGCGCTGCATGAGAACGAGCCGATCGGAGCTGGACTCTGGTGGCGACGGCACGCACTGCCTTGGGTCTGGCGGCGGATGCACGGTCGGGCGGCCGGCGATGGGCGCGTCGCGAAGCACGACGACTACGTGTATCTCGGGAGATCGAGTGCTCCGCGCGACGTCAGCGTGAGCTGAGTCGCATGCGGTCGACGTGAGCGGCGAGCGGGATCAGCGCCGCCCCATGCCGTGGTACTTCCAGCCGGCGGCGCGCCACGCAGCGGCATCCAGGCAATTCCGACCGTCGACGATCACGCGTCCCGCCACGAGGGATCCGGCATGTTCGGGAGAGAGGTCTCGTCGGTAGTGATCCCACTCTGTGACGAGCACCACGGCATCCGCATCCTGCAGAGCTTCATCGCGCACCGTCGTGTAGCCCAGCTGCGGGTGCGCGACCCGCGCGTTCTCGACCGCCGCAGGATCAGTCACGATCACATCCGCGCCCAAGCCACGGAGTCGTACGGCCACATCCAGCGCCGGGGAATCTCTGATGTCATCGCTGAACGGCTTGAACGCTGCTCCGAGCACGGCGATCCGTCGACCGAAGACCAGGCCGCCGAGCGCATCGACGACGAGTTGCACCGCCCTGTCGCGGCGCCGGAGGTTGATGGAGTCCACTTCGCGGAGGAAGCCGACGGCCTCGCCGCGTCCGAGCTCCTCGGCCCGTGCCGCGAAGGCGCGGATGTCCTTCGGAAGGCACCCGCCGCCGAACCCGATGCCTGATCCCAGGTACCGGTGGCCGATGCGGGTGTCATGGCCGAGCGCATCCGCAAGCATGGCGACGTCGGCGCCCGACGCCTCCGCGATCTCGGCCATCGCGTTGATGAACGAGATCTTCGTGGCAAGGAACGCGTTGGCGGCGCTCTTGACCAGCTCGGCCGTGGCGAGGTCGGTCACGAGGAACGGCGTCCCTGCATCGACCGCAGGACGATACGCCTCTCGGAGCAGAGCGGCTGCCCGATCGCCGGCGCCTCCGTGCGCGACTCCCACCACGATCCGGTCCGGCGCGATCGTGTCCTGCACTGCCCATCCCTCACGGAGGAATTCGGGATTCCACACCAGAGTCGCACCGGTGGCGGCGATACCGTCTGTCAGCCGTTCCGCGGTGCCGACCGGCACGGTCGACTTTCCGGCGACGACATCGCCCGGGCGCAGGTGCGGCAGCAGTGAGGAGACGGCGGCTTCGACGAAACGGAGGTCCGCGGCGTGGCCGCCTGCCACTTGCGGAGTACCGACCGCGAGGAAGTGGATGTCCGCGCCGACCGCCTCCGACATGCAGCTGCTGAAGCGCAAGCGTCCCGATTCGAGCCCGTCCTGCAGGAGTTGCTCCAGTCGAGGCTCGAAGAACGGTGCTGTACCGCTGGCGAGCATCGCGACCTTCGCCTCATCGACGTCGATTCCGACGACATCGTGCCCGATCGAGGCCATGGCGGCCGCGTGGACGGCACCGAGGTAGCCGCAGCCGATCACTGACATGTACATGCTCCCAGACCATCGGACGCCTCTCGCACGGTGGTATCCCGGTCATGAACGGCGAGTGTCGGGGGAGTGTCCGATTCGGGTGATCGCGCATGACCGACGACTTTCAACGCCTCGCTGATAGGCTGGAGGAGGTCGTCGTATGTCGGCCGCACAACTTCATATCGACTCATGGAGCGATCGGCGGAGAGCTGGTCCCCTGTGGTGGGTTCCTCGGCGAGACGTCGGGTGGCTTTCTACTGGTGGCCAGCGCAGGTGAGATTCGCGGGAATGCCCGCGCGCCCGTATCCGGCCGGATCCGCTCCTTCATGAATGCGCTCGCGCGTCACACGGATTCGCGAGTCTAAACAAAGAAGGAGAGACCTCTTGGAAGGTCCTGAAATCACCGCCACCGAGGCCGTTCTCGACAACGGCCGCTTCGGCACCCGCACCATCCGCTTCGAGACCGGCCGCCTCGCGCAGCAGGCTCAGGGCGCAGTCGCCGCGTACCTCGACGGCGAGACCATGCTCCTCTCGGCCACCAGCGCCGGCAAGCACCCGCGCGAGGGCTTCGACTTCTTCCCGCTGACGGTGGACGTCGAAGAGCGTTCGTACGCAGCGGGCAAGATCCCCGGCTCGTTCTTCCGTCGTGAGGGTCGCCCGTCGACCGAGGCGATCCTCGTCTGCCGTCTGATCGACCGTCCGCTGCGTCCGTCGTTCGTCGACGGCCTGCGCAACGAGGTCCAGATCGTCATCACCGTCCTGTCGATCGCTCCCGGCGAGTTCTACGACGCCCTGGCGATCAACGCGGCTTCGGCCTCGACGCAGATCTCGGGTCTCCCGTTCTCGGGTCCTGTCGCCGGTGTGCGCCTCGCGTTCATCCCCGGTCACGGCGAGCACGCGGACCAGTGGGTCGCGTTCCCGACGGCCGAGCAGGTCAGCGAGGCCGTGTTCGACCTGATCGTCGCCGGTCGTGTCGTCACGAAGTCCGACGGCACCGAAGACGTCGCGATCATGATGGTCGAGGCTGAGGCCACCGAGGGCAGCTGGAACCTCATCAAGGCCGGCGCCACCAAGCCCGACGAGGCCGTCGTCGCGCAGGGCCTCGAGGCATCGAAGCCCTTCATCGCTCAGCTCGTCAAGGCTCAGGCCGAGCTCGCCGCGACCGCGTCGAAGGAGCCGGGTGTGTACCCGGTCTTCCCGCCGTACTCCAGCGAGGTCTACGACTTCGTGGCCGAGCGCTCCTACGACGACCTGGTGAACGTCTACCAGATCGCCGACAAGCAGGAGCGTCAGAGCAAGGACGACGAGGTCAAGGACCGCGTCAGGGCGCAGCTCATCGAAGCGGTCGAGGCCGGCAACCTGCCTGCCGGAGCCCCGCTCGAGTTCTCCGCGGCGTACAAGTCCGTCACGAAGAAGATCGTCCGCGGCCGCATCCTCACCGAGAGCGTGCGCATGGACGGTCGCGGCCTGGCCGACATCCGTCCGCTCGACGCCGAGGTGCAGGTCATCCCGCGCGTCCACGGCTCGGCGATCTTCCAGCGCGGTGAGACCCAGATCATGGGCATCACCACGCTGAACATGCTCAAGATGGAGCAGCAGATCGACTCGCTGTCGCCCACGACGAGCAAGCGCTACATGCACCACTACAACTTCCCGCCCTACTCGACCGGTGAGACCGGCCGGGTCGGTTCGCCGAAGCGTCGCGAGATCGGGCACGGCTTCCTCGCCGAGCGCGCACTCGTGCCGGTGCTGCCCAGTCGTGAGGAGTTCCCCTACGCGATCCGTCAGGTCTCCGAGGCTCTGAGCTCCAACGGCTCGACGTCGATGGGATCCGTCTGCGCGTCGACCCTGTCGCTGCTGAACGCGGGTGTGCCTCTGCGCGCAGCCGTCGCCGGCATCGCGATGGGACTCGTCTCCGATGAGGTCGACGGAGAGACGCGCTACGCCGCCCTCACCGACATCCTCGGTGCCGAGGACGCACTGGGCGACATGGACTTCAAGGTCGCCGGTACGAGCGAGTTCGTCACGGCCATCCAGCTCGACACGAAGCTCGACGGCATCCCGTCGTCGGTGCTCGCCGGCGCGCTGACCCAGGCTCGCGACGCGCGTCTCACGATCCTCAACGTCCTGAACGCCGCGATCGATGCTCCTGACGAGATGGCGCCGACCGCGCCCCGCGTCATCAGCGTGCAGATCCCGGTCGACAAGATCGGTGAGCTGATCGGCCCGAAGGGCAAGACGATCAACGCGATCCAGGATGAGACCGGCGCGCAGATCTCCATCGAGGAGGACGGCACCGTCTACATCGGCGCGACCGACGGCCCCTCGGCCGAGGCCGCCCGCGCCCAGGTCAACGCGATCGCCAACCCGACCAACCCGGAGGTGGGCGAGCAGTTCCTCGGAACCGTCGTGAAGATCGCGACGTTCGGTGCGTTCGTCTCGCTTCTTCCGGGCAAGGACGGCCTGCTGCACGTCACCGAGGTGCGCAAGCTCGCCGGTGGCAAGCGCGTCGAGAACGTCGACGACGTCCTGTCGGTCGGTCAGAAGATCCTCGTGAAGATCACGAAGATCGACGACCGCGGCAAGCTGTCGCTCGAGCCCGTGCTCGACGACGCTCCCGCAGCGGACGCAGCACCTGCTGAAGAGGCCGCCGCCGAGTAATCGCAGCGCTTCGATACGAGGCCCGGGTTCGTCCTCACGGACGGCCCGGGCTTCGTCGTATCCGATGTGACCAAACCGTTACGGGAAGTTCTCCCGCCGTTCCGCAGATTGGTCGGAGCATCGACGGTTCTCGAATACCCTCGAATTACGCACCGGGGGGTGCACCGATGGCAGTGACGCAGATCAGCTCGCGCTGATCGATGCGGGGGTGAGGAAATGCGGTTGTTCAGCGTAGGCGCAGGAACGACTCCCGAGCGCGCACACGCAGAGCCTGACACGCATCCCTCTGCGCCGATCCCGATCGTGGGCCCAGGGGTCGGCGAGGGCATCCGAGTCGCACTCGGCGAGACCGGCTTCGACATCTTCCCCCTGATGCTCGGCGCGGCCGAGTTCGGCTGGAACGTCGATCTCGAGACGAGCCACGGAATCCTCGATCGCTACATCGAGTTCGGCGGCAACGCGGTCCACACGGCAGACGGCTTCTCCGGTGGGCGCAGCGAGCACATCATCGGTCAGTGGCTGCGATCCCGCGGACTGCGCGACGACGTTCTGCTCAGCGTTCGCATCGGCGCCCATGCCGACAACCCGGGGCTCGGCTCGACGAACCTCGTCAGGGCCGTCGAAGGGTCGCTGACGCGCCTCGGGGTCGAGCGCATCGACGTGCTCTATCTCGACGCGACCCTCGACGCGACGACGAACCTCGAAGACACGCTCGCGACCGTCGAGTGGCTCGTCGAGGCGGGCAAGGTCGGCGCACTGGGTGCGTACGGCTTCGCGCCCGAGCGTCTGGTAGAGGCGCGGATTCTCGCTTCCGCCGGATACCCCCGCGTCGAAGTCATCGATTCTCCGTACAACCTCATCCGTCGCCAGGGTTTCGAGGGCGACCTCCGACTCGTCGCCGGGGCGCAGAACCTCGCGGTCACTCCTTCGCACGCGCTCGAGCACGGCTTCCTCTCAGGGCGCCACCGCAGCAAGTCATCGACATCTCGCGGCGTTCGCGGGGAACAGCTCCGGGGAAACCTGAATCGGCGGGGCGGCAAAGTGCTCAAGGCGCTCGATCAGGTCGCCGTCGAGCTCGATCTTCCGGTCGCGGCGGTCTCGATCGCCTGGCTTCTCTCGCAGCGGACGGTCGTCGCCCCGATCGTCAACACCTTCGCCGCCGAGCACGTCGATGAGCTGATGCAGGGTGCGGGGGCCGCGTTGTCGCGCGTGCAGATCGCCGACCTGACTCGAGCGGGCAACTGAGCGTCGACACACCGTTGTCACATACCTGGCATAGGGTGGAGTGATCCCGGAGGACGCTGTCGACGAAGCGAGCGAATGAGTGACGCACTACATATATCTGGTCAGGCACGGCGAGCATCAGGATGCCGAGCACGGCCTCACCGACGGCCCGCTCTCTCCGCGGGGGCAGCGCCAGGCCGAGTTGATCGCTGATCGCCTCTCGGGGCTGCCGCTCGACGCGGTGTGGCATTCTCCGCTGCTGCGCGCCAACGAGACGGCGCGCGCTCTCGCCGCGCGACTGCCGTCCGTCGATCCGGAGCCGACTGCTCTGCTGTTCGACTGCGTTCCCACCGGGATGACAGAAGAGACTCCCGCGGCCTACGAGCCGTTCTTCGGATCCATCACAGATGCCGAAGTCGAGGCCGGACGAGCGCAGATGTTCGACGCGGTCAACGAGTTCCTGGTTCGCAAACCGGGCGACGTGCATGAAGTCCTCATCACTCACAACTTCGTGATCTCCTGGTTCGTGCGAGAGGTTCTCGGTGCACCGGAGTGGCGCTGGATGACTCTGAACCAGGCGCATTGCGGGCTCACCGTCATCGCACAGAAGCAGGGACGCCCCTGGACACTGCTCACGCACAACGACACGGCTCACCTGCCCGTGGAGCTGCGCACGGGCATCCCCGATCAGATGCCGGTCTGAGCGGCTCGTCAGGAGTTGCGGCGGGTTCCGCCGCGCCGCGGGGGAGCGGGAGCTGGCACGCTGTCTCGAAATAGACTGAACGCATGACCACGCAGGTAGCACTCGTCGGCGGTACCGGAAAGCTCGGCTCGATCATCCGCACCGTGGTCGATGATCTCGAAGGATTCGAGATCATCCGCGTCCTCGACTCTCGGAGCGACCTCGCCGAGATGGACGGGGCTGATCTGGTCATCGATGCGAGCACTCCGCAGGTCAGTGTCGATGTCGTGCGGGCCGCTGTGGAGCGGGGCATCAATGTGCTCGTAGCCACCTCGGGATGGTCGGCCGAGCGCATTGCGCTCGTGAGACCGCTGGTGGAGGATGCCGGCACCGGAATCGTCTTCATCCCGAACTTCTCCCTCGGCTCGGTGCTCGGCTCAGCGCTCTCTGCGGCAGCCGCGCCGTTCTTCGGCTCGGCTGAGATCGTCGAGGCGCACCACGAGAAGAAGGTCGACTCGCCCAGCGGAACAGCGGTGCGCACGGCCGAGCTCATCGCGGCCGCACGAGCGGACCGCGGGCCGGTGAGCGCTCCCCATGCCGATCAGCGAGCTCGCGGTCAGCAGGTGGGCAGCGTCCCCGTCCATTCCCTTCGCCGACCGGGCGTCATCGCCAAGCAGGAAGTGATCCTCTCGGGCCCGGGCGAATCGCTGACCTTCACCCATGACACGGTCGAGCCCGCTCTCGCGTATGCGCCTGGCATCCGCATCGCCGTTCCCTTCGCTGCCGCGGCCACGGGGGTCGTCGTCGGCTTGGAGAGCATGATCGACATCGGTATCCGGCAGTGATGTCGCGCATCGGCGTCGCCCTCATGGCGGGCGCCCTGCTGGTCTATCTGGCCGTGTGCGTCTGGCTTGCCGTGATGTTCTTCGCCGTCGGAACACCCGTGTCGATCGGTATGGGTATCGCATTGATCGTGCTGGCCCCCATCGGCGGCTGGGCGCTCGTCCGCGAGATGCAGTTCGGGTTCGCCGCCGATCGGCTCGGGCGGGAGCTGGACGCGGAAGGCGGGATGCCGGAGGCCGAGACCGAGCTCACTCCGAGCGGCCGCATCGCGCGGGCCGATGCGGATGCGCTGATCGCTCGATATGCCGCAGATGCCGCTGCCGCGCCCGCCGACTGGCGCGCACGCTACCGCCTGGGAGTCGTGCAGGACGCTGCGGGGCGCCGCAAGGACGCTCGCAGCAGCATCCGCGAAGCGATCCGCCTCGCCCGGGGATGATCCCGGATCAGGCCAGCGTGGCCTCGAGCGTGATCTCGATGCCGGCGAGAGCCTGAGAAACGGGGCATCCGACCTTGGCCTCGGCCGCGATGGTCTGGAACGCCTCCGAGGTGAGGCCCGGTACCACGGCGTTCACGTTCAGGTGGCTTCCGGTGATTCCGACGCCGGGCTTGAAGGTCACGGATGCGCTGGTGATGACGCGCTCCGGGGGAGTGCCGTTCTCGGCCAGGGCATGCGACAGCGCCATGCTGAAGCACGAGGCGTGGGCAGCCGCGATCAGCTCCTCGGGCGTGGTGGTCGTGTCGCTGCCCTCACTGCGTGCCTTCCAGTTGATGGGGAAGGTGCCGAGTTTCGACGAGGAGAAGGCGACGGTGCCCGAGCCCTCCGCGAGGGATCCGGTCCAGGTGGTGGTTGCTTCGCTGGTGACGGGCATGATTCCTCCGGTTCTCGCGCGCCGCGGGATGTGCGCTCGCGTGTGGGGTCAGCCTATCGACCGCGCGCGTCCGGAGGAACCGGGCTCAGGCCGCGGACGCGGCGCGACCGAGGATGCCGGCGCGCTGCAACAGCAGGTAGAGCTGGCAGCCGAGGCAGAAGGAGAATGCGGCGTTGAGGAACGCGGCGACGAAGGCGGCAGCTGTCGCGATCGGGAGCGCCCACGGCACGCCCAGCAGGTGCAGCACCAATCCGATCGTGACGACGACCAGTCCGACGCCCTGCGCGAAGCGGGGCGGACGCGGATCCTCCAGGTCGGTCGGGGGAGCGAGGCGTGGTCGGACGAGCCGGCGGAACACGACACCCCACGGGGCCGACTTCGGCGAGACCACGCTCCACAGGAACAGCGCGGCGATCACGACCGTGAGCAGGAACGCCGGGTCCAGGGCGCGCTGGCCGGGCGAAGCGGCGACGATCGCCCACGTGTCGGAAGTCAGACCGGCCGAAGCGATCGGCTGGTACGCGAACCAGCCGAAGGACCTGGCCGTAGAGATGCCCGTGAGTCCGAGGAAGGTCGCCACGAGCAGCAGCACGGTCGTGATGGTGGCCGCGAAGCGCGGCCCGCGCGGGTCGATGCCTGCCGGAGTGGTCATCTGGGTTCTGGTCCTTTCAGCCTCAGACGGCAGCGAGTGCGTCTGCGAGGGCGTGTTGATGGGGCACGCCGTGGAATCGCGCGCGGACGGCTCCTGACGCATCGACGACGAAAGTCGTGGGGGTCTGCAGCACCTTGTACCGTGCCGACAGGTCCGGGCGATGAGTCAGATCGACCTCGACATGGTGCAGATCCTCCGCTGCGTCGGCGTAACCCGAGAGCATCCGTCGCACCTGCGGGCAGCGGGCGCACATCTCGGTGCTGAACTGGACGAGGGTGGCGCGAGCTCCCAGCGCGGCGCCTGGTGCATCTGCCGGATCGAATCGCAGATGTCGTCCGCTCTGGCGTCGTCCGTCGACGAGGCGCAGTGCGATTCCGGCCGCGGTGGCGAGCACGACGAGCGCTGCGGCGATTCCGAGGGCGATCGCGGGCGACATGGATCGAGAATACGGCTCGCTGCGGGGAAGAGGGTCGATGTGTCGCACCGTGACGATCGGGCCCGTGGACCCAGGGGCGGGTAGTCTGGCAGACATGAGCGCAGCCGTCCCGACGCCGTATGAAGATCTGCTCCGCGATGTGCTGGAGTCCGGCACGCACAAGTCGGATCGCACCGGGACGGGGACCACCAGTGTCTTCGGTCGACAGATCCGCTTCGACCTGGCGAAGGGGTTCCCGCTGATCACGACGAAGCGGGTGCACTTCAAGTCGATCGCCTATGAGCTGCTCTGGTTCCTGAGAGGCGATTCCAACGTCAAATGGCTGCAGGACAACGGCGTGACGATCTGGGATGAATGGGCCGATGCCTCGGGCGACCTCGGCCCCGTCTACGGAGTCCAGTGGCGTTCGTGGCCGACGCCTGACGGCAAGAGCATCGACCAGTTGAGCGAAGTGATCGAGCAGATCCGAACGTCGCCCGACTCTCGCCGTCTGATCGTGTCGGCCTGGAACCCGGCAGACATCCCCGACATGGCCCTCGCTCCGTGCCATGCGCTGTTCCAGTTCTACGTCGCAGACGGCAAGCTGTCGTGTCAGCTCTACCAGCGCAGCGCCGATCTGTTCCTCGGCGTCCCGTTCAACATCGCCTCCTACGCGCTCCTGACGCTGATGGTCGCGCAGCAGGTGGGGCTCGAGCCGGGTGACTTCGTCTGGACCGGCGGTGACTGCCACATCTACGACAACCACCTCGACCAGGTGCGCGAGCAGCTGTCTCGTGAGCCCTACCCCTACCCGACCCTCCGGCTGACCAGGACGCCCGACTCGGTCTTCGATTACACGTACGACGATTTCGCGGTCGAGGACTACCAGCACCATGCGCCGATCAGGGCGGCGGTCGCGGTATGACCTGGGTCGGCCTGATCTGGGCGGAGGCCCATGACGGCGTGATCGGAGCCGAAGGCGGCATGCCCTGGCATGTGCCCGAGGACCTGGCGCACTTCAAAGACGTCACCTCGGGTGCTCCCGTGATCATGGGGCGAAAGACCTGGGACTCCCTTCCCGAGCGATTCCGTCCGCTTCCTGGGCGGGAGAACATCGTCGTCACCCGCCAGCAGGATTGGCGCGCAGACGGCGCCCAGCGCGCGGCATCCGTCGTCGAGGCGGTGCGCGGCCGTGACAAGGTGTGGATCATCGGAGGCGCCGAGATCTTCCGACTCGTGATCGGCGACGCCGACCGTCTCGAGGTCACCGAACTCGACCTCGACGTCGACGGAGACGCCCACGCGCCGTCCAGAGCCGGATGGCGACGGGTCGATGAGGGGGAGTGGCAGACCTCCCGCTCCGGCGTCCGCTATCGATTCCTGGGTTACGAGCGCTGATGCCCACCGCGCTCATCACAGGAGCCAGTGCCGGCCTCGGCATGGAGTTCGCCCGCGAGCTCGCGCGCCGTCGAGCAGACCTGGTCCTCGTCGCACGGTCTGAGGACGCCCTCGAGAGAGTCGCGGCCGAGCTGCGCAGCGAACACGGCGTCGCAGTCGAGACCCTCGTCGCAGATCTGTCCGTCGACGCCGACGTAGACCGCGTCGCCCAGCGTCTCCGCGACGACGCCGACCCGGTCGATCTGCTGATCAACAACGCAGGTTTCGGGCTGCCGCTGCAGTTCGCCGACAACGATGTCGACGACGAAGTGCGCCATCTCCGTGTCCACGTCGAAGCGTCGATGCGCCTCATGCATGCGGCGCTGGGGTCCATGCGAGGCCGCGGCGGCCGCATCATCAACGTCGCCTCCGTCGCCGGCTTCATCTCTCGATCCACCTACTCGGCCTGCAAGAGCTGGCTCATCGGCTTCAGCCGCTGGGCGAATGTCGAGTACGCGTCTGACAGGGTGAGTGTGACCGCGGTGTGCCCCGGTTTCACGCACACCTCCTTCCACGAGCGGATGGGCCTTGCTCAGGGGAACGAAGGTGTCCCGGACTTCCTGTGGCTCGATGCGCGCGATGTCGTCCGTGAAGGGCTGCGCGACGCGGCGCGGGGCAGGGCGGTCTCGATCCCGTCGCTGCGGTACAAGGCGATCGTGGCGATCGCGAGCCTGCTGCCGAGTGCCCTGACCTCGGGAGTCGCTCGACGCGGCCGTGTCTGACACCGGAGCCCCGGGGCGTTCCGCGCGAGGCGGGTGGGCGTCGACTCAGTGGAATCTGCCCAGCCGGATACCGGCATAGGCGATCGCCGCCACGGTCTCCCCATCGGTGATGCGGCCGTCCGCGATCATCGCCAGGACATCCGCGAACGGCACCCAGGTGACGGCGTCGATCCCCTCCTCCGCACGGGTGTGCGTCGAGTCATCGGCCAGAGCGAGCGTCCGGGCGAGGAAGACGTGCTCGGGAGCGTGGGCGATCCCGTTCAGGGCATTCATGGTGCCCAGCGGCGTCCAATCCGCGGCGATGAACCCGGTCTCCTCGAGAAGCTCGCGCTGTGCGGCGACGAGCGGATCCTCGCCGTCGCTCCCTCCTGCCGGCACCTCGATCGAGACGCCGGTCGTGTAGCGCTCGAGCGTGACGAGGCAGACGCGGTCTTCGTCATCGATCGCGATCACGAAGACCGCCGGATGCTGCATGGTCACGACGCCGTATATCCCGTCACCGGCGGGGCCCGTGACCTGGTCCTCTCGTACCTCGATCCACCGATTCGCGTACACCGTCGAAGACCCGTGTGTGACCCATGCCATGCAAGAGAGCCTATGCGGATCCCTATGATCGACGGGCACGGTTCGCTCGGGCGTGCTGCGCGTCGACGACGACATCGTCGTGCTGCGCGGAGGCGCAATTCAGGCGCAGACGCGGATCACCGGAATCGAGGCCTTCCGGAAGCAGATGGACGAGGCGCACGTCGGGAAGCTGGTCGGTCTGGTGCTCCGAGACAACACCGCGATCGCTCACGGGGATGTCATCCGCGCCGCCTCGTCTGCGTGAGCGGTAGCCGAACCGATACGCTGGAGGGCATGACGCACTCGGGCAACCCTTTCGGACAGGTCCTCGTCGCGCTCGTCACTCCGATGACGGCCGACGGCGAAGTCGACTGGCCCGCCGTCGAGAAGCATATCGATGACGTCATCACCGCTGGTGCTGACGGCATCGTCGTGACGGGAACGACCGGCGAGACCTCCACTCTGACCGACCCTGAGAAGCTCAAGCTCGTCGAGATCGGCAAGTCGGTCTCCGCCGGCCGCGCGAAGATCATCACCGGCGGCGGATCGAATGAGACCGCTCATGCCATCGAGCTGTACAAGGCGAGTGAGAAGGCCGGGGCCGACGGCATCATGATCGTCACCCCGTACTACAACAAGCCGACCCAGGCGGGCATCCTGACGCACTTCCGTCTCGTCGCCGATGCGACCGATCTGCCGGTGATCCTCTACGACATCCCGGGCCGCACCGGCGTGCCGATCAAGTACGAGACCATCTTGCGACTCGCGAAGCACCCGAACATCCTCGCCGTGAAGGACGCCAAGGGCGACTTCTCCGAGGTCAGCCGCGTCTTGAACCAGACCGACCTCATGTACTTCTCCGGCGACGACGCGAACGTGCTTCCGCACCTCGCGATCGGCGCGACCGGACTGATCGGCGTGACCGCCAACGTCGCGGCGGCCCCGTACCGCACCATCATCGACGCGGTGAATCGCGGCGACCTCACGACGGCGACCGCCGAGCACAAGCGCCTGGAGCCGCTTGTGCGCGCCGTCATGACGCACGTGCCCGGCACAGTCGCGGCGAAGTACATCCTGCACGGACTCGGCCGCATCTCGAGCCCGCGCGTCCGTCTGCCGCTCGTCGGTCCGGAAGAGTGGGAGGCCGCCCTCATCGAGGACGAGCTCGATCTCGTGAAGGACGTTCCGGGCGCAGACTTCTCCAACTTCCGCCCCGACCGCAACGCGGCCGCGGGCGGTGCCCTGCCGAAGGTGCACGGCACAACCCGCTGACACCGGGCGCGGTGAGCCGCGTCACAACGAACGAACGGACGCGTGGAGTGTCCGACTGAGGAGACACCATGTCCATCCCGCTCGCAGAACCCGCAGCACTCGACGAGGGGACGCTGCGGGTCACCCCCCTCGGCGGCCTCGGCGAGATCGGCCGCAACATGACGATCTTCGAATTCGACGGCAAGATCCTGATCGTCGACTGCGGCGTGCTCTTCCCCGAGGAGCACCAGCCGGGCGTCGATCTGATCCTGCCCGACTTCGAGCCGATCAAGGGACGCCTCGACGACATCGTCGGAGTGGTCCTCACGCACGGTCATGAGGACCACATCGGCGCGGTTCCCTACCTGCTCCGCCTCAAGAGCGACATCCCCATCATCGGATCGGGTCTCACTCTCGCCCTCGTCGAAGCGAAGCTCAAGGAGCACCGCATCAAGCCCTTCACCCTGACGGTGAAGGAGGGGCAGCGCGAACAGGTCGGCCCCTTCGACCTCGAGTTCGTCGCGGTCAACCACTCGATCCCGGATGCGCTCGCGGTCGCGATCCGCACCCCCGCGGGGCTCGTCCTCGCGACCGGCGACTTCAAGATGGACCAGTTGCCCCTCGACGGGCGCATCACCGATCTCCGCGCGTTCGCCCGCCTCGGCGAGGAGGGCGTCGACCTCTTCCTCGTCGACTCGACGAACGCCGACGTGCCGGGCTTCACCCCGACCGAGCGCTCGATCGGCCCGGTGCTCGATCAGGTCATCGGCAAGGCACCTCGTCGTGTCATCGTCGCGAGCTTCTCCAGCCACGTGCACCGCGTGCAGCAGGTGCTCGACGCGGCGCACGCGCACGGACGTCGGGTCGCGCTGCTGGGTCGCAGCATGCTGCGCAACATGACCATCGCGGAGGACCTGGGATACCTCAAGGTTCCTGCCGGGCTCCTCATCGACTACAAGAAGGCTCGGGACCTCCCTGACGACAAGATCGTCTACATGTCGACCGGCTCGCAGGGTGAGCCGATGGCAGTGCTCAGTCGTATGGCGAATCTCGATCACGCGATCGAGCCGGGCCCCGGCGACACCGTCATCCTGGCGTCCAGCCTCATCCCCGGAAACGAGAACGCCGTCTACCGCGTGATCGACGGTCTCACCAAGCTCGGCGCGAACGTCGTGCACAAGGCGAACGCCAAGGTGCACGTGTCGGGTCACGCGGCCGCGGGCGAGCTCATCTACTGCTACAACATCCTCCGGCCGAAGAACGTGCTGCCCGTTCATGGTGAGTACCGCCATCTGATCGCCAACGCCAAGCTCGCGCAGGACACCGGCATCGACGCCGAGCGCACGATCATCGCTTCGAACGGAACGGTGATCGACCTGAAGGACGGAGACGCGCGCGTCGCCGGCCAGCTCGATCTCGGATTCGTCTACGTCGACGGCTCGACTGTCGGAGCGATCACGGATGCCGACCTCAAGGACCGCAGGATCCTCGCGGAGGAGGGGTTCGTCTCGGTCATCGTCGTGGTCGACGCCCAGACCGGGCGGATCATCTCGGGGCCCGAGATCCATGCGCGGGGAATCGCCGAGGACGACTCCGTCTTCGACGATGTCACGCCGAAGATCGTCGCGGCTCTCAGAGAGGCATCGGGCAACGGCGTGCGCGACACCCACGCGCTGTCTCAGGTGATTCGCAGGACGATCGGTCGCTGGGTCAACCAGAAGCTGCGACGTCGTCCGATGATCGTTCCGCTCGTCATCGAGGCCTGAGCCTCGGGTGGGCTGCGCACTCACAGCCCACCGACACGAGCCCGAAACGAGAGCGTCCTACCCTCAGGGCATGACGGACGCGTTCTCGATCCGGCCGGCCGTTCAGTCGGACGGAAGCTTTCTCGGCGACATGGTCGTCGAGGCGGCGAACTGGCGCGCGGGTGGGGCGCGTGCGCGGCATGAGATCCTCACCGCCGTCGAGCACCGCAGGTATCTCTCGGGATGGATGCGTCCGGCGGACGCGGGGTTCGTCGCCGTGGATCCAGGCGGGCGATCGATCGGCGCGGCGTGGTACCGGATGCTGTCGCAGGACGATCCCGGCTTCGGCTTCGTCGGCACCGCGGTGCCCGAGCTCATCATCGGTGTCCAGCCGATCTGGAGAGCGCACGGTGTCGGACGCACCCTACTGCGTCGGCTCCTGGTCCACGCCGCGGAGCAGGGGCATCCTCGGATCAGCCTCAGCGTCGAGCAGGACAACTTCGCACGGACGCTGTACCGCTCCGAGGGGTTCGTCGTCTCGAGCACGGCCTCGGGCCGCGACACGATGGTGCATCGGATGTCCTGAGTGCTGTCACATGCGTGAGCAAGACCGCGGAAGGCCGCGTCATTGCGGGCTTTTGTCTGTGGCTGGACGTAACGTGAGAGCATGGCCAGGAGCACCACGAAATCAGCGCGCGCGTCTGACAGCGCAGCGCCACGGCCCAAGCGCCAGACTGCACCCAAGGCCCAGGCCGCGCCGAAGAAGTACATCGACGAGATCGACAAGCCCCCGGTGATCGTCCGCGCCTGGAGCGCGATCGCGCACGGTGTCGGCGGGATGTTCCGCGCCTTCGGCCCGGAAACCCTCGAGAAAGACGACCGTCGCGACGGGTTCCCCCTGCTGCTGGTCGTCCTCGCCATCGCCGGCGCCGTGAACGAATGGTTCTTCATCGGCAACGAGGTCGCGACGAACATCAGCGCCTACTCGGTGGGACTCCTGATCGGTCGCATGGCTTTCATCTTCCCCGTCCTGCTGCTGTTCCTGGCCGGGTGGCTTTTCCGACACCCGTCCTCGGTGCACGACAACGGGCGGATCGGCATCGGTTTCGGGCTTCTGATGGTCACGCTCGCCGGCTTCTGCCACATAGCCGGAGGACTCCCGCAGCCGCAACAGGGGATGGTCGCTCTGAGCGCCGCCGGCGGGCTCTTCGGCTGGATCCTCGGTCAGCCGTTGAGCTACCTCACGACGATTCCGGCCTATATCGTCCTGTCTCTGCTGGCGGTTCTGAGCCTGCTGATCCTCACGAAGACGCCGCCGAACCGCATCGGCCAGCGCCTCGGTGACCTGTACGCCTGGATGTTCGACGCGGAGCGCGTCGAGAAGCCGGCGAAGGATGCCGCTGCGATCGACGAGGCGGACAAGGTCGACGATCCCGACGTGCTGCCGTGGTGGCGACGCAACAAGACGGGCCGTGAAGAAGACCCGGACGAGGGAACTCTCGGTTCTGACGACATCACGGCGCTCCTGACCACGACCGATGCCACCCCGGCGTACGACCAGGCAGTGACGGTCGTGAACCCCGCTGTGGCATCGGACGCCGCGACCGAGGTCCTCTCGGACGTGCGATCGGTCACCGATGCGCTCGCGGAGCAGCAGACCACGGCCCTGTTGGATGACGAGTCCGACACGGGCGAGATGCCTGAACTGCCGGGACTCGATGGATTCGGCACCGACGGCCCGGGGGAGAGGGGACCGCAGGCTCCGGTCGCCCCGTACATCCTGCCGTCGCCGGGTGTGCTCGCCGAGGGGCCGCCGTCCGTGGCACGGTCAGAGGCCAATGACCGTATCGTCGAACAGATCACAAGCGTCCTCTCGCAGTTCAACGTCGACGCCAAGGTCACGGGCTTCTCTCGCGGCCCCACGGTGACGCAGTACGAGGTCGAGGTCGGCCACGGCGTCAAGGTCGAGAAGATCCTTCAGCTGAGCAACAACTTCGCCTATGCCGTCGCGTCGAACGACGTGCGCATTCTGTCGCCGATCCCCGGCAAGAGCGCGATCGGCATCGAGATTCCCAACACCGATCGCGAGACGGTCGCGCTCGGCGACGTGCTGCGCTCCCAGGCCGCGCTGAAGAACACCCATCCGCTGACCATCGGCGTGGGAAAGGATGTGGGCGGGAACTTCGTCACCGCGAACCTCGCCAAGATGCCGCACCTTCTGGTCGCCGGATCCACCGGCTCCGGAAAGTCGAGCTTCGTGAACTCGATGATCACCAGCCTTCTCATGCGCGCCCGTCCGTCCGACGTCCGTATGGTGCTGATTGACCCGAAGCGCGTCGAGCTCACGAGTTACGCCGGCGTCCCGCATCTGATCACCCCCATCATCACGAACCCCAAGAAAGCCGCCGAGGCTCTCCAGTGGGTCGTGAAGGAGATGGACATGCGGTACGACGACCTCGCATCGTTCGGCTTCCGTCACATCGACGACTTCAACCGCGCCGTGCGCGCGGGAGAGGTCGAGGTTCCGGTCGGCAGCGAAAGAGTCCTGAAGCCGTATCCCTACCTTCTCGTCGTCGTCGATGAGCTCGCAGACCTCATGATGGTCGCGCCGCGCGACGTCGAGGACTCGATCGTGCGTATCACGCAGCTCGCCCGTGCATCCGGGATCCACCTGGTGCTCGCGACGCAGCGACCGAGCGTCGACGTGGTCACGGGGCTCATCAAGGCGAACGTTCCTTCACGTCTGGCCTTCGCCGTGACGAGCGTCACCGACAGTCGCGTGATCCTCGACAGCCCCGGTGCCGACAAGCTCATCGGCCAGGGCGACGCGCTGTTCTCGCCCATGGGATCGTCGAAGCCCTTCCGTCTGCAGGGTGCGTGGGTCGATGAGAAGGAGATCGATGCGGTCGTCAAGCATGTGACCCGCCAGGCGCGTCCGGATTACCGCTCGGACGTGGCGGAAGCGATGGAGCCGGCCAAGAAGAAAGAGGTCGACGAGGACATCGGTGACGATCTGGAGCTTCTCCTCGCGGCGGCCGAACTCATCATCTCGTCGCAGTTCGGATCCACGTCGATGCTGCAGCGCAAACTGCGCGTCGGCTTCGCGAAGGCGGGTCGCCTCATGGACTTGCTGGAGTCGCGCGAGATCGTCGGGCCCTCCGAGGGATCCAAGGCGCGCGACGTGCTGGCCACCGTCGAGCAGCTGCCGCAGGTGATGGCGAAGCTCCGCGGCGAGGACGCCCCCGCAGCCCCGTCGCCCTCATCCGGCGCCGCAGCACCTGTCGCGGGACCGGTCGCACACGACCCCGTCGATGCTCAGTTCGAGGGGCTCCCCGTGGTGGAGGCCGAGAGTGACGACGACGCCTGGGGATTGACGGGGCGCGACTGATGGCCATCCCACGGCAGTTGCCCAACGCGATCACGGTGGCGCGGATCCCACTCGCCGTGGTGTTCTTCGTGCTGCTGCTCCTCGGCGGCACATACGGCCTCAGCGACATCGCGGTGCGCTGGGTCGCCGCGATCCTCTTCATCGTCGCGATCTCCACCGATTGGGTGGACGGCTACCTCGCACGGCGTTACGAGATCGTCAGTGATTTCGGCAAGCTCTGGGATCCGATCGCGGACAAGCTGCTGACCGGCGCCGGATTCATCGGACTCGCGGTGCTCGGCGAGTTGAACTGGTGGATAGTGGTCGTGATCCTGGTGCGGGAGTGGGGGATCACGATCCATCGCCTGGTCGTGGCGAGGGAGCATGTCGTCGCCGCAGCATGGATGGGCAAGGTCAAGACCGCCGTTCAAGCCGTCGCCCTGTCGTGGGCGGTGCTCCCGCTGCACGTCGTCATCGGCCTCGGTCCGTGGGTGTTGATCACGACCGTTCTGATGGTCCTCGCGCTCATCCTCACCGTTGCGAGCGGCATCGACTACATCGTCGCGCAGGTGCGTGGAGCGCGTAGCCGGTGACCGTCGCCACCGCCCCTCTTGCCGCGCTCGCGGAACGCGGGTGGACGTTGGGCGTGGCTGAGTCGCTCACGGGCGGCGCGGTCTCGGCGGCGCTCGTCTCCGTACCCGGCGCATCCGCAGTACTCCTCGGTGCGGTCGTGGCGTATGCGACGCCGGTGAAGCATTCGCTGCTGGGCGTGGACGAGGCCCTGCTTCACTCCGGCGGTCCCGTGCAGGCCGATGTCGCGCTGCAGATGGCGGATGGCGTGCGCGCGGCTGTTCGCGTGGACGAACGGCCCGCAGACGTGGGGATCGCCACCACAGGGATCGCCGGCCCGGGTTCCCCGGACGGACAGCCGGTGGGCACAGTGCACGTCGCTGTGGTGACCCCGACGTCGATGCGGTGTCGATCGTTCGTCTTCCGTGGCGACCGCGACGAGATCAGAGCCCAGGCGACGGATGCGGTGCTGACTCTGCTCGACAGCGTGGTGCGGGAATAGTCGTCGGCATCGCATGGTTTATCTCTTCGTGCTCACACCGAAAGCACAGCGTCAAAAGGTAGGTTCTGTGAAGGTCAGTACGGCTAGACTGGCGATTCGACCGGGGGAAGCCCCGAGAGAGCGATCTGGGAGGAGGTTCCGATGATTCTCGTACGACAGGAAATCGGCGACGTGTTGAGAGACTTCCGCCTGCAGAAGGGACGCACTCTCCGCCAGGTCGCGAGCAAGGCCTCGGTTGCGCTCGGATACCTCAGTGAGGTCGAGCGGGGACAGAAAGAAGCTTCGAGCGAGATCCTCGCCTCTGTGGCTGACGCTCTCGACGTCCCCATCTCGACCATCATGCGCGAGGTCGGCGACCGCATCTCTGTTCTCGAGGGAATCCAGGTGTTCCCCGACGTCGTTCCCGACGACCTCGTGGCCTCGGTCGAACCCGAGCTCTCGCTCCACTGAACCGAAGCGTTCGTTCCGATGCGTCGAAGTGAATTCCTTCGCGCCGTCGACGCCGAGTTCGGATCGCGCGGGTCGTCGCTCATCAGCGACCTCGTGTTGACCCAGCTGGGTGGTCGCACCGCCGAAGCCGCCCTCGACGACGGCGTGCAGCCTCGCGACATCTGGCTCGCGCTGTGCGTCGAAGCCGAGGTGCCCCTGGAACGTCGTCACGGCGCCGGGCGCCTCGAGCCGCGCCGTCACTGACCCGTGGCCTTCTTCAGGGCCCGGGGCTGCCGACACGAGACATTCGGCGTGTCGTCGAATATCTGTTCGAAATCGGCGTAGTCTTCTGCACAAGTGGTTCAGAGTTTTCGTCATCCCCGTTACTTGGGTGCTCACGACGCAATGTCGGTGGCTCCTCGTACGGTGAAGACAAGCCGAAGAGCTATACGCCTTGTCGGAGAGTTCCGCCCAACCGGGAGGACCGCGACAGCCTACAGGCGGCCCCACGCGAGCATAAGGAGCACGTCATGCCATCACCCGCTGACCGCGAGAAGTCCCTCGAGACCGCACTCGCTCAGATCGATCGTCAGTTCGGAAAGGGCTCGGTCATGCGGCTGGGCAGTGACGAGCGTGCGCCCGTCGCCGTCATCCCGACCGGCTCCATCGCTCTCGACGTCGCACTCGGTGTCGGCGGCCTTCCGCGCGGCCGAATCGTCGAGATCTACGGCCCTGAGTCCTCCGGTAAGACGACGCTCACGCTGCACGCGATCGCGAATGCTCAGCGTGCCGGCGGCATCGCGGCGTTCATCGATGCCGAGCACGCGCTCGACCCCGACTACGCGCAGAAGCTCGGTGTCGATATCGACGCCCTTCTCGTCTCCCAGCCCGACACGGGTGAGCAGGCGCTCGAGATCGCTGACATGCTCGTGCGTTCCGGCGCGATCGACCTCATCGTGATCGACTCCGTCGCCGCCCTCGTGCCGCGCGCTGAGATCGAGGGCGAGATGGGAGACTCCCACGTGGGTCTGCAGGCCCGACTGATGTCTCAGGCCCTGCGAAAGCTCACGGGTGGGCTCAACCAGACCAACACGACGATGATCTTCATCAACCAGCTCCGCGAGAAGATCGGCGTGTTCTTCGGATCGCCCGAGACGACGGCCGGCGGAAAGGCACTGAAGTTCTACGCGTCGGTCCGCATGGACATCCGTCGCATCGAGACGCTGAAGGACGGCACCGATGCGGTCGGTAACCGCACCAGGGTCAAGGTCGTGAAGAACAAGATGGCACCGCCGTTCAAGCAGGCCGAATTCGACATCCTCTACGGGGTCGGTATCTCTCGCGAGGGCAGCCTGATCGACTTCGGCGTCGAGCACGGAATCGTGAAGAAGTCGGGCTCCTGGTACACCTATGACGGCGATCAGCTCGGTCAGGGTAAAGAGAACGCACGGTCCTTCCTGCTCAAGAACCCCGACGTCGCGTTGGCGATCGAGACGCAGATCAAGCAGAAGCTCGGGATCGGCGGCGCTGTCGAAGCCCCGGCTGACGAGCTGGCCGAGCGTCGCCCGGCCTGATCATGGTCAATCGTGAAGACGGGAGCGAGTCCGAGCGGCTCGCTCCCGTCATTCCACTCTTCGGAGCCACCGCGTCAGCCGTAAGCGACTCGTCGACTCCTCGACCGCCGGACACAGCTGACGCTGCAGGGGAGCCCGATGGTGCAACTGCGGTCGACTTCGCACGATGGCGTTCCGTATCGAAAGTCGAAGAACCCAGCGTCGGGGCGCGCGCGCTCGACGCATACACGGATTCCGACGGCTCTCCGAGCGATCGGCATCCTGCTCGCGGCGGGTCCCGTTCCGCGCCCCGACTGCGGGCGGTCGAGCGGACCGATCAGCACGACGGCGCCGGCTCGGCGCTCAGTGCAGCAGCGCTGCAGGAGACTGCAGAAGAGGTGCTCGTTCGAAAGCTGCGCACCCGCTCGCTGTCGATCTCCGAGGCCCGTCTCATTCTTCGAGGTTTCGAGCGCGAGGGCGGACGCCTCGACTCCGAGCAGATCGACGATGTGATCGATGATTTCTGTCGACGCGGCTACCTTGATGACCGTGTGTTGGCTGAGCAGCTGATCACGGCCGGCGTCGAGCGCAAGGGGCAGGGACGGGTCGCCCTGTCGCGGGCGCTGGCGCAGCGTGGCCTCTCCCGTGACGTGATCGATGCTGCGCTCTCCGATCTTCCCGACGACGACGCCGCGCGAGCCCTGGAGTTTGCGCGTGGCAAGGCGTCGTCCCTCGCTCGGCTCGATCACGACACGGCTCTTCGTCGCCTCGTGGGGCAGCTCGCACGTCGTGGCTACAACGGAGCGGTCGCGATGTCAGCGGCGAAGGCCGCTCTCGGCGAGGTGACCCGCGGCCACGCGACCTCGGGAGTGCGCTTCGTCGATTCGGACTGACGGGGTCTTGACGCGACGGTTGCGGCGGCAGTCGCTCGTAGAATGGGATCACCATGACTATCCCGCGCAGTGAACCGACGATCATCGCGTCGTCACCAGCATCAGTCGAGCCAGGTGGGCGTCAGCGCTCATATGAGGTGCGCACGTTCGGTTGTCAGATGAACGTCCACGACTCCGAGCGGCTGTCCGGCTCTCTCGAGAGTGCGGGGTACGTGCGTGCGACCGCTGGCGATGAGGCCGACGTCGTGATCATCAACACCTGTGCCGTTCGTGACAACGCGGCCGGCAAGCTCTACGGCACCCTCGGGCAGCTCGCCTCGGTGAAGAGACGCAAGGACGGGATGCAGATCGCCGTCGGCGGCTGTCTGGCGCAGATGGACAAGCAAGCCGTGCTCGACAAGGCGCCCTGGGTCGATGTCGTCTTCGGCACGCACAACATGGGATCGCTGCCCGGCCTGCTCGAGCGAGCCCGTCACAACGGCGAGGCGGAGCTGGAGATCCTCGAGTCGCTCGAGGTGTTCCCCTCGACGTTGCCGACCAAACGTGAGTCGGCACACAGCGGGTGGGTCTCGATCTCGGTGGGCTGCAACAACACGTGCACTTTCTGCATCGTGCCGAGTCTTCGCGGCAAGGAGAAGGACCGTCGACCCGGTGACATCCTGAACGAGATCCGGCTGCTCGTCGACGATGGAGCGATCGAGGTCACGCTGCTCGGACAGAACGTCAACTCCTACGGCGTCGAGTTCGGTGATCGACAGGCGTTCAGCAAGCTGCTTCGCGCCGTGGGAGAGATCGACGGGCTGGAACGCGTGAGATTCACGAGTCCGCACCCGGCGGCATTCACGGACGATGTGATCGATGCCATGGCGGAGACGCCCAACGTCATGCCCCAGCTGCACATGCCGCTGCAGTCGGGCAGCGATCGCGTGCTCAAAGCGATGCGCCGCTCATATCGGAGCGACAGGTTCCTCGGCATCCTGGATCGTGTCAGGGAGCGGATCCCGCACGCGGCGATCACGACCGACATCATCGTCGGATTTCCCGGAGAGACCGACGAAGACTTCGAAGACACCATGAGGGTCGTCGAGAAGGCCAGGTTCGCCAGCGCCTTCACCTTCCAGTACTCCATTCGCGAGGGAACGCCGGCGGCGACCATGGAGGCTCAGGTCCCGAAGGCGGTCGTGCAGGAACGGTACAACCGTCTGCTCGCGCTTCAGGAGCGCATCTCACTCGAGGAGAATCACGCGCAGATCGGCCGCGAGGTCGAAGTCCTCGTCTCGACGGGCGAGGGCAAGAAGGACGCAGAGACTCACCGCCTCACGGGTAGAGCACAGGACAATCGTCTCGTGCACTTCGAAGTGACTCCAGGGTCGGCCGTGCCGCGGCCCGGCGATGCCGTCATGGTCACCATCTCTCACGCGGCGCCCTTCCACCTGCTCGCCGACGATCCGACAGGCGCCCCGTTGCGTATCCGTCGCACTCGCGGCGGAGACGCGTGGGACCGAGGTCAGGCCGAGTCCTGCGCGGTACCGGCGCCGAGCAGTGCAGACGGTGGACCCCGGGCTGTCTCGCTCGGTCTCCCGACGCTGCGCGTGGGCGTGTGAGGCATCACCCTCGACGGCCGCGTCTGTGGGCCGTGGTCGGAGCGACCGGAACGGGCAAGAGCGATCTCGCTCTCGAGCTCGCAGAAGCGCTGCGCGACCGCGGCAACCCGGCGGAGATCGTCAACGCCGATGCCATGCAGCTGTATCGAGGCATGGATATCGGTACGGCGAAGGTCCCGGAGTCCGAGCGTCGCGGCATCCCTCATCACCTCTTCGACGTGCGGGAGGTCGATGAGGAGGCGGCGGTGGCGTGGTACCAGCCTCTCGCGCGAGCGGCAGTCGCCGACATCCAGACGCGGGGCGGAGACGCGATTCTGGTGGGAGGCTCGGGGCTCTATGTCTCCAGCGTCGTCTACGATTTCGCGTTTCCACCCCGCGATGCCGAGATCCGCGAGCGTCTCGAACGTGAACTCGAGTCGCAGGGCATCGACTCGCTGCTCCAGCGTCTGCGCGCGCGAGATCCTGAGACGGCTGCGCGGGTGGACCCCCGCAATGGGCGACGCGTCGTCCGAGCTCTCGAGGTGCTCGAGCAGGGGGGAACGACGCATGGCGCGGCATTGCCTGACCGGCCAAAATTATGGCTCTCGGATACTCGCATCCTCGGCCTCCGACTCGACCGGGCCGTGCTCGTCGACCGTCTCGACACCAGAGTCGAGCGCATGTGGCAGATGGGTCTCGTTGCCGAGGTCGACGCTCTGCGCGCACGCGGACTCGAGCGTGGTGTGACGGCACGGCGTGCGATCGGTTACGCGCAGGCCCTCGGACAGCTCGAGGGGCGGCTCACCTCCGAAGGGGCGATCGCCGAGACACAGGCGCTCACGCGGCGTTACGCGCGGCGACAGGTCTCGTGGTTCAAGCGCTATCCAGAGCTCACGTGGCACGACGCCCCCGCGCGAGCGCACGACCTTCTCGACTCCTGACGAGGGGCAGAGCTCGCGCGATGTCGGTGGTCGGTGGGAGCCTGAGTGCATGGCGACTCACTACTACACCGCATCCAGTCTCGACGGTTTCATCGCGACCGCCGAGCATTCGCTGGACTGGTTGCTCAAGCAGGAGATCGATGAAGGCGGCCCGATGGCCTACCCGGCGTTCGAGAAGAACGTCGGGGCGCTCGCGATGGGCGCATCGACTTTCGACTGGGTGATGCGACACGAGGAAGGTCGTTGGGGCTACGCGCAGCCGACCTGGGTCTTCACCCATCGCGAGGTCGAATTGCCGCCAGGGGCGGACGTGCGTCGGGTACAAGGCTCTGTGGAGGCACTGCACGATGAGATGGTCGAGGCCGCGGGCGGCAAAGACCTCTGGGTCGTCGGCGGCGGCGATCTCGCAGGCCAGTTCGCCGACGCCGGTCTCCTCGACGAGGTGTGGGTCCAGTTCGCCCCCGTCATGCTCGGAGCAGGCGCGCCGCTTCTTCCGAGGGTCCTCGACCTCGAGCTCATCGAGGTCGCCCGCAATCGCGACTTCATGTGCGGTCGCTATCGGGTCGTCAAGGCCGACGCGCTCCGCGGCCCGGGCTCCGCGAAGTGACCTGGGTGATCCGTCCGTTCGAGCGGAGCGACACCGACGCAGTGATCGGTCTCTGGGAAGAGGCACGGCTCACGCGACCATGGAATGACCCTCGTCTCGACATCGAGCGCAAACTCGCGTTCCAGCCAGAACTCTTCCTGGTCGCGACAGCCCGGGGAGGCGAGGCCGATTCCGCGATCGTGGGCAGCGTGATGGCAGGGTACGACGGGCACCGGGGCTGGCTCTACTATCTGGCGACCGCTCGCTCTCATCGCCATCAGGGCATCGCCCGCGCACTCGTGACGACCGCCGAAGATCTGCTCCTCGCGATGGGATGCCCCAAGGTGCAGTTGATGGTGCGGCAGGGCAACGACGGCGTTCTCGGATTCTATGAAGGGCTCGGATACGAAGAGTTCACGGTGTCGACGACCGGCAAGCGCCTCGTCATCGACCACTGACGAGAATCCCTAGACTGTTCGCATGGTCGCATTCACCAAGGGTCACGGCACAGGCAACGACTTCGTCATCATCGCCGACCCTGACGGAGCCCTGGAGCTGACGGCCGAGCAGGTCGCCGTGCTGTGCGACCGTCACTTCGGCATCGGTGCCGACGGCATCCTGCGAGTGGTCCGCTCCACAGCCATTGCCGAAGGCAGGGCGGCGCTCGATGAAGAGCCCGACGCGGAGTGGTTCATGGACTACCGAAACGCCGACGGTTCGATCGCCGAGATGTGCGGGAATGGCATCCGCGTCTTCGTGCACTACCTCGTACGCTCCGGGCTTGCGACCATCGAGCCGGGGTCGACGCTGCCCATCGGCACACGGGCAGGGATCCGCGACGTCACGCGCAGCGAGACCGGGTATCAGGTCGACCTCGGGGCGTGGAGGCTCTCGGGCGATGACCCCCTCGTGACGACGGAGGGCCTCGCGGTCACGCGGCCTGGCCTCGGAGTCGACGTCGGCAACCCCCATGTGGTCGTGGCTCTCGCGTCCGATGCCGAACTGGCATCACTCGAGTTGCACCGGGCGCCCGAGCTCGAGCCCCGCCTGCCTGCCGGAGCGAACGTCGAGTTCGTCGTGCCCGGAGAGCCTCTCGTCCGGGATGGCATCGGTCACGTGCGGATGCGGGTGTCGGAACGCGGCGTGGGCGAGACGCTCAGCTGCGGCACCGGCGTCGCAGCGACGGCACTCGCGGTGCGGTACTGGGCGGGGGAGAAGGCGCCGAATCACTGGCGGGTCGAGGTGCCGGGCGGCACGCTCGGAGTTCGCATGTTCCCTGCAGAAGACGGCGAGCACGTCGCCCTGTCAGGTCCCGCACAATTGGTCTTCAGCGGCGAAGTCGACCTCATCTGACGACGCGGTCCGGCTCGGACCAGCGGGTCACCGCACCAGTGGTCACCCGAGTTCGGTCAGCGCGATCGGCTCGGTGGGCGGGGATCCGTGCTTTCGGACCTTCAACACTCGGTAGCCTTTGGCCGTCGCGGTGCGGTGCACGCTGAATCCCGGCTGGAACGTCGCCGCGATCCACCGCTGCAGTGAGTCGGCTCCCAGGTTCCGCTGGACGACGAGCCACGCGTCACTGCGTTGATCCAGCCGGGGGATCCATTTCTCCAGGAGCCCATGCAGCTCGCTCTTGCCGACACGGATCGGCGGATTCGAGCGGATGGTGCGGAAGCTCACGGCATCGGGAACATCGCCGGGCAGTGATGCGTTGACATTGGTGAGGCCCAAAGCCTTCGCGTTTCGGCGGACCAGATCGAGGGCTCGCTCGTTGACGTCGACCGCCCACACCGTGGCGTGCGGGGCCGCGAGTGCCATCGACAGCGTGATGGGACCCCACCCGCTGCCGAGGTCGAGAAGATTGCCACCCGGCGGGACAGGTGGCATGTTGGCGAGTAGGACGGCAGTACCGGCATCCAGCCGATCCGGGCTGAAGACGCCGCCAGCAGTTGTGACGTCCAGCTCACGGCCTGCAAGCGTCACACGGAGCGCGCGCAGGTTCTCGGGGCTTGCCGGGGCCGCGGTGAAGTAATGGTCGGACCCCATACCGTGAGCGTAGCGGACAGCGCGGGCTAAGGTTAAGGCTCGCAACAAAACCCAGAGACAAGGACCGGATGACGGACAGCACCACACCCACCACAGACGACGCAGCAGTCGAGCGCGTGCTCGCCAATGCCGCGAAGCGCACAGAGCCTCGTGTGTTCGGGGCAGCTCAAGCGCTTCAGGACTCGTCCACGGCGTCGCATGCGTCGTTCGACGGTGATCAGTGGGACCTCGAAGACCGACACGCTCTGCGTCGTGTCGGTGGTCTGTCGACCGAGCTCGAGGACGTCACCGAGGTCGAGTACCGCCAGTTGCGTCTCGAGAACGTCGTGCTGGTGGGTGTGTACCCGCAGGGCGCACAGGAAGATGCGGAGAACTCCTTGCGCGAGCTCGCTGCGCTGGCCGAGACGGCAGGGGCGGTCGTGCTCGACGGAGTTCTGCAGCGGCGACCACATCCGGACGCTGCGACGTACATCGGGCGCGGCAAGGCGCAAGAGCTCAAGGACATCGTCGCCGCCACCGGCGCGGACACGGTCATCGCGGACACCGAACTCGCCCCCAGCCAGCGCCGTGCGCTGGAGGACGTCGTCAAGGTGAAGGTGATCGACCGCACCACAGTGATCCTCGACATCTTCAGCCAGCATGCCAAGAGCCGCGAGGGCAAGGCACAGGTCGAGCTCGCACAGCTCGAGTACCTTCTGCCGCGTCTGCGTGGCTGGGGTGACTCCATGAGCCGTCAGGCGGGTGGGCAGGTCGGCGCGGGCGGGGCCGGAATGGGCTCCCGTGGTCCCGGTGAGACGAAGATCGAGCTCGACCGTCGTCGCATCCGCACCAAGATGGCTCTCCTTCGTCGGCAGATCCGCGACTTCGGCCCGGCGCGAGAAGCCAAGCGCGCCGAACGCAAACGCAACACGATTCCCTCCGTGGCCATCGCCGGATACACCAACGCCGGCAAGTCGAGCCTCCTCAACGCTCTCACGAGTGCAGGGGTGCTGGTGGAGAATGCACTGTTCGCGACGCTGGACGCGACCGTCCGCCGCTCCGAGACGTCCGACGGGCGTGTGTACACGCTGACCGACACGGTCGGCTTCGTCCGCAACCTTCCGCACCAGCTCGTCGAGGCCTTCCGTTCGACGCTGGAAGAGGTCGGCGATGCTGACGTCGTGCTGCACGTCGTCGACGGGTCACACCCCGACCCCGCAGGCCAGCTGCAGACCGTGCGCGACGTGATGGGCGACGTCGGTGTTCGTGACATGCCCGAGCTCGTGGTGTTCAACAAGGCTGATCTGATCGACGACGACGAGCGTCTCGTACTGCGAGGCCTCGAGCCCAAGGCGCATTTCGTCTCGTCGCGGTCGGGCGAGGGTGTCGAAGAGCTTCGAGCGGCCATCGAAGAGGCGCTTCCGAAGCCCGCGGTCGAGGTGCACGCGGTGATCCCTTATGACCGAGGTGATCTGGTCGCGGCGATTCACGAGACCGGAATGCTGCTGGCGGTCGACCACAGTGAGCAGGGCACCGTCGTGCACGCGCGTGTGTCGGAGCGGCTCGCCGCCGATCTCGCGCCGTTCTCCGTCGACGCCTGACCGCTTCGATCAGCGAGCGAGGAAGCGCGCCTCGACGGTGGTCGAGATGACGATCTCGTCGGGCTCGTACTCCATCGACGGGCCTCCCGCGTCAGACTGCTGGAGCATCGCCCCGCGCGCCTTGGCCATGCCGGCGAACGGCTGGGTGGCCGCGGGAGCGATCAGACCGGCATCCGCGATCTCGACAGGTGTGACCGTGGCGAGTCCGAGCGCCGTGGCGTATGCCTGTGCGCGCGCGACAGCGACTCCGACCGCCTCGGCCGCGACCTCGCGCTCGATGCGCTGAGTGGTCTCGCCCGTGAGATGCCAATCGACCCATCCGACCTCGACGCCTTCCCAGGGCGAAATGTCCGTCACCCAGAGCGAGAGTTCGGATGCCTCGACGAAGGTCGCCGTCAGATCGATGCTGGCGTAGTAGACCGGGTCGAGACGCTTGCCCTCGTTGTTCCACGGGCGTTCGGCGCGCGCGGCGAGTTGTTTGCTCGTCCAGTCGACGACGATGCCGGTCTCCCGCCGCGCGGTGATGCTCTCGCGCACAGGCTGGGCGAGCTGCATGACGCGGTCGACCACGACAGCGCGATCTGCGCCCTCGGCGCGGACGCTGACACGAATGGTGGCGCGTTCCGGCGCGATTCGCGCCTCGTGCTCGCCGCGGACTGTGACGGTGACTTCGCTCATGGGCCGACTCTACGCCAGCGCTCTCTCGCCCCATGGAATGGCGGAGGCCTCAAGAACGTTGTAGTCTGTGATGCTCGGGCACTTCTGGTTCCCGGGTTGTAAAACTCCACAGTGTGACAGCGGCTCCTTCGAAAGAAGGACCACGGGGCTGATCGGTTTCGACAGCGCCTGTGAATCCACGAGAAGCGGGCCGAGGATGCAGAGTTATCTCGTAAACGCTCTCTGCAAAACAATAGTTGCCGAAACCAAGCGCAACGACTTCGCCCTCGCTGCATAAGCGAGCCCGATAGTCCGTCAGGCCGTATGTGATTCCGGTACGGATCCTGGCGTCATTTAGGAATCTTGCTGCGTGATGGCGTCTGGACGTCACGTGGGACTCTTCCCAGGCTGGGCTTGTCGACTTAGGTGTCTGTGACAAAGGTCGGAGCCGAGCAGAACGTCTGCACAGACTGCGCCCGGAGAAGGCGTGGAGACTCAGCGTTGGACGGGGGTTCGATTCCCCCCAGCTCCACAAATGGTGTCAAACATGTGTATCACCACTTTTGATGTGGGGATTCAGAACGTTGGGCATCATGTGTATCATCCGAGACACCAAGTTCCTCGTCTCGGAGAACGGTCGCTGTCACCAGTGGAAAAGTCATCGCACGCGCGGTCCACCTCTCTGTTCGTCAGGGTGGTGGACCGCGCGCGCGTCTCTGACATCAGTGTCGAGGGTGAGGTCATACCAGCGTCCGCGCTCCGAGACATTCTCGATGTACAGCGGATCCCGGACGGAACGCCCTTCATCTCAGACGGCGCAGGCCGCTTCGAAACCGTCCGTCACGCCAATTCCTATCTGCTCGATGCGGCTCGTCAGCGTGCCTACCCCATGCGCACCTTGCGTGGCAATCATGCCGCCGCTCTCGCGCGGTTCCTCCACTTCGTGCGAGAGACGACGTCCGACGCAGACCTGACCGACGCCACCATCGAGCATCTCAACGACTACCGGAAGCGTCGACTCGTTTCGCTGGCAGGGAGTTCATGGAACGCGGAGCTCGGGAATATCGCTCTCTTCTTCGCATACGCCAAAGAGAAAGGTTGGATCGGGGTCGACCCGGTGCCGCGCTGGGGCGCGATACAGCGCAACACGTTGAAGTCACCCGAGAACACCACGCGAAGAATTCGTTTTCTTACTGAGGACCAGCTCGCTTTCTTCCTCAATCATGGGCTTCGGGGGGATTCGATTCCAGATGATCGACCCGAGTACCCCGAACGCGATTACACCTTCGGCCTCATACTCGTCAGCACCGGTCTTCGCCGTGAAGAAGCCACTTACCTCCTCGACTTAGATATTCCGACGAACCTCGCTCGCGGAAGCCACATCTTCGAACGAATTGGTAAGGGAGGCAGACCGCGTGACGTTCACATCATTGACCACCTCGCGGACGTCGTCGACCACTATCGACGCGGTGAGCGCGAGTACATGGTGGAACGCGCCCAACTCACACTTCGCCGCCGCCGTCGTAACGGCATGCTTACAATCGCCGAGCCTGTTCCCACGGCGAACGGTACCAAGCTTCGCATCGAAGGCCGCTTGATCCGTCCCGAACAACTTCCAAATGAGACGCGCCGCACTGCCGTCTGGATCCGCGATGACGGCGTTATCGACCCACTTGCATTGCTCCTCGTGGAAGGCGGGCGTGCCCCCGCCATCGACCGATTCAACCGTCTCTTCGCGGACGCCAACAATCGCATCGCAAGCCTCGGGCCGCACGAGAGCGCACCACCCGCGCACCTTGCTGTAACCCCGCACGTGCTCCGCCACACTTTCGCCGTCCGGACGCTCGCTACGCTGATGCGTGAAGGACGGAACACTCGCGATGACCCGTACGCGTTGCTCGCGAGTCCACTCCTCGTCGTGCAAGAGCTACTCGGACACGCCGACCTGACGACTACGCGTCGTTACTTGTTTCACGCCGAAAGGTACACGGACCAAATTCCGAGTGCCCTACGAGAGAGCATCCTTCGTCTCGTGAGAGGTCTGTGAGAATGCTCGAGTTCGTGGCGGAGTACTCAACGCCCTACGGGATTGGTCGCGCATACTTGAGGCCGGCGACCACCGATGCGCCCGAGCTGGTGACAGCATTGGCCCGTGCGTGGGTCGACGTTGTCAAGAACAATCCAACGGCCGTGGGAACGCTCCGTGTCGCAATTCTTCGGCTGGCAAAGCATTGTGGTACACAGGTTGGCTTCGACGCATCGAAACACTCGCTCGAGCACCTGCGGCGGCGGCATATCGACTCATGGGAGAGCACGTTGGTCGAGTGGCAAGCTGCGCGCCCCACGGACAATCCCTATCGAGTCGCGTTGGCCATGTTCGCCCTTCTCCGGTTCATCGAGGACCACCAGCCTGGAACCCTCCATCCCGAGGTTTACACGCGAGTTTTGCAACCGACTCGGCTGAGGCACATTCGGAACGATCCGATGCCCGATTTCTCGGATGACGAACTCTCTCGGATCAAAGCTGGAGTTCGCAAACTCACGTGGAGTGACGACGGTTGGGCTACAGTCGCCTCCGCCGACGTCCTAATCGCATTCGAGGTTGCACTGTGCATAGCCTCCGGCGAGCCGCCCGAAGTGATCCGGGCGCTCAAGCTCGATGATGTCGTCGCGACTTCGGCTGATCCCCGAAGCTCGGGTATGAACACTGAGCAGATGGCACGGGCGCACCTGGCCGATAGTTATACGGTCGTCCTCCGCAAGCATCGAGCACACCTGGTCGAAGAAGTGACGTGGACCCGGAAGCGGGAACCCACGACCCTGCGCTACCTCGACGCCGTAATTGCACTCGGAGCGCCGTTACGACGGGCTACCGGACTCCGAGGCCTATGGATCATGAAGAATGGGTCTGGTTCTGTTCAGTTGGCACAGTGGGGCCGGCCAGAGCTAAAACTGAGCTCCTGGTTCGATTCCCACGTGGAAGGCGTAGTATCGGCCCCCCACGACACCCGCCGCTTCCGCAAGTCCGCCATCGCAGCCGAGATCATCGCCGAGCCCGAACGTCATCTTCGTTCTCAGCGAAGACACACGGAAAGCGTTCTGTTCGACCACTACACCAACAGTCCCGCGCTCTTGCTCGATGTCGGGCAAAGGTTTGTGAGGTCAGTGTCTGAGCTACATGAGCGAGCTCTCGGACCGACGATTGATACGGGTGTCGGTGTCGTGGAGCTTAGTCCGACGACCGGCGAGGTCGCGAGTGTCGACCAAGCCGCGTTGCCGGATACTGTCGGGGGCGCCCTGGCCAGCTGTCGCGACCCGGAGGACTCCCCTCATGCGCCGCAAGGAGTGGTGTGTCCGATGGCTCGCATGGGTACCTGTTTCACCTGTCCGAATGCCGTCATCACCGTCGAACACCTTCCAGCAGTGATCCTCGTGAACTCGGTCTCCGCTCCCGATGCGGCCGCTGACCCGACGACGTGGCAGCAAGTGTGGGGCTATATCTACCGAGCCACAACCATCATCCTGCAGCTGTTCCCACACGATGTGGTCGATGATGCGCGGTTGCATACCGACGATGTCCTTGTGGATCTAGGGCTTCGACAGGAGTTGAGAGGGCCAACTAATGCCTGAACCCACGGCTGAATCATCCAGCGGGCCGCCGTCGTCAATCTCTCCGCATGACTTCATTCACGATGCCATTCCCGACGGATCGAGGTTTGGTGATGAAGCCTGGGACTACCAGGAGATCCGGCCCGCTGGTCATCCGACCCGGTGGGTGAGGTTCTCGAGAATTCCCGCCGGATATCGGTACGACGTCAAGTTGTACGCGTTGTTGCAGGGACGGCCACATCACCCTGTAGCGGTTGATGCCGGGGTGTCGATTCGACGCGACGTGGGGACCATGGACGCTGTCTTAGACGTAGTCGACAGACTTGCCGTGCTGACTGCCTGGGGGCAATCGAAAGGACTGGCCACCTTCAAGGACTGGAACGAGAAGCATGCAGACGACTTCTTGACCGACCTCCGCTCAGGCAAGCATCGCGAAGGCGGAAGTCCCAATGCACCTAGGGCACTAGCTTCCCACGTGTCCATCTTGAAGAAACTGGCGAGACTCGCGCCCATCGCGCAACATCCGTTGCAGTTCGAGCCTTGGCCCACGCATAGCGCTACGCATGTTGCGAACGATGTCAGTCCAGGTGGCAACAAGACATTGCCGCTGCCGTGGGAGACGTGGCAACCGCTGCTTGTTGCTGCCGACACGGTCGTGACGCAACTCACACCGCTCATCGTGGACATGCATCGCGCCTTTCGAGACGCGCGGCCGCACACTGATCTTCATCGTGGTCTCTATAGCCGTCGCGCCGTGGAAGCCTTGCAAGCCCGACTCGACAGCGGGTATCTGATCCCGCTGAACACCGGCGTCGGACGAGCCAAGTGGCAACGTCGAGGTTCCGTCAACTCCTCTCAGATCTGTCGAAGCCTGAACATCAGCCAGAATCTGTTCAAGCCATCCAACAGGAACTACTCGCATGAACTTATCCGACTCATCGACGACGCCGTTGATGCGGGGCGCACCGAGTATGGGGGACTGATCCCGGTCGAGGGAACCTGGGCAGGCGAAATCGGCCTCTCGGAGGCTGAGCACCTTCCGGGCGTTCTTCGGGCCGCATGCTATGTCTTGATCTCCAGTCTGTCCGGGATGCGCGATAGCGAGCTGCAGGCCCTTCGCCGTGATGCTTTCGACATTTCGGCGGTCATTCCGTCGGTGAACTCGATGACGTACAAGGGCCAGGACGTGCTCGGGAAGGCGCGGTCATGGTGGGTGCCTTCGATAGTTCAGGTGGCGGTAGACGCGCTTGAGCAACTCAGTTTCACCGGACGATTGTTCTCCCGCAGCGGAAAGACCGGAGAGGGCGGGGAGGAGGGGGAGTATCCCTTCGCTCGCGATCTGAAAAGCTTCATCGCTTTCGTCAACGCCGAACCTGAGGATCGCATTGGGAGGGGTATCGATCTGAGGCTCAAGCCAATCGTGCTGCGACCACGGCATGCCATCAACGCCACGTCCCTGAGGCGCACACTCGCTGTCTACGCAGCCACGTACCCTGGGGTAGAGATCGGAGTGGGTATTCAGCTCGGTAAGGCTTCACTTCGAGCGACGAGCGGCTACGTACGGGACCAGCATCACGCGGCGACGACAGCAATCACCGATGAGAGAACCAAAGCTGTCCGGCACGACTTGAAGCGAATTCTGTTCTCCGGTACCCCAATCGCAGGACCCTCCGGAGACTCTCTCGAAGACCTTCGCGTCCAGGTCATCGCAGACCCGAAGCGGGCAGACCAGCTCATCGCTCGGGTGGCCCAGAACTACACACTCGGCGTTGTGAACGACTGTGCTTACCGGGAAAAGACGGCCGCTTGCGGCCCGGGCGGGCCCAAGATTGCTGACCATGTCTGCTTCACTGCGGACTGCTCGAACGCGGTTCTTCATCAAGCACACGTCCCAGTCTTGGAAATGCAGCTGGAACGACACGACCGCGCATTGGACGCACCCAACCTGCATCCGATTTTGGAGGCGAACTTGCGGCGCGGTCGGGCCAAGATCGCGAAGGAGCTGCGAGTGCTAGCTCCGCCAGAAGACATGGAGGCACCCGAATGAAATCGAGCAGCATCTCCGTGAGCGACGACGTCCTTCGCCGCATCGCCGACGCCATCGACGAGATCGCTAGCAACGACGAGCTACAGCGCACCAAACGGCAGATCGAGAAACTGGCGGGCTTGTCACATCCCACGGTTGCCCGGGCATTCGCCCAGGATCTGAGAGAAGAGACGCGCTTTGCTATCAATGCGCGGTTCGCCGAGTTGAACCCAGTCAACAAGGGACTGTCGCCGAAGCAACAGGCCGCGAAGCGAGAGAAGCAGGATATCGAGGCGGCCCAGGAACGCATCGCCGATCTCGAGTTCGAGCGCGACGCGCACCTGCAGGCTCTCTACGCGTATTTCGTCGCTAGCGCCCCAGCAGAGCCTTCGCCAACAGTGGTTCCTATCAATCGGGCGGTCCGGAAGGCGCACGGGCGATGAGCGGGCGGACTGGCGCTATTGTAGGCGTGCAACGTACCTGGTTCCTAGACGCTTGAAGTTCTCCTCCCTAACGTGCCTGACCGTGGTGCCGATAAACCGTCTCAGCACCTCGTGGTGTGAATTGTCGTGCGGGAAGTTCGGTCTTCCGCTACCCCCGCTGGCAACGCGAGCGTAATCTCCTCCAAGGCCAATGAGGATCTGACGAGCATCGTCCAGGTCGACGAGCGTTTCACTGTTAGCCAGGAGTGCCACAATCTGCTCGTGCCACGCGCCTGCTTGATGCAGCGCTGTTATGCGAGCAATGCGAAGTCTCCAACGTTGGGATACAAGCACGGAAGCGATGGCGCGCGCCTCGGCTCTGGTCGCCGTCGTCAGGAACGCCGGAAGACCGGATACGACGGCGATCCTCGCCTTCTGTCCAGGAATCTTGCTGCTCAAGAACGACGCGATCCAGCGAGCCGGCAAGACCGCTGGGGCAACGAAGCTGGAGAACCGCTTCGACGACTTGATGGTTCGCTCGAGCGTGGGCCAGTCGACCATAAGCGCGGTGCCGAACGCGCTCGCGTCATCCTCCAAGAGTCGCGCGGTAAGAAGCCGCGCGACGAGATCGCCGCTCTCGGGAGTGAGTGAGGACGGTTCCAACTTGCCGGTTTCCAGCGTCGACACGGTGCGCACACGGGCGAGAGTTGAGGGGATGACGTCCTTCGCCTGCAGGATGGAATGCGCCAGCTCTACACGTGTCGCTGTCTCAAGCTTCGTCGGCTCAAGGATCTTGCGAGGGCTCAGCAACTTGGCGAGATGTTCATCGACACCGTATTGCTCTGCGTACGCAGCGACGTTGACCGCTGATGGCGCCACCCTCTGGGCACGAACGATCTCGGGCCAGGCATCAACCTCGAACGCCGAGAGATCTGGTACCTGCATCGGAAGCGTCGCTGCGAAGACCGCTGCTAGCTTCTCGCGGTCCACCGCGTGTACGTCTTGGATCAGCGGAACTAGCTGCGCGACGTTCTTCACCGTGGCCACGGAATGCGATTTGGAGTGCACCAAAGCCGCGTAGTCCGCCACGTTTTGCAGAATGTGGTCGTAGAGATCGCGGTTCGTTCGACGTAGCGTGCCGAGGTCGATATTCCCGCTAGGCACGAAGGTGCGGAGGTTGACCATGGTCACGGGGAACAGACCGAGCGATAGCACGGCGTCCCGGGCATCGGAGGAGAGCGGAGTCAGATCGGGGATCTGGATCCCGTAACCGTCGAGCAGTCCGACGACGAAGGCAGCATGTGCCGGCGACGCGGGAGTCGAAAAGCTCGTGAGCTGCCGATAGTTCTCCGCGATAAACGCTGCAACGGGCGGGCTGGAGGCCTGACTATCTTTCCGAATCTCTGCAAGCACAGCATCAAGAACGACTAGGCGGGAGCCTTCGGCGATTGCAGTCGAAGTCGCCGCGTAGTGCGTTACATCCCGCCAATGGGGAACCATTGTCGCGAGGAGTGCGCCCGGAGAACCGCCCCGAGCCATGTAGGCATCGAGGAACTCAAACCTCGCGTCTCCCATCTGTCCGAGTTGCTGACCTACTCGAGCAGCTGCCGCGGGGCGTTCCCGCAGCAGATAGTCGACAAAGTCGATGTTCAGGACGCTCGCATCGTTGAAGAGATCGGCTCGGTCATTCTTGTCAGCCTTCTGTTCACGAAGGATCTGCTGAACGTCGCGCTTGCTGAGCGGATAGTTGGTGTCGGGCACGCCGGGTCCGATGCATCGGTAGATGTACTCGCGCGCGGCCTTGCTGAGATGCTTCCCGTAGTAGTTCGACGCGTACAGGGCAAAGTGGGACGTAATGTACCCGTCGCGTACGAGTTCGCGTGACATCTCGGACAGCAAGATAGCGGAGACGAGGTCTGCGAAGCTGGCTTCCGTTCTTTCGCCTAGATTCACCCGCAAGCGGGTTTCCTCTTCGGCGGTGAGATTCAACTTATCGGCGGGGATCGTCAAGTCTCGGCGTGTATACAGTTGCGCCCAAGTGTGGTGCCGCAACAGCGCGACCGTTTCGACGAGGCTTCGCTCCTGGGTCTCAGCGAGCTTATTATCTTGCGTCGCCCAGTCAGCCGGATTGACGGGTGTTTCCAGGAGACGCGTCAAGCTCTCGGTGGAGAATGTGAAGGCTGTCGATGTCCCGTTGCTGCGGTTCAGGTTCAGCACGAGTTCGTCGTCCTCAGCGACCGATGCCCACCCAGACGGGGTTGTGATGACGTCCTCGATCTCAGGGTCCAAGGCCACCGTGATGGTGCCCGGAGCTGATTCGTCGAGGACTTCCCGAATCACATGAAGACGTTCTCCGAGCACGCGAGCTCGCTCATCGGCGGTCGGCATTGGACGGCTAGCCGTTCGATACTCAGCGAGTCGTTTGGTCGCCAGGGGGAGCGCTTGCGCGATGAGCGCGCGCCAGGCGACGTATAGGTGGTCCAGGGAGCTATCGCGGTGTCGGATGCTCTCGAAGTCCGCGAGATGTGTGTTCTTAAACAGCACGATGGCGAAGACCAGGTTGTCGTTGATGTCCGGGAGGGCACGCTTTGAGACGACGAGCTCCTGACGGTACACCTCGAACTCGTTGCGAACATTGTGGATCATTCGCATGTCGGCGACGTGCCTGGCGGCCAGTCGGATCAACGCCGGCTTGATCTTGAAGTCCGGGCTCTTCATGGCCTTGGACATAACGTCTCGCGCGTTGTCCGGGCTGATGAACGGCACGACAGGGATGACCACGTCAAAGAACTTGGTGCGGCTGGCTCGCTTCAGTGCCTCCTTGACGCGGTCGGAGAGCTGCGCGCTAACGTCCGTCTCCGGTGCTTCGCCGCCGATCTTCTCGAACACGCTGTCGCGGATCGCGTAGACGAAGACGATGCGCCGCTTGAGCTGATGAGACTCGTTCAACAAGTTGTTCAGCGCACGTAGGGTGTCGAAGATCTCGGCGTCTTCGAACCGGTCGATGTCCTCGATGAGCACGAGCTTGGTCCCAGTCGCCTCGAAGAAGTAGACGATCTCGTCAAGGTATGCGTCGAAGTACGTGTCGGATTTCTTAGCCAGCGTCACGGTCGTGATTGCCGCGTTCACCGAAGCGCTCATGAGCGGTCGCGAGCGCACGACGAGGGCGGCAAGCCATGTTGCGCCCACAATAAGCACCGTCGCGACCGTGTATGCGAGAGCGTGGCGCCACCACCCATCGAACCAACTTGTGATGAGGGGGTGCAGTGGGCCAAGAGCGAAGAGGATCAGCGCAATACTCAGCCCGATGGCTAGGGCGCTTCGCAGCCCACGGAACCGGGGCGGCACGCTCGCACGGTGAAACCGCGTTCGCGGAACTTCGTGCACAGCTGTTCGGTACAGGAGTTGCTTGACGATCTCCTTCTGGATGAGGTTCACCTGTGAGGTTGGTGACGAAACCTCCTCATCGCCGTCGTCCGTGCTTCGTGGCGCGATAGTCGAGAGAGCGAGGGTGACGGTCTGCTCACGATATTTGGGATGTTCTTTGAGGTACTGAAGAACACTGCTCTTACCGGTACCGTATGCGCCAGTCAGCGCGATGTTCCGACTGCCACCGTGAGCGATAGCGCGTTCGAGGAGGTCGAAGTACAACTGGTGTCGAGATGCATCAAACTTCGGAGCAAGACTTCCCAGACGTAAAATCTGCCCCGTCCGAGGAGGGGAGTCCTGCGCGTGGTCATCGTCGGCTGAGGTGGCGATGAGGTTGTCGGACATGGCCACATCGTATTCTCAGCGCGGCATGAGACAGCGTAATGAGGTCAGTTGCGTCGTATACCGGTGTTGAAAGGACCTCATCGCTGGGCGCGACGAGAGAAGTATTGACCTGCCAGCGCACGTTTCGGCCCGGAGATGCCGGCGGGGCGCTCGCGCGTTCCGGCTACCGATACGGCGACTCCGTTTGCCCGACCATCGCGATCCACCCGAACTCTGCGGGTACGAGCGTTCGAATCGCTTCATGCATCCCAGCAGAGTCGACTGATGGTCCGATGACCGGGATGAAAGCTTGCTGCTCGATCCGGTATGCGCCGGACTCCGCGGGCGCGCCGCTAAGCATCTCCGGATGTGAGTCGGTGAGAAGGTCGAACTCGAGGAAGACTTTGATTCCCGTGGCCCCGGCGATGTGTCGGTACTGGAGGTTATGAGACTCCGACGAATGAGGTGAGATCAGCCTCCATTCATGCTCGGCGCTGAACGACCCGTGCTTGATGAGCGGCGCGAATCGCTCGAGATCTTCGATGAAGTCATTAACGAGATGGCCGCTGATCCCCTCCCGGGGGGAGGCGAGATCACGTCGCTTATTCCACAGGATCAAATGGTGCTTGACGATCTGCCGGACGAGCGCCAGGTGAGTCTCGGCGTCATAGACGCAGGGAGCTAACAGGTAGCCCTGGTCCGCAGCAACAAGTCTCAGATGCTCGGACTGGAAACCGAGTGCGACGCCACCACTTCGTGGGCAATACGCGCGCCACTGTTCGAGGGAGTCTCCCTCCGAAGTGAGTGAGACCGTATAAACCCTGGACGCACTCAACGAGACGGGTCTGCGCAGCCGAAGCATGTCGAGGGCATACTCGACCATTCCCTCCCCGAAGGATCCCGCAGGGAAGTCGAGTCGTCGCAGCTCCATGTCTGCATACTCCTGCGCAAGCAGTTGCTCGGTAGCATCGTTCATGTCGGCGGGACGCCCTGCCCACAGCTTCCGGGATTGCAGAATTCCGATTGCTCCGGCTGGTCCGGTGTAGTGATATAGGTGAGTAGGCGACTCCCGGTGGAGTAGCTCCCACAGTGGGCCGGCGTCGGTCAGCGCTTCCATTCTCTGATGATGGCATGACCGTCAGTATTGCGAGTGAGCTGGCGTAGGGGCATGGCCCGGACGCTTGTGACCGGATCGAGAGCCGCCGAGCAGAGTGGCCCCCTCCGGCGCGATGCCACGACCTCGGAGCGCGGGATGATTCAGTGGAGCAGTTCGGACCGCGGTTGCCTCTCCGGCGGCCAGCCCGCCATTTTCAGAGTGGCGGAGAACTGGCTGAAGCTCTCGACGCGGGTGAAAAAAAGGCCATGCGCTCCGAAACGCAACAGTTTGCGCGAGTCTTCTCGCGGGGTGAACATCAGCTCGGGGAGCAAGATCAAGCCTTCGAGCTTGTAGCCTGTCAGGTCATAGTTGTCCCCGATTGGTGCTTGGCGGAGAGTACGTATCCGGTCTTGCCATTCGTCGAGTGCGGCATTCAGCCGGAACGTCCCACTCCTTGCCGCGGCGTATTCGCCAGCCAGATAGTCGACCTTGCGAAGGAAATTCTTGCAGGACACCAAGAAGACTGTGCTGTCCACCATCAGGATGGCGTCGATGTCGGTGATCTGCCTGCCATTCAATCGAAGTGTGCGTCCTCGTAGCTTCCGCAGGCCCGGCGAAGGCGCGAGCACGCTCGCGTCAATGACCTGCTGCGCCGCGAGTTCGAACTCTTCCGCCGAAAGGTTGGCTATGGCGCCACCGGTGCGCGGTGAGAGCTTTAGGTCATGGGTGACGTGCCAGGAGTACGCCCAGAGATCGACTGTCGATCTTCCATCGTGATCTTGCAGGATGGGGCCGGGAAAGCTGCGCCGGTCATGTTCGTAGAGACTGCGGACGAGGTCGAGGACCACTCGTGGAGCCAGCGACTCGCGCCCACTCGAAGCAAGCCACTCCGCCATCTTCGGCTGGTCCAATGTCCTCTCGACCTCATGCAGTAGGCTCGCTGGGTCAATCTCCAGCACGCCGAGATGCGGAAGCGACTTTCCAGCGCTCTCCGCGGAGTCGAGCACGTAGCGGAGCAGCGTGTTGCCGAAGACGGCCAGCGCCGCGATGGCATCGGGGTTCTCGAAGCTCTCCAAAACGTCACCTCGACCGAGCGTCGTATAAGTCTCTTCGGCCGTCGTGAAAGCCCGGATGGTGAACTGGACGGCTTCTTCGCAAACTCGCCCCGCTGTGAAGGGGCCGTCCCACACCTGATCCATCGCAATTCCGTGGTGAAAACGGTATGCGACGAGCATGGGTGGGTCGTTCTCGAAATCATCGACATTGATAATCCCAAGGCGGGCCGCGTCATCGGCGGATCCCCACGTATTGCGGATGTCGAACTCATAGAGCGCGTCGAGCAGGGAATTGCTGTCGTGTGCGCGTGGTCGGTGGTGCCGGACCACTTTATACTTCACTCCCTTGGTGGAACAGCGGATAGCGCCCTCGAGCTCATCCACCATTCGGACGAGCGCCATCAGCCGAGCAAGTCGCATCGCTACGTCGGTTGGCACCACGTCGTAGTTGAGGCGCGGCGACAACCCCCGAGCTGTTCCGACAAGGTTCTCGGCGATGCGTTGGAGCGCGTCACCTTCGTGGTCCGTCGTCCCTGTCTCAACGAATCCAAGCGCGTGCGGGCTGAGGCGGCGGATTAGGTGCAACCAGGTAGCGGAGTCGTAGCAGCTCGCGGTTTCGGTGGCTGCGTCAGCGATTCGTTGTCGCAGAGACACCATGTAGTCGAACGCCGCTTCACCTGCGAGGACTTCGCCATTGAATCCTCGCGGCAGGGAATCCTCGAGCGTTGCCTGGGCAGACCGGCGGGCGGCGGGATAGCACTGTATGAACGCTTCGCTCAGCGCATCAAACTCGGCGCGAGACTGGGGTCCGGCGTGAGTGGGCGGAGGCCCCCCAGCGAACCAGGAAGGATCCGCTTGAAAGGTCGACGAAGGGTCCGGATCCGGCCGCCGAAACGAGTTGCCATTGAACATGGACTCATACTGCCGCATTGATCTCATGACTCACCGGATCGTCAATGTGATGCGATTCTGCCAAGTTGGGCAGGGCCTGCCCAGGAGACCTTGGCTGGAGTGTGCCCTACTCCTACTGGGATCGAAGGCCCCTGCCAAGGCTCCTTCCGAACTCCGAGCTCAAGATCTACGAGGGCTACCCCACCCCATGCTCACCACGCACGCCGATGTCTTCAACCCCGACATCCTGGCTTTCATCCAGCAATAGTGAGGGATCCGGCGGGTGCGACATACACGGTGAGTGCGTGCCGCACCAGCCGGGCGGCATAGAGTCGCTACCGCGGCCCGTTCTCCCATCGCGCTAACGCCGAGAGTGATCCCGATGAGCAGCACTGCTCGGCGTTCGGTGGGTTCTGATGGCTTGCTCCACGATGGACGCCACGAAACTGTCTGCGTTAGGGCTCGTGCGTGCTATGTCGGGGGAGACGCAGCATCGTCGAACGACACCGCGTTGCCCCACACCCAGCAGCGGAACGTCTGGTCTCCCGCGCGGAACTCGATTCCTGCGGCGGTCGGTGTGGAGCGCGCGAGCTTGGGTCGACGCGGATGGTCTCCGGCCCGAACCGCGCCCATGCCCGGATCATTCGGTAGGGGTGCGGGTAGATGGTGAGGGGGTGTTCTCGGAGGGCGAGTTCGCGGTCGGTGAGTGACTGGAGCGGTCCGGATCGGGCAGCCGTGAGGATCGCCTGATGCTGTGAGCGCATGTCGTAGTGGTCTGCCAAGCGCTTGCTCGTGCCCATGCCGGCTCCCTTCTCCGACCTGAATCCAGGGTAGCAACATTCGAATCTATGTTCTATTCTAGGATCATGCGACCGGCGACCGATCACCTCCCGCGACCCTATGGATGGTCGACGACATTCCCTCGCGCATGGTGTTCGCCGGGCAGCGTTGGAGAGTGTCCGACACGCCCACGCGCCTGCGTCACTCGATCTTGACGGCGTCTCCGGATCAGAACCACGGACTCTACGGATGGCGTTTCCAGGGCACGGACGACGATGGTCTGTCGCTGGTGTTCGACGTGTTCAAGGGTGAAGACGGCTGGCACGTACACCGGAGCTACGATTAGCCGGATACGCTCTCGACGGACCTAGCCAGGCGAGGTTGAAACGCGGCGGACCCCCTCCAGCGATTTTGCGAGCTGACCCTTAGCGTGAACCGAGCCCAGATCTGCGCCGGGTCAAGAGCTCCAGAACCACGCGGCGTGCCGAGCGTCGCGAAGCACTTCACCGCTCTTTCCCGCGCGGAGCTGTGCTATGGCGCTGGACACTGTTGCGCCTGACTCATCATCAGCTTGGGTATTCAGCCACTGCGCCCAGGTCCACGGAGAACGGGTACCCGTACACAACACTGAGAGAACATCGCCGAGCCCCGCGACAGGCCGCCCCTTCCATATCTGAAAGTCCGGGTAGAGCACTACTTCGTCATCTGTCAGTAGTTCGAGCACGGTGCGCGACGTCGCCGCCTCGACGACCTCGACTTCCGTCCATCCGAGGGCCCGAGCAAACGAAGCCTTGGTGTAGCAAGGGCCGACGATGGCAGACCACCGGTTGATGTCGGTGTCGCGTGTCATCGACCGGCCGCCTCTCGGATCTGGCGGAGGGTGGGCGTCTCGATTCGCAGTGTCTGCATGTCGAGGAACCCGAGGTTGCCCTGCTGTCCGTCCTGACCGAGGCTTGCCACACGTAGCCCATCGTCGGTCTGGCCGCCCCCGGGTGCGTGCATGTGGCCGTGAATGAGAAGCTCCGGGTACACGATGTTCCACACCTTGGCGACTCGGGCGCGGGATGTGGCCGAGTCCCGAAGTGCGTCATCAGGGAAGCCCATCGGGTTCGCGCGCAGAATCTGCTGTACCGCGCGCACCGGCGTTCCCGCCGGCGGCTCGTGGGTGAGCATGAGGTCCGCGGCACCGCCGGCGACGGCCGCCCTCACGTGCTCACTGGTGATCTCTTCGTCCTTCCAGTAGCTGAAGCCCTCCTGGCGCCATGCCCTGTCGACGGACACCGCGCCTCCAAGCGAGAGGACGCTACGGCCGCCGATGGTGAGGCGAGCAGGCCTCGGCAGAATCCAAGTGATCTCGGAGACCCGGATGGCGCAGCCGGCGTGCGCGTTGAGCAGCGGTGTGAGTTGGTTCCATGGTTCATGGTTGCCGAGCGTGACATAGATGCGCTCGATACCGGTCCCGTCGAGGGCCTCATCGGTTGTGTCGGGATCCATTGCCCAGTCGCCGAGCTGCAACATAGTGGAGACCCCCGGGGCAAGCGTCTGGACCGCCCTGGCGACGATGTCCAGCCATCGGAAGTTGCCGTGGACGTCGCCGACGACGGCTACGCGCTGGTCGGGCAGCGAGACCTCACGTGCCACCTCGCGCGCTCCTAAAGGGGGAGGGGTCCACATGATTCAAGCTGCCTTTCTTGCTTCGTTGCGGGGGATCATCGTGATCGGGCCGCCTGCCGCTCTCGCGAACGCGCCCGAAAAGTTGGTCCGACTCGCAGGCTGCGTTCAACGCCTGGATCCCAACTGATCCATCCGCCTCGTTTCCACTGAATGGCGACGTGGAGGCGGAACGCGTGATGGATGGCGGCGCGGACGGGATAGGTGAGACCTGTGGGCCATTCAGGGTGTAACGGCTCGTCTGAGAACAGCTCGGCGAAGAGCTCGGAGAAGGTGGGACCACGCCCGGTGCGGCGACGCACACGTGCGATGAAGATCGCGGCCGCAAGCCCCAATCCACTTGCGCGTTCTTCGTTGGTGAGCGCGTCGAACGCCTCAATCCAAGCCTCGGGAGCATCAACCTCCGTGGCGCTCCACCAGATCGGTCGGGGATCAGTCACTGCTACTCAACAATCGGGGTCGACCTGAACGGGACCTACGCATCGAGGCGACCCGGAGCCGATGCGCAGCGGCACACGTGCAGGTCGAGACGCGAGGCTGCGTCCGTCGATGGAGTGAATGTTTCGTATGGCTGAGCACGATTATGCCATATGAGAAAGGCCATGACGGCATGGCTTCTCGCAAGGCTGGACTCGTGGGAAAAGAGCCAGCAACATGGACCGCAGAGTGGGAGAGCTTCGCGGTCGCGCTGGGTCGTAACCTGCAGCGAGCTCGCTTGGCGAAAGATCTTAGTCAGGAAGCCGTTGCGTACCGCGTCGGCCTCACTCGCTACACCTACCAGGCCTATGAGCGCGGGCGCTCGCAATCACGTTCACCAATGAACCCTTCGCTGAGGGTCATGATCGCACTGTCTCAGGTTCTCGACGTCCCCGTGAACGATCTGATCCCGGCCCAAGCGCCGGACGTGACCACCCGGTAACTACCGTCGAGTCGTGGGCTGCGTCCGGTTCGGAGCGACGTACTCCAACCGGTGCGCGGCTCGAGCGCAACGTTCGAGTCGCACCGAAATCGACTTCGTGTTAGCGAACAGGCTCTCCGAAGCCACGGAGTCGCATCACACCGGCAACCGCGCGTCGTGGAAGACTGCCGAGATGTCGAGGGCAGGGGCCAGAGAGACCGCCTCGGCGGCGAGGTGGTCACGCAGGCCCTTGGATCTTCTGCGAGCGGCTGCCGCGCGGGACTGCACTGTGATCTGACCGGGCGGAAACGTGACTACTAAGTACACGCCGTGCGTGAGCCCGGCATCCTGTAGATAGTCCTTGGCGAGTTGTGCACGAAGACTTGTCTTGACTTCCGAGTTCCAAATCCCTTTCACCTCGACGACGACGATGTATGCGTGACCGCTGTCGGGATCGCGCACCTCGACTCGAAGGTCGTTACGCTTTCCGACCCCTCGACCTGTGCGGTTGACGACCTCAACCTCGCGGTTGATGATCAGACCACTGCGTGCGAGCAGCAAACGCAACCCGTGGCAGTACCAATCGGAGATGTGGTTTTCATCTTTCGGGTTTGCCAGGTTCGCCCCCAGATTCCAAAGCGCGAATGCTTGAGGTGTCTCGCCGCGCAACCAATCCTCAATCTCTCTCAGGGCATCCAATACGGCGAGCTTCACATCGCGGGAACTCCGCACCAAGCGCGTGTCAGTGCGTTCGAGTACGGAGTGAAGTTCTGCAACGGCGAGAGGGAACCAGCCGGCAAGGCGGTATGCCTCGCGGGCACGGATCAAAGCGTGACCGCTGACGTCGCCGGGAACTCGGCCTGCTATTGCCGAAACGGCCGCCAGACTGTCTCGTGTCCCCTCGCGGACAACGCCGGAGAGCAGTTCATCTCGCCACTCGGCGAGATCCTCTTGGGGAGTGACGGAGTGGACTCCGGAGGGCCATGATTCTCCGGGCGGGAATAGAGCTGCAACCTCGATGTACAACCTGGCGCGCGTTTGCACGTCTATCCCCAGAAGAGTCGCCGACTCGAAGCGCTCTGCCTGCGCGAACAACGGCATTGTCACCTTTGCCAGGTCGGCCCGGTTATTGAGTAGCGACTCCATGAATCGGACCCCCTCGGCGGGGTTCGCTCGCAGCGTTGACTCAATTATGGTGGCCAGCTCAGCGGCGGAGGATGAGACTTTCATTCGCCGACGCATCCACAACAGAGCGCCTTCCTCGTTCCGCTCGAGGTATATGCGCGTGAGTTCTCGTCTGGATTGTTGGCTGTTCCGAATACCGGACCGGATCTCTGGTTCCATGGAATCGTCCATGTAGGGGGCGAGCCCGGACACGTAGTGGCTGACGCTGGATTCCCGGCTGACACGTCGAAGATGTTCGTGCACCGCGCTGCGGAGCGCTTCAGGGTTTGCCAGGAAAGATCGTTGGAGCAACGCTTCTCTCTCCTCTCCCTCCACTCCCGTTGGCGGAAACTCGAGCACTGGGGTGTTCAGACGCGCCCAGTCATCGCCGGTTACGCTGTCGAGTGACGATTCGTCGTGTTTCAGCAGGGTATGCAGTGCCTGATAGGCGGCTACGGCCACGAAGCTGTACTCCGATGGCGATACCTCGGAAAGCCCCTCGACGTGCGAATTCCTGAGGAACTCACCGGCTAGTGCGCAGACATCGGCTCTCGTCCTGGCGTCCAGGTGCTGCGAGGCGTTCGTAGAAAGGAGATCTGGGCTGAAGCTGTACCGGAACTGCGCGCGCTCCAGGTCCACGTCCAGCCAACGCGCGAGGTCCCAGAATCGTACTGTGTCAGCACGCGACTCTTCCAACCGCTCGCGGATGCCCGCCGTGTAGGCATCGGCGGTCATTCCTTCGGTCTCCACTTGATTTGTTGCCGATGCCTCCTCGCGATAGGCGCGGAACTGCTCGCGAGCCTTGGCCGCGTGGTCGGAGTCGAGTCGGATCGGGTCGAATCGATACCGGAAGTGAGACCAAAGCGGCGTATCACGCGTGAGCCAGATCAACACCATGTCTTCGGGGCGTTCCGAGTCCAGGAATCGGTCGACGAGCTCGACCCAGAAGCTCCGCTCCGCCCCTGAGGCTCCCTGAGCGACCCTCAGCATCCAGCCCAAGTCTTCGCGCTCAATGAGTGAAGACCCATCAGAGAACCCGGCGCCCTGAAGTCGGAACCAGCCAATGCGGTCATCGGCGAACAGCGGACCGAGGGAGCGGATGAGCGCACGACGGGCTTCGCTACTCATCTCGTCCCGACGAATAGGGAGCTTACGATGTCCTGCGGTGAGCTGGGCGTGTAGCGCTGCCGTTACGTCAGCTGGAACATCGCCGTCGCCTGTGATCGTCTTGAGCCGAGTAGCCATGGCGCTTTGCACAAGCTGTCGTAGGCTGCCCCGCCCGGACCACCACCGGGTGTCCAACGCGTCAGCAGTCGCCGCCCAGGACAAGATTGCCGCAGCGTAATCGTCGGTCAGCGAGTCGCTCAGGCTTGATATAAACGTCGAGTAACTGCCCAGCACGTGTTCCCGCGGTTGCCACAACAACTCCGTGAGGAGCAGTGGCGTCATCTCTTTGGGCCAGAGCGCGCGCATCACAAGCCCGCGGAGCTCCCCGCTACGGTCGTTCGCAAAGTAGTCGCTGGTCACAAGGTCGGATTGATCCAGGTGCTCGGCGAGTTGCTGTCGCAAGATCACACTTGCTGACAACTCCCGCTCTCTCGGCGTCGCGGAGCGGTCGGAGACGATTGCAGCAAGCTCATCCTCTAGGCCAGGGACGTAGGAGTCGCGAAGAATCCGTAATGCGACCACTCGTTCGATCTCATCGCCTGTGCGCAAAGTCGATTGCAGCTGGCCCCGCAGTTCGGTGTGCTCGAGCCCGGCGAGCTCATCTCGCCAGGTGATTGCCCGCTCGACCGTCGCTGCTCGTTGTAACAAGAGCTCGACTAGGGAGCCTGCAAGCTCAGGAACGTCGAGCGCAATTTTGTTGCGGACGAGACTGATCGGGTCGAGTTCGACAAGCCAGCGAAAAGAGTCCCCATCAAGCGCTACCAACCAAGTGGCCACGTCGGCCATCTGGGGCGGAATCACCTCGCCATCGGGAACGATGAGGATCGACTCCAGGCGGGACCTCGAAATCTGATGGCGAATCAAGAACCGTGCAGCGAGAAAGTCTTGGAGACGTCGATGCGCGAATCGGCTCTGGCTCGTCCCGCTCGACGCGAACAAGGAAGTCCGGAGAACATCCTGGAAGTCGGTGTTCTCGATGTTCACTGAGCGATTCGCAACGGGGCTGATTCCTACTAGCAGCTCTGTCTGGGTCGCTTCGGACGGAGTTCCCGCTTGATAGAGGGCAAAGTCGGTGGTGCCCGAGAAAGTGGCGAAACCGGCGAGACGCTCTGCCGTGGCTATCTGCTGCAAAGGGACCGCCGTGCTCGGAGCCGGCGGCGTGTACCCTGCCACGGAGCTGTGTCCAAGTGAGAGCTGGATCGCGCGATCAAATAGGTCCGCTCGTGAGTCAGGGAACGACCCGTCCTCAAGGTAGATCTCACACAGTAAGTGCAAAGTGAAGGGCACCGCCGCGAGCGAATCGAGTCTCCGGCTCGCGAGTTCCGTTAGGAACGTCTCTGTTTCGATGCCCATCGAGTGCGCAACGGCTTCGACGTCACTGCGACGCAGCGGCAGGAGAACGTGTGATGCGCCCTCCTCCAGCTCGTCGAACAGATCATGCAACGCCATGACCGATTCCGCCGTGCGGCAGGTGGCGATCACCTGCCAGCCCGCCGTGGTAAGACGCGTCAGCGTCTTCCTGAGAAAAGGCACGAAGTTGTTGATGAGCGTCGGTGCCTCGTCGACGCTGTCCAGCAGAAGCAACCGTGCGTCTTCAAATGTGTCGAGCCGTTCGAACGCAACCTCCAGGCTGCGCCCTGAAGTGCACTCGCGAAGGTTCACTAACTCAATCGCGTGGCCATCGGCGCTCCACTGTTCGAAGAGGTGAAGCATCGCGGTCGACTTGCCTATCCCAGGTTCGCCGAGTACCAAGCTTGCGGTTCGGTCTCTCAGCGATGTCAGCGGAAGATAGAACTCCGGGCTCGCGTCCTCTGCTTCGGGCGCGTACTCCCCGCTGTGGCCGAAGGACTTAGCGGTGACGAGGCGGTCGACTACATGCACGACATCAAGCTATCGCCGACACACGCTATTCGGCGTGGATGAAAGTCATGCGTGTCGCCGGCGAGAGGAGTGCGCAGCGCTGGCGACACTGACGACTTAGGTTTGGCTGACGTCGGCGCATTCAGGGTGTGGATAGCCGTTTCTTGCTAGACGACGGGTCGTATCACTTACCACGCGGCTGAGGAGTCACAACCATGGATCCACCGCGCCGTAACGAGTAAACGAGCAAGACCTCAAGGCTGCGTGCGAGAGATCCCAGTCCGGCCACATCGGTAGGTCGTCGCTATTTATCGTCACATAGTGCACTCCAAACCAGCCGAAGTTGATCTGTTGGACGTGGAATGGCCCGAAGTGCCGAAGGTCGGATTCAGACGGGTAGGAGACGGACCAATTCTTGAGATTCTCGACCGCCCGAAAGGTCACTCGCGTTCTTGCCGCAGCACCGCGCCAATCCGCGCCGCCCGCGACGAAATCGGCGACCGCGCCATGTATCGGTACGTCGTGATTCGCATGACGCGAATACTCAAGCTTCAGCAGTCCGCGGTAGAGGTCAAGGGCATCGTGGTCCCCGAGATCCAGGGATACTTCTCTGGATCTCCAGATGTCGTCCTCCTTCGCGGCGACCCTTCTCAACAGGGAGTCGACCGCTCGGTCTTGTTTCGCTGTGCGCGCGTTGTTGCACTGAGAGCAGAGCACCGGCAGCTTGAAATTATTCGAGCCGGGGCCCTGTGTATGGAAGATCGACCCGTCGAAGCTTCCGTGAGACACGGTCTTCCAATCCACTCGCATCCGCCGAAGGTATCGGGCCGGATACTTATGCTCCCCAGAATTGGCGGGGGCGTCTCGGCAGATCCAACACAACCTCGCGGGGGCCATATCGGGAGCATAGCGCGGGAATCCGGGGGACTGTTGCCCCGCCCGGGGGGCTCACCAGATGAGTCTGGCTGGTGACCGATGTGCGGTGTGCTCACGCACTCGCAGCACGCCTCGACGCCTTACAGAAGCTGTGGGTAGAGTTCGGAGACGCAAGCCTCCACTGCCAGTCCGCTTCGGTGTATCATCGGGACACCTGATCGCTCGTCTTTGGCCCACGTCGACGAGACATGATACACGTCAGAAACCATACTTGAGCGCACCAGGTCGCTGTCACGGTGATAACCCCCGTGGGACTGCTTCGTGCAGTCCCACGGGGGGTTTCGTATGGATCAGGAGAGTCGAGGGCTCGCTGACCCGAGAGGCTCAGTCGAGACTCTCGAGGGTGGCTTCCGCCCGCTTCGCCGCCGCATCCGCATCGGCCAGTCCGGCTGCGGCGTCACGCTGCGCGACCTCGGCGCGCTGCAGTTCTCGTCGTGCGCGTTCGGCATCATGCCTCACTGCTTCGAGCTCCTTCTCCAGCTCCGCCGCGCGGGAGGCGAGAGCATCCGACGTGCGTGCGGTCTCCCGCACTCTGCGCGTCGAGAGGGCGGCTTCATCGGCCGCGTGGTCGCGGATCCGTCGAGCGTCCCGCAGCTCGCGTTCGGCGTCGCGTCGTCTTCGTCGAGCCGCCACCTCATCATCAGGGCGGCTCTCTCGGGCGGGCGCGACCGGTGCCCCGCCGCCGACGATCGTGTCCATCGCGTCAGAGAAGGTGCCTTGCGGTTCCAGAGCTCGAACGAGACGCCCTGACGATACGGCGACGGCGGCGTCGGCATCGAAGAACGCAGCGCTGAGTGTCTGGTTCACGGACTCCCGTGTCGCTGGGGTGATGCGCTCGCCTCGGCTCTCCGCGAGGTCGGCGGCCATGGATGCGAGGCGGACCGTGAGTGCGCGTCGTTCGCGGCCGAGCTGGCTGAGGGCTTTGGCGTCGAGGTCCTCCTGCGCTTCTCTCAGCTGTTCGGCGAGCTCGAGCGCCTCGGTGAGCTGCGCGGTTCGTTCGACCGCGAAGACGTTGACGACCCACGCGGCGACAGATGGCTTGCGCAGGGCGCGGATCTCGGCAGCCAGGGCGGGGTCCGTGGGGCGCACCGCAGCGGCGTGCCGGTCCCTCTCCCGGATGAAGTCGTCGAGCGGGCCTGCGTACAGCGTCGACGCGATCTCGAGAAGTGAGGCCTCTCCTGTCATGACTGCGACCCTACCGTCGCACGGTCCGGATGCGGCGACGCGCGGTCAGCTCGCCCAGTCGATCAGGATGAGCCCTTCGCGGGTGTCGGCGACCTTCACCCAGCCGTCGCCGAACAGATAGGTCATCCCGTACCCGGCCTCGTCTGTGCCCATCGCGAACTGAGGATCCTCGGTGATGTAGATGCCTTCGGGGCCGTCGTCACGGGTCCACCCATGCGACAGCAGCGATGACTGCGCGCGGGTCGCGTCCTCCGGAGTGATCTCCGACCATCCGTACAGCTGTCCATGGTCTGACGCGACCGAGTAGTCCGCCCAGAAGCACAGCAGGCCGTCAGACATCGTGACATCGCCGATGACGAACTCCTTCTCCTCGAACGTCCACCCGAGGTCCGTGAGCGCCGCGACAGTGCCCTCGGAGATCATCGCGTCGCACGTCGGCAGTCCGGCGCTCACAGAGGGCGACGGAGACGCCTCGGGCTGCGCGGGCGCCGTCGCAGACGGTTGCGCAGCGGGAGACGAGGGGGTCGTCTCAGGCGCGACGGCGGAGCAGCCCGTGAGTGCGACAGCGACGAGCAGCGCACCGCTCAGGGCTGAGGTGAGGCGAGGGGTCATCGGGGCCTTGGTCGTGGTGATCAGTCGTGCAGGAGCCGCAGGAACGCGTCGTGGAGAGTGCCGTTGCTGGCCAGTGTCGAGAGGTCGGAGATCGTCTCGGCGCCGTCGAAGCCGGTCATGCGTCCGCCTGCTTCTCGGACGATCGGTACGGCGGCCGCGATGTCGTATTCCTTCACGCCGAACTCCGCGACCATGTCGAGGCGTCCTTCAGCGAGGAGCATGTATGCGTAGATGTCACCGTAGGCCCGATCCCGCCACACTCGATCCGCAAGGGTCAGCAGTTGAGGCAGTCGGCCGGCCTCCGCCCACTGAGTGATGCTCTGGAAGCTGACGCTCGCATCGTCCAGTGACGAGACCGCGGAGGTGTGCAGCCGTCGCGGGCCGTCGTCGGTCGCGGTCCATGCGCCCGCGCCTGTCGAGGCCCACCATCGGCGCCCCATAGCAGGCATGCTCACGACGCCCACCTGCGGAACCCCATCGAGCGCGAGCGCGATCATGGTTCCCCACAACGGAACCCCGCGAAGGAAGTTCGCGGTCCCGTCGATGGGGTCGATGATCCATTGGCGCTCGGTGCTGCCTTCCGCGCCGAACTCCTCGCCGAAGATCCCGTCGTCCGGACGCTCGGCGGCGAGGAGCGCGCGAATCGCTCTCTCGGTCGCGAGATCGGCGTCCGTCACATGCGACCGGTCGGCTTTCGTGGAGATCTGCAGGTCTGCGCTGTCGAAGCGCGCCAGGGACTGCGCGTCGGCGGCGTCTGCGAGCCTGAGGGCGAGCTCGAGGTCGTGGCTGAGATCAGCCGGGTGCGGGGAAGCGGTCACCCCCTCAGGATAACCGCCCCGGGCTCGCCGCCCCGGGCGGTCCGAAACGGGGCGACACGCGCGGCGCGCACGGACCTCCCGTCCCGATTTCGCCTCGGCGTGATCGGCTGGTAATGTAATTCCTCGGCCGGGGGTTTCCCGGGCCACGCACCTCTAGCTCAATCGGCAGAGCAACTGACTCTTAATCAGTGGGTTCTGGGTTCAAGTCCCAGGGGGTGCACGGATCAGCCCCGATGACTCTCGCCAGTCATCGGGGCTTTTCTGCGTCTGTCCAGACGCGCGACCCTGCGCTAGCGTGATGCCAACGCAAGGGGATGGCGATGCGCGACGTGCGACGGGCAGTGGCAGCCGTGATGGTGGCGGCGGCGATCACGCTGCCGCTGGGCGGCTGCGCTTCGGTGATCGAGCGGCGCGTGGAGTACACGACGTCGTCCGTGTCGCTCGCGCGTGGCGAGGCACTCGTCGTCGAGTTCGGTGAGGTGAACCACTCGGTCGGGGACGACTGGGTGCTGACCCGCGAGCCGGATCCCGCGGTCCTCGGAGAAGGGGGCGAACGCAGCCGTTACCTCGGGGAGGAGGGTGCGACCGGCTCTCCGAGCGAGATGACCTATCGGTTCCCCGCGATCGGGGCCGGCACGACCGTCGTGCGCTTCGAGTATCGTTTCCGCGGCTCGGTGCCGGAAGACCCTGCGAATCGCAAGTCCGCTGAGATCGCCGTCACCGTCAAGTGAGAGCGATCAGGTGACAGTGATCACGGTGCCGCGGGTGAGGGCCCGCAGTGCGTCGAAGGTCAGCGGCATGACCGTGTGCGGATGGCCCGCCGCAGCCCAGAGCTGATCATGCGCTCCCAGAGCCGCGTCAATGTACGTGGGCAGAGGAGCCGGATGACCGACGGGCGCGACACCGCCGATCGTTTGTCCGGTGACCTCGCGCACGACCGACGGCGGTGCCATGCTCACCTCGTTCGCTCCGATGCTCAGCGCCACGGCCTGCAGGTCGGCGCGATGCCCACCGCTCGTCATGACCAGCACAGGAACCCCGTCGGCGAGGAAGACCAGGCTGTTGGCGATCGCCGACACGTCGCAGCCGATGGCTGCCGCTGCCTCCGTCGCCGTACGCGCCGACTCCGGGAGCACGATGATCTCGGCGCGGATGTCGGCCTCGTCGAGGTGCTGCTTCACGAGCATGCTGCGTTCGGGGAGGGCGTTCATCGCCCCACCGTAGCGAATCTCACTCGTGTCGCTCATCTGCGGGGTGGTGCTCGATCAGGCCGCGTCGCCGAGCAGGATGGCCTCAGCGTCTTCGAGCTCCGCGTCGGCGGGTTCGTCGTCGATGTGCGCCAATGTCGCTCTCCCGAAGAAGATCACGGCAGCGGCGATGAGGATCGCGCCGGCGGCGACGAGATACGGCACGGTCGCGCTGAATGCGTGCCAGAGCGCCGCAGCCAGCGGGGGTGCCACCGCTCCGCCGAGGAAGCGCACGGAGGAGTACGCCGAAGAAGCGACGGAGCGCGGCAGGTCGGTCGCCTCCATCACTGCCTCGGTGAGCACGGTGTTCATGATTCCGAGCAGAAGACCGCCGATGACGATGCAGGTGACCAGGGCGGCAGCGGACTCGACGAGGAGCCCCGCGACGACGAGATCGATCGCGAGCAGCGGGAGGACGGTCAGGATGACGCGGGTGCGCGACATCCGACGCATCAGCAGGGGAGCGACCCAGACGCTCGTGACGGCGAGTGCGACCCCCCAGCCGAAGAAGGTGAAGCCGATGCCCATCGCCCCGAAGCCGAGCGGGAACGGCGAGAAGGCGAGCAGGATGAAGAAGCCGATGTTGTAGAAGAAGGCCGCGACAGCGAGCACCGCCAGTGCGGGACGCGTGAGCGCTCTGAAAGGAGCCGAAAAGGGAATCGGCGTGCGCTTCCCCTCCGGACCGCGCAGCAGCACCAGCACGGCCAGGAACGCGATCGCCATGAGTGCGACGACGCCGAAGAACGGGGCACGCCAGCTCTGCTCACCGAGGATTCCACCGAGCAGAGGGCCGATGGCGATGCCGAGTCCGAGGGCGGCCTCGTAGAGGATGATCGCGGCGGCGCTGCCACCCGAGGCCGCGCCGACGATCGTGGCGAGGGCTGTCGAGATGAAGAGGGCATTGCCCAGACCCCAGCCCGCACGGAATCCGATGACCGCATCGACACTGCCGCTCAACGCGCAGAACAGGGCGAAGACGACGATGAGGGCGAGCCCGATCAGCAGGGTCTTCTTCGCACCGATGCGGCTCGAGATCCAGCTGGTCACCAGCATCGCGAGACCCGTCACGGCGAGGTAGCTGGTGAACAGCAGCTCGGTCTCGACGGGGCTGGCCTGCAGGGAGTCGGCGATGGCAGGGAGAATCGGGTCGACCAGCCCGATTCCCATGAACGCGACGACGCACGCGAATGCGACCGCCCAGACCTGCGCGGGTTGTCTCCAGATGGATGTGGTGGTGCTCGTCACCGGTTCACTCCTGTCGAGTCGATTGTGGTGTGTGCCGCCAGGATCTCGGCGGCGCGGGTGAGTGCGCTCCACTCGTCGTCGTCGAGGGCGGCGAAGCGAGGAGCGAGGATGTCGCGGAACTCCGCGCGCCAGGCGCTCAGAGCGTCGGAGCCGGCGGGGGTGATGTCGACCGCGATCGCGCGTGAGTCCTCGGGGACGGGCGAGCGCAGCACCAGGCCGTCGCGTTCGAGGTTGCCGATGAGTCTCGTCATGCCGGGCTGGGTGGTGCGCGCCGCGGCCGCGAGCTCCCCGACGCGTTGAGGGCCGGCGTTCTCGAGCAGGTTGAGGACGCGCCATTGGGCCGCGGGGGCATCGTTCCCCGCATCCTGCGCGGCGATCCGCCCCAGCGCGTACCCGGAGAGCACGAGAGACGGGATCACGTCGATACGATTCATACCAAGAAGTATATACCCGGTGGTATGTATTGCGTGCAGCGAAGCTGCAACGAGCTAGCGACGTGCGTTGGCGATCCGCGCGGACAGCTGATGTGCGTGCGCGAGAAGCGTTCGGCCGAGTTCGGGGAGCCGCTCCGGTCCGAATCTGAATCCGACTCCCGTGAGGCTCAACGCCCACTCGGGTCGACCTGATCTGTCGAACACGGCTGCGCCCAGCCCCCAGCTTCCCTCGACGATCAGGCCAGGGTTCACCGCATAGCCCCGCTCCTTCGTCTCGGCGAGCCGGGTGCGCAGGGGCAGAGCGCTGTGCGGCGCTCCCCACTCCTGCTCCAATCGGGGGTGGCGTTCGAGATAAGCGTCCACATCGTGGTCCGGCAGGAAGGCCAGGATGGCGAGTCCAGCGCTCGCGACACCGAGGGGGAAGCGGATTCCTTCACTGAGCACGAAGGACCGAATGGGGAAGGCTCCTTCCTCCCGTACGAGACAGACGGTCTCGTCTGCGCGACGCACCGAGAGAAAGGCGCTCTCCTCGGTCTTGACCGCAAGCGATCGCACGATGTCGCGCGCGAGCCCCGTGACGTCGTACCGCGCCGCCGCGACGCTGCCCATCAGGTAGAGCTCGGGTCCCGGCATCCATTTCGTCGACTCCTCATCTCGATCGACGAGACCCTCTGCACGCAGCGCCGAGAGGAGCCGGTGCGTCGTGGACCGGGTGAGGCCGGAGGCCCGGGCGAGGTCATGCAGCGGGGCGCCGCCGGCTCCACTGGCAGTGACGAGGCGCAACAGTGCGGCTGCGCGAGCGATGGCCTGCGCTCCGGGAACCCCGCGCGATGTTTGTTCCATGATGTGGACGCTACTGCCGGATCAGTCCACATCACAAGAGCGGGCTCGCGTGCGGGGGACGACCGCGGGATCCTGTTCCCAGGCACGTCTTCGAAGGAGCACGCGTGATCGACAAGCAGAGGGCATCCGCAGCGGAAGCCGTGGCAGACATCTGGGACGGATCCTCGATCGCGGTGGGAGGATTCGGGCTTTCCGGCAATCCGATCGCTCTGATCGAGGCGATCCTCGCGCAGGGCACCACCGATCTCCGCGTCGTCAGCAACAACTGCGGCGTCGATGATTGGGGTCTGGGAGTGCTGCTCGGCGCGGGGCGGATCCGCAAGATGACATCGTCGTACGTGGGCGAGAACAAGGAGTTCGAGCGTCAGTTCCTGTCCGGCGAACTCGAACTCGAACTCACGCCGCAGGGGACCCTCGCCGAGAAGTTGAGAGCCGGCGGTTCGGGCATCGGAGCATTCTTCACCCAGACCGGCGTGGGAACCCAGGTCGCCGAGGGAGGGCTGCCGCGTCGCTACGCACAGGACGGGGCGACCGCCCTCGCCTCTCCGGCAAAGGAGGTGCGCGTGTTCGACATCGACGGGACTCCCCAGGAGTACGTGCTGGAAGAGGCCATCACCACCGATTTCGCGCTGGTGCACGCTCTTGCCGGCGATCGCCACGGCAACCTCATCTTCAACAAGGCGGCACGCAACTTCAATCCGCTCGCGGCCATGGCCGGCCGTGTGTGCATCGCCCAGGTCGAGCATCTCGTGGAGCCGGGTGAGCTCGACCCCGATCGCATCCACCTGCCCGGCGTGTACGTGCACCGCATCATCGAGGTCGGCCCCGACATCACCAAACGCATCGAGCGGCGCACGGTCGCCGTGGAAGGGGCTTGAGATGGCGCTCACGCGTGACGAGATGGCGGCTCGCGCCGCCGCCGAACTGCAGGACGGCTCATACGTGAATCTCGGTATCGGGCTTCCCACCCTCGTGCCGAATCATGTGCCGGAGGGGGTGACAGTCGTGCTTCAGTCCGAGAACGGCATTCTCGGTGTGGGCCCCTATCCCCGCGAAGAGGCAGTCGACCCCGACCTCATCAACGCAGGCAAGGAGACGGTCACGGTGCTGCCGGGATCGGCCTTCTTCGATTCTGCGCTGAGCTTCGGCATGATCCGTGCGGGCAAGATCGACGCGGCGATCCTCGGAGCCATGCAGGTGTCTGCTCGGGGCGACCTCGCCAACTGGATGATCCCGGGCAAGATGGTCAAGGGTCCAGGAGGCGCGATGGACCTGGTGCACGGTGCGCGACGCGTGATCGTCCTCATGGAGCACACCGCGAAGGACGGCTCCGCGAAGATCGTCGACGAATGCTCGCTGCCGCTCACCGGGCGCCGTGTGGTCGACCGCATCATCACCGACTTGGCAGTGATCGACGTCACGGACGCGGGTCTGGTACTGGTCGAAACAGCACCGGGGGTGTCAGTCGACGACGTGGTCGCGGCGACCGAGCCGGTCTTGATCGTGGAATCGTGAAGAGCAATCGACGGAAGGACCCCGAAATGACCGACACCACGCACTCGGATGCCGAAGACATCGTGATCGTCGCCGCGGCTCGCACGCCCCAGGGGCGTCTGAAGGGGCAGCTGGCGGGCTTCACCGCACCGCAACTCGGCTCCTTCGCGATCCGCGGCGCGCTCGAGCAGGGGCGCGTCGACGGATCCGAGGTCGATGCCGTCATCATGGGGCAGGTGCTCGCGGCCGGATCCGGTCAGAATGCCGCACGCCAGGCGGCGATCGGAGCGGGCATCGGATGGGACGTGCCGGCGCATTCGATCAACAAAGTATGCCTGTCGGGTCTCACGGCCGTGATCGACGCGGCTCGCATGATCCGCACGGGTGACGCGGGGGTCGTGGTGGCAGGCGGAATGGAGTCGATGACCCGCGCGCCGCATCTGCTGATGGGGTCGCGCGAAGGCTGGGCCTACGGCAGTGTCGAGGTGCTCGATCACATGGCGTACGACGGCCTCACGGATGCCTACGACCGCGAGAGCATGGGGGCGTCGACGGAGCGCCACAACGCGCGATACGACCTGACCCGTGCCGCGCAGGACGAGGTCGCGGCGCTGTCGCATCAGCGCGCGGCCGCCGCACAGGACAGTGGGGTGTTCGATGCGGAGATCATTCCGGTGGCGGTGCCGCAGCGACGCGGTGAGCCGCTCGCCGTCTCGGCCGACGAGGGCATCCGCCGTGACACCACGGTCGAGTCGTTGAGCGGCCTGCGACCGGCATTCGCGGAGGGTGGCTCGATCACCGCAGGCAACTCGTCGCAGATCTCCGACGGTGCATCGGCGGTGATCGTGACGACGCGGGGCCGTGCCCTGGGATCGGGCTGGCCCGTTCTGGCGACGGTCGGTGCGAGCGGGCAGACGGCCGGCCCCGACAACTCCCTGCAGGCTCAGCCCGCCCGGGCCATCGAGCGCGCATGCTCCAAGCAGGGGATCCTGCCGACTGATCTCGACCTCGTCGAGATCAACGAGGCGTTCGGTGCGGTCGTCGCGCGGTCTCAGACTGAGCTCGGCATCTCGAGCGCCGTCGTCAACATCCATGGCGGAGGAATTGCCATAGGCCATCCGATCGGAGCCTCGGGAGCGCGCTTGGTGGTGCACGTGGCGCATGAACTCGCGCGGCGAGGCACCGGCACCGCGGCCGTCGGGCTGTGCGGAGGTGGAGGCCAGGGAGAGGCTCTCATCCTCACGCGCTGATGGTCAGCGCTTCAGCGGCTTCACCTTCGCGGAGCGCTTCTCCTCTTTCTCCTGCTCCCGCTGCTGCTTCGCGTAGACGGGGGAGTCGGGGGAGACAGGGCGTCCCTGCTTGGCGCGACGTGTGTCGATCACGGCGCCCACGGCCAGGGCGAGGCTGATCGCCCAGCTCACCCATGCGAGCGCCGAGCGCCAGGTGATCTTGGTGTCACGGGAGCCGCGGAGCAGGGTGACCCCGGTCATGATCGCGCCGATGAGTCCGGTACCCGAGAGGTAGTTCATGCCCTCACGCTACCCGCACAGGCGTCGCCCGTGCCGAGCCTTGACAGCGGCTGCACGGTCTGGCAGGCCCAGCACGCTCGCAGACGCCTGCGATAGCATGACGGAGTCGCGGCTCGTCCGCGTCCGAAACCCGTGTATCTACCGGCCGTCGGCTCCCCGGCGGACAGCGGCGGCACCCGACCCCGCGTCTTCGGGCGCGCGAGAGCCATGACACACGTATCTCCTCCGGCGTATGCCGCCGCTCCCTCACCGATTTCCGAGGCCCCGAGCCTTCTCCGCACGGCGGGGCTCCCGTACTTCGTGATCGCCTTCGTCGCGCGACTGCCGTTCGCCATGATGGTGGTCGGCGTGCTCACCGTCGTCGTCTCGGCGCGCGGCTCGCTCTCACTCGGCGGCCTCACGTCGGCGGCGGTCGGCCTGGGCACCGCCTGCTTCGGCCCACTGCTCGGCGCTGCAGCCGACCGCTTCGGTCAGCGCACCGTGCTGCTGCTCCTGGCGGTCGCGAACGGAACGATGCTGGTCGTCTTCACCATCGTCGTCTATGCCGATGCCGCCGACGCACTCGTGCTGGTCACGGCGATGGGCATCGGCGCCACGGCGCCGCAGGTGGCGCCGCTGTCGCGATCCAGGCTCGTCACGATGATCGCCGATCGGATGCCCGAGGCCGTGCGCGCCAAGACGACGTCGGGAACCATGGCCTACGAATCGGCAGCCGATGAGACGGTGTTCGTCTTCGGACCGTTCATCGTCGGCATCCTCGCCTCGGTGTTCGCGCCGTGGGCACCGCTCGTCGGCGCGGCTGCTCTCACGGTCATATTCGTCGGAGCGTTCGCACTGCACCCGAGCGCGCGCGTCGTGTCGGTGCATCGCGACAGTGACGGGCGCGCGCCATCGGCGGTGTCCGAACTGTTCCGACCGCCGGTGCTCGTCATCATCCTCGGGATCCTGGGCGTCGGCATGTTCTTCGGCACCATGCTCACCTCGCTCACCTCGTTCATGGCCGACCGCGGTGACCCCGAGCAGGCCGGACTGCTGTACGGCGTCATGGGAGTCGGATCGGCGATCCTCGCGCTCGGCGTCGCCTGGCTCCCGGTGAGGTTCTCGCTGCGGGCGCGCTGGCTGCTCTTCTCCGGAGTCCTGCTCGCCGGGAGCATCCTGCTGCTGTTCGTGGATACCCCCGCGACGATGATGATCGCACTCGCCGTCATGGGCGTCGGCATCGGACCGACGCTCGTCACGCAATACAGCCTCGGCGCGGCGCGCAGCCCGCTCGGACGTTCGGCGACGGTCATGACGATGCTCGGTTCCGGGATCGTGGTGGGCCAGTCGCTCGGCGCCGCGGTGGCGGGAGAACTCGCAGAGAACGTGGGCACCGGCAGCGCTCTGCTCCTTCCGATCGTCGCGGCCGGAATAGCGTTCGCTGCGGGGCTTGTCAACTGGCGCTGGGGCGCGTCCGGGTCTCGCGTACCCTCGGAAGAGGCCCCAGTAGCCTGAGGTCCGTCCCCCCTTCGCAGTGCCAAGGAGCTCCATGCCAGCCGCAGATTTCGTCGTCGTCGCCAATCGCCTCCCTGTCGATCGGGTGGTGGGTCCCGATGGCGAGGACGAGTGGCGCACCTCGCCGGGCGGACTCGTGGCGGCACTCGAGCCGATGATGCGCAGCGCGCACGGCGCGTGGGTGGGGTGGCCCGGACAGCCGGACGTCGAGCTCGACCCTTTCGAGATCAACGGGATCGATCTGGTGCCCGTGCCTCTCAGCACGGAGGAGGTCGCCGACTACTACGAGGGTTTCGCGAACGACACGATCTGGCCGCTCTACCACGACGTCATCGCGCCGCCGCAGTATCACCGCGAGTGGTGGGATGCGTACGTGCGAGTCAACCGGCGGTTCGCGCAGGCTGCCGCTGACATCGCCGCACCGGATGGGACGATCTGGGTGCACGACTACCAGCTGCAGCTGGTTCCTCAGATGATCCGTGAGATCCGCCCCGACGTCACGATCGGCTACTTCCACCACATCCCGTTCCCCGCCCACGGCCTCTATGCTCAGCTTCCCTGGCGCGATCAGGTGCTCACGGGACTCCTGGGCGCAGATGTGATCGGGTTCCAGCGTGCACAGGATGCCACCTACTTCCTGACGGCCGTCCGTCGGCGTCTGCGGCACGAGGTCAAGGGATCGGCGGTCACTGTCCCGACGGGCGACGGGGGCTCGCGCACAGCGGTCGCCCGGGCATTTCCGATCTCGATCGACACGACGCCGTACCTCGAACTCGCGGCTCGCCCCGACGTGCGCGCTCGCGCAGCGGAGATCAGGGAGAGCCTCGGCAACCCGAAGAAGATCCTCCTCGGCGTCGACCGGCTCGACTACACGAAGGGCATCCGGCATCGGATCAAGGCATACGGCGAGCTTCTCGAAGACGGCAAGCTGAGCGTCGACGACGTCACCTTCGTGCAGGTCGCCAGCCCGAGCCGCGAGCGCGTAGACGCCTATGTGCACCTGCGCGACGAGATCGAGCTCGCGGTCGGGCGCATCAACGGCGACCACGACACGATGGGGCACACCGCGATCCGCTACCTCCACCAGGGCTACCCGCGTGAGGAGATGGTCGCGCTGTACCTCGCCGCCGACGTGATGCTCGTGACCGCACTCCGCGACGGCATGAACCTCGTGGCGAAGGAGTACGTCGCGACGCGCGCCGACAATCGCGGCGTGCTCGTGCTGAGCGAGTTCACGGGGGCCGCCGATGAGCTGCGGCAGGCCGTGCGTGTCAACCCGCACGACATCGCGGGGCTGAAGGACGCGATCATGACCGCGGTCACGATGACGCCCGCCGAGCAGGGCAAGCGGATGCGGTCGCTGCGGCGCCGCGTGCTGGAGAACGACGTGAACGCGTGGTCGTCGTCGTTCCTCCGCGCACTCGCTGACGTCCGCGGACGCTGATCGGCCGGGTCGCATCGTTCCGCCGGGTCATACTGGGAGGACACCGCCTCGATTGGAGACCCTGTGACCCGTAGCTGGACCCCCGGAGCCGCAGACCCGGCGCTGAGCGCCATCGCCGCCACACCCAGACTCATCGTCGCCCTGGACTTCGACGGCACGGCCTCCCCGCTCGTCCCCGACCCGATGGCGGCCAGGGCGCTGCCCGAGGTCGCGGTGCAGGTAGCACGCCTCGCGGCGCTCCCCGACACGGTCGTCGCCTACGTCTCCGGGCGCAGCATGAACGACCTGCGGGTGATCACGGAGCACACGGACGACTCCCTGATCGCGCTGGCCGGATCGCACGGCGCCCAGTACTGGTATCCCGGCGTCGGCGCGGACGAGGCCGACGGAGACACCGCCGAGGGCTCGCGAGAGGAACTGTGGGAGGCCGCGCGGCCGATCATCGATCGTTACGAGGGTGCCGAGCTCGAACCCAAGACCTTCGGAATGGGGGTGCACACGCGCACGGCCACTCCCGAGGTCGAGAAGGCGGTGTTCGACGAGATCGACGCGCTCGTCGCGGAGCGCTTCCCGCATTGGCGACGGCGTGCGGGGCACCGTGTTCTCGAGTTCTCGTCCCGCAACGAGGGCAAGGATGCCGCGATGACCGCCCTGCGCGAGCACTTCGACGCCACGGCGATCCTGTTCGCGGGCGACGACGTCACGGACGAGGATGCCATGCGCGTGCTCAGCGGCGCCGATCTGGGCGTCCGCGTGGGGCCGGGGGAGAGCGCGGCCGAGCTTCGTGTGGAGAACCCACAACAGATCGCGCTGCTTCTGGAGGCACTCGCGGACGAGCGGACCTCGCGGCGGGAATAGACTTCCGTCATGTCCTCGCATGATCCCTCCACCAGCGCGCCCATCGACATCAAGCCCCGCAGCCGAGTCGTCACCGACGGCATCGAGGCGACGACCTCCCGAGGCATGCTCCGTGCCGTCGGCATGGGCGACGCCGACTGGGACAAACCGCAGATCGGCATCGCGTCCAGCTGGAACGAGATCACCCCCTGCAACCTGAGCCTCGACCGCCTCGCGCAGGGTGCCAAGGAGGGCGTGCACTCGGGCGGCGGCTACCCGTTGCAGTTCGGCACGATCTCGGTCTCCGACGGCATCTCGATGGGCCACGAGGGCATGCACTTCTCGCTCGTGTCGCGTGAGGTCATCGCCGACTCGGTCGAGACCGTGATGATGGCCGAGCGCCTCGACGGGTCGGTTCTGCTCGCCGGCTGCGACAAGTCGATCCCGGGAATGCTCATGGCCAGCGCCCGGCTCGATCTGTCGAGCGTGTTCCTCTACGCCGGCTCCATCGCCCCCGGCTGGGTCAAGCTCTCGGACGGCACCGAGAAGGACGTCACGATCATCGACTCGTTCGAAGCGGTCGGCGCGTGCCGTGCTGGTCTCATGAGCGAAGAGGACCTCAAGCGCATCGAGTGCGCGATCGCGCCCGGTGAGGGCGCCTGCGGTGGCATGTACACGGCCAACACCATGGCGTCGGTCGCCGAGGCCCTGGGACTGAGCCTCCCCGGCTCCGCCGCGCCGCCCGCCGCCGATCGTCGTCGCGACTACTTCGCGCACCGCTCCGGCGAGGCCGTCGTCAACCTGCTCCGTCAGGGGATCACGACCCGCGACATCCTCACCAAGGAGGCGTTCGAGAACGCGATCGCCCTCGCGATGGCCCTGGGCGGCTCGACCAACGTCGTGCTGCACCTCCTCGCGATCGCCCGCGAGGCCGAGGTGGAGCTGAGCCTCCATGACTTCAACCGCATCGGCGACAAGGTGCCGCACGTCGCCGACATGAAGCCTTTCGGCAAGTACGTCATGAACGACGTCGACCGCCACGGCGGCATCCCGGTCATCATGAAGGCGATGCTCGACGAGGGCCTGCTGCACGGTGATGCGCTCACCGTGACCGGCAAGACGCTCGCTGAGAACCTCGCGGACCTCGACCCGCAGCCGATCGACGGCGAGGTCATCCACACGTTCGACAACCCGATCCACGCGACCGGCGGCCTGACGATCCTGCACGGTTCGCTCGCGCCCGAGGGTGCGGTTGTGAAGACGGCGGGCTTCGATGCCGCCGTGTTCGAGGGCTCCGCCCGGGTGTTCGAGCGCGAGCGCGCCGCCATGGATGCGGTGGCGAACGGCGAGATCGAGGCGGGCACGGTCATCGTCATCCGCTACGAGGGTCCGAAGGGTGGACCGGGTATGCGCGAGATGCTCGCCATCACCGCGGCCATCAAGGGCGCGGGGCTCGGAAAAGATGTACTACTCTTGACTGACGGACGATTCTCAGGCGGCACAACCGGCCTGTGCATCGGCCACATAGCACCCGAAGCGGTGGACGCAGGTCCTATCGCCTTCGTGCGCGATGGTGATCTGATACGGGTCGATATCGCAGCTCGCTCTCTCGACCTACTCGTCGACGAGGCGGAGCTCGCCTCCCGCCGTTCTGGCTGGGAGCCGCTACCCCCGCGCTATACCCGTGGCGTTCTTGCCAAGTACTCGCGTCTCGTGCGGTCCGCCGCCGAGGGCGCGACGACCGGCTGATCCGCGTCGGCTCCGGCATCCCCGCCTCCGACGTCGCCAACAGACCATCAGAAGGAGTGTCATGACCGCTGACACCGTCTCGGCTGTGCCGAGGCCACCCGCACCCAAGTCCGCTGCGCAGGAGATCTCCGGAGCGGAGGCCGTCGTCCGCTCGCTCGAGCTCCTCGGCGTGAAGGACGTCTTCGGCCTCCCCGGCGGAGCCATCCTCCCCGTCTACGACCCGCTCATGGATGCCGCCGAGCTGCGTCACATCCTGGTGCGCCACGAGCAGGGCGCGGGCCACGCCGCCGAGGGCTACGCGTCGTCGTCCGGCAAGGTCGGCGTCTGCATCGCGACGTCCGGACCCGGGGCGACCAACCTCGTCACCGCGATCGCCGACGCCTACATGGACTCGGTGCCGTTGCTCGCGATCACCGGACAGGTCTTCTCGACGCTGATGGGAACGGATGCGTTCCAGGAGGCCGACATCGTGGGCATCACGATGCCGGTGACGAAGCACTCGTTCCTCGTGAAGGATGCGTCCGAGATTCCCGGGGCCATCGCCGCGGCCTACGAGATCGCCTCGACCGGTCGACCCGGTCCCGTGCTCGTCGACATCACCAAGGACGCCCAGCAGGCCATGGCGCCGTTCGTCTGGCCGCCGAAGTACGACCTGCCGGGCTACCGTCCCGTCACAAAGGCGCACGGCAAGCAGATCCAGGCGGCGGCCGCGCTGCTCGCCGAGGCCAAGAAGCCCGTGCTGTACGTCGGCGGCGGTGTGATCCGCGGTCGCGCCTCGGCCGAGCTGCTCGCTCTGGCCGAGACGACGAATGCGCCGGTCGTGACCACCCTCATGGCGCGGGGCGCCTTCCCCGACTCGCACCAGCAGCACCTGGGCATGCCCGGCATGCACGGCACCGTTCCTGCGGTGCTCGCGCTGCAGGAGGCCGACCTGATCGTGTCGCTCGGTGCACGGTTCGACGATCGTGTGACCGGCAAGGCCGCGCTCTTCGCACCGAACGCCAAGGTCGTGCACGTCGATATCGATCCTGCCGAGATCTCGAAGATCCGCACGGCCGATGTGCCGATCGTCGGCGACGTCCGTGACGTGCTGGTCGACCTCGAGTCGGCGTTCCGCACGGCTGCCAGCACCACCACCCCCGACACCGAGGAGTGGTGGTCGTACCTCGACGGACTGCGCAACGAGTTCCCGCTCGGCTACGCTCCGACGACCGACGGCCTGCTGGCGCCGCAGTATGTGATCCAGCGGATCGGCGAGTTGACGGGTCCGGAGGGCATCTACGCCGCGGGTGTCGGACAGCACCAGATGTGGGCCGCGCAGTTCATCAAGTACGAGCGCCCCAACGCCTGGCTGAACTCCGGGGGAGCGGGAACGATGGGCTACTCCGTGCCCGCCGCGATGGGTGCGAAGGTCGCAGAGCCCGACCGTGTGGTGTGGGCGATCGACGGCGACGGCTGCTTCCAGATGACCAATCAGGAGCTCGCGACCTGCTCGATCAACAACATCCCGATCAAGGTCGCGATCATCAACAACTCCTCGCTGGGCATGGTGCGCCAGTGGCAGACGCTGTTCTACGACGGACGTCACTCGAACACCGACCTCAACACCGGACACGGCACCATCCGCATCCCCGACTTCGTGAAGCTCGCAGAGGCCTACGGCTGTCTCGCGATCCGCGTGGAGAAGGAGGATGAGGTGGATGCGGCGATCAAGCTCGCCCTCGAGACGAACGATCGCCCCGTCGTCATCGACTTCGTCGTCAGCGCCGATTCGATGGTGTGGCCGATGGTTCCCCAGGGCGTGAGCAACAGCTACGTCCAGTACGCCCGCGAGCACGCGCCCGCATTCGACGAGGAGGACTGACCATGTCGACTCACGTGCTGAGCCTCCTCGTGGAGAACACCCCCGGCCTGCTGACGCGAGTCGCGGGACTGTTCGCACGCCGCGGCTTCAACATCGACTCTCTCGCTGTCGGCGTGACCGAGGTGCCCGGCATCTCGCGCATCACCGTCGTCGTCGACCTCGAGGACCTCCCTCTCGAGCAGGTGACGAAGCAGCTCAACAAGCTGATCAACGTCATCAAGATCGTCGAGCTCGACTTCCCGACGTCCGTGCAGCGCGAGCACATGCTCGTCAAGGTCCGCACCGACAACGCGACCAGGTCGAACGTCATCGAGGTGGCGAACCTGTTCCGCGCCTCGGTCGTGGACTACGCCTCCGACGCGCTGGTGATCGAGGTCACCGGTGACCGGGGCAAGGTCGACGCCATGCTCCGCGCCCTCGAGCCGTTCGGCATCAAGGAGATCGCGCAGTCGGGCCTCCTCGCCATCGGCCGCGGCGGCAAGAGCATCACCGAGCGCGTCCTGCGCGGCTGATCAGCTTTCACACACGTACACGAACATCAATCAAGGAGAGAAACCAGTGAGCACCGAGATCTTCTACGACGCAGACGCCGATCTGTCGATCATCCAGGGCAAGAAGGTCGCAATCGTCGGCTACGGCTCGCAGGGTCACGCGCACGCGCAGAACCTTCGCGACTCGGGCGTCGAGGTCGCGATCGCCCTCAAGGAGGGGTCGAAGTCGGCACCGAAGGCGGAGGAGGCCGGATTCGCGGTCAAGACCGTCGCGGACGCGACGCAGTGGGCCGACCTCATCATGATCCTCGCGCCCGACCAGCACCAGCGCACGATCTACAGCGAGTCCATCGCTCCGAACCTGACCGAGGGCAAGACGCTCGCCTTCGCGCACGGCTTCAACATCCGCTTCGGCTACATCGATGCTCCTGAGGGCGTCGACGTGATCCTCGTCGCTCCCAAGGCGCCGGGTCACACCGTGCGTCGCGAGTTCGTCGCCGGCCGCGGCATCCCCGACATCATCGCCGTCGAGCGTGACGCCTCGGGCAACGCGTGGGCGACCGCGCTGTCGTACGCCAAGGCCATCGGTGGCACCCGCGCCGGCGTCATCAAGACGACCTTCACGGAAGAGACCGAGACCGACCTGTTCGGCGAGCAGGCTGTGCTCTGCGGTGGCGTCAGCCACCTCGTGCAGGCCGGCTTCGAGACCCTCACCGAGGCGGGCTACCAGCCGCAGATCGCCTACTTCGAGGTGCTGCACGAGCTGAAGCTCATCGTCGACCTCATGTGGGAGGGCGGCATCGCGAAGCAGCGCTGGTCGGTCTCCGACACGGCTGAGTACGGCGACTACGTCTCGGGACCCCGCGTCGTGACCCCCGAGGTCAAGGAGTCGATGAAGGCGATCCTCGCCGACATCCAGAACGGCAACTTCGCCAAGCGCTTCATCGATGACCAGGACAACGGTGCCGAGGAATTCCTGGCACTGCGTGCCAAGGAGGAGACGCACCCGATCGAGGCCACCGGCAAGGAGCTGCGCTCGCTCTTCGCATGGAAGCAGCAGGACGAGGACTACGTCGACGGCAGCGCTGCACGCTGACGTCGAGTAGTCCTCGAAGGGCTGTGCTGGTCGAGCCGCTGGCGCGGCCGCCGGCCCTTCGGGCCTGGGTCGACGGCAGCGCTGCGCGCTGATCTGAGACAGTCGAAAGAGGGGGCCCGGTGCGAATCGCACCGGGCCCCCTCTCGCGCTCCTGGGGGTCACTCCGCCGGAGCCTCCTCGACCTCGATCGGCGCGTCGGCCGGGTCGGCCCAGACCGGCGCGGGCAGCAGGGTGTCGACTGCTCCGCCCTGGATCTCCCGCAATGCGTCCTCGATCTCGTCGGCGTTCTCCGGCACCGCGAGACCGCAGGTGCGCAGCTCGCTGGCGAACTTCAGCGTGAGGCGGCTCTTGCCGGCCTCGACGGCCTCAGCCGTGGTGCCGGTGCGCTTCTCGCTGCCGGTCTGGATGTCGGAGACCTCATCGCACACGTGGTACACCGCACCACCGTCGACCCACACGACCTCGTCCTTGCCGAGCATCAGGATGACCGCGGACTGGTCGGCCGTGTACTTCTCGACGGACGGCGGGTTGAAGTCGACACCGATCACCGTGGCGAGCACGGCGAGGACCACGCCGACGATGCCTGCGGTGGTCTTCTGGCCCTTGCTCATGTCCTTGTTCAGGAAGATCAGGATGACCAGGGGGAGGAAGGCCACGATCGCGATGATCGCGCCGAGCTGGTTCTGCACGAAGAAGCGCACGGTCTCGGACCTGCGCGCAGGGTCGAGCCGGTTGGCCTTCTTCCAGAGGATCGAGCCGGTGATCGCGAGCGCTGCGATGACCACCAGCAGCACGAGCAGGGTGACGAACGCCCACTGCGGGAACTGCGTCGTGACGCCCTGCTCTTCCAGCAGACCCGTGTCGGGGTCGCGGACGAGGGTGCCGTCCTCACCGACGTACACACGCTGACGAAGCAGCCAGAAGATCGACACCGCTTCAGCCGCGATGGCGACAGCCCACAGGATCGCGGCGATCCATCGGAAGGTCGTCGCCTTCGACTTCGCCGCGGCTGTCGGCTTCCACCCCGCGGCGGGCTCTTCTGCTCCGCCCGCTGTGCTCTGGTCGACCCTGTCGTTCTGCTCGGCCACTGGCTTCCCTCCCCGAGTGGGCCGCGATGGCCCAGATGCCCCCGAGCATAGTGGACGAGGTGTCCTACGCTGGGGACATGACTTCCGACTCCGACGATGCCCTGAGCTGGGACGGTGATGACGGCGTCGTGCCGAAGGCGCGGCGCACGGCGAAGGGCTCCGGGAGTGGGGCGCCCGCGCCGCTCGACCGCTCTGATGATGCGGCGCTGCCGGACGGATGGAACGCCGTCGGCCGCGGCAGCGAGGCTGTCGGTCGGGTCGAGACCGACGGTACTGCCACTGTGCCTGACGAGCAGGAACCGGCGCACCTGAGCACCGCCATGCTTCTGACCCTCGGGGTGGTCGGCGGCGTCTACCTCCTCTACAGCATCGGCTGGGTCGTCGGAGGGCTTCGACTGAAGCCGCTCGCCAACCTGATCGTGGCCGATGCGATGTACGTGCCGTGGTTCGTGCTCGCGGTGGCGGCGCCTTCGCTGTGGTTCCTGGCGGTGTGGGTGTTGACGCGTGCGAAGGCGACCTGGATCCGCGTCGGGCTGCTGCTGCTCGGAGTGGTGCTGCTCGTGCCCTGGCCATTCGTGACAGTGGGGGTGATCGGATCATGACCGTGCAGCCGACATCATCGGTGACGGGCGCCTCTCCACGGTGGCTCAGCGCAATCGTGCTCGGCGTCGCGGGCCTCTTCTACGCCTACGCGATCTGGAACGCCGTCGCTCACCTCGTCTCGATGGCCCAGAGCGGACTCACCGGCATCGGCTGGGTGACCCTTCTCTTCGGAGTGGTGTTCCCGGCGCTCGTCTTCGTGTTCGCGTACGCGATCGGGCGGCGGCGCCGCGCGGGCGAACTCGCTCTGGTGCTCCTGGCCGGTCTCGGCGTCGTGGCGGTGTTCTGGCTGAGTCTAATCGGCTACAGCATCCTCAACATGTCGGATCTCGTGACGGTCGCGCTCTGATCGACCGCGTCACACGGCACGGAGCAGCGGAGTCGCTCGGGTACAGTTGAAGTGATCGCGCCCCCATGGTGTGCGGCGCATCGGCCCCCTGTCGCGCTGCCCCGAAGGATCCCTGTGCCGAAGCCCGTCGTGCTCATCGCTGAAGTTCTCTCTCCCGCCACGATCGAGGCCCTCGGCCCCGACTTCGACGTCCGCAACGTCGATGGCACCGACCGTGAGGCGCTGTTCGCGTCGCTCGCGGATGCCGACGCGGTACTGATCCGTTCGGCGACGCACATCGACGAAGAGGCGCTCACCCACGCTCCGAAGCTCAAGGTCGTCGCCCGCGCAGGCGTCGGTCTCGACAACGTCGACATCAAGGCGGCCACGGCCGCAGGCGTCATGGTGGTCAACGCACCGACGTCGAACATCGTGTCTGCCGCCGAGCTGACGGTCGGCCACATCCTCAGCCTCGCCCGTCGCATCCCCGCCGCGCATGCGTCGCTCGCGGCCGGTCAGTGGAAGCGCAGCTCATTCACGGGAGCGGAGCTCTTCGAGAAGACGGTGGGCATCGTCGGCCTCGGACGAATCGGCGCCCTCGTCGCCGCGCGCCTCGCCGCGTTCGACATGCGCGTCGTCGCCTACGACCCCTACGTGACCTCGGCACGCGCGCAGCAGCTCGGTGTGCAGCTCCTCTCGCTCGATGAGCTCGTCGCAGAAGCGGACTTCCTCACGATCCACATGCCGAAGACGCCGGAGACGACCGGCATGATCGGTGCCGAGCAGTTCAAGGCCATGAAGCCCACCGCCTTCGTCGTCAATGTCGCGCGCGGCGGGCTCATCGACGAAGAAGCGCTCCACGCGGCACTCGTCGCGGGTGAGATCGCGGGTGCCGGTCTCGATGTCTTCACCTCCGAGCCGCCGGCCGAGGGCGGAACGGCCCGTCCGCTGCTCGACCTCCCCAACGTCGTCGTCACCCCGCACCTCGGGGCCAGCACCGAGGAGGCGCAGGAGAAGGCCGGTGTCTCCGTCGCCCGTTCCGTGCGCCTCGCGCTCGGCGGCGACCTCGTTCCCGACGCGGTCAACGTGGCCGGGGGAGTCATCGACCCGTACGTCCGCCCCGGCATCTCGCTCGTCGAGAAGCTCGGTCAGATCTTCGCCGCTCTCGCGACCTCACCTCTCACGAGCCTCGACGTCGAGGTGCACGGCGAACTGAACGACTACGACGTCAGCGTGCTGAAGCTCGCGGCGCTCAAGGGCGTGTTCACGAACATCGTCAGCGAGACGGTCTCGTACGTCAACGCACCGCTGCTCGCCGACCAGCGCGGTATCGCTGTGCGCCTGATCAAGGACGACGTGAGCGACGAGTACCGAAACGTCATCACGCTGGCCGGCGCGCTCTCCGACGGCACGCAGCTGTCGGTGTCGGGCACGCTCACCGGTCCCAAGCAGTCCGAGAAGCTGGTCGCGATCAACGACCATGCCCTCGAGCTGCCGATCGAGAAGCACCACGTCGTGATGCTCTACACCGACCGCCCCGGCATCGTCGCGGTCTACGGTCAGAAGTTCGGCGAGACGGGCATCAACATCGCCGGAATGCAGATCTCGCGTCTCGGCGCGGGCGACCAGGCGCTCAGCGTGCTCACGCTGGACTCGCCGGTCTCGGACGATCTGCTCGACGACCTGCGCAGCGAGATCGACGCCGACCTGTTCCGTCAGATCGAGATCACCGAGGTCTGATCGGGGGAGACCCGGACTCGAGAGCGGGAGGAGCGGCCGAGAGGTCGCCCTCCCGCTCTGTCGTCGCGCGTGAGTCAGGGGGCGGTCGCGCGCAGCACGAGCGTGATCAGATCGGACAGCTCGTCGCTTCTCGGCACGAGACGCTCGGGACCGTGCACGTCGAGCGAGTTGTTGAAGTAGAGACCGTCGCTCAGCAACATCACCAGGTCGAGGCTGGCGGCATCCCGCACATGGGGACGGATCGTGTCCTCCCAGCGGTCGCGGTTGCGGCGCAGCGCGTCGGCGGCAGGTGCCGAGCCGCCCTGGGCGAGGCGAGTGGCTGCGATGAGGGCGCGGTCGAGAGCATCGTCCTCCATGACCGACGTGCGGACGTAGTAGGCGACAGGCCCCTCGTCTGCCGCCGTCATGCGCTCGAGATCAAGGGTGGTGAGCGCATCGAGGCGCTCGATCAGGCCCGCCGCGAGCTCTTCCTTCGAGCCGAAGTGGTAGAGGAGGCCGCCCTTCGAGACGCCTGCGGCCTTGGCCGTCGCATCGAGTGTGGCCGCGCGCTCACCGTCTTCGATCACGATCGACTCGAAGGCGTCGAGGACGCGCTCGCGGGCGAGGGGAGGTCGGGGCATCGGGGATCCTCTGTTCGTCTCGATTCACAGTAGCGCGACGGTGTGACGACTCTGTTACTATACCATCTGGACGGTTTAGTAACGATGTCGTCCGGATTCTGAGAGGTGTTCCATGACCCGTACTGCGTCGATCCCGACGACAGAGACGGATGCCCCCCGCGTCGGCGCCCGTGGCTGGGCGGCTCTCGTCGTTCTCATGCTGCCGGTGCTGCTGGTGTCGGTCGACAACACGGTGCTGAGCTTCGCGCTCCCCGAGATCTCGATCGCGCTCGCTCCCACCGGAGCGGAGCAACTGTGGATCATCGACGTGTATCCGCTGGTGCTCGCCGGGCTGCTCGTCACCATGGGAACGCTCGGAGACCGCTTCGGGCGGCGCCGGATGCTGTTGATCGGAGCGACGGGCTTCGCTGCCGTGTCGGCACTCGCGGCGTTCGCCCCCACGGCAGGGCTGCTCATCGCGGCGCGGGCGCTCCTCGGCTTCTTCGGCGCGATGCTGATGCCGTCCACGCTCTCGCTGCTGCGCTCGATCTTCACGAACCGCGATCAGCGGCGCCTCGCGATCGCGGTCTGGGCGTCGGCCTTCTCGGCGGGGTCGGCCCTCGGGCCGATCGTCGGCGGCTTCCTGCTCGAGCACTTCGACTGGGGCTCGGTCTTCCTGATCGCCGTGCCGGTCCTGATCCCGCTCCTCATCGCCGCCCCGCTGCTCGTTCCCGAGAGCCGTGATCCCCACCCCGGACGCATCGACATCGTCAGCATCGCGCTCTCGATGGCCGCGATGATCCCGGTCGTCTACGCGATCAAGTCGCTCGCCGTCGACGGGCCCAGCCTCACCGCGGGTGCATGGGCGCTGCTCGGCATCGTGATGGGCTATCTCTTCGTGCGGCGGCAGCTCGCTGCCGAGGTTCCGATGCTCGACATGCAGCTGTTCCGCAGGGGGTCCTTCTCAGGGGCGATCCTCGTCAACCTCCTCAGCGTCGTCGCGCTCGTGGGCTTTCTCTACTTCGTGTCCCAGCACCTTCAACTCGTCCTCGGTCTCTCGCCGATGACGGCCGGCGCCGCGCTCGTGCCCGGAATGGCCGCGATGATCGTCGCGGGCCTCTCGGTCGTGCCGATCTCGCGGCGAGTGCCACCGCATGTGCTCGTGCCCGTCGGTCTCGCGTTCTCTGTGGCCGGCTACCTGCTGGTCGCGTTCACGACGGCGGATCACGGCGTCGCGCCGCTGATCATCGCCTTCGTGGTGCTGGGCATCGGGATCGGCGCGGCGGAGACGATCTCGAACGAGCTGATCCTCTCGAGTGCTCCGGCCGAGAAGGCGGGGGCGGCCAGTGCCGTGTCCGAGACCGCATACGAGCTCGGGGCGGTGCTCGGCACCGCCGTGCTCGGCGGCCTGATCACCGCGTTCTACCGCGGGGCCCTGGTGATCCCCGCCGGCATCCCCGCAGAGTCGGCGCACGCCGCGAAGGAGACGCTCGCCGGTGCCTACACCGCCGCGAAGGACCTCCCCGCGCAACTCGGAGAGGCGCTGTGGGATGCGGCATCCGCCGCCTTCGGATCGGGTGTCCTGGTGACCTCCCTGATCGGCGCGGCACTGGTTGTCCTGGCCGGGGCGATCGCCGCCGTCACACTGCGCAAGGTGCCCTCGCACTGACCAGTACGCTGGGAGGACCGGCGCGCTCGGCATGCATCCGAGCGTCGGCCGGTCCATCCCGATGCAAGGAGTGTCATGTCGCGTGTCGTGAAGCTGGCCGTCATCCCCGGTGACGGAATCGGCCCAGAGGTCGTCGCCGAGGCCGAGAAGGTCCTCGACGCGGTCACCGCATCGAGCGATGTGACGTTCGAGAAGACGCGCTTCTCGCTCGGTGCCGCGCGTTTCCTCGAGACCGGCGACACCCTCACGGACGACGATCTGCAGTCGATCTCCGAACATGACGCGATCCTGCTCGGCGCCGTCGGCGGTACGCCCGGCGACCCCCGCCTCAAGGACGCGAACATCGAGCGCGGCCTGCTGCTGAAGCTCCGGTTCACTCTCGACCACTACGTCAACCTGCGTCCGTCGAAGCTCTTCGCCGGCGCCTCCGGCCCGCTCTCGAACCCCGGCGAGATCGACTTCGTCGTCGTCCGTGAGGGTACCGAGGGGCCATACGTCGGCAACGGCGGCGCGATCCGCAAGGGCACACCGCACGAGGTCGCCAACGAGACGTCCGTGAATACGGCCTTCGGCGTCGAACGGGTCGTGCGTTACGCGTTCGATCTCGCGGAGCGTCGAGGCAAGAAGGTGACGCTGGTGCACAAGACCAACGTCCTCGTGCACGCCGGAGCGATCTGGCAGCGGATCGTGGACGAGGTCGCGGCGGAGCACCCGGACGTGGCGGTAGACTACCTGCACGTCGATGCGGCGACGATCTTCCTCGTCACACACCCCTCTCGCTTCGACGTGATCGTCACCGACAACCTGTTCGGCGACATTCTCACAGACCTTGCGGGAGCCGTCACCGGCGGCATCGGACTCGCAGCCTCGGGCAACATCAATCCCGACGGCACCTTCCCGTCGATGTTCGAGCCCGTCCACGGCTCGGCGCCGGACATCGCGGGGCAGCAGAAGGCCGATCCGACCGCCGCGATCCTGTCGATCGCACTGCTGCTCGACCATCTCGGTCTCACCACGGAATCAGCTCGCGTGAGCGCCGCCGTCGAGGCCGACATCGCCGCCCGCTCGGGCGCACGCACGACAGCGGAGATCGGCTCCGCGATCGCCGCGCTGCTCTGAGTGGCAGGCGTAGGCTGAAGCGGCGCGATGAGGCGCCCACCCACAAGGAACGGAATGAAGACATGACGACGATCGACGCAGAGACCGCCACGGCTCCGCTGGAGTTCGCTGTGACCAGGAACCTGGCTGCGGCCTCGCCCGCGCGGGTCGCAGAGGTGCACGAGAACCCGGGGTTCGGTGTCGTCTTCACCGACCACATGGTCGACATCTGCTGGTCCGCCAAGGGCGGGTGGCACCGTCCTCGCGTGCAGCCCTACGGACCCATTGCGCTCGACCCCGCGGCGTCGGTCCTGCACTACGCCCAGGAGATCTTCGAGGGCATCAAGGCCTACCGCCACGCCGACGGCTCGATCCACACGTTCCGGCCCGACCGCAACGCCGCACGGCTGCAGGCCAGTGCGCGTCGTCTCGCGCTGCCGGAGCTCCCGACGGAGTACTTCATCCAGTCGTTGCGCGAGATCATCGCCGTCGACGGTCGTTGGGTGCCGTCGGGCGCCGACCAGAGCCTGTACCTGCGCCCGTTCATGTTCGCCAAGGAGGCCTTCCTCGGCGTGCGTGCGGCGCAGAAGGTCGCGTACTACGTGATCGCAAGCCCGGCCGGCGCGTACTTCACCGGGGGCGTGAAGCCCGTGCGCATCTGGCTCTCCGAGGACTACGCCCGTGCCGGCAAGGGCGGCACCGGTAAGGCGAAGACCGGCGGCAACTACGCGTCGAGCCTGCTCGCGCAGAGTGAGGCCAGCGCGAAGGGCTGCGACCAGGTCGTGTTCCTCAATGAGGAGCGCAACGTCGAGGAGCTCGGCGGCATGAACGTCGTGTTCGTGTTCAAGGACGGTCGCGTGGTGACTCCGGAGTCCGACAGCATCCTCGAGGGGATCACGCGGGATTCGCTGCTGCAGCTCGCCGAAGACCGCGGATACACGGTCGAGAAGCGCCCGATCTCCATCGACGAGTGGCGCGAGGGCGTGGCCTCCGGCGACATCGTCGAGGTCTTCGCGTGCGGAACCGCCGCAGTCGTGACGCCCATCGGCGCTCTGGTGGGTGAGGGCTTCGATGAGCCGCAGCCGCTCGGCGAGCTCGCGCTGTCACTGCGCGAAGAGCTCACCGACATCCAGTACGGACGCCGAGAGGACAAGCACGGCTGGTTGCTGCGCCTCGACGCCTGAGCACCTTCGCACTCCTGAGACCCCGCTGCGCTCCCGCGCAGCGGGGTCTCGTCGTGCAGCACGCTGGATAGGCTGGTGGCATGAAGATCGCCCGATTCAGCCATGACGACGCCATCCTCTTCGGGATCGTCGACGACACCGACCTCGTCGTCCTCTCGGGCGATCCGCTCTTCGCGGGATACGAGCCCACGGGAGACAGGGTGCCGATCGCGGACGCGGTGATCCTCGCCCCGGTGATCCCGCGGTCGAAGATCGTCTGCGTCGGCAAGAACTATCACGATCATGCCGCCGAGATGGGGGGAGTGGCTCCCGAGGAGCCGCTGCTGTTCCTCAAGCCCAACACCGCTGTGATCGGCCCCGGCGACGCGATCGTGCGTCCATCGATCTCGGAGCAGACCGAGTACGAAGGTGAGCTCGCCGTCGTGATCGGCAGGGTCGCGAAGAACGTGAAGGCCGCAGATGCGCTCGATCACGTGCTCGGCTACACGATCGCCAACGACGTGACCGCGCGTGACCTGCAGCGCAAAGACGGCCAGTGGACGCGCGCGAAGGGGTTCGACACGTTCTGCCCCCTCGGCCCGACCATCAGCACCGACTTCGACCCCTCGGTCGCGACCATCGAGACCCGCGTCAACGGCGAGGTGCGGCAGAAGGCGCCGCTCACCGACATGATCCACTCGGTCGAGGCGATCATCGAGCATGCCTCGGCGGCGTTCACGCTGCTGCCGGGCGACGTCATTCTCACGGGCACGCCGGCGGGTGTGGGGGAGTTCGTCGCCGGAGACACCGTCGAGGTCGAGATCACCGGCCTGGGTATCCTGCGCAACACCGTGCGTGACGCCGTGCGCGCGTCATGACCGCTGGCGCCCTCACGGCTGCTCAGCAGGCGGCGGTGCAGCGGCGCACCGTGCTGGTTCTCTCGACCGGGCAAGTGCTGGGCGGGATCGCGTTCGGGGCGACCGTGTCGCTCGGTGCTCTGCTCGCCGCCGATCTCTCGGGCAGCGATGCGCTCTCGGGACTGGCGACGGCCTCTGTCACGCTCGGTGCTGCGGTGTGCGCGATTCCGTTGGCGCGGCTCGCTGCGAGGGTCGGCCGACGCCGCGCACTCACACTCGGCAACCTGTTCGCGCTCGTCGGCATCGCCGTGGTCATCCTCGCGGCTTCTCTGCGGGTGTTCCCTCTGCTCTTGGTCGGCATTCTGATGATCGGCGCCGGGAACGCCGGCAATCTGCAGTCGCGCTTCGCCGCGACCGACCTCGCGGCGCCGCAGCACCGCGGCCGCGATCTCTCGATCGTGGTGTGGGCGACGACGATCGGAGGAGTCGCCGGCCCCCTGCTGCTCGGCCCTGGTGAGATCGTGGGAGCGGCCATCGGGATGCCGCCGCAGACGGGGTCGTACGCCTTCTCGTTCGTCGCCCAGTGCGCCGCTCTCGTGCTCTATCTGGTCGCGCTGCGCCCGGATCCGCTCATCGCGGCGCAAGGACTCGCCAGAGCGGCAGCCGCCGCGACCGGCCAGGTCTTCGCGGATCGTCCGGTCGTCGCACGGTACGCCATCTTCGCCGTGGCAGGATCGCACGTCGTGATGGCGTCGGTCATGGCCATGACTCCCGTGCACCTCGCCCACATGGCGCACGGAGACCATGGCATGGCTCCGACGCCGGCCGACGTCTCGGCGCTCGTGGGGATCACGATCGCGCTGCATGTCGGTGGCATGTACGCGCTGTCTCCGCTCTTCGGAATCCTTGCAGACCGCTGGGGTCGACTGCGTGTCGTTCTGCTCGGGCAGCTGCTGCTGGGCGGCGCGCTCGCTTTCGCCGTGTTCGTGAACGACCAGGAGTGGGGCGTGATGGTGGCGCTCATCCTGCTCGGCCTGGGCTGGAGTGCGGCGACAGTCGCAGGGGCGGCTCTGCTGACCGAGTCGAGTGCTCCGGACCTCCGCACCCGCCGACAGGGACGGAGCGACTCGCTGATGAGCCTGTCCGCCGCGGCCGGTGCGGTGCTGGCGGGCGTGATCCTGTCGAATTTCCAGTATGCCGGGCTAGGGATCGCAGCATCCGTCCTGGTGGTCGCGATCGTGGCGCTCTCGCCGCTCGGAGTGGTGAAGAGGTGACGCCGCCGGGGGTGCCGGGTCGACGCGCCGGTTCAGCGCAGACACGACACCCCCGGCCGCACGCCGATCAGGTGTACCAGGTCGGTTCCGGCACTTCGTTGAGCAGTACGTACGCGCCCACTTCGCGCTTCTTGTAGGGGAGCGGATCGTGCAGGCTGTGGGTTCGCAGATTACGCCAGAAGATGTCGAGGCCCACGGAGCTCGCCGAGGCCCGGGCGCCCGTGAGCTCGAACACCTTGGTGGCGATCTGCAGGCCGTCGTCGACGATCCGCAGTTTGCCTGCAGCGATCCGCACGGCGACGTCTCCGCGTCGACGTGCGGTGAGCTCTTCCCGCGGTGCATGCAGGAGGGCGCTGATCTCTGCGCCGACGGCGTCGAGCAGCGCCTCGTCGGCCCACAGCTTCGACGCCAGCTCACCGTAGCCCTCAAGCACGTACCACTCGTCTGTGGCACGCTCCTTGTCGTCACCGCCGTAGGGCCATGCTCGGGTCGTGGTCCGTGTAGGCAAATGCCGTCTCGAGAGCTGCCTGCGCGATGCCGAGGTAGAAGTTGGCGAAGACGAGCTGGATCGTCGGAACGTTGAGGGTGTTGTATACCAGCGGAACGAACTGCCGGTCGACGAATCCGGCGGCTGAGGCTTGCGCCCCGAGAAGACGAGGTCGTCACCGTCTTCTCTGATCGTCAGGTCCGAATCGCGCGGGTTGACGGCACCGCCGAACAGCAGTTCGTTCGACGTGTAGAGCTCTTCTACAGCGGTGATCTGGTCGTCCGTCGCGACGAGGCGGGCCGCCCACGCCCAGACCCGAGTCCTTGAGCAGCTGCACCTCGGCATGAGGTGTCGCGGTCGCGCTCGACGGCGTCGACCGCGAGGATGTCGGCGACCTCCTGAGCCCTGTCGAGCCATTCGGCGCTCGTCCGAGGACGGTCGGCGCCTCGCCACCGATCGCCGAGTCCGGTAGCCGTCGTATCCGTGAGTGTCATGGTGGTGCCTTCCGTTCGTGCGTGTCCGACGGTGTGAGGATTGCCGCCACGATAGGAGCCGATGATCGCGTCGCACCGGGGTGTTACCCGGGGTGAGTCTGCGTTACCCGCTGTGACTGCATCGCGACGCGCGGCGACGTCGAGATGGCGCCGATGGGGCGCGAGCCTGGCGCAACTAGAATCGAAGGGCTATGGCTACTCCTCATCCCCTCACCACGACCGCCAGCGGTGCCGACGTCCGCGTCCGCTTCTGCCCGTCGCCCACCGGCCTTCCGCATGTCGGCATGGTCCGCACAGCGCTCTTCAACTGGGCGTATGCCCGTCACACGGGCGGGAAGATGGTGTTCCGTATCGAGGACACCGACGCCGCTCGCGACAGTGAAGAGAGCTTCCGTCAGCTCGTCGATGCGCTCACCTGGCTCAAGATCGACTGGGATGAAGGGGTCGAGGTGGGCGGCCCGCACGCTCCGTATCGGCAGTCCGAGCGTCATGAGATCTATCGCGGCGTGATCGACAAGCTACTCGACTCCGGGGCGCTGTACGAGAGCTATTCGACGGCGGACGAGATCGACGCCCGTAACGAGGCCGCGGGCCGCGCGAAGCAGCTCGGGTACGACAACTTCGATCGGCACCTGACCGACGAGCAGAAAGAGGCGTTCCGCGCGGAGGGCCGTCAGCCCGCCCTGCGCCTGCGCGTACCCGACGAGGATCTCACGTACGTCGACCTCATCCGGGGCGAGGTGACGTTCCCCGCCGGATCCTTCCCCGACTTCGTCGTCGTGCGTCCGAACGGCATCCCGCTGTACACCTTCGTGAACCCGGTCGACGATGCGCTGATGGGCATCACGCACGTGCTGCGCGGCGAAGACCTGATGCCGTCGACCGCGCGTCAGCTCGCCCTGTACGCGGCGCTGATCGATGCAGGGGTCACGAGCTTCGTCCCGCGCTTCGCGCACATGCCGCTCGTGCTGGGCGAGACCGGCAACAAGAAGCTCTCGAAGCGCGACCCGCAGGCAGACCTCTTCCTGCACCGCGATCGCGGATTCATCCACGAGGGTCTGCTGAACTACCTCGCGCTGCTCGGCTGGTCGATCGGTCCCGATCGCGACGTGTTCTCGCTCGATGAGTTCACCGAGGCGTTCGACATCGTGAACGTGAACCCGAACCCGGCACGGTTCGACCAGAAGAAGGCCGAGTCGATCAACGGTGACCACATCCGCAGGCTCGGCGAGAAGGACTTCGCCGAACGCACGGTGCCCTACCTCGCCGCCGCGGGTCTGTTCGAGGAACCCACGCACGAACAGCTCGTGATGGCGTTCCGGGTGGCGCCGCTCGTGCAGGAGCGTGTGCAGCTGCTGGGGGAGGTGCCGGGGATGGTCGGATTCCTCTTCACCGACGACGTCTCGTACGATGCGGATGCGCTCAGGGGGTTGCCGGCGAATGCCGCCGAGGTGCTCGACGCGTGTGTCGCGGCGCTCGAGCCGGTGTCGGAGTTCACGCCGGAGAAGATCCAGGAAGCTCTCTCCGCCGCCCTGGTCGAGACTCTCGAGCTCAAGCCGCGTGTCGCCTTCGGGCCTCCGCGTGTGGCGATCACCGGCCGTCGCATCTCGCCGCCGCTGTTCGAGTCCATGGAGCTGCTGGGCAAGGACGAATCGTTGCGCCGGTTGCGCGCGCTCTCGGAGTTCCTCGCCGGCTGATCCTGCAGAGAGGGAGAGCATCCCGTGGGTGCTCTCCCTCTCTCTGTCCTCTGCGGTGCAGGAGGCGTGGTCGAGGGCCCCAGCTCGAGCGACGCGCCCGGACGGCGGGGGGCGTTTTGGCAATACGGTCAAGGCTCGGGTAAGCTTGACTCTCGGTGCGAGGCTCCGGTTTCGCCCTTGGGGTATGGTGTAATTGGCAACACGGCGGTTTCTGGTTCCGTTGTTCTTGGTTCGAGTCCAGGTACCCCAGCAAGGTGAAGCCCGCGGATCTCCGCGGGCTTTCTTGCATTCTCAGGCGCTCCACTCCCGGTCGGAGCACCCCTCGTGCGAGTCCGTGATCACGAGAGCGATCATCTTCATAGCAGTTGGGTTAGCTCGCACGCCATGCCCTTCACAGAATCGCCCGCACCCCGCATTCTCATGCTCGGACGCTCCATACTCGAGAGGAGCGCCGGAGAGAGACGGCGATGGCACTGAGACGAGTCGTTCCGGGCGAGGAGCCTGGAATCCGACGCATCCGGTCGGGGTCGGGATTCCGCTATATCGACGCCGCAGAACAGCCCGTGATGGAAGCCGATCGCGAGCGGATCCGAGATCTCGTCATCCCCCCGGCGTGGAAGGACGTGTGGATCGCCGCGGACCCGCTCGCGCACATCCAGGCGGTGGGGACGGACGATGCCGGACGGCGGCAGTACCTCTACCACCCGCTCTGGCGTGCCGGCCGTGACCAGCGGAAGTTCGCGAGGGCGCTTCGGCTGGCAGCGTCCCTGCCTTCGGCGAGAGCCCAGGTCACCCGCGCGATCAACCAGCAGGGTCTCACGCGCGAGCGCGCTCTCGCGGTCGCGTTCCGTCTGCTCGACGATGCCGCTCTGCGCATCGGATCCGAGCGGTACCTGGTCAAGAACGGCAGCCGAGGCCTCAGCACGCTGCGTCGCCACGATGTGCGGATCGACGGAAGCACCGTCTCGTTGAGCTTTCCCGCCAAGAGTCGCCAGATAGCCTCCATCGAGATCAGCGATGCTCCGCTCGCCGACGCCCTGTCGGAGTTCGCCGTCGGTTCTCCCCGAGCGCCGCTGCTCGCATACCGGAAGGGGAGACGACGGGTTCGTGTGAACTCGGGAGAGGTGAACGACTACCTCAAACAGGTCACGGGCTCCGCATTCACGGCGAAGGACTTCCGCACGCTCCATGGGACGATCCTCGCAGCCGATGCCCTCGCCCGCATCGGACGCCTCGAGACCAAGAACGAGCGACGCAGAGCCGAGCGCCTCGCCGTCCAGGCGACGGCGTCGGCACTCGGCAACACTCTCGCGGTGGCACGGGGGAGCTACATCGATCCGCGCGTGTTCCGGCAGTACGCGCGTGGTCGCACCCTCGACCTCACGGTGTCGCCGGAGACCGCCATCCGCAAGCTGCTCGGGCGCTGAGGGCCCGCGCTCTCGCGCGGTCCTCAGCTCTCGCGAGGATAGGTGTAGAAACCCTCACCGGTCGCGACGCCGAGCTTGCCCCTGTCGATGTACTGCTCCTTCAGCAGATCGGCGAACCGCTGCTGCTTCTCGCCGCCCATGCGTGAGATGTTGTACGCGGTGGTGAGGCCCACGATGTCGTAGATCTCGAACGGCCCTGCGGGCGCACCGGTGCCGATCCGCCAGGTCGCGTCGATGGCCTCGGGTTCGGCGATGCCGTCGACGAGAAGCTCTGCCCCTGCTTCGAGGAAGGGCACGAGCAGCGAGTTCAGCAGGTACCCGGCCTTCTCCTTCTTGATCTGGATCGGGACCATGCCGATCTCGGAGGCGAAGTCGACGACCGACTCGTACACAACAGGGTCGGTGGCAGGAGTGCCCATCACCTCGGCGGTGTTGTGCGCCCAGATCTCGTTGGCGAAGTGCAGAGCGAGGAAGCGGTCGGGGCGACCCGTCGAGTCCGCGAGTGCGCTGGGCAGCAGGGTCGACGAGTTCGTCGCGAAGATCGTCGAGGCGGGGGCGACCTCCGCGAGAGTCCGGTAGATGCCCTGTTTGAGCTCGAGGCTCTCGGGGACGGCCTCGATGATGAGGTCGGCGTCGCTCGCGGCATCCGAGAGATCCGAGGTGAGTCGGATCCGCTCGATCGCCGCTTTCGCGCCGCCATCGGCGGAGCCCTCGACTCGATCTGTCACATAGCGTTCCGCGAGAGCCTGGAATCGTTCCGACGCCCGCGTGAGCGCCGCCTGGTCGATGTCGTATGCGACGACGTCGAATCCGTGGAAGGCGGTCTGGAACGCGATCTGCGATCCCAAGACGCCGGTCCCGAGAACGGTGATGTTCTTCATTTTCCTTCTTCTTTCCTCGATGGCCTTGTGGGCCTGGTCAGGGTGCGCCGTGGCCGCGGTCGAAGCGCTGCAGGTCGTGCGCGAATCGCGAGACCTCTTCGTCGGACCAGTCAGCCAGGTGGGTGTCGATGACATCGTGCAGTGCGGCGAGCGTGCCGAGGAAAGCCTCGTCGCCGGCCGGTGTCAGCGTCAGTGGGCGGCCGCGTCCCGCAGGCGACGAGGCCTCTTCGACCAGCCCGAGTGCGATGAGCGCGGAGAGCTGGCGTGACACGGTCGATCGATTCAGGCGGAACATCTGCGCGATGTCCGTCGAACGAATTCCGGGGGCGTCGGCGATCGCCATCACGATCGACTGCTCGGTGATCGAGAGCCGGGTCTCTCCGGCGCGCGCATCGACGAGACCGCGGCGCGTTATGCCGACGAGGGAGCGCAGCACGGTCGCGCTGTGTTCGCGTCGTGCATCCGATCCCTTGGATTGTTGCATGGCGCAACTCTACGCCTCTCTGTTGCACTATGCAACGCGATGCCGCAGAGCGTAGATGACAGGATGGACGCATGGACACCGCCAACCTCACCCGCGAGGAGACCGCCGCGCGATCCGCGGCCCTCTCCGTGCGAAGCATCCGAGTGGAGCTCGACCTGACCGGCGCACCGGAGCGAGCGCGCACGAGCTTCTCGACGGTCACGACCCTCGAGTTCGCCTCCACCTCGGAGTCGACGTGGGTGGACTTCATCGGTGAGAGCGTCGATCGCGTCGTCGTCAACGGCGTCGAGCAGGACGTGGAGTACGACGGTGCCCGGATCGCGATCCACGGCCTGGGGGAGTCCAACGTCGTGCGCATCGAGGCGGTCGCCGCATACAGCCGCTCGGGCGAGGGGCTGCATCGCTTCCATGACCCCGCCGACGATCTCACCTACCTCTACACGCAGTACGAGCCGGCTGATTCGCGTCGGGTGATGGCGTGTTTCGAGCAGCCCGACCTCAAAGCCGCGTTCACGTTCGTCGTCGATGCGCCGGCAGGATGGAACGTCCTCTCGAACCAGGCTCCGGCGAAGGTCGACCTCGGCGTCGGAGTGCAGCGCGTGGAGTTCGCCCCGACCCTCCCGATCTCGAGCTACATCACATCGGTGGCGGCTGGCCCCTACACCCGCATCGACGGCCACTGGCAGCGTGACGATCAGCGCATCGCGCTCGGCCTGTTCGCCCGACAGTCGCTCGCGCAGTACCTCGAGGCCGATGACATCCTCGAGATCACGCGTCAGGGGCTCGACTTCTTCGCGGATGCCTTCGCCTACCCGTATCCGTGGGGCAAATACGACCAGATCTTCGTGCCCGAGTACAACCTCGGAGCGATGGAGAATCCGGGACTCGTCACATTCACGGAGGCGTACCTGTCTCGAGGCGCTGCGACCGATGCGCAGCGCGCCGCCCGCGCGAACACGATCCTGCACGAGATGGCGCATATGTGGTTCGGCGATCTCGTGACCATGAAGTGGTGGGACGATCTGTGGCTCAAGGAGTCGTTCGCCGACTACATGGGCGCCCACGCCTCGGCGGTGGCGACGCGGTTCCACGATGCCTGGGTGAAGTTCGCGGCGAGTCGCAAGGCGTGGGCCTATCAACAGGATCAGCTGCCGACGACGCATCCGATCGTCGCGGACATCACCGACCTCGAGGCGGCGAAGCTGAACTTCGACGGCATCACGTACGCCAAGGGGGCGGCGGTGCTCAAGCAGCTCGTCGCGTTCGTCGGCGACGACGCGTTCTTCGAAGGCGCGCGCCGCTACTTCGCGGCCAATGCCTTCGGCAACACGACCCTCGAGGACTTCCTCGTCGAGTTGAGTGCCGTGTCGGGACGAGACATGACCGAATGGTCGCGCGCCTGGCTGCAGACCACCGGTGTGTCGACGCTGTGGATCGAGCGGGACGGTGACGAGGTCACCCTCGTGCAGAGCGCTCCGCGCCCGCACAGGCTCCGGGTCGGTCTCTACGAGAGCATCGACGGGCGGGTGGTGCGCACGCAGCAGATCGCCCTCGATGTCGCGGAGGAGAGGACTCCGATCGAGCTGCCGCACGCCGATCTCGTCCTCCTCAACGACGACGACCTGACGTATGCGAAGGTTCGCCTCGACGAGACGTCGCTCCGCACTGTCGAGGAGTCGCTGTCGTCGATCGAAGATCCGCTCGCCCGCGCCGTCGTCTGGTCCGCTCTGTGGAACGCCACGCGAGACGGCGAACTCCCTGCCCAGCGATACACGTCGATCGTCCGCTCTCACGCTCGCGGTGAGACGAACATCGGGCTGCTGGTCGGCATTCTCGCGAATGCGGCGTTCGCGATCCGGCACTACGTCTCCGAGGCTGTTCGCGACGACGAACAGCGCACCTGGGTGGAAGCGACCTGGACGGCGCTGCAGGACGCGGATGCCGGAGGCGACGCGCAGTTGTCGTGGGCGCGCGCCTTCGCGAGCGCCGCGACATTCGACGACTGTCGGCAGCGGGAGATCCGCGGCCTGCTCGACGATGACGTGCCCGCGGGCCTGGTGGTCGACCCCGACCTCCGGTGGCAGCTGCTCACGGCGCTGGTCACCACCGGGCATGCCGACGCTTCGGAGATCGCCGAGGAGCAGCGCCGTGATGACACCGGAAGCGGACGAACGGCTGCTCGACGAGCGTTCGCGTCTCGACCCGAGGCTCTCGTGCGCGCGGCGGCGTGGGATGCGGCGTGGAACGATCTCGGACTCAGCAACGACCACCTCGATGCGGAGATCGCCGGCATCCGCGCGGGCGGTCGGCGCGACCTCATCGACGGATTCGACGACGAGTACTTCGCGCGAATCGTCGACGCCTGGCGGTCACGGAGCATCGAACTGGCGCAGCGGCTCGTGGTCGGGCTGTTCCCCGCATCCCACTCGCTCGATGCGGTCGATGCCTGGCTCGCCGACAATGCATCGGCGCCGGCGGCATTGCGGCGCATCGTGATCGAGCAGCGCGACCACCTCGCCCGCGACCTCCGGGTCCGCGGCGCGCAGTAGTCAGCGTTCGGTGAGGGCGAGAACGGTGCTCGCCCCGAGTCTGCGGAACTCCGGCCGGTCGTCCATCTGCGTGAGGAAGACGGTCGCGAGGTACGCCGCCCAGGCGCGAGCGCGGATCCAGGTGGCGTCGTCATAGCGGGCACGAGTGGCGCGACGGAAGGTCATGTGGCCCGGTTGGTCGAACAGCAGCCACGCTGCGGCGAGATCGTAGGCGGGGTCGCCCGCGGTGACGTCGCCGAAGTCGATCAGCGCGCAGAGCGCTCCATCGCGCACGATGATGTTGCCGGGGTGGAGGTCCCCGTGGATCCAGACACGCTCACCGGTCGGCTCTGCATCCAGTCCGTCCTGCCAGGCCCGGCCGATGACCGGTGGCAGGGCGACGGTACGAAGCCTCTCCGCCATGACTCCGTCTCGATCTCCCAACGGCACTCCGCGCACGGGATTGCGCGGCGCATCGTCGGGGGCCGTCCGGTGCAGCGCCGAGAGGGCGTCGGCGAGACTCCTCGCCCACCGGGCGTTCTCGCCGCGGGTGATCCCGAGCGCGTGCTCGCCCTCGATCCACGGGACGATCGACCAGGGCCACGGGAAGCGGTCGGAGGCGCCGCCCGCCAGCACCGGTATCGGAGTGCGCACGCCGACGGCGGCGAGACGCGGCCCGAGGTGCGGCAACGCGCGCTGCTCGTGCTCCGCGAGCGCGAGCGAGGCATCGCGTCGGGGGATGCGAAGTGCCAGATCGTCGCCGATCCGCCACATCGCGTTGTCCCAGCCCGCGGCCACCAGGTGCAGAGACCGTTCGGCGAGGTGCGGTGCCGACGACTGCAGGAGGGTGCGGACCTGCGACTCGTCGAGCGTGATCTGCGCGGCCGGTGAGTCCGCCATCAGACGTCGAGCGACTCGCCGGGCTCCAACACGAAGAACTCGCCGCCGTTCTGCTCGGTGGCCCATTGCAGTCGCTGGCGATGCATCGTCTTGCCCGCCACCGAGAGCGTCATGTCATGAGTGCCGAACGCGCGCCGCGGACGCACGGCCAGTACGTAGTCCATCGCCTCGCCGATCTTCAGCCACGGGGCGCCGAGCGGGGCGGCGAGGATGTCGACGTCGACGCCCTCAGGGACGGCGTATGAGTCTCCCGGATAGTAGAGGACCTCGTTCACGAGCACGCCCACGTTCTCGATCGTGGGGATCGACGAGTGGATGACCTCGTGGGACCCTCCGAAGAAGCGGAGGCTGAATCGGCCGACCTCCACCGTGTCCCCGGGCGCCACGACCGTGATGTCGTATCCGGCGGCTGCGCGGGCGACTCCGGACGGCGCGTAGATCGGAGTCCTCGGTGCTGCGCTGAGGATGCGGTCGAGGTGCTCGGGGGTCCAGTGATCGGGGTGCTCGTGGGTGAGCACGACGGCCACGAGGCCACCGAGGTCCTGCGGGGGAGTCGTGAAGGACCCGGGATCGATGAGGAGGACCTCCGAACCCTGCTCGATGCGGAGGGCGGCATGTTCGAATTTCGTGACGCGCATGAGACGAGTCAACTCCTTCTGTCCCCGTCTGGCAAACGCCGCCGCGTCGCGCGCCACGCCCGGGAATCGACGACGGCCGCGCTCGATTTTGCGCGCACAGAATCGCCATGGCATACTTGAACAGTTGTCGCGGCACGGAAGTTCCGCAAGACGGCCCCATCGTATAGCGGCCTAGTACGCTGCCCTCTCACGGCGGTAACGCGGGTTCGAATCCCGCTGGGGTCACACAACATACGAAAGCCCTCCGGTTGTCCGGGGGGCTTTCGTGATTTCCGGGGTTTCCGGGCCGGTGATCTCCGGGTCGGGGCCGATCAGCTCTCGGCAGCAGACACTTCTCGGGAGCGTCGGATGCGGCGCGAGCGCCTCGTGCGGCGGAGGAAGAAGATCACGAGCATGAGCACACTGGCGACGGCGATCCACGGGAGCAGGAATCCGAGTGCGACGACGAGGGCGTTGAGCGAGGCCACGAGACCGTTCCAGCCCGCGAAGAGTCCGTCCGCGAACCCGGCGGGGTCGGCAGCGGTCGGCGGATCCGTGCGGGTCAGCTGCACCTGGAGGGTCGACAGGGCGACCTGATCGTCGAGCGCGGCGAGCTGCTGCTGGTACGACTCGAGCTGTGCCTGACGATCGGTGAGAGCGACCTCGGCCTCGATGAGCTCCGCCACCGTGCCTGTCTGCGACATGAGCTCGGTGAGACGCTGTACGGACGCCTTCATGGCCTCGACCCGTGCGCGCAGGTCGATAGCGGTCGAGGTGACGTCCTGCCGCGACACCGATGAAGACAGCACGTCTCCGGAGTCCGCGAGTGCGGCGATCGCTGCAGTGAGGTCGGAAGACGGCACGCGGACGTTGATCCACCCGTAGCCTGCGTCGGCGGGAGCCGGGGCAGTGGGACTGTCACCGGCTGCGCTCGCGCCGATCTCGGTGCTCTCGACATAACCTCCATAGGACTCCGCGAGTGCGCTGATGGCGGCGGACGCCGTGGGGATGTCCTTCACCTCGAGTGTGGCGGTCGCGGTCGCGATGATCTCCCGGTCCGCGGTGTCAGACGCCGCGGGTGCGAGAGCGGAGGACTCCGCCTCTGTGACCAGAGCGCCGGTATCGCCCTGCTCGACCGCGCCTCCCCGGGAGTCCTCGACGACGACGCCGGAGGGCATGTCTGCGCTGTCTGCGGTGCTCATGGCTCCGCCGGTCACGGCGCCGACGATGGGCGGTGCGACCAGGATCCCCACGACGAAGGCGGCGGCGATGCCTGCCCCGGTCAACCAGCGACGGCGCCGCACTCGTGCGCGCGCCGCGGTCGCCGTCGTCCGACGTCGGTCGTCGCTCGAGATCTCATGGAGAACGGCCGCCTCGATGCGCGCGACGGCGGAATCCGTGAGCACGGGCAGCTCGTCCGCAGGCACGGCGGCGCTCTGCGCTGCGCTGTCGACGGCTTCTCCGCCTTCCCTGTGCGCTGCGTCGTTCATGATGGCCCTGTCTTCGTCTGGAGTGCTGTCGTTCATGCGCCACTCGCTTCCTTCACGGCACCGCGCAGTCGGGTGCGGACTCGGGAGAGACGGTTCCGGACGATGGCATGGCTCACGCCCAGCTCTTCGGCCGCGGCCTGGTATGCGTACCCTTCAGCGGCACACAGACGGAAGATCTCGCGATCGAGCGCGTTCAGGGTGCCGATCTCGGCCGTGATCCGCGCTGCCAGTGCGGCCGTGATCACCTGGTCCTCGATGTCGATCGCCGAAGGGATCGCGTCATCGAGCATGTCCGTGGTGTGCGACCGGTCCCGCCTGCGCTGTCGCAGTCGGTTCGCGGCCTGAAACCGACAGATCGTCGCGAGCCAGGGGAGCAACGACTCGCCCCGCAGCTCGAGATCCGGCAGCTTCCGCCACGCGGTGACGAATGTCTCCTGCGTCACGTCCTCTGCATCGGAGGGGGAGCCGAGTAGTCCGTGCGCGATCCAATAGACCGCACGGACATGCGCGCGGTACAGCTCGCGGAAGGCGCTCTCGTCACCCTTTGCGGCCTGCGCCACCCAACTCTGGTCACTCGTCTGCACGGAAATCCCGTTTCGGTTCGGTGTCTCTCACCTGGGAAGTGTCGGACGACGCCTCATCGTCTCAGATCCTGTCGTGAGTCGCAGGAACCGATCCACGGCGACAGCTCGACTCGGCTAGAATCGACGACGCGAGAGGGAGTATCCCGCAAGCGCACCCGCCGTCATCACGAGCACCGTCATCGCTGCTCCGGTCGTGCGACGCATTCCATGCGTGGGAGAGACTTTCGGCAGTTTTGCGACCCTCCGACTATCCGGCCCCTCCCGAAAGGTGCAGAGCACCCTTGGACATCCCTGTCTGGTTCGAGATCACCTCGATGGTGGTCCTCTCGATCATCCTGATCGCCGACCTTCTGCTCGTACGTCTTCGTCCGCACATCCCCTCGACGAAGGAATCCACGCTGTGGGTCGTCTTCTATGTCGGGCTCGCGCTGATCTTCGCCGTACTTCTCGGAAACGTCGCGGGATGGCGCAATGCGGGCGACTTCATCACGGGTTGGGCGCTGGAGTACAGTCTCTCGATCGACAACCTGTTCGTGTTCGTGCTGATCATGGCGCAGTTCGCGGTACCGCGGCGCCTGCAGCAGCAGGTGCTGATGGTGGGCATCATCATCGCGCTCGTGCTGCGAGGTGCGTTCATCCTCGTCGGTGTGACGGTCATCGAGCACTTCTCGCCGATCTTCTACATCTTCGGCGCATTCCTCATCTACACCGCCATCAAGCAGGCGATGCCCGAGGGCGAGCATGAAGACGATGTGAAACGCGAGAACTTCATCGTGCGCCTGCTGCGGCGCCGCATCGACATCAGCGAGACCTACGACGGCTCGAAGCTGCGGACCACGGTCGACGGCACGCGCATGTGGACTCCGATGGTCATCGTGTTCATCACCATCGGTGTCACCGACCTGATCTTCGCGATCGACTCGATCCCTGCGATCTTCGAGATCACGACGAACGGGTTCCTCGTCTTCGCCGCGAACATCTTCGCTCTCATGGGTCTTCGCCAGCTCTACTTCCTGCTGGGCGACCTGCTCGACCGCCTGCGCTACCTGCACTACGGCATCGCGGTCATCCTCGGCTTCATCGGCATCAAGCTGATCCTGCATGCCCTGCACGAGAACGAGCTGCCGTTCATCAACGGTGGTCAGCACGTCGAATGGGTTCCCGAGATCGACAACCTCGTCTCGCTCGGCGTCATCATCGTGTCGATGACCGTCGCGACCGTGGCGAGCCTGATCGCCGCATCGCGCGAGAAGACCGCGGCGAAGAAGGCGGCGATCGTCGAGTAGGGGCGCGCCCTCAGTCTGCCGACCACAGCAGCTCGGCGTCGAGCGTGAGATCGACCACCTGACGAAGCAGGGCGCCGACCGTGGTCGACTGCAGGAGCGTGTAGCGGTCGTACTCTCCGAGCGGTGCGATCGCGGCGAGTTGCCAGGACGACTCGAGAGGGTCGACTGAGAGCTCGGTCTCCGGGTCCCACGGACCGTCGACGCGCGCGAGGACGCTTCGTACGATCGCCTCCGCTTCGGTGCGCAGCGGGGTGAGCGCATCGTTCCACTCCAGCACGGGAAGCGGCGAGATCTCGGCCCGAGGATAGGGCTCGTCGTCCGTCCACTGCTCGACCGTGAACCGAGTGGTGCCGACCGCGACGATGTGGAGCACGTCAGCATCCGCCGAGACGCTCGCCAGCCGGGCGAGCGTGCCGACCTGGCTGCGCCGGTCGCCGCCGCCGACTTCGTGACCGCGTTCGATGAGCATGACACCGAACTGCGGATCTTCTTCGTCGAGAAGCTGCCCGATCATCGTGAGGTATCGCGGCTCGAACACGCGCAGCAGGAGAGGCGTGTGCGGGAAGAGCACCGAGCCAAGCGGGAACATCGGTCGTGCGGCCATGACCCCAGTCAACACCGCGCGACGTACAGTGAACAGATGCGCAGACCAGACGTCATCACACCGGCTCCCGGACAGGAATCCGTGTGGGACTATCCGCGGCCGCCGCGGGTCGAGAGGGTGGCCGAGCGCGTCACCATTCGTCTCGGCGGTGAACTCGTCGTCGACACCCGTGATGCGGTGAGGGTGCTCGAGACGAGTCATCCTCCTGTGTACTACCTGCCGATCGCCGACTTCGTCGAGGGGGCGCTCCTGGATGCCCCCGGTTCGTCGTTCTGCGAGTTCAAGGGTGCGGCGCGCTACCTCGACGTGCGTGGCGGAGGGCGGGTGGCCGCCGGCGCGGCATGGAACTACCCGCATCCGACCCGCGGGTTCGAGGCTCTGTCAGGCCGGGTCGCTGTCTATGCCGGGCCGATGGACGAGTGCACGGTTGGCGGCGAGGTCGTCGTCCCGCAGCCGGGCGGGTTCTACGGCGGCTGGGTGACGTCGACCGTCGTCGGGCCGTTCAAGGGAGTGCCGGGATCCATGGGCTGGTGAGCCGGGCAGCTCGCTCAGAACGCGCGCAGATTCGCCTGCAGACCGCCCTCGACGTACTCCCGACGCAGGATGCCGCGGCGGCGGAGCACGGGCACGAGCTCATCGAGCGTCCGGTGCAGGGTGACCGGGTGGAAATCGCCCCACAGCAGTATGCCGTCGTTGCCCCAGTCGCCGAGCTCTTCGATGAGATCGGCGAACTCCTCGGCGGTCCCGACGAACCCCGAGCGGTCGGTGATGCGGCCGGTGCGGGCGAGCGCTGTGAGATGGGCGCGCAGCGGAGCTTCTTCGCCCCGGTCGCCGATCAGGCGCTGGATGCTGCCGCGCGAGACGTGCTCCCCGAAGACCGACAGGTCGAGCGGGCGGTCGAGATCGAGCGCGGTCAAGTCGGTCTCGAGGTCGCTCGACTGCTTACGAGCGATCTGCACGAGCGCGCTGTCGTCGGGGTGTGCCGACGCGGCGACGATGCGATCCGCCTCCTCGGGCGATGAGGTGATGACGGGCTGGATGGCGAACAGGATCTTGATGTCGTCGGCCGAACGGCCTGCAGCGACCGCCGCGTCGTGGATCTTCGCCCGATACGCTCGCACGGAGGCTTCGTCCAGAGGGGCCAGAGCGAGCTGCACGTCGGAGTTCGCACCGGCGAATCCGAGTCCTCGGCCGGATCCGCCGGGGGAGACGATCGCGGGTTCGCCGCCGGTGAAGGGCACCGCGTTCAACGGTCCGTCGAACGCGAAGTGCTCACCACGATGGCGCACGGGGCGCAGCCTCGATCCGTCAGCGAACACGTCGGTGCCGCGGTCCTGCACCAGAGCGCCGTCGTCCCAGCTCCGCCACAGCGCTCGGATCCCGGAGAGCCATTCCTCGGCGCGATCGTAGGCCGCATCGTGGCCCAGCTGCTCGGCGGCCGAGAAATGGCGGGCGCTGCCCGTGTCGGTGACGACGTTGAGTCCGAGGCGGTGCGCGCTGAGGTGCTGCAGGGTCGAGAACTGTCGCGCTGCCGTGTACGGCAGATAGGCCGCCGGGTTGACCGTCGGCACGACTCCGAGATGGCGGGTGGCCTGGAACAGATACGGCGCTAGCAGAAGCGGATCGTGCTTGGGGCCGCCGAACGCGTGGCGGACGCGCAGATCGATCGTCTCGGGAGAGCCGAGCGACGGTGCGTCCTCGATGATGACGAGGTCGAACCCGGCCTGCTCCAGAGTGCGAGCCGCCTCCTGGTAGATCTCGGGGCGGGTCCAGTCGTAGTCCCAGTCAAGTGACGGGTATCCCCAGCCCTGCGGACCGAAGCCGCGCGCCAGGAACCATCCGAAGTGCTGGGGCCTGCTCACGCGACGGCCTCTCGCGCCGGCTCCAGCACGCGCGCGAGATCCCCGAGGAGGTCGGCGACGTCTTCGATCCCGATCGAGAGACGCAGGGTTCCCGGCTGCACGCCGAGGATGTCGCGCTCCTCCTGCGTGCGGTGAGAATGGCTCGTCGTCCCCGGGTGCAGCACGAGGGAGCGGACATCGCCGATGTGCGTCATATGGGTGAACACCTCGACGCTCTCGACGAAGTCGCGTGCCGCGCCGAGCCCTCCGCGCAGCGTGAACGTGAAGATGGATCCGTAGCCGCCGTGCAGGTACTTCTCGGCAAGGGCGTGATCGGGGTGCGTCTCGAGGCCGACGTGGTCGACGCTCTCGACCGCATCCTGCGCGGCCAGCCAACGGGCCACCTCGAGCGCGTTGCGGGACTGGCGCTCGACGCGGAGCCCGAGCGTCTCCGCGCCCTGGCCGATCAGGAAGGCGTTGAGCGGAGACGGCGATGCGCCGAAGCGGGGCGCGACGGATTCACGGGCATACGCGATGCGTGCCTTGCCACCGTGCCGTGCGGCGACGCTCGGAAAGCCGCCGCGGCCGGGGAGCACAAGATGTGGTGCGTTGTGGCCCGCCTTCGCCGCGTCGAAGCGACCGTCGTCCACGAGGACCCCGCCCAGGACCGAGCCATGACCGGCGAGGAACTTCGATGCCGAGTGCACGACCATCGCGGCGCCGTGCTCGATCGGACGGACGAGGAACGGGGTGGCGAGCGTGTTGTCGACGATGAGCGGAATCGCAGCATCGTCGGCGACGGCGCTCACGGCTGCGATATCGAGGATGTCGTTGCGGGCGTTCGCGATCGACTCGGCGAACAGAGCCCTCGTGTTCGGACGGATCTCTCGGCGCCAGGCCTCCGGGTCGCCGATGTCGTCGATGAAGGTCGCTTCGATGCCGAGCCTCGCGAGGTTGTCGAGGAGAAGTCCGCGTGTGCCCTCGTAGATGTGCGTGGAGGAGACGATGTGGTCACCGGCTCCGGCCACTGTCAGGAGAGCGGTGACGACAGCCGCCTGACCGCTGGCGACGAGAACCGCATCCGCACCGGACTCGAGCGCGGCGAGTTGCCGCTCGACCGCGTGCACCGTCGGATTGCCGGTGCGCGTGTAGCCGAAACCCGTGCCCGTGCCGAAGTGGTGTGCCGCGTGGTCGAAGTCGTCGAATTCGAAGCCGGCGGTCAGATAGATCGGGGTCGCCCTGGACGACGCCGCACCCTGATTCCGGGCGGCGTGGACCGCCTTGGTGGCGAAGCCGGTGGTGTCGTCGGTCATGCGCGTGCCTCTCGAAGGTGCGGGTGACTGTAGCGTGTCACGCGGCGACTCGGGGTGCGGAAGCGATGGTAATCTGACGTCATGCGGACCGTGCTCCTTCTTAGCGGCCGCGACGAGACCTCGTTCTGAGCCCCTCCTCGTCGCGGAGTCCAACGTGGGCCGGCCCGCCAGCTTCAGGAGAAACGCAATGAACATGCCCGCAGCAGATTCTGCTCCCGCACGCCGCAGGACCCTCGCCGAGAAGGTCTGGGACGACCACCTCGTCGTCAAAGGCGAGAACGGCGAGCCCGACCTCATCTACATCGACCTGCACCTCGTCCACGAGGTGACCAGCCCGCAGGCCTTCGACGGCCTGCGTGCCGAAGGGCGTCCACTGCGCCGACTCGACCTCACGATCGCCACCGAGGACCACAACACCCCGACGTGGGACATCGACAAACCCATCGCCGACCTCACGAGTCGCACCCAGATCGAGACGCTGCGCCGCAACGCCGCCGAGTTCGGCGTGCGCCTGCACTCGCTCGGAGACGCCGAACAGGGCATCGTGCACGTCGTGGGGCCGCAGCTCGGTCTCACGATGCCCGGCATCACGGTGGTCTGCGGTGACTCGCACACGTCCACCCACGGCGCGTTCGGAGCCATGGCGTTCGGCATCGGCACGAGCGAGGTCGAGCACGTGATGGCGACTCAGACGCTGCCACTCAAGCCGTTCAAGACGATGGCGATCAACGTCGAGGGCACGCTGCGTCCCGGCGTCACGGCCAAGGACATCATCCTCGCGGTGATCGCGAAGATCACCACCGGCGGCGGTCAGGGCTACGTCCTGGAGTTCCGCGGCAGCGCCATCCGCGCGCTGTCGATGGAGGGCCGGATGACGATCTGCAACATGTCGATTGAGGCGGGCGCACGCGCGGGTATGGTCGCCCCCGACGACACGACGTTCGAGTATCTCAAGGGCCGACCGCACGCGCCCAAGGGGCAGGACTGGGACGACGCCGTGGCGTACTGGCGCACGCTGCCCACAGATGAGGGCGCGACGTTCGACGCCGAGGTCTTCATCGACGCCGACGAGCTCGAGCCGTTCGTGACCTGGGGCACGAACCCTGGTCAGGGCAGCTCGCTCTCGGCCGCGGTTCCCGACCCGGCAGAGATCGCCGACGCCAACGAGCGCGCGGCTGCCGAGCGGGCACTCGAGTACATGGATCTGACGCCCGGCACGCCCCTCAAGGAGGTGCCGGTCGACGCGGTCTTCATGGGGTCGTGCACCAACAGCCGCATCGAGGACCTGCGCGCCTTCGCCTCGATCGTCAAGGGCAAGAAGAAGGCCGACGGCGTGCGCGTGATGGTCGTGCCCGGGTCCGCGCGGGTGCGCCTCGAAGCCGAAGCGGAAGGCCTCGACCAGGTCATCAAGGACTTCGGCGCCGAGTGGCGGTTCGCCGGATGCTCGATGTGTCTCGGGATGAACCCCGATCAGCTCGCCCCGGGGGAGCGCTGCGCGTCGACCTCCAACCGCAACTTCGAGGGCCGCCAGGGCAAGGGCGGACGTACCCACCTGGTGTCGCCGCTCGTCGCTGCAGCGACCGCGATCCGCGGGACTCTGTCGAGCCCGAGCGACCTGCTGAACGAGGAACCCGTCGCCGCGGGTGCGACCACGGACGGAGCTTTCTGATGGAGAAGTTCACCACCCACACCGGTATCGCCGCGCCGCTGAAGCGCTCGAATGTCGATACCGATCAGATCATCCCGGCGGTGTTCCTGAAGCGAGTCACGAAGACCGGCTTCGAGGATGCCCTCTTCCACGGATGGCGGCAGGACCCCGACTTCGTGCTCAATCAGCCCGCGTTCCAGGGCGCCTCGGTGCTCGTCGCCGGCCCGGATTTCGGCACGGGGTCAAGCCGTGAGCACGCCGTCTGGGCGTTGCGGGATTTCGGCTTCAGTGTGGTCCTCAGCCCGCGCTTCGCGGACATCTTCCGCGGCAATTCAGGCAAGCAGGGCCTGCTCGCCGCGACGATCTCGGAAGAGGATCTCGAGCGCATCTGGGCCGAGATCGACCGGAATCCCGGGGCTCGGATCACCGTGAACCTCGAGGAGCGCGTCGCGTCCATCGGCGATATCCAGGCTGACCTCGGTATCGACGATTACACTAGATGGCGGCTCCTCGAAGGGCTCGATGACATCGGGCTCACCCTGCGCAACGAAGACAAGATCGCGCAGTTCGAGGCCCGTCGCGAGTCGTGGCGGCCCCGCACCCTTCCCGTTCAGTGAACGGCGGGGCGGGTGAGCTGAAGGGCGACCCGCCCCGATTCCCCTGAACGAAGTGAGGCCCGAATGACGACACCCGTGCGCGACGCTCTCCCCGACGGAGCAACCGCTCTCACCGGAGACGTCCTCGCCATTCGCGGAGGGCGCCCGCTTCGCGGACGCGTCGACGTCAAGGGCGCGAAGAACCTCGCGACGAAGGCGATGGTCGCCACCCTCCTGGGCGAGACGGCGAGCACGCTGCGCGATGTCCCCGATCTCAGCGATGTCGCCGTGGTGCGCTCGCTGCTCGAGGTGCACGGTGTGCAGGTCAACCCGGGCGACGAGCCCGGCTCGCTGGTGTTCGACCCGGTAGGCGTCGAGTCCGCCCACTTCGAGGAGATCGACGCCCACGCCGGCGCCTCCCGCATCCCGATCCTGTTCTGCGGTCCGCTCCTGCACCGTCTCGGACAGGCCTTCATCCCTGATCTCGGCGGATGCCGTATCGGTGACCGACCGATCGACTTCCACCTCGACGCCCTGCGCAAGTTCGGCGCCGTCGTCGAGAAGCTGCCGAGCGGCATCCGTCTCTCGACCGGTGGCTCGCGCCTGCACGGAGCGAAGATCCACCTGCCGTACCCGAGCGTCGGTGCCACGGAGCAGGTTCTCCTCACCGCGGTGCGTGCCGAGGGGACGACAGAGCTGCGCAATGCGGCCATCGAGCCGGAGATCATGGACCTGATCGCTGTGCTCCAGAAGATGGGCGCGATCATCTCGTACGAGCCGAACCGGGTGATCCTCATCGAGGGCGTCGAGAAGCTCCGCGGGTACGACCACCGGTCGATCTTCGACCGCAACGAGGCGGCCTCGTGGGCCTCTGCAGCGCTTGCGACCGATGGCGAGATCTTCGTCGGCGGCGCCAAGCAGCAGGAGATGCTCACCTTCCTCAACGTCTTCCGCAAGGCGGGCGGCTGGTTCGACATCCAGGAGGACGGGATCCTCTTCCGGCGCGAGGGCGAGCTCAAGCCGGTCATCGTCGAGACCGACGTGCATCCCGGCTTCATGACCGACTGGCAGCAGCCGCTCGTGGTGGCCCTGACCCAGGCGAACGGGCGCTCCGTCGTGCACGAGACGGTCTACGAGAACCGCATGGGCTTCACGGACGCGCTGGTCAAGATGGGCGCCGACATCGTCGTGCACCCGCGAGGACTGCAGGACGGACCCCGTCGGGTACCGCGCCGCGATCTCGAGCAGGCCGCTGTGATCACAGGACCGACGCCGCTGCACGGCGCCGACATCGTGGTCCCGGACCTCCGCGGTGGCTACAGCCACGTGATCGCCGCGCTGACTGCCGAGGGCGAGTCGAAGGTCTCCGGAGTCGACATCCTCAGCCGCGGATACGAGAAGTTCCTCGCCAAGCTCGACGCACTCGGCGCCGACTTCGACGTCATCCGGTGACCCCGATGGGTTCCCGGTCGACGGAGACCACGCGACCGAGCGCGTTCTGGCCGGTCGCGGCGATCGCCGTGCCGCTGATCTCGCTGGTCGCGAAGCTCCGCATCACCGGCGGTGAGAAGCTTCCCCGCGAGGGGGCCTTCGTGCTCGCGCCGAACCACTACTCCGAGTTCGATCCGCTCGTGGTCGCTCTCGCGGTGTGGCGCATCGGTCGCGCGCCTCGCTTCATGGCCAAGGAGAGCCTGTTCTCGGTGCCCGTCCTCGGGTCGATCCTGCGTGCCACGGGGATGGTCCCGGTGGCACGCTCGTCCTCGGCCTCCGCGGCGAAGCAGACGCTGAAGCAGTCCGCCGAACTCGTCGAGCACGGGCGCGGAGTGATCGTGTACCCCGAGGGCACGCTCACGCGGGATCCCGACATGTGGCCCATGCGCGGCAAGTCCGGAGCCGTGCGGCTCGCTCTCGCCGATGGCATCCCACTGATCCCCATGGCGCACTGGGGGACCCAGAAGATCATGGGGCGGTATCAGAAGGGGCTGAGTCTCTGGCCGCTGCGCAAGCCCGTGGACGTCGTCATCGGCGATCCCGTCGACGTCTCCGACCTGCGAGGACGCGCCGGCGAGGCGGCGGCCCTCAACGAGGCCACCGACCGCCTGATGAACGCCATCACGGCACTGCTGGAGGACCTGCGCGGCGAGAAGGCTCCCGCTGAACGCTGGAACCCCTCGGCGCACGGACAGAAGGAGACGGGTCGTCTTGACTCCTAAGCGCAACGTTCCTTCCGGGCCTCGCGTCGCGGTCATCGGCGCGGGGAGCTGGGGTACGACCTTCGGGAAGATCCTCGCCGACGGCGGAGCCCAGGTCACGATGTGGGCGCGCCGTGCGGAACTCGCCCACGAGATCGACGAGGCCAAGCGCAACTCGCGCTACCTGCCGGGCATCAATCTGCCACGGACGATGGCGGCGACGCACGAGCTGGCGATCGCGCTCCGGGATGTCGATCAGGTCTACCTGTCGGTTCCCAGCCAGTCGCTCAGGGAGAACCTGAAAGCACTTCGTCCGCTGCTCGCCGACAACGACGCGAAGATCGTCAGCCTGATGAAGGGCGTCGAGCGAACGAGCGGGCTGCGCATGAGCCAGGTGATCGAGCAGGAGCTCAGGTGCGATCCCGATCGGATCGCGGTCGCCTCAGGTCCGAACCTGGCTCTCGAGATCGCCCGCGAGCAGCCGACCGCCGCGGTGATCTCATCGCGCAGTCGCGAGACGGCCGAAGAGGTCGCGCGTGCGGCGCGCAACAGCTACTTCCGAACCTTCGTGAACACCGATGTGATCGGCACGGAGTTCGGGGGAGTGCTGAAGAACCTCATCGCGGTGGCGATCGGGATCGTCGACGGAGTCGGGTACGGCGAGAACACGAAAGCGTCGATCATCACTCGCGGGCTCGTCGAGATGACCGACTTCGCGGTGGCGAACGGCGCGCACCCCGAGACGCTCCAGGGGCTCGCGGGACTCGGCGATCTGATCGCCACATGCCAGTCTCCACTGAGCCGCAACAACACGGCCGGGCGTCTGCTCGGCCAGGGATACAGCTTCCAGGACGTCGTGAAGCAGATGCAGCAGACCGCGGAGGGCCTCGCGTCCGTGGCCCCGGTGCTGCAGCTTGCGCGCGAGTCCGACGTCGACATGCCCATCGTCGAGCAGGTGAAGATGGTGCTCGACGGCAAGATGAATCCCCGCGACATCGCACCCCACCTGACGACGGATGACGACACCCCACAGGGTGAGAGGACCAACCATGGACAAGCAGACGGTGGTGGTGCTCTTCGGAGGGCGCTCCAGCGAGCATTCGATCAGTTCCGCAACGGCGGGCGGGGTGCTGGGAGCGATCGACCGTGACCGCTACGATGTGATCCCCGTCGGGATCACGCGCGAGGGGGCGTTCGTCCTCGAAGACGATGACCCCGCGAAGTTCCCGCTGGATGCGGCGCATCTGCCGGAGGTCGTCGACAACGGCACCCGGGTGGTGTGGCCGGAGCCAGGGGGCGACCGGAGACTGCGTGTCGTTCGCTCCGACGGCACGATCGACGGTCTCGCCGAGGTCGACGTGGTGCTGCCCCTGCTGCATGGACTGCACGGGGAAGACGGCGCCATCCAGGGGTTCTTCGAGGTCATCGACATGCCCTACGCAGGATGCGGGATCCTGGACTCCGCGGTCTCCCTCGACAAGCACTTCACCAAGTTGGCACTCACCGCCGCCGGCATCTCGGTCTCTCCCGGCATCACGGTGCGCCGGCACGAGTGGCAGACCGATGCGGCCGGGGTGCGCGAGCGCATCGCGGCACTGGGAGACACGGTCTTCGTGAAGCCCGCGAGCGCCGGTTCCAGTGTCGGCGTGTCGCGCGTCGAGGGCGGCGACGGTCTCGACGCAGCCATGGAGCTCGCGTTCGACGAGGACTCGAAGGTCCTCGTCGAGTCGCAAGTGGTCGGGCGAGAGATCGAGGTCGGTGTGCTCGCAGGGCTTCCCGGCGAGCGCGCACGCGCTTCTCTGCCCGGCGAGGTCGTCCTCACCTCGCGAAGCTTCTACGACTTCGAGGGCAAGTACCTCGGCGGCGACGGCGTCGAGATCGTGTGCCCGGCAGACGTGGAGGAGGCACTGATCGAACGGCTTCGCGAGACGGCGATCAGGGTCTTCGAGGCCGTCGACGGCAAGGGCCTCGCGCGCGTCGACTTCTTCGTGACGCCCGCCGGCGACCTGGTTGTGAACGAGCTGAACACGATGCCGGGCTTCACTCCGATCTCGATGTTCCCGAAATGCTGGGTCGCATCGGGTCTCTCCTATGGCGACCTGATCTCAGAGCTGATCGAGGCGGGGCTGCGCCGCTGACGGCGCGGGCTGCGGCGGGCGGACTGCTTCCTACCCCTCGGCGGGGACGCGGTCCGTGCAGCGCGCGGTCGCGGGAGCGAGACCGGACTGGATGCTGGTCGAGAGACTCTCGACCACGGTGCGGAAGTCGATCGACTCGCCCCGGCGGATGATGACCTCGACCGCGGGATCGCGACCATAGGTCACGAGCCGCTGTCGCTCCTCCTCCTGGTCGAGCACGAGCCAGTCGACGCTGCCGATCGTCGTGCAGACGTCGGTCGACGGCGCGGGGGGCTCGACGCCGCACCGGAGCACGACGGTCGGGTCGCCCCATGCTCCCGTCGCCTGTGCGTCGGTCCAGACGCGGTCCAGCTCGCCCACTGCGTCGGGAAGGAGGACCGAGACCTCGGCGCAGGCGGGATCGTTGGCGTACTCCGCCGGTTCGAGGTGGATCGTGGTCGAGCATCCGGAGAGTGCCGCGGCGAGTGCCACTGCGCCCGCGACGAGGGTGACACGGCGGGAACGGGGCATGCATCCAGGCTACCTTTGACTGCATGCCCTCCCGACCCGACGACGACGACCCCCGCCTGGGAGATCTCTCTGAAGGGGAGATCCTGCGTGCGATCCTCGCCAGGACCGCGCCCGGATCGCACACCCTCCTGGGGCCCGGCGACGACGCCGCCGTGATATCCGCACCGTCGGGCAGCGTGGTGGCGACCACCGACACCCTCGTGCACGGACCGGACTTCCGCCTAGCATGGTCGAGCGGGTACGACCTCGGGTGGAAGTCCGCCGCGGTCAACCTCGCCGACGTCGCCGCGATGGGAGCCCGTCCGACCGCGCTGCTGGTCGCCTTGGCCGTCCCGCGTGACCTGCGCCTCTCGTTCGTCACCCAGCTCGCTGACGGGCTCCGCGAGGCATGTCAGGCACTGGCTCCGGGCTGTGCCGTGGTGGGGGGAGATCTGACGGTGTCGGACGTCCTCACCGTCGCTGTGACCGCCTTGGGCGACCTCGAGGGACGACCGCCGGTCACGCGCGCAGGGGCCAGGGTCGGAGATGTCGTCGCCGTGGCTGGGGAGTTGGGTCATGCCGCCCACGGCCTCGCCGTTCTCTTCGGTCGATTCCGCGAAGACGACGTGCCCGTTCCCGTCGATCCCCGCCGAGTCGGCGCAGGGGAGAGTGCGGCCCTGACCGCGCAACTGCGTCCCTCGCCTCCGATCGGCCTCGGCCCCGTCGCCGCGGTGAGCGGCGCGACGGCGATGATGGACATCTCCGATGGTCTCGCGATCGATGCTCGCCGTATGGCGTCGGCGTCCGAGGTGACCCTCTCGCTCGACGCCGCGACTCTGGGAACGCACCCCGAGCGGGCCCTGGCGGGAGGCGAGGACCATGCGCTCCTCGCGACCTTCCCGGCCGGCATGCTGCCCCCGGGCTTCCGGGTGATCGGCTCGGTGCTCCCGCGGGGCCAGGAGGGACTCCTGGTCGATGGCGATCCGGTCGACGTCACGGGTTGGGATCCCTACCGCGACTGGGACTCCGCCTCGGGCTGAGGAGCGGCGGGCTCCGCCCACCAGAGGGTCGTATCGCCATAGGACTTCTCGCGCACCAGGGCGAGTCCTGCCGCGGTGAGCTCCGGCGGTGTCGACCGACGTGCACGCTCGATGATCACGAGGGCGTCGGGCGACAACAGAGGAGCGAGCGCTGTGAGGTCGTCGGTCATCGCGGTGTCGGAGAGGTCGTACGGGGGGTCGGAGAACACGAGATCGTACGGACCGGCGGCTCGCTGGAGGAACGATCTGACGGAGCTCTCGTGCACTCGTGCGAGCGGCAGGTCTCTCGCCTTGGCGACGATCCCCGCATTGCGACGCGCCACGGCTGCGGCGGGGCGCCCCTGCTCCACGAGGTCGGCCGAGGCGGCGCCGCGACTGAGTGATTCCAGACCCAGCGCTCCGGACCCGGCGTACAGGTCGAGCACCCGCGCGCCCTCGAAGGCGTATGCAGACGCCAGGGAGCCGAAGAGCGACTCCCTGACCCGGTCGCTCGTGGGTCGGGTTCCCGCAGCGGGTACACCCAGGCGGGCTCCGCGTGCCTTGCCGGCGATGATCCTCGTCACCCGTTCACGATACGACAGCCACAGCACCTCGGGTGTCGGCGCCGCCTTCTAGACTCGGAGCATGTCGCTCACGCTCGATTCGTCCCTGGAGGAGGCACTCGGGGCGACCCCGGCGAAGACGCTCGATCGGGCGTTCGGAATGAAGTCGGTCGGCGATCTGCTCTCGCACTACCCCCGGCGCTATGCCGATCCCGGCGAGCTGACACCGATCCGGGAGCTGCCGCTCGGCGAGACCGTCACCATCGTCGCGGAGGTCCTGTCCTCGAGCGCGCGCGCCATGCGCAACAGGCGCGGCGCGATGGCCGATGTGGTCATCGGCGACGGCATCGGCAAGGTGTCGCTGACGTTCTTCGCGAAGAACCTGGGGGCGGCCAGGTGGCGCTCCGAAGAGCTCGCAGTCGGCCGTCGCGGGGTCTTCTCCGGCAAGGTGGGTGAGTTCAACGGTGTCACGCAGTTCGCGCACCCCGAGTACGAGCTGTTCGACGACGAAGATGCGGCCCGTCGTCGAGCCGATGCGCGGGCCGCGGTCCTGATCCCGATCTATCCCGCCACCGCGAGCGTGCAGACCTGGCAGATCGCGAAGTTCGTCGGACGTGTGCTGGACGCGGTCGAAGACGTGCCTGAGCCGCTCGCCGACGATGTGCGTGCGCGTGAAGAGCTCCTCACCGCCCGTGCGGCGCTCGAGCAGATCCATCGTCCGAAGACCCGCAACGACATCGATCCCGCTGTGCGAACGCTCCGCATGCACGAGGCGCTGACGCTGCAGACGGCACTGCTCCAGCAGCGTGCCGCCGTGCGGTCCCTCGCGGCTACGACGCGGCCGTCGAAGCCCGGAGGGCTGCTCGAGCGCTTCGACGCGAGCCTGCCGTACTCTCTGACTCCCGATCAGCAGACCGTGGGAGAGCAGGTCGCGACCGACCTCGTCGGATCCTGGCCGATGAATCGCTTGGTGCAGGGCGAAGTCGGCTCGGGCAAGACGCTGGTGGCGTTGCGAGCGATGCTCCAGGTGGCGGAGTCGGGCGGACAGTCTGCGCTGATCGCCCCGACCGAGGTCCTCGCCGGCCAGCACCTCCGTTCGATCACGAAGATGCTCGGTCCCCAGCTCGCGCCGCTGGTGATGCCGACCCTGTTGACGGGGCAGATGCCTGCGGCCGAACGTCGTAAGGCGGCGCTCCGCGTGGCCTCGGGGCAGGCGCTCATCGTCGTCGGGACGCATGCGCTCCTCGGCGAGAAGACGACGTTCGCCGACCTCGGCCTCGTGGTCGTCGATGAGCAGCACCGATTCGGTGTGGAGCAGCGCGAGGCCCTTCGCGCCAAGGGATCGAGCCCGCATGCTCTGGTGCTGACTGCGACTCCTATTCCGCGGACGGTCGCGATGACCGTCTTCGGCGACCTCGACACCTCTGTGATCCGCACCATGCCGAAGGGGCGCGCAGGGATCGAGTCGTTCGTGGCACCCCTCGCCGAGCATCCGGGCTGGTTCAACCGCGTCTGGGAGCGGGCCGCAGAGGAGATCGCTCAGGGGCGACAGGTCTTCGCGGTGTGCGCCGCGATCGATACGACCAAGAAGACCGCGGAGGCAGGCGCGCTCCCGGCGCCGTCGCCGGAGGGAGCGTCCGCCGAGGGCGCCTCGGGTCCACGGTGGGGAGTGGTGCAGCTCGACGAAGCGCTCTCGACGCATCCGACTCTGGGCGGGCTGCGGCGCGCAGTGCTGCACGGGCGGATGCCGTCGGACGAGAAGGATGCGGTCATGCAGGCGTTCGCGCGCGGCGAGATCGATCTCCTCCTGGCGACGACCGTGATCGAGGTCGGCGTCGATGTGCCGAACGCTTCGACCATGATCGTCCTCGACGCCGACCGATTCGGTGTGTCGCAGTTGCACCAGCTGCGCGGTCGCGTCGGTCGAGGAGGTGTGCCGGGCCTGTGCCTCCTCGTGACGGAGGCGGAAGAGGGGTCCGTCGCACGGGAACGCGTCGATGCGGTCGCCGCGACTCTCGACGGATTCGCGCTGGCCGAAGTCGATCTGGAGCTGCGCGGAGAAGGAGACGTGCTCGGGGCTGCGCAGGCGGGAGTGCGTTCGTCGCTCAAGCTGCTCCGCGTCGTCAAGGACTCGCACCTGATCGTCAGAGCTCGCGAGCTCGCAGAGGTCATCCTGGGCGAAGACCCAGAGCTCGAGAGCAACGACGGACTGAGATCTGCCATCGCACGACGTGTCACCGATGACGACCGCGCAGCGCTGGCCAAGAACTGAGCTGCTCAGCGTGTGCTTTAGGCTGTTCGCATGAGCAGTCGGATCGCCGTCGTCCCGGGTTCGTTCGATCCGCCGACCCTGGGTCACCTCGACGTGATCCGTCGCGCGGCGAATCTGTACGACGAGCTTCATGTGCTGGTCGTGCACAATCCCGGCAAGGAGGCGATGCTTCCGATCGCGCAGCGCATGACGCTGCTCGAGCAGTCGATCGCCGAAGAGGGTCTGGACGGCAACGTCGTGATCGGGTCGTGGAGCATGGGCCTCCTCGTCGATTACGCACGCGATGTCGGAGCGGGTGTACTGGTCAAGGGGATCCGATCGCAGATCGACGTCGCGTACGAATCGCCGATGGCCATCGTGAACCGCCATCTCGCCGATATCGAGACGGTCTTCCTGCTTCCCGATCCCGCGCATGCGCTCGTGTCGAGCTCTCTCGTGCGCCAGGTGGCAGGCCTGGGTGGCGATATCTCGCCGTTCGTACCGCGTGCCGTGGCCGCCTTCCTCGACACCGGGTCTCGCGGCATCTGAGCGCACTCGCGCCTGTCGCGCTCAGCTCGGAACCAGCCCCGGAGGCCGGAGAGCCGATACCATTGCGGGGTGCGTTCCCGACTCAATGGCCCCTTCGTCCTCCCCGTCCGCGACATCGTCCGCAAGCCGGGCGAGATGCGTGAGCATGAGTTCACGGTGACACTGCCCGAGGCCTGGGGAGAGGGGATCGTCTCCTACGAGGCCGGGTCCGAACTCGATCTCGATGTGCGTCTGGAGTCCGTGCACGAGGGCATTCTCGTGTCGGGAAACGTCGATGCGGAGTACTCCGGCGTGTGCGGCCGGTGCCTCATCGACATCACTCGGCCCGTCGAAGTCGAGTTCCAGGAGCTTTTCGCGTATCCTGGTGAGGAAGAAACTGACTTCGAGGTTCAAGACGACCACGTGGATCTTGAAACTCTAGTCAGGGATGCGGCCGTGTTGTCGCTTCCATTTCAGCCGGTGTGTCAGCCGGATTGCCCCGGGCTCGACCCGGAGACGGGCGAGAGGTTGACAGAGAAGGCCGGCACGGAGCGGGCAGCTCCCATCGATCCTCGGTGGAGTGCGCTCCAGAAGATCACAGACCAAGACGGCACGGAAGAACCTCGTGCCGCCGAGAAAGAAGAGAGCTAGTCATGGCTGGTAACCCCCCGAAGCGCAAGGTATCCCGTTCCAACACCCGCTCGCGTCGCGCGCAGTGGAAGGCGGCGCCCATCGCTCTCGTCAAGACCATCGAGAACGGCAAGGCCGTCTACAGCCGTCCCCACCAGGCGAAGGTCGTCACCGACTCGCAGGGCACCGAGCTGTTCCTCGAGTACAAGGGCCGCAAGGTCGCCGACGTCTGAGTCGCGACATCACGGTTGTGACCGAGGCCGACGGAGCGTCGAGACCTCTCGCCGAGAAGCTCCGCGTCGACATCGACGCGGAGCTTCTCGAGTTGGCGCTCACACATCGTTCGTACGCGTACGAGCACGGCGCGATCCCGCATAACGAGCGACTCGAGTTCCTCGGTGATTCCGTTCTCGGGCAAGCAGTGACGGTGATGCTGTTCACGACCCATCCTGAGCTCGACGAGGGATCGCTGGCCAAGCGGCGCGCGAGCGTCGTCTCCACGGTGGCACTCGCCGAGGTCGCACGCGGCATCGACCTCGGGCGCCACCTTCGTCTCGGACGAGGCGAAGAGCAGACGGGCGGTCGCGACAAGGACTCGATCCTCGCCGACACGATGGAAGCGGTGATCGGCGCCACCTATCTCTCGGCGGGCCCAGAGGCTGCGACCGAGCTCGTGCTCCGTCTGACGGCGCCGCTGCTTGCAGATCCCGAGCGCTACGGAGCCGCGATGGATCCGAAGACGAGTCTGCAGGAGCTGGCCGCGAAGATGGGGTCCACGCCGCCGCAGTACTCGATCGAGGCGAGCGGACCCGATCACGATCGCCGTTTCACGGCGACAGTGGTCGTCGGCGAGCTGGCGATGACGGGCAAGGGCAGCAGCAAGAAGACTGCGGAGATGGCTGCCGCGCTCAGCGCGTGGCGCTATCTCGACGAACGTGCCTGAGCTCCCAGAGGTCGAGGTCGTGCGGGCCGGACTCGCACCGGCAACGACCGGGTCGGTCATCACAGCGGTCAGCGTGTTCGATGAACGGGCCCTCACTCGACACGCCGCTGGAGCAGGGGACTTCATCAGCCGCCTCGAAGGCCGCACCTTCATCGAGGCGATGCGTCGTGGCAAGTTCCTCTGGCTGCCGCTCGACGACGGGAGCTCCGCTCTCATCGCACACCTCGGCATGAGCGGTCAGATGCTGCTCCGTCGCCCGGATGCCGACGCCGAGCGCCACGAGCGGATCCGCGTGAACATCGAGCATCCGGTGCACGGGGAGCTCGCCGTGGTGTTCGCCGATCAGCGGACCTTCGGTTCGCTCGCGGTGGATCACCTCGTGGCCGACGGGCCGTCGCGGATCCCCACACAGGTCGCGCACATCGCCCGCGACCCGCTGGACCCGTTCTTCGACGACGCCGTGTTCCGGCACTCGCTGCACCGGCGCGGCAGTGCGATCAAGCGAGTGCTGCTCGACCAGCAGATCATCAGCGGCGTGGGCAACATCTACGCCGACGAGTCGCTGTGGGCAGCCCGGATCCATCCCGAGACGCCGGCGAATGCGCTCTCGACCCGGGCCGTCGTGTACCTGCTCGCCGAGATCCGCTCGGTGCTCGCAAAGGCCCTCGCCGAAGGCGGCACGAGCTTCGACGCACAGTACGTGAACGTGAATGGGCAGGCCGGGTACTTCGCGCATTCACTCAACGCGTACGGGCGCGGCGGGCAGCCCTGTCCGCGCTGCGGGACTCTGATCCGCCGCGAAGCGTTCATGAATCGCTCGAGCCACTTCTGCCCGCGCTGTCAGCGGCGTCGCTGACGGGGCGTCACGCGTCGCGGAAGGCACGGGCGAGCAGCGGTCTGGTCGTCTGAGCGCTCGCCCAGACGATGCCGATACCGATCATGAGTACGACGCCGATCGTGAGCGGCGATGCGGGTGCCACGATCGACGCGAGTCCGAGGAGCGGGAAGACCAGGATTCCCGCGCAGGCCGCCGACCCGAGCGATACCGTCAGCAGCGGCGACATGATCGCCCGTCGGCGCGCCATGTCCACCGTCGCGAGGGGCATTCCGAGTCGGTGAAGACTGATATGCAGTTCGCGCTCGTCGAGCACAGCAGCCGCCTGATTGATTCCGACGGATGCCGCGACCATCAGGAACGACGCGACGAGCGTGATGACGAGACCTGTGCGGATGTCGGTGGCCAAAGCCGCTTCTGCGGGGTTCGGGTCGCCCTCCGACATCACGGAGAGGATCGATACTCCGGTCCCCGCGAATACTGCGACGAAGCTCGTCATCGCGACGCCGCTCACCTGGCGCCACGCGGCCTTCGGCGAGTCGAGAACGATTCGTGCGGCGAGAAGCCCGGCAGGCTTCTGCGCGCGGCGCAGCTGATGGGAGGCCCCGATCTTCACGACCCAGGGGCCGATGAGGTTGAGCACGGCGAGAGCGAGCCCGAACGATGAGGCGAGCACGACGATCGTGAGGGTGAGCCCCGCGACCGCGGGGAAGACGGCGATGACCGCGAATATGCCTCCGAGGGCGGCGACCCCCACGAGCGCGCGGACCCAGCGCACAGGCGACGCCGCAGCTCGCAGACGCACGCCGAGCGGAGAGACGATCACCCTGCGCAGGCCGAGTGCCGCGCTGAGTGCCGAGATGAGAACGATGACCAGCATGACGCCGGCAACGCTCAGCGGCGAGAGCAGGACGGCGTCGAGACCGAGCGCAGCGCCGCGGAACGGAATCATTCCGATCAGCGGCGAGATCACCAGATAGCCGAGCACTCCGAAGACGGCACCGGAAGACGCGACCAGCACGGACTCGGCGACCGTCACGACGCTGACGCCGGCGGGGGTCACTCCCAACAGGCGCAGAGTGGAGAGGAGCTCATCGCGTCGACGAGCGGAGAGACGTGCCGCGGCACCGCCCAGATTCGCCAGCGGCACGACCAGAAGCACGAGCGCGATGGCGGCCAGTGCGTGATAGATGGGAGCCTCAGCATCAGACCAGGACCAGAGGGCCTGGGCTCCGCCGACCACAGTCAGCACGAGAGCGGTGACGACAGCGAAGGCCGAGACGGGTAGCGCCAGCACTGAACTCCGGTTCTTGGCCGGACGAAGAAGAAGTGCGAGAGTCTGCGTGTTCACGCGGACACCTCATTCGCGTGGATCCGACCGTCACGGACGGCCACGACGCGCGAGCATCGTGCGGCCACATCGGAGTCATGCGTGACGACGAGCAGTGTGCGTCCCTGACCGGTCGTGGACCAGAGGAGGGCGTCCATCACCTCGTACGAGGTCCGTGAGTCGAGAGCTCCCGTGGGCTCGTCCGCGAACACGAGCTCCGCTCCGGTGACCTGCGCCCGCGCGATCGCGACACGCTGAGCCTGGCCCCCGGACAACTCGCCGATCCGACGCTCTTCCAACCCACCGAGCCCGAGCGCTCCCATCCAGGAAGCCGCGTGCGCGACAGCGTCCGCTCGCGTCATCCCGTCGATCATCGCGGCCAGGGCGATGTTCTCGACGGCGGTGAGCTCGGGGATCAGAAGCCCCTGCTGGAAGACGAACCCGAATCGTTCCCGACGAAGCCGTGATCGAGGCCCTTCGGCAAGACCAGTGACGTCGACAGGAGCACCCGTCGAAGGCTGAAAGCTGACGCTGCCGGAGTCCGGCGGGACGATGCCCGCGAGCACGTGCAGCAGTGTCGTCTTCCCCGAGCCCGAGGCGCCCATGATCGCCACGGACTCTCCGCGGTCGACCGTCAGATCGACCGCGGAGAGGGCGCGGGTGGTTCCGTAGGACTTGGTGAGGGACCGGGCTTCGATCACGGGTGTCTTCATGAACCCAGCCTCGCCGCACCGACCGGATCCGCGCATCGCTCGCACGTATGATCCGACGTGGCCGCAGTACACCGCGCGGATGATCCGTCAGAGACGCTTCTGCCACGCTCCCGCGTACGACACAGGCGCGAAACCCACCGCTTCGTTGATGTCGAGCATCGGTCGGTTCTCCTCCGCGTTGAAGGTCGATACTGCAGGCGACAACGGCATGGATTCTCTCCAATACAGCAGATTCGTGCACTTGACGATGATGCCGAGGCGATGCCCGCGGTGCTCGCGCGCGACGAGTGTGCCCAGCTGGTGAGTGACGCTCGAACGGTCCGCACCGATGAGGAGCTCGTTGTACGCGACGATGGTGTCGCTCGGAATGTGCTCCACCACCACGATCGAGAGCGCTTGACCTGCACTCGTGAGTCGTCGTTCACGTCGGACGACCCGGTCTGCGTCCCAGACCTCGGCGACGAAGTCCATGTCGCCGCTCGGCGCGTCGGTCGACAGCCGGGCCAGGATCGCGGCATAGCCGTCGCGACGGTTCGCCGGTATCGGAGCCATCCACTGCACCACTCGATAATCGGGTCCGGCTGCCGCCCTCGCATCATCCAGTGCCGCGTGCAATGGCGCCGGATCTGCGCGCAGGTCGAATTCGCTGTTGCGCTCCACCTGCTCGAACTCGTAGCCGCGAGCCACGACGGCCTCAGACAGGGCCGTCGCCGGCACACGCCCCCAACCCGTCCTCGGAGTGATCATGTGGTCGGTCTCGATGGGGCGATGCAGCGTCCAGGTCTGCACGAGCGAGCGACCGTAGGCGCGCGCCTCGGACTCGGCGAGGGTGAGCAGGGCATCCTCGACGCCGCGACCCCAGTGCCGCGCAGGCACCATCAGATCGATCTCCGCCGCCTGCGCGTCTTCCTCCTGGGGGTAGGCGATGGTGATCATGCCCACGATCTCATCGCCGTCCCTCGCTACGAACCCGACGCTCAGGGTGTCGGTCGGGTCCTGCCAGGATGCGAGCAGCTGCGTCGTGTCGGGGGCGAGGTCGGGGAGGCCGACCGCTTCATCGCAGATGAGCCGGTTCAGGTCTCCGTAAGCCCGGAAGTCCGACGCATCGTCGTCGTCGAGCGAGGCCGGGACGGATAGTGGGGTGATCGTCGGAGCGATCGTCGTCATGTCAGTACCTTCTTCCAGGCGCCCTCGTAGGCGATGGCGGTGAAGCCCATGGCTTCGTTGATCGAGAGCATCGGCCGGTTCTCTTCGGCGTTGTATGTGATCACCTCGGCCGAGGCGGGGAACGCCTCAGCCCACGACAGGAGCGCTTCGCATTTCACGAGCTGTCCCAAGCGGTGCCCACGATGCTCTTTCAGCACGAGGGTGTCGTGCTGGTGCGTGGTCAGGGCCGGATCGGGCCCGATGCCGAGCTCGGTGAAAGCGGTGAGTTCGGAGGTTCCGATGTGCTGCGCCACCGTGACCTGCACCGTCTGACCCATCTCCTGGATGCGCTTCTCCGAGGCGATCAGGCGCTCGGCGTCCCAGAGCTCCTCGTCGGTCTCCAGATCCGCCGATGGCGCATCGGTCGACATCCGCGACTTGAGCCACGCGTAGCCCTCGAGATGCTCCGAGGGGGTCGGCAGCATCCAACTGAGAACGCGATACTCGTCAGAGGGCCCGAGCGCGTCGGCGCGCAGGGCGGTGACGCGTTCGAGCACTGAGGGGGAGACCTCGAGGCGGCTTACACGGTAGACCTGCTCGAGGCTGAATCCGTGGCGGACGAGGAACCGCGCGACATGGTCGTCGGGCACGCTGCCGAACCCGGTCCTCGCCTCCAGCCGCGGGCCGTCGCTCGCCTGCTGCTCCGCCCAGTTCTGTATGACCGAGCGGCCGTGCAGCCTGGCGAAGGACTCGACGTGTGGCAGGACCGCGGTTCCGATTCCCCGGCTCCACACACGCGGGTGGAGCTCGATCGAGGCAATGGCCACCCGTGAACCCTCCTCGTGGGGGATGTCGATGACGGCGCGACCGACGATCTCGTCCGAGACTCGCACCGCCCACACTGCGGTCGTGCGCTCCTTGCGCGAGCGCAGGATTGGGAGCAGGGCCGCAGGGGTCAGATCCTGTTCGGTGCGCCCGGTGAGTTCCCGATAGACCTCGTTGCGCACCCGGGCGAGCTCGCGGAACTCGGCGGCGTCCGCTGCATCCGCCCGTGCCGGCAGCACGAGCGGATGCAGCGACGCATCGGCGGTGAGCGGAATGCTCATTGTGATCTCCAGATCAGCGCAGCTGACGCTGCAGGTCGTAGGTGAGAAGCGCTCGCTCCTCGAGCGGCGAGCGATTCCGACCGTAGAGATGCAGGGCATCTGCCTCGAGAGTGGCGGCCCGGTACGTACGACGCGGACGCTGTGCCCTCTGAAGCAGCCAGAGGCCGATCCTGAGGGAGATGCGATCTGTCAGTGCGAGGCGACGGAGCTCCTCGGGGGCGGGGATGTGGAGGACCTGCTGGTCCTCGGTATCCGGAGGGTGGGTGGTGCTGTGATGCAGCGTGGTGTTCACGATGATTCCTTCGAGATGACTGATGAGTGATGCGAGAGCGCTGCCGTGCGGCGCCGCGGGGGCGGCCGACGGAGCGCGACGAGAGTCGAGAGCCCGGGCGCCGGGAGGCGAAGGCCGGGGTCGGCAGAGATCCGTGATCCGGAGTGGATCAGGCGGGGGCGCGCGGAGAAGAGCGAACGAGGGGCCCCGTCACAGGTCGTGGACCGGTGCGAGATGCGGGGCAGAGTTCTCGGGCTGCGTGTCTACGAGAGAGCGCTTCGACGGACGCCGGCGGTTACCGAGTGCGCAAGGCGCGGCGCGAATGGCGCGGCGAGGCCAGTGGCCTGAGCAGTGAGCTGAGTGATCATCGGTAACCTCCTTTCGTGTGGCGATCCGGAGGTTACGGTAGCGAATCCCGGGCGTGTCCGTCAAGCACCCCCTGCGCGGATCGGCGTGTCGCACCGGACTCGCGTTCGCTCCGAACCCGCGCGGGATGCCGATTCTGAGCGGTCATTCCGGTAGCGTATGGGCGTGATTCACCCCCGAAATGCGGCACGCGCATGCATCTGAAGAGCCTGACCCTCAAGGGGTTCAAGTCCTTCGCGCAGCCGACCAGCTTCGTCTTCGAGCCGGGTGTCACATGCATCGTCGGTCCGAACGGATCGGGCAAATCCAATGTCGTCGACGCGCTTGCCTGGGTCATGGGCGAGCAGGGCGCCAAGACACTCCGCGGCGGCAAGATGGAGGACGTCATCTTCGCGGGCACCTCGACCCGTGGGCCCCTGGGTCGCGCAGAGGTGCAGCTGACGATCGACAACAGCGATGGCGCGTTGCCCATCGACTACGCCGAGGTCACGATCAGCAGGACTCTCTTCCGCAGCGGTTCCAGCGAGTACGCGATCAACGGCGAGAACTGTCGCCTGCTCGACGTGCAGGAGCTGTTGAGCGATTCCGGTCTCGGACGTGAGATGCACGTGATCGTGGGGCAGGGGCGTCTCGACACCGTGCTGCAGGCATCCCCCGAGGATCGTCGAGGTTTCATCGAAGAGGCCGCGGGGATCCTGAAGCATCGCCGCCGCAAGGAGAAGACCATTCGCAAGCTCGACGCGATGGAGACGAACCTCACGCGCCTGAGCGATCTCGCCGGCGAGATCCGGCGGCAGTTGAAGCCCTTGGGCAGACAGGCGGAGATCGCGCGCGAGGCTCAGACCATCGCTGCAGTCGTCCGTGACGCCAAGGCGCGCATCTTCGCCGATGACGTCGTGGCCCTGCGAACGGCTCTGGCCGACCACACTCGCACCGAGCACGAGCGGCACACGGAGCGACTGGTGCTGAGCGATCACGCCGAGGCGGTCCGCGCCGACATCACCCGGCTGGAGCAGGACCAGAACTCTGCCGCGGTGGATCAGGCGCGCGGCATCGCCTTCGGCCTCGAGCAGGTGCAGGAGCGCATGCGGGGGCTTTACACCCTGGCGAACCAGCGACTCGCTCTGCTCGGCTCCGAAGCGGACGATGCCGCCGTGACGGCGGTGACCGTGACTCAGGGCGCGATCGACGAGGCGAAGGATGAGATCACCGAGATCTCCGCAGGGCTCGGCGACGCGCAGGATGCCGCGAGCGTGGCGAGCCGCGAAGTCGTCCACGCACGGGCTGAACTCGACACGCTCGACGTCGATATCGCGGAGCAGAGTGCGCTGGTATCGGAATACGACATGCGGCTCAGCTCGCTTCGTGGCGCCGCGGATGCCGCAGCATCGGCTCTCGCCGCGGTGCGCGGCGCGGTCTTGCGACAGGAGAATGCGCTCGAGGCGGCGAACATCCGTCGCCGCGAGGCGGCCGAGGCTCTCGAGGCCATGGACGACGCCGAAGCGCCCGAGGGAACGGCAGCCGAGCACTCCGCCGCATACGAGAGTGCCCAGCGGGCGGCGACGGCGGCTGAGTCCGAGCGCGAGACGCTCCGGGAGCGCTTGCACGCCGCCGAACGAGAGGTCGACTCGCTCATCGCGAAGTCGGCTGCGCTCGGCAGCGCCCTCGCGGTGTCCGGCGGCGCGGCCGAGATCGTCGCGGCAGGTGGCGAAGGCATCCGTGGCCTCGTCGGCGATTCAGTGCAGGTGCGGGCGGGCTTCGAGGCGGCGATCGCGGCGGTGCTCGGGCCCCTGGCCGAGGGAGTGCTCGTCGAGCGTTCCTCGGTCGCTTTCGATCTTGCCGCGGAGGCTGCCGCGGAGCGTCGTGGAGTGGTCGATTTCGTCGTCGCCGACGCTGGGCGCGGGGCGGCAGAGGTACCGCGATTCGACAGCGTGACCGCGGCCGTCGATACCGTCACCGCGCCCGAGGGGGTGCTCGCGATCCTGTCGCATGTCCTCATCGCGGACAGCCTCGATGCGGCCCGCGCGGCGCGGGCCGCTCTCGATGCAGCGGGCGATGCCACCACGACCATCGTGACCACGACCGGCGATGTGATCACGGCTCAGACGCTGCGCACCGGGTCGGGCGGAGAACGCTCGCGTCTCGAGCTCGCCGCCGAGCGGGACGCGGCGGATGAGCGCCTCGCCGAGGTGCAGGTGATCGTGGATTCCTTGCGAGAAGCGCGGGACGAGGCGAACGAGACCGTCGAGTCGTCGCGTCGCCATGCGAAGGACGCACTGCGCGCACTGCGAGAGCATGACGCTGCGCTGGCCAGCCGTGCAGAGCGCGTCAACCGCATCACCGTGACCCACGAGTCGGCTGTCGCCGAGTGCGAGAGGCTGGAGTCCGGTCTCGCACAGGCCCAGGCAGCGGTGGTCGACGCCGAGGAGAAGGCGGCCAGGGCCAAGGACGATCTCGAGAGCGCGGTGTCATCGCCGCGTCCGGTCCTGGATGCCTCGGCGCGAGACGGTCTGCTGCAAGCGCTCGAGACGGCTCGAGAGAACGAGATCCGAGCACGTCTCGAGATCGAGACGCTGCGTGAGCGCGTGCGCGCGGCGCAGGCGCGTGTCGTGGCACTCGAACGGCAGCGGGAGCAGGAACGTGATGCCGCTGCCGAGGCGGCCCGTCGTGCCGTGATCCGACGAGCACAGCGCGAAGCCGCCGGAGCCGTCGCCGAGGAACTGCCGCGCATTCTCGACTCGATCGATCGCTCGGTCACCGAGGCGCGGGTGGCGTTGGCCGAAGCGGAGGCCGCGCGGTCGGCTCAGAATCAGGAGCTCATCGCGCTGCGCGCGCAGGAGACCTCATTGCGCGAGAGGCTGGCGGGCCTCACCGAGAGCGTTCATGGGCTCGAGCTCCAGATCCATGAGAAGAAGCTCCACCTGCACAGCCTGCTGGAGCGAGTGGCGTCGGAGCTGGCGCTCGACGAAGATATTCTCGTTGCGGAATATGGCCCTGACCAGCTCGTGCCGCGCGATCCGAGTGGGGGAGCCGCCGACGACGAGCATTCCGACGACACCGCCATCCCGTTCGACAGACGCATTCAGCAACGGCGTCTCGCCGACGCCGAGCGCAAGCTCGCGCAACTGGGCAGAGTGAACCCCCTGGCGCTCGAGGAGTTCGCCGCACTCGAGCAGCGGCATGCATTCCTCACCGAACAGCTCGCAGACCTGACGCAGACGCGGCAGGACCTTCTGACGATCATCGCGGACCTCGATGAGAGGATGCAGACGATCTTCGCGAGTGCCTTCGAAGACACGAGAGTCGCCTTCGGCGAAGTGTTCCCGCTGCTCTTCCCCGGCGGATCGGGGAGCATCTCCCTCACCGATCCCGAGAACATGCTCACCACCGGCATCGAGGTCTCGGTGCGTCCGGTCGGAAAGAAGATCGAGCGGTTGTCTCTCCTGTCGGGGGGAGAGCGCTCGCTCGCCGCGGTCGCGCTGCTCGTGGCCATCTTCAAGGCCCGTCCCAGTCCGTTCTACATCCTCGACGAGGTCGAGGCGGCACTCGACGACGCGAATCTCGGGCGCCTGCTGACCGTGTTCGAGCAGCTCCGAGAGAGTTCTCAGCTGCTGGTCATCACTCATCAGAAGCGCACGATGGAGATCGCGGACGCCCTCTACGGCGTATCGATGCGCCAGGACGGCGTCTCGGCCGTGGTCGGGCAGCGAGTGGGCGACAGGGCCACGGCCGCGAGTTGACGGCGGGCGCGGAGCCGGCGTGAACGACGAGTGGCGCGACGCGCTCGATGGACGGTCTTCCCGAACGGGGCACTGTCAGGGTGTCGGTGTCGGTGCCGAGTCCACGACCGACAACCGGAACGTCTGGATGCTGTCGGGGAGCCCGCTGGGCACGATCTGACTCGGGTGTCGCGGCGGGTCGATGATCGAGATCAGCATCCCGGTTCGCGTGTCGACCACGAACTGCTGCATCGTGTCGGCGTTCGAGCGTTGGATCGTCGCGAGGTCACCGTCTTCCGCGACGAGGGTGACCTCGCGCAGTCGGGCGAGAGCGCCGAGCAGCGCTGCCCGCAGGTCCGCGGGCGGGAGGTTCTGGGAGAGCGCATTCTCCCATCGGTGAGGATCTGATCCATCGTCGTCTCCACCCGCAGGTATTGCCCCGGTGACGAGAGGGCAGCGATACGTGGTCCGAGTGCGTGCACGGCAGGGAAGCATCCAGTCGGGTGTCGGAGCGTTCCTCGTGCGAACTCGAGGGCTGGGCCTGCGCAGACGCGCTCGCACGCCACACTCGCTGCTCATCGCGTCGGTGCCGGTGCATCACACGCGTGGCGATGCCCAGCAGCCAGGGCCGTGCCGAGTCCGACTCGCGGCGGAAGGATGCACGCTTGCGGAAGGCCACGAGGAAGGTCTCGCTCAGGACATCGTCGACGGCATCGAACCCGATCCGGCGTCGCGTGTATCCGCCGACTGCGGCGGCATGGCGCTCGAAGATCTGCGCGAACAGTGCGGGCTCGGCGATGGAGCGAGAGATGAGGTCGCTGTCGTTGGTCACACTGTGTATTCCTCCGCCGGCGTGACGCGGTTCCATTCTGACGGGGCCGGCCGAGCACGTGTCCGCGAGGGATCTCAGGATGCTACCCGTAGGCTGGAGGCATGGCGGAGAAGTCCTGGTCCCTCACCCGTGCTCTGCGCGGGATGTTCGTCAAGCCCACGATCGATGAGACGACCTGGGAGGATCTCGAGACGGCGCTCATCACGGCCGACTTCGGTCCCGACATCAGTGAGCGAGTCGTGGAGGAGCTGAAAGAGAAGGTCGAGCGCTACCGCACGACCGACCCTCAGGATCTCCAGCGGATGCTCCGAGAGACTCTCGAGGAGCATTTCGCAAAGTTCGACACGACCCTCACACTCACCGAACGACCCGCGGTCGTTCTCGTCGTCGGTGTGAACGGCGTGGGCAAGACCACGACGATCGGCAAGTTCACCAAGTTCCTCCGCGGATACCAGCGCAGTGTGGTGGTCGGGGCAGCTGACACCTTCCGAGCGGCTGCGGTCGACCAGCTCGCGACCTGGGCTCAGCGTGGGGGAGCGGCCATCGTGCGCCCGCAGCAGGAGGGGCAGGATCCGGCATCGGTCGCGTACCAGACTGTCGAGTACGCGCAGCGGGAGGGGATCGAGATCGCGATCATCGACACCGCGGGCCGACTGCACACCAAGGGCGGACTCATGGACGAGCTGTCGAAGATCCGACGGGTCATCGAGAAGCAGGCGCCGATCAGCGAGGTCCTGCTCGTGCTCGATGCGACGACGGGCCAGAACGGTGTGATGCAGGCAGAGGCCTTCCTGCAGCACGCCGGAGTCACCGGCCTCGTCCTCACCAAGCTCGACGGATCGGCCAAGGGCGGATTCGTGCTCGCAGTCCAAGAACGCACCGGGATCCCCGTGAAGCTCCTGGGGCAGGGCGAGGGCATCGACGACCTCACCGGATTCACCCCACATGTCTTCGTCCGTTCCATGGTCGGCTGACACAGGACTACCGTCACGAGCACGAGGCTGGTTTCATAGCGTTATGGCGATCGAACACGACTACTTCGGACTCCTGTCCTCAGGGCCCGACGGCTCGATCTTCTGGTCCGAGACCGTCGAGCTCGGTGATCAGAGCGTCACCGTCGATCTGACTGCTCCGGATCAGGACGACGTGTCCGTGGACGCGCTCGACATCGCTGCCTCACTGATCGCCGGTCTGGAGAACGTCGATGGCACGGCCAGGCGAGGGATGCTCGCGGAGGTGGACGATCGCACCAGCGAAGTGACCGAGTACATCCTGCAGCAGCAGGAGGCATACGGCGATGAGCTCGAGGACGTGCTGGTCGACGTGAGCGGCGACGCAGCAGTCGACATCATCCGTTCGCTCAGACTCATGAGCATGACGATTCTGGCCGACGAGCACGGCGGCTCCGAGCCGTTCGCGGTGCTCGAGTATGCACTCGACGAGGGTACGACCGACGACGTGCTGCTCGTGAACCTCGGGTCCGACGGCACCGTGCAGTCGGTCATGAGCGCCGACTGACGCGCGTTCGCCTGCTCCGCGTCGCCGCTCAGACCGCCTGGGCGAATCCCAGGTCCGCGCTCTCTGCGATGTGTGCGAGGTGCGGCGGGATCTCGCGTCCCTTCGACACCATGGACTGAGCCCACAGGCGGCCGGCGCGGTACGACGAACGCACCAGCGGGCCGGCGAGCACTCCGAGGAAGCCGATGCGCTCTGCCTCTTCCTTGAACTCGACGAACTCCGACGGCTTCACCCAGCGCGACACCGGCAGGTGGCGAGGAGACGGGCGCAGGTACTGCGTGATCGTGATGATGTCGCAGCCGGCATCGTGCAGGTCGTTCAGCGCCTGGACGACCTCTTCGGGCTCTTCTCCCATTCCGAGGATGAGGTTCGACTTCGTGATGAGTCCGGCGTTCCGGGCCTGGGTGATCACATCGAGCGAGCGCTCGTACCGGAATGCCGGTCTGATGCGCTTGAAGATGCGCGGCACGGTCTCGACATTGTGGGCGAACACCTCGGGCCGTGCGTCGAAGATCTGGCCCAGGAAGGCAGGATCGGCGTTGTGCTCGTTGGCGAGAAGCTCCACCCCGGTGTTCGGGTTCAGCTCATGGATCTTCCGCACCGTCTCGGCGTTGAGCCAGGCGCCGGTGTCGGGCAGGTCGTCGCGGGCGACGCTCGTGACGGTCGCGTACCGGAGGTTCATCCGCACGACGCTCTCGGCGACCCGGCGTGGCTCGTCCGTGTCGTAGGCAGCCGGCTTGCCCGTGTCGATCTGGCAGAAGTCGCATCGACGAGTGCACTGCGAACCACCGATGAGGAAGGTCGCCTCGCGGTCCTCCCAGCATTCGAAGATGTTCGGGCACCCGGCCTCCTGGCAGACCGTGTGCAGATCCTCGCTCTTCACCAACGAGTGGAGCGCGGTGTATTCGGGACCCATCTTCGCCTTCGTCTTGATCCACTCGGGCTTGCGCTCGATGGGGGTCTCGGCGTTGCGGATCTCGAGGCGGAGGAGCTTTCGCCCCTCGGGTGCAGCGGTCATGCGGGAACTCCTGCGTGGTCGGCGGGTGCGTATTCGGCAAGGAAGGCGGCGGACACGGAGTCGGCGATGTCGGCGGGGGAGATGTCCGCACCGACGATCTCGCTCACCGTCGTCACGCCGGCATCGGTGATCCCACAGGGGATGATGCCGCGGAATCCTGACAGGCTGTTGTTGCAGTTGACGGCGAACCCGTGCATCGTGACCCCCTGCTGCACGCGCACCCCGATCGCGGCGACCTTGTCCTCTGACAGCGGGCGGCGGACCCATACGCCGCTCCGGCCTTCGACCTGGTATCCATCGACCCCCACCGGGCGGAGCACATCGATGAGGATGCGCTCGAGACGGCGAACGTGCGCGACGACGTCCATGGGCTCGGGGAGCCGCACGATCGGGTAGCCGACCAGCTGGCCGGGCCCGTGCCAGGTGATCTTCCCGCCGCGGTCCACATCGATCACCGGGGTGCCGTCCTGCGGCCTCTCCTGCGGTTCGGTGCGCTTGCCGGCCGTGTACACGGCCTCGTGCTCGAGGAGGATGAGGGTGTCGGGGCGGGTGCCGTCGACCACTGCGGCGTGGGTGCGCCGCTGCAGGTCCCATCCGTCGGTGTACGGCACGTAGGCCGGAGCGAGTCCGGGGGTCACGATCTCGAGCATGCTGACGTCGCTCTCAGTAGATTGATGGATCGCGTCTAACAATACTCCTTCTGACGATCTGCGGCACGCGCTGACGACGCGCGGTAGCGTGTGAGCATGAGCAGCACGAGCCGAGCAGGGCGCCCGAAGGCGTCTTCGCGCGAGACCCTCGCCGAGGCTGCCTGCGAGCTCTTCCTCGAGCGCGGATACGACGCGACGTCCGTCGCCGACATCACGCAGCGTGCTGGCGTGAGTCGCTCGAGCTTCTTCAACTACTTCTCATCGAAGAGCGACGTGCTGTGGTCAGGTCTCGACGAGCGGATCGACGCCGCTGTCGAGGATCTCGCCGTGCTGCCTCACGACCGCGACGGCGCCGAGGTCAGGCGCATCCTCTCGGCACTCGTCGCGGACTTCGCGCCGGACAGTCTGGCTCTCGCCATGACCAACTCCTCGGCCATGGGCCTCGATGACGAGCTTGAGCAGGACGCCGCGCTTCGCCAGGCCCGGCTCGCCGCGGCCCTGGCCGACCTCGCGCGACGGTCGGGAGTCGTCTCCCTCACGGCGGACATCGCCGCGGCCACCTGGGCTGCTGCCGTTCTCGCGGCCGTTCGGGCCTGGGCGGAGAGCGGTGCCGGTCGAGGATCCGTGGCCGACAGGTTCGCAGATGCGATGGCGGCGATGGCTCGGCTCCCGTGGAGTTCGCGCGGTATCTGACAGACGCGCGGACGGATTCGCGGGATCCGGACAGGTCAGGAGTGAGGCACCCACTGACCGAGGAGACACAATGACCGCTGATCCGCTCGACGAGATGCTCGACCTTTCCGCCCCTCGGCGCCACGAACCGGATCCTGCGGTCACCCACGCCATGATCGTCGCCGCGCGCGAGGAGAGCGGGCCGCCGACGCGACGACGACGCCGAACCGCTGCGCTCAGCGGGCTGCTCGCATTGTTCCTGATCAGCGGCGCAGGCGTCGCGGCGGCGTCATCCGACTGGCTCTGGGGGCCCGGTCTCGATGACCTCGATCGGGTGTACAGCTACACATCGCCGACCTGGGGAGAGTGCGAGCTCCGGTTCAGCGCGATGGACACGCACGACGTGTTCACCGACGCGCGGGTCAACCGCATCATCGACGAGTGGTTCGCCTCCACGGATGTCGAAGCTGCCGCGGCGCCTCTCATCCCGAAGTATCGCGCGACCCTGGAGGCCGCGGACGCCGCCGGCACGTCCGCGGAGACCGACCCTCGGCGCGCGGACCTGAACGCCTGGACGGCGCATGAACAGGCCGTCGGTGAGCTGATCCATGACGTGCTGCAGAACCAGGGGTTCGCCGGCGATGTCCTGGCCGGAACGGACGCGCACAGTCAGGTGCGCTGTGCAGGCGAAGAGTGGGGAGCAGGGGAGTGACTCCCGAGGCGAGGCTGACGGCAGCGTTGGAAACGAGTTCGACCGACCTGCTCGCCTACCTGTCGCGTCGAGTGGGGTCCGGAGAAGCGGCGGACCTGCTCGGCGAGACCATGGTCATCGCGTGGAGACGCTCCGCGGATCTCCCTGTCGACCCGGAGCGCGCGCGGATGTGGCTCTTCGGCGTCGCTCGAGGCACACTCTCGAACCATGCGCGCGGACAGCGCAGGAGGTGGGCGCTCGCGGATAGGCTCCGTCTGCATCTGAGAGAGAGCGACATCTCGCCGTCGGCAGATGACGGGATCGAGGTTCGCGACGCCATCGCACGGATCGACCCGGATCTGGCCGAGATCGTGCGACTCGTGCACTGGGATCGTCTCTCGCTCACGCAGGCGGCAGAGCATCTGGGGGTCCCCTCGTCGACGGCTCGGGGACGCTACGCGCGCGCGAAGGAGCTGCTCAGGGCCGAGCTCGCGATCGGTGCCGCCCCGAGCGCGGAGAACGGAGCCGGAGTCGCGTAAACTCGGTGTCACCATGGCTACCTTTGGCACGCTCTCCGATCGGCTCACCGAGACCTTCCGCAACCTTCGCACGAAGGGAAAGCTCACCGCGGCCGACGTCGACGGCACCGTGCGCGAAATCCGTCGCGCACTGCTCGACGCCGATGTCGCGCTCACCGTCGTCAAGGAGTTCACTGCCAAGGTGCGCGAGCGCGCCCTCGGCGATGAGGTCAACAAGGCGCTGAACCCCGCGCAGCAGGTCGTGCAGATCGTCAATGAGGAGCTGATCCAGATTCTGGGCGGCGAACAGCGTCGTCTGCAGTTCGCCAAGACCGCTCCGACCGTGATCATGCTGGCAGGCCTCCAGGGATCGGGAAAGACGACGTTCGCGGGCAAGCTCGCGAAGCAGCTCGAGGGCGAGGGGCACACGCCTCTGCTCGTCGCCGCCGACCTCCAGCGACCCAACGCCGTCAACCAGCTCCAGGTCGTGGCGGAGCAGGCAGGCGCGACCGTCTACGCCCCCGAGCCGGGCAACGGCGTCGGCGACCCGGTGAGGGTCTCCCGCGACGGTGTGGAGTACGCGCGCCGTCAGCAGCACGACGTGGTCATCATCGACACCGCCGGTCGCCTGGGCGTGGATGCCGAGCTGATGAAGCAGGCGTCCGACATCCGCAAGGCGACCGACCCCGACGAGGTCCTCTTCGTCATCGACGCCATGATCGGTCAGGACGCGGTCAACACCGCCCGCGCGTTCCAGGAGGGCGTCGACTTCACGGGAGTCGTGCTGTCGAAACTCGATGGCGACGCCCGCGGTGGCGCGGCCCTCTCGGTCGCATCCGTCACCGGACGCCCGATCATCTTCGCGTCGACCGGCGAGCGGCTCGAGGACCTCGAGCCTTTCCACCCCGATCGCATGGCGAGCCGCATCCTCGACCTCGGCGACATCCTCACTCTCATCGAACAGGCCCAGCAGGCCTTCGATGAGGAAGAGGCCGTCAAGATGGCCGAGAAGCTCGCGACCGAGCAGTTCACTCTCGAGGACTTCCTCGACCAGCTTCAGCAGATGAAGAAGATGGGCTCCATGAAGAAGATGCTGGGGATGCTTCCCGGCATGGGGCAGATGAAGCAGCAGCTCGAGGACTTCGACGAGCGTGAGATCGATCGCACCGAGGCCATCATCCGGTCGATGACCCCGGGTGAGCGACGTAATCCGAAGGTCCTCAACGGCTCGCGACGCCTGCGCATCGCCCGCGGTTCGGGCATGACGGTCACGGATGTCAATCAGCTCGTCCAGCGGTTCGACCAGGCGGCCAAGATGATGAAGACCGTCGCGCGCGGCGGCACGCCGAACATCCCCGGAATGGGGGCGATGCCCGGGATGGGCAAGCCCGGCGCATCGTCCAAGCGCGGCAAGAAGGGCAAGTCGTCGGGCGGATCCCGTTCCGGAAACCCGGCCAAGCGTGCTGCTGAGAATGCCGGGATCGCGACCGCTTCCACCCCGACCGGGTCCGGATTCGGTCTGGGAGGGGGCAAGGCGGCACCCAGCGAGGCGGACCTCGCCGAGATCCAGAAGCTCTTCGGCAAGAGCTGACGTCCGTCACGATCGGGATGCCGTCAGTGAGTGCTCCCGAACAGGGGACGGCGACCGACGCGGTGTTCTGAGCGCCGTCAGCTGTCCCACGATGAGCGCGACGAATATCAGGGCGATCCCCAGCGCCTGGAGCGGCGTGAAGGACTCGCCGGCAACGACTGTGCCCAGCAGCGTCGCGACCACGGGGGAGAGCAGAGCGAGCAGCCCCGGGGCGATGACCGGCAGCAGCTGGATGCCGCGAAACCAGAGTGTGTAGGCGAGCAGCCCTCCGACCGAGCCCAGCCAGACGTATCCGAGCACAGCTCCACTGTCGACGGTGGCCGGCACGCCCTCGAAGAGCAGGGTGAGCGGCAGGAGGACGAGACCGCCGGCCGTCAACTGCCAACCCGCGTATGCCACGGGTCCGACCCCTGCAGGACGGCCCCAGCGCTTGGTGAGGATCATCCCGAGCGCGGTGGCGGTCACGCCACCGAGAGCGGCGAGGATCCCGAGGGCGTCGAGCTGCGCGGCCGGCCCCAGGACGACGAGAGCGACGCCGCCCGTTCCCACGACGGCAGCGACGGCGGTGAGCGGGCGGATCCGGTCGCCGAGAACGAGCGCGCTCATGCCGAGGATGATCATCGGCTGTGCTCCGGCGACGGCCGCGGCGACTCCACCGGGCAGCCGCTCGGCGGCCAGGAAGAGCAGGGGGAAGAATGCCCCGATGTGGAGGCTTCCGAGAACCAGCGACTTCAGCCACCAGTCGCCGGACGGGAGGGTTCTGCCGATCGCCAGCGCGATGAGTCCCGCAGGGAGTGCGCGGAGCAGCCCCGCGAGGAGAGGGTGACCGGCCGGAAGCAGTTCCGTCGTCACCAGGTACGTGGTGCCCCAGGAGAGGGGAGCGAGAGCGGTGAGCAGCAGAACCGATAAGCGTGTCATGCCTTCAGCCTGAACCGGTTCAGGGCATGAGTCCAAGGCGTGTTTGTCAACGGAACCATGAAGAGAGATCATGGATGTGTGGATCTACAGCAGCTGAGGTACGTCGTCGAGGTGGCGTCGACGTCGAGCTTCACTCGGGCGGCCGAACGGTGCTTCGTCACGCAGTCCGCCCTCAGCCACCAGATCGCCGCGCTCGAACGGGAGCTCGGACAGCGTCTCTTCGTCCGCTCGAGCCGGAGTGTCCGGCCGACGGAGGCGGGAGAGGCGTTCCTGCGTCACGCGAAGGTCGCGGTGATGGCGGCGGACGACGCCCGTGAGGCTGCGGCCGCGGCTTCCGGCCGTGTCGTGGGTACGCTGCGCCTCGGCGTCATCCCCACGGCGAGTGCGGTCTCGGTGCCGCGGGTCCTCTCTCGCTTCCGCGAGGCGCATCCTGATACCCGGGTCGAGCTCGCCGTCGGCAACAGCGACACCCTCGCCGACGCAGTGCGGCACGGCGACCTCGATGTCGCGCTGCTCGGTCTGCGTGAGCAGGCCACGCCGAGGGGTGTCGCCGCCCGAGAACTCGGTCGCGAGCGACTGGTCCTCGCGGTGCCGCCGTCGCATCGCCTGTCGGGTCGGGCCCGAGTGCGGCTCGCGGACCTCGCAGATGAGGACTTCGCAGACTTCCCTGCCGGCACCTCCGGGCGTGCACAGGGAGACGCGGCATTCGCGGCATCCGATGTCTCGCGCGATGTGGCATTCGAGGCCGACTCGTCGGAGCTGCTGCTCGGACTCGTGTCCGAGGGGCTCGCAGTCGCGCTGCTCGCGCCGGGCGTGATTGCCGCATCATCCTCCGAGGTGGTCGCCGTCGAGCTGCGCGACGGTCCGGTGCGAGTCCAGTACGTCGTGTGGGACGACCGTGCGCCGCGCAGCGTCACGACCGCCTTCCTGCGGATCCTCGCGTCCGTGACAGCTTCTCGGGGACACGAAACGGGCCCGGAGGAATCCTCCGGGCCCGCCTCCTCAGATCACTGAGGTCACTTCACGTCTTCGTCGACCCAGTCCATCGACTTGTTGACGGCCTTGCGCCACAGTCGCAGCTGGCGGTCGCGCTCGGCGTCCTCCATCGAGGGCTCCCAGCGACGATCCTCCTGCCAGTTGGCGGAGAGGTCGTCGAGTCCGTTCCAGAATCCGACGGCCAGACCCGCAGCGTAGGCCGCTCCGAGCGCCGTGGTCTCGGCGACGACGGGGCGAACCACGGGAACTCCCAGGACGTCGGCCTGGAACTGCATGAGCGCGTCGTTCGCGACCATGCCGCCATCGACCTTGAGCTCGGTGAGGTCGACGCCGGCGTCGGCGTTGACCGCGTCGAGCACGTCGCGGGTCTGGAAGGCGACGGCCTCGAGTGCCGCACGAGCGATGTGGTTCTTGTTCGCGTAGCGGGTGAGGCCGACGATCGCGCCACGGGCGTCGGGACGCCAGTACGGAGCGAACAGACCCGAGAATGCGGGGACGATGTACACGCCTCCGTTGTCGTCGACCTGCTTGGCGAGCTCCTCGACCTCGGGAGCGGATCCGATGATGCCGAGCTGGTCGCGGAGCCACTGGATCAGGGATCCGGTGACGGCGATCGAGCCCTCGAGCGCGTAGTGCGTGGGTCCGTCGCCGAGCTTGTAGCCGACGGTGGTGAGCAGCCCGTTCTTCGAGTGGACGATCTCCTCGCCCGTGTTGAAGATGAGGAAGCAGCCGGTGCCGTAGGTGTTCTTGCTCTCGCCCGTGTTGAAGGCCGCCTGGCCGAACGTCGCAGCCTGCTGGTCGCCCAGGATGCCGGCGATCGGGGTCTCGCGCAGCAGCGACGAGTCCTCGGCCGCGCCGTACACCTCGGAGGAGGAGCGGATCTCGGGCATCATCGAGCGCGGCACACCGAACGCCTCCAGGATGTCGTCGCGCCATTCGAGCGTCTCGAGGTCCATGAACATCGTGCGCGACGCGTTCGTGACGTCTGTCACGTGCACGCCGCCGTCGACGCCACCCGTGAGGTTCCAGAGCACCCAGCTGTCGGTCGTGCCGAAGGCGAGGTCTCCGGCTTCCGCCTTCTCCCGTGCTCCGTCGACGTTCTCGAGGATCCAGGCGATCTTCGTGCCGGAGAAGTACGTGGCGAGGGGGAGGCCCACCACGGGCTTGAACCGCTCGACGCCGCCGTCGGCCGCCAGGCGGTCGACGATCTGCTGCGTGCGCGTGTCCTGCCAGACGATCGCGTTGTAGACGGCCTTGCCGGTCTTCCTGTCCCAGACGACCGCGGTCTCACGCTGGTTGGTGATGCCGACGGCGGCGATGTCGTGACGCGTCAGGTCGGCACGGCTCAGAGCGAGACCGATGACCTCCTGCACGTTGCGCCAGATCTCGGCGGGGTCGTGCTCGACCCAGCCCGCCTTGGGAAGGATCTGCTCGTGCTCCTTCTGACCCGTCGCGACGATGCTGCCCTTCTTGTCGAAGATGATCGCGCGGCTGGAAGTGGTGCCCTGATCGATGGCGATGATGTAGTCGGCCATGTGTGTTCTCCTTTGAAGTCAGGTTCGGGTTCAGGCGAGGTTGAGCAGTGCCGGCGCGGCGACCGCCGCGAGGACGCCACCGATGAGCGGTCCGACGACAGGCACCAACGAGTAGGACCAGTCGCTCGAGCCCTTGCCCTTGATCGGCAGGATGGCGTGGGCGATGCGCGGGCCGAGGTCACGGGCCGGGTTGATGGCGTAGCCGGTCGGTCCACCGAGAGAGGCGCCGATCGCGACCACGACGAGTGCCACGGGGAGGGCGCTGAGCGGTCCGAGGCCGCCCGGGACACCGATCTCGATGTCGCCGTAGTCGGCGAACGCGAAGACGGCGAACACGAGGACGAACGTGCCGATGACCTCGGTGACGAGGTTCCAGCCGTAGGAGCGGATCGCGGGGCCGGTCGAGAACACGCCGAGCTTGTTGGCGGGATCGGGCTCCTCGTCGAAGTGCTGCTTGTAGGCGAGCCAGGTGAGGATCGCTCCGACGATCGCGCCGAGGAGCTCGGCTCCGGTCGCGACGGCGAACTGCGAGAAGTCGATCTTGTCGGCGACCAGGAGACCGATGCCGACAGCCGGGTTCAGGATGGCGCCGGAATACGCGGAGGCGAGGACACCCACGAAGACCGCGAGACCCCATCCCCAGTTGACCATCAGGAAGCCGCCGCCGAAGCCCTTGTTCTTCGCGAGAGCGACGTTCGCCACCACACCACATCCGAGGAGGATCAGCAACGCTGTGCCGACGAACTCCGAGAGGAAGTAGAGACCGAGATTCACTTCAGTCATGTCTTCATTGACCTTTCTCGAGTGCCAGGGCCCCATAGCCCTGGCACTTGTTGTTGATTACACCGCGTGGAGGGCGGTGCTCGGATCTCTCGTCAGCCGCGTGCGCGGGACGAGATCTGGAGTCCATGTCGTTCGTTCAGCAGCAGACGCGTCTGCTCGAGCTCGGCATCGTGCCGTGCACGATCCCAGTCGAGCAGAGGAGCCAGTGCGTCGGCAAGCTCTTCGAGCACATCCGCGTCGGCATGCCCCACGAACGCGATGCTGGTGCGGCGCAGGATGACGTCCTGCAGTCGGGCCACCATCTCGTTCTCCACCATCCAGGCCAGCTCGCGGGTCGAAAGATCGCCGCCGGCGAGGGGAGCGTCGTCACCCTGCTCGATGAACTCCCACACCTGCGAGGCGCGCGTGCCGTAGCGAGCGAGCAGCCGCTCTGCGCGGTCGCCCGCTCCAGGGAGGTTCTCCTGGATCCAGATGCGACGGGCCTTCTCCGTGCGAGGGAAGTCGCGGCCGCCGCCGATCGCGCGTCCCACAGTCGACACGGTACGGGTGCGCCCGATCAGGCCGAGCACGACATCCGAGAGCGATTCGCCGAGTGCGCGGAAGGTGGTCCACTTCCCGCCGACCAGGCTGACGAGCGGCGCAGCGCCCTGTTCGTCGACCTCGATGCGGTAGTCGCGGGAGACGAATCCGGGAGCGGTGTCCTCGTGGCGCGGCAGGGGGCGGATGCCCGAGAAGTTGTAGACGATCTGCTCACGCGTCACATCGATCTTCGGGAAGACGTGGTGGATGAGCTCGAAGAAGTAATCGATCTCCTCCTCCGTGCACACCGGGACCTCCCGCGGATCGGCGTCGATGTCGGTCGTCCCGACAAGAACGCGGCCCTTCAGCGGGTAGATCAGCACGATGCGTCCATCGGAGTGCTCGAAGAAGATCTCGCGTCCGCGGGTGGCCTCGAGGAGTTCGGGGTGATCGAGCACGATGTGCGAGCCCTTGGTGCCGCCCATGAACTTCGTGTCGGTGCCGAGAGAGTCGTTCGTGAGGTCCGTCCACGGACCCGAGGCGTTGACCACGACGTCGGCGGTGACGGCGAACTCCGTCCCGCTCTCGCGATCGCGGAGCAGCACGTCCGCACCGTCGCGACCGATCGCCTCGACGTAGTTCAGAGCGATCGCGCCGGGGTGGGCGAAGCGTCCGTCCTGCAGCACGTCGAGCGCGAGACGCTCGGGGTCGTGCATGGAGGCGTCGTAGTACGTTGCGGTGTACTTGATGTTCGGGTCGAGCGAGGGGAGTTCGGCGAGCGAGCGCTTGCGTCCCAGGAACCGATGGCGGGGGACGGTGCCTCCGTCGCGGGAGAACGTGTCGTAGATCGTGAGCCCGACCTTGATCAGGAACGCACCGCGCTCCTGCGGCTTTCCGCTCTTGTGCGTGAGGAAGCGCAGCGGGGCGGAGAGGATGCCGGAGAAGGTGGAGTAGATCGGGATCGTCGTCTGCAGCGGCTTCACGTAGTGAGGGGCGATCTTCAGCAGACCGTTCCGCTCTTCGACGGATTCACGCACGAGACGGAACTCGCCGTTCTCGAGATACCGGATGCCTCCGTGGATCATGTGGCTGGAGGCCGCCGACGCGCCGGATGCGAAATCTCCGCGTTCGACGAGCACCACGTCCACGCCCTGGAGGGCAAGGTCACGGAACGTGGAGATCCCGTTGATCCCTGCTCCGATGACGACGACGCTGGTGCGTCCGGATTCCCGTACGGCGCGGACGTCCGCGCGTTCGGGTGATGAGTGTGTCGACTCGATCATCTTCGACCCTTCTCTCTGCGTGCTCCCAGCTTCGACCCCTGTGCCCGCTGTGCGCAAGCCCGCTGCACATATGTGCAAGGATCGATGACCAGGAGGTCGACATGGCGCAGCCACCCGCAGAATCCCGGGATGCAAAGCTGATCGCCGCGCTCACCGCGGCCCAGCTCTACTACATGCAGGACAAGACCATGGAGGTGATCGCGAAGGAATTGCACACCTCGCGCTCATCGGTATCCCGCCTTCTGAGTTACGCACGCGAGAGCGGCCTCGTCGATATCCGCATCAACTCGCCCCTCGAACGACTGGGCATGCTCGAACAGCGCATCCGTGATCGCCATCGGGTGGTCGCGCACGTCGTGCCGATCCCCGAGATCGTGAGCGAGGTCGAGCGTCTCGAGAGGGTGGCGCTGACAGCAGGTCGTTTGCTGTCGCAGTTCGTCGACTCCAACATGATCGTCGGCGTCGCCTGGGGGTCGACGATCAGCGCGGTGAGTCGGGGCCTCACACAGAAGGAGACGCACAACACGACCTTCGTCCAACTCAACGGTGCAGGCAACACGCAGACGAGCGGCGTCGAGTACTCGAGCGATATTCTGCAGCGCTTCGGAAGCGCCTTCGGTGCGCAGGTGCAGCAGTTCCCGGTTCCCGCGTTCTTCGATGACCCGTCCACTCGCGAGGCGATGTGGCGCGAGCGCAGCACCCGCCGCGTTCTCGATCTCCAGTCGAAGATGGACATCGCTGTCTTCAGCCTCGGATCACCGGCCGCGGAAGTCCCCAGCCGGGTCTACGTCGGGGGATACCTGAGCAGAGACGACTATCAGAGTCTGCGCGAGGACCACGCCATCGGCGACGTCGCCACGGTGTTCTTCCGTGCGGACGGCTCGTGGCGCGACATCCGGGTCAATGCGCGAGCGACCGGCCCCGGTCTCGACCGGCTGCGCCGCGTGCCGCGTCGTGTGTGCGTGGTGTCAGGGGTTCCCAAGCTCGTGAGCCTCAGAGCGGCGATCGCCGCGGAGCTGATCACGGATGTCGTGCTGGACGAAGGGCTCGCCCGAATGCTCGTCGAGGACTGACCTCACGGTCCGTCGGTCGAGGACTCGGGTCCGGAGCGGAACTCGCGAATGAGGTGCTGCACGACTGCTCCGAGGTCTCCTCCCGTGGCATTGGCGATCGTCAGCTGCCGCTCGTAGCTCGCGCCCTCGCTCAGGATCGAGCCGATGCTGCCGAATTCTCGTACGCAGCCGAGCTCGACTGCGACGGGGGCGAGGTCCTCGATGATCTCGGCAAGGTGGTCTCGCACGGGGCGCTGAGCTCCGGCGGCGTCGACGATCACCCGGGCATCGAGCCCGCGGGCTGCCCGCCACTTGTTCTCTCGGTGGAACCAGGCCGGCATCGTCGCGAGGTCGCGGCCCTCGTCGAGCTGGCGCGAGAGATGTTCCACGAGGACCTGGACCAGGGCTGCCATCGCAGCGAGTTCGGGAAGCGTGGAGAGGCCGTCGCACGCGCGCACTTCGATGGTTCCCCATCGAGGTGCGGGACGGATGTCCCAGCGCACCTCGGTGGCGTCGGCCATGACGCCGGTCCTCACCATGTCCTCGAGGTAGGACTCGTACTCCGACCAGTCGCTCAGGGGCCAGGGCAGTCCTGCGGTCGGCAGCTGCTGGAACACGAGTGCCCGGTTCGATGCGTACCCGGTGCGCTCGCCCGCCCAGAACGGACTGGAAGCGGCCAGCGCCTGCAGGTGGGGGAGGTAGGCGGCCAGCGCGTTGATGATCGGAATCACCTTCCGCTGGTCCTCCACTCCGATGTGGACGTGGATTCCCCAGATCATCATGTTCCTGCCCCACCACTGGGTGCGCTCGATGAGCGTGTGGTAACGGGTCTTGTCGGTGACTTCCTGGTCGTACCACTGCGCGAACGGGTGGCTTCCGGCAGAGAGCAGCTCGATACCGGCAGGGTCCGTGGCTTCTCGCACCGCCGCGATGGCGTTGGCGATGTCGTCGACCGCATGAGCAACGGAATCGCCGATGCCGCTGGTGACCTCGATCGTGTTCGTGAGCAGCTCGCCCGTCACCGTGTGGCGTTCGTCTGCGCTCTCAGCCTCGAGCGCGGCCAAGAGCTCGGGCGCGCGACCGACGAGATCGCCACTCGCCGGATCGGCGAGCATGATCTCCCACTCCAGGCCTACAGTGGACCGCGCGGATGGCGCGAAATCGAGCTTCACGAGCACAGTCTGACACGCGCTGTCGGCGACACGGCAACCGTGATGTCGCCGCGTTTCGCGCCTGGGCCGCGCATCTGGCAGAATAGAAGGTCGGACGACGTGCTCGACCCTCTATCCAGCATTCGTCCTCCCTTTTTGAGCTTCCGCCGGGTGTGCACCCCACTCTCCAGGCGATCGGTTCGTCAACTTCCACACAATTCAGGAGAATCGTGGCTGTCAAGATTCGTCTCAAGCGCCTGGGCAAGATCCGTGCGCCGTACTACCGCATCGTCGTCGCCGACTCGAAGACCAAGCGCGATGGTCGCGTGATCGAAGAGATCGGCAAGTACCACCCCACCGAAGAGCCCTCGTTCATCGAGGTCGACTCCGACCGGGCGCAGTACTGGCTGTCCGTCGGCGCTCAGCCGACCGAGCAGGTCACCGCGCTCCTCAAGATCACGGGCGACTGGGGCAAGTTCAAGGGCGACAAGGACGCGAAGTCCACGCTCAAGGTCAAGGAGCCCAAGGTTCCGTTCGAGATCGACGCTTCCAAGAAGTCCGTCGTGAAGCCCAAGGCCGAGAAGAAGGCAGAGGCTCCCGCTGAGGAGGCTCCCGCCAAGGCCGACGCGGAGGCCGCTGAGGCTCCCGCCGCAGACGCGGAGTAATTCGTCGTGCTCGCCGCCGCGCTCGAACACATCGTCAAGGGGATCGTCGATCACCCGGAGGATGTGCGTATCGACTCGTCCACCTCGCCGCGAGGCGATCTCCTCGAGGTGCGTGTGCATCCCGATGATCGTGGACGCGTGATCGGGCGCGGCGGCCGCACAGCCAAAGCACTGCGTACGCTCATCACCGCTCTTGCCGATGGGCGTCGCGTCCGCGTCGATGTCGCGGATGACTGACGTGGTGTCGAAAGACCGCAACCAGGGCAAGAACCAGCTGCGGGTGGGGCGTCTCGTCAAGGCCCACGGCCTCAAGGGTGCCCTCAAGCTGGAGTTGTACACCGACAACCCGGAGAGACGGTTCACGACAGGAGCCGAGTTCACGTTGCAGGTGCCCGAGGCATCTCCGTGGCATGGAAAGACCGTGGTCGTGCGCGAGTACCGCGTGATGAACGGCAACCCCGTCGTCTTCCTGCAGGATGTCGACGATCGCGACGCGGCCGAGACCCTCGTTCGGGCGATCCTCTGGATCGATCAGGATTCCGACGAGGACGAGGACGACGCGTGGTTCGATCACCAGCTCGTCGGCCTCGATGTCGTGCGCGATGACGTCGTCGTCGGAAGAGTCGCGCGCGTCGATCACTTCCCGGCACAGGACCTGCTCATCGTCCGCTCGGGCGACGACGAGATCCTCGTGCCGTTCGTCAAGGCGATCGTGCCGACCGTGGACGTGAGTGCCGGTCGCGTCGTCGTGACCCCACCGCCGGGGCTCTTCGAAGAGCTGCCCGACACGTCGGACGGCACCGAGGCGGAGTCGCAGGACTCAGACGCCTCCGAGTGATCGCAGTCTCGATCACATGCGCATCGACGTCCTCTCGATCTTCCCGTCGTACTTCGATGGACTGACGCTCTCCCTCCTCGGCAAGGCGCAGAGCGCCGGCATCCTGGATCTGTCGGTTCACGACCTCCGCGAATGGACCTTCGATCGTCACCGCACGGTCGACGACACGCCCTACGGCGGCGGCGCCGGAATGGTGATGAAGCCGGAGCCATGGGGTCTCGCTCTCGACGAGCTGGCTTCTCGACCGCCGGCGCAGCCCTCCACCATCATCTTCCCTTCGCCCGCCGGTGAGGTCTTCACACAGGCGACCGCACGGGAGTTGAGTACACGCGAGCACCTCATCTTCGGTTGCGGGCGCTACGAGGGGATCGACGAGCGCGTCTTCGAATACGGAGCATCTCTCGGTGAGGTGCGGTTGATCAGCCTCGGAGACTACGTGCTCAATGGAGGAGAAGTCGCGACCATGGCGATGATCGAGGCCATCGGCCGACTCATCCCGGGAGTGGTCGGCAACCCCGAGAGCCTCGTCGAGGAATCACACGAAGACGGCCTGCTCGAGTACCCCTCGTACACGAAGCCGTCGCTGTGGCGCGATCGAGCGGTTCCAGACGTCTTGCTCAGTGGCAACCACCGAGCGATCGCGACCTGGCGTCGCGACCAGCAGATCGAGCGCACCCGCAGCCGGCGCCCGGATCTCCTGCCCGACGACGGATCCTAGGCGATCTCCGGCACCCTCCTGGCCGTCGTCGACCAGGAGGGCACGCGCGGGTCAGCGCACCCCGAGGAACGACCTGTCGGTGAGGATGATCGGTCCCTCGCCCGTCACGGCGACCGTGTGCTCCGAATGAGCACCCCGCGATCCGTCGGCACTGCGAAGGGTCCAACCGTCCGGGTCGGTGATGAGTTCGTCCGTGGTCTCGAGGAGCCACGGTTCGAGTGCGAAGACCAGACCTTCGCGCAGGGGGAAGCCTCGTCCGGGTCGACCGTCGTTGGGGACGTGCGGGTCGCCGTGCATGATGCGTCCGACGCCGTGCCCGCCGAAGTCCGTGTTGATCGAGTACCCCTCGCCATGGGAGACGGCTGCGATCGCAGCGGAGATGTCGCCGATCCGGTTGCCGACGACAGCTGCCGCGATCGCCGCATCGAGAGCGCGCTCAGTCGTCTCGATGATCCGGAGATCCTCGTCGCGCGGCGTGCCGACCACGAAAGAGACCGCGGAGTCCGCCACCCAGCCGTCGACCGACACCGCGAAATCGAGCGACACCAGATCTCCATCCCGCAGCTCGTAGTCGTGCGGGAGGCCGTGCAGGACCGCATCATTGATCGACGTGCAGATCACCTTGCCGAACGGACTCGCTCCGAACGACGGGTGGTAGTCGATGTAGCAGGACTCGGCCCCCGCCTTGCGGATCATGTCGTGTGCTCGGCGGTCGATGGACAGCAGGTTCGTCCCGACCCTCGTCTCATCCCGCAGGGTGGCCAGTGTCTCGGCCACGAAACGACCTGCGGCGCGCATCTCGTCGATCTCGGCAGGGGTGCGCAGTTCGATCATCGGGTGTCCTCTCGTCGCTTCCATTCTCCCCGATATGCCGATCGCGCGCGTCCACGCGCTCACAGCGAACACCGGGACAGGAGCCGGTGCGCCGTCGTACGATTCAGGCATGTGGTTGCGTCAGGCGTTCTTCCGCTGGCTGATTCCGGCGGCGTTCCTGCTGCCGCTGTGGCTGTTCATCGGCTGGGGCGTCTTCCAGGGTGGATGGTCGATCCTCTGGGTCCTGTTCATCGCCGTGCCATCCGTGTTCGTGGGGCAGCTGGTGTTGACGCTCCTCACCCGATCACGACCGTCGGTGCGTGCGAAGCGCGCGGTCTCCTGGTGGGATGTCGCGGGATTCACCCTCTGGCACGGCCTCACGATCGCGGTGGGGTGCTTCATCGACGGAGCGTTCGGCTGGCTACTGGCTGCCGCGGTCGTCGTGGGCATCGGCATGTTCTGGCTCCAGTTCTGGCAGCTCTGGTCTGAGGCGAAGGCCGATGGCGCGGGGTTCCGCCAGACCGTCTCATGGTCGATGACGGAGGGTGTGGGGACGACCGGCTCGACGAGTCGTTCCGCGAGCGCTCCCGAGGTCATCGTCGTGCGCGAGTCGGACCCCCGCGACTGAACGCGGTCGACGCGTTTTGGTTGCGGAGTGCACGCATGGCAGAATGGATGATTGTGCCGTGACCGGCCCTGCCTCAGGGGAGCCCGCGGACGCTTAGGCGCCGTACGACACGAACCCGTTCTTATTCCTTCCTAACATCATGCATCCGACCTGAGGCGAGTGCAGAGAGAGACGATCATGCAGATCCTCGACGCCGTCGACGCAGCCTCGCTGCGCTCCGACATCCCCGTCTTCCACCCCGGTGACACCGTCAACGTGCACGTCAACATCACCGAGGGCACCCGCTCGCGTATCCAGGTCTTCAAGGGCGTCGTCATCGGCCGCCAGGGCGACGGCGTGCGCGAGACCTTCACCGTCCGCAAGATCAGCTTCCAGGTGGGCGTCGAGCGTACCTTCCCGGTGCACTCCCCGGTGATCGACCACATCGAGGTCGTCACCCGCGGTGACGTGCGTCGCGCGAAGCTCTACTACCTCCGCCAGCTGCGTGGCAAGAAGGCGAAGATCAAGGAGAAGCGCGACAACTGACGTTCGCGCACTCCACAGCACCCCGGGACACGATGTCCCGGGGTGCTGTGTTTTCAGCCAGGTGTGCGACGCTTGGTACTGCCGTCTCCGAGCGGTGTGAGACTGTGAAGGATTCCAGATGACGACTGACTCAGCGGCTGCGTCCACGCCTCGGACCAGGCGTCCTCGCGGGTTCCTGATATTCCTGCGTGATGTGCTGGTGATCATCGTGATCGCGGCGCTCGTGTCGTTCGTGGTCAAGACCTTCGTCGTGCGCTCGTTCTACATTCCGTCGGCATCGATGGAACGCACTCTCATGGTCAAGGACCGGATCCTCGTGGACGAGCTCACTCCGCGTTGGACCTCGTACGAACGAGGAGACGTCGTCGTCTTCAAGGATCCGGGTGGATGGCTCGACGGGGTGCCGCAGACGCCCGCTCAACCACCGCTGATCGAGGCGGTGGACTGGGTGCTCAACGTGATCGGGATCTCCGCGACGGATTCGCAGGACCACCTCGTCAAGCGCGTGATCGGGTTGCCGGGCGATCACGTCGTCTGCTGCAACGCATTGGGCCAGATCACGATCAACGGCGCTCCGATCGATGAGCTGACGTATCTGAACCTTCCCGACGGCGACACCGCGGCGTCGAATGAGGCATTCGACGTCACGGTTCCCGAAGGTTCGCTGTGGCTGCTCGGCGACAACCGCGATCGCTCGCGTGATTCTCGAGCACACCAGGAACTGCCGAGCGGAGGATTCGTACCCCTCGACAACGTGGTCGGCAAAGCCTTTCTCACGACCTGGCCGCTGGACAGGTTGGGGACGATCGACGGCCATCATGACAGCTTCAACGGAGTGCCGGACCCGGAATGACCACAGTCGTGCCGACGCTCTCACTGGAGCGGAGACTGCTCAAGGAGTGCGAACTCGTGATCTCGCTCGACGAGGTGGGACGAGGCGCACTCGCCGGTCCGGTCGCCGTGGGCGCCGCGATGATGGATGCCGCGGGAGCCCGCCGACGAGTTCCGGATGGACTTCGCGATTCCAAGCTCGTCACGGAGCACCGCCGGCCGGACGTCGCACTCCGAGCTGCTGCGTGGGTGCAGGCCTCGGGTGTCGGCTGGGCGAGTTCGACGGAGGTCGACGAGCTCGGAATCATGCGCGCGCTCGGACTCGCTGCCTCGCGTGCGGTGCAGAGCATCGCCGACCAGGGGGTCGTGCTCGCGGATGCCCTGGTGCTTCTCGACGGCAACCACGACTACGTCTCGGCGATGCATCCCGCCCCTCTGCGTGTGCGCCCGGTGATCAAGGCTGACCGGGATTGCGCCTCGGTGTCGGCGGCATCGGTGATCGCCAAGGTCGCGCGGGACACGCATATGGCCCGATTGCACGATGATCACCCCGAGTATCACTGGCGCCGGAACAAGGGGTACGCGAGCGCGGAGCACCGTCTGGCGATACGAGAGCTCGGACTGTCGCCGCACCACCGTTCATCCTGGGCGATCGCGGACGCACCGACGCTGTTCTGAGATCCCGTGCGACTCGCTCGCGCCGTCGACTCTAGGATGGAGTGATCATGGATGAGGAAGCCTTCGACGACTACGACCGCGAGCTCGAGCTCGCTCTGTTCCGCGAGTACCGGGATGTCGTGGCCCAGTTCCAGTACGTCGTCGAGACCGAGCGGCGGTTCTACCTCGCCAACGAGGTCAACGTCGTCCGACGCGATACCGAGCACGACTTCTACTTCGAGATATCGATGACCGATGTCTGGGTCTGGGACATCTATCGGGCCGATCGATTCGTGAAGGCGGTCCGTGTGCTCACGTTCAAGGACGTGAACGTCGAAGAGCTGCAGCGACGAGAGTTCGAGATCCCGCAGGAGCTGTCGCTCGACGGCGAGTGATCCGCTCTGCACACCCTCCCGCAGGACGTCGGGTATCCACCGGACCCGGCGATGACGGGTGATCGTCTCCGCACGGGGATGCGGTTCTCGGCAGTCTGTCCGCATGGCAGCGAAAGACGACCTCGGCAGAGCCGGTGAAGAGCGTGCAGTCCGATATCTGAGCGCGATCGGCTATCGCGTTCTCGACAGGAACTGGCGATGCGTCCAGGGCGAGGTGGACATCGTCGCGCGCGTCGGCTCCCGTCTGGTCATCGTCGAGGTGAAGACGCGGAGGACGGACTCCTACGGCCACCCGTTCGAGGCCCTGGACCACCGAAAACGCCGACGGCTCTGGCAATTGGCTCATGCGTGGGTGGCTGCGCATCCCGGCGAGGCGCTGGGACATGACATCGCTGTGGAGGCGATCGGGATCGTCGGCGCCGACCCGGCCACAGGAGAACTCGAGCACCTTCTGGATCTCTCGTGACGACGGCGCGGACCTGGGCGGTGGCGCTCACGGGCGTCGTCGGACACATGGTCGAGGTCGAGGCAGATCTCTCGAACCAGACCCCGGAGTTCAAGATCATCGGCTTGCCCGACAAGTCGCTGGCAGAAGCGGTTCAGCGCGTGCACAACGCCTGCAAGAACGTGGGTCTGTCGCTCCCTCGCCGCCGACTGACGGTGAACCTGTCGCCGGCGAGCCTGCCCAAGCAGGGGTCGGCATTCGATCTGAGCATCGCAGTGGCCGCTCTGGCGTCGGGTGGTGCACTTCAGGCGCGTTCGATAGCCCAGACCGTGCATCTGGGGGAACTCGGTCTCGACGGGCGTCTTCGACCCGTGCCGGGGGTGCTCCCTGCCGTGTTCGCCGCCGCTCGTGCAGGCTTCGAGACCGTGATCGTGCCGCACTCTAACGAGGCCGAAGCACGGCTCGTGCCCGGAATCGACGTACGCGCGGCGACCACGCTCGCCCAGGTGGCGGCCTGGCATGGCGCCGACGTCGAGGTGACGGAGGTCGACGCGGTGGAACTCCCTCTCACAGACACTGACGAATCCGAGGCTCTCGACCTCGCCGATATCGTCGGACAGCGGGCCGCCGTCGAGGCATTGATCGTGGCTGCGGCGGGCGGTCACCACATGCTTCTGAGCGGCCCGCCGGGGGCGGGAAAGACGATGCTGGCGAAGCGGCTTCCCGGAATTCTGCCGAGGCTCAGCGACGACGAAGCACTCGAAGTCGCATCGATCCGCTCGCTCACGGGGGAGTCCGTGCGCAACCTCGACTTCACCCCGCCGATCCAGACGCCGCACCACAGTGCGTCCGTCGCGGCGCTGGTCGGGGGCGGTTCACGCGCGGCGCGCCCGGGCGCCATCGTCCGGGCACATCGAGGCGTGCTCTTTCTGGATGAAGCGGCAGAGTTCTCTCGTGTGGCTCTCGATTCGCTCCGGCAACCGCTCGAAGCGGGGACGATCGAGCTGAGCCGCGCGGGGTTCACCGCCAGCTATCCCGCGCGCTTCCAGCTCGTTCTGGCGATGAACCCGTGCCCGTGCGGCAACTACGGAGTCCGAGGATCCGAGTGCGTGTGCCCGTCGTTGGCGATCAGGCGCTATTCGACTCGATTGTCGGGGCCTCTCCGTGACCGGATAGACATCGAGCTGCACCTGGCCCGCGTCAGTGCTGCCCACGCGATGAGCGGCGAACAGGCATCGCTCACCTCCGCCGCTGCGGGTGATCGCGTCCGCGATGCGAGAGACCGCGCAGCGGCCAGGTGGCGAGGCACGCCGTGGCGTCAGAATGCGGAGATTCCGGGAGCCCGCTTGCGGCAGACGGATATCCGTATCGGTTCCGCGGCCCGCGCTCCGCTCGACAGGGCATTGGAGCGGGGAGCGCTCACGTTGCGCGGATACGACAGGGTTCTTCGCGTCGCCTGGACGCTGGCGGATCTGGCAGGGGTCGACCGGCCAGGTCGCGATGAGATCGGTGGCGCGCTGTTCCTCAAGAGAGGGATCGTCTCATGATCGATGCCCTCCTCTCTGACGCTGCACTCATGGCATCAGTCCGCGATGTGGGCCAGCTCGGTGATGCCCCCGAGGCGGTCGCACGGATCGCATGGTCTGTGCTGGCAGAACCCGGCGACGGCGTGGCAGGTGAGCTCATCCGCGAGCTGGGCGCGACCGAGGCCCTGCGCGTCGTCTTCGGGGACGGTCCGAGGCTCGTCGCGCCCGGTACGCTGGGCGGTCCCGTCGCTGAAGGGATCGCCCGATGGTCGGCGCGAGCGGATCCGTCGAGGGTGAGGCGCGCCGTCACCGATGCGCGCGACGTCGGGGCGCGTCTCGTCGTGCCCGAAGACTCCGAGTGGCCGCTCGGACTGAACGATCTCGGTCCCCACGCACCCGTCGTGCTCTGGGTGCGCGGTGATCCCTCGCTGCTCACGCGCGGTCCGCATGTGGCGATCGTCGGCGCGCGGGCCGCGAGCGCCTATGGCGAATCCGTGGCCGCGGAGCTGGCCGGCGATCTGGCGACCGGGGGAGCGGTCATCGTCTCCGGCGGAGCCTACGGCATCGATGGCGCTGCACATCGAGCCGCACTCGCGGTCGGCGGTGCCACGGTGGCGTTCCTCGCCGGCGGTGTCGATCGCGCCTACCCGCAGGGGCATCAGCAGCTGCTGCGTCGGATCGTCGACACGGGGGCGGTCGTCAGCGAAGTTCCGTGCGGCGTCGCGCCGACGAAGTGGCGCTTTCTGTCGAGAAACCGACTCATTGCTGCCGCCAGCCAGGCGACCGTCGTGGTCGAGGCCGGATGGCGCAGTGGATCGCTCAACACGGCCGGCCATGCGGCGTCGCTGGGGAGGCCGATCGGGGCAGTGCCCGGGCCGATCACGTCGGCGTCGTCGGCAGGGTGTCACCGGCTGCTCCGAGAGTTCGACGCCCGGTGCGTCACGAGCGCCGGCGAAGTCCGCGAACTGTGGGGGAGCGGGACCGATGCTGCGGTGGCCATGCCGGAGGACGATATCGACGCAGAGCAACGTCGGCTGCTCGATGCCGTCGGAACACGCACATGGGTGACCGTGACGGAGATCGCCAGCCGCGCGGGGCTCGCCCCGGGGCGCGTGGCAGCTCTTCTGGGGATGCTGGATCTGGAAGGGGTCGTGGAACGTTCCGAGACCGGGTGGAGGCGCAAGCGCGCGACCGGGCGGCGAGGCTGACCTCTGCCGGCGCCCCGGTCGTGCAAGCTGGCTCCGTGGAGTTCTCGGTCGCCGCTGATGCGTTCACCGACCACCTTTCGAAGGTGCGTCGGCTGTCCGCCGCGACCGTTCGCGCGTATCGATCGGACCTGCGTGACCTGGGCTCCGGCCTTGGTGACGCGGCTCTCGATGCCATCGACCTCGACGTTCTGCGCGATTGGCTGTGGAGGGCGACCCAACGGGGCGATGCCCGTTCCACGCTCGCGCGTCGCACGGCAGCTGCTCGTTCGTTCTTCGGGTGGGCGCATGAGCAGGGGCTCATCGACGTCGATCCGAGCCTGCGGCTGGTCAGCCCGAAGAAGGGGCGTACCCTGCCCACAGTCGCGTCACAGGACGCGATGCAGAACCTGCTCGAGGCGCAGCGCATCGCCGCGGAGTCAGGCGAGCCGATCTCGGTCCGAGATCGGGCGATCCTGGAGCTTCTCTACGGTGCGGGTATTCGCGTGTCCGAGCTCTGCGGAATCGATGTCGACGACCTCGACCTCGACCGGCGCACTGCTCGTGTGCTCGGGAAAGGGGCCAAAGAGCGAGTGGTGCCGTTCGGAGCGCCTGCGCGGACCGCGATAGGCGACTATCTCAGCCGTGCCCGTCCCGCTCTGCTCGCGAGATCGTCGACCTCGACTGCTGCGCTCTTTCTGGGAAGCCGGGGTAGCCGCATCGGAACGCGGGCGGTCTACGGTCTGGTCGCGGATGTCCTGTCGCCTTTCGTCGGGGCGGAGACCGTGGGTCCACATGCCCTCCGTCACACCGCGGCGACCCATCTCCTCGACGGAGGCGCGGATCTCAGGGCCGTGCAGGAGATCCTCGGGCATGCGAGTCTCGGTACGACTCAGATCTATACGCACGTGTCGGCGGAGCGGCTCACTGCCGCATACCGGCTGGCGCACCCGCGCGCCTGAACTCGTCGCGCGGCGCGGGCGTGCTCCGCCGAGATCCGAGAGCCACTGTCACAACGGATCGCAACAGGGAAGCAGCACGGCGCGGTCGACCGGACCGAAGAGCAGAAGCGGATTCAGGTAGACGCCGTCCAGGCGAACGCCGATGTGCAGGGTCCCCGATGCGGCGTGTCCACCCTGCCCGACAGCACCGAGGACATCGCCCCTCGACACGGACTCGCCCGGGGACAGCTCGGAGAGAAGCGGTTCGAACGTGGAGACGTAGCCGCCCGGATGCTCGATGGTGAGGAGCGGACGATCGACGACGGTACCGCGGAACGCCACCACTCCGTCGTCGGGGGCGTGCACGATGCCGCTTCCGGGACTCACGTCGACGCCGCGGTGCCCCGCGGCGAAGTCATGGGCCGGCGCTCGATAGGCGGCGACGACGCTGCGCGGACCGTCCACCGGCCAGTCCCACACCGGCCGCGACGGCTCAGACGGAGCGGCATCCGCGAGACTCGCGTACGCGCCCGATCCGGGGCATACGGTCATCATCAGCAGGATGTACGCGAAAAGGCGGATGAGGCGCGTGCGACGGCTGTGCATCGGTCGATCTTCGGACACCCGTGCACCACGGAGTGCGCGGTGCCGCCGACATCTCCGCGGATGGCGAGGCACTCGGCGATTCAGGGCAGCGGTGCAGAGCGAGTCGCGGGCGAGGATCCTGTATGATGGACGAGCACCTCGATCTCGGGGTGACTACGCGTGCCCAGAGCGACTCCGGTCGTGGCATCCACTCCCACAGGTCCTTGCTTCACGCAGGCGGGAGTGTGCCGGGCACCAGGAAGTTCGATCGTCCGATCGACTTGACAACCTCAAGGGCGCAGAATCGCGCCGGAACAAGGAGACGACCATGGCTGTGGTCACCATCCGCCAGCTGCTCGACAGCGGTGTGCACTTCGGACACCAGACCCGTCGGTGGAACCCGAAGGTCAAGCGCTTCATCCTCACCGAGCGCAGCGGAATCCACATCATCGACCTGCAGCAGTCGCTCGGGTACATCGACAAGGCCTACGACTTCGTCAAGGAGACGGTGGCGCACGGCGGCACCATTCTCTTCGTCGGCACGAAGAAGCAGGCGCAGGAGATCCTCGCAGAGCAGGCCACGCGCGTCGGTCAGCCTTACGTCAACCAGCGCTGGCTCGGCGGACTCCTCACGAACTTCCAGACGATCGCAAAGCGTCTCGCTCGCATGAAGGAGCTCGAGGAGCTCGACTACGAGAACCCGGCCGCTTCCGGCTTCACCAAGAAGGAACTCCTTCTCAAGAAGCGCGAGCTCGACAAGCTGCACAAGTCGCTCGGTGGTATCCGCAACCTCACCAAGACGCCGTCCGCCCTCTGGGTCGTCGACGCCAAGCGTGAGCACCTCGCCATCGACGAGGCCAAGAAGCTCGGCATCCCGGTCATCGGCATCCTCGACACCAACGCCGACCCGGACGACTTCCAGTACCCGATCCCCGGCAACGACGACGCGATCCGCTCCGTCTCGCTGCTGACCCGCATCATCGCGGACGCAGCCGCCGAGGGCCTTCAGCAGAAGCACAACCCCGAGACGGGCGACGCTGAGCCGCTCGCCGACTGGGAGAAGGAGCTCCTCGAAGCTCCGGTCCAGGAGTCGGCCGACGCCGCACAGGTCGATGACGCCGCTGCCGACGAGGCTGCCGTCGTCGAGACGCCTGCTGCTGACGAGACCGCTGCCGATGAGGCCGGTGCTGAGGCTCACGACGAGGCGATCGCCGCCGCTTCCGGTGAGGAGACCGCTGAGGTCGCCGCCGCCGAAGCAGCAGACGCCAAGTAATTCCGCGACCACCACACACATCACGAAGCAAGGAGCCACCACACATGGCCAACTTCACCATCGCCGACCTCAAGGCGCTGCGTGAGCAGCTCGGCACGGGAATGGTCGACACCAAGAAGGCGCTCGAGGAGGCTGACGGAGACGTCGAGAAGGCCACCGAGATCCTGCGTCTGAAGGGTGCCAAGGGCAACGCGAAGCGTGCTGACCGTTCGACCAGCGAGGGCCTCATCGTCGCTCGCGAGCAGGACGGCGCCGTGACGCTCATCGAGCTCGCCTGCGAGACGGACTTCGTCGCGAAGAACGATCGTTTCATCGCTCTGGCCGACAAGGTCGCCGACGCCGTCGCAGCCGTCAAGGCTGATTCGGTCGAGGCTGCCCTCGCCGCCCAGGCCGGCGACAAGAGCGTCGAGCAGGTCATCTCGGAAGAGGCCGCGATCATCGGCGAGAAGGTCGAGCTCCGCAAGGTGCGCACGATCTCGGGCGACAAGGTCGAGGTCTACCTGCACCGCACGAGCAAGGACCTCCCGCCGCAGATCGGCGTCGTCGTCGCCTACTCGGGTGACGACGCAGAGACCGCTCGCAGCATCGCGCAGCACATCTCGTTCGCGAACCCGTCGTACCTCTCCCGCGAGGACGTTCCGTCCGACGCCGTGGAGAAGGAGCGCGAGATCGTCACCGAGATCTCTCGCAACGAGGGCAAGCCGGAGGCGGCTCTGCCCAAGATCGTCGAGGGCCGCGTCTCCGCGTTCATCAAGCAGGTCGCACTGCTCGAGCAGGACTACGCGAAGGACAACAAGCTCTCTGTCGCCCAGGTGGCGAAGGACGCCGGTATCACCGTGACGGACTTCGCGCGCTTCAAGGTCGGCGCGTAACATCGTCGAAGGGGTTCGGATCAACGCGATCCGGACCCCTTCTTCATGCCCAGAAGGCACTATCTTGAATCGGGACGAGAGGACCACCCCCATGACCGACCGCACAGGACGCCGCCGCGTTCTTCTCAAGCTCTCCGGCGAGGCGTTCGGCGCCGGCCAGCTCGGCGTCAATCCTGACGTCGTCGGCCAGATCGCGCGCGACATCGCCGCCGCGGTTGACCGCGTCGAGATCGCCATCGTCGTCGGTGGCGGCAACTTCTTCCGCGGCGCCGAGCTCAGCCAGCGCGGCATGGATCGAGGTCGCGCCGACTACATGGGAATGCTCGGCACAGTGATGAACGCGCTGGCGCTGCAGGACTTCCTCGAGCAGGCCGGCGCGCCCACGCGCGTGCAGTCCGCCATCTCGATGACCCAGGTCGCCGAGCCGTACATCCCGTTGCGTGCCGAGCGCCACATGGAGAAGGGCCGTGTCGTGATCTTCGGCGCGGGCGCTGGCCTCCCGTACTTCTCCACCGACACCGTCGCCGCCCAGCGCGCACTCGAGATCGGTGCGCAGGAGGTGCTCGTGGCCAAGAACGGTGTCGACGCGATCTACACGGCTGACCCGAACAAGCATGCGGATGCCGAGCGCATCGAGCGCGTGACCTACCGCGATGCTCTCCAGCAGGGTCTCAAGGTCGTCGATTCGACTGCTTTCAGCCTGTGCATGGACAACAACATGGACATGCGTGTGTTCGGCATGGAGCCGGTCGGCAATGTCACGCGGGCATTGCTCGGCGAGCCCATCGGAACTCTCGTCACCGCCTGAGCGCCTGGCTGGGCTCGTGGGCCCGGGCCGATAGAATTGCTTCACACCCCGACGATAGGAGTCACCGTGATCGCGGATGTCCTCGCAGAAACCACTTCTCGTATGGCCCGAGCGGTCGATGCAGCCAAGGAGGACTTCTCCACTGTGCGCACGGGACGGGCGAACCCGCAGCTGTTCCAGAAGCTGCTCGTCGACTACTACGGGACGCCCACCCCGCTGGCTCAGCTCGCCTCGCTCGCCAACCCCGAGGCTCGTTCGCTGCTGATCACGCCCTACGACAAGTCCGCGCTCAAGGCGATCGAGCAGGCCGTTCGCGACATGCCGAACCTCGGTGCCAATCCGACGAATGACGGCAACGTCGTTCGCGTCACGATGCCCGAACTGACTGCCGAGCGCCGCAAGGAGTACGTCAAGCTCGTCAAGTCGAAGGGTGAAGACGCGAAGGTCCACGTCCGCGGCATCCGTCGCAAGGCGAAGGACGAACTCGACGCCCTCAAGAACGAGGTGGGCGAGGACGAGATCGCCCGTGGCGAGAAGGAACTCGACGCCCTCACGCGCCAGCACGTCGACCTGATCGACGACGCACTCAAGCGCAAAGAGGCCGAACTGCTCGAGGTGTAGGCGGGATGCCCGACGTTTCCACCGGTGCTGGCGCCGACCAGCCGAACACGCGCCGCGAGGCGCGTGACTCGTCGGCGTCGACCGGCGGTGTCGCCAGCGGCGACGGAGCAGTCCCTGTCTTCGACATCGAGAGTGCTCCGCCCCGTCCACCGTTGCCTCGCGGCGAGGAGGGCGCATCGGCATCGCCCCTCGACACGGCCGAGCACAAGGTCATCAGAGATCAGTGGCGCATCGCGCGAGATGAGCTCGGCTCTCATGTCTCCAACGCGCGCGACCAGTTCGACCAGGCGAACGAGAGGATCAAGGAGCGCACCGGCCGCGACCTGGTGCTCGCTATTCTGATCGGTCTTGCCTTCGGCGCTGCTCTTCTCGCCTCGCTGCTGTTCATCAAGGTGCTCTTCGTTCCGTTCGCTCTCGCTGCGGCGCTGCTCGGTGTGTACGAACTGGCGTTGGCGCTGCGCATCGCAGGCAGACGCGTCGACATCGCCCCACAGCTCGGCGCCGCCGCTCTGGTCGTGCTCACGGCATTCTTCGTCGACGTGTGGCTGGTCTGGGTCATGCTGTTCATCGCAGTGGCCGTCGTGATCGTCTGGCGACTCGTCGCGCAGATGATGACGAAGGACGGTCGCACTTACGGCGATGTGCTCACAGATGCGGTGGTCGCCGGCTTCGTCCAGATCTATGTCCCGTTCCTCGCAGCTGTCGCGCTGATCCTGTTGAAGCAGGACGGCGGACAGTGGTGGGTCCTGAGTTTCATCGCGATCGCCGTCGTCGCCGACACCGGTGCCTACGCGGCGGGCCTGGCGTTCGGTCGCCACCCGATGGCTCCGCGGATCAGCCCCAAGAAGACCTGGGAAGGTTTCGGCGGTGCGGTGGTCGGGTCGATCGCCGCGGGCGTCCTGCTGGCGATCTTCCTGCTCGGGCTGCCCTGGTGGTTCGGTGTCATCTTCGGAATCGCGATCCTGCTGTCCGCGACGCTCGGCGACCTCGGGGAGTCCATGCTCAAGCGTGATCTCGGAATCAAGGACATGAGCTCCTGGCTTCCCGGGCACGGTGGCCTTCTGGATCGCCTGGACAGCATCCTGCCCTCGACCGTTCCTGCGCTCGGCCTCTACTTCCTCTTCTCCTCCTGGACGGTGCTGTGATGACTTCCGACGACGTGTCTCTCCGGGACGGCGGCACCCGAACTGCTCCGGCGTTCTCGCTGACGGCCGGGCGTGAAAAGGGATACCACCGAGCGGCCGTGGACAGCTTCCTGGCGGCGGCCCGCGCCGCATTCGAGAACTCGAACGGCGAGCTCACTGCCGCCGACGTCCGGGTCGCCTCGTTCCCCCTCGTGAAAGAGGGGTACGACGTCGCGGAAGTCGATGCGGCTCTCGGCCGGGTCGAGGACGCCCTGGCAGCCCGAGAGCGCGACCAGGCTGTGCGGTCACGCGGAGCCGGAGTATGGGTGGACCAGGCCCGTGGTGACGCGCAGGTGATCCTCGACCACCTTGCTCGCCCGGCCCGTCACCTCTTCGCCCGCACCAACGTCCTCACCTTCGGCTATCGCGTCGACGAGGTCGATCACGTGGCTGGTCGCATCGTCAGGTACCTCCGCGACGGGGAGGCGCTCACTGCGGAGCAGCTCCGGTCGGCAGCTTTCCGCATGCAGCGCGGTGGTTACCGTGAAGAGCAGGTCGACGCACTGCTCGACGCGACCGTCGATGTGATCCTGGCGGTTCGCTGAACGTTCACCGTGGTCGAGCGTCGGCTCACCGGGTAGACTCCCTCGTATCGTGAACTCCCGAGACGACATGACCCTGAAGCGCGAAGATCAGACGCCGGTGCGTGCAACACCGGCGCTTTCGGTGCGCAAGGGATCACGCAAGCACACCGTGGCCGGCATCGTGAGCGCACTCGCGGTCATCGGTTTCGCCGGAGCCATGGTCGCGCCGACCGGGGTGGCTCTCGCGCAACAGCCGATGGAAGCAGCTCCCGAGTCCGCGTATTCCCTTGCGCTCGCGGACACGCAGAATCTCACCGTCACCTCAGACGGCGCGGCGATCGCGCCGGTTCAGCGCGGAACGTTCACCGTCTACGTGACGCCTACACCGACTCCGACCCCCACACCGACCGAGAAGGCTCCGTCGCCCTCATCGCCGGGCGGAGGCGGCGGCGGGCCTCTGTACTACACGGGCGGAGGCGCTCCCGCTGAGTGGATGGCGGCGGCCGGCATCGCCGAGGGTGACTGGGGTTACGTCGACTACATCGTGTCTCGTGAGAGCGGCTGGAACCCCAACGCCACCAACAAGTCCTCCGGCGCTTGTGGGCTCGTGCAAGCGCTGCCGTGCAGCAAGGTACCGGGCAACGGTTACGATCCGATCGACAACCTCAGGTGGGCGACGGGGTACGCGACCGGTCGGTACGGCAGCTGGGCCGGGGCGCACGCCTTCTGGACGAAGAACCACTGGTGGTGAGCGGCGGTCATGCCCCGCTCACATCGCCGCCGTCAGACGCGCCCGCAGGCTGACGACTCTCTCGATCGGCTGCTCGCATCCTGGAAACGCACGGAGGTGCGTCGTGGGTCGCAGTGGACCGTGCAGCCGGTCTCGGCGGCGCAGGCGCAGAAGGAGTACAGCTGCCCCGGATGCGGCCGCATGATCGACCCTGGAACGGCACATCTCGTCGCATGGCGCGCAGACGGGGTGCTCGGCGACGCGGCCGACCTCGCGGCGCGCAGACATTGGCATACGCACTGCTGGAGGTTGGCATGACCATCGAGATCCGTGGACCTATCGAACTGCCGGCGCGGCGCGAGGCCATCGAGCTCACCACGGCGGACGAGCTCACTCTGGTCGGTGAGCTCGCGGTGCCGGAGTCGACTGCTCCGGTAGCGACACTCGTCACCCTGCACCCGCTGCCCACGGCCGGTGGATTCATGGACTCCCACATCCTGCGCAAGGCGGCGGCGCGTCTGCCCGCCACGGCAGACCTCGCCGTGCTGAGGTTCAACACGCGAGGCACGAGCTCGCCCCGTGGCACGAGTGAGGGGCGCTTCGACGGCGGCGCCGCGGAACAGTTCGATGTCGCTGCGGCGATGGACTTCGTCCGGGATCGGGGGCTCCCTCGCCCCTGGCTGCTCGGGTGGTCGTTCGGCACGGAGCTGGCTCTGAAATACGGGCGCGACCACGATGTCGAGGGCATCATCCTGCTCTCCCCGCCCCTGCACCGGGCGACGGATGCCGAGGTCGCCGCGTGGGCGGACTCCGGAGTCGAAGTGGTCATCCTCGTGCCCGAGTTCGACGACTACCTCCGGCCCGATGAAGCCCGCTCTCGCTTCGCGTCGATTCCACACGCGACGTTGATCGCGGTGGAGGGTGGGAAGCACCTCTGGGTGGGGGAGACCCAGACGCGTCGCGTGCTGACCGAGATCGTCGCCGCTGTGAATCCCGCCGCGCTCCCGCTGCCTACGACGTGGCCGAGCGACTAGAGCTCGTTCATGCGGGGGATCAGGACCTGCCGATAGATGATCAGGATGCTCGCAGCCACAGGGATGGCGATCAGCGCACCGAGGAGCCCGAGCAGGCTGCCACCCGCAAGGGCGGCCACCACGACGACCGCTCCGGGCACAGACACCGCACGACTCATGATCCTCGGCGAGATGACGTACGCCTCGATCTGCATGTAGATCAGATAGTAGATGGCTGCGGCGATCGCCGTCCCGGGGGACCCGAGTCCGGGGATCAAGCAGACGAGCACGATGATCGTCGATCCGGTCAGAGTGCCGACGAGTGGGATGAGTGAGAAGAAGAAGGCGATCACGGCGAGGACCGCAGGGAATGGGGCGTCGATGATGGTGAGGAAGATCATGCTCAGGACGCCGTTGATGACACCCTGAGAGACCTGCCCCATGACGTAGTAGCCGACGGAGTCGGTGATCTGCTCGGCGAGGTCGATGAACCGTTCCCTCTTCGACGCGGGGGCCAGCTGGTAGACCGCCCTCTTGAGCGAGGGGGTGGATGCTGTGAGATAGATCGTCAGGATCAGCACGATGAAGGCGCCGAACAGGCCACCGACGACGGCGCCGCTGACTGCGAGAACACCCTGGCCGATCGAACCGCCGATCTGCGCGACATTCGTCTCGAGCCAGTTGGCGACGTACGCGAAGACCTCGTCGACCTTGAGGTTCGGGAAGGTGTCGACCATCCATTCGCGCAGGTCATCGAGGAACGTGCCTCGTTGCACGATGGCGGTGATCTGCGCGATGAGCTGCGAGATCTGGTCCACGAGGACAGGCAAGACGATCAGCACCACTCCGGCGAACACCCCGAGCACGGCCACGATCGTGATCAGGACGGCGAGCCACCGGGCGAGACGTCGGCGCTCGAGGAAGGTCACGAGAGGATCGAGGCCGAGGCTGAGGAACAGGGCCGTACCGACGTAGAGAAGGACAGTCGAGAGACTCTGGACGCTCCCGATGAGCAGAATACCCAGACCGACGCCGAGGGTCGCCACCAGCGCGGTGCGGAACGGGTTGTGGATCTTCATCTCACGGCTCCTCGGGAAAAGCGGATGCTGCAAGGGTATCCACCGGGCGGGCTGTGATCCTCCACGACGTGCCGCGGTATCGCGGAGGCGGGCCTCGTGGGCAACACACAGGTGATTTCGCTAGTCTGAAATGTCGAGTGTTGCGACTCGGGCGAGCGTCCGGGCCGCGTGAGGAGACTATTCGTGCGTTTCGTATGGGCCGTGGTGGCCTTCGTGCTGGCCGCGGGACTGATCGGTGCAGGCATCGCCCAGCGAACCATTTTCCAAGGGCCGTCGACCCAGAAGGTCGCCGTCGACGTCGCTGAACCGGCGCCGTTCGTGCTGATGGACGGCGAGGTGCTGCGCGAGAACCCGGGCGCCCAGACCCTCCTGATCCGAGGCCAGGGCGACATCTTCGCGGCGTACGGCCGCACAGCCGACATGGAGGCGTGGCTCTCGGACACCGAGTACAACCACGTGACGGCCGGCGCTGACGGGGGACTCGATGTCGAGTTCACGGAGGCTTCCGCCGATGCGGCGACGACGGAACCCGCACCGGGGGAGGAGCCGGTCGACGGTGCCACCGGTGAGACCGCCGAAGGGGGCGAAGCTGCAGAGAACGCGGGACGCAACCCCGCGGGCTCGGACCTGTGGCTCGACTCGTTCACGGAGAAGGACTCGCTGATCACCGACCTCCAGCTTCCCGAGGGAGTCAGCGTCCTCATCGCATACGACGGCACGCAGGCAGCCCCCGACGACATCGTGCTGTCGTGGCCGCTGGACAACTCGACTCCTCTCGCGGGACCGCTCATGGCCGCAGGTGCCGCTGTGCTCGTCGTCGGTCTCGTCCTCTACATCCTCGGCATCCGCCACCAGCGTCGCGGTCGGGGCCCGCGCCGAAAAGGTCCCGGACCGCTTCCCGTGACCGAGCCGATCGATCTGGCGCAGTTGCCGCCGTCCGAGCGCGCTGCCATCGAGGGGCCCGGCTCTTCAGCCGCGTCTGATCCGTCGGAATCCGAAGAGGCCGGCCCGCAGGACGAAGCGAGCGACGAAAGCCGTTCTGGGAGCGCCGGACGCTCGGCGGAGATGCGTGAGAATGCGCCTTCTCGACGACGACGGCTGTTTGCGGTTCCTGCGATCGCGCTCACCGCGCTCCTCGCCACAGGCTGCTCCGCGGATTCCTGGCCGCAGATCGGGGAGGGCTCGCCGTCACCGACTCCGACCGAGACGGTGATCGCCCCCGACAACCAGAAGCCTCCGGCAGTGACCGAGGCGCAGGCGAAGAAGATCCTGCAGAGCACGGCCGCAACCATCAGCGAAGCGGATGCCGCGATGAATCTCGACCTCGCGGGGACGCGCTTGGACGGGCCGGCGCTGACCGCGCGCACGACCGAGTACGCGCTGCGGACCGCCCTCCCTGAGACGACGCCGCCCGCGGCGATCCCGACCGACGACGTCGAGGTCGTGCTGCCCGAGGCGACGGATCGCTGGCCGCGTACGGTGCTGATGCTCTCGAAGAGCGAAGGCGATGACACGGTTCCCCCGGTGATCCTGACGATGACGCAACAGGATCCGTGGTCCAACTACCGCATCACCAACATGGCCGAGATGTCGGCTGATGCGGTGTTCCCGGACGTCGCCGCCACCTGGCTCGGAACGTCGCTCGTTCCCGATGATTCGGCATTCCTGAGCATCCCGCCGGGCGAACTCGCGGAGACGTACGCAGACGTGGTCGACGCCGGCGAACAGAGTGCGGCATACGGTCTCTTCGACGATCTCGCGCTCAACCTCGCGAAGTCGATTCGGGACAGCCGCCAGGCCGTGGTCCAGAACCTCGCCGACAATGGCGCCGCGGAGACCTCGCAGACCGCCTTCGACATCGCGCCCGCAGACTCGGCGCCGGTCTCGATGGCCACTCTCGGAAGCGGGGCGATCGTGGCGGTGTCGCTGATCGACAACGAGACGGTGACTCCGACGTCTGCCGACGCGGTGATCCGTTTCGGAGAGAACGCCCAGGTCAAGGCGCTGACGGGAGTCAGCGAATCGGCCAAGGGCGTGACCACCCGTTACGAGTTCCAGCTGTTCTTCTCCGTTCCCGCTCAGGGGTCGACCGAACAGATCCGCCTCCTGGCCGTCCGCCAGGACCTTCTTTCTGCCGAGGTGCTCAAGTGACCGATATCTCTCCTGCTGCCCTCCGCGGAGCCGTCGACCTCTCGACGCTCCGTAACCGACCGGCTGCGCCGCCTGCAGGAACTCCGGCCGCTGCCGGCGCACGTGGGCTCGTGGTCGATGCGACCGACGAGTCGTTCGGGGAGATCCTCGAGATCTCGCGAACCGTACCGGTGGTCGTCGACCTGTGGGCGGAATGGTGCGGTCCCTGCAAGCAGTTGAGTCCCATCATCGAAAAGGTGACGCGCGAGCTCAACGGCAAGGTGCTTCTCGCCAAGGTCGATGTCGACGCCAACCCGCAGCTCGCCCAGGGGTTCCGCGCTCAGTCCATCCCGATGGTCGTGGCGCTCATCGCGGGCCAGCCGGTGCCGATGTTCACCGGAGCGGTGCCGGAGCAGCAGGTCAGGGATGTCTTCGCGCAGCTGCTTCAGCTCGCGGCGCAGAACGGCGTGACGGGCACGCTCGACGTCGATGAGGAACCGGCAGGCGAGCAGACGCCCGAGGAGCCGCCGATGCCTCCGTTGCACGCCGAGGCCTTCGCTGCCATCGAGAACGGTGACTACGCAGCGGCTGTCGTGGCATACGAAAAGGCTCTCGCGGAGAATCCTCGCGACGAAGACGCCATCGCCGGGCTGGGGCAGGTTCGACTGCTCGACCGTGTGCAGAAGCTCGACCTGCAGGACGCCAGGGCAGCTGCGGCCGCCGGCCCCCTCGACGTTCAGGCCCAGTTCGATGTCGCCGATCTCGACCTCGCAGGAGGCCATGTCGATGACGCGTTCGGAAGGCTGCTCGACCTGTTCGCCCAGCTGCCGTCGGATGAGCGGACGCCGGTGAGGGAACGTCTTCTCGAGCTGTTCGGCCTGATCGGCGTCGCAGATCCGCGCGTCATCTCTGCGCGCAACCGATTGTCTTCTCTGCTGTTCTGAGCTGAGCCCGCAGCACGACAGCCCCCGGCCTGATGGCCGGGGGCTGTCGTGCCGTTCGACGCAGGCGTCAGCCGCGGCTGATCGTGGGTACGTGCGGGTCGCTCTCGTGGCGTAGCCAGATGGTCGACAGCGCCGGCACGGTGATGGTCGCCGTCGCCGGTCCGTCATCCTCGGAATGCGCGACGACCATTCCCAGGTTGCCGGATCCGCGGCCGCCGTACTCTGCGGCATCCGTGTTGAGGATCTCCTGCCACACACCCGCGGCCGGCAGCGCGAGGCGGTAACCGCTGCGTTCGACGCCGGCGAAGTTGCTGATCACGACGACACGGCCCCCGTGCGCGTCACGGCGTTCGAAGGCGATCACGTTGGGGTCCCAGCTGGGAGCACCGAGGCGCGAGAACGAGGACCCGTCGTTGTCCCGCTCCCAGAGCGGAGCCTGCGCGCGGTAGGTGCGGTTGAGCTGCCCGACGAAGCCCTGCAGCTGCGCATGCGAGGGCTGGTCGAGAAGCCACCAGTCGAGTTCGCGCGATTCCGACCACTCAGCGAGCTGTCCGAACTCCTGCCCCATGAAGAGGAGCTTCTTGCCGGGGTGGCCCCACATGTAGCCCAGGTACGCGCGCACGTTGGCGAGCTTGTGCCAGTGATCGCCGGGCATCTTCGCGAGAAGGCTGCCTTTGCCGTGAACGACCTCATCATGACTGATCGGCAGCAGGTAGTTCTCGCCGAACGCGTAGACGAACGAGAACGTCATCTCGCCTTCGTGGTGCGCGCGGTACATCGGGTCGCGTTCGATGTACTGGAGCGAGTCGTTCATCCATCCCATGTTCCACTTGAACCCGAATCCGAGTCCTGCGTGGTCGGTCGGTGCCGTCACACCGGGGAAGCTCGTCGACTCCTCGGCGATCATCAGCACCCCGGGGTGCAGGCGATAGGCGGTCGCGTTGACCTCCTGAAGGAACCGGATCGCCTCGAGGTTCTCCCTGCCGCCGTGGATGTTCGGCTCCCACTCGCCTTCCCTGCGGGAGTAGTCGAGGTAGAGCATCGACGCAACCGCATCGACTCGCAGACCGTCGACGTGGAACTCGCTCAGCCAGAAGAGGGCATTGGCGACCAGGAAGCCGCGCACCTCGGGGCGGCCATAGTCGAAGATGAGCGTTCCCCAGTCCTGATGTTCACCGCGACGAGGGTCGGGGTGCTCGTACAGCGGCTGTCCGTCGAACTTCGCGAGGGCGAATGCGTCTTTGGGGAAGTGTCCGGGGACCCAGTCCATGATCACGCCGATGCCGGCCTGGTGGAGCTGATCGATGAGGTAGCGCAGGTCGTCCGGGTTGCCGAAACGGCTGGTCGCCGCGTAGTACCCGCTGACCTGGTAGCCCCAGGAGCCGCCGAATGGATGCTCAGCGAGCGGCATGAACTCGACGTGGGTGAATCCGGACTCGGTGACGTGTGCGATCAGCGGTTCCGCGGCATCGCGGTAGCTGAGGCCCCCGCGCCAGGAGCCGAGGTGCACCTCGTAGACCGACAGAGGCTGAGCCACAGCGTGAGTTGCCGCGCGGCGCGTCATCCAGGCGCCGTCCGACCAGGCGTAGGTCGACTGTGTGACCACCGAGGCGGTCTCGGGCGGCACCTGCGCAGCCTGCGCCATGGGGTCGGCCTTGAAGATCCAGGAGCCTCCGCGGGTGCGGATCTCGTACTTGTAGGTCGTTCCGATGGCGAGGTCGGGGATGAACAGCTCCCAGATCCCGCTCACTCCCATCGACCGCATCGCGTGGGCTTCGCCGTTCCAGCCGTTGTGGTCGCCGGCGACGCGCACCGCGGTGGCGTTGGGCGCCCACACCGCGAAGGCGACGCCGCTCTCGCCGCCGGTGACCCGCGGGCGGGCGCCCAGCACCTCCCACAGCCGCTCATGCCGCCCCTCCGCGATGAGGTGCAGATCTATGTCGCCCAGCGTGGGCAGGTGCCGATAGGGGTCGCCGACGATCGTCTCCTCGTCATCGCCGTACGCGGTGGCGATCCGATACGGCACGGGAGCGCCGTCGTGCTGCGCCTCCCAGATGCCGTGGGCGACGTGATCGAGCTGCAGTCGGCTGCCGTCCTCGAAGACGGCGGCGACGGAGGACGCGAGAGGGCGACGGATGCGGATCACTGTGACGGTGCGCTCGCCCGCGTCCTTGAAGGGGTGGGCGCCGAGCACAGCGTGCGGGTCGTGGTGGGCGCCCGCAGCGACAGCGGCCCACTCCGAGGACGTAGTGGCATCTTCGACGTAGCTCATGCTCGTCTCCTCACCTTCAGAATGTGCACCGGCTCGGCGAAGGAGTCGAGGCGCACGTAGTTGTGATCCGCCCATGTCCACACGGCTCCCGTGAGGAGATCCTCCACCTCGAAGGGCTCGCCCGGCGGCACGCCCCAGACGGTGGTGTCGAGGTGGACAGTGGTCTCTCGAACGGAATGCGGATCGACGTTGGCGATGACGAGGATCGTATCCGGCTGTCCGGAGTCGGTGAAGGCCGCGTCGAGGTGCTTGCTGTAGACGAGCACGGAGTCGTCGTCGCTCCAGTGCACGGAGAGATTGCGGAGCTGTCGAAGGGCCGGGTGCTCGCGGCGGATCTCATTCAACCGACGAAGGAGGGGTGCCAGAGAGTCGCCCGAGGCCTCTGCGCCCTCCCAGTCTCGGAACTTGAACTCGTACTTCTCGTTGTCGATGTTCTCCTCGGAACCGGGACGCGCGACATTCTCGAAGAGCTCGTAGCCGGCGTACACGCCGTACACGGGTGCTGCGGTGGCCGCGATGCAGGCTCGGATCCGGTAGGCGGCCCGCCCGCCGAACTGCAGGTACTCGGTGAGGATGTCGTGCGTATTCACGAAGAGGTTCGGCCGCATGTAGTCGCTGGTCTCGTGCGCGACGCTGGTGAGGAACTCTTCGAGCTCGGCCTTGGTGTTGCGCCACGTGAAGTAGCTGTAGCTCTGCTGGAACCCCACGGCCGCGAGCGCACGCATGACGGCGGGTCGGGTGAACGCCTCTGCGAGGAAGATCACATCGGGGTCCTGCGCGTTCACCGTCGCGATGAGCCATTCCCAGAACTGCAGCGGCTTCGTGTGCGGATTGTCGACCCGGAAGATCTTGACGCCTTCGCGCACCCAGTGCTGCACGATGCGCAGCATCTCCTGATAGATGCCGGCAGGATCGTTGTCGAAGTTCAGGGGGTAGATGTCCTGGTACTTCTTGGGAGGGTTCTCGGCGTAGGCGATGGTGCCGTCGGGGAGGGTCGTGAACCACTCGGGGTGCTCGTCCACCCACGGGTGGTCGGGCGACGCCTGCAGCGCGAGGTCGAGAGCGACTTCGAGCCCCTCGCGCTTCGCCGCGCGGACGAAGGCGCGGAAGTCGGCGGGCTTTCCGAGCTCGGGGTGGATGGCGTCGTGTCCGCCGTCTGCGGATCCGATCGCGTACGGCGAGCCGGGGTCGCCGGGCTCCGTCGTCAGCGTGTTGTTGCGACCCTTGCGGTTGGTGGTGCCGATCGGATGGATCGGCACCAGATAGATGACGTCGAAACCCATGGCCGCGACAGCGGGCAGGCGCTTGGCCGCGGTCCGGAAAGTGCCGCTCTTGATGGAGCCGTCCTTGAGACGCTTCGCGCCCTCCGAACGGGGGAAGAACTCGTACCACGCGCCGACGCCCGCCGCCGTCCGCTCGACCAGCAGCGCATGCGCGGCGGATGCTGAGCGAAGCGTCATGAGCGGCCGCTCGCGGAAGACACCGGCCAGCTCGGGATCCGTCGACACCGCGGTCGTGGTCTCGGCATCGCCGTCAGCGAGCGCTGCGGCGAGTTCGCTGAGGCGTCTGCGCTGCGCGGCGGGGCGATCCTTCTCGCCGGCTGCGCGTGCGAGAAGCTCGGCGCCGAGGGCGGCCATGACCGGAACATCGACGCCGGCGGCGACCTTCACCTCGGCGGCGTGCGCCCAGGTCGCGAAGTCATCGGAGAACGCCTCGAAGCGAAAGCTCCAGCGGCCCTGCAGGTCCAGCGCGATCTCGGCGCCCCAGCGATCGGTTCCGTCCAGGAACGGGACGAGCCGGTGCAGCGATTCCTCGCCGTTGGGCGCGGTCAACCGCAGCTGCACCCCGATCAGATCGTGCCCTTCGCGGAACGCGACCACGCTGAACGGCACCACCTCGCCGACGAACGCCTTCGGTGCGAAGCCGCCCGGAACGGACGGTGTGCCACCCACCAGAGGGATTCGCGTCGCGACGAGTCCGCCGTCGTCCGAGACGGCTCCCCACGGGCGCGACGGGATCTGCGCGGGGCTCCGGAGAGCCTTGGGACTGGTGCTGCTCATGCGTGCGGCCACTCCCCGAATGTACCGCTCCCGACGTGGAGCGGGTAGCTCGCGGAGGGCACCGGCGCGCCGCCGTTCATTCCACGCGGAAGAGACGCATCGAGGTGCCCGGGATGGGCAGGATGTCGCCGGGGGCGAACACCTCGCCGCGGTCATCCGGACGGTCATCGGCGCTCGACCACAGCGACACGAAACGCGTCGCGTCCTCGAGATCCTCGGGAAGGCGCACGTCGATCGGCGACTCCGTGCCGTGCACAATGAGAAGGATGCGGTTCGCCGGCTCACGGTCGGGCGTCGATGCTGCGACGTACTGCAGCGTGCGGTTCCCCGGATCAGTCCACTGTTGACTCTCCATCGTCTCGCCGTTCTGATCGAACCAGTCCATGACCGAGGCGTTGGGGATGTGCTCGCCGAGACGGGCGTACCGGCTCGGGCGCAGGGCGGGGTTCTCGGATCGAAGCTCGATGAGACGGGTCGCGTGCGCGCGCAGGTCTTCCTGCCAGGGTTCGGCATCCCAGCCGAGCCATGTCATCGACGAGTCCTGCGCATAGGCGTTGTTGTTCCCGCGTTGCGTCCGACCGACCTCATCGCCTGCCGTGAGCATCGGGATGCCTGCGGACAGCAGCAGGGTGCCGAGCAGGTTGCGCATCGCCTTGCGGCGGGCGGCGAGAATGGCGGGATCGTCGGTCGGCCCCTCGATGCCGTGATTGAACGCCCTGTTCATGTCGGCGCCGTCGCGGTTCTGCTCGCCGTTCGCCTCATTGTGCTTGACGTCGTAGGACACGAGGTCGTGCAACGTGAATCCGTCGTGCGCCGTCACGAAGTTGATGCTCGCGAGCGGGCCCCGCTCGTCGGCGAACGTGTTCGATGAGCCGGCGAGACGAGTGGCGAAGCCACCGATGCCCACCGGAGCGGACGCGCGACGCGCGTAGTCGATGTCGCTGAGCCAGAAGTTGCGGACCCGGTCGCGGTAGCGGTCGTTCCACTCCATCCAGCCGTTGGGGAAGTTCCCGGTCTGCCAGCCACCCATGCCGACATCCCACGGCTCGGCGATGAGCTTGGTGTCACGGAGGACGGGGTCGTTCGCGATGGCGGTGAGCAGCGGATGCTCCGGAGTGTAGGTGTGCGTGCCATCGCGGGCGATCGCGGCGGCGAGGTCGAAGCGGAATCCGTCGATCTGCATCTCCTGGGCCCAGTAGCGCAGCGAATCCAGGACGAGCCGAGCACCGGCATCCGTCGAGGTGTCCAGCGTGTTGCCGCACCCCGTCGTATCGATGTACGCGCCCGACGCGTCCTGGCGGTAGTAGCTGGCGTTGTCGATGCCGCGCAGGCTTGAACGGGGACCCCCGAGGCCCTCCTCCGACGTGTGGTTGTACACGACGTCGAGGATGACCTCGAGTCCGGCCTCGTGCAGCAGTCGCACCATGCCCTTGAACTCGGCCAGAACGGCCTCCGGGCCGCCCTTGCGCGCCTCTTCGGTCGCATAGGCGTTGTGAGGCGTGAAGAAGTTGAGGGTGTTGTAGCCCCAGTAATTCGTGAGGCCGCGCTCGAGCAGTCGTGGCTCGGGAACGAATGCCTGCACGGGGAGCAGCTCGATCGATGTGATCCCCAGCGCGTGGAAGTACTCGATCATCGCCGGGTGTGCGAGTCCGGCATACGTCCCGTGTAGAGCAGGAGGCACCGCGGGCTGGCGCTTCGTCAGGCCCTTGAGGTGGCCTTCATAGATCACGGTCCGGTCGAGGGGGACCCGTGGCTTGACGGACTCGCCCCAGTCGAAGCCGTCGACGATCACGACGGACCTCCATTCCTCGTACCCGTCGCCCTGGGCGAGGCCACGGGCATAGGGGTCGAGGAGGAGGGTCTCGGGATTGAACGTGTTCCCCGGCCCGTGCGGACCTCCGACTCGGATGGCGTACCTTGTGCCGGGTTGGAGGAGGTCGGTCGTCACCTCCCAGACGCCGCCGGGGAGGCGAGCGAGGTCGACTTGGTCGGTGACCCAATCGAGGTCGGTCGCGTCGAAGACGACGAGTTCTATGGATGACGCGTTCTGCGACCAGACGCGGAGGGTTCCGACGCCGTCGTGAAGGCGCACCCCGAGGTTGTCGAGTGCAGTACCGCCGGGCACGGTGATGTCTCGGATCGCGGGCATGAGTACACCATAGAGGTCTGCACCCGGGTCTCAGGACAGAGCGCACTCAGTTCCAGATGCGCGCCATGCCCCCTCAAATGGGGGAGAGTGGAACGATGCAGCACTATCTCGACCACGCCGCGACGACACCGCTGCGCCCCGAGGCGCGGGACGCATGGCTCGAAGCGAGTCAGATGATCGGGAACGCATCGTCGACACATGGCGCCGGACAGGATGCGCGGCGTCTCCTCGAAGAGGCGCGGGAGCGCGCTGCAGCAGTGCTGGACTGCGATCCGATCGAGGTCGTCTTCACCTCAGGGGGAACGGAATCGATCAACCTCGCGCTCCAGGGACTGTGGCAGGCGCGAACCGCGGGATCGGATGCCATCGTCATGCCGGACGCCGAGCATCACGCGACGATGGACACTGTCGAGGCCTTGGTGGCGGCAGGAGCGGTGCTGCGCGCTGTTCCGGTATATCGCACGGCGGCGATCGATGTGGGCGCATTCGCGGCGCAACTGCCGGGGGCGGCGCTGGCCACCGCGCTGGTCGCGAACAACGAGGCGGGGACGACGAACGATGTCGCCTCGCTCACTGCCTCGGCCGCTCAGACACGCGTTCCGCTGCATCTCGATGCGGTCGCGGCGCTCGGCCATCTCCCGCTCTCCTTCCGCACGCTGAGAGGAGATGCCCCGGATGCGGTCGGTCTTGTCGCGATGAGCGTCGCGGGGCACAAGATCGGCGCGCCGGTCGGTGTCGGCGCGCTGGTCGTCGCTCGCACCGCGCGGCTCTCCGCGCTGCTTCGCGGTGGCGCGCAGCAGCGCGGGCTGCGCGCCGGAACGCAGGACGTCGCCGGCGCTGCGGCCTTCGCGACCGCGCTGGAGCTCGCCGAGTCAGAGCGGGAGGCCGAGGCGGCGCGGCTCTCGGCGATGCGCGACCGGCTGATCGACGGCATCCTGGCGAGAGTGCCCCAGGCCGAGCTCCTGGGGGACCACTCGAGTAGGCTCCCCGGCAATGCTCACGTCCTGTTCCCCGGGGCGGTGGGGGAGAGTCTCCTCTTCCTCCTCGACATGGCGGGTGTCGCCGCCTCGACCGGTTCGGCCTGCCAGGCGGGTGTCGCAGAGCCGTCTCACGTCGTGATGGCCATGGGACGCACCGAGCAGGACGCACGCAGCGCGCTCCGCTTCACGCTGGGACGCACGTCGACCGACGCCGACGTCGATGCTGTCCTCGCATCCATCGCCGAGGCCTACCTGCGGGCTTCCGGCTCCGGCTCAGCCGCACGCTCGTAGACTGGTCCCATGAGGATTCTTGCGGCCATGAGTGGTGGAGTGGACTCCGCAGTCGCGGCCGCACGGGCCGTCGACGCGGGGCACGACGTCGTCGGCGTGCATCTCGCACTCTCCCGCGCGGGCGGCACTCTCCGCACGGGAAGTCGGGGGTGCTGCACGATCGAGGATGCCCTCGACGCGCGTCGAGCGGCTGATCTCCTGGGCATCCCCTTCTACGTCTGGGACTTCTCGGAGCGCTTCCGCGAGGACGTGATCGCCGACTTCGTCTCGGAGTATCAGGCCGGGCGCACCCCGAACCCCTGCATGCGATGCAACGAGAAGATCAAGTTCGCGGCTCTCCTGGAGCGCGCGATCGAGCTCGGTTTCGACGCGGTCTGCACCGGACACTACGCAACACTGATCCCGACGGATGCCGGGCTCGAACTGCACAGGGCCGCCGACAATGCGAAGGATCAGTCGTACGTACTGGGCGTCCTGACGGCGGAGCAGCTTGCGCACACCTACTTCCCGCTGGGCACCACACCTTCGAAGGCGGTCGTGCGCGCCGAGGCGGAGGCTCGCGGGCTGAGCGTCGCCCAGAAGCCCGACAGTCACGACATCTGCTTCATCCCCGACGGCGACACCAGAGGCTGGCTCGCCGAGAAGGTCGGCACCGCCACCGGAGAGATCGTCGACCGCACCGGTTCGGTCGTGGGCTCCCACGAAGGCGCGCACGCCTTCACAGTCGGCCAGCGCCGCGGCCTCAAGCTCGGTGTGCCGGCGGCCGACGGCAAACCGCGGTTCGTGCTCGAAGTGCGGCCGGTGTCGAACACGGTCGTGGTCGGTCCGAAGGAAGCCCTCGCGACGCGCGAGATCTCAGGTGATCGATTCAGCTGGGCGGGTGCCGCCCCGGTCGAGTCCGAGTTCGACTGCGAAGTGCAGATCCGTGCACACGCGGAGCCTGAGACGGCGCGGGCCTTCGTCTCGTCCGATGGTGTCCGCGTGGTGCCGGACCAGCCTCTGAACGGAGTCGCACCTGGCCAGACGGCGGTGCTCTACGTCGGCACCCGGGTGCTCGGTCAGTTCACGATCGACCGCACGGTGTCCGCGGTTCCGGTCGACGCGTAGCGTCTGCCTCTGGATGTCAGTGGCCGCTCGTAGACTGGCGGAGTGCCGGAGAACATCTCGCTGGAAGACGCCCGTATCGAAGCCGACGAGCTGACCACTCGCATCCTCGAGGCGAAGGACGCGTACTACGGGCGCGATACCTCGCTCGTCGACGACTCCACCTATGACGGCTGGATGCACCGGCTCGAAGAGCTCGAGCGGTTGCACCCCGAGCTGCAGGGGCAGGACTCGCCCACGCAGATGGTGGGCGCGGCCGAGGCGACGGGGCTCGCGACCATCGAGCACGCCGAGCGGATGCTCAGTCTCGACAACGTGTTCTCGATCGACGAGCTCCGCGAGTGGGCTGCGAAGACGCGCGCGTCCGCGGGCCGAGACGTCGACTGGCTCACCGAGCTCAAGATCGACGGCCTCGCGATCAACCTGCGGTACGAGAACGGGCGCCTGACGTCGGCGGCTACTCGAGGAGACGGACGCGTCGGAGAGATCGTGACGGAGAACGCACTGCGTCTGCCCGAGATCCCTCTCGAGCTCAGCGGCGAAGGACACCCGCCGATCGTCGAGGTACGCGGAGAGGTGTTCATTCCGGTGGCTGCCTTCGAGCGTCTGAACGCCGCGCAGGCGCAGTTCCGCGAGCGCGCGTATGCCGATGCGCTGGCTCGGTGGGAGGCTCGAGGCGGCGCGAAGAAGCCGTTCGACGAAGAGAAGGCGCGAAGCGCGGCAGCCCGGCGGTTCCCCTCGTTCGCCAATCCGCGGAACGCGGCGAGCGGCGGTCTGCGTCAGCAGATCGACAAGAAAAACGGACTCGAGCTCGAGGCGGGGATGCTGCGCATCGAGTCGCTCGCGCTCTACGTGCACGGCATCGGCGCGTGGGAGGACCCGCCCGTCGCCGCGCAGAGCCAGGTGTACGAGCAGCTCGCGGAATGGGGGCTGCCGACGAGCCCGCACACGAGGGTGTGCACGAGCGTCGACGACGTGGTCGCGTTCGTCGAGTACTTCGGCGAGCACCGGCATGACATCGAGCATGAGCTGGACGGGATCGTCGTCAAGGTCGACGAGCTGTCGTTGCATGACGAGCTGGGCGCAACGAGCCGGGCACCCCGGTGGGCCATCGCATACAAGTACCCGCCCGAAGAGGTGCAGACGAAACTCCTCGACATCGTCGTGTCCGTGGGCCGGACGGGCCGCGCCACGCCGTTCGCCGTGATGGCTCCCGCCCAGGTCGCGGGGTCGGTCGTCAGACAGGCGACGCTCCACAACAAAGACGTGGTGAAGGCCAAGGGTGTCCTGATCGGCGACACCGTGGTGCTGCGCAAGGCCGGGGACGTGATCCCGGAGGTGCTCGGACCCGTCGTCGACAAGCGAGATGGCACCGAGCGGGAGTTCGTGATGCCGACCGAGTGTCCGGAATGCGGCACGCCGCTCCGTCCCATGAAGGAGGGCGACATCGATCTGCGTTGTCCCAACGCCCGGTCATGTCCGGCCCAGGTCCGCGGGCGCGTGGAGCACATCGGATCCCGCGGCGCCCTCGACATCGAAGCCCTCGGAGAGGTCACGGCCGCCGCGCTCACGCAGCCGACGTCGCCGGCGACCCCGCCGCTCGAGACCGAAGCCGGATTGTTCGCGCTGACGCTCGAGGAGATCGTGCCGATCGAGCTCGTCGTGCGCGACGCGGAGACGGGTCTCCCGAAGGAAGACGACGACGGTCTCGTCAAGATGCGCGCGCCCTTCCGGCGCAACCCCACGGCGGCCGAGAAGAAGTCCGGCCTCGAGGGGCCGCAGCCGTCATCACAGGCGGTGACTCTGCTCGCCGAGCTCGAGAAGGCCAAGACCAAGGATCTCTGGCGTCTCCTCGTCTCCCTCAACATCCGCCATGTCGGACCCGTGGCCGCCCGCGCGCTCGCGCAGTGGTTCGGTTCTCTCGACGCCATCCGGGCGGCCTCCCGCGACGAGCTCGCGGCCGTAGAGGGCGTCGGCGGCATCATCGCAGACTCGCTGCTCGACTGGTTCGAGGTGGATTGGCATCAGGAGATCGTGCGGCGATGGACGGAAGCAGGCGTGCAATGGTCGACGCCGGGGCACCCGGGGCCGGGCGCCGCGGTCGTCGAAGGTGGAGTGCTCGACGGACTCACAGTCGTGGCCACGGGTTCGCTCGACGGCTACACGCGCGACGGAGCACAGGAAGCCATCATCAAGGCGGGCGGCAAAGCAGCGTCGAGCGTCTCGAAGAAGACCGACTTCGTCGCTGCCGGACCGGGAGCCGGGTCGAAGCTCGCGAAAGCGGAAGAGCTCGGCATCCGCATCCTCGATGCCGCTCAGTTCCACATCCTCGTCACAGAAGGCCCTGGCGCTCTCGGCTGACGTGCCGAACCCCTGATCGCTGTCCCCGGTGCACGGCCGTGTGACGCCGTACGAGCGGGAGCCCCCGGATACACGCGAGCGCGCCGCGCCCGGACATCCGTCTGGGCGCGGCGCGCTCGATGCGTCGCGGCTGATCAGCCCTTGTGGCGGGGCTTGCGGAACGGTTTTCCGTCCCGGTCGTCGCCGCGCGAAGGACGATCGTCGCGGTCGTAGCGCGGACGCTCGTCACGGCGGTCGTAGCCGCCGCGGGAACCGGCGTCCCTCGGCCCGTCGTTGCGACGGGCTCCCGGTCCGCGGTCGGGCTTGATCTCGATCAGACGGCCCGAGATGCGCGTGTCCTTCAGCTTGTCCAGCACGGACGAGTCGAGGTTCGCGGGCAGTTCGACAACGGTGAAGTCAGGACGGATGTTGATCGCACCGAAGTCGTCGCGGCCGAGGCCGCCCTCGTTCGCGAGCGCGCCGACGATCTGACGCGGCTCGACGCGGTGACGACGCCCGACCTCGATGCGGTACGGCTTGTAGTCGCCGCGCCCACGGCGCTCGCGCGGCTCCCGGGGCTCGCGGCGGTCACCGCGGCCACTGTTCTCGCGCGGCGGCCGGTTGTCGTACTCGACGGCTCTCGACAGAGCGTCGTCGGCGGGGTCGAGGAGCAGGGGGGTGTCGCCCTGGGCGACCACAGCGAGAGCGGCGGCCACATCGGCTTCCGGCACGTCGTGGTTGCGCACGTAGTGATCGATGATGTCGCGGAACTTCTCGATGCGGGCCGCGTCGGTGAGCGCCGTGGTGATCGCATCGTCGAAGCGCGCGAGGCGCGTGGTGTTGACGTCATCGAGGCTCGGCAGCTGCATCTGCGTGGGTGCCTGACGGGTGGCCTTCTCGATGGACTTCAGCAGGTAGCGCTCGCGCGGGGTGATGAAGCTGATCGCATCGCCCGTGCGACCGGCGCGACCCGTGCGGCCGATGCGGTGCACGTAGGACTCGGTGTCCGTCGGGATGTCGAAGTTGACCACGTGGCTGATGCGTTCGACGTCGAGACCGCGGGCCGCGACGTCGGTCGCGACCAGGATGTCGAGCTTGCTCGCCTTGAGCTGGTTGACGCTGCGCTCGCGCTGCACCTGCGGCACGTCGCCGTTGATGGCGGCCGCCGAGTATCCGCGGGCGCGCAGCTTCTCGGCGAGCGTCTCGGTCTCGTTCTTGGTGCGGACGAAGACGATCATTCCGTCGAAGTTCTCGACCTCGAGGATGCGGGTGAGCGCATCGACCTTCTGCGCGTACGACACCACGAGGTAGCGCTGCGTGATGTTCGTGCCGGTCGCGGTCTTCGACTTGATGCTGATCTCTTCGGGCTCGCGCAGGTACTTCTGCGCCAGACGACGGATCTGCGGAGGCATGGTGGCCGAGAACAGGGCGACCTGCTTCTCCTCCGGCGTCTGCGCGAGGATCTGCTCGACGTCTTCCGCGAAGCCCATCTTCAGCATCTCGTCGGCCTCGTCGAGCACCAGGTACTGCAACTGCGACAGGTCGAGGGTGCCCTTCGCGAGGTGGTCCATGATGCGACCGGGGGTTCCCACGATCACGTGCACGCCGCGACGGAGTGCCGACAGCTGCACGCCGTAGCCCTGTCCGCCGTACACGGGCAGGACGTGGACGCCCTTCATCTTCGAGGCGTACGACTCGAACGCCTCGCACACCTGCAGCGCGAGCTCGCGGGTCGGAGCGAGCACCAGGGCCTGCGGAGTCTTCTGCGACACGTCGAGGCGCTCGAGGACGGGGAGCGCGAATGCTGCGGTCTTCCCCGTTCCGGTCTGCGCCATGCCGACGACGTCGCGGCCGGACAGGAGAGTCGGGATCGTGGCGGCCTGGATGGGGGAGGGGGTCTCGTAACCGAGGTCCTTGATGGCCTTGAGGACGGGGCCCGAGATGCCGAGCTCCTCGAATCCAGGGGTCTCGGGGGCGTCGGTGGGCACAGCGTCTTCAGGAGTCACTGACCAAGGGTAGCGCTTCGCGGGATCACGCGCCTGTGAGGGCGCCCTCAGGACCCCGAAGTCAGCGCGAGGAGCTTCTCCTTCACCTGCCGTCTGAGCACCTTGCCGATGAGTGACTTGGGGAGCTCATCGACGATGAAGACCCGGCGGGGAACCTTATAGGGGGTGAGGATGCTGCGCGCATACTCGCGAATCGCCTCGACGTCGACATCGACGTCGGCTCCGGCGTCCACGACGATCGCCGCGACCACCTCTTCGCCGGAGTGGTCGCTCGGGAGACCGACCACCGCAGCATCCGCCACCGAAGGATGCTGCCGCAGCGCGTTCTCGACCTCGGTGGGGGCGACATTGAACCCGCCCGTGATGATGAGCTCTTTGATTCGATCGACGATCCTGACGAACCCCGCGTCGTCGATGGTCACGATGTCGCCGGTGCGGAACCAGCCGTCGACGAAGACGGCCTCCGTCTCTTCCGGCTTGCCGTAGTAGCCGGAGAAGACCTGGGGCCCACGCACCAGCAGCTCGCCCGCGGAGCCCTCAGGGACATCGACCGTCGGGTTCTCGGGATCGACGACGCGGCATTCGGTGCCGGGGAGCGGAAGTCCGACAGTGCCGGGCACGCGGTTGTCCGCCACGGGGTTCGCCATCAGCACGGGTGAGCACTCGCTGAGTCCGTACCCCTCGACGAGGAAGCCGTTCGTCGCTGCCTCGAAAGGAACCACGAGCTCATGCGGCAGCGCCATGGCGCCGGAGATCGCGACCTCGATGCCGTCGAGGGAGACGCCCTGGGTGTTCGCGGCCGAGAGCAGCCGATCGGCGATCGGCGGGACGAGCGGGAGGAAGGTCGCCGGATGCTTCTTCATCACGTCGAGCACGAGGTCGGGATCGAACTTGGGGAAGAGTACCAGGCGGGCGCCCATGGACATCGCGAACGTCAGGCAGAGCGTGAGTCCATATGCGTGGAACATCGGCAGCACCGCGTACACGACGCAGCCCTTGCCGCGCTGGATCGACGGAACCCACGCCTGCGACTGAGCGGCGTTCGCGAGCAGGTTGCCGTGGGTCAGCGCGGCGCCCTTGGGCGTCCCTGTGGTGCCGGAGGTGTACTGGATGATCGCGAGGTCATCGGTCGCCGGCTTCGGATGCGTGGCAGGGATGGGCGCGGACTGCACCAGCGAGTCCCAGGTGACGGTTGCTCGCACCTTCTCGGTGAGAGCGGCGCGAGAGGCACGGGCCTTCGCCACCGGCAGCCGCAGGGCCACACGCGTGAGGAGAGGCATGGCTCGGGTGACATCGACGGAGATCAGGTTCGTCACGGTGAGATCCGACAGGAATTCCTGCACCGTGGTGACGACCTTGTTCCACACGATCGCGTGCTTCGCGCCGTGGTCCTCGAACTGCTTCCGGAGTTCGCGGGGCGTGTAGAGCGGGTTGTGCTCGACGACGACGGCGCCGAGGCGCAGCACCGCGTAGAACGCCACGATGTGCTGCGGGCAGTTCGGCAACACGATCGCTACCGGGTCACCCGCCCGCACGCCGAGGTCACGAAGCCCGGCGGCGGCCCGGTCGATCGCATCCTGCAGAGCGGCGTAGGTCGTCTCGCGACCGAAGAACTGCAGCGCGGGGGCATCCGGGTAATCGCGAGCCGATGCGGCAGCGATGTCGATCAACGACCCGGACACGGGGGAGAGGTCCTGCGGGACGCCTGACGCGTAGCTGGCGATCCACGGGCGAGGAGGCTGATACGAGCTCACTCGCCCAGCATAGGCGGGCGACACCGGACCGCAGGGACTCGGCGAGCGCGGGAACTAGACTTGGAGCGTGTCTGAAATCACCCCTGATCTTGTGCGCCATCTCGGCGTGCTCGCGCGCATCCAGCTCAACGACGATGAGGTGACCCGACTCACGGGGCAGCTCGATGCCATCGTCGACAACATCGCGAAGGTGTCGGAGGTCGCAAGCCCTGACGTCGCCGCGACGAGTCATCCGATACCGCTGAGCAACGTCTATCGCCCCGATGTGGTGGGTGAGCCCCTCACGCATGAGCAGGTGCTCCAGAATGCGCCGGACCAGGCTGACGGCCGGTTCCGCGTCACCGCGATCCTGGGAGAAGAGCAGTGAGCGACATCATCCGCATGACCGCGGCAGAGCTTGCGGACAAACTCGCCAGCCGCGAGATCTCGAGCGTCGAGGCGACTCGTGCGCATCTCGACCGCATTGCCGCCGTAGACGGCGACGTGCATGCCTTCCTGCACGTCAACGACGGCGCGCTCGATGCCGCGGCGGCCGTCGACGCCCGACGCGCGGCGGGCGAGGAGCTCGGACCGATCGCCGGTGTGCCGCTGGCGATCAAAGATGTGCTCGTCACGACCGATCAGCCGACCACGAGTGGTTCACGAATCCTCGAGGGCTACCGCTCGCCGTACGACGCCACGGTCGTCGCACGCTCGCGCGCCGCGGGCCTGATCCCGCTGGGCAAGACCAACATGGACGAGTTCGCGATGGGCTCTTCCACTGAGCACTCCGCCTACGGTCCGACCCGCAACCCGTGGGACCTCGACCGGATCCCCGGCGGGTCCGGGGGCGGCTCGGCCGCGGCGGTCGCCGCGTTCGAGGCCCCGCTCGCCCTCGGCTCCGACACCGGAGGTTCGATCCGTCAGCCTGCCCATGTGACCGGAACGGTGGGCGTGAAGCCGACCTACGGCGGTGTCAGCCGCTACGGCGCGATCGCACTCGCCTCGAGCCTCGACCAGGTCGGTCCCGTGACTCGCACGGTGCTCGATGCAGGTCTCCTGCACGACGCGATCGGCGGACACGATCCCAAGGACTCCACATCGCTGCGTGACGAGTGGCCGTCGTTCGCGGAGGCCGCTCGCGAGGGCACCCGCGGAGACGTGCTCAAGGGCCTCAAGGTCGGCGTCATCCGCGAACTGCCCGACAGCGGGTTCCAGCCCGGCGTGGCGGAGTCGTTCCGGAGTGCACTCGCGCTGATGGAGGCGCAGGGCGCGGAGATCGTCGAGATCGGCGCCCCTCACTTCGAGTACGGAGTCGCCGCGTACTACCTGATCCTGCCTGCGGAGGCATCGAGCAACCTCGCGAAGTTCGACTCCGTGCGGTTCGGACTCCGCGTCACGCCGAACGGCACGCCCACCGTCGAGGACGTCATGTCCGCGACGCGCGACGCCGGATTCGGCGACGAGGTGAAGCGCCGCATCATCCTCGGCACCTACGCGCTCTCGGCCGGGTACTACGACGCGTACTACGGCAGTGCACAGAAGGTGCGCACGCTCATTCAGCAGGACTTCGCGAATGCCTTCGCCGAGGTCGACGTCATCGCGACGCCCTCGGCCCCGACCACCGCGTTCAAGATCGGCGAGAAGATCGACGATCCGCTGCAGATGTACCTGAACGACATCACGACCATCCCCGTCAACCTCGCGGGAGTTCCCGGCATCTCGGTTCCGAGCGGGCTCGCGTCGGAAGACGGACTGCCCGTCGGCATCCAGTTCATCGCACCGGCGAGAGAGGACGCGCGACTCTACAAGGTCGGCGCCGCTGTCGAGACGCTGCTCGTCGATTCGTGGGGAGCACCTCTCCTCACGCGTGCACCCCAGCTCGCAGGAGGGACCCGCTGATGGCCACCGCCAAGCTCATGGACTTCGACAAGGCTCTCGAGCTGTTCGAGCCCGTGCTCGGGTTCGAGGTGCACGTCGAGCTCAACACGAACACGAAGATGTTCTCCGACGCGCCGAACCCCGCGAACGAGCTCTACCACGCCGCTGAGCCGAACACTCTGATCGCGCCCGTGGATCTCGGACTGCCCGGTTCGCTGCCGGTCGTCAACGAGACCGCGATCCGCTCGTCGATCAGCCTCGGTCTCGCGCTGGGGTGCTCGATCGCGCCGTCGAGTCGTTTCGCGCGCAAGAACTACTTCTACCCGGATCTCGGCAAGAACTATCAGATCTCGCAGTACGACGAGCCGATCGCCTTCGAGGGCTCGGTCGAGGTGGAGCTCGAGGACGGCACGATCGTCCAGATCCCCATCGAGCGTGCTCATATGGAAGAGGACGCGGGCAAGCTCACCCACATGGGTGGCGCGACCGGACGCATCCAGGGTGCGGAGTACTCGCTCGTCGATTACAACCGCGCGGGAGTGCCGCTCGTCGAGATCGTGACCAAGACGATCTTCGGCACCGAGCACCGCGCCCCCGAGGTGGCCAAGGCATACGTCGCGACCATCCGTGACATCGTGCGCAGCCTCGGGATCTCCGAGGCTCGCCTCGAGCGCGGCAACCTGCGCTGCGATGCGAACGTGTCGCTGCGCCCTCGCGGTCAGGAGAAGCTCGGAACGCGCACCGAGACCAAGAACGTCAACTCGATGCGCTCTGTCGAGCGCGCCGTGCGTTATGAGATCCAGCGTCAGGCGCAGATCCTCGCCGACGGTGGCACGATCACGCAGGAGACGCGGCACTGGCACGAAGACACCGGCACCACGTCCCCCGGTCGTCCGAAGTCGGATGCCGATGACTACCGCTACTTCCCGGAGCCGGACCTGGTGCCGGTGGAGCCCGCCGCAGAACTGATCGAGTCGCTCCGAGCCCAGCTTCCGGAACAGCCCGTCGCTCGCCGTCGACGCCTGATGGCGGAGTGGGGATTCACGGACCTCGAGTTCCAGGATGTGCGCAACGGGGGCCTGACGGAGGTTGTGGAGGCGACCATCGCTGCAGGCGCGACTCCCGCCACAGCGCGAAAGTGGTGGACGGGTGAGATCACTCGACTCGCCAATTCGCAGGAGAAGGATGTCACCGAGCTGGTGTCGCCCGAGAACGTCGCCGCCCTGCAGAAGCTCGTCGACGCGGGAACGCTCACGGACAAGCTGGCCCGTCAGGTGCTCGAGGGAGTCATCGCCGGTGAGGGCACCCCTCAGGAGGTCGTCGACGGCCGTGGACTCGCGGTCGTCTCGGACGACGGCGCGCTGATCGCCGCCATCGACGAGGCGCTTGCGGCTCAGCCCGACGTGCTCGCCAAGATCAGGGACGGCAAGGTGCAGGCCGCCGGCGCGGTGATCGGTGCCGTGATGAAGGCGATGAGGGGGCAGGCCGACGCCGCCCGAGTTCGCGAACTCGTGCTCGAGCGCGCTGCGCAGTAACCGGATCCCCCGGGCCTCATGTCGGAGGTCCGGGGGAGAATGGTCTCATGGGGCACGGTGACGGTAGAGGGCGCCTCGTGTCGTCTGCCGATGCCGACGACACGGGGACGAGCATCCTTCATGTCGACATGGATGCGTTCTACGCGGCCGTCGAAGTGCTCGACGATCCGAGCCTGCGCGGCCTTCCGCTGATCATCGGTGCGCCCGAGAGCCGCTCGGTGGTGTCGAGCGCGTCATATGAGGCCCGCCGATACGGGGTCCGCGCCGCGATGCCGGTGTCGCAGGCGCTCCGTCTGTGCCCGAGCGCCACCATCGTGATGCCGCACTTCCATCGCTATCAGGAGGTGTCGCGTCAGGTCATGTCGATCTTCGAGTCGATAACCCCTCTCGTCGAGCCGCTGTCCGTCGATGAGGCGTTCCTCGACGTTCGCGGTGTGCGCCGGCTCTGGGGCAGCCCCGCGAAGATCGCTCATCTCGTACGCGAGCGAGTGCGAGAGGAGGTCGGCATCACGTGCAGCGTCGGCGTCGCCGCCACCAAGCATGTGGCGAAGATGGCCTCGACGATCTCGAAACCCGACGGGATGCTCGTCGTCGCCGCGTCCGATACGCAGGAGTTCCTCGATCCCCGCCCGGTGAGGGCCATGTGGGGCGTCGGGCCGAAGACCGCCGAGGCTTTGGAGGGGCGCGGCATCCGCACGGTGCGTGACATCCGCTCCACGTCTCAGGCGATGCTCGACCGCGCCGTGGGCCCGGCTCTGAGCGCACGGCTGTCGGAGCTCGCTCGGGGGGAGGACCCGCGCACCGTCGAGACCGAGCGGGTGGAGAAGAGCGTCGGGCATGAGGAGACGTTCGACACTGACGTCTCCGACCGCTCGTTCGTGCGTGCGGAACTCCTGCGTTTGGCGGACCGGGTTGCGGCGCGCCTGCGAAGAGCGGGGTGGGAGACCTCGACCGTCGCGATCAAGATCAGATTCGATGACTTCCGCACCATCAGCCGCTCGCAGACGCTTCCCGAACCGACGGCGGTGGGGCAGCGCATCGGCGAAGCGGCCCAGGCGCTGTTCGATCAGATCGAGCGTCGCGATCCCGTGCGACTCGTCGGCGTGCGCGCCGAGAAACTGCGTCCTGCCGGAGGAGGTGGCTTCGGGCTGTGGGACGACGATGAGGATTGGCGTCGGGTCGAGGGTGCCGTCGATGACGCGGTCGCCCGATTCGGCTCGGCGACGATCACTCGTGCCAGGCACATCGGCAGGGACGACGGGAGAGGGGCAGCCCGCCATCCGAAGGCGCACGGCATCGATTGACCCTTCCGCGCTCTGCGTACTGGACTAGCGTGGAGCCATGCCCAACATTGCACTTGAACTCGGTAAGCAGGCATCCACCTTCGGCGTGAAGAGCGCGTACGGCGAGCCCCAGGACGTCGACGGCGTGAGCATCACGCCGGTCGCCCTCACGTACTCCGGCTTCGGCGGGGGAAGCGGAGAGGGCGCGGAAGGCGGCGGGGGCGGAGGAGTCTCCATCCCGGTGGGCGTCTATGTGCGTCGTGAGGAGGGTCTTCGCTTCGAGCCGAACATCATCACTCTGCTCGTGGTCGCTGTACCCTTCGTCTGGGTGACCGGACGTGCACTCTCGCGCATCATCCGTGCCCTCAAGAAGTGACGATCCTGTCGCGACGGCGCTGCGGCATGCTGCGACGCTGATCGTCGACGACATCCACGCTCTCGCGGCTGCCAATCCGGTCGTCCTGATCGACGGGCGCAGCGGTGCAGGCAAGACGACTCTCGCGCGCATGCTGATCGACCGATGGCCGATCGCCGGACGAGTGCAGCTCGTGGCGTTGGATTCGATCTACCCGGGCTGGGATGGCCTCGATGACGGGGTCGAGCGTGCCCTCGACGGCATCCTCCGTCCCCATGGTCGCGGCTATATGGGCGAGTGGCGCCGCTGGGACTGGGATCTCGGCTCGGAGGCCGAGAGCCATGCCATAGATCCGTCGCTCAGCGTCCTGATCGAGGGGAGCGGGATACTCACGCCCGCGACCGCGATGCTCGCCGACGTGCGAGTGTGGCTGGAGTCGCCGGAGAGCCGCCGCAAGCCGCGCGCATTGACGCGTGACGGAGAGACGTATCGACCGCATTGGGCTCGGTGGGCTCACCAGGAGCAGGCCCATATCGATCGCGATGATCCGCGCTCCCTCGCAACCCGGGTGATCGACATTCCCTGAGATCAGAGGAATTCGTCCGCTGCCTCGATCAGCAGTTCGAGGCGATAGCCGAGCCAGTCATAGACGTCGAACCGGGCATCGTCCGGGTCGCGGTCGTCATCGCTCTCGATGCCGAGTCGCTCCGCGATCACCAGTCGGAGCGCCGTGAGCGTACGGAGCCATGCATCGACGTCTGCATAGGGGATGCTCAGCTCATGCTCTGCCACTGCATCCGCCGGAGAGATCGCGTGCATGTCACCGCGCAGACTGCTCAGATTCGCGCGAACCACCTCGGCGTCGAGTGCGCGTCGGTCGAGAAGGTCGTCACGCGTCGCTTCGTGGAAGGCTCGTGATTCCTCCACGTCGTCGGGGTACGGGGCCGGGGAGAGTCGTTCGATCGCGGGGTCACTGACGTCACGGTCGCTCCCGATGAGGTCGCGGAAGTCATCGACCAGTTGAGCAAGCTGGATTCCCTCGACCCGCGCAAGCCGCATCCGAACGGTCGGTTCGCTCATCGCGCGGACCTCCGCACAGTCGCCCAGAGGCCGTAATCGTGCATGGCCTGAGCATGCACCTCCATCGTCTCTCGCGGTCCCGTGGCGACCACGGCATGACCCTCGTGATGGACGGCCCTCATGAGCTGTGTCGCGCGTTCGACGGAGAATCCGAAGTACGTGCGAAACACTCTCACGACGTACGACATCAGGTTGACAGGGTCGTTCCAGACGACGACCTCCCACGGCTCCATCGGCGCTGCGTCGAGTTCGACGACTTCCGCGACATCGGGTGCCGCCGACGGTGTCATGCCCACCCCAGCCGGTGCAGCTGGTCATCGTCGATGCCGTAGAAGTGGGCGATCTCGTGCACCAGCGTCGTGTGTATCTCGTCCCGCAGTTCTGCTTCGTCTTCGCACGCCGCCAGGTGGGGTTCCCGATAGACGACGATGCGATCGGGCAGTTCGCCGGTGCCGTATTGCGTACGCTCGGTCAAGGCCAAACCGTCGTACAGGCCGAGGAGATCCAGGCTCCCATCCTCCGGTCGGTCCTCGACGACGAAGACGACGTTCTCGAGGCCGTCGACCATCTCGTCGGGCAGGCGGTCGAGTTCGTCGATCACGAGTTCCTCGAAGGGGGCAGATTCCATCTCCATCCCATCCAGCCTATTGCCGTGAGGAGGAGCGGGGAGTCAGTGCAAGAACACGAGCAGCGCGGCCACAGCGATGAACAGCGACCCGAACACCGAGTTCAGGATGCGCTGGCCGCGCGCGGAGCGTGTGAACCGCCGGAAAGGACGCGCCGCCGCCGCGAAGAATCCCCACATCACCGCGACGTCGACCACGATCACCGTGATGATCAGAGTGATGTACTGCGGCAGCTGTGGCTGGTCCAGGCGGATGAACTGCGGAAGGAAAGCGAGGAAGAAGACGACCGCCTTCGGATTCAGGAGGTTCACCCAGAAGCCTCGCCGGATCATCGACCAATGGCCCTCATGGGCATCGATCGGAGAGGCGTCGTCGATCACCGGGGCGGGTTTCGCGAGCATCAACCTGATCCCGAGGACCACGAGATAGGCCGCGCCGGCGTAGCGGATCGCGTTGAAGAGCACTTCCGACTGAGACACGATGAGGCCGAGACCCGCCGCGACGATCGCCACATGGACGATGAGAGCAAGCTGCTGCCCGACGATTCCCCAGATGGAACGGCGCCAGCCCTGGCTGAGCGAGTTCGACATGGTGTTGATGGCGCCCGCGCCCGGAGTGAAGCTGATCACCACGCAGGCGGTCAGGAGAGAGAACCATACGGCGAGTGACACCCCGCAATCATAGGGGCGGGGAAAGGGCGGTTCTCATGGTGAGTGCGCTCACACGCAGAAGAGGCCCGAGCCATAGGACTCGAGCCTCTTCGTACTGGGGTGAGTAACGGGACTCGAACCCGCGACATCCGGCACCACAAGCCAGCGCTCTACCAGCTGAGCTATACCCACCATGTACCAACCTGGGTTGGCGACCTGACAAGTCTATTACATGTTCGGAGTGAACTCTGACACGGTGCGGGTCGCGATGTCGCGCGCATCGTCGCTGCTCGGGCCGGGCTCGTCGACGAAGACCGCCTCGCGGTAATAGCGAAGTTCGCGGATCGATTCGAGGATGTCTGCCAGCGCACGGTGGCCCCCATCCTTCGCAGGGGCCTGGAAGAACACGCGTGGGTACCAACGGCGAGAGAGTTCCTTGATGCTCGACACATCGACGTTGCGGTAGTGCAGCCACTGGTCGATGTCTGGCATGTACTTCGCGAGGAACATCCGGTCGGTGCCGATCGTGTTCCCCGCGAGGGGCGCCTTTCTCTCGAGCGGCACGAACCGCTTGATGTAGGCGAGGGTCTGCGCCTGCGCTTCGTCGAGAGAGACGCCGTCGGGGATCTCGTTGATCAGACCGGAGCTCTCATGCATCTTCGTCACGAAGTCATTCATGTTCTCGAGGGCGGCGTCTCCCGGCCGGATCACGATCTGGAATCCCGGGTCCACGGGGCGCAGCTCGAAATCCGTGATCACCACCGCGATCTCCACGAGTTCGTCTACGGAGAGATCGAGCCCCGTCATCTCGCAGTCGATCCAGACGAGGCGGTCGTTCTCTGACGCAGATACCATGCGGCCATCCTATCGACGGCTCGGACATCGGCCTCTGGCGCGGTACGGTAGAAGCTCCCCGCCTCCGTAGCTCAGGGGATAGAGCAGGAGCCTTCTAATCTCTTGGTCGCAGGTTCGAATCCTGCCGGGGGCACCGTGAATCCAGCCGGGTCGACGTCTGGCGCTCAGCCGTTGCGGAGCGCTGCCACCGCGTCGTCAGCTCGCCAGAAGTCGCCGACGAGTCGAAACGACCCCGTCGCGAGGTGGAGACGCTCGGCACGGTACCTGATGCCGAGTGGATCGCTCAGGACGCGCAGATGGCCGAGAGTCCGGCCGGATGAATCCTGCACACGCCAGAGGTGCGCTGCAGCGCGGGTCAGGTGCTCTCGCCGCGATGTGAGTGTCGGTGCAGCGTAGGGGACCTCGGGACGGGAACTGATCAGGGTGTCGGACATCGGTATCTCCTCTCCCTTCGAACATATGGGCGACCACCGACATTGGCCGCGCGGTCCTCTGAGGCGATGCCCGACCTCGCCTGCACAGATCAGCCGGGGCGCGCATCCGTTCACAACCGGCGTCTTCGCGCCGCTCCGCGGCGTGCTCGCGCCCGCAGGCTGGGTGCACCCGGGCATCCGCCCCGGCACACAGAGGAGAGAAGCAGATGCACGACACAGTCACCATCGTCGGCAACGTCGCCACCGACCCGACGCAGGGGCGGACCGCGAGTGGCATCCCCGTCACGAACTTCCGCTTGGCCAGCACCCACCGACGGTTCGACGACGCGACCCAGGCCTGGGTCGACGTCACCACCAACTGGTACTCGGTCGCCGCGTTCCGCCAGCTCGCCGAGAATGCGAAGGCCTCCCTGAGGTCCGGCGACAGCGTGATCGTCACCGGCCGGATGAAGATCCGATCGTGGGAGAACAACGGCAAGCAGGGGACGAGCGTCGACATCGATGCGGATGCGATCGGCCATGATCTGCGCTGGGGAATGACCGCCTATCGACGAAACCCGCGAACGGCAGGGACGGAGAGAACCCGCGAACAGATGCCTCAGCACGGCGACCACCGCGCCGAGGAAGGCCCGACGGACGCGGATGGCGGGCCGACGATCGACACGTCCTGGGCGGCGTCGGACGACCGCGCTCCCGACTTCGACACCGATTTCGCTTCGGCGACCGCGGCGCTCTGAGCGCTCATCCCGTATCGCGGGCCGGCGGGCCCCAAGGCGTGGCGGGGGAGGCCGACCCGTAGACTCGACCCGTGTTTCGACCCTCGGGCTCCTCCGTCCTCCGCTCAACGATCGCTGCCGCCGCTGTTGCCACGGTCGTAGCGGGGCTCACGGCATGCACACCTGCGGCACCCTCGGACCCCGCTCCGACAGAGACGTCTCCCGCAGCGAGTCAGACTCCGGCCCCGTCGGAAACGGGCCCCGTGCTCGTCGTCGACGGCAGCGCCGACGACAATCTGCCGCTCTTCACCGCGGTCACGGCTCAGGTGTGGTCGTCGGACTCCCGTGGTTCGGGGCGCGCGTATGTCGACGCTCTGGTCGCCGCCGGCTTCGACCGCGCAGCGATGCAGGTGACACAGGATGTGACGACCGTGGGGAACCCCGTCGAGAGTCTGCAGTTCTCGGTCCGATGGGGCGAGGCGGAGTGTCTTGTCGGTCAGGTCGGTCCCTCGACGGGAGAGCCCGTCACCGCGGTGCTGCCGCAGCTCGCGGAAGGCCGTTGCCTCGTCGGTGCGACGCGCGCCATCGATTGGTGAGTCCCTTCGGGCGGTCGAAGCTGTGACCACGCACGGCGGCAGCCGAGCGCAGGGCCGGTAGGCTTGAGTGTCGATCCTCGACGCCAACAGAAGGAGTTTTTTCGGTGGCTGAGTACATCTACTCGATGGTCCGAGCGCGCAAGGCGGTGGGCGACAAGCTCATCCTCGACGACGTGACGATGTCGTTCCTCCCCGGCGCGAAGATCGGTATGGTCGGTCCGAACGGTGCCGGTAAGTCGACGATCCTCAAGATCATGGCCGGCCTCGACACGCCCTCCAACGGCGAGGCGAAACTGACGCCGGGATTCACCGTCGGAATCCTGATGCAGGAACCTGAGCTCGACGAGACCAAGACGGTGCTCGAGAATGTGCAGGAGGGCATCGCCATCAAGGCGAAGGTCGACCGGTTCAACGAGATCTCCATGCTGATGGCCGACCCGGACGCGGACTTCGATTCCCTCCTCGCCGAGATGGGGACCCTGCAGGAAGAGATCGACGCCGCCGACGGCTGGGATCTCGACTCGCAGCTCGAGCAGGCCATGGACGCGCTGCGCACTCCTCCGGGCGACGCCGCGATCGCGCCACTCTCGGGCGGTGAGAAGCGCCGCGTCGCTCTCGCGAAGCTTCTGCTCCAGAAGCCCGATCTTCTTCTGCTCGACGAGCCCACCAACCACCTCGATGCCGAGAGCGTGCTCTGGCTCGAGCAGCACCTGCAGGCATATAAGGGTGCCGTCATCGCCATCACCCACGACCGGTACTTCCTCGACCACGTCGCCGAGTGGATCGCCGAGGTCGACCGCGGCCGTCTGATCGGCTACGAGGGCAACTACTCGACGTACCTCGAGAAGAAGGGCGAGCGCCTCGAGATCCAGGGCAAGAAGGACGCGAAGCTCGCCAAGCGCCTCAAGGAAGAACTCGAGTGGGTGCGGTCCAGCGCGAAGGGCCGTCAGACGAAGTCGAAGGCACGTCTCGCCCGGTACGAGGAGATGGCGACCGAGGCCGAGCGGACCAGGAAGCTCGATTTCGAGGAGATCACGATCCCGGCGGGCCCCCGGCTCGGCAGCATCGTCATCGATGCGAAGAAGCTCAAGAAGGGCTTCGACGGGCGTTCGCTCATCGACGGCCTCAGCTTCAGCCTTCCGCCGAACGGCATCGTCGGCGTCATCGGTCCGAACGGCGTGGGAAAGACGACGCTCTTCAAGACGATCGTCGGTCTCGAGCCGCTCGACGGGGGAGATCTCAAGATCGGCGAGACCGTCAAGATCAGCTACGTCGACCAGTCGCGCTCGAACATCGATCCCGACAAGACGCTGTGGGAGGTCGTCTCCGATGGCCTCGACTTCATCACGGTGGGCAAGACCGAAATCCCGTCGCGCGCCTATGTCTCCAAGTTCGGCTTCAAAGGTCCGGACCAGCAGAAGAAGGCCGGCGTGCTGTCGGGTGGAGAGCGGAACCGCCTGAACCTCGCGCTCACGCTCAAAGAGGGTGGCAATCTCCTCCTCCTCGACGAGCCGACGAACGACCTCGACGTCGAGACTCTGAGCTCGCTCGAGAATGCTCTTCTCGAGTTCCCGGGCTGCGCCGTGGTGATCACGCACGACCGGTGGTTCCTCGACCGCATCGCGACGCACATCCTCGCCTACGAGGGCACGGACGAGAAGCCCGACCAGTGGTACTGGTTCGAGGGTAACTTCGAGGCGTACGAGGAGAACAAGATCCAGCGCCTGGGTGCGGATGCAGCGAAGCCGCACCGCTCGACGCACCGCAAGCTCACGCGCGACTGATCGTCATCGTGTCGGAGTCGTCACCGGGTGCCCGGCTGCACATCCCGATCCACCTCCGCTGGGGGGATCTGGATGCGTTCAATCACGTCAACAACACCTCGATGCTCAAGTTGCTCGAGGAGGCGCGCGTGCGCGCGTTCTGGCGTGCGGGCCCCGGTGAGGAGGCTCCATCGACGGCTGTGCTCGACTCGGGGCTGGACGAGGGGATCCTGACGCTGATCGCCCGACAGGAGATCGAGTACCTGGCTCCTGTGCCGTACCAGCGGCGCCCGCTCGAGGTCCAGATGTGGTTCGGCAAGCTCGGCGGCTCGAGCGTCGAGGTCTGCTACGAGGTGCATAACGACCCTGGGGCTGAGCCTCGGGCCGTCTACGCGCGCTCGACGGCCGTCATCGTCCTCGTAGACGCCGCCACAGGACGCCCGACCCGGCTCACGCAGGAAATGCGAGATGCGTGGCAGCCGTACATCGGACCCTCGATCGAGTACGCGCACCGCTGAACGGCGTGAGCCCGCTCACGACTCGGTGGGGACCCGCACCATGATCTCCTGTGCGACCGAGGCGATCAGCTCGCCGGTGCGGCTGAAGATGCGCCCTTGAGCGAGCCCGCGACCGCCGCGGGCGTTCGGCGATTCCTGCATGTAGAGCAGCCATTCGTCGACGCGTGCAGGTCTATGCCACCACATGGCGTGGTCGAGACTCGCCACCTTGAGGCCGGCGAGCGACCAGTGCAGCCCATGGGCCCGCAGGATCGATTCCTGAATGGTCATGTCGCTCAGATACGCGAGGGCTGCGCGATGTATGCGCTGATCGTCGGGAAGAGGCGACCGCATCCGCATCCAGACACCCTGATGAGGCAATCGCTCATCGGTGCTGGGAAGGAAGAGCGGGCTGTCGATGTGGCGCACATCGGCGGCTCGGTCGCTGAGCATTCTCGCGGCGCCCGGCGGAAGTCCCTCGACTCGCTGCTCGTCGGGAAGCAGCGATTCGGGTGACGGCACGCCTTCGGGCATCGCCACGGCGTGCTCGACTCCCGGGTCGTTGTCCTGGAAAGAGGCGATCATGGAGAAGATCGGCACACCTCCCTGATAGGCCTGCGAGCGGCGAGTCGAGAACGAGCGTCCGTCATGGATCCTGTCGACAGCGATCGTGAGGCCCTGACTCGCGTCGCCCGGCCGAAGGAAATACCCGTGCATCGAGTGCACAGCCCTGTCCTCGGGAAGAGTCCGTTCTGCTGCCAGCAGGCTCTGCGCGAGGACCTGACCGCCGTAGATCCGCCCTGAGGGCATCGGATGGGACACACCGGTGAAGATGTCCTCTGTCGTCCTGGCCTGCGTCGAGTCGAGGTCGAGCACTGCCAGAAGCTGTGCGACAGTGCGTATCGCGTGTTCGTCGGCGGTCATGACTTCCTTCCCGCGACTGCGGTCGCTACGGCGTTGATAGTTTAGAGGGTGTGCCCCACCAGCTTCTCCTCACCGACGCCGAGACCTCGAAGGACGTACTGACCTTCGTCGGACGCTCGGCGCGCATCTCCGACGAAGGAGTACGCCTCCAGGCCGCCCACGGCATACTCGCATTGACCTCGGCGGCTCTGGCCCCGCACGGGATCTTCGACCAGACGCCGACGGTGTTGGCGATGCGCATCGTGAATGTCGACCCCGAACTCGAATGCGACGTCGTCGTGTCCTCGCTGTCGGCGACCGACGACGACCGGGCGCTGACGCTGCCGGAGACCGGGCTCTCGCCGTCGTGGGCCGGCGTCGCACCGCCGCGAGGCTCATGGCAGGCGGCGGGCAGCGTGGCGGCATCCGTCGTCGCTCAACGCGCGCAATGGGGCATCAGCGCTGTCGCGCGAGGAGCAACTCCCGGGTCGGGCGAGGAAGCCGTGCGAGCGTTGCGCGCAGCCATTTGGGGCGAACCCGATGCGGAGCTCGCGGGGCTGCCGCGCGGAGTGGCGTTCGCCGCAGATGCGTTCGGGTTCATCTCGGGGGAGGAGCAGGTGCCGATCACCGTCTCGGGGCGCTGGACTCGACTGGCTTTCCGTCGGGGCCATGTGCTCTCTCGAGGACCGGTCGCGACGGGACTCACCGCCGTCCGCGGAACCGGAGCGATCGGGTAGCGACGGTCAGCGCGACGCTGCGCGCCCGGCCTGCCTGCCCGAGAACAGGCACCCACCGAGGAACGTACCCTCCAGGGCGCGATATCCGTGCACGCCGCCGCCGCCGAACCCGCTCGCTTCACCGGCCGCGAAAAGGCCCGGAATCGCCTCACCGTCAGACGTGAGGGCACGTCCGTCGAGATCGGTGTTGATACCGCCGAGGGATTTGCGAGTCAGAACATGCAGCTTCACCGCGATCATGGGTCCCGCTGCGGGATCCTGAAGGCGATGCGGCGCCGCCGTGCGGATCAGCTTGTCACCGCGGTACGCGCGCATCGACCGCAGCATCGAGATCTGGGCGTCCTTCGTGAAGTCGTTCTCGATCTCGAGATCGCGGGCGATGATCTCTCGACGCACCTGATCGATGTCGAGGAGGTCGCCTCCCTCGTGGCGGCGCATCTGTTCGAGGAGGGACTCGAGGTCATTCTCGACGATGAAGTCGGCCCCCTCGTCGAGGAAGGACTGCACAGGGCCGGTCGGGCCCTTGGCCAGACGCGACTTCAGCAGAAGGCTCAGGTCTTTGCCCGTGAGGTCGGGATTCTGCTCGCTGCCCGAGAGCGCGAACTCCTTCTCGACGATCTGACGAGATGTGACGAACCACGAATGGTCGTGCCCTGTTCTACGCAGGTGGGCGAGCGTACCCAGCGTGTCGAAGCCGGGGAAGAGGGGAACCGGTAGACGGGTGCCCGTCGCGTCGAGCCAGAGGGACGACGGCCCGGGAAGGATGCGGATGCCGTGCGACGGCCACACCGGATCCCAATTGGTGATCCCTTCGACGTAGTGCCACATGCGGTCGCCGTTGATGAGCCGCGCACCCGCCTCCTCACTCACGGCGTGCATCGAGCCGTCGACGTATGCGGGGACGCCGGCGAGCATGTGCTGCGGAGGAGCGCCCAGACGCTCCGGCCAGGCGGCGCGCACCAGGTCGTGATCACCGCCGATCCCTCCCGAGCTCACGATCGTCGCACCCGCGGCGACCTCGAAGTCGCCGATGATCTCCCGCGAAGTCTCGACCCCTCGTGCGGCCGCGGTGGAGGCCAGTATCGAGCCGCGCGCTCCGGTCACCGCTCCGTCGGTGGTCACCAGTTGCGTGACGCGGTGCCGGGGGAGCACGATCAGGTGGCCCTCCCTCTCTCCCTGTTCGACAGCGGCGATGAACGGAGCCACCACGCCGGGTCCCGTGCCCCACGTGATGTGGAATCGGGGAACGGAGTTGCCCGGCCCTAGCGCGCCGTAGCCGCCGCGTTCGGCCCAGCCGACCACGGGGAAGAAACCGACACCGCGTTCGCGGAGCCACGCGCGCTTCTCGCCGGCCGCGAACTCGAGGTACGCCTCGGCCCATCGTCGGGGCCAGTGGTCTTCCGGGCGATCGAACGCGGCATTCCCGAACCAGTCCTGCGTGGCGAGCGCGTGCGAGTCCCTGATGCCCATGCGTCGCTGTTCCGGGGAATCGATCAAGAACAGGCCCCCGAAAGACCACCAGGCCTGCCCTCCGAGGTTCGTACGCGGTTCCTGATCGACCAGGATCACGCGTCGACCCGCCTCCAGGGCCTCGCTCGCGGCCACGAGGCCCGAGAGCCCCCATCCGATGACCAGGACGTCGGTGGACAGGGGTGTCTTCGTCATGGCTTCTCCGTTGATTCCTGACTGGATCGGGTGCCGAGGGTGGGGCGTCCGGCGGCGCCGGGGCCGATGCCGGACGGCTCGAATGTGTTCACCATGGCATACGCCGCTCGCTCCAGGTAGTCCCACAGCGTCGATTCGTGGAGTGGCGACAACTGCGCCTCGTCCACGGCCGTTCGCATGTGCCGCAGCCACCTGTCTCGCGCGTCGGGGTCGACATGGAACGGCATGTGCCGCATCCGGAGCCGCGGGTGTCCACGGGTCTCGCCGTACGTCGTGGGTCCACCCCAGTACTGTTCGAGGAACATCAGGAGGCGTTGCTCGGCGGGGCCCAGATCCTCTTCGGGGTACATAGGCTTCAGCACCGGATCGAGAGCGACCTCGCGGTAGAACACGGAGACGATCTTCGCAAAGGTCTCGCGACCCCCGACCTCTTCGTAGAACGTCACTTCTGCGTGCTCCCGTCGTCGTTCGTCTTCTTGCGCCGCCAGATCCCCCGATCCGGGATCACGGGTACACCCGTGACCGCGTTCGGGCGGGTTCTGGGCGGGTTCGCCCCGCGGACGCGCCGCGCTCCCTCGAGACCTGTCGGGATGACGGTCGTCATGCTCGGGAACGCGATCTCGTTCTCGAGCATCGCGGCGCGCAGACGCCTGCGCAGTTCCTGCGCGACGTCGTCCTTCGCATTCGCGCGGGCCTTGATCACGACGCGCACGACGAGAGCGTCGCCGTCGACCGACTCGAGCCCCCACAACTCGGGTTTCTCGATGATGCGGGTGCGCCACTTGGGGTCTTTCGCAAGGCTCTGAGCGGTGTCGAGCATGATCTGCTCGACCTTCTGGAGATCGGAGTCGACGGGGACCCCGATATCGATGATCGCTCGCGCCCACCCCTGAGACATGTTCCCGATCCGGAGGACTTCGCCGTTGCGCACGTACCAGAGCGTGCCGTTCACGTCGCGGACCTGGGTGATGCGCACGCTGACGTACTCGACCACGCCGGACGCGAGACCGAGGTCGACGACATCACCGATGCCGATCTGGTCTTCTGCCACGATGAACATCCCGTTCAGGACATCCTTGACGATGTTCTGAGCGCCGAAGCCGAGGCCTGCACCGACCGCCGCGGTCAGCAGGGTGAGCGACCCGAGCAGCGTCGGGGCCAGATGATTGACCACCAACACGATCGCGATCACCACCAGCATGACGTTGACGATGTTCTGCAGGATCGTGCCGAGGGTTCGGGTTCGCTGCACGAGCCGCATGTCGGCCAGCGGGGACCGTTCGAGCGCCTGCGTGTCGTCGACCGACGCCTTGTTCTTCGCGCTGTCGACGATTCGATGCACGATCCGACGGATGACGATGCGAAGCACCAGTGCGATCAGGATGCAGCCGACGATGATCGCGGCGACGCCGAGCGCTTGCAGGCCCACGTCGCGAAGCACGGTGACAGCGTCGGTCCACCAGTCGGGAAGAGGGGAATCCGCGGGGTCGGGGTTCGTTTCGAATGGCAGCATGATCATCCCCTCCAGAGTAGCGATCAGGCCTCTGTGCGGGCTGGATGCACCGCACAGAGGCCTGATCGGAGAAGAGGCGTCAGTCCTCTGCGTCGCGTGACTGCGCGGCGAGCGACCGCTCGACGTCTGCGAGGTTCTCGAGAACGAGGCGGCGGAGCGCCGGCGCGGCATCCTGGTTGGCGGAGAGCCAGGCCCGCGTCGCGTCACGCAACTCGACATCGGCGATCGCGGTCGGGAACAGCCCCACGACCAGATACTGCGCGATCTGGTAGCTGCGTGATTCCCAGATCGGCACGAGCATGTCGAAGTACGCCGGGACGAACTCGCGGAGCGACTCGACACCCGCCGGATGCACGAACCCGAGTGCGGCAGAACGCACGATCGTGTTGGGCGCGTCATCCCGCTCGATCAGCGACGTCCACGCGGCTCGCTTCGAGGCGGCGTCGGGCAGTGCGGCTCGCGCCTGGGCGGCGAACTCGCCGCCCTTGGACGTGTTGTCGGACGAGAGCGCGGCGTCGATCGACGCCGCGTCGGTCGCACCGATCGTGGCGAGGCCGACGAGCAGCTGCCAGCTGAGATCTGCGTCGATCTCGAGTCCGGGGAGCGTCTCTTCGCCGGAGCGAAGCCGCCCCACGATCCCGGCGTGCTCCGGGGTCACGAGCGCATTCGCGAAAGCCGTCACGAACTGGAGCTGGCTGTCGCTGCCCGATTCTGCGGCCTCTGCCAGTGCCCAGAGACCGTCTGCGACCTTCTGTCGAGCGGCCAGTCGATCTGCCGGCGCCACATACAGCGTGGCGGCAGTGCGCAGCTGCGCGAGTGTGGTGCGAACCGTGGTCGACTCCGTCTCGCGGCCGATGTTGCCCAGCACCAGGTCGATGTAGTCCGCCGCGGCCGTTTCGGCATCACGGGTCTGATCCCACGCGGCGCCCCAGACGAGAGAGCGGGCGAGGGGATCGCTGATGTCGGCGAGGTGGGCGATCGCCGTGGCGAGAGAGCGCTCGTCCAGGCGGATCTTCGCATAGGCGAGGTCATTGTCGTTGAGCAGCACGAGATCAGGGCGCTTGTGGCCGTGGAGCTCGGGGATCTCCGTGCGGTCGCCGTCGACGTCGACCTCGGCGTAGTGGGTCCGCACCAGCGCCCCGTCCCGCAGCGAGTAGAAGCCGATGCCCAGGCGGTGAGGCCGGATGGTCGGGTAGTCCGCGGGTGCGGTCTGCGTGACCGCGAACCGCGAGATCGTGCCGTCGGAGTCTTCCTCGATGACCGGCTCGAGCGTGTTGACGCCCGCGGTCTCGAGCCACTTCTTCGACCAGGTGCTCAGGTCGCGTCCGCTCGTGGCCTCGAGCTCGACCAGGAGATCGCTGAGCTCGGTGTTGCCCCACGAGTGCTTCTGGAAGTACTGCGAGACGCCGGCGAAGAACTCCTCGATGCCGACCCAGGCGGCCAGCTGCTTGAGGACGGATCCGCCCTTCGCGTAGGTGATGCCGTCGAAGTTCACCTGCACGTCCTCGAGATCGTTGATCTCGGCCACGATGGGATGCGTCGATGGAAGCTGATCCTGACGGTACGCCCAGGTCTTCTCCATGGCGTTGAACGTCGTCCAGGCCTCGGTCCATTCGGTGGCCTCGGCGGTGGCGATCGTCGACGCCCATTCGGCGAACGATTCGTTCAACCAGAGGTCGTTCCACCACTTCATCGTGACGAGATCGCCGAACCACATGTGCGCGAGCTCATGCAGAATCGTGACGACGCGACGCTCCTTGACGGCGTCGGTCACCTTGCTGCGGAAGACGTAGGTCTCGGTGAAGGTCACCGCTCCGGCGTTCTCCATGGCGCCGGCATTGAACTCGGGCACGAAGAGCTGGTCGTACTTCGCGAACGGGTACGGAACGCCGAACTTCGATTCGTAGTACGCGAAGCCCTCACGCGTCTTGTCGAAGATGTAGTCGGCGTCGAGGTGCTGCCACAGGCTCTTGCGGCCGTAGACGCCGAGCGGGATCACGCGCCCGGTGGAACTGGTCAGCTCGGAGAAGGTCGACTCGTACGGTCCCGCGACGAGCGCCGTGATGTATGAGGAGATGCGCGGTGTCGGGTCGAAGCCCCACGTGGCGACCGAATCGTCGTCGTGCACGATGGGCTCGGGCGTGGGGGAGTTCGAGACGACCTTCCACGATGCCTGAGCCGTCACGGTGAACTGGAACGTCGCCTTCAGATCGGGCTGCTCGAAAACAGCGAACACGCGTCGGGAGTCGGGAACCTCGAACTGCGAGTAGAGATAGACCTCGCCGTCCACGGGGTCGACGAAGCGGTGCAGTCCCTCGCCGGTGTTCGTGTACAGGCAGTCGGCGTCCACCACGAGCACGTTCTCGGCCTGGAGGCCGGTCAGCATGATGCGGGAATCGGCGAAGACCTCGTCGGGATCCAGCTGCTCGCCGTTGAGTGAGATCTCGCGGACGTCGCGGGCGATGAGGTCGATGAAGGTTTCCGCGCCCGGGGTGGCGGTGAAGCGCACGACGCTGCGCGAGCCGAACACCTCGGCGCCCTTGGTCAGATCGAGGGAGACCTCGTATGACTGGGTGTCGATGACGTCGCGGCGCTCCTGCGCTTCGAGGCGGGTGAGATTCTCTCCAGGCACAGCTTTACTCCCAGGGGTGAGGGGATGCTGCCGCAACCCAGCGCAGTTGGCGCCCACGGCAACCATGACAGCCTACGCCAGCGCGACGGCCTGTCCCACTCTCGGAAGGTGCGAGGATGGACATGTGACCGCGATCGAGCCGAACACCGTCCTCTTTGCCTCTCCCGCCGCCGCTGCAGGGGTGCCGTACGTGACGACCCCCACCGCGTACGACGGAATACTCCTCGCCGGCTTCGGCGGGCCGGAAGGGCAGGACGACGTCATCCCGTTCCTGCGCAACGTCACGCGTGGGCGGGGCATCCCCGACGAGCGGCTCGAAGAGGTGGCGCACCACTATCGGCACTTCGGCGGAGTCAGCCCGATCAACGGTCAGAACCGCATTCTGAAGGAGGCGCTCGAGGGCGAGCTCGCCCGCCGTGGAATCGATCTCCCGGTGTACTGGGGAAACCGCAACTGGAGCCCGTACCTCGAGGAGGTCGTGACCGAGGCCGCTGCGGACGGCAAGACGACGCTGCTCGCGTTCGCGACGAGCGCTTACAGTTCGTTCTCGAGCTGCAGACAGTACCGCGAGGACTTCGCGCGGGTGCTTCAGGAGACCGGGCTCGGCGACACCGTGACGATCGACAAGATCCGTCCCTTCTACGACCACCCCGGGTTCGTCGAATCCTTCGAGGCCGGAGTCCGTGAAGCGGTGGAGAGGTTCCTCGCTCAGGGGATCGCTCCGGCCGACATCCAGATCCTGTTCTCGACCCACAGCATCCCCACCGCAGACGCACAGCGCTCGGGTGCACGCGACATCGAGTGGGGCGAGGGCGGCGCCTATGCTGCGCAGCACCTCGCGGTCGCCGCCTGGGTCATGGATCGAGTCCGCGAGAGCGTGCCGGAGGCCGCCGACGTCTCGTGGGAGCTGGTCTACCAGTCGCGTTCAGGCCCCGCCTCGCAGCCGTGGCTGGAGCCCGACGTGTGCGATGTGATCGGCGAGCTTCCCGAGCGCGGTCGCAAAGCCGTGGCCGTCGTGCCGGTCGGATTCATGAGCGACCACATGGAGGTCCTCTGGGACCTCGACACAGAGGCGGCCGAAGCGGCTGAAGAGGCCGGCCTGGCGTTCACTCGCACTCCGACCCCGGGAGTCGCGCCCTCGTTCGTCACCGGGATCGTCGACCTGATCGTCGAGCGACTCGAAGGTCGCCCCAACGAGGATCGACCGCACGTGACATCGCTGCCGGGGGCGTTCGACGTGTGCCGCCCCGGCTGCTGCGAGAACGTCCGCGCGGGATTCAAGCCGGCCGCTGCCGGTGTGGCTCCGTGAGCACCCGCTGATCCTCGGCGCTTCTAGGATGGATGCCATGCGCATCCATATCGCCACCGATCACGCGGGTCTCGACTTCTCCACGCAACTGCAGGAACATCTGCGCGGCGCGGGACATGAGGTCATTGATCACGGACCGGTCGAGTATGACGCGCTCGACGACTACCCCGCGTTCTGCATCCGTGCGGCCCAGGCCGTCGTCGCCGATCAGTCCGCCGGTGTCGAGACGCTCGGCGTGGTGTTCGGCGGGTCCGGCAACGGAGAGCAGATCGCGGCGAACAAAGTCGTCGGCGTCCGAGCTGCGCTCGTGTGGAACACCTCGACTGCCGAGCTCGCTCGTCAGCACAATGACGCGAACGTGATCTCGATCGGGGCGCGTCAGCATTCCTTCGACGAGGTCACGTCCTTCATCGACACGTTCATCGCGACGCCGTTCTCGCAGGACGAGCGTCACATCCGCCGGATCGGTCAGATCGCGGACTTCGAGCGCAACGGCTCGCTGCTCCCGGATCCGCGAGCCTGACATGCCCGAGGGACATTCGGTCCACCGCATCGCGCGCCAGTTCGACCGGAACTTCGTCGGCAAGCAGATGCTCGCCTCGAGCCCCCAGGGTAGATTCGCCGAGGGCGCGGCCGTCCTGAACGGTCGCGAGGCGGTCAGCGTGCAGGCTGTGGGAAAGCAGATGTTCCTCGAGGCCGAAGGTGATGTGTGGCTGCGGGTGCACCTCGGCCTCTACGGAGCCTGGGACTTCGCCGGCGACATCCTGGTGGACCCCACGATCGCCTCAGCGAACGGCCGCATGGGGCAGACCAATCAGCGCGGCACGGTGGTCGACGAGGAGATCCTCGACGATGCCGGGGAGAACTCGCTCGCGTCGATCGGCGCGCCTCGCCGCACCAGGGTGCACGTGCGCATGTCGGAGCAGACCAAGGGCCTCGCCGACGACGGTCTCGAATGGCCGCCCCCGGTCGTCGGCCAGGTTCGGCTGCGTCTCATGACCGACATCACCGCCGCGGATCTGCGTGGTCCCACCGCGTGCGTGCTCCAGACTCCGGAGGAGATGCTCGCGAGCGTGGCGAAGCTCGGTCCTGATCCGCTCGTGGGGGATCCTCAGCACAACGAGGAGCGCTTCGTCAGGGCGGTGCGGAAGAAGCCGACGGTGATCGCTCTTCTGCTCATGGATCAGGCCGTGGTCAGCGGCATCGGCAACGTGTACCGCCCCGAGATGCTGTTCCGCCAGCGCCTGAATCCGCACACGCCCGGCCGCGACGTGCCGGAGGAGGTCGTGCGAGCGCTCTGGCACGACTGGGTGCGACTGCTGGCGATCGGCGTGGAGACCGGTCAGATGATGACCATGGACGATCTCTCGCCCGAGGCGTATCGAGCGGCGATGGCGACTCGTGACGACAGGCACTGGGTCTACCACCGCGCAGGTCTTCCGTGCCGCATCTGCGGTACGGAGATCGCTCTCGAGGAGATCGGGGCACGCAAGCTCTACTGGTGCCCGCGCTGCCAGGCGTGATCCTTCGGACATAGGCTGGGACGATGCGTCAGAACCCCAGCTTCACTCTCGCGGACGTCGCAGAGATCCGTCGTGTCATCGAGGGCAATCCGTGGGCGACGATCGTGAGCGACGGCCCCGAGGGGCTCGTCTCCTCGCACTATGTCGTGCTGCTCGACGACGATCGTGACGACCTCACGATCGTGGGGCATGTCGGACGACCGGACGACGTCATCCATGACCTGGGTGAGCGCGAGCTCCTGGTCGTCTTTCAAGGCCCGCACGGATACATCTCGCCAGGCTGGTACGGCGACGTGCAAGCCGTTCCGACCTGGAATTACGTCGCGGTGCACCTGTCGGGTGTCCCCGAGATCCTGAGCGATGCCGACAACCTCGCGGTGCTCGATCGCCTGGTCGATCGGTTCGAGGGACGGATGCCGCAACCGCGCCGCATGTGGGAGCGTCCGAACGACCCGGCCTTCGTCGCTCGGCTCGCCGGGGGAACCGTCGGATTCCGGCTCACGCCGACGCGAGTGGTCGCGAAGCGCAAGCTCAGCCAGAACAAGCCGGCCGACACCGTCGAGACGATCATCGCGGAGCTGGAGGGTGACGGACCGTTCGCTCAGCCCGAACTCGCTGCAGAGATGCGGCGGGCAGCGGAGGCCCGCCCGGGAGCAGCGCGGTGAGCGGCCACGGCGCCCCTGTCCGGACGATCACCGGTGTGCGGATCGCCGGTCCGGGGAACGAGTACCTGCCGGACGACGAGCCGGTCGACATCTTCATCGACGGCGGACGGATCAGCGACATCGCTCCCACCGGTGCGATCGCGCCGCGCGGCGAGACGCTTGCGGCCGGCGGCGCCTGGGCAGTGCCAGGACTCTGGGACAATCACGTCCACACCGTGCAATGGGCTCTCGCGGCGGAGCGCGTCGCATTGAGCGGTGCTGCATCGGCCGCCGAAGCCGCGGCGATCATGTCTGCCGCGGAGCCGCTGCCCGACGGACGCAAGGTCGGCAGCGGATTCCGAGACGCGTTCTGGGCGGATGCTCCGAGTCTGGCACTTCTCGACGACACCACCGGGTCGACACCCACCTACCTCATCAACGCCGACGTTCACAGCACGTGGCTCAACTCGGCCGCCCTCAGACTCGAGGGGTTCGCCAGTCCCGACGGCATGCTCCGCGAGGAGGATGCCTTCGAGATCTCTCGCCGGCTGAACGCCGTCGACCCGGCTCGTGGTGATCGCGCCGTGATCGCCGCGGGCGAACGCGCGGCCTCGCGGGGTGTCACCGGGCTCGTCGACTTCGATATGGGATGGAACGCAGACGCCTGGTCGCGGCGGATCGCGAGCGGCTTCTCGGCGCATCGAGTGGAGTTCGCGATCTATCCGTTCGACCTCGAGCGGGCGGTGGGAAGCGGCCTTCGCAGCGGCGAGCTGCACGAGGAGGCCGATGCGCCGATGGAGGGTCGCGGCCTCATCCATGTCGGACCGCTGAAGATCATCAGCGACGGATCGCTGGGCACGCGAACCGCCGCGTGCTCGCACGCGTACCTCGGAGACCCGTCGAACTTCGGGGTCCTCACCGTGCCGCCCGCAGAACTGACCGAACTGCTCACGGTCGCGACCGGTGCCGGTCTCGCCGTGGCCGTGCACGCGATCGGCGATCGGGCGGTCACGGGCGCGCTCGATGCGTTCTCGATCTCTGGAGCGGCGGGGAGCATCGAGCACGCTCAACTGGTTCGGCACGCAGATCTTTCACGTTTCGGACGTCTCGGTGTCGTGGCGAGCGTGCAGCCGCAGCACGCTCTGGATGACCGCGATCTGGTCGGCACGCACTGGGCGGAGCAGACCTCCATCGGATACCCGCTGAGCGCCTTGTGGAATGCCGGAGTCGAACTGCGCTTCGGATCCGATGCTCCGGTCGCTCCGCTGGACCCGTGGCAGGCGATCGCTGCCGCCGTGACCCGCACCGACGACGATCGGGAGCCGTGGCATCCCGAGGAGCGGTTGTCACGTGCGCAGGCGCTTCAGGCGAGTGTTCGCACGGCGCTCCGTCCCGGCGAGCCTGCCGATGTCGCGCTGTGCGGGTATGACCCTCTATCGGCGGCAGGTGCCGATCTTCGCGCGATGCCGATACTCGCGACGATGGTGGCGGGCCGTCTCACTCACGGAGCCTGACGGACGCAGAACAGCAGAGAGGGCACCGGGAGATCCCGGTGCCCTCTCATCGGCGGTCGCCTCAGGCGGCGATGTGCGACACGAGGAACCAACGGTCCTTCTCGAGCCCGCGCATGATCTCGATAGCGACGTCCTGGCTGGTCAGGTCGACCTCGTCGAGGCCGTCGATCGCCGCCTTCGTGTCGACGAGAATCGCGTCGATGTCGGCGATGACGGCCCGCACGAGCTCGTCCGACTGCGTGAAACCGGCGGGAACCGCGGTGGACGCACCCTTGGCGGAGACTGCGCTGGTGCGCGCATCGATCGGAAGGCCCAGAGCGACGATGCGCTCCGCGGCGGTGTCGGCGAAGTCACCGGCATGAGCGACGATGGTGTCGAGCAGCTCGTGCACGCCGACGAAGTTCGCGCCGCGGACGTGCCAGTGCGCCTGCTTCCCGTTGACGGTCAGTGCCTGCAGGCCGAGGACGACGGGGGAGAGGAACTGGGCTGCTGCGGCTGCCACGGTCGGGTCGCTGGCGGTGGTGGAAACGATCTGTGCCTTGCTCATCTTGGCTCCTCTAAGTGGTGTGCTTCGTGCCTGATGATGACAACGTTACTCAGCGGGAAACATTCCGCAAGCAAGCGAAGGCTCCGCTTAGTGGCCCGGAATCACGCGGCAGAACGCCCATATGAGGGTAGTCTCGCCTCATGCCGATCGCACCGGGTGCATCTCTGCTCGCCCTCCAATCCGCCGTCCCGTCCATCCATGACGAGGCCTTCGTGGCGGACGGGGCGCGCATCATCGGGGACGTGACCCTCGCCGCCGGTTCGAGCGTCTGGTACAACGCCGTGCTCCGAGCAGACTCGGCAGGAATCAGGATCGGACCCCAGAGCAACGTTCAGGACAATGTGTCGATCCACGTCGACGCCGGTCACGCCGTCGTGCTCGGAGCGAAGGTGTCTGTCGGCCACAACGCGGTCGTGCACGGCTGCACGATCGGCGACGGGTCTCTCATCGGAATGGGGGCAGTGATCCTCAGCGGCGCCGTGATCGGATCCGAGTGCCTCATCGCCGGCGGGGCCGTGGTGCTCGGAGGCTCCGTCATTCCCGACGGATCCCTCGTCGCGGGCGTTCCGGCAAAGGTGCGTCGTGTGCTGAGCGATGACGAGCGCGCGGGGCTGATCAGGAACGCGGACGCCTACCTCGCTCACCTGGACACTCACAGCCAGGCGCGTCCGCTCTGAGGCTCACCGTGCTCGCGCTAGGGTGGAAAGCACGGGGCGGTGGCCAAGCTGGTTAAGGCAGTGGGCTCATAACCCAACGATCGCGGGTTCAAGTCCCGCCCGCCCTACTCGACTCAGCACCGCTGCCGCAGGATCTCGCGGATGCAACACACCGCTCGTTCTCTCCCTCGGCTCAGGACAGCACAGAGCCGAGCGGATCGGCCGTCTCCACGTGCTCAGCGACCAGGGTGATCCCGCCGCTCGAATTGGCTGAATGCGCGAGTTCCTCGATCCATCGGCGACTCAGCTCCGGTGCCTCGGGGGCGTCGAAGACGAATCGCAGAGGGATCGAGGGGTGCAGCCACACGGTGGTACGCCCCTGCTGGTCGCCCTCCTGGTGCTGCCACGAGAGAGTGAAGCTCTCGTTGCGGCGCAGCTTGGTCGCAACGACGACCTTGAGGTGCGCAAGCGCACGATCTTCGATCGAGATCGGCGCGGAGGCGCCGTAATACAGGGAACCCATGCTCGGAATCTACGGTGTTCGGATCGTCTCGGGCCCGCACCCGCACGTGACGCGCGCTCGGCGCGAACATCCTGTGCGCGTGGTGTCATCGGCGCTGTCTGGCGGCTGTCACAGAAGGCAGCACGCCGAAAGCGTCCCGGTACGCGGCGGCGAAGCGCGAAGGGTGGGAGAACCCCCAACGGCGGGCCACGGCGGCGACGGACGTCGGAGTCCCCGACCGCAGTTCGCGATGCGCACCGTCGAGTCGCGCCTGGCGCAGGCACTCGGCGGGAGTCGCATCGAGCGCGCGGCGGAAGGCGTACTGCAGCCCCCGGGTGGAGATGTGCACCGACGCTGCGACGTCGTCGACGGTGATCGGCAGATGCGCGTTCTCGGCGATGTAGGAGAGTGCTCGGCGTACCGTCGCGGGAGCCGGCGCGGACTGCGCTGCGCGGTGAGGAGACTGAGACATCGACGTCGAGAACGTCGACAGTGTGGTCACGCCCGCATGTCTGGCGTACTCCGCCCGAAGCACGGCATCGTCTTCAGTCAAGGACGAAGCACTCCGCTCGAGGTACGAGAACATCCGGTTCCAGCGCGCCGCCGCATCGGCGGAGCGAGCCGACAGCTCGGCGACATGGAGTGAGAGCGTGTCGCGACCGCTGATCTGCTGAGCGAGTCGCTGGAGCTGCTCACGGTCGAAGATGAGTGCGGTCACGCGGGCACCTTCGTGCCAGCGGGCGTGCACGCTGGGGCCGTCGGAGATCCACGGCCGCGTCGCGTCCAGATCCTCTCGATCGGACCACACCGAGGCGTCCGCTCCCTCGACTCGGCACGCGAGGAACTGATCCACCGGATCCGCGGTCGAGAGGACCTCGGCGGCCAGCTCGTATCGCACGAGGTCGACGCCGCCGAGATCAGCCGAATGCCAGTCGAAGAGGAAGCGCTGGTGATCCACATCGTGCAGCACGGCTCCGGGCACGAACTGCTTCCAGGTGCTCTCGACACGGGCCACGTCGCGAGTACGGAACCTCATCTGTTCTGTCTATCTCCTTGTACACGGGGGGAGCGCACAGGCCAGCCCCCATCGAGGCGTTCTTCGGGATCCAACCGCCCGATGCTGATGAAATACTCGGTCAGACTCGCGGCCTGGGAACGTGCCCATCCGACCTGACGCGTGTGCAGATCGCTGAGCGATTCCGGCAGCACGAACTGCCGAGCGAGAGCCTGCGCGATCCGCCCCGCGGCCACGGCATCCGCCGAGGCGTCATGCGCGGCCTCGAGGCTGACCGCGTACAGCGCGGCCACGACGGAAAGAGTGCGCTTGCCTGGCCGGTATCGATCGTAAGCCTTGTCGATGACGAGGGGATCGATGATCGGCTGCGGGTCGAGCAGCGGGGCGATGCCGGAGCGGCGTGCTTCGTGGGCGAGAAGCGAGAAATCGTACGAGGCGTTGTATGCGACGACGGGCACACCCTGTGTCAGCAGAGAACGCAGCGCCGCGACGATCTCTGCCACCGCGAGGGCGGACGGTAGACCGTTGAGGCGAGCATGCTCGGTGGTGATCCCGTGGATGGCGGTCGCGCCCTCCGGGATGTCGACACCCGGATCCACCAGCCAGGTCTTCGAGACGATCTCCCGTCCGTCCCCATCGAGCAGACCGACGTGCGCGGACACGATCCGATCCGTCTCGACATCCACTCCGGTCGTCTCGAGATCGAAGACGCCCACTCGCCGTATCCAAGGGGGAGCGTCGGGAACCGCGGTCATGAGTTCAGAGTAGAGTCGCCCTCCGACATCAGCGTGAAGGCTCACGGTGATCATCGATCGACCACTCCTACACTGGAGGGATGACCGTGCCCTCGCCGTATGCCGATCGCCTGAGCCGCCTGCCGGTCGTCCGACGCGAAGTCGAGGTGCGCGGCGGAACGACGGCGTTCTGGGAATACGGCCCTGCCGACGCGGAGACCACGATCATCGCCGTCCACGGATTCCGCGGCGACCACCACGGCCTCGAGCCGGTCCTCGCCTTTCTTCCCGAGGTCCGAGTGCTGGCGCCCGACCTCCCCGGTTTCGGCGAATCGGCGCCTGTCGCCGGACGCACTTACGACCTCGACGAGTATGTGGAGTGGCTCACCGAGTTCGTGGCGACCGCTGCGCCCGGTGCGGTGATCCTCGGGCACTCCTTCGGCTCCATCATCACCTCGGCGGCAGTCGCTCGCGGGCTCCGGACTCCTCGACTGATACTGATCAACCCGATCGGCGCGCCCGCGCTCGAGGGCCCCAAGGGGCTCATGACCAAGCTCGCCGTGCTGTACTACGCGCTCGGTGCGAGGCTCCCCGAGCGAGCGGGCACTGCTCTGCTCCGAAATCGCCTGATCGTGCGGGTGATGAGCATCACCATGGCGAAGACCTCGGACCCGGATCTCCGCCGGTTCGTCCACGACCAGCACGACACCTACTTCTCGCGTTTTGCAGATCGGGACGTGTTGCGAGACGCCTTCGTGGCGAGCGTCTCGCACGACGTGAGCCAAGTGGCGCACGAGATCGCGGTGCCGACCCTGCTCATCGCCGCGCAGCGCGATGACATCACACCGATCGAGGTCGAGCGGAAGCTCGCGTCGCGATTCGCCGATGCGTCTCTCGTCGAGATCGCTCACGTCGGGCATCTGATCCACTACGAGACGCCAGCCGAGGCCGCCGGCGCGATCCGACGATTCCTCAGGATTCCCGTCGCGCGACGCCCATGAGGCCCGCTACCCGGAACGGGATGACCTCGCCCATCGCTAGCGACGTCTCGGTGCGCTCGACGCCGTCCACCGACAGGATCCGCGCATCGGTGTCGAAGAGATGACGTGCGTCGCGACAGGCCACACGGGCCAGCAGATCGACTGATCCGCTGAGACCGTGCGCCTGCACGATCTCAGGGATCCGTGCGAGCTCGTTGATGATGCGCGGCAACTCGGTCTGCCGCACGCCGATGCTCACGAACGCCTGAAGAGGAAATCCCAGCACGTCAGGCGAGAAGGACCTCTCGTAGGAGAGGAAGACGCCCGTCTCCTCCAATCGGGCCATTCGCGCCTGGATCGTGTTGCGTGACAGGCCGAGGTTCTCGGCGAGCGCGACGATCGTGATGCGCGGATCGTCGGCGAGCGCGGCGAGCAATTCCAGATCGATTCGGTCAAGTCCGGCCATAGTGCCAAAGAGTAGCAGCGTGATGCGGCGCCCTATTTGGCAACATGCTCAACCGGCTGGTCATTGCTTGAGCGGGCTGCTGAGCAGACGTACGCTCGAAGTGGCCGGCGATGACGCCGGCGGACGCGTGTGAAGCCTCACGAGGGCATCCACGAGCAAGGAGGACGACGATGTCACCGCAGAGCACTCCCACAGTCGACACCGCTCAGGATCTCGAATTGACCGAGCGGATATTGGCGCCGGACGGCACGCGGATCGCGCACCCGGAGCTCGACCCTTACATCGCAGAGGTCGACCCCGCGACGCTGAGGAACCTTCTGCGCGACATGATCATCCTGCGAAGGATCGATGCCGAGGGTGTCGCCCTCCAGCGGCAAGGCCAGCTCGGCCTCTGGGCGCCGTGTCAAGGCCAGGAAGCCACGCAGATCGGGACCGCCCGGGCACTCGCCGCTCGGGATTACGTCTTCCCGAGCTACCGCGAGACGGGAGTCATCTACGCTCGCGGCGCGCAGCCCGCCGACTTCGTCCGCATGTGGCGAGGTGAAGAAGGAGCGGGACATGATCCGGCCGCGCTCAGGGTCGCACCACTCCAGATCATCATCGGGGCGCAGACTCTGCACGCCGTCGGCTATGCGCTCGGCATCCAGCACGACGGAGCCGACGAAGTCGCTGTCACGTACTTCGGAGACGGAGCGACCAGTCAGGGCGACGTCAACGAAGCCATGGTGTTCGCGTCGTCGTACCGCGCCCCCGTGGTCTTCGTCTGCCAGAACAATCATTGGGCGATCTCGGAGCCGGTCGCACTGCAGTCGCAGTTCCCGATCGCCGGACGCGCGCCCGGATTCGGCATCCCGAGTCTGCGCGTCGACGGAAACGACGTGCTCGCGTGCATGGCGGCGATGCGTTGGGCTCTGGAGCACGCCAGGGCGGGCAAGGGCCCGGCGTACATCGAGGCCGTGACATACCGGATGGGACCGCACACCACGGCAGATGACCCGACGAGGTATCGCACCGGCGACGAGCTGGAAGCATGGCGGCGCCGCGACCCGATCGCCCGTGTCGAGGCGCACCTGCGCGGACTCGGCGAACTCGCCGACGTGCACACGACGGAGATGCAGGCTGCCGCGGATGCGGTCGCGAAGGACATGCGTGCACAGTGCCTGGGCATGGTCACTCGACCGCCTCTCGCGGTGTTCGACGGCGTGTACGCGGAGCCGCACTCGGGGATCGATCGTCAGCGGTCGGAGTACGCCAGCTATCTCGCCGCCTTCGACGTGGAGGCCTGAGATGACCGAACTCACCCTGGGCAAGGCCCTCGGAGCGGGACTTCGCCAGGCCATGCGAGACGACGATCGCGTCGTGCTTCTGGGCGAAGACATCGGTCGCCTCGGGGGCGTGTTCCGAATCACCGACGGACTCCTCGACGAATTCGGCGCGCAGCGCGTGATCGACACGCCGCTTGCGGAGTCCGGGATCGTCGGCACCGCCGTGGGCTTGGCGTTCCGCGGATACCGCCCCGTGGTCGAGATCCAGTTCGACGGTTTCGTCTACCCGGCTTTCGACCAGATCGTGGCTCAGGTCGCCAAGCTGCACTATCGCACGCAAGGTCGGGTGAAGATGCCGATCACGATCAGGATCCCCTGGGCGGGAGGCATCGGCGCGGCTGAGCATCATTCGGAATCGCCCGAAGCGTATTTCGTGCACACCGCAGGGCTGCGCGTGGTCGCGGTCTCCAACCCCGAAGACGCGTACCGCAGTCTGCGCCAGGCCATCGCATCCGACGATCCGGTCATCTTCTTCGAGCCGAAGCGGCTCTACCACCACAAGGGGGAGGTCGACCTCGAAGCGCCGCTGGCCGATGCGCCGCCCCTCGGACTTGCGCGCGTCGTGCGCCAGGGGAGCGACGTGACTCTCATCACCTACGGAGCCATGACGACGACGGCGCTCCAGGCGGCAGAGGCGGCGGAGGACGAAGACATCTCGATCGAGGTGATCGACCTGCGCTCCCTCTCGCCCGTGGACTACGACTCCGTCGCCGCTTCCGTGCGCAAGACCGGCCGGGTGGTGGTCGCTCACGAGGCATCCCGAGAAGCGGGAGTCGCTGCCGAGGTCATCGCCAGTCTCACCGAGCGGTGCTTCGAGTATCTCGAATCAGCGCCCCTGCGCGTGACGGGACACGACGTGCCGTATCCGCCGGCGAAGCTCGAGAAGTACCATCTCCCCGATCTCGATCGGCTTCTGGATGCCGTGGATCGCGTGCTCGACCGTCCGAACAGCCTCACGGGAGTCGACGCATGATCGCCGAGTTCCGCCTTCCCGATCTGGGGGAGGGGCTGATGGAAGCCGAGGTCGTGCACTGGCTCGTCGCGCCGGGCGACACCGTGGCGCTCAATCAGACGCTCGCCGAAGTGGAGACGGCCAAGGCGATCGTCGAGCTTCCCTCGCCCTTCGAGGGCACCGTGTCGACACTGCATGCCGAAGCGGGCGAGACTGTCGCTGTGGGTGCGCCCCTGATCGCTTTCGATGTCGCGGGCGCCGACTCGGCCGAGCCGGATGTGTCGGATGTGTCGGATGGGGGTCACGCCAGGAGTGAGCCGAACCTCGTCGGCTACGGGGCAGCCCCGGCCGTTGCGGGGCGGCCGACGCGTCGAGCCCGCCGTGCCGGCTCGGTGCCGGTCGCGAGTGACACTGCAGTGCTCGAAGCGGCCCCTCATGACGCCTCGCCGACGCCCAGCGTCGATACACCCATCGAGCGCCCCCGGTCGACACCGCCCGTGCGCGCATACGCGAAGAGCCTCGGCATAGATCTCGTGCTCGTCGCGGCATCGGTCGGTGACAGACTCATCACACGGTCGGATGTCGATGCGTTCGCGGGTCGACCCGGTGAGCGGGTCGTGCAGGACCGCGGCCGGGAAGAGGCGGTGTACTCACGGTCGGCGTCGGCCCCGCATCTGCCGGACAGCGACAGCCGAGAGGTGCGCATCCCGATCCGGGGCGTGCGCAAGCACACCGCTGCTGCGATGGTCGCGAGCGCCTTCACCGCCCCGCACGTGACGGTGTTCCACACGGTGGACGTCACCGCGACTCTGGATCTGCTGGCATCGCTGCGGGCCGACCGCTCGCTCGCCGATCACCGTATCGGGCCGCTCGCCGCGGTCGCCAAAGCCGTGTGCCTGGCGCTCGGCAGGAACCCTGAACTCAACTCACGATGGGACGATGACGCCGGAGAGATCGTGCGTCACACGTACGTCGATCTCGGGATCGCTGCGGCGACCGAGCGGGGACTCCTCGTCCCGAACATCCGCGACGCAGAGCGCATGACGCTCGTCGAACTCGCAGATGCGCTGAGGTCTCTCGCTGAGACGGCGCGGTCAGGAAGGACCACGCCGGCCGAACTCGCGGGCGGGACGTTCTCGATCTCCAACATCGGCGTGTTCGGGGTCGACGCGGGCACCCCCATCCTCCCGCCCGGCCAGTCAGGGATCCTCGCGATGGGAGCGATCCGCCGCCAGCCGTGGGAGTTCCGTGGAGAGATCGCGCTGCGCCACATGATGACCCTGAGCCTGTCGTTCGACCACCGGGTCGTCGACGGCGCCGAAGGTGCCACCTTCCTGAAAGACGTCTCCGACCTCCTCGAGGAGCCAGGACGTACGCTGCTGATGAAGTGAGTGCAGATCAGACCGGGGCCCTCAGGGCGCACTCTGCCATCGCGGCCAGCACGGCCGAGGTGGCGGAGTGGCGGCGTGCAGCCGCGGTGGTGCTGTGCGGCGTCGAGTTGATGAGGCCGAAACACGCCTGCACGCGAAGCCGCAGCTCGTCTGCGCCGGCGTCGATCAGCGCAGCGAGCGCGTCCATCCAGAGCTCGATGTACGCACGCTGCAGGCGTCGCACTTCGCTGTGATCGTGCGGTGCGAGGTGAGCGACATCGCTGTCGTGGACGCGGATGACGTCGGCGTGGCGCAGCGCGAAGTCGACGTGGAACGCGATCAGCTCGCGGATCCGCTCGTCGGGCGTGGTCGCGGCCTCGGCGACGCGCGAGCCGCCGTCTACGAGATCTTGGCTGACCTCCACCAGGACGGCGCCGAGGAGTGCCTGTTTGCCGGCGAAATGACGGTAGACGGCAGGACCGGACACTCCGACTGCTGCCCCGATGTCTTCCAAGCTGACCCCGTTGTACCCGCGCTCGGCGAACAGATGCGCCGTGGCACGCAGGATCGCGTCCGAGCGCTCCGCCTTGGCGCGGTCTCGTGCGGTGATCGGGGTTGTCATCTCAGTTAATCCTCGCTAACCTGATGTGACTGGTTAGTGCACACTAACCGAAGAAGCACGAGTCGCACCAGAGTGTGACGGATGCGCACGTGTGTCGAGGAGGACACCACGATGCCTGCGACCCAGCAGTCCCTCGCCGCCGAGCTTCGGGAGCGGCTCGCCGCGGCGGCTCGAGGGGGTCCCGAGTCCTCTCGCCAGCGACACGTCGCACGCGGCAAGCTTCTTCCGCGCGATCGGGTTGCTCGTCTCCTCGATGAGGGAAGCCCCTTCCTCGAGATCGCTCCTCTCGCGGCTGACGGACTCTATGACGGCGATGCGCCGGCCGCCGGGGTGATCGCCGGGATCGGCCTCGTGCACGGCCGACACGTCATGGTGGTGTGCAACGACGCCACAGTGAAGGGCGGCACCTACTATCCGCTCACGGTGAAGAAGCACCTCCGCGCGCAGGAGATCGCGCTCGAGAATCGTCTTCCCTGCGTGTACCTGGTCGATTCGGGTGGCGCATTCCTGCCCAAGCAGGATGAGGTCTTCCCCGACCGCGACCATTTCGGACGCATCTTCTTCAACCAGGCGCGCATGTCTGCGCAGGGCATCGCGCAACTCGCTGCCGTGCTCGGCTCATGCACTGCGGGCGGTGCGTATGTGCCGGCGATGAGCGATGAGACAGTGATCGTCCGCGGTCAGGGCACGATCTTCCTCGGCGGGCCGCCCCTCGTGAAGGCGGCCATCGGCGAGATCGTCACGGCGGAGGAACTCGGGGGCGGAGAGCTGCACGCGCGGCGGAGTGGAGTGGTCGATCATCTGGCCGAGGACGACGAGCACGCGCTGGAGATACTGCGCGATATCGTCGCGACACTTCCGCCGCCGCTCGATCCGGCGTGGGAGGTCACGGAGACCCGCGCGCCCGCGGCGGTCGGCTCGCTCTACGACTCGGTGCCGGTCGACGTCAACGCCCCGTACGACGTGCGCCTCGTCATCGCTCACCTGCTCGACGGGGATTCGTTCCGAGAGTTCAAGTCCGAATACGGCACGACACTCGTCACGGGTTTCGGACGCCTTCACGGGCACCCCGTCGGCATCGTCGCCAACAACGGCGTCCTGTTCGGCGAGTCCGCGCTCAAGGGCGCACACTTCATCGAGCTGTGCGACCAGCGCGGCATCCCCCTCGTGTTCCTGCAGAACATCAGCGGTTTCATGGTCGGCACAGAGGCGGAGGCAGGGGGGATCGCGAAGGACGGGGCCAAGATGGTGACGGCCGTGGCGAGCACTCGTGTCCCGAAGCTCACCGTGATCATCGGCGGCTCGTTCGGTGCAGGCAACTACTCCATGTGCGGTCGCGCGTACTCGCCCCGATTCCTGTGGACCTGGCCGGCGAGTCGGATCTCGGTGATGGGCGGCGCGCAGGCGGCATCGGTCCTCGCGACCGTGAAGGAGGATCAGCTGTCTGCTCGCGGTGACGCGTGGGACGCCGAGCAGCGGAACGAGTTCGAGGCACCGATCCGCAGGCAGTACGACGCTCAGGGCGAGCCCTACTATGCGACCGCCCGGCTGTGGGATGACGGCATCATCGATCCGCTCGACACCCGTGATCGCCTGGGTCTCGCCCTCGATGTGATCGCGCGGACTCCGCTGCCCGACTCCCGCTTCGGCTTGTTCAGGATGTGAGCACCACATGACAGATCTTCAGCCAGGCACCAGCCGGATCTCCGCGCCCGTGAAGGGCTTCGACACGATTCTGGTGGCGAACAGAGGAGAGATCGCGCGTCGCATCATCCGCACGCTGCGGGAGAAGGGGATTCGCAGTGTGGCGGTGTACAGCGATGCCGACGCCGCTGCTCCGCACGTGCGCGAGGCGGACGCCGCCGTGCGGATCGGCCCGGCACCCGCCGCGGATTCCTACCTCGACATCGATGCCGTGATCGCCGCGGCCCGCGCGAGCGGCGCTCAGGCGATCCATCCGGGGTACGGTTTCCTGTCCGAGAGCGTGGGGCTCGCCGAGGCGTGCGCCGAGGGAGGCATCGTCTTCATCGGTCCGTCGGTCGACGCGCTTCAGATCATGGGCGACAAGGCCAGAGCACGTGAACACGTGACTCGATCCGGGGTACCCATCGTGCCGGGTTTCGACGCGCGTGGACTCTCCGACGCCGAGATCCGTGACGAGGCCGAACGCGTCGGATTCCCCCTGCTGGTGAAGCCGAGCGCGGGAGGGGGCGGCAAAGGCATGGAGGTGGTCGAAGACGCTTCCGGATTGGCCCCGGCGCTCGCCTCCGCGCGGCGCATCGCGGCCTCCGCCTTCGGAGACGACGCACTGATCCTGGAACGACTCATACGTCGCCCGCGGCACATCGAGGTGCAGGTGTTCGGCGACGTCCACGGACAGGTGATCGTTCTCGGCGAGCGCGAATGCACACTCCAGCGCCGTCACCAGAAGGTCGTCGAAGAGGCGCCGTCTGCGGGCATCCCCGAATCCACGAGAGCGCGCCTGTTCGAGGCCGCCGTGCAGGCGGCGCGGAGCGTGGCATATGTCGGCGCGGGCACCGTCGAGTTCCTGATCGACGCGGAGAGGCAGGACGAGGTCTTCTTCATCGAGATGAACACGCGACTTCAGGTCGAGCACCCCGTCACCGAGGAGGTCACCGGCATCGATCTGGTCGCTCTCCAGATCGACGTGGCCGCAGGGGCCCCTCTGCCGCCCACGCCCAAGACGCGCGGCCACGCCGTGGAGGCGCGTGTGTACGCCGAGTGCCCGCACCGCGGATTCGTCCCGTCGACGGGTCGCGTGCTGCTGTTCGACGTGCCCGACGGCGTTCGAGTGGATGCCGCTGTCGAGACGGGTTCGGAGGTCACGGGATATTACGACCCTTTGATCGCGAAGGTGATCGCCCACGCAGACGATCGCGCCTCCGCCCTTCGGCTGCTGGATGCGGCACTCAGCCGGACGACGGTGCTGGGCGTCGACACGAACATCGCGTTCCTGAAGCAGCTCTGCAGCGATGCGCGGGTCGCTGCCGGAGACCTGGATACGGGGCTCATCGAATCGTTGCTGCCCCTGGCTGTCGAGCCTCCGTCCGAAGCGATGCTGTCGGCGGCGCGCGAGCATCTCATCATGTCGCGCCCGGAGGAGCGGTCGGCACGACGCGCGGGGCACGTGTGGCAGCGGCTGACCGATCACTCTCGCGTAGAGATCGTCTTCCTGACCGATGTCGAGGACGTCTTCGCCGTGCCGAGGGGAGCATCATCGTCGCGCAGCACCGCGGTCGCCGTCGACGATGATGGCGCCGTGTGGGTCGCCGAGGGCGGGCGGACGGTGCGGCTTCAGCCACTGGACCGACGTGATCGGATGCGTCGTCGTCTGGCCGGACTCGAAGCACGCGCCTCGGAGGCGGCTCCTGAGGCCCGCGCTCCGATGCCGGGTGGTGTCGTCGCCGTGCACGTCGCGGATGGCGACCATGTCACGACCGGAATGCCCCTCGTCTCGATCGAGGCGATGAAGATGGAGCACCCCGTCGTGGCACCCCAGGACGGAACTGTGCGGGTGCTGGTCTCCGCCGGAGATCAGGTGCGACGGGATCAGGTGGTCGCTCGCGTCACGATGGAGGATGAACGATGAGTCTTGAGCTGACGGATGAGGAGCGCGAGCTCGCAGGAATGGTGCGCGAGTTCGCAGACACCGTGGTCGCGCCTCAGGCGTATGAGGCGGACCGGACTCATACGCTCTCGATGGATGTCGTGCGGCAGATGGGGGACCTGGGTCTCTTCGGTCTGCCGTTCCCCGAGGAGTACGGCGGTCAGGGCGGCGACTACATGGCGCTGGGGATCGCGATCGAGGCGCTCGGACGGGTCGACCAGTCGATGGCGATCACGCTCGAGGCGGGGGTCAGCCTCGGTGCGATGCCGGTGTTCCGCTTCGGCACGGAGGAGCAGAAGCGAGCCCTGCTGCCGGATCTGCTCGCCGGGCGAGCCCTCGCGGGCTTCGGCCTGACCGAGCCTGAAGCGGGGAGCGATGCCGGCGCGACGCGCACGACCGCTCGACTCGATGGCGACGAGTGGGTGATCGATGGATCGAAGCAGTTCATCACCAACTCAGGAACGCCGATCACCCGCTTCGTCACGGTGACGGCGGTCACCGGTTCCATCGACGGGCGTAAGGAGATCTCCACGATCATCGTGCCGAACGGCACGCCCGGATTCACTGTCGATCCCCCGTACGACAAGGTCGGATGGAACGCCTCCGACACGCATCCGCTCAGCTTCGACGGCGCGCGGGTCCCGGTGGGGAACCTCCTCGGCGAGCGGGGGAGCGGCTTCCGCAACTTCCTGAGCATCCTCGACGAGGGCCGAATCGCGATCGCAGCCCTTTCCACCGGTGCGGCCGAGGGATGCCTGGAAGCGGCGATCGACTACGCGAAGTCGCGCACCATCTTCGGCAGTGCGCTCAGCACCAGGCAGAACGCGCAGTTCACGCTCGCCCGCATGCGAGCTCGAGTGCACACCGCCCGCCTCGCGTGGCGTCATGCGGCGCGGCTCCGCGACGCGGGGTCGGCCTTCGCCGAGCAGGCTGCCATCGCCAAGCTCGTGGCCGGGGAGGCCGCGATGGACAACGCGAGGGACGCGACGCAGATCTTCGGAGGGAACGGCTTCATGAACGAGTTCACGGTCGCTCGTCACTACCGTGACTCGAAGATCCTCGAGATCGGCGAGGGCACGACCGAGGTGCAGCTGCTCGTCATCGCACGTTCGCTCGGACTCACGGGGTAGCGTGACAGCATGACCGCGAGAGAGATCGTGCAGCGAGGCCTCTACTTCGAGGAGTTCGACGCCGACGCCCGGTACCTCCACCGGCCGGGGCGCACTGCGACCGAGACCGACAATGTGCTGTTCACGACGCTCACCATGAACACGCAGGCGCTGCACCTCGATGAGGCCTTCGCTGCGTCGCAGGAGCCCTTCGGCGCGAGGCTCATGAACTCGATGTGGACGCTCTCGACGATGGTGGGATCGTCGGTCGCACAACTCACTCAGGGCACCCTCGTCGCGCAGATGGGCCTCACGGAGATCACGTTCCCGCGTCCGCTCTTCGCCGGCGACACGCTGTACACAGAGAGTGCTGTCGTCGAGAAACGACTGTCCGTGTCGCGTCAGGGGCAGGGGGTTGTGACGATCAGCCACATCGGACGCAACCAGCACGATGCGATCGTCGCGACCGCGACGCGCACCGTGCTCGTGCGCTGCCGACCGGGGGACACGGAATGAGTCTCGACCTCGGCCCGGCGCTGCTCTTCTGCCCGGCAGACCGGCCCGAGCGGTTCAGCAAGGCTCTCGAAAAGGCTGATGCGGTCATCCTCGATCTCGAGGATGCCGTGTCGCCGGCAGCGAAGGCGACGGCCCGTGGCAATATCATCGACGCCGACCTCGATCCCGACCGAGTGATCGTGCGCGTGAACCCGCCGGGGTCCGAGGAATTCGCGTCGGATCTCGCCACGCTGTCCCAGACCGACTTCCGCACCGTGATGGTCGCGAAGACCGAGAACGCGTCGAGTCTGGACGTCTTCGATGCGCGGTTCGCGCTGATCGCGCTGTGTGAGACGGCGCGTGGTATCCATGCCGCCGATCGGATCGCAGCGCACGAGCGCGTCATCGCCATGATGTGGGGTGCGGAAGACCTCGTCGCGTCGCTCGGGGGCACCTCCAGCCGACGCGATGACGGGTCGTATCGAGACATCGCCCGATACGCGAGGTCTCGGGTGCTTCTCGAGGCCGGCGCTCAGGGCAAGGCCGCGATCGATGCGGTGCACATCGCCCTCGGCGACCTCGAGGGACTCCAGGCCGAGGCAGAGGACGCGGCGGCATCAGGTTTTGCGGCGACAGCCTGCATCCACCCCGACCAGGTCGCGGCGATCCGCGCGGCCTACGCGCCCGACGTCGCGGCGATCGACTGGGCGCGATCGGTTCTCGCTGCTGCGGAGTCGGAGCGCGGTGTCTTCCGATTCGAGGGACGCATGGTCGACGAGCCGGTGCTCCGACACGCCCGTTCCGTGCTCGCTCGCGCGCGGTGAGATCAGATCAAGACGGACTGGTCGAGGAGTCGGAGCACACCCGGAGATGCTTCGAAGCGGTGCGCCGAGCCGTTCACGATCTGATCGCCGGGACGGGGGAGCGTTCCTCCCGACACATGGTCGATGAGTGACCTGATCACTCCGCCGTGCGCGACGACGACCACGGACTCCGCGAAGGGAGTGGACCGACGACGCGAATCCCGAGCGATCGCATCGAGGGCTTGAAGTGCCCGCTCGGCGACATCCGCGAGGGTCTCCGCGCCCGGAACCTCGGAATGCCAACCGCCGTAGGTCTCCATGTACTCCGACACGCGCATCCCCTCGCCGGCGCCGAACTCGCGTTCGCGGATGCCGGGCACCAGGACGGGCGCGCCCAGGCCGAGTTCGGCAGAGATGATCTCCGCCGTCTCTCTCGCGCGGAGCAGCGGGCTGGTGTAAATCGCATGATGCGTCGTGCCCGCGAGATTCGCTGCCGCTGTGCGGGCGTCGGCCCGGCCGGTCTCGTTCAGGGGGATGTCGGTCGATCCCTGGATCCTGCGATCCAGGTTCCAATCGGTCTGGCCATGACGGACGAGGGTGAGCAGAGTCATTCGAGAAGCTCCTGGATGGCGGGGAGCACGTCGCTGGTGCCGGCGGCGATGGTGACATCCGCCCAGACGTCCGCTCGCGTCGGCTCCCGGTTGACGATAATGAGAGGGATGCTGCGGCGTCGCGCACGCTCGACCAGTCGCACGCCCGAGTTCACCACCAGCGACGTACCCGCGACGATGAGCGCGTCGCTGGAACGGAGCAGCGATTCGGCAGCGCGGAAGCGGTCCTGCGGCACATATTCTCCGAAGAACACGACGTCAGGCTTCAACATGCCGCCGCACACCGTGCAGGTCGGAACGATGAAGCCCTCGGTGTTCTCGGGCAGCACGTCTCCGTCGGGGTTCAACGCCACGTTCTCGGGAACGCTGATCCAGGGGTTCTTCTCTTCGATCTGCACAGCGATGTCGCGTCGATCGAACACCTGACCGCAGTGCAGGCACAGCACGCGCCTCATGGTTCCGTGCACCTCGATGACGTGCGAGCTGCCGGCCCGCAGATGCAGACCGTCGACGTTCTGCGTGATGACGCCGCTCACACGTCCCGATGACTCCATCTCGGCGAGGGCGACGTGCCCGCGGTTGGGGCCCGCCTGCGCGAATGCGCGCCAGCCGAGATGCCCCCCGACCCAGTATCGCCGTCTGGCTGCCTCGTCGCCGAGGTAGCGCTGAATGGTCATCGGATCGGCGCGCGTCCGTGCGCCTTCGCCGCGATAGGCGGGGATACCGGAGTCGGTGGAGATGCCGGCTCCCGTGAGGAGCGCGATGCGACGGCCGCGCAGGAGTTCTGCAGCGCGAGCGACGGCGGCCGACGACTCGACCGGACTCGTTGCGCTCACGTGACCTCCTCCTTCGAGTCTAGGCCGTGCCGTGCGGCGTATGCTTCGGGCCGGCCGCGAAGCCGATGCATCGACCGGTGGCAGACTGGGGCGCGTGGAACTGCTGCGCGTGACGAATCCGGACGATCGACGACTCGACGACTACCGCGGGCTCACCGACACCGCGCTTCGGACCGTCAAGGACCCCGCGGGCGGGCTCTACATCGCGGAGTCGACGAAGGTGATCGCGCGTGCCGTCGCCGCTGGGCACCGCCCGCGCTCCGTGCTCGTGCAGGAACGCCGGGTGGACGACATCAGAGCGATCGTCGGCGAGTTCGACGTGCCGGTGTACGTGGTGCCGGACGAGGTGGCAGAAGCGGTCACCGGCTTCGCGGTGCATCGAGGGACGATCGCGTCGATGCATCGACCCGGCCTGCGCACGGTGCGCGATGTCCTCGACGGGGCGCGACTCGTGCTCGTGCTCGAGAACGTCGGCGATCACACGAACGTCGGTGCAGCGTTCCGTGCCGCCGCCGGTCTCGGCGCGGACGCCGTGCTCGTGTCGCCCGGGGGAGCCGACCCGCTGTACCGCCGCAGCGTGCGGGTGAGCATGGGCACCGTCTTCCAGGTGCCGTGGACCCGGATCCCCGACTGGGATTCGGCCGTCGCCGATCTCCACGCGGCGCAGTTCGACATCGCCGCGCTGGCACTCAGGGACGACGCCGTGACACTCGACGCGTACGCCGCGGATCGTCCGGAGCGGGTCGCGATCGTGATGGGAACCGAGGGTGACGGACTCTCCCGCACTGCGCTCGAGAAGGCGGACACGGTCGTCACCATCCCCATGTTCGGCGGCGTCGATTCGTTGAACGTCGCCTCCGCGGCGGCAGTGGCGCTCTGGGCGCTCGGACCGCGCTGACACGCTGAACGTCGGTCAGTCGCGCTCCGGAAGAACGACGGGCGCGGCCTCGGGGCGTTTCGCGAGGATGTGATCGCCCGATGACTCGTGTCGCAGCCGCCGCAGGACCCACGGAACGAGGTGCTCCCGCGCCCAGCCGAGATCGCCGGAACGGGCCTCTCTCCAGGTGCGCACGGGCAGCGGTTCCGGCTGCATCGATTCCAGCTCGTTCGGGACGTTGAGGGCACGAAGAGCCATCCGTGCGACCTCGTGATGACCGAGCGCGTTGTAGTGCAGTCGGTCATCGTCGAAGAAGCGCATGTCTTGCACGACCTTGAGCGCCCACTGGTCGGCCACGATGCAGTCGTGACGGTCGGCGATCGCGCGGATGTTCTCGTTGTAGATCGCCACCTTGCCGCGGAAGGGGCGGAACACGGGCGTGAAAGCGGTATCGACGCCCGTGAAGAGGAGCAGCGTCGCGCCGGTGGATGACAGTCGCGCCACGGCATCCTCGAGCTGGACCGCGATCGCGTCCGGATCGGTGCCGGGCCGGATCACGTCGTTGCCGCCGGCGCAGATCGAGATCAGATCCGGATGCAGTGAGACAGCCGGCTCGACCTGGTCGTGCACGATCTGGGCGATGAGTTTGCCGCGCACCGCGAGATTCGCGTAGGCGAAGTCGTCGACCTGCTGCGACAGGACTTCGGCCACCCGATCCGCCCAGCCGCGGTGGCGACCGGGGTGCGAGAGATCGGGGTCTCCGATGCCTTCTGTGAACGAATCGCCGATCGCGACGAAGCGACGCCACGGGTGCGGAGTCTCGTTGTCGAGATACGGGGTCCGAGTCGAATCCTGGTCGGTCATCCAGCTCTCCTTCGCGAACGAGCGCAGCGCATCGGTGGTCGCGGCGCACCGGTCGAGCCTACTCGTGCGCCCCACGACGACGCGAGACGCCCTGTCTGCGGTCGTCGTCGCGCTCGGTGTCGGTGACAGCGATTATCGTGGAGTCGATGCTTTCTCCTTCCTTTCCTCAGCGCGCCCCGTGGGGAACCGCGAACAAGCTGCGCGCCTGGCAGCAAGAGGCTCTGGAGCAGTACTTCGAGGCCGATCAGCGGGACTTCCTCGTCGCCGCGACTCCGGGCGCCGGCAAGACGACGTTCGCCCTGACCCTCGCCGTCGAGCTGATGCGCATGGGCGAGGTCAATCGGATCATCGTGGTCGCACCGACCGAGCACCTGAAGACCCAGTGGGCCGACGCCGCGGCGCGCGTGCACATCCGTCTCGATCCCCGTTTCCGCAACAGCGACTGGGCTCCGGCGCGGCACTACCACGGTGCCGTCGTGACGTACGCGCAGGTGGCCGCGAAGTCATCCGTGCACCGGCATCTCACAGAAGATGCGCGCACGCTGGTGATTCTCGACGAGGTCCATCACGGTGGCGATGCGCTCAGCTGGGGCGATGCGATCCGCGACGCTTACGGGCCGGCCAAGCGTCGGCTGCTGTTGTCGGGAACCCCCTTCCGCAGCGACACCGCGCCGATCCCGTTCGTCGAATATCACCCCGACGAGTCCGGTGCGCGCATCTCGAGGACCGACTACAACTACGGATACGGTCGAGCTCTCGCCGATGGCGTCGTGCGTCCCGTGCTGTTCCACATGTACGCCGGCAAGATGCGGTGGCGCACGAGTACCGGCGATGAGCTGGAGACCCACCTCGGGCAGGACAACACGAAAGACGTGACCTCTCAGGCGTGGCGCACGGCGCTCGACCCCGAGGGCGAGTGGATGCCGGCGGTGCTCTCGGCGGCCGACCGGCGTCTCACCGAGATCCGGCACCACGTTCCCGACGCGGGCGGGCTCGTGCTCGCGACCGACCAGACGGTCGCGCGGGCCTACGCGAAGATCCTGCACAGCATCACGGGTCAGCAGCCGTCCATCGTGCTGTCCGACGATGCCACGGCGTCTGAGCGCATCGAGAAGTTCAGTGCAGGAGACGCCCGCTGGATGGTGGCGGTCAGGATGGTGTCGGAGGGCGTTGACGTGCCCCGGCTCGCGGTCGGCGTGTACGCGACGTCGTCGTCGACGCCGCTGTTCTTCGCCCAGGCGATCGGGCGATTCGTGCGCGCGCGTCGGCGGGGAGAGGCGGCCAGCGTCTTCCTCCCGCAGGTGCCGGTGCTCATGGGGCTCGCGAACGAGATGGACAAGCAGCGCGATCATGCCCTCGATCGGCAGTCGAAGGACGACGACGGTCTCGAGGACTCCCTGCTCGACAGCGCCAACCGCGAGGACGACGCATCCGATGCGCTGACTCAGGAATTCAGCTACCAGGCGCTGTCGTCGGTCGCCCACTTCGATCGTGTCGTGTTCGAGGGGCAGGAGTTCGGTCAGCTCGCAGAGCCAGGCACGCCCGAGGAGGAGGAGTTCATCGGGTTCCCCGGGCTTCTCGAGCCCGAGCACGTGCATGAGCTGCTCATGCAGCGCCAGTCCCGGCAGTCGCGCCTTCGCGAAGCACGAGAAGCCACGGCGTCTCCGACCGAGACGACGACTCTTCCCGCCCCGCTGCACCGGACGCTGAAGGAGCAGCGCCAACTGCTCAACAGCCTGGTGGGCCTGTATGCCCGGCAGAAGGGCGAACCGCACGGCGCGGTGCATGCCGAGCTCCGCCGTATCTGCGGCGGCCCGGCCGTCGCACAGGCAACCGTCACGCAGTTGCAGGCCCGTATCGAGGTCCTGCGCAAACGCGTGAGGTCCTGACGACGACTCGGGGTGCGAATCGCGCCCCGTCGTTCGGATTCCCGAAAACCTGGCAATACCGCTTCCAGTGCGATCCGGCGCGGACCCCGCAGCTAGCGTGGTGATGGCGTCCCGCGTGGGGCCCCCATCACACAGGAGATCGAATGACGGCCCCCGCTGCCCACACAGAGCCGACCGCCGCAGACCGCCGCCGCTGGGCACGCTACCTCGTCGAGGAGCGTGCCGAGGGCATGGTGTACCAGAGGCTTGCGCAGCGTCGTACCGGCGAGGAGCAACAGATCCTGCTGAGCCTCGCGGATGCCGAGCGTCGCCACGAGCAGCACTGGCTCGACCTGTTGGGGGCCGAACCCGCCCGCCTGCCGCGCGCGGGACTCCGATCGCGTCTGCTCGGCTGGATGGCGGGTCGGTTCGGGTCGATCTTCGTGCTCGCTCTCGCTCAGACCGCCGAGGCCCGTTCACCGTACGACTCCGAGCAGTACGCCACCCCCGCGATGAGGGCCGACGAGAAGGTGCACTACGAGGTCGTTCGCGGTCTCGCCGCCCGTGGCCGTCGTCGGCTCTCCGGCTCGTTCCGAGCGGCAGTCTTCGGCGCGAACGACGGCCTCGTCAGCAACCTCGCCCTCGTGCTCGGCATCGGAGCCACCGGGGTCAGCTCGAGTTTCGTGCTGTTCAGCGGCATCGCGGGTCTCCTCGCGGGCGCTTTGTCCATGGGAGCGGGCGAGTTCGTCTCCGTCCGGTCCCAGCGAGAGCTGCTGGCCGCGACCGAGGCCAATGAGGATGCGGCCGCGTCGGCAGCTGATCTCGACATAGATGAGAACGAACTGGCGCTCGTCTACCGTGCCCGCGGTGTCGCGCCCGATGAGGCGCTGGAACGCGCAGGCCGCATCGTCGCCGCCGCTCGTGCCGGCGTCGAGCGCACGGCCACCGGTCCGGTGCATATCCACGCCGCCACGGACCACGAGATCGTCGGCAGTGACTGGACCGCCGCCCTGTCGAGCTTCCTTCTCTTCTCCTCCGGAGCGATCATCCCCGTGCTTCCCTGGATTTTCGGTCTCGAGGGCACTGCAGCCGTGATCGTCGCACTCGCGCTCGTTGGCGTCGCGCTGCTCTCGACCGGAGCGATGGTGGGCGTTCTGTCGGGCGGGCCGCCTCTTCGGCGGGCGCTGCGCCAGTTGGCGATCGGCTTCGGCGCGGCCGCGATCACCTACGGGCTCGGCCTGCTGTTCGGGGTGGGGGCGGTCTGAGGCCGCACCCCGCCTGCGCGGCGTACTCGCCGTACACGAAAGAAGCTCCGGAACATGGTGTTCCGGAGCTTCTCGACTGTGCGCGGAGGGGGACTTGAACCCCCACGCCCTTACGGGCACTACGACCTCAACGTAGCGCGTCTACCATTCCGCCACCCGCGCAGGTGTTGGATGTTCGTTGCCGAACGAAGATTTACATTAGCACGGGCTTCACCGCACTCCGAAAACGAGCGCGATTCCCGGGCGCGCCTCCGCGCTTCGATAGCCTGGAAAGCATGACCGAACCGTCGCTTCCCGAGGTGGTGCGCATCGCGCAGGACCTGATCCGTTTCGACACATCCAATTTCGGGGGTGGCAACGCCAGGGGAGAGCGGGAGGCGGCCGAATACGTCGGCGCATACCTGCAGCAACTGGGCCTCGAGGTCGAGTACTACGAGCCGATCGATCGCCGCACGACCGTGATGGCCCGCGTGCGCGGGCGAGACCCGCAGAAGTCTGCGCTCGTCGTGCATGGCCACCTCGACGTGGTGCCGGCGGTCGCGGAGGACTGGACGGTCGATCCGTTCGCAGGCGAGGTGCGAGACGGGATGCTCTGGGGTCGAGGCGCGGTCGACATGAAGAACATGAACGCGATGATCCTGACCGCTGTCGCAGACATCCTGAGAGCCGGGGAGCAGCCCGCGCGCGATCTCGTGCTCGTCTTCTTCGCCGATGAGGAGAACGGGGGAGTGGAAGGGTCAGCGCTCGCTGTGCAGCACCGCGCGCACTGGTTCGAGGGTGCGACCGAGGCGATCAGCGAGGTCGGCGGCTACTCGATCAGCGTCGACGGACGACGCGCCTACCTGCTGCAGGTCGGCGAGAAGGCCCTGATCTGGATCCGCCTCGTAGCCAAGGGGCGCGCCGGGCACGGCAGTCGCCTGCACGACGACAATGCCGTCACCAAGCTCGCCGAGGCGGTGGCGGCCATCGGCCGGACACGATGGCCCCTGAAGCTCACGACGACCACCGAGGCCCTGCTCCGCGGACTCAGCGATCTCTCGGGACGCTCCAGCGACGACCCCGACGCCCTGGCGGCTGCAGCCGGGCCCGCCGAGGCGTTTCTGCGCTCGTCGTTCCGCACCACGACGAACCCGACGGCACTCACTGCGGGGTACAAGCACAACGTCATCCCCGAACGTGCCGAGGCGCTCATCGATGTGCGGGTCATCCCGGGTACCGAAGACGACGTGCTGGCCGAGCTGCAGGCCATCGTGGGCGAGGAGATCGAGATCGAGACCGTCGTGCGGGACATCGGAATGGAGACACCCTTCGAGGGCGACCTGGTCGAGGCGATGGTCGCGAGCCTGCATCAGCACGATCCCGGTGTTCCGGTGATCCCCTACCTGCTCGGGGCAGGCACCGACAACAAGGCGCTGGCCGCCCTGGGCATCACGGGGTACGGCTTCGCGCCGCTGCGCCTGCCTGCTGATCTCGACTTCACGGGCATGTTCCACGGTGTCGACGAACGGGTACCCGTAGAATCGCTTGTCTTCGGTCAGCGGGTGCTGGCCGATCTGCTGCGCACGTACTGAGCGCCCGGCTCCACGTCTGCGCCGCCACACGACCGAGAAGGCCTATCCATGCATCTGTTCGAAGCGCTCATCCTCGGAATCGTCCAGGGACTCACCGAGTTCCTGCCGATCTCCTCCAGCGCCCACCTGCGCATCCTGGGGACCTTCCTCCCTTCGGGCGAGGATCCCGGGGCCGCGTTCACCGCCATCACCCAGATCGGCACCGAAGCGGCCGTCGTCGTCTTCTTCTGGCGCGACATCGTCCGGATCGTCGCGCAGTGGTTCCGGTCATTGACGGGAAAGGTGCCACGCAGCGATCCTGACGCACGGATGGGATGGATGATCATCATCGGCAGCATCCCGATCGTCATCCTCGGACTGCTGTTCCAGGACCAGATCGAGACGGTCTTCCGGTCTCTCTGGATCGTGGCGATCATGCTCATCGTGTTCGGAATCCTGCTCGGCGTCGCGGACCACGTCGGCGCGAAGCGCCGCAAGCTCGATCAACTCACCTACCCGCATGGCGTCGCCTACGGATTCGCGCAGGCGCTCTCGCTGATCCCGGGCGTCTCGCGTTCCGGCGGAACGATCACCATGGGGCTCTTCCTGGGGTACGAGCGCGCTGCAGCAGCACGCTACGCCTTCCTGCTCGCGATTCCCGCCGTGTTCGGAAGCGGGTTCTACCAGCTGTTCAAGAGCTGGAACGAGCCATCGTTCTTCTCCTTCGGAGACACTCTCGCAGCGACGGGAGTCGCGTTCGTCGTGGCTCTCGCTGTGATCGCCTTCTTCATGAGCTACATCTCGAAGCGCAGCTTCCTGCCCTTCGTGATCTACCGCATCCTGCTCGGCTCCGTGCTCCTCGTGCTCCTCGGCACGGGCGTGATCGCAGCCTGACCCCGACGCTTCTCGGCGGCGCGAGACCGTGCCGCCGAGAAGGTCATGGCCTCAAGGTTCAGCGCTTGTGGTCGCTCGGACCGTCACCGCGCCGACGCAGGTAGCGCTCGAACGCCTGTGCGATCGCGTCGCCAGAGGCATCCGGGGAGTCCCAGGTGTCGCGCGTCTGCTCGAGCTGACGGATGTACTCCGCCATGTCCTCGTCGTCGGCCGCGGCGGCATCGATCGATGCCTCCCATGCGGCCGCCTCGGTGCGCAGACTGCTGTGCGCGAACTCGACGCCGGTGAGCTCTTCCAATCGGTCGAGCAGCGCCAGAGTGACCTTGGGGGAGGGGGTCGCGGACGCCACGTAATGCGGAACGCTCGCCCAGAGGCTCGCCGTCGGGATTCCTGCGCTCTCGGCGAAGTGCTCGAAGACGCTGAGGATGCCGACAGGGCCCTCATACAGAGAGCGCTCGAGCCCGTGAGCCTCGCGCACCTGCTCGTTCTGACTGGAGGCGAAGATCGAGATCGGGCGGGTATGCGGCACGTCCGAGAGCATGGCGCCCAGCGTGACGAGTCCGGTCACATCGTCTCTGAGCGCGACGTCGATGAACTCGGCGGCGAAGGACTGCCATGTCCGAGCGGGTTCCACGCCGGTCAGCACCCAGAACTCCGGTCCCGGGCCCGGGTCGCGTGGGCGCCAGAGTCCTGCTTCGGGCCACGTGAGCTGGCGACGACCTTCTGAATCCATCTTCGTCGCCGGGCGGGTGTACTGGTAGTCGAAGTACAGCTCCGGATCGATCGAGTGCACGAGGTCGTACTCCGATTGCGCGCGCAGCGCGGAGATCGCACCGCTCGCGGCTTCTCCGGCATCGTTCCAGCCATCGAAGGCGGCGATGATGATTCGTGAACCGAGGACATCCATCGTGGTCTCCCTTCGTGTTCGCCGGTGCCTATCCCTCCAGGCTAGCCCGCTCGGACGAGGACCGGGCGCAGCCACGGGTAACATGATCCGGTGAGCAGACAGCCCCGCGCGATCCTCTGGGACATGGACGGAACACTCGTCGACACCGAGCCGTACTGGATGGCGGCAGAGACCGCGCTCGTCGAATCCTTCGGCGGAACATGGACGCACGACGATGCCCTGCAACTCGTCGGCAACGGTCTGCTCGACAGCGCGACCATCCTGCAGCGCGCGGGGGTCGACATGGAGGCCGAGGCGATCATCTCCCTCCTGACCGATGGCGTGCAGCAGGCGCTGCGGACGAAGGGCGTGCCCTTCAGGCCGGGGGCGCGCGAGCTTCTGCAGGACCTCCGTGCTGCCGGAATCCCGACGGGTCTGGTGACCATGTCGCTTCGGCGGATGGCGCTCGGCGTCGTCGAGCTGATCGACTTCGACGCCTTCGACATCGTCGTCGCAGGCGATGACGTCTCGAATCCGAAGCCGCACCCGGAGCCCTACCTACATGCGGCGTCGCTCCTCGACATCGACATCGCGGATGCCGTCGTGATCGAGGACTCCCCGACGGGACTTCGCGCCGGCATCGCCTCAGGCGCCGTCGCGCTCGGCGTGCCGCACATCGTCGACCTCGATCACGTCGGCGCCCACGAGCTGTGGCCGACGCTTCAGGGCCGCACTGCGGCCGACCTGGTCGACCTCTTCGACCGCCAGACCTCGATGACGGGAGCCACCCGATGACCGACGCGACTGCGCCGACGCACACGACCGCACCGACCACAACCGGTGCGGCGCGGCCGAGCGGTCCGTTCCGCGCCGGGGATCGGGTTCAGCTGACCGGTCCGAAGGGGCGGCTGCACACCGTCACGCTCCGCGAGGACGGAGAGCTTCACACGCACCAGGGCGTGCTTCGTCACCGTGACCTCATCGGGCTGCCCGACGGCTCTGTCGTGTCGAGCAGCTCGGGTCACGACTACCTCGCGCTCCGACCGTTGCTGCGCGACTTCGCCATGTCGATGCCTCGAGGCGCGGCCATCGTCTACCCGAAGGACGCCGCGCAGATCGTGATGCAGGCCGACATCTTCCCCGGGTCCGTTGTGGTCGAGGCCGGCGTCGGCTCGGGAGCGCTCTCGCTTTCGCTGCTGAGAGCGATCGGTCCAGCCGGGCGCCTCGTGTCCTTCGAACGCAGGGACGATTTCGCGCAGGTCGCTCGGGGCAACGTCGAGACGTTCTTCGGTGAGACCCCCGACACCTGGGATGTGGTGGTCGGTGATCTCGTCGACGCGCTGCCTTCCGAGTTCTCGCCGGGGACCGTCGACCGGGTCGTGCTCGACATGCTCGCTCCCTGGGAGTGCATCGACGTCGTGGCTGAAGCGCTCACGCCCGGAGGAGTGGTGCTCTGCTACATCGCGACGGCGACACAGCTGTCGCGCGTGGCCGAGTACATTCGCGGTACCGGACTGTTCACCGACCCCGACGCGTCGGAGACGATGGTTCGCGGCTGGCACGTCGAGGGCCTCGCGGTACGGCCGGATCACCGCATGGTCGCACATACGGGGTTCCTGCTCACCGCGCGACGCCTCGCCCCGGGGGCTGTCGCGCCGTCGGTCAAGCGCAGGGCTTCGAAGAGCAGCTACGGAGAAGACGACGTCGAGCTCTGGACGCCGGGGGCCGTCGGCGATCGGGTGATCAACGACAAGAACCTGCGCAAGCGTGCCCGAGAGGCCACGAAGGCCGCTGAAGGGGCGCGCATCGCTGCAGCATCGCGCGAATCCGACGCTGCGACGGAATAGACTGGAGCGCGTGCGTAAAACGTCCGCCGTTCTGGCCACTCTCAGCCTCGCCGCCCTCGCTCTGACAGGGTGCTCAGCCGCGCCTTCGTACGCCGGAGCGGCTTGCGATCGCGCCGGCTCTTCGGCCGTCGCTGACTCGGTGACCGTCGATGGAGAGCTCGGTGAGAAGCCCGAGGTGACCGTGTTCAGTCCCGTCAAGTCGGACACCACGGAGTTCTCGGATGTGACCGTCGGCGACGGTGAGACGCTCACGTCGGATGTGCAGCCGATGGTGATCGACATCTCGTTCTACGGCGGAGAGAGCGGCGACAAGCTCTTCGAATCGGAGTACAACGGCGATCTGAGTCGTGTGCACAACATCGCCTACTGGGCGCAGCGTTCTCCGGGACTCGAGTCGGTGCTCGAGTGCGCGACCGGCGGCACGAGGACGGTCGCGATTCTCACACCCGAGGACTTCGGCGACAGCAACGTGCAGGCGTTCGGACTCGAGGACGGCGAGAACGTCGTCGCAGTCGTCGACGTGCTCGAAGTGCATCTGGCGAAGGCAGAAGGCGCGTCGCAGTTCAACGACGCGCGCGGCCTGCCCACGGTGGTGCGCGCACCTGACGGCACGCCCGGGATCATCATCCCCGACAGCGCTGCTCCGAAGGACACCGTGACGCAGACTCTGATCAAGGGTGACGGCGCCGAGGTCGAGAAGGAGTCGGTCGTCGTCACGAACATCATGGCTGTCGGCTGGGACGACAAGACCGTCGCAACGAGCACGTGGGGCGCGGAGCCGAACATCGGTCTGGCGGCGAAGGAGCTGGTCGGTGCGACTGTCGGCTCGCAGCTTCTCGTCGTCGCGCCCGGGGCCGAGGGCGCGTCTGCGACGGCGATCGTCGTCGACATCCTGGGGATCGTTCCCGTTCCGGAGCAGTGATGGCGGCCCGTATTCCCGCGGAGGAGCGCCTGACGAATCTCGTCGTGGCGCTGATGGCCACGGAGATCGGGTTGACCAAGCAGCAGATCCTCGACAACGTCTCGGGGTACCGTCAGCGCGCGGATGCCGGGGCGCGGTCGGATGCTCTGGAGAAGATGTTCGAGCGCGACAAGGACGAGCTCCGCACTCTCGGAGTGCCGGTCGAGACGATCGGCGATCCCGCAGACCCGAACGATCTCCGCGAGGCTCGGTATCGTATTCCCCAGGCGGAATACGATCTTCCCGGCGACATCGAGTTCACCGCCGCCGAGCTCGCGGTCCTGCAGCTGGCCGGCAGCGTGTGGAGCACGGAATCGGCGTCGGTCGATGCGAAAGCAGGGGTCCGAAAGATCCGCGCTCTCGGCATCGACGGCGACGAACCCATCATCGGATTCGCCCCGCGGATCACCGCACGCGATGTCGCCTTCCCACCCCTCCAGGACGCGATCGAGAAGTGCCGGGTGGTCGGATTCGACTACCTGAAGCCCGGCGAGGAATCGCCGCGGCGGCGCACCGTCCGGCCGCTGGCACTCGTGGACTACGAAGCCCGCTGGCACGTGTACGGCGTCGACGTCGACATCGACGCCGACAGGATGTTCCTGCTGAGCCGCATCGTCGGAGACGTGCGCATCACCTCGACCGCATTCGATCCGCACCTGCGAGACGGGGCGGGGGAGCGAGCGCTGTCCGGGCTGGAGCGCGTGGCGGCCCAGAACGCAGCGCTCATCGAGGTCACGCCTGGCACGGAGGCCGCGTTGAGGCTCGGACGACGAGCCACGCCCGCAGCACAAGGGATCCATGTGCCGTTCGTCGACCTGCACATCCTCGCGGACGAGTTGGCCTCATACGGCCCCGAGGTCCGCGTCGTCGAGCCGGCTGCCCTACGCGATGCCGTGATCGCTCGACTCACCGCCGTGGTCGCGGCGAACTCGGATCAGGAGGAGGGCCGATGAGCGCGAAGTCGAAGCCGCTCCTGGCGTCGGATCGTGTGCGGGTGTACCTGACGCTCGTGCCCTATCTGCTGGAGCTCGGACAGGTATCGCTCGCCGAGGCGGCCGAGGAGTTCGGGGTGACACCGAACGAGATGCGTCAGATGGTCGAGAAGCTCACCGTCATCGGCCTGCCCGGTGATGCCGGCTTCTGGCAGCAGCCGCAGGAGCTCTTCGACATCAACTGGGATCTTCTCGACCAGCAGGACATCATCGAGATCACGAACGATGTCGCGCTGCGCAGAGTCCCGCGCTTCACCGCTCGCGAGGCGGCCGCTCTTCTCGCGGGACTGCAGATGGTCGCGGCGCTACCCGCAGTGTCGGACGCGGGCCTCGTGAGCGGTCTGATCTCCAAGCTCTCCCGCGGCGCGGCGGATGCTCCGGCCGAGGTCGTGGTGGCGCCGAGCGCGGTCGACGAGGTCAGGCAGGTCGTGTCGCGCGCCGTGCAGGAGGGCGTCGCGGTCTCGTTCACCTATCAGGCGCCGGACGCCCAGCCGATGACGCGCACGGTCGACCCGGTGCAGATCCTCATCACGAATGCCCAGTGGTATCTGCAGGGCTGGTGCCACATGCGCGAGGCGATGCGCACGTTCCATCTCGACCGTGTGAGCGATGCGCGACTGACCGAGATCCCGATCACTCACGCCGGGGATCAGGTGCCCGAAGCCTTCTCCTCGGTGGACGATGAGGGTGAGGTGCGCGTCCGACTTCCAGAAAGGGTCGCACCGCTCCTGGGCGACTTTCTCACCGCCGACAACGTCGAGGTCGAGAGCGGCGTCGTGACCGCGAGACTGCGGCTGGCGGATCCTCGAGGCATCAAGCGTTTCGCAGGTCGTTTCGGTTGCGCCCTCGAAGTGATCGAACCCGTCGTCGCCCGCAGCGCCGCTCGCGAGTGGGCAGCAGCGGGACTCGCCCTCTATCGTGACCCGGACAAGGGCGACGCCGGTTAGACTCTAGAAAACGACGAAGGAGAATCATGGGCGCTTTCGGTTGGCCACATCTGCTGATCATCCTCGCCGTCATCCTGCTGCTTTTCGGCGCGGCGAAGCTGCCGGCGCTGGCGAAGAGCCTCGGTCAGTCCGCCCGGGTCTTCAAGGGCGAGATGAAGGCTATGAAGAACGACGACGCATCGGACGAGGCGAACAAGGACTCTGCATCTACGCAGCAGTCGGTCGCTCCGGAGCCGACGGTGACCGCTCGCGACTCCGATCCGGGTCAGCCTCCTCGATCCGCTTAGTCCGTGTCGGCTCTGGAATCCGCCGATCCACAGGCGCCGGGCCGCGACAAGCGGATGTCGCTCGGCTCGCATCTGATCGAACTCCGCAAGCGACTCGTGATCGCGGCGGCGGCCCTGGTCGTGGGGATGGTCATCGCGTTCATCGTCACGGAACCGATCATCGAGCTGCTCTCGATCCCCATCCGCACGATCGCGGAGCAGCAGGGTAAAGAGTACGTCGGCCTCAACTTCACCACGGTGACGAGCGGGTTCGACCTGCGCATGCGGATCGCGTTCGCCATCGGGCTGCTCATCTCGGCTCCGGTGTGGCTCTGGCAGGTGTGGGCGTTCATCATGCCCGGTCTCACCAAGAAAGAGACCCAGTACACGTGGGGCTTCCTCGGAGCCGCGATCCCGCTGTTCTTCGGGGGGTGCACCGTTGCGTTCTTCGTGCTTCCACACGTGATCGAGATCATGGCGGGCTTCGTGCCGCAGGGCATGGCGCAGTTCTTCGACTACTCGGCGTACTACGACTTCGTCTTCAAGTTCCTCATCGTCGTGGGTATCGCCTTCGTGCTCCCGGTGTTCCTCGTCGCACTGAACCTCGCGGGCGTCGTCTCCGGCAAGGAGATCCTCAAGGGCTGGCGGGTCGCGATCCTGGTGTGCACGCTCTTCGCCGCCATCACCACCCCACCCGCCGACGTCTTCTCGATGCTGCTTCTGATGGGGGCGATGATCGTCCTGTATTTCGCGGCCACTCTCGTCTCGATGCTCTTCGACCGTCGCAAACGCAAGATGGACGCTGCCGCGGGTGTCGTCCCCAGCGACGCATGACTTCCCCATCAGAGAGGTACGCGGCCGCGCGTCAGGCGGCCGGTCATCCCGAGACCGTGTCCTTCTCGGCGAGGCAGCGCTTCGAACTCGACCCGTTCCAGGTGGAGGGATGCCACGCCCTCGAAGACGGTCAGAGCGTTCTTGTGGCGGCGCCCACCGGAGCGGGCAAGACCATCGTGGGCGAGTTCGCGATTCATCTGGCGATGCAGACTCCGCGTGACAAGGCGTTCTACACCACGCCGATGAAGGCTCTCTCCAACCAGAAGTTCCGCGAGCTGGTGGAGGTCTACGGCGCCGATCAGGTCGGTCTCCTCACGGGCGACACGAACATCAACGGCAACGCCCGGATCGTCGTCATGACGACCGAGGTTCTGCGCAATATGATCTACGCCGATTCCGCGGCTCTGAAAGATCTCCGCTTCGTCGTCATGGACGAGGTCCACTACCTCGCCGACCGCTTCCGAGGCGCGGTGTGGGAAGAAGTCATCATCCACCTGCCGCAGCATGTGCGGCTCGTGTCGTTGAGTGCGACCGTCTCGAACGCGGAGGAGTTCGGCGACTGGCTCGACACGGTGCGTGGCGATACCGAGGTCATCGTCTCGGAGATCCGCCCGGTACCGCTCGAGCAGCATGTTCTCGTGCGCGATGACCTGCTCCCTCTGTTCGACGACCGTGCGGGGCTCGCGACGGCGAAGGTGAACCAGGAGCTCATGCGCATCCGCTCCTTCACCGGCTCCTCCTACGACAGCAATCGCGAGGCGCAGGCGTACCGCAGCAATCGGCATGCCGGCAGGCAGGCCCAGAGACCCCCTCGGGGCGGACGGCGTCCGGTGCGGTCATCGAACGTGCGCCGCATCGAGCGACTCGATCGTCCTGATGTGATCCAACTGCTCGAGCGGGCGAACCTGCTGCCGGCGATCTTCTTCATCTTCAGTCGTGTCGGGTGCGACGCTGCCGTGCAGCAGGTTCGCCGATCAGGCCTCCGGCTCACGTCGAGCGAGGAGCGGGAGGAGATCCGGGCCTTCGTCGAGGAGCACACCCGGACGCTGCAGGACGAGGATCTCGGCGTTCTCGGCTACTGGGAGTGGCTCGACAATCTCGAGCGCGGCGTCGCCGCGCACCACGCCGGGCTGCTGCCGGCGTTCAAGGAGGTCGTGGAAGAGCTCTATCGACGCAAGCTGGTCAAGGTCGTGTTCGCGACCGAGACGCTGGCTCTCGGGATCAACATGCCGGCGCGCACAGTGGTCCTCGAGAAGATGGAGAAGTTCAACGGCGAGGCGAGGGTCGCGATCACCTCCGGCGAATACACCCAGCTCACCGGCCGTGCGGGTCGCCGAGGCATCGATGTCGAGGGCCACGCCGTGGTGCAGTGGACCGAGGGGATGGACCCGCAGTCGGTCGCCGCCCTCGCATCGCGGCGGACGTATCCGCTCAACTCCAGCTTCCGGCCGACGTACAACATGGCGGTGAATCTGATCGATCTGTTCGGCAAGCCCCGGGCGCGAGAAGTGCTCGAGTCGTCGTTCGCCCAGTTCCAGGCAGACCGTTCCGTGGTCGGCCTGGCGCGTCAGGTCCGTGAAGCAGAGGCCTCGCTCGAGGGGTATCAGGCATCGATGGTCTGCGATCACGGCGACTTCATGGAGTACGCCACGATTCGGCGTGAGCTGAGCGATCTCGAGAAGAAGAACCGCCAGGACTCGAATGCACCGCGTGCAGCGCGTGACAAGCGGATGAAGCAGGTGCAGACCCTTCGGACCAGGATGCAGCGTCATGGCTGCCACCGCTGTCCCGACCGCGAAGCGCATGCACGATGGGCAGAACGGTACTGGAAGCTGAAGCGTCAGACGGACCGGATCCGTCGACAAATCGAGAACCGGACGGGTACAGTCGCTCGGGTGTTCGACCGGGTGGTCGAAGTACTCGAGACACTCGATTATCTTGAGCGCGACGGCACCGAGATGTCGCTCACCCCTGCCGGGCGCACGATGCGCAGGATCTACGGCGAGCGAGACCTTCTTGTCGCGGAGTCGCTCCGGCAAGGGCTCTGGAAAGGCCTGGACGCGCCATCGCTTGCGGCGATGGCGTGCTGTCTCGTGTATGAGCCGCGACGCGACGAGGCGAATTCGGGGGAGCGAGGCCTGCCGCGCGGAGCCTTCCGCACCGCCTACGAGAAGACGACCACGCTCTGGGCCGAGCTGGATGATCTCGAGAAAGACCACCATCTCCCGGGGTCGGAACCGCTGGCGGCGGGACTTGCCGGAGCGATGCATTCCTGGGCTCGTGGAGCGTCGCTCGACCGGGTTCTGATTGACGCCGACATGGCCGCCGGAGACTTCGTGCGATGGACCAAGCAGACGATCGACCTTCTGGATCAGCTCTCGATCGTCGCTGAGGATGCAGCGCTCGCGCGAAACGCACGGGCAGCGCTCGACGGAGTGCGTCGCGGCATCGTGGCGTACTCGTCCATGTGAGAAACAGGACCGATGGCTGATTCCCGAGCGCGCCAGCGCCCGCTTCTTCCTCTCTGGGCGGCCGTGCTCACCGCGGCGCTGTCCGCGCTACTCATGGATGTCTCGTACCCTGAGGCTGCGGTCTGGGCCCTCGCCTTTCCCGCCACCGCGGCGCTGCTCGTCAGCCTGATCGGGCGGCGGGCCGGGGGAGCGCTGCTGGTCGGTGCGGTCTACGGGGTACTGTTCTTCGGCCTCCTGGTCTCGTGGACATCGAGATACCTCGGACCGGTTCCCTGGGCGGCGCTGAGCGTCCTGGAGGGGGTCCTGACTGCCGTGGCGCTGATCCCGATCGCGCTTGCTTACCGGTGGCTCCCCGCGGCCGTACCGGGCCGCTGGGGGCGCCTCCTGGTGCTCCCAGCGGTGGTGGCGGCGCTGTGGGTCGCGCGTGAGACCTTCGTGGGTGCGTGGCCGTACGGTGGCTTCCCGTGGGCGCGGCTCGGCATGAGTCAGGCGCAGAGCCCGTTGGCACATGTGACATCGTGGATCGGAGTTGCGGGACTCAGCTTCCTGATGGTCTTCTTCGTCGCCCTGCTCATTGAGATCCTCCGGACGGGTTCATGGAGACGCCCGGTCGCATTCGTCGCACCGGCGCTCGTGGCCGTCGTGCTCCTGCTCACACCGCTGTTCCCGACGACTCCCGACGGGACGATGCGCATCGCCGCAGTACAGGGGAACGGGCCCACGGGGTATTTCGACGAACGCGAACCCTATTCGGTGGTGCAGGCGCAGACCGCCGCGACGGCGCCTCTGGTGGGTGAGGACATCGATCTGCTGGTCTGGCCCGAAGGGTCGCTCGACTATGACCCCTTCCAGTCGGAGGCCCTTGCGCGCCGCATGACACTCGTCTCGTCGCGCATCGGCGCACCGCTGCTCGCGAATGCGGCGACCGAACGGAACGGGCAGTTCTACAACACCTCGATGCTGTGGACCGAGCAGGGTACCGCTGACCAGATCCACGACAAGCGGCATCCTGTGCCGTTCGGCGAGTACGTGCCCGACCGGGCATTCTTCAACGCGCTGGCGCCCGACCTCATCGGGCTGCTGCAACGCGACTACACGCCGGGCACGAATGCCCCGGTCATGGATGTCGACGGCGTGACTGTGGGGCTGGCGATCTGCTTCGACGTGATCTATGACGATGTCGTCCGTGCGGGGATCCAGGACGGAGCGCAGGTGCTGGTCTTCCAGACGAACAACGCGGACTTCCGCGGGACCGATGAGAATGTGCAGCAGCTCGCGTTCGCGCGCATGCGTGCCATCGAGACCGGGCGCAGCGTCGTGAACGTCTCGACCGTCGGCACCAGCCAGATCATCCGGTCGGACGGCTCGACCGTCTCGAGCCTCGACGCAGGAGAGGCCGGCGCGCTGCTCGAGGATGTCGAGCTGCGCACCGGCCTCACCGCGGGTGTCGTGCTGGGGTCGTGGGTGCAACAGGTGCTGCTCTGGGGCGGACTCGGCGCGCTCGTGTTCGGGTGGTGGCGCGCCCGTCGGCTCCGGTAGTCAGGCGCCGATCTTCTCGCGGGTCGGGTCTTCGCCGGCTCCGCGGCGGGCGCGGATGAAGGCGAGTCGCTCTTCGAGGAGCTCCTCGAGCTCAGCGCGGGTACGACGTTCCATGAGCATGTCCCAATGGGTACGTGCTGCCTTCTCGTCACTCGCATCGAGCGTCACGGCCTGTCCGTCGACGTTCAGTCGAGCGTCTGCGCCGCAGGCACGGCACTCCCAGGTCTGCGGCGGCTCCGCGTCAGCCGCGAACATCAGGTTCGTGACGTGGCCGCAGGTGTCACAGGTGTAGGTGGTTTCACGGCGCTCCATGAAAACGACGCCCTCTTCGCTCTGTAGGCTCTGGGCGCCGAGTCGGATGCCGCGCAGGCTGCGATCTGCCATTGTGTGGTCCTCTCGTCGCTGTCAGGTATAACGCTCCAGCCTGTGCGCTTCATCCACACGGCGGAGTTCTGCGCGCTATTCACAGCGGAATCCCAGCGCGGGAGCGTATGTACGGCGCGCCGTGCGTCAATCCTGCAGGGCGTCGAGAGCGAGGTCCGCGCGGTCTGTGACCACGCCGTCCACACCGAGTGCGACCAGTCGGCGCATCTCATCGACCTCGTTCACGGTCCACACGTGGACTTCGGTGCCGTGACGATGTGCCGCGTCCACGAGGGCGCGGGTCAACACCCGCACACGGCCGTGTCGTTCGGGAATCTGCAGCGCGTCGATGCCGCGCAGTGTCCGAGCGGTCGGCAGACGCGCGGAAGACAGCGCGCGGAGGGCCGCGATGGTGCGGCTGCCGCCGGACGTCGCGGGAGGGATGTCGGCGCCCGCCCGGAGGGTCGCCGCGACCGTCGCTCGGCGATGGGCGTCGGTGAAGCTCGTCACCAGCACCCGATGAGTGTGATCGGCGAGGATCGGACCGAGCGGGACGGCGGCATCCGCAGACTTCACATCGATGTTGAACCGTGTCCGCGGGAATGCGTCGATCGCGTCGGCGACGCTGAGAAGTCCGCCGTGGTCTGCGAGGATCGCTGCGAGCTCACGGGTCGACACCTGGTCGATGGGTCGTTCATCGCCGTAGAGTCGACTCAGCGTCGCGTCATGGAAGAGTACGACATCGCCGTCTGCCGTCGCGCGACAATCCGTCTCGATGTACTCAGCGCCGGCCGCGTGGGCGGCGGCGAAGGCCGCTGCCGAGTTCTCCCACACTCCGGATTCCTCGCCCGCCGCGGTGATGAGCCCACGGTGGGCGAAGACTCTCGGGCGCGCCGTCTTCTCGAAGTACGGGTGCGTCACGCGCCCGGAATGCCCGTGGGAGGCTGACCGGGCTTGGGCGTGAACGCCGATCCGATTCCCTTCAGCGCTTCGGTGAGCTCGCTCGGGATGATCCAGAGCTTGCTCGACGAGCTCTCGCTGATCTTCGGGAGCATCTGCAGGTACTGGTAGGCGAGGAGCTTGTCGTCGGGCTGGCCCTGATGGATCGCGGTGAAGACGTTCTGGATGGCCTCGGCTTCGCCCTGCGCGCGAAGCACTGCCGCCTGCTTGTCGCCTTCCGCACGCAGGATCTCCGCCTGCCTGCGCCCCTCGGCCTCGAGGATCTGCGACTGCTTCGATCCCTCGGCGGTGAGGATCGCGGCGCGCCGGTCCCGCTCCGCTCGCATCTGCTTCTCCATCGAGTCCTGGATCGAGACGGGCGGATCGATCGCCTTGAGCTCGACGCGGCCCACGCGAATGCCCCACTTGCCCGTCGCCTCGTCGAGCACCACGCGAAGCTGCCCGTTGATGTTGTCGCGGCTGGTGAGGGCTTCCTCGAGGTTGAGGCCACCGACGACGTTCCTCAGTGTCGTCGTGGTGAGCTGCTCGACCGCGCCGAGGTAGTTCGCGATCTCATAGGTCGCCGCGCGCGCGTCCGTCACCTGGAAGTAGACCACCGTGTCGATGGAGACGACGAGGTTGTCCTCCGTGATCACGGGCTGGGGAGGGAACGACACGACCTGTTCACGCATGTCGATCAGCGGGCGCAACCTGTCGATGAAGGGCACCAGGATGTTGAGTCCGGGCGTCAGCGTCTTGTGGTACCGGCCGAGACGCTCGACGACACCGGCCGTGGCCTGAGGGATGATCCGGATCGAGCGCGCCAGCGTGACCACCACGAAGATGATGATCGCGATGACGAGGATCCAGCCGATGGCTGCGGGAATGAACGAAGTGTCGTCCATGGGTTGCTCCTAGTCGTTGACGGGGCGGACTGTGGCGGTGGCTCCGCTGATCGCGACGACGGCGATCGGTGAGCCCTGTGGGATCGGCATGGGGCCGGCGATGCGAGCCGTCCAGGTGTCGCCGTTGCTCAGCTTCACCTGCCCGGAGATCTGCGTGATGTCTTGCAGCGCCGTGCCGCGGAGCCCGACGAGGGCTTCGACATTGGACTTCGTCGGGTCTTCTCCACGATGGAGGCGCCTGATGAGAGGGGGCCGGAGGAAGAGGATGAAGAGCGCGGCGGCGGCCGCGGCGATGAGGACCTGGACCCACACGGGGATGCCGATGAAGTCCGTCACGAGTCCGACTGCGCTGCCGAAGCTGAGCATCAGGAAGGTGAAGTCCAGAGTCAGCATCTCGATCACGAGGAAGAGTGCGATCAGGACCAGCCACCCGACCCATGCCCATTGGTCGATGAACTCGATGAACGTCGCGAAAGTGTCCATGCGGCCTCCTTTGCGGTCAACCTATCACGCAGCCGATCGCTCATCCCGGGTACGCATCGACCGCTTGGTAGTGTGGAAGCGCCGTGCGATCGCGGCATTTCACGCACTTGAGGAGTCACCGTGACCGACGTTCTTCCCGCAGGTTCCCTCGACGGCAAGGTCGCTCTTGTCACCGGATCGTCTCGAGGCATCGGCGCCGACACGGTGACGTACTTGGCAGAGGCAGGCGCCGACGTCGTCATCAACTACCGCAACAAGGCTCCCCGTGCCGAGAAGCTCGCCACGCAGCTGCGCGAGCTGGGCCGCCGGGTGCTCGTCGTCGCCGCGGACCTCACCGACCCCGCATCCGTCGCCGAGATGTTCGGCGCCGTGAAGTCGGAGTTCGGACGCCTCGACGTTCTCGTGCTCAACGCCTCCGGTGGCATGGAATCCGGTATGGCGGAGGACTACGCGCTGACGCTGAACCGTGATGCTCAGGTGAACGTGCTCGAGGCGGCGACCCCGCTGCTGTCCGACGGAGCGCGTGTCGTCTTCGTCACCAGTCACCAGGCGCACTTCATCCGCACGACCCCGACGATGCCGGAGTACGAGCCCGTCGCACTCTCGAAGCGCGCCGGCGAAGACGCGCTGCGCGAGCGCATTCCTGCTCTCGCCCAGCAGGGGATCGGCTTCACGGTCGTCTCCGGCGACATGATCGAGGGAACGATCACCGCGACCTTGCTCGAGCGCGCCAACCCGGGCGCGATCGCCGAGCGGCGTGAGTCCGCGGGCAAGCTCTACAACGTCTCGGAGTTCGCGGCGGAGGTTGCTCGCGCCGCCGTCGATCCGGTGCCGGCCGACAACACCCGTCTGGTGGGCGACGTGAGCGGTTTCACGGCTGAATGAGCCGGATGCACGAAGGCTCCCCGTCTGTTCGGACGGGGAGCCTTCGTGCATCCGGAGGTCAGACGGCGGTACCCGACTGCACGCCGGAGACGAATCGCTTCGAATCCTTGCCCAACGTGATCGCACGGACGATCTGCACGATGCCCAGCGCGACGAGCGAGAAGCCGAACACGAGCCACAGCACGGCCGCTGCGTACAGGGGCGAGAAGAGAACGACGATACCCGCGATGATACTCAGCAGCGCATACAGCAGCGTCCACACGCGCGAGCCGTCCTGGCCGAGCAGGGTGAGTGAGACGACGCCGTCGACGATCCAGCTGATGCCGATGAAGATCACCACGACGAGCGCGAGAGTCGCGGCCGCGGCGCCGAGGTTGGCGAACGCGATGACGCCCGCGACGATGTACAGCAGGCCGAGCACGATGTGACCGACACGTGCCCAGCCGCCCTTCTTGTGCGAGAAGATCCCGAGCCCGATGTAGACGAGACCGGCGATGACGAGATAGGTGGCGACGATCCCGGTCACGATGACGGCGGATTTCCCGGGCCAGACGAGCAGCACGATGCCGGCGATGAGCGCGATGACGCCGGACACGGCGAGCGTGATGCGGATGGACTTGAACAGTGACTTCGCTTCTGAGGCGATCGAATCAGACATGGGTGGGGAACCTTTCTGAGAAATCCCTGTGAGGGATGCTGACAGAGTAGCGCCATGTCGGCAGCAGCGGGAGGCTACCCCGCGCCGACGACTCGCAGGGACATGCTGCGACCCGCCGGGACATGGCACTATCTACAGGTGAACTCAGACCCCGATGCCCGCCTGCGCGAGTTGGTCGTCATGCGCGGAGTGCGGGATCGCATCGACCGCGAGTATGCGCGACCTCTGGATGTCGAATCGCTCGCACGGGGTGTGCACATGTCCGCCGGGCATCTGAGCCGGACGTTCCGCGAGACCTATGGGGAGTCGCCGTACTCCTATCTGATGACTCGTCGGATCGAGCGGGCCATGGCTCTGCTGCGCCGCGGCGACCTGACGGTGACGGAGGTCTGCTTCGAAGTGGGATGCTCGTCGCTCGGCACTTTCAGCACACGATTCACCGAGCTCGTCGGTGTCCCACCTCGGGTGTACCGTGAACGCGCCGCGAACATCGACGGCATCCCGACCTTCCAGGCGAAGCACGTGGTGAGACCGATCAGGAATCGAGAAGCACCGCGTACCGACACCCACCTAACCTGAACCCATGAACATCAGCATCCACTACGCATTCCTCCCGCACACCGACGCCGACGCCGCCCTCGGCTTCTACCGCGATGCCCTCGGATTCGAGGTGCGGAACGACGTCGGCTACGACGGACTCCGGTGGCTCACGGTCGGACCCGTCGGTCAGCCGGAGACGTCGATCGTCCTGCATCCGCCTGCAACCGACCCCGGGATCACCGACGCTGAACGGCAGACCATCCTGGAGCTCATCGCGAAAGGCAGCTACGGAGCACTCACGCTGGCCAGCGATGATCTCGACGGACTCTTCGACCGCCTCGCCGGTCAGGGAGCAGATGTGGTGCAAGAGCCGATGGACCAGCCGTATGGGGTCCGCGACTGCGCGTTCCGCGACCCGGCGGGCAACCTTCTCCGAATCAACCAGGCCGTCTGAGCGGCCGTTACCCTCGAGGACCATCATGACCCACGTCGCCGACGGCCACGATCTGATCCGCGTTCAAGGCGCCAGGGAGAACAACCTCAAAGATGTTAGCGTCGACATCCCGAAGCGTCGCCTGACGGTGTTCACCGGAGTGTCGGGCTCGGGCAAGAGCTCGCTGGTCTTCGACACGATCGCGGCCGAATCCAGACGCATGATCGATGAGACGTACAGTGCGTTCGTGCAGGGCTTCATGCCCTCGGTCCCGCGACCCGATGTCGACGTGCTCGAGGGGCTCACGACCTCGATCATCGTCGACCAGGAGCGGCTGGGCGCGAACCCCCGGTCGACGGTGGGAACCGTCACGGATGCGAACGCGATGCTGCGCATCCTGTTCAGCAAGCTCGGTCAGCCGTACATCGGCGGACCCACCGCGTTCTCGTTCAACATCCCCACGCAGCGAGCCAGCGGTGTCATGACAGGACCAGGCGGCGAGAAGAAGATCGTCAAAGATGCGATCTATCTCGGCGGGATGTGCCCTCGGTGCGAGGGCAGGGGAGCAGTCTCCGACCTCGACCTCAGCCAGATCGTCGACGAGTCGAAGTCCCTCGACGAGGGGGCGATCATGGTGCCCGGCTATACGGCTGACGGCTGGATGGTGAAGGGCTTCTCGGCCTCAGGCTTCTACCCGGCAGACAAGCCCGTCTCGTCTTTCACGGAGAAGCAGCGTCATCTCTTCCTCTACGGAGAGGTGACCAAGGTCAAGATCTCGGGCATCAACATGACGTACGAGGGGCTGATCCCCAAGATCACCAAGTCGATGCTGTCGAAGGACCTGGATGCTCTGCAGCCGCACGTCCGCGCCTTCGTCGAACGGGTCGCGACGTTCGCGACCTGTCCGGAGTGCGACGGCACCCGGCTGACCGAAGGGGCTCGGTCATCGAAGATAGACGGCATCAGCATCGCGGACGCGTGTCGGATGCAGGTCACCGACCTCGCCGCGTGGGTGCGCGGCCTGGAGCTGCCGGGAGCCGGCCCTCTGCTGGACGCTTTGAAGGCGAACCTGGACGCCTTCGTGACGCTCGGACTCGGGTACCTGAGCCTGGAGCGACCATCGGGCACGCTCTCGGGAGGAGAAGCACAGCGCATCAAGATGCTGCGCCACCTCGGATCGTCTCTGACGGATGTCACCTACGTCTTCGACGAGCCCACGATCGGGCTGCACCCGCACGACATCCAGCGGATGAACTCGCTGCTGCTGCGTCTCCGAGACAAGGGCAACACGGTGCTCGTCGTCGAGCACAAGCCCGAGACCATCGCGATCGGTGACCACGTCGTCGACCTCGGTCCTGGGGCCGGCAGCGCGGGTGGTGAGATCTGCTTCGAGGGGACGGTCGAAGGACTGAAGGCCAGCGGCACGCGCACCGGTGCGCATCTCGACGACCGAGCAGCACTGAAGGCCACGGTGCGCACGAGCAACGGCGCCATCGAGGTGCGCGGTGCCAAGGCCAATAATCTCCAGGACGTCGATGTCGACATCCCCACCGGAGTGCTCACCGTCGTGACCGGAGTCGCGGGCTCGGGCAAGAGCTCGCTGATCCACGGGTCGGTGTCGAAGCTCGACGGGGTGGTCGCGATCGATCAGGGGGCGATAAAGGGGTCCCGTCGCAGCAACCCGGCCACGTACACCGGGCTCCTCGAGCCGATCCGCAAGGCCTTCGCGAAAGCGAACGGCGTCAAGCCCGCACTGTTCAGTGCGAACTCGGAGGGGGCATGTCCGACGTGCAAGGGCGCCGGTGTGATCATCACGGAGCTCGGGTTCATGGACACGATCGAGACCCCCTGCGAGGATTGCGGCGGTAAGCGCTTCCAGGCCGCTGTCCTCGTGTACAAGCTCGCCGGCAAGGACATCACCGAGGTGCTGGACCTTCCGGTTTCCGAGGCCCGACAGTTCTTCTCCGAGGGCGCGGCGAAGCTGCCCGCAGCGGCTGCGATCCTCGGACGCCTCGAAGACGTCGGACTCGGCTACCTTTCGCTCGGTCAGCCGTTGTCGACTCTTTCCGGGGGCGAGCGGCAGCGCATCAAGCTCGCCATCCAGATGGGGGAGAAGGGCGACACCTACGTTCTCGACGAGCCCACGACCGGGCTGCACCTGGCAGACGTGCAGAACATTCTCGGGCTCCTCGACCGCCTTGTGGAATCCGGGAAGACCGTCATCGTGATCGAGCATCACCAGGCCGTGATGGCTCACGCCGACTGGATCATCGACATCGGACCCGGAGCCGGGCATGACGGGGGGCGAGTGGTGTTCGAGGGTCCTCCGGCCGAGCTCGTCGCCGAGAAGTCGACGGTGACGGGAGAGCACCTCGCGGCCTACGTAGGAGCGTAGATCGAGGTCCGGTCAAGCGACGTCAGGTCGCGTCTTTCCGGGCGATGATGGTGTAGGTGCAGGGGATGAGGTCCCGCTCGTTCTCCGGCCAGGCGTATCCACGCGGAACCTCGACCATCCGGGGGCTGAAGGGCCAGGGGAGTGTTCGTCCTTCCTCGATGTGGACGAGACGCAGACCTGCGCGAAGCAGTGCTCCGAGGATCTCGGACAGCGGATGCGGCCACTCGTAGGTCCTCGAATGCGCGACGGTGCCGTCTCCCGCATAGGTCGACTCGTCATCCCATTGCTGTGCGCGACCGTCTCCGAAGTACGGGTAGCGAGTCACAAGACCCTGCGCGTCTTCGTCGAGCGCAAGCATCGCCGGATGGCCGTCGCGGATGAAGAACGTCCCGCCCGGCCGCAGCAGGGCGACGATCTGCGCCGCCCAGAGATCGAGATCCTTCAGCCAGCAGATCGTGCCTATGCTCGTATACACGACGTCGAAGTCACCGGACACTGCCTTGCGAGCTTCGAGAACGTCCGTTTCCACCCACGTCGCTGCAACCTGCACCCGCGCTGCCAGCTCGGCAGCGACGCGCAGGGCCGGCGCCGAGAAATCCACGCCGGTGACGATCGCGCCGGAGCGAGCCAGAGAGATCGTGTCGGTGCCGATGTGGCACTGCAGATGGCAGAGATCGAGACCTTCGAGGCTCGCACCGGGCAAGAATCGGCTGAGCACCGGCAGATCGTCGTGCACGACATCGCTGATGTGGTTCGGGTCGTCAAAAGCATCCAGGCCGTAGGCGGCCTCGTGCAGTGGCACTCGGTCGTCCCAATTCTGCAGGTTGGCACCGCGGGCGGCTTCCCAGTCGATCTCGATGTTGTTTCCATTCACAGCCCGAGCCTATCCACAGCCCCGATCGACTCAGGCAGATCGAACGCCGATAATGCACATTATGTCAGTAAGTAGGGAAGAGCGGACTCCTCCGCCTGCGCTCCGTACTCCGTCTGCCAGAATCGGTGGATGCGACGTCCCGCGCGATCTGCCATCTCCTCCCTGGCGATCCTGGCGGTGAGCGCAACGCTCTCTGCCTGCGGGACGGCGTCTGCCAGCTCTTTCGACAGCGTGTGCGCTGCCGACTTCGTCATCTCGTGCGATCGCCACTCGGACTCGGCGCTGGTGGTCATCGACGCAGACACCTCCGAGGATGTCGTCGCGTTCGCGGGCACGCTCGATCAGGCGACCGCTGCATTCGACGGCCCGGTTTGGCTGGAGGCACGCTCATCACACGCGATCGTCCTCGACCCCGAGGTGGCTGCCCCCTTTGCCTGGCAGATCGATCTGAGCGCCGTGGCGTCCGCCGACGTTGCTTCCTCCGTGGGAGGCATGCTCGATGCGGCCGAAGTCCCCGGAGCCGTCGGCATCGTCGTCGAAGACGGCTGGGGCCGCGTCACGGTGCAGCGCGTCGAACAGTTCGTAGATGTGTTCGACACCCTGTCTCAGGGGGCGTTCGAGAATGGCGCGACCTATACGCTGCAGTCCGTGGACGACCGCCTCCGGATCGTTCACGTGCCCGCACGCACCTCGGCCCACGCGATTCACGAGATCATCTCGGTGGCTGAGGCATACCCCGATGCCGAGGTGCTGCTGGAAGGGATGACGAGCGGGGCTCAGTGGCCCGTGCTGTACGTCTCGCACCTCACTCCCCCGCAACAGCAAGAAATTGCCGTCCGTCTCAGAGGTCCCGAGTTGGCCGACGCAGACATCGAGGGCTATCCCCTCGAGTTCATCCTCGGTGCGACGGGAGAAACAGGCGTGAGTTACGTCGACGGAACGTTCGGAGACGTGCCCGCCCGCTGAAGCAGGCTTCGAGGAGCGCTGGGGCCCTCAGATCGAAAGCAGTGTGCCGGCCCCGTGCGCGAGCGCTCCCCCGGCCGGGATCCGCGTGTCACCGCTCACCACGGTGTGCCCCGAAGATCGATGTCTCCCGCCGGCCACTCGGCTCCTGAGGCGGCGAAGACCATGATCGGACCATCGGTCGACACCGACGACTCGCGAGGATCGCGCATCGAGACATGTCGCTCCTCGGCGTGCACGCGGGACCAGCCCGTGCTCTCGTAGAACGGAACGACTTCTTCTCGGCATCCGAGATAACCGAACTCGATGCGTCGATCTCCGATCATCGCCTCCTGCGCACGCGACATCACGCGCCGGCCGACGCCCGCGCTTCGCCGCTCGGGATGGACGAGTACTCCCCCGGTTCCTGCGACACAGACGTCACGGTCGCCCACCGCGATCGAACGGCGCTGGTATCCGACGTGCCCGAGCAGGTGGGAATAGCGAATGAGCATCACATGCACATCTGCGGGCGAGTAGCCGTAGGGACGGTCAGGCTCCCACGCGCCGTGACCGGCCAGATACTCACTGTCGAAGAGGCGCCGGAGAGCATCGAGCTGACGGCCGGAGAGATCTTCATGCTCGACGACGAGGAACCGGTCGTGTGAGTGTGATCCACGTGAGCGGGTGCTTGCAGCGGGATGCGACGTCATCGCGCCTCGCCGTCGAAGCGGGCACTGCGGATCATGCAGACCAGCCCCGGCCGGTCGTCCCAGCTGGCGACTCTCTCGAAACCTCGGGACTCGTACAGGCGGATCGCGGCGGTTCGCCACTCCCAGACCGACAGCCTGAACTCGTCGCACGCGAGCGACAGCGCTGCATCCACGAGGGCCGAGCCGACGCCGCGACCGCGCAGCTCGGGGTCGGCCCACACCCGCTTGATCTCGGCTCCTCCCCCGTCGGCCCCGACGATCACGACTCCCGCGGGGCGATCATCGAACTCCGCGAGAAACGTCGTGCATCCGGCATATGCGGTTCGCGGATCCAGCAGTTCCCGCTCGTAACGCGCCGGCAGTCGGCGCCCCGCGAGCGTGCTGGAAGCCGCCGGGACATCCGCCACCCCGTGTTCGCGTTTCTCGCTTTCGGTCTGCACGAGATACTCCCGGACGAGGGCGCTCACCGCGCCGACATCGACACTCCAGTCGGCTTCGCGAACTCGCGGCTGGAGGCGCTGTCGCTCTCGGGGCATCCCTTCATTCTGCCGCCCCCACGTCACTGGGCCGACCAGACCCCCAGCTCGTTGCCCGTCGGGTCGATGAAGTGAAGGCGCCGTCCGCCAGGGAAGTCGTAGGGCCCCTGGGTGACCGCGCCGCCGGCGTCGGCGATCGCGATCTGGGTGGCGTCGAGGTCGTCGGAGTACAACAGCACGAGAGGGCCTCCGGCGGCGCGGCCGGTGTCGGAGAGCAGAAGGCCCCCCACCTCGGAACCGTCTCCTGAGGGGTCGGCGATTCCGGCGTACGACGGACCGTAGTCGACGAAGGCCCAGCCGAAGGCCTTCTGGTAGAAGCGCTTCGCCGTATCGATGTCGGTGACGACGATCTCGACGTAGTTGATCGAGTGGTGAACGGGCTTTGGTGTCATGCGGCCACGTTAGCGAGCGCATCCGACATCCGGCACCCCTCTGGCAGATCGCCATCGGCCGGAACAGCCTCGGGGCAGGAGTAGCGTTGAGGGGTGCAAAAGGTCCCCCACTCCCCCGTGACGACACCGGGCTGGAGGGCCTGGCTGATCTGGTCGGTGGGTGTGGCGGCGTACGTGCTCGCCATCACGAACCGCACCTCTCTCGGTGCGGTGGGAGTCGAGGCCGCCGATCGATTCCAGGCGGATGCGTCGACGCTCGCGCTGTTCTCCGTGGTGCAGCTCGCCGTGTACGGCGGCATGCAGATCCCGATCGGCATCTTGCTCGACAGGTTCGGCTCGCGTCCGATCATGACGGTCGGCATGCTGCTGATGGCAGCCGGGCAGCTCACGATGGCGCTCTCCCCCAGCATCGGCATCGCCGTGTTCGCCCGTGTCCTCCTCGGCGCCGGCGATGCGGCGATCTTCCCTGCCGTCCTGCGACTGGTGGCGACCTGGTTCCCGGCCCAACGAGGGCCGATCATGGTGCAGTTCACCGGCATCATCGGCCAGGCCGGTCAGCTGATCGCGTTGGTGCCGCTCGCCGCGCTGCTGCACGCGACGACCTGGACGATCACCTTCGGGAGCATCGCGGGTCTCGGCGTGCTGTTCACCGTTCTCGTCGCCCTCCTGATCCGCAACCACCCGGCGGAGCGGGGAGCCGATGTGACGGTCAATACCGACACGGGCGTGATCCGCGTCGTCACGTCGTCGATCGACACAGGTGTCGGCATCCGTGCAGCGCTGGCGCATCCGGGCACCCGCCTCGCCTTCTGGTCGCACTTCACGACTCCGTTCGCCGGCACGGCGTTCATCCTGCTGTGGGGGATGCCCTTCCTCACGGCCGCTCAAGGACTGGACACCGCTCATGCCGCCGGGATCATCTCCGTCTACGTGATCGCGGGTATGGTGCTCGGGCCGGTCATCGGCGACCTGTCACGGCGCCTTCCCAATCAGCGCTCTCTCGCTCTCGTACTGCCGGCGGTCGGCGTGCAGTTCGTCGCCTGGGTCGCCGTGATCGCCATGCCCGAACCCGCTCCCCTGTGGATGCTCTACGCGCTCGCCATCGCGCTCGCCACGGGCGGTCCCGCGAGCATGATCGCGTTCGATCACGCTCGGACCCACAACCCATCGCACCGCCTCAGCACTGCGACGGGCGTGACGAACGCCGGTGGTTTCATCGCGGCACTCATCGCGATCTGGCTCATCGGCCTCGCCCTCGACATCCAGGGCGCGGGTACGCCGGAGACATACTCGTTCGAGGCATTCAGGATCGCCTTCCTGATGCCCATCCCGCTCTGGATCCTCGGTGTGGTGTTCATTCTCGTCGAGCGCAAGCGCACCCGCATCAGGATGGGGCTGGACCCCGAGAAGCGCCGCTGAGTCTTCTAGGCTGTCGTTCATGCCCGGGCCATTCTCGTTCTCCAGCGACGTGCGCGTCATCGACCGCGATCTGGTTCACCGCTGGCTCAGCGAGCAGTCGTACTGGGCGCAAGGCCGGTCGCGCGACACTCAGGATGCCGCGATGGATGCGTCTCGCAACTACTGCGTCCTCGACGTCGACCGTCGTCAGGTCGCCTACGCACGAGTGGTCACCGACGGCGTGACGTTCGCCTGGCTGTGCGACGTGTTCGTCGACGAGACGATGCGGGGGCACGGAATCGGGAAGATGCTCGTCGAGGGCGTCATCGACGATCTGCAGCGCTACTCGACGGTGAAACGGATCATGCTGGCGACGAGCACGGCAAACGGACTGTACGCGAAGTACGGGTTCGCCGAATCGGCCGGACCGACACGCTATATGGTCAAGCCGATGGAGCGCCCCTGACGCCACTGCCGGCAGTGCTCGCCGAACACGAGAAGTCGGTCTCAGCGCCCGGGCCGTCTCAGCGGCGTCCATCCGAAAGGCACGGGTCCGTCAACGACGGCGTTCTCGCGGTCGGCTCGGTCCGACCACCCCTGAGCCTCCCCTGGCGTGTCGAATGCGCCACGCGCCACGCGGAAGCCCACGTCCTCGTGATGCATGCGAGGAGCTCCTCCCCGTCGTACAGAGGCCCGCACACTCCAGGAATCGTCGGCGAACCCGCCGCCACGGAACACGCGGTAGTCGCCGTATCGTGCGGGGTCGAGGAAATCCCAGCACCACTCCCAGACGTTGCCCAGGGTATCGAAAAGTCCGTTGAGGTTCGGCAGTTTGCCGCCGACATCCTGCGGCGCCGTCACTCCGTCGGCGCCCGTCCACGCAGCGTCCGCGAGCGGTGCGTAGTGGGGTCCGACGGAACCTGCGCGGCAGGCGAACTCCCATTCGGCCTCGGTGGGAAGCCTGTACCCCTCCCCCGCAGTGTCCCACGAGATATCCTCGCCGTCGAAGCGGTAGACCGGATCGAGTCCCTCCCACTCGGAAGCCGCGTTGCAGAAGTGCACGGCGCGGAGCCAGCTGAGATCTGAGGCCGGTCTGCGCGGGTGTCGCGACGGGATCGGAAGGATCTCGCCGAGCTGCTCCTCCGTCACCGGGAAGACGCCGATCTCGAAGTCGTCGAGGTCGACCGAGCGCTCGATCTTGCGACGGGCGTCATGCAACGTGACCTGACCGCCGACGATGCGACGCATCTCGATGTCGGTCACGAGCGCGGGGCCAACTCGATCCAGGCCGGATGCTTCGCGGCGCGCCCGTCTCCGGATGACGTGCGGGTGACGCGGCGCCTCACCCAGGGACCGACGAACTCCCGGTAATACGCGAGTCCGCCGGGACCCGCTGCTGCAAGCGACGACGGAGACCACCACGTCGGATCGGGTTCGAACCCGAGTCCGTGCAGGACTCGGGCGGCGACGCGGTGATGGCCTGCCGAGTTCATGTGAAGGCGATCTTCAGACCAGTACTGCGGCTGAGCCAGCTCGCGGTCCGGCCAGTTCAGCGCACGCACCACATCGGGGCGATCCTCGATGCGCCGAAGAACGGCTTCCGAGAGCAGGTCGCCGCGCTTCTTCACCAGGCCGCCCATCGGCAGCTGACCGCTCGGGTTCGCGCCCGAGAGGAGGATCAGCGTCACGCCCTCCTCGTCGCAGCGTCGCAGGACCCGGCTGAAGGCATCGGCGATGTGCTCGAGATCTGTGCGGGGACGCAGCATGTCGTTGCCACCGCCGTTGAAGGAGAGATGCGTCGGGCCGAGCGCGAGCGCGGGTTCGAGCTGCTGTTCGACGATCGGCCAGGCGAGCTTTCCACGGATCGCGAGGTTCGCGTATTTCACGACCTGTCCGGAGGCATCAGCCCAGCCCTGCGCGGCGAGATCAGCCCAGCCGCGCTCTCGTCCGTCGGGAAGCACGTCACCGACCCCCTCGGTGAAGGAATCGCCGATGGCCACATATCGTACCTCTGTCACGGAACCAGCCTAGGCGGTGCGCAGAAAGCGGAGCCTCATCGATCGTCCAGAGCTTGCCCGCGTCGATCCGAGAGCCCCCACGCGGCCGCGGCGGCCACCACGAAACATGCTCCGAACACCGTGAAGAGCAACGGCGCACCGCCGGCGATCAACATGACGGGGACGGCGAGCGGGGCCGCGATCGACGCGAGTCGTCCCACCCCAGCGGCCCATCCTGCGCCCGTCCCGCGCAGTGAGGTCGGGTAGATCTCGGGAGTGACCGCGTAGAGCGCTCCCCATGCTCCGAGGTTGAAGAAAGAGAGAGCCATACCCGACGCGATGATCGTGACCTCGGTCGCCGACGTGCCGAAGAAGACGGCCGACACAGCGGATCCCACGAGGAAGACAGACAACGTCGTGCGGCGCCCCCACACCTCGATCAGCCAGGCGGCGACGGCGTAACCGGGAAGCTGAGCAAGGGTGATGATCAGTGTGAAGCCGAAAGAGCGTACGAGGTCGAATCCGGCGTCGACCAGGATGCTCGGGATCCAGATGAACGCGCCGTAGTAGGCGAAGTTCACGCACAGCCACACGATCCACAGGCACAGCGTGCGCGTCTTGAACTCCGCGTTCCACAACGTGGTGAGCCGTGCCCGCGCGGTGGCGGCGATCGCGCGCGATGCCGGTTCGCGGCGAATCGCGGGACCGGGTTCCACACCTGCGTCTGCTTCGAACATCGACACGATGCGGTCCGCTTCGGCGATTCGCCCTCGAGAGGCCAGCCACCGCGGCGACTCCGGCAGACCCCATCGCACGATCAATGCGTAGACGGCAGGTATCGCGCCGAAGGCGAAGGCCCACCGCCAGCCGTTGTCCGAGGCGGGGATCACGAAGTAGCCGATCAGTGCGGCCGCGGTCCACCCGAGCGCCCAGAATGCTTCGAGGATCACGATCAGCCGGCCGCGGATTCGTGCCGGCGCGAACTCGCTGACGTACGTCGACGCGACGGGGAGCTCGGCTCCGAGTCCGAGTCCCACGAGGAATCGGAGGATCAGCAACGCGGCGATCCCGCCGACCAGCGCGCTGGCACCGGTGGCGACGCCGTAGACGAGAAGCGTCAAGGCGAAGACCTGGCGGCGTCCCAGTCTGTCGGCGAGGAGCCCTCCGAGAGTCGCCCCGATCGCCATGCCGATGAACCCCACCGAGGCGATCCAGCCCGCATCCGTCTTGGTCAGCCCCCACTGCTGGGTGAGCGCAGCGAGGATGAACGAGATGAGACCGACGTCCATGGCATCGAGCGCCCATCCGATTCCGGATCCTGTGAGGAGCCGCAGGTGACGGCGGGTGAACGGCAGATCGTCGAGACGTCCGGCGAGCGAAGCGCGGCTCGGCAACGAGGTGTTGGCCATTCCCTCATCGTAGGGTGCCCTGCCCATGCCCGTCGCCGGCCGCAGCCGTCGTCAGTCGCGCTGCGCCAACAGTCTGCGCACTCGCGGGATGACCTCGGTGCCGTAGAGCTCGATGCTGCGCATCATGGACTCGTGCGACAGCGTGCCGGTCGCGTACTTGAGATCGAATCGACCGAGGCCCAGGGTCGTCACCGTGTCTGCGATCTTCGCCGCCACGCGGTCGGGGGAACCGGCATACGTCGCACCCGCGGGTCCGATGTCGTTCTGGAACCGCGCCCTGCTGTATGGCGGCCATCCCCGCTCGGCGCCGATCGTGTTGTTCATCGCCTCGAAGCCCGAGTAGGCGGCCTCCCAGGCTTCTTCGTCCGTGTCGGCGATGTGACCGGGCGAGTGCACGGCGATCGGGTGCGAGGTCGTGCCGAAGGACGCGACGGAGCGGTGGTAGAGCTCGACGAAGGGCTTGAACCGGCCCGCCGGACCACCGATGATCGCGAGCATCAGCCCGAGGCCGTGCCGAGCGACCCGCATGACCGACTCGGGGCTCCCGCCCACGCCGACCCACGTGCGGAGGCCGTTCGCCGTCTTCGGGAAGACATCGGCGTTGTCGAGAGAGGCGCGCATCGACCCGGACCAGGTGACCGGCTTCTCGGCGAGCAACTCGACGAACAGCTCGAGCTTCTGCTCGAACAGCGCATCGTAATCGTGCAGGTCATACCCGAACAGCGGGAACGATTCGATGAATGAGCCACGCCCCAACACGACCTCGGCGCGGCCATCGGACAACGCGTCGAGCGTGGCGAAGCGCTCGAAGACCCGCACGGGGTCATCCGAGGACAGCACGGTCACCGCTGTTCCGAGACGGATGCTCTTCGTGCGTCCCGCGATCGTGGCGAGCACCATCTCGGGAGCAGAGACAGCGAACTCCGAGCGGTGGTGCTCCCCCACGCCGAAGAAGTCGACGCCCACGCGATCGGCCATCTCGGCCTGTTCGACGATGTTGCGGATCGTCTGCGCTCCTGTCAGAAGCTCGCCGTCGTCACCCCGCGTGATGTCGCCGAACGTGTCCAGCCCGAATTCGATGCTCATGTCATCCCTTTCCATTCAGATGAATGAACAGTGGTTCGACCTCGATCATTCCCTCAGCGCGACAGGAGCGCGGTGCGCAGAGTGTCGAGGCCGACTCCGCCCATGTCGAGCGCGCGCTTGTGGAATTCCTTGACGTCGAAGCCCGCCCCGCGTTCAGCCTGATAGGCATCGCGAACCTGCTCCCAGATGCGCTGGCCGACCTTGTAGGACGGAGCTTGTCCCGGCCAGCCGAGGTAACGGTTCACCTCGAACTGCACGAACTGGTCGGACATGTTGACGTTCTGACGCATGAAGTCGAGAGCGTAGTCCGCATCCCAGACTCCCTTGCCGTCGAGTCGCGGCTTGCCGAGGTGCACGCCGATGTCGAGCACGACGCGGGCCGCTCTCATGCGCTGGCCGTCGAGCATGCCCAGTCGATCGGCAGGGTCGTCGAGGTAGCCCAGCTGCTGCATGAGGCGCTCGGCGTAGAGGGCCCAGCCCTCGGCATGACCTGAGGTGCCCGCGAGCAGACGACGCCAGGAGTTCAGCTCGGTGCGGTTGTACACCGCCTGCGCGATCTGCAGGTGATGTCCCGGCACGCCCTCGTGATAGACCGTGGTGAGCTCGCGCCAGGTGTCGAACTCGGTGACTCCCTCGGGCACCGACCACCACATGCGGCCCGGGCGCGAGAAGTCGTCTGTGGGCCCCGTGTAGTAGATCCCGCCTTCTTGCGTCGGCGCGATCATGCACTCGAGGGTCCGGATCGCCTCAGGGATGTCGAAGTGCGTGGCTCCCAGCTCGGCGACCGCACGGTCGCTCGTCTCCTGCATCCACCGCTGGAGCGCCTCCGTGCCGACGAGCTTGCGTGCGGGGTCGGCCTCGAGATGGGCGACGGCTTCTTCGACGGTCGCACCGGGGAGGATCTCGTTCGCGATCGCCGTCTGCTCGGCGACCATGCGCTCGAGCTCTTCGCGGCCCCATTCGTAGGTCTCGTCGAGATCGATCGTCGCGCCGAGGAAGCGACGCGAGTTCAGCGCGTACAGCTCGCGTCCGACGGCGTCGGTCTCGGTTGCTGCGGGGGCCAGGTCTTCGGCGAGGAACCGGCGAAGCTCGTGATAGGCGACGCGCGCTGCCGCGGAGTTGTCGGCGAGCGTGCGGGCGAGCGACGCCGGCAGATTTCCCTCCGCCGGTGCGGCGTCTGCCACGAACGCCGCGAAGAAACCGTCGTCCGCGGTGTACCGGTCGATCTGCGTGGCCACCTCGACCACCTGCCGTCGAGCCGGAGTGACGCCGGCGGCGATGCCCGCGCGCAACGTCTCGGTGTAGCCGCGCAGCGCCTCAGGCACGGCCGCGAGGCGTGCGGCGATGACTGACCAGTCGTCCGCAGTGGCCGTCGGCATGAGGTCGAAGGCCGACCGCACATCCTGCGCAGCCGAAGCGATCACATTGAGATCGCGCAAGTGCCACTTCGCTTCGTGCAGCTCGAGATCGAGCCCGAGCTCCGCGGAGAGATCATTCTTGGTGATCTCGTCGATCGCATCGACGGGCGTGAGCGCGTCGAGCTTCGCGAGGGTCGCGCGCGTCGCGTCAGCGATCTCCTCGTGGCCCTCTGGACTCAGGTCGCCGAACCGATCGTTGACGTCATCCCGACCGATGTAGGTGCCGAGTGTCGGGGCGAGCACCGCGATGGTGCCGACCCATTCTTCGGCGATCTTGTCGATGGCTGACGGAGTGCGGGAGGCTGCAGTCATCCTTCCAGAGTAGTCCGGGTCGGTGGCGGGAACGTCTCGGTATGCCCGCCACCGCCCATCCACTCAGTGCGCGGCTTCGTTCCAGTCGCGCCCGCGGCCGACCTGCACATCGAGCGGCACTCTCAGATCGGCGGCATCGCCCATGCGCGTGCGAACGATGCGTTCGGTCGCGTCCCACTCCCCCGGGGCGACTTCGACGACGAGCTCGTCGTGGATCTGCAGCAGGACGCGGGATCCGAGCCCTTCTCTGCGGAGGTCGTCATGGATGTGCAGCAGGGCGATCTTCATGATGTCTGCGGCGCTTCCCTGGATCGGGGCGTTCAGTGCGGCCCGTTCGGCGTTCTCGCGCAGCACACGATTGGGGCTCGCCAGGTCGGGGAAAGGCCGACGGCGACCGAAGATCGTCTCGGTGTAGCCGACCTCCTTGGCCTGCATCACCGAGGCGCGAAGATAGTCGCGCACCGCGCCGAAACGCGCGAAGTACTCGACCATCAACTGCTTCGCCTCGGACTGCTCGATGCGGAGCTGCTTCGACAGGCCGAACGCGGAAAGACCGTAGACGAGTCCGTAGGACATGGCCTTCACCTTCGTGCGCATGGCAGGCGTGACGTCACTCGGATCGACGCCGAACACTCGTGCTCCGACGAACCGATGCAGGTCTTCACCGCTGTTGAAGGCCTCGATGAGACCCTCGTCACCCGACAGGTGCGCCATGATCCGCATCTCGATCTGCGAGTAGTCGGCGGTGAGCAGCGCTTCGTAACCTTCGCCGACCTGGAACGCGCTGCGGATCCGCCGCGACTCCTCCGTGCGCACCGGGATGTTCTGCAGGTTCGGATCGGTGCTCGAGAGTCGACCCGTCTGGCTTCCGGTCTGCACGTATGTCGTGTGCACACGCTGATCGTCTTTGATCGCGGTGTCGAGCGACTCGATGATCTGGCGGAGCTTGGTCGCCTCGCGATGCTGCAGGAGGAGGCCGAGGAACGGATGCGGATGACTGTCCTGGAGGTCTGCGAGGACCGCGGCATCCGTCGAGTATCCGGTCTTGGTCTTTCGCGTCTTCGGAAGCTGCAGATCGTCGAAGAGCACTTCCTGAAGCTGCTTGGGCGAGCCGAGATTGAACTCGCGCCCCACGATGCCGAACGCTTCCTGTGCGATGTTCTCGGCGCGTGTCGCGAGCTCTCCCGAGAACGTGGACAGCACCTCGTGCGACACCGCGACGCCGGCGATCTCCATGTCGGCGAGCGTGGTGAGCGTCGGCAGCTCGATGTCGGTCAGCACAGCGGCGACGGACTCCGGGATGTCTTCGCGCAGGGCCGCGGCGACCCGCAGAGCGAACCACGCCTCTTGAGAAGGAGTGGCCCCTTCGGTCTCCGGGACGAGCTGAGACGGGTCGGCTTCTGGGAGCTTCTCTCCGAGGTAGCGCTCGACGAGGTCACTGAGCGTCTTGTCGGGGAAGCTCGGGCGCAGCAGCCACCCCGCGAGGCTGGTGTCGTAGGCGAGTCCGCCCAGACGCACTCCTGCACGCAGCAGCGCCTTCACCTGCGGTTTGGCGTCGTGCAGAGCCTTCGGCGCCTCGGATTCGAGCCAGTCGCGGACGATCGGAGCGACATCGTCGCTCCACTCCAGCTCGCGCAGCTCGCTCTCCGTCGCCGCGCCGAGCCTGGCAGGACGCCCGCCATCGAGCACGAGCTTCAGCGCCACCTCCCCGGATTGACCCTCGGCCCACGTCGCGAACTCGGATCCGCTGACCTCGACGGGGGCCGGCAGCGCGACGACAGTCGTCGGGTCGTCAGCGACCTCGCCCGCCCCGACAGCCTCGAAGACTCGCGGCAGGAGGGTGCGGAACTCGAGCCGCGCGAAGATGTCTCGCACCGCTTGTGCATCGATCGGCGCGACCGCGAGATCGTCCGGAGCGACAGTCAGCTCGACGTCTGTCAACAGCCGGTTGAGCTTGCGGTTGCGACGGACGTCTTCGATGTGGTCGCGAAGGTTGCCTCCGACCACGCCCTTGATCTCGGTGGCGCGATCGAGCAGCTCATCGAGAGACCCGAACTGCGTGAGCCACTTGACGGCGGTCTTCTCCCCCACCTTCGGCACGCCCGGGAGGTTGTCGCTGGTCTCGCCGACGAGCGCTGCGATGTCGGGGTACTGTTCGGGACGCACCCCGTAACGCTCCTGCACGGTCACCGGGTCATAGCGCTTGAGCTGCGAGACTCCCTGCACCGACGGGTAGAGCAGCGTGACGTCGTCGGTGACGAGCTGGATCGTGTCTCGATCTCCCGAGACGACGAGGACGTCGTATCCCTGCGCGGCGCCCTGGGTCGACAGGGTCGCGAGGATGTCGTCTGCTTCGAAGCCCTCTTTCGTGAGGACCGGGATCGACATCGCTGCGAGGCAGTCCTGCAGCAGAGGGATCTGGCCGCGGAACTCCTGAGGCGACTCTGACCTGGTCGCCTTGTATTCGGGGTACTCGTCGGTGCGGAACGAATGGCGGGAGGTGTCGAAGGCGATCGCCATGTGAGTGGGCCGTTCGGCCTTGATCAGGTTCACCAGCATCGACAGGAAGCCGTAGATGGCGTTCGTGTGCTGGTTGTCTTTCGTCGTGAAGTTCTCGACCGGGAGGGCGAAGAAGGCGCGATAGGCGAGCGAATGGCCGTCGACGACCATGAGGGTAGGCTTTGCGGAGTCCGTCACCCTGTCAGCCTAACGAGGACGACAGACACCCGCTGAGGAGGATCCATGACCGAGACCGCGACGAGTGCAGGACTCGATTGGGCGACAGCCCGCGGGATGGGCGCACTGGCCCAGAAGATGGGCATGGAGTTCCTCGAGTTCACCACCGAGCGCTGCGTCGCGACCCTCCCCGTCGAGGGGAACACGCAGCCGGTCGGCCTCATGCACGGCGGCGCTTACGTCGTGCTCGGCGAGTCACTCGGCTCGATGGCGGCGAACCTCCATGCGGGTCCCGGGCGGCTCGCGGTCGGCGTCGACATCAACGCGACCCATACCCGCTCGGCAACCTCAGGACTGGTGACCGGCGTCTGCACGCCGGTGCATCTCGGACGCAGCATCACTGTGCATGAGATCGTCGTCTCCGACGATCAGGGCCGTCGTTGCTCGACCATCCGGATCACGAACATGATCAAGGACGCTCCTGCGGCGGACTGAGCCGCTCGACCAGCAGCAGCTGGAAGAGGACGTGGTCCTGCCACTCCCCCGCGATGCGCAGATACTGCGGCGCGATGCCGATGCGCTCGAACCCGTTGTCGGCGAGAACACGCTGTGAGCCGGCGTTGTGCAAGAGGGTCGCGGCCTGCAACCTGTGCAGTCGGATCTCGTCTCGAGCGTAGGCGGCGACCCGGTGCACTCCGCGGGAGGCCAGGCCTCGTCGCAGACGCGTCCTGTCGACCCAGTAGCCCAGGTCCGCGTTGCAGAAAGCCCCGCGGACGATGTTGTTGAGATTGATCCGTCCGCGGATCTCACCATCGGACGACTCGATCACGAATCGGATGTTGCGACCCGCCGACGCTTCGATGACGCACTGCTCCGCATGGAACTCCTGCCACTCCGCAGTGAAGAACTCCGCAGCCCTGAGTGGCTCCCACGGCGCGAGATGGTCGCGATTCGCGGAGTATGCTCTCGCGAGCGCAGCACCGTCACCGATGTGAACCGGACGCAGCAGGTGCTCCGCGTCGAGTGCGAACAAAGACTACTTCTTCGGCGCCAGCTGCTCGATGATGGCCTTCGCGACGTCCTGCATCGTCAGGCGACGGTCCATCGATGCCTTCTGGATCCAACGGAACGCCTCGGGCTCCGAGAGCCCCATCTTCTCGTTGAGCAGGCCCTTGGCGCGATCCACGAGCTTGCGGGTCTCGAAGCGCTCGACCATGTCGGCGACCTCGGCCTCGAGCGTGATGATCTGCTCGTGACGCGCCAGGGCGATCTCGATCGCGGGCAGAAGGTCGTTCGGCGTGAACGGCTTGACGACGTATGCCAGCGCACCCGCTTCGCTCGCACGCTCCACGAGCTCCTTCTGGCTGAAGGCCGTGAGGAGGACCACGGGGGCGATGTTGCCCTTGTGCAGCTTCTCGGCCGCGCTGATGCCGTCGAGCTGCGGCATCTTGACATCCATGATGACGAGGTCGGGGCGCAGCTCGGTTGCGAGTGCGACAGCGGTCTCGCCGTCTCCTGCCTCGCCGACGACATCGAAGCCGTTGTCGCGGAGGATCTCGACGATGTCGAGACGGATCAGCGACTCGTCTTCGGCGACGACGACGCGTCGGGGTGCGGATGCCGTGGGCTGCTCAGCTGCCTGTTCTTGCTCGGTCACGTGTCCATCCTACTGGAGAGCGCCGTCGGCGTTCCTGAAGGTGCCGGGCGTGGTCGCGCACGGTGCTTCCTGCGATAGGGTCGATGACGCGACACACGAGCCGGCGTGGCGGAATGGCAGACGCGGAGCACTCAAAATGCTTTGTCCGAAAGGGCGTGTGGGTTCGAGTCCCACCGCCGGCACTCTCAGATGTCCTCTCGCGCTACGGCACGGGCGAGAAGAGCTCGCCTATCTCGCACAGGGTGGCGCCGTCTGACATCGCCCACACGGCTTTCTCCCCCTGCACCAGAGGGCGCAGCACTCCGAGGCCCGGAATGCTCGGCCACTCGTTGCCGCGCAGGAGCTCACCCTCCTGGAGGAACGAGGCGACGGCCGCGGCCAGGCGCTGCGGCTGCTCTGCACAGACGCGCAGTGTGCGTCCGGCCACATCGATATGCGCCGTCAGGCCGCCGTGATCCGCGACCTCGATCCCTGCGGTGATCGGCTCTCTCGGCAGTCCGACCGCGGCGAAGTCGCTCAGGACGGACTGGAGGACCGACTCCGCACGGAATCTGTGGCGAAGCCTCGTTCGAGACGACTCGATCATCATCGTCCTCCTTCGGGTGTCGACCGCGCGATCGGCGGCGTGCGTGATGCATCCATACAGAGAGACGGTCGAAAGCGGGTTCTATGACGCGACTGTCGGCCGTCGTGCGACGGATGCACCGATAGCATCAGGGGATGACCGATCCTTCCCCCGGCGTCCCCCGCGCCAGGGGGCGCTATGCAAAGGGCATCGCTCGTCGCCAGGAGATCCTCGACAGAGCGATCGAGGTCTTCGCCCGTCGTGGTTCGAAGAAGACGACGCTGCGCGCGATCGCGGAAGAGGTCGGAGTGACGCACGCCGCTCTCACGCACTACTTCGGGTCTCTCGAGGAGCTGCTGGTCGCCGTGTATCGCGAATCCGAGCGGCGAACGGACGATGAGCATCCGAAGCAGAGCGATCTGAGCCCGGCGATGATGATGCGCGTCTCGGCGGAGGAGAACCGGACCATCCCCGGCCTCGTGCAGCTCTACTCGACTCTCGTCGCCACAGCGCTCGAGGAGAATCACCCGGTCGCTCATGAGTTCGCCACACAGCGCTTCTCACGGCTCCGCGCGGAGATGGCCGACCGTGTGCGCGAGATGCAGGAGTCAGGACAGTTGCGCGCGGATCTCGACCCGAACCTGGTCGCAGCGCTCGTGATCGCGGCGTCAGACGGCCTGCAGACGCAATGGCTGCTGGATCCGACGGTCGAGCACGAAGCGGCGCTCGAGATGCTCGACCGGCTGCTGGCTCGCGGCTGAAGGCCGCTGACGACCTCTGATCACAGCGCGAGGCCCTCGGGCCGCGGACTCGTCGCCCACGGCCCGAGGGCCTCCCAGAATGCGGTGGAGGTCGCTGTCTCAGAGCGTCGCCGCGAACGGGTCGAAGCCGGCAGGCAGCAGCGGCACGGGCGCGACCGTGCTCTCCACGACGACGGTCTTGCCCGTCGCAGCCGACTCCTGTGCGGAGAGCAGGATGTCGAGCACATGGAAACCGAGCTCGCCGGAAGCGACGTGCGGGCGTGCCTCTGCGATCGCACGCACCATGTCGAGAGCGCCGAGGCCGCGACCCACCGCGACGTCGTCGTGCTCGATCTCGACCCACTCCTGCGTGAAGGACATTCCGTCACGGATCACTCCGAGCGGCTTCACGTAGGCGATGCGCCCCGCGAACGCATTCGGGTCGGGGATCACGATGGTCCCGTCGGTGCCGTGGATCTCGACGATGCCGTGGCGCTCGAGCGCCGAGTCGAAGCTCAGCAGGCTCTGCGCCTGAGCACCCGCCTCGAAGGCTGTGACGATCTGGATCGTCGATGGAACCTCGACCGGGAAGGTCGTGCCCGCCTGCGGACCGGTGTGGATCTCGCGCTCCTCGCGCGCCTTCGACCCGACGGCCGCCACGTGGTCCACCGGACCCAGCAGACTCACCAGTGCCGAGAAATAGTACGGTCCCATGTCGAGCAGCGGGCCTGCGCCCTCGGCGAAGAGGAATGCCGGGTTCGGGTGCCACAGGTCGGGGCCCTGCGTCTGGAACACGGTCTGAGCGAAGAGCGGACGCCCGATGACCCCGTCCTCGATCGCGCGCCGTGCGGCCTGGAAGCCCGGTCCCAGCAGCGTGTCAGGAGCAGAGCCGATACGGAGTCCCGCGGCGTCGGCTTCCCGAAGCAGTTCGGCCGCTCCCTCACGGTCGAGACCGAGCGGCTTCTCGGTCCACACATGCTTTCCTGCCGCGATCGCGGCCCGGGAGACTTCGATGTGCACGGCCGGGATCGTGAGGTTGACCACCAGATCGACCCCCGGATGAGCCAGCACGTCGGCGGCGGATCCGAAGGAGGGCACGCCGTATTTCTCCGCCTGAGCCTGCGCACGTTCCGCCAGCAGGTCGCCGACGATCAGCACCTCGACATCAGGGAACGACGACAGGTTCTCGAGATAGGTGTCGCTGATGACTCCGACGCCGATGATTCCGATGCCGACCGCGCTCATCGTGCGAACCCGCCTTCGATGAGGAACGAGTAGCTCGCAGCGATGTCGGCGAACACGTCGCCCGGAGCGTTGTCGTATTCGATGATCGCGTACTCGAGGGCGGCGGCGGCGCGGAGCGACTCGGCCAGAGGCACGTCGCCCGTTCCCGCGTGTCGCTGGTCGAGCGCATCGGATCCGAAGTCGGGTGCGCCCGGTGCGAAGGGGTTGCTCGCCGGCGCCACGCCGTCCTTGACGTGCACGGCGACGAGCCGCTCGCCGAGCCGGGATACGAGCGCAGGAACATCCTGACCGCCGACGAGCGCCCAGTACAGGTCGAGCTCGATCGCCACCCGGTCGTCGGTGAGCGCGACGAAGCGCTCGAATGCGGTCTCGCCGTCGAAGTTCTCGACGAACTCCTGTGCATGGTTGTGGTAGCCGACTGTGAGCCCGAAGCCTGCGGCCGTCTCGGAGAGGGCGTTGAGCCGGTCGGCGATGTCGGTCACGCCCTCGAGCGTGAACCACCGCTCCGGAACGACGAAGGGATCGATGACCGTCTTCAGGCCGACCTTCGCGGCTGCCTCGAAGACGACCTCAGGCGCCGGTGTGGGGATGGAGCCGTCCGGCGTCCACAGCTCGTCCGAGAGAAGAGGCGCGTGACCGGTCGGCGATGCGAGTCCGGCTGCGTCGAGTGCCGTACGGATCTCGTCAGGACGTCGGACGAAGTCGAACGCCTCGACGTTGCGAAGACCGATCGCCGCGAGCTTCTCGAGCGAGCCCTCCATGTCGGCGGAGAACTCCGCGGCGAGTGTGTACAGCTGGACTGAGGCTTCTGGCAGGGCCACGGTGACCTTCCTTCGGTGTGCTGATCGCTGACGACCCGTGTCGTCGGCCATCAGATTATCAGAAACCTCCACGTGGAAGTTGTTCGATCGACATGTGTCGTCGACGGCTCACTCCTGTGCCAGCGCCTCGATCTCCTTCAGCACAGCGGGGTGCGCGAGGACGCGGAAGTGCCCGCCGGTGTGCAAACGCACGTTCCTCCTGGCGCCGGAGAGCTCGCTTCCCTCCGGGATATGGGGGTCGAAGGCGGCGTACACCGAGACGATGCGAGCATTCACCTCGCGCCTGCGGGCGAGTTCCAGGATCGCCGGGTCAGAGGGCGAGAAGGCCCGCACCGACCGCGTGGGGAACAGCCTCGCGTAGCGCGAGCCGCCGAACGGTGCGGCGACCGCGATCATCGCGCGCACCCTCTCCCCCTCGGCTCCCGTCATCACCGCCTTTCCGGCGAGTCCCCCCTTGCTGTGGGCGACGAGGAGCACATCGGTCATGTCCGCCTGCGCGAGCAGATCTGCGACGTGCCGCGCGGTGTCGAGCACGGGGAGCCGGTTGCGCGAAAGCGTCTCGACGACGTGCACCGGGTGGCCACGATCGTGCAGTGCCGTCACCAGCGGCTGCATGAATCGCCAGGTCTCGTAGACGCCGGGGAGGATGACGATGGGCAGCCGGTGCCCGCTGCGGAAGACGGCCGGATCGCGGCGTCCGGCTGCGGCGCGCAGCTGCCAGTAGCCCGCGTAGGCATAGTCCGCCGCCCACCAGGCCGCGCGCTGCCACCAGGTGATGCGTGGATACGACGAAGGGGCGGAACCGCGGTTCCACCCCTCCACTGCACGTCCGATCAGACGGTCGCCTCCTTGTAGATGGGAGCGGCGCCGTTGACGGCGTCACCCACCTTGTGGACGCGGATGTCGTTGGTCGAGCCGACGATTCCAGGAGGGGAACCGGAGATCACGACGACCTTGTCTCCTTCGGCGGCGAGGCCGTTGGAGAGCAGATAGTCATCGACCTGGAGATACATGAGGTCGGTGTGCTGCACCATGTCGACGAGCTTCGACTGGATGCCCCAGGTCAGCGCCATGCGCCGGCGGATGCCCGGCTCGGGCGTGAAGGCGATCATCGGGATCCGCGAACGCAGACGCGACAGACGGCGCGCCGAGTCGCCCGACTGGGTGAACACGCACAGGTACTTGGCTTCGACGAACTCGGCGACCTCGAGAGCGGCAAGCGTGATGGCGCCACCCTGCGTGCGGGGCTTGGTCGTCAGCGGCGCGATGCGCTCCAGACCGTGCTCCTCGGTCGACTCGATGATGCGGGCCATGGTCTCGACGACGACGACCGGGTAATCGCCCACGCTGGTCTCGCCCGAGAGCATCACGGCATCAGCGCCGTCGAGAACGGCGTTCGCGACATCCGACGTCTCGGCACGCGTGGGCACCGGGCTGTTGATCATGGACTCGAGCATCTGGGTCGCGACGATGACCGGCTTGGCCATGCGACGTGCGAGCTCCACGGCACGCTTCTGAACGATCGGGACGGCCTCGAGCGGCAGCTCGACGCCGAGGTCACCGCGGGCGACCATGATCGCGTCGAACGCGTCGACGATCTCTTCGAGTGCGTCGACGGCCTGCGGCTTCTCGACCTTGGCGATGACGGGGACCTTGACGCCCTCCTCCGCCATGATCTCGTGCACGCGGCTGACGTCCTCGGCGTTGCGGACGAACGACAGGGCGATCAGGTCTGCACCGATGCGCAGTCCCCAGCGCAGGTCGTCTTCGTCCTTCTCGCTCAGGGCGGGAACGTTCACGGCGACACCCGGGAGGTTGATGCCCTTGTTGTTCGACACGGCACCGGCGACGATCACCTTGGTCGTCACGGTGACGCCGTCGGTCTCGACGACCTCGACACGCACCTTGCCGTCATCGATGAGGAGGAAATCACCGGGCTTGACGTCCTGGGGCAGACCCTTGAAGGTCGTGCCGGAGATCTCCTTGTTGCCGATGATCTCTTCGGTCGTGATCTTGAAGATGTCGCCCTTGGCGAGCTCGTAGGGGCCGGCCTCGAACTTGCCGAGGCGGATCTTCGGTCCCTGCAGGTCGACGAGGATCGAGACGGCGCGACCCGCGTCGTCTGCGGCGCGACGAACGTTGGCGTAGTTGTTCTCGTGCACGGAGTAGTCGCCGTGGCTGAGGTTCAGACGGGCGACATCAACGCCGGCGTCGATGAGTGCACGCACGGTCTCATACGTGGATGTGGCGGGGCCCAGGGTGGCGACGATTTTCGCGCGTCTCAAAGATTGCTCCAGGGTAGTGGGGGATGGAAATCAGGCGACGGTGCCGCGGCTCAGCCTACGCGGGCTGAAGGCCGATAGCGACTTCATGAGGACGCACCGGCTCGGGCAGCACGGTGGTTCCCATGAGGAACCGGTCCACGTTCGCGGCTGCGGCGCGACCTTCGGCGATCGCCCAGACGATCAGAGACTGTCCACGGCCGGCATCGCCTGCCACGAACACTCCCGGAACGGTCGACTCGTAGTTGTCCGCGCGCTGGAACGCACCGCGGTCGGTGGTCTGCGGGCGGACCTCGTCGGTGAAGCCGTCCTGCTCGGGGCCGGTGAAGCCCATCGCGATCAGAACGAGATCCGCGGGGATCTCTCGCTCCGTGCCGCTCTTCGGCACGCGGCGTCCGTCGATGTACTCGGTCTCGGCGACCCGGAGTGCGCGGACCTCGCCGACGTCGTTCGAGAGGAACTCGACGGTCGACGCCAGGAACACGCGCTCACCACCCTCTTCGTGTGCCGACTGCACCTCGAACACGGTCGGCATCATGGGCCAGGGCTGGTGCCCCGGTCGCTCCGTGCCGGGCTGCTTTCCGATCGCGAGGTTCGTGACGCTCAGCGCGCCCTGACGGTGCGCGGTGCCGATGCAGTCGGCTCCGGTGTCGCCACCGCCGATGACGATGACGTGCTTGCCCTCTGCCGTGATCTGCTCGGGGACCTTGTCTCCGGCGACCGCGTGGTTCGACTCGACCAGGTACTCCATCGCGAAGTGCACACCGTCGAGGTCGCGCCCGGGGATCGACAGGTCTCGCGGGACCGTCGATCCGGTCGAGACGACCACCGCGTCATAGCGAGCGCGAAGGTCGGCCCAGGAGATGTCCTTGCCGATCTCCACACCGGCACGGAAACGCGTGCCCTCTTCCTGCATCTGACGAAGCCTCGACTCGAGCTGGCCCTTCTCCATCTTGAAATCAGGGATGCCGTAGCGCAGCAGACCGCCGATGCGATCGTCGCGCTCGAACACGGCGACGGTGTGTCCGGCACGCGTCAGCTGCTGTGCGGCCGCGAGACCGGCGGGACCCGATCCGACCACGGCGACCGTCTTGCCCGTCAGGCGTGCGGGCGGCTGCGGCTCGACCCAGCCCTTGGCGAAGGCCTCGTCGATGATCGAGACCTCGATCTGCTTGATCGTGACCGGAGGCTGGTTGATGCCGAGCACACACGCGCTCTCACACGGCGCGGGGCACAGACGCCCGGTGAACTCCGGGAAGTTGTTGGTCGCGTGCAGGCGATCGATCGCGGCGCGGCCTTCGCCCCGCCACGTCAGATCGTTCCACTCCGGGATCAGATTGCCCAGCGGGCATCCCGAGTGGCAGAACGGCACACCGCAGTCCATGCATCGGCTCGCCTGCCGACGAAGCACGGCCTGATCGCCGGGTTCATACACTTCTTTCCAGTCCATGATGCGGACGGGAACGGGGCGACGCTTGGGAAGCTCACGCTCCGGGACCTTCAGAAAGCCTTTGGGATCAGCCACCGGTCACCTCCAGGATGCGGTTCCAGACGATGTCGCCGTCGGGGTCGATCCCCTCGGCGACTGCTTCATCGCGCATGCTGCGGACAGCGGCGTAATCGCGCGGAAGCACCTTCGTGAACTGGCCTGCGACCTCATCGAATCGCGCCAGGATGTCGGAGCCGAGCGGCGAGGCCGTGCGCTCCACGTGCTCGGCGATCAGGCTGCGAAGCACTTCGAGATCTGCGCGATCGAGCGGCTCGAGGAGGAGTTCTCCGCTGCTGAGCGACTGCGCGTTGATCTTGCCGGTCTCGAGCGAGCGGATGTAGGCCACTCCCCCGGACATACCGGCGCCCAGGTTGCGGCCGGTGGATCCGAGGATCACGGCCACACCGCCCGTCATGTATTCGAGCGCGTGGTCTCCCACGCCCTCGACGACGGCCGTGGCGCCCGAATTGCGCACCAGGAAGCGCTCGCCGACCACGCCCGAGAGGAACATGGTTCCCGAGGTCGCACCGTATCCGATGACGTTGCCCGCGATCACGTTCTCGTGCGGGACGATCTTCGAGCCACGCGGCGGACGGATCGAGATGTCGCCGCCCGAAAGGCCCTTGCCGACGTAGTCGTTGGAGTCGCCTTCCAGACGCAGGACGATGCCGGACGGGAGGAACGCACCGAGCGACTGACCGGCCGTGCCGTGAAGGGTGACGTCGATCGTGCCGCGGGGAAGACCCGCCGCGCCATGACGCGAGGTCACCTGGTGACCCAGCATCGTCCCGACAGCTCGCTCGGTGTTCGCGATGGCGAGCTCGGCGACCACGGGCTCGCCGTTCAGCAGGGCGTTCTTCGCGATGTCGATCAGCTGCACGTCGAAGTGCTTCTCGAGCTCGTGATCCTGCGTGCGAGCGCTGCGACGAGGCTCGCTCGCCGGGAACGCGGGGCCGTCGAGCACCGGGCCCAGGTCGAGCCCCTCGGCCTTCCAGTGGTCGACGGCGGCATCGACCTCAAGAAGCTCCGCGCGGCCGACGATCTCGTCGATCGAACGGAAGCCGAGAGCGGCGAGATGCTCGCGCACCTCTTCGGCGATGAACTCCATGAAGTTCACGACGAACTCGGGCTTGCCGCTGAAGCGCTCGCGCAGGACCGGGTTCTGGGTCGCGACGCCGACCGGGCAGGTGTCGAGGTGGCAGACGCGCATCATGATGCATCCGCTCACGACGAGCGGCGCAGTCGCGAATCCGAACTCCTCCGCGCCGAGCAGGGCGCCGATGATGACGTCGCGCCCGGTCTTGAGCTGACCGTCGACCTGCACGACCACGCGATCGCGCATGCCGTTGAGCATGAGCGTCTGCTGGGTCTCGGCCAGACCGAGCTCCCAGGGCGTGCCGGCATGCTTGAGGGAGTTCAACGGGCTGGCGCCCGTGCCTCCGTCGTGGCCCGAGACGAGGATGACGTCGCTGAGCGCTTTGGCCACACCGGCCGACACCGCCCCGATGCCGGACTGGCTCACGAGCTTCGTGTGGATCCGGGCCTCGGGGTTGGCGCGCTTCAGGTCGAAGATGAGCTGCTTGAGGTCTTCGATCGAGTAGATGTCGTGGTGCGGAGGAGGCGAGATCAGACCGACCCCGGGAGTGCCGCCGCGTGTGCGCGCCACCCAGGGATAGACCTTTTGCGGAGGCAGCTGGCCGCCCTCGCCGGGCTTCGCACCCTGAGCGAGCTTGATCTGGATGTCGTCGGCCTCGGTGAGGTAGAGGCTCGTGACCCCGAACCGTCCGGACGCGACCTGCTTGATCGCGCTGCGGCGTTCCGGATCGACGAGGCGATCGACGTCCTCTCCGCCCTCTCCGGTGTTCGACTTGCCGCCGAGACGGTTCATCGCGATCGCCAGGGTCTCGTGCGCTTCCTTCGAGATCGAGCCGTAGCTCATGGCACCCGTCGAGAACCGCTTCACGATGGACGAGACGGACTCGACCTCGTCGAGCGGCACGGGCTTGCGAGTGCCGGTCCGCAGTGTGAACAATCCGCGCAGCGTCTTGAGCTCTGCTGCCTGATCGTCGACGAGCCTCGTGTACTCGCGGAAGACGTCGTAGCGGCGCTCCCGGGTCGCGTGCTGCAGCTTGAACACCGTCTCCGGGCTGAAGAGATGCGGAGAGCCGTCACGGCGCCACTGGTACTCGCCTCCGGTCCACAGCCGCTCGTGTGCACGAGCCGCTTCGTCTTCCGGGTAGGCGTAGTCGTGGCGCGCCTGGTTCTCGATGAAGATCTCTTCGATCCCGATGCCGCCGAGCTTCGACTCGGTGCGGGTGAAGTACTTGTCGATGAACTCCTCGCTCAGCCCCACGGCCTCGAAGACCTGCGCGCCGGCGTAGGAGGAGACCGTCGAGATGCCCATCTTCGACATGATCTTCAGGACGCCCTTGCCGAGCGCGTAGATCAGGTTGCGGACCGCCTTCTCGGGACTGATGCCCGTGATGTAGCCGGTACGCACGAGGTGCTCCACGGTCTCCATCGCGAGGTACGGGTTGACCGCCGAGGCGCCGTATCCGATGAGCGTCGCGACGTGGTGGACCTCGCGGACATCTCCGGCCTCGACGATCAGACCGACCTTCATCCGGTTCTCGCGACGGATCAGGTGGTGGTGGATCGCCGACACCATGAGCAGCGAAGGGATCGGCGTCAGGTCTTTGTTGGAGTCCCGGTCGGACAGGATGATGAACTCGGCACCCTGCGCGATGGCCTCATCGACCTCGGCGTACATCTCGGTGAGCCGCTGCTCGAGCGTGTTGGAACCGGCGTCGAAGTGGTAGAGACCGCGGATCGTCACACAGGAACGATCGGGCAGCGCCTTGTCGATGTGACGGATCTTCGCCAGCTCGTCGTTGTCGATCACGGGGAAGTCGAGCGACACCGTGCGCGTGTGGTCTGGGCCCCACGTGAGCAGGTTGCTCTCGGGCCCGAGCCCCAGCTTGAGACTCGTGACGACCTCTTCGCGGATCGAGTCGAGCGGCGGGTTGGTGACCTGCGCGAACTGCTGCGTGAAGTAGTCGAAGAGCAGACGCGGCCTCTTGCTGAGGACGGCGATGGGCGTGTCGGAGCCCATCGCGCCGAGGGGCTCCATGCCGTTCTGGCCCATCGGGGTCAGAAGGATGCGGATCTCCTCCTCGGTGTATCCGAAGGTGCGCTGGCGCCGCGTGATCGATGCGGGCGGGTGCACGATGTGCTCGCGCTCGGGCAGGTCGGCGAGTCGCACCGCTCCGGCATCCAGCCATTCCTGCCACGGGTGCATCGTGGCGAGATCGTGCTTGATCTCGTCGTCCTCGATGATGCGTCGCTGCGCGGTGTCGACGAGGAACATCTTGCCGGGCTGCAGCCGCCCGCGACGCTTGATGCGCTCGGGCTCGAACGTGAGCACGCCTGTCTCGGAGCCGATCACGATCAGCCCGTCGGTCGTCTCGGTCCAGCGCCCTGGACGCAGACCGTTGCGGTCCAGCGTGGCTCCGACGAGAGTGCCGTCGGTGAAGATGAGCGCGGCCGGACCGTCCCACGGCTCCATCTGGTTCGAGTGGTACTCGTAGAAGGAGCGTAGCTCGGGCGAGATGTCGGACTGCTTCTCGTAGGCCTCGGGGACCATCATCATGATGGCGTGCGGCAGGCTGCGCCCGGTCAGCGTCAGGAGCTCGAGAACCTCGTCGAACGACGCCGAGTCGCTCGCGCCGTCGGTGCAGATCGGCAGCAGAGGGGCGACATCGCCGAGCAGCTCGGACTCGAGCTGCGACTGGCGCGCCCGCATCCAGTTCCGGTTTCCGCCGACGGTGTTGATCTCGCCGTTGTGCGCGAGCATGCGCAGCGGCTGAGCCAGCGGCCAGGACGGGAACGTGTTCGTGGAGTAGCGCGAGTGCACGACCGCGAGCTCCGACATGAACCGCTCGTCCTGCAGGTCGGGGTAGAACGGCTCGAGCTGCAGGGTGGTGACCATGCCCTTGTAGCCGAGCGTGCGCGCGGACAGCGTCACGAAGTACGCGCCGAGCTCATGACCGGCGCGCTTGCGCAGCCGGTAGGCGACACGGTCGAGGGCGATCCCGGTGAGCGGGGCGTCCGAATGCGTCGCTCCCCCGGCGCTCACGAAGAGCTGCTCGAAAGCGGGACGAGCCTCGTCGGCGAGCTTTCCGAGGTTGTCGTTGGCCGTGGGCACCTCGCGCCACCCGAGGACGCGGAGGCCCTCGGAACGCGCGATCTTCTCGATGCCTGCCTTCTGCTCTCGGCGGACGCTCGAGTCGCGCGGCAGGAAAGCCAGGCCCGCGGCGTACTCGCCGACCGGGGGCAGTTCGAACGGGACGACCGCCCGAAGGAACGCGTCGGGCATCTGCGTCAGGATCCCTGCGCCGTCTCCGGTGCCCGCATCCGACCCGATCGCCCCACGGTGCTCGAGGTTGCGCAGCGCTTCGAGCGCCAGCGCGATGATGTCATGGCCTGCTTCGCCGCGCAGGGTCGCGACCATGGCCAGGCCGCAGGCGTCCTTCTCGAACGCCGGGTTGAACATGCCCTGCTTCGGGGGGTAAGCGCCGGAAGCGCCGTAGGGAGGCTGAAAATACACCAGTACCGTCCTCAGATCTTCGGATGACCCGGGGGCGTCATTGGCCGGGTGGATGCGATGGGGTCCGCACGGACCGGTGGGCTATCGAGAGCTTTCCGTGTCCGTGGGAGCGGTGCTTGTGGCGCTGGCTCCTGCGGCGACTTCTTCGGACGGAGGCTCACTCACGTCCACGAAATCGGAGGGATTGTTCTGCGATTCTACATCAGCGTCGACGTCCTTCCGGCCGCGGCCAGGCTGGTACGGCGAAGGCTCGAGACCGGGGTGACGACGGGACTGCACGATGAGGATGGTGATTCCCACGAGGATGCCGAGGATCGCCGCCCACACGTTGCTGCGCAGGCCCAGGATGATCTCGCTCGGATCGATGCGGATCGACTCCCAGACCACGCGGCCCGCGCTGTACCAGATGAGGTAGATCGCGAACAGCTTGCCCCACTGGAAGGCGGTCGCCTTGCGGCTGAGCCACAGAAGCACGATGACGCCGAGGCCGTTCCAGATCACCTCGTAGAGGAACGTCGGGTGGAACAGCGTGCCCTCGGGGAGGCCGGGAGGGAACGCCGAGTTGTCCGACGGGATCTCGAGGCCCCAGGGCAGGTCGGTGGGAAGACCGTAGAGCTCGTTGTTGAACCAGTTGCCGAAACGGCCCATCGCCTGCGCGAGGAGGAGCCCGGGAGCGAGTGCATCGGCGAAGGTCCAGAAGCGGATCCCGGTCCACCGGCATCCGAGGTACGCGCCCACTGCGCCTCCGAGGAGTGCGCCGAAGATGGCGATGCCACCCTCCCAGATCGCCCACACGGAGCCGGGCTCGAAGGGATTCCAGGTGTTCTTGCCCTCGCCGAAGTAGAAGTTCGGGTGCGTCAGCACATGGAAGATGCGGGCGCCGATGATGGCCGGCGGCACGGCCAGGATCGAGATGTCGATCACGACCCACGGCTCTGCTCCGCGCTTGGTGAGGCGGTGGTTGGTCAGCAGCACGGCGGCGATGATGCCGGCGATGATGCAGAGCGCGTAGAAGTGGATCCGGAGCGGACCGAGGTCGATGTACGAGACCGTGGGGCTCGGGATGCTGGCGAGCACGCCGCTGAAGGTGCTGTGGAGCGCGAGGGACATGAGTGCGATTCTAGTTCTCGTGTGCGGGGCGTGCCGACGACGTGCCGACCGCCAGGTTTCGGGTGACCTCTGCGAGTGCGGGGACTCCGCCGTCGCGGAGAGCGCGGACCAGTGCTGTGCCGACGATCGCGCCGTCGGCGTACTCCGAGACCCCGGCGATCTGCTCGGCGGTCGAGATGCCGATGCCGACGCACGCGCGGATGCTGCCGTGCTCGCGCAGGCGAGCGACCAGCGTGCGCGCCGCGCGATCGAGCTCCGTGCGCTCACCGGTGATGCCCATGGTCGAGACCGTGTAGACGAATCCGGTGGACGACTTCACGACGAGCTCGAGGCGCTCGTCGGTCGAGGTGGGCGCGGCGAGGAAGACGCGATCGAGGCCCGTGCGCTCGCTGGCCGCGATCCACTCCCCCGCCACGTCCGGCGTGATGTCCGGCGTGATCAGTCCTGCGCCGCCTGCGGCGAGCAGGTCGTCTGCGTAGCGGTCGACCCCGTACTGGAACACCGGGTTCCAGTACGTCATGACCAGCACCGGCACGTCGGTCGCATCCGTGATGGCACGCACCGCGGTGAAGAGATCCTTCATCTTGAAACCGTTCGCGAGCGCCGCGGTCGTGGCTTCCTGGATCACCGCGCCGTCCATCACCGGGTCGCTGTAGGGCGGGCCGAGCTCGATGATGTCGACGCCGTTCTCGGCGAGGGCGATGGCAGCCTGGATGCTCGTCTCGAGATCGGGGAACCCGACCGGGAGGTAGCCGACGAACGCGCTGCGACCGGCAGCGTGGGCGGAGGCGATGGCCTGTTCGACGCGACTCACAGTTCCGGCTCCCCCTTGGACGCTGCCGCCTCGGCATCGCTCTCGTCTGCGACGTCGTGCGCGAGCGCCTCTGCGTCGTAGAGGTCGAAGTATCGGGCCGCGGTGTCCATGTCCTTATCGCCGCGGCCGGACAGGCAGATGGCGAGAACCGCGTCGGGTCCCAGCTCACGACCGAGACGCAGAGCGCCGGCGAGGGCATGGGCGGACTCGATGGCCGGGATGATTCCCTCGGTGCGGCTGAGCAGACGCAGCGCCTGCATGGCCTCGTCGTCGGTCGCCGGGATGTACTCGGCGCGACCGATGTCGGCGAGCCAGGAGTGCTCGGGACCCACGCCCGGGTAGTCGAGACCGGCGGAGATCGAGTGCGACTCGATCGTCTGCCCGTCTTCGTCCTGCAGCACATAGGTCTTCGCGCCGTGCAGGATGCCGGGGCGTCCGCGCTCGATGGACGCCGCATGCCGCGGAGTGTCGACGCCGTCGCCGGCCGCCTCGACCCCGTAGAGCTTGACGTCCTCGTCGTCGAGGAAGGCATCGAACATGCCGATCGCGTTCGAGCCGCCTCCGACGCACGCGATGACGGCGTCAGGGAGTCTGCCGACCTCGTCGAGCAGCTGCTGACGCGCCTCCTCGCCGATGATCTTCTGGAAGTCGCGCACCATCGCCGGGAACGGGTGCGGGCCCGCGGCGGTGCCGAAGATGTAGTTGGTCGTCTCGACGCTCGCGACCCAGTCGCGGTAGGCGTCGTTGATCGCGTCCTTCAGCGTGCGCGAACCCGAGGTGACGGCCACGACCTCGGCGCCCAGCAGACGCATCCGCGCGACGTTCAGCGCCTGGCGCTCGGTGTCGACCTCGCCCATGTAGATCGTGCAGTCGAGGCCGAAAAGGGCCGCCGCGGTGGCCGTGGCGACACCGTGCTGGCCTGCTCCGGTCTCCGCGATCACCCGGGTCTTGCCGAGGCGCTTCGTCAGCAGCGCCTGGCCCAACACGTTGTTGATCTTGTGCGAGCCGGTGTGGTTGAGGTCTTCCCGCTTGAGGAAGACGCGAGCACCGCCGGCGTGCTCTGCGAACCGGGCGACCTCGGTGAGCGGCGAGGGGCGTCCGGCGTAGGAGCTGAGCAGCGACGCCAGCTCATCGCGGAACACCGGGTCGACGATCGCGTCCGCATAGGCCGCGGAGAGCTCGTCGATCGCGGCGATCAGCGATTCGGGCATGTACCGCCCGCCGTAGTCGCCGAACAGTGGACCATGCTGGTCTCGCAGGCTCATCACGCCTCCAGGAAGCTCTTGAGTGTGGTGATCGGGTCGCCCGTCACGAGCGCCTCCCCGATCAGGACGACGTCGGCGCCCGCGGAGCGGTAGTGCGTGACGTCTTCAGGGGTGAGGACCGCGGACTCGGCGATCTTGATCGCGCTGTCCGGGATGCGGTCCACGAGGCGACCGAAGAGATCGCGGTCGAGCTCGAGGGTCTTCAGATCGCGGGCGTTCACGCCGATCAGCGGAGCACCGAGGTCGATCGCCGCCTCGAGCTCATCGGCCGAGTGCGTCTCGACGAGCGGCGTCATCCCGAGCTCGGTGATGAAACCGAACAGGTCGCGCAGCACGGCGGGCTCGATGCCGGCGACGATCAGGAGCGCGAGGTCGGCTCCCGCGGCCCGGGCCTCGAGCACCTGATAGCGCGTCGCGATGAAGTCCTTGCGCAGCACGGGAAGCCCGACGCGGGCCGTGACCGCCTCGAGATCGGCGAGGCTGCCGCCGAAACGGCGCTCCTCGGTGAGGACGCTGATCGCCGACGCTCCCCCCTGCTCGTACAGCGAGGCCTGGAGCGCAGGATCGGGAATGTCCGCGAGCGCCCCGCGCGAAGGACTCGCCCGTTTCACCTCGGCGATGATCTTCACGCGCTCCGATCGCGCGAGCGCGGCGACGGCGTCTTTGGCGGCAGGGCGTGCCAGAGCGTCGCGCTCGACCTCGGCGAGGGGCCGGGTGAGAGAGCGACGCTCCGCGTCTGCGACTGCGCCGGCCGTGAGGTCGGCGAGGACCACTAGTGCGCCTTCGGCTGGTACTTGGGGCCCTTCACGCCGTAGCCGGCCTTGGCCAGCGCCCAGCCGACGAGCGCGCCGATCGGGATGAGAGCCGCGAACACCCAGACCAGGGTGACCCAGATCGGGCTGAACTCGGCGAGGCAGAAAGCCAGCGTGCCGAGTGTGAAGCCGGCGAGCATGATGATCACGGCCGTCCAGGCAGCAGGCGAGTGTCCGTGGCCGGGGTCAGCGATCGGGTTGGTCATGGTCTCCTCCGGGGACGACGTGCGGGATCGGTCTCAGTCTATCGGGGTCACCGTGTCGGATCGGTTCCACGGGAGAGGTCGTCCCAGGAATCGATCGCATCCACGGGCCCCGTGGCGTGCGTGTCGTGCGTGGCGTCCGTGCGATACCGCCGCCCTCCCGACTTCCATCGACGCCAGGTGCCGAGCACCGTCGTCGATGCCAGGAGCAGGACGGCCCAGCCGATCAGCGTGATGGTCGGCCATGCCGACAGTGAGATGCCTGAGACGACGTCGGCGATCGCGCTGCTGCCGGCGAGCCCGGTCGTCTCGGTGACGGTGGCGGTCACGGCGCCCAGAGGTTCTTCGAGGTACAGGGAGAGCGTGGTGGCCCCGAGGAAGATCGCAGCCGCCACGCCGAGCGCGCCGAGGACGACGCGGACGATGGGGCTCGCGATCGACAGCGCGAGTCCGAGTGCGAGCACCGCCAGGCTCAAGGGCGCGAGGAGCGGGAGCGCGGAGGCCCCCGGCACGAGGATCGCCTCGCCGGCATCCGCCCTCTCGACCGTGAGCCAGGTCTGCGTCGAGGAGATGATGCCGGTGGCTCCGGCGAGCAGGAACCCGCATACGGCGATCGAGCGCCCTCTCTGCGCGAGACTCATGCGGGAGTGCTCCCTGCGACCGCCTCGAGGTCGGTGGAGTCGAAGCAGGTGCGGGTGCCGGTGTGACAGGCGGGCCCGGTCTGATCCACGCGCAGCAGGATCGCATCGCCGTCGCAATCCAGACGCGCCTCGTGCACGACCTGGATGTGACCGGAGGTGTCGCCCTTGCGCCAGTACTCCTGACGCGAACGAGACCAGTACACCGCGCGACCGGTCGTGAGAGTTCGGCGCAGCGCCTCGTCGTTCACCCACGCGAGCATGAGCACCTCGTTCGTGTCCCACTGCTGCACGATCACCGGCGCCAGGCCGTCGGCGTTGAACGCCACCTGCGCGATGCGCTGCTCGACGTCGCTCATCGGACGATCACTCCTTCCGCACGCAACGCGTGCTTGACGTCGCCGACCGTGAGCGCGCCCGTGTGGAAGACGCTCGCTGCGAGTACCGCGTCTGCTCCGGCCTTGATCGCCGGCGCGAAGTCCGAGGCCTTGCCAGCGCCGCCGGACGCGATCACGGGTACCGAGGCGACCTCGCGCATGAGGCGCACGAGCTCGAGATCGAAGCCGTCTCGAGTGCCGTCCGCGTCGATCGAATTGACCAGCAGTTCGCCGGCTCCGCGCTCGGCGGCCTCGCGGGCCCACTCGAGCGCATCCAGAGTGGTCTGGGTTCTTCCGCCGTGCGTGGTGACGACGAAGCCGGAGACCGTGGTGTCCGCCCGCTTGACGTCGAGCGACAGCACGAGCACCTGAGCGCCGAAGCGGTCGGCGATCTCGCCGATGAGCTCGGGCCGCGCGATCGCGGCGGAGTTGACGCCGACTTTGTCGGCACCGACCGAGAGCAGGCGCGCCACATCGTCGACCGTGCGGACTCCCCCGCCGACCGTGAGGGGAACGAAGACCTGCTCGGCCGTGCGCTGCACGACGTCATAGGTCGTGGCGCGCGCGTCGACCGTGGCCGTGACGTCGAGGAAGGTGATCTCATCGGCGCCCTGTGCCGCGTAGTGACGGGCGAGCTCGACGGGGTCGCCCATGTCGCGCAGGTTCTCGAAGTTCACGCCCTTCACGACACGACCGTCAGCCACGTCGAGACAGGGGATGACGCGACTCGCGAGAGTCATCAGAGCCTCGCGTTGTGGATCGCCGTGACGAGGATCGCGCGCGCGCCGAGAGCGTACAGCGAGTCCATGACGGGGTTGACGCGCGCACGTGCGACCATCACCCGCACGGCCACCCATTCGGGATCGCGCAGCGGAGACACGGTCGGCGACTCGATGCCGCCCGCGATCTTGACGGCGTCGTCGAGCAGTGCCAACGGCAGGTCGTAGTCGATCATGACGAAGCGCCGCGCCACCATGACGCCGCGCAGCCGTCGCAGCAGAGTCTCGGAGCCGTCGGCGTCTTCGGGCCCGGCGATCAGCACGGCTTCGGACTCGAGGATGACCGGCCCGAACACGTCGAGGCCCGCCTGACGGAGCGTCGTGCCCGTCTCTACGACATCGGCGACAGCGTCGGCCACGCCCAACCGGACCGCCGACTCGACAGCGCCGTCGAGCGGCACCAGATCGACGGCGATCCCCCGCTCGTCGAGGAATCGGTCGACGAGACCGGGGTACGACGTCGCGACACGCAGGCCGTCGAGTTCCGAGACGTCGCTGTAGCGCCCCGAGGGGGCCGCGAACCGGAAGGTCGAGCCTGCGAAACCGAGAGCCTCGATCTCCCGCGCACCGGGCATGCGGGCATCGAGGAGCAGATCGCGACCGGTGATCCCGACGTCGATCGCCCCGGAACCGACGTAGGTCGCAATGTCCTTCGGACGGAGATAGAAGAACTCGACGTTGTTGTCGGTATCGACGACGTGGAGGGTCTTGGGGTCACGGCGACCGGCGTAGCCGGCCTCCGCGAGCATGTCGGCGGCCGTCTCGGAGAGAGAGCCCTTGTTGGGAACAGCAATGCGCAGCATGGGATGCCTTCAGATCGAAGCGAGTGGGGCGGAGCGCTTCACAGATGTCGGTAGACGTCCTGCAGGCTGAGACCCTTCGCGATCATCATCACCTGCACGTGGTAGAGCAGCTGCGAGATCTCTTCGGCCGCCGCCTCGTCGGACTCGTACTCGGACGCCATCCAGACCTCGGCGGCCTCCTCGACGATCTTCTTGCCGATCGTGTGCACGCCGCCGTCGAGTTCTGCGACCGTGCCCGATCCCTCTGGTCGGGTCTCGGCCTTGCCGCTGAGCTCGGCGAACAGCTCGTCGAAAGTCTTCACGATTCCAGGCTAGCGGCTCTGGCGCGGTCCCTGAGCCGGGTGACGGCCGCCTCGACGTCGTCGGCCCCGTAGACGGCCGATCCTGCGACGAAGGTGTCGGCTCCGGCGGCGGCGGCGGCCTCGATGGTCGAGTCCGAGATCCCGCCGTCGACCTGCAGCCACACGTTCGAGCCCCGACGCTTCGCCTCGTCAGCGAGAGCCCGCAGCTTCGGCATGGTCTCGGGCATGAATCCCTGACCGCCGAATCCGGGCTCGACGGTCATCACGAGGATCTGGTCGAACTCCTCCAGCACGCTGTAGAGGCCATCGGCGGGGGTGTCGGGCTTGATCGCGACACCGGCCCGCGCACCGATGCTCCGGAGCGTGCGGGCGAGCGAGATCGGGTCGGCGGCGGCTTCGAGATGGAACGTGACGCTCGCAGCTCCCAGCTCGGCGTACGCGGGGGCCCACCGCTCGGGATCCGTGATCATCAGGTGCACGTCGAGCGGGATCGGGCTCGTCGCCTGGATCCGCTCCACCATCTGCGGACCGAACGTGAGGTTCGGCACGAAGTGGTTGTCCATGACGTCGACGTGCGCGAAGTCGGCGGAGGCGATCTTCGCGAGGTCGCGTTGCATGTTCACGAAGTCGGCGGCCAGGATGCTGGGGTTGATGCGCGGTGCGCCAGGCAGTTCCACGTCTCTAGTCTCCCTCTCCGGCGCTCACGCCGGGGTCGTCGTCGCGCCGGAGGAGCGCGAGGAACATGGCGTCGGTCCCGTGGCGATGGGGCCAGAGCTGGGCCCGGCCCGATCCGTCGCTTCCGAGATCGATCGGAGAGTCGGAGAGGCCGGAGAGCACCGCTCTGGCATCCAGCTCTGTGACGTCGGTGCGGCCACGCAGCACCTCCGACACGACGCCGACGGTCTCGGCGAGATGCGGGGAGCAGGTCGCGTAGGCGACGATGCCACCGGGTGCGAGCGCATCGAGCGCGGAGGACAGGAGTTCGACCTGGAGGGGCACGAGTTGCGAGACATCGGCGGGCGTCTTGCGCCACCGCGCCTCCGGGCGCCTCCTCAGCGCCCCGAGACCCGTGCACGGGGCATCGACGAGGATGCGATCGAATTCACCGGTGCGGGTCGCCCCGAACGTGCGGCCGTCGAGCTCATGCACGGTCACCTCGCCGGGCACGGCTCGTACGGCGTTGCGCACGAGCCGTGCGCGGGTGGGGATCACCTCGTTCGCTTCGAGGATGACGTCGTTCTCATGGGCGATCGCGGCGAGCAGAGCCGTCTTGCCTCCGGGACCGGCACAGAGGTCGAGCCAGCGCTCTCCCGCCGTGATGGGTGCAGCATCGGCCAAGGCGAGAGCCACCAGCTGCGAGCCCTCGTCCTGTACCCGCACGGTGCCGCCCGACTCAGCGATGACGCGATGGGGGTCACCGCCGGGCGATCCGTACGCAGTCGGGGCGTAGGCGCGGCGCGGCTCGCCCGGCTCCGCGAGGCCGGGGAGCGCGACGAGCGTCACCTCGGGCGAGACGTTGTCTGCATCGAGAAGCTCATCGAGCTCGTCTGCCCGATCTTCGGCGGCCAGAGCGCGCCGCAGAGCGCGGATCACCCAGACAGGATGCGCGGAGCGCAGCGCGAGCCGTTCGTCATCGGAACGCGCCGCACTCTCGATGCGCTGCTCCCACTCCCCCGGCGTCTCGCGGGAGATCCGTCGCAGCACCGCGTTCGCGAAGCTGGATGCTCCTCGACCCAGTGCCGCGGCGACGAGATTCACGGACTCGTTGACGGCCGCGTGCGAGGCGACGCGGGTGGAGAGCAGCTGATGGGTCGCGAGCCGCAGCGCGTCGAGCACTGCGGCATCGATCTCTTCGGCGGGTCGGGCGGCAGCTGCGGCGATGATCGCGTCGTAGGTGCCACGACGGCGAAGCGTGCCGTAGGTGAGCTCGGTCGCGAGGGCAGCATCCTGCGGGGTGAGTCGGGCCTCGGCGATCGCGGGAGGGAGCACGAGGTTCGCGTAGGCGTCGGATTCCGAGACCGCGCGCAGCACGTCGTAGGCCACGCGGCGCGCCGGCTGCACCGATCGCTCCGAACCCCGCGCCCGTTCTGCGTGTGAGCGCTGTGCGCGGGGCGCCTGCGCACGGCCGCGGGATGCTCCGTCGCCGTTCTGGGACTGTGGGCTGTTGCCCTGGCGGCCGCTCACGCGCCGGCTCGCAACGTCAAGGTGTCGCGCTGCCCGCGCCACCAGTCGACGGCGCTCATCGCTCCCTTGCCGGCAGGCTGCACGCGAGTGACCGACAGCGGACCCGACGCGGTGCCGATCAGCAGCGCGGACTTCGTCGGCATGATCTCTCCCGGCTCCAGGGCGAGATGTTCGTCGAGGTCGGCGGGCGCCGCCTCGAGGATCTTCAGGCGCACACCGTCGACGGTCGTGTGGGCGCCGGGCTCCGGGGTCACGCCGCGGAAGCGTGCGAACACGCTCGCGAGCGGATCGGTCCAGTGCAGCATCCCGTCGTCGAGCGTCAGCTTCGGAGCGAGCGTCGCCTCTCCGCGCTGTGGAACGGCTCGAGCCGTGCCTGCGGAAATGGCGGCGACGACCTCGGCGGTGAGTTCTGCGCCGTCGACGGCGAGGGCGTCGAGCGCGGCATCGGCCGTCACATCGGCGGGAACGGCGACGGCACGCGAAGCGAAGACGTCGCCCGCATCGAGAGCGGGCACGAGCTGGAAGACGCTCGCGCCGAGCTGCGCGTCGCCGTTGATCAACGCGCGCTGCACGGGGGCTGCACCGCGCCAGTGCGGCAGCAGCGAGAAGTGGAGGTTGATCCATCCCTTCGCCGGTGCGGAGAGAAGGGGTTCACGCACGAGTCCTCCGTACGCGACGATCACACCGAGTTCGGCGTCGAGGGCCGTGATCGCTGCAGTCGCCTCGTCGTCGAGCCGGGCGGCCTTGATGAGGGGAAGCCCGAGATCGACGGCGGCCTGAGCCACGGGCGAGGGCGTGAGAACCCGCTTGCGCCCGAGCGGCGCGTCGGGTCGCGTGACGACCGCGGCGATGTCGTGCTCCGCCGCAAGGCGACGGAGAGTGGGAACGGCGGCCGACGGGGTGCCGGCGAAGACGAGACGCATGAAGGTGCTCCGGTGGGATGCGGGGAACTGAACGATCGGGATGATGATGACGACTGCCAGGGGCGGGCGAAGCGTGATCAGAGCTCCGGGTCGAGGATATCGAGCCGAACCGAAAGTGCGCTCCGAGTCGCCCCCTTGCCCCGGCGGTTGCTCACGGCCTCCGCCACGACCGAGGCACGCAGGCTCGCCGCGACCTTGGCACCCGCGCCGTACTCGAACCGCACGAGAGCGCGGACACGGGGCGGATAGTCGTCCGAGTCGACCGGCACCGGGCCGAGCACCGCGTCGGAGGGAAGCGCGAGCTCCTGCAGCGAGGCAAGAGCTCGCGCGACGGCCGCGGCTGTCCCCTCGACCAGAGCGACACGAGCGGCCGGCGGCATGTGCAGGGGCGCGCGCTCGGCGAGCTCCGCACGCGCATACCCGGCGTGGTTCCAGGTCGCGAGCGCCCGCGCGATCCCGCCGTCGACTCCGACGAGGTGGATGGGGGCAGACGGTGCGGCGAGGGCTGCCGCATTCGACCACCAGCGCAGGCAGGACTCGCCGATGCGCAGATCCGGGGCCTGGAGCATGCGCGGCCCGTCGAGCAGGATCACGGCGCGATAGCCGCCGTCGGCCACGGGCTCGGCGCCGCGAGTGGCCACAACGAGGGCGGGTCTGTCGGCCACGCTCTCGACCGGGTGTGCGCTGTCTGCGACGATGACGCGGACTCCCGGGAACGCCTTGCCCAGTTCATCGGCCGTGCGCTCGCTGCCCGACGAGGCGAGCCGCAGGGCCGTCGACGAGCAGTGCGGGCAGGCCCACGCTCGGGCGCCCCGTCCGCACCAGCCGCAGACCGGCACGGCTCCGCGGTGCTTCGCACCGAGCGGTCCTGCGCAGTGCGCGCACCGGGCCGGCGCGCGACACTCGGCGCACACCAGCGACGGCGCGAATCCCGGGCGCGACACCTGCACCAGCACCGGTCCCTCCGCAGCGGCGTTGCGGGCAGACAGGAATGCCGACGACGGCATCCGCTGGGCCGTGGGCGCATCCATCTCCTGAGGCGTGCTCAGGATGACCCTCGGCAGCACACGGCGCTCTGCCCGCACGTCCTTCAGCCATCCGTGCGCGACCAGTCTCTCGACGTCGGTGGTGCGCGTGTGCCCGACGAACAGCAGCGCCGAGTCCTCCTGCTCCTGCCGGAGCAGCGCCGCGTCGCGGGCGTTGATGTACGGTGCCAGCGGTTCGCCGAGCAGCGGGTCGCCGTCGTCCCAGACGGCCACGAGCCCTGCGCGCACCGGGGCGTACACCGCCGAGCGGTTGCCGACGACGATGCACGGCGAATCCTCCAGCGAACGCAGGAATGCGCGATAGCGATCGGGGTTCGTCTGACGAGAATCCCAGCGGGCGATCGCCTCGGCGGGCACGAACGAGGCGAGCGCGACGAGAAGGTGATCGAGATCGCGATGGTCGGGGACGATCAGGATGCTGGAGCGCCCGTGTGCGAGCATCCGACCCGCGGCGGCCGAGAGGAGAGCTGCCCAGCCGGAGTCCCCGAGGTGAGCCACAGGGATGGCCTCGACGGCTGCTCGCCCGCATTCTTCGAGGACCGTCTCGAGGCCGTCGTACATGCCGATCAGGTGCGCGGCGGCGTCGCGAGCGGAGTCTGCGAGCACCGGCGCGGGAGAATCGGCCGTCCACGCCTTCTCGACGCGCACCTGGCGCTTGGGGATCACGAGCCGGAGCACATCGGATGCAGAGCCGGCGGCACGGTCGGCGGCGCGCCGCGCCAGGCGATAGGTGTGCTCAGGAAGCACCGGCACGAGCGACACCACGCTCTCGACCTCGGAGAGCGGCCGATCCGCATCGTCCTCGGTGTCGAGTTCGACGACATAGGCGTCGACGACCCGCCCTGCCGTGCGCAAGGGCACCCGCACGCGCACACCCACCGGCACCTCGCCGAGCTCGGCCGGGAGCGCGTAGTCGAACAAGCGATCGAGCTGCGGCAGAGGCGAATCGAGAAGCACACGCGCGATGCGCCGGCTCTGCGTCGTCATGAGCGGAGGGCTGCCATCAGGCCGCGCCTCAGAGACCGGCAGCGCGGCGCAGCTCTTCTGCGCGGTCGATGCGCTCCCAGGTGAAGTCCGGCAGCTCGCGGCCGAAATGACCGTAGGCCGCCGTCTGCGCATAGATCGGACGCAACAGGTCGAGCTGCTCGATGATCGCCTGCGGGCGCAGGTCGAACACGCTCTCGATCGCGCGTGTGATGACCTCGTCAGACACCTTGCCGGTGCCGAAGGTCTCGACATAGAGCCCGACGGGTCGAGCGACTCCGATCGCGTACGCGACCTGGACCTCGAGTCGATCGGCGAGGCCGGCAGCCACCGCGTTCTTGGCCACCCAGCGCGTGGCGTAGGCGCCTGAGCGGTCGACCTTCGACGGATCCTTGCCGCTGAAGGCGCCGCCGCCGTGCCGAGCGGCGCCGCCGTAGGTGTCGATGATGATCTTGCGGCCGGTGAGCCCGGCGTCGCCCTTCGGACCGCCGGTCACGAAGGGGCCTGCAGGGTTGATGTAGTACGTGACGTCGTCGAGGTCGAGCCCCGTGCCGGCGAGGATCGGATCGATCACGTGCTCGCGCACCTGAGATGTGATCTCGTCCTGCGAGATGTCGGGGTGGTGCTGGGTCGACAGCACGACAGCATCCACCGTCTTCGGCGTGAAGCCGTCGTACCCGAGGGTGACCTGTGTCTTGCCGTCGGGGCGGAGGAACGGGAGCGCACCCGATCGGCGCACCTCGGCGAGACGTTCGGCGATGCGATGCGCGGTCCACGCCGCCATCGGCATGAGCTGCGGGGTCTCGTTGGTCGCGAACCCGAACATGATGCCCTGGTCTCCGGCGCCGAGTCCGTCGAGCGGGTCGACCGAGCTGCCGTCGCGGTGCTCCTGAGCGTTGTCGACTCCGTGTGCGATGTCGGTCGACTGCTCACCCACAGAGATGCTGACTCCGCAGGAGTCGCCGTCGAACCCGGTGTCGCTGGAGGTGTACCCGATGCGGTTCACGACCTGACGGACGATCGTGGGGATATCGACGTACGCCTCCGTGCGGATCTCGCCCGCGACATGCACGAGACCGGTGGTGACGAGCGTCTCGACCGCGACGCGGGAGCCCGGGTCTTTCGCGAGGAGACCGTCGAGGATGCTGTCCGAGATCTGGTCGCAGATCTTGTCGGGGTGCCCCTCCGTGACGGACTCGGACGTGAACAGACGCAACGCGCTCATCGGGGCTCCAGAACGGGGTCGGACAGAAGGGGGATGCTCACATGATGGACCGCACCGCCGACATCAGTCGACGGTGCGGTCATCGGACGTCACTCGGCGTGACGGAGACGGAGCTTGTCCTCGTTGATCTCGTGCAGAGCGATCGTGAGGGGCTTGTCCTCGACAGACGAGTCGACGAGCGGGCCGACGTTGTCGAACAGGTTGCCCTCATGGAGATCGGAGTAGTAGTCGTTGATCTGGCGAGCCCGCTTGGCGGCGTAGATCACGAGCTCGTACTTCGAGTCCACGCGGTCGAGCAGGTTGTCGATGGGGGGATCGATGATTCCGTTGGTGTGGTGTCCGGCCATGGTGGGACCTCCTGATCAGGCGACGGGATCGTCGCGAAGACGGTGCAGCGGGCGCGCGAAGACGGTCAGCGCGCAGAGCTCGAAGACAATTCTACGACCTCGGCGGCCGCAGAGGCGACGTCCTCGTTCACGATGAGGTGATCGAACTCGTTCTGCGCCGCCAATTCGACCTTCGCGGTCCGAAGTCGGCGGGCTCTCTCCTCGGCGTCTTCCGTGCCGCGCCCCACGAGTCGCTGCACGAGCTCGTCCCACGAAGGAGGCAGCAGGAAGATGAGCGTCGCCTTCGGCTCGGCCTTGCGGACCTGGCGTGCACCCTGCAGATCGATCTCGAGGAGGACGGTCTTGCCTGCAGCCAGCGCTTCATCGATCGGGGCGCGCGGCGTGCCGTACCGCGAGCGATTGTGCACGACCGCGTACTCGAGGAGCTCGTTCTCGGCGATCAGGCGATCGAACTCCGCGTCATCCACGAAGAAGTAGTGCACGCCGTCGATCTCTCCGGGGCGTGGCGGACGCGTGGTCGCCGAGACCGAGAGGTGGATCTCCGGGTTGTGCTCCCTGATGTGCGCCGCGACGGTGCCCTTGCCGACGGCTGTCGGACCCGCGAGCACGAGCAGGCGGCTCCGTGCACCGCGCGGAGCTGTGCTCGGGAAACGGGTGTCGAGCCAGTGCGCCAGCGCGACGCGCTGACGCACACCGAGACCACCCAGTCGCTTCACCGGGGAGATGCCCAGTTCGGCGAGTATCCGGTCGCGCTTCCCCGCACCGATCGCCGGGAGCGCGAGGAGGAAGTCGGTGATCCGCATCGATCCCTCGACGGAATCGGCGTCGGCGATCGCTCGCTCGAGCACGGCCTGGGGCGTCACGACGCGGGTGGTGAGGTCACGTTTGAGCGACGCTCGAGCACGGCGACGTTCGACCGCGCGACGCGCTGCGGCGGCTCGATCGACGTCGGGAACCGGACGGGACTCAGCCACGGTCGGCCCCCCTGTACTCTGCGACGCGAGCGTCGATGGCGGCCGCGAGACCGGAGGGCCCCGCCGCGAGGATGCTGCGGCTCTCGCTGGCGATGACGGCCGGGCTCATCGACCCGAAGCGATGACGCAGGTGGGCGGGGGCAGCTCCCTGGCTTCCGAAGCCCGGAGCCAGGATCGGCGAGAACGGCGTGAACGCCGCGAGCCCGGCATCCGGCCACTCGACGGTCGCGCCGATCACGAATCCGACACTGCCCCACTCCCCCGGCGCGGTGTGCGCGGAGTTGCGGGCGGAGACGACCGAGACGACATCGGCCGACACCGTGCGACCCGTCGCCGAGAGAGAGCGCTGCACCGTGGTCGCTTCCGGATTACTGGTCGCCGCCAGAACGAAGAGACCCTTGCCGTGCGCATGGGCGACATCGAAGGCGCCGTCGAGAGCGCCGACACCCAGAAAGGGGTTCACGGTGAGTGCGTCCGCTTCGAGCGGCGACCCCGGAGTCAACCAGGCTGCGGCGTACGCCTCCATGGTGGAGCCGATGTCGCCCCGCTTGGCGTCTGCGATCACGAGGAGACCGGCTGCGCGAGCCGCTGCCAGGACCTCCTCCAGAGCCGCATATCCCGCCGAGCCGAATCGCTCGAAGAACGACACCTGGGGTTTGACGACCCCGACCCGACCGGCCGCCGCGTCGACGGTGCGGAGTCCGAACTCCCGCAGCCCCGACGCGTCGTCCGGCAGACCCCACGCGCCGAGCAGCGAGGCATGCGGATCGATGCCCACGCAGAGAGGGCCGCGCGCCGCGAGCGCCGCGCGTACCCTCTCGCCGAAGCCCTCGCTCACACCTTGGCCTTCCGGTCGAGCGCATACTCCTGCAGGCTCTTCACCTGGAAGCCCTCGTGTGCCGCGTCCATACCGCTCACGGCGGCGCCGAGCACCGCCATCGTGGTGAACAGCGCCTTGTCGGCCGCGACCGCCGCCGCCCGGATCTCGTATCCGTCGGCGCGCGCTGCGCCGCCCGACGGGGTGTTCACGACGATGTCGATCGAGCCGTCGTTGATGAGGTCGACGATGTTGGTCGCCCCCGACTCCTGCGTCTCGCTGTACTTCTCGACCACGGTCACCGCGATGCCGTTGCGCGAGAGGATCTCGGCGGTGCCCTCGGTGGCGACGATCGTGAAGCCCAGCTGCCGCAGCCGGTGCGCCGGCAGGATGACCGCGCGCTTGTCGGAGTCGGCCACCGAGATGAACACGGTTCCCGAGGTCGGCATGCCGCCGTATGCGGCCGCCTGGCTCTTGGCGAACGCCGTCGGGAAGTCACGGTCGATACCCATGACCTCACCGGTCGAGCGCATCTCCGGCCCGAGGATCGAGTCGACGGTCTTGCCGTCGGCCGTGCGGAAGCGCTTGAACGGAAGCACGGCCTCCTTGACCGACACCGGAGCGTCGAGCGGCACACGCGAACCGTCCTGCTCGGGCAGCATGCCCTCGGCGCGGAGCTCGGCGATGGTCGATCCGACCATGACGCGGCTCGCGGCCTTGGCCATCGGGATGCCGAGCGCCTTCGAGACGAACGGCACCGTGCGGCTCGCGCGCGGGTTGGCCTCGATCACGTAGAGCACGCCGGCGCTGATCGCGAACTGCACGTTCAGCAGGCCGCGGACGCCCACGCCCTTCGCGATCGCGAGCGTCGCCTCACGGACCCGGTCGATGTCGGTGCGGCCGAGCGAGACGGGCGGGAGTGTGCAGCTCGAGTCGCCGGAGTGGATCCCGGCTTCCTCGAGGTGCTCCATCACGCCGCCGATGAACAGCTCGGTGCCGTCGTACAGGGCGTCGACGTCGAGCTCGATCGCGTCGTCGAGGAAGCGGTCGACCAGAAGGGGCTTGCCCTCTTCGATGATGACCTCACCGGCCGTGCGGACGAAGTAGTCGCGCAGCGACTCAGAGCTGTAGACGATCTCCATGCCGCGTCCGCCGAGCACGAAGCTCGGGCGCACCAGCACCGGGTAGCCGATCTCCTCGGCGACCGCGACGGCGCCCTCGGCGTCGATGGCGGTGCCATGACGGGGGGCGACGAGACCCGCGGTGTCGAGCAGCTGCGAGAAGAGCTCGCGCTCCTCGGCGATGTCGATCGCCGCAGGGCTGGTGCCGAGCACCTGGTATCCGGCCGCCTCGATGCCCTTCGCGAGCCCGAGCGGGGTCTGGCCGCCGAGCTGGCAGACGACGCCGAGGATGGTGCCGCTCGCGGCTTCCGCGTCGAGCACCTCGAGCACGTCCTCCAGCGTCAGCGGCTCGAAGTAGAGCCGGTCGGACGTGTCGTAGTCGGTGGACACCGTCTCGGGGTTGCAGTTGACCATGATGGTCTCGAAGCCGGCATCCGAGAGGGCGAACGACGCGTGCACGCACGAGTAGTCGAACTCGACGCCCTGGCCGATGCGGTTCGGGCCCGATCCGATGATCACGACCTTGGTGCGATCGGACGGCGTGACCTCGGTCTCGAAGTCGTAGCTCGAGTAGTGGTACGGCGTGAGCGCCGGGAACTCGCCGGCGCAGGTGTCGACGGTCTTGAACACCGGGCGGATGCCGAGCCCGTGACGCACGCCGCGGATCTCCGCCTCCTTCTCCCCGCGGAGCTCCGCGATCTGCGCATCGGAGAACCCGTGCTCCTTGGCGTAGCGGAGCGTCGACGCGTCGAGCTCGGGCGCCGTGCGCACGATCTCGGCGACCTCGTTGATCAGGACGATCTGGTCGATGAACCAGGGATCGATCGCCGTTGCGTCGAACGCCTGCTCGACCGTGGCGCCCTTGCGCAGCGCCTGCTGGAGGGTGACGATCCGTCCGTCGGTCGGGATCTTCGAGACCTCGAGCAGCTCGTCGACGGAACGGGTCTCCTCGCCCCAGTGGAAGCTGGAGCCGCGCTTCTCGAGCGAGCGCAGCGCCTTCTGCAGCGCGGTCGCGTAGTTGCGACCGATCGCCATCGCCTCGCCGACCGACTTCATGGTGGTCGTCAGCGTCGCGTCTGCTGCCGGGAACTTCTCGAAGGCGAAACGAGGCACCTTGACGACGACGTAGTCGAGCGTCGGCTCGAAGCTCGCGGGCGTCACGCCCGTGATGTCGTTGGGGATCTCGTCGAGCCGGTAGCCGAGTGCGAGCTTGGCGGCGAGCTTGGCGATCGGGAACCCGGTGGCCTTCGAAGCCAGGGCGCTCGACCGCGAGACACGCGGGTTCATCTCGATCACGATGATGCGGCCGTTGCTCGGGTCGACCGCGAACTGGATGTTGCAGCCACCCGTGTCGACGCCGACCGCGCGGATGATGTCGATGCCGATGTCGCGGAGCTTCTGGTACTCGCGGTCCGTGAGCGTCAGAGCGGGTGCCACGGTGATCGAGTCGCCCGTGTGCACGCCGACGGGGTCGACGTTCTCGATCGAGCAGACGACCACCGTGTTGTCGGCGGTGTCGCGCATGAGCTCGAGCTCATACTCCTTCCAGCCGAGGATGGACTCCTCGAGGAGCACCTCGGTGGTCGGCGAATCACGCAGACCGGCGCCGCCGATGCGGCGCAGGTCCTCTTCGTCGTACGCGAAGCCGGATCCGAGACCGCCCATGGTGAACGACGGGCGCACGACGAGCGGGTAGCCCAGCTCAGCCGCTCCCTCGAGCAGGTCGTCCATGGTGTGCGCGATGATGCTGCGCGCCACGTCTGCGCCGGCATCCAGCACGAGCTGCTTGAAGATCTGGCGGTCCTCGCCCTTGTTGATCGCCTCGAAGCTCGCCCCGATCAGCTCGACGTCGTACTTCTCGAGGATGCCGTGGTTGTGCAGCTCGATCGCGGCGTTCAACGCGGTCTGACCACCGAGGGTCGGCAGGATCGCATCCGGGCGCTCCTTGGCGATGATCGTCTCGATGACCTGCCAGGTGATCGGCTCGATGTAGGTGGCGTCGGCGAAGTCGGGATCGGTCATGATCGTCGCCGGGTTCGAGTTGACGAGGATGACCCGCACGCCCTCTTCGCGGAGCACGCGGCACGCCTGGGTGCCGGAGTAGTCGAACTCGCAGGCCTGACCGATGACGATCGGGCCGGAGCCGATGACGAGAACGGAGTTGATGTCGTCGCGCTTGGGCATTACTTGGCGTCCTTCTTGCTCGCGATGACCATGTCGCGGAAACGGTCGAAGAGGTAGTTGGCGTCGTGCGGGCCTGCGGCCGCCTCCGGGTGGTACTGCACCGAGAACGCCGGGATGTCGAGCGCTCGGAGTCCCTCCACCACGTTGTCGTTCAGTCCGACGTGACTGACCTCGACCTTGCCGTAGCCGTGGGGGCTGTCGAAGGAGCCCTCGAGAGGAGCGTCCACCGCGAACCCGTGGTTGTGGGCGGTGATCTCGACGCGTCCGGTCGACTTGTCGAGCACCGGCTGGTTGATGCCGCGGTGACCGAACGGCAGCTTGTAGGTGCCGAGGCCGAGTGCACGGCCGAGCAGCTGGTTGCCGAAGCAGATGCCGAAGAACGGAAGACCGTCATCGAGAACCGCGCGCAGCAGCTCGACGTGGTCGCCGGAGGCGGCGGGGTCACCCGGACCGTTGGAGTAGAAGACCGCGACGGGATCGATCGAGCGGATGTCGTCGATCGTGACGTTCTGCGGCAGTACGTGCACCTCGAAACCGCGGGCGGCGAGGTTGTCGATCGTCGCCTGCTTGACGCCGAGGTCGAGGACGGCGAGGTTGCCGACCCTCTCGCCCATGGCCGTCGTCACGGTGGCCACGTCGACGGACACCTGCGCCGAGAGGTTCTGACCGGCCATCTGCGGCGCTTCGCGCACGAGGCGCAGCTGCTCGTCGGCATCCAGACGTGCGGCCTCACCCGAGAAGATGCCGCCGCGCATGGAGCCGGCCGACCTGATGTGGCGCGTGATCGAGCGCGTGTCGATGCCGCTGATGCCGACGATGCCGTCCTGAACCAGCACCTCGTCGAGCGACGCGTTCGCGCGCCAGTTCGACACGACGCGTGAGGGGTCGCGCACGATGTAGCCGGCCACCCAGATGCGGCGGGACTCGGTGTCCTCGTCGTTCATGCCGGTGTTGCCGATGTGAGGTGCCGTCTGGAGCACGATCTGGCCCGCGTACGACGGGTCGGTCAATGTCTCCTGGTAGCCGGACATGCCGGTGGCGAAGACCACCTCGCCGATCGTGGTGCCGAGGGCACCATAGGCGCGGCCGGTGTGGCGGGTCCCGTCTTCGAGGACGAGGACGGCAGGTTCGGGGAGGGCTGTCATGACGTTGCTCCTGTGTCGGGGGCGGCGGTGTCGTCCGAGGCGCCGGAGGCGGGGACGAGTCGCTGCAGTTCTGAGATGAAGTTCTGAGGGTCGCCGTCGGTGAGACGGAGGTACGAGTCGACGATCGTGTCATCGTCAGGGCTCCAGGCCACGCGGACCAGCCCGCCGGGCTCGACGACGCGGTCGATCGTGACGGTCGCGCGGTCGACGCTCTCGAGGCGGGCCGAGGCCAGGAACACCGTCGGTGCTCCGTCGAGGCAGAGCGCGAGTCCCCGATCGGTGACTGCGACCTCGCCTCGGGCTCGGTACGCGAGCGGCGACAGCGTCAGGCGCTCGAGCGGCTGATCGTGCTTGGTCGTCGACACGTAGAGCACCTCGTGGCGGTCGAGCACCTGAGCGTGCTCGGGAACGCCGAGGGGTGCCGTGAGCCCGGAATCGCGTCGGAGTCGTCGTCGCCAGGCGAAGAGCATCGAGAGCAGCACGAGGACCGCCAGGGCGATCATCAACGCGATCGCGACATCCCTGGGGATCATGCGCCGAGCTCCTCGACCACGTGTCCGGCGTCGACCGTGAGCAGGCCTCCGTGCACCGTGTACTCGACACGGCCGGGAAGATCGCGGCCGAGGTACGGGGAGTTCCGGCTGCGGCCGTGCAGGTCGGCCTCAGTGAACACGCCCGCGACCGACTCGTCGTAGAGCGCCAGATGGGCCGGTGCGCCGACCTCGAGCGGCGTTCCGTGTCCGTCCAGTCGTCCGATCCGTGCCGGTGCGGCGCTCATCACGCGTGCGACGTCGTTCCAGCCGATCAGGCCCGTGGCGACCATCGACTGGTGCACCACGCGCAGAGCACTCTCGAGACCCACCATGCCGTTGGCCGCGGCCTGCCACTCGCATGCCTTGTGCTCGCTGGGGTGCGGCGCGTGATCAGTCGCGACGATGTCGATAGTGCCGTCGGCGAGGCCCTCGCGCACGGCGAGGACGTCTTCTTCGCGACGAAGCGGCGGGTTGACCTTGTACCGCGCGTCATAGCCGCGCACGAGCTCGTCGGTGAGGAGCAGGTGATGCGGCGTCACCTCGGCGGTCACGTCGATGCCGCGCTTCTTGGCCCAGCGGATGATGTCGACCGATCCGGCTGTCGACAGGTGGCAGACGTGCAGCCGAGAGCCCACATGCTCGGCGAGAAGCACATCGCGGGCGATGATCGACTCCTCGGCGACCGCGGGCCACCCTGCGAGGCCGAGCTCGGCGGAGACGGTGCCCTCGTTCATCTGGGCGCCTTCGGTGAGGCGGGGGTCCTGCGCGTGCTGCGCGATGACGCCGCCGAACGACTTCACGTACTCGAGGGCGCGACGCATGATCAGCGGGTCGAACACGCAGAAGCCGTCGTCGCTGAAGACGCGAACCCGGGCGCGTGAGGTCGCCATGGCTCCGAGCTCGGCGAGACGCTCACCCTTCTGGCCGACCGTCACCGCCCCGATCGGCTGGACCGTGGCATAACCCGCCACATCGCCGAGTGCGAGCTCCTGTTCGACCACTCCGGCTGTGTCGGCGACCGGCGAGGTGTTCGGCATCGCGAAGACGGCGGTGAAGCCGCCGGCCGCGGCCGCGCGGGTCCCCGTGAGGATCGTCTCGGAGGCCTCGTAGCCGGGCTCGCGCAGATGCGTGTGCAGGTCGACGAGGCCCGGCAGCGCGACGAGGCCGTCCGCGTCGATGACCCGGGCGCCCGTGCGGCTGAGTCCCGAGCCGATCTCGGCGATCACGCCGTTCTCGACGATGATGTCGGCACTCTGCGTGCCGAGGATCCGTGCGCCTGTGATGACGAGGGTCTCGCTCACTGGTCTCCCCCTCGTTCGTCGTCTCGTTCTCCCGCAAGAAGCAGGTACAGCACTGCCATCCGGATGGACACTCCGTTCGTCACCTGTTCCAGCACGGTGGAGCGCGCGGAATCGGCGGCTTCGGAGGAGATCTCCAGACCCCGGTTCATGGGTCCGGGGTGCATCACAATGCTACCGTCCGAAAGACCTGCGACTCGCAGTGCGTCAAGACCCCATCGTCTGGAATACTCCCGCTCAGTCGGGAAATACGCGGCATTCATCCTCTCGAGCTGGATGCGCAGCATCATCACGGCGTCCGGCCCCTCGGCGAGGGCCTGATCGAGGTCGTACACGATGCGCACGGGCCAGAGCGTCACGTTCTGCGGCACGAGCGTCGGGGGCGCGACGAGTGTGACCTCGGCCCCGAGCGTCGTCAACAGCCACACGTTCGAGCGCGCGACGCGAGAGTGAAGCACGTCGCCGACGATGACGACCTTGATGCCGGCGAGGTCGCGCCCGCGGCTGTCGACCCCGAATCGCCGCTTGCGGATCGTGAAGGCGTCGAGCAGCGCCTGCGTGGGATGCTCGTGCGTCCCGTCTCCGGCGTTTACGACGCCCGCAGAGATCCAGCCGCTCGTCGCCAGGGTCTGCGGGGCGCCGGAGGCATGGTGCCGGATGACCACGGCATCCGCCCCCATGGCCTGCAGAGTCTGAGCGGTGTCCTTCAGGCTCTCGCCCTTCGAGACGCTCGAGCCCTTGGCGGCGAAGTTGATGACATCGGCGGACAGACGCTTCGCGGCCGCCTCGAAGGAGATGCGCGTGCGGGTCGAGTCCTCGAAGAAGAGGTTCACGACGGTCTTGCCGCGCAGCGTCGGAAGCTTCTTGACCTCGCGCGACTGCGTGTCGGACATGTCCTCGGCGACGTCGAGGATGCGCAGCGCCGTCTCGCGATCGAGCGATCGGGTGTCGAGGAGATGTCTCATGCTTCGATCGTCACCTCTTCAGCGCCGTCGTCCTCATGCAGACGCACGTTCACGCGCTCCTGGCGTGACGACGGGATGTTCTTGCCGACGAAATCCGGACGGATCGGAAGCTCGCGGTGCCCGCGGTCGATGAGGATCGCGAGACGCACGACCGCGGGACGACCGATCGACTGCAGCGCGTCGAGGGCGGCACGGATGCTGCGTCCCGAGAAGAGCACATCGTCGACGAGCACGATCGTCTTGTCGTCGATGCCGCCGGCGGGGATCTCGGTGGGGCGCGGAGAACGGGTCGGATGCTTCGCGAGATCGTCACGGAACATCGTGACGTCGAGCGCCCCCACCGCGACGGTGGTCGACGCGATCTCTCCGATGACGGATGCGAGCCGTCGGGCGAGTGTCACGCCGCGGGTCGGGATGCCCAGCAGGACGAGGTTCTCAGCCCCTCGATTCGACTCGAGGATCTCATGTGCGATGCGGGTCAGAGCCCGCGAGATATCGGCTTCGTGCAAGACAGTGCGTGCACTCATGAGCCGCTCCCTTCTCCGCCTCACAGGACGGTGTTAAAGGTTGCTTGTTCCCGCCAGTCTAGCGCGCCCTCAGCGCCACCCCAGCACGTCGCGGACCACTGCCTGCGAGAACGGTGCACCGTCGTCGGGCACTCCCCGGAGGAGCTCGTGCGAGACCATGGCGCCTTCGGCCCCGGCGGCGGCTGTGATCCCCTCGAGCGCTGCGCGGATGCGCGGCCCCGCCGCCCTCGAGTACTCCGCATCGCCACGGCGGGAGACGTGCGGGAACGCGACGAGTTCGGCGACACCCGTGGCCGCACGCCGAGCCGCCACCACGACGAGTGTGGGCGGGATCGATCGCTGCAGCGCCCGAGGAAGGGGAAAGGGAAGGTCGTCGGTCAGAAGCCCCTGCCAGAATCCCCGTCGCGAGCGTTTCTCGTCGCCGATCTCGAGCGCTGCGGCCGTCCACTCCGAGTTCTGCGTGCGCAGGGCGACGTCGAATCCGTCGGCCCGGCTCTCGAATCCCTGCTCCTGGAAGAACTCGGAGGCGATCTGCACCAGTCGTGGAGCATCCGATCTCACGATCCAGCGCGCGCCACGAAAGGGACCGTCGAACTGCAGACGGGAGGTTCGAGCGTGTCGCCCCGACCCCTGCGGATGCCCACCGGACACGTCAGCTGGCCTCGCTCAGCACAGCCTCGGTGACCTCGTCGATCTTCGACGCGCGAATCGGGTGACCGCTCGTCGACAGGCAACGGCCGGACTTCAGATCCCACTTCCAGTCGTGCATGCTGCAGGTCAGGATGCCGTTGTCGTCGACCGTTCCGGTGCGGGTGAGATCGGCACGCAGATGCGGGCAGCGGCGCTGCACGACCCAGTCGCCGACCTCGGCGTCCTCCGTCTGGTCGGTCTGCTCCTGGTACCAGTTCTCGACGTATTCGATGCGGTCGACCGAGAGGCACTTGAGGAAGGTCGTGAGGAACTCGTTGAACTTGCCGCTGCGTCCCACGCTGAACTGCATCGAGAGGAAGATCGAGTTCGACCAGTCGATCTCGTGATCACGGATGTTCGTCGAGACGAGGTCGGCAGGGATGGTGTACCAGTAGATGCACTCCTCCCCCGCGTACTCGCGCACCTTGGCGCGCGGGAAGTCGACGACCATGTCGAGCTCGCCGATCTTGAATCGCACGCAGCCTCCGACGCCGAGACGGATCGTGCGCGACTTCTTGAGCAACGGCTCCCACCAGGTCTTGAGCTCGTCGAGCATCTGCGCCGGCGGGATCACCTCGGCGCGCGAGGCCTCCTCGGCACGGATCTCATCCTGACGGCTCGCCCGCTGCTCCTCGAGGTACTCCCACTTCTCGTCGAAGATGTGCACGAGCTCATCCTCGGTGTACAGCGACTGCTCGGTCGACACGTCTCCGCCCTCGACGGTCACGACGGTTCCCGGCACGAAGAGGTGCCCCGCGTACTGCGGGGAGAGCTCTTTCATGTGCGCGAGGAACTGCTTCTGATCTGTGAAGATCGACTCGCCGTTGCGACCGATGCCGTTGAAGTCGAAGAGGTCGTCACGCAGGAACATGGGCGGACCGGCCATGGGGAAGACATGCGGGGCGTCGACCTTGTCGATGTAGTACATCGCGCGCTTGTTCTGTGCCTCGCGCTTGAGACGCGCGAAGTTCTGCTTCGCATCGAGGGGCAGGTCGTAGACCATCGGCCACCAGATGGCACCCGAGACCTGAGTGAAGTACGCATCGGGCTTGCCGAAGTGCAGCAGGCTCTCGAGATCGAGCGGGTGCGAGTCGTTCTGATTGAGCACGGAGCCCGTGCTGTCGTCGACACTGAGTGAGGAATCGCCGATCGGGCCGTCGCTGGGCGCGCGCAGCGGCGTGATCATGATCTTGAGCTCACCGCGCTCGATGATCTCACCGGCCGGCGCATAGGTGATGTTCGTGTATCCGAGAGCGCGGATGTCCCTCTCGAGATCGTCTATGGGGTACTCCGGCAGCAGGACCTCGATGTCCTTGCGGATGTACCGCTCGAGCAGCGCGGGATCGAAGTGGTCGCGATGGCGGTGCGAGATGTAGAGGAAGTCCGCTTCACGACCGAAGCGTTCCCAGTCGAGGCCCCGGTTGTCGGGGAACGGGAACCAGGAGCCGAAGAACGACGGCCCCAGAACCGGGTCGCAGATGATGTTCCCGCCGACCGTCTCGATGAACATCCCGGCGTGGCCGAGTCCGGTGATCCGCATGCAATCCTCCTGAGGTGAACCGTTCGATTCTACCGGCGGCCCCCTGTGCGGCTGCGGTGACCGGCCGGGAGAAATCAGGTGCCGTCGAAGAGACCGCGGATGTCGTCGGCCGTGAGCGACTGCGCGAAGAGCTGCTCGTCGTCCATGACGGCGGTGAACAGCCGCGCCTTCCGTCGCTGCAGCTCGAGCACCTTCTCCTCGATCGTTCCGGTCGAGATCATCCGGTACACGAAGACCTGACTCGTCTGACCGATCCGGTGCGTGCGGTCGATCGCCTGCGCTTCGGCCGCGGGGTTCCACCACGGGTCGAGCAGGAACACATAGTCGGCCTCCGTGAGCGTGAGACCGAACCCGCCCGCCTTCAGACTGATGAGGAACACCGGCTGCTGCCCGGTCTTGAACGAATCGATGACGTCTTCACGACGACGTGTCGAGCCGTCGAGACGCGCGAACGGGATGCCGGCCTCGCTGAGCCTCGCCCCGGCGAGGTCCAGGAAAGACGTGAACTGGCTGAAGACGAGTGCGCGATGCCCCTCGGCCTGGAGCTCGATGACACGATCCAGCAGTGTGTCGAGCTTGCTCGATCCGATCTCCGCGTCGTCCTCGTCGATCAACCCCGGCGCGAGACTGAGCATGCGGAGCAGAGTCAGCGATCGGAAGACGATGAAGCGGTTGCGATCCAGATCGTCGAGGAGCCCCAGCACCTTCTGTCGTTCCCGCTGCAGCACGACGTCGTAGCGCTCCCGGTGAGCCGGAGTCAGTTCGACTTCGAGGATCTGCTCCTGCTTCGCCGGCAGGTCGGCGGCGACCAGCTCTTTGGTCCGTCGGAGCATCAGGGGACGGATGCGCCGGCGAAGCTGGGCGAGCCTCCGGGCGCGATACTCGCCGCCCTCCTCGTTCTCGGGGACCTTGCCCTTCTCGATCGGCTGGATGTACCGATCCCGGAACTTGCGCGCCGAGGGGAAGAGACCGGGGGCCGCGAGTTTCAGCAGAGACCACAGCTCGGACAGGCTGTTCTCCATCGGGGTACCGGTGACGGCGTACGTCGCATCGGCGCGGAAGGTCGAGATCGCGCGATGCAGCTTGGTCTTCGGATTCTTGACGAACTGCGCCTCGTCGAGGATCAGCCCCGCCCATTCGACCTCGCGGAACTCCTCTTCATCGAGCCGTGCGACCGTGTACGAGCTCACGACGACGTCAGCCGTGGCGGCCGCGTCGCGGAGAGCTGCCGATCGGGTCGAACTCGTGCTCGCGACGACCGCGATGCGCAGGTCCGGGGTGAACCGCGCGGACTCCGAGCGCCAGGTGCTCAGCACCGACGTGGGCGCGAGCACGAGGAAGGGCCGGGTCTCGCCGCTCTCGCGGGTGTGCTGGATGAACGTCAGCAGCTGCAGCGTCTTGCCGAGCCCCATGTCGTCGGCGAGGATTCCGCCGAGGCGATGCCTCCACAGGAATGCGAGCCAATCGAAACCGGCCTTCTGGTACGAGCGCAGGTCGGCGCGGAGACCGGCCGGGACCGGAGTGGCGGGCACGCCGTCAGAACGACGCAGCCCTTCGGCGGTCGCGCGCCAGCTGACCGCGGGCTGCGCCTCGTCCGCGAGATCCTCGAACTCCTCCCACAGGTCCACCTGGTAGCGGTTGATGCGCGGACCCGTCTCCCACTCGTCCAGCTCAGCTGCCTCCTCGATGAGGTCGCGGAGGCGGTCGAGTGCCGGATGGCTGAGTGAGAAGTAGCCCCCGTCCGCGAGGAGCAGCTTCTTCTTGCCCTTGCTGAGTGCGGAGAAGAGCGGGCCGAACGGAATCCGGCGTCCGTCGATCGAGACCAGGATGCCGAGGTCGAACCAATCCGCGTCCGGGGACTCCACCGTCGTGACCGTGACCTGAGGGTCGCCGCTGAGCTCGCGGTAGTCCTTCCGCGCACCCTGCGAGTCGACGCGCACACCGACCGCCTCCCAGGCCGGAACGAGCTGCGCGACGAAGTCCGCCGCGTCGATGTCGTGCAGTGAACCGGCGGGCCGGAACTTCGTGACCCTGTGCTCCTGCCAGATCGACTCGATCTCGGCTCGACGTTCAGCCTCGGCGGCGGCGTCGCGGACGGCCGAGGTCGTCCATGCGAAGGGCACGGTGCCGAAGCTGCCGTACGACCAGCGGAAGTCGTAGCTCACGACATCGCCGCGCTCGAACGCGACCGTGAGCACCGGCGTCGGCTGAGGCACCTCCGGCAGCGCCACCGGACCGACGGCACGCACCGAGGCACGCCGCGCGAGCAGCGGATACGCGCCGTCGATGAACGCCTGTTCCTCGTTCGCGGGGACGACCACGGGCGCGGATGCCGCGAGCAGGGTGCGTGTCTGCTCGCTCAGCGGAGCCTCGGCGAGGACGATCTCGATCCGGTTGCCGGTGAGTCGCGCGGTGTAGAGCCCGGTGCGCCCGATCGGATGCGCCTGAGCGGCGTCGATCGGGTCGCCCTCGACGCTCACCTCAGCAGCGACCGACAGCGACCCGTCGTCGGATCGGGTGATCGCAGCCGTCACGGCGGCGGCGGCCGCCATGCGCACGGACGAGTTCTTCTGGCTCGTCACGAGCGGTATGCCGAGCTCGGCGCCGGCACGGAGATGCCCCCACAGGAGATTCGACTCGATCTGATCGACGACGAGCCACTCGCCCGCGTTGCCCGAGAGGAGCGAGTCGCGCGAGATGCTCAGCAGATCGCCGAACCATCGCGTCTGCGCGCGACCGAACTGCGCGGCGTCGCGGCGGACCGCGTCCCAGCCCGCGTGACCCTGGATCCACGATCCGGTCTGCGCGCTGCGCATGAGCGGCCGGATCGCGAGCAGCAGCTCGCCCGAGGGGCGTGCCAGATCGCGAAGAGTGGCGGCGCGCATCGGGCGCGGACCCCAATGGTTCTCGGCGCGGGATTCACGGTGGCGGAGTTCGACGCCGAGCGCGAGAGGCAGCGCGTGACGAGCGACATCGGGCTCGAGCAGCGTGCGCCACGACGTCACGCTGGGACGGGGAGGGGTCTTCGACGGCTCAGGAGCCACCTCGAGCGCAGCCGCCTGCTGAGAATACTCGTGGACGTTGGAGGCCAGAACCGTCGCGACGACGTGCTTGCACCCCGAACGCACCGGGCACGAGCACCGGGTCGAGCGCATCCGGCGTCTGCCATTGGATGAGACGAAGGTGATCTCGGTGAGATAAGGGTCATCCTGACCACCGCGCACGTGGCCCTCGAGTTCGAGGAGATCCTCGTGCCAGACCACGTCTAGCACATTGCCCTCGCGGAAGTACGCGAGACCTCTCTTGTACCCTCCGGCGTCCGTGATCTGCATGATCTCGCGGAGATCGACGTGCGGCGCGGACATACCCTCATCCTTCCCGCGGGTACCGACATCGGGGATGTCGGACCGTGGCTCAGCCCTCAGGCGGCGCGTGCGACGCGTGCGAGCACGCCGTGCACGAAGGCGCCGGAATCGTCGGTCGAGAACTCCTTGGCGAGTTCGACGGCCTCATCGATCGCGACCGCGGTCGGGACCTCGGGGTTGAAGAGGATCTCCCACACGCCGATGCGCAGGAGTGCGCGATCGACGGCGGGCATCCGCTCGAGTCTCCAGTCACGGCTGTGGGTCGTGATCTGCTCGTCGATCTCGTCGCGGTGGTCGACGATGCCGTCGACCACTTCGCGCGCATACAGCCATGACGCCTCGCGCGCAGGCTCGGATGCCGCTCGCTTCGCCTCGGAGGCCAATGCCACCGCGACCTCGTCGCCGCGGACGTCGGCCGAGAACAGGATGTCGAGTGCGCGCTTGCGCGCTTTCGTACGGGCGCTCACGCCTTACTTCTCGCGGCCGAGGTAGTCGCCGGTGCGAGTGTCGACCTTGACCTTGGTGCCCGTCTCGACGAACAGCGGCACCTGGATCTCGTATCCGGTCTCGAGGGTGGCGGGCTTGGTGCCGGCCGAGGAGCGGTCTCCCTGCACACCGGGCTCGCTGTAGGTGATCTCGAGGATCACGGATGCCGGGAGATCGATGTACAGCGGGTTGCCGTTGTTGAGTGCGATCGTCACCTGCTGGTTCTCGAGCAGGAAGTTCTTCGCGTCGCCGACGGTGGCCGCCGGGACCGTGATCTGGTCGAATTCGGTCTGGTCCATGAACACGTAACCGTCGCCGTCGGTGTACAGGTACGTGTAGTCACGGCGGTCGACGTTCTCGATCTCGATCTTCGCGCCGGCGTTGAACGTCTTGTCGACGACCTTGCCGCTCATCACGTTCTTGAGCTTGGTGCGCACGAACGCACCGCCCTTGCCGGGCTTGACGTGCTGGAACTCGACGACGCTCCAGAGCTGCTTCTCGATGTTGAGGACGACGCCGTTCTTGATGTCTGCAGTAGATGCCATGCGCTGAGAGTTCCGTTCGTGGGTGAAAGATCTGGGGCGCCGCGCCTGTGCGGGGGCGGGCCGACAGTCGATTCTACGGGATGAGGGCTGCCAGCTGCCGCACAGCAGTCGTATACCCGTCGACACCCTCTCCGATCACGCGCACGGCCGCCACATCGTGCAGGAAGGAGTGGTGGCGGAACTCCTCCCTCGCGTACACGTCGGAGATGTGCACCTCGGCGAAGGGCAGTGCCACCCCCGTGAGCGCATCGCGCAGCGCCACCGAGGTGTGCGTGAGGCCGCCGGGGTTGATCACGATCGCGGCACAGTCGTCACGCGCGGCGTGGATCGCGTCGATGAGCACGCCCTCGTGGTTGCTCTGGATCGCCCGCAGATCGAAGCCGGCATCGGTCGCCGCGGCGCGCGTGAGAGTCTCGACGTCGGCGAGGGTCGCCGTGCCGTACACCTCGGGCTCGCGGGTGCCGAGCAGATTCAGGTTCGGCCCGTTGACCAGGAGGATCCGCCTGGTCATTCGCCGATCTCCTGGTACGCCGCGAAGAGCAGGGACTCGTCAGGCGCCTGCAGCACGGTCGGCTTGGCGATGTCGTCGAGCAGGATGAAGCGCAGCATCCCGCCCCTGCTCTTCTTGTCTCTCTGCATCGTGGCCAGCAGCTGCTGCCAGGCGCCCGCACGATACGAGACCGGAAGACCCAGTGACTCGAGCACCGTGCGGTGCCGCTCGGCCGCCGAGTCGGACAGTCGTCCGGCGAGCCGCGAGAGCTCGGCTGCATACAGCATCCCCACCGAGATCGCGGCGCCGTGCCTCCAGCGGTAGCGCTCGGAATGCTCGATCGCGTGCCCGAGGGTGTGCCCGTAGTTGAGGATCTCGCGCTGTCCCGCTTCGCGGAAATCGCTCGAGACGACGGCGGCCTTCATCTGGATCGCGAGTTCGACGGCGCGGCGGAACTCGGGGGTCGCGGTGTCGACGGCGCGGCTCGGGTCCGCCTCGATGATGTCGAGGATCTCGGGCTCCCAGATGAACCCGGCCTTCACGACCTCGGCGAAGCCGGCCGTCGCCTCGTTCGGGCTGAGACTCGCCAGCTCGTCGAGGTCGCCGATCACCGCGCGCGGCGCCCAGAACGCCCCGACGAGGTTCTTGCCCTCCGCGGTGTTGATTCCCGTCTTGCCTCCGACCGAGGCGTCGACGAGGCCGAGAACCGTGGTCGGCACGTGCACGACCTGGACGCCGCGCAGCCAGGTCGCGGCGACGAAGCCGGCGAGATCCGTGACGGCTCCGCCGCCGTAGCCGACGACGGCGTCCGTGCGGGTGAAGTCGGCCTGCCCCATGACCTGCCAGCAGAAGGCCGCGACTTCGATGCGCTTTCCCTGTTCGGCGTCGGGCACCTCTGCGAGGAGCACTTCGCGCGGTCCCTCGCTGACGTCGGCGAGCAGCCGATCACGCAACTCGGCGGCACGGGCCGCGAGCGTCGGCGGATGCACCACGAGCACCTTGCGCACTCCGGGCGCGAGTGCGGCGGACACGCGATCGAGAATGCCTCGTCCGATGCTGATGTCGTAGGGGGTCTCCCCCGTGACGGTGATGGTCGTCGTGCTCATATCTGCTCTCTCTTCCATGCCACGATGTCGTCGGCGATCCGCTGCATCGGCCGCCGCGACGTGTCGAATGTCACCGTCGCCACCTCGTCGTACCAGGCTCTGCGCTGGGCGAAGATCTCCGTCCAGCGGGCCACCGGGTCCTTACCGTCGAGCAGGGGTCTCCCCCCGGCGGTGATCCGCTCCGCCACTGCGGACGGGCTCACGGTGAGGAAGACCACGGGGTGCTCGTGCAGCAGGCCTCGTGTTCCGGCGTCGGTCACCGCGCCGCCCCCGAGCGAGATCACACCGCCCTCTGCCAGTGCCGCCGCCACCGCCTGCCGCTCCAATGCGCGGAAGTGCTGCTCACCGTGCGCCTCGAAGATCGACGGGATGGATCCGTGCTCCGCCGCCACCCGCTTGTCGGTGTCGACGAACGGCAGCTCGAGCGCGCGTGCGACACGTCGCCCGATGCTGGTCTTGCCGGCCGCCATCGGACCGACGAGCACCAGCGTCAGGTGCTCAGCCCCGCTCGTCATGCGCGATGAGCGCGGCCTCAGATGCCGGGGCCGTGCGCAGCTCGGCGGGGATGGCAGCGAGGTAGCTCTCGAGGTTGCGGCGCGTCTCGCGGATGCTGTCGCCGCCGAACTTCTCGAGCACGGCGTGGGCGAGTTCGACGGCCACCATGGCCTCAGCGACGACGCCCGCGGCAGGAACCGCGCACACATCCGATCGCTGGTGGTGCGCCGTGGCGTCTTCCCCGCTCGCGACGTCGATCGTGCGGAGCGCGTGCGGCACGGTCGCGATCGGCTTCATACCGGCGCGGACGCGCAGAACGGTGCCCGTGGACATGCCGCCCTCGGTGCCGCCAGCGCGGTCGGAGCCGCGCGTGATCCCGTCCGACGTCGCGAAGAGCTCGTCGTGCGCTGCCGAGCCGCGGCGACGGGTGGTCTCGAAGCCGTCGCCGACCTCCACCCCCTTGATCGCCTGGATGCTCATGAGCGCCTGAGCGAGGCGCGCGTCGAGGCGGCGGTCCCAGTGCACGTGCGAGCCGAGTCCCGGGGGAAGACCGTACGCGAGCACCTCGACGATGCCGCCGAGCGTGTCACCGTCCTTCTTCGCATCGTCGACTTCGGCGACCATTCGCGCGGAGGTGGCGGGATCGAAGCACCGCAGCGGGTCGGCATCGAGGATGTCGACGTCGTCGGGAGTCGGCAGTGCCGCCCCCTCGGGAACCCGCACCGGCCCGATCGACAGCGTGTGGCTCACAAGACGGATGCCGAGTTCGCCCAGGAACGATCGGGCGATGGCGCCGAGCGCGACGCGCGCGGCGGTCTCCCGCGCGCTGGCACGCTCGAGGATGGGACGCGCCTCGTCGAAGTCGTACTTCTGCATGCCGACGAGATCGGCATGACCGGGGCGCGGCCTGGTGAGCGGCGCTCCCCTGCCGCGCGACTTCTCGGTGAGGTCGACGGGCTCGGGGTTCATGACCTCGATCCACTTCGGCCACTCGGTGTTGCCGATACGGAGGGCGATCGGGCTGCCGAGAGTCTTGCCGTGGCGCACGCCGCCCGAGATCGTCAGTTCGTCCTGCTCGAACTTCATCCGGGAGCCGCGCCCGTAGCCGAGCTTGCGCCGCGCGAGATCGGCTTGGATCGCCTCGGACGACACCGGGACGCCGGAGGGAAGACCCTCCATGACGGCAATGAGTTCTGGGCCGTGCGATTCGCCGGCCGTGAGCACGCGGAGCATTGCTCTAGTCTCCCATGCGTTTCGGGCGACCTCGTGCCGCGTGTCGCCCTACGACGAGAGGACGCCGCGCATCGCCGCCACGACCGTGTCCTCATCCGGAAGTCGCTGCGACGGATCGCCGGTGCTGAACACGCGGATCTGACGCACCGCCTGATGCAGCAGCATCCCGAGACCGGAGATCGCGGGCCCGCCGACCCAGCCGGTCGCGAGTACCGAGGGCCAGGGAGAATAGGCCACGTCGAAGAGTGGCCCCCCTGCCTCGGCCATGCGTGTGATCGCATCCGGATCGATGCTCGCTCCTCCGGGGAGAGTCGCGATGGTCAGATCGACCGGGTCGACGGCGGCCGGGAACTCGCGGGCCGACACCTCGACGCCGAGCCGCTCCCCGAGACTCACGAGCGACGCAGCGCGTTCGGGACGCCGCGCGCGTACATCGATGCGCGTCGCGCCCATCTCGGACGCGGCGACCAGCGCCGATGCGGCTGTCGCGCCCGCACCCAGGATACGGACGCTCTCGATCCGGGTCAGGCCCTCGTCGCCCAGGGCGTCGACGATGCCGCCCACATCGGTGTTGAATCCTCTGACGGTCTCCCCGAGGAGCAGCGTGTTGACAGCCCCGGTGAGTTCGGCATGCTCGTCGAGCGAATCCGCGGCGAGCCGCGCCTGCTCTTTGAGCGGCATCGTGAGGGACAGGCCTCGCCACGATCCGTCGAGCACAGCGAGGGCTGCGGTGAAGCCCTCCTCGTCGACCTGCTGGCGTGAGTACTCCCAGTCGAGTCCGAGGATCTCATAGGCCGCCGCATGCAGCAGTGGCGACCGCGAATGCCCGATCGGGTCACCCCAGACCGCCAGACGATGCGCGGTCATCCGGCCGAACATCCGCCGTCGGGGTTCGCCTTGCACCACTGGTCCCACTTCTCGACGCCCTGGAGGTGCTCTTCGTAGGTCTCCGAGAACTGCGTCTCGCCCGTCTCGAGATTGATCGTGACGAAGTACAGCCACGGACCGTCCGCAGGATGCATCGCGGCATCGATGGCCTTGTCGCTGGCGCTCGCGATCGGCGTGATCGGGAGTCCGGTGTGCACGTAGGTGTTCCAGTCGTTCGGATCCTCGAGCGCCTCGGCCGAGCTCGACACGACTCCCTCATGCAGCGACCCGTAGCCGTATTGCGCGGTCGAGTCCATCTGGAGCTTCATGTCGATGTCGAGCCGGTTCTGGATCACCCGCGATACCTTCGGGAAGTCCGCGGTCAGACCTTCTCTCTGGATGATCGACGCGATGGTCAGGATGCGCTGAGCGTCTTCTGCGGGCACTCCGGCCTTGTCGAGGGACTCATGGGTGCGGTCGACCATCCGCTGGATCACCTGCTGAGCGGTGACTCCGGGATCGAAGGTGTACAGCGCCGGGAACAGCCATCCCTCGAGCGTCTGCGCGTTCACGCCGTAGACAGAGGGATCGGCGACAGCCGCCTCGAGATCCGCGAGTGGGATTCCGAGCGACTCGGAGATGCCGGGCAGAGACGACTCGATGGTCGCGCCCTCCCCCACATTCGCCGAGTTCTCGAGCTTGTTCTCGGGATTGCGCAGGGCTTCGAGTGCCGCTTCTGCGGTCATCTTCTCCTGCAGGCGGTAGTTGCCCGGGTAGAAGGTGACGGCGATCCCCTCGTCGACGAGGTAGTCGTAGAAGACGGTATCGGTGCGCGTGACCCCCGCCTCGTAGAGCGCGGTCGAGACAGGAGACCCGGTGTCACCCTCCTTGACCGTGACGACCACCTCTCCCGTGGCGAGACCGGGCTCCCAGTCGTCGGGCTCTCCCCAGCCGAGAGCGTCGCTGATCTTGTCGCCGTAGGTGTTCATCGCCCACACGCCCGCGGCGGCCAGGCCGCCGATGAGGGCCAGGACGATGATCAGCGCGACCAGACAGCCGGTGCGTCGCTTCTTCTTGGGCGGCTGCGAGACGGATTCCTCGCCCGCGTGACTGTGGAACAGGTCTTCCAGACGTCCACCGGCCACGTCGCGACCGGCCGGGCGACTCGTCGACGGCACCTCTGCGGCGCCGGCGGCGGGCCCTTCCGCCGTTCCGGATGCCGCGGAGATCGAGGTGCGTCGAGCGTCGTCGTTCGCCTGCTCGACGCGCACCGTCGGCGTCGCGGCACCCTGGGCGACGTGCGCGTCGTCGTCGACGTGCCGATCCTGCGTCGCGGGTGTGTGCGCGTCCTCGGGGCCGGAAGAGCGCGACTCGGAGGTCGTGGGTCGAGACGCCGCCTCTCGAGCAGCGCGTCGGGATCCGGGCGCCGGGGGTGTGTCATCGACCGTCGGGATCTGCTGGGTGGGTTCCGGCAGGTTCTCGAACAGGTCGCTGAGGCGGGAGTCCGGATCGTGCCGGGGGGAAGCACTATCGCGTTCGGGCATGGTCAGGAAGACTCCTCATCGAGCGGAATCGTGACACCGGGCGGGTTTCCGGTGCTCTTCTCCGTGTCGATCGCCTGCTGCAGCAGAACCACCGCGGCGACCTGATCCACAATGCTACGAGAGTTCTTCTGGGTTCTTCCCGAAGATCTCAGCGCGGCGTGTGCGGATACCGTGCTCAGGCGCTCATCGACGAGTCTCGTCGGGATCCGCGTGCGCACCGACAGCGCCGCCGCGAACTCCCTGGCATCGAGCGTCGACGGCGTGTCTGCGCCCTGCATGTTGACGGGGAGTCCGACCACGAATTCGACGGGTTCGTACTCCGCCGCGAGGGCGGCGATCCGATCGATCGACTGTTCCGAGCGTGGCACTGTCTCGACAGGAACGGCGAGCATGCCGTCCGGATCGCAGCGCGCTATGCCGACGCGAGCCCTGCCGACGTCCACGCCGAGTCGCACACCGCGACGGAAGCCGCTCACGCTGACTGCAGCTCCTGCGAGACGGCTTCGAGCGCTGCTGTGAGCGCTGCGGCATCCGTTCCGCCACCCTGCGCCACATCGTCTCGTCCGCCGCCGCCACCGCCGAGCACGGACGCCGCGCGCTTCGCGAGGACGCCGGCCTTGGCTCCGGCTGCACGGGCAGCGTCGTTCGTGGCGACGACCACCACGGGGCGATCGTTCACGATCCCCCCGAGGGCGACGACAGCAGCTTCGGACCCCAGACGATCGCGCACTCCGAGCACGAGTTCGCGCACGTCGTCGGCCGAGGCGACCGTGCCGAGCGACTGGGCTGCGACGCGGAAGGCGCCGACACGACCGGCCGCATCCGCGATGGCGGGAACCTGACCCGCTCGCTCCTTCGCCTCGAACTGTGCGATCCGCTTCTCGGCGGCCTTGAGGTTCGACGACAGGTCGGCGATCCGCTCGGCCAGCTGATCGCGCGGCGTCTTGAGCGACGATGTGAGCTGGGAGACCAGGGCGCGCTCGGCGGCCAGCTCACGGAACGCGTCACGTCCCACGAGAGCCTCGATCCGTCGGTTGGACGCGCCGACCGACGACTCGCCGACGACGCTGACCAGACCGATCTCTGCGCTGGTGCTGACGTGCGTACCCGCGCAGAGCTCCCGCGACCAGGGGCCGCCGATGTCGACCATGCGCACGACGTCGCCGTACTTCTCCCCGAACAGGGCCATCGCGCCCGCATCCTTCGCCTCATCGAGCGAGACGATCCGCGTGGTCACCTCGAGGGCGTCCTGAACCGCGCGGTTCGTGATCTCCTCGATCTCGCTGCGTGCGTCGGCGGAAAGGGCCTGCGACCAGGCGAAGTCGAAGCGCATGTATCCGGCTCGGTTCAGCGAGCCCGACTGGGTGGCTGTGGGGCCGAGGGTGTCGCGAAGCGCCGCGTGCACGAGGTGCGTCGCGGAGTGGGCCTGACGCGCGGCGCGCCGGTTGGCGGCATCGACGACAGTCGTCGCCGCGTCGTCGACCGCGACCGCACCGCGAGTGACCTCGACAGTGTGGCTGATGAGGCCCGGAACCGGACGCTGCACATCGAGCACCTCGAGTTCGAACCCGGGGCCGACGATCACGCCCTTGTCGGCGACCTGCCCGCCGGACTCCGCATACAGCGTGGTCTCGGCCAGCACGACCTCCGCGATCTGCCCCTCGTGCGCGGTCTGCGCGAGCTGACCGTCGACGAGGATGCCGAGAATGCGTGAGTCGACCTCGAGCTCGCTGTATCCGTCGAATCCGGTCTCTCCGAGCGCGCGCAGGTCGCGGTAGACCGACACATCGGCGAGCTGACGCTTGCGGTTGCGGGCGTCAGCCTTCGCGCGGGACCGCTGCTCCTGCATGAGGGAGTCGAAGGCCACACGGTCGACATCGAGCCCGGCCTCCTCCGCGACCTCGAGGGTGAGGTCGATCGGGAACCCGTAGGTGTCGTGGAGCAGGAAGGCCTCGCGACCGCTCAGCGACGCGTCACCCTTCTTCTTCGTCTCGTCCAACGCGAGGTCGAGGATCGTCGAGCCCGACGCGAGCGTGCGCCGGAACGTCTCCTCCTCGGCGAAGGCCGCGGTCGACAGCGTCGACCAGTCCTTCTCGAGGACCGGATACGCCGACTTCATGGCGTCGCGCGAAGTCGCGAACAGCTCGGGGAACACCGGCTCGTCGACGCCGAGCAGACGCATCGAACGCACCGTCCGGCGCATGAGACGACGCAGGATGTACCCGCGACCCTCGTTCGACGGGCGCACGCCGTCGGAGAGCAGCATGAGCGAGGAGCGCACGTGGTCGGCGACGACGCGGAAACGGACGTCGTCCTCGTGCACGGCGCCGTATCGACGCCCCGAGAGCTCGATGGCGCGGTCGAGCACCGGGCGCACCTGATCGGTCTCGTACATGTTCTCGACACCCTGCTTGAGGAAGGCGACCCGCTCGAGGCCCATTCCGGTGTCGATGTTCTTCTGGGGCAGCTCCCCCACGATGTCGAACTCCGTCTTGCCGCGGATGTTCTCGATGAAGTCCTGCATGAAGACCAGGTTCCAGATCTCCAGGAACCGGTTGTCGTCGACTGCCGGACCGCCGTCGTTCCCGTACGCGGGGCCGCGGTCGAAGAAGATCTCGCTGTCGGGGCCGCCGGGACCGGGCTGACCCGTGTTCCAGTAGTTGTCCGCGCGACCGAGTCGCTGGATGCGCTCGGGCTTGAGTCCGATGATGTCGCGCCAGATCGCCTCGGCCTCATCGTCCGTCTCGTAGACGGTGACCCAGAGGTCCTTCTCGTCGAACCCGAGGCCGCCATCGGCCTCAGAACTCGTCAGCAGCTCCCACGCGTAGCGGATCGCGCCTTCTTTGAAGTAGTCACCGAAAGACCAGTTGCCCATCATCTGGAAGAACGTGCCGTGGCGGGCGGTCTTGCCGACCTCTTCGATGTCGTTGGTGCGGATGCACTTCTGCAGGTCCGCGATCCGCGGATGCGGCGCAGGAACGACACCCGTGAGATACGGGATCATCGGCACCATCCCGGCGACGGTGAACAGCAGAGAAGGATCGTCGCTCACGAGGGAGGCGGACGGGACGATGACGTGATCGTTCTTCTCGAAGTAGTCGAGATAGCGCTGCGCGATGTCCGCAGTTTTCATAGGGGTGCCAGGTGTCCTTGCGTACAGGGTGAATGGAGCTGCGCGGGGCGGCGCGGGATCAGTCGGCGGTCGGCTCGGTGAGTCGCGCCTGCTCCTCGCGGTAGGCGTCGCCGATGATGCCGGTGAACTCGTTGAAGCGCGCGTCGACCTCGGCGAGGATGTCGCGACCCCTCGGGTCCTTGTTCATGAAATGTGCCGCGACGAAGCCGCCGATCACACCGATCAGGAACCACAGCACGTTCTTCATGTCGCCATCCTTGCCTCTGACCCGCGAGGGCGCGGTTGTTCCATCGTATGCGGAAACGACAGAAGGCGTCGGGGTGAACCCGACGCCTTCTGCGGAAAAGCTGAACTCAGCGAGCTGCGTAGTACTCGACGACGAGCTGCACTTCACAGGTCACGGGGACCTCGGCGCGCTTCGGGCGACGAACCAGGCGAGCCTGGAGCTTGTCGAGCTCGACCTCGAGGTAGCCGGGAACGGGAGGCAGGACCTCGGCGTGACCGCCGGCGGCTGCGACCTGGAAGGGCTCGGTGCCCTCGCTCTTGGCCTTGACGTGGATGAGCTGACCCGGCTTCACGCGGAAGGACGGGCGGTCGACGAGCTGACCGTCGACGAGGATGTGACGGTGCACGACGAGCTGACGAGCCTGCGCGGTGGTGCGGGCGAAGCCCGAACGCACGACGAGAGCGTCGAGACGCATCTCGAGCAGCTCGACCAGGTTCTCACCGGTCAGGCCGTCCTGACGACGAGCCTCGTTGAACGTGTTGCGCATCTGCTTCTCGCGGATGCCGTACTGCTCGCGGAGACGCTGCTTCTCACGCAGACGGACGGCGTAGTCGCTGTCTGCCTTGCGCTTGGTGCGGCCGTGCTCGCCCGGAGCGTAGGGACGCTTCTCGAGGTAGCGGGCGGCCTTCGGGGTGAGCGGGATGCCGAGGGCACGGCTCAGACGGACCTTGCGGCGGTCCTGGGACTTCGTGGTCACGAAGTTTTCCTTCCGATGACGTGGTCGCGTCTTTCACGACTCACGGACGTATCGTCCGCGTTCTGCCTTGGAGCGCACGCCGGGGCGCCAGCAAGGTGGGGTGTGAACGAGGAGATGCCCGAAAACACGGTTTCGAGCCGATCAAGTCTAACAGATTCGGGTCAGCGCCCGTCGAGGATCCGGCGGATGCGCTCGAGGCGAGCCGAGATGTCGCGTTCGGCGCCCAGGTTCTTGGGCTCGTAGTATCTCTTGCCGCGCAGCTCGTCGGGCAGATATTGCTGCGGGAGGATGCCGAACTCGCTGTCGTGCGGGTAGACGTATCCACGGCCGTGGCCGAGTCGTTTGGCGCCGGGATAGTGCGCATCGCGCAGATGCAGCGGCACCCTGCCGAACCCTCCGGAGCGGATGTCGGCGATGGCCTGGTCGATTCCGACGTATGCCGCGTTCGACTTCGCGGTCGTGGCGAGGTACACGGTCGCCTCGGCGAGCGGGATTCGTCCCTCCGGCATCCCGATGAAGGCGACGGCGTCTGCGGCGGCGACCGCGATCGACAGCGCCTGCGGGTCGGCCAGACCGACGTCTTCTGACGCCGAGATGACCAGCCGCCGGGCGATGAAGCGCGGGTCCTCCCCCGCTTCGATCATCCGGGCGAGGTAGTGCAGCGCCGCATCGGGATCGGATCCGCGGATGGACTTGATGAACGCACTGATGACGTCGTAGTGCTCGTCGCCCTGCCGGTCGTAGCGGAGCAGAGCCTTGTCGACGGCCTGAGCCACGTCATCGGCGGTCGCGGCGGGCACCGCGCCCTCCTCGCCCTTCGACAGGGCCACGGCCGCTGCGGCCTCGAGGCCGGTGAGTGCGCGGCGGGCATCGCCGGAGGCGAGCCTGATGAGTGCGGCCCGTGCGTCGTCCGCCAGGGTCACCGCACCGTTGAGACCGCGAGCATCGGTCACCGCCCGGTCGATCAGAAGGCCGATGTCGTCATCGGTGAGGGGCTGCAGTGTCAGTAGCAGCGACCGCGACATGAGCGGCGAGATCACCGAGAACGACGGATTCTCGGTCGTCGCGGCGATCAAGAGCACCCAGCCGTTCTCGACGCCGGGGAGCAGGGCGTCTTGCTGCGCCTTGGTGAAGCGGTGGATCTCGTCGAGGAAGAGGATCGTCGTCTGACCGTAGAGGTCGCGTTGCGTGATCGCCTCCTGCATCACCTCGCGCACGTCTTTGACACCCGCCGTGATCGCGGACAGCTCGACGAACCGACGACCCGACGACCGCGCGATCGCTTGGGCGAGCGTGGTCTTGCCCGTTCCCGGTGGGCCCCACAGGATGATCGACACCGCACCGGGTGACGACGCCGCGGGATCGGCCAGTGCCACGATCGGCGACCCCGCGCGCAGGAGATGCTTCTGACCTGCCACCTCGTCGAGGGACACAGGGCGCATGCGCACGGCGAGGGGCGTCTGCCCGGAGAGCAGTGCAGCGGCGGCGGTCATCCGTCAAGGCTAACGCGACGCACCGACACTGCGGGCAGGATCCGCCTGGCCCCACGACGGTAGGCTCTCAGGCGACGGTGCACATCACGTCCATCAAGGGAGCAGACAATGGCCGGACGCGGTTCGAAGAGTGCGCAGTCGCGCGCCGAAGCGGAGCGCGCGCGTCTCCACACCGCGCGCAGGGCCTGGCATGACGGGCAGATTCGCCGCCGCGCGCGAGACAACACGATCGCGAGCATCGTCGGGGCCCTGATCGTCGTCGCTGCGATCGGCAGCCAGGTCGCGTACGCACAGGCGAATCCGTCGGCGCCCGAGCCCACTCCCAGCGTCGAGCCGACCGAGGCTCCCCTGCCGACCGACACCGGCATCCCCGAGCCCGTTCCCACAGAAGAGCCCGCCGAGTAGCAGCCGCAGGCCCGTTCCGCATCCGTGCGGATGTCCCGTCTCGGCGTCGTTCACCGAACGCTCAACCGTCGATGACGGCGAGGCGATACCCGCGCTTCACGACCGTGTGCACGAGTGCCCTCTCGCCCAGGGCCTCACGCAGGCGCGCGACCGCGACCTCCACCGCGTGAGCGGTGCGCTCCGCCCCGGGGAGCACGTCGCCGAGTTCCGAACGCGAGAGAACACTGCCGCCCGCCGCCGCCAGCGCGTCGATCAGGGCGGTGGCCGATCGTGTGAGCGGGATGAACTCGTCATCGACCACGACGCCCCTGCTTCTGACCTGAATCCACCCCGAGTCGGTCGGAAGAAATGGTGCTCCCCCACCATCGAAGTGATCGATGACGGGGCGTGCGAAGGCTTCGGCGTGATCGGCGTGCGCGATCGTGGTCCGGATCTGCGCCCGGTCCATCGCCGCCGCGGCGCTCGAATCGCCGACCACCACGAGCATTCGGCCTGTCTCCGCACGGCGACGGATCCGGTCGAGTGAGCCCGTCTGATCGGCGGCCTCTGCCCACGATGCGGCTGCCGCGTCCGATGCGAACAGCACCGCGTCGGCGTCCCCGTGCGCAGCCCCTGTGACGGTGTCACTGAGCCGCTCCGTCCCCGCGCCTCCTGCGACCCGGACATCGCGCACGACAGCGCCGCCGCCTGCGAGGATCGCAGTGACATCCGCACGATCCCCGTCGCCCACCACGATCACGGTGCAGCCGGCCAGGGGCGGGTCCGGCGCTCTCACCGGAGCGGTCCGCGCGGCACGCACGATGGCCCTCGCCATCAGATCGCCTGGAGCGCGCGCCCTCGCCGCGTCCGTCGTGCCGAGATGCCGCTGCCGCCGGCGCGGGACGACCCGTTCCATCTGCGAGCCTCACGATCGGCTCTCCCCGACTCACGGACCTCCGCGAGGCGAACGCTGTGAAGATCGAGCGCCCGCGGGTCCTCGTGGCGGCGGAGCATGGCGTCCCCTCCGAGAATCCTCGTCGTCGCCACCTCGGCCATCACGAGGCCCGGAGCGAGGAGACCGATGCAGCGCCCCTCGAACCACGAGACCTCCCCGATCGCCAGGATGTGCGGGTCCGACGTCCGGCAGCGCTCGTCGATCACGATGCCGCCTTCCGGAGCGACCTCGATCGATGAGTTGCGCGCGAGCTCGTCCCGCGGTCGCACTCCCACCGCGAACACGACGACGTCAGCCGGTTCGACCGACCCGTCATCGAGTTCGAGCGCACTGACGCCGTCGGACGATTGCGCGGCGATACGGGTGGGGCGTGCATCGGAACGCACCTCGATGCCCCTCGCCTCCAGCAGCGCGGCGACCTCGGTCGCGTCGGACGGCCCGAGCTGCCGCGACGTGAGGTGCTCGGAGTACGGGAACACCGTCGGTTCGATCCCCATCGCGACCAGCGCATCGGCAGTGGTGAGCCCGAGCGGGCCGCCTCCGATGATCGCGCCGCGGAGTGGCCGGCCGAGAGCGCGCCCGCGCGCCGCGGTGTAGCTCTCGAGTCGCGCCAGGTCGTCCAGGGTGCGATACACGAAGCAACCGACCAGATCCGTGCCCTCGACCTCATCGGGAGTGACCGGGTGGGAACCCGTCGCGAGCACCAGCGTGTCATAGGGAACGACCTGACGGGATCGGGTCATCACCGCGCGCCGCGCCCTGTCGATGCGGAGCACACGGTCATCGGCCATGAAGCGCACGCGGAAGTCGTCGAACACGGACCGGTCGAGCTCCAGCCCCTCGGGGGCCACTCCTGTGAGGGAGGCGGTCAACCCCACTCGGTCATACGGATGCCGCCCCTCGTCACCGATCACGGTGACGTGCATCGGCCTCTCGGTCCTGCTGAGGAGATTCTCGACGAATCGGTGCGCCACCATGCCCGCTCCGACGACCACGATCTCCTCCGTGGTGAGGGTGGCCTCGTTCATGCTGCTCCATTCGCCGGGGGGACGTCGTGAAGGCGACGCTAGGCGGACGGTGTTTCCCGCATGTGACGCGCAGTGTTTCCTGCGTCGAACGTTCTGCTCACAGAACGGTAACGGCCATTGTGAGAAGCGGTCACCACTACGGATGCTCCTTGGCGTACTAGGCTGAAGCTCGTCCTTTCCGCCTCCCGCGGGCCCTACCGCGCAAGGAGAATCACCGTGTCTGCCACAGAGCCGTCGAAGCCGACTCCCCCCGTCCCCACCCGCCCGGCCGCTCCGCTTCCGCGGAAGCTGCCCAAGCCCGCGGCGTCGACTCCGGCCGCCCCGGCGGCACCCGTGAGTGCGGCGTCGGCCGCAGAGGCCGCCAAGTGGGGCCGAGTGTCCGAAGACGGCACGGTCGAGGTGCGCGAAGGCGAAGAGTGGCGCGTCGTCGGTCAGTACCCCGACGGCACCCCCGACGAGGCCCTGTCCTACTTCGTCCGCAAGTACGAGGACATCGCGTTCAAGGTCAACACCCTCGAGCAGCGCCATCAGGCCGGCGGAGCATCGGCCAGCGACCTCGTGAAGCAGGCCGGTCACCTGCGCGAGGAAGCGACGGATGCTGCGGCAGTCGGCGACCTCGCCGGGCTGCGGGAGCGGCTCGACGCACTCACCTCCTCACTGTCGGAGGCGACCGCGCAGGAGGCCCAGCAGGCGAAGGAGCTCGTCGACAAGGCGGTCGCGGAGCGCACCGAGCTGGTCGAGCGTGCCGAGGCGATCGCCGCCCGAGACCTGTCGAAGGTGCAGTGGAAGCAGGTCACTGCCGAGCTCGGCGAGCTGTTCGACGCCTGGCAGGCGCATCAGCAGAGCGGTCCCCGCCTCTCCAAGGGAGTGTCGCAGCAGCTCTGGAAGCGATTCCGCGACGCCCGGAGCGCGGTCGACAAGGCCCGCCGCTCCTTCTACTCGGAACTCGACGATTCGCACAAGGTCGCTCGCGACGCGAAGACGCGGCTCGTCGAGCGTGCCGAGGCACTCGCTCCGCGCGGTGTCGACGGCATCCCCGCGTATCGTTCGCTGCTCGACGAGTGGAAGGCTGCCGGCCGCGCGGGTCGCAAGGTCGATGACGCGCTGTGGGCGCGATTCAAGGCTGCCGGCGACGCTCTGTACTCGGCCCGTGCCGAGCAGGCCGCCGCCGAGGAGGCCGAGTCCGGCCCCAAGATCGAGGCCCGTCAGGCTCTGCTCGAAGAGGCGAAGGCGGTCGCTGACGAGCCCAACATCAAGCGTGCGCGTGCGGTGCTGACGGCCATCCAGCGGCAGTGGGACGAGATCGGTCGGATCTTCCCGCGCGACAAGGAGCGGGCCCTCGACGACCGTCTGCGCGTGATCGAGCAGGCGCTGAAGGCGCGCGAAGACGTGGACTGGAAGAAGAACAACCCCGAGACGAAGGCGCGCGCGAACGACATGAGCTCGCAGCTGCTCGAGGCGATCGAGAAGCTCGAGTCCGAGCTCGCCGCGGCAGAGAAGTCGGGCGACAAGAAGGCGGCCAAGGAGGCCGCGGACGCTCTCGAGGCGCGCCGCACCTGGCTGAGCGCACTCGGCGGCTGATCTCTCCACAGTCAGACGACTCGACAGAGAACGCGGGATCATTGCGCCACACTGGCGTGATGCATCCCGCGTTCCTGTATCTGGCCGGCTCGGCGCTCACTGTCGCGGAGTTGACCGCCGCGCGCATCGACGGCGACCTGTTCGACATCGGCGAGGGCTACATCCCCGCCGACCTGGTCGAGGCCCGCGGCACGCGCGCCTCATCGATCGCCGGCCTCATCCCGGTCGACACTGCGGCATCGGGCCCCACCGCCGCCTGGATCCACGGAGCCGGCGACTCGCCTCCCGCGATCCATCATGTGCGCCGCGCGGTCGAACGCCGCATCCGATCCAATCGGCCAGCACGAATCGTCCTGCACGACACCAGCGTGCCGTCGCGCGATCTCGAGTCGCTGGGCGGGGTGCTCGTGATGACGCCGTCCCGAACCATGGTCGATCTGGCACTCGGGCTGCATCGCGATGAGTCGCTCCTGCGCTGGCTCGTGCTGCTCGCCGAAGTGGACGAGACTCTGATCGACGCGGCGATCCGTCACATCGAGGGTCTCGAGCGAGTCCCCGGCACGAGAGCGGCACATGCCGCCCTCGTGCGGACACGAAGCAGGATCAGGATGTCGTGACGCGATAGACGTCGTAGACCGCGTCGATCCGACGCACCGCGTTCAGCACGCGATCGAGGTGCACGGCATCGCCCATCTCGAAGACGAAACGGCTGATGGCCAGTCGCTCATCCGTGGTGCTGACCGACGCGGACAGGATGTTCACATGGTGCTCGCTCAACACGCGAGTCACGTCGGACAGCAATCCCGAGCGATCGAGCGCCTCGACCTGGATGTGCACCCGGAAGACGCTCTTGGTCGTGGGGGCCCACGACACGTCGACGAAACGGTCTTCCTCGCTCGCCAGAGCCTTCACGTTGACGCAGTCGGCCCGATGCACCGAGACGCCGCTCCCGCGCGTCACGAATCCCACGATGTCATCGCCGGGCACCGGGGTGCAGCACTTGGCGAGCTTCACCAGGATGTCTGCGGCTCCCCGCACGAGGATGCCGGAGTCGCCCGCTCGCGGCTCGCGGGTCGCGACGGTGCCCGGTAGATCGATGGGGCCGGTCGCCGGGTCGGTCGAGGCCACGAGGGCCGTGACCTTCTCGAGCACGGACTGCGTCGACACATGGCCCTCGCCCACCGCGGCGTACAGCGCGGAGACGTCTTCATAGCGCAGCTGGTGAGCGACCTCGGTGAACGAGTCCTGGCTCATCAGTCGCTGCAGCGGCAGGTTCTGGCGCCGCATGGCACGCGCGATCGCCTCTTTGCCCTGCTCGATGGCCTCTTCACGACGTTCCTTCGTGAACCATCCGCGGATCTTGTTGCGGGCACGAGTGCTCTTGACGAAACTGAGCCAGTCCTGGCTCGGACCGGCATCCGGGTTCTTCGAGGTGAAGACCTCGACGACGTCGCCGCTCTTCAGCTCGGACTCGAGCGGGACGAGGCGTCCGTTCACCTTCGACCCCATCGTGCGATGACCGATCTCGGTGTGCACGGCATAGGCGAAGTCGACCGGCGTCGCGCCGGCGGGCAGCCCGATCACCCGTCCCTTCGGCGTGAAGACATAGACCTCCTTCGCACCGATCTCGAAACGCAGCGAGTCGAGGAACTCCCCCGGGTCGGCCGTCTCGGCCTGCCAGTCGGAGATGTGCGCGAGCCACGCCATGTCGTTGTCGGCGGCGCGGACCTCGGCCTTGCCGCCGTTCATCCGCTCCTTGTACATCCAGTGCGCCGCGACGCCGTACTCGGCCTGCTGGTGCATCTCGTGCGTGCGGATCTGGATCTCGACGGTGCGACCCGATGGCCCGATCACCGTGGTGTGCAGCGACTGGTACAGGTTGAACTTGGGCGTGGCGATGTAGTCCTTGAACCGGCCGGGAAGAGGCGTCCACCGAGCATGGATCGCTCCCAGCACGGCGTAGCAGTCACGGACCGATGCGACCAGCACGCGGATGCCGATCAGATCGTAGATGTCGTCGAACTCGCGACCGCGCACGACCATCTTCTGGTACACCGAGTACAGCTGCTTCGGCCGACCGACGACCTTGCCGCGGATTCGCAGATCGCGCAGATCCTCATCGATCTCACCGACGACCTGGGTGAGGTACTTCTCGCGCTGCGGCGTGCGCTGCGCGATGAGATTGTGGATCTCGTTGTAGATCTTCGGGTGGAGCACGGCGAACGAGAGATCCTCGAGTTCCGACTTGATCGCCTGGATGCCGAGTCGGTTCGCCAGCGGCGCGTAGATCTCGAGCGTCTCCTTGGCCTTCTTCGCCGCCTTCTCGGGCGGGACGAAGCCCCACGTCCGGGCGTTGTGGAGTCGATCGGCCAACTTGATCAGCAGCACTCGGATGTCTTTCGACATCGCCACGATCATCTTGCGTACGGTCTCGGCTTGCGCGCTCTCGCCGTACTTGACCTTGTCGAGCTTCGTCACGCCGTCGACGAGCATCGCGACCTCGTCGCCGAACTCGGCTGTCAGATCGGAGAGTGCATACCCGGTGTCCTCGACCGTGTCGTGGAGCAGCGCGGCGGCGACGGCTCTCGGGCCGAGACCCATCTCGCCCAGGATCTGCGCCACGGCCAGGGGGTGCGTGATGTAGGGCTCGCCGCTCTGACGCTTCTGGCCCTCGTGCTTGACCTTCGCGACCGCGTAGGCACGCTCGATCACGGCGAGATCGCCGCGCGGGTGGTTCGCCCGCACGGTACGGATCAGGTTGTCGAGGTCGTTGATCCTGGGCGCGCGGGAGAAGATGCGAGGAACCAGTCGTCTCAGGCTGGAGCCCTGCGACGCCGTCTGCGGTTCCGCCATCCGCTCACCTCCGAATCACAACAGCTTACGCGTGCTCAGCGGGGTGCGGACCCGCCGAGCGGGGACTATCAGACCTCTGCGGTGGCGAGGCTTCGCGCCTCGCGGATCCGCGCGTCGCGAGCGGCGAGCTGCGGCTCGTTCTCGCGGAAGAGCGAGTAGAGCGGCGCGGCGACGAACAGCGTCGAGTACGTGGCCACGAGGATGCCGACGAAGATCGACAGCGAGATGTCGGTGAGCGATTCGGCGCCGAGCCAGAAGGCGCCGATGAAGAGCACGGCACCGACCGGCAGCGCGGCGACCACCGAGGTGTTGATCGATCGGATCAGCGTCTGGTTGACGGCGAGGTTCACCGACTCTCCGAACAATCGCGAAGACTGCTCGCCGTCCTCCGTCGTGTTCTCGCGGATCTTGTCGAACACCACCGTCGTGTCATAGAGCGAGTACGCCAGGATCGTCAGGAATCCGATCACCGCCGCGGGCGAGATCTCGAATCCGGCGAGGGCGTACACGCCCACGGTGATCACGAGCACGTCGAGCAGACCGATGATCGCCGCCGCCGACATCTTCCAGGTGCGGAAGTAGATCGCGAGGATCAGGAAGGTGAGTGCGAGGAAGATCGCCAGACCCCACAGGGACTGCTTGGTCACGTTCTCGCCCCACGCGGGACCGATGAACGACGAGGTGACGCTGTCGGGCTCGACGCCGTAGGCGTCGGCCAGCGCTGCGGAGACCTGCTGAGTCTCGTCTGCACTCATCTGGTCGGTCTGCACGCGGATGTCCGCGTCGCCCACGACCACGACCTTCGTCGCGGCATCGGGAACGACGGACTGCACGGCCGTCGTCGCAGTGTCCTGATCGAGCGAGTCGGGCGCTTGCACCGTGAACTGCGAACCACCGGTGAACTCGATCGAGAACTGGACCGGACGGAAGAGCGGGACGAGCGCGGAGCCGACCACGAGGACGATCGCGATGATGAACCACAGCCGGCGCCTGCCGACGAACGGGAAGGATGTCTTTCCCGAGTAGAGATTGTTGCCGAACTCGTTCATGGAAGCCATCACGCGTCCCCCTCACTTCCGGAGCTGGTGGGTCTCTCACCGGCGAGTGCCTCGGCGCGCTTGCGCTCTGCGATGGTCTGACGCCGCTCGGCTTCGCCGCGGGCGCGGGTGTTCTTCGCTCCACGACCGGCAGTGGCCGTCGCGACCTCCCGGAACTGCGCGCGGCTGCGGTAGACGGCGCCCAGCGACTCGGGGTCGAGCCCCGAGAGCTTGTGCCCGCCGCCGAAGAACTTGGTGCGAGCGAGGAGCTGCATCACGGGGTGGGTGAAGATCACGAAGATGAAGACGTCGATCAGGGTCGTGAGACCCAGCGTGAACGCGAAGCCCTTCACGGTCGCATCCGCGAGGATGTACAGCACGACGGCCGCGAGGATGTTGATCGACTTCGAGATGTAGATCGTGCGCTTGGCACGGCCCCAGCCGTCTTCGACCGCCGAGGTGATCGACTTGCCGTCGCGCAGCTCATCACGTATTCGTTCGAAGTACACGATGAACGAGTCGGCCGTGAACCCGATCGAGACGATGAGACCGGCGACTCCCGCGAGCGACAGACGGAATCCGAGGCGCCACGCGAGGATGCAGATGATGATGTAGGTCAGCACGGCCATCACCGCGATCGACGCGATGATCACCGTGCCGAGCGCTCGATAGACGATCAGCGAATAGATCGCGACGAGTGCGAGACCGATGAGGCCCGCGATCAGTCCGATCTGCAGCTGCTGCGTTCCGAGCGTCGCAGAGACGGTGTCACTGCTCTGCACGACGAAGCTCAGCGGCAGCGCGCCGAACTTGAGCTGATCGGCGAGCGTCGTGGCCGTCTCCTGAGTGAAGCTCCCCGAGATGCTCGGACGTCCGTCGAGGATCTGGCCGTTCATCTGCGGGGCGCTGATCACCGAGCCGTCGAGGACGAACGCGAACTGGTCACGGGGCGTCGCACCGTCGATGCGGTTCTGATTGAGGCGCGTGCTCACCTGGCCGAACTTGTCGGTGCCCTCGCCGTTCATCTCGAGCTGCACGAGCCATGCCCCCGAGCGAGGATCGCGCCCCGCCGTCGCGTCGGTGATCACGTCACCCGTGAGCTCGGTCGGGCCGAGGAGGTACTTGGCCTGGTTCGTGGGATCGCACGCGATGAGCGGCTCGTCCTTGGGGGCGTTCGACGGATCCGTCGACGGATTGGCGCAGTCGTACGCGAGGAACTCTGCGCTCAGCTTGTCGGTCACCCACGCGAGGTCGCTGGCGTCGGTGGGTTCTGCGGTGGGCGTCGCATTGAGGGAGTCGTCAGGCGTCGGGTACGGCGTCTCGTTCCCGTCTTCGCCCACGAACGACGTGGCCGCCGCCGTGGTGGCCAGCACGGGCCGGAACTCGAGCTGTGCACTGGACTGGATGCGCTGGCGCGTCTCCTCGTCGGCGTTGCCCGGGATCTGGACGACGATGTTCTGTCCGCCCTCGGTGGTGATGTCGGCCTCGGCCACGCCCGAGGCGTCGACACGCTGGCGGATGATCGCCGCGGCCTGGTCGAGCTGCTCCTGCGAGGGAGCGGCGCCGCTCTCGGTCTCGGCGCTGAGGACGATCTGCGTGCCGCCCTGCAGGTCGAGGGCGAGCTCAGGCGTCCAGGAGCTCTTCTGGAACACGTACACGCCCAGCGCATTGACGCCGAACAGGACCCCCGTCACCAGGAGCAGGCCGAGGAGGACCCGCCAGGCGTGACGGACCGGAGAGGATGAAGCCACGTGTGATCAGCTTTCTGAGATGCCCGAGCGCGGAACGCTGCGGCGCCGCGAAGAAGGGTGCTTACTTGTCGTCGGCGTCGCGCTCGAGGCGACGACGGGTCTCTTCGGGCGTCTCGAGCACGGCAGCGTCTGCGGCGAGCGGGTCGACGTCGCTCACGACCGGAGTCTCGTCGTCGAACTCGGCGACGGTGACGTCGTCCTTGGGCTCGACGATGCGCAGGATGGCCTGGCTGTGCACCTCGATGACCGTGCCGGGAGCGATCTCGATGAGAGCGGGCGAGTCGAGGTCTTCGTGGTCGTAGGCGACCACGGTGCCGTAGATGCCACCCTGCATGAGGACCTTCGCGCCGGGAACCGTCTTGGAGGCCTTCTCCTCCTGCTCCGCCTTCATCTGCTTCTGGCGCTTGCGTCCGTTGACGAACATGAACACGACGAGAACGGCAAGAAGACCGAAGAGAAGGATTTCCATGGGTGGCTAGCGCCTTTCGCAGGTGCACGCACCAACCAGCGGGCGCACAGATTTATCGGGGGAAGTCTTCAGTGATTATAGGTCATCGAAGCGAAGCGCCCCGTCAGGGTGGGCGACCCCGAGGTGGGCGTACGCCTCGGGCATGGCCACCCGGCCGCGCGGGGTACGCCCGAGGAAGCCGATCCGCACGAGATACGGTTCCACGACGCTCTCGACCGTCTCGGCCTCTTCACCGACGGCGACGGCCAGGGTGCTGAGGCCCACCGGACCCCCGCGGAATCGGCGCACGAGCGATTCCAGCACCGCTCGGTCGAGCCGGTCCAGCCCGATCGGGTCGACGTCATAGAGCTCCAACGCCGCCCGCACGCCGTCGAGCGTGGCTGCTCCCCCGCCGTGCACCAGGGCGTAGTCCCGCACCCGCCGCAGAAGCCGGTTGGCGATACGCGGCGTGCCGCGCGAGCGTCGTGCGATCTCCGAGAGCGAGTCGCGCGGCAGATCGACGCCGAGCACGAGCGCCGATCGCGCGATCACCTGTTCGAGCTCTGCCTCGTCGTAGAACTCGAGGTGGCCGGTGAAACCGAAACGATCACGCAGGGGGTTGGGCAGCAGTCCGGATCGGGTCGTGGCACCGACGAGCGTGAACGGAGCGAGCTCCAACGGGATGCTCGTGGCCCCGGCCCCCTTGCCGACCATGATGTCGATGCGGAAGTCCTCCATGGCGAGATACAGCATCTCTTCGGCGGACCGCGCCATGCGGTGGATCTCGTCGATGAAGAGGACCTCGCCCGGCACGAGGCTCGACAGCAGGGCGGCCAGGTCTCCCGCGTGCTGGATGGCCGGTCCGCTCGAGAGGCGCAGCGGACGCTGGCTCTCGTGCGCGACGATCATCGCCAGCGTCGTCTTGCCGAGACCTGGAGGGCCAGCCAGCAGAATGTGATCGGGCGGACGATTCTGGATCCGCGCGGCGTCGAGGAGCAGCTGCAGCTGGCCGCGCACCTTCTGCTGACCGACGAACTCGCCGAGGCTCGTCGGCCGCAACGCTCCTTCGATCGCGAGCTCGGTCTCGTCGACCGGCTCCTCGGCGTCTCGAGCGTCAGACACGTGCGGGTCCCAGCATCGCCAGTGTGCGGCGGAGGAGCGGTGCGACGGCGGAGCGCTCGGCATCCGTGGCCTCGGCCGCCGTCTGGCTCGCGGCCTCGGCTGCGACCCTCTCCGACCATCCCAGCCCGATGAGCGCGGCGGTCACCTGGTCGACGACGTCGGAACCGCCGCTCGTCGAGGCCTTCGACGTGGTCCCGGCGGGCTGCACCTTGCCCGCGAGCTGCACGACGATCAGCTTCGCCGTCTTGGGACCGATCCCCGACACTCTGCGGAAGGGCGCGTCGTCTTCGGCGTTCACCGCCTCGGCGATCTGATCGACCGTCAGATGCGACAGCACACCGAGCGCCGACTTCGGCCCGACACCCGTGACGCTGATGAGCAGACCGAAGATCTCCAGCTCGCTGCGATCCGCGAAGCCATAGAGCGACAGCGCGTCCTCCCGGACGATCAGGCTCGTGTGCAGCAGGAGCCGCTCACCCACGGTCGCCGTGTGCGCCACATCAGCGGGAACCGCCACCGAGAAGCCGACACCCCCGACGTCGATGACGACCTGGTCGGACGACGAGTGCAGGACCGAGCCGTGCAGCGAGGAGATCATCACTCCAGACTAGGCGGGCGATCGTAGGTATGTTCGAGCGACACGCTCGGCATCGGCCCATGCCCGCTGTGCAGGCGTCAGGGCCTGACCGCCGGGGGCACCGGCTCTCCCGCGCCGCCACGCATGACACAGCGCGATCGCCAGCGCATCGGCCGCGTCGGCCGGCTGCGGAGGAGCATCCAGTCGAAGGATGCGGGCGATCATCGCCTGCACCTGCTTCTTGTCTGCGGAGCCGTAGCCCGTGACCGCGGCTTTCACCTCGCTCGGCGTGTGGGTCGCGGCGGGAAGGCCCGCCTCGGCCGCCAGGAGCAGCGCCACACCGCTCGCCTGGGCCGTGCCCATGACCGTATGCGTGTTCTGCTGCGCGAACACCCGCTCCACCGCGACGGCATCCGGTCGGTGTTCGCCGAGCACCTCACGGATGCCTGCTGCGACGAGCGCGAGCCGTTCGCCGATGGGCAGGTCCGGGTCGGAGCGGATGACTCCGACGTGCACGAGCGTCCCTCGTCGGGAGCGATCGACATCGACGACCCCCACGCCGCAGCGTGTGAGTCCGGGATCGATGCCGAGCACGCGCAGCGAGGAGGTCACTCCCTCAGGCTATGCGCCGTGCACGCGAGCACCGAGGCGGCGCGCCTACGCGTCGTCGTTCTCGAGCTCGGCCTGCACCTCGGCCGACAGATCGAAGTTCGTGAAGACGTTCTGCACGTCTTCGCTGTCTTCCAGGGCATCGATGAGACGGAACACCTTGCGCGCTGTGTCGGCGTCGATCTCGACCTTGAGGTTCGGAACGAACTCGACGTCGGCGGATTCGTAGTCGATGCCGGCATCCTGCAGGGCGCTGCGCACCGACACGAGGTCGGTCGCCTCGGTGATGATCTCGAAGCCCTCGGCGTGCGGCTCGATCTCTTCGGCGCCGGCTTCGAGGGCCGCCATCATCACGTCGTCCTCGGTGGTCCCCTCGGACCCGACGACGATCACGCCCTTACGACTGAAGTTGTAGGCGACGCTGCCGGGATCGGCGAGAGTGCCGCCGTTGCGGCTCAGCGCGGTGCGCACCTCGGCCGCCGCGCGGTTCTTGTTGTCGGTGAGACACTCGATCATCAGCGCGACGCCGTTGGGCCCGTAGCCTTCGTACATGATCGAGGTGTACTCGACGGCCTCTCCGCCGATTCCCGCCCCGCGCTTCACCGCGCGGTCGATGTTGTCCTTCGGCACCGAGGTCTTCTTGGCCTTCTGAACGGCGTCGAACAGGGTCGGGTTGCCGGCCAGGTCAGCTCCGCCGAGCTTCGCCGCGACCTCGATGTTCTTGATGAGCTTGGCCCAGGACTTGGCGCGCCTGGAGTCGATGATGGCCTTCTTGTGCTTCGTGGTGGCCCACTTGGAATGCCCGGACATAAGTCTCCGCTCGTCGTATCCGCCCCGGGGCTCGGCCCAGGGCATCGTCCATTCTATCGAACCATGCCGCCGTTCGTGGCTGGACACGTCCTCGTCCTCGGCCCGTCCGCACGCGTGATGCTCTGGTGCGAGGGCAGACGCGGGTGTAGTCCTGAGCCATGGATGACGACGTCGACGATGACAGGGTCCGCGGACTGGACGCGGCCCACCGCGCGGCACTGGATTTCCTGGGCACACTCGAGGACAGACCGGTATGGCCCCGAGCGACGCTCGCCGACATGCTCGACGCGTTCGGCGGGCCGCTGCCCGAGGAGGGCCTGACCGCGGCCGAGGTGATCGCCGAGATCGCCTCACGGGCGGATCCCGGGCTCGTCGCGATACCCGGCGGCCGGTTCTTCGGATTCGTGGTCGGCGGCACCCACCCTGCCGCCCTGGCCGCCGACTGGCTGGTCTCGGCGTGGGATCAGAACTCGGGCTCCGCCCTGCTCACTCCGACCACCGTGGCGTTGGAGCGCATCGCCGGTCGGTGGATGCTCGACGCCCTCGGCCTGCCCGATTCCGCCAGCGTCGGCTTCGTCACAGGTGGCCAGATGGCGAACTTCACCTGCCTCGCGACCGCGCGCAACGCCGTGCTGGCCCGCGTCGGGTGGAACCTCAGCGACCGGGGACTGCGGGAGTCGCCGCCGATCCGCTTCGTCGTGGGCGCTGATCGGCACGGCTCGATCGATCGCGCAGCGCGCTTTCTCGGTCTCGGCCGTGACGAGATCAGCATCGTCGAATCGGACGAGCAGGGGCGCATGCGACCGGATGATCTGACACGGGTGCTGGCCGAGGGCGCTGGCCCGCTGATCGTGTGCCTGCAGGCGGGTGAGGTGCACACCGGGGCCTTCGACGACTTCGCATCACTCGTGCCGATCGCGCACGCACAGGGGGCCTGGGTGCATGTGGACGGCGCCTTCGGCCTGTGGGCAGCGGCATCCGACTCGCTGCGACCTCTCACGACGGGCATGGCGGCCGCCGACTCCTGGGCGACCGATGCGCACAAGACGCTCAACGTGCCGTATGACTGCGGGATGGCGATCGTGCGCGACCCGGCGGACTCGATCGCCGCCTTCCGAACGGGCGGCGACTATCTGGTCTACACGAGCCTGGATCCCTGGGACGTGTCCCCCGAACTGTCGCGTCGCGCGCGCGGCGTGCCCGCATGGGCGGCGATGCGCGGTCTCGGCAGAATCGGGATCTCGCAGCTCATCGACCGGCTGCACGAGAACGCGGTGGCGATGGCCGAGGGACTCGCCGCGATCGACGGCATCCGCATCCTCAACCAGGTCGACTACACGCAGGTGATGTTCTGCCTCGACTCCGACGCGGCGACGCGCGCGCTGGGCGACGCCGTGCTGGCCGAGGGCACGGCGGCGCTGACCGGCGCCGAATGGCGACGTCGCGCCGCACTCCGCTGCTCGATGTCCTCATGGGCGACGACTCGAGACGACATCGACCGCACGGTCGCCGCGATCCGCGGGCTCGTCGTCGCCTGAGGGATTCCCGCGCCGATCACGGCGCCTCGGTCGGCAGCCCCACCTTCGGCCGTGCCCATGACCGCCCCCTGGTGTCCTTCAGGATGTCGTACTCGACGTCGACGTGCGGTTCGATCGCGCTGTACTTGTCGTTCGGTGCACCGATCACGAGCTGGAAGCCCAGACCGCGCCACGCGCCGATCGCCCTCTTCGTGAAGTGCGCGTCTGCTTTGATCAGCGCCTCGTCCATGAAGACCGGGGCATACCTCGGACGCTCAGCCCCCGCGTCACCGAGCTGGTAGCGCAACGCGGCTCCCACGATGAATGCGACGAGCTCCTGCGACTCCCCACCTGACTTCTCGCCGATGTGGTCGTAGAGCGCGACGTGCTCCCGCGTCACCGCGTGCACACGCTCCGCGCTCACGCGCACATGGTTGCGCACGTCGATGAGCTCGGCGAAGTCGGGTGCCGTGCGGCGCATCCTGGCGATCAGGCGGCTCATCCTGCGATAGACGTTCTCACGGTCGGCGTCACTCGTCGCCGCGTCGATCAGACCGCGCACCTCACGCAGCTCCCGGCGGAACCGTCTGCGCGCCTCTGACTGATTCTCTCGGGGCGAGATCTGCAGGCGGTGGTCGTCATCGTAGAAGGGAAGCTCTTCCATGATCCGGTTGATCGGCTCGATGCGATTCCTGATCTCGCGAAGCGACCGGCTGAGCGTCGAATCGAGACTCGTCAGATCGTTTCCGGAGAGCTTGAGGAGGCTGTCGCGCCATTCCGACTCGAGTTCATGGAGTCCGTTGGTCTCGAGAGCGTCGAGGATCGACTCGAACTCGGCGACGGATTCATCGGGGTCGGGCAGGATCGTCAGCGTGTCCCACCGCTCGAGGAAGCCCGTCATCAGGCGTCGCATCTGCTCGCGCTGCTCGGCGTGGGAGGCCGCGGCCGCCGTGCGGTCCTCGAGCAGGCGTGTCGCAGCGGTTCGCAGCGCGGAATCGAGCTGGGCCAGTCGTTCGGATGCCGTCACGCTCGCCGCCGTGTCGGCGCCCAGGAACCGCGCGTCGAGGAAGGTGCGATGCCTCTCCGCGACTGTCAGGCCGGACGCGTCGGCGGCATCCACGATCCGCTGGCAGGCGTCGACCTGATCGGTGACCTCGACCCAGCGATCCTGAGCGAGGGTGAGCTCGCCGCCGAGCCGTGCGCTCTCGTCGCGCAGGCGCGCCGCGCGGGTGCGCAGCCCGTCGGCCTGGGACTGCAGATCGGCGACCTGCGGATGCTCGGCGGAGACCTCGGACTGGACGCCGACCCACCGCTCTCGCTCGGCCGAAATCGCCTCCACATCGAGCTGCTCCCACGTGAGGTCCTCGATCTTCGCGCGAGCTTTGGCGGTGACGTCGAGCTGGTCGAGGCGACGTTCCGCATCGGCTGCCGCGGCAGTCGCTAGGACATGGCGCTGCTCGAGCTCTGCGATCTGCTCGTCGAGGTCGCGCAGACGACGCCCGTTCGAGAACCCGAGCAGGTTCGCGCGCCCGTGCCCTCCATGCGAGCCGCGGTCGCCCTGAGACACCTGGCCCGTCAGCGTCAGCGCACGCGAGTGCTGGGCGAGTTCCGCCGAGGAGTCGACGCACACATATCCGAACCGCTCGTCGAGCCTGTGCTGAAGCCACCCCGTGAAAGGGGTGGACCTGTGGTCGAGACGACCGGGCAATGTGCGAGGGTCCGAAGGTCGCGACTCGGCAAGGCCCGTCTGCACGCCTTCGTAGGTGATCCGTTCAGGGGTGCGCACCGACTCGATCGCCGAGCGGAATCGCTCGAGGTCCGCGACATCGACCAGCAGCGTCCGAGCGAAGCCGCCGAGCGCCAGGTTGAAAGCCTCCCGCCAGGGTTCGAACGCGGTGCGCACCTCGATGAGCTCTCCCACGAAGGGCAGATCCTGAGGTGTCAGCCCTGCAGCGGCGGCGAGCAGCGCGCGCGACTCATGCAGCTGCGCAGGCATGCTGCCGCGCAGCTGCTCTGCGCGCTCTCGCTCCGCACGCGCCTCGGCGAGTTCGCGTCCCGCTGTCCTGCGGGCGGACTCCGCGTCCGCGAAGGCGGCGCGAGCGGCGCGGAGCACATCATCCGGGAGCTCGTCACGCAGTCGCGAGAGGAGGTCCTCGTGCTGCGCGGCCGTGCGCACCTCGACGCCCAGCTCTCGCACGACGGCATCGAACCGCGCGCGTTCGCGGTGCACGTCGTCGAGACGGCGTTCGACCGCGCGCAACTCGCGCTGTGCGGTGTCGAGACGATCGCCCCCCGACTGCCGCACGACGTCGAGCAGCCCCTCGCGCTCGATCTCGGCGGCGTCGATCAGGGCATTCTTCTCGCGGAGCGCGAGCTGGAGCGCCCGAGTCCGATCGCGCAGCTCCTCCTCGACCTGGCGCAGCAGCCCGAGGCGACGCTCCGCGCTCCACAGCGCCGCGACCGAAGACGCATCCGAGAACACGCCGACCTCGTCGACGACCCGCATCCGCTCCGCCGCAGTGGTGATCCTCTGTGAGATGCCGCGGATGGGCTCGAGGGCCGCGACCTGCTGCTTGGCGACCAGCATCCGCGTGCGTGTGCTCTCGAGCTCGTCGAAGTGGGAGACGACCGCGTCCGCGGTCGCCATCGTCTCGGGCTCGTCGAGCACGAGCTTCTTGTAGAGATCGTCGACTGTGGTGATCTGCTGGCCCGCCTGGATGCGTGCGAGAAGACTGATCGCCTTCGCGCCTGATCCGGCCGCCCCGATCCCGAGCACTGCGTGCAGTCGTGCGGAGAACTCGCGATCGGTCGGCAGCGGCTCCAGCCCGAGGGCGCGCGCGGATCCGTCACTCAACCGCATCGTCGCCGCCTGCTCGAGGCGCCCCAGGTCGAATGCGCCCTCGATCGTCGCCCGGAGCCGCGTCGTGTCCTCGAGCGTCCGGGCGTCGGCCGGGATGTACCAGCCGCGTACCGCGGTGAAGCGTGAGCCGTCGTGGTCGAGCCAGGTCATCGCGACGGCACTCCACGTGTCCTCGCCGTCGCCGCGCAGCACCCGGAGCTTCGTGCCTTCGTCGGTGCGGGACTCGTCGATCTTCCCGCGCCCGTACGACAGGATGTTCCGCTGCTCCTCACCGCGCGGGCGGCCCGTGACCCCGCCGTTGGATGCGCCGTTGAAGGGCGTCGTGTGAGGCATCATCAGGGCGATGTAGCCGTCCATCAGCGTCGACTTGCCCGAACCCGAGCCACCGCAGAGCAGGGTCGCGTCCGGCGAGAACCGCACCCGGTGCGGCCCGCCGTCGTAGCCGCCCCAGTTGACGAGCTGCAGCTCTTCGGCGATCCACTGCTGGCCTCGAGAACTCGACGGGATCATGCCGAAGAGGGTGTCGATCATGGTCATCGGGTCACCACCGCCTGTGCGCGCAGCCATTCGCGCAGCTCCTTCAGGGTCTGAGCGCTCAGCACCACCTCGACGAGCGCGGTGATGCGATAGCGGCCGCTGGTCTCCTCCTGCACGATGCCCTCTCGGTCGAGTCGGTCCAGAGCGCTGCGGATCGCGCGCTGCTGCTTCGCGGTGCCGCCGTCGGCTTCGGCGAAGTAGCTCAGAACGGTCTGCTCGATGTCTTCGATGTCGATGCGCACCGACGATTCGCCCGCTGCGGATTCCCGCTGATACACGGTGCGCAGGTGCACGAGCACCAGCGTCTCCGCGCGCGAGTACGGGGCGTCCTTCAGAAGCACCGGCATGTCGACCTCATCGGATCGCAGCTGCTGCTTGTAGGCGAACCCGCGTGCGTGGTCGATGACGAGCCTCAGATAGATGTCGTTCAGCCGGGACTCGATGACGTGCTGGTGATCGCGCAGCAGTGCCCACTCCCGCGGGTTCCGCTCCGCCGCGATGAACCGACGTTGCAGCAGGTGCACGAGCACACGCCTGATCTCGGGATCGAGCGTCCCTCGGTCGCCGGGGAAGTGCTCCTCGATGTCCTGCTCCATCGCCGTCGGCGCGATGAACACATCATCGTCGGCGTCGACCGTGGTGAGATTCCGGTCAGGCATCCTCATCCTCTCTCCTGCTGCGGGCCACCACAGTTCCGAAGGCGAATCGACGGGTGGTCCCGTCGGGACGCAGAGCGTCGACCGTCGATATCCCGTCGGCGTCGGTGAGACCGTTCCGGTGGGCGATCTCGAGAAGTCCGAGGAGGTCCACGGGCCGTCTCGTCGCATCCGGCACACGGCGGAAGGCCTCGGCGAGATCGAACTCGTCGCCGAGTCCCGCGACATATTCCTCGAGCTCGGCATAGCGCGGCCCACCCCATGCCCGCGTGTCTGCATCGACGAAATCGACGTCATCGGCGTCGGCGAGGGGCGCGGGCGCACGTGGCGGTCGGATGTCGCTCGTGGTCTGGCGCAGATGTCCGAGGTCGATCAGAGGCATGCTGCGCACCGGATCGACGAGCGTCGCCGACCCCGACCAGCCGTGAAGACCGGCGATGACATCGCGCAGGAGATCGTCGATCTGTCGGTCGCGCAGCGGGTCATGTGTCTTGACCTGTCCGGTGATGACATGTGAGGCCCGGCGCTGCGCGGCGAGCACCTCTTCGACACCCAGCTCGACACGGCGTCCGACAGCATCGAGCTCGGCGCGCTGCGACGCGTCGAGCATGCGGGCGAAGGGCTGATCCAGAAGGCCGCTGAGCTGCTCGGTCAGCGCGTCGATCCGATCCGGGTCCCCGATCAGCCGGAGCGCGCCTGCGAATGCCCGCCCCTCCGGCGTCGACTGCATGACATCCTGCGCGCGCTGCAGGTACTCGCGGAGCACCTCGCCGGTGGGCCGTTCATCTCGGCGCAGGTGCGCGACGACGTCACGCTGCATCGCCTTGAGGGACTCCGCGACCCGCGTGAAGTCCGCGGGCAGCTCGCGGGCCAGATGCAGAACGTTCTCGGCCTCTTCGAGAAGCTCGTCGTCGTCGAGCGGGTCGACCCGACCGGATTCCTCGATACGGGAGATCTCGGTGTCGAGCAGATCGCGCTCGGCACGGAGACGAGCGAGACGGCGCACCGGGTCGGCCTCGGCACTGTCGGAGAGGTGCTCGACGGCATCGAGCAGGGTTCGCACTCGCGAGTTGGAGACACGGGTGCGCCCGGCACCCGTGCGACCGGAGATCTCGAGGGCCTCGACCGCGTGAGCCGAGAGTCGATACACCTCGACGTCATCGTCGATCTGCTGCACGAGCCACCCGAGCCTGACCCAGTTCCGGCAGACGTCTCTGCCGCTGCCCGACGGCACGCGTCTGCCCTCGTCGTCGCCGTCTGCATCACGCAGCTCGTCGAGCACTTCGGCGAGTTCTGCGTGGGCGTCGGCGACCGGGACCGACGCGCGATCCGCGGTGAACAGGATGGTGAGCGACGCCACGACGAACGGGGCGAACCTGCCGTGCAGCAGGTCGAGCGTAGGGGTGCTGAACGCGGCCACCGCGCGCGAATACGCGGCCTCTGCTCGGGATCCAGTCACCCGATCGAGAGTAGTCGCGACGCCACGCACCCGTTGTCATCACGGTACGCCCGGGCGGGTCGCGCGCGCAGTCTCACGCTGCAGTCGCGTGCGCCACCACATGCGCGAGGAAGCGCTCGTGGAACCGGGTCTCGCCGTCGACCTCGGGGTGGAAGCTCGTGCCCAACAGCCTTCCCTGCTCGACCGCGACGATCGCTCCGTCGGCCAACGCCGCGAGCACGGTGACCTGCTCCCCCGCACGCGCGACGATCGGTGCGCGGATGAACGTCGCGCGCACCGGCGTATCCCCGAGCGCCGGCACGTCGAGATCGGTCTCGAAGGACTCGGTCTGGCGCCCGAACGCGTTGCGCCGCACCGAGATGTCCATGCCGCCGAAGGACTGCTGCCCTGCGATGCCGTCGACGATCTCGTCCGCCAGGAGGATCAGCCCCGCGCAGGTTCCGTAGACGGGAAGGCCCGCCGCGATCGCCGCACGGATCGGCTCCTGCATCCCGAAGATGCGCGACAGCTTGTCGATCACGCTCGACTCGCCGCCGGGGATGACGAGCCCGTCGACGCCCGCGAGCTCCTCCGGGCGGCGCACCAGCGCCACCTCGGCTCCGAGCCCCGCGAGCAGGGCGGCGTGCTCGCGCACGTCGCCCTGCAGCGCGAGGACGCCGACCCGCGGGCTACCAGCCACGCTCGGCCAGGCGGTGCGGCGCGGGGAGATCGGAGACGTTGATGCCGACCATCGCCTCTCCGAGACCGCGGGACACCTCGGCGATGACCTTGGCGTCGTCGAAGAAGGTGGTCGCCTTCACGATCGCCTTGGCGCGCTCCGCCGGGTTGCCCGACTTGAAGATGCCCGACCCCACGAAGACGCCGTCGGCGCCCAGCTGCATCATCATCGCGGCATCCGCCGGCGTCGCGACGCCGCCTGCGACGAACAGCACGACGGGGAGCGTGCCGGTCTCGGCGATCTCGGCGACGAGCTCGTAGGGAGCCTGCAGCTCTTTCGCCGCGACGAACAGCTCGTCCTTGGGAAGTGCCGTGAGCGCGGCGATCTCCCCCCGGATCTTGCGGATGTGCTTCATCGCCTCCGAGACGTCTCCCGTACCCGCCTCGCCCTTGGAGCGGATCATCGCCGCACCCTCGTTGATGCGGCGCAGGGCTTCGCCCAGGTTGGTGGCGCCGCACACGAACGGCACGGTGAAGCCGTACTTGTCGATGTGGTTCACGTAGTCGGCGGGCGAGAGCACCTCGGACTCGTCGATGTAGTCGACGCCGAGCTCCTGCAGAACCTGCGCCTCGACGAAGTGGCCGATACGCGCCTTCGCCATGACCGGGATGGAGACCGCGTCGATGATGCTGTCGATCATGTCGGGGTCGCTCATGCGCGACACACCGCCCTGTGCGCGGATGTCGGCGGGGACCCGCTCGAGTGCCATGACGGCGACGGCCCCGGCGTCTTCCGCGATCCTGGCCTGGTCGGCAGTGACCACGTCCATGATCACGCCGCCCTTGAGCATCTCGGCGAGACCGCGCTTGACGCGCGAGGATCCGGTGGTGGTCTGTTCGGTCATGAGAGCTCCTGTCGGGGAAGCACGATGTGCATGAGTGTGTCGAACGATGTCTCGTTTGATCTAGGCCAAACAGTAGCACTGTCCGGAACGACCTAGAATCGGGGTGAGGAGACATGAACGAGCAGATCACCGGAACGACCGCAGCGGACATCGCCGACAGCGTGCGCGCCCTGCGCGACCGCGGCGTGTTGAGCGCCGGCAGCCCTCTGCCCCCCGTGCGCGAACTCGCCTCGCTGCTCGGCGTCAACCGCAACACGGCCGTCGCCGCCTACCGTCAACTCGCGCAGGCGGGCCTCGTCGTGTCGCGCGGACGCGCCGGCACGATCATCGCCGGACACGAGTCGGTCGCTCAGGAGGGATACGCACCCGACACCGTGCTGCGCGACGTGGGCACAGGGAACCCCGACCCTCGCCTGATCCCCGATCCGTCGCCGGCCCTGGCGACCGTGGCCGGACGTCCCGTGCTCTACGGGGAGCCGGTGATCGACCGGAGTCTCGACGAGTGGGCACGGGAATGGATCGCTCAGGATCTTCGTCACCCCGACTTCGGCATCACGATCACGAGCGGCGCCGTCGACGCCGTCGAAAGGCTGCTCTCCCAGGCGCTGATGCGCGACGATGCCGTCGCACTCGAGGATCCCTGCTTCCTCGCCAGCATCCACACCGTGCGCCTCGGCGGATATCGGGCGGTGCCCGTGCCGGTCGACGATCAGGGGATGACGGTCGACGGTCTTCGCGCGGCCTTGGATGCCGGAGTGCGCGCCGTGATCTGCACCCCGCGCGCTCAGAATCCCACCGGTGCGAGCCTCACGGCCTCGCGCGCAGCCGATCTGCGGGCCGTCCTCGCCGAGCACCCCTACGTGCTGGTCATCGAGGACGACCATTTCTCGATGCTGTCGCAGCGCCCCTACGAATCGCTGATCGGCCCCGACCATCGCCGGTTCGCACTGGTGCGCTCGGTCTCGAAGTTCCTCGGTCCCGACATGTGCCTCGCGATCGCCGCGACAGACGCCACCACGGCAGAGCGCCTCGCGATGCGTCTGAGCCCGGGCACCACATGGGTCAGCCACCTTCTGCAGCGACTCACGCTCACTCAGCTCACCGACGACGCGGTGCTCTCACAGATCGCCGACGCTCGCGCGCACTACGCGGCACGGAACGAGGCCTTCGCGTCGCGTCTGCGCGCACACGGCCTCGACTCCGGTGCGACCGACGGCCTGAGTCTGTGGATCGAACTGCCCACGCCTGCGCGGCTCGTCGCCGAGAAGCTCATGCGCCGCGGCTGGCTGGCCCGCACCGGCGACGACTTCGCCCTCGACGAGCGGGCGGATCCCTCCCACCACCTGCGCCTCACCGTGCACGACCTGACCGACGACGACGCCGCGACGCTCGTCACCGACCTCGTCGCGGCCGTGCGATGACCATCCGCCGCGGGAGCACTCCCGCCCTCACTGAAAGGATCGGGGAATGAAGGTCCTCTCCATCCAGTCCGCCGTCGCGTACGGACATGTCGGAAACTCCGCCGCGGTCTTCCCGCTGCAGCGCATCGGCGTCGAGGTTCTGCCGGTCTACACGGTCAATTTCTCGAACCACACCGGCTACGGCGCCTGGCGCGGCCCGCTCATCTCGCCCGACGACGTGCGTGAGGTCATCACCGGCATCGAGGAGCGCGGTGTGTTCGGCGAGATCGACGCCGTGCTCAGCGGCTACCAGGGCGGCGAGGGCATCGGCGACGTGATCATCGACGCCGTGGCGCGCGTCAAGGCCGCGAACCCCGACGCCGTGTACGCCTGCGACCCCGTCATGGGGAACGCGAAGTCCGGATGCTTCGTCGCCCCGGCGATCCCGATCCTGCTGCGCGAGAAGGTCGTGCCCGCCGCCGACATCATCACCCCGAACCAGTTCGAGCTCGGATTCCTCACCGGCACCGAGCCCGACACTCTGGAGTCGACGCTCGCATCGGTCGATCTCGCGACCGCGATGGGTCCCCGCACGGTTCTCGTCACGAGCGTCGAACGCCCCGACCGCGAAGAGGGCACGATCGAGATGCTCGTGGCCGACCCGACCGGCGCATGGATCGTGCAGACCCCGCGCCTGCCGATGAAGGCGAACGGCTCGGGCGACGTCACCGCCGCGCTGTTCACGGCCCACTACGTGCAGACGCACGATGCGAAGACGGCACTCGAGCGGACGGCGTCGAGTGTCTTCGACCTGCTCTCGCAGACCTTGGAATCGGGTGCCCGCGAGCTGCAGCTCGTCGAGGCGCAGGAGTTCTACGCGAACCCGCGGATGCAGTTCACCGCACGCCAGGTGCGCTGATCCGCCGCGGCGCGTTTCGTCTCGGTCGGCTCCGCCGTCCTCGCTCAACGACCGGGAGAGGTGGCGGCGGCTCCGCCGTCCTCGCTCAACGACCGGGAGAGGTGGCGGCGGCTCCGACGTCCTCGCTCAACGACCGGGACGGGCGGGCCGTCCTCAGTGCCCGGGCGTCGGCCAGGCGTTCGCCACCGCTTCGCGCACTTCGCCGAGGAGCTGAGGCAGGGCCTTGGTCTTGGCGATGATGGGGAAGAAGTTGGCGTCAGACGTCCACCGCGGCACGATGTGCTGGTGCAGGTGGCCATCGACGCCGGCGCCCGCGACCGCCCCCTGATTCATGCCGAGGTTGAATCCGTCGCAGCGCGAGACCTCCCGGAGCACGCGCATGCAGATCTGGGTCAGCGCGCCGATCTCGGCGACCTCTTCCGGCGTCGCCTGGTCGTACGTGCCGATGTGGCGGTAGGGGCACACCAGCAGGTGCCCCGAGTTGTACGGGAAGAGGTTGAGCAGCACGTAGGCGGTCTCGCCGCGCGCGACGATCAGCCGCTCGGCATCCGGGAACTTCGGCGCCTCGCAGAACGGGCACTCCTCGCGCAACGGCTCGGGACCGGCCTGGATGTACGCCATCCGGTGCGGCGTCCAGAGCCGCTGGAACTCGTCGGGGACGCCGGCGAACTCGCCGGCGTCCTCCCACGATTCCGGGGGCGTGGTCACGCCAGGTCCCCTGCTGTCTGCACGAGCGTGTGCGCATCGATCGCGCCACGGATGCGCGCCACGGCGTCGGCGATCGGCACGCCGTTCTCCTGCGTCCCGTCGCGATAGCGGAACGAGACGGTGCCCGCATCGCGGTCCTTCTCCCCCGCGATCAGCAGCAGCGGGACCTTGCCGGTCGTGTGCGTGCGGATCTTCTTCTGCATCCGATCGTCGGACGCATCGAGCTCGGCACGCACGCCCTGGGTGCGCAGCGTGTCGACGATGTCGCCGAGGTAGTCGGCGAACTCGTCGGCGACCGGAATGCCCACGACCTGCACCGGAGACAGCCAGACCGGGAAGTCACCGGCGTAGTGCTCGAGCAGGATCGCGAAGAAGCGCTCGATCGAGCCGAACAGCGCACGGTGGATCATGATCGGACGCTTCTTCTGGCCGTCCTTGTCCATGTACTCGAGCTCGAAGCGCTCGGGCAGGTTCGGATCCACCTGCACGGTCGAGAGCTGCCAGGTGCGGCCGATCGCGTCACGCGTCTTCAGGTCGATCTTCGGTCCGTAGAAGGCCGCCTCACCGGGGACCTCGGTGAGCTTGAGCCCGGATGCCACGGCGACGCGTCGCAGCGCATCGGTCGAGGAGTCCCAGAACTCGTCGGAGCCGATCCACTTGGACTTCTCGTCGTCCTTCATCGACAGCTCGAGCTCGAAGTCGGTCAGACCGAAGTCGCGGAGCATCGAGAGGATGAACTCCAGGACCTTCGCGACCTCGCCCTCGAGCTGGTCGGGGGTGACGAACAGATGCGAGTCGTCCTGCGTGAAGCCGCGCACGCGGGTGAGGCCGTGCAGCGCGCCGGACAGCTCGTTGCGGTAGACCGTACCGTTCTCGGCGAACCGCAGGGGCAGGTCGCGGTAGCTGCGCGCACGCTCCTTGTAGATCAGGATGTGCATCGGGCAGTTCATGGGCTTCAGGTAGTAGTCCTGACCCGGCTTGGTGATGTTGCCCTCGTCGTCGCGCTCCTCGTCCATGACGATCGGCGGGTACATGCCCTCCTTGTACGTGACGAGGTGGTTCGAGGTCAGGAAGAGGTCTTCCTTCGAGATGTGCGGCGTGTACACGTAGGTGTAGCCGCCCTCGATGTGACGTCTGCGGGCGTGCTGCTCCATCTCGCCGCGAACGACGCCGCCGCGGGGGTGCCAGACGGAGAGACCCGAACCGATCTCCTCGGGGAACGAGAACAGGTCGAGCTCCTTGCCGAGTCGGCGGTGGTCGCGCTTGGCGGCCTCCTCGAGACGGTGCTGGTACTCGCGCAGCTCTTCCTTCGACGGCCACGCCGTGCCGTAGATGCGCTGCAGCTGCGGGTTCTTCTCGCTGCCGCGCCAGTAGGCGGCGGCGATGCGGGTGAGATCCCAGCCGTTGCCGATCATGCGCGTGTTGGGAAGGTGCGGCCCGCGGCAGAGGTCCTTCCAGACGACCTCGCCGTCGCGGGTCGTGTTGTCGTAGATCGTCAGCTCGCCCTCGCCGACCTCGACGGAGGCACCCTCTGCCGCCTCCTTGCCGCCTTTGAGGCCGATGAGCTCGAGTTTGAACGGCTCGTCCGCGAGCTCTGCCCGTGCCTCGTCGTCGGTGACGACGCGGCGCACGAAGCGCTGGCCCTCACGGACGATGCGCTGCATCTCCTTGGTGATGGCCTTGATGTCTTCCGGCGTGAACGGGGTCTCGACGCCGAAGTCGTAATAGAAGCCGTCGGTGATGGGCGGGCCGATGCCGAGGTTCGCCTGCGGGTTGATCCGCTGCACCGCCTGCGCGAGCACGTGCGCCGCCGAGTGACGGAGGATGTTGAGTCCGTCGGGGCTGTCGATCGTGACCGGCTCGACCTCGTCGGCATCCGTCACTGTCGCGGCGAGGTCCTTGAGGGTTCCGTTGACGCGCATCGCGACGACTGAACGGTCAGAGAACAGGGCGAAGCCGTCTTTCGGCTGAGCATTTTCAGGCACTGCACACTCCATCTGGGTCTGGATCTAGGCTACTCGCATGCCTGGCGGCTGCCGACCGCTACGACACGCTCTCTGTCGCCGTGTTCGCCGCCGTCGGCGCGAGGATGATGATCGCCGCTCCGCCCAGCGCGATCGCCGATCCGACCCAGTCCCAGACCGTCGGCTTGAAGCCATCGACGATGATGCCCCACGCCAGCGATCCGGCGATGAACACCCCGCCGTATGAGGCCAGCACGCGCCCGAAGTTCGCGTCCGGTTGGAGCGCCGCGATGAACCCGTACGCCCCCAGCGCCATGACGCCGAGCACCGCGAACACCCACCCCCGGTTCTCCTTGACGGCCTGCCAGATGAGCCAGGCGCCGCCGATCTCGGCGACGGCTGCAAGCACGAAGAGGATGCTGATGCGCAGTACGGTCATGCACTCAGTGTGGCAAAGACCGGAATCGACCGGACGTATGACGGGGCGGCGCGCGCGGTCCCCGGTAGCGTGAGCGGATGATCAAAGCACTCGCGCGCGGGATCCTCGCACTCGCACTCGGCGCGATCGGCGTCGTGCATTTCGTGAGCACACGGGGTTTCCGCGTGGTGGTTCCCGACTGGGCCACGCGCGTCACGCGCCTCGACAAGGATGCGATCGTGATCGCTTCGGGAGTCGCAGAGGTCGCCCTCGCGGCGGGGCTGCTCGCCCTGCCGAAGGAGCGGCGACGGATGGGCCTCGCGACGGCCGCCTTCTTCGTAGCGGTGTTCCCCGGCAATGTGCATCAATGGCGTACCCATCGCTCGACCCCGGGACTCGACACGGAGGCACGGCGGTTCGGCAGGCTGTTCCTCCAGCCGCTCCTCGTGCTGTGGGCGCTGTGGGCGACCGCCCCGGAACGACCGCGGAGGGCGCGCGGACGCCGTAGCCGCTGAGTCGCCGCTCCGGCAAGCCCCGCCCGCGGTTCGGCTGACCCGGCCAGAATGGAGCCATGTCCTCTCCTTCGCTCGTGTGGCTCCGTGACGATCTCCGCCTCGCCGACAATCCTGCGCTGAGGGCCGCGATCGACCGCGGAGATCGCGTGCTCGTGCTGTTCGTGCTCGACGAGGAGACCGACGGCATCCGCCCGCTCGGAGGTGCCGCGAAGTGGTGGTTGCATCACTCGCTCGCCTCTCTCGCCGAGCGTCTCCAGGAGGCGGGGGCCGATCTGATCCTCCGCAGGGGGCCGGCCGAGAAGGTCGTGGCGCAGGTGGTCGACGACAGCGGCGCATCCGCGGTGTTCTGGAATCGTCGGTACGGGGGTGCAGAACGCGAGGTCGACGCCGCACTGAAGTCCGGTCTTCGCGAGCGCGGGATCGAGGTCACGTCCTTCGCCGCCTCGCTGCTTCACGAGCCGTGGACGGTGAAGACCGGCGCCGGCACCCACTTCTCGGTGTTCACCCCCTTCTGGCGCGCATGTCTGGCGCTTCCGACGCCGCGCGCGCCCTTGCCGGAGCCCCGGACCATCGAGGGTGCGACGATGCCGCCGTCCGACGACCTCGACGACTGGCAGCTGCTCCCCACCCACCCCGACTGGGCGTCAGGCCTTCGTGAGACCTGGGAGCCCGGCGAACCGGCCGCCCGTGCCCGACTGCGCGAATTCCTGCACGACGATCTCCCGGGCTACGACAGGGCACGCGACGAGCCCTCGGCGGGCGCCACCTCGCTGCTCTCCCCACGCCTGCGATGGGGAGAGGTCAGCCCGTTCACGGTGTGGCACGAAGCCACCGGGGTCGACGGCGCCGCGGGCTTCCTGTCGGAGCTCGGCTGGCGAGAGTTCGCCTGGCACACCGCGTTCCATTTCCCGCGTCTCGCGACAGACAACCTGCGTCGCGAGTTCGATGCCTTCCCGTGGCCTCGCCTGAAGCCGTCGCACCTCGTGGCGTGGCAGAGGGGCGACACCGGCATCCCCCTCGTCGATGCCGGGATGCGAGAACTCTGGCACACGGGATACATGCACAACCGGGTGCGCATGGTCACCGCCTCGTTCCTCGTCAAGAATCTCCTGATCGACTGGCGTCGCGGCGAGGAGTGGTTCTGGGACACCCTGGTCGATGCGGACGGCGCGAACAACCCCTTCAACTGGCAGTGGGTCGCCGGTTCAGGGGCAGACGCAGCCCCGTATTTCCGCGTCTTCAATCCGGAGCTGCAGGCCACGAAGTTCGACCCGCAGCGCGTGTACATCTCGCAGTGGGCCTCGGATGCACCGCAGGAGCCGATCGTCGACCTGCGAGAGACCCGCAAGAACGCCCTCGCCGCCTACGACATGGTGAAGCGGTCATCACGCCCGGCCGACTAGGCCACAGCGCTCAGGCGGCGTAGCGCTCCACCCGCAGTACGCAGTCGAGAGTCTCGTCCTGCACGTCGACAGTAGCCGACCAGTCGGCGCTCGCGCCCGGATCGGTCGGGTCGACGTTCACCTGAGTGAGCGATCGCGTGTCGCCTCCCTCGGTGAGCAACGAGACGTAGATGCGGTACGAGGCGGCCCCCTCGCTCGAGTTCGTGACCGTGCCTGCGACCTCCCAGTGGTCGTCGACGCGCTCGCACTGCGTCACCTCGGCATCAGCGAGGGCGCCCGCCAGTCCCTCACCGGAGCCCGGTGTGTCGACGATGTCGGTGACCCCGGCCTCGGCCGCCTCCGTCGCGGTCGGCGTCGGCGTCGGTTCGGGCGCGGCGTCGGTGCAGCCGGCGAGGAACAGCCCGAGCGCGACGGCGAGGCCTGCCACGGCCATCCCTCTGCTCGCCGTGCGGCGGCCGGCGGTGGTCGGGGTGAGGGTGAGGTTGTGCATCGGAGGGCCTTTCAGTACGGAGTGCATTCAGGAGAGGTTCTGGGGCTCGCTGGTCCGACGGCGACGGCCGACGAGGAACAGCACGAGGCCTGCGAGGAGAAGGATCATCGATCCGCCGACGAGCGGCGTCGCATCTCCTCCACCGGTCGTCGGCAGCGGGCTGATCGGGGGCTCTTCGCTCGGCGACGGGGAGGTCGGAGCCGTCGGAACGGGCGGGTCGGTGGGTTCCGGGGTCGTCGGCCCGGGCGTCGGCGTCGGAGTGGGTGCGGGCGTCGCAGTCGGCTCCGGGGTCGGCGTGGGCTCAGGCGTCGGAGTGGGCTCCGGGCTCGGCGTCGGCTCAGGCGTCGGAGTGGGCTCAGGCGTCGGAGTGGGCTCAGGCGTCGGCGTCGGAGTCCCGGTCGGCGTCGGCTCAGGCGTGACCGTGGGTGTGGGCGTCGGTTCACGGTCGGGAAGACTCACCGAGTCGTTCGCGGGATCCGTGACCACGTCTCCCGTCACGACCTCGACCGCCACCACTGTCGCACGGGACGCGACGACCGTTCCCTCCATCGCCTCCGTGATGATCACGGTGGCGACCGCGGTGACGCTCTGTCCGGGCATCAGCACCCCCGGCTCTCCGGGCCACCGATACGCGATGGCCGAGAGCCCCGGGAACAGATCCGTGATGGACACCCCGGTCAGCGTGGTCGTTCCGGTGTTCGTGGCCGTGTACCGGAACACGAGTTCGTCTCCGGCGTATCCCGATTGGCCGTCCCTGACGGCGATCGTCATGTCGAGACGGATGCGCGATTCGTTCGGCACATCGACGCGCACCGAGTCCTCGGCGGTGATCGACCCGCCGGCCGGTGTGCGTCCGACCGCTGACGCGGTGTTGTCGATATGACCCCGATCGACGTCGGCCTGGCCGATCACGTATGTGGCGAGGAACGTCGCCGACTGACCGGACGCGAGAGTGCCCGGCGTTCCCGGCCACGCGGCGGTCGGCGCCCCGAGGCCGGCGAGTTCGTCGGAGACGCCCACGTCGGTGAGCGTGACATTGCCCGTGTTCGTCACCGTGAGGGAGTACTGGACGACACCGCCCTGCTGCGCGGGTCCGGTGAGCTGTGCTGTCTTGTCGAGCGTGAGACCGGGGTCAGGAGCGATGAGGTTCTCGCCGGCATCGACGTCTCGGACGACGACTCCCGCTCCTGTGCCCGTGACCACGGCATCCGAGCCGATGCGGCCCGCGTCGACCTCTGCCCGGGTGAGCGTGTGGGCCGCCACCGCGGTCGCGACCTCCCCGGGCGCGAGCACGCCAGGTTCACCGGGCCACGTGATCCTCAGTCCTTCGAGACCGGGCTGCGCGTCTGCGAGTGTGATGCCGCGCAGGGTGACGTTGCCGGTGTTCCGGAACGTGAAGGTGTAGTCCACGCGATCGCCCGGATATCCAGAGGCACCCGCGGCGTACACCTGATCCTTCTCGAGATCGATCGACGGCGCGGAGGCGACCGTCGGAACGATCGACGTCGGAGAGCTGGCGTTCACTGCGCTGCCGCCGGGAAGTCTGCCCGCCGCAGCGGCGGTGTTGCGGACCGTGCCCGAATCGACATCGGCCTGACGGATCGCGTATGTCGCGTTCGCGACCACCGACTCCCCCGGCGCCAGAGTGCCCGGAGTGCCCGGCCACGCGTAGGAGATCCCGGAAAGACCCGGGAGAGGGTCGGTGAGAGCGACAGAGGTCGCCGTGAGGGTCCCCGTGTTGGTTACGACGAAGGAGTAGTCGATGCGGTCGCCGACAGCACCCGATCCCTGCCTCACACCGTCCTTGCTCACCGACAGCGACCCGGACCCCGCGATCAACGGCACGACCGTCGCCGACGAGTCATCGGTCACCTCTGCGCCGGAGGGCTGCTCACCGGTTCCGGTGGCGATGTTCCGCACGGCGCCGGCGTCGACGTCGGCCTGCGTCACGGTGTGGAGCGCGGTGATCACCACGCTCTGGCCCGGCAGCAGCCGACCGGGCTGCGACGGGTCCGGCCACGTGAACGCGAAGCCGCTGAGCCCGCCCACGGTGTTGTCCAACTGCACGTCGGTGAGGGTGGTGTTTCCGGTGTTGCGGATCCGGAAGGTGTACTCGACGGAGTCACCCCGCACGCCGGTGTCGCCGAGCGCGAGGGCCGCGGTCTGCGTGGTCTCGATGGACCGGTCGGGGGCGGTCGGCGGCTCTGTGTCGATGGTGAACGGATCAGAGCTGTCCGAGACCACGGTTCCGCGCGGCGAGGTGCCGAAAGAGGTCGCCACGTTGCGGATCGACCCGGCGTCGACGTCGGCCTGAGTGAGCGTGTATCGGGCGACACCGCTGGCCGTGCCACCCGGCGGGAGGATGCCCGTCGTCGACGGGAACTCGATCTCCGGAGTGCTGAGGCCCGCGAGATCGTCCTGCAGGCGGATCAGTCGGAGAGTCACGTTGCCGGTGTTGGTGATGTCGAAGGTGTACTCGATCACGCTTCCCACGCCGCCGGATCCGCTGACGTACGCACCGCCCTTCTCTGTGCGGATCGCCGGATCGTGCGCAGCGGTCGCTATCGGAACCATGGTCGAGCTCGCCGAGACCGTGTCGCCTGTCGGAGTGCTCGCGCGGACCGACGCCGTGTTCTCGACCGAGCCGCGGTCGACGTTCTCCTGACTGATGGCGTACGACGCCGAACCGGTCGCGACCTGCCCCGGTGCGAGGCTGCCCTCGACGCCGGGCCACTCCACGGTGATCGGACCGATGCCGGCGAGGTCGTCGGTGATCCGGATGTCCGACAGCGTCAGAGTGCCGGTGTTCTCGATGCGGAAGCCGAAGGTCACGCCATCCCCGGCGCCGTTCTTCCCGGCTGCGTCGAGGACGCCCGTCTTCGAGAACACCAGACCGGCGGAGCCTGCCAGCGGCACGGTGGCCGGATCAGTCGCGGTCGCGGGTGCGCCGGTGGGGGGTGTTCCGGTGCCGGTCACGATGCTGGTCACCGCACCCGCATCCACATCCGCCTGCGTCAGCACATACGTCGCCGTCGCCCGCACGGACTGCCCGGGAACCAGCACACCCTCCGCGCCCTCCCACACATACTCCGCACCCGACGCCCCCGCCAACGCATCCACCAACCCCACACCACTCAGAGTCACGTTCCCCTCATTGGTGAACACGTAACTCCACGTCACCACATCCCCGGCCCGCCCCGACGCACCAGGAGCAAGCGCCCCCTCATTCGACACCGACACCACCGGAACCGCCGCCTCGGTCTCCACCACACTTTCCGGCGACACCACCGAAATCGCCTCCGACCGCGCCGGCACACCCGACGCCGACGCCGTGTTCACCACACGACCCGCATCCACATCCGCCTGCGTGATCACATACGACCCCACCGCCCGCGCCGTCTGCCCCGGAGCAATCACACCCGGCGCCCCCACCACCGGCCACACCACATCCGACAACACCACACCCGGAACCGCATCCGACAACACCACACCCGACACCGACACATTGCCCGTATTCGTCACACCGAACTCATACGACACCACATCGCCGACACCACCACCATCGACCAACGCACCCGACTTCGACACCACCAACCCCGGAGCCGGCAACACCGTATTCACCCGCACCGTATTCGTCACCGCCGACACCGGCACATCTCCCGGGGCCATCGCAGAGACCCGCGCCGTGTTCACGACCTCGCCCGCATCCACATCCGCCTGGGTGATGTCGTAGAACCCGCGTCCGATCACGGACTCCCCCACGCCGAGGCGCCCGGGCTGTGTGGGGTCGGGCCACGCGATGGTGACGTCGCGCAGACCGCGCTTCGGATCCACCAGCACACCATCGGTGACGGTCACGTTGCCCGTGTTCGTCACCACCACCGCGTACTCGATCGTGTCACCCACCACACCGATGTCACCCGCAGCCAACACCCCCGACTTCACCGCCGACAGCACGGGGGTCCGAGGCACCGGCACGGTCGTCGAGTCTCCGGCGTCGATCGCGTCTCCTCCGGGTGTGGCCGCCGTCACCGTCGCCGTGTTCACGACCGATCCCGCGTCGATGTCGGCCTGAGTGAGAAGGTACGTCGCCGTCCCCCGCGCCTCCGAGCCGACCGGCAGGACCCCGGCCGCCGCCGGATCGTCGATCGGCCACGTCACGGCGATGTCCGAGAGGCCGGCGAGGCCGTCGGAGAGAGTCACGTCGCGGAGGGTCTGATTCCCGTCATTGACGATCGAGAACGAGAACTGCACCGCGTCGCCCACCTGGCCGGTCGAGCCCGCCGCCAGCGCTCCGGACTTCTCGAGCGTGACCGCGGGATCCGCGGATGCCGTGGGCGTGCGCACCTCGTCGGAGGAGTCTGCGACCGGGATGCCTCCGAGCGTCGTCCCCGAGGCCGTTGCCGTGTTGACGACAGCGCCGTCGTCGACATCCGCCTGCACGATCGCGTAGCTCCCCGTCGCCGTGGCGACGTCGCCGGGAGCCAGCGTGCCGGGCTCGTCCGGCCAGCGCACGACAGGAATCGAGAGACCGGGCAGCGGGTCGTCGAGAGTGATGCCCGAGACCGTGACGTTCCCCCTGTTCTCGATCGTGAACTCGTAGTCGACGATGTCGCCCACGGCGCCGTCGCCGCGCACCGCGGCAGACTTGCCCACGACGAGTGCCGGGGCGGCCGTAGCCACGCCGGTCGTGGTCGGCGGGGTGCTCACGCTGATCGTGTCGCCGACGGGCGGCTTTCCACTCGCGGTCGCGACGTTGATCACAGACCCACGATCCACGTCTGCCTGGGTGATCGTGTAGTCGGCCGTGGCCTCGACGGTGTCGCCCGGGATCAGAACGCCCGGCTCCCCGGGCCAGTCGAAGACGGGGTCGCTGACGCCGGCGAGTGCATCCGCCAGATCGACGAGCGTCAGTGTGACGTTCCCGGTGTTGGTGATGCCGAAGGTGTAGTCGATGCGATCGCCCACGCCTCCCTCGCCCACGACCACGCCGTCCTTCGTCGCCTCCAGTCCGGGGCGAGCGGCGATCTGAACCCCGGAGGTCGCCTCGCCGGTGACAGCGGCACCGCGCGGAGGCGTGCCCGATCCGTCGACCGCGCTCGATACGCCGCCGCGGTCCACGTCGGACTGGGTCAGCGCGTAGGTCGACGTCGCCGTCACGGTCTGTCCGGGGAGCAGCACGCCAGGGCGCGTCGGATCGGGCCAGATGTACGCAGGCGCCGACGACCCGTCGAGCCTGTCTGTCAGCGTGACACCGGTGAGAGTCACATTCCCGGTGTTGCGCAGCGAGTATCCCCAGGTGACGACGTCGCCGACGACTCCTTCCGCGTCCGGCGCGAGCGTCGCGGTCTTGTCGACCTCGATGGCGGCTCGGATCCCCTGAGTGTCGACCGTCTCGATCGCCGCAGGACTCGTCACCGGGCCCCCACGGGAGCTTCCGCCCGCGGATGCCGTGTTCGCGATCGAGCCGGCGTCGATGTCCGTCTGAGTGATCGTGTACTCGGCGGTCGCGGTGGCGGTCTGTCCCGGGGCCAGCGTGCCGTCCGCTCCGGGCCAGATGATCCGCGGCGTGCTCAGGCCCGGCATCGCATCCGTCAGAGCGATGCCGCTCACGGTCACGTTGCCCGAGTTCCTGATCGTGAAGGCATAGTCGACGGTGCTGCCGACCGCGCCGGAACCGTCGACGACTCCGTCCTTCGTCACCGTCAGCGCAGCGGCGGGCAGGACCGTGTTGATCGTCACGGGGTTCGAGTCCGCGACGACCTTTCGGCCGTTCGGGGCCACCGCCTCGACGCCGGCGATGTTGAGCACGAAACCGCGATCGATGTCGGCCTGAGTGAGGGTGTACAAGGCGGTGCCGACGACGGTGGCGCCGACCTTCAGCTCGCCCTCGGGTCCGGGCCACTCGATCTCGGGCAACGACAGCCCGGCGAGGCGGTCGATCAGGCGCCCTTCCTGAACCGTGACGTTGCCGGTGTTCGTGACGACGAGGCGGTACTCGATCACGTCGCCGACAGCACCGATTCCGCCGTCGAGGATCTGCCCGCTCTTGACGGCCGTGAGCTCGGCGGCCTCCGCGATCGGCACCTCGGCCGTGGCGGAGCGTTCGACGCCCGAACCGCCGGGCGCCACCGCGGTCATCGTGGCCGAGTTCGAGGCGTAGCCGCGATCGACGTCGGCCTGGGTGAGTTCGTACTCCGCGGAGGCGTCTGCTCCCTGGCCCGGTGCCAGTACGCCTTCCGCACCCGGCCAGGCGATATCGATCTCCGACAGACCCGCGAGCGGATCGGCGATGCCCACGTCGCTCAACGTCACGTTGCCGGTGTTGTCGACGCGGAACGAGAACCGCACGATGTCTCCGGCGCGGCCGGTCGCACCGGGTGCCAGCACCCCGCTCTTCGAGAACGTGGCATCCGGCGCCGGAGGCACGAGACCGACCACGATCTGCTCCGACGGGTCATCGACGACCTCGCCGGAGGGGGCGGTGCCCGATCCGGTGGCGACGTTCACGACCTGGCCGCGATCGACGTCGGCCTGGGTGAGGACGTACCGGGCCGTGCCCACGAGCGTCTCGTTCGGAGCGAGCACTCCGGCGGCGCCGGGCCAGACGACGGCGATGTCCGAGAGCCCTTCGAGAACATCGACGATGCCGACGTCGCGCAGCGTCACGTTGCCCGAGTTGCGGACCTCGACGCGGTACTCGATGACATCGCCGACGTTTCCGGCCTGTCCCAGGACCAGCTGGCCGGTCTTGGTCGTCTCGACGGCGGGAGCCGCCTGGGCGAGAGGTGTCGTGACCTCTTCGGATTCATCGGAGACCGCGGAACCGCCGGGAGCCGATGCCCGCACCGAGGCCGTGTTCGTGACCTCGCCGCGGTCGACGTCGGCCTGGGTGATCACGTACGTCGCCGTTCCGGTCGCCACCTCACCCGGGGCGAGAACGCGTTCGACCGTCGGCCACTCGATGGACGGGGTGCTGAGGCCCGCGAGAGTGTCCGAGAGCACGACGCCCGACAGCGTGACGTTGCCGCGGTTCGCGATCGTGAACGTGTAGGTGATGATGTCGCCCGCGCCGCGACCCGTCGTCGTATAAGCCTTGGTCACCTCGATCACCGGAGCGGAGGTGAGCGGGACTGTCGCGGGAGCGCTTGCCGACACGGGTGCGCCGGTGGGGGGTGTTCCGGTGCCGGTCACGATGCTGGTCACCGCACCCGCATCCACATCCGCCTGCGTCAGCACATACGTCGCCGTCGCCCGCACGGACTGCCCGGGAACCAGCACACCCTCCGCGCCCTCCCACACATACTCCGCACCCGACGCCCCCGCCAACGCATCCACCAACCCCACACCACTCAGAGTCACGTTCCCCTCATTGGTGAACACGTAACTCCACGTCACCACATCCCCGGCCCGCCCCGACGCACCAGGAGCAAGCGCCCCCTCATTCGACACCGACACCACCGGAACCGCCGCCTCGGTCTCCACCACACTTTCCGGCGACACCACCGAAATCGCCTCCGACCGCGCCGGCACACCCGACGCCGACGCCGTGTTCACCACACGACCCGCATCCACATCCGCCTGCGTGATCACATACGACCCCACCGCCCGCGCCGTCTGCCCCGGAGCAATCACACCCGGCGCCCCCACCACCGGCCACACCACATCCGACAACACCACACCCGGAACCGCATCCGACAACACCACACCCGACACCGACACATTGCCCGTATTCGTCACACCGAACTCATACGACACCACATCGCCGACACCACCACCATCGACCAACGCACCCGACTTCGACACCACCAACCCCGGAGCCGGCAACACCGTATTCACCCGCACCGTATTCGTCACCGCCGACACCGGCACGCCACGCGGAGTGGTCGCCGCGACCGATGCCGTGTTCTCCACGAACCCCGCATCGACGTCCGCCTGCTTCAGATCGTAGAAACCACGACCCGTCGCCGACTCCCCCACCCCCACACGACCCGGAGCAGCGGGATCCGGCCACGCGATCGACACCCCGTACAGATCCTTCATCGGATCCACCAGCACACCGTCCGTGACGGTCACGTTGCCCGTGTTCGTCACCACCACCGTGTACTCGATCGTGTCGCCCACCACACCGATGTCACCCGCAGCCAACGCCCCCGACTTCACCGCAGACAATGCGGCTCCGGGCACGATCGGAACGGTGGCGGCGGCCGTGTCGGCCACCGTGCCCCCGGCCGGTGCGGTGGCACGTGCCGTGAAGGCATTGACGACCGACCCGGCGTCGACGTCGGACTGCAGCAGCGTGTACGCGGCAGTGGCCGTCGCGCGTCCGTTCGGTGCGAGCACGCCCGGAGCAGCGGCATCGGGCCAGGTGATCGTGAGTGGGCCGAGACCCGGCATCGTATCGTCGAAGGTGACATCACGCAGCGAGGTGTCACCGGTGTTGACGATCGCGTAGCGGAACTCGACGGTGTCGCCCGCCCGCCCTGTCGCGCCCGCGGCGAGGCTGCCGCTCTTCGTCGCAGCGACCTCGGGCGTCGTGGGTGCCAGTTCGGTCGTCACCTCTGCAGGGACCGAGACCACGTCGGACTCGTCGGCCCCTACCCCGGTCGCGACAGCACGGTTGATGACCTCGCCGGCATCGACATCGGGCTGTGTGACGGTGTAGCGCGCCGTCGCAGCGACCTGCTGTCCCGGTGCGAGGACGCCGGTCTGAAGGCCGGGCCATGCGCCGAACGAGATGCCCGAGAGACCCTCGAGCTCGTCCGAGATCGCAACTCCGCTCACCGTGATGTTGCCGCTGTTGCGGACCACGAAGGAGTAGGTGATCGGCGCGCCGATCCTGCCATCGCCGTCGAGCACGTCTGACTTGGTCAGTTCGAGTGCCGGCGCTCGCGTTCGGGTCGCCAGATCGATGACGTCGGATGCCTCGACGACCGTGTCGGTCGGCGTGAGTCCTGTCACCGTCGCGAGATTGCGGATGCCGCCGCGGTCGACGTCGGATTGGGTGACGACGTACGATGCATCCGCCGTGACCGATTCGCCCGGTGAGAGCGTGAACTCCTCGCCGGGCCAGTTCCCGAAGGAGATCTGCGAGAGCCCCGGCAGCTGGTCGCTGAGCGCGAGGCGCTCGACCGTCACGGTTCCCTCGTTGACGATCGTGAACGAGAACTCGACCTCGTCGCCGACGATGAGATCGGCGTCTCGGGACGCCGTCTTGTCGAGCGAGAGCAGCGGGCGCTGCGCGATCGGCACCGATGCCGGCTGCGTCGCGGTGACGACCGCGCCTGACGGCGCGGTTCCTCGGCCCGTGACCACGCTGATGATGGATCCGGCGTCGACGTCGGCCTGAGTGAGTGTCGTCGTGGCCGTGGCTCGCACGGAGGCGCCGGGAGCCAGCACGCCCTCTGCTCCAGGCCAGTCGTAGACCGGCTGCGACGTGCCGGGCAGCGCATCCGCGAGTGCTGCGCCCGTGAGCGTCACGTTCCCGGAGTTCGTCAGGGTGTAGTTCCAGGTGACGACGTCACCTGCCGCGGATCCGGGCTCGATCGATCCCGTGTTCGTCACCGAGACCGCCGGTCGCGGGCTCGGCATCGCCACGGACACGCTCTCCGAGGTCGCCGACACAGGTGGGGCCCCGTCGACGCGCGGAACCCCCGACACGGAAGCGGTGTTGGTGATCGTCCCCGAATCGACGAGCTCCTGGGTGACCAGGATCGTGGCAGTGGCCCTGACGGTCTGACCGGGCTCGAGAGTGCCGGGGGTGCCGCCGCCCCATTCGAAGACCGCCGCCGAGATGCCGGGGAAGCTGTTGCCGATCGCGTCGATCGCGTCGACGGAGACGGTGCCTGCGTTGCGCACCTCGTACGTGAACGTGACAGTCTGACCGAGCGCGGCCTGCGCGGGCGCGGACTGGGTGATGACCAGCTGTGCGCGCTGAGCGCCTGTGGGCACATCAGCTCCGGCCGCGACGGGCTCGATCGCGCCGGCCGGTGAGTCGGCCGTGACGGTCACCGAGTTGCTCACGCCGCCTGCGTTCACGTCGTCCTGCGTGATGATGTAGAAAGCCTCGGCCGTGGCCCGTGCTCCCGGCACCAACACCCCCGGGGCACCGGGATCGGGCCAGACGACCTGGGGGACGAGACCGTCGATCGCCTCATCGAGAGCGACGTTCTCGAGGGTCACGTTCCCGGTGTTGACGACGACGAAGTCGAATTGGATTCGGTCGCCGGCGAGACCCGTGCCCAGCACGGTCCCCGTCTTCGAGACCGACACCGAACCGGCTCGCGTGATCGGGACGGTCACCTCGGCCTGCTCGCTCACGGCGACGTCGCCCGGCGCCGTTCCTGCACCCGTGACGACGTTCCGGATCGAACCGGCATCGACGTCGCCCTGAGTGAGTGTGTAGGCGGCCGTGGCCGTGACGACCTGGTTCGGCGCGAGAACCCCTTCGGCTCCGGGCCAGGAGTACACGAGCGGAGTCACACCTGGTTCAGGATCGACCAAAGACACGCCAGTCAGAGTGACGTTTCCGGCGTTGCGCAGGGAGAACGAATACGTGACGGTGTCTCCGGCGCGAGCCGTGGCGCCCGCGGTGAGGGTGCCCGTCTTCGACACCTCGATGTCGGGTGCGCGCTCAGCGGTCACCGTCGTGATCGGCTCGGAAGCGCTGGTGACCGCCGGGCCGCTCGGCGGAGTACCCGTCGAGCTCGCCGTGTTCACCACGGCTCCCGCGTCGAGGTCCGCCTGGGTGATGCGGTGCGTCGTCGTGGCCGTGACGGATGCCCCCGGCTGCAGCGTGCCGCTCGCGCCCGGCCAGGGTCCGTAGACCAGCGGACTCAAGCCGGGCGCCGGATCCGTCAGAGCGACGCCCGTGAGCGTCACATTGCCGGTGTTGGTCGCCCGGAGCGTATAGGTGATGAGATCGCCGAGACGACGGTCACCGCTCACCGAAGCCGACTTGGTGGTGACGATGGTGGGCGACGCGGCGTCGGTGGCCAAGACCACGGGTTCGGAGGTCGCCGAGACAGCAGCGCCCGTCGGCGGGCGCCCCGAGACCGACGCGACGTCGGTGACCGATCCGGCGTTCACATCGCTCTGCCGCACGACGTAGGTGGCCGTCGCTGTGACGGTCTGGTTCGGCGCGAGCACACCCGCTGTCCCCGAGGGCCACGCGCCGTAGCCGATGCCCGAGAGTCCGCTGTGCGGATCGGTGATGGTGACGCCGGTGAGCGTCACATTGCCGTTGTTGCGCAGCGAGTAGTTGTAGGTGATCGTGGATCCGACCGCTCCGGACCCCTCGGTGTATGCACCGGACTTCGCGATCGCGATCGCGGGCGCGGACCTGAGCGGAACCGTGCCCGCGCCGGTCGCCGACGTCGGCTGCCCGACGGCGGGTGCGCCTGTGGCCGTCGCCGTGTTCGACACGGAGCCGGCGTCGACATCGCTCTGCAGCACGCGCGAGGTCGCGGTGGCGATCACCGAGGTTCCCGGCGGCAGCACACCGGGCGACCCGGTCGGCCATGCACCGTAGGCGAGATCGGAGATGCCGGGGAGCGAGTCCGTGGCCGTCACACCCGAGAGCGTGACGTTGCCGACGTTCTGGATCGTGATGCTCCACGTGATCGTCTCGTCGGGGACTCCGGTGGCGCCCGCCGGCAGCGCTCCCGCTTTGGTCACCTGCAGCCGCGGAGCACTCGCGGCAGTGGGAGTCGTGACGGTGCTCGAGGCCGCGCTCACCGGCGCGCCACTCGGTGCCACCGCACTGCCGGTCGCCACGTTCGTGACCGCCCCCGCGTCGACATCCGCCTGGGTGACGGTGTGACTGGCCCGCGCGACCACCTGCGCACCCGGCGCCAGGATGCCGGCATCCCCTGGCCATGTGAACTCGAACGGCGTCAGGCCCGAGAGCGGGTCGGTCACGGCGACGCTGCGGAGCGTGACGTTGCCGGTGTTGGTGACACGCACCGTGTAGTCGATGACATCGCCGACGGCTCCCGTGCCGCGCACGGTCGCCGTCTTCACTGTCGCGAGGCCCGGTCCTCCCGGCGACGTGGGGAGCGTCACTGTGGGCGAGGTCGCAGCTGTGCTCGCGCCCGAGGGTTCGGTGCCCGAGACCCGGGCGGTGTTGCTCACAGTGCCGGCATCGACGTCGGCCTGCGTGACGGTGTACGTCGCTGAGCCCGTGACCTCCTGCCCCGGTGCCAGCGTGCCCGAAGCACCCGGCCAGGTCAGAGCGATCGCGCTGAGGCCCGTGTGGGGATCGGTGACCGTCACTCCCGTGAGCGTGACGTTGCCGGTGTTGCGGGCCGAGAAAGCGTAGGTGATGACGCTGCCTACCGCCCCCGAGCCCTGCGTGTACGCACCGGTCTTGCTGAGTGTCAACGCCGGCCCCGACACGAGCGGCAACGTCGCTGCGGCCGTCACCTGGGCGGGTGATCCGGTCGGCGGGGTCCCGGTCGCCGTCGCCGTGTTCGCGACCGCACCGGCATCCACATCCGCTTGCGTCAGGGCCCGTGTCGCGCTCGCCGTCACGCTCTGTCCCGGTTGCAGGACTCCCTCGGTTCCCGGCCACGCCGAGTATGCGATCGGCGAGAGACCCGCGAGAGGATCGGCGATGCCGACGCCCGACAGCGTGACGTTGCCGGAGTTGCGCACCGTGAAGCTGTAGGTGACCAGGTCGCCGGCCCGTCCGGTGGCGCCGGGCGACAGGGCGGCGGTCTTGTCCAGCGTCAGGCGGGGGGCTGCTGTGGCGGTCGCCGTCACGACCTCCGCCGAGGTCCGCTCGATGAGCACGCCACCGGGGGCGGACGCGGTCGACACCGCGCGGTTGCGGATCTCCCCTGCGTTCACGTCCGCCTGCGTGATCACGTAGGTGGCTCGTGCTGTGGCACTCTGTCCAGGCGTGAGCACACCCGCCGCCGCCGGCCATGTGATCGACAGCGGCGAGAGCCCCGGGAGCGGATCGCTCAGCGTCACTGCGGTGAGCGTCTGATTGCCCGTGTTCTCTGCGCGGATCGAATAGGTCACGACATCGCCGACGCGGTTCCCGGAGCCGGTGGCGGAGCTCTTCGTGACCGCGAGGTCCGGCGCTGCCGCGCTGGTCGGGACGACGGTCTCACCCGACGTGCTGCTGACAACCGGCCCCGTCGGTGGGCGGCCGCTCACCGACGCGGTGTTGCGGACCGCGCCCGCGTCGACGTCCGACTGGCGCACCGTGTACGTCGCGGTCCCCGTCGCGGCCTGCCCGGGCGCGAGCGTGTTGGGCGCCCCGGGCCAGGTGATCGTCGGGGTGCTGATACCCGCGAGATTGTCGGTGAGCGTGACACCGCTGAGCGTCACGTTGCCGGAGTTGCGGATCGTGAAGGAGAACGTCGCGGTGCTCCCGGCGCCACCGTCGCCCGACGTGATCGACCCGGTCTTCGCCACCGCGATGGTCGGCACTGCAGCGATGCGCACGGTCGAGGGAGCGGTGCCCGACACCGACGCACCGCGTGGCGGTGTCGCGGTCGCTGTGGCCGTGTTGACGACGGATCCGGCGTCGACGTCGGTCTGTCGCACGGTGTACGTCGCCGTCCCGGTCGCGCTCTGCCCGGGTTGGAGTGTGCCCTCCGCACCCGCCCACCCCGTGAGCCGCACCGGTGCACCGCCGAGCAGCGGATCGGTGAGCGAGACGCCCGTCAACGTCACGTTTCCCGAGTTCCGGGCCGTGAAGGCGTAGGTGATCGTGTCGCCGGCTGCCCCGGAACCCGACAGGGTGCCGACCTTCGTGACCGCGATCGACGGTGCGATCGCCGTGGTCGGTGTCGTGACGGCGCCGGAGGCCGCGGTCACGGTCGCTCCGCCACCCGTTCCCGAAGCACTCGCCGTGTTCGTGATCGAGCCCGCATTCACATCCGCCTGGGTGACCGTGTAGGTCGCCGTGGCTGTGACGGTCTCACCGGGCGCCAGAGTTCCGGACGCTCCCGGCCACTGATAGTCGAGCGCGCTCAGACCGGCCAGAGGATCTGCGACGGTGACACCGGTGAGCGTGACGTTGCCGGTGTTGCTGGCTCGGAACGTGTACGTGACGACACTGCCGACTCCGCCTCCGCCGCCCGCCGCGGTCTTCGTGACGGCTATCGCGGGCGCCGCCGCCACCGTGGCGACCGAGACCTCGGCCGACGATGCCGTGATCGCGGGACCCGCGGGAGGAGTGCCTCTGACCGACGCCGTGTTCTTGGCGGCGCCCGCGTCGACATCGGCCTGTCGCACGGTATAGGTCGCGGTCGCGGTGACCGTCTGATTCGGCTGCAGTGTGCCTGCGGCTCCGGGCCAGGTGTAGCTGAGCGACGACAGCCCGGCGTGCGGGTCGGTGATCGAGACCCCGGTGAGGGTGACGTTGCCCGTGTTCTGAGCCGAGAAGGAGTAGGTGATCGTGCTGCCCACGGAGCCGTTGCCGGAGGTCACGCCTCCGGTCTTGATCAGGACGAGTCCCGGCGACGATGCCAGAGAGACTGTGGCGGGAGCCGTGCTCGTCACTGCGGGTCCCGAAGGCGGCGTGCCGCTGCCGGTCGCGGTGTTGCTCACCGCGCCGGAGTTGACGTCCGTCTGCGAGATCGTCGACGACGCGGTGGCGGTGACGGTCTGTCCCGGCTGCAGGACGCCGGCGGTTCCGCTCGGCCACGTGCCGTATACGGGGGCGGAGATGCCGGGCAGCGAGTCCGCCGCGGAGACGCTGCTCAGCGTGACGTTTCCGGAGTTGCGGAGAGTGATGGTCCAGGTGATCGTGTCGCCGGCGCGGCCCGACGAACCGCTCTGCAGCGCTCCCGTCTTGGTGGTGACGATCCCGGTCGTCGCGGCGACCGTGGGCGTGGTCACCGGTCCAGAGGTGCTGGTCACCGGGGTGGAGCCGTACGACGCGGTCGACGACGCGACGTTGCGGACGGAGCCCGCATTCACATCCGCCTGCTTGATCGTGTACGTGGCGACCGCGGTCACCGATTGCCCGGGTGCCAGGGTGCCCGCCGTGCCGGGCCACGTGTAGGTGAACGACGAGAGTCCGGCGAGCGTGTCGGCGACCGTGACGCCGGTGAGCGTCACGTTCCCGGTGTTGGTCGTCCGCACGGTGTAGGTGATCACGTCACCCACAGCCGCGGTGCCCGACACGGTGGCCGACTTCGTCGTCGAACTCGCCGGAGACGCGGCGATGGTCGATACGCGAGTGGCGGGAGAAGAGCCGGACACCGCGGTCCCGCTCGGTGTGCGGGCCGATGCCGTGGCGGTGTTGGTCACGGCCCCGGCATCCACATCGGATTGCCGCACCGTATACGTCGCTCGCGCCTGCACCGTCTGTCCCGGCGCGAGGGTGCCCACCGCCCCGGGCCAGGTGTAGGTGACGGCCGACAGCCCCGGGAGCGGATCCGCGATCGCGACCTGGGTGAGGGTCACGTTGCCGTTGTTCGTGGCAGAGAAGGCGTAGGTGACGGTGCTTCCGACGCCGCCCGTGCCCGAAGTGACACTGCCCGACTTCAGCACGGTGAGTGCTCCGGCCGGCGCGACCGGCAGCGTGAACGAGCGGCTCTGAGTGAGGCGCGCGCCGCTCGGCGGCGAGGCCGATGCGGTGGCGGTGTTGACGACGGCCCCGGCATCCACGTCCGCCTGCGTCAGCGTGTAGGTCGCGGTCGCGGTGACCGCCTGTCCGGGCGCGAGCACTCCCGCAGCCGCGGGCCAGGCGTAGGTCAAACCCGAGAGTCCCGAAAGCGGATCCGTGATGCCCGCCCCGTTCAGGGTCACGTTGCCGGTGTTGGCGAGCCGGAAGGTGTAGGTGACGACGTCACCCGCCTTGCCTGTGCTCCCCGGCGCCATCGCACCGGTCTTGGTGAAGCTGACTGCCGGCGCAGCTGCAGCGGTCGCGATGACGGATTGGCTGCTGGGAACCGTCAGAGTGGCCCCGGCGGGAGTCCGCGCAGTTCCCGTCGCGGTGTTGCGGACTGCCCCCGCGTCGACATCGGCCTGGGTGACGGTGTACGTCGCGATCGCGGTTGCGGACTGGCCGGGTGCGAGCGTCCCAGCGGTCCCCGGCCAGGTGTAGGCGAGTGCGGAAAGGCCTGCGAGCGGATCCGTGATCCCGACCGACGTCAGTGTCGTGTTGCCGGAGTTTCGAACGGTGAAGGTGTAGCTGATGGTGCTTCCCACGCCACCCGAGCCCTGCGTGATGGCCCCCGACTTCGTCGTCGAGAGGTTCGGTGCCGAGGCGATCGTAGAAACGGTGACCTGTGGGGACGAACCCGAGACGGTGGCTCCGCCGGGAGTGCGAGCAGAGGCGGATGCGGTGTTGCGGACGCTGCCTGCGTCGACGTCTGCCTGCGTGATCGTGTAGAAGGCGGTGGCGGTAGCGGTCTGCCCCACGGCGAGCGATCCGGCGGTCGCGGTCGGCCAGGTGATGACCGGAGGCGAGAGCCCGGGGAGCGGATCGACGAGCGAGGCGTTGGCGAGAGTGACGTTGCCGGTGTTGCGCACCGTGAAGCTGTAGTTGATGCGGTCACCCACGCGACCCGTGGCACCGCTCGCGAGCGCACCGGTCTTCGTCACCGTCAGGGCGCCGGCGGCAGCGATCGGTGTCACCCTGTTCGCGGATCCGGAGGGGCGTGCGCCGCCGTCGTCGTCTGCGGCGCTGACCGTCGCCGTGTTCGCTATGGAGCCGGCATCGACGTCGCTCTGCTTCAGGGTGTATGTCGCCGTGGCGGTCACGGACTGTCCGGGGGTGAGAACACCCGCCGTGCCGGGCCACGCGTCGAAGGTGATCGCCGAGAGCCCTACGAGCGGGTCGGCGATCACGATGTCGTTCAGCGTGGACTGTCCTGTGTTGGTCACGGTGAATGTGTAGATCAGAACGTCGCCCGCGCGTCCCGTGCCGCCGGGGGCGAGCGCACTGGTCTTCGTGAGCGTGACGGCACTCAGCAGCACCGTCGTGGAGTCACTGTCCTGCGCCAGGAAGTCTCCGACCACGGTGCGCGCTGTGGCCTCGGCCGTCGAGACGAAACCTGTCGACGACGGAGCCGTCGCCGTACACGTGAACTCTCTCGACTCCAGCGGTGCGAGCGTCACAGCGCCCAGACTCCGTGCGCATCCCGACTGGTCATCGGTGATCACGATGTTGCGCAGCGTCCCGGCACCGGTGTTCGTCAGTCTGATCACGAACGTCGCGAGCTCTCCCGCCGTCCGCGACTGTGTGTCGGCCGTCCCGTTGAAGGTCTTCTGGATCTGCAGGCCGGCCGTCGGCACCGACAACATGGCGTTGCGCAGCAGATACGAGTCGCCTGCGGTGCCGAGCCGGAGATTCACGGTCGAGTCGCCCGCGACCACGTTCGAGAGCGGTGCCGTCGCGACATCGACGCTCTGGTTCGTGAACGCGGTGCCGGCTGTTCCCGTGTAGCGAACCGAGCCGACCGCCCGGGAGATTCCGATGTTCCCCGTCGCCCCTGCGGCGTTCGGGATCTCGGTGTACGCGGTCGATCCACCGCGCGAGTACGCCGCGGAGTCCCCGGTGATGTTCCTATCCCCCTCGAACAGCGTGAAGCCGGCGCGAGTTCCCGCGGCGACGGCGGTGAACCCGTTGAAGGCGACCGTCAGCGCCGGGTCATTCGCCCCCTGACGCACATGCCCTTCGTAGTAGATGATGTTGTGCGGCACGGAGGCCGGGTTGTCGGCGATGAAGGTTCCGTAGTCGTACACCACGTTGATCGACCAGCCCGCGTAGCAACCGGCGCCCGTGGGTGTCCAGATGTTGCCGGCCGAGATGGTGATCTCCGAGCCGGTCGGCACCGAGGCGAACGCCGTGGTCACGTCGGCACTGGCGGAGTAGTAGAGCGCCGTCGCCTGAGACGCGGGGTCGGCCAGCATGCTCTGCGGCGCGACGTTCACGATACCGGCGCCGGCGACCTTCAGCTGCACAGCCCGTGTGGTGTAGCCGGTGGCGCTTCCCGTCGGCATCGTCGCGAGTCCTCGCGCAGCCGAGTACTGAGAGCACAGCGCCCGGTTGTCGCCCGTGTACACACCGGTGTTCGCACTCCAGGTCAAGAACGCCTTCACGACCGTCGCACCGGCAGGGATCGTCATCGTCGCGCTGCTCGAGTTCGAGGTGAACCCCGCCGCGGAGTTGGTCTGCGTCATCACGAAGTTGTCGTTGACGTTGTTCGTGTTCGTGCTCGACGCCGCATGCAGATCGGCACAGGTGCCATTGGCGGTGCCGGTCGTCGCAGAACACGCGAGCACACCGTTGCCGGCCATGATGAAGTCGCCGTTGACATTCGCCTGATAGTTCGGTGCGGTGCCGGAGTTGGTGCCCCACTGCACGACGGCCGCTTCCGCGGTCTGCGGAGAGCCGAGCGTGAATCCGGCGGCGATGAGGGCGACGGCGGTGATCATCGCGACAGCGGACCTGCGCAGCCCGCGCCGATCATCTCCCCGCACCATCTCGGACCCCCCTCAGAGTCACGGCGCTCAGCTCCAACGAGCGACGTGGAAACAACCCTAAGAGATATATCGGTGTGGTGACAATGGTGCGGATGTGACAGAGGGGGCGTGCGTTGCTGGAGGATGACCCACACACCATGGAGTGAAATATCAGTTGATCTGCAGTTATGCCCGATGGTCCAGACCGCGTTCGACGAATGTCCGGAGTTGACCCGCTGCCCCACCCGTGACGTGCCCACAGAAGATCAATCGCGCAGACACCTCGACACGTCCCGGCATCATCTGGATCCGTGCTCGATTGAGTACCTTGCATCGGCGTCGCTGATCACTCGCGGAACGTGCTCAGATACTAAAGCAGACGACAGGGTGTACCCGGTACCGTCTGGGTATCGCTCGACGAGCTCGTAGTCCACGAGATAGCGGCGAAGAACGGCGACGTCCTCTGAGTAGGGCAAGAGTCGATCGTTCACTTCGCGCTCTGGCAGCACTTCGTCTGCGCCGAACGCACTCGTTGCCACCCAGGCGAGGAGCCGGCCACGCTCGTCGAGGTTCGCGGGATACTGACGAATTCGCTTCCCGTCGACAAACCGATCTATCCCTTCGCGTTTCTTGGGCGCCGGCGCAGCGTCGAGGATCGCGCGGAACACGTCAGACTCGAAGACCCGCGTGTGGGCGTTGACGAGGCCACTGCGCATCATCGCCTCTGTCACGCGTCGGCGCTTCGACGGCGACAGACCGGCTGTCGCCGACTCGAGCGTGGCACCCAGCATCACCTCAGCGGCAACGCGTCGAGTCTCCGGATTCGCAAGGAGCGCGATCATCGGCTTCCATTGATTCGGCTGTGCCATGTCAGTCCGCTCCTTCTGCGATGACGACTTCCTTGCGGATGCTGCGACGCAATCCACCGGCCACGACGATCACGTAAAGCAGAGACGATATCGCTACGCCCCAGCCAATGCCGAACGACTGCCCGACGATCGCCACGACCGGAGCCCCGAGCGCGACGACGAGCGAGTCCGCCATTGAGGTCACCGAACCTGCAGTCGCCTACGGTAACTAGACCCGCCACGGCGGTTCTCATGACGCGAAACCACGCAAGAACGGGGATTGCGTGTGGCTTGCCGACGAGGCAGCCGACGTCACCCGTTCCTCAGAGGGCGACACCGTGCGGCGCGGGAGTCAGACGCGCGCGCATCGCAACGCGAGGTCGCGGCCTCGTTGCTCCTCGGCGAGCACGACGAGGTCGACTCCCTCAGTGAGCAGATGCCGGGCGACGCGCTCCCAGAGATGCGCACGTGACCGATATGGGCACTTGAAGACGGCTCTGCAGTCAGCCGAGAGACGTTGCCGTCCCTCAGCCTCCGAGGACCGAGATCACTACGGAGACTGGCCACTCATACTCCTCGCCTCTGCCCGCGAGGGATGTCAGCTCATCCTGCGGCGGGCGCGAGGCCCAGACGAGCGAAGATGATGCATCCGACTGCGAGCACGACACCGACTGCCGCAAGATAGACGATCCCGCGCAGGCGCTGTCGCGGCGGGCGGGCGCGATCGCGCCAGACGAGCGCTCCGTCGGCGATCGCGAGTGCGATCGGTGCGATGGCTGCGATGTGGACGGCGACCAGTGCTGGAAAGACGTCCTCGGAATCCGTGAAGATGCCGCTGAAAGCGAGACCGAAATAGGCAACGGGAAAGGCGATCATCGCCACCAGGCAGGACCCGGCGGTGACGACAAGATGTTGATATCCGATGAGCTCCTGCGCCGCGACGAGAACGAGCCCTCCCACGACAAGGAAGAACCCGAGGACGTACGGCCATGCCTCGAGGATGTTCCTTGTGGGATACCGAGTGCCGCGGTGCTGCCGCGGAACAGATGAATCGTCACAACGACGCAACCGGTCAAGACGATGAGCGTCGCGAGATACGACACGATACGGCTGCGCACACTCGCGAACTCCGACTCTGCACCCACGGACTCCGCATTGACAGGGGCTCGCTGTACTGGGTCAGTGCTCAGATCAGACCCAGCGGCGCTCATATCACGCATCACGATCGTCGAGAAGTGGGAGACCTGCTCCGGTGAGGCGGTAGAGCGAGGGAGAGATCGGCTTGCCGTTCCCTGCGTTGAATGCCTGTTCAGCGCTGCTGCGCAACGCCACTTTCGAATCGTGGTCGGCGGAACCGCAGACGAGGAGCTCGACTCGGGTGGGAACGGCGATGACGAGTTCTCCCTCGAGCGGGACCGATGGACGCCACCGCTCAGGGTCGAGGACGAGGGGCGCGCTGACGTCGCGCTCCACCGGCACGGTGAGTCGGTACCGGCCATCGCCGCCCTCGACGTGGATGTCTCCGCGCTGGCGCAGGTTCGCCAGTGCCCGCACTCGCATGGCCTCGCTGTCTCCCATGGTCTGCACCGTGTCGTTGTTCACGATCTCCCATGACCCATTCGGATCGATCGCGTAGGCACTATAGAGACATGCGGAGACGGGCGGGGCGAACGGACGGCTGCCGGCGGGGAAGTCCGGGATCTGCGCGAACATTCTCTCGTTGGCGTCCATCCAGGATTGCCCTGAGAGCATCGGCACCACCAGGGACAGAAAATCCGGCAGAGCACCCTCCTCATGCCGTGGCTGCGCTGGTTTCGAGGCTGACGACTTCCGTGCGCGACGTGAGAACAGGCCCATGGCACTCCCCCGGTTCCTGGTGCGAGCCGGCGATCCGGCTCACATGGCCGGCAAAACAACGTGGAAAAACAAAAAACCCCCGGTGAACCGGGGGTTTTCATCTGTGCGCGATACTGGGATCGAACCAGTGACCTCTTCCGTGTCAGGGAAGCGCGCTACCGCTGCGCCAATCGCGCCCGAGTGGGCTGTTCAGTTTTTGAGAGGTGGCGACGGGATTCGAACCCGTGTAAACGGCTTTGCAGGCCGGTGCCTAGCCGCTCGGCCACGCCACCGTGTGGATTGACCCCACGTGCGGAAGGCCCTCCGAAGAAGGCCCCTGCACTTGAGCGGATGACGAGACTCGAACTCGCGACCCCAACCTTGGCAAGGTTGTGCGCTACCAACTGCGCTACATCCGCGTTGTTCCCGGTTGTTGTCCCGGGCACTTATGAAACATTAGCCGATGATGGGCGACTGTCCAAACCGGAACCGAATCTCGCGCGTGTCTCCCCCGATGGTCAACTCGGGCTCCGACGGTCGGGTAGTATCGGTTGACGTACCCCGCAGGTATGGGCGATTGGCGCAGTTGGTAGCGCGCTTCCTTCACACGGAAGAGGTCATCGGTTCGAGTCCGGTATCGCCCACCACATAGCCACCTGATCTTGCAGCGCCAGCGCTGCATCGGGCCCAGCAGTTCCGCGCCTCGTCACAGCGGAGAGGTCCTCGCGCGACGGGCGGATCGCTACCGGCGCGAGAACCCCTCTACCGGAGCCACGTCGCGGCGAGGTTCCCCATGAACTCGTCCAGCGCGTGCTCTGGCCGCACCGTACGCCTGAGATCGTCGGCGCACCATCCCGTAGCGCCCCACCACCCACAGGCGTACTCTGTTCGGTCAATCCATCGCGTCACGAGCCGCACACCTCGCTTCTGGTAAGGTTTACCTAACCTGCCGGAGAGACGATTGGTGAGCCGACGATGTCGCTGATCGAACCCGATCCTGAACCGATCATCTGGCGCATCGATACGAACTCCTTCGATCTCGCCGAGCACGTCGAGTGGGAACGCCATTCGCATGCAGACCGACACGAGCTTCTCTGGGCCACGCGCGGCACACTGACCGCCGAGACTGCGGACGGCTACTTCGCCATTCCCGGATCACTCGGCCTGTGGATCCCCGCGGGAACCGAGCATCGCGTGATCGGCGCCGCCGGCACCACCTTCCGCTGCACGTTCATCGACGCGGGGCTGCCGTCGATTGCGCCGAGCACCACTGCGGTGGCGATCCCCGAAGTCGTGCGAGTGGTATTGGAACGCCTTGAGGCGACTCCCTACCTGGTGCCCACTCCGCGGCTGCATGCCGAGGAGCTGACCCTGAGCCTCCTCGAGCCCGTCGAGGTGTCGACGATCGATCTGCCACTCCCTGTCGCAGGTGTTTCCGTACGCCACGCGTCGCCTTGGTCTCTCCGGCCACCCAGACGTATCCGGGGCCTCGGGGAAGCTCGGACGCTCGGAGGATCTCCTCGCCGCGCGACAGTCCGCCGACTGAACCGCGACAGAGGGATGAAGGGTGAGGCGATGGCGACAGATGGCGATTCCCACGGCGGCACTCCGAGGAGTTCGGCCGTCCGATCTGACCCGGCCCGCGCGGTCGCGTTCAGCGACGCCATCATCGCCATCGTCATCACCCTCCTCGTCCTCGATCTCCGTCCGCCGAAGACCGAACCGGGCGGGCTCCTTCCCGCGCTGCTCGCCGAGTGGCCGACCTATCTCGCGGGGGTCCTCGTGCATACCCTGGTCGCCTCGGTGGTCTTCCTTCTCCTCCCGGCGTTCTACGGCCTCACCAGTCATGGCCACGACCATGGGCCGTCTCTTTCCGACGCGGGTGTCCGTGGGGGTCGCTAGCCTCATCAGGTGACCAGCCCGACCCTCCCCGATCCGTGCCTGCTCTGCGGCCGGATCGACGCGCGCCGCGTGACCGGAAGGCTCGTGTGCGCCTGGTGCGGGTGGTGCGTCGGTGATGTGCCGGACGACGACCTCCCTCGGCCCGTCATCGAGGTGGTCTACTATCTTCGCTACGATCGCCGCGTCAAGATCGGCACCAGTCGACGTCCTCGCCAGAGGCTGTCGAGCATCCGTCATGACGAGCTGCTCGCCTTCGAGCGCGGTGGCCGCGAAGTCGAACAGGCACGTCATCGCGAGTTCGCCGCCGTACGAGAAGGAGGCGAGTGGTTCACGCTCACACCGCAGCTGCGCGCGCACATCAGGGGTCTGCAGACCGTGCCCGACCCGTGGCAGCTGCACGCCCAGTGGATCGCACAGGGTTTCGGGATGTGACGTCATCCTGTCGGGAACAGGACTGAGGCCCCGCACGGGACCGATACCGTGCGGGGCCTCAGGGTCTTTGTCGTCAGGCGCGTGCCGAGGCCTTGACCTTCGCGGGCTGCGGCTGGGAGAAGATCACGACGATGATCACGGCGACGCCCACGACCACGTGCGGGACCCAGACGTTCGGTGCCTCGTTCGAGAAGCCGAAGATCCACGGCGAGAGCGCCAGGAACAGGCTTGCGACGATGTCGAACACGAGGTGAACGGGCATCGGGATGAAGCCGAAGGGGCCCCATTCGTACTTGGTGAACAGGCTGTACACGATGAGCCCGACGCCCAGGACGATCGGGATGATGACGGCGGGTCCGCCCATGCCTGCGAAGCCGAACAGCCACGGAGCAGCGATCAATGCGACTCCGACGACGTAGTCGAGAATTCCGTGGACCTTGGTGGGGATGAAACGCATGATTCCTCCTGTGGTGTCGTCGCGTGCTGCGACTCACAGTTGGTTCGCAGCGGTCGAGGAATCGGATTGCGCGATCGGTGCTCCTACGCTGATCGAATGGCCTCCGCCCCACCTGTCTCCGCCCCACCTGCCTCCGTCGCCCTGCTCCGTGTCTCCGGCGGAGTCGCGGTGATCGGCATCCTCGGGTACACCTATGCGATCGGCATCCCGCTGCGTGGTGCGAGCCTCTTCGACTACCTCGGCTACTTCACGAACCTGACCAGCCTGCTCACCGCGTTCATACTCATCGCGAGCGGCGTGTGCGGCCTGATCAGACGCCGCGCGCCCGGCTGGCTCGACACCGCCCGCGGCGCATCCGTCGCATCGATGCTCGTCGTGGCCCTGGTGTACAACCTTGTCGTCCCGGGCACAGGCAGCGCGCCGGTCTGGGTCAGCGTGACTCTGCATCTCGTGCTGCCCGTGCTTGTGTCGATCGACTGGGCGTTCGTGCCGGACCGCGCACCGCAGCCATGGGCGCGTCTGTGGGTCGTCCTGCCCTACCCGGTGGTCTGGCTGACCGTCGTCCTGACCCGCGGCGCGACGGACGGGTGGGTGCCCTACGGATTCCTGCTGCCGCAGAGAGGGCTCGTCGCGCTCGGTGCGACAGTGGCCGCGCTGTTGCTCGTGCTGCTGGCGTCAGCGGCCCTGGTCTGGGGCCTGAGCAGGCTGCGGCCCGCGCGTCGTCTGTCGGCGACCGCCGTCGATCAGTCCCTGGCCCAGCCGTAGCGCGCAGCGAGAGCCGCAGCCACCCGGTCGTAGCGCGGACGTTCGAGCACGGCGGCCTCCCGTCGCAGCCCCGTCACATGCACGCTGTACAGCTGCTCGACATCCACCCATGACTCGCGTCGCTGCGAGTCCCAGGAACCCGAGCCGATCGAGAGGTAGTCCCGATCCCGATCGTGCGCCTTGCTGGTCATCCGCACCGCGTACACCCGGTCTGCGGACTGCCTCCCCACCACGAGCACGGGGCGGTCCTTGCCTCGGCCGTCGCCCTCTTCGTACGGAACCCACGTCCAGACGATCTCGCCGGCGTCGGGAGCACCATCCCGGTCCGGCGCGTATCCGATGCGCAGGTCATCGATGCGGTCCGGATCGATGCGCACCGTGCCTGTTCCTGCGCCTGTGCCTCGGCCCGTGCCCGCCGCCGACGGCGAGGCGCGCACCTCGTCGGAGGTGCGCAGACGCGCGTCCGGGCGCCTCGGACGTGGTGTCGTCTGAGACGCCCGGTCAGATCCCAATGCTGTGAGGAGGATCTCCGCGAGTCTTGTCAGGATGCCGTTGCTCTTAGCCACACGGTCACCCTAACGGCATGTCATGCGTCGGCGAGTGCGTAGCCCTCCTCGCCGTGGACGACCTGGTCGACACCGGCGATCTCGTCCTCGTTGGTGACGCGGAAGCCGATCGTCTTCTCGATCGCGAAGCCGATGATGAAGGCGACCACGAACGAGTAGATCAGCACACCGAGGGCGGCGATCGCCTGGACCGCGAGCTGACGGGCGTCTCCACCGACGAGCAGTCCGGTGCCGGTGGCGAAGAAGCCGAGGTACAGCGTGCCGATCAGGCCACCGACGAGGTGGATGCCGACCACGTCGAGGGAGTCGTCGAACCCGAGACGGAACTTCATCTCGACGGCGAGTGCGCAGACGATACCGGCCACGGCACCCAGCAGCAGCGACCAGCCCGGGGTCAGGTTGGCGCAGGCGGGGGTGATGGCGACGAGACCGGCGACGGCACCCGATGCCGCGCCGACGGAGGTGGGCTTGCCGTCCTTGATCTTCTCGATCAGGATCCATCCGAGGATCGCGGCGGCCGTCGCACCCAGCGTGTTCAGACCGATGAGTCCGACACCGCCCATGTCCTCAGCCAGCCACTCGGCACCGGCGTTGAAGCCGAACCACCCGAACCACAGGAGTGCGGCACCGAGAAGAGTCAGCGGCACGTTGTGCGGCTTCAGGATGCCCTTCTGGAACCCGATGCGCTTTCCGAGCACCAGGGCGAGAGCGAGTGCTGCGGCGCCGGCGTTGATGTGCACGGCGGTTCCACCGGCGTAGTCGATGACACCGATACCGCTGTCCTCACCGAACAGGGTCGTGCCGAGGTTCATGATCCAACCGCCGCCCCAGACCCAGGCAGCGACCGGGAAGTAGCCGACGGTGGCGAACACACCGGCGAAGATGAGCCAGCTGCCGAACTTGGCACGGTCGGCGATCGCACCCGAGATGAGTGCGACCGTGATGATCGCGAAGGTCGCACCGTAGGCGACTCCGAGAAGCGCCACATTCGAGCCTTCACCCTCGGCGAGGGAGGAGAGGCCGATGTCGGCGAAGGGGTTGCCTGCGAAGGCGGTGGGACTGTCGACGGCGCTCATCGAGAATCCGAAGAGGATCCAGAGCACCGCCACGAGTCCGATCGAGCCGAAGCTCATCATCATCATGCTGACGACGCTCTTGGCCTTCACGAGGCCGCCGTAGAAGAAGGCGACGCCGGGCGTCATGAGCAGTACGAGGGCGGTCGCGGTGATCGCCCAGGAGATGTTGCCTGGAGCATCCATAGTCAAACCTCACATTCGGGAACTGAGAGCTTCAGTGTGACGAGGCCCGATTTCCGGAATGCGTGAAGTTTGTTGCCGGGGTGTTACAGGGGCAGCCCCCGTGTGAACATCGCGTTACGCGACGCTGCGATCCGCGTGTGTGAGTGCATTGAGTCTGGAGATAGCTCGCAGATACTTCTTGCGGTAGCCCCCGCCCAGCATCTCGTCGGCGAAGACCTGGTCGAGGCTCACCCCCGTCGCGACGATCGGGATCTGCGCGTCGTACACGCGGTCGACGAAGGCGACGAATCGCAGCGCCTCGGATTGGTCCGTCAGGGTGTGGACATCACGAAGCCCCACGAGACCGAGTCCGGAGATGACCCGGAGGTAGCGCGACGGGTGCACTCGGGCCAGATGGCGGATCACGTCCCCGAAGACGTCGTCGGAGACGGTTCCCGCGGCGGCCTCCGCGTCGACCGCAGCCGCGTACGTGTCCTCGTCGCTCACCACGGCGTGCCCGTCGAGCGCGCGCTGGCGGAAGTCGACGCCATCGATCCGGAGCGTCTGGAAGCTGTCGGACATCGCGTGGATCTCACGGAGGAAGTCCTGCGCGGCGAAGCGCCCCTCTCCCAAGGCGTTCGGCGGGGTGTTCGACGTCGCCGCGAGCTTCGTTCCCGTCGGCACGAGCTCGCCGAGCAGGCGGGTCATGACCATCGTGTCGCCCGGGTCGTCGAGTTCGAACTCATCGATGCAGAGCAGATCTGCCCCCTTGAGCAGGTCGACCGTGTTCTTGTAACCGAGCGCGCCGACGAGGGCGGTGTACTCGATGAACGAGCCGAAGTACTTCCGGCGTGCCGGCATGGCGTGATAGATCGATGCCAGGAGGTGCGTCTTGCCGACTCCGAAGCCGCCGTCGAGGTAGACGCCCGGCTTCACCTCGGGCTCTTTCTTCGCGCGGCTGAAGAACCCGCCACGCTTGGCCGGGGCGCCGCGACCCGCGAAGCGGATCAGCGTCTCCTTCGCCTCCTCCTGCGACGGGTACTCCGGATCCGCGCGGTAGCTTTCGAACGTCGCACCGTCGAACTGCGGCGGCGGCACGAGGCTTGCGAGCATCTCGGGGCCGGTGACGGTCGGCTGTCGATCGGTGAGGTGCACGATGCCCGTGCGGGTGGGCGTGTCGGTCATCACGGTCCTGTATCGGGTGCGCACCTGTGTCGAAGTCTTACGAATCGGGTGCAGTGCGCTCGGCGTGGATCTATCGTCGAAGTGACGGATACACACTACGCCGTCCGCACCCGGCATCATCGCCGCTCACCGTCTGAGGAGATCCCTGTGGCCATCGAGTTCGACACGTCATCACCGAAGTTCGCCGAATACGCCGAGCCCGGCCGTCTCGTCACCACCGAGTGGCTCGCGCAGCGTCTCGGTCAGCCCGGCCTCGTGGTGGTCGAATCCGATGAGGACGTGCTGCTCTACGAGACGGGTCACATTCCGGGAGCCGTGAAGGTCGACTGGCACACCGAACTCAACGATCCCGTCGTTCGCGACTACGTCGACGGCGAAGGATTCGCGAAGCTGCTCAGCAGCAAGGGCATCTCCCGGGACGACACGGTCGTCATCTACGGCGACAAGAACAACTGGTGGGCGGCGTACGCGCTGTGGGTCTTCTCGCTGTTCGGACACGACGACGTCCGGCTGCTCGACGGCGGCCGCGATCGCTGGATCGCAGAGGGCCGCGAGATCACCCGCGAGGCACCGCAGATCACGCCGACGGAGTACCCCGTCGTCGAGCGCGACGACTCGACCATCCGCGCCTACAAGGAGGATGTCCTCGCCCACATCGGCAGCCCCCTGATCGACGTGCGCTCCCCCGAGGAGTACAGCGGAGAGCGCACCACGGCGCCCGCCTACCCTGAGGAGGGCACGTTGCGTGCCGGACACATCCCGACCGCGCAGAGCGTGCCGTGGGCGAAGGCCGTGGCGGAGGACGGCGGCTTCAAGTCGCGTGCCGAGCTCGACGCCATCTACCGCGACGGCGCGGGCCTCGCCGACGGCGATGACGTCGTCGCCTACTGCCGCATCGGAGAGCGCTCCAGCCACACGTGGTTCGTGCTCAAGCACCTCCTCGGCTTCGAGAACGTGCGCAACTACGACGGCTCATGGACCGAGTGGGGCAGCGCGGTGCGCGTCCCGATCGTGACCGGCACGGAGCCCGGTTCGCTCTGACGTGTGACAATGACAGGGATGAGCACGAGCGAAGTTCCTGACACCCTCGCCGAGATCCGCGACGGATTCCTCGAGACCCCTGAGGCAGATCGTCTGCTGCTCCTTCTGGAGTACTCGGACGAGCTGCCCGAGGTCTCGGAGGAGGTCGCGAACCACCCCGAGATGTGCGAGCGCGTGGCCGAGTGCCAGTCCCCCGTCTACATCTACGTCGAGGTGAACGACGGGATCGTCACCATGCATGCGACCGCCCCGCCGGAAGCCCCGACGACCCGTGGTTTCGCGAGCATCCTCGTGCAGGGCATCACCGGCCTCACCGCCGACGAGGTGCTGGCCATCCCCGACGACTACCCGCAGTCGATCGGTCTCACCAAGGCGGTGTCGCCGTTGCGGATCGGCGGGATGACCGGAATGCTCATGCGCGCGAAGAAGCAGGTCAGGCAGAAGCGCTGAGGCCCCGGTCGCGCAGCCAGTCGGTGATCGCCGCGGTCCATCCCATCTGGTCGTAGTTCCACAGCTTGGTGTGCCGCGCGACCGAGAACCGAGGCATCGTGACGATGTCGGGTCGCTCTCTCTGCAGAGCATGAGATGCATCTGCAGGAACGAAGCCGTCGTCATCGCTGTGCAGGATCAGGATCGGCAGATCGAGTTCGGCGGCGCGGGCGACGACGTCGAGTCGGTCGAACGGAATCGCCTCGTCGGCGCCGCTGAGACGCGCCGTCAGCGGGACCGAGAGGGCGCTCATCGCGAGGTCGGGAAGAGGCGCCCTCATTCCGGCTTTCCTCGCCTGGAAGCGCAACACAGAGCGCCAGTCGACCACCGGCGACTCGAGTATCAGCCCCGCCACTCGTTCCCGATTGCCGGAGTTCAATGCTGTCTGCAGGGCCACGGCGCCGCCCATCGACCAGCCCAGCAGCACCACGCGTTCGGCTCCCCGGCGCAGCGCGTACGAGATCGCCGCGTCGACATCGCGCCATTCCGCTGCTCCCAGCGCATAGCCGCCATGGCGGCTGCGCGGGGCCTCCCCGTCGTTCCGATACGACACGACGAGGTTGGGGAGCCCGGCGGCGTGCAGCACCGGCACGGCCCGCAGGCACTCCGCTCGTGTCACACCACGACCATGCACCTGGATCACCCACGTGCTCGACTCCGCGGGGAAGAACCATGCAGGGCATGGCCCGGCGGGCGATCCGATGAGGACGTTCTCCCAGCGCAGGTGGAGCTCGCTCGGCGACGTGTAATACCAGCCGCTGAACGCCGCCGATCGGTCCACGCGAGCGCCGGTCTCGATCTGGGTGAGGAGCTTCCGCCGCACCGTCGACGAGTCGGCTGCGAGCACCGCGCCGAGCTTGACGTATCCGTGGGTGCCGGTGGTGAACAGTCCGTAGCGACCGGGGAGCTCGGTATCCGGCGTGCGGCTGAGCTCGATCGTCTGAGCACCGGTGTCGACGGCGATGATCTCGACGTCCGCCGGGCGTGCGGCCGGGCGGACCACTCGCCGCGCCACGCTGATCACGAGCAGAGCCATCGCCCCGCCGAGGGCGATCAATGCGGGGACAACGAGTGCAACGGCGTGCCTGAGACTCTTCATCGCCTCCTGACTCTAGCCTGTTGCCGTGACCGCATACCCCGATGCCGGGACGATCTTCGACGCCGCTGTAGCCGAACTCCGTGACACAGCGTTCCGTCCCGACCTCACGGTCCGAGAGATCTCCACCCCTCAGGGCCTCGCGCCGTACGCTCTGGCGCTGGCTGCCGATGTCCGTCCCGATGACGGGGGCGAGTCGGTCTACGGCACCGGTCGCTTCGTGCTTCTGCACGACCCCGAGGCTCCTTCGGCCTGGGGAGGGGCGTGGCGGATCGTGATCTTCGCGCAGGCGCCGCTGGAGACCGAGATCGGCACCGACCCGCTTCTCGCGGACGTCACGTGGTCGTGGCTCGTCGACGCGCTCGACTCCCGCGGCGCCGCATACGACGCGCCCTCCGGAACCTCGACCAAGACGCTCTCGAAGGGCTTCGGCGGGCTCGCGGAGGAAGGCGACGGAGCGCAGATAGAATTGAGGGCGTCCTGGACGCCTTCCGGCCCCTTCCGACCTCACGTCGAGGCATGGGCTGAACTGGTGGGGATGCTGGCGGGCCTTCCGCCGGGATCCGAGGGCATCGCCGTGATCGGCGCGCGAAAGGCAACACGTGACTGAGTACTCCGTGATCTCCGACGTCTCGGAGTTCCATGCGGCATGCGCCGCGCTGGCCGCAGGCACCGGCCCTGTCGCCGTCGACGTCGAGCGGGCATCCGGATTCCGCTACTCACAGCGGGCGTACCTGGTTCAGGTGTTCCGGCGAGGTGCCGGAGTGTTCCTCTTCGATCCGCCGGCGATCGGCGACTTCAGCCCGCTGCAGGCAGCCATCGGCGACGTCGAGTGGATCTTCCACGCCGCCAGCCAGGATCTCCCTTCCCTGCGTGAGCTCGAGCTGCTGCCACGATCCATCTTCGACACCGAGCTCGCCTCACGTCTGCTCGGTCACGAGCGCGTCGGACTCGCGGCTGTGGTCGAGAGCACCCTGGGAATCACACTCAAGAAGGAGCACTCGGCTGCGGACTGGTCGACTCGGCCCCTCCCCGCCGCATGGCTCGAGTACGCGGCTCTCGACGTGCTCCACCTCATCGACGTCTACGAGATCCTCACGCTCGAGCTCGAAGAGCAGGGGAAGACGGAGTACGCGGCGGAGGAGTTCGCGGCGACGCTGACACGCTTGCCCAAGCCCCCGCGGGAAGACCCCTGGCGCCGCCTGAGCGGCCTGCACCAGGTGCGCGGGGCGCGCAACCTCGCGGTGGCGCGCGAGCTCTGGCGCGCCCGGGAATCGTTCGCACAGGAACAGGACGTGTCGCCCGGGCGCCTCGTGCCCGACCGATCACTCGTCGCCGCCGTCCTGGCGAATCCTCAGAGCAAGCAGGCGCTTGCAGGAATCAAGGAGTTCCAGGGACGAGCGAGCCGTACTCAACTGGATCGCTGGTGGCAGGCCATGGTCGACGGCCGCACGACCGAAGAGCTTCCCCGCGAGCGTGTTCCCAGCGACACGCTTCCGCCCCCTCGCGCCTGGGCGGACCGCAACCCCGAAGCCGATGCGCGCCTCAAAGCCGCCCGCCCTCTGGTCGAGGCGACGGCTGAAGAACTCGGGATGCCCACGGAGAACCTCCTGACACCCGATCACCTGCGACGCATCGCCTGGGATCTTCCCGGAACCACGCCGGAGGCGATCGCCGAGGCGCTCGCCGCGCTCGGCGCGCGGCCCTGGCAGATTGCACAGACTGCACAGAAGATCGCCGATGCCTTTGTAGAGGCGGCGCAAACGCCTGACGAGGCGTCCACCCCCGCTTCGTAGGTTCGATCCAACCGATTCCTCCCGGTTTCGGGGCCTCCATAGACTGAGGCCACCGCACAAACTTGGAGGCAGAGTGGCCGAGATCTCGGACGTCTTCTTCGTCGATGGAGTGCGCACCCCCTTCGGGCGCGCCGGCGAAAAGGGCATGTACTGGAACACCCGCGCAGATGACCTCGCCGTGAAGGCGACCATCGGCCTGATGGAGCGGAACGCCGCAGTCCCGGCCGATCGCATCGACGACGTGGCCATCGCCGCGACCAGCCAGACGGGAGACCAGGGGCTCACCCTCGGCCGCTCGGTGGCGATCCTCGCCGGGCTTCCGCAGACCGTTCCCGGTCTGGCGGTCGAGCGCATGTGCGCGGGCGCCATGACCAGCGTCACGACCATGGGCGCATCGATCGGCGTCGGCATGTACGACTTCGCCCTCGCCGGTGGCGTCGAGCACATGGGCCATCACCCGATCGGCGGCAACGCGGATCCCAACCCCCGGTTCGTCGCGGAGCGCATGGTCGACCCCGGCGCTCTGAACATGGGTGTCACGGCAGAGCGCATCTTCGACCGCTTCCCGCACCTCACCAAGGAGCGCTCCGACCGGTTCGGCATGCTCAGCCAGCACAAGGTGCAGGCGGCGTACGACGCCGGCAAGATCCAGCCTGACCTCGTCCCTGTCGCCACCAAGACGGCCGACGGCGCCTGGGGCCTCGCCACGGAGGATGAAGGTCGTCGTCCGCAGACCACCATGGAGGACCTCGCGGCCCTCAAGACGCCGTTCCGACCGCACGGTCGCGTGACCGCCGGCACCTCGTCGCCCCTCACCGACGGCGCGACCATGTCGCTGCTCGCCGGCGGCGGTGCGGTGAAGGAGTTCGGTCTCGCGCCGAAGATGCGCATGGTCTCGTTCGCATTCGCGGGCGTCCAGCCCGAGATCATGGGCATCGGCCCGATCCCCTCGACCGAGAAGGCGCTGAAGAAGGCCGGGCTCACGATCGCCGACATCGGTCTGTTCGAGCTGAACGAGGCCTTCGCGATCCAGGTCATCTCGCTGCTCGACCACTTCGGCATCGCCGACGACGACCCCCGGGTCAACCAGTGGGGCGGCGCCATCGCGCTCGGGCACCCGCTCGCGGCATCCGGTGTGCGTCTGATGATCCAGCTCGCGGCGCAGTTCGCCGAGCGTCCCGACGTGCGCTACGGCCTGACGGCGATGTGCGTCGGTCTCGGCCAGGGCGGATCGGTCATCTGGGAGAACCCGCACTTCAACGGCAAGAAGAGGAAGTAATCGCCGATGGCACACTCGATTTCCGAACAGTACGCGAACGTCGACTTCTCCCCCATCCAGGCCCTCACCGACGGTGAGGTGATCACGCACTCCCCCGTGCGTGACATCCGCCTCGCCTCGGGCAAGACACTGGCGCTCATCACGCTCGACAACGGGCGCGACCACACGCGTCCGAACACCCTGGGGCCGGCAACGCTCACCGCTCTCGGCGACACGCTCGACGCCCTCGCCGCCCGCGCCGCCGCCGGAGAGATCCAGGCCGTGGGCATCACCGGCAAGCAGTACATCCTGGCCGCCGGCGCCGATCTGTCCGACATCAGCAAGGTCGGCTCGCGCGACAACGCACGCCTGATCGCGCAGCTCGGCCACAAGGTTCTCGGCAAGTTCGGCGAGCTCGGCGTTCCCTCGTTCGCGTTCGTGAACGGGCTCGCGCTCGGCGGCGGGCTCGAGATCGCCCTCAACTCCAGCTATCGCACGGTCGACGCGTCCGCCGCCGCGATCGCGCTGCCGGAGGTCTTCCTGGGCATCATCCCGGGCTGGGGCGGCGCCTACCTGCTGCCGAACCTGATCGGCATCGAGAACGCCCTCGAGGTCGTCATTTCGAACCCGCTGAAGCAGAACCGGATGCTGAAGCCGCAGCAGGCGTTCGACCTGGGCATCGTCGACGCGATCTTCCCCGCGGCGAACTTCCTCGAGAACTCGCTCGCCTGGGCCGACGCGGTCCTCGGCGGCAAGAAGGTCGAACGCAAGAACGAGCCCGGCAAGATCGAGCGGCTCACCAAGTGGCCGATCGCGATCAAGATGGCACGCGGAATGCTCGAGTCGAAGATCGGCACCGTGCCGAAGTCGCCGTATGCCGCGTTGGAACTGCTCGACAAGGCGAAGAGCGGCACCAAGGCCGAGGGCTTCGCCCGCGAGGACGAGGCTCTGGCCGACCTCGTCACGGGTGATCAGTTCGCGGCGTCCATGTATGCGTTCGACCTCGTGCAGAAGCGCGCGAAGCGTCCTGTCGGCGCCCCCGACAAGGCTCTCGCCAAGAAGGTCACCAAGGTCGGCATCATCGGCGCCGGCCTCATGGCGAGCCAGTTCGCACTGCTGTTCGTGCGCAAGCTGCAGGTGCCTGTGCTGATCACCGACCTCGATCAGACGCGCGTCGACAAGGGCGTGGCATACATCCACGAAGAGATCGGCAAGCTCGAGAGCAAGGGCCGGCTGGATGCCGACTCCGCGAACAAGCTGCGCGCGCTCGTGACCGGCACGACCGACAAGAGCCTCTATGCGGACTGCGACTTCGTCATCGAGGCCGTGTTCGAAGAGGTCGGCGTCAAGCAGCAGGTGTTCGGCGAGATCGAGAAGATCATCGCCGAGGACGCGATCCTCGCGACCAACACCTCGTCGCTCTCGGTCGAGGAGATCGGTGCGAAGCTCGCTCACCCCGAGCGCCTCGTCGGCTTCCACTTCTTCAACCCGGTCGCGGTGATGCCGCTGATCGAGATCGTGAAGACGCCGACGACCTCCGAAGCGGCGCTCTCGACGGCGTTCGTCGTCGCGAAGAACCTCGGCAAGAACGCGGTCCTGACCGCCGACGCCCCGGGCTTCGTCGTGAACCGCCTGCTGGCGAAGGTCATGGGCGAGGCCGCTCGCGCGGTCTACGAGGGAACCCCGATCACGGACGTCGAGAAGGCCTTCGCGCCCCTCGGACTGCCGATGGGGCCCTTCCAGCTGATCGATCTGGTCGGATGGAAGGTCGCCGCTCACGTGCAGGACACGATGGCGCACGCGTTCCCCGACCGCTTCTACGCGAACGAGAACTTCCACGCGCTCGCGGAGCTCGACGCGGTCGTCGAGAAGGACAAGGGCGGTCGCGTCACAGGCTGGACGAAGCAGGCCGAGAAGCTGCTCAAGCCGGCCGTCGGCAAGACGCCGGCCTCGGCCGAGACCATCCTGCAGCGCGTGCAGGACGGCCTGGCGAGCGAGATCAAGCTGATGCTCGACGAGGGCGTCGTGCCCGAGGTCGAGGACATCGACCTGTGCCTCATCCTCGGCGCGGGCTGGCCCTTCATCGATGGTGGGGCCTCGCCCTACCTCGACCGTGAGGGTGCCTCGGAGCGCGCTTTCGGCGGGGAGTTCCACACCCCGCAGATCCGCGGCATCGAACACCGCTGATCGGCTCGTTCGAAGGGGGTCGCGCGTCGCGCGGCCCCCTTCGTCATGCGAGCTGCGCGGGACGCTCGTCGGCGTCGCCGGAGCGCGGCCAGAAAGACATCGCCCGCTCCGCCAGCGCCGTGATCGTCAACGACGGGTTCACCCCGGGATTCGCGGGCACCGCTGCGCCGTCGACGACGTGCAGCCCCGGATGACCCCACACCCGGTGGAAGCGGTCGACGACGCCGGTCTCCGGCGACGCCGAGATCACGGCCCCGCCGAGGAAGTGCGCGGTGAGCGGGATGCCGAAGACCTCCGGCCACGAGCCCCGCGCCTCTGCGGGGACGCCGCCCTCCCTCTCGACACGTGCGGCTATGGCCGCGGCCGCGCGATGCGCCTGCGGCAGGTAGCTCGGGTTCGGCTCCCCATGCCCCTGAGAGCTCGTCATGACCAGGCGCCCGAATCGGCGACGCAGCGACAGCGTGAGCGAGTTGTCGACGGTCTGCATGACGAGCGCGATGATGCCGCGTTCACTCCAGCGCCGGAGAGAGCCCAGGCGCAGCTGACGGATCGGCGCCCGCAGGAACCTCGCGCCGAGAGCGCCCAGTCGACGACCGAGCGGCACATCCCCGGGAACCATGATCGACGCCAGAGCACCCATCAGGTTCGAGCCTGCTCCGTAGCGCACGTTCTCGACGTGCGTGCGCTCGTCGATGTGGAAGGACGTCGTGATCGCGACGCCGTGCGCGAGCTCCAGCGACGCGGGGACGTCGACCGCCACGGCGCCGTCGAGGGCTTCCGAGTTGGTCCTCGTGAGCCGCCCGAGGGAGTCGGAGACGCCGGGGAGCGCTCCCGAGCGCTTCATGCGGTGCAGCAGCTGCTGAGTCCCCCATGTGCCCGCAGCCAGCACCACCTGACGTGCCTTCACGGTGCGGCGCTCCCGCCGCAGCCATGCACCGCTGCGCTCCGTCGTCACGGCGAAGCCGCCGTCCGCGAGTTCGCGCACCTCCGTGACGGTGCGCCGTGGCTCGATCGCGACGCCGCGCCTCTCAGCGAGCGCGAGGTAGTTCTTCATCAGGGTGTTCTTGGCCCCGACTCGGCATCCGACCATGCAGTTGCCGCACAGCGTGCACCCCGTGCGCTCCGGGCCCTCCCCACCGAAGAAGGGATCGGGTGTGCGCACGCCCGGCATCCCGAGCCAGACACCGACCGGTGCGTGGCGGAACGTGCTGCCGACGCCGAGGTCTGCTGCGGCTCCTGCCATGATGCGCTCTACCGGACCCGTGTGCGGATAATGCTCCACCACCCCGAGCATCCGCTTCGCGGTCGCATAGTGCGTCGACAGCTCGGCGTCCCAGTCCGCGAGTGCACTCCACTGCGGATCCGTGAAGAACGCGGCGCCGGGCTGGTAGAGGGTGTTGGCGTAGTTGAGGGAGCCGCCGCCGACACCCGCGCCGGCGAGGATCATCACGTGCGGAAGACGATGGATGCGCTGGATGCCGAAGCATCCCAGCCTCGGTGCCCACACGTAGCGACGGACGTCCCAGCTGGTCTTCGCGAAATCCTGGTCCTCGAAGCGACGGCCTGCCTCGTACACCCGAACGCGATAGCCTTTCTCGGCGAGGCGCAGGGCGGCCACCGAGCCGCCGAACCCCGACCCGATCACAACGACGTCCTCGTCGTGAGCACCGAAGCGCGGCTGGTCGCGCCGGGTGTCGTTCATGCCTGCTCCCCTCGTCCAGCGGGAACGAGGACGGTCAGCGCCGCGCGTCGGATCCCGATGGTGCATTCGTCCTCTCCCATCCGCTCGCCGTCGGCGTACACGACGAGCCCGGGGGCGCTCACGGTCACCGACCGCGCCTGCCGATGGGTCACCTCCGGTCGAGTCAGATGGGTGCCGCGCAGCAGCAGCGGGAACAGCCGCAGCAGCCGGAGCCGGGTCAGCGGCGCCACCTGCACGATGTCGAGCACTCCGTCGTCGGCCGCAGCACCGGCGCACAGGGGCATGCCCCCGCCGTAGCTCTCGGTGTTCCCCACCGCGACGAGCGTTCCTGGCAACAGCCGACGCGCCTCGCCGTCGATCGCGACCGTGAAGTCCATCGGCCGGAGACGCACGAGCTCCACGACGAGCGCCAGGTAGTAGCGCAGCACTCCGTGCGGCCAGCGCAGGCGGTTCGTCCGATCGCTCACCTTCGCATCGAAGCCGAGCGCGGCGATGGTCAGGAAAGACCCGACGCGACCCGCTGCGCGAATTTCACCGACGTCGATGGTCCGAGGCACGCCCGTCAGAGCGAGGTCGGCGGCGGCCGCCGGGTCGCCGCGCGGCAGGCCGAGAGCTCTGGCGAGGTCGTTGCCCGTGCCGGCCGGCACCAGGGCGATGGGTACCCCCGCGGCGCAGACGGGGTCGAGGATGCCCGACAGCGTGCCGTCGCCGCCGATGACCATGAGCACTCTCGGGCGTTCGTCGAGCGCCCGCGCGACGAGTTCGCGACTCGACGCGGCCGATTCCCCCACGTACACGCGAACGTCCGCGCCCCGTGTGCGCAGATGCCCGAGTGCGGCCTCAGCGCCATGCTTGCCGCGTCCCTTCCCCGCGAACGGGTTCACCAGCACGGCGATGTGATCGCCCACGTCACCGCGCCCGATCCGCGGAGAGGACCGCCCCGGGGTTGAGGATCCAGGTCGGGTCGAGCTCGCGTTTGATGGCGCTCAGGATCCGCACCCCCGTCTCTCCGATCTCCTGCTCCAGCCAGGGAGCGTGATCACGACCGACGGCGTGGTGATGGCTGATCGTTCCGCCCGCCGCGATGATCGCGTCGTTCACCCGTCCCTTGACCTCGGACCACGCCCCGAGGGGATCGGACCCCAGGTTCGCGAGCACCGTGAAATACAGCGATGCCCCGGTGGGGTAGACGTGCGAGACGTGGCACATCACGTACGGCTTCGCCCCGAGCCCGGCGAAACCGCTTCGCAACGCTGTCGTGATCTCCGACCTCAGGTGATGCAGGTTCGACCACCTCGTCGCGGTTTCGAGCGTCTCGCAGAACACCCCGGCGTCGAGCAGCGAATCGCGCAGGTACGGACCGTCGAATCGTGTGTCAAGCCACCCTGCCGCAGGTCCCTCCCCGGAGGACGTGCCGCCCGCCGCGGCCAGGATCTCCGAGGTGCGCGCTCGGCGGTCGGCGATGCCGTCGCCCTCGTAGACGGTCACGATGCTCGCGCCCTTCGTGAGCGCCTTGCCTATCCGTCCGACCTGAGCGAGGTTGACCGCGGTCTCCGCTTCGTCGGACAGCCGGATGACCGTCGGACCGCCACCGCGCTGCGCCACCGCGCGGAGGCCGTCCACGCCGCGGGAGAAGTCGGCGAAGCTCCAGGCCTCGAAGACGCGCTCACGTGGCACCGGATGCACACGAACCCGCACCTCGGTGATGACGCCGAAGATGCCCTCTGATCCGAGGAAGACCCGGATGAGATCGGGGCCGGCTGCCGACCCCGGTGAGCGACCGAGGTCGACATCGCCGGTAGGGGTCGCGACCCTGAGACCCGTGACCATCGCATCGAAGCGGCCATGCCCCGCAGAGTTCTGCCCGGACGAGCGCGCAGCGGCGAAGCCTCCGATCGTGGCGTATCGGAAGCTCTGCGGGTAGTGGCCGAGCTCGAAGCCCTGCGCGGCGAGCAGCTCTTCGGCGTCCGGACCGGTGGTCCCGGCTCCGAACCCGGCCTCCCCGCTGACCTCATCGAGGTGGAGGAGACCCGAGAGTCGGCGAAGATCCAGACTGACGACGGCGTGGTGGGTTCCCCGATCGGGCTCGAGAGCGCCGACCACGCTCGTCCCGCCGCCGAAGGGGATCACCGCGATACCGCGTTCGGCGCACACGCGCAGCACACCGACGACCTCGTCGTGGGTGCCTGGCAGCACGACTGCATCCGGCGCGGCCTGCTCCCGAGTGCGTCGCTTGAGCAGGTCGGGCGTCGAACGGCCACCGGCATGACGGATCCGCGCCTCGCTCCCGGTGTCGACGTGCGCGGCGCCGACGGCAGCCACCAGATCGCGCAGATCGTCGTCGTGGAGAGACGTCGGCGTGAGCCGCACATCGGCGAGTTCCACCGCCGGCTCCGGCGTGCGCACTCGGCCCAGCAGCAACGGCAGCAGCATCCGTGCGGCGCGGGGAAGGTCGGAGGCCCGTGCCGGGTCGCCCCAGCCGTTCCATCGCATCTCCGTCCTCACGGCGACTCTGCCGTTCTCTGCGCTCATGCGTTACAGTGTGACACATCATGGAAGAACGTCAAGCGATCATGGATGTGACGATCGGCATCGCGCCCCAGTGGGATCACACCCAGTCCCGCATCCTCGACGCCGCCGACGCGCTCATCGCCCGCCGCGGTGTGACGGGTGTGACGATCGCCGAAATCGCGCGACGCGCCGGCCACAGTCGGCCCACGATCTATCGCAGCTGGATCGACGCGGACGACGTCGTGCGCGCCGCGCTCCTGCGCAGGGTCGCCGTGATTCTCGAGCAGTTCGCCCGCACTCCGACCAGCCGACACGAACTGGTCGACGACGTCCTGCGCTTCTCCGCGCTCTTCCGCTCCGATGCCGTGTACGGGCGGCTCCTCGTCGACGAGCCGGAGGCCTTCACGCGGTATACGCTGCAGCGGGTCGGGTCGAGCCAGCGGCTGATCCTCGGCTGGCTCGCGACGTCGATCGGTGCGGCGCAGCCTGGCGGAACGGTTCGCCGCGGCGATCCCGACGAGATCGCCGTCATGCTGCTGCTCATCGCACAATCCGCCGTGCTCTCGCATGGCACGGTCTCGGAGCTCATCTCCGAGGAATCGTGGGAGCGCGAGCTGCGCGCGGCACTCGACGGGCTGCTCCGGCCGTGACCACCCACTCCCCCGACCTCAACGTCGCGCGTCGGGCCGCCGAGCTGGCACGCCTCGGCGACGATACGGTCGATCTGCTGGTGGTCGGCGGAGGCATCACGGGTGTCGGCGTCGCTCTCGACGGCGCCTCGCGGGGCCTGAGCGTCGCCCTCATCGACGCCGAGGACCTCGCGTTCGGCACCAGTCGGTTCAGCTCGAAGCTCGTGCACGGCGGACTCCGGTATCTCGCCACCGGAGATGTGGCGACGGCCAAGGAGAGCGCGTACGAGCGTCACCTGCTCATGACCCGTGTCGCCCCGCACCTCATCGGCCCGCTCGCCCAGCTCCTGCCCTTCACCACCGGGATCACCGCCCGTCAGCGTGCAGCCGGCACGATCGGGATGGCGATGGGCGATCTGCTCCGGATGCGCGCAGGCACGCCCACGCGCTTCCTGCCCCCGCCCCGTCTCGTCTCCGCGCGGACGGCACTGCGTCTCGTCCCCTCCCTCTCCGTCGACGGGCTGCGCGGCGGGATGCTCTCGTACGACGGTCAGCTCATCGATGACGCACGGCTCGTCGTGGCGGTCGCCCGAACTGCGGCGAGCCACGGCGCCCGCATCCTCACGCGAGTGCGGGCGCTCGATCTGCGCGCAGACGGGGCGACGGCGGAAGACACGGTCACGGGAGAGCGGCTCGAGATCCGGGCGCGGACGGTGGTCAATGCCACCGGCGTATGGGCCGGCAGTCTCGATGAGTCGATCACGGTGCGTCCCAGCCGCGGAACCCATATCGTGCTCGACGCCGCCGACCTCGGTGCCCCGGCGGCCGCGCTGACGATCCCCCATGAGGGCTCCATCAGCCGCTACGTATTCGCCCTGCCGCAGCAGCACGGACGTGTGATCGTCGGACTCACCGACGAGGACGCTCCAGGACCGGTGCCGCGCGTGCCGATGGCGACCGAGGGCGAGATCCAGTTCCTGCTCGCGAGCCTCAACCGCGTGCTGTCCACGTCCATCACCCGCGCGCAGGTCAAGGGGTCGTTCGCCGGCCTTCGCCCGCTCGTCGACACGGGCGCGGCGACGACGGCGGACATCTCCCGCCGCCATCTCGTGAGCGTCTCCGAACGCGGCATCGTCAGCGTGCTCGGCGGCAAGCTGACGACCTATCGGCGGATGGCGCAGGATGCCGTCGACCTCGCCACGAACGCTGCGGGACTCGTCACCGGCCCCAGCCGCACGGCATCCCTGCGGCTCACGGACTCCGCTCCGCCGACGTCGGACGGCCAGTCCCTGGAGCACGGGCGGGTGTCCCGGGCCGTCATCGAGTTCGCCGTGCGCGCCGAGGGCGCGATGACCGCCGATGACGTCCTCGATCGACGCACGCGCATCGGCCTGGTCGATGAGGACAGGGAGCGGAACCGGCCGTCGGTCGAGGACGCCGTCGCCGAGATCCTCGCCGAGCTCACCTGAGCGCTCTTGTCGACGCGTGCCCGCGCGCGCCGTATCCACCTCGGGCCGCGCTGGGGAACGCACACGGAACAGCGCATGAACAGCTGCTCGGCGCGGCCGAACACGATGCCCTCCGTCCGGGCGACGAGGCACAGTGGTGACATGGACATGCTCCTCTCGATGCTGGGCGGCAAGGGGATGTCGGGGCTCTTCAAGACCGGCACGGCGATCCTCACGATCCTCCTGGTCGTTCCCGCGCTGTTGAAGATCTTCGTCGTCACGGTCGACGAGGGATGGGCGGCGATCCGCACGCGAAACGGCAAGCCCATCATCCGGAACCGCCCACAACGCCGCCCGTCATCCCGTGGCGGAGCGCTCGGCGAGGTGGTCGTGCTCGACCCGGGATCCCACTGCGCGTTCCCGCTCTTCTACTGGTACCGACTCATCGACGTCCGCTGCAGGGCGACGGACCTGCCGGCGCGCGAGATGACCGGCGCGGCCGGGCACCAGCACCGGGTGCACGCATCGTTCGAGTGGCGCCCCATTCCGACCGGGCGAGATCTCCGTGTGTTCGAACTCGACGTGGTCAACGTCACAGAACGCGCGTCGAACATCGTCGGAGCAGCGCTGCGCGACGTCATCCGCGGTCTGGACAGCGCAGAGCTTCCGCACAACGATGAGATCAACGCCCGCGTGATCGCGGCCAGCGCCGACGAGGTGCGGCGCGCCTGCGGGGTGGAGCTGGTGCGGGTCATGGTCACCGGCGATGCGCTGACCGACGGATACCTCATGTCATCCGCGCTGCGCGACGCCGATCGCGGGGCTCAGGCAGTCGCCGCCCTCCACGCGCTCAACTGAGCCGCAGCGCCCCGCCGCGCCGGGAGCAGGAAGAAGTCAGCTCCGCTCGTGGAGCGGCAGATCGATCGTCCCGCTCGCACCGGCATCCCGCGCGACCGGGATCCGCGTTCCGAGCACCTGGGACACGACGTCCTGCGCGATCTTCGATGCGGTCAGACCCGCATCGGCGAGAATCTCGTCCCGCGACGCATGGTCGATGAACTCGTCGGGCAGCCCGAGCTCATCCACGGCCGTATCGATACCGGCCTCGCGAAGAACCTGACGCACGCGTGTGCCGATGCCGCCGACGCGGATGCCGTCCTCGAGGGTGATGACGAGGCGGTGGCGCGCGGCCATGCTCACGATCGACGGCTGCACCGGGATGGCCCAACGCGGGTCGATGACGGTGGCGCCGATGCCCTGGGCACGCAAACGTTCTGCCACATCCATCGCCAACGCGGCGAACGGGCCGATCGCGACCAGGAGAACGTCTTCCGACTCGCCCCGAGCCAGCACATCGACGCCGTCGTGCAGCCGCTCGAGGGCCGGGAGATCCGGCGCGACGTCGCCCTTGGGGAAACGGATCACGGTGGGTGCGTCCTCGACCATGACGGCTTCATCGAGCGCCTCACGAAGCCGCGCCCCGTCACGGGGAGCCGCGATACGGATGTGGGGCACGATCTGCAGCATCGCGAGGTCCCACATGCCGTGGTGGCTGGGTCCGTCCGGTCCGGTGACTCCGGCCCGGTCGAGCACGAAGGTCACGCCCGCGCGGTGAAGCGCCACGTCCATGAGCACCTGGTCGAATGCGCGTCCCATGAACGTCGCATACAGCGCGACCACGGGGTGCAGCCCGCCGAACGCGAGCCCTGCTGCCGATGCCACGGCATGCTGCTCGGCGATGCCCACGTCGTACACCCGATCCGGGAAGCGCTCGGCGAACGGGGCGAGGCCCGTCGGACGCAGCATCGCCGCGGTCATGGCGATCACATCGTCGCGTCGCTCCCCCACCGAGACCAGCGCGTCCGAGAAGACATCGGTCCAGCCCGTCCCGCTCGACGACAGGGTCTCGCCCGTCACCGGGTCGATCTTGCCGACGGCGTGGAACTGATCGGCCTCGTCGTCTCGTGCCGGCTGGTAACCACGCCCCTTCTCGGTGATCGCGTGCACGATGACCGGAGCGCCGAAGGACTTCGCGAGCTCGAGGGTCTCGAGGAGAGCCGGGAGATCGTGGCCGTCCACCGGACCGAGGTACTTGATGTCGAGATTCGAGTAGAGGGCCTCATTGTTGGTGAAGCGCGAGAGGAAGCCGTGCGTCCCACCCCGCACACCGCGGAAGACCGCTCGCCCCATCGGACCGAAGGCGCGGAAGAGGCGATCGGACTTGTGGTGCAGCTCCTTGTACGCCGCAGCGGTGCGCACGCGGTTGAGATAGCGGGACATGCCGCCGATCGTCGGTGCGTAGGAGCGACCGTTGTCGTTGACGACGATCACGAGATTGCGGTCGTTGTCGTCGGAGATGTTGTTGAGGGCCTCCCACGTCATTCCGCCCGTCAGCGACCCGTCGCCGAGCACGGCCACGACGTGACGGTCGGCGCGGCCCGTGGCCGTCAGCGCCCGTGAGACACCATCAGCCCAGCTCAGCGAACTCGACGCGTGCGAGGACTCGACGACGTCGTGCGGGCTCTCTGAACGCTGCGGGTATCCGGCCAGGCCGCCGCGGAGGCGCAGCGACGAGAAGTCCTGCCGCCCCGTGAGCAGCTTGTGCACGTACGACTGGTGTCCTGTGTCGAAGATGAACGGGTCGTCTGGCGACGAGAAGACACGGTGCAGAGCGATCGTGAGTTCGACGACACCCAGGTTCGGGCCCAGATGCCCGCCGGTGCGCGACACATTCTCGACGAGGAACTCGCGGACCTCGCCGGCGAGTTCGATGAGCTGGTCCTCTGACAGGGAGTCGAGGTCGCGGGGTCCTGAGATGCTCGGAAGAATGGGCATCTGCACCTCCTCATAGGCACCGTTGGCGGCATCCGATTCCGGTTCGGAGGCCTGCTCGATCCTACCCCGGGCATCCGGGAAAGCTCAGGGAGCCACTCCCCCTTGACACCGCCCCTGGCATGCGGAAAGGGCCCGATTCCGAAGAACCGAGCCCTTTCCGATCCAGCGATCAGACCAACGAACGCAGCACGTACTGCAGGATGCCGCCGTTGCGGTAGTAGTCCGCCTCACCGGGAGTGTCGATGCGCACGACGGCGTCGAACTCGACGACCTGCTTGCCTTCGGGCGAGTTCTCGCTCGGGGCGGCGGTCACGCGGACCGTCTTCGGAGTGACACCGTTGTTGAGCTCCTCGAGACCCGAGATCGAGACGATCTCGGTGCCGTCGAGACCCAGCGACTCCCAGCTCTCGCCGGCCGGGAACTGCAGCGGGACGACACCCATGCCGATCAGGTTCGAGCGGTGGATGCGCTCGAAGCTCTCGGTGATGACCGCCTTGACGCCGAGAAGACTCGTGCCCTTGGCCGCCCAGTCACGCGACGAACCCGAGCCGTACTCCTTGCCGCCGAAGATGACGAGGGGCGTGCCCTGCTCCTGGTAGTTCATGCTCGCGTCGTAGATGTACGACTGCGGCCCGCCGGGCTTCGTGAAGTCGCGGGTGTAACCGCCCTCGACGACCTGACCGTCGTTGACGGCCGAGACCATGAGGTTCTTCAGGCGGATGTTCGCGAACGTGCCACGGATCATCACCTCGTGGTTGCCTCGACGCGATCCGAAGGAGTTGAAGTCCTTACGGTCCACGCCGTGCTCGGTGAGGTACTGCGCGGCCGGCGTGCCGGGCTTGATGTTGCCGGCGGGCGAGATGTGGTCGGTCGTGACCGAGTCACCCAGAGTCGCCATGACGCGCGCGCCCTCGATGTCGCGCACCGGGGTGAGCTCCATCGTCATGCCGTCGAAGTACGGAGCCTTGCGCACGTACGTCGAGTTCTCGTCCCACTGGAAGATGTCATCCTCCGGGGTGGGCAGGCTGCGCCAGCGCTCGTCGCCGTCGAAGACCGTCGCGTACTGCTTGATGAACTGCTCGCGCGAGATCGAGGAATCGACGATCTCCTGCACCTCGTCGGGCGACGGCCAGATGTCCTTGAGGAACACGTCGTTGCCGTCGGAGCCCTTGCCGAGCGCGTCGTTCTCGAAGTCGAAATGCATCGACCCCGCCAGCGCGTAGGCGATCACGAGCGGCGGGCTCGCGAGGTAGTTCATCTTCACGTCGGGGCTGATGCGGCCCTCGAAGTTGCGGTTGCCCGAGAGCACGGCGGTCACGGCGAGGTCGTGATCGTTGATGGCCGCGGAGACCTCTTCGATCAGCGGACCGGAGTTTCCGATGCAGATGGTGCAGCCGTAGCCGACGGTGTAGAAGCCGAGGCCCTCGAGGTCCTTGTCGAGGCCCGACTTCTCGTAGTAGTCGGTGACGACCTTCGAGCCAGGGCCGAGGGTGGTCTTGACCCACGGCTTCTGCTTGAGGCCCTTCTCGAGCGCCTTGCGGGCGACGAGACCTGCCGCGATCATGACCGAGGGGTTCGACGTGTTGGTGCACGACGTGATCGCTGCGAGAGTGACCGCGCCGTTGTCGAGGATGTACTGCTCGCCCGCCGGAGTGGTGACCGGCACGGGCTTCGACGCGTTCGCCGGAGCGCCGCTGTTGATGTGCACGGGCCGAGTGGTGCGCGGCTCTTCTTCGCCCGGAGCGTTGCCGGGGTCGGAGGCCGGGAACGAGTGCTTCGACTCGAGGTCGACGACGTCGTCCGACGTCGACGGCGCGGCGTAGGCCAGGATGTCCTGCTCGAACTGCGACTTCGCCTCGGAGAGGAGGATGCGGTCCTGCGGGCGCTTCGGGCCGGCGATCGACGGCACGACGGTGCCGAGGTCGAGCTCGAGGTACTCGCTGAACACGGGCTCCTGCGAGGCGTCGTGCCAGAGCTTCTGGGTCTTGGCGTAGGCCTCGACCAGCGCGACGGCCTCTTCGCTGCGACCCGTCAGGCGCAGGTAGTCGAGGGTGACGTCGTCGATCGGGAAGATCGCCGCCGTTGAGCCGAACTCAGGCGACATGTTGCCGATCGTCGCACGGTTGGCCAGCGGCACGGAGGCCACTCCCTCGCCGTAGAACTCGACGAACTTGCCGACCACGCCGTGCTTGCGCAGCTGGTCGGTGATCGTGAGCACGACATCGGTCGCCGTGACTCCCGCCGGGATCTCGCCGGAGAGCTTGAAGCCGACGACGCGCGGGATGAGCATCGACACGGGCTGGCCGAGCATGGCGGCCTCTGCCTCGATGCCGCCGACGCCCCAGCCGAGCACGCCCAGACCGTTGACCATCGTGGTGTGCGAGTCGGTGCCGACGCAGGTGTCGGGGTATGCGCGCAGCACGCCGTCGACCGTGCGGTCGTAGATGACCTTCGCCAGGTGCTCGATGTTGACCTGGTGCACGATGCCGGTTCCCGGGGGAACGACCTTGAAGTCGCTGAAAGCCGTCTGGCCCCAGCGGAGGAACTGGTACCGCTCGCCGTTGCGCTCGTACTCGATCTCGACGTTGCGCTCGAGCGCGTTCTCCGAACCGAAGAGGTCGGCGATCACCGAGTGATCGATGACCATCTCGGCAGGCGAGAGCGGGTTGATCTTGTTCGCGTCGCCACCCAGCGCCGTGACGGCCTCACGCATGGTGGCGAGGTCGACGATGCAGGGAACACCCGTGAAGTCCTGCATGACCACGCGGGCCGGCGTGAACTGGATCTCGGTGCTCGGCTCGGCCGCGGCATCCCATGAGCCCAGGGCTTCGATCTGCGCCTTGGTCACATTCGCGCCGTCTTCGGTGCGAAGCAGGTTCTCGAGGAGGACCTTCAGACTGAAAGGGAGCTTGTCGAAACCGGGCACCGTGTCGATGCGGAAGATCTCGTAGTCGGTGCTGCCGACCGTCAGGGTGCTCTTGGCACCGAAGCTGTTCACCGTGGACACGAATCCGTCTCCTTCTATTCGGATGGGAGCGACAGGCGCCTCCATCTTGCTCGCCAGCGAGCCCCTGCGGCTAGCAAGGCAGTCCTAACCAGTCTGCTCCGCTCAGCCTCCGGGCGAAAGCCTGCAAATTTATCTTGATATCAAGATAAATCTATCACGACTGCGGCGGTGTACCGGAATCCGGGGTGCGCGGGTAGAGCGCACGCACGACGAGCCATGTGACGGCGATCAGCGGCGCGAACAGCGGGAGTCCCATGATGAGCTTCAGCGTGCCGAGAGCCGTCACGTCACCCGCGAGATACAGCGGGAGCTGCACCGCGAGCCTGGCGTAGAACAGCGCGGCCCAGGCGACTCCGAGCCACAGGAACGCCCGACGCTTGCGCCGGTCGTTGCGCCACGCCGTGCCCTCCCCCATGAGGAATCCCACAGCAAGACCGATCAGCGACCATCCGACCAGCGCCGACACGAGCATCGCCGTGCCGTACGCCGCGTTGGTGAGCAGCCCGGGAACGAAGTTGTCCTCACCCCGCCCCGTCCACAGCGCGATACCGGCCGCAGCGGCAGCCGCCACGAGACCGCCGATCGCCGCGGACGGCGGCGACTTCTGGATGAGGCGGACCACGGTGAACACCGCTGCGAGACCCACCGAGACCCCGAGCGGCAGGAGCAGCGGTTCGGGCGCGATCGTGAAGAGGATGACGAAAGCGAGGCTCGGCAGGACCGACTCGAGGATTCCGCGCCATCCGCCGATCGCCGACCACACGACCTTGTGCGTCGCGCCGGTCTCGGCAGGATCCAGGCCCGCACGGCGCGCCGCTCCTCCGAGCGCCGCCCCCAGCATGTCCGAAGCGCTCTGCTCGCGCTCCGGCTCCGGCGGCGTCAGAGGCGTGCTCACGCCGAACCGGGCGTCGCGGGCATCTTGAGCGGGATCAGGTCGCGAGGCGGCATGGGAGCCCCGCCGCGCACGACGACGATCGACCGGAAGAGGTCCTCGACCTTGGCAGCGGCTTCGAGGTCGGACGCCGCTGCGCCTCCGATCACTCCACGCAGGAACCAGCGGGGCCCGTCGATGCCGATGAAGCGCGCGAGCCGCAGGCCCGAGCCCTCGTTGGCCGCCGCGGGAACCTCGGCGAGAAGCTCCTTGCCCAGAGGCCCGTCGCGCTCCTCGACTCGTCCCCCCTGAGTGCGCACCTGATCGCGCAGCTGCACGCGGGTCTCGTCCCACAGCCCACCGGAACGCGGAGCCGCGAACGGCTGCACCTGCAGCGACGAGTCGGCGTAGTCGAGCCCGACCGCGACGATGCGCTTCGACTGCTCCTCGACCTCGAGCCGGAGATTGAGGCCCTCACGCGGCAGGATCTTGATGCCGCCGAGATCGATGTACGGGCGAACCGGGTTCGCCTCGGAGTCGTCGAAGGGGCCTTCGGTGGCCCGGTTCTCGGGGGCCGACTTCGAGGGAGTCGCGTTGTTGTCAGTCATTGGCCTGTCCTGCCGGAGTCGAATGAGATGCTGCCTGGTACCCGGTCGAGCCGAAGCCGCCTTCACCGCGGACGCTGTCCGGCAGCTCCTCGACCGGGAGGAAGACGGCGCGCGTCACGGGCATGATGATCAGCTGCGCGATGCGATCGCCGACGGCGACATCGTACGCGCTGCGGATGTCGGTGTTGATCAGACTCACCTTGATCTCGCCGCGATACCCGGCGTCGACCGTGCCGGGCGAGTTCACGATGGAGATCCCGTGCTTGGCGGCGAGGCCGCTGCGGGGAACCACGAACGCGGCGTAGCCCTCGGGCAGAGCGATGCGCACGCCGGTGGCCACCAGCGCGCGCTCCCCCGGTTCGAGGTGCACGGCCTCTGCCGCGACGAGGTCGGCACCGGCGTCTCCCGGATGCGCGTATCCGGGCACGACGGGTGCGCCGTCGAGCACAGGCGCGATAATGGGGAGATCAACGGAATCAGTCACCCCCCGAGGCTAATGCAGAACATCGCTCACGACACACGACCGCGCTACCGCGAGAGGCTCTCACCGAGCCTGCGGCTCCTGACGACGGTGGCACTGGCGGGCCCCATGGTGTCGCTCATCTTCATCCCGCTCGGCTCGGCGACCGTGGCTCTGATCGTCGGCGCGGCGGTCTCCGCACTCCTCGTCGCCGGACTCGTCGCCTCCGCCCCCGTCGTCTCTGTCGAGAGCGGAGTCCTCAGGGCAGGACGCGCACACATCGACACCCGCCATCTCGGCGACGCTGTCGCGCTCAGCGGCGAAGCCGCCCGGCAGGCGCGTGGGCCAGGGCTTCCGGCCCGCGGGTGGCACCTGATCCGCGGCGGCATCGACGGCATCGTCACCGTCCCCAACACCGATCAGGACGATCCCGTCGACACCTGGACGATCTCGACTCGCACGCCCGATCGCCTCGCGGCCGCGATCGCTCGCTCCACGCACTGACCCCTCAACGACGAACGCGCCCCTGACCGTGAGGTCGGGGGCGCGCGGAGCGTCGCTCGGATGCGCTCAGGCGGCGCATTCCTTGCAGATGGGGCCGGACGCGTCCTCGTGGTCGAGCTGCGAGCGGTGCTTCACGAGGAAGCAGCTCATGCAGGTGAACTCGTCCTGCTGCGCGGGCAGCACGACGACATCGAGCTCGAGGTCGGACAGATCGGCACCGGGGAGGTCGAAGCTGGACGGGTTGTCCGCATCCTCGTCTCCCGAAGAGCCGGAGAGCTTGTCCGGCACACGCTCCTTGAGGGCTTCGATCGACTCGGAGTCGTCTTCACTCTTTCGGGGAGCGTCGTAGTCGGTTGCCATGTGGTGAATCTCCACTTTCATGCGAGTGGGTGGTGCGCCGTCGGGGTAATCGGCGGCCATAGTTTGCATGACCTCGGGACAATAAGCAAATGCCCGGGGCTGCGACAGACCAAACTGGCGGCGCGCCCAGAGTATTCCCTGCCCCGAGCGCGGCCTCATGACACCATGAATGCACACCCATCAGAGGGGCATTCGCATGGAAAACGTCACCATCGTCGGCACAGAAGCAGGAGTCCTCGTACTCGCGACCGAGTCGGGCGAGCGGTTCGCGCTGCCCATCGACGACGTCCTGCACCGCGAGATCAGGCGGGCGACCCGCCAAGGCGAGCCCGCACCGCAGCGGCTGGCGGCCAGCCCCCGCGACATCCAGGCGCAGATCCGCGCCGGCCTCACGGCCCCCGAGGTCGCCGAACTGCTCGGCATCACGGTCGACGACGTGGCGCGATTCGAGGGCCCCGTGCTGGCCGAGCGCGAGCACATCATCGGCCAGGCGCTCGCCGTGCCGGTTCTGATCGGCAGCGATGTCGAGCCGGATGCGCAGCCCACCTTCGGCACCGCCATCCGCGCCAAGCTCTCCGAGGTCGAGGCCTCGGCCGAGCGCTGGGCGAGCTGGAAGGACGACAGCGGGTGGATCATCAAGCTCGAGTTCGCGGCCAACGAGGTCGAGCACGACGCACGGTGGAGCTTCGATCCACGCCGCAGCGCTCTCGCTCCGCTTAACGCGGATGCCACGCAGCTGTCTCGTCAGGGGTCGCTCCCCGAGGGGCTGATCCCGCGACTGCGCGCGGTCGAGAGCGAGCGGCAGGTCTCGCCGTACAAGGACGACAGCCGTTTCGACTCAGGGGCCTTCGGACCGCGACTCGTGCCGGCGACTGACGGCGTCGACGATGCTGCTGGGCGCGAGCGCTCCCCCGCATCGGTGCAGGAGGCCGCGACCAAGCGTGCGCCCGACTCCCAGACGACCAGCCCGGAGACGGCCGATCTTCTCGAGGCGCTCCGTCGCCGACGTGGCCAGCGCGAAACCGCCCCGCTGATCGACGATGACGCTCTCCTCACCACCGACAACGATCCGATCGCGATCTTCGACGCGTTCGAGACGGGCTCGATCGACGAGCCCTCGACGACACCCGATCCCGCACCGGAATCCAGCGGCTCGGATGGCAGCGGTCGTCGCAAGCGCCGCAACGCGATGCCCTCGTGGGATGAGATCGTCTTCGGAGCACGGACGGACGAGTGAGCCCCGATCCTGCGGCGTGCGCGCGCTCAGCGTGAGAACGCGCCGAAACGCAGCAGTGGCACCTGGCGTTCCTCGGGCGTGAGTCCGCCGTGCTGGCCGATCATTCCCCGGTTGCGCTGGTCGGGTGCGGTCCCGTCGTAGACGGCGACGTTCCCGCGTGCGACGACCAGCAGATCGCCGATCCGAGACGCCGCAGCCTCCGTGACCGTCGGCCCGAACAGCCCCGCCGCGATCGCCTCCTGACGAGTGCCGACATCGGCGAGTCCCGCGAGATCCTGCGACCAACGGGCAGACGTCTCGGCCGCATCCGAGCCGGGGTCGAGGTAGACGTGCAGCATCCTCGGCTCGCCGCCGATCGAGTGCACACCACGCAGGTGCTCCGCCTCGAGCACGACCTGGCGATGCGCCGGGACGTCGACCATGCCGTGGTCCGAAGTGACGAGCACTCCGACCCCGGCCGGCACACGCAGTGCCAGCGCCCGATCGATCTCCTCGAGGGCCGCGACCCACTCCTGAGATGCGACTCCGTGCCGATGGCCCGCCTTGTCGGCCTCGGGGAGGTAGCAGTAGACGAGAGACCCCGGGTTGCTCTCGGCGAGGTCGTACGCCACTTCGACGCGCTGGGCGGGCGTGTCCGCGGGCACGAACTCCGCGCCGCGCAGGGTGGCTCGCGTGAACCCGCTGTGCGCGTACGCGGCGACCCCGACGGCGAACGCCGGCCGTCCTTCGGCGCGGGCTCGTTCGAAGACCGTGGGCATGCTCTGCCAGGTCGCCGGATCCACCCCCTCCGTCTCCCAGCCGGTGAGCTGGTTCACGAGCACATCACGCGAGCGATCGAGCACTCGGTATCCGACGAGACCGTGCTGGCCCGGCCAGGCACCGGTCAGCAGACTCGTCAGTGCGGCGGCGGTGGTCGACGGGAAGACGGACTGGGCCACATCCTTCTTGGCCATCCCGGAAGTGAGAGCGCGGGCATGGCCGGCATGAGCGCGGAGGCCGATCGCACCCAGTCCGTCGATGAGGACCAGCACGGCGGATGTCGCGCGCGGCAGCACCGCGGATTCGCCTCGGAGAGCGGCGAACAGGTCGTCCGCCACCCCGACGAGGCTCCGGGCTGAGGGCGACTCGGGCGGTAGAATGAGGGACATCCGAGCCAGTCTGACACAGGCTCCCGTACGTTCTCAGCCTCGCACCATTCAGGATGGCCATGCCGAAGACCCCGCCGCCCGAGCTCGCTCCGGAGAGAATCCAGGACATCGATCTCGAGAGCGAGATGCAGGGTTCGTTCCTCGAGTACGCGTACTCGGTCATCTACTCGCGTGCGTTGCCGGACGCGCGCGACGGTCTGAAGCCCGTGCAGCGCAGGATCCTGTACCAGATGGCCGAGATGGGTCTGCGCCCTGACCGCGGGCATGTGAAGAGCGCCCGTGTCGTCGGGGAGGTGATGGGAAAGCTGCACCCGCACGGCGACTCGGCGATCTACGACGCCCTCGTGCGCCTCTCTCAGGACTTCGCGTTGCGCGTGCCCCTCGTCGACGGGCACGGCAACTTCGGATCGCTCGACGACGGGCCCGCCGCCGCCCGCTACACCGAGGCCCGGCTGGCGCCGCCGGCGATGGCGCTGACCGAGAACCTCGACGAAGACGTCGTCGACTTCGTGCCCAACTACGACGGGCAGTTCCAGCAGCCCGCCGTACTCCCTGCCGCGTTCCCGAACCTGCTCGTCAACGGTGCCAGCGGCATCGCTGTGGGCATGGCGACCAACATGGCCCCGCACAATCTGATCGAGGTCGTCGCGGCAGCGACGCATCTGCTCGAGAACCCTGATGCCACCACCGAGGAGCTCATGGAGTTCGTGCCCGGCCCGGACTTCCCGTCCGGCGGGATCCTCATGGGGCTGGACGGCGTCAAGGATGCCTACGCGAACGGTCGCGGCGCGCTGAAGGTGCGTGGAAAGGTGTCGATCGAGTCGCTCGGCCCCCGCCGCACCGGGATCATCGTCTCCGAGCTGCCGTACATGGTCGGGCCCGAGCGTCTCATCGAGAAGATCCGCGACGCCGTGCAGTCGAAGAAGCTGCAGGGCATCAGCGATGTCACCGACCTCACCGACCGGAACCACGGACTGCGGGTCGCGATCGGGATCAAGACCGGCTTCGACCCGAACGCCGTGCTGGAGCAGCTCTACCGGCTGACGCCCCTCGAGGACTCCTTCAGCATCAACAACGTCGCGCTGGTCGACGGACAGCCGCGGACGCTCGGCCTCAAGGAGATGCTCAGCGTCTACGTCGCGCACCGCCTCGAGGTGATCACGCGGCGCAGTCGGTATCGTCTCGCGCGTCGCGAGGAGAGGCTGCACCTCGTCGAGGGCCTTCTGATCGCGATCCTCGACATCGATGAGGTCATCCAGGTCATCCGCTCCTCGGACGACTCCGAGCAGGCGCGCTCCCGGCTGCGCTCGGTCTTCGACCTCAGCGAGCTCCAGGCCGAGTACATCCTCGAGCTGCGTCTGCGCCGCCTGACGAAGTTCTCGCGCATCGAACTCGAAGCCGAGCGAGATGCACTGCTCGCCGACATCGCCGCACTTCGAGAACTGCTCGCGAGCGATGTGCTGCTGCGCGCGGCCGTCGCCACGGAGCTGGATGCGGCGGCGGATGCCTACGGCACGCCTCGCCGCACACTCCTGATGAACGCGGCGCCGGCAAAGCCCCGCGCGGCCAAGGGAGCGGCTGCCGATCTGCAGATCGCCGACGCGCCGACGGTTCTCGTGCTCTCGACGACCGGTCGAGCGGTTCGCGTCGACCTCGCAGAAGGCCAGGAGCTCACGGTTCCGGCCCGCCGCAGCAAGCACGATGCGATCCAGACGACCGTGGCCACCACGGTGCGCGCCGATATCGGAGCCCTCACCACCGAAGGCCGCGTGCTGAGGTTCACACCGGTCGATCTCCCCTCGGTGCCGTCGTCTTCGGTGCAGCTCGCTGCCGGCACTCCCCTGCGCGACTACCTGGGAATCACCACCCGAGGCGAGCGGATCCTCGAGTTCATCCGGTTCGACAGCGACGTGCCGATCGCGCTCGGCACGGCGCAGGGCACGGTCAAGCGGATCGTCCCGTCGACGCTTCCGGTACGGCCCGATCTCGAGGTCATCGGAATGAAGCCGGGAGACACCGTGGTCGGCGCCGCGGAGGCGCCGGACGACACCGATCTCGTCTTCGTGACCACGGATGCTCAGCTCCTTCGGTTCTCCGCGTCCGCCGTGCGCCCTCAGGGAGCCCCCGCGGGCGGCATGGCGGGAATGAAGCTCGGCGCCGGAGCTGCGGTGCTGTTCTTCGGTGCCGTGGCACCGGCAGCCGATGCCGTGGTCGCGACCGTCTCCGGCGGCGACAGCAGCCTGCCGGGAACCGAGCCGGGTCGCGCCAAGGTCTCGTCGTTCACCGAGTACCCCTCCAAGGGCCGGGCCACCGGCGGCGTACGCGCGCATGCCTTCCTGAAGGGCGAAGACCGCCTCCTGATCGCGTGGGTCGGACCGAGCCCCGCGCAGGCTGTCGACCCGACCGGGGCCGTGCGCAAGCTCCCCGAGCCCGGCGCGCGACGCGATGCCTCGGGTCAGCCCATCGACGGAGTGATCGGCAGCATCGGACGCACTCTGGTCTGATCCGGGCGGCCGCCGCCCTCCGCGTCCAGCGCCGAAGCGCCCGACTCAGGCGTCGATGGCCTCGCGCGACAGCCGGTCGGAGGACTCGATGATGAATTCACGCCTCGGCGCGACCTCATTGCCCATCAGCAGCTCGAACACACGACCCGCGGCTTCGGCATCCTCCATGCGCACACGACGCAGCAGTCGTCCCCCGCGATCCATCGTGGTCGTCGCGAGCTGCTCGGCATCCATCTCGCCGAGGCCCTTGTAGCGCTGGATGGGCTCGTGCCACTTCTTGCCGGCCTTGCGCAGCTTCGACAGAAGCGCGTGCATCTCCTGCTCGCTGTAGGTGTAGATCGTCTCGTTCGGCTTGGACCCCGGGTTCATCACGATCACGCGATGAAGTGGCGGCACCGCGGCGAACACGCGCCCGTGCTCGATGAGCGGACGCATGTAGCGATAGAAGAGCGTCAGCAGCAGGGTGCGGATGTGAGCGCCGTCGACATCGGCATCGCTCATCAGGATCACCTTGCCGTAGCGAGCCGCGTCGATGTCGAAGCTCCGGCCGGAACCGGCGCCGATCACCTGGATGATCGAGGCGCATTCGGCGTTGGACAGCATGTCGCCCACCGACGCCTTCTGCACGTTGAGGATCTTGCCCCGGATCGGCAGCAGCGCCTGGAACTCGCTGTTGCGCGCGTTCTTGGCCGTGCCGAGGGCGGAGTCGCCCTCGACGATGAAGAGCTCGCTGCGCTCGACCTCGTTGGTTCGGCAGTCGACCAGCTTGGTCGGGAGGGTCGAGGATTCGAGCGCGTTCTTGCGACGCTGCGTCTCTTTGTGCGCGCGTGCCGAGACGCGGGCCTTCATCTCGGCCACGACCTTGTCGAGCAGCTGCGTCGCCTGGCTCTTGTCGTCGCGCTTGGTCGACGAGAACCGCGCGGCGAGATCCTTGCGCAGAACCTGGGCGACGATCTGGCGCACAGCGGGTGTGCCGAGCACCTCTTTGGTCTGGCCCTCGAACTGCGGTTCGGGGACGTTCACGGTGAGCACGGCGGTGAGTCCCGCGAGCACATCGTCTTTCTCGACCTTGTCGTTGCTGCCGACCTTCAGTCGACGTGCGTTCTGCTCGACCTGAGCGCGGAGCACCTTCAGCAGCTCCTGCTCGAAGCCCTGCTGATGCGTGCCGCCCTTGGGCGTCGAGATGATGTTGACGAACGAGCGGGTCACCGTGTCGTACCCCGTGCCCCAGCGCATCGCGATGTCGACGGCGCAGACGCGCTCGACCTCTGTGGCCACCATGTGCCCGTCGGCCTGCAGCACGGGCACGGTCTCTTTGAAGGTGCCCTCGCCCTGGATGCGCCAGGTGTCGGTGACCGGGGCGTCGGTGGCGAGGTACTCGACGAACTCCGAGATGCCGCCCTCGTAGTGATACGAGGTCTGATCGACCTGAGCGGTCTCGTCGCTCTCCGCCGTCGCTCGTGCGTCTGTCACGACGATCTCGAGTCCCGGCACGAGGAAGGCGGTCTGGCGTGCGCGCGTCTCGAGCTCGCTGAGCTGGAATGCCGCGTCCTTGGTGAAGATCTGTCGATCCGCCCAGTAACGGACCCTGGTTCCGGTCGCGCCGCGCGGAGCCTTGCCGATGACGCGCAGTTCGCTCTTCTGCTCGAAGGGCGTGAACGGTGCGTCAGGCCTCTTCTCCCCCTTGTCGGCGAACAGACCGGGTTCGCCGCGGTGGAAGGACATCGCGTACGTCTTGCCGCCGCGATCGACCTCCACATCGAGGCGTTCCGAGAGGGCATTGACGACCGATGCGCCGACACCGTGGAGCCCACCGGATGCGGCGTACGAGCCGCCGCCGAACTTGCCTCCGGCGTGCAGCTTCGTGAACACGACCTCCACACCGGTGAGCCCGGTGCGGGGCTCGACGTCGACCGGGATTCCACGACCTCTGTCGTGCACCTCGACACTGCCGTCCGCGTGCAGGATCACGTCGATCTTCGACCCGTTGCCCGCCACCGCCTCGTCGACGGCGTTGTCGATGACCTCCCAGAGGCAATGCATCAGGCCCGGCGAGCCGTTGGAGCCGATGTACATGCCCGGTCGCTTACGGACTGCTTCGAGCCCTTCGAGCACCTGGAGGTGATGGGCGGAATACTCGGAAGTCACAATCTCCGAGTCTATTCGCGAGACGCCGTGCGGGCCTGCAGACACTCCCCACCGCCCCGCAGACGGCGGGCCCCGCGTACGCGCTGAGCGAAACACGCCGCAAAGCGGGCATGCCCACAGGTAGGGCGTGGTTGTATTGAACACGCCCACGCAGCGAACCCGACACTCAAGGAGGCACCATGATGAACGCAACGACCGAACGTGAGACCTCCGCCGTCGAGTTCCGCCTGACCGCCATGGATCGTTGTGATTCCTGTGGCGCTCAGGCCTACATCGCGGCCGAGGTCAACGGCTCCGAACTGCTCTTCTGCGCCCACCACGGCCGCAAGTACGAAGAGAAGCTCCGCAGCATCGCCACCAGCTGGCACGACGAGACCGCGCGCCTGATCGACTGATCGCCGCGGTTCGCCGAGAACGGAGCCCGACTTCTGGCGGGCTCCGTTTTTCATGTCACGGGGCCGGTGTCGCGAGATGCGGTCAGTTCACGACACGATCGTCCGTCGCACACGCGAGGTGAGCCTCGTCAGGATCTCCTCGCCGACCGTGTCGATCCGCTCTGCGAGGCCGGTCGCACTCTCTTCTCCGTGCTCCCCCGCCCCGAACAGCCAGACGGTGTCACCGACCGCGGCATCGGGCCATCCGGCCACGAGCGACTCGGTCGCATCCACGCGCTTCAGCTGTCGACCCCCGGCAGGAGTCCCGACGGTCGCCCCGGCCAGCGTCGAGGGGATTCCGTCGAACGATCCGATCGAGATCACCGCATCCGGGCCCGTGAGACGCGCCACCGTCGCCGTCAGCTCTGCGACAGGGACGATCCCGTCGAGTTCAGGACCGTCGGCCGATCGGATGCCGTAGCAGAACGCCCCGATGCGCGAGAGCGTGCCTCGCAGCTCCGGCCGCCACCACGACGCTGCAGACGCGGTGAGGTGCAGCGCCTCCGGAGTCGACCCCGACTCGGTCACGACCCGCACGGCGTCGAGGAACACGGCCCGTGCATCATCGTCCTCGGCGTCGCTGGCTTCGGCGAGGTGACTCCAGACGCCGACGAGATCGACGAGTCCTTCGCGCTCCGCCGCGCGGACGGAGGCGACCGTCGACTCCCACTCCTCCGGCAGGATGCCGTTGCGGTGAAGCCCCGTGTCGATCTTGAGGTGCACCCGCGCACAGGCGCCCAGCGCGCTCGCACGCGCGATGATGCGCCCGAGATACTCGTCACTGCCTACGCCCAGATCGATCCGGTGCATCAGTGCCTCGTCGATCTCCGCATCGGTCGACGTCACCCAGGCGAACACCCTGCCCTGTGCTCCCAGCAGTCGCCGCGCCGTGACGCCGCTGGTGATGTCATACGACCCGAACCACTCGACTCCTGCGTCTTTCGCCGACTCCACTGCCCAGGAGAGCCCGTGTCCGTATGCGTCGTCCTTGAACACCAGCATCAGCGCCGAGGGCGAGATGCGGTCTCGCACCGCCTCGATGTTCGCGACCAGTCGATCCGTTCGCAGCCGCAGCTCCGGTCGGCTCATGCCTCCCACCCCCGATCGGCGTGCGTCCCCGCGACCGTGATGAGCTCTGCGACGGTGAGCCCGGTGACGGCACTCCAGCGCGCGAGCGCGGGCGCAGCCGGGCCGGCGCCTCCGAAGTACGTCGCGTCGCTGCCCACCGAGACATCCTGTCCGCCGAGGTCTATCACGCACACATCCATCGCGACTCGGCCGATGATGGGCATCTGCACGCCATCGACCTCGACGTGAGCGGCGTTCCCGAGCGCACGGGCGATTCCCTGCGCGTATCCGCCGGTGATGAGCGCGGCCGTCGTGTCGGTGGCGGCGCGATGGGTGTATCCGTACGACACGGCCTCACCCGCCTTGAGTCTCTTGATGGAGAGGACTCGACCGGCCAAGCGCATGACCGGCCGAGTGTGAAGTGCGCCATCGCTGTCGGGCAGACCATAGAGAAGGCGCGGATCGATGTCGGCCGCGCCGTCGACCGTCGCTTGGATCCCCTCGAGGGCGAGCGTCTCGGCCTCGACCAGCGAATCCACGAGCACAGCGTGCGCCCCCGCCGCGGTCACCGCGTGCGCGACCGCGAGCACCCCATGACCCCACGCGTCGCGGCGGAGGTCTGCCACGACGCCCCCCGCGGCGACCGCGGTCGACGCAGCGGAGGCGAGTGCCGCGCGGGAGATCATCGCGCGCGGGCGGGAGGATGAAGTCGTCTCACACACGTGTTCCAGCCTAGCCGGGGCGCTCCAGGTTGCCCTGAGCGGGCCCCCGTAGACTGGTGCGGTACCCGACCCAGGAGATCCATGTCACGCTTTTCCCCCGTGCCCCGCGTCCGCTATCTGCTCGCGCGCGCCCGTCGCATCGACGTCACCTCTGTCGTGGACCGTGCCAAGGAAGCCTCCGCGCAGCACGGCAAGGCGGTACCGCTGGTCGTCGCCGACATGCTGTGGTCCGCCGGCCGTCACAACGTCGGCTTCCAGGACTACATCGACTACGACTTCGCGATCCTCACCAAGGCGGAGCGCGACACGTACATGACCCATCCGGTGTCGAACCAGATCTCGCAGCAGTACGACCACCCCGATTTCCGTCATCTGTTCCACGACAAGGCCGAGTTCAACGCCCGTTTCGACGCACTGCTCAAGCGCGAATGGATGATGATCGTCGAGGGCAACGCCGATGAGCTGCGGGACTTCACCGAGCGACAGGGAACGATCGTCGTCAAAGAGACGCACGGTCAGGCGGGCACAGGTGTGCACCGGTACCACGCGGCCGACGTCACCGACTGGAACGCCTTCCATGCCGAACTTCTCGGCAAGAACCAGGTGCTCGTCGAAGAGGTCATCCGCCAGCACGCCGACCTCGCAGCCGTATGCCCGGGGACCGTCAACACCACCCGGGTGACCGCATTCTTCGACGGAGAGAAGACGCACATCCTCGCGATGGCTCAGAAGTTCGGCCGCGGCGCCGTGAGCGATCAGATGAGCTTCGGCGGCTTCTACACGATGCTCGACGAGAACGGGCACTCGGTCGGTGCCGGATACGACTCCCACGGGCACGTGCACGTCACGCATCCCGATTCCGGTTTTCCCATCGCCGACTTCCAGCTGCCGATGATCGATGAAGTGAAGGCCTTCGTCGATCAGGCGGCGCGGGTGGTCCCGCAGGTGCAGTACGTGGGCTGGGACATCGTGGTCACCCCTGACGGCCCCGTGCTCGTCGAGGGCAACTGGGGTGCGGGCGTGTACGAGAACAAGCCCAGCGTCACCGGCATCCGCACCGGACACAAGCCGCGCTACCAGGCCGCGATCGGATTCTGATCCGCCGACCACCGAGACACGCAGAAGGCCCGGATGCTGAGCATCCGGGCCTTCGCGCTGTGCGATGAGAGTGCGGTCAGACCTCGCGGACGATCCCCATCGGAGTCGACTGGGTCGCCTGCCCGAGCGGATTGTCACCCAGGATCTGAACGAGCCGACGCTCGCCCGCCTTGTCGAGCGTGGATCCGAGGATGTTGCCGCCGATGTCGTTGATGTCCACGACCGCGACGTCGACGTCGGTGCCGACGATCTTCTGAATGCGCTGAGCGACCTCGCGCGGATTCTTCGGACCGAGAACCACGGCCTCGTTGTAGGGAGGGATGGTGTTCTTCGTCGGGCCGTCGATCGCGCGTGCCTTGTCGCCCGCGATGCGGTAGAAGTCACCGCGTCGACCGAATGCCTTCGTGATCACCGAGACCCCGGCTGCGAAGAGGATCCGCAGCGTCCCGCACTCGCGTAGCGCCATCTCCATCGTCTCGGGCATACCGAGACCGATGCCGTAGGACGTGCGCACCACGTACCGCGAGAGGAAGCGTGCCAGCGGACGAGGCGTGATCTCGTCGAGGCGGTATGAGCGCCCCTGTGTGATCGCGACGATCTTCTCGGTGACGAACAGCAGGTCGCCCGGCTGCACGGCATCCTTCGCGTACTCGACGATGACCGAATCGAGGTCGTCGTTCGGCATGACGACGCGCGTCTTCAGCGGAATGCGCGCATAGCTCTTGCCGTCGACGCTCGTCTCGAGGGCCTTGCCTTCGTTCGCCTGCATCACTCGAGGTAGTCCCGCAGCGACTGCGACCGGCTCGGGTGCCGCAGCTTGGCCATCGTCTTCGACTCGATCTGACGGATGCGCTCACGCGTCACGCCGAACGTGTCTCCGATCTGGTCGAGCGTCTTGGGCTGCCCGTCGCCGAGTCCGAAGCGCATGCGGATCACGCCGGCCTCGCGCTCGGACAGCGAGTCGAGCAGCTGCTCGAGCTGGCGCTGCAGCATCGTGAAGCCCACCGCGTCGGCGGGGACCACAGCCTCGGTGTCCTCGATGAGGTCACCGAACTCGCTGTCTCCGTCTTCACCGAGAGGCGTGTGCAGCGAGATCGGCTCACGGCCGTACTTCTGCACCTCGACGACCTTCTCGGGCGTCATGTCGAGCTCACGGCTGAGCTCTTCCGGCGTGGGCTCACGGCCGAGGTCCTGCAGCATCTGGCGCTGCACTCGGGCGAGCTTGTTGATGACCTCGACCATGTGCACCGGGATACGGATGGTGCGGGCCTGGTCGGCCATGGCGCGGGTGATCGCCTGACGGATCCACCAGGTGGCGTACGTCGAGAACTTGAAGCCCTTGGTGTAGTCGAACTTCTCGACCGCACGGATCAGACCGAGGTTGCCCTCCTGGATCAGGTCCAGGAACTGCATGCCGCGGCCGGTGTAGCGCTTCGCGAGCGAGACGACCAGACGCAGGTTGGCGCCGAGCAGGTGACTCTTCGCGCGCTGACCGTCGCGGGCGACCCACTGCAGGTCGAGTCCGAGCTGGCTCGTCTTCTCGGCAGCCGTCATCGCCGAGAGCTTCTCCTCGGCGAAGAGGCCCGCCTCGATACGCATCGCCAGCTCGACCTCTTCGGCCGCGTTCAGAAGCGCGACCTTTCCGATCTGCTTCAGGTAGTCCTTGACCGGGTCGGCCGTGGCGCCGGTGATCTGGGTCGAGTAGACCGGCACATCTTCATCGTCGTTCGACGAGATGACGATGGCGCCGGTGGGCAGGGGCTCGGTGAACTTGGGCTTGGAGTCCTCGTCCTCGTCCTCAGCCGTCTCGGCGACGGGAGTCTCGTCATCTTCGACGATGTCGTCCGACTTCTTCTTCTTCGCGGGCGCACGCTTGGCAGCGGCACGCTGCGCGGCGGTCTTGGGGGCCGGCTTCTCAGCCATCTCCTCGACCTTCGCCTCGCCCTCCGGAGCTTCAGCGGTCTTCTTCGTCCGGGTGTTCTTTGTCGTGGCAGGAGTCACGTTTCGCCTTTCACGGGGCCGCTGGCGACCCCGGGACATTTCGGACACTAGTAAGACCCTTGTCAAGTCGGATCTCCGGAAAGATCGATTGACAACGGGTCAGAGTCCTAGTATCGCACACGTGAGGGGATGCGGGCGCATTACCCTCGAGTTCGTCTGTGCGACGCCCCGTGGGTCCGCCGTGCACTCAGCCGCGGCCGGGCTTGTCCTCGTCGCCGCTCGGGCGCGACGCGAGATACCTCTCGAGCTCTGCCGCGAGTTCATCGGCGCTCGGGAGATCGCGCTCGCTGAATCCGCCTTCGTCGTACGAGCCGTCCTCGGGGTCGCGCCCCGCCATGTAGGCGTCGTAACGACGCTCGAGCCCCTGGACCATCTGCTGCAGCTCGTCGTTGCCGATCACCTGCTCGTCGACACGCGTGACGTACGCCTCACGGCTCTCGCGCACCTCGTCGAGCATGAGCACCAGACCGGTGGCCGCCATGAGGCGCTCGGCGGCGGCGATCACGGCGTCCGGGTTCTCGGTCTCGGCGAGGTAGTGCGGCACGAGCAGCACGAAACCGACCACGCGGTCCCCTCGCTCGGCGAAGCGGAACTCGAGCAGATGGCCCGCCGTCGCAGGCACTTGGGTGCGAGGGCGCCACACCGAATGGGCCACGGTGAGCTCCCGGCGATTTCCGCTCACGGTGGTTCCGATGGGCCGGGTGTGCGGTACCGGCATCGCGATCGAATGCACCCAGTTGAGGCCGGACACCTCGAACTCGTCGGCGAGATCGAGCACCGTTCGCGCGAACGCGTTCCACGCGAAGTCGGGCTCGTACCCCGCCAGCAGCAGGAACTTCTGGCCCAGAGCATCCGTCGCGAGCGAGAGCTCGAGTCGGCTCGGACGGAACTCGGTGAGGTGGTCCTGATCGAAGGAGATCACGGGGCGCCGCGCACGGTAGTCGAGCAGCACGTCGTTGTCGAAGATCGCGATCGGCTCCGGCGATGCCGTCTCACGCAGGTGCTCAATGAGGCCCGAGACGGCGTTGCCGGCGTCCGTGAAGCCGGTCAGGAGCAGCACGAGGGGCAACCCACGCGGCACCGCCGGCGCATTCGCGACACGTTCGAGGATCTCACCGGAGAAGGGCATGTCTCCATGCTACGAGCACGTTCCGATGGGAGGGCAGCGGGCGTCATGCTGAGAGCGAACACTCCGCTCCACGACCCGACCGGTGACGATCCGTAGGATGGAGGCATGACGCTTCCCGCGCTCTCGCGCACCTCAGATCTGTTCCCCGGAAGCGCTGCAGACGCCGCAGTGCTCGTCATCCCCGACATCTCGGAGTCCTCGGAGTCTCTGTCCGATCATCCGGGACTCGCCGCGTCGTTGAGCGCCATCGGCTTCACGGGCTCCGCGTCGGCCTTCACCCGCGTCTACGCGCCCGATGTCACGGACCTTCCGCTCGCCGTGGTCGGCGTCGGACGCGCACCCGACGCCCGGGCCGTGCGCAACGCCGTCGGCACGGCGTTGCGCAGCCTGACCGGGTTCGCGACCGTCTCAGTGGGCTTCGTCCCGGGACTCGAGGAGTTCGCGCACGCGGCAGCCGAGGGCGCCGTGCTCGGCGGCTACCGATTCGACGGATACCGACGAGACGCCGGCAAGACCCGCGCCACCGCGGTGATCCTGCACACCGAGCTCGACGAGTCGGCGCAGGCCACCGCGATCGCCGTCGGAGAAGCGGTCGCGCTCGTCAAGGACCTCGTGTTCGTTCCGGCCGAGTGGCAGAGCCCTGCGCAGCTCGCGCAGAGCGCGGCGGACAGCGTCGACGGCCTCGGGGTCACGGTCGAGATCCTCGACGAGGACGCGCTCGCGGCGCAGGGTTTCGGGGGGATCCTCGGGGTGGCGCAGGGCTCTGACCGCCCGCCGAGACTCGTGCGACTCGACTACGCACCCGAGAACGCCACCCGCCACATCGCCCTGGTGGGCAAGGGCATCACGTTCGACACCGGGGGCCTGTCGCTCAAGCCGGCGGCGTCGATGGTGGGCATGAAGTTCGACATGGCCGGTGCCGCGACCAGCGTGGCTGCGCTGCGCGCGATCGCCGCTCTCGAGCTCCCCGTGCGCGTGACCGCATGGCTCTGCATCACCGACAACATGCCCTCGGGCCGGGCACTGCGCCCGGGTGACGTGATCAGGATGCTCGACGGCACCACCGTCGAGGTCCCGAACACCGACGCCGAAGGAAGACTCGTCATGGCCGATGGCCTGGTCGCCGCCAGCCGCGAGAATCCGGACGTGATCATCGACGTCGCGACCCTCACCGGCGCGATCGTCATGGCGCTCGGACACCGTCACACGGGCGTCTTCGGCGACGATCGCTCGGTGGCGGAGTTCCTGGCGGCGGCGGATGCCGCAGACGAACTCGCATGGCACATGCCTCTGCCCGACCACATGGAGGACTCCCTCGACTCCCCGATCGCCGACATGCAGAACGCCAACATGAGCGATCGCATGGGCGGAGCGTCGTACGCGGGGCTCTTCCTGAGGCGTTTCGTCGGCCGGGTCTCGGACGAGCAGGACGCGCCGCGAATCCCCTGGGTCCACCTCGACATCGCGGGTTCCGCCGAGCACAACGGCGCACCGTACGGCTTCACGGACAAGGGCCCCACAGGAGCGATGGTCCGATCGATCATCGCGTTCGCCGCCGCATCCCATCAGGAGGCATGACCATGACCACGCACACCTTCGACATCGTCGTCCTGGGGGGCGGCAGCGGCGGCTACGCGGCCGCTCTGCGTGCACGAGAACTCGGCAAGTCCGTCGTTCTCGTCGAGAAGGACAAGGTCGGGGGCACCTGCCTGCACCGCGGCTGCATCCCCACCAAGGCGCTCCTGCACGCGGCCGAGGTGGCCGAGCACGTGCGGGACGCCGCTCATGTCGGCATCTCGGCCACCCTCGACAACATCGATCCGGCAGGGGTGCGCGCCTATCGCGAGGGCATCGTCGCCAAGAAGTTCAAGGGCCTCGAGGGTCTCGTCAAGGCACGCGGGATCACTACCGTCGCCGGCGCGGGCCGCCTCAATCCCGACCACTCCGTCAGCGTCGGAGACGACGTCTACGTCGGGACGGACGTCATCCTCGCGACCGGCTCGTACAGCCGCACACTTCCCGGGCTCGAGATCGGCGGGCGCATCCTGACGAGCGAACACGCGCTCGCTCTCGATGTGATCCCGGAGCGTGTGATCATCCTCGGCGGCGGAGTCATCGGCGTCGAGTTCGCGAGCGTCTGGCGTTCTTTCGGCGCCGAAGTCACGATCATCGAGGCTCTGCCGCATCTGGTCCCCAATGAAGACATCGCCATGAGCAAGGGACTCGAGCGCGCCTTCCGTCGACGCGGCATCCAGTACTCGCTCGGAGTGCGGTTCCAGACCGCGACACAGGACGACACCGCTGTCACGGTGACGCTCGAGGACGGCAAGGAGTTCACTGCGGACTACCTGCTCGTCGCGGTCGGGCGCGGGCCGGTGACCGCCGACCTCGGCTATGAGGAGGCGGGCGTCGCGCTGGACCGCGGCTTCGTCACGGTCGATCAGGATCTCCGCACGAGCGCACCGGGCGTGTGGGCCGTCGGCGACATCACTCCGGGCCTGCAGCTCGCCCACCGAGGGTTCCAACAGGGCATCGCCGTCGCCGAGCGGATCAGCGGCCTGTCGCCCGCCAACATCCCCGACGTGCAGATCCCCAAGGTCACCTACTCCAGCCCCGAGGTCGCCTCGGTCGGCGTGACCGAGGAAGCCGCCATCGCCGAACACGGCGCGGCCGCGGTCGTCTCCTATGAGTACAACCTCGCCGGCAACGGCAAGAGCGAGATCATCGGCACGAGCGGTCTCGTGAAGGTCGTGCGGCTCGCAGACGGCCCCGTCATCGGCGTCCACATGCTGGGCGATCGCGTGGGCGAACTCATCACCGAAGGCCAGCTGGCCGTCGCGTGGGAGGCCCATCCGGAAGACATCGCACCACTGATCCATGCGCACCCGACACAGAGCGAGGCGCTCGGTGAAGCGTTCCTCGCGCTGGCAGGAAAGCCGCTCCACACCCTCTGAACACCAACCGGTGCGCAGTTCACTAAGCTAGTCACGCGTCATTTAACTTCTTGAAGGAGACTCAGTCATGAGCACATCCGTCGTCCTCCCTCCGCTCGGCGAGAGCGTCACAGAGGGTACGGTCACCCGCTGGCTCAAGCAGGTGGGAGACACCGTTCAGGCGGATGAGGGCCTGCTCGAGATCTCGACCGACAAGGTCGACACCGAGATCCCCTCCCCCGTCAGCGGTGTGATCGAGGAGATCCTGGTCGCCGAAGACGAGACCGTCGAGGTCGGAGCGCTCCTCGCACGCATCGGCGACGGCAGCGACCCGGCTCCCGCCGCAGATGCCCCCGCTGAGGCTCCGGCTGAGCAGCAGGCGGCTCCGGCTGAGCAGCAGGAGGCTCCGGCAGAGTCCGGGGCTCCCGCGGCCGCAGAAGCTCCCGCCAGCGAGGCCCCGCAGGCCGCTCCCGCCGGCGACGCGAAGGACATCGTCCTCCCCGAGCTGGGCGAGAGCGTGACGGAAGGAACCGTCACGCGCTGGCTGAAGCAGATCGGAGACACCGTCGAGGTCGACGAGGCACTGCTCGAGATCTCGACCGACAAGGTCGACACCGAGATCCCCTCGCCCGTCGCCGGTGTCCTGCAGGAGATCCTCGCCGCGGAAGACGAGACCGTCGCCGTCGGCGCCGTGCTCGCTCGCGTGGGTTCAGGATCCGCTCCCGCTGCCGCACCCGCCGCCGAGGCTCCCGCGGCTGAGGCTCCCACCGAGACTCCCGCGTCGCCTGCTCAGGCTCCCGCAGCTCCCGCCGCTGAGGCTCCTGTCACCCAGGCTCCTGCCGCCGAGGCTGCGGCCGCACCTGTGGCTCCCGCCCCTGCTGCCGCGCCGTCGGAGCCCGCCCCCGCGGCCGCGTCGGCTTCCGCGTCCGAGGCGTCTGCTCCGGCCGCGAAGCTCAACCTGCCGACCGAGAACGACAACCTCTACGTGACCCCGCTCGTGCGGCGTCTCGCTTCGCAGCAGGGCGTCGACCTCGCCAGCGTCACCGGCACCGGTGTGGGAGGACGCATCCGCAAGGAGGACGTCCTGAAGGCTGCCGAGAGCGCCTCGTCGGCACCCGCCGCCGCTGCTGCTGCGCCGGCTGCCCCTGCGCCGCTCGAGGTCTCGCCGCTGCGTGGCACCACGCAGCCGATGTCGCGTCTGCGCAAGGTTCTCGCCAAGCGCGCGGTCGAGTCCATGCAGCAGACCGCTCAGCTCACCACCGTGGTCGAGGTCGACGTCACGGCTCTCGCGGAGTACCGCGACAGTGTCAAGGGCTCGTTCCTCGAGAAGACCGGCGACAAGCTGTCGTTCCTGCCGTTCTTCGCCCTGGCCGCTGCTGAGGCGCTGCGCGCCTTCCCGATCGTGAACGCCACGGTCGACGGAGAGAACATCGTCTACCCGGAGTCCGAGAACGTGTCGATCGCCGTCGACACCGAGCGGGGCCTGCTCACTCCGGTGCTGCGTGACGCCGCGTCGAAGAACATCGCCGAGATCGCGCACGAGATCGCAGATCTCGCAGCGCGTACGCGGGACAACAAGCTGAAGCCCGATGAGCTCGCCGGGGGCACGTTCACGCTGACCAACACCGGTTCGCGTGGCGCTCTTTTCGACACGCCTGTCGTGTTCCTGCCCCAGTCCGCGATCCTCGGCACCGGAACAGTCGTCAAGCGTCCCGGTCTCGTGAAGGTCGGCGGCGCCGACGCGATCGCCGTGCGCTCGTACGTCTACCTCGCGCTGTCGTACGACCACCGCATCATCGACGGAGCGGATGCTGCGCGCTTCCTCGGCGCAGTCAAGGCACGCCTCGAGTCGGCACAGTTCGCCGCTCAGCTCGGAGCCTGAGCACCGACTCATGATGGCTGGTCCGCGACGTCGTAGGCGTCGCGGACCAGCCATTCTTCGTCTGTCCTGACAAGCACGAGCAATCGCTCTTCTCCCGTAGGCGCTTCGCCATCGGCATCCTCAGCGGGTGCGACCCGCACCACAGCGACGTCGCCGTACGCGTCGACGAGTGAGAACTCCGCCCGTGCGTCGATCGCATCGATCGCTCCCGTGGACACCAGGTCGTGCACGGCGGTGGATCCCGGAGCAAGCGCACCGGGGCACACCTCGTCCCCCGACTCCGCACAGTCACGCATCGATGATGTGAGACGCGACGCAGCCTGCACAGGATCGTCGTTCGCGGGCTTCTCGGGCGGGGCACCCGGAGTGGTCTGACGCGCTATGTCGTCCTGGCGTCCACTCGGCGCGGGCGAGGGCGCCGTCGCGCCTCCCTCACTGTCGGAGCCTTCGGCGTTCGTCGCGATCGTCGTGTCAGGGACCGCGGCCGAACCGTCGGCGGACGGCGCTTCCCCCGTGGCTCCCCCGGGCCAGAGAAGACCGCCCGCCAGGACCAGCGCCGCCACCCCCGCGGCGACGACGAACCGACGCCCTGAGCGTGAGGACGCCCCCACCGCGCCCTCACGCTCAGGATCGGCCCGCGTCGGCTGGGCGGTGCGGTCACGTCGTCCGCTCCCGACCCCACGCGCCGCTGGTCCGGTACCGCGCAACCGTTGAGCTCCGGCCCTGCTCGCGCCCTGCAGCGACGAGATCGCACTCACGAGGATCCCGCGGCGCAGGGACCATCGATCGTGCATCTGCGCGCCTCGCGCGGCGGCGCGCGCGTTCCGCCGGGACTCGAACGGCTCTGTCCGAAGGCTTCGCACCATCTCGATGTCGCGCACGCGCTCAGGCGCATGAGAGTCGCGTCGCAACGGCCGCGGTGAGGCGATCGCGAGGAGCTCCGATTCCCACAGATGCAGCTGTCGCTGTGGAGCGCCGGGGCGCTCGGTGTCTTTCCTGAGCCCGTCTCGGATCCCCGCGAGCAGGCGCGCCAGCATGCGGTCGACGATCGTTCGGTGCAGCGCCTCCACGAGCCGCGCTGCGCTCAGCCGCGCATCGTCTCCCGCACCGATCACGAACAGCGGGCGCCCCTGGTCAGACAGCCACCACTCACCCGTCTCTGTGCCTGTGGGCGAATGCCTCAGCTCGTCGAGGCCCCGGAGGAGGCTCCCCACCAGAGTGGTCACCTCGCCCGCAGACAGCGGCTCCGCGACTGCCTCGCGACGACCGAGAAAGACCGCGATCCGCTCGGTGCACCACGGCAGGAGCACATCATGACCGTCACGGCGCCGCACCACGTCGACGGGAGCGGCGACATGCTCGTCGCCCGCGTGCGCCCATCCCGCCCACCCGCCGAGCGCGTCGGCGTCGGTCATCACCGCGACGGACTCTCGATCGCTCACGAGCACACCCGCGAAGGGACCTTCGTCCACATCGAGAATCCGGATCACCCTGTGGGCCCCCGGCACGAGCACGACCGATTCGTGACGAGCATCCGCGCTGTTCATGAGCCCATCTCACCGCGTCGGCGCCGTGCCGGACCGCCGGTGGTGCGTGATGTGCGCGGATCGCCGGCCGCCTGTCCACCGTGCAGCAGGAGTGCTCCGACCGAATCCGCCTCACGCGAACGGCGTCATGAAGCCGTCGGGCAATCGGTATCCTTAGACACATGGCAAACCGCACGCCCGCACCCGAGAAGCGTCCTGGGTTCTTCTCCCAGATCAAGTCCCTCTTCAGGTTCACCCGCGAGGTGTACCCCTGGCTTCCCTGGGCCCAGATCGCCCTGCTGGTGATCGGCGTGCTCCTCGGCCTCATCGTCGGATACCTCATTCCGCCGTTCCAGGTGTGGACACTGATCCTGTGGGGCATCTCGGGTCTCATGCTCGGCGTGCTCGGAGCGATGTTCCTGATGACGCGCATGTCGACCTCCGCGATGTACCAGAAGATCGACGGAATGCCCGGAGCGACGGGTCACGTGCTCAGCACCAGCCTGGGCCGCAGCTGGTCGGCGTCGGAGACGCCCGTCGGGATCAACCCCAAGACCCAGGATGCCGTCTACCGCACCGTCGGGCGCGGCGGCGTGGTCGTGGTCGGTGAGGGTTCCCGCGGCCGACTGACCCGTCTGGTCAACGATGAGCGCAGCAAGGCCGCGCGCGTCGCCCACGGTGTCCCGGTCACCGTGCTCTACGTCGGACACGGCGAAGACGAGGTCGCGATCGCCGACCTCGCCAAGACGATCAAGAAGCTTCCGAAGGTGATCGACAAGGCGACCATGGCCGCCGTGATCCGTCGCATCGAATCCGTGTCCCAGTCGATCTCCTCCCTTCCCATCCCGAAGGGCATCGACCCGACCAAGGTCCGCGCTCAGCGTCCGCGCTGATCGTTCCCACCCGCATACGCGAAGCGCGGCCGCTCTCTTCGGAGGGCGGCCGCGCTTCGTCGTTCACTCCGAGAGGGGCTGACGCGGGAGCCTTCGCACCTTGGCGCGGCGGCGGCGACGCTCGGGGATCATGGAGCGCATCTCGTCGAGCTTGCCGAAGCAGAACAGCCGGTCGTCTGCCTCGAGCACGACGTGCTTGCGCGGATTGGGAATCACCGAGACGCCGCGGTGCAGTGTCAGCACCGTGATGTCACGCTCCCAGAGGCCCGCCTCGCCGAGCGTCTTACCGACGAGGTCGACAGCCCCGTGCACCATGAGCTCGGCGACGCCATAGCCTGTCGAGACGGTGAGGCGCTGCCGCACGTCGATCTCGGGGAAGGCGACCTGCCCCGCGATGTAGTCGATGATCGCGCCCGCCACATCGAGCTTCGTCGCGGTCTCGATGCCCTGCAGTCCGGGCGACGAGTTGACCTCCATCACGAGCGGGCCATCTTCTCCCTCGAGCATGTCGACACCCGCCACGCGCAGGCCCATGATCTGCGCGGAGCGCACAGCCGCGCGCTCGTACACGGGGTCGAGCTCGATCGCCTCGACCGAGCCTCCGCGGTGCACGTTCGAGCGGAACTCATCACCGGCCGCGGAACGCCGCATGGCGGCGACCACCCGGTCGCCGACGACGAGCGCGCGGATGTCGCGCCCCCGACTCTCGGAGATGAACTTCTGGATCAGCACGTTCTGCTTCGTCGAATGCAGCGTCTCGATGATCGCCTCGGCGACCTTGACCTGCGGAGCGAGGATCACGCCGATCCCCTGCGTCCCCTCGAGCAGCTTGATGACCACCGGCGCACCGCCGACGCGCTCGATCGCCGGGCGCACATCGGCGCGGTTGCGGACGAACGCCGTCGGGGGCATCGCGATGTTGTGACGCGAGAGGATCTGATTCGCCCGCAGCTTGTCGCGCGCGCTGGAGATGCCGTTCGCGGTGTTGGGCGTGTACACGTCCATCTGCTCGAACTGACGCACCACCGCCGTGCCGAAGTAGGTGATCGAGTTGCCGATACGAGGCAGGATCGCGTCGTAGTCGCTGAGCTGACGTCCGCGATAGTGCAGATCGGGTTCGTCGGCGGTGAGGTCGATCGCGAATCGCAGCGTATTGAGCACCTTGACGTTATGGCCGCGCTGCAGCGCAGCCGCACGCAGTCGTTGGGTGGAGTACGCCTGCGGCGCACGGGAGAGCACTGCGATCTTCACGGGGATTTCCTGCCAGGATGGTCGGGTGAGCAAGTCATCCCATTCAAACACTCTTATCGGGTGGCGCGAATGGGTGAGCCTGCCCGATCTCGGCGTCGACTGGATCAAAGCCAAGATCGACACGGGAGCGCGCACCTCTTCACTGCATGCATTCGATATCCACGAATTCGAACGCGACGGCGCGTCGTGGGTGAGGTTCCAGGTCAAACCCTGGCAAGACAGTCAAGAAGACGCCGTCATCGTCGAGTCTCCAGTGCACGATCAACGCGATGTGCGCAGTTCCTCCGGCCACGCGCAGCGCCGTTACGTCGTCGAGCTGCTCATCCGCCTCTACGACCGCGAGGTGCTCGCCGAGGTGACTCTGAGCAACCGGGACGAGATGGGATTCCGGATGCTGATCGGGCGCGAGGCCCTGCGTCAGGGGTACGTCGTGGACCCCGCTCGCTCGTTCGTGGGCGGACGGGCGCCGCGGGAAGCCCGTCGCCGCAATCGCGGCAAGGACTGAGTCCGCTCAGGCGCGGATGAGGACCAGTCCTGACGCCTTGTCATGGAGTCCGCGCTGATCGGCATCCCAGATGACGGCCGGGATCACGACGATGATCAGGAGCGTCCTGACGATCGGACGCCAGACGCCCACCCATCCGCCCGAGAACCGGACGACGCGCATGCCGAGGATCCGGTGCCCCGGACTGCCGCCTGCGGTGGGGATGAAGAGGATCTGCAGCAGCGCGAAGACGGCCAGCGGGGCGAACTGAGTCAGTCCCGCTTCGGAGGGCAAGGCGAACTGATCGAAGCCCAGGAAGCCCGTCGCGATGATCGTCGCGGCGGCGTAATCGATCAGGAGTGCGCCGATCCGGCGCCCGGGGCGGGCGATGCTTCCGGGTCCCGCCTCCGGCATTCCGAGTCGTTCTCCGGGGTACGTATTCGCGGCATCCGTCACGTCATAAGCCTACCGGCGCGTAACATCCCCGAAACAAAGTCGATACCGTGGGGTAACGCCCTGCACGTACTGTGCACAATGGCCGTGAAGCCATCGATCCGCAATCCAGGAGTCGTACATGTTCAAAGATTCGTCCGAGGTGCTCGCCTACATCAAGGAGAACGACGTCAAGTTCCTTGACATCCGATTCACCGATCTTCCTGGTGTTCAGCAGCACTTCAACATCCCCGCCTCCACCGTCGACGAGGACTTCTTCACCGACGGCCAGCTCTTCGACGGCTCCTCGATCCGCGGGTTCGCGAGCATCCACGAGTCCGACATGCAGCTCATCCCGGATGTCACGACGGCGTACATCGACCCGTTCCGCGAGGCCAGCACGCTGGTCATGATCTTCGACATCTACAACCCGCGCACCGGCGAGATCTACTCGAAGGACCCGCGCCAGGTCGCCAAGAACGCCGAGAAGTACCTCGCGTCCACCGGTATCGCCGACACCGCTTTCTTCGCACCCGAGGCGGAGTTCTACATCTTCGACGAGGTCCGCTACTCGGTCACCGCGGGCGAGAGCTTCTACAAGGTCGATTCCGAAGAGGCCGCGTGGAACACGGGTCGCGAGGAAGAGGGCGGAAACCTCGGCAACAAGACCCCGTACAAGGGCGGCTACTTCCCCGTCTCCCCCGTCGACAAGACGGCCGACCTGCGTGACGACATCACGCTCAAGCTCATCGATGCCGGATTCATCCTCGAGCGCTCGCACCACGAGGTGGGCACCGCCGGTCAGCAGGAGATCAACTACCGCTTCGACACGATGGTTCACGCGGCCGACGACATCCTGAAGTTCAAGTACATCGTCAAGAACACCGCAGATCTGTGGGGCAAGACCGCGACCTTCATGCCGAAGCCGCTGTACGGCGACAACGGTTCGGGCATGCACACGCACCAGTCCCTGTGGAGCGACGGCAAGCCGCTGTTCTACGATGAGGCCGGCTACGGCCAGCTCAGCGACATCGCGCGCTGGTACATCGGTGGAATCCTGGCTCACGCACCGGCGCTGCTGGCCTTCACCAACCCGACGCTGAACAGCTACCACCGTCTGGTCAAGGGCTTCGAGGCACCGGTCAACCTGGTCTACTCCGCCGGTAACCGCTCCGCCGCGATCCGCATCCCGATCACGGGCTCCAACCCCAAGGCCAAGCGCATCGAGTTCCGCGCGCCGGATGCCTCGGGCAACCCGTACCTCGCGTTCGCCGCGCAGCTCATGGCCGGCCTCGACGGCATCAAGAACCGCATCGAGCCGCACGAGCCGGTCGACAAGGACCTGTACGAGCTGCCGCCCGAGGAAGCCAAGAACATCCCGCAGGTGCCGAACTCGCTGCTGGACTCGCTCGACGCACTTCGTGACGACCATGCGTTCCTGCTCGAGGGCGGCGTCTTCACCGAAGAGCTCATCGAGACCTGGATCTCGTACAAGTACGAGAACGAGATCCTGCCGATGGCACAGCGCCCGCACCCGTTCGAGTTCGAGCTGTACTACGGCGTCTAAGCGTCGAACACTCCGAGCCCCGGCTCTGCCTGGCTTCTCCTTCGTGAGGACCAGGCGGGCCGGGGCTCGGTCGTCAGCCGACGAGCTCGCGCGGCACAGCGCCGTCGGCGACTCGTGCGGCACCAGCCCGTGTCGAGAGAACCGCGGCGGCAGCGGCGAGGACACCGGCCAGAGCGAATGCGAGCGATTGCGTGTAGCCCGTGCCCGGCGCCACATCCCAGTGGCCGCCCGCGAAACCGAGCCACAGGATGTACTCCGTCGGGTAGTTCATGACGAGCACGAGAACCCCCGCGACGGCCGCCGACACGCGGGCCGCTCGGCCTCGCGCGGCGATGAGCGCGAGAATGCACAGAGCCAGCGCGGCGATCCAGAGCACCTGGAGCGAGGCGAGGTGTCCCGGCTGGTCCATCGTGCGAAGACACCGCTCAGTCGTCTGATCCCCCGAGCACACAGACCAGGTGGCGTGGGTCGTGAAGAATCCCATGACACCCGCGAGCAGCAGTCCGATGGCCGCCGTCCATGCTGCGACGCTCGACATCCGTGTCATGGGTGGCCTCCCGCTAGGTCGTCTTCGACGCTTCACCATACCGGGGCGCCTCGAGGTCGAACACCCACTCGTTCATGGTCAGCTCAGCGCCGCGGAACGTGTCGGTGATCGATCCCACCATCTCGAATCCGGTACGACGGCAGAGGGCATTCGAGCCCGGATTCGTCACGGACGGGAACGCTGTGAGGTGGCGTCGCCCATCGCGGTGAACACGGACGTCGTCGATCAGCATCCGGAGTGCCCGCCCCGCGACACCGCGGCGCTGGGCATCGGGTACCACGAACCAGCCGGCCTCCCACGCCGGCTCATCGCGCCAGTCCGTCTTCCAGTAGCCGATCGAGCCGAGCGAGCGTCGTTCGTCGCCCTCGATGACGAACATCCGCGCTGAGCCCTCGCCCCAGAGCCGCAGATACCTCTGATTTCGCTCGATCAGCTGCTGCTCGGTCTCGCTTCCGTTGAGGTGCGCCGTCATCTCGGCGGTGTTGGCCACTCGAAGCAGATCGAGGTCGTCGGCGGACCAGGGCCGGAGGATGAGCGTGTCCATGGACGAACCATGGCACGGGCCACGGACACCGGGAGAAACTGCCGCCGGATCGCGCCCGTGTCGCGCTTGCATTCCCTCTGCACGACTGGTCAACTGAGGGGTCCGATCGAACACAGTGGGGGCCGCAATGCGCCGCAAGCACGACAAGCCGCAGTCGAAGAGGGTCTTCACCTCGGAGACTCCCCCGGCGCAGCCCAAGACCGCCGCCGCGGCCATCGCCCGCATCAATCCGTTCATGTTCGGACTGCTCGGGGCGCTCGGCGTCCTGGTGGCCCTGGTGCTCGGCGGAATCGTCAATCAGCTCGCGACGGTGCTCGTCTACATCGGCGTCGCGATCTTCCTCTCACTCGGCCTCGACCCCGTCGTGAGCTTCATCGAACGCAAGCTCCCCCGCCCCGCCGCCGTCACCATCGTCGTGTCCGCCGTGGTCCTCGCTTTCGCAGGCATCATCCTCGCCATCGTGCCGATCCTGGTCGAGCAGATCTCGAATCTGATCGAAGACGGGCCGCAGATGATCAAGGACATCATGGCGTCGGCCTGGTTCCAGGATCTCAACGACCAGTTCGGGTCGACGTTCGAGGACGCCGCGAACGGCATCCTGTCGTTCCTGCAGGATCCGGGCAACCTCGCCGACATCGGCGGCGGTGTCTTCGCCGTCGGAGCAGGCATCGCGGGTGGATTCACGGGTGTGACGATCGTGCTCATCCTGACCCTCTACTTCATGGCCTCGCTGCGCAGCATCAAGGGCGTCGCAGCACGCTTCGTGCCCGCCTATCAGCGCGACACGTTCCGCGGCCTGCTGGAGGACGTCTCGGGCGCGGTCGGCCGCTACGTCATGGGTCAGGCCAGCCTCGCGCTCATCAACGGCGTACTCAGCCTCATCGTGCTGAGCATCATCGGAGCGCCGGTGCCTGCCCTGCTCGCCCTGATCGCGTTCATCGGATCGTTGATCCCGCTCGTCGGAACCCTGAGCGCCTCGATCATCAACGCGCTCATCTGCCTCATCGTCAGCCCGGTGACGGCGCTGATCGCCTTCGGCTACTACCTCGTCTACATGCAGATCGAGGCGTACGTGCTGTCACCGAGGATCATGAACAAGGCCGTCGCCGTGCCCGGCGCCCTGGTGGTGATCGCAGCGGTCGCCGGAGGTGCGCTCGGAGGCATCCTCGGTGCACTCGTCGCCATTCCGGTCGCGGCGAGCATCATCATCATCGTGCAGAAGGTCGTCTTCCCCACTCAGGACAGCAAGGTCGTGCCGCCGGGCACGCTCAGCGAACGGTGAGCGCCCTCAGCGGACGGTGAGCGCGCCCGCCTGAACTCGCACCGAGAACGTCGTGACCTCGCCGACCTCTTCACCGTCGATCTCGAAGACCTGCGGCGACGCGAGCGTCACCGTGATGCGTTCGGCGGCGACATGCGTCGTCGAGTCGGTGCTCACGGCCTGATCGACGGCACCGAAAGCACGGCGGATCCCGTTCTCCCAGATGAAGGAACGGACCGTGTCGAGCCACTGCAGCGGACCGTCGGCGCTCACGAGCAGCATGTCGAGCTGACCGTCATCGATGACAGCATCCGGAAGCAGACGGATGCCGCCCTGCAGCATCCCGCAGTTGCCGATCAGCATGGTGTGACCGCGAAGCCCCTGCGGCTCTCCGTCGTCGAGCGTGAGAGTGATGTCGGTCATCTGCGTGCCCGCGAGCGCTCGGCCCATCGCCTCGACGTAGGCGATCCAGCCCGCTCGGTTCTTCAGGTCCTCGTCGGTCTCGACGAGCATCTGCGCATCGATCCCGAACCCGACCATGACCACGAAGGCGTGCTCCTCGCCGTCACGCTCGACCCATCCCATGTCGATGGCGCGAGGTTCTGCGTCGCGGACGCGTTGCAGCGCCGCAGGGATGTCGCCGAGGGGCACGTCGAGGTTGCGGGCGAGCAGATTGCCGGTGCCCTGCGGCACGATGCCGAGAGAGACTCCGCTGCCTGCGAGCCCCTCTGCGACAGCACGAACAGTGCCGTCGCCACCCGCGGCGATCACGATCTCGCATCCCGCTGCCACGGCGTCAGCGGCCATGCCTCGTCCCGGGTCGTCGACCGTCGTCTCCCACCACTGCACCGGCGAATCGGTGTCGCCGCCGCCGAAGACCTCGTCGACGGCAGCCTTCAGCTTGTCGCCCCCGGGCTTCGAGGGATTCCAGATCACACCGATCTTCGCGTTCGTCATGAGTCAGCTGCTTCCTTGTGGGTCGGTCGGTGAAATGCGGGGGCGATCACCCGTAGAACAGGTCTTCGAATGCTCTGCGGGCGCGTCGCGTGACACCCAGGTAGTCGTCGTCCAGCTCGCTCGCGGAACGATCGGGATAGCCGAGCAGGCGCCCCACCGCGTCGAGATCGCGCGGCTCCGTGGGCAGGATATCGCTGGTCTTGCCCGTGTACAGGGTGATGGCCGATCGCAGGCGGCTCGAGAGCAGCCATGCGTCGCGCAGCAGATCAGCGGAGTCCGAAGGAACGAACCCGGCGTCGACGGCGGCATCGAGGGCGCCGAGCGTCGACGTCGTGCGCAGCGCCGGCACGTCGTGGGCGTGCTGCAGCTGCAGCAGCTGCACGAGCCACTCCACATCGCTGAGGGTGCCGGGGCCTAACTTCAGATGCCGCCTGGGGTCGACGCCCTGCGGCAGGCGCTCGCCTTCGACGCGAGCCTTGATCCGTTTGATCTCGCGGGTGCCCTGCAGGTCGATCGTCGCCGGGTAGCGGATGCTGTCGGCGAGGTCGGTGAACCGGGCGATGAGTTTGGCACTGCCGGCGACTCCTCGCGCGCGAAGAAGCGCCTGGGCCTCCCACGACAGCGACCAGCGGCGGTAGTACTCGGCGTACGCGTCGAGGGTGCGGACGACGGGCCCGTTGCGCCCTTCCGGACGCAGGTCGGCATCGAGGTCGAGCGGCACCCGATGATCGGTGAGGTGCTCACGCAGGCCCGCGACGATACGTGTGGCGAGCGACTGCGCCCGCTGCGGGTCGACTCCGTTCGCGTCGTACACGTAGAGGATGTCGGCGTCGGAGCCGAATCCCAGCTCTGCTCCCCCGAAACGCCCCATCGCGATCACGGCGAAGTCCATCGCGTCCGCCTCGTCGGGAACGATCTCACGCCGCACGGCACGCAACGCCGCCTGGATCGTCGCCTCGGTGATCTCGGTCAGCGATCGTGCGATCTCCTCGATCGTCAGCACGTCGAGCACTCCGCCCATCGCGGTGCGCAGCAGCTCCCGCCGCCGCAGGGCACGCACGGCCTGCAGCGCGCCCCCGATCGACTCGTGACGGGTCTGGATCGCCCTGGCCTCCTCGTCGATCGCAGCGCCGCTGCGCGGCCGCAGCAGGTCGCTGCTGTCGAGCCACGCGACCGACTCGGGGATCCACTCCATGAGCTCGCCGACGTAGCGCGACGACGACAGCAGCCGGGTGAGGCTCTCGGCAGCCCCCGAGGAGTCGCGCAGCATGCGCAGGAACCACGGGGTGTCTCCGAGCCGCTCGCTGATGCGGCGGAAGGCGATCAGCGCATAGTCGGGGTCGCTGCCGTCGGCGAACCAGCGCACCATGACGGGCATCAGATGCCGTTGGATCGTGGCCTTGCGGCTGAGTCCCGTGGTGAGGGCGCCGATGTGCCGCAGCGCTCCCGCGGGATCACGGAAGCCGATCGCCATGAGGCGATCGTGCGCCTGCGCGGTCGAGAGCGTGCGCTCCTCCTCGGGCAGAGCCGCGACCGCGCTCAGCAGTGGCCGGTAGAAGAGCTTGGTGTGGATGTCGCGCACTTCACGGCGCACGCTCTCCCACCGCGCCCAGATGGCCTCACCGGAATCCGCGAGTCCCGAGCTGCGGGCCAGGGTGCGGAGTCCGGCGGGCGTCCGCGGCATCAGATGCGTGCGACTCAACTCTCGAAGCTGCAGTCGGTGCTCCATGACCCGGAGGATGCAGTAGTCGTCGGCGAAGGTTCCCGCCTCTGCACGGCCGATGTATCCGCCGTCGACGAGCGCGTCGAGGGTCTCCAACGTCCCTCGCGTGCGCAGTCGCGAGTCGGTGAGCCCGTGCACGAGCTGCAGCAGCTGCACCGTGAACTCGATGTCTCGGAGCCCTCCCGAACCGAGCTTCAGCTGGTACGGAGCGTCGGCGGGGTCGATGTACTCCATCACCCGCTCGCGCATCCGCTGCACACTGTCGACGAAGTTCTCACGGGCTGCGCTGGAGAACACCTTCGGCTGCACGGCCGCGATGTACTCGGCACCGAGGACCGGATCACCCGCGAGGGGTCGCGCCTTGAGCAGGGCCTGGAACTCCCAGCTCTTGGCCCAACGGTCGTAGTAGGCGAGATGCGAGGACAGCGACCGGACGAGCGCTCCCTGCTTGCCCTCAGGACGCAGGGCTGCATCCACCTCCCAGAGCGGGGGCTCGACCTCGATGCCGCTCAGACCGCGCATGGTCTCGCGCGCGAGTCGAGTCGCGATGTCGATCGCCCGCGACTCCTCGACGATCTCCTCATCGCTCGTTCCGCCGACGAAGATCACGTCGACGTCGCTGACGTAGTTCAGTTCGCGCGCGCCCGCCTTGCCCATGCCGATCACCGCGAGCTGGGTGGCTGCCACCTGCTCGCGGGGCAGCGTGTCTGCCGCCTTCGTTCTCGCGACCGCGAGCGATGCCTCGAGCGCGGCGCCCGCGATGTCGGCGAGAGCCGCAGCGACGTCGGGCAGCACCATCACGGGATTGTGTGCGGCGAGGTCGAACGCCGCGATCGCGGCGAGACTCCGGCGATAGGCGACCCGCAGCGCGACCACGGCCGCATCATCGCCGGTCGCGGCGAAGCCTTCGTGCGCCCCGACGGCGTCGAGCAGCCGGAGCCTCAGCTCGTCGGCGGTGGGAAGCGCTATGATCGGCTCTGCGAGCACCGAGATCTCTCCCGGGTGCCGCAGGAAGAAGTCCGCGATCCCGCTCGAGGCGCCGAACACCCGCCACGCGCTGCGGCGGGCTTCGGCATCTCCGAAGAGGGTCGCGACAGGCTGCGCATCGCGACGAGCAACGCGCAGCAGCCCGTCCACGGCTGCGTCTGGGTCGGCCGCCACCGCTCCGTCGAGGAGGGTCGCGCGGTCGACGCCGAGCAGCGCCGCCAGCTCAGCGAGGTTCGCGGCGGCCTCGCTCAGCCCGGCGAACCCGAGCCTGGCGAGTGCCGAGAGCGAGACCGATTCGTCTGAGCGAGCCATGCCGGCAGGTCAGAGGAGCTCGAGGTTGTTCTTCAGCTCGAGCGGCGTGACCTGGCCGCGGTAGGCCTCCCACTCCTTGCGCTTGTTGAGCAGCACGTAGTTGAAGACCGACTCGCCCAGAGTCTCGGCGACGAGTTCGGACGTCTCCATGTACTCGAGCGCGTGATCGAGGCTGGCCGGGAGCGATGCGTAGCCGAGCGCGCGGCGTTCCGCGTCACTCAGCGACCACACGTTGTCTTCCGCCTCGGGCGGGAGCTCGTAGCCCTCCTCGATGCCCTTGAGACCCGCGGCGAGCATGAGCGCGTAGGCGAGATAAGGGTTCGCAGCGGAGTCGAGAGCGCGGTACTCGACGCGCGAGGACCCGCCCTTGTTCGGCTTGTACATCGGCACGCGCACGAGCGCGGAACGGTTGTTGTGCCCCCAGGTCACGAAGCTCGGGGCCTCGTCGCCGCCCCAGAGCCGCTTGTACGAGTTCACGAATTGGTTCGTGACTGCCGAGATCTCGTTCGCGTGCCGCAGGAGCCCGGCGATGAAGTGGCGACCGGTCTTGGAGAGCTGGTACTTGGCGCCCTCTTCGTAGAACGCGTTGCGCTCGCCCTCGAAGAGCGACATGTGCGTGTGCATCCCGCTTCCCGGGTGGCCGCTGAGGGGCTTCGGCATGAACGTCGCGTAGACGCCCTGCTCGATGGCGACCTCTTTGATCACCGTGCGGAAGGTCATGACGTTGTCGGCCATGGTCAGAGCGTCCGCATAGCGCAGGTCGATCTCGTTCTGACCGGGCCCGCCCTCGTGGTGGCTGAACTCGACCGAGATGCCGAGGTCTTCGAGCATCCGCACCGAGCGTCGACGGAAGTCGTGCGCCGTCCCTCCGGGCACGTTGTCGAAGTATCCGGCGGAATCGACCGGAACCGGCCCCTCGGGACCGAACGACGAGGACTTCAGCAGGTAGAACTCGATCTCGGGGTGCGTGTAGAACGTGAAGCCCGCGTCGGCGGCCTTCGCCAGAGTACGCTTGAGCACGTGCCGGGGGTCGGAGACCGCGGGTCGGCCGTCGGGCGTGGTGATGTCGCAGAACATGCGCGCGGTGGGGTCGATCTCGCCGCGCCACGGCAGGGTCTGGAAAGTGGTGGGGTCGGGCTGCGCGAGCAGATCGGATTCGTAGCTGCGCGTCAGGCCCTCGATCGCCGACCCGTCGAATCCGATCCCCTCGGCGAACGCTCCCTCGACCTCGGCCGGGGCGATCGCGACGGACTTGAGCGTGCCGATGACATCGGTGAACCACAGGCGGACGAACTTGACGCCGCGCTCTTCGATCGTCCGGAGGACGAAATCCCTCTGCTTGTCCACGGTCACTCAGCGCCCTTGCCGATTCCGGCGTCCCAGCCGCTCTCGGCCGCTTCCTCCTCGGCCCATGCGCGCGAGCGCTCCTTGAGCTTCTCCGGTGCGCGAGCTGCCTCGGCCTCGGTGTCGAAGGGCCCGACGCGGTCGGCGGATGCGGAGATCATGCCGAACTCCACCTGACCGGTCTCCAGGTTGTACCAGTACTTCTCATCGCCGTTCGACATGGCCGATCCCCTTCTTCACGTGGTGTCATCGATCCTATCGGCGCTGACGTCGGTCGCTAAGCTATCGAGCATGGCAAAAGCGATCGGCGTCGACATCGGCGGCACGGGTATCAAGGCAGGCATCGTCGACCTCGAGCACGGCATCATGGCTTCGGACAGGGTACGTGTACCCACTCCCGAGGGCGCATCTCCGCAGGACGTCCTGCAGGCGGTGCAGACCGTGCTGAAGACCCTCGACGTGCATGACTCGACTCTGCCCCTCGGAGTGGCGTTCCCCGCCATCGTCAAGCGTGGCAAGACCCTCTCGGCGGCGAACGTCTCGAAGGAGTGGCTCGACTTCGACGCCGAGCGCTTCTTCCGTGACGGACTGGGCCGCAACATCGTCTTCGTGAACGACGCGGATGCGGCCGGCGTGGCGGAGGCTCGTCACGGCGCGGCACGCGATGTGCGCGGTTTCACTCTTCTCACGACGCTCGGCACCGGGATCGGCTCCGCATTCCTGTACGACGGCGTGCTGCTGCCGAACACCGAGCTCGGTCACCTGAACTTCGGCGAGTACGAGTCGGTCGAGACGTACGCCGCGACCTCGGCACGGGAGCGCGAAGGACTCAGCTGGGCCGAGTGGGCCGAGCGTCTGCAGAACTTCTACTCGCACATCGAGTTCCTCTTCAGCCCCGACCTCTTCGTGGTCGGCGGCGGCGTGTCGAAGAACGCGGGCGACTTCCTGCCTTTGCTCGACCTCAAGACCCCGATCGTCCCCGCGATCCACCGCAACAACTCGGGCATCATCGGCGCCGCGTCGCTCGCCGGCGACTGATCCACGGACACAGACGACAGAGGGCCCCGCCGATCCGGCGGGGCCCTCTGCATGTCCGGGGCACGGAGAATACTGCGCGCCCTCGCGACACGTGCCAACATGGCATCCCCTCCGTGCGCCCTCCGGCCGCGGAGATACCGCTGAACGACAACCCCGTCCTGCGAGTTGCGGCGAGACGAAAGGCAGCTTCGAGATGAACGAACACTCTGAATCGTCATGGGACCGGCCGGTCTCACCCGAGACGACAGCCGGCATGGTGCCCGTCGACAGGCCGCAGGCGAAGAAGCTGCGGTCGCGCCACGTCACCATGATCACGCTGGGCGGCATCATCGGCGCCAGTCTCTTCGTCGGCTCCGGCAACGTCATCCGCGCCGTGGGACCGGCCGCGGTGCTGTCGTATCTCATCGGCGGACTTCTCGTCTTCCTCGCCATGCGCATGCTGGGTGAGATGGCGGCCTCTCGCCCGGCGATCGGCTCGTTCATGGAGTACGCGCGAGTCGGTCTCGGCAACTGGGCCGCCTACCTCGTCGGATGGCTCTACTGGTACTTCTGGGTCGGCGTGCTCGCGTACGAGGCAGTGCTGGGCGGCGAGACGATGGCGACTTGGTTCCCCGTCGTGCCGTCCTGGGCATGGTCGCTGATACTCATCGGCGTCTTCGTCGGAACGAACATCATCTCGGTCCGCGCGTTCGGCGAGGTCGAGTTCTGGCTCGCCAGCGTGAAGGTGCTCGCGATCGTCGTCTTCCTGGGCGCGGGTCTGCTGTTCGCCTTCGGCCTATGGCCCGACTCCGAGGTGTCGATCTCGAATCTGTGGGAGCACGGCGGGTTCGCTCCGAACGGGTTCGGAGTCGCCTTCACGGGTGTAGCGCTGGTGATCTTCTCGTACTTCGGCACCGAGATCGCCGTCATGGCCTCGGCCGAGTCGGAGGATCCGGCCAAGGGCATTCGGCAGGCGACGAGCACGATCATCTGGCGCATCCTGCTGTTCTTCGTCGGCTCGGTGCTCATCATCGTCACTGTGGTGCCGTGGAACGAATTGCCGGTGCCGACGGATGTCGCCAACGCGCCATTCACCTACGCACTCGAGCAGTTCGGCATCCCCGGCGCGAGCATCATCATGCAGCTCGTCATCTTCACGGCGGTCATCTCGGTGCTCAACTCGGGTCTGTACTCAGCCTCACGCATGTTCGCCGCGCTTGCCGAGCAGGGCTTCGCACCGAAGATCGTGGCACGGAAGTCGAGAAGCGGCGTCCCCGTGATGGCGCTGCTGGCATCGACCAGCGGCGGACTGATCGCGACTCTCGTGAACTTCCTCACTCCGGGGTCGGGCATCTTCGACTTCATCATGAACTCGGCAGGCCTGGTCGCGCTGTTCGTATACGTCTTCATCGCCCTCACGCAGTGGCGTCTGCGACAGAAGATGACGCCGGACGAGGTCGCGAATCTGAAGCTCAAGATGTGGTTGCATCCCTGGCTGAACGTGCTCTTGATCGCATGCATCGCCGCCGTGATCGTCGTGATGATGTTCAGCGAGGGAGGCCGCACCCAGGTCTGGACGAGCCTGATCGCCACCGGCGTGCTGGTGCTGTTCTGGCCGCTCGTCCGGCGCCACCTCAGTCGGAGCGTAGATGCCGCCCCTCCCCCTCAGGAGCAGTAGCCGGGCAGAAGAGAGCGCCCCGGGGAATCTGGGGAATTCTCGGGGCGCTCACCAGCAAGCTGGGGACATGCTGGAGGGTGGCGCAGTAGTCACGGCCACGCGCACAACCTATCAAGATCCCTAGCTTAGCGAAAGACTTGCTCGCCACGAGGGGCGAGTGCGAATGGGCCGACCTGTACGCCGGGTTCTGTTCCGGGGTTCTTCGCCCCATCGACGGCCATCTCTCTCGGCGACACGTTGCCGTGGCACTCTAGCGGTCTACCCGAGGACTCGGCGAGCCGCGTCATCATCCCCTGTCTGACCTTGCTCCGGACGAGGTTTACCTGGCGGGTCATGTCACCATGGCCCCCGGTGGTCTCTTACACCACCCTTTCACCCTTACCCCTTGCGGGGCGGTCTGCTCTCTGTGGCACTTTCTCGCGGATTGCTCCGGGTGGGCGTTACCCACCGTCCTGCCCTGAGGAGCCCGGACGTTCCTCGGTGCGGTTGCCCGCCACGCGACCGTCCAGTCGACCCATTCGCAGATCCAGTCTACGACCACGGCGCGCTACTTCTCGGCAGACTCCGCGATCCGCAGATCGAGCGGGACGTCGATCGGGAAGTTCCCGAACAGCCGACGCGTGGCCACGGCAGCCGCTTCGCGGACCGCCTCGGCAGCGGCATCCGCCTGCTCCGCGGGAACATGCAGGATCACCTCGTCGTGCAGGAAGAAGGCGAGGTGCGCGCGCGAGCGGAAGACCCCGGATGCCGTCGCCGGTCGCTCCGCGTCGGGCAGCGCCTGCAGGCGGTGCCTGATCTCGGCGAGCCAGATCAGCGACCACTCGGCCGCTGTGCCCTGGACCACGAAGTTGCGGGTGAACCGGCCCCAATCGCGCGCACGGCGGCGCGCGAGCGCGACGGCCGCGGGGTCGGCATCGGCGTCTGTGGCAGCCGCCTGCATCGCCTCCCATTCGGTCGAGGGCCGAGGCGACGACCTTCCGAGCCAGGTCGAGACCACGCCGCCGTCCTCCCCGAATCTCGCCGCCCTGTCGACCAGCGCCATCGCCCGCGGATACACCTTGCGCAGTCGCGGCACGAGTCGACCGCTGTCGCCGGTGGTGGCGCCGTACATCGCGCCGAGCACGGCGTACTTCGCCTCTTCGCGTGTGGCGACCGCACCGGATTCGACCACTCCCGCGTAGAGGTCCTTCCCCTGAGCCGCCCGCGCCATCGCTCTGTCTCCGGCCATGCCGGCGAGCATGCGCGGCTCGAGCTGGGCGACGTCGGCGACCACCAGGGTCCATCCTTCGTCCGCGCGCACCGCCGCCCGAAGGTTGCGAGGCAGCTGCAGCGCACCTCCGCCGGCCGAGGCCCATCGCCCCGTGACGACGCCGCCGGTGATGTAGACCGGGCGGAAGCGGCCGTCGTGCACCCACTCCGACAGCCACGCCCACCCGTTGGCGCTGAGCAGCCGAGACAGCTTCTTGTAGGCCAGCAGGGGCTCGACGACCGCATGGCTGTGCTGTGCGAGTTCCCAGCGGCTCGTCGACTCGACCTGGACTCCGACACGGTGGAGTGCGCGGAGGAGCTTCGGCTGGCTCTCGAGGTTCAGCGTCGGGTCGCTCAGGATCGATCTGACGCGATCAGCCTCCGCGACCATCCGGCTCGGCAGACCGCCGGCACTCGGACGCGTGCCGAGGATCTCGGTGAGGATCTCGTCGTGCACGGCCTCGTTCCAGGGCAGACCGGCTGCGCGCATCTCCTCGGCGACCAGTCCGCCCGCCGACTCCGCGGCCGTGAGCAGCGTGAGGCGACCGTCCTTGCCGTCTCTCAGGACACGACGTTGCTCACGGTACTGGTCGAGAGCATCGCCGATGGGATCCTCCCCGTCGCCGTGGTCGACCACGTCGAACAGCGTCGGCGCGTCATCGACCGGGTCGCGCCGCACCCACGACGACGACGGCGCAAGCGGGCGGGCGACCTTGTCGGTGTCACGCAGAATGGCATGGCACAGCACGAGGTCGTGCGAGCGCCCGATCAGGATCCCGGCCTCGAGCAGCAAGGGATAGATGTCGCGCGCGCTTCGGATCACCCAGCGCGGTGGGTTGTGCCGCTCCTGATCCGCGACCCAGCCCGGCATCTCGGCGGACGTGAGATCGACCCTGCCCAGCTCGGAGTCGTCTGCATCGAGCTCGATCGCCGTGTAGCCGTGTCGACCCACGGCCAAGAGCGCGACACGGCGCTCCGTCGACGGTTTCTGCGTCACCGCACGGACACGCGCGGCGCGGGGGTCACAATCCCGATTCCTCGGTGCGCACCAGGATGCACCCGCACTCGGGGCAGGAGACGACGGCGTCGTCGGGAGCACGCCGGATGTCGTTCAGATCCGTGCCCGGCAGCAGCATCCGGCAGCCCTCGCACGTACCACGGGTCAGGAGCGCCGCGCCGGCGCTGTTCGCCGCGCGACGTGTGTACTCGGCGAGAAGCGGTGCCGGAAGCGACTCCGTCACGGCCTTGCGATCCCGCGCGAGCTGTGCGCCGAGCTCGCCGGCGGCGGCGACGTCGGCCTTCGCCTGGGCAGTGAGCGCGCTGCCCTCGGCGGTGGTCACGTCGAGCAGGGCCTGCTGCGCGGCGACCGCGGCATCCGCGTCTTCGACCCGCGCCATCACAGCGAGCTCGATGTCTTCGAGGTCGCTCTGGCGCCTGGCCAGACTCGCGAGCTCGTGCTCGAGCGCCTGCGCCTCCTTGGCGTTCGTCGCCGCGGCGAGGCGCTCGGAGTCACGTGCGCGGCGCTGCTCGACCAGGGTCACATCGGACTCGAGCCGGGTGAGCTCGGTGCGTGCGTCGTCGCGGACGCCGGTCAGCGTGGTGAGCTCGCGCAGCTGCTCCTGCCGGATGGCGACGAGCTCGGTGATGCGAGCCGCCTGAGCGGGCTTGGTGCGCGCACGCTCGGCCTGCGCGATGCGCCGATCGAGGTCGGCGACGTCGAGCAGAATGCGCTGGTGTTCGGGGCTGGCGTTCACGCTCTCAAATCTACCTGTTGCACGGCGGGCGCCATCACCCGATCTCGCCGTCGACGTAGAACCAGCGCCGATTCTCGCGCGTGAAACGGCTGCGCTCGCGCAGGGAGCCGCGTTCACCGCCCTGCACCCAGAAGGCCTCGAACTCGACCATGCCCTCACTGTCGAAAGGCCCGCCGCCGGTGCGGGCGACGATCACGAGTCGGCGCCAGTGCAGATCATCATCGAGCTCGATCCGCGACGGGCGCGTCGATGGGTGCCACGTCGCCCGAAGGTGGTCCGCGTCGTGCAGGGCGAAGGCGGTGTACCTCGACCGCATCAGGCGCTCGGCTGTCGGTGCCGGCACGCCGTCGAGCAGCGGTCCGCAGCACGCGCCGAGGACGTCGCCCGAGTTGCAGGGGCAGCGGGACGAATCATCGCGCATCGCGTCATCCGGCGCCATGGTCTCTTCATCGCCCATCGCTCCAGCGTACGCTGACGCCATGACGGCTCTTCCTCTCTTCACCGCGCACAACGGCTTCTCGCTTCCCGCTCTCGGCCTGGGCACGTATGCCCTGAACGGCGACTCCGGAGCCGACGCTGTGGCCGCAGCGATCGGGTCCGGCTACCGCCTCATCGACTCCGCCTTCAACTACGAGAACGAAGGCTCGGTCGGACGCGGAGTGCACGCCTCCGGCGCCGACCTGTCGGACCTGATCGTCACGACGAAGCTTCCGGGGCGGCACCACTCGCGTGCGAAAGCCCCCGCGAGCATCGAGGAGAGTCGGTCTCGGCTCGGGCTCGACGCGACCGACCTCCACCTCATCCACTGGCCCAACCCCTCACAGGACGAGTACGTGCAGGCGTGGGAGTCCCTGGTCGATGCACAGCAGCGCGGCATCGTCCGCCAGATCGGCGTGTCGAACTTCCTCCCGGAGCATCTGGAGCGCATCGAGCGCGCCACCGGGGTGCGGCCCGTGGTCAATCAGATCGAGGTGCACCCGTACTTCCCTCAGGACGAACAGCTCGCCTACCACCGTGAGCACGGCATCATCACCGAGGCCTGGAGTCCGCTGGGCCGCGCGAAAGAGCTCATGCAGGAGCCGGTGATCGCCGAGATCGCGAACGCCCACGGCATCTCCCCCGCGCAGACCGTGCTGGCCTGGCACATCGCACGAGAGACCGTCGCGATCCCCAAAGCCTCGTCGCGCGACCACCAGGAAGCGAACCTCGCCGCGGCATCCGTGGTTCTCGACGACGCCGAGGTCGCCGCGATCTCGGCGCTCGGCCGCACCGACGGTCGTCTCTTCGGCGCCGACCCCGCGACGCACGAGGAGTCCTGAGACCTCGACGTCACGAAGGCGCTCGGCGGCGCTTCTAGACTGACGGGGTGCTCGTCATCGCCGGCCTCCGGATCGCTCCCGCGGCGGCACGCGCGTACTTCGCAGTGCAGGCGCTCGCGGGTGCTCTGTGGTGGATCGGCGTGTTCACGGTCGACGCCGTGCGCATCGCGACGCTCGGGGAGCTTCCGGTCCCGGTGACGGCCGCGCTCGACATCCCGCTCTTCGTGGTCGGCTCCGGTCTCATCGCCGCGGGCATGCGGTGGGCGCTGTGGATCACGGTGCCGTGGACGGCTGTCGTCGCGGCCGTCATGGCCCTGTATGCGACCGTCACGACACTCGCGGGCTGGGGTGCTCTGCTCATGGTGCTCGCAGCTGGGGCGAGCCTGGCATGCGCGGTGGTGATCGTGTGCGGACGCGCCCCTGTCGAGTGGCTCGTGACGGGTCCGCTGGCCTTCAGAACGTCTGCTCCGGTCGGCACCGGGCGGCTCCTCGCACGCACAGGGCTGCAGACTCTGTTCTTCTGGGGCACCTTCCTTCTCGCCATTCCGTTGGTGGTGGCATTCCTGGAGGGGCGCTGGCAGCTGAGGCTCGATCTTCCGTTCGCCGTGCACGCGGCGGGCGCCGTGCTGCTGGTCGTCGCGACCGCTCTCGGAGTGTGGTCCGCCGTGTCGATGACGGTCGAAGGAGAAGGCACGCCGCTGCCGTCGCAGATGGCGCGGCATCTCGTGGTCACCGGACCGTACCGGTTCGTCCGCAACCCGATGGCCGTCGCCGGCATCGCGCAGGGTGTCGCCGTCGGTCTGCTGCTCGGCTCATGGATGGTCGTCGTGTACTCGCTGTGCGGATCGGTGCTCTGGAACACCGTCGTGCGTCCTCTCGAGGAGCGGGACCTCGACGAGCGCTTCGGTGCCGAGTTCGCCGACTACCGAGCGCGGGTCTCCTGCTGGGTTCCGACGATCCGGCACGCCGCACGCACCGCGCACTGACCGGCTGCGGGAGCACTCCGCCCGGGGCTGCGGATCCAGGGATCAGCGGTCCCTGGATGAGACTCGCACCGTGCTCGAGAGTGGAGCCATGAACATCACCGGAAACACCATCTTCATCCCCGGGGCGACGAGCGGCATCGGCCTCGCCCTCGCGCAGCGGCTGTCGGCGAGGGGCAACACCGTGATCGTCGGTGGGCGACGCACGGACCTGCTCGAGCGGATCGCGCACGAGAACCCGGGAATCCAGACGGTCGCGATCGACACGACCGATGCGGACAGCATCCGGAGCGCGGCGCAGAGCGTTCTCGCCTCGCACCCCGATCTGAATGTGCTCATCACGATGGCAGGGATCATGCGGACCGAGGACTGGACGTCGTCGGGCGGGTTCCTCGAGACCGCCGAAGCGACTGTCACGACCAATCTGCTCGGCCCGATCCGATTGATCGCCGCGTTCATCGATCACCTGGTCGCGATGCAGGATGCGACGATCATGACCGTGTCATCCGGGCTCGCCTTCGCGCCGCTGCGGGTGACACCCACCTATAACGCGACGAAGGCCGCGATCCACATGCTCAGCGAATCCGTGCGGCTGCAGCTCGACGGAACGAGTGTGAAGGTCGTCGAGCTCGAACCGCCGGCGGTGCGGACCTCGCTGATGCCGGGACAGGAGTCGAGCGAATTCGCGATGCCGCTCGACGACTTCGTGTCCGAGGCGATCGATCTCATCGAGACGCATCCCGACGCGACCGAGATCCAGGTCGAGAATGTGAAGTTCCTCCGCTACGGGGAAGCGCGCGGAGACTACGCCGAGGTGGTCGAGACCCTCAACCGTCGAGACCCGCACGGGCGCTGATCGACAGGTCGGCGTCGCGTCTCAGAGCGCGGCGTCGACCGCGGCCTCGGGCGTGCGGTGCACGAAGGCGAATCCGGTCTTCTCGAGCACGGTCGGTCTGACGTCGGCGTCGGAGAGGAGAAGCGAGTCGGCGGCCGCCGCGCTGAGCACCAGACGCAGGGCGACGGTCGGGGCCGGGAGCCAGAAGGGACGGCGCATGCGGTGTGCGAGTGCTCGCCCGATGCGGTTCGCCGAGGCCGGAGTGGGACCGGTCAGGTTGACGGGACCATCGATCTGACGATCGATGATGTGTCGGATCGCGTTCACCTCATCGTCGAGCGATATCCACGGCCACATCTGCGTGCCGGGGCCGATGGGTCCCGCGACGCCGAAACGGGTGAGCTGGATCAGCGGCTTGAGCACGCCCCTGCGATGGATGATCGGCGCGGTGCGCAGCAGCGCGACCGGAGCGCTGTCGCCGGCGCGACGCGCCTCCTCCTCCCACCGGACGCAGAGGGTCGCGAGAAACGTGTCTCCGGCACCCGACTCCTCGGTCAGGGGCTGACCGGGAGCCGAGCCGTAGAAACCCACAGCGGATGCCGAGACCAGGGCGGGTGCGTCGGCACCCAGGCCCCGCACTGCCGTCGCGATCGTGCGGGTCGTCACGAGGCGCGAATCGACGAGCTCACGGCGGTACCGCGGTGTCCAGGGCAACCGTCCGACGCTCGCACCGCCGAGCGCGACGACGGCCCGCGCCCCCGAGAGCACCTCAGGATCGAGCTCTCGCTCCCCCGGCCACCACTGCACCTCGTCTCGCGTGCGCGGTGGTCGCCGGACCAGAGTCGTGACGGCGACGCCGTCTTCGCGCAGGGACGACGCGAGGGTCGAACCGATGAGACCGGAGGCCCCGCTGATGACGATGCGCTGTGCCATGGCCGCTCCTGTCCGTAGGGGTGTGAATGTCGCTCGCTCCGAGTCTCGCACGGTCCGGAGTGTCGGCGGCGATGTCGGTGCGTGCGGGTAGCGTGCTGCGCGTGACCGACACGGTGCAGATCTGGTGGGCGCGGCGACAGTTCTCGAAGGGGCGTCCCGTGCCGTACGAGCGTGGGACCTATCGCTCGGAATGGGCCGCCTATCCCGAGCTCATCCGGCAGTACCACCCTGAGCTCAACCACGGAATCGTGCTCTCCCAGGTGCCGCTCGCCGCCGATGTGCTGCTGTGCTGGGAGTGCAGAGCAGGCCACCGCTTCGCCGCGACGCCCACAGAGCAGCGAGAGCGTCCGGGACGAGTGCGGCGCCAATCGGCCTGGTGCCCCGAATGCTCGTCACTCGCACGCCCGCAACCCGTGATACTCGGCGAGGCGCGAGCCATTCCGCGGCGTGCGCGACCGTCGGCTCCTGCGCTGTGCGCGAAGACGCCTCCCCTGCGTCCCGGAGAGAGCTTCCGCAGCGTGTGCGCTCCCGCACCCGCGTCGGCCGCCGAGGCACGGCTGCGACAGATGCTGAGCGCGCGACTGCCCGTCGGCGGCGACGCCAACGCGGTCAAGATCGCGCGCCCGTTCTTCCGTCACACCGAAGTCTGGCCCGACATCGTGCTGTCCGAGCTTCGCGTCGCGATCGAGTATGACACGGTCGGCAGACACGGCCTCGAGCACGTGGGGAAACGGCAGGACTCCGACCTCCGCAAGGATCGCCATCTGCGGGCGGCCGGCTGGGAGGTCGTGCGCATCCGCACCGGGCACCTGGAGCCGCTCGGCCCCTTCGATCTGCAGATGCCCTCGGTCACGCTGAGCGGAGTGGAACGCATCATCGACACGCTGCGCGAGATCCGCGGCGCGCTGGTGGTCGACGCCTATCTCACTCCGACCTGAGGCACGCGCAGCGGAGTGCGTTCATGGCAGCGGAGTGCGTTCACGGCAGCGGGATGCGTTCACGGACGAGTTCCCATTCCGAGGTGCGGAAGGTCGCCGGTCCCGCCGCCACGATCTGGGCGTTGAGGTGCGGTCCGAGTTCCGGTCGCATCGTGAGTCCGCCGACGACCAGGCTCGGAATCTCGCGCGCGATGCACTCGATGCTGCCACGCACGAGCAGCTCTGCAGCCTGCTCGGGCGAGGTCACCGACCCGATGACCGTGTCGTCGTGCGCAAGGAGCGTCTCACTCCACACCCGTCGCGGCCCCTCGGGGTCGAGCGTGTAGCGCAGCATTCCCTGTGGCGCCGCTTCGACGACCAGCTCGATGGCGCCCTCGAACGGTTCCTCCACTGGCGTGCGTGCAGTCATGACAGTCCCCCGACCGGAGCGGTCCCAGCCGCTGTCGGCTCAGGATACTGCCCGGGCGGGAGAGACGGAACGCGCAAGATTTCTTCGCGATGTGCCTTACGGCTCGCAGGATCCCGTCGATAGTCATTGTGGGGAGAGAAAAGGACAGTCGGAGGACCTGTGGCAAGCACTTACATCGAGACCGGCGGACACGTGCGCGTCTACGACGACGCCGTCCGAACGCATCAGATGTTCCCTCTCGGGACCTACCGGGTGCACTTCTCCTCGAAAGAGGGGTTCAGCCTCATCAAGATCGACGACCTCACCGTGGGTGACGAGCGGGTCTACGGCGGGCGGGATCGCAAGGTCTCGAAGATCTTCCGGTCCTACGCTCTCGCCGAACGCAGCCTCGGCGTGATGCTCTCGGGCGACAAGGGCATCGGCAAGTCGCTGTTCCTGAGGATGGTCGCCGAGGCCGCTCGCGAGCAGGGCCTCCCCGTCGTCGTCGTGTCGGAGGACCACGACGGGATCGTCGAGTTCCTCGACAGTCTCGACGAGTGCCTGATCGTGTTCGACGAATTCGAGAAGATCTTCCCCGCCGGTCGCCGCGGGAGCACAGACGGCGGAAATCGTCAGAACCAGTTCCTGTCGCTGTTCGACGGCCTCTCGGCGGTCAAGCGCATCTACTGCCTGACGGTGAACGACGTGGCCGACGTCAGCACCTATCTGGTGAATCGTCCAGGTCGGTTCCACTACCACATGCGCTTCGAGTACCCGGGCCCCGACGAGGTGCGTCAGTACTTGATCGACCAGGCTCCCAACGCCCACCCTGATGAGATCGAGAACGTCGCGCTCTTCTCTCGGCGTGCCCGGCTGAACTACGACCACCTGCGCGCGATCGCGTTCGAGCTGCAGCAGCCCGACTCGCTGTTCGCGGAGATCGTCGAAGACCTGAACATCAAGTCGATCGAACCGAGCACCTACCGCATCGAGGCACGCTTCCCCGATGGGAAGGTCTGGTCCGATGAGGTCGAGATGAACCTGTTCGAGCGCGGGGACGTCGGCCGCACGTTCGAGCTGCGCAACGCGACGCGATCGATGTTCGTGTCGTTCACGCCGAAGGACCTCATCTTCGAACCCGACGGCGGGATCTTCGTTCCGATCACGCGCCTCGACATCCTCGATGACGAGGACGAGGAACCCGAGATCTATCCCTCGTCGGTCAGTCTCACGCTCGTGGGCCAGACCGCCTACGGTTTCGGTCTCTGATGCACGCACCCGTCATACAGCGAGAGGCAGCGGCGCGAGCGCGCGCGTGAGGGTGCGCCCGCCGGCCGCGACCCGGGCGAAGTACGCCTCCAGGGTCGACCCCGATGAGCGCGACACCGGCGAGGTGCGGCTCTGACGCTCGTCGGCGTAGTGACGCTCGAGCGCGTCGCGGAGCATCCGCACGCCTTCCGCGCGCTGCTGCGAGACCGCCGCATGCGAGACCCCGAGCTCGGCTGCGAGCTGCCCGACGGTGCGCTCCTCGAAGTAGATGGCACGGACGATGTGGCGTCGACGTTCCGGCAGAGCGTCGATCGCGCGATGCAGCAGCGCGTCGCGCTCCGTCGACAGGACCAGCTCGTCGGGCAGGAAGCCCGGCCAGGCCAGCTCGCTCGCATCCGCCACGTCGAGGCTCGCGACCGTGAGGAGCTCGACATCGGCCAGGCTCTCACGCACTGCGGTGGGCTCGATGCCCATCACCGCCGCGATCTCGGAGGCGAGAGGCGTGCGACCGAGCGAGGCGCCCAGCGTCTCGCGCACCCTGGCGGTCTGTCTGGCACGGATCCTGACGTCTCGGGGCGCCCAGTCCATCGATCGCAGTTCGTCGCGCAACGCCCACTTGACCCGACTGGTCGCGTACGCCGCGAACGGAACCCCGAGGTCGGGGTCGAAGGTGTCTGCGGCGCGGATCAGCGCCAGCGATCCTGCCGAGGCGAGATCATCGCGAGACACATGGGTCAGCCGAGAGGCGAGCTGGGCGGTCGCGACCCCCACGATGTGCAGGTGATCCACGACGAGTCGGTTGCGAGCGTGCTGATGCATTGCACATCGCCCTTTCCACTGTCAGCGCAAGCCCTCCCCATCGACTCACAGTGCGGCCACACCCCAGCGGCCAGACGTCCGTTCGTCTCCATGCTAGGGCCGCCGCGGGCACGAAACATCCCCGATGGCCGAAACCATCGGGGATTCTCGTTTACGTTCAGATAACGATGTTCAGTCGTTCACCTTCACTCGACGGTTCACCTCGCGCGTCGCCGAGAACTTGAGCACTGTGTAATCCGTCACCTCAGCCGAGTCGTCGTTCTTGGCGAACTGCACCCGATGCCCCTTGTGGGTCTGCGGATAGAACTTGCCGAAGTTGGTGAGCGTGACCGTGTTGCCCTGACTCACAAGGTCGAGCAACTCATCGATCATGGCGTTGTACGCGGCCTGCGCGGCATGGACCGAGATCCCACCCCGTCGTGCGAATCGCTGTACGAACTCCCGCTTGCTCACGCGATTGGCCTCGAGCGTCCTTGATGTGCTCATCTGCTTACCGTCCCAATGGTTTCGCTCGTCACCGAGCGTTTTGCGCTGTACCCCTACCAGCGGCGCCCGCGGCGCGACGACGTCAGAATCTCCGTCGACGACGCCGGGATGTGCCAGTACCCCAGCCTGTGCTCTACGAGGGTAACCCCTCTTCCTTGATATATGCAGTGAACTCAAAGATCCCCTGATCTTCGAGTTCTTCACTCGCCGCGCGCTACTGCACCAGCACGGGTTCTTCGAGACCCGCGGCCCGCACGGAGTCTCGCGTGCGTCGGGCCAGCCGCATCGAATCGTCGATCTGTGCGCGGATCTCGCGGCCATGCGCGTCGGGTCGCACGGACAGCTCCGTCGCCGTGAGCGTCTTCGTGTTCACGACCACGGCACCGTCGTCGATCAGGAGATCGGCCCGAACACCGTAGACGCGTCCCACGACGTTCCCGCCCGAATCGACGAGGTCAGTCGCGTTGTCTCCCGCGGCCGCCGCGATCGATGCCAGCTGATCCGCCGTGTAGGGAGCGGAGTGCTCCCACCGACCGCCCGCGGCAGCAGGCACGAGTGCGAGATCGGTCTCGCCGGGTGCACGCCTGTCCCCCGGGTGCACACGTGCATCGAGGTGGTGCAGGGCGACGTCGCCTTCCGTCACGACATGCGCGTCGAACGCCATGACGACGACGTTCACTCCTCGCGTCGCTCCTGCGCCGTGGGTCCTGGATCGAAGATCTACCACTGGGTGCTCCTGCCTAGAGGCGGTCTCGCGCGAGCGCGCGGCCGCCGGATGTCGGGCTCGTCTGATCAGTCGCCGATGAGGGCGCGGATCGGGTAGTCCTGGTCGTCGAGGATGACCTGCGCCGCACGACCGCTCTGCGCGTGGACGATGACGGGTGCACGAAGGTTCAGGTACACGCCGTCGTCTGCCGGGTTGGCCACCACGAAGACGCGGATGTCGCCCGCCTCGGCGGCGCCGATCTCGGCACGATGGCCCGCGGAGAACACCGGGGCGTACTCGATGCCCGCGGGACGCGGATCGAGGAGGAACAGTCGCAGATCGGCGTCGACCGCCCTGAGCGCGTAGAGCCCCTCCGCCCCGTCGAGCGGCTGGAGTCGGAAGGTCGTGTGCGGGCTCAGACCGGGCATCGGAGAGGCGAACTCGACCTCGAACGCCTGTGTCTCAGCCGGTGTCTCGGCCCGTGTCTCGGTGCCGGGCATCGGGGCAGGCGTCGCGGTCATCGCAGGAACTCCATGAGGTTGGTCTGCAGTGACCGTGCCGTCACCTGCAGGGCGGACTGGAAGACGAGCTCGGCGGATTCCAGGTTCACGAGCACCTCGAGGGTGTCGACATTCTCGACCTCCGTGCGTCGCGCCTCGAGGTCGATCGACGTCGAGAGGTTCTGTGCCGTCGCGCGCTCGATCTGCACCTGACGCGCACCGGTCGCGCCGCGGGCCGAGACCACGTCCTTCAACCGGGCGTCGATGTCGTTCAGCCGTCCTCCGATGTCCGCGCCCCCGCGGAGCTCGGCGGCGATGTCGTTCAGCATGGCGAACGCGCTGTTCGCCCCCTGGCCGAAGACCTGACCTCCGTCGTAGTCGACTCGCACGGTCTCGTTCTCGCTGATCCTCCGCTGCACGCCGTCTCCCGGTGCACCGTTGAAGGTGAAGGTCGTGCGATCGAACGCTGCATCCGCATCGCTCGTGCCGGCGAAGATGCTGCGGCCGAGAAGAGTGGTGTTCGCCTGAGAGAGCAGCTCCTTGCTGATCGTCTCGAGCTCCTGCGCGATCGAGTCGCGCGCCGTCGGACTCAGCGCACCGGAGTTCGCTCCCTGGGCCACCAGATCGCGTGCGCGATTGAGCAGGTCGGTGGTGGCGTCCAGGGCCGCGTCGACCGTGGTGACCCACGCCATGCCGTCGCTGAGATTGCGCGCGTACTGCGCGACGCGCGACTGCTCGCCGTGCACGCCGATCGCCGTCGCGGCAGCCGCCGGGTCTTCGCTCGGGGAGCGGAAGGCGCGCTGCGAGGCCGCCTGGTTCTGCAGTCGCTCGCGATCGGCGAGATTCGTCTGCAGCGTGCGCAGCGACTGCTGGGTCATGGTGGTGCTGGTGATTCGCCCGATCATGGTGACTCCCGGGGTCAGCGGCCGACGAGGCCGGTGCGATTGATCAGCAGGTCGAGCGCTTCGTCCATCGCGGTGAGCACACGAGCCGCCGCCTGGTACGCCGTCTGATAGGTCAGCAGGTTGACCGTCTCCTCATCACCGTCGACGGATGCGTTCGACTGCTGGGCCGTCACCGCCGCAACCGCACCCATGTCGGCGATGTCGGCGCGCTGCAGGTCTCCCGCCACCGTGACGGCGAACCCGGTCACGAAGCTCGTCCAGGTCTTGCTCGGCCCGGTCGCGGAGGCGCCCAGCGCGCTGATGCGATCGGCGATCGTGGTGTCTTTCGCGCCCGCACCCGGGGCCGCGAGAGCGAGGTCGTCGAGTCCCGTGGGAACGACGCGGAGACCGAGCGCGGCGGGCCCGGAGGTGTCGAGCGAGAAGAAGTCGCCGCCCGCCGTGCCCGCTGCCGTGACACCGCTGCGATGGAGATCGTTCACGGCAGTGGCGAGATCGGTGGCGGTGCGGTTGTACGCCGCGGCGACCGCGGCGAGGGATCCTCCGTCGGCCTGTGGAGCGAGCGCGCTGATCGTGCCGCCGATCACTCCCCCGGTGACCGAGACGGCTGCTCCCGGGCGATCCGCCCATGCGACGACGATCCGACCGGCATCCGAGATCTCCCGCGGTCCGTCGGTGACGAGGCCCCGGCTCGCATCTCCCGACACGAGGGCGTTGCCGTCGATGCGCAACGTGAGCGTGCCGTCGGCTTCGACGACGCCCGTGGCCCCGACCGACGTCGAGATCTGCTGCGCGAGCACGTTGCGCTGATCGATCAGCTCGTTGGCGTTGCGGCCGGAGTTCAGAGCGTCGCGGATCTTGCCGTTGAGGGCGGCGACCTGCGTGGCTGCCGAGTTCACGTCGGCGATGTCGCGATCGACCTGGCCGCGCAGATCCGTCCATTGACCCGCGATCGTCTGGTATCCCGCCGCGATCTGGCCGATCAAGACCTCTGCGTCGGTGAGCACGACCTGAGCCGCTGCCGGATCAGGCGTGTTGGCGAGGTCGGACCAGCCCGCCCAGAATCGGTTGAGGTTCGCCGCCAGACCGTCTTTCGTGGGCTCGGCCATCATGGTCTCGGCCTGCCCCGCAGCAGACGCCCTGGCCGACCAGAAGCCTGCCGTCGAGAGCGCATCACGGACGCGGGCATCGAGCACGTTGTCGCCGAGCCGGGCGATGCCCGTGACGCTCACCCCCGCTCCTGCGCCGAATCCGGTCTTCCACAGCCCCGAGAGTCCCGGAGCGGATACGGGCTCCTGGTCGACGCGCTGACGCGTGTATCCCGAGGTCGTCTGGTTCGCGATGTTCTGGCCCGTGACCGTCATGCCCGCGCGAGCCGCGGAGAGTGCCGATTCGGCCATGCGGAGTCCTGAGAACGAAGACATGGTCAGCTCACATCCGTGTGTCGAGCAGGCGTGCGTCCGCATCGCGGACCATGCCCCCCGCGGGGTCGTACTCGCCGGTCGGTGTGCCGAGTCCGGCGATGGTCTCCTGCGTGACGCGGATCGCGGTGCGCAGTCGCTGTTCGTTGATCTGCTTCATCTGCGTGATCTCATCCGCGAGACCGAGCATCGTGGTCAGGTGGCCCGTGAGCACCTCGCGCCAGGCGTCGGTCGGCGCGGCGTCGATGAGCTCGCGCAGCGAGCTGGCCTCGGGCACTCCCCATTCGTCGGCCACGGCCACCACGAGCGCGTCTCGCGAGAGCGCGACGGTCGGCATCGCGGCGAGCACACGCTCGATCTCGTTCGCGGCGTGCCGGATCCAGCGGTTGCGTCCGGTCGCGAGCAGCATCTGCTGCGCGTCGAGCTTGAAGAGCAGAAGCTCGAGCATCTCTCGCTCGCGCATCAGCTGCATGCTCAGGTCATGAGCGGCCACGGTTCGTCACCTCGTCAGTCGCGGATTGTCCGACGGGTCAGCCCGTCATGTCGACGACTATCGCGACAACACGCCCGGCAGTAACTCATCCGGTGGCGCAGCCCCGCACCGCGGAGGTCAGCGGCCGCTGTGGACCTGACCGAGAGCGCCCAGCAGAGCGGCCTCCGCGGAGCCGTCGGACGACGCCTGCACCGCATCCTGGTTCGCGTCGCTGACCGCGACGACGATCTCTGCGCGGTGGATCCGCGTCTCGCGTGGAGCGTCGATTCCGATCCGCACTCCGCCGGGAGTGACCGCCAGGATGGTCACCGTGATGTCGTCTCCGATCACGATGCTCTCGTTCGCGCGCCTCGTCAGTACCAGCATGCTCGTCGTCCGCCCTCCGTGGCTCAAGCGGGTTCGCACCGCACTTCAGCAAACATACTTTATTCCACTCATAAATGAGTGGAACAGGCGTCAGACGGTTGCGCTGGGCAGCGCCGAGCGGGTCATGCGGACCACTCCGACGACATCCGTCGCCATACCGCCCGCGGCGGCCTCGTCGTAGGACAGGACGGGCAGCCCGCTGACCTGAGCCGCCACGAGGCGGCGCACCGCCTGCCGCAGCGAGGGCGCACACACGAGCACGGGCTCGGGACCGAGCTGGTCGAGGTCGGCCACCGTGCGGCGCACGCTGTCGATCACCTGCATGGTGGCCTCGGGGGTGAGCACGATCTGAGACTGCCCGTCGATCACCCGCATGCCCTCGAGCATCTGCTGCTCGAGCATCGGATCGAACATGATCACCCGGATGCGCCCCTGCTCGGCGAAACGCGCCGCGATCGCGGGACCGAGGGCTGCTCGTGCTGCGTCGATGAGCGCCGGCGTCTCGGTGGATGTCTTGCCCCGCAGGGCCAGCGCCTCGTAGATGCGGGCGAGATCGTTGATCGGCACCCGCTCGGCCAGAAGCCCCGCGAGGACCCGCTGGATCGCGGCCAGCGAGAGCACGGCCGGTGTGAGCTCCTCGACCGTGGTCGGACTCGTCTGCTTCAGATGCTCGGTCAGCTGGCGCACGTCCTCGAGCGACAGGAGTCGGTCGGCCTGCCCCTGCACGACATCCGAGAGATGGGTGATGATCACGCTCACGCGGTCGATCACGGTCGCTCCCGCCATGTCCGCGGCATGCGACATCTCGGTCGGCACCCACTTTCCCTCGAGACCGAACACCGGATCCACCACCGCGGTTCCGGGGAGCTGCTCGAGCCCCGTGCCGAGCGCGAGCACATGCCCGCGGGGCACCGATCCGCGCCCGACCTCGACCCCGGCGATGAGGATGGCGTAGGTCTGCGCCGGAAGATCGATGTTGTCGCGCGTGCGAACAGGCGGCATCAGGATGCCGATGTCGAGCGCGAGCTTGCGCCGCAGCGACTTCACCCTGGTCAGCAGATCACCGGCGCCCCCGGAGGCAAGATCGACGATGTCGGGCGAGAGGGAGATCTCGAGAGCGTGCACGCGCATGCGGTCCATGAGCTCTTCCGGTCCTTCCGCCGCGGCATCGCTCGCCTCCTTCTGCAGCGCCTCGACTTCACGCTCGGCCTCGCGCGTCTCGCTCGCCTTCACCCTCGACGCCGCGAAGAGCAGGAGCGCGCCGATGGCGAGGAAGACCACGAGCGGCATGCCCGGGATGAATCCCATGGCGATCGCCGCGAGACCCGTGATGATCAGGGCGTTGCGCGACTGCATGAGCTGGCGCCCCGCCGCCTGCCCCATCTCGGACTCCGCGTTCTCGCGGGTCACGATCATGCCGGTGGAGACCGCCATGAGCAGCGCCGGGATCTGGGTGACGAGTCCGTCGCCGATCGTCAGGATGCTGTAGGTCTCGAACGCCTCGCCGACCTCCATGCCGTGCTGCAGCATGCCGATGATGATGCCGCCGACGAAGTTGATGACGACGATCACGATCCCGGCGATCGCGTCTCCCTTGACGAACTTCGATGCACCGTCCATCGCACCGTAGAAGTCCGCCTCGGCCGCGACCTCGGCCCGACGCTGCCGCGCCTCGGTGTCGGTGATGAGGCCCGCGTTCAGATCGGCGTCGATCGCCATCTGCTTGCCCGGCATCGCGTCGAGGGTGAATCGGGCGCCCACCTCGGCGACGCGCTCGGCTCCCTTCGTGACGACGACGAACTGGATCACGGTGAGGATCAGGAAGATCACGGCGCCGATGACCAGCGATCCGCTGATGGTGATCTGTCCGAAGGCCTGGATCACCTGCCCCGCGTGCGCCTCGCTGAGCACGAGTCTCGTCGAGGCGACGTTCAGTCCGAGTCGGAAGAGCGTCGCCACCAGCAGCAGGCTCGGGAACACCGAGAAGTCGAGCGGCTTCTTCACGAACATCGCGGTGAGCAGGATCAGAAGCGCGAACGAGATGTTGAGCACGATGAGCACATCGAGCAACGCCGTCGGGATCGGCACGATGAGCAGCAGGATGATGCCGACCACGCCGACCGGCACCCCGGCCTTCGACAGCAGCTGACCGATCATGCGGTCCTCACCTTCCCGTTCCCGTCGTCATGGATTCGTCTTGGTCGTCGCTCGGCACCTCGCGCGACGCGACTCACAGTCCGCGCTCCCGCGTGCTGGCGAACGGCATCGTGTGGGTGCCGCGCGCCGATCCTCGCCGCTTCAGATGCTCGATGAACGCGAGCACCTGGGCAACGGCGGTGAAGAGCTCTTCGGGGATCTCCCGGCCGATGTCGCACGCGGCGTGCAGCGCGCGGGCGAGGGGGATGTCGCGGACCATGGGCACCCCGGCCTGCTCGGCCTTCTCCCTGATCTTCAGCGCCACGATGCCCGCCCCCTTGGCCACCACGCGCGGTGCCGACCGGCCGGGCTCATAGCGCAGCGCCACGGCGACGTGCGTGGGGTTCACCAGCACGACGTCGCTGTCGCCGACCGCCGCGATCATGCGGTTCCGACTCATCGCCATCTGCCGGGAACGTCGCTGAGAGCGCACGAGAGGATCACCCTCGGTCTTCTTGTGCTCGTCTTTCGCCTCGTTCTTGGTCATGTGCGTGTGCTTGCGATTGCGACGCATGACCACGGCGACGTCGAGCGCCGCGAGGATGATGCCCACCACGACCGCGACCTGCAGCAGCGAGGCCGCTCCCCCGGCTGCCTGCTCGATCAGCCACGTGATGTTGTGGCTGCCGCTGGCCATCAGCACGGGTACGAGGCCTGCGACCACGACCCACAGGGCCATCCCGATCGCGAGCGTCTTGAGCAGCGCCTTCGCTCCCTCCCACAGAGCCTGCTTGCCGAAGACCCTCATGAGACCTGCCGCGAGGTTGAACTGCTCGACGCGCGTGGTGACACCGCGCAGGTGGATGCCGCCCTGCGCCACGGCGGTCGCGGTCGTCGCGAGCAGCACGACGGCCAGCATCGGCAGCAGGATGCCGCCGAGCGACGCGAAAGCGGTGCCCAGGACATCGAGCGCGGCGGCATCCGTGGGGTCGTTGGCCATCTGAGGCACGCGGAGGAAGAGCTCCGTCAGCACCTGCGTGCTCGAGGCGATCGTCGGGACGATCATCACTGCGGCGGCGCCGATGCAGACCCAGGCCGTGAAGTCCTGACTGCGACCGATCTGTCCCTTGCGGCGCGCCTCCTTCAGGCGCCTCTCCGTGGTCTTCTCGGTGCGTTCTCCGCTGCCTCCGTCGCTCATCGGGTCACCTCCACCAGCAGCGTGGCCGCGGTGTCGGCGATGACCGCGACGACAGCGGGAAGTGCGGCGTACACGAAGCCGACGAGGAGCAGAGTGAGGCCGATCTTGATCGGGAATCCCAACGCGAACGCGTTGAGCGCGGGCGCGACCCGAGACACCAGTCCCAGTCCGACATCGGCGAGGAACAGCACGATCAGCAGCGGTCCCGCGATCTGCACGGCGCTGAGCATCATCTGCCCCGCCGCGCCGACGAGAGCGTGCGCGGGTTCGGCGAGATCGATCATGGCCGTGACCGGAACCGCGTCGAACGAGCGGAACAGACCGGCCAGCACGAGCTGGTAGCCGTCGGAGGCGAACAGCAGCATGATCGCCGTCATCTGGAAGAGCCGCGTGAACTGCGCACCGTTGATCGCCATACCCGGGTCGAACGCCTGCGCCAGCTGGAACCCGCCGAACGTGTCGACGAGGTGACCGGCGCCCTGGATCGCACTGAACAGCACCATGACGAGGAATCCCAACAGCGCTCCCGTGATGGCCTGCCCGACGAGCGCGAACATGAACCCGCCCGTGTCGAGGCGCTCGTACCCCTCGGAGATCACCGGCGAGACCGCGAGCGCCAGACCGACACCGAGCATGGCCCGGATGCGCATGGGGATCGTGCCGTGACTGAAGGGCGGCGCGATGACCAGGAAGGCCGTGATCCGCACGCAGGCGAGAGCGGTGGCCTCGAGCCAGGTGAAGTCGATGGGGATGTTCATCAGCCGCCGTTCAACAGCGACGGGATGCGTGCGAACATCTCGTTCGTGAAGGCGATGAGTTCGGCGATCATCCACTGGCCGCTCACGAGCAGCGCGATGCCGACGGCGATGAGCTTCGGCACGAACGAGATCGTCATCTCCTGCACCTGGGTGATCGACTGCAGCAGCGAGATCGCGAACCCGACGACGAGCGCCGTGACGAGCAGGGGCGCGCACAGCTTCGCTCCGACGATGAGCGCCGCGGTGCCGATGTCGATGACAGCTTCGGGGGTCATCCGCCACCCCCGCTGTACGACTGCACGAGAGCCGTGATCACCATGCCCCACCCGTCGACCAGGAGAAACAGCAGGATCTTGAACGGAAGCGAGATCATGACCGGCGGGAGCATCATCATTCCCATCGACATCAGCGCGCTCGCCACCACGAGGTCGATCACGAGGAACGGCACGAAGATGATGAAGCCGATGAGGAACGCGGCGCGGAGCTCGCTGATCATGAAGGCCGGCACGAGGGTCTGCAGCGGGATGCTCGCGGGATCGGTCGGGTTCTCGAGCTGCGCAGCGCGGTACATCAGCGCGATGTCCTCTTCGCGCGTGTACGACAGCATCCACTGACGAAGCGGCTCCTGAGCGAGTTCGAACGCACGCCCGAAGTCCATCTGACCGGCGGTGAAGGGACTCACGGCGACCGTGTTGATGTCGGTGAGCACGGGCCACATGATGAACAGCGTGAGGAACAGGCTGAGACCGGCGAGCACCTGGTTCGGCGGGATCGACGGCAGCGACAGCGCGTTCCGGGTCAGCGCGAGCACCACGAAGATCTTGGTGAAGCTCGACATCATGAGCAGCAGCGCAGGAGCGACGCTGAGGACCGTGATCCCGAGCAGCGTCATGATGCTGTCGGAGGGGGTGCCGTTGATGCCGTTGATCGTCACCCCGCCCGAGCCGCCGTCGTCGACGGTCTCGGTGGGGACGATCACTCCCGCCGCATGCGCTCCCGAGGCATGCAGCAGTACGACGAGCAGCGCGACCGCGCATCCGACCAGAACGAGCAGGGCCGTGCGTCGCGGCGACCTCGACCACGCGCGCGCGGGCGGCGCTGTGGGAGACGCGGATGGGGGCACGGCGGCACTCCGAAGATGGGTGTCGTGGCCGATCCGTAGCCGGGGTGTCGAGCGATCCGTGCTCGCAGGCGACTATCGCGACAGCGGACGCGCGCGTAACCGCCGCCGTCGAGGGCGCGGTCCGGCGCGGTCAGGCGACCGAGCGCAGCGCGCGATCGACGATGTCGTTCGGCGGCTCCTCCGTGGGGCCGGTCGTGTCATCGTCGATCCGGTCGCGGTCGACGGGTTCCTCGTCGATCAGCGGCGCCTCCTGCGTGTCGACGACGCTGATGCCCTGCTCCGTGACACCCAGCACATAGCGGATGCCTCCGAACTCCGCTACGACGAGCTGCGCCTTGCCGCCGATCCCCGAGCGGGCCACGACCGTGATCTTCTCCGCACGCGGGCGGCCGCCACCGGCGGAGGGGCTCTTCGCGGGACGGAGTTCGGTGAGCCTCGCGAGCTTCTTCGGCATCAGCCCCGCGAGCGGGCTCGTGCCCGCGTTCTGGCTCTTCTGCAGCCGACGGCTGAGGAAGAGCAGCAGACCGAGTACCGCCGCGAGAGCGACGACCGCGCGGACCGCGACCAGCAGGTCGTCCACCGTCAGACCGTCTCGGCGCCGTCGAGGATGCGCTCGACGCGAATGGCGAAGTCGCCCTCTGCCACGACGACAGTGCCGTGTCCGATCAGGCGACCGTTGAGCTTGATGTCGGCCGGCGATCCTGCCGCACGGTCGAGTTCGACGACGCGGCCGGGTTCGAGTGCCAGCACGTCTCGCACCGGCATCCGCGTGCGGCCGATCTCGACCACCAGCTCCATCTCGACTCCGGCGATCCTGCTGAGGCGCTGCGGTCCTTGCGCCGGCGCCGTGGCACCGCCCTCCACCCGCACAGACGCCCGGGCCGCCACGGCGCCGTCGGCGTCGACCAGGTCGAAGACCTGGGTGCCCGGCTGCGAGAACACCTCTGCCGCGTCGACCGGTTCGGCGGCGCTGAGAGCACCGGCACCGAACACGGCGGCTGCCGACTCGAGGATCGGATGCAGTCGATCGGCGAGACGCGCCGTGGGCGAGCCGTCGTCGAGCTGCGACGGATCGACGACCTGGATCGCGATCCGCGCGCCCGGGGTGCCCGTCACGGTCACGGCGACGGCCTCGCCGGTCGCACCGGGGTCGGTCGACGGCGTGGGGATCACGGGGTAGCCGAACGGCAGCCTGCCGGCAATCGCCGCGGCGACGGCGGTCTCGTGGAAGGTGCTCATCAGTGGGTCTCCTCGGTGATGGTCGTGATCTTGCAGGTCAGGCGCGAGCCGCGGCTGCCCGGTGTTGCCCGTGCGATGGGGATCTCTCCGGCGACGAGCTCGAACGGGGCGGTCTCGGCGTGGGGCAGCCGCAGCAGATCCCCGGGCGCGAGGTCGAGCACCTCGCCCGTGCCGATCGTGAGCGGCGCGAGCCGCAGGGTCAACTCGAGCGGGGTGCTGCGCACCTGATCGAGCGTCTGCGTGGGCGTGTGATCGGCAGACGAATCGGTGCCGGAGGCGGCCAGGCGGTCGACCACCGTCGTCGCGGGCAGCATCACGGTGGCGGTGCTCTCGGCATCGCCCAGACGCATCGTGTAGCGAGCGACGATGACGGCCGCTGCGGCCGAGATCACCTGCATGTACTGCGGGTTGTAGTGCACCGCCGTGAACCTCGGCTCGCTCGGCAGAAGCGAGCCCAGGCTCGCATACAGATGCTCGAAGGTGCCTTCCATGATGTTGCGCACGAGGGCGAGCTCGATCGGGGTGAACGTGCGAGCCTCGGGGGGCGACGTGGTGCGCCCTCCCATCATCTGCACGACCCACAGCAGCGCGCTGTCGAGGCCGAACTGCACGACGCAGGGCTCATCACGGCCGTCGAAGGCCCCCGTGACCATGGCGGTGGTGCTCGGCAGCGTCTCGGCGTACTCCTCGTACGAGATCAGGTCGACGCTCTCGACGGCCAGATGAGCGCGCACCCGCACCTTCGCCGTCAGCTGCGACGACCAGAGACGCGCGAACGACTCGAATGCGGCCTCGAGGTGGCGGGTGCTCTCGCGTCCCAGTTGCGCAGGGCGGCTGAAATCGTACTCGGCGTACCGCGTGGCAGGCTCATCCATACGCACGGATGCGGTCATCGACGTCTCCTCGACTGTGCTGGTCATGTGATGTCAGCTCCCCTCGGCAGCGGCGGCGATCGCGGGGATCAGCGCTCGCACCTGCTCTTCCTCGCTCGATTCGACGACGATGTCGACACGCCGGTTGCCCGCCAGCGCCTCGGGGCTGTCGCCGGGAACGAGGGGTCGCGTATCGGAGAACGCGGTCGCCTTCACACGCGGGCCGCCGACTCCCTCGTGCTCGACGAGGAACCGCGCGACCTGAGTGGCTCGTCCTCCCGACAGCTCCCAGTTCGTGGGGTAGGGATCGGCCGAGACGCGATGATCGGCGTGGCCCTCGACGCTGACCTGGTTGCCGACCGTGATCAGCACGTCGCCGATCGCGTCGAGCACGGCGTCGGCCTTGCTCGAGAGGGAGGTGCTGTTGTCTCCGAAGAAGGTCTCGGCGCCGATGAGGCCGACGTTGAGACCGCGGTCGTCGATGACGAACTCGACGGCGTCCTGAAGGCCCTGCACCTGCAGCGCCGCGCGCATCCGGTCCTTCAGGTCTTCGAGCGACTCGTATTCGACCTCGGCGCGAGCGGTGAGGTCGACGACACCGTCTTCGTCCTGGAGCTCGGGCGGGATCACCATCCCCTCGGCCGTGTCGGCTCCGCCCTCGGTGCTCTCCTGGCCGAATCCGGTCGCCAGGCTGTTCGCGAGGAGCTCGAACTTGGTCTTGTCGACGTTCGAGACCGCGAACAGCACGATGAACAGACACATCAGCACCGTGACCATGTCGGCGTAGGACACCGCCCAGCGCTCGTCCGGCTCGTCGTGCTCTTCGTCGTGCCCGCGCGAACGCGACCGGCGAGCCGTGCTCACGGAGACTCCTCCGCGGGCTGGCCCTTCTTCTTCTTCGCGGCCTTCGGCGTGACGGTCGAGAGTGCCTCGAGTCGCTCCTGCAGAAGGTGCGGCGCGCTGCCGGCCTGGATGGCGAGCATGCCCTCGGCGACCAGGGTCATGCGCTCGAGCTCGACGGCGCCGATCCGGTTCAGGCGTCCGGCGATCGGGTTCCAGATGAAGTTCGCCGAGAGCAGTCCCCACAGTGTGGCGACGAACGCGGCGGCGATCATGGGTCCGAGGTGGTCGGGCTCATCGAGCTTCTCGAGCACGTGGGTGAGCGAGACGACCGTGCCGACGATGCCGATCGTCGGGGCGTAGCCGCCCAGCGACGCGAAGAACTTCGCCGCCACGCGGGTGCGCGACGAGGTCGCGGTGATCTCGTCATCCATCGTCATGCGCAGGTCCTCGGCATCGGTGCCGTCTGCGAGAGCCTGCAGCGCCTGACGTGTGAACGCGTCGGGTGCCGAGTCGACCTCCTGTTCGAGGGAGAGCAGTCCTTCGCCGCGCGCCTTCTCGGCGTAGCCGACGAGGAACGGGATCACGGCCTCCGGGGTCGCCTTGGGCCCGCGCACCATGCGTCCGAGACTCTTGACCGCGATGATCGTGTCGCGCATCGTGTGGCTCGCGATGCCGACGCCGATCGTCGAGCCCAGCACGAGGATCATCGGGGCCGGGATGAGCAGCGCCTGGAAGCTCGCGCCCTCCATCGTGATCATCGCGACCAGCGCGCCGAACGCGAGGATGACTCCGATGATGAAAGCGGGATCCATCGTCACTCCCCCGTCCGGGCGGTCATGGCGTGTGCCGCGTGCAGCACGCGGGCGCGATACGACACGATGAGGTCGACGACCGCATCCAGGGCTTCGGCGACGACGTACACATGGCCGTCGATCATGTGCAGGGTGGTGTCGGGCGATTCCTGGATGCGTTCGATCAGGTCGGGGTTGACCGCGAACCGGGTGTGGTCGAGGCGGGTGACGGTGATCATCGGATCGTCTCCGAGCGTGGGAGGAGGGGCAAGTCCGCCCGACTATCGCGACGCGGGACGGCTTCGGTAACCGATGACGAAAGGGCTCCCCGCGAACCGCGAGGAGCCCTTCCGTCATCCGGACCGATCGGTGGATCAGCGCTTGAGCTGCGTGAGCTCCTGAAGCACCTCGTCGCTCGTGGTGATGATGCGCGCGTTCGCCTGGAAGCCGCGCTGAGCGACGATCAGGTTGGTGAACTCCTGCGAGAGGTCGACGTTGCTCATCTCGAGAGCGCCCGAGACGAGGTCGCCGAAGCCGGCCTGTCCGGCCTCGCCCATGCGCACCGCCCCCGAGTTCACCGACGCGCGGTAGGAGCTCCCGCCCGCCTTCTCGAGCCCTTCCGGGTTCGCGAACGTCGCCATGGCGATCTTGCCCAGGGTCTGCGTCGCGCCGTTGCTGAACGTGCCGACGATCGACCCGTCGCCCGTGATGCTGTAGGACTTGAGCGTGCCTGCGGCGGCGCCGTCCTGATCGGTGACCGCCACCGTCGACAGCGTCGCGTAACCGGTGACGGCGCTGAGGTCGACGCTCACGCCTCCGACCGCGAGAGTGAGCCCGGGTGCCGCCTGCTCACCGTTCGTGAAGGTCAGTGCGCCGGTCGCCCCGCTGGTGGGCTCTTCGACGTTCCACCCGGTGGTCGTCTTGGTGAATGTCAGGCTGAGCGTCGAGGGAGTCCCCTGCGCGTCGAAGACCGTGACGTCGCGCACCAGCTCGTCGCCCACGGCCGCGGTCGAGGGCAGGTTGCCGGTGACGGAGGCGGCGCTGGTCGCGCGCGCCGGCGACACGACGTCGAGCGGGAGCACGATGTTGCCGACCGCCTGTCCGGTGTTGACGACGCCGTTCTGAGCCGGCCACCCCTGCACCACGGCACCGTCAGCGGTGACCATCTTGCCCGTCGGGTCGAAGGAGAACCCTCCGGCGCGGGTGTAGAGGGTCTCTCCCCCCGAGCTCACGGCGAAGAATCCGTCGCCCGAGATCATCAGGTCGCCGCCGCGACCGGTCGCCTGGGCCGACCCCTGCGCGAAGTTCGTGCGCACGCCGGCGACCTGCACACCGAGGCCCACCTGGGCGGGGTTTCGCCCGCCGACCTCGTCGTCGGGGATGCCGGGGTTGCCGATGAGCTGCGACAGCGAGTCCTGGAACAGCACCGACGACCCCTTGAAGCCTGCGGTGTTGACGTTGGCGATGTTGTTGCCCGTCACGTCGAGCATGGTCTGGTGTGAACGGAGGCCGGAGATCCCGGAGTAGAGCGAGCGAAGCATGTGTGTCTCTCTTCCTGTGTGGGTATGCGAGGTCAGGCCGCGGCGGGGGTTTCCGGCACGGTGGGGGTCTGGGGTGATTCGGGGGTCTGTGGGGATGCGGCCTGCGTGGCGACCCCCGTGATGGCGTCGAGCGCGACGGTCTTGTCGCCGATGGTCACCTGGGGAACGGGTCCGTCGAACGAGACCTTGGTGACGATGCCGGTGACGGTCTTGCCGTCGGCATCCTTGTAGCTGGCTTCCTGCCCGATCAGCGCGGTCGCGGCCTGACGCATGTTCAGGGCGAACGCCTCGGTGCCGTTCTCGGTGAGTGTCGTCAGCTGCTCCATCATCGCCAGCTGGGTCGTCTGCGAGATCATCTCGTTCGTGTCCATCGGGTTCGAGGGGTCCTGATGCGTGAGCTGGGTCACGAGGAGCTTGAGGAAGACCTCTCCGTCGAGCGTCTGCTTTCGGGCAGCGGGATCGGCTGTGCCGCTGGTGTGGATCGAGGTCGGTGCGCTCACGGCGTCGACGGTCATGGGTGTGTCCTCTCAGGCGAACGTGTCGAGGCCCTCGCCGACGCCGGCGCGGGTGCTGGTGGTGATGCGGATCGTGTGGGCGGGGCCGTCGCCCCGGTCTGAGCCCGGGCGCTGCCCTCTCTGGTCGGGCGGGCCGTCTCGGCGCTGGCCCTGGTCACCCGCCGCGGCTTCGGCACCGGCTTGTCCTCCTCGGCCGGAGCCCGGATCGGCGGAGACCCCGGTGCTCACCGAGAGAGTGGCGTGCGGCGACACGGCGGCCAGGTCGCGTCGCAGATCGGCGACGATCGACCGCAGCGCGTCGCGCCCCGCATCCGTGCCTCCGATCAGCTCCACCTGCACCTCGCCGGCCTGACCGATGTGGGCGCGCACCGTGACGGGCCCCAGCGAATCGGGGTTCACTGTCATGGTCAGCTGGTGCGCTCCCGCGGGTCGCTGCGCAATGCTGAGCACCGCCGGAGCCACCTGAGCGGCGACGGTACGGGTGGCGTCGGGCGCGACGTCGCCCGCCGCGACGGCGGCAGCAGGGGCCACGGCGCTCGGCGTGATGACGGAGACACCGGTGGCGGCGGGAGCGGCGGAGTGGGAGCCGGATGCGGCAGTGGCAGCGGGCAGCGACGCTGCGCGGTCGCCGGTCGCCAGCACGGGCTCTGCCGTGCCGTCGCCGGCCGCCTCGGCGGACGCCGTGATGTCTGCAGTCGGCCCCACCGGAGCGGGGGGCGCAGGCACCGTACGACCGGCGACCGGCGCCGGCGAGCCTTCCGTGCGCGGCACGCCCGCACCCCCGGGTGCAGCCGACTCGGGCGTCTGCAGGCGAAGCGGCTGCGTGGAGCCTGCGTGGACGGCCTGCGCATCGAGCGACTCCTCGGCGACGCGCGGGGCGTTCGGCGATGAGCCCTGCGGGCCCGCCGCCCCACCGACGGCGGCGGATGCGGCGACGGTGGCGGAAGCGATGGAAGCTGTGGATGCCACGGATGCGGCGGAACCAGCGGATGCCGCAGAGCTGCCGCCCCCGGCAAGGCCGCCGCCCATGACCGCTGGCGGCGATGCAGACGCGGATGCGGATGCGGATGCCTCGGCATCCTGCGGTGCGAGGGCCGCCTCCAGAATCGTGGTCGTCGTCGCGGCGTCGAAGGGTACCGCGATCACGATCGGTCCGGCAGCGACCGTGCCGTATGCCTCGGCACCGTCGGCCGCGCTCGCGTCGTCGGCGCCGCGGGGATCCGCACTCGCCTCGGGGGCGGCCGGAGTCTGGTCGACGACGCCGAGCAGCGCGGCGGCGGCAGCGAGGGCTCTCGCATCCGCCTGTGCGGGGGCGAGGTCGCCCTCCCCGGACGGCCCCGAGGCCTCTCGACCCACGGGATGCAGTCCCGACGCGAGTTCGCGAACCTGCACGATGATCTCGTCGAAGGAAGTCTCGGGCTCACCCGTGTCGCGACCCGAAGCCGTGCTCGTCGCGGAGCGATCCGCCGCCAGCGCGCCCAGGAGACCTACCGTCGTCATGTGATCAACCCCGCATACTGCGAAAGCGAGGAGGCGCCGCTCCCGCTGCTGTTCGCCGCGAACAGCGTCTGCAGAGCGCTCACCAGCTCGGCAGCGTCGGCGCTCGTCACGGTGGACGTCGCGGTGCTCGTCGATGCCGCGGTCTCCGACCCTGCCGAGGCCTCACGGGCCGTGACGGCGCGCGCCGCGGCATCCGATGCGCCCGCAGATGCGCTCGTGGCTGTCTCGAGCAGTCCGGCGAAGGTCGATGCAGCGGTGGTCGGAGCCTCCGCAGCAGCCTCGGCGGGGGCCGATGCGGTCGCGGCAGAGCCGCGCGCCGCCGGATCGAGAGCGATGATGCGGCTCTCGATCTCGCCGACACGGACGATCACGCCGTCGATGCCGGTCATGCGGCACCCGCTGCTTTGCGCCCGGCGCGGGCGACGGCGATCTCGTCGAGTCTGTTCTGCTCGGCCGACAGTTCGGCGCGAGCCTCCTCCACGCGGTGCGAGCTCTCCAGTCTCTCGAGGCCCTTCAGCTCACGCCTCGCCTCGATATGCGCGCTCTTCGCCTCGTCCTCCGCCGCACGGCTGAGCGCGGAGAGCGCCTGAAGATCGCTCAGGGCGCTGCGGCCGGCGGCTCGCGCCGCGGCCATCGCCAGCAGCGTCGATGAGTCATTCACCTGCGCGCTGAGATCGGCGAGGCTCGCCTGAGCATCCTGCGTCGCGGTCTCGGTCCGCACGCGCTCGGCGGTCGCACGCGAGAGGTGCTCTGCGGCGACACGTTCCTGGGCGCCGCGCACGCGGAGCAGCCCGGCCAGAGGGAAGGTCATGGGGTGAGTCCTCCGAACTCGCTCGTGAGGGCAGCGAGCTGCTGCCAGGATTCGTCGACGGTGCTCAGGTGATCCATCGGCTGGGTGAGGAACCGTGCGATCTCCGACTCATGCTCGACGGCGGCGTCGACGAGCGGATTGGCCCCTTGACGGTAGGCGCCGATGTCGATCAGATCGTTCGCGCTGCGACGTGCGGCGAGCACGCTGCGCAGCATCACCGCCTGCCCACGCTGCTCGGGGGTCGTGATCTTCGAGACCACGCGCGAGACGGATCCGAGAGCATCCACGGCCGGGAAGTGCCCGCGGATCGCGAGAGAGCGATCGAGCACCACGTGCCCGTCGAGGATCCCTCGCGCGGCGTCGGCGATCGGCTCGTTGTGGTCGTCGCCGTCGACGAGAACGGTGTAGAGGCCGGTGATCGACCCGGTCTCGGCGGTGCCCGCGCGCTCCAGGAGTCTCGCGAGCACCGAGAACGTCGACGGCGGATAGCCGCGCGTCGCCGGGGGTTCGCCCGCGCTGAGTCCGATCTCGCGCTGCGCCATCGCGACGCGCGTGAGCGAGTCCATCATGAGCACGACGTCGAGACCGTCGTCGCGGAACTGCTCCGCGATGCGGGTGGCCACGAAGGCCGACCGCAGACGTGCCATCGCGGGCTGATCGGACGTCGCGACCACGACCACCGAGCGCGCGAGACCGTCTTGGCCGAGATCGTCCTCGAGGAACTCCCGCACCTCTCGTCCACGCTCGCCCACGAGCGCGATCACCGTGACGTCGGCGGACGATCCGCGAGCGATCATCGACATGAGCGACGACTTGCCGACTCCCGATCCGGCGAACAGGCCCATGCGCTGGCCGGAGCCGACCGGGGTCATCGTGTCGAGCACGCGCACGCCGAGACCGAGCTGCCGATCGATCCGTCGTCGCGTGATCACGCTCGGCGCATCGTGATCGAGCGGAACGAGCGGCGCGGTGCTCGGCAGCGGCCCCTTGCCGTCGATCGGGCGGCCGAGGCCGTCGAGAACGCGTCCGAGCAGTGACGGGCCGGTGGGCACCTGAAGCGGCGCGCCCGCGTGGCGGACCCGCGCTCGCGCCGTGATGCCGTCGAGCCTTCCGAGGGGCATGCAGCGCGCCGCGGCCCCGTCGAGCGCCACGATCTCCGCCTCGACGGAACGCCCCGTGGTCGTGTCGATGCGCACGCGGTCGCCGACCGCTCCCGCCACCCCACGCACCTCGACGCCGAGGCCTCGCACCGCCTGCACGACGCCCGTGTGCTCGGGGCGAGCGGCCGCGATCGCGCGCGTCCAGGAGGTCGTCATCAGGCGATCCGCTCGCCTGGCTCGGTCTCGCGCCGCAGCTCGGCCTGCGCACGTCGCAGTGCGTGCGCGATCCGGGTATCGATCTCGCCGTCTTCGATCTCGACCAGCGCGCCCCCGGGATCCACCGCAGAGGACGCGACCACCTCGATGCCTGCCATGAGGCCGCGGAGGTCGTCGTCGGCCTCGACGATCGGCGCATCCTGCTCGCTCAGGAAGACTGTGGTCCAGCGATCGACCGGAGCCTCTTCGACGGCTCTGCGCACTGCATGGGCGGCTGAGCGCGCGGGGTCGGAGACCTCGGTCCCGAGGATCGTCTCGGCGAGTTCGACCGCCAGCTGCTCGAGCGTCTCGACGGCGACCGCACGCACGCTCTCGGTCCTGGCGTCGAGAGCATCCCGCGCGGTATCGAGAGCGCGCAGCGCCGAACCCCGCTGATGAAGGTAGGTCTCGGAGAGCTCGCGCTCGCGTCGTTCCGCGTGCGCCGCCTGGATCGCCGCCTCATCCCGTGCCCGTCGCAGCCCCTCGGCGTAGCCGTCGGCATAGCCGCGCGCTCGGGCCCGATCCGTCTCGGTCCGGAGGTCGAGCGGCGGCTCGCCCACGCGCGGCATCACGAGAGGAGTGAAGACGGAATCGAGCACGGTGGGCACCCCGGGGGTAGAGGGTCTGGCCTGTCCGTGGCCCGAAGGACGAGCGATCCGTGCTCCCCCGGCACTATCGCGACATCGCGGCGATGGCGTAACCACCGTCGTGCCTTCCGCCGGCGACGGACTCACTCGACGAGCTCGTCCTCGTCCTCACGGGAGATGGTGATCTCCTCGGACGCCTCGAGTTCGCGGATGATCCTCACGATCTCGGCGCGGGCCTCGTCGACCTGCCGCATGCGCACCGGTCCGAGAACTCGCGTCTCCTCCGCCAGATTCTCCTGGTTGCGCTCGGTCATGTTGGTGCGCACCTTCTCGACGACCTGCTCGTCGGCACCCTTGAGCGCGAGAGCGAGCATGCGCAGGTCGATGCCGCGGAGCACGCGTTGAGCGTCGCGATCCTCGAGGCGCGCGAAGTCCGCGAACGTCACCATGCGGCTGCGGATGTCCTCCGCGAGCGCCAGATCGCGTCCTTCGAGCGACGCGAGCAGAGACTTCTCGAGAGCCGTGTCCGACCGGTTGATGATCTCGACGAGCGGCTGCACTCCCCCGATCGACTCGTGGTTGTCGCGCATCGCGAACACCCCGGTGCGCGAACGCAGCGAGTCGGCGACGATCGAGATCGCCTCCTGAGTGGCGGTGCCCATGGTCGCGATCGCCTGTGCGACGTCGGTGCGCAGCGGGTCCTGGAGTGCGGCGAGAACCGCCGCCGCACGATCTGCTCGCAGGTTCGCCAGCACGACGGCCACGGTCGTGGGCAGCTCTCCCTCGAGGATCGTCGCGAGCTGCGCGGGATCCGCCGCGTTCAGGAAGTCGAACGACACCGAGCCCTGCGACATCACGCGGCCCACCATGCCCACGGCCTTCTCGCGCCCGAACGCGGTCTCCAGCAGTCCGGTGGCCAGCTCCTGCCCGCCTTTCGACGGCACGGAGCCGCCCGTGGCGATGCGGCGGAACTCGCCCAGCGCGCGTGCGGTCGACGCGACATCCACGCCTCCGAGCTGCGTGAGCTCGGCGGCCAGCATCTCGGAGCGCTCCTCGCCCAGATGGCGAAGAACCTCGGCGCCTGCGGCACGGTCCATGTTCATGAGCACGATCGCCGCCTTGCGCAGCCCGCTCATCGGGTGCTCGGCCGACGCCGATGCGGTCACCACGGCCGTCGACACCTCGACCGTATCGGCCTGTGCGTCGAGCAGTTCGGTCAGAGCGCTCATACCCTCGCCTCGTCCATCAGACTCGCCAGGGCGACCGCGATCGCCTCGGGCTCCCGCTTCGCCAGATCGTCGATCTCACGGCGTCGGCGCTCGACGAGCATCTGGTCGGGCTCGCGCTCGTCGTCGAGATCGGGATCGACGCCGACGGACGGCAGGAGCGTGGTGGGCGCGGGCAGCGGAATCGCATCGCCATCCTTCAGCCCGCGGAGCGACTTCAGCTTCTGCTCCTCGCTCTCGGTCACGGTCGCGAAGTACTCGATCGGGCCGTCCTCGGTGTACATGACGCGGCGCTTGAGCTTGCGTCTCACGGCCAGGAAGACCACGAGGATGATCACGGCGAGAAGAATGGATCCGCCGATGATCGCCGCGCGCAGCAGCTCCTGCTGCATCTGAGCGGCCTGCTCGGCCTCCGCCGCCTGCAGAGCGGTCTGAGCCGCCGTCGCGCCCGTCTCGCTGAACTCGACGAACTCCACGGCGATCGCGTCGCCCCGCTCGAGGTCGATCCCGGCGGCCGAGGCCACCAGCGTCTCGACCTGCGCGGCGGTGACCCCGGTGACAGCACCGCGATTCAGCGCGATGCTCACGGTCTGGCGGGTCACCTCTCCGGCGGGTGTGACGGTCTTCTCGGTCGACTTGTTGACCGCGTTGTCGCGCGAGGTCTCCTCGAACTCGTACGCGCCGTCACCCGCGGCTCCGTTCGGAACGGCGATGTTGTCGGGGCCGAGCACTCCGGTGCCGCCGGCCTGTCCGCCCGTGTACGTCTCGGTCTTGGTCTGCTCCGAGGCACTGAGCGCGCCTTCCGGCGCGGAGTACGTCTCGTCCATGCGCTCGGACGTCGAGTTCGCGACGTCTGCCGAGACCGTCACCGTGGCGTTCCCGGGGCCGACGATGGTCTCGAGCATCGCGCTCACCGACGCCGCGACCTTCGCCTCGTGCTCGGTGGCCTGCTTCGACGAGGTGCCCGTGAGACCCGCACCGACAGCCGAGAGCACCGCGCCGTTCTGATCTGTGACCGCGACGTCTTCAGGGGTCATCCCCGGCACCGCCGCGCTCGTGAGGTGCACGATGGCCTCGATCTTCTCGTCGCTCAGCGTCGACCCGTTGCGCGTCTTCACGAACACGGATGCCGTGGGGCTCTGGCGCTCCGAGACGAACACGCTCTCTTCGGGGATGGCGAGCTGCACGGATGCCGCGCTGATGCCGTCCATCGACCCGATCGTGCTCGCGAGCTCCCCCTCGATGGCGCGCTTGTAGGTGACCGACTGCTGGAACTCGCTCGCGGTCACACCCATCTTGTCGAGCAGCGTGTAGCCCTCGCTCGAGTCTCCCGGCAGGCCGGCCGACGCTGCGGAGAGGCGCTGCGCGTACACCTGATCGTCGGGCACGAGGATCGTCGCACCGCCTTCGGCGAGCTCGTACGAGACGCCCGCGGTCTTGAGCTGGTCGACGACCGCCGACGCGTCGCCTGCGCTGAGACCGGTGAACAGCGGACTCATCTGCGGCCGCGCCAGCCACGAGCCGAGTGCGATCGCCCCCATGACCAGTAGCGCCACGCCGATGATCGCGATGGTCCGTTGGGCGAGGGTGAACCCTGAGACGACCTGCTTGGCGCGGTCGAAGTATCCCGTGAGCATCTTCGGCATCGCTTAGGCCTGCATCCTCATGATCTCGTTGAAAGCGGAGACGCTGCGGTCGCGCACCGCGACGACCAGATCGAGCGTGACCGAGGCGCGCGACGAGGCGATCATCGCCTGGTGGATGTCCTGCAGATCGCCCGTGACGGCCTGCACGGCGAGTTCGTTCGACGATGCCTGCAGCTGCTGCAGATTCTCCATCGCTCCGGTCATGGAGTTCGCGAAGGCTCCGCCGCCGGTCCCGGCAGTGGCGTCGGTGCCGCCCTCGAAACTGAGCGCCGAGAGCGGACTCACCCCCGCAGCCGAGATTCCCTCGATCGGGGTGCTCATCAGTTGCGTCCGATCTGCAGGGCTGCCTCATAGGTCGTCTTGGCGCGATCGACCACTGCAGCGTTCGCCTCATAGCCGCGCTGCGCGACGATCAGCATGCTCATCTGGTCGCCGAGTTCGACGTTCGGGTACTGCACGTACCCGTCGGCGTCGGCGTAGGGGTGCTCAGGGTCGTACACGCGCTTCGCCTCGGCCTCGGATTCGGCCACCCCCGTGACATAGACGCCGGGGCTCTCGGTGCCCGCCTGCACGGTGATGAGCTTCTCGCGGAACGCCTGTTCGCCCGCGGGCGTCGCGGTGTTCGCATTGGCGATGTTGTCGCTCAGCGCGTCGAGCCATTTGCGGTGCGCGGTGAGACCGGTGCCGGCGATGCCGAGGGCGTCGAACGTCATGCCGTCGCCTGACCGATCGCCTTGGAGATCGATGCCGCCTGACCGCCGATGGCCTGACTCGCGAACTGGAACCGCAGCACGGTGTCGATGTTCGACAGCGTCTCGGTGTCGAGGTTCACGTTGTTGCCGTTGATCCGCGTCGGCTCCAGCGAGCGTTCGACGGTCGGTGCGACAGCGCCCGAACCGGCCGACACGGCGGAGCGGAGCTCGTCTTCGAACTGCACGCGCTTGGCCTGGTAGCCGGGCGTGTTGACGTTGGCGATGTTCTCGGCGATCGAACGCTGGCGCAGCGCCAGACCGTCGAGCGCGCTGATCAGCGCGGAAGAGGTAACGGATTCGAGCACGGGGGCACTCCGGACGTTGGTGGAGAAGCCGATCCCTGGCCAGTCGTCGAGCTATCCGTGCTCAGGTGCGACTATCGCGACACACGACCTGGGCGTAACCCGGCCCGCTCAGCCTTCGACGTCGAGATACGCCGGCATGTCGGTGGGGCTCGTCGGAACGCGGCGCAGTGCGGCGATCTCGCGTGCCACGTTGGCGCGCGAGGCCATGAGCCCGCCGATCATCAGCTGCTGCCGCGCCAGCACCGCTTCGGCCCGCTCACGCAACTCCTCGGGAACCGCGCCGGACGGCCGCTCGACGTCTGCGGGCGCCATCTGATCGTCGGCGGCATCGAGGGCGCGCTCGAACTGGTCGAGCACCGCCAGCCAGGCTGCGAGGTTGTCGGGCACGAGGGATCAGGCCGTGGCCGAGGTGAGGGTCTGAGACGCATCGGCGGTCGCCGCTGCGGCCTGGTGCCAGGCCTCGCGCAGGGGGGCGACGATCTCGCGGCACTCGGCCGTGATCGCGCGATCGCGCTCGATGTTCGCGGCGATGAGGCGCCCCGTGAGATACGTGTACACGCCTCGCAGGTCATCCGCGCCGTCCCAGACATCGGTGAGCGAGCCGCTCAGCTCGGCGACGATCCACTGCGCGTGCGTCAGGTGCGTGCCCGCCGCGGCCCAGTCCCCGGCATCCTGCGAGACGCCGGCGCGGTCGACATCGACGAGGAGCCGGTCGTACAGGAGGACGAGCAGGCGTTCGGGCGATGCCGACGCGACCTGCTGCTCGAGATACTGCTGCTTGGCACGGTCGAGAGAGGTGATGGGCATGAGTGCGGACTCCAATGCGGATTCGTGTGTGCTGTCGGCTCAGGATGACGACGAGTTGGGCGTCATCGCGGCGAGCTGACCGGTGAGCCAGCTGGACTGGGACTGCAGCTTCGACAGCTGCACCTCGAGTTGGGCGTAGGTGCGCTCGAGTGTGGCCCGACGCTGTTCGAGTCTGATGTCCCACCGCTCGACCTGCGTCTTGAGCGTCTTGACCTCGGTCTCCTGGCCGGTGATGCGCGCGGTGAGCAGACCGTCGTACTTGTCGGAGTATTGGGTCGTCACCCCTTCGAGCCTGCTGGCGACGGACGAGAACAGCTCCTGCGTCGCCTCGGGGTCATCGGCGACCGCCGCCGCGAATTTCTCGGCGTCGAACGAGAGCACGCCCTTCTCGTTGATCGTGATGCCGATCGTCGAGGGCGAGATGCCGTTGATCGGATGCTGCACCGCGTTGGCCAGTGCCCCCCGCAGGTTGCGCACGGTGCTGTCTCCCGTGAACACCCCCAGCGTCGTCGATTCTCCGACTCCCCCGACCGTCGCCTTCGACCCGTTGTCGATCCGTGTCAGCAGCGCCTCGATCTCCTTGACGAACGACTCGGCTGTGGTCGTCTGCTTCTTCTGATCGCGGGCGACGATGATCGTGACCGGATCGGTGCTGGGCTTCGTGATCGTGACGTCGATGCCCTCGCCCACGCTGATCGTGTTGCTGGCGCTGGTGAGAGTCTGCTCGGCCGCCGTGCCGGCGAAGAGACGCACCCTCGCGTCGGCGCCCTGTGTGATCATCGCGGCGCCGGGTTCGGCCCCGAGGTCGCTCGCCGTTCCCGCGGCGAGTTCCGCGGCGCTGCCGCGGTGGATCGTGAACTCGCCCGCGGCGCCGGTCTCGATCGATGTCAGCTGGATGCGCGAGAGCGGCTTGCCGTCGGCATCGGTTCCGGCGGGGACCACCGTCGCGGTGACGCCTGTCTTGGCGTTGTTGATGGCCTTCGCGAGATCCTGCGGGCCCGTTCCGGTCGGCGTGATCTCGACGGGCTCGCCGTCGGTCCCCACCACGGTGAAGGTGCCGCCCCACGCCGACGCGCCTCCGGCGGCGGTGACGACGGAGTGCGAAGTGGCGACCGCGTCGACGACGACGTCCGTCGAAAACGCCGTGGCGGTGGCGCCGGCGGAGACCTTGATGGTCTCGGACGACGACGTCGCGGTGAACGAGGCCAGCGACGTTGCCCCTGCCGCGGTCTTGGCCTTGGCGACCAGACCCTGCAGCGTCGTGTTGAGCGATTGCAGATTCGTGATGATCGCGTTGCGATCAGCGATCTTGTTGGTGATCAGCGTCTTGGGGATCGCCGACACGTCCATCAGCGCTTTGATGAGCTCTTCGGTCTTGAGCCCTGATACGAGTCCGTCGAGTTTCATCCCGGTCGTCTTCCGTGCGATGCGGTCACGATGTCCTGGAGGAAGGCGCCCGAACGGAGGTGACTCCGCCCGGGCGCCCTCTGCGCCTCAGGCGCAGCGGCTCAACGGAGCAGCTGCAGGACGCCCTGGCCCGACTGGTTCGCCTGCGCGAGCATGGCGGTACCGGCCTGCTGCAGGATGTTCGAGGCGGTGTACTTGACCATCTCGGCAGCCATGTCGGTGTCGGCGATGCGGCTCTTCGCAGCGGCCAGGTTCTCGGCCGAGACCTGCAGCGAGTTGATCGTCGACTCGAAGCGGTTCTGCACTGCACCGAGGTCGGCGCGAGCCGACGAGACGCTCTTGATGGCCGTGTCGACCGTGGTGATGGTCGCGGCGGCGGCCGTCGGGTTGGCGAAGCCGTCGGTCGTCACGATGTCGGTGCGCAGCTGCGTCGTGAGTGCCTTGATGTTCGCGCTCGTCAGGTCGACGGTGATCTGGCTGGATGCAGAACCGTCGGCTCCCACCTGGAAGCTGAGCGTGCCGTTGCCCGCGGCTCCGGCGGTGCCGTCGAGCAGCTGGATGCCGTTGAAGTTGGCGCTGTCGGCGATGCGGTCGAGCTCGTCGACCAGCTGCGTCACCTCGGTGGTGATCGCGGTGCGCGAGTCGGCGTTGTTCGAGTCGTTGCCGGCCTGCACCGCGAGGTCACGCACGCGCTGAAGGATCGAGTGCACCTCGGTGAGCGCGCCTTCTGCGGTCTGGATGACCGAGATGCCGTCCTGCGCGTTGCGGGCTGCGACGTTCAGGCCGTTGACCTGCGAACGCAGACCCTCGGAGATGGCGAGACCGGCGGCGTCATCGGCTGCGCGGTTGATGCGCAGACCGCTCGAGAGCTTCTCGAGCGACTTCGAGACGTCGTTCTGGTTGACGGACAGGTTGCGGTACGCGTTGAGTGCACCGACGTTGGTTGCGATCTGAAGACCCATGAGAATTCCTCCGTGGTTATGGGGTTGGACTCGGGCCCATCCGTGGGCCCTTACTCCCCACATTCGCGACGTGCGGAACGCCCGTAACCGCCGCGAGGGGGAATTCTCAGACCGCCGCGAGCAGCCGCTCCGACGCGGGCGTCACGACCGGAGCCGGCATGCCGAAGAGCGCCTCGAAGAACTCCGACTTCGCCTTGGTGGACCGGTCGCCGCCCGTGCCGTCCTCCCAGGCCTGCATCGCCTCGCGCATCAACGCGAGAGCCTTCGATCGCAGCTTCGAGACGTAGGCGTGACTGACCGCGAGTTCTTCCGCGATGTCCTTGACCATGCGGTCTTCGAGGTAGATGCCGCGGACCACGTTCCGCATCGCCTCCGGCAGCGCCTCGATGACCTGCGCGAGCATCGTGCGCAGTTCGGACTGTTCGACCGCGTGCTCGGGCAGGATCACACTGTCGGTGAGATCAGCCGCCTGACGCCCGGTCTCCACATCGAAGTGCTCTTCGAAGCTGGTGGCGGTGCGCACCATCTCATCGAGCTTCTGCATCTCGACCACTGCCGCGATGTCGAGGCCCGACTCCTTCGCCAGCTCCGCTGTCGTGGCCGGGCGACCGGTGCGCGCCGACACCGTCTCGCCTGCCAGACGCACCCGCTCGATCTTGTCGCGACTGCGCTCTCCGGCGGGGTCGGCCCGGCGCATCTCCGAGAGCATCGCCCAGTTGATCTGCCCGCTCGCGAACGCACCGAAGGGGATCCCGCGCGAGGGGTCGTACGACAGGGCGGCCCGTGCGAGTCCCAGCCGCGCCGCCGAGAGCAGGTCGTCGAGATCGACGTGCGTCGCGGATCTCGCCTTCTCGACCGCCAGGAAGGTGGCGAGCGGCATGTTGTCGCGAGCGAGCTTCTCGGGCGTCCACAGGGAATCGGCGCCGGTGCTGTTATCAGCGGAAACAGCAGAATTACTCAGCAATGCGACTCCGTAGCTAGATCACCCTATTTACGAGGAAACTAGCACATACATCACGTTTATGAGCAAAAAATGAGACTTTGCTGATGCTCAGCTGAGTGCGGAACCGCGGGCGGGTCTGTGCTCACGCCGGCTGCGCTGCACCGCGGCGACCGCTCACGGCTCGATCCGATCGGCCCACTCCCGCACGACGGTCGCCACCGCATCCGGCGCCGTCCTCTGCACGACATGGTGGCGCCCGGGGATCGACACGACCCCGACGTCGCCGGCGCGCGCCGCGAGGCGAGCGCACCACGACGCGCCGGCAACGGGATCCTTCGCTCCGCGCACGACGAGCAGAGGCACCGAGAGAGACCGAACCCGCTCCTCGATCCGGTAGCTCAGCATGTGCGCGGCCTGCCGGAGATACCAGCGCGGGCCGCATCGCAGGTAGTCGCTGAAGACGATGAGGTTCGTCGCCGGAGTCTCGCCCAGGGTGTCGCGAGCGAGCGCCAGGGCCTGCGCGCCGAGCGTGCGACGGGCATCGTCGACGACGGGCCCGATCGCGACCACTCCGGTGACCCGCGCAGGATGACGAGCCGCGGTCTCGACGGCCCACTGCGCGCCCATCGAATGGCCGACGAGCAGCACAGGGCCGTCGCTGATCGCGGACAGGACCTCTGCGATCGCGTCAGCCATGTCCTCGATCGTCACGTTTCGAGACGGCTTGGCGAGCCCACCGAAACCGGGCAGGTCGAGTGACACGACGCGCGCAGAACGAGCCAGCGCACGGTGCAGTCGCACGAGATAGCGGTGCGACATCCCGATGCCGTGGATCAGCACGATCGTGCCGGCCGCGTGCTCCGCGCCGGTATCGATCATGCCGAACTGCAGGCCACGCACGGTCAGCGTCATGTCGACCATCCTCTCGTGCGTCATTCATCGCCGACCCGTGCGACACCGCGTGGGCCGGTCCTAGAATCGGTGCGAGAGCCAGCCGAATTCGACACGTGCAGGACGCCTCTGCGCGATCGATCGGGTGAAATGGACTCGACCCCAGGAAAGAAGGCGATCATGGCTGTGATCTCCCGCGGCTTCGGTGCACGGCGGCGCGAATCGAATGACCGCCTCCCCCCGGGGCAGTACCTCACCGAGGACTTCCCCGTGCTGTCGGCGGGGCCGACGCCTCGTGTCGAGACCGGCACGTGGGAGTTCGCGGTCGTCGGGCTCGACGGCATCCGCCGCACCTGGTCATGGGATGAGCTGCAGGCGCTGCCGATCGACACGATCACCTCCGACATCCACTGCGTCACGCGGTGGTCGAAGCTCGGCACCGAGTGGCGCGGAGTCTCGCTCGATCACCTGCTGCAGGACGCCGGAGACGGCGACTTCACGCGAGTCTTCTCGTACGGCGGGTACACGACGAATGTTCCCCGCGCCGACCTGACGGGAGGCAAGGCGTGGATCGCGTTCGAGTTCGAGGGTGAGCCCCTCGCACCCGAGCACGGCGGGCCCGCGCGCCTCCTCGTCCCCCACCTCTACTTCTGGAAGTCCGCGAAGTGGGTGCACGGTCTGGATCTGCTCGAGAACGACGAGCCCGGGTTCTGGGAGCAGAACGGCTACAACATGTACGGCGACCCCTGGAAAGAAGAGCGTTACTGGTGACCTCGTCACCGTGGCACCGAGCCAGAGTCGACGCGGTCCGGCGGGCCACGGCTCACGGCCGCGTGCTGTCCCTGCGCGTCGAAGGCTGGCCGGGGAACCTGGCCGGCCAGCACGTCGATGTGCGTCTGACCGCGGAAGACGGCTATCAGGCGGTCCGGTCGTATTCGCTCGCATCTTCCGGTGATGGCGACGTGCTGGAGCTCGCCGTCGACGAGGTTCCGGACGGCGAGGTCTCTCCCTACCTCGTCGAGGACGTGCGTCCCGGCGACGAGCTGGAGGTACGCGGTCCGATCGGCGCGTACTTCGTGTGGACCCCCGAGCAGACCGAACCCGTTCAGCTCATCGCGGGCGGATCGGGGATCGTCCCGTTCCTGGCGATGGCTCGGGATCATGCGCGCGCGGCCAGCTCTGCGCCGATGCGGCTGCTGTACGCGGTGCGCTCGACCGATGACGCCTTCTACGCCGACGAGCTCGACGGCATCACCGATCACGCGTTCACGATCGACTGGGCGTACAGCCGCTCGGCACCCGCAGGCTCCGCGCGACCGGCCGGAAGGGTGGATGCGGCGACGATCGCCGCGTCCGTCATCCCTGCCGCGGAGCGCCCTTCGGTCTACGTCTGCGGGCCGACGGGTTTCGTCGAAGCCGTCGCAGATCTGCTCGTCGCGGCCGGGCACTCCCCCGACCGCATCCGCACCGAGCGCTTCGGAGGTGCCTGATGAACGCCGCCCACCCCGGTCATCACCCGCGACTCGACGGCAACGCGGCCGGCGGGATGCTGCTCGAGCTGTTCGGCAGGGACATGACCGCCGCACGCGGAGTCTGCGCGCACTGCGATCGCGAGTCGGAGCTCGGCGATGCCGTCGCCGAGCTGGATCCGGCCGGAGTGATCCTGCTCTGCCGCGGATGCGGTCATACGCTGCTGACCTGCCTGCGGCTCGACCGGCGATACACGCTCGTCTTCGGCGCTCTCACCCGACTGCGATGGCCGCCTGACCCGGCCTGACTGCGCGCTGCTGAGGCCGCCAGCGGGTGGCGCCGGAGACGCGCATGATGCCCGAGAATTGCACAACAACGCCTCGGTGACAAGCCCCGGGCTGGTTTCCTCCCGCGCGTCTAGCTTCTCCTCCCATGAAGACCGCATCACGGCAGGGACGCCAGCGACGTCAGCGCGATCCGTACAACCGGCGTGAGGTCCTGGCCGGATACCTGTTCATCGCACCGTGGCTCCTCGGATTCCTGATCTTCACGGCGGGAGCGATGGCGTACAGCCTCTTCATCTCGTTCAGCAACTACAACCTCGCCACCAACTCGGCGCGTCCGATCGGCATCGCCAACTACGCCGAGCTCTTCGACGATCCTCGCGTGGGGCTCTCGCTCGCCAACACCCTGTTCTACGTCGTCATGGCGGTGCCGCTCGAGATCATCTTCGCCCTCGCCCTGGCACTCCTGCTGAACCGGGTGGGTCGTGGCGCCGGCTTCTTCCGGGTGCTCTACTACCTGCCCAAGATGACCCCGGCTGTCGCCACCGCCGCCGTCTTCTTCCTGCTGCTCAACGGCAACTCGGGGGCGATCAACCAATTCCTGCGTCTGTTCGGCGTCTCGGGGCCGCAATGGCTGGTCGACCCGGCATGGGTCAAACCGAGCATCGTCATCATGACGCTCTGGACGGTCGCCGGCACCATGGTGATCTTCCTCGCGGCGCTCAAGAACGTGCCGGTCGAGCTCTACGAGGTGGCGTCGCTCGACGGCGCGGGACCGATCCGCAGGTTCTTCTCGATCACGCTGCCGATGATCTCGGGCGCGATGTTCTTCAACGTCATCGTGCTCTCGATCGCTGCCTTCCAGATCTTCGATCAGGCGTATCTGCTCTTCTGGCGTGATCAGAGCAACGCCTCTCCCGAGGCATCGCTCTTCTACGCCATCTACCTGTTCCAGCAGGCGTTCCGCCAGTTCGACTTCGGCTTCGCCGCCGCCATGGCCTGGCTGCTGTTCGTGATCATCATGCTGATCACACTCGTGCAGGTGAAGGTCGGCAATCGCTTCGTCTACTACGAGGGAGACCGCTGATGTCGACGACGATCCGACCTGTCCCGCTCCCCCCGCCTCCGGGAGACGAACCCCGGACCGACACGGTCTCGGTCACGACCCCGGGGCAGCCGCGCAGACGTCGACGCCTCGCTCGACCGAAGAGCCTGGTCGCACGCATCCTGCTCACGATCGTTCTGATCGGCTTCGGCCTGCTGTTCCTCTACCCCTTCATCTGGTTGATCGCCGCGAGCCTGAAGCCCCGGGGAGAGGTGTTCGACAACAGTCTCTTCCCGCGCACGTTCGTTCCCGAGAACTACATCGAGGTGTGGAATCAGCTGCCATTGCTGAGCTGGGTGTGGAACAGCGTCGCCATCGCCCTGCTCGCTGCGGGTACCGTCGCCATCTCGAGCTCGATCGTGGCCTTCGGGTTCGCCTACTTCCGATTCCCGGGCCGCAAGCTGCTGTTCGGACTGGTGCTGGCGACGATGATGCTGCCGGGAGCGGTGACGATGATCCCGGTCTATCTCATCTGGAAGCAGACCGGCATGCTCGGCACCTGGGTTCCGCTGTGGGGCATGAACCTGTTCGGCTCCGCCTTCTACATCTTCCTGCAGCGCCAGTTCTTCCTCGGACTTCCCCGAGAGCTGTTCGAGGCCGCGCGACTCGACGGAGCGAGCGCCTGGGGCCTGTTCTGGCGCATCGCGATGCCGCTCTCGATCCCGTCGTTCGTGATCGTGTTCCTCTTCGAGTTCCAGGCCAGCTGGAACAACCTGCAGGCTTCGCTGATCTACCTCAACGCCGGGTCCGTCGACGAGTTCACCGCGCCTCTCGGCATCGCCTACGCGATGACGAAGTACAGCCCGACGGCCGGTGGTCACGGCGACTACCAGTACGTGATGGTGGCATCGCTCATCGTGACCCTGCCGATGCTGCTGCTCTTCGCCTTCGGCCAGCGGTATTTCATCGAGGGCGTCGCGACGCAGGGGCGCAAGGGCTGATCCCTATCCCGCAGGGCGGGTATCCGCCCCCACATGAATGGAGAACGACATGAAGACACGAATCCTTGGAGCCGCCGCAGCCGTGACGGCATCCGCTCTGCTGCTCAGCGGGTGCGGCGGGGGAAGCGGCGAGAGCGCCGCAGAGTCGGTCGACTTCGGCGCGGACGCCACCGGAACCCTGAAGGCCTGGGGTTTCGAGAACGCCGATGATGTCGGCACCTCGCGCATGGACTATGCCGCCGAGCAGCTCTCGGACGTCGAGGTCGACCTCGACGCCACGGCGTTCGACGCGCAGAAGTTCACCACCCGCATCGCGAGCGGCGATGTGCCCGATGTCGTGCAGATGGACCGACGCTACGTCACGACGTATGCGGCACAGGACCTGATCATGCCGTTGGACGCCTGCTTCGAGGCGCACGACGTCTCGCCGCGCGATCACTGGTATCCCTTCGTCGTCGACGATGTGACGTACGAGGACGGCGTGTGGGCCGTGCCGCAGTTCTACCAGCCGCCGGCGATCCTGCTGAACAAGGCGGTGCTCGCCGAGGCCGGTGTCTCGGCCGAGGAGTTCGACACGTCGAAGCCGGATGCCCTGATGGGAGCGATCGAGAAGATCTACCAGGAGTCGGGAGGAGTGCCGACCCGCCTCGGCTTCGACCCCGTCGCGACCGGGCAGGGCGGCCTCTGGGTGCTCGCGATGGGCGGCCAGCTGAACGACGAGGACGGCACCCCCACGCTCGACGATCCGAGCAACGTCGCGGGCCTCGAGATGCTGAAGCAGATCACCGACGCGCAGGGCGGATTCGCCGCCGTGAAGAGCTTCACCGACTTGTTCGACGCTTTCGGCGACAACAACCAGTACGTGGCCGGCCAGGTCGGCGGCCAGGTCAACGCCCAGTGGTACCCGAACGTGCTCTCCCCCTATGTCGATCAGCTCGACCTCGAGGCAGTGCCCTTCCGCTCTTCCGACGGAGAACCCTTCTCGGTCGCGTCCGGCACGGCGTTCGTGATCCCGGTCGGGGCGAAGAATCCTGCTGCCGCCTGCGCCTGGATGCTCGAGCTCACGTCGGATGAGGCCTGGAACGCCGCCGGCGAGGCGCGCGCCGAAGTCCGCGAACAGGACGGCGGCATCAACACCGGTCTCTTCACCGGGTCGCCCTCCGCCGACCAGGCGATCCGAGACAAGTGGGTCACCGAGAGCGGCAACGCCGGGTTCGATCAGGTGATCGCGACGTACTACGACGTCGTCGACTACGGAGAGTCCTTCGGCTCCTCCCCCGCGGGGCAGGAGATCCAGAACGAGCTGAACAACGCCATCACCGCTGCGCTGCTCGGCGACAAGTCGATCGAGGACGCTCTGGCCGACGCACAGGCTGCGGCGATGCGCGCCTACGAGAAGACCGCGGGCTGATGCGTCGAAGCCGCGAGGAACCGACGCCCCGACGAACCGACGATGAGGAGATCCGACATGACTGACCACGCACACGCACCCCGCAGGGCGATCGTGACGGCTGGCGACTCCGGCATCGGCCGTGCGACGGCGGTGGCGCTCGCCACCGCCGGCATGGACGTGGCGATCACGTGGCTCTCCGATCAGGCCGGTGCCGAGCAGACCGCCGAAGAGGTGCGCACCCACGGCGCGCGGGCGATCACGGCGCAGCTCGACGTCGCCGACATCCCGGCGTGCGGCGACGTGATCGACCGGCTCATCGCTGAACTCGGCGGCCTCGACGTCTTCGTGAACAACGCCGGTACCGGCGCCTCGACACCGTTCCTCGAGCTGTCGCTCGACGAGTGGCGGCGGGTCGTCGACACCGACCTGACGGGCGCCTTCGTGTGTCTGCAGCGCGCTGCCCGCGCGATGGTCGCGGCGGGCGCCGGAGGACGCCTGATCGCGGTGACGAGCGTGCACGCCCATCAGCCGATGGTCGGCTCCAGTGCGTACGACGCCGCGAAGCACGGACTGAGCGGGCTGATGAAGAACCTCGCACTCGAACTGGGATCGGCGGGCATCAGCGCGGTGAGCGTCGCGCCGGGCGAGATCGCGACTCCCATGACCGGGCAGACCGATGTCGACCCGCACACGCAGGACCGCCCGGGGATACCGCTCGGTCGGCCGGGCGATGCGCGCGAGGTCGCGGCGCTGATCGCGTTCCTCGCGTCGCCGCCTGCCGCCTACATCTCGGGAGCGTCAGTGGTGATCGACGGCGGCATGCTCCAGATGGGACCGCAGGCCGGCGCGAGCATCGAATCGCACAGCTGGCGCGACGGCTGACCGCAGCCTCGTCAGTCGGATTCGACGCTGCTGACGTGGTGCGGCACGCCGACCGGCTTCGACTCGCTCGAACCGCGCTGACGCAGATAGATCGAGAAGGCGACCATGGCCCCGACCGCGAGGAACTCGGACTGCCAGTTCTGCAGCGTGCGGTTCCAGAACTCCGCCGAAGCGACGTAGTCGATCCAGGTCTCGGGCGGCAGGCCGTGCTGTGCGTTCTGCTCGTTGGCGACCAGGTGCCCCGCGAGCGACTGCGCGAGCCACGAGAGCAGGAAGACCGTGCCCATCGCGACGAGCAGTGAGTTGGCAAAGATCCAGCCGCGCACACCCCGCACCTTCGCCCACTTCGGCGAGTCGGGGTGCGCGTGTTCGCCGACGAGCTGATCGGCGTCAGAGCCGACGCCTTCATCTCCGGGTTTCTTCGACTCGGGAGATCCCCGCTGGATGAACCAGACGGTCGCGAGGATGAAGAGGAAGAACTGCAGGAACTCCGACTGCCAGTTCTCCGCCACGTCCACCAGGAAGTCCGAAGAAGTGACGAACTCCAGATACGGGAGCGGCGGTCGACCATGCTGAGCGAGCTCTTCGTTGTTGTACGCGTGACCGGCGATCGACTGCCCGACAAGGCTCAGGATGAAGATCGCCAGGAAGACGAGGGTGAGTCCCCCGTCTCGGACGAAGCGACGCATGGTCGTCACCGCCCGAGCAGAGGCAAGGTGATCATGATCGCGAGCCCGATCACGATGATGAGCGTCCAAGACCAGAACGCCATTCGCATCGAAGCGCGACCGACGGTTCGATCCGACATCATTGTCTCCTCTCTCTGCGCCCGGGTCAGGCGCCGAATGCGTCGAGCGCGGGGCGCGGCGCTCGCCCCCGTGGCTGCCGGGGCTCGGTGCCCGGCGGATTGAACGGAGGGATCGTCGCCGTCACCGGGTGTCCTGCGTCGAGGGTGAGCTGCTCGTCGTAATGGGTGATCGTGAGCGGCTCCCCCGACGCGAGCCGGTAGGTCGCTTCACCCTGACGGACATCGACGCGCAGGATGCAGCCGTGGACGCGCACGCCGAACTCGAGCCTGTCGATCTGCCGCGGAAGACGCGGACGGAACCGCATGCCGTGGTCGCTGTCGCGCATGCCCCCGAAGCCCGAGGTGACGGCGGTCCAGACCCCTGCGAGTGCGGCGATGTGAAGACCCTCGCCGGCGTTGCCGTGCAGGTCGTCGAGATCGAGAGTGGCCACCTCGGCGAGGTAGTCCAGCGCCAGATCGAGATGGCCGACCTCGGCCGCCACCACCGCCTGAGCGGCCGCCGACAGCGAGGAATCCCGCACGGTGATGGCCTCGTAGTAGTCGAACGCCCGCGCTTTCTGCTCGGCAGTGAACGCCTCATGCGCGAAGAAGAGCGCGAGCACGAGATCGGCCTGTTTCACGACCTGCTTGCGATACAGATCGAAGTACGGAAAGTGGTCGTGCAGCAGGTACTGATCAGGCGACGTCGACTCGAAGTCCCATCGCTCGAGGTCGGTGTACCCGGCGGATTGCGGGTGCACGCCCCGCTCGACATCGAACGGCACGGTCATCGACGCCGCTGCGAGTTCCCACCGCGCGATCTCGTCGTCGACGATCCCGAGGCCCGAGGCGACGTCCGGATGCCGTCGCGCCGCAGCCGCCGCGCCGCGAAGGTTCCTCTGCGCCGCCAGGTTCGTGAAGACGTTGTCGTTCGTGATCGCCGAATACTCGTCGGGGCCTGTCACGCCGTCGATGTGGAAGCCGCCCTGTGCGTCCCACCGACCGAGCGAGAGCCACAGACGCGCGGTCTCGATGACGATCTCGAGCCCCGCCTCCCGTTCGAAGGCGACATCGCCCGTGGCGCGGACATAGTGCAGAACCGCTCCGGCCACATCGGCATTGATGTGGAACGCCGCCGTGCTCGCGGGCCAGTAGCCCGACGACTCCCTGCCGTCGATCGTCCGCCAGGGCAGAGCGGCGCCCTGCAGATGCAGCTGCGCCGCTCTGTCGCGCGCACGATCGAGCACGGAGTGCCGCCACCGCAGAGCCTGCTCCGCCGCGTGCGGCAGCGTCGAGGTGAGTACCGGGAGCACGAAGGCCTCGAAGTCCCAGAAGGTGTGCCCCTCGTATCCGGAGCCGGTCAGTCCCTTCCCCGGAACGGATCGCAGCTCCATGCGCACGGAGGCCTGGAAGACCTGGAAGAGCGCGAACCGCACCGCCTGCTGCAGTCGGCGTGGGCCGTCGACGCGCACATCGGCGCACTCCCAGAAATCGTCGAGTCGAACCCGCTGATCGTCGATCACGGTCTCCCATCCGGCACGCATCGCGTCGCCGACCGCCGCCTCGGCCCGATCCCGCAGCGCGGCCGTCGAGAGGTCGCCGGAGAACTCGTGACCGACCATCTTGACGATCTCGAGTGTCTCCCCCGCGGCCAGCCGCGCGCGCACCGTGGTGCGTGCGCGATCTCCCGCCGGGTCCACGTCGGTGTCGACGCTCGGCTGCTGCTGTGACGGTCCGCTCACCCGATGGTCCATCGACACCGCTGTCGTGAGTCCGCTCTTCCTCGTGCGGTGCACGAGGGTCGCGGCGCCCCTGCGGCCTGCGGACGCCACCGCCTCCAACGGCTCGCTCAGCAGCTCCTGCACGCGAGGGTCGTCGTGAGTGATCGGCAGCGGTTCGTTCGCGAGCAGCTCCGATACGACGGTCACCTCGGCCGACGCGTCGAGTGCCTGCACCCGATAGCGCACCGCCGCCACGGCGCGGTGTGTGAACGAGACGATCCTCGTCGATCGGATGCGGATGCGCTGGCCGGTCGGACTCGTCCAGTCGACCTCGCGCTCGAGCGTTCCCGCCCGGAGGTCGAGGCGCCGCCGGTGCGACTCGAGCGTGCCGCGGCGCACGTCGAAGGGCTCGTCTCCGACGATCAGCCGGATGAGCTGGCCGTTCGCGGCGTTGATGACGCTCTGCCCGCATTCGGGGTATCCGTACCCCTCCTCCGCGTACGGCATCGGGTGCTCTTCGAACAGACCGTTGAGATAGCTGCCCGCGAGCCCGCGGGGATCCCCCTCGTCGAGGTTGCCGCGCCAGCCCACGTGGCCGTTCGAGAGTCCGAAGACCGACTCTTCATGAGCGAGATCGTCGAGGTCGATGCCGTCTGCGACGACGCTCCACTCGTCGACCTCGAACCGCGGTCGCCTCCCGTGCATGCACTCACCTTCCGTCGACAGCGTCTCGCACCGAAGGTATCGGCGACGAATGGCCGGCAGCAGTGGGTTGATTCCGGATGCCGCGCCGGGTAGAGGCGACTCGCCTTCGGATCTGCCGCCTGCTGTGGGCGGCGACGCGCATCCGCTCTCCTCCGTACCGGACACCGCCGCGAAGACGCACCACGATGGCGATCCACGAGCACACCGCTCGCTCGGCGACCCACAGCGGCGCCCAGAGGGCGCTCGACGGCGGGAACACCGAGCGACCGGAGCTCTTGCGTCGTCCGAGTTCGGCGAGCAGCATGGCGGTCAGCGCCATGACTCCCAGCACCCGCGGTCGGCGTCGCAGGAGGCAGACGGCGGGCAGGATCGCGGCCTCGATCGCGAGTCGTCGCGGTTGTGCCCAGCTGTCGTACGCCTGCCTGATGCGTTGCGACAGGAAGTGTCGCGCTGTGGGCGGACGGCGCACGACGTAGAGGTCGGGTCGCGAACAGATCCGGCCGCCCGCCGCGACGATGGTGCGTTCCAGCTCGAGATTCTCGAACAGGGTGTCGGCGGCATATCCCCCGGCCGCGAGCACGGCCGAACGACGCACGGCGTAGGTGCCCGGGTAGTCGGTGGCCAACGCGCGGTTCAGCAGGCTGCGCGCGGTGTCCCAGCGGGCATGCCACGGCAACGGCGAGAAGTGGTTCTGCGGCTTCACCAGGGCGGAGCAGGTCAGGTCGGACGCGACGGCGGCGAGGGTCTGACGGTCGTAGCGCACATCGTCGTCAGCGATCACCACGCGTTCGTGGCGGGCAGCGGCGACACCGGTGAGCACGCCGTGCACCTTGCCGTTCCCGCGCCGGCGGCTCGCCCTCTCACCGCCCCCGCGCTCGCCGCACGGGACATGACGCACGAGATGCGACCAGGCTGCGGCGTGGCCGACGAAGAGCGCGGAGTCCGAGCCGTCGACCACCGTCACGTCAGCCCAGTCACGAAGTCGCTCGAGATAGGACGTGAGTTCCTCCATCGCGCCGTCGCTCGTCCAGCGCAGGGGGAGGACGTATTCGATGTCACGCTGCGGCGCCCGCCCCATGACGTCGACTACCGATCCGAGGGCGCGCCGGGCTCGTCGTCCGGCGGCAGCTCAGCCTGCTCCGCGGAGAGAGCTCGGAGCACCTCGGTGGCGCCGTGATAGTCGACGCGCGGCAGCTCGTGGATCGCGTCGATGAGACGCACTTCGAGGTGGTCCGCCACCGCGATTCGCAGCAGGTCGTCGGTGGTCGCCGGGTAGTCGATGCTGCGCAGGGTGTGCGCGAGTCGTGAATCCTTGGATTCGCCGGATGCGAGGGAAGGTGAGGATCGGTCCATGCGCTCATTCTCTGGACCGGTCACCGCACTTCCCCTCTCTTGACACCCGAGGCATCGTCGCGGTAATGGAGCGACACCTCTGCTGACCATGGCAAGGGCCTTGCGACGTGCCGCCTCGCGCGGTAGTCCTGGGCTTTCACGGGGAGATGAAGAAGGGCGGGTCAGATCGTGGGAAAGTTCGTGTACGACGGCAATCAGAAGGTCGAGATCAACGACCGCGCACTCCACCACCTGCAAGTCGTGATCACGACCAAGCTCCGGCGTGGGGAGCCCTTCCTGTTCACCTGGCGGGAGGACCCCAGCATCGGCGGCGGGCGCAACTCGGTGTGGATGCACCCCGGCTGCAACCTCGTGTTCAAGTACTCCCGGGGCAAGGTGCCCGATCTCAATCGCCACTGGGTCGAGATGCTGGCCTTCACCGCCAACGCGCCGTCAGGGTTGTACCTGGTCCACGAGCCCGAGAACGAGCCGAACTCGCGAGATCAGCCCGTGGCCGTCGCCTGAGGTTCTCCGGGTTCGTCCCCCGTGGGATCGATGATCTCGTCGGTGAGACAGACGCCTCCCGTGCTGCTGAGCGCCTGCGAGAGCTCCTCGATCCACCGACGGTTCAGAGTCGGCGCCTCCGTCTCATCGAACACGAAGCGCAGCGGGATCGAGGGATGCAGCCAGATGGTCGATCGCCCCGGCGCCTCCCCGTCCTTGTGTATCCACGACAGGGTGAAGCTCTCGTTACGGCGCAGCTTCGTCGTGACGACGATCTTGAGATGCGCCAACGCACGGTCCTCGATGAGGATGGGCGGCTGAGTAGCTCCGTAGAAGAGTCTTCCCATATATGAACGATACTCGCGTGCTTTCGGAAGCGGGAGTCCGATCCTCAGCCCATCGAGACGGGCACGACGGAGCAGGAATTCGGAGTGGGCCCTGCCGGGATCGAACCGACGACATCCACGGTGTAAACGTGGCGCTCTACCAGCTGAGCTAAAGGCCCTGGTCCATCCAGTGTATCGCTGTCGCGATGCGCGACCATGTCGTGGAAGGGGGATAGGGTGAGGAAGGCACGCGTTGTGCACAGCCGACAAGGCTGCCCGCGTCGCTTCCCGTTTCAATGGCATGACCTGCCAGCTTGACGAAAGGCTCCCCCGTGACTGTGCACGACCAGGATCCGTACTCCCAGGGCCCCCTCGACAGCGATCCGGATGAGACGGGCGAGTGGCAGCAGTCGCTCGACGAGCTCGTCGACGCCAAGGGCCACGGCCGTGGCCGCGAGATCATGCTCAGCCTGCTCAAGCGCTCGAAGGAGCTGCACCTGGGCGTGCCGATGGTCCCGACCACCGACTACATCAACACGATCGCTGCCGAGAACGAGCCGGAGTTCCCCGGTGACGAAGAGATCGAGCGCCGCTACCGCGCGTGGATCCGCTGGAACGCGGCCATCACGGTGCATCGCGCGCAGCGTCCCGGCATCGGGGTCGGCGGACACATCTCGACCTACGCCTCGTCGGCTGCTCTGTACGAAGTCGGCTTCAACCACTTCTTCAAGGGCGCCGACAACCCCGGCGGCGCCGACCAGATCTTCATCCAGGGCCATGCCTCGCCCGGCACCTACGCCCGCTCCTTCCTCGAGGGCCGCCTGAGCGAAGACCAGCTCGACGGGTTCCGCCAGGAGAAGTCGCACGCCCCGCACGGCATCCCGTCGTACCCGCACCCGCGTCTGATGCCGGAGTACTGGCAGTTCCCGACCGTCTCGATGGGTCTCGGTCCGATCAACGCCATCTACCAGGCGATGTCGAACAAGTACCTCGAGAACCGTGGCATCAAGGACACGTCGCAGTCGCACGTCTGGGCCTTCCTCGGCGACGGCGAGATGGACGAGGTCGAGAGCCGCGGACAGCTGCAGGTCGCAGCCAACGAGGGGCTCGACAACCTCACGTTCATCGTCAACTGCAACCTGCAGCGCCTCGACGGCCCTGTGCGCGGCAACGGCAAGATCGTCCAGGAGCTCGAGTCGTTCTTCCGCGGTGCCGGCTGGAACGTCATCAAGGTCGTCTGGGGTCGTGAGTGGGACGACCTGCTCGCCCGCGACACCGAGGGTGCTCTTCTCAACCTGATGAACGTCACCCCCGACGGCGACTACCAGACCTACAAGGCAGAGTCCGGCGCATACGTCCGCGAGCACTTCTTCGGCCGCGACGAGCGCGCCGCGGCCCTCGTCAAGGACTACTCCGACGACGACATCTGGAACCTGAAGCGCGGTGGCCACGACTACCGCAAGGTCTACGCCGCCTTCAAGGCCGCGACCGAGCACAAGGGCAAGCCCACCGTCATCCTCGCGAAGACCGTCAAGGGCTACGGCCTGGGTCCGCACTTCGAGGGCCGCAACGCGACCCACCAGATGAAGAAGATGACGCTCGACAACCTCAAGACGTTCCGTGACGCGATGCACATCCCGATCACGGATGCGCAGCTCGAGGAGAACCCCTACCTGCCGCCGTACTACAACCCCGGCCCGCAGGACGAGACGATCCAGTACATGCTGGAGCGCCGTCAGGCACTCGGCGGCTTCCTGCCCGAGCGTCGCTCGACGCACGTCGGCCTCTCGCTGCCCGACGACGCGGCCTACGCCCTTCCCAAGAAGGGATCGGGCACGCAGGAGATCGCCACCACCATGGCATTCGTGCGTCTGCTGAAAGACCTGCTGCGCTCGAAGGACTTCGGCCACCGCATCGTCCCGATCATCCCGGATGAGGCGCGCACGTTCGGCATGGACGCGTACTTCCCCTCGGCGAAGATCTACAACCCGAACGGCCAGCACTACACCTCGGTCGACCGCGAGCTCCTCCTGGCCTACAAGGAGAGCCCGCAGGGGCAGATCGTGCACGTCGGCATCAACGAGGCGGGCGCTCTCGCGGCGTTCACCGCGGCCGGCACGTCGTACGCCACGCACGGCGAGCCGCTGATCCCGGTCTACCTCTTCTACTCGATGTTCGGATTCCAGCGCACGGGCGACGCACAGTGGGCTGCCGGCGACCAGATGGCCCGTGGGTTCATCATGGGCGCCACCGCAGGTCGCACCACCCTCACGGGTGAGGGCCTGCAGCACGCTGACGGCCACTCGCACCTGCTCGCCGCCACCAACCCGGCGACGATCTCGTACGACCCGGCCTACGGCTACGAGATCGCGCACATCATGCGCTCCGGCCTCGAGCGCATGTACGGCGGAAACCACGAAGACCCGAACGTCATGTACTACATCACGCTCTACAACGAGCCGATGGTCATGCCCGCCGAGCCTGAGAACGTGGATGTCGACGGCATCGTGCGCGGTATCCACCGCGTCTCCGTCGGTGAAGGCGAGGGCCCGCGTGCCCAGCTCTTCGCGTCCGGTGTCGGACTCCCCTGGGCGCTCGAGGCGCAGGAGCTGCTGAAGAACGACTGGGGCGTGATCGCCGACGTCTGGTCGGTCACTTCCTGGACCGAGCTGCGCCGCGACGGCCTCGCCGCCGACGAGCACAACTTCCTGCACCCCGAAGAAGAGCCGCGCACTGCGTACCTCACGCAGAAGCTGCAGGGCGCCGAAGGACCCGTCGTCGCCGTGAGCGACTACATGCACGCCGTGCAGGACCAGATCCGTCCGTGGGTCCCGCAGCGTTTCGCGACGCTCGGCGCCGATGGCTTCGGCTTCTCCGACACGCGCGCGGCCGCTCGTCGCTTCTTCAAGATCGACGGCCCGTCGATCGTCGTCCGCACGCTGCAGTCGCTCGCCGAAGACGGGGTCGTCGACCGCTCGCTCGCCGCGCAGGCCATCCAGAAGTACAGCCTGCACGACGTGAACGCCGGCACCAGCGGCAACGCGGGCGGCGAAAGCTGAGCCATCGGTGACGGATTCCTCTTCGCGCGGCATGGACAAGTCCGCCACGCTCACCTGGCTTCGCCGGATCTCCGGTGACATCGCCTCGGTGACGATCAAGCGCCTCGAGGACACCCTGCCGTGGTACGCCGACATGCCACCAGCCCGCCGCTCTGCGGTCGGGCTGGTGGCCCAGGCGGGCATCACGTCATTCATCCAGTGGTACGAGGATCCGAACTCCACGCCCTGGATCGCCGCAGACATCTTCGCGGCCGCACCGCGCGAACTGCTCCGCAGCGTCAGCCTGCAGCAGACCCTGCAGCTCATCCGCGTCACGGTCGAGGTCACGGAAGAGCGGGTCGCAGGCCGAGGTGCGGATCTTCGCGAGGCCATCCTGCTGTACTCGCGCGACGTCGCCTTCGCCGCGGCTGACGTCTACGCCCGAGCCGCCGAGGCGCGTGGACTCTGGGATGCGCGACTCGAAGCGCTCGTCGTCGACTCGATCCTCACGGGCGAGGCCGACGAGGAGCTGCCGAGCCGGATCGCAGCGCTCGGCTGGCACGGCCACGGCGAGGTGGCTGTGCTCGTCGGCACGACTCCCCCGCAGTTCGATGTCGATCTGGTGCGCCGCACGGCACGCAAGCTCGCCGTCGACGTCCTCATCGGCGTACAGGGTTCACGACTCGTGCTGGTGATCGGCCGGGCGCGCGTCGCGGGCCAGGAGCCGGTCGAGGGCGAAGAAGATGAACTCGGCTTCGAAGAGATCGCCGCGCGGCTCGAGCCCTCCTTCGGCCCCGGGTACGTCGTGCTGGGTCCGGCGGTGGCGGCGCTCGTCGATGCGAGCCAGAGCGCGCGTGCAGCCCTCGCCGGTTTTGCCGTCGCACGTGCATGGCGCGCGGCCCCGAGGCCTGTGGATGCCGACGATCTGCTCCCCGAGCGCGCGCTGGCAGGCGACCCGCTCGCCAAGCAGACGCTGATCGAGCGGATCTACCGCCCCCTGCAGGCGCATTCGACAGACCTCGTGACGACCCTGTGGAGCTATCTCGACAACGGACGCTCGCTCGAGGCGACGGCCCGCGAGCTGTTCGTGCACCCGAATACGGTGCGTTACCGGCTCAAGCGCGTGAGCGAGGTCATCGGATGGGATGCCACAGGCCCGCGCGAGGCACTCATCCTGCAGACCGCTCTCGTGCTCGGTTCGATCGGAGCCGCCGAGCAGGTCCGGCGACGACCGCCGCTGAGACGCTCACCTCGCTGACCCGCGACTCCGAAGACTGTGCGCCACACACAAGGGATCTTCCGAATCTTGTGATGGATCATCCACCACTTCCGGCCGATCGTTGGCAGACTGGGGATGTGATCGTCGTCGTATGCCCGGGACAGGGCTCGCAAACCCCCGGTTTCCTCTCTCCTTGGCTCGAGTTGGAGGGCGTCTCCGACACCATCGCCGCCTACTCCGACGCCGCCGAGGTCGACCTCCGGCAGCACGGCACGCTGTCGGATGCCGACACGATCCGCGACACGCGCATCGCGCAGCCTCTGATCGTCGCCGCCTCGCTGGTCGCTGCAGCCGCTCTCACCTCTCGTGCCGGACGCCGGGCAGACGGCGTCGCCGGACATTCGGTCGGTGAGATCGCCGCACTCGTGAGCGCCGGAGTGATCGACGCCGAGACCGGCATGCGCCTGGTCGGCATCCGCGGTCGTGCGATGGCGGATGCCGCGGCACAGACGCCGACCGGCATGAGCGCCGTTCTCGGCGGAGACGAAGAGGCCATCCTCACGCGTCTCAGCGAACTGGGCCTGTCCCCCGCGAACTACAACGGCGGTGGCCAGCTCGTCGTGGCGGGCGAGCTCGCGGGGCTCGACGCGCTCGCCACCGAGCCGGTCAAGGGCACCCGCGTCATCCCGCTGCAGGTGGCCGGTGCGTTCCACACCTCGTTCATGGGGTCGGCCGTCGCCGCGCTGCGCGACGCTGTGGCCACCGTGACTCCCCGTGACCCCGACATCACCCTGTGGACCAACCGCGACGCCTCCGTCGTCTCCGACGGCTCGCAGGCGTTGACCTACCTCGTCGATCAGGTCTCCTCGCCCGTGCGCTGGGATCTGTGCATGGCCTCCTTCGCCGCACAGGGCATCACGGGCCTGATCGAGCTCGCTCCGGCCGGCGCACTCACCGGCCTCGCCAAGCGCGGTCTGCGCGGCGTGCCGACGGTCGCAGTGAAGACCCCCGATGATCTCGATGCAGCCGTCGTGCTGCTGAACGGAGAAGCCGCATGAGCCCCACCCTGAACCAGATCACCGGCCCCGCCTACACCCGCATCTACTCGTACGGCGCTGCGCGCGGCGAGAACGCCGTGCCGAACGACGACCTCGTCGGCCCGATCGACTCGAGCGACGAGTGGATCCGCCAGCGCACCGGCATCGTGACCCGCGCCCGCGCCGACAAGGGCACGGATGCGATCGACCTCGCCGCCATCGCTGCGACAGAGGCCATCGAGAAGTCCGGCGTCCCGGCAGACCAGGTCGACCTCGTGATCGTCGCGACGATCAGCAACCCGAAGCAGTCGCCCTCGGTCTCCGCCATCGTCGCCGACCGCGTCGGAGCGAATCCCGCCGCGGCGTACGACGTGAATGCCGCCTGCGCCGGTTATGCGTATGCGATCACCCAGGCCGACGCCCTGATCAAGTCGGGGGCTGCTCGCTACGCTCTCGTGATCGGCACGGAGAAGCTGTCGGATGTCGTCGACCCGACCGACCGCAGCATCTCCTTCCTGCTGGGCGACGGCGCTGGTGCCGCGCTGATCGGTCCGAGCGACACGCCGGGCATCGCCCCCGCTGTCTGGGGCTCCGACGGCTCCAAGGCCGACGCCGTCGGCATGAACGCCACGCTCACCGAGTTCCGTGACGGCGAGGTGCCGTGGCCCACCCTTCGTCAGGAGGGTCAGACGGTCTTCCGCTGGGCCGTCTGGGAGATGGCGAAGGTCGCCCGCGAGGCGCTCGACAAGGCCGGCGTCGAGCCGAGCGACATCGCCGCCTTCATCCCGCACCAGGCGAACATGCGCATCATCGACGAGTTCGCCAAGCAGCTGAAGCTGCCCGAGACGACGGTGATCGCTCGAGACATCGAGACCACCGGCAACACGTCGGCCGCCTCGATCCCGCTGGCGAGCCACCGGCTGATGGCCGAGCACCCCGAGCTCTCGGGCGGTCTCGCGCTGCAGATCGGATTCGGCGCAGGACTCGTGTTCGCCGCTCAGGTCGTCGTCCTTCCCTGACAAACCCCTGATTTTCCCTAGACTGTTCCACGGTTCCGAATACAACCCGTAAGAAAGAGGAAGACCACATGGCTTTCACCAACGATGAGGTCCTCGCTGGCCTCGCAGAGCTGATCACCGACGAGACCGGCATCAACGCCTCCGAGGTCGCCCTCGAGAAGTCGTTCACCGACGACCTCGACATCGACTCGATCTCGATGATGACGATCGTCGTCAACGCGGAGGAGAAGTTCGGCGTCACCATCCCCGACGACGAGGTCAAGAACCTCAAGACCGTCGGCGACGCCGTCTCCTTCATCGTCGCAGGCCAGGAGTAATCCACGAAGGATGCCACCCCCGCATCCGCGGGGCGTGGCATCCTCCGCCTTGCGCGCCCTTCTACTCGACCCGCCTGACAAGGAACCACACATGACCAAGCGCATCGTCGTCACCGGCATCGGCGCCACGTCCGCCATCGGCGGGACAGCTCCCGAGAACTGGACGAACCTGCTCGCAGGACAGTCCGGCACCCGCACTCTCGAGCACGACTGGGTGCAGGAGTACGAACTCCCCGTGACCTTCGCCGCCGAGGCGATCGTCCGCCCCGAAGAGGTCCTGCCCCGTCACGAGGCGAAGCGGCTCGACCCCTCATCGCAGTTCGCGCTCATCGCGGCTCGCGAGGCCTGGGCCGACGCCGGATCCCCCGAGGTCGCGCCGGAGCGACTGGGAGTCGACTTCGCCACCGGTATCGGCGGACTCTGGACCCTCCTCGACGCGTGGGACACTCTGCGCGAGAAGGGCCCCCGCCGGGTGATGCCGCTGACAGTCCCGATGCTCATGCCGAACGCCGCAGCAGGCAACCTGTCGCTGCAGTTCCAGGCCCGCGCCTACGCGCAGACGGTCGTCAGCGCGTGCGCCTCCAGCACCGAATCGATCATCCACGCCTTCCACCACCTGCAGGACGGCCTCGCCGACGTCGTGATCGCCGGTGGCACCGAGTCGGCGATCCACCCGATCACGATGGCGTCGTTCGCCTCGGCGCAGGCACTGTCGCGCCGGAACGACGACCCCGCCACCGCTTCACGTCCCGGCGCCATCGACCGCGACGGCTTCGTCATGGGCGAGGGTGCGGCGGCGTTGATCCTCGAGACCGAGGAGCACGCGAAGGCCCGTGGCGCCAAGATCTACGGCTACGTCCTCGGTGGCGGAGTGACCGCTGACGCGTACCACATCACGGGCAACGACCCCGAGGGCAACGGCGCAGCTCGCGCTGTCACCCAGGCTCTCGAAGAGGCCGGCATCACCGCCGAGCAGGTCGCCCACATCAACGCGCACGCGACGTCGACCCCGGTCGGCGACCCCAACGAGTACGTCGCGCTCAAGAAGGTCTTCGGCGACCGGATCGACGAGATCCCCGTGTCGGCCACCAAGGCTTCGACGGGTCACCTGCTGGGTGGCACCGGAGCCCTCGAGGGCATCTTCTCGCTGCTCGCGCTCCGCGACCGCGTCGCGCCGCCGACGATCAACATGACAGAGCCCGATCCGGCCGTGCCGTTCAAGCTCTCCGGCGAGGCACAGCCTCTCGGCGACGGTCAGCTGTATGCGATCAGCAACTCGTTCGGCTTCGGCGGGCACAACGCCGTCGCCGTCTTCGCCAGCGCCGACTGACGCAGGCAGAAGAGAGAACGGCCCCCGGGTGATCCCGGGGGCCGTTCTCGTAGGACCTGGAGCTTCTATGCGCGGGCGAGCTGCTGCGAACGAGCCGCGCGCACCCGTGTCGTCCAGGGCAGGAACCAGCCGACCAGCGGGCCGACACCGAATGCGAAGAGCACCGTGCCCACGCCGACGGGCCCGCCGAGCACGAACCCGATCAGCAGCACGCTTCCCTCGATGAGGGTGCGCACCACCCACACCGGCCACCCGGTGCGACCGACGAGCCCGGTCATCAGGCCGTCACGCGGGCCGGGACCGAAGTCGGCCGCGATGTAGAGACCGGTGGCGAAGGCGAGCAGCAGCAGACCAGCCACGAACATCGGTGCGCCCACCCAGATCGACGGGGGCGCGGGGAGGACGAACAGCGCGAGATCTGCACTCGGTCCGACCAGCAGCGCGTTCAGCAGCGTGCCGAGACCCACCCGTTGCCGCAGCGGAATCCACAGGATCAGCACCAGCACGGATACGAGCACGGTGACGAATCCGTAGCCGAGGCCGGTCTTCCCCGCGATCCCGAGGGCGAGCACATCCCAGGGCGCGACGCCGATACCGCCGCGCACCATCAGACCGAGCGCCACTCCGTAGAGGAACAGCCCGATGAGGAGCTGCGCGGCGCGCTCGGCGAGGTCCCTGCCACTGCTGGCGTGGATCGGGAGAAAGACGGATCGAAGCTGCATCCTCTCATCGTGGCGCACCGGGCCCGCTGGACCGCGAGACCACTCTCGCAGAAGTGGCCTGCGATCATGACACCACTTTGCGTCATGCTGTACTCATGACCTCACGGCTCGTGCAGCAACTCGGTGCTCACAACGTCGCTGGTGCGACGGCGAAGTCACTGGCGGAGAACATCCGCGCCCTGATCCTCGATGGGCGACTGACCGTCGGCGAGCGACTGCCCAGCGAACGCGCCCTCGCTCTGGAGCTGCGGCGTTCGCGCTCCACGATGACCCGCGTGTACGGTCTTCTCGAAGATCACGGCTACGTGTCACGCCTGCACGGGGGCGGCACCCGTGTCACACTGCCGCACACTGATCACTCGGCCGGCACGGAAGACGACGAATCGGCGATCGATCTGTCGATCGCCTCGATGGACTCGACACCGGGCCTGTACGACGCGACCGTTCGCTCGCTCCCCCGACTCGCATCGCTGCGCGGCACCAGCGGCTATTCGCTGCGCGGTCTCCCCGAACTCCGCGAGGCCGTCGCGCAGCGCTTCATCGACCGCGGCGTCGAGACGGACGCCGACGAGATCATGATCACTTCCGGCGCGCTCAACGCGTTCAACCTGGTGCTCTCGACGATCGGGCGGCGAGGCGAACGCGCGCTCGTCGAACAGCCGACGTTCCCCCACGCACTCGAGGCGCTGCACCGCAACGGGTACCGGCTGCTGCCCACACCGGTCGACGTCACGGGGTGGGATGAGCGTCACCTCACGGACACCCTCCTGCGCAGTCGCCCCCACGTCGCCTACCTGATCCCCGACTTCCACAACCCCACCGGGGCCACCCTCACCGACGCCGAACGGTCGCGCATCGTGGCGACCGCTCGCGGAGCCGGCACACGTCTGATCGTCGACGAGACGACAGCAGAGCTCGACATCGACCGCGGATGGGCGCCGCTGCCGATGGCCGCGTTCGACCCGCAGGTCATCACGGTCGGATCCATGTCCAAGATCGCGTGGGGCGGTCTGCGCGTCGGATGGATCCGAGCAGACCGCGCGCTCATGACCCGCCTGCTGTCCACCCGCCCCTCGTTCGAGCTGGGCACGGCGCTGCTCGAGCAGTGCATCGCGGTCGAACTGCTGCACGAGATGCCCGCTCTCACTGCGCATGTCGCGACGCGGCTGCGCGAGGGCCGCGCCGCCGTCGCCGAAGGACTCGCGGCGATCGGCGGTCCTCCGATGCCGTCGACGCACGGCGGTCTCTCGACTTGGCTCGACCTCGGCGCCCCCGTGTCGACGCAGCTCTCGCTCGCGGCACGCGATCACGGGCTGGTGCTGCCGCCTGGGCCGAGATTCTCCACCGGCGGGGTGCTCGAGCGACGGCTGCGACTGCCGATCACCCTGCCTCCGGAGCGCACCGCCGAGGCGTTGCGGCGGCTCGGCCTCGCGTGGAGCGACGTCGTCGCGGGCGGCTCCTCGCCACGAGAGGAAGCACCCCGCTCGGCGGTGATCTGAACGACGAAGACCCCGCCCCTGAGAGCAGGGACGGGGTCTTCGTCATGTGGAACGGGAATTCGCCTTCTCAGCGTCCGGGATCACTCACCGGCATCCGATACTCGCACCTTCCCGTTCCAGGTCTGTGGGGCCGGCTAGCCGACCTTGTGCAGCCACACCACGCGGGCGTCGTCGCTCGCGTGACGGAATGGCTCCAGCTCCTCGTCCCATGCCGAGCCGAGGGCGATGTCGAGCTCACGCTGCAGTTCGCTCGCGTTCCCCGCCGCGATCTCCATCGCGTAGCGGATGCGGTCCTCGCCGATCACGATGTTGCCCGCGGCATCCGTCTGGGCGTAGTGGATGCCGAGATCAGGCGTGTGCAGCCAGCGACCGCCGTCGCTGCGGGGTGTCGGATCCTCGGTGACCTCGAAGCGCAGGTGCTCCCACCCCCGGATCGACGTCGCGAGCGCAGCGCCGGTGCCGACCGGGCCGTCCCAATAGAACTCGGCACGGCGGGCGCCATCGAGTACAGGCTGGTCGCTCCAGTCGAAGTTCACGGCGCGACCGATAGCGCGTCCGACCGCCCATTCGAGGTGCGGGCAGAGCGCGCGAGGTGCAGAGTGGATGAACACCACTCCGCGTGCGTAAGCCGTCGCCATGATCTCTCCGTTTCATCAGGTGCGTCTTCCCCAACGACCTGAACCACGAGAACTGGCGAGAATATGCGGTTGTGCGCCTATTCTCGCCGAGACCAGGCGAAATCACAAGCATGTGCTTCGACGAAGAAGGCCCCGGTCACGAGGACCGGGGCCTTCGACCGTCACCGGTCCTGAATCACACGAGGATCACGCCTCGCTCATGGCCTGCTTGACCTGCTGGCCCTTGGCTGCGTAGTACGCGGCGCGGGCGGCGTCGCGGCGAGCCTGCTCGGCGTAGCCGGCCTCGAGGACCTCCTGCGGGACCTCGACGTTCGGCACGTCCTGGGTGCCGTGGTACTTCTCGATGTAGGCGTCGAGCTCGGGGCCCGACGTCCACGACGTGATGAGGCAGTAACGCGGCTCGGTGCCCACGTGGGTCGCGGCGTGCCACAGACGCTGCGTGTCGACGATCAGCTGCGCACCGGCGGGCAGAGCGATGCGGTACTCGATGCTCGGGTCCGTGCGGTTCTCGCGCAGCACGAAGAAGCTGTCCTTGTCGTCGCTGAGGTTGAAGAAGCCGCGAACGACCCAGCCGGTGCCGTCGGGGTTCAGACGGTTGTTGTCGTCCTGGTGGAGGTTGTACAGGCACTCACCGTACGGCGTGGGCTGCAGCTCGATGACGCGGCAGCGTCCGACGTTGGCACCGGGCTCCTGCGCGCGGCGCGTGAGGTTCGGAGCCTTCGCGGTCTGCGAGTCGATCCAGACGCCGTCCTTGTCGGTGCGCGGCGGCTTGTGGTTCCAGAAGCCGTTGCACTCGATCTCGCCCTTGGCGCTCGCGAGCGGCGCGAAGCGGGTGTCACCCGACGACTTCCAGTCGTTGTACTCGATGTCGAGCCACTCCTTGGGGTCGAGCTCCTGGTCGTAGCTGTCGAGAACGACGAAGCCCTTGTCTTCGAGCGCCTTTGACTTGATGTATCCCATGATCTGAACCAGATCCTCTCATCGGGGGCCAGCACGTTTCAACAGGCCCTGATAAGGCAAGCCTAACAGGACGGCTCTGGAGCGCCGCCGAGGGCCGCCGTGAATAAGCGAATAGACTGAACCGGGCGCCTGGCGACTCCTCGGCGCCGGGCGTTACGGGAGGACGAGACACCAGCATGAGCACTGCGACCAACGTCGAGGCGACAGCTGTCAACACGATCGATTGGCTCGCAGCAGACTCCACCACCATCGTCGTGCCGGTGTATCAGCGGCAGTACCGGTGGGACATCGGCGGGTGCGAGCAGCTTCTCTCGGACGTCCGCGCGGTCGCCCGTGAGGACTCGTCCCACCGCCACTTCATCGGTTCGATCCTGTCGGCGGCCGACGACTCGGATGCCGACACCGACCTCGTCCTGATCGACGGGCAGCAGCGCATCACCACCCTGATGCTCCTCGTCGCCGCGCTGCGGCACGCCGTGCAGGACACCTCCCCCGAACTCGTCGCAGAACTCGACCGGGTGCTCGTGCGCCCGGACGATGCGGCGCGCACCAAGCTGCGCCCGCACGACGCCTGGGCCGAGCTGTACGAGTCCGTCATCCTCGCGCGCGGCGATCATGCCGATCGCGAGTCGCGCTTCGACGACAACTATGCGTTCTTCCGCAGCCAGATCCACGCCGACGAGGTGCCGCTGATCTGGCGTGGATTGAAGCAGCTCGAACACGTGTCGATCACTCTCGGCACCGACGCCAATGCGCAGCAGATCTTCGAGAGCCTGAACTCCACGGGTGAACCGCTCCGCGATCACGAGCTGATCCACAACTACATCCTCATGGGTCTCACCCACACCGAGCAGCTCGACGTCGAGACACGGTTCTGGATGCCGATCGAACAGCGTACGGGCGAGACGATCGGCGCCTTCTGGCGCCATTTCCTCGTCATGACGACCGGGCGAGAGGTCGCTGCCAACGGCGAGCACGGCGTGTACAGCGCCTTCCGACGATCCTTCCCCCGAGTCGACCTCGAGCATCTCCAGTCCGAAGCCGAAGTATGGAGGCACTACGCCGAGATCTACGGCATCCTGCTCGATCCCTCGCAGGAGCAGGATCCCGAGATCGCGCAGCAGCTGCGCTTCGTCAACACCTTCGGACGCGCCTCGTATCCGCTCGTGCTCCGTGTCTACAGCGACCACTCGAGAGGGCTCATCGCACGCGCCGAACTCCTCGAGACGCTCGAGTGGATCCAGACGATGTACCTGCGCCGCACACTGGTCAATCTCCCCAACGAGAGGCTCGTGGCCCGTCTGTGCCGAGCGCGGGCGCACGGTCGTGACGCGCTGGCTCGCGCCTTCGCGCGCATCACCCCCTCGGACGAGCGCGTGAGCGCGGTGCTCAAGTACAGCGAGCTTCCGCATCCGGCCTACGTGCTCGGTCGGCTCGAGGGTGTCGACGACACGAGTGAGTACGACGTCGAGCACATCGTGCCCACCGTCCCGAGCGACAGCTGGTCGGGCGACGGCATCCGCCCCTGGCTCGAGTACTCCGACGACGAGCGCAATGCGCATCGCGCGCTCGCACCGACGCTCGGCAACCTCACCCTGCTCGAGCAGCACCTCGCAGAACGCGTGTTCGGCGAGTCCTACGCGGTCAAGCGCGACTCCGCCTATGCCCGCAGCACCGTCGCCGAGACTCGGGCGCTCGAACACACCGCCACGTGGGGCACCGCCGCGATCGCGGAGCGAACGGTCCGGCTGACCGCCGATCTGCTGCGCATCTGGTCGCGCCCTGCACTTCCCGAGATCGACGACGACGGACTCACCCCCATCCTCGATGCGGTCCGCCGCCGTGGTTGGCCCGCCGGGTGGGAACGCGAGTTCGAGTACGTGGAGTACCGGGGAGAGCGCTGGGAGGTCTTCGATGTCAAGCACCTCTTCAACCGCGTCTTCCGGCGGGCGTGGACCGATACCCGAGATGCGGCGATCGCGTACTGCACCGCGCACGGCGGTCCCATCTATGAGGGGATGGCCTGGAAGGGTCAGTGGGACCAGCTCGATGAGACGCACCATCTCTACATGGGGTGGGACTCGAACTACATGATGAACGCAGTCCAGGGCGTGCTTCATGAGGCGGACATCGCCTCGGAGGTCTTCGTCAAATACTCCTACATCGGGAATGTGATGTGACATGACCACGACGATCCGACGCCTCCTCGATCTGACCGTCGAAGAGCACACGCTCACCGTTCCGCTGGTCTGGGCGGATCCCACCGACACCCGCACGATCGAGGTCTTCGCCCGTGTCGTGACCCGCGAGGGGGGCGAGAGACTCCCCTACCTCGTCTTCCTCCAGGGCGGACCGGGCCATGAGGCACCACGCCCGTTCCACTCCTCGTCCGCCCCTGCGTGGCTCGATGAGGCTCTCGCGCAGTACCGCGTCGTGATGCTCGACCAGCGCGGCACCGGCCTGTCGACCCCGGTGGGCGACGCCGACCTCGAGCTGGGGGCCGCAGCCGTGGCTGAACGCCTCACCCATCTCCGCGCGGACTCGATCGTCCGTGACTGCGAGGCCGTGCGCGAGCACCTCGGCGCCGAGACGTGGAGCGTGCTCGGGCAGTCGTTCGGCGGGTTCACGGTGCTCGCGTACCTGTCGACCGACGCGGACTCGCTCGCCGACGTCTTCGTCACCGGCGGCCTCAGCACGGTCAGCCGGCATCCCGATGAGGTCTACGCGCTCTGCTACGACAAGATGCGCACGGCCTCTGAGCAGTACTATCGCCGATTCCCCGAGCACCGCGACGTCATGCGCCGTCTGGTCGATCGGGCGGATGCGGGAGAGATCGTGCTGCCTGACGGCGAGGTCGTCTCGCGGTCGCGGCTGCGGTCTGTGGGTTCCGCCCTGGGGACCGACGACGGATGGCAGACGCTGTGGTCGCTGCTCGAGCGCGATCCCGCATCGAACGCGTTCCGCCACGACCTCATGCACGCGATGCCCTACGGCGGCCGCAACCCGCTGTACTTCGCGTTCCACGAGTCCAGCTACTCGAACGGTCACACGACGCGGTGGTCGGCGGAGCGCGTGGAGCCCGACGACTTCCGTGACGACGTCACCCTGTTCACGGGTGAGCACATCCGCCGGGAGTGGACCGAGACCGTGCCCGCCTTCCAGCCGTGGCGGGACGTGACGCTCTCGCTGGCGGAGTTCGAATGGCCGCGCATCTACGATGAGGTCGCCATCGCCACCTCGGGTGCCACGGGCGCGGCTGCCGTGTACGTGAACGATGTCTACGTGCCTCTGGAGTACTCGCTCGAGACCGCCCGTCTTCTGCCCGATGTCCGACTGTGGGTGACGAGCGAGCACGAGCACAACGGACTGCGCTCGGGCCCCGTGCTGACGCGCCTCATCGATCTCGCCCAGGGCCGGCGCCTCCGCTGACATTCCCTCCCGACTCGTCTACGCCGACGGCATGGAAGATGTCATGGGCTGGGCGGCGCTGGCGATGGTGCTGCTGTCCGGCCCCGCCCTGATCGTCTTCGGGACGGGACCGTCAGACCAAGCGGACCGCACCCGCGCCCTCCCCTGGTGATCCGCCGAGTCCGATCATGGGCGATCGCATCACTCTCACGCTCTGACCATCCTGTACAGACGACGAAGGCCCCGTGTTCCGAGGAACACGGGGCCTTCGATCGCGGGGTCGTTACTTGGACGAACCGCCGAAGCCCTTGAAGCGCTGGTTGAACTTCTCGACGCGACCGGCCGAGTCCATGATGCGCTGCTTGCCCGTGTAGAACGGGTGCGATGCCGACGAGATCTCGACGTCGATGACGGGGTACTCGACGCCGTCGAGCTCGATGGTCTTGTCGCCCGTGACGGTCGAGCGGGTGAGGAACGTCTCTCCCGAACCGAGGTCGCGGAACACGACAGCCTTGTACTCGGGGTGAATGTCAGTCTTCATGGGATTCCTTAGTTGCTGCCCTGGATTGTGCCAGGGACGAGGGAAGTCTGCGGTGCAGAGAGCACCAAGGGTCGATTCTATCAGATCGCGATCAGGATGCCGCGCGGGCCGCGTAGCGGCCCTCTTCACTGCTGAGGACGATCGGCATGCCGAACGTCTCGGTGAGGGCATCGGCCGTGAGAGTCTCGGCGACGGGTCCGGCGGCGACGATGCGCCCATCCCGGATCAGCAGCACGTGCGTGAATCCGACGGGGATCTCCTCGACGTGGTGCGTGACCATCAGCATCGCAGGCGTCGTCGGCGATGAGGCATACCCGCTCAGCAGAGCGAGGAGCTCCTCACGGGAGCCGAGATCGAGCGACGCGGTCGGCTCGTCGAGCAGCAGCAGCTCGGGGTCGGTCATCACCGCCCGGGCGATCTGCACCCGCTTCTGCTCGCCGTCGCTGAGAGTGCCGAACGTGCGGTCGGCGAGTTGATCGAGTCGCCAGTCGCCGAGAACACGCAGCGCACGCCGCTCGTCGATGTCTTCGTAGCTCTCGTTCCACCGCCCGAGAACCGAGTACGCCGCCGTGAGAACGGTGTTGAGAACCGTCTCTTCACGCGGCACGCGCTTCGCCATCGCGGAGGAGGCGAAGCCGATGCGCGGGCGCAGCTCGAAGACATCCGTGCGACCGAGGGTCTCCCCCAGCACCGTGACGGTGCCGGAGGTCGGATGCATGAGCGTGTCGGCCAACTGGAGCAGCGTGGTCTTGCCCGCCCCGTTGGGTCCGAGGATCACCCACCGCTGATCATCGTCGACCTGCCAGGTCACGTGATCGATGATGTTGCGCCCCTCGCGGCGCACGACGACGTCGGTGAATTCCAGAGCGCTCGACATGCTCTCAGCCTATCGGCTCACGCGGTCAGCTCCGCGTACAGCGCGCGCGTGGTGTCGGCGATCGCGCCCCAGCTGAACTCATCACGAGCCCGCGCCCGACCGGCCTCGCCATACGCGCGAGCCTGCTCGGGGTCGGCGGTCACCTCGGTCAGCACCCGGGCGAGGTCTGCGATGTAACGCTCGGGGTCGACAGGCGTGCCCGTGCCGTCCTGGAGCTGCTCGATCGGCACCAGGCGTCCGGTCACCCCGTCATCGACGACCTCGGGGATGCCGCCGGTCGCCGTGCCCACGACGGCGGCGCCGCACGCCATCGCCTCGAGGTTGACGATGCCCAGCGGCTCGTAGACCGAGGGGCAGACGAATGTGGTGGCCGCGGTGAGGATCGCCGAGAGCTCGTCGCGCGGCAGCATCCGGTCGATCCAGACCACTCCCTCGCGGGTCTGCTGCAGCAGCTTGACGCCCTCCTGCACCTCCGCCATGATCTCGGGCGTGTCAGGCGCCCCGGCACAGAGGATGAGCTGCACCTCGGGGGGCAGCAGACGTGCCGCCTGGAGGAGATACGGCAGGCCCTTCTGCCGGGTGATCCGCCCCACGAACACGACGGACGGGCGGTTCGGGTCCATCCCGACCGATTCGAGGAAGGCCGGGTTCTGCACCGGACGCCAGCGGTCCACGTCGATGCCGTTGTGGATCACGCGCACCTTCGCGGGATCGACCGCCGGATAGCTGCGCAGGATGTCGGCCCTCATCCCCGCGCTGACCGCGATGACTGCGGCCGCGTTCTCGTACGCGAGCTTCTCGATTCCGCTCGACACCGCGTACCCGCCGCCGAGCTGCTCGGCCTTCCACGGACGCAGCGGTTCCAGGCTGTGCGCGGTGAGCACGTGCGGGATGCCGTGCAGCTGCGAGGCGATGTGGCCGGCGAAGTTCGCGTACCAGGTGTGGCTGTGCACGACATCGGCGTCCGAGATCGCGGCGACGATCTCGAGGTCCGTGCCGAGGGTCTGCAGCGCGGCATTCGCCGATGCGAGTCCGGAGGGCGTGCGGTAGGCGAATGTCCCCTCCTCGTCACGCGGAGATCCGAACGCCCTGACCCGTACATCAATATTCTGCCGGAGGGCCGTGACGAGCTCCGCGACGTGCACACCCGCACCCCCGTAGATCTCCGGCGGGTATTCCTTCGTGATCATCTCGACGCGCATGTCTAGACGGTAGTGACTCAGTTGTCCAGATGCTAGTTCGCCGAGCCGAATCGCATCTATGGTTGGTGCATGTCCGCACCAAAGAAGATCTTCGGCATCATCCTCGCCGGCGGCGAGGGAAAGCGTCTCATGCCCCTCACGGCCGACAGGGCGAAACCTGCAGTGCCGTTCGGCGGACAGTACCGATTGATCGATTTCGCGATCTCGAACCTCATCAACTCGGGTCTGCGCCAGATCGTCGTGCTCACTCAGTACAAGTCGCACAGCCTCGACCGTCACATCTCGCAGACGTGGCGTATGTCGGCACTGCTCGACTCGTACGTCACGTCGGTGCCCGCGCAGCAGCGTCTCGGCAAGCGCTGGTTCTCCGGCTCCGCCGACGCGATCCTGCAGAGCCTGAACCTCATCAACGACGAGAAGCCTGACATCGTCGTCGTGATCGGCGCCGATCACGTCTACCGCATGGACTTCCGACAGATGCTCGACGCGCACATCGAGTCGGGCGCGAAGGCCACGGTCGCCGGCATCCGGCAGCCGCTCGCCATGGCCTCCCAGTTCGGCGTGATCGACGCCGACACGGAGTCGGGTCGCATCAAGCAGTTCCTCGAGAAGCCGACCGACATCGCGGGTCTCGAGGACTCGCCTCACGAGGTGCTCGCCTCGATGGGCAACTACATCTTCGACGCGGATGCGCTCATCGCCGCGGTCGAGGCCGACGGAGAATCCCCGACCTCGGGCCACGACATGGGCGGCGACATCGTGCCCTACTTCGTCGACCGCGGTGAGGCCGGCTACTACGACATGAAGCGCAACGACGTGCCAGGCTCGTCTCCGCGCGACCGCGCGTACTGGCGTGATGTGGGTACGATCGACTCCTTCTTCGACGCGCACATGGACCTGATCTCCACGCTGCCGATCTTCAACCTCTACAACATGGAGTGGCCGATCCATTCGCAGGCGGTGAACTCGCCTCCCGCGAAGTTCGTGCGCGACTCCGTCGGGCGCATCGGCAACGCGATCGATTCGATCGTGTCGCTGGGCTCGGTCCTCTCGGGGACGCACCTCGAGCGCAGCGTCGTCGGGCCGTGGACGCTCGCCGGCGGAGGCTCCACCATCACCGATTCCGTCGTCTTCGACGGAGTGCGCGTGGGAGCGGGCTCCCGCGTCCATCGTGCCATCCTCGACAAGAACGTGGTCCTCGCGGACGGCGCGACCGTCGGCGTCGATCGTGAGCGAGATCTCGCTCGCGGGTTCACCGTGACGGAGTCGGGCATCACCGTGGTCGGCAAGGGGATGTTCATCGAGAGGTGACGCCGTCTCCGCGCGACGTCGTGCACAGCGGGGGTCAGCGGTCGATAGGCTCGAGACGTGACCGCTGCGCGCTTCCTCGTCGTTCTCGATGCCGACTCCACCCTCATCCGCAACGAGGTGATCGAACTGATCGCCGATGAGGTCGGCCGGGGCGCCGAAGTACAGGCAGCCACGGAAGCCGCGATGCGCGGCGAGATCGACTTCGCCACGAGCCTGCGCTCCCGCGTCGCTGCACTCGAAGGCGTGCCGGTGTCGGGGTTCGCGCGCGTGCTCGCGCGCATAGAGCCGACCCCTGGGGTGCGCGAGCTCACTGCGGCCGTCCATGAGCGCGGCGGTGTCGTGGGAGTCGTGTCCGGAGGGTTCCACGAGATCCTCGACGACGTCGCACCCGGGCTCGGAGTGGATCGGTGGCGCGCGAACCGCCTCGAGGTGGTCGACGGCGCGCTCGCCGGTCGGGTCGACGGCGAGATCGTGGATGCCGCGGTGAAGGCCGCGACGCTGCAGGAGTGGGCTGATGAGCTCGGGGTGGCCCGGCACGCCACGATCGCGATCGGCGACGGAGCCAACGACCTGCAGATGATGGCCGTCGCCGGTCTCGGGCTGGCCTTCAACGCGAAGCCTGCCGTGCGCGCGGCGGCGAGTCTCGTGATCGGTCCGCAGGACCTCTCCGAGGTCATCCCGCTGCTCCCCTAGCGGATGTCGGAGGCCCCGTCTAGCGTCGGGGCATGGACATCATCCTCATCCCCGGTCTCTGGCTCGACGCGTCCAGTTGGAGCGAGGTGACCGCCGACCTCGAGCGCGCGGGCCACACCGTGCATCCGCTCACCATGCCGGGAGTCGGTCGTCCGGCTGTCGAATCGTCCGACATCGGGATCGCCGAGTGGGTCGACGCCGCCGTCGCCGCAGTGGACGCGATCTCAGGACCCGCGGTCGTCGTGGGTCACAGTGGCGGTGGGAACGTCGCATGGGGCGTCGCCGACGCCCGCCCCGACCGCGTGGCTCGAGTCGTCTTCGTCGACACCGTGCCGCCGCCCTCGGGATTCGGCATCAGCGAGTTCGAGACCGTCGACGGCGTCGTCCCCTTTCCGGGGTGGGACTTCTTCCCCGCAGAAGACGTCGATGACCTCGACGACGCGACCCGGGCACGCACCGCCCCGCTCACATGGAGTGTGCCCGCGCTGGTGCCGACCGATCCGATCGCGCTGAGCAACGAGGCGCGACGCCGGGTTCCCGTGACGATGCTCATGGGAGGGATGGACCAGGCGACCCTCGAATCCGAGCTCGACCAGTGGGGTCCCTATGCGGACGAATTCCGAGCGATCGACGACGTCGAGGTCGTGCGCATCGGCTCAGGGCATTGGCCGCAGTTCTCGGTCCCGGGCAGGCTGGCAGAGCTGATCGACTCAGCGGTCACGCGCCGCTGACATCGACGCTGTCGGCTCCGCTCAGTGCCCCATCCCGAGGCCACCGTCGACGGGGATGACCGCACCCGAGATGTATCCGGCGTCGTCGCCGGCGAGCCAGGTGACGACGCCGGCGACCTCATCGGGCGTTGCAAACCGCCCGGCGGGAATGTTCGCCTTGTACTGCTTCTGAGTCTCTTCAGGAAGCTCTGCCGTCATGTCCGTCTCGATGAACCCGGGCGCCACGACGTTCGCGGTGATGCCTCGACCGCCGAGCTCGCGTGTCAGCGACCGCGCGAACCCCACGAGTGCACTCTTCGACGCCGAGTAGTTGACCTGGCCGGCCGAGCCGTAGAGGCCCACAACGCTGGAGATCAGGATCACTCGGCCGAAGCGGGCCCGCAGCATCCCCTTCGAGGCGCGCTTCACCACCCTGAAGGTGCCGCCGAGGTTCGTGGCGACGACGCTGTCGAAGTCGTCCTCGCTCATGCGCAGGAGCAGCGTGTCCTTGGTGATGCCGGCGTTGGCGACGACGATCTCGACCGGTCCCAGCTGCTGCTCCACTTCGGTGAAGGCCGCATCGAGCGCCGCCGCATCCGTCACGTCGGCCCGCACGGTCAACGTCCCCTCGGGGCCTTCGCCGGAACGTGCAGTGACAGCCACGCGATAGCCGTCGCGCACGAAGCGCTCCGCGATCGCCCGGCCGATGCCGCGGTTTCCTCCGGTGACGAGCACGACGCGCTGAGAACTCATTTCCATCCACTCCTGATCTGGCCGGCGGGATCTGCGGCCTGGTCGTGATCGATCCTACCGAGCATGGTGCTGCCCTCTCTTCCCGACGTTTGACACGCTCCACCTGCCCTGGAACCCTGAGAGCGACGAAAGGCATCACGTGACCGACAGCAGCAGTCCTCTCCCGCCGAGCGGGAATCCACCGGTCGCTCCCCCGATCCCACCGGCTCACACATACCCACCGGCGCAGACATACCCACCGGCGGCGCCCGCGCCTCTCCACCCCACGTACCCCGTATACGGCGGTCAGTACGTACCCGCGCCCCAGCCCACGAGCGGACTCGCTGTCACGTCGCTCATCTGCGGAATCGCGGGCGTGCTCCTGTTCTGGCTCTTCGTCCCCCTGCTGGCGTCGATCGCGGCAGTCATCACCGGGCATCTGGCCATCCGTCAGGTCAGGACGAGTCCCGGGATGAACGGTCGGGGCATGGCCATCGCCGGCATCATCATGGGATACGTCATGGTGGCGTTTCTGGTGCTCAGTATCGTGTTCACACTGTTGAGCATCGTGTTCGTGGGGGCCTTCACTCTGCCCTTCATCTTCGCCTCCTGAGTCCTCGCGAACGGCGCGCCGTTCGCGCCAGGTCGGCGTAGGCTTGACTCATCGTGAAGAGCAAGCACCTGGTCCCGGCTGTCACCTCCCTGCCGCAATCGCCGCAGGCTGAGGCAGACCACCGTGTGCGCCGATACGCGCTGACCATGACGATCCGAATCGTCTGTTTCGCCCTCATGATGTTCGTGCAGCCGTATGGCTGGTACACCTGGGTGTTCGCCGCTGCCGCTGCGGTACTGCCCTACATCGCCGTCGTGTTCGCGAACGCCGGAAGCGACAGCACCGAGACGACCGCAGAATCCCCGCTCCAGGAGATCGAGGCGCCCGCGCCCGTGGTCGAGGAGCCGCCGACATCGCCGTCAGACCCGCAGGTCATCACGATCCGGGAGAGCGGCCGGGACGACGCGTGAACGAACTGGAGTGCTCGCGCGCCGGATGCCGGAACGCGGCGACGGCTCAGGTGGTGTGGCGGAATCCGCGGATCCACGCCGCCGATCGAGAGAAGGTGTGGCTCGCGTGCGCCGAGCACGTCGAATTCCTCCGCGACTATCTGGCGGCCCGTGACTTTCCGGTGACTGTGAGAGACGGTGTTCCTTCGTGAGCTCCCGACTGACCCGCTGGGCGATCTACGTCTTGATCGCGATCGGCTTCGCGATCGCATGCGCTTTCCTCTCCCAGTGGCAGTTCGACCGCAATGAGTCCAGAGCCGAGCAGATCTCGCTGGTCGAGCAGAACTACGATGCCGACCCCGTTCCTCTGCTCGATCTCATCGGCACCGACGGCGAACTCGCGGCCGGCGATGTCTGGCACCCGGTGGTGCTCACGGGCGAGTACCTGAGCGACCAGCAGCTGCTCGTGCGGAACCGCCCTCATGGCGGCACGAGCGCGTTCGAGGTGCTGGTGCCGTTCCGTGACTCAGACGGGCGCATCATCATCGTCGATCGGGGTTGGGTGCCGCCCGGCGACGGAGAGTCTCCGGATGCCGTTCCCGCTCCTCCCGACGGCGAGGTCGAGGTCATCGTGCGTCTGCGGCCGGGCGAGCAGCTGCCCGCCTCGGGGCGCGGCGCACCGGAGGGACAGGTTCCGACGATCAATCTGCCGTCGATCGCCGAGATCATCGGGGGCGATGTCGTGACCAGCGCCTACGGTCAGATCGTCAGTGAGAGCCCTGCTCCGGCCGTCGCGCCGAGTGGATTCGACTCCCCCACCGACGATCCGGGCCCGCATCTCTCGTATGCGATCCAGTGGATCCTCTTCGCGCTCATGGGCTTCATCTTCATCGGGTACATCATCCGCACGGAGATCGCGAAGCATCGTGAAGACCTCGAAGGTGCCCCTGCGGTGGCGAAGAAACCCCGTCGGCGCGACAGCGACGCGGCTGTCGAAGACGAGCTGCTCGACGCACACTGACCCAGCACGTCATCGCTGCGGGCTATCGCGAGGCGTGTAGAAGCGGCTGCAGCTGGTCCAATGAATCGATGCTCAGTCCGAGGTCGGAGTGCGTCTGGTGGCCTGCACCGAAGTGGATGAAAGGGGATCCGAGCTCGTGCGCGATCTCGCGGTCATGATTCGTATCCCCGATCAGCAGCACCTGCGCAGCAGGTAGTCCCGTCTCCTCCAGCCATCGTCCGATGACGTCTCTCTTCGAGGCGCGGAGAGGATCGTCGATCGCGAGAACCCGCTCGAAGGTATCGGCCACGGCATGGGGCGCGAGTTGGAGGTCGAGCAGCGCAGACAACGTGGCGGATGCCAACACCTGTCGGATCCCCAGAGCGCTGATGTCAGCGAGCGTCTGCCGCGCATGCGGCTGGAGCTTCGACTCCGAGGCCCGGGCCTCGAGACGCTGCAGGTACGATGCGACCGCTGCCGCGAAGCGATCGTCACCGATGCCGACATCGGCGTAGAAGTCGCGGATGGGAAAGCGAAAGACAGACCGATATTCGATCACGTCGGATAACGGAGCCTCGCCGATTTCCCTCAATCCGTCCACGGCATCGGCTTCTCGGGCAGACGCGCACTGTCATCGGGGAGATGCGGCAGTTCTTCGCCACCGGCCCTGATGCACAGCCAACGAAGTTCTCCCGCGCTGTCGGGACGGCAGCGCCAGGTGCGGGCCACTCCCTGACCGACTCGGATCACCGTGCCCGGCCCGACCTCCACGACCTGGTCATCGAGCCCCATCTGACCGCGTCCGTCGAGGAACACGTAGAGCTCCTCGACGCGCGAATGGGTATGCCAATACCCCGCCTCCTCACCAGGGACGAGTGCATTCGCGGTGAGACCGATGTACTGCATCGTCAGCTCGTGGTCGACGACCCGACGCCCATCACGCGAGCGCGCCGCATCGAAGCCGCCATGGTGCTCGCGCCACTCGTCGAGGGCGCCGATCTCGACGATCTCGAAGGCGCTCATGACGTGCCCCCGACACCGGTCAAGTCGGCAGCTCTGCCGCTGATCGTGTGCGTCCAGCCATCGACAGCGGCCTCGTAGACGAGACGGGTATGACGTCGATCACGCTCGCCCTGCCAGAACTCGATGCGGGACGGGATGACTCGCCACAACACCCAGTCCCCGTCTGCGACGCCTGCCCGCGCAGCGGCCGAACGGGCAGCGAGATCGGCGGCGCTCTCCGCTGCTGTCGCCTCCTCCACGCGGCCGCGCACTCGGACAGCGCGAACCTGCGGCTGCCACCAGAAGTTCAGCGCCGCCGCCGGAGACTGGGCGAGCTGCTCGCCTTTGCGCGACGACCTCGTACTGGCGAATCCCCATCCGCGATCGTCGATCCTCTTCAGGATGAGCGTGCGCGCATCCGGGATACCGTCGGCGCCCACGGTCGCCAGGGTCGCCGTGTGCGGCTCGGCCACTCCCGCCGCAGCTGCCTCGCCCACCCACCGGGCGAAGAGATCGGCAGGATCGTCCGGCAGAGCGCGGGTGTCCCACTCAGGGGCTGTCCCGGTCAGGGCATGCCGCCCTCTCAGCCAGTCGTTGAGGTGGGCAAGGTCGAGATCTGAGTCTTCATGCGTCACACCGTCGACTATGCCACGAGAGCTCCGCGGGTCAGGCGAGCTCGATCAGGTCCTGATACTCCTGGCTCCAGATGTCCTCGACTCCGTCGGGCAGGATGAGCACGCGCTCGGGGTTGAGGGACTGCACGGCGCCCGGGTCGTGCGAGACGAGCACGACGGCCCCCTCGTAGTGTGCGAGTGCCCCGAGGATCTCTTCTCGCGATGCGGGATCGAGGTTGTTCGTCGGCTCATCGAGCAGCAGCAGGTTGGCCGAGGACACGACGAGCGTCGCGAGCGAGAGACGCGTCTTCTCGCCACCCGACAGCACACCCGCCGGCTTCAGGACATCGTCACCGGTGAACAGGAACGAGCCGAGCACCTTGCGCGCTTCCATCTCGGTGATGTGCGGCGCCGCCGACACCATGTTCTCGAGCACCGAGCGGTTGACGTCGAGGTTCTCGTGCTCCTGCGCGTAGTATCCGACCTTGAGCCCGTGTCCCGGCTCGAGCTGCCCCGTGTCGGGCTGGTCGACGCCGGCGAGCATCCGAAGCAGAGTCGTCTTTCCCGCACCGTTCAGACCGAGCACGACGACCTTGGATCCTCGGTCGATCGCGAGATCGACATCCGTGAAGATCTCGAGCGAGCCGTACGACTTCGAGAGTCCCGTCGCCATCATCGGCGTCTTCCCGCACGGCGCCGGCTTCGGGAAGCGCAGCTTCGCCACCCGGTCTTCCTGGCGCACGTCGTCGAGACCGGCGAGCAGCTTCTCGGCACGAGCGATCATCTGGTGAGCGGCTGCGGCCTTCGAGGCCTTCGCGCCGAAGCGGGCTGCCTGCAGCTGCAGGGTCGTCGCCTTCTTCTCAGCGTTGGCGCGCTCCTTCTTGCGGCGCTCCTCATCTGCCACCCGCTGGCGCAGATAGTTCTTCCAGTTCATGTTGTACGTGTCGATGATCTGGCGATTGGCGTCGAGGTAGAACACACGGTTCACGGTCTCGCCGACGAGCTCGACATCGTGGCTGATCACGATCAGCCCGCCCTTGTAGTTCTTGAGGAACTCGCGCAGCCACACGACGCTGTCGGCGTCGAGGTGGTTGGTCGGCTCATCGAGGATCATCGTCTCGGCGTCGGAGAACAGGATGCGCGCGAGCTCGATACGCCGACGCTGACCTCCGGAAAGGGTCGAGAGCGGCTGGTCGAGAATGCGGTCAGGCAGCGACAGGTTGTTGGCGATGGATGCTGCCTCGGCCTCAGCGGCATAGCCTCCCTGCGCTTCGAACTCCTCGGTGAGACGCGCGTAGCGCTTCATCGCCTTCTCAGCCACCGCGGGGTCGTCCGAGCCCATGGCCATCGAGGCCTCGGTCATCCCCAGGTTGAGCTGGCCGAGCCCACGCGCGTCGAGGATGCGCGTGCGCGCGAGATCCTCGGGGTTCCCGGACCGCGGATCCTGCGGCAGGTAACCGAGCTCTCCGGACCGCGTGACGCTGCCGCCGGAGGGAAGGACATCGCCGGCGAGCACCTTCGTGAGGGTGGTCTTGCCTGCACCGTTGCGTCCGACGAGACCGATCTTGTCTCCGTCGCTCACACGGAACGACACGTTCTCCATCAGGAGGCGTGCGCCCACGCGGATCTCGAGTTCGTGCACGGCAAGCACAGGCGGGATGTCCGTTCTTTCAAGGGGATTCGGGCCGAGGGGCCAAACTCCCAGTATAGATCGCCCGGCTGGGTGTTCAGTCGACGTGCGGGCCCCGGGGGCGATCCGCGCATCTACCTCTGCGGGGGGATGCGTTCGATACCTCAGGGTGATGCCCCACGGGCGCTCGACTTTCTAGCCTTCTGGGGTGGATGTCATCAACGAGCTCATCATGCAGACCGTCGCCTCGCCCTGGCTCTATCTCGTGCTGCTCGCGGTGACGGTCATCGACGGGTTCTTCCCACCGATTCCGAGCGAGACCGTGCTGGTGGCGGCCGCAGCGGTGCTGGCCTCTTCCGGTGATCTCTGGACGCTTGTTCCTCTCGGGCTCGTCGCCGCCGTCGGTGCGACGATCGGCGACAACATCGCCTTCGTGCTCGGGCGTCGGCTCGGCACCACTCGCTGGTCCTGGATGCGTCGCCCTCGCATCGCCTCGGCGTTCGACCACGCCGAACGCGCGCTCGCTCAGCGCAGCGCGGTGCTCATCCTCGGCGCTCGCTACATTCCTGTGGGTCGTGTCGCCGTGAACATGTCGGCCGGCGCGCTGGGCTTCCCCTGGCGGCGTTTCGTTCCTCTGAGCATCGTCGCGGGTCTCAGCTGGAGCGCACTGAGCCTGGCGATCGGAGGTCTCGCCGGGTCCTGGATCTCAGATCAGCCGCTCGTCAGCGCCGGAATCGGCATCGGAGTCGCGCTGCTCATGGGCCTCGTCATCGATCGCGTCGCCGCCGCCCGGCGTCGACGCGCCCCAGTCGTGCAACTGGCAGGATGACAGTCATGGTACGTCGTCGGCCGCGCACGGCGCGCGCTCCCCGCATCAGCCGTCGCACGGCCGCCCTGGCGGTCGTCGGTGTGGTGAGCGTCACACTCTTCGCCGTGCTCGTCCCGGTCCAGACCGCGCTGTACGGCACCGCATTGCCGTTGTCGTTCATCCTGGGAGCCGCTCTGTGCACCGCGCCGATGCTCTCGCTCCGGCATCCGCGGTGGGCGATCGCGGTGTTCTGCGCAGCCGCGTTCGCTCTCCCTCTGCTGGTCGTCTCGGACCAGGCGACCGAGGCGCCGTGGCCGTGGTCGGTACCGGCGCTTCTCACCTTCGTGCTCTTCGTCGGAATCGTGACCTTCGTGCATGGCGCACGTCTGGGCGCGGTCCCGCTCGCCATCGGCGCGCTGCTCTCACTCACGGCTCCGCTGCTGCGCCCCGAGATCGTCTCCACTCCCCCTACCGCAAGCAGCGCCACCGCCGACCTGATCGTGACGACATCGGTGGCCGCCGCCATGTTCCTCGTCGCCGTGCTGGTCGCAGGACGGGTGAGGGTCTCGGCGGAGCTCACGAAGGAACGCGAGCACTCTGCGCTCGAGGAATCCCGCCGAGTGCTCGTCGAGGAGCGCACCCGAATCGCCCGCGAACTGCACGACGTGATCGCCCACAGCATGTCGGTGATCCAGGTGCAGGCGTCGACCGCTCGCTATCGACTCCCCGAGATCGGCGACGCCGCGACTTCGGAGTTCGAGAGCATCGCGGCCACCGCACGGGAATCCCTGACCGAGATGAGACGGATGCTCGGCGTGCTGCGCACCGAGGATCAGACGGCCGAGCTCGCACCGCAGCAGCGGATCGACGATATTCCGGCGCTTGTCGAGACCATCCGCCGCGCCGGCGTGACGGTGGGGCTCGAGATCACCGGTGCCGTCGCCGACACGCCGCCGGCTGCGCAGATCGCCGCCTTCCGCATCGCGCAGGAGGCGCTCAGCAATGCCGTGCGGCACGCGTCCGGCGCTGCCGTCACGGTGCGCGTGCAGGCCGACCCGCGCGTGATCGGCATCCGCGTCCGCAACGGTCGGGCCGCGGGCCCGCCGGCGGCTCCCGGCGGGGGCTATGGACTCCGCGGCATGCGCGAGCGCGTCGAGCTCCTCGGCGGGTCCTTCACCGCCGGCCCCACGTCCGACGGCGGGTGGGAGGTCGCTGCCTCCCTGCCGGTGCATGAGAGTCGGTCGAGCGCGACCACCACCCCGATCACCGAGGAGAACCCGTGACCATCACCGTGCTCATCGCCGACGACCAGGCGATGGTCCGCGCCGGCTTCGCGGCGCTGCTCGACGCGCACGAGGGAATCCGGGTCGCCGGCCAAGCCGCCGACGGAGCCGAAGCGATCACCCTCGCTGCCCGCCTCGATCCCGACGTGATCCTCATGGACGTGCGGATGCCGCAGATCGACGGCATCGAAGCCACACGACGCATCCTCGGCCCTGGCTACCCTGCGGCGCATGTGCCGAGGATCCTCATGCTCACGACCTTCGACATCGACGACTACGTCTACGACGCGCTCGAGGCCGGCGCGAGCGGATTTCTGTTGAAGGATGCGCTTCCCGAGGAGCTCGTGCACGCGGTTCGCGTCGTCGCCGCAGGCGATGCACTGCTCGCCCCCAGTGTGACCCGGCGCATGATCGAGCAGTTCGCCGGACGACGGCCGCGCACCGCGAAGGCGGCGACCGCTCTCGCCGGGCTGACAGACCGGGAGCGCGAGGTGCTGGTGCTCATCGGGCGCGGCCGGTCGAACGGCGAGATCGCGTCCGATCTCTTCATCGCCGAGCAGACCGTGAAGACGCATGTCGGAAAGGTGCTCGCGAAGCTGCAGCTCCGCGACCGCGTGCACGCCGTGATCCTCGCCTACGACACGGGCCTCGTCGAGCCTGCATCCTGAGGCACGGCCGTGGATCACACCACGGTAGGGGTGCGGACAAGCCCCGAGTGTGATCCCCCGATCCGCACCGCGTCCATACGCTCCTCGGACACCCATCCGAGGAGGAATCCATGGCCATCGTCGAGGCACCGCCCCGCACTGCTCACCTCGCACCGCTGCCAGGGGCACGCGACGACGGGATCGACCTGCTGCGCGCGGTCTGCGTCGTGGGAGTCGTGGTGCTCCACGCGCTCATGGTCGGCGTGACCGTCGCCGACGGGAGCCCTGTGTTCGCGAACGCGAGCGAGGGCGCCTGGTGGATCATCCCTGTCAGCTGGGTTCTCCAGGTCATGCCTCTGTTCTTCATGATCGGCGGCTTCGCAGGCTACGTCTCCTTCCGACGGTCGGAGGCACGGGGAGCCACCGCCTCCGCGTTCATCGCCGCTCGAGTGCATCGGCTGCTGACACCCGCGCTTTTCGCGGTCGCGCTCGTCGGCGTGTCACTCGCGGCGCTGAGTATCGCCGGTGTTCCTGCCGAGGTCATCGCGATCGCGGGCTTCCGCTACAGCCAGCCGCTCTGGTTCCTCGGAGTCTTCCTGGCGTGCCAGGCTCTTCTCCCCCTGCTCGCACAGGCGCACGCGCGCAGGCCGCTGCTGACAGTGGCCGCGCTGGTGACCGCATCGGTCGCCGTCGACGCCGCGCGGGCGAGCAGTGCGATCGATGCCCTGGGCTTCGTGAACCTCGCATTCGTGTGGCTCGCGCTGCAGCAGATCGGATTCTTCCTTGCGGACGGCTCGGTCCACCGGCTGCCCAGAGCAGTGCTCGGGACTGCCGGCGCGATCGCGCTCGCGGCGCTCGCAGCCACCTTCGTGACCGGGATGTACTCGCCCGACCTCATCGCCAACATCAACCCGCCCACCGCAGCCCTGCTCCTCGTCGGGGTCGTGCATCTCAGCGCCGTCTCGCTGCTGCGTGGCCGCATCGAGACCCTCAGTCGCCGCGCGGCTGTCGCAGCCTTCTCGGCGTTCGTGAACCGTCGCACCATGACGATCTACCTGTGGCACATGCCGGTACTGCTCGCGATGGCGGGGATCTCGGCCGCGCTCTCGCTCGCTTCCGGGATCGTCCTGCCGGAGCCGAGCGGCTTCAGCTGGTGGGTGTCGCGCCCGCTCTGGCTCGCCGTCGCGCTGGCTCTGACGGCCGCGATCTCGGTCGCCCTCGCCCGCCTCGAGGCGCGGAGAGCGCCTCTGGCCACCGACTCGTGCGGCAGGACCGTCGTCGCCGCTGTGATCGGCGTCGCCTCGATCGTCCTGCTTCTGGTCGCGGGCACGACGATCCTGACGGCAACCGTTGCGGTCGCCGCAATGGTGCTGTCGCTTCGCCTCGCCCGCCGATCAGACCAGACCGCGGGCGGCGAGAGCGTCACCGACCTCGTCCGCGTGGCGTAGCGTCCGGACCAGGAGCGGCACGGTGCCTCGAACGCCGAGGCGGAGGCCTCGTGCGCGCTGGGCCTCGCGCACCGCGTGGGCGAAGCCGGCCACAACGGGGACCATCGTGAGGGTCAGCGAGATCGTCATCGCCACGGCGTCGGCGTCGACACCGACGCGACGCAGCGGTCTCAGCATCCGATGCAGCACGGCGAGCAGGTCGCCCATCGGGGTGGTGATCGTGAGCAGAGAGGCCAGCAGCAGCAACGAGGTCACCCGGGCCGTGCTCACCCACGCCATGAGCGGTGAAGCGAAGATCCACAGTGCTGCACCGAGCACGGCGATGAGCCAGCGCAGTCGCCACACCTCGGCCAGCAGACGCGTGACCGGCAGACCGGCGATGAAAGAGAGCGCGCACACGATGCCAAGCGAGACCGTCACGCTCATTCCATCGTGCGGGAGTGCAGATGAGACGAGCGCGAGCACCGCGAAGAGCCCGAGCTTGAGCCCTGCGGGCAGTCGGTGGACGATGCTGGTGCCGGGCCGGTACGACTGGATCATCCGCACAGCTCGCGATACTCGGCCACGACGTCTGCCGGATCGCCCGAGGCGACGAGCGCACCCTCCTCGAAGAGCACCGCCTGGTCGCATCTGGCGGCCAGATCGAGGTCATGGGTGACGATGACGACCTGCGACGGCAGCGCGAGCAGCAGATCCGAGATCCGTCGTGCGTTGCGCAGGTCCAACAGCGTCGTCGGCTCATCTGCCACGACGAGCTGCGGCTCCGTGATCAGGACCGACGCGAGCGCCAGCATCTGCTTCTGCCCTCCCGACAACTCGGACGCGGGCACCTCCGCCCGATCGGTCAGCCCGTGCTCGCGCAGAGTCTCGGCGACGCGCCTGTCGACCTCCCCTCGCGGCGAGCCCCTCAACGACAGCGCGAGGTCCTCGGCCGGTGTCGGCATCAGTATCTGTGACTGCGGGTCGGCGAACACGAAACCCACTCGCCGTCGCAGCGCCTTCACATCCCGGCGTGAATCGAGATCGTGCACCGTGACGCGCCCTGCATCAGGGAGCACGAGTGCGTTCAGCAGGCGCGCGAACGTCGACTTGCCCGAGCCGTTCGCCCCGATGACGGCGATCTTCGGGGCGGCGAGCTCGATACTCACATTCCGCAGGATCGACCGCCCGTCCCGCTCGACCGTGACGCCGTCGACCGAGATCGATCCGACGGTCGTCTCAGACCGCACGGACAGTCGCGGCCACTGATGCGGGACGCATGCCGAAAGCACGGGGGTAGGCCCGCCGCAGCGCCAGAACCATGGCCGTCGCCGCGGCCGCCTTGAGCAGATCGCCCGGGAGGAACACGAGACTCGCGAGCGCGGTCGGACCGAGGTCGACACCGAGCACGAGGGCTGTGACCGGGACGCCGCACAGGTACACCACGACGATGCCGCCCACGACGACCCCGAGAGCGACCCGCCACCAGCTCATCCGACCGCTGCGCACGATCAGACCGATGACGATGACGCCGACGACCCATCCCAGAAGATATCCGGCGGTGGGACCGGCGAAGACCGCGAGACCGCCACGACCGCCCGCGAGCACCGGGAGTCCGATGGCGGCGAGAACCAGCACCAGGAGAACCGAGAGCGGCGCCAGACGGGGGCCGAGCACGGCACCTGCGAGCATCACCCCCAGAGTCTGCGCGGTGATCGGCACCCCGCCGGGGATCGGGATCGTCACCATGCCGAGAACCACGATGAGGGCGGCGAACAGCGCCACTCTGGCCAGTTCGCGACCGAGGTCGTGTGTGTGATCACCCATTTGTCGAATGCCTTCCTGAACAGCGTTCACCTGAACGGTGTTCACTATACTCAGAGCATGAGCCCGGAACACAACTCGACCCGTCACGACCGCGACGGTGTCGCGCGTGCTGCTCTCGCGCTGCTGGACGAGGTCGGCCTGCCCGACCTGTCGATGCGGCGGATCGCCGGCCGGCTCGACGTGCAGCCGAGTGCCCTCTACTGGCACTTCTCGAGCAAGCAGGAGCTGCTCGCAGCGCTGGCAGACCGCATCACCGAGCGGATCCCCCGCGGCGATGCGGATGTGCTGACCACTGCCCGCAGCATCCGCGACGCGCTCTTCACGTATCGCGACGGAGCCGAGCTCGTGCTCAGCACCTACGCTCTGCGGCTCGGCTCGTCCTCCGCACAGACCGCTCTCGAGGGGGCACTCGCGCGTAGCGGTCGGTCAGATGCCCGCGAACGCGCGGCAGCCCTCATGCACTTCGTGCTGGGCCACGCGACACTCGTGCAGCAGCGCATGCACGCCGACAGTCACGGCGCAGCGCTCGACGACGGCACGGCCGATGTCACGGCCGGACTCGACAGGGTATTCGATCTGGGCGTCGCTTCCCTCGCAGGTGACTCGCCTGACGCAGCGCCCGTGCTTCACTCGGCCGCAGACGACTCGGCCGCAGACGACTCGGCCGCGTGACCCAGCCTGAGACCCGGCACGAACGCGAGCAGCACCAGACCGAGGCAGAAGACGAAGACGACCCCGAACGCACTCGTCTGTCCGCCCAGACTTGCGACGGCGAGACCCGAGAGGGCGATCACGACCGCGGCCCCCGTGGAGTCGGAGATCGACAGCGCTGACGAGTTGAACCCCTGGTTGCCGTCGTTCGAGTACGCGAGCGTCAGAACGGTGAGCCGAGGGTAGAGCAAGCCCATACCGCCACCCGCGAATGCCCATCCGATCACGACGAGCAGCGGCGACAGCCCCCACAGCGCTGCCAGGAGCACGAAGACCAGCGCGCTCACGAGCAGCGACAGACTGATCGCCGTGATCCGGGCGTTGCCGAGACGATCGCCGAATCGCCCCTGCAGTGCGGATGCGCCCGCCCAGGCGAAGGCGGCGAGCATCAGCGCGATACCGGCCCAGGTCGCGCTGAATCCGAACTTCTCCATGAGCAGGTACGGGATGTACGCTTCAGCGGCGAAGAATGCGCCGGCGACGATGCCGCGCATGAGCACCACGCTCGGCAGTCCCCGGCCGGCGCGCAGAGTACGTCGCGGAAGCAGCGGAAGGACCGCGACGGCGATCACCGCCACCGATCCCAGCGCGACGGCCCAGCCGACACCCTGCGGCATCTCGGCGGTGAAGCCGATCAGCACGGCGAACACCGCGACCATGACGGCGAGTCCCAATCGGATGACGAGGGATCGACGATCCTGCGGTTCACCGTGCCCGAGCTCGACGCCGCGCAGGCGCACGGCGATCATCACGAACGCGGCTGTCGTCAGCACCGCGACACCGAGGAACGCCCACCGCCAGTCGAGGTGCTCGGCGACCGCTCCGGCGAGGAAGGGACCGATCATCGACGGCACGACCCACGCGGCCGCGAACGCCGCGAAGACCGCGCCGTGGAGCTGAGACGGGTACAGCCGCGCCACGACGACATACAGCGCGACCGTCTGCCCGCCGGCCCCGAGCCCCTGCACCAGACGCCCGATGAGGAACTGGTCCATCGTGACAGCCAGCCCCGAGAGCAGCAGACCGGCGATGAAGAGCGACACGGCCGCATACAGAGCGCCACGGGGTCCGCGCGCGTCCGACCATGCCCCTGCCGCGACCATGCCGATCACGCTCGTCGCGAGAGTGCCCGCGAACGCCACGGCGTACAGCTCTCGCCCGTCGAGCGCCTCGCTGACGATCGGCATCACCGTCGTGACCGCCAGCGCCTCGATCGCCGCCAAGAAGATCAGCGCGACCGCGCCGGCGGTGACCCAGAGTCGTTCCCGGTCCCAGATCGAGGGCGTCGGTCGAAGGGTCGTCATCGGTCCACGAGCGCCGCGATGCGCTCGATGGCCTCGGAGATGATCTCAGGACTCGTGCCGAAGTTCAGCCGAACGAATCCCTTCCCCTGCTCGCCGAAGGCGGGGCCAAAGTGCAGGGCCACCCGCGCGTCCTTGAGGATCCGACGCGCGGGATTGTCGCCCCACCCGAGACCCGAGAGGTCGATCCACCCGAGGTATCCGGCGTCGGGAATCCGATAGCGAGCGCCGGGGAGCTTCGATGCCAGCAGGTCGGCGAGCAGCACTCTGTTCTGATCGAGAGTCGCCAGCAGGCCATCGAGCCATTCGTCGCTCTCGTCCGAGAACGCCGCGACAGCTGCGATCAGACCGAATTGGCCCGTACGCCATTCGACTTCGATCGGAAGCCCCCGCACGACCGCGCTGGTGGAATCCGATGCGGTCACCATGAGCGCGCACTTGAGGCCGGCGAGATTGAACGCCTTGCTGGCGCTCACGACGGCGTAGCCCACGCGCCCGGCCGCCTCACCCGCGTCGAGGAAAGGCGTGTAGCCCGATCCCGGCTGGGCGAGCGGCGCGTGGATCTCGTCCGAGATGACTGCGGCGCCGAATTCGTCGGCGATCTCGGCGAGGGCTGTGAGCGTCTCCCGGCTGTGCACTGTGCCGGTCGGATTATGGGGGCTGCAGAGCAGCATCGCGGTCGCCCCGTCTTCGAACGCCGCGCGGATCCCGTCAAGATCCAGTTCCCATGCCGACCCGGTGTCGACCAGCGGCACCCGCTCCACCTCAGCACCGGCCTCGGAGACCAGGTCGTAGAAGGGCGGATACACGGGCGGGGTGACGACCACTCGCTCCCCCGGCTGCGTGACCCGGCGCAGGATCTCGACGATCCCCATGCTCACATCGGCCGTGGTGCGCATCCGCTCGGGATCCGGCTCCCAGCCGAACCGACGGCGCGCGAACGCGGCATACGTGGTGGGCAACGGCGTCCGCGAGGGGATGTACCCGGTGTCACCCAGGTCGACGGCGCGCCGCAGAGCATCCGAGATGGCCGGAGCAAGCGGGAAGTCCGTCTCGGCGACGAAGAGCGGAAGGACATCGGCGGGATACTCCCGCCACTTCTCACTGCTGCGCTCTCGAAGTTGCGCCAGCGGCAGAGCCGTGACCTCGAGCATCCTCAGATCGCGAAGCCGAGAGCGCGCATCATGTCGCGACCGTCGTCGGTGATCCGCTCGGGACCCCACGGCGGCATCCACACCCAGTTGATGCGGAAGCGATCGACGACGCTGTCCAGAGCCTGGGCGGTCTGGTCTTCGAGCACGTCGGTCAGCGGGCAGCCTGCACTGGTGAGCGTCATGTGGATGACGAGAGCATCGTTCTCGTCATCCCACGCGAGGTCGTAGATGAGTCCGAGGTCGACGACGTTGATCCCGAGTTCCGGGTCCATGACGTCTTTCAGAGCCTCGGTGACCTCGTCGTACTTCGCGTCGGTGAGCGTGGCTGTCATGCCGTTCAGCCTACGCCTCGATGGGAGCTGCAGGGTCGAGGAAACGGTCGTATCCCTCTTCCTCCAGCCGGTCTGCGAGCTCGGGGCCGCCCTCTTCAACGATCTTGCCCGCGACGACCACGTGCACGAAGTCGGGACGGATGTAGCGGAGGATGCGGGTGTAGTGCGTGATCAGCAGAACGCCGAGCCCGGTCGACTCCTTGGCGCGGTTGACGCCCTCGGAGACGATCTTGAGAGCGTCGACGTCGAGACCGGAGTCGGTCTCATCGAGGATCGCGAACTGAGGCTTGAGCACCTCGAGCTGAAGGATCTCGTGACGCTTCTTCTCGCCGCCGGAGAAGCCCTCGTTGACGTTGCGCTGAGCGAACTTCGGGTCCATGCGGAGGTTCGCCATGGCCGCCTTGACGTCCTTGGTCCAGCCACGGATCGCCGGCGCTTCGCCGTCGAGTGCCGTCTTGGCGGTGCGGAGGAAGTTCGTGACCGTCACCCCGGGGATCTCGACCGGGTACTGCATCGCGAGGAACAGTCCCGCGCGCGCACGCTCGTCGACGCTCATCGCGAGCACGTCCTGGCCGTCGAACGTGATCGAGCCCGAGGTCACGGTGTACTTCGGGTGACCGGCGATCGTGTAGGCGAGCGTCGACTTGCCCGAGCCGTTGGGGCCCATGATCGCGTGCGTCTCACCGGTGTTCATGGTGAGGGTGATTCCGTTGAGGATCGGGGTGGTCCCCGCCTCGGTCTCGACCGTCACATGCAGGTCGCGGATTTCGAGAACAGACATTCAGACTTCCTTCGTCACAGTCGGGTCGATGAGCACGTCGTCGCCGTCGATCTCGACGACGTAGACCGGAACGGGCTCATAGGCAGGGAGATTCTGGGGCTTGCCGGTGAGCAGCGAGAATGCGGAGCCGTGGGCCCAGCACTCGACCGTGTCACCCTCGACGAAGCCTTCGGCGAGAGAGATGTCACCGTGCGTGCAGGTGTCGCCGATCGCGTGGATGACGCCCTCGGAGTCCTTGATCACAGTGATGGGAACGCCGTTCGGCTCGACGCGGATCGGCATGTCCTGCTCGAGTTCCGCGACGCCGCACACGCGCTCGGCGCTCACGCGTTCACCTCGGCGAGCTCCGCCTCGATCGCGTCGAGCAGTTCGGTCTCGAGCGCCGGGATTCCGAGGCGCTGCACGATGTCCGTGAGGAATCCGAGCACGACGAGTCGGCGGGCTTCCTCTTCGGAGATGCCTCGCGCCTGCAGGTAGAACAGCTGCTCGTCGTCGAAGCGCCCCGTGGCACTCGCGTGACCGGCACCCAGGATGTCGCCCGTCTCGATCTCGAGGTTCGGGATCGAGTCGGCGCGCGCGCCCTCGGTGAGCACCAGGTTGCGGTTGGCCTCGTAGGAGTCGGTCCCGGTCGCATCCGCGCCGATCAGCACGTCGCCGATCCAGACGCTGTGTGCGCCCTGTCCCTGGAGCGCACCCTTGTAGAGCACGTCGCCCTTCGTGTGCGGGCCCTTGTGGTGCAGGTAGACCTGGCTCTCGAGGTGCTGTCCTGCATCCGCGTACGACAGACCGTAGAGGTAGCCCTCTGATCCGGCACCCGCGAGCTCGACGCTCGGGTTCACGCGCACGACTCCGCCGCCGAAGCTGATCACGAAGTGCTTGAGCGTGGCATCCGCATCGACCCTGGCCTGATGCGCAGAGGTGTGCACGGCCTCGTCCTGCCACTGCTGCAGGCTGATGACAGTGAGCTTCGCGCCATCGCGGACGATGATCTCGACGTTCTGCGAGTACTGCGCGGCTCCGGTGTGCTGGAGCACGACGGTGGCCGAGCTGTGCTCGAGGGCCTCGATCACGATGTGGGCATCGGCGCGCAGTTCGGCGCCGAGGCCCTCGATCGAGACGAGGATCGGCTCAGCGACCTCTTCTTCGCGCGGGATGCGGATGTGCAGCGCCTCGGACGAGCCCTGCCAGGCGACGGCCGCCGTGATGTCCTCGGCCAGGAAGACCTCACCTCGCGGTGCGGCATCGGCAGCGAGGGGTGATGCCACGTACTTCTGGCCCTCGTCGAAGGAGTAGCTCACTCCGTCGTTCGACCCGGCGACCTCGAAGAGAGGGGCGAGCTTCGCGACCGGAGTGTGCTTCCAGTTGACCTCGCGGCCGCTCGGCTCACCGAAGTCGGCCGGCTCGAAAGAGTGCGGACGCTCCGAGCGGGTCTGCACCGGCACGAAGCCGGCATCGGAGACCTGAGCTGCGGGGTCGATGTGCGCGTTCGTATGCTGCGCCTCGCTGGGCGCTGTCGTCGAGGCCGCCATTTAGCCGACCGATCCTTCCATGCCCATTTCGATGAGCTTGTTCAATTCCATCGCGTACTCCATGGGCAGTTCACGCGCGATCGGCTCGATGAAGCCGCGCACGATCATCGCCATCGCCTCGTCCTCGGGCATGCCACGGGACTGCAGGTAGAAGAGCTGCTCCTCGCTGACCTTCGAGACGGTGGCCTCGTGGCCGAGCTGCACGTCGTCGACGCGGATGTCGATCGCCGGGTAGGTGTCGGAGCGCGACTTCGTGTCGACCAGCAGCGCGTCACAGCGCACGGTGTTGGCGGAGTGGTGCGCGTTCGCGTCGACCCGCACCTCGCCGCGGTATCCCGCACGGCCGCCGCCACGGGCGATCGACTTCGAGACGATCGACGACTGCGTGTACGGAGCCATGTGGATCATCTTGGCGCCGGCGTCCTGGTGCTGCCCCGGACCCGCGAACGCGACCGAGAGGGTCTCGCCCTTGGCGTGCTCGCCCATCAGGTAGATCGACGGGTACTTCATCGTCACCTTGGAGCCGATGTTGCCGTCGACCCACTCCATGGTCGCGCCCTCATGCGCGACAGCGCGCTTGGTGACCAGGTTGTAGACGTTGTTCGACCAGTTCTGGATCGTCGTGTAGCGAACGCGGGCGTTCTTCTTCACGATGATCTCGACGACGGCCGAGTGCAGCGAGTCCGACTTGTAGATCGGTGCCGTGCAGCCCTCGATGTAGTGGACGTAGCTGTCCTCGTCGGCGATGATCAGGGTCCGCTCGAACTGGCCCATGTTCTCGGTGTTGATGCGGAAGTACGCCTGCAGCGGGATCTCGACGTGCACGCCCTTGGGGACGTAGACGAACGAACCTCCCGACCACACGGCGGTGTTGAGCGCGGCGAACTTGTTGTCGCCGGCCGGGATCACGGTGCCGAAGTACTCCTCGAAGAACTCGGGGTGCTCGCGCAGAGCCGTGTCGGTGTCCATGAAGATGACGCCCTGCTCCTCCAGGTCCTCGCGGATCTGGTGGTAGACGACCTCGGACTCGTACTGAGCCGCGACGCCCGCCACGAGGCGCTGGCGCTCGGCCTCGGGAATGCCGAGGCGCTCATAGGTCTCGCGGATCTCAGCCGGGAGGTCCTCCCACGACTGCGCCTGCTTCTCGGTGGAGCGCACGAAGTACTTGATGTTGTCGAAGTCGATCTCGCTGAGGTCTGCACCCCAGGTCGGCATCGGCTTGCGCCCGAAGAGCTGATAGCCCTTGAGACGGGTCTTCAGCATCCATTCGGGCTCATGCTTGAGCGCCGAGATCCCGCGAACCACCTCTTCGGAGATTCCACGCTTGGCGATGGCTCCGGCGGCATCTTCGTCATGCCATCCGAATTCGTACACCCCCAGGCTGTCAAGCTCCGGCCGGTCGATCAGCACATCCGACATCACACACTCTCCTCACAGGTCCCAAACGGTGTCATCCGCCCCGACACACCTGATCCCCGTCGAGTCTGCGGGAGCGGGTGCCGTTGGTGGGCCCTCATCACCGGCGCTTCCATCGCGCCTAAACTGTTAGTGATGGTGCAGCGCGGTCAGCGCTCATCACAACAATCCGATTCTACAGGTTCCGCCTGAAGACAGGGCCGCTCGCCGTGTCCGCTGCGGTTCGGAGAGACTATGCCCGAGACGACGATCTCCTCCCCCACGATCACATCGACCCCGTCGTCGACCCACGCCGCTCTGTGGGGACGCGCATTGCGCGTCTTCGCGTGGCTGTCGTTCCTCGCCCAGACGATCATCATCGGCACCGGCGGCGCCGTGCGGCTGACCGGTTCGGGGCTCGGATGCTCCGAGTGGCCGCTCTGCACGCCCGAATCGCTCGTGCCGATCTATGCCGATCAGGGAATCCACGGCATCATCGAGTTCGGCAACAGGGTCATGACGGGCGTCGTCGGCATCATCGCCCTCGCGGTGCTCCTGCTGGTGCTGGCGCGTGTGGGCGGCAAGCGCCTCGTGTTCTCGGCACTGCGCTTCGCGGCATCGGGCATCGTCGCCGCCGGCATCGTGTTCTTCGTCGTCTCTGCCCTCGAGCTTCCGGCGACTCCCTTCGCGATGGGCGCCCTGCTCATCACGGTGATCGCCGCGATCGTCCGCTCAGTCCGGCTCACCGCCGAGCGGCGCGACCTCGTCATCCTGGCCTGGGTGGTGCTGGCAGGGGTCGTCGCGCAGGCACTCGTCGGCGGCATCACCGTGCTCACCGGGCTAAACCCGTTCATCGTCGGGTTCCACTACGTCTCATCGCTGCTGCTCGTCTGCGTCACCGCCGCCTTCCTGGTGCGGCTCTACGCCCCGGCGCTGCCCCGCGAGCGGGCCGTGCCCACGTGGTTCGCGATCCTCACGCATGTCACCGGTCTCGCCCTCGCCGTCACGATCGTGTTCGGCGTGCTCACCACCGGATCGGGGCCGCACTCCGGCGATGCCGACGTGCTCCGGCACGGGTTCGACGCCACCGTCCTCGCGCACGTCCACTCGTGGCCCGGTTACATCCTGGCCGGGCTCGTGCTCGTGCTCACCGTGTCTGCGTGGGCCCTTCGTCTCGAGCCGCGACGTTGGCTGCTGGTGCTCGTGATCGCGATCCTGGTTCAGGTCGCCGTGGGCGTCTGGCAGGCTCGCGAAGGCCTCCCTCCCGTACTCGTCGGCATCCACATGGTGCTGGCCTCACTGTCGGCCGCCGCGTACACGGTCGTTGCACTCCACCTGAAGAAGCCTGTCGGCGCTCGCGACTGATAGCGCTCCCGCCCGCTGCGGTCACGCCGCACCCAGGCGGCCGCACACAGTGGATGCATAGCTGCGACATCACAGCCTCATCAGTTCGTCATGCAACGTGGCGGGCATGAACAAGTCACTCACACGCAGCATCGGCTTCTGGCTCCTCCTCGTCCTCTCGCTCGGCTCCGCGGGAGTCGGCGGCTGGCTCATCGCCGGACAGATCGGCACGATGACGAGCACACTGCTCGACGGAACAGCGACAGGCATCGAGGTCTACGTCGGCCAGTCGCTCGTCGTCGTCGGAGCGGCTCTGCTGGGCGCCGGAGTACTCGGCATACTGCTGGCCGTCGCCCTCACCGCCGTCCGCGCGCTGCTGCCTGCAGCGGAGCCGGTCGTCGTGGAGCCCATCGATTGGACGTCGGAGTCGGAGCCGACCGATGAGACCGAGCCGACGGTCGATGACCGCGCTGCGTCGCACACAGGGGTCGCTGAGGCGACCGCGTCAGATGTCGAAGCTCAGAACGGCAGCAGCGGGTCGACCGCGACGGCCACGAAGATCAGCGTCAAGTAGGTGATCGAGGCGTGGAAGACTCGCATCGGCCGCGCCTCGTTCCCTCGCACCGCCCGATTGTAGAGGCGGTGCGATTCGTAGATGAACCATCCGCCGAACACTGCGGCGGAGACGCCGTAGACGAGACCCATGTTCGCGATCGGGATGAGCAGCAGTGAGCAGGCGACGGTCGCCCACGCGTAGAGGATGACCTGGAGCCCCACCTGCGAGGCGTTGCGTGTGACACCCAGCATCGGAACATCGACGTCTTCGTAGTCGTCCTTGTACTTCATCGACAGCGGCCAGTAGTGAGGCGGCGTCCAGAGGAAGATGAGCGCGAAGAGGATGAACGCCGGCCAGTCGAGCGATCCGGTGACCGCGGCCCAGCCGATGAGAACGGGGAAGCACCCTGCGATGCCGCCCCAGATGATGTTCTGCTCGGTGCGACGCTTGAGGATCATCGTGTAGATCACGACGTAGAAGAAGATCGCGGATGCCGACAGCGTCGCGGCCAGCCAGTTGGTCGTGAACCAGAGCCACACGGTCGAGACGACCGCGAGCGTCCACGAGAAGATGAGCGCTCCTCGGGGCGTGATCTCCCCGGTGACCAGCGGACGGTTCTCAGTGCGGTGCATGTGCGCATCGATGTCGCGGTCGAGATACATGTTGAACGCCGCGGCGGATCCCGCGCTCAGCGAGCCGCCGATCACGGTGGCCAGCACGAGCAGCATGTCGGGAAGCCCGCCCTGCGCGAGGAACATCACCGGGACGGTGGACACCAGCAGCAGTTCGAGGACGCGCGGCTTGGTGAGGGCGACGTACGCCTTCACGGTACGACCGATGGACTTCTTCACAACGGTCTGATCAGACATCGTCGAGATCTCGATCGCCTCCTCCGCACGCGTCACGACAGCTTTTCCAGTCTAATGCACAGCGGTGCTGTGGATAACGCGCCCGCCACCCTGACGATCGCGGCTACCGTGACCGGGTGATGCCGCTCCACCGCCCTGCGCTCCCCCTCGCGGCGGTCGTCGCGCTCTCCGTTCTCCTGCTCGGCGGGTGTGCACCCGAGCCGTCCCCGGCACCCACGCCCACACCGGCGTTCGCGACGGATGCCGAGGCATTCGCCGCGGCGGAAGAGGTGTACCGGGCGTACCTCGACGCATTTAACGCCATCGATCTGAGCGATCCGGCGTCGTTCGAGCCCGTGTTCTTTCTCACGACCGGCGATTTCCAGACAGCGGATCGAAGAACGCTCTCCGAGCTCCATGCAGAGGGATACGTATTCACCGGATCTACTGAGATGGTCTACTTTTCACCTCTCGACATCTCGACCGAGTTCGAAACGCTGACCGCGATCATCTGCGTAGACGTGAGCATGTCCGACGTGACGGGTTCCGACGGTTTGTCGGTCCTGCCGGATTCACGGCCCGACGTCAACCCGCTGCGCGTCACTTTTGTCGCGATCGACGGCGCTCTCCTCATCGAGCATGCCGACCGCGATCAGGAATTGCCATGCTCCGGGTAGCGACAACGCTAGCCTTCGTCGCGCTGCTGATGGCATCGGCGGGGTACACCGACGACAGCGGTGTCGGAGGTGCAGACATCGTCATAGGAAGCGACGGTGGCTCTTCGCTGACGGTCTCCGGCACACAGCAGCGCCCCGGCTCGCCAGCGGTGCCGAACACCCCGGGTACGCCTGAAGACCGCGACGCCACACCCGCCGCACCGGACGCGCCCGCAGCACCCGCGCCCCCGAGCGACCACGCGATCCGGCTGGCCGCGTGTCTGGACGATGGCGGCACTGTGCGGTGCTCGACACTGACCACCCCGACCGAGGCATCGCCAGACGCCCCGATCGACCCGTCAGCTCCCGCGACACCGACCATCACCCTCGCGGACCTCGCGCGCTTCGCACCCGCGCCCACCGACGCGAGCGCCGAACCGGGCAACGTCGGCATCGCCGGCCTTCCGGCCAACTTCACCACCGCGGCCGACGTCCACACCCGGTCGGGCAAGATCTTCGGCATCCCTCTCACCGTGCGCTTCACCCCCGTGACCTATCTCTACGACTACGGAGACGGCGCTGTCGTCACACTCTCGGCGCCCGGCCGAACCTGGGAGGAGCTGGGGCAGCCCCAGTTCACCCCCACTCCGACCTCTCACGTCTACCGCGAACGCGGCGAGTACACCGCGCACGTCGACGTCCACTACAGCGTGGAGATCGACCTGGGCACCGGATGGGTCCCGGTCTCGGGGCAGATCACCACGGCCGGCGCACCCCAGACCATCCGCATCCTCGAAGCACACACGGCGCTCGTCGCGCACACCTGTGCGGAAGACCCCGGCGGTATCGGGTGCTGACGCCTCCGCCAGGGTTGCGGCTCGCCGTCTGACACCCCGTTCCGCCACTCATGAGCCCTGGTTTCAGGGTCGCTCACACCGATACCTGCAACAGGGAATTACACGCCCGACCGCGCGTTGTAAAGGGAGGTAACGGGTCGGACCACAGCGCTATGCTGAAAAGACTCGCGTGCCCGGCGCACATCACATTCCATCCGTAATGACGCGGACATCGATGCTGCTCTCCGGGTGCTCTCGAACTGTCTGAGAAGGGCTTCACCGTGTCGGAACTGCAGTGGGAAGAAATCGATCGGCGCGCGGTGGACACCGCTCGTCTGCTGGCCGCCGACGCGGTCGAGAAGGTCGGCAACGGCCACCCCGGCACCGCGATGAGCCTGGCTCCGGCCGCGTATCTCCTGTACCAGCGCGTGCTGCGGCACGACCCGACCGACACCGACTGGCTCGGCCGCGACCGCTTCATCCTCTCGGTCGGACACTCCTCGCTCACGCAGTACGTGCAGCTCTACCTGGGCGGCTTCGGCCTCGAGCTCGATGACCTCAAGGCGCTGCGCACGTGGGGGTCGCTCACTCCCGGCCACCCCGAGTACGGTCACACCAAGGGCGTCGAGATCACCACCGGCCCGCTCGGTCAGGGACTCGCGTCTGCGGTGGGCTTCGCCTACGCCGCTCGCTACGAGCGCGGACTGTTCGATCCCGAGGCAGAGGCGGGCACCAGCCCGTTCGACCACTTCGTCTACGTGATCGCGGGTGACGGTGACCTGCAGGAGGGCGTCACGAGCGAGGCATCCTCGCTCGCCGGCCACCAGGAGCTCGGCAACCTCATCGCGATCTACGACTCCAACCAGATCTCGATCGAGGACGACACCAACGTCGCTTTCACCGAAGACGTCGCCAAGCGCTACGAGGCCTACGGCTGGCAGGTGCAGGTCGTCGACTGGAAGAAGACCGGCGAATACGTCGAAGACGTCGCCGAGCTGCACGCGGCCATCGAGGCCGCGAAGGGCGAGACCTCCAAGCCGTCGCTCATCATCCTGAAGACGATCATCGGCTGGCCGTCGCCCGGCAAGCAGAACTCCGGCAAGATCCACGGATCCGCTCTGGGAGGCGACGAGCTCGCCGCGACCAAGAAGGTCCTCGGCTTCGACGCCGACGAGCACTTCGCGATCGCCGACGACGTGATCGCCCACACGCGCGGTCTCGCCGACCGTGCCGCCGAGACCCGCGCCGAATGGCAGAAGTCCTTCGACGCCTGGGCCGAGGCGAACCCCGAGCGCAAGGCTCTGCTCGACCGTCTCGAGGCGCAGGAGCTGCCCGCTGACATCACATCCGCACTTCCCGTCTTCGAGAGCGGCAAGGACGTCTCGACGCGTGCCGCTTCCGGCCAGGTCATCAACGCTCTGGCCGCTGAGCTTCCCGAGCTCTGGGGCGGTTCCGCCGACCTCGCCGAGTCGAACCTGACGACGATCAAGGACTCGAAGTCGTTCATCCCGGCCGAATGGTCGACCCACGAGTGGTCGGGCGACCCCTACGGTCGTGTGCTGCACTTCGGCATCCGTGAGCATGCCATGGGCGCGATCGTCAACGGCATCGTGCTGCACGGCCCGACGCGCGCATTCGGCGGCACGTTCCTGATCTTCAGCGACTACATGCGCCCGCCGGTGCGTCTCGCCGCACTGATGAACGTGCCGAGCATCTTCGTCTGGACCCACGACTCGGTCGCTCTCGGCGAAGACGGCCCGACGCACCAGCCGGTCGAGCAGATCGCGACGCTGCGCGCCATCCCGAACTTCACGCTGGTGCGCCCGGCTGACGCCAACGAGACCTCGGCCGCGTGGCTCGAGATCCTCCGCCGCCACGAGGGACCTGCCGGCATCGCGCTGACGCGTCAGAACATCCCGGTGTTCGAGCGCGGCCAGGGCACCGCCGAAGGCGACGTCTTCGCTTCGACCGACGGCGTCTCGAAGGGCGCCTATGTGCTCGCCGAGGCTCCGAACGGCGCGCCCGACGTGATCATCATCGCGACCGGCTCCGAGGTCCAGCTCGCCGTGGATGCGCGCGCAGCACTGGCAGACGAAGGCATCAACGTGCGCGTCGTGTCGGCACCGTCGCTCGAGTGGTTCGAAGAGCAGGACGAGGCGTACCGCGAGTCGGTCCTGCCGAAGGCCGTCACTGCCCGCGTCTCGGTCGAGGCCGGCTCTGTCCTCAGCTGGCGCGGCATCGTGGGCGACCGCGGCCGTTCGGTCGGCATCGACCACTTCGGCGCCTCCGCCGACTACAAGACCCTGTTCCAGAAGTTCGGCATCACCACCGAGGCCGTCATCGCGGCCGCACGCGAGACCATCAAGGAGAACGCATGAGCACCCCCACCGCAGACCTCGCCGCCGCCGGAGTCAGCATCTGGCTCGACGACCTTTCGCGCACCCGCATCTCCTCTGGCAACCTGGCAGAGCTGATCGAGACCCGCAATGTCGTCGGCGTCACCACGAACCCGACGATCTTCGCGAACGCGATCACGGACAAGAACAACACGTCGTACGACGCGCAGGTCTCTGAGCTCGCAGCGTCCGGCGCCACGGCCGAAGAGGCCGTCTTCGCCGCGACCACGCAGGACGTCGCTGCAGCGCTCGACGTCTTCCGCCCCGTGTGGGAGAAGTCGGGTCACGTCGACGGTCGCGTCTCGATCGAGGTCTCCCCCGATCTCGCACACGACACCGAGGGAACAGTTGCCTCCGCCAAGGAGCTGTGGGCCAAGGTCGACCGTCCCAACCTGCTGGTCAAGATCCCCGCCACCAAGGCCGGTCTTCCTGCGATCGCCGAGGCGATCGGCGCGGGGATCAGTGTCAACGTGACCCTGATCTTCAGCCTCGAGCGCTACGCCGAGGTCATCGAGGCGTACCTGACCGGTCTCGAGACCGCGAAGGCCGCGGGCATCGACCTGTCGGCCATCCACTCCGTCGCCTCGTTCTTCGTGTCGCGCGTCGACACCGAGACCGACAAGCGTCTCTCCGCGATCGGCACCGATGAGGCCGAGGCACTCAAGAGCAAGGCAGGGCTTGCGAACGCCCGTCTCGCCTACGAGCTGTACGAGCAGAAGTTCGCCGAGAAGCGTGCGCAGGACCTGATCGCGGCCGGTGCGAACGCTCAGCGTCCGCTCTGGGCGTCGACCGGAGTCAAGGACCCGGCTCTGCCCGACACCCTTTACGTCACCGAGCTGGTGGCGAAGGACGTCGTCAACACGATGCCCGAGAAGACGCTCGAGGCGACGTTCGACCACGGCGTCGTCACCGGTGACACCATCACCGGCGGCTACGAAGAGGCACGCGCCGTGTTCGCCGGCCTCGCCGACCTCGGCATCGACTTCACCGATGTCACACAGGTGCTCGAGGACGAGGGCGTCGCGAAGTTCATCGACTCTTGGCACGACCTTCTCACCCAGGTCAGTGAAGGGCTCGAGGCGCAGCGATGACGTTCGCGATCCACGCATCGGGCGCAGCCCGGGCGGCGATCGACGACACCGTGCCCGCGCTCGTGCACGATCTCGTCGCGTCGCGCATCACGGGTGGCGACGCCACTCTGTGGGGCCCGGATGCCGAGGCCGAGGCGTCGATCCGCCTGGGCTGGGTCGAAGCGGTATCGGTCTCGCGCCCTCTGGTCGCGGAGATCACCGCCCTGCGCGACGAACTGCAGGCGAAGGGCATCACGCGAGTCGTGCTCGCTGGCATGGGCGGCTCGTCGCTCGCGCCCGAGGTGATCGCGCAGACGAGTGGCGTGCCGCTGACGATCCTCGATTCCACAGCGCCCGGGCAGGTGCTCGCCGCCCTCGACGAGGGCTTGGAGAACACGGTCCTCGTCGTGTCCTCGAAGTCGGGATCGACGGTGGAGACCGATTCGCAGCGCCGCACGTTCGAGGCGGCGTTCCGCGATGTCGGCATCGACCCTGTGGATCGCATCGTCGTGGTGACCGATCCCGGATCACCCCTCGACAGCTCGGCCCGTGAGGCGGGATACCGCGTCTTCAACGCGGACCCGAACGTCGGCGGACGTTATTCCGCGCTCACCGCGTTCGGGCTCGTGCCGTCAGGTCTCGCAGGCGCCGACATCGACGAGCTGCTGAACGAGGCTGAAGCGTCGCTGCTGGAGGTCGCCATCGATTCGGCCGACAATCCTGCTCTGCGCCTCGCCGCCGCGATCTCCGCGACCGTGCCTCGACGCGACAAGCTGGGGCTCATCACCGACGGCACGCACATCAACGGCCTTCCCGACTGGATCGAGCAGCTCATTGCGGAGTCCACGGGGAAGTCGGGCACGGGAATCCTTCCCGTCGTCCTCCTCCCCGTCTCCCCCGAGCTCGATTCGAAGCCGCTCGATCTGCAGATCGTGCGTCTCGTCGACGATGCGAACGAGTTCCACCTCCGCGAGCGTCACGAGGGCGAGATCCTCGTCAGCGGTTCGCTCGGAGCGCAGCTGATCGTCTGGGAGTACGCCACGGCGATCGCAGGGTATCTGCTGGGGATCGACCCGTTCGATCAGCCCGATGTCGAGTCCGCGAAGGTCGCCGCACGGGGCCTGCTCGATGCACGCCCCGCCCCGACTGAGCCGGCGTTCGTCGAGAACGGCGTCGAGGTCCGCGTGTCCGACCCCGCTCTCGCGGCTTCGGGCACCGTCGAAGGCGTTCTCGACGCGCTCTGGGCGCGGCTGTCCGACGACGGCTACGTCTCGATCCAGGCGTACGTGAACCGGCTCGACGTGCCGCAGCTGCAGGGCATCCGCGAGCTCGTCGCGGCAGATTCAGGGCGTCCGGCGACTTTCGGATGGGGGCCGCGTTTCCTTCATTCGACAGGCCAGTATCACAAGGGCGGCCCCGAACAGGGCGTCTTCCTGCAGATCCTGGAGCGCACGGATGTGGATCTGGAGATCCCGGGACGACCGTTCACGTTCGGTCAGCTCATCGAGGCTCAGGCCGCCGGCGACGCCGGTGTCCTCGCCGAGCACGGCCGACCGGTCGTGTCACTGACGATCACCGATTCGTCGGCCGACGTCCTCACCCTCTTCGAAGCAGCACAGAAGTAACAGCCAGGAGAATCCCCCACCGATGTCTGTTCCCATCTCGCGCGGGCACAACCCGCTGCGTGACCCCGATGACCGCCGGCTCAACCGAATCGCGGGGCCCAGCGCCCTCGTGATCTTCGGCGTCACGGGCGACCTGTCACGCAAGAAGCTCATGCCCGCGGTCTACGACCTCGCCAACCGCGGCCTGCTCCCGCCCGGATTCGCGCTCGTCGGCTTCGCCCGCCGCGACTGGGAGGATCAGGACTTCGCCCAGGTCGTCTACGACGCCGTCAAGCAGCACGCTCGCACTCCGTTCCGCGAAGAGACCTGGGCGCAGCTCCTGCAAGGCATCCGGTTCGTGAGCGGCGAGTTCGACAACCCCGATTCGTTCCGCAAGCTCCGGGAGACGGTCGACCAGCTCGACGTCGAACGCGGCACCATGGGCAACCACGCGTTCTACCTGTCGATCCCGCCCAAGTCGTTCGCCGTGGTCGCACAGCAGCTCAAGGACTCCGGTCTCGTCGGCGCGAACGACGATGACGAAGAGCGCTGGCGACGCGTGGTGATCGAGAAGCCGTTCGGCCATGACCTCGAATCGGCTCGTGAGCTGAACGCCGCTCTCGAGGTGGCTTTCTCCGCAGACTCGATCTTCCGCATCGACCACTACCTCGGCAAGGAGACGGTCCAGAACATCCTGGCACTGCGCTTCGCGAACGAGCTGTACGAGCCGATCTGGAATCGCAACTACGTCGACCACGTGCAGATCACGATGGCCGAGGACATCGGTGTGGGCGGCCGCGCGGGCTACTACGACGGCGTGGGCGCTGCCCGTGACGTCATCCAGAACCACCTGCTTCAGCTGCTCGCGCTCACGGCGATGGAGGAGCCCATCTCGCTCTCCGCCGAGCACCTCCGCGCCGAGAAGGAGAAGGTCCTCGCGGCCGTGCATGTGCCGGACGACCTCTCGCTCGCGACCGCCCGCGGTCAGTACGCGGGCGGCTGGCAGGGCGGCGAGCAGGTCACCGGCTTCCTCGACGAGGACGGGATGAACCCCGAGTCGGCGACCGAGACCTATGCCGCCATCAAGCTCGAGATCGACACCCGCCGCTGGTCGGGAGTGCCGTTCTACCTCCGCACCGGCAAGCGTCTGGGACGTCGTGTCACCGAGGTCGCTGTCGTGTTCAAGAAGGCGCCTGAGCACCTGTTCGGCAGGTCGAACACGTCTGAGCTCGGCCAGAACGCACTCGTGATCCGCGTGCAGCCCGACGAGGGCGTCACGATCCGCTTCGGCTCGAAGGTGCCCGGCAACGGCACCAACGTCCGCGACGTCACGATGGACTTCGGCTACGGCCATGCGTTCACCGAGGCCAGCCCCGAGGCGTATGAGCGTCTGATCCTCGACGTCCTCCTGGGCGACCCGCCGCTGTTCCCGCGGCACGAAGAGGTCGAGCTCTCGTGGAAGATCCTCGATCCTGTAGAGAAGTTCTGGGCTGCCGAAGGCGGTCCGGTCGACCAGTACGCACCGGGTTCGTGGGGACCGGCATCCGCCGACGACCTCCTTGCCCGCGACGGACGAGTCTGGAGACGCCCGTGATCATCGACCTTCCCGACACGACTGTCAGTCAGGTCGCCAAGCAGCTCGTCAAGGTGCGTGAAGACGGCGGCGCCGTCGCCCTCGGGCGTGTGCTCACATTGATCATCTCGGCGCGTAACGGCGTGGCCGAGGCAGCGATCGATGCCGCGAACGACGCCTCGCGCGAGCACCCGATGCGTGTCATCGTGCTGACCACCGGCGACGGTGACGCCCGTCTCGACGCGCAGATCCGCGTGGGCGGCGACGCCGGCGCGAGCGAGGTCGTGGTGCTCCACGCCTACGGCGACGCGGCGAGCAACGAAGAGAGCCTCGTCACAGGTCTGCTGCTGCCCGACGCTCCCGTCGTCGCCTGGTGGCCTGAAGAGGCTCCTGCTTCTCCCGCCAACTCTCCGTTGGGGAAGATCGCGCAGCGCCGGATCACCGATGCAGCGACGGCTCCCGACGTGCGTGACCGGCTCGCGCTGCTCGGCGAGACGCATGCGCCCGGCGACACCGACCTGGCGTGGACCCGTCTCACGCACTGGCGCGAGCAGCTCGCAGCCGTGCTGGATCAGCCTCCGTTCGAAACGGTCGACGCGGTCGAGGTGCGTGGCGGTTCGGCGTCACCGTCGACAGCTCTGCTCGCCGCCTGGCTGCAGATGGCGCTCGATGTGAAGGTCACGTGGCACTACGAAGACGCGGAGCATTGGCAGGAAGGCATCAAGTCGGTGCGCCTCACCCGCGCCTCCGGTGACATCCTCCTCGAGCGTCCCGAGCCGGGAGTCGCGGTCCTCACCCAGCCCGATCAGCCCGATCACGACCTGCACCTGCCGCGACGCACGCTGCGCGAGTGCCTCGCTGAGGAGCTGCGCCGCCTGGATCCCGACGTCCTGTACGGTCGAGTGATCACCGAGGGCTGGGAAAAGCTGGGCCCGCCCGAGACAGGAGAATGATGTCGACGCAGCCGACTCCCGCAGAGAAGCGGGTCGTGGTCGAGAGCACCCCCGGGGCTGTGGCGGCGCGCGTGGCCGACCGCTTCCTCACGCGGCTGCGAGCTCGAACACGCAATGGCCGCATCGCCCATATCGCCCTGACCGGGGGCTCGATGGGCAGTGCGGTCTTGCGTGCGACGCTCGATGATCCCCGCTCCGACGACATCGACTGGTCGCTGGTGCACTTCTGGTGGGGTGACGAGCGCTTCGTCGCCCGCACAGACGCTGACCGCAACGCCGTGCAGTCCCGCGCCGCACTGCTCGATCACATTCCGGTGCCCCCGGAGAACGTGCACGAGGTCGCCGCGGCAGACGAGGGCCTGACTCTCGATGAGGCGGCGGCGGCCTACGCAGCGGAGCTGGCCCGATTCGGAACCGACGAGCACCCGTGGCCGTCGTTCGCCGTGTGCTTCCTCGGCGTCGGACCGGACGGCCACATCGCGTCGCTGTTCCCCGATCGTCAGGAGGTGACGGTGACCGACGTCGCAGCTCTTCCTGTTCGCAACTCCCCCAAGCCGCCGCCCGAGCGCGTGACCCTGACGCGCCCCGTGCTGAATGCATCCAAGCGCGTCTGGCTCGTGCTCACCGGCGCAGACAAGGCATCTGCCCTGGGGCTGGCTCTCGCGGGGGCGAGCTACACCAGCGTGCCTGTGGCCGGCGCGAAGGGGCGCAAGCGCACGGTCTTCTTCGTCGACGAGGCAGCAGCATCCGAGGTCTCTCCCGACCTCATCGACCAGTCGTACTGAGCGAACACGTCAGAAGGCGCCGATCCCGTGTTCGGGTTCGGCGCCTTCTGACGTATCGGGCTCTCAGACCTCGGAGTCTTTCGGACCCTGGTCGGTGGGCCGCTCCGCGCTGCCGCGGGTGATGCCGAGCTCCTGGCTGTCGCTCAGAACCTGCGGGTGATACCGAGCCAGCCCGACGACACCCCATACGGCGATGGCGCCCGCGATTCCGAAGATGACCAGCACCCATGGCGGGGCGGCAGCCGCCTCGCCGAGGATCGTCATGCCGATGATGACGGCGACCAGAGGATCGACGACGGTGAGACCGGCGATCACCAGGTCAGGCGGCCCCGAGCTGTAGGCGGTCTGCACGAAGTAGGCACCGACGGCGGCGGCAGCGATCAACGCGATCACGCAGACGATCGTGATCCACTCGAAGTCGCCGGCCTGCACGCGCTTGATGACCACCTTGGCCAGCGTGGCGACGAAGCCGTAGAGGATGCCTGCGCCGATGACGTAGAAGAGCGCGCGCATGCGCTGGCGGAGGACGAGCCAGCATGCGCCGAGGATGATGATCACGACCAGCAGGATCGCCAGGATCGTGAAGAGCTCGGTGTCGGTCACGTCCTTCTCGGTCGCGAAGATCGCCGCGAAGAAGACGAAGAGGAAGATGCCCCCCACACACGCCACGATCGGCGTGATCGACTGTCGGGTGGGTGAGTGCCCCGAGATGCGCGCGTTCAGCAGGGTGGTGATGACCAGTGCGATCGCGCCCAACGGCTGCACGACGATGAGCGGCGCCTGCACGAGGGCGGCGAGCTGACAGATGACGGCCAGGCCGAGCATCAGGGTGCCGGCGATCCACGAGGGGCGGGTCAGCAGAGCCCTGACCTGCGCAAAGCTCAGCCCGCTGGTGCCCGTCGACCCGCTCAGGCGCTCGACCTTCTCGACGCCGCGATGCTGATACTGCGCACCGAGCGACATGAAGACGGCTCCCGCGAGGGCGAGGGGGATGCCGAGGAGCAGGCCGGGGTTCTGGAATGCACCGACCAGCTGCTCGGTGACGTCTTCCGTCCCGGCCGTCCATACGGAAATGCTCACCCTACGACCCTACCCGGCGACATGCGCCGAGTAGGGTTATGGCGTGGCTGTACTTCCTATTCGCATCATGGGCGACCCTGTCCTGCACTCCCCCGCTTCGGTCGTCGAGGAGATCACCGACGACATCCGCACGCTTGTCGCCGACATGTTCGAGACCATGGACACGGCTCCGGGCGTCGGTCTCGCCGCACCTCAGGTCGGTGTTCCGTTGCGCCTCTACACCTACTCGTATGTCGATGACGATGATGAGCCGTGGCGCGGTGTGATCATCAACCCGGAACTGTGGATGGTGCCGCTCGAACCCGGCACTCCGGATGACGACCTCGAGTCCGAAGGCTGCCTGTCGTTCCCGGGAGAGCGCTTCGCTCTGCGCCGCTCCGAGCGAGTCCGCGTCACGGGCACCGACCTCGACGGGCATCCGGTCGAGATCGCAGTGGACGGCTGGCGAGCCCGCATCATGCAGCACGAGTTCGATCACCTCGACGGCATCCTCTACATCGACCGACTCTCCGACGGCGACTGGAAGACCGTGCAGAAGATCGCCAAGAAGCGGGGCTGGGGTCGACCGGGAGCCGCCTGGATGCCAGGGGTCGACGACCTGGAAGGGTGACCTTACCTTTCAGCCTGCTCAAAGACTCCTCCGAGTTGCATCACAGACTCGGAGACGGCTAGCGTGCTGGAGGCGGGCCTCTCAGCGCCCGCACACGAAAAGGCTCTGGAGGGGAACATCATGATGAAACTGCGCACACGACGCGCGCTGGCACTTGCGGGTGCGGCAGTGGCGCTGTCGGTCGCTCTGACCGGCTGTAGCGCACTCGACGGGATCCTGGGTGGCGGCGCGGGAGACGCCGACCGCGACGAGGACACCGGGCAGGTCACCGAGAGCGCCAACATCGACATCTTCTCGCTCAAGCTGGGTGACTGCACGATGGACAGCGGCACCGGCCAGCTCGAGGACATCGATGTCGTGCCGTGCGACCAGCCGCACGACATGGAGGTCTACCACGAGATCACCATGGACGACGGGGAATTCTCCGACGAGGCCGTGGACGCGGCATCCGAGGAGTGCATCGGCGACGCGTACACGGCTTTCGTGGGCGTCGGTTACCAGGACTCCGCGCTGCAGGTCACCACGATCACACCGACCCAGCAGACCTGGGACGAGCTGAACGACCGCGTCATCCAGTGCATCATCTTCGACGAGGCCGGACAGACGACCGGATCCCTCAAGGGCTCGGCGCTCTGATCTGACACACGCTGTAGAAGGGGACCTCGCCCACGGGCGGGGTCCCCTTCTTCGTGCGCGGGGTCGCGGCCGCGAATCCGGGCGAAGGAGACGGCGCTCGATCGTGCACCGGCCCGTCTCAGCCCGGGGAAGGGAAAACCCCCGACCTTCAGACGAAGGTCGGGGGTATTGGCTCCCCGGCTTGGACTCGAACCAAGAACCTGCCGGTTAACAGCCGGCTGCTCTGCCAATTGAGCTACCGAGGAATGTGCTCCGCTGCGCGGGCAACTCGTCAATCGTAGCAAACTCCGACGGGTGCTCGTGACATCGGCAGGACATCGGGCGTGTCGCTCGCAGCCGCGATCACGGCTGCGAATCAGCCTCGGCATTCGGCGCCCAGAGCAGGTCCTTCCCGACCCCTCGCGCAACGACGTGGCCGGATCGCAGCATCAGGGTCTCGGCGTTGAGCTCGCGGATGAAGTCGGCGTCGTTCGTCACCAGCAGTGCCCCCATCCCCTCTTCCTTGCGGCGTCGAGTGATCGCATCGAAGACGACGGGACGTACCTCGAGATCGAGATTCGCGAGTATCTCGTCGGCGATGAGCACACGGGGTTCGAGAACGAACGAGCGAGCGATTGCGACGCGCTGCCGCATGCCCGCGCTGAGCTCGTACGGGAACTTCGACGCGAGTCCGAGCGGAAGGTGGAGTTCATCGAGCAGCGTCGCGACCCGGATGGAGAGCGCTGTGGCGTTGACGCGCTTCTCGCGGATCAGAATGGGCTCGGCGATGACCTCGCTGACGGTGAGCTGCGGCGGCAGATCGGCTCCGGCGCCCTGGGGCACGAATCCGGTGCGGTACGTGAGCACCCGGTGCCGGCGACCCGGGCGACGCACGTCGACTCCGCACACCTGCGCGCTGCCGCCGACGACGCGCACGGAGGCGTCCGTCGACCCTGCGAGAGCGGCCACGAGCGTGGACTTTCCCGAACCGGTCGGACCCGCGACGCAGATGAGGCCGCCGGGCGCGAGAGAGAACGTGACTCCGTCGATCGCGCGGGTCGGCCCGCTGTGTCCGATCCGGTCGATCACCAGGTCGGAGCACTCGATCGCGTTGGTGGATTCGATCCGGGCAGACATGTTTCCATCCTGCACCGCCGAGACAGGTGCAGCTCGTTACGACTCGGTGAAGCGCTGACGCTCGACGTCGATATCCCGCAGTCTCATGCGCAGCGCGCGGCCGCCATCCGAGTCCGCGGGCACACGCTGCACTGCGCCGAGCAGCTCCTGCTTCTCGTGCTCGAGACCGCGCAGGATCAGGCGGCGGGCGAGATCGGTCGTCGAGACGACTGCGCCTTCTTCATTGCGCGCGGGGAAGGGCATCATCAGCAGCTCGCCGGCGAGCGAACGATAGGGCTCGCGCACGGAGTTGACGGCTTCTGTCACCCAGCCGGCTCTCGTTCGATCGGGGGCTGCTGCCACCGCCTCGCGCACGGCGTCGAGCCCGGGCGTGCGGAACGGCTGTTCCAGCGCACGGGTGAGCAGTACCTGATCTATCCGATGACCGTACTGCAGCGCTCCCATGAGCGCATCCCGTTCCACCGCGACATCGGCGGTGCGAGGAAGGCTCGCCAGCGTGATCGCGGCGACAGCGGATCCGCCGCCGGCCGGTTGTGGCTCGTCTCGAGCGCTCTCGTGGCGACCCGTCTCGGGCCGAGCGCCCTGTGACGGCATCCGCGCCGCGCGCTCGACCTCGCCGTGCACCTCAGTGGGGTCCATTCCGAGACGACGAGCGAGGACGCGCTCGTATCCGGGCCGCAGCAGGCGATCGCGGATCTCCGCGACGATCGGGGCCGCGGCGCGCAGGGCGCCGACGCGGCCTTCGACCGTCGACAGATCGAAGCCGCCGAGCCGGCGGTCGATGGCGAACTCGAACATCGGCTGCTTGGCGTCCATGAGCGACCGCACGGCCGAATCTCCGCGCTGCAGACGCAGATCGCACGGGTCCAAGCCGTCCGGGGCGACAGCGACGAAGGTCTGCGCATTGAAGCGATCGTCCTCCGTGAACGCTCGGAGCGCCGCCTTCTGCCCCGCCTCGTCACCGTCGAAGGTGAAGACGACCTCGCCCGAAGCGTTGTCATCGCCCATCACGCGACGCAGGACCTTGATGTGATCTGCGCCGAACGCCGTTCCACAGGTCGCGACGGCGGTGGTCACGCCGGCCAGATGACAGGCCATGACGTCGGTGTATCCCTCGACGACGACCACCCGGCGCGGATCGCCCCGCGCGATGTCACGCTTGGCCAGATCGAGGCCGTACAGCACCTGAGCCTTCTTGTAGATCGGGGTTTCCGGAGTGTTGAGGTACTTGGGGCCCTGGTCATCATCGAAGAGCTTCCTCGCACCGAACCCGATCGTCTGACCGGAGACGTCGCGGATCGGCCACACCAGGCGTCCGCGAAAGCGGTCATAGACCCCGCGCTGCCCGGTCGACACGAGCCCCGCGGTGCTGAGCTCCTCCCGGGTGAAACCCTGCGCGGTGAGGGCCTTGAGCATCCCGTCCCATCCGCGCGGGGCGAACCCGACCCCGAAGTTGGCCGCGGCTCCCGCATCGAAGCCTCTCTCGCCGAGAAAGCGTCGCCCCGCCTCGGCATCCGGGGTGAGCAGCTGCCCCCGGAAGAACTCCGCCGCAGCGGTGTTCGCCGCGTAGAGGCGACTGCGTCCGCTGGTCTCCGGCGCCGACCCGCCGTCTTCGTAGTGGAGCGCATACCCGAGGCGTCCAGCCAGGCGCTCGACCGCCTCGGTGAAGCTGACGTGGTCCATCTCGCGGAGGAACGAGTAGACATCGCCGGATTCCCCGCACCCGAAGCAGTGGTAGTACCCGACCTGGGGTCGGACGTGGAAGCTCGGACTCTTCTCGTCATGAAACGGGCAGAGACCTTTGAGCGACCCGACGCCGGCGGACTTGAGCGCGACGCGCTCCCCGACGATATCGGCGATGTTCGTGCGGGCCTTGACCTCGTCGACGTCTGCCTGGCGGATGCGGGGCATCAGCCGGCCCCTTCGACGACCGCCTGTCGCGCCGCATGTGCGCGCGCTCCGGGGCGCGCATGGCGCGGATTCCAGATGCCGACCTCGGCAGGATCGATCTCTCCGACGAGCCGGTTGTGCCAGTCGATTGCGCTCTGGTCGGTGAGGCTCGCGATCTGGTCGACGACGACGCGCGCCCGTTCAGCATCGTTCGCGGCGGCGACGAAGTCCGCCGAGAACGCGGGCTCCAGCACATCGGCTCCCGCCGACCACAGTGCATCTGTCGACCAGAGGGCGTCGGCGAGACGGGTGAGCACGCGTCGTTGCTCCTTGTAGACGCCCTTGCGGGCATCGATCGTCACGATGGCCTGACCCATGATGCCCTTGAGCACCGCGATCTCGGCCTCGACGACGCGAGGCACGACGACATGGGCGTTGTAGCGCACCAGCGCCGGCCCTGCGTAGGCCTCGCGCGTGGCCGAGACCGCGGCGCGCGCGAAACGCCCGATGAAGTCGCTCGTGAGGTTCTTGAGGCGCGCGAGATCATGGCGCGACCTGTCGAACGATGTCAGCCACATCGGCTGGGAGGCGAGTCTGTAGAGCGCGTCGGCCAGCTCATCCCTGGTGAAGTCGTACCCCACCCACTGCTGGATACGGTCGATCAGAGAGTCGTGCGCCCGAGGGTCGGACAACTGAGCCACGTCGACGTAGCCGTTGACGATCGCATCCTCGAAGTCGTGCACCGAGTATCCGATGTCGTCCGAGAGGTCCATGATCTCGGCCTCGATGCAGCGTAGGCGACCGGTGGCACCCTCGCGCATCCAGCGGAAGACGGCCTCGTCTTCGGGGTACACGCCGAACTTGAGCCGACCTCCAGGATCCGGGACCGGGCTGTCGACGGTCCACGGGTACTTGCATGTCGCATCGAGACTGGCCCTGGTGAGGTTCAAACCCACCGACTGCCCGGAATCGTCGATGACCTTCGCTTCGAGGCGCGTCAGGATGCGCAGCGATTGCGCATTCCCCTCGAAACCGCCGATGTCGGCTGCCCACTCGTTGAGCGCCCGCTCGCCGTTGTGGCCGAAGGGCGGGTGCCCGAGATCATGGCTGAGACACGCGGTGTCGACGACGTCGGCAGAGACTCCCAATGCCGTGGCGAGCTCGCGACCGACCTGCGCGACTTCGAGCGAGTGCGTCAGGCGGTTGCGAGCGAAGTCCGCCGTGCTCGCGGGGCTGAGCACCTGCGTCTTCGCAGCCAGACGGCGAAGAGCCGCGGTGTGCAGCACGCGAGCTCGGTCGCGCGCGAAGTCGTCTCGTTCGGAGCGGTGGGTCTCGGCGAAGAATCGCTCCGCGTCGCGCGGGTCGTAGCCGTCGGCGCGATCGCGATCGCGGCCCGTCTGAGGATCAGCCACCACTGTTCTCGATCTCCGCCCCTCGCATCATCTCGGAGGCCGATGCCGCGAGCTCGCGCGACTCCAGCCACTTGTCCGGCAGGGCCGGACGCTTCGGCCGACCCGAGCGGCCGCGCTGCCCCTCGGCGTCCGCACCGGGGTACGGCGCCGAGTGGTCGAGCTGTCCGAGGAGTTCGTCGATCTCGGCGAGGCTCGACGCCGTGGCGAGCCCGGTGCGGATGTCGCCACCGACCGGGTAGCCCTTGAAGTACCAGGCGACGTGCTTGCGCACATCGCGGCATCCGCGATCCTCGTCCTCGAAGAATTCGACGAGCAGCTCGGCGTGACGACGGAAGGCGTCGGCCACGAAGCCCAGAGTCGCGTCGACCGGGTGCGATTCGGCACCGAAGGCCGCCGCGAGCTCACCGAAGAGCCACGGGCGACCGAGGCATCCGCGCCCGACGACGACGCCGTCGCAATCGGTCTGCTGCATCATGCGCACGGCGTCGTCAGCCGACCAGATGTCGCCGTTGCCGAGCACAGGCACGCTCGTCACGGCCTGCTTGAGCTCGCCGATCGCGTTCCAGTCGGCGTGCCCCGAGTAGAACTCGCTGGCGGTGCGGGCGTGCAGAGCGATCGATGCGACGCCCGCATCTTCCGCGGCGCGACCGGCATCGAGGAAGGTGAGGTGGTCGGGATCGATCCCCTTGCGCATCTTGATGGTCAGCGGGATGTCACCGGCCGCCTTGACCGCCTGCGTGACGATCTGCGAGAAGAGCGAGCTCTTCCACGGCAGTGCCGCTCCCCCGCCCTTGCGCGTGACCTTGGGCACCGGGCACCCGAAGTTCAGGTCGATGTGGTCGGCGTGGTCTTCGGCGACGATGATGCGGACGGCCTCGGAGATGGTGTGCGGGTCGACACCGTAGAGCTGGATCGACCGGGGCGTCTCGGACTCGTGGTGGCGGATCAGACGCATCGTCGTCTCGTTGCGCTCGACCAGCGCGCGCGAGGTGATCATCTCGCTCACATAGAGGCCCGCGCCGTATTCGCGGCACAACCTGCGGAACGCGGTGTTGGTGATACCCGCCATGGGTGCGAGGACGACCGGCACGTCGAGGGCGATCGGACCGATGTTCAGGGTGCGAGCGGATGCGGTGGCGAGAGTCATGTCCTCTCCATTCTCCCAGACATGGAGCCGGTCTCGGCGCATCGACCTAAGCTGTGAATATGACCGATCCCGCAGTGCGTTCCATCCCCTTCACAGACGCCGACGGCAACGAGAAGACCCTCGACGATCTGGGCGCCGATGTCGTGCTCGTCGTGAACGTCGCCTCGAAATGCGGCCTCACCCCGCAGTACGAACAGCTCGAAGAGCTGCAGCGTCTGTACGGCGACCGCGGGTTCAGCGTCGTCGGGTTCCCGTGCAACCAGTTCTTCGGCCAGGAGCCGGGTTCGGTCGATCAGATCCTCGAGTTCTGCTCCACCACCTACGGGGTCACCTTCCCCATCAACGACAAGGTCAAGGTCAACGGCAAGAACGCCACGGATCTCTACAAGACTCTCAAGGAGACGCCGGATGCCGGCGGCAAGGCCGGTCGCGTCGAGTGGAACTTCGAGAAGTTCCTCGTGCTGCCCGACGGAGAGGTCGTGCGCTTCCGTCCGAAGCAGAAGCCGAACGACCCCGAGATCGTCGGCGCGATCGAAGCCGCGCTCATCCGCTGACCTGCGGCCTCGGCTCGCCCTGGATGGTGTCGACGGATGGACCACGAGCACGCGCTTCCCGGCGGCAACGCGAGCGGTCCCGTCGTCAGGGTCGGCGACACCGTGCGCAAGCGCTGGACGGCTGCGACCCCCGCCGTCCACGCCTTCATGTCGCATGTGCGCGACCATGGCGTCGATGTCCCGTCATCTCTCGGGCAGGACGACGACGGGCGTCAAGTCATCGAGTACGTCCCCGGGAGACTCGCGATCGATGCACCCCCGCTCAGCCGCGGTGACTTGCACCGGGTCGGAGCGACTGTCCGGACGATCCACAACGCCAGTGCGAGTTTCGCGGCGCCCTCCGATGCCCGGTGGGAGACGGCGATCACGGCACCGGGCGAAGAGATCGTCTGTCACAACGACCTCGCACCCTGGAACCTCGTCATCGGCCAGCGGTGGGTGTTCATCGACTGGGACGCTGCGGCGCCGAGCACGAGGCTCTGGGATCTCGCGTACGCGGCGCAGGCATTCGCTCTCTCCGACGTCGATGCGCCCGTCGAGCGTGCGGCCGGCGAGCTTCGTGCCTTCGTCGACGGATACGGTGCTGACCTCGCGCTCCGCGAGCAGCTGCCGTCAGCGATGCAGCGCCGTTCCGAGGCGATGCTCGAGCTGCTGACGACCGCCCACGAGGAACAGCGCGAGCCGTGGGCATCCATGTTCTCGGATGGCCACGGCTCGCACTGGACGGCTGTCCTCGATCATGTGCACGCCCACCAGGCCCGCTGGCTGAACGCGCTGACCCGCTAGACCGCGGCGGACTCGGTCTCCGGCTCGGGCTCGGTCTCGCCGCGCTTGGCCCAGAGGTCACGCAACACGTTCTCGAACGCAGCGGGCGGCTGTGCTCCGCTGATGCCGTACTGTCCGTCGATCACGAAGAACGGCACACCCTGGATACCGTAGGCCTGAGCCTGAGCCTGATCCTGGCGGACATCCGCGAGGTGCCGCGAGGACACGAGCGCATCACGGGTGTCGTCGGGGTTGAGTCCGACCTCGACCGCGAGCTCGACCAGGTCGTCAATGCGTCCGACGTGCTTGCCCTCCGTGAAGTAGGCGGACATGAGCCGCTCCTCCATCTGGTGCTGCACGCCCTGCTCCTTCGCGAAATGCAGCAGCTCGTGCGCCTTCACGGTGTTGGTGTGCTGGAGGAGGTCGAACCGGTACTCGAGCCCCGCGTTCTCGGCGACGCCGGTGACGTGAGAGAGCATCTGCTCGACCTGATCACGCGGCATGCCCTTGTGGCCCGACAGGAAGTCCACCTCGTCGCCGTCGAAGTCGACCGGGGTGTCGGGCGAGAGTTCGAACGAGTGGAACGTGATGTTCACCTGCGGGGCATCGTCGTCGCCGGACACGGCTTCAAGTCCCTTCTCGAGGTTGCGCTTGCCGATGTAGCACCACGGGCAGGCGATGTCGGACCAGATGTCGATCGAGATGGCTTCACTCACACTGACATCCAACCGCATGCACCTCTGGGCTATTCCGTCGTTAGTATTCTCACGTGCTCTCTGCCGTCGATCCGCTGCCGATCCGGCCCGAGCGAGTGCTCATAGCCGGCGTCACAGGGTCAGGGAAGACGACTCTCGCGCGTCGCATCTCGGGGCTCTGGAGCCTGCGTCACGTCGAGATCGACGGGCTGTTCCACGGAGAGAACTGGACGCCGCGCCCGTCATTCCTCGACGATGTGCGCGCGTTCGCCGCAGAGGACCACTGGGTCACGGAGTGGCAGTACACCAGCAAAGGCACCGACGACATCCTCGCTCCACGCGCTCAGCTCGTGCTCTGGCTGGACTACCCCTATCGCGTCGTCCGCTCGCGGTTGCTGCGGCGGACGATCGGTCGCAGCATCCTGCGCACCCGGATGTGGAACGACAACGTCGAGAAGCCGCTGTGGCGCATGTTCTCGAGGGATCCCGAGGAGAACATCCTCGCCTGGCAGACGAAGACCTTGCACAAATGGGCGGACCGCATGCCTGATCTCCCGCGCGAGCACCCGCACCTGTTCATCGTGCGGCTGCCGCACCCGCGTGCGACCGAACAGTGGCTGCGAGCTCAGGCCGAGGCGTCGGGCGCGTCGATCGCTCCGCCGAAACGGCGATCACGCGACAGGTAGACCCCGATCGCGCGCCAGAGCTCTTCACGCGAGAAGTCGGGCCAGAGCGTGTCGAGGAACACCATCTCGGCATACGCCGCCTGCCAGAGCAGGAAGTTCGACGTGCGCTGCTCGCCCGAGCTCCTCAGGAAAAGGTCGACGTCCGGCATGTCCGGAACATAGAGATGACGGCGGATCATCTTCTCGCTGATCGCGTTCGGCTTGACGCGACCGGCCGCCACATCGGCCGCGATCGCGCGCATGGCGTCGACCAGTTCGATGCGGCCGCCGTAATTCACGCACATCGTCAGGGTGAGCACGTCATTGTCACGCGTGAGCTGCTCCGCATACTGGAGCTCTTTGATGACGCTGCCCCACAGACGAGGCTTGCGGCCGGCCCATCGCACGCGCACACCCCACTCGTTGAGCTGATCGCGTCGGCGGTGCAGCACGTCGCGGTTGTAGCCCATGAGAAAACGGACCTCTTCGGGTGAACGCGCCCAGTTCTCCGTCGAGAACGCGTAGACGGAGAGGTGCTTGACCCCCGCCTGGATCGCACCGGCGACAACATCGAGAAGCACCTCCTCCCCCGCTTTGTGCCCCTCGACGCGGTTGAGACCGCGACGATTCGCCCATCGCCCATTCCCGTCCATGACGATCGCCACGTGTTCCGGCACTGCCCGGAAGTTCGGCGGGTACGTCCCCGTCCAGTCGAGCGGCCTGTACGCGACAGCGTCCTTGTGGGTGTAGGGCTTGGGGCTCACCGTGCTCCTTCTCGAGGTTCGTCGGCCACGAGGTGCGCGAGCGAGCGGATGCCGCGCTCCAGATGCCATTGGGCGTAGGCGGCGACCAGACCCGAGGCTGCCGCGGTGTCGGCATGCGGGGCCTGGTCGATGACGTCCCATTCGCCGGCCATGAGCGAACGCAGCAGCGACAGGGTCCTGTCCGCGACCTTCGGGCTTCCCGCAGGCGCGCAGTTCACGCACACGGCGCCGCCGAGTTGTCCGACGAAATGAGCGTGGGGTCCCGGTTCAGCGCATCGAGCGCAGTCGCCGAGCGAAGGTGCCCAGCCCGACAGCGCCATCACACGCAGGAGGTAGGAGTCGAGGATGCTTCGCGGCGAATGCTCTCCCCGTGACAGTGCGCGCAGACCACCCACGAGCAGGAGATACTGCTGGGGCGTGGCCTCGGAGTCGCTGAGCCGATCGGCGGTCTCGACCATCGCGTTGGCCGACGTGAACCTGTCGTAGTGCGCGGCGATGTCGGATCCGTACGAGCCGAGCGACTCTGCCTGCTGGACGATGTCGAGCGAGCGGCCCTGGTAGAGCTGCACATCGGCCACCATGAAGGGTTCGAGGCGCGACCCGAACTTCGACGAGGTGCGCCGCACGCCCTTGGCCACGGCACGGATCTTGCCGTGGCCGCGCGAGAGCATCGTGACGATGCGATCCGCCTCACCCAGCTTGTGGGTGCGCAGGATCACCGCTTCGTCTCGGTAGGTGGGCACTCCTCGATTATCCTCCGTACGGGAGAATGGAGGGGTGACCGAACCGCTCTTCATCATTCCGCTCTGGGCGGACCTTCTCGGTGTCGGCCTCGGAGGGGTGCAGGGAGCGATGTTCGCCTCGGGATTCCAAGGCCAACGCCGGCTCGACTGGCTCGGCGTCGCGATCATCGGGATCATGATCGGCATGGGTGGCGGCCTCATCCGCGACATCCTGCTCGGTCAGACTCCGGCCACCCTTCAGAACAACTGGTACCTGCTCACGGCGACGGGCGCCTCGCTGCTCGGCATGCTCCTGGCCGGCCTGTTCAACCGCCTCAACAAGGTCATCGTCGTGCTCGACGCCGTCGTGATCGGCATGTTCGGCGCCTTCGGCACCAGCAAGGCGATCGCGTTCGGCATTCCCCCGGTTCCTGCTGTCTTCATCGGTGCATGCGCTGCAGTCGGGGGCGGCGTGCTCCGCGACATGCTCATGGGCCTCCCGACCGCGATCATGCACGTCGGGTCGCTGTACGCGGTCGCCGCGGGAGCCGGATGCACGTTCATCGTGATCGCGAACGCCTTCGGAATGCCGATCCCGCTGGCGGCGCTCCTCGGAATCGTGCTCACCGCCGTCATCCGGGTGCTCGCGGTCAGCTTCGATGTCTCGCTCCCCGAACAGCGGCGGCTGTATCGCCGCAAGGTGGCCGCGGAGACCGGTGTGATCCCGATCATCAAGCCGTGATGCCCGGTCGTTGAGCGAGGAGCGAAGCCTCACCCCTCGCCGGTCGTCGAGCGAGGAGCGAAGCCCCGCCCCTCGCCGATCGTTGAGCGAGGAGCGAAGCCTCACCCCTCGCCGGTCGTTGAGCGAGGAGCGAAGCCCCGAGACGAAACGTGGTGACCTGTCCGACGTACCTCACCGCGTTTCGTCTCGGTCGGCTCCGCCGTCCTCGCTCAACGACCCGGGACGCCCCTCGCCTCCGCCGTCCTCGCTCAACGACCCGGGACGCCCCTCGCCTCCGCCGTCCTCGCTCAACGACCGGGGACGCCCATCGGCTCCGCCGTCCTCGCTCGACGAGGGGGAATCAGACCGCTGCGAGCTCCCGCTGACGCGTGCGGATCGAACGGTTGACGCCCGACACGATCGCCTTGAGGGATGCCGTCGAGATGTCACCGTCGATGCCGACGCCCCACAGCCGCTGGTCGCCGACCTGCAGCTCGACGTAGGCGGCAGCCTGCGCGTCACCGCCGGCACTGAGCGCGTGCTCGACGTAGTCGTAGAGCGTGATGTCGAAGCCCTGGGCGCGCAGCACCTCGATGAATGCCGCGATCGGTCCGTTGCCGTTCCCGGCCAAAGCGACCTGCTGGTCGTCGTCGCGCAGCGTCACATCGAGCACCACGTCGCCCGACATGTCGCTGCGGGTCTGCGTCGAGAGCAGCTCGAACCGGCCCCACTTGGACTCGGTGTCTGCTGCCGGCAGGTACTCGTCGTTGAAGATCGACCAGATCTGCTCGCTCGTGACCTCGCCGCCCTCGGCATCCGTCTTGGTCTGCACGACCCCCGAGAATTCGATCTGCAGCTTGCGCGGCAAGTCGATCGCGTGATCTGCCTTCAACAGGTAAGCGACGCCGCCCTTGCCCGACTGCGAGTTCACGCGGATCACGGCCTCGTACGAGCGACCGAGGTCCTTCGGGTCGACGGGCAGGTACGGCACAGCCCACTCGATCTCGTCGACCGTCACGCCCTCGGCGTCGGCTCGGGCGGCCATCGCCTCGAAGCCCTTCTTGATCGCATCCTGGTGCGATCCGCTGAACGCGGTGAAGACCAGGTCTCCCGCCCAGGGGCTGCGCTCGGGTACCGGCAGCTGGTTGCAGTACTCGACCGTGCGCTTGACCTGGTCGATGTCGCTGAAGTCGATCTGCGGGTCGATGCCCTGAGTGAAGAGGTTGATGCCCAGCGCCACGATGTCGACGTTGCCCGTGCGCTCGCCGTTGCCGAACAGGCATCCTTCGATGCGGTCGGCGCCGGCCATGTAGCCGAGCTCTGCCGCGGCGATGGCCGTGCCCCGGTCGTTGTGCGGGTGCAGTGACAGGATGACGTTCTCGCGGTGCGCGAGGTGGCGGCTCATCCACTCGATCGAGTCGGCGTAGACGTTCGGCGAAGCCATCTCGACGGTGGCCGGCAGGTTGATGATGACCTTGCGGTCAGGGGTGGGCTCGAAGACCTCGATCACCTGGTTGCAGACGTCGACGGCGAACTCGAGCTCGGTGCCGGTGTAGCTCTCGGGCGAGTACTCGTAATAGACCTGCGTGTCGGGGATCGTCTTCTCGTACTGACGGCACAGGCGAGCGCCCTCGAGCGCGATGTCGATGATGCCCTGCTTATCGGTGCGGAAGACGACCTCGCGCTGCAGCACGCTCGTCGAGTTGTACAGGTGCACGATGGCCTGCTTGGCGCCGGCGATCGACTCATAGGTACGGGCGATCAGGTGCTCGCGCGCCTGCGTCAGCACCTGGATCGTGACGTCATCCGGGATCAGGTTCTCCTCGATCAGCTGACGCACGAAGTCGAAATCGGTCTGGCTCGCCGACGGGAACCCCACCTCGATCTCCTTGTAGCCCATGCTGACGAGCAGCTCGAACATGACGCGCTTGCGCTCGGGTGACATCGGGTCGATCAGGGCCTGGTTGCCGTCGCGGAGGTCGACTGCGCACCACCGGGGCGCCTCGGTGATGCGGGCGTCCGGCCAGGTGCGGTCGGGGAGGTTGACCGTGATCTGCTCGTGGTACGGCCGATACTTGTGGATCGGCATCGCAGACGGGCGCTGAGTGTTCTGCATGATGGGGCTTCTTCTCTTCGTCAGAAATGTGAACGGGCCAACACAAGCGCCGCGACGAGGAAGGCCCTAGCTTTAGGACTCGTCGCGGCAGCTAAGAAGAAGCAGACCGCCGAAAGGCATGCGGCCATGGTAGCAGCAAGAGGCGCAGTGATCGCACGGTGAGACGATCACGGGACGCACGACACTAGGGAGTATGACGATCTCGCGCTCTCTCGCGTCAGCCGCCGCCACAGTCACTGTGACCGCGCTCCTCGTGCTGTCGGGCTGTGCAACGGATGCGGGCTCCTCCCCCGCCCCGACGAGCGCGCCGGCGGGGCTTCCCGCGTCTCCGCCCCTCGTCACTCCACCCGAGGGTCCGGTGACCGCGGCCGGCATGGTGATCGATGCGGCCGGTGACGTCGAGATCTGCCTCGGCACCGTGATGGAGTCCTACCCACCGCAGTGCGTCGGCGTGCCGGTCGACGGGTGGACGTGGGATCACGTCGAAGGCAGCGAGTCGAGCGGTGAGGTCAGGTGGGGCTCTTACGCCGCTCGGGGTACGTACGACGGCGAGCGATTCACGCTCACCGATCCACCGGTCCTGCTCGCCCTGTACGACCCAATGCCGATCGAGGACCCCACGCGAGGAGTGCCGGGGAACAGCACCGATCGCGAGTTGTCGCTCGTGCAGGACGAGGTCTTCCCCTGGCTCGGCACCAACGCGCTGACAGCAGGGCCGGAACGCGGCTACGTGTGGGTGCAGGTCGTGTGGGACGACGGTACGCTGCAGGACGCCGTGGATGACGCGTACGGCGACGGCCTCGTGATCATCACATCGGCACTGCGGGCCGAGCGATAGGACGAATCAGAGGATGCAGCGGACGTTGTTCGCCGTGCCCGACACGTTGGCCCACCCGTTCGCGGGTGCCGTGGCGAGCACCGTCGAACCGTTGCGCGCCTGGAGCGATCCGCTGGATCGGGCATCCGCGATGGACCTCGTGACGAAGCTCGACGGGATCGTGTGCGTCGAGCACGTGGTCCAGCTGAGCTTCGCTCCGGTCACCGAACCGCCCGTGAATGCGCAGACCTGACCGGTCGCGCATGATCCGACCGCCGCCCGCAGCCCGATCTCGCCCCGGCTGGGCACGGTCAGCGTCATCCCGAGTTCGGGCCACACCGCATGGTTGCCGTCGATGACGATGCCGCCGGGCACCTCGTCCATGACTTCGACGATGAGAGGGGCGGTCTCTTCCTCGCCGAACCCCTCGGCGTACGCGGCTCCCCCGAGACCACCCGAGAGCAGCACGCCGATCGCGATCCCTACGGCGATCCGACCGGCTTTCATCGGATCAGGCTCTCGTCGACATCCCAGAGCGTGTACGACACCACCGCGCCCGCGTCGATCACGTCGGTGTCCTCGAGGTTCGTGCGTTCGATCCCGATGATGCGACCCGTGTCGCCCGAGACGAGCACGACGTCACTCGCGGAACCGTCCGTCGACACCACCCGCAGGCCGGATGCCGGTCGGCCGAGACGATCCACCGTCGTCCCCAGACCTTCTGCATCCCCTGTCGCTTCCAGGATTCCGAGGAGCTGCGACTGTTGCGCGTTGGTCAGCGTCCACTGCTGCAGCATCGTGGTCATGGCCGTCAGCACATCTGCTCCCGAGGGGTCGGCCGGCATCCCGAATGCCGTGAGTGCCGCTTCCACGTCGCTCTCGCTGCTGCCGAACGCCTCAGGAACAGGCGTCGAGAACTGTCCGGCCTCGATCGGCAGGTCGACGGCGACCTCGCCCGAGCTGCTCACCTCGGCGTCCATGTTCGCGGCGGCGTCGGCCGGGTCATAAGGCACTCCGAGGATGCTCGTCATCCGTCCTGAGAGATCGGCTTCCCATCTCAGGAGCGTCAGCTGCGGAACCACCTCGGTCTCACCCGTACTGCCGTTGATGTCGAATGCCCAGCTGGCCGAACGCACGAGTCGCTCGGGTGCGGTCGGACCCGAGGCCGACGCCAGCGCATCCTGCGCACTCGCGACCGTGGTCGACGCGCTCTCCGCAGACGAGAAGTCGAGCGGGTCGAGCCCGTCTGCCACCGCTTGCCCCTGCGGCACGAGCACCGCGACCGCCACCACGGCAGCAGCCGCGGCCGTCGCGAGGCCGGCGGCCCAGCCGAAGACCACGGCGCGGCGGAGGCGCGGCGCGCGGGCATTCCGGATGATCCGGTCGCGCACCATCAGGGCGGCCGCATCGGGATGCGCATCGCGCGGCGTCCGCGCAGGGTCCGCATCCGTCAAGACCCGGTCAAGCACCGCGTGGTCTCCCATGGGCGTCACCCCGCCTCCTCCAGTCCGAGCGCCGAACGCAGCTTCTGCTGTGCGCGGCGCAACCTCTTCCTCACTCGGATCCGCGGGCTGCGCAGCATCTCAGCGATCTCCCCCACTGCGAGCCCATCCCAGTATGTCAGCATGATGATACGCCGCTCGGTCCGGGAAAGGACACCCAAAGCTGTGAGCACCCGCACGCGCATGGTGAGGTCGGCGGCACCCTCTTCACCGGACATGCCCTGATGCACAGCGTCGAGAGCAGTGCGTCGAGTGACTGCTCTGGCAGAGCGGGAGCGCAGCACACGGTCAGCCGCTCGCAGGAGCCACAGGCGATCCATCGGCTTGGCCGGATCGAGGCGTGACCACGCCACGAGGAAGATCTCCGACACGATCTCCGTCACTTCGGCGTCGTCGTCGACGACTCCCTCGACGTGATGGCGGACGCGCGCCCAGTTCGCATCGAACACAGCACTGAAGGCGGCATCCTTCTTCTTCTCGGCATCGTCGCCGCGGGTGCTCATCTCAGTCGTCCGGTGGAGCACCCGACCCGCTCTGCGCGTCGGTCCTCCATGTCAGAAGCCGAGTCGACCGAGCTGCTTCGGGTCGCGCTGCCACTCCTTGGCGACCTTCACGTGCAGGCCCAGGTACACCCGCGTGCCGAGGAGCTCCTCGATGCCCGCGCGCGCCCTGCGGCCGACATCCGCGAGTCGCTTGCCCTTGTGACCGATGATGATCGCCTTCTGGCTGTCGCGCTCGACCACGATCGATGCGTGCACGTCGGTCAGGTCGCTGTCTTCGCGAGGCGCGATGTCGTCGATCACGACGGCGATCGAGTGCGGAAGCTCATCACGAACACCATCGAGCGCTGCTTCGCGGATCATCTCGGCGATGCGGTCCTCCTCCGACTCATCGGTCGTGACGCCCTCGCCGTACAGAGCCGGCCCCTCGGGCATGAGTGAGAGCACCTCGTCGGCGAGAACCTCCAGTTGATCGCGCGTCAGCGCCGACAACGGGATCACCGCCGCCCAGTCCTCACGCAGAGCGTCGACCTCCATCAGCCGTTCTGTGATCTCATCGCGTCCGGCAGCATCCGTCTTCGTCACGATCGCGACCTTCTTCGCGCGCGAGTACCCGTCGAGGGACGCGGCGATGCGTCTGTCGCCCGGGCCCACCTTCTCGGTCGCAGGAACGCAGAACCCGATGACGTCGACATCACCGAGCACCTGCTCGACGAGATCGTTGAGACGTTCGCCGAGCAGCGTCCGCGGCTTGTGGATACCCGGCGTGTCGACGATCACGAGCTGGCCCGCGGGGCGGTTCACGATCCCACGGATCGCCCGGCGGGTCGTCTGCGGCTTCTCACTCGTGATCGCGATCTTCTCGCCCACGAGCGCGTTGGTGAGCGTCGACTTGCCGACGTTCGGGCGCCCGACGAAGGTCACGAACCCGCTTCGCATCTGCTCAGTCATCGTCCTGGTCTCCTTCGTGACCTGCTTTGGCAGGATCGTTCGCGGCGCGCTCGACGAACACCGTCGCGATTCCTCGCCCGCGCCCTCTCGATGCGCCGCCCGTGAGGGTCAGCCCATCGACGGTCGCCATCGCTCCCGGCTGCGGAACCTGGCCCAAGGCCTTGCCCAGCAGTCCGCCGATGGAGTCCACGTCGTCGTCCTCGAGTTCGAGTCCGAACAGATCGCCGACGTCCTCCAACGAGAGTCGGGCGCTCACGCGGTATCGTCCGTCGCCGAGCTCGACGACTTCTGCTGCCACTCGATCGTACTCGTCCGAGATCTCGCCGACGAGCTCCTCGATGAGGTCCTCGAGCGTGACGAGTCCCGAGATGCCGCCGTGCTCGTCGATCACGAGGCACACGTGCACCGCATCGCGCTTCATCTGCTGCAGCAGTGTCTCGGCGCGCATCGACTCGGGAACGAACGTCGCGGGTCGCGCGATCGGACGGATCGACGCCGCGCGCCAGGCACTGTCGTCGCGATACGCGAACTGCACGAGGTCCTTCAGATACAGCACCCCGACGACATCATCCGCGTCGTCGTCGACCACGGGCATGCGCGAGACACCTCGCTGCAGGAAGAGCGTCATGGCCTCGTCGGTCGTCGCTGTCGCATCGACCGTCACCATCTCGGTGCGCGGCACCATGACGGCACGGACGAACTGGTCGGTGAAGTCGAACACGGAGTGGATGAGGTCACGGTCGTCCGCCTCGATGAGGTCGTTGGACGCGGCCTCGTCGACCATGCTGAGCAGCTGTTCCTCCGATGTGAAGGAACTGCGTCCGGTGCCAGGGGTCACCTTGTTGCCGAGGAGCACGAGTCCCTGAGCGATCGGCCCCAGGAACATGCGCAGCCCGCGCACGATCCCGGCGTTGGCGCGGAGGATGCCGTCTGCGTGCTGACGGCCGAACGACCGAGGGCTCGCGCCGACGAGCACGAAAGTGATGCCGGTCATCAGCACTGCGGCGGCGAGCATCGCCCACCAGATGTTGTCGAACAGGATGCTGAAGGCCACGGTCACGAGCACGGCGGCCGCGGTCTCGGCGAGAACGCGGATGAAGGAGACCGAGTTGACGTGCGCATCGGTATCGACCGCGATCCGTGCGAGCTGCCGGGCGTTTCGTCCTTCCGTGCCCATCTCCGCGATGTCGGAGCGCGAAGTGACCCCGAAGGCCGCATCGATCGCCGCCATGAGGCCGCCGAAGGCGACCAGCAGCACAGCCCCCGCGAGAAGGAGTGCCGCGGTCATCGTCGACGTTCGACGGCAGCGAAGCCCTGGATGAGCTCCTTCTGCAGTCCGAACATCTCACGCTCCTCGTCGGGTTCTGCATGGTCGAAGCCCAGCAGGTGCAGCAGCCCATGCGTGGTCAGGAGGATCAGCTCGTCCATCAGTGTGTGGCCGGCGGCCTGCGCCTGCGTCTCGGCGACCTGCGGGCACAGCACGATGTCGCCGAGCAGACCGGGAGCCGTCGGCCGGTCTTCGGTGCCCGGGCGCAGCTCGTCCATCGGGAAGCTGAGCACATCTGTGGGGCCCGGCTCATCCATCCACTGCACGTGCAGTGCTTCCATGGCTCCCTCGTCGACGAGCACGATGGCGACCTCGGCATCCGGACTCACATGCAGCTGAGCCAGGTTGAAGTCGGTCAGGCGCTGCAGCACGGTCTCGTCGACGTCGATGGCCGACTCGTTGTTGATCTCGATCATGGCTGTGCTCGTTTCATCAGGAGAGGCCTCGTTTCGGCATCCGGTCGCGAGGTCCGGGTCTCTGCGCGCCTCGGCGGTCGGCCCGGTTCGCGAACTCGGCCGCCTGCTCGCGTTCATGGCGCTGCGCCGTGCGGCGCTCGTCATACTCGCTGTAGGCGTCGACGATGCGGCCGACGAGAGAATGGCGCACGACGTCGTCGCTCGTGAGACGCGCGAAGTGGATGTCGTCGATGCCGTCGAGCACCCGCGTCACGAGGCGCAACCCCGACGACCCCTGCGGGAGGTCCACCTGGGTGATATCGCCGGTGACGACCATCTTCGACCCGAAGCCGAGGCGGGTCAGGAACATCTTCATCTGCTCGGGAGTCGTGTTCTGCGCCTCGTCGAGCACGACGAAGGAGTCGTTGAGAGTGCGCCCGCGCATGTATGCCAGTGGCGCGACCTCGATGGTGCCGGTGGCCATCAGGCGCGGCACGATCTCGGGGTCCATCATCTCGTTCAGCGCGTCGTAGAGCGGACGCAGATACGGGTCGATCTTGTCGGTGAGCGTTCCGGGCAGGAACCCGAGGCGCTCCCCTGCCTCGACGGCGGGGCGGGTGAGGATGATCCGAGTGACCTCCTTGCGCTGCAGCGCCTGCACGGCCTTCGCCATGGCGAGGTAGGTCTTGCCGGTACCCGCGGGACCGATGCCGAACACGATGGTGTTCTCTTCGATCGCGTCGACGTACTCCTTCTGGCCCAGCGTCTTCGGGCGGATGACCTTGCCCCGGGTCGAGAGGATCGCCTCGCCCAGCACCTCGCTCGGGCGGGGGCCTCCGTCGTTGCGCAACAGGCGCGCAGAGCTGGAGACATCGCTGGGCGCGAGATCATGCCCTGCCTTGGTCATGGTGAGCAGCTCGTCGACGAGATCCTTGGCCTTCTGCACCGCTTCCGCAGTGCCGGTCAGGGTGATCTCGTTACCGCGCACGAGCACCTGCACGTCGCGATGCTCCTTCTCGAGCATCCGGAGCAGGCGGTCCTGCGGGCCGAGCAGCTGCACCATCGCCACGCCGTCGGCGTAGACGCGTTCGGTGATGATGTCTTGATCGTCAGAAGCCAACGAGCTTGTTCTCCTCGATATTGCCGAGCACATGGGCGTGCACGTGGAAGACGGACTGCGCAGCACTCGCGCCGTTGTTGAAGATGAGGCGGAACTCGCCGTTCGCGTGGTCGTCGGCGAGCCGCTTGGCCACCGTCACCATCTCAGCGAGCAGACCCGGGTCTCCGGCGGCCAGCTCGGCCACGTCGCGATAATCCTCGGTCTTGGGGATGACCAGCGCATGCAGAGGCGCCTGCGGGTCGATGTCACGGATCGCGAAGACCCGGCCGGTGTCCAGCAGGATCTCGCCCGGGATGTCGCCGTTCAGGATGCGCGTGAAGATCGAGGGCTCGGACATGCACTCAGTCTACTGACAGGGCGCTGCCGCGCGGCGGTGAGGCGACCTCGATCCGCATCACCATCGTCCGAGCGCGACCGACAGCACGGCGATCGCCGCCGGACCCGCCGTCGATGTGCGCAGCACGGTGTCACCGAGCAGCACACGCTCTGCACCGGCGTCGACCAGACGCGACAGCTCGTCGTCGGAGATGCCGCCCTCGGGTCCGACCACCAGCACGATGTCCCGCCCGTCGGGCTGCAGGTCCGAGAGTCTCGACGGAGCAGTCGGATCGAGCAGGAGCACGCGCTGTCGGGATGCCCGTGCCGCGAGCTGCTTCGTCGTCACCGCTGTCGCGATCTCGGGAACCCATGCCCGATGCGCCTGCTTGGCCGCTTCGCGCACGATGCTCGCCCAGCGCTCACGCCCCTTGATCGCCTTGGCACCGTCCCAGCGCGACACGCTGCGACTCGCCTGCCAGGGAACCACCTCGTCGACGCCGAGCTCACACGCGGCCTGCACCGCGAGCTCGTCGCGATCGCCCTTCGCGAGCGCCTGCACCAGGACGATCCGCGGACTCGGCGCCGGTTCGACCGTGCGCTGCGCGACGCGAACATCGACGCGGGTCGGCGAGACCTCCTCGGCCACGCCGCTGAGCCAGACGCCGGCTCCGTCGCCCACCGTGACCGATTCGCCGACGCGCAGTCGACGCACCACCGCGGCGTGCTTGGCCTCGGCCCCTGTCAGCGTGACCGTGTCGCCGACGTCGGCATCCGACGCGGAATCGACCAGGAAGTGCAATGCCATGCGATGCCGATCAGTGCGAGCGGAAGCGATCGCGGAACTTCGAGAAGAGCCCCTGCTGGAACTGCGCCAGCGCGGGCGCGGGTGCCTTGGTCTTCTTCGCGAAGTCCTCGATCAGTCGGCGCTGCGCCGAATCGATCTTGGTCGGGGTCAGCACCTGCACGCCGACGCGGAGGTCGCCGCGCTGGTTTCCGCGCAGCGGGGTGATCCCTCGACCCTTGATGGTGAGCACATCGCCGGATTGCACGCCGGGCCGGATCTCGAGGTCCACCTCGCCGTCGAGTCCCTGGATGGTCGTCTCGGTGCCGAGGATCGCATCGGTCATCGCCACCTCGAGGGTGGCCAGCAGGTCATCGCCGTCGCGACTGAATGCCGGATGCGGGTTCACGGTGACCTCGACGTACAGGTCGCCGTTCGGACCGCCCGCCTTGCCGACCTCGCCCGACCCGGGCAGCTGCAGACGCAGGCCGGTCTCGACACCGGCCGGGATGTCGAGCGACACCGTCCGGCGCGAACGGACACGCCCCTGTCCTCCGCATGTGCCGCAGGGATACGGGATCGTCGTGCCGTATCCCTCGCAGGTGCCGCAGGGCTGAGAGGTCACGACGTTGCCGAGCAGGCTGCGCACCTGGCGCTGCACGTGACCCGAGCCGCCGCAGATGTCGCACGTGACGGGCGATGTGCCCTCCTGACAGCACGACCCGTTGCACGTCTCGCAGAGTACGGCCGTGTCGACCTCGATGTCGCGGTGCGCTCCGAACACCACATCGCCCAGGTCGAGAGTGACTCGCACCAGAGCATCCTGGCCGCGCTCGCGGCGAGACCGCGGTCGCGCCCCTCGCCCGCCGCCCTGTGCCGCTCCGAAGAACGTCTCGAAGATGTCGCCGAAACCGCCGAAGCCGCCGAAGTTGCCTGCGGCTCCATCGCCTCCGCCCATGTCGTAACGGCGCCGCGAGTCGTCGTCGCTGAGCACGTCGTAGGCGTGGGTCACGAGCTTGAACTTCTCGGCAGCATCCTCACCCGGGTTCACGTCCGGGTGGAGCTGACGTGCAAGACGTCGATACGCCTTCTTGATCTCGTCGGTGGAAGCGTCGCGCGAGACGCCGAGTACCTCGTAGTGATCCGCCACAATGGCCCTTCTGCGTGTTGTGTCAGGGCGCCCGCGTCAGCGGGCGGCCTCGTCTTCGTCGAGCATCCGCGAGAGGTAACGGGCCACAGCCCGCGCCGCCGCGAGGTTGCTCGGATAGTCCATGCGGGTCGGCCCCATCACTCCGACTCGAGCAGTGCCGCTCGGGGCGGCGTAGTTGCTCGCGACGATCGATGCCTCGCCGAGCCCGAACGATGCGTTCTCCGTGCCGATGCTCGCCGCGAGACCGTGAGAATCGGTCTCCATCTCGCTCATCAGCCGCAACAGGGTCACCTGCTCTTCGATCGCCTCGAGCAACGGATGGATGCTGCCGCGGAAGTCCTGCTCGCGTCGGGCGAGCGTCGCGGCACCGGCCATCACGAGACGCTCCTGCCGGAACTGGCCGAGCTCGTCGATGATGATGGTCGCCAGCGCACGGAGCACCTGGTCGCCCGCATGCTCGTCGTCCGCGAGAAGCGATTTCAGTCGGTCGGCGGCATCGCTCACCGCCCGCCCGGTGATCAACGCCGCCAGTCGGGCGCGGAGCACCGCCATATCGGCCTCATCGACCACAGCGGGCAGGGGCGCCATGCGCTGCGACACTCCTCCGGCGTCGGTGACCAGGACGATCAGCAGACGCGTCGGGGCGAGAGCGACGAGTTCGATGTGGGTGAGGTTCGCCCGAGCGAACGACGGATACTGAGCCAGAGCGACCTGACCGGTGAGCTGAGTGAGAACCCGCACGGTGCGCGCCATGAGGTCGTCGAGATCGGCGGGATCGGTGAGGAACGACTCGATGGCCGTTCGCTGTGCGCCCGAGAGAGGCCGCAGCTGGGCGAGGTGGTCGACGAAGACCCGATAGCCCTTGTCTGTGGGAACGCGACCGGACGAGGTGTGCGGCGCCGCGATGAGCTCTTCGTCTTCGAGCAGCGCCATGTCGTTGCGGATCGTCGCTGCCGACACGCCGAAGGAGTGGCGGTCGACGATCGATCTGCTGCCGACGGGCTCATGCGTCTCGACGTAGTCCTGCACGATCGCGCGGAGGACCTGAAGGCCTCGTTCGCTGACCATCGCATCTCCTCCCTCTTGGCACTCACTGACTTCGAGTGCCAATTCTACCGGTCAGCGGGGGCGTCGCGCTGATCGCCCTACGATGGGCACCATGAGTGTCGCGCCGCAGGTCACCGTGTCCGCCGGGATCGTGCGCGGCGAGACATCGGACGGTGTCCACCGCTACCTCGGCATCCCCTACGCCGCCGCTCCGTTCGGGGCGAATCGCTTCCGAGCGCCGCGTCCGCCGGCCCCCTGGGACAGCGTGCGCGATGCCACGTCTTTCGGAGCGACGGCTCCTCAGCATCCGTACCCGGGTGCGATCGGTGAACTGCTCGGCTCCGTCGAGATCCCGGGCGACGAGATCCTCACCGTGAACGTGTGGGCGCCCGAAGAGGCGAGCAACGCACCGGTCGTCCTCTGGATCCACGGCGGCGCGCTCGAGCGAGGCGCGGCCGCTCTCCCCCTGTACGACGGTGCGGCGTTCGCCCGCGCCGGCATCGTCTTCGCTTCGCTCAACTACCGCCTGGGAAGCGAGGGCTTCTCCGTTCTGGACGACGCTCCCCGGAATCTCGGACTGCAGGATGCGGCAGCAGGCCTTGCCTGGGTCCACCGCGAGATCGCCGCATTCGGGGGCGACCCCGCGCAGATCACCGTGATGGGCGAATCAGCGGGCGGTGCGATCGTCGCGGCACTGCTCGCGAACACACCGTCACGTGCGCTGATCGCGCGCGCGATCATCCAGTCGGGTCCGCTCGAAGCGCAGAGCGCGAAGAAAGCCGGGCGTGTCACGGCGCAGATGGCGAAGCTGCTCGGCACCCCGGCAGACCGCCGGGGGTTCGCGGCGATCTCGCCGCAGCGCCTGCTGAACGCCAGACGTCAACAGGCGGCCGAGTCCTCTCCGCTCGGCGGCGCTCCGGGATTCCAGCTCGCCCTGGATGCCGCATCCCTCCCCCGTTCGCCGCACGAGGTCATCGCCGACACCGACGTCCCTCTGCTCATCGGGAGCAACACCGACGAGTACCGGCTGTGGTTCCCACCGGCGGCGCTGTCTGCGATCAGTGAGGCGAACCTCCTGTTCGCTCGTCTGGCGCTGCGGATCCCCCGCAAGGCCGTCGTCGCATACCGCTCGGCATTCCCCTCCTCATCGACAGGCGAGATCTTCGGTCAGCTCGCCACGGATCTCCTGCTTCGCGCACCCCTCACCCGCGTCGCCAGAGCACGCACCGCACCGACGTACGTCTACGAATTCGCATGGCAGAGTCCGGTGCGCGACCTCCGCGCCGCCCACGCTCTCGAACTGGGATTCGTGTTCGATCGACTCGGCGATCCCGAGACCGAGCGCCTCGCGGGACGCGACGCTCCCCAGGCCCTCGCGGACGAGATGCATGAGGCGTGGATCTCGTTCATCAGGTCCGGTGACCCGGGGTGGCCCGCCTACGGTTCCGCGCGCACGACCCGCCTGTTCGACGCCGAGACATCGACGGTCGCGCAGCGTCGCGCCGCGGCACTGGATCTGCTTCCGTAGCGATCCGAACCGCGGTCAGTCCGTGAGCTCGCGCACCACGGCGTCAGCGAGAAGACGGCCGCGCAGAGTGAGCTGCACCCGCCCGCGCATCGCGGCAGCAGGATCGACGAGGCCGTCCGCGATCAGACCGGCGACGCGCGGACGCTTGTCCGGCTGCAGGTCGGCGACCGCGATCCCCTCGCGGATGCGGCTGAGCAAAAGGACACGCTCGAGGGTCCGCGACTCCGCATTCGGTCGTTCGGTGCCGGCAGCCGGCGATTCCTCTGCGGCGAGCCGCTGGGCGTATGCGGCAGGGTGCTTGACGTTCCAGAAACGGAGCCCCGCGACGTGGCTGTGCGCGCCGGGGCCGAAACCCCACCAGTCGCTCCCCCGCCAATACGCCAGATTATGGCGGGAGCGCTGCTCGACGCTGCGCGACCAGTTGCTGATCTCGTACCAGTCGAACCCCGCGGCCGCGAGACGCGCATCGGCGAGCTCGTACATGTCGGCCTGCAGATCGTCATCGGGCGCGGGCACCTCGCCTCGGCGGATCTGACGGGCGAGTTTCGTGCCGTCCTCGATGATCAGCGCGTACGCCGAGATGTGGTCCGAGTCGAGAGCGAGCGCCGCATCGAGCGACGCCTCCCAATCGCCCAGCGACTCGCCAGGCGCGCCGTAGATGAGGTCCACACTGACCGCGAGGCCCGCGTCCTTGGCTGCGGCGACCGCCGTCGTCACGTTCTCGGGGCGGTGGGTGCGATCGAGGGCGGCGAGCACATGGGGCACGGCCGACTGCATCCCGATCGACAGCCGGGTGACGCCGGCGTCGGCGAGAATGCGGGCGACCTCGGGCGTCACGGTGTCGGGGTTCGCCTCGACCGTGACCTCGGCGCCGTCTGCCATGCCGAACGCGTCGGTCGCGGCATCCAGCATCCGGGCGAGATCGCCGGCGGGCAGCAGCGTCGGGGTGCCTCCCCCGAAGAAGACCGTGTCCATGGGGCGCAGCGGACCCGCATCCGCGAGAACGCGCTTCGCGAGATCGATCTCCGTGATCAGTGTCGAGGCATAGTCCTCCTGCCTCGCGCCGCGAAGCTCGCCGGACGTATAGGTGTTGAAGTCGCAGTACCCGCAGCGCACCCGGCAGAAGGGCACGTGCAGGTAGGCCGAGAACGGCACCGACGGATCGATCGAGAGATCGGACGGAAATCGCCCGTCGGCCGGTGCCGGATCACCCAGGGGAAGGGGACCGGCCATCAGAGAACTGCGGCCATCAGACCGGAGTCGCGTAAAGGGGCGAGATCGCCCGCAGGTAGCGCGCGAACAGCTCTCGGCGGCGACGCTTCACCAGCGCAGGGAGAACCCGGTACAACAGCGAATTCGGCGCATCGAAGGCCCGCACCGTGAACCAGACTTCGTCGTTGTCTTCACGCCAGTCGATGTCGAACGACTCTTCGCCGCGCACGACCGAACCGCCGACGGTGCCGAGGACGAATCCGATGCGGCGCTTCTCCTCGGTGACCGAGATCACGCGCAGCTCGGCATCCGCCCGCATCCCCGCGACCCGCCCGTGCAGCCGCAGAGTCATTCCGGGGCCGGCGAACGGTGTTCCCTCGGCATCGAATCGCTGCTCGACGTCGTTCTTGCTCGGCGCGATGGGAGTCCCCTCCGCATCGAAGCTCACACCCGAGTACGCAGGACCAGGAGCCGGGCGCACATCCTCGACACTGAGCCCCGCGGCGCGTTGCGCCGTCCAGGTCAGAAGCGACTCGCCGGCGGTCTGGAAGCGCTCGACACCGCTGCCGATCCGCCACGAGTTCTCCGCCGGGATGCTCCGCTCCGGCGGATACTGCATCAGGTCGGAGGCGTGGGTCGCACCCACGGCCGCATAGTCCACCGTGTCGTCTCGGAAAGTCCCGCGCCGCATGTTTCCCAGCCTACTTCCCGTTTCCTGGACGACCACCCTGACGGATGGCTACTTCTTGTCCTTGCCCTCGACGTCGCCCGAGAGCGCTGCGATGAACGCCTCCTGGGGGACCTCGACGCGCCCGACCATCTTCATGCGCTTCTTGCCCTCCTTCTGCTTCTCGAGGAGCTTGCGCTTGCGGCTGATGTCACCGCCGTAGCACTTGGCGAGCACGTCCTTGCGGAGCGCCCTGATCGTCTCGCGGGCGATGATCCTGGCACCGATGGCGGCCTGGATCGGCACCTCGAAGTTCTGGCGAGGAATGAGCTTGCGCAGTCGCTCGGTCATCAGCGTGCCGTAGGCGTAGGCCTTGTCGCGGTGCACGATCGAGCTGAACGCGTCGACCTTGTCGCCCTGCAGAAGGATGTCGACCTTCACGAGGTCCGCCTCCTGCTGTCCGGCAGGCTCGTAGTCGAGGGAGGCGTAGCCCTGGGTCTTGGACTTCAGCTGATCGAAGAAGTCGAACACGATCTCGCCGAGGGGCATCATGTAGCGCAGTTCGACCCGCTCCTCGGAGAAGTACTCCATTCCGAGAAGGGAGCCGCGGCGCGACTGGCACAGCTCCATGACGGTGCCGACGTAGTCCTTGGGCAGGAGGATGGCGGTCTTGACCATGGGCTCGGACACCGAGCCGATGCGCCCGTCGGGGTACTCGCTCGGGTTCGTGACCGTCACGGTCTCACCGGTGTCGGAGGTCAGCACCTCGTAGATCACGCTGGGGGCGGTGGTGATGAGGTCGAGTCCGAACTCGCGCTCGAGGCGCTCGGTGATGATCTCGAGATGCAGCAGACCGAGGAACCCGCATCGGAAGCCGAAACCGAGCGCGACCGAGGTCTCGGGCTCGTACTGCAGCGACGCGTCCGAGAGCTTCAGCTTGTCGAGCGCTTCTCGAAGCTCGGCGTAGTCGCTGCCATCGATCGGGTAGACGCCGGAGAACACCATCGGCTTCGGATCGGTGTAGCCGGCAAGAGCTTCGGTCGCCGGCCTTCGCGCCGCCGTGATCGTGTCGCCGACCTTCGACAGACGCACATCCTTCACGCCGGTGATGAGGTAGCCGACCTCCCCCACGCCGAGGCCCTTGGTCGGGATCGGCTCGGGACTGGAGACACCCACCTCGAGCGCGTCGTGATTCGCACCCGTCGACATCATCTGGATGCGCTCGCGCGGTGACAGGCTGCCGTCGACCATGCGCACGTAGGTGACGACACCCCGATATGCGTCGTACACGGAGTCGAAGATCATCGCGCGGGCAGGAGCATCCGCGTCTCCGACCGGAGCGGGAATCTCCTGCACCAGTCGGTCCAGCAGCTCCTCGACGCCGACTCCCGTCTTTCCCGACACCCGCAGCACGTCCTCCGGCTTGCCCCCGATGAGGGACGCGAGCTCCTTGGCGTACTTGTCGGGGTCGGCCGCGGGGAGATCGATCTTGTTGAGCACGGGGATGATGTGCAGATCGTTCTCGAGCGCGAGGTAAAGGTTCGCGAGAGTCTGGGCCTCGATGCCCTGCGCCGCGTCGACCAGCAGGATCGCTCCTTCGCAGGCCGCGAGCGACCGCGAGACCTCGTAGGTGAAGTCGACGTGGCCGGGGGTGTCGATCATGTTGAGGGCGAAGGTCTCGCCCTCGAGCTCCCACGGCATGCGCACGGCCTGGCTCTTGATCGTGATGCCGCGCTCACGCTCGATGTCCATGCGATCCAGGTACTGGGCGCGCATGTCGCGATCCGAGACCACGCCGGTGATCTGGAGCATGCGGTCGGCGAGGGTCGACTTGCCGTGATCGATGTGCGCGATGATGCAGAAATTGCGGATCTTCGTCGCAGGCGTCGCGGCAGGCTGAAGCGGAGTGAGGGCGCGTGGTGACATGTCCTGTCGATTCTACGGTGAGGGGGCGCGAATGCCCGATTCGCCGCCTGAGCGCCGTTCCACATCCGCTCCTTTACCAGTTAGCCACGATTCACGCAATCATTGCGCTGGGGGTCGACAGATGGCAGGCTCACACAACATGTGCGGGTGGTATGTCCCTATATCGCCCGCTCGACACACCCCACACCGAGTCACCTGCCACATCAGCGACAATCAAATTAGGAGTAGATATGCGTCTTAGGCGTGTCTCCGCGGCCATCGCATCCGTTGCCGCCGTCGGAATAGTCCTCGCAGCCTGTGCACCCCCGGAGGGCGAGGTGGACAGCGACAGCGGCTCGTCCACATCGGTGTCCGTGTCGGTCGGCCCCAACGACTTCATCAGCTACAACGGCTTCACCCCCGAGACGTACAGCACGTACAACAGCGCGATCACGGATCGCATCAAGGCGAGCTTCTTCTACTTCGACGCGAAGGGCGCCGTACAGCCGTACGAGGAGCTCGGAACCGCCGAGGTGCTCTCCGACGAGCCGCTGACCATCGAGTTCACGATCGCGGACGATGCGGTGTGGTCCGACGGCGAGCCGATCACCGTCGCCGACGCCGTGCTCGCCTGGGGCATTCAGAACGTCAACATCGCGGATGCAGAGGGTGCTCCCCTCTTCAACTCGGTCTCTCAGGATCTCGGCGACACGATCCCCGCGGGCCCCGAAGGCGACTTCGACGGCAAGACGTTCACCGTGCAGTACGCCAACCCCGACCCCGACTGGAAGATCCAGACCTACCTCCTCGACCCCGCGCACGTCGTGGCGGAGCAGGCGGGTATGAGCGTCGAGGAGCTCACCGAGGCGATCCTGGCGAAGGACGCGTCCGCGCTCGCCGAGGCCGCCGAGTTCTGGAACACCGGCTGGATGACCGAGCCCGGAACCGTGCCCGAGGAATCCCTCATCCCCTCGTCCGGTCCTTACAAGATCGACTCGTGGCAGGCCGGAGAATCGGTCACCCTCGTCGCCAACGATGAGTTCTACGGCCCGAAGCCCGAGACCGACCAGCTCGTCATCCGCTTCGTCGCGCAGGATGCGATGGTCCAGGCGCTCGACAACGGCGACCTCGACGTCATCTCTCCCCAGCCGACCGTCGACACTCTGAGCCAGCTCGAGGACCTCGGCGACAAGGCGACGATCTACGACGGCGACACGCTGACGTGGGAGCACCTGGACTTCAACTTCATGCCGGGGGCGGTGTTCTCCGACAACCTCGAGCTCCGCAAGGCGTTCGCGATGTGCGTTCCTCGCCAGCAGATCGTCGACAACCTCATCAAGCCGATCAACCCGAACGCAGAGGTGATGAACGCCCGCGAGGTGTTCCCGTTCCAGGACACCTACCAGGAGGTCCTCGACGCGTCGTACGACGGCGCCTACGACGAGGTCGACATCGAGGGCGCGAAGGCGATCGTCGATGAGCAGGTCGCGGCCGGCACCGAGATCCGCATCGGCTACTCGGCACCCAACCCGCGCCGCACCGAAGAGGTCGCGATCATCAAGTCGTCCTGCGACAAGGCGGGCTTCAACATCGTCGACGCCGGCAACGAGGACTTCTTCGCCCCCGGCGGAACCCAGGAGCGCGGCGACTACGAGGTCGCGCTGTTCGCCTGGGCAGGATCCGGCCAGATCACCTCGGGTCAGAACATCTACGCGACGGGCAAGCCGCAGAACTACGGTCAGTACTCGAACCCCGAGGTCGACGCCGCATGGACCACGCTCGCCACGAGCATGGACCCGGCCGTCCACCTCGAGCAGACCAAGGTGATCGAGAAGCTGCTCTGGGACGACCTGTTCGGCATCCCGGTGTTCGCACACCCGAGCCTCGACGCCTCGTCGTCGGATCTCGAGGGCCTCGAGCACAACGTGACGCAGCAGGGCATCATCTGGAACGCGGAGGCATGGCAGCGGGCTGAATAAGCTCCCTTCCGCTTGCACGTGCGATCGCGCGGGTTCGGCACCTGAGTGCCGAACCCGCGTGGTCGTGATCGAACGATGAGGCCCCCACAGTGATCAAATTCATTCTCCGGAGGTTCGCCGCTGCCCTCGGCATCCTCCTCGTCGCCTCGGTGTTGATGTACGTCCTCGTCATCAACGCGGGTGACCCGCTCGCAGACCTGCGCGAGAGTCGCGCGAAGAACCGTGAATTGCTCATGGAGCGTCGCATCGACTTCATGAACCTCGACCAGCCCTGGTACCTGCGTTACCTGACCTGGCTCGGCGGCGTCGGCAAGTGCGTGATCGGCCAGTGCGACCTGGGCAGGGATCGCACCGGCGTCGAGGTCAGCACCCTTCTGGGGCAGGCGGCCTCGTCGACGCTCCGACTGGTGTTCCTGGCGACGGTGATCGCCCTCGTGATCGGCGTCGCGGTCGGCATCCTGACCGCGATCCGTCAGTACTCCGGGCTCGACTACGCGGTGACCTTCCTCACCTTCGTCTTCTTCTCGCTGCCCGTCTTCTGGGCAGCCGTGCTCCTCAAGGAGTACCTGGCGATCGGGTTCAACGACTGGATCGCGGAGCCACAACTGCCGCCATTGCAGATCTTCCTGATAGCAGTCGCCTTCGCGTTCGTGCTGCAGGTCGTGCTCGGCGGCTCCTGGAAGCGACGGGTCCTCACGTTCCTCGTGACGGCCGTCGTCATCGGTGGCGGTCTCGCCGCCATGCTCGCGACGGACTTCTTCCGCAATCCGCAGCTCGGCTACGCAGGCGTGGCCGTGCTCACGATCGGACTCGCGCTCAGCACGACGGCGATGACCGTGGGACTCGACCGCCGCGAGGTCCTCCTTCCCGCGCTGATCACGGCCGGGTTCGTGGTGGTGCTGCAGTTCGCGCTCATCAACGTCTTCGTCTACTACATGAACTGGTGGATCCTGATCCTCGGTGCCCTCGCTGCGGTCGCGGTGCCCTGGGTGATCGGATCGCGCCTCGGCGGCCGCTATCGCAGTGCTGCCATCGGGGTGAGCATCACCACGGGTCTCGGCGGCGCCGCGCTGACCGTGATCGACCACCTCTTCCGCAGTTGGCCCGGGTTCCTCGACAAGAAGCCGCGGCCGATCTCGACGATCGGGTCGCAGACGCCGAACTTCGACGGCACCTTCTGGGAGACCTTCCTCGATCTCTCGACGCAGCTGCTGCTCCCGACTCTGCTCCTCGCTCTCATCTCTCTCGCGAGCTACAGCAGGTACACCCGTTCGTCCATGCTCGAAGTCGGGCGGCAGGACTACATCCGCACGGCTCGCGCGAAGGGAGCACCGGAGCGCATCGTCATCTTCCGGCACGCTTTCCGGAACGCTCTCATCCCCATCGCCACGATCGCCGCGTTCGACTTCGCCGGGCTCATCGGCGGGGCGGTCATCACCGAGACGGTGTTCGGCTGGAAAGGCATGGGAGAGCTCTTCCGCACCGGACTCTCGAACGCGGACCCTGCACCCGTGATGGCCTTCTTCCTGGTGACCGGCGCTGCGGCCATCTTCTTCAACCTTCTCGCGGACATCTTCTATGCCGTGCTCGACCCCCGAATCAGGGTGTGAGAAAAATGACTGACAACACTCCACGCACGACACCCGTCGAGATCTACTCCCTCGCCGAGGCAGAAGACGTCGCGCTCCTTCGGGAAGACGCAGCGCCGCTGTCGCAGGGGCAGCTCGTGCGGCGCCGGTTCTTCCGGCACCGCGGAGCCCTGATCTCGATCATCCTGCTCGCCATCATCACCGTCGTCGCGTTCTCCTCCGTCGGCTTCGCCGGCATACCCGGCTGGTGGGGGAAGAGCTACCTCGACGCGGCCGACGTGGTCAACGGCGGCCGCCCCACTCTGAGCCTCATCCCGGAATGGCTGGGCGGCGCGGGAATCGTCTGGGGAGAGCACCCGTTCGGCCAGGATTCGACAGGCAAGGACTACTTCGCGCTCGTCATGAGCGGCACGCAGAAGTCGCTCATCATCGGCCTCGTCGTGGGACTGGTCGCGACGTGCATCGGTTCGGTGGTCGGAGCCGTCGCCGGGTACTGGGGTGGCCGCATCGACTCCATCCTGATGCGCGTGACCGATCTGTTCATCGTCATCCCGCTCCTGGCACTGGCCGCGGTGCTGGGCAAGATCGCGGGAAACCTCGGCGACTCCATCCTGCCGCTCGCCCTGGTACTGGGTCTGCTCACCTGGACCGGCCTCGCACGACTCGTGCGCGGCGAGGTGCTCACTCTGCGTGAGAGGGAATTCGTCTCCGCCGCGCGCTCGATGGGTGCAGGATCCGGTCGGATCGTCTTCCGCCATCTGCTTCCCAACGCCGTGGGTGTGATCGTCGTCAACGCGACCTTCGGCATCGCCGGCGCGATCCTGCTCGAGAGTTCGCTCAGCTTCCTCGGTTTCGGCGTGCAACCGCCGGAATCCTCGCTCGGCCTTCTGATCAGCCAGTATCAGAATGCCTTCACATCACGCCCGTGGCTCTTCTGGTGGCCCGGAATGCTGATCCTCGTGATCGCCCTCTCGGTGAACTTCATCGGCGACGGCCTTCGGGACGCCTTCGATCCCCGCCAGACGCACAACGCTCGACGCCTGCTCAAGGCGAGGAGGAACGACGCATGAACGATCACCAGGTGTCACGCCCGCTCCCCCCGCAAGCCGCCGCTCTCTCCTTCACCGATCTCCGCGTGCAGTTCGCGACGGAGAGCGGGATCGTGGATGCGGTCAAAGGCATCTCCTTCGACGTGCGCCCCGGCGAAGTGGTCGCGCTCGTCGGCGAGTCGGGTTCGGGCAAGAGCGTCACATCGTCGGCCGCGATGGGGCTTCTGCCCGACAACGCGCTGATCAGCGGCTCGGCCAAGGTCGGCGAGACCGAGGTCGTGGGACTCCCCGCGGCGCAGATCAACAGATTGCGCGCGACCGAGGTCGCGATGATCTTCCAAGAGCCGATGACCGCGCTCAACCCGGTGCTCACGATCGAGCGCCAGCTCACCGAGATCTTCGAGATCCACGACATCGCGTACGGCAGCGACGCGAAGCGCCGGGCGCTGGACCTCCTCAACCTGGTCGGGATCCCCGACGCCGAGAAGCGCATCCGGCAGTACCCGCATCAGTTCTCCGGCGGGCAGCGGCAGCGCATCGTGATCGCCATGGCGATCGCCTGCTCGCCGAAGGTGATCATCGCCGACGAGCCGACCACGGCCCTCGACGTGACCGTGCAGGCCGAGATCCTCGATCTGCTGCGTCGCCTCAAGGACGACCTCGGCGCAGCGATCCTGCTCATCACCCACAACATGGGTGTGGTCGCCGATCTCGCCGACCGAGTCGAGGTCATGTTCCGTGGACGCATCGTCGAATCAGGTGCTGTCGACGCCGTGCTCGATCGGCCCGAGCACCCGTACACCCAGAAGCTGTTGAGCGCGGTCCCCCGGCTCAGCCCGCTCGACGTCGACGCCGCACCGGTGGCACCAGGCGCCGCAGGAGGCGCTGATCCGGGCACCCTGGTGCTCGAGGCGAAGGACCTGGTGCTCGAATACGACCAGCGCGGGAAGATCTTCCGCGCTGTCGACGGAGTGAGCTTCTCGCTGTCGAAGAAGAAGATCCTCGGCATCGTCGGCGAGTCGGGATCGGGCAAGTCCACCATCGCGAAGGCCACTCTCGGCCTCCTGCCGGTCGCCGACGGGAGCCTGCGAGTCCACGGGATGGATCTCGCGAAGCTGCGGGGACGGCATGCGAAAGCCGCCCGGGCGAAGATCGGCGTGATCTTCCAGGACCCGGCCGCGTCGCTCAATCCCCGGTTCCCGATCGGGGACTGCATCATCGAGCCGATGGTGATCCATAAGGTCGGCACGCGCAAGTCGCGGCTGGAGCGTGCGCAGGAGCTGCTGGATGCCGTGCGACTGCCTCGCAGTGTCATCAACCGGTATCCCCACGAGCTCTCCGGCGGCCAGCGTCAGCGCGTCTCGATCGCGCGCGCGCTGATGCTGCGACCGGAGCTCCTGATCGCCGACGAACCCACGTCGGCGCTCGACGTGTCGGTGCAGGCGGCTGTTCTCGACATGATCAAGGAGTTGCAGGAGCAGTACGAGTTCGCGTGCATGCTGGTGAGCCACGATCTGGCAGTGATCGACCTCCTCGCAGACGACGTGCTGGTCATGAAGAACGGTGTCGCTGTCGAACAGGGTCCGACCCGCGGCGTGCTCCACGCTCCGCAGCACGAGTACACGAAGACCCTGCTCGCTTCCGCGCCGGTCCCCGATCCCGCCGAGCAGGCCGAGCGGCGCCTCGCCCGCCATGCCCTTCTCGGAATCGGGGGCTGAACGAAGACCCCGCATTCGTATGCTTATGGTGTGACCGTTCAGATCGTCCTCGTGCACGGCATCCGCACGTCCGCGACGATGTGGCGGTCGCAGCTGCTGTTCCTCGAGAAGGCGGGGATTCCGGCGACCGCGGTCGATCTTCCGGGTCACGGCACGCGGATGCAGGAGGACTTCACGCTGCACGAGGCTCTGCACACGATCGACGCCGCGGTTCGCGACGCGGCGACACGCGGACGCGTGCTGCTCGTCGGACACTCCATGGGCGGGTTGCTGACGTTGGCCTACACCGGCGGTGCGGAGCGGCCGCCCGTCTCGGGTCTGATCGCTGCCTCGTGCACCTCACTCCCCCGCGGCACGGGACTCGCCGCTTACCGCGTGTTCGCACGCGCCGTCGACCGGCTTCCCGACAGGGGGATGTGGCTCACGAAGCGGATCCTCGAGGCGACGATCCCTGAGGACACCCGCGCCGACTTCGCCGCCGGTGGCTATGCGCTCGACACACAGGACATCGCGCTGCGCAATCTCGCCGCTCTCGATCTCGCCACCGCCGTCGCCCGCATCGAGGTGCCGCTCTGGTTCGTCAACGGCCAGTACGACCAGCTGCGTCTGAATGAGGGTCTGTTCCTGCGCCTCGCCCCGCACGCCGAACTCATCGTGGTGCCGCGGACGACGCATCTCGTGACGGCCATGCGCCCCGAGGTGTTCAACGCCGTGCTCAGTCTCGGCATCGCCACGGTGGAGGCCGAGACGACGGTCAGCGAATGGGCTGACGAGCGCGAGCAGTGAGCAGGGCGCCGAGTGCCGACAGCACTGCGGCGGCGACGAAGACGAGCCAGAAGCCTCCGACGAGCGCGACCAGCCCCGCCCCGAGCACGGGACCGATGAGCTGCCCGAGTGCGGCCGTGACGGTGACGACACCGAGGTCGCGCGCATGATCCTGGTCGTCCGGCAGCAGATCGGCCGCGAACGCCAGGCCCACAGTCGAGAAGGCGCCGTAGCCGACTCCCATGAGGGCGGCCGCGATCATCGTCGCTTCGAAGGTCGGGACCACGGCGATCACCACACCTGAGCACGCCTGCACGAGCGCGGCTGCGACAGCGAGTCCCCTGCGGCGGCCGGTGCGATCCGACACGATGCCGGTCACCACCGCGGCGATCACGACGAACGCCGTGTACACGACGATCAGCAGGAGCAGGTTGTCCTGCGCTTCGACCGTTCCCTGACCGAGTCCGTGCAACAGGAAGAAGAGGAAGAGCGATGTGCCGAGCGCATTGCCGACATTGGTCACGAGGCGCCCGGAGAGCATCCAGGCGAAGTCACGGTCTCGCACCGCGGCCAGCATCCGCCGTGCCTCGCGTGGGGGGCGTCTGTCGTCGTGTGTCGGCGGATCAGGAAGAAGCAGCGAGGCGGCGGTGCCGATCACGGCGATGAGAGCGGCGAGCATCAGATATCCGTCGCGGATCCCGAGTCCGAGCAGCACGACGAGCCCGACGCCCAGCACGATTCCGACCGCTTGACTCGAACCGACAGCTGCCGACGCCGCACCGCGCTGGTTCGGGGCGAGCTGGTCGGCGATCAACGCCCCGAAGGCCGTAGAGGCGATGGCCACCCCGATCGAGATGCCCACCCACGCCGCTCCCACAGCCCAGGCGCCGTCTGCGAACCCTGCGGCCACCAGACACGCGGCGGTGAGCCAGACGGCTCCGAGCGCCCACGGACGCCTGCGTCGCCGACCTTTTCGCGTGCGATCGGAGAGCGCGCCTGCGAGGGGCCCGGCGATGATGCCCGCGAGTCCGCCCACCCCGAGCACGAGTCCCGACGAGACGACCCCGCTGATCCAGCCGTCGCCGCCTGTGCCGTCGCCCTGTGGAGTGTCGAGCTGCAACGGAAGCAGCAGCTGCACCGGAGTGAGCTGAACCGTCCAGACCGCCAGCCAGGCGAGGGTGAACAGTGTCATCCACCGAGCACCGACCCGCGCGGGCGTGGTCATCGGGGTCCTGTCGTGCCGATGCAGCTGATCATGTGGCTCCTTGACGTCATCGTCGCGAACGGGTCCAGCCGCACACTCCGGCTGAGATGATTGTGCAGCACGCCGACCGTTTAGGGCGAACGGCCCGACTGCTGGTAGAGTTGGTTCTTGGCTTGCGTGTGGGTTCTTCCCTCACGACCGCCGCGTGGAAGCCCTCTTCTTCTGCCGGCACTCCGAATATCTCCCTGTACAGAAAGTGTCCACACGTGGCAAACATCAAGTCGCAGATCAAGCGCAACAAGACCAACGACAAGGCTCACGAGCGCAACAAGGCCGTGAAGAGCGAGCTCAAGACGCACATCCGCGCAACCCGCGCCGCTGTGGTCTCCGGTGACAAGGCTGCCGCAGAGGCCGCTCTGAAGACCGCCGCCCGCAAGCTCGACAAGGCTGTCAGCAAGGGTGTCATCCACCAGAACCAGGCTGCCAACAAGAAGTCGGCCATCGCCAAGCAGGTCGCTGCTCTCTGAGCGCACCGCGCCCGCAGATCAGACCCTCACGGGTGTGAAGAGCCCGTCCCGTTCGCGGGGCGGGCTCTTTCGTGTGCGCTCTCTTCCCTGTGTGAGCCTTCGGCCTACTCGCCGAAGGGGCGTCGAGTAGCGATCACGGTCAGCATGCGCTCGAGTGCGAAGATCGGATCCCGCGATGCGCCCTTGACCTCGGCGTCCGCACGTGCCGTGGCCTGGATCGCGAGACCCAGCGAGCGTTCGTTCCACCCTGCGAGGTCGCGACGGGCGCGGTCGACCTGCCAATCCTTCATGCCGAGCCTCTGAGCGAGCTGCCGACTGGGTTCGCGATTGCCCGCGACGCGAGCCATCGTGCGGAGCTTCATCGCGAAGGCCGCGACCATGGGCACGGGGTCCGCGCCGGATGCCAGCGCATGACGCAGCGCCATGAGCGACTCGCCGTAGCGCCCGGCGATCGCGGTGTCGGCCACGACGAATGCCGAGACCTCGACCCGCCCGCCGTAGTACTTCGTGACGACATCTTCGGTGACATCGCCCTCGACGTCACCGATCAGCTGCTGGCAGGCCGCGGCGAGCTCTGTCAGGTCGTCGGCAAAGGCCGAGACGAGCGCGCGAAGTGCTGCCGGCGCGATGCGCTTGCGCGCAGCCTTGAACTCGCCCGCGGCGAAGTCGACCCTGTCGCCGTCGCGCTTGATCGCAGGCGTCGCGATCTCGATGCCGTCGCCGGTCCCCGCGCGGAGCGCATCGAGCAGCTTCTTGCCGCGCACGCTGGCACCGGTGTGCCGGAGGATGACGGTCGCCCCCTCCTGCGGGTGGTCGAGGTAGGACACCGCCTCGTTCAGGAATGCATCCGAGCACTTCTCGACGCCGGACACACGCACGAGACGAGGCTCGCCGAACAGCGAGGGCGACGTGAGCGCAAGAAGCGTCCCCGGTGCGTAGTCATCGGCGCGCACATCGGTGACCTCCAGCGCCGGATCCTCGGTGCGGAGGTAGTCGCGCACACCGGCGATCGCACGCTCGGCGCAGACCTCTTCAGGCCCGAACACCAGCACCACGGGTGCGGGGCGCGGATCTCGCCACGAGACCTGCGGGATCTTGCTCGCCTTCGCACCACCACGGGACGGGGTACGCGAAGCTGCCATTCCTCCAGCCTACCGGCGAGGTCGGACACCGCCGTCGTTCCTCGTCGCGTCCAGGAGGCGCTATTCCTCCGTCCAGACCTGCAGCTCGCCCTCATGCTCGGCGAGCAGCACCCTCCCACTTACATCCGTCCGCAGCACGTGCGCGCCGATGCCCTGCAGGATCGCCAGTGTCTCGTCTCGCGGGTGCCCGTAGTCGTTGTCCTGTCCCACGCTGACGACCGCGGCTGCAGGGCTCAGCACTTCATAGAGGCCCGCGTCCTGGTCGGCGCTGCCGTGATGTGCGACCTTCACGACATCGAACTCGCCGCGGAGGTGCGCGGTGCGCATCAGCATCCTCTGCGCCTCGGCCGAGAGATCTCCGAGATAGAGCGACCGCGGCACGTCGCCTCCGCGTATCTCCAGCACCACGCTCAGATCGTTGCCGGGCGGGAACGCCGATTCCCGGCGCTGCGGCCAGACGACGTTCCACTCGGCGGCCCCGAGCGCACCCCGCATTCCGGCCACGGCGAGCGTGATCGTCGCCCCGCCGTCGGCCAGGCGGGCCAGCATCCGCTCGTCACCGATCTCGCCCACCGGCCCGTGCACGACCGCACCGACGCGCCCCTGCACAGCTTCGACTCCGCCGACATGATCGAGGTCGAAATGTGTCAGCACCAGCAGATCGATCCGTTCGATCCCCAGCGAACGCAGACAGGACTCGAGCGGAGCCGGCGCGGGCCCCGTGTCGATGAGGGCGACGATCCCCTCGGACCGCACGAGAACAGCGTCGCCCTGGCCCACGTCGCATGCGGCGATCGACCACCCATCCGGCGCCGTCGAACTCGCCAGGGGTCCATCGAGCAGCAGACGAGCGCATCCCGCCGCGACCACCGCGGCCACGACGATCCCCGCCACGAGACGCAGACTGCGCCCTGCCGCCGTGGGCGCACCTCCGATCAGCATGACCGCGATCGAGGTGCTCACCGCGCCGACGATGGCCGCGCTCACGACGCCCGAGGGCATTGCGATCTGCGCGAGCGGTGCCGTCGCACTCACCTCTGCCGTCGCGGCGATCCACGCGGAAGGAAGCCAAGCGGATGCCGCGAGAAGGTCCGCGAGCGGCGGAAACGGGGCGGCAAGGCAAGCGAGCATGCCGATGACGGTCGCGAGAGGCGCAGCAGGGGCGGCAAGCAGGTTCGCGGCGAGCCCGACAAGAGACTGCTGTTCGGCGAACAGAGCGATGATCGGGCCGCATGCGAGTTGTGCGGCCAGAGGCACGGCGATCGCGAGAGCCAGCGGCGCGGGGAGCCCTCGTCGCATCCCGCGCGCGAGGGGCGGCGCGAGCAGGATCAATGCACCGGATGCTGCGACGGAGAGCGCGAACCCCGGGTTGGCGGCCAACCACGGATCGGCGAGCAGAATGCCGGTCGCGCTCAGCGCGAGGAGCCCAGCCCCTGCGCTCGGGCGCCCGAGCATCAGCGCCAGCATCGCGACTCCTGCCATCACCCCCGCACGGATCACGCTGGGCTCGGGAGTGACGAGGATCACGAACCCGCAGAGCGCCACGACCGCGACGAGGATGCGGGTCCGCCGGCCGCCGCCGCAGAGTGCGGTCAGCCAGAACATGGCGCCCACGACGATCGCGCAGTTCGCTCCGCTGACGGCGGTCAGGTGGCTGAGGCCGCTCGTCTTCATCTGATCCGTGAGTTCGACCGAGACAGCGCGCGTGTCGCCGACGGCCAGCCCCGGGAGCAGCCCCGCACCGGGAGCCGGAAGGCCCGACGCACGCTCGATGAACGCGCCCCGCAGACCGGCCGCGACCGAGAACACCCCCTGTGCCGGCACATCGACCACCGCCGCGCTCGCGAACACGACCAGCGCCGCCCTCTCCCCCGGTTCCGTCGCCGCCGCCTCACCCTTCACCCTGATCGTCGCACCGAGATCAAAGCCCTCCGCCGGATCGATCCCGACCCGCACCGGGGCGGACGCCGCCCGCACCGCCCCGGGCGAACCAATGCCCGTGAGCTGCACCTCCATCCACGACCGCCCGTCACGACCGACCGATGCCGACGAGGTGACCGTCCCCACCGCCTCGACCACGCGTCCGTCCCACGACGCCGCACTGTCGCGCGTCGGTGTCGCGATCACCACCGCGATGGACACAGCCGCAGCAGCGGCAAGGAGCACCACGATCAGTCCCGCCCTCGACGCAGCATGTTCGCGGGTCTTCCGCGCGATTCCCAGCACCGCGACCGCACCGACTCCACACCCCAGCGCGCACCATCCTGCCGACGCAGGGACGAAGACGCAGACGAGCGCGACCATCCACACAACCACCGCGATGGGCAGCATCCGCAGATCGCGCCTCATGCGCGCACGACGTCACGGATGACAGCCAGCATCCCTCGGCTGCTCGCACTCTTCGGAAGTCCTCGCATCACAAGAAACCTAGGGTTCCCGAAGCAGCCTCGCCGGCGTGCACCCGAGCACTGTGCACAAGCATCACCAACGCCGTGGTGTGCAGCATCGTCTGTCGAACCTGCACAGGCTCGTGCACCCTCTCACGCAGACGCGCGAAACCGCCGAAAAGCCCGGGCGGGAGACCGGCGGTCGGCCAGGCACGGGTTGAGCCACGCTCAGCCAACACCTAGATCCATAAGTGTTGGTATGACGATGTGATGTCCACGTCTTCGTCCAGCACCCGTATCCTCATCGATGCGGTCTTGAGCGAGACCCTCGTACCGATCTCCGCCGGGCTGCTCGTGAACACCGGACGCTACTTCAAGGCGCTGACCGCGCTCCGCGCCGGCGACGCCGGACGCGGTGAACACGAAGTACCTCATGAGCGCGCTCGGGCTCGGCGAGATGGCGGCGCTGCGCGCTCTCGACACGCTCACCGTTCGAGGAGTGCTCACCGAGACGACCGGCCAAGGACGACACCGCGTCTGGCAGCACCGCGGGATCTTCGATGTCCTCGACGGCTACGCCGAGCAGATCCGCCGGATGACAGCCCGAGGCTAGCCGACCGCCACGCAGTGTCATTCACCCCGGCGGGCGCCAACCCTTGAGACCCCCGATCGGCCTTCCGCGGAGTCTCGCTGATCTCGTGCGGTCCCCGCGCTCGGTTGCTGGGCACTTCGGCTGCGTTTCCGGTCAGGCGCGAAAAGCAGCGAGCGACGGCAGTCGGCTGTTGCTCGTGAACGACATCACGGAGCGCACAGTCGTGTTCGTCCCCTCGTCGGGAACGGGCCACCCACCCCCGGGACTGCTCGACCTCCCCAGGTAGGCGATGCTCTCCGTGTCGAATATGGCAGCCTTATGACCCCGTCGACCCGGAGCCGTCAGCACTTTGTCTCGACGACGCCGAGGCAGCTGCGCCCGAGCGTCTACGAAGCCTGATCGGGACCTTCGCCCGCCGTCGCCTCGAGCTCGCGAAGGCGCTTCAGCTGCGACCACGGCCAGAACGCGATCCACGCGATCGAAACGATCGAGCCACCCATGATCATCGAAGCGATATCCATGTGATCCAGGCTAGGGAACGACGCTCGCACGAGCATCCCCCGAGCGACGGACTCCGGTCAGAGAGCCGGTCAGCCTTGTCGGCGTCGTCGGGCCCCGACAACAGCACCAGTCCCCCAATGAGGATGACCTGAGGCTGGACCGCTGCTTGGCTAGCTCCCGCAGCCTCGCTCACACCCGCACCCCGTCACGAATGCCCGCCAACAGCTTCTCGCCGATGCCGGGCACCGCGAGGAGATCATCGACGGATGCGAATCGCCCGTTCTCGTCTCGCCAGGCGATGATCCTCTCGGCCAGCGCCGGGCCTATTCGAGGCAGCGTCTCGAGCGATGCCTGATCGGCCGTATTGAGGTCGATGCGATCGTCCGCAGGCTGAGGCGGCGGCGCTCCCGCCTCCGCGCCCACCGCGGCGATGGCGGGCACGATGATCTGCTCGCCGTCGTCGAGGACCCTCGCCAGGTTGATGCCGGCCAGGTCTGCGTCGTCGGTCGTGCCGCCGGCCGCAGCCACCGCATCGACCATTCGGGAATCGAGGTCGAGAACGTACAGCCCCGGATGCTCGACCGCGCCGAGCACATGGACATAGATCTCTCCGGATCCCGCCGAGGCGTCCGCTACCTCGCTCAGCGCCACGGACTCGGTCGGAGCAGCCTGGCCTTTGAGGAGGCCGATGCCGACGGCACCAGAGAGCACGACCAGCCCGACGACCAACGCCGCCCCGATGCTGACCTGCATCCTGCGAGCTCGCGGAGGGTGCGGGGGCGTCTCGGGCATCACGCCACGCTAGGGGCCACCGCCGCACGAGAAACGCCGCGAGCCGTCACCCGTGCAGAATCACGGGTGACGGCTCGCTGTGCAGGATTGCTCAGCCCTTGACCACGATGCTGACGATCTTGGGCGCGCGCACGACGACCTTGACGATCTCACGCTCGCCGATCGAGCGGATCACCCGCTCATCCGCACGCGCGAGGGCTTCGAGCTCGACCTCGCCGATTCGCGCAGAGACCTCGAGCTGCGCCCGGACCTTGCCCCCGACCTGCACGACGGCGGTCACGGTGTCTTCGACCAGCAGCACAGGATCAGCGGAGCGCCACGTCACGAGGCCGACCGACGGCTCATGTCCGAGGGCCTCCCACATCTCCTCCGCGGTGTGCGGCGCGATCAGGTCGAGCATCACAGCGACCGTCTCTGCGGCTTCGCGCACAGCGGGGTCGCCCGCTCCGCCGGCGCCGTCGATCGTCTTGCGAGTGACGTTCACGAGCTCCATGAGGCGCGCGACCAGCACGTTGAACTTCGTCTGCTCCACGAGTGCAGGCGCCTCGGACAGCAGCTTGTGAGTGGCGCGGCGCAGCGTGGCGTCGCCTCCGGCGAATACCACGTCGACCGGGCTCGCGACCTCGTGAGCGATGCGCAGGGCACGGGAGAGGAACTTCTGGGCACCCGTCGTCGAGACATCGGCCCAATCCTTGTCGTCCTCGACGGGACCCGCGAAGGCGAGACCCACGCGCAGCGCATCGGCGCCGTGAGCGTCGAGCTCCTCCTGGAAGAGCACGAGGTTCCCCTTGCTCTTCGACATCTTCTGGCCGTCGAGCAGCACCATTCCCTGGTTGATCAGGTTGGAGAACGGCTCGGTGAAGTCGATCAGTCCCATGTCGAACAGGACCTTCGTGATGAAGCGCGCATAGAGGAGGTGCAGGATCGCGTGCTCGACACCGCCGATGTACGAGTCGACGGGTGCCCAGCGCGCGGCCTGAGCCGGATCGAACGCCATGGTGTCGCTGTGGGGCGAGAGGAAGCGCAGGAAGTACCACGAGCTGTCCACGAACGTGTCCATCGTGTCGGGGTCGCGCAGCACGGGCTCGCCAGACACGGGATCGACCGTGCGCACCCAGCTCTCTGCGCCGCCCAGAGGCGAGGTGCCCTTCGGCTTGAGGTCGAGACCCTCGACGCTCGGCAGCTTCACCGGCAGCTTGTCTTCGGGAACGGGGATGATGCTGCCGTCCTCCGCGTGGAGCATCGGAATCGGCGTTCCCCAGAAGCGCTGGCGTGAGATCAGCCAGTCACGCAGGCGGTAGTTCTTGGCGGCCCGGCCGGTTCCGGATGCCTCGAGCTGCTCGATCGCGCGAGCGATCGCATTGCGCTTCGAGAGCCCGTTGAGCGCACCCGAGTTGATCATGCGTCCCTCGCCGGTGAGAGCGATCCCCGTCGATGCCGGGTTCTGCTCGTCGAGGGCGGCACCGGTGTCGATCGGCACTCCCTCGTCATCGACCTCGATCACAGGCATGGCACCGGTGATCGGAGCAGTCGTGTCGACGACGACCTTCACGGGCAGGTCGAACGCACGCGCGAAGTCGAGGTCGCGCTGGTCGTGCGCGGGCACGGCCATGACGGCGCCGTGGCCGTAGTCTGCAAGCACGTAGTCGGCAGCCCAGATCGGCAGCTTCTCACCGTTGACCGGGTTGATCGCGTAGCGCTCGAGGAAGACACCCGTCTTGGGTCGATCGGTCGACTGACGATCGATGTCGGTCGTCTTCTGCACATCGCCCAGGTACTTCTCGAAGCGCTCACGCACCTCGACCGGAGCGTCGGCCGCGAGCTCCGAGGCGAGGTCGCCATCCGGAGCCACGACGAAGAAGGTCGCGCCGTGGAGCGTGTCGGGGCGGGTCGAGAACACCGTGACGGGCTCCTCGCGACCCTCGATGCGGAAGCCCACATCCGCGCCGATCGAACGACCGATCCAGTTGCGCTGCATCTGCAGGACCTTGTGCGGCCAGCGCCCCTCGAGCTGATTCAGGTCGTCGAGCAGACGGTCCGCGTAGTCGGTGATCCGGAAGTACCACTGGGTCAGCTTCTTCTTGACCACCTCGAAGCCACAGCGCTCGCAGCGTCCGTCGACGACCTGCTCGTTCGCCAGGACGGTCTGATCGTTGGGGCACCAGTTGACCGGGCTCTTCTTGCGGTACGCCAGGCCGCGCTCGGACATCTTCAGGAACAGCCACTGATTCCAGCGGTAGTACTCGGGGTCCGAGGTGTGCAGCACCCGGCTCCAGTCGAACGAGACGCCATACGCCTCGAAGCCGACCTTCTGCTGCGCGATGTTCAGGTACGTCCACTCGCGAGGGTCAGCACCCTGACGGATCGCCGCGTTCTCGGCGGGCAGCCCGAAGGAATCCCACCCGATCGGGTTCAGCACGTTGTGTCCGCGGTGACGCCAGAAACGCGCCACGATGTCGGAGTAGAGGTAGTTCTCGGCATGCCCCATGTGCAGATCGCCCGAGGGGTACGGGAACATCGCCAGCACGTACCGACGCGGGCGGGTGTCGTCGTCCCCACCGGTGAGGAACGTGCCGTTCTCCGCCCAGTACTTCTGCCACTTGGCCTGGATGGCGTGCGCCGAGGAGGATTCCTCGTCGACGGGAGAGGCGGACAGGTTCTCAGACAACGAACACACGACCAATCTGAAGGGAAAAGGGGATCAGTTCAGGATATCGGAAGCCCAGGCGCCCGGCATTTCCGCTCCGAGGGCTGCGAGAGGCGCTCTCGCCTTCGTCGCCACCTCTGCGACCTCGGATGCTGCGACCGAGCGCCAGGTGATGCCGCCTCCGGCGCCGACTCGCGCACCGTGACCGTCGAGCACGATGCTTCGGATGACCATGGCGAGGTCGAGCGTGCCTGTGTCGCCGACGTAGCCGAAGCATCCGGAGTAGAGGCCGCGTGGTCCCCCTTCGAGACCGTGCAGTTCGCTCATGGCCGACAGCTTCGGTGCACCGGTCATGCTGCCCGCGGGGAACGTCGCCGTGAGCAGGTCGCCCAGGGTGGTCCCGGTCGCCGCAGTGCCGCTGACCGCGCTGACAAGCTGATGCACGGCGGGATACGTCTCGACGGCCCAGAGGGCGTCGACCCGGATCGACCCCGGCTCACAGACCCGCGACAGATCGTTGCGCATCAGGTCGACGATCATCACGTTCTCGGCACGCTCTTTCGGGTCGGCGGCGAGCTCTGCGGCAAGCGCGGCGTCGTCGACCGCATCCCGCCCGCGAGGACGTGTGCCCTTGATCGGGCGCGTGCGGATCACTCCCCCCTCGGCGTGCAGGAACTGCTCGGGGCTCGCGCTCAGGAGTGAGACGCCCCCGATGCGCAGGAATCCTCCGTGGTGCGCCGGAGTGGCCGCCCGAAGCCGGCGGTAGGCTGCCACCGCGTCGTGTTCGCCGGGCACGGAGAAGCGTGTCGTGAGGCAGAGCTGATAGGCCGTCCCTGCCCGGATCAACTCCCGACAGTGCTCGATGAGCGCCGCATACTTGGCGGGCGTGTGGCGCGCCACCGCCGCTTCGGGGTGCGGGACGGCGTCGACGGCGCGCGCCGAGGCGGCAGACGTCACGGCGGCCACCCAGTCGTCGTGCCCCAGTTCGTCGGCCACGACCCAGACACGGCCCGTCGAGTGGTCGAAGGCGGCCATGCGAGTGATGCGCATTCCGGCGGCGCGGGGCTCGCCGCTGTCTTCTGCGATCGGCGCACCCGCTGCGTGCGCCCCCGCCTCGTAGTCCATCCAGCCGACCCAGCCGCTCTGCAGTGGCGGTGTCGGCGACTCTGGGGCCGATGCGATGTCGATGCGCAGGCCGCGCGGAACCGCTGCGGCCTCTCCTGTTCCGACGTAGCTCCACCCGTCGGTCGCCCGTGCGCCGGCATCCAGCCAGAAGACGTCGTCCACATCCGCTTCGAGCGCGAGGAACAGACTCTCGGGATCCACCGCGCGGGTCAGGATGCGAGCGGTCAGACGGTCTGGCACCTTCTCAGCCTAGGCCTCCTCTGCTCCCGTATTCTCAAGGAGTGGATGACCTCCTGCTGTGGCTGTTCGACCTGATCCAGTCGATCGACCCGGTCACGCGCACGTTGATCGCCGGAGTGGCCGTGATGCTGGAGACCAGCATCCTCATCGGTCTGGTCGTTCCCGGTGACACCGTGGTCATCATCGCCTCCATGGGAGTCTCCGGCCCCATCGAGGCGATCGCCATGGTGCTCGCCGTGGTGGTCGGAGCGTTGATCGGCGAGAGCATCGGATTCTGGCTCGGGCGCTGGGTCGGTCCGCACATCCGCCACTCGTGGATCGGACGTCGCGTCGGCGAGGCGAATTGGGTGCGCGCCGAGAACTACCTCGCCCGTCGGGGCGGCATCGCCATCTTCCTGTCCCGCTTCCTGCCGGTGCTGCACTCTCTCGTGCCCCTCACCGTGGGGATGAGCCATTTCTCGTATCGGCGATTCATCGCGTGGACGACGCCTGCCTGCGTGCTCTGGGCTGCCGCCTATGTGAGCATCACGTCTCTTGCCGCGGGGAGCTTCCGCGAGCTCGTGGATCGCGTGCATTTCGCGGGTTACATTTTCGTCGGCGTCATCGCGCTCTTCCTGGTGCTCGTCTTCGTGGGCAAGAAGGTGCTGGCGCGTCTGGAGGCTCGTCACCTCGAGACCGATGAGACCGACACGCAGAGCAGCGCGGACGTGAAAGACTGAAGCAATGGCTTCCGCACCCCCGGCGCCCCGGATCCACTGGTTCGCGCGTCTCGAACACCGCTTCCACGTCTGGCGAGAAGGACGCGCGCGCCGCCGTGGTCGCACGGCCACGATCCTGCCGTTCCCCGGCTACGGTGGCCCCGGGTGGGTCCGTGTCGTGGGACGGGTGCTGATCGTCCCTGCACAGCGACGCACGAAGAGCGGAGAACCCGCCAGCGTGCGAGGCTGGCGGAGTTTCGTCGGCATCCCGGTGAGCTTCGCCAAGGTCACCGTGCAGATCGGCGACTCGGTGCATCATGTCATCGCCGACCGGGGCGGGGTGATCGACTCGGTGGTCGATTCGACTCTCGAGCCCGGATGGCAGACGTTCACCTTCTCGGTCGAGGGGCAGGAGCCCGTCGAGACCACCGCGTTCATCGTCTCGGAATCCACACGCTTCGGCGTGGTCTCCGACGTGGATGACACCGTCATGGTCACGGCGCTTCCACGCCCGTTCATCGCTGCGTGGAACTCCTTCGTCGTCGACGAGCACGCCCGTCTTCCCGTTCCCGGCATGGCCGTACTTCTCGATCAGGTGCTGCGCGAGCACCCCGGGTCCCCCATGATCTATCTGTCCACGGGGGCGTGGAACGTCGCTCCCACGCTCACCCGCTTCCTCGGACGCCACCTCTTCCCCGCCGGATCCATGCTGTTGACGGATTGGGGCCCCACACATGACCGCTGGTTCCGCAGCGGCCGTGAGCACAAGCTCACGAACCTGCGTCGGTTGGCCACCGAGTTCCCCGACATGAAGTGGCTGCTGATCGGCGACGACGGACAGCACGACGAGGCGATCTACTCCCAGTTCATGGACGAGCACCCCGACTCGGTCGCGGGTGTCGCCATCCGTCGCCTGCTTCCCGCGGAAGCGGTGCTCGCCGGTGGTCGTGCCGGACGTGAGCCGCACTCCGAGGACGTCGCCCCGTGGGTGAGCGCTGAAGACGGCGCGGGTCTGCGTGATCTGCTCGGCGAAGCCGGCATCCTGCGCTGACATGATCCTCACCCGGGCCGAGTGGCAGCGGCGCGAGGCGGCGCACCAGGAGCGAGCGGACTCTCTCACCGCGGAGCACCGTGAACGCTCGGCGCGCGGCGAGAAGCATCCGGTGTGGGACTTCCTCTTCACGTACTACTCGTATAAGCCGTCACAGCTGAGGCGGTGGCACCCCGGCGCCGGCGTCGAGCTCGAAGATGCCTCCGAGCGAACGGACTGGCGCTGGTACTCCCCCGGAGCGACCCCGGACGGCGCGGTTCCCGACGCCGAGGCCTTCGCCGACGACAAGCCGGAACTCGCCGATCTGATCGAGCGGATGCTCAGGCGCACCGCCTCGCGCCCCGCTCAGTTCGGATGCTTCGGACTGCACGAGTGGGCGATGGTCTATCGCGCCGATGAACACCGTCATCCTGTCCCCCTGCGGCTCGGACAGGCGGGTACGGACGCGGTGGTCGAGCGTCACGAACTGCGATGCACGCACTTCGACGCGTTCCGTTTCTTCACCCCGCAGGCGGTTCCCCTCAACCGCGCGGCGCTGACGCGGGACGAACAGCCCCTCTTCGAACAGCCGGGATGCCTGCACGCCGGCATGGACCTGTACAAGTGGGCTCTGAAGCTGGGCCCGCTCGTACCCGGCGAGCTGCTGCTCGATGCGTTCGAGCATGCGCGCGACATCCGTCTCCTCGACATGCAGGCGGCGCCGTACGACCTGTCAGCCTGGGGAGTGGTTCCCGTGCGCATCGAGACACCCGAAGGCAAGGCCGAGTACGTGCGTCGACAGCGCGTCTTCGCCGACAGAGGCGCCACGTTGCGGTCCGCGCTGCTCGAGGCGTGGCACGGAGCCGATCGGCGAACCGCATCCGGGGTCTGGGTCTGAGTCCGGGCCCATCCGAAGGGGCGCTGAGTCCCGCTCAGTCCACCGGTGCGCACTCATCGCAGATGCTCCACTGAGCGCTCGACGCGCTGGACTGCAGTCGCAGCGCCATGACCCGCGTCGCCGCCTCCGCGAGCCGATCGGCAGACAGCGACCCGGACCCGACGGCCGCCGTCACTCCGCTGACGATCTGCCCTGCCGTCTGATCGGTGGAACCGGCGATCATCAACACGAGGTCCGTGCCTGCGGAAAGAGCCGAGATCGCGTTCGCCACGGGGTCCGCATATGCGGGGACGCCTGAGGACTGGAGCATGCCGAGATCATCGCTCACGATCACTCCGTCGAAGCCGAGTTCCTCGCGCGCGATCTGATGCCACCGCGCCGACAGGGAGGCCGGAGCGGGGTCCACCGACGTATAGGCGAGGTGCCCGAACATCAGCACGGAGGCGCCGGCGTCGATGCCGGCAGCGAACGGCATCGCGTCGGAGGCTCGCCACTGATCGAGCGTCTCGTCGGTGCTCGGGATCGCGTGGTGGGAGTCCCCCGGTGCGGCGCCGTGGCCCGGGAAGTGCTTGAGCGTCGAGGCGAGGAAGTGCTCCTGTGCGGTGGTCGCCGCAGCGACACGCTCTGCAGCCGTCGCTGACTCGGTGCCGAGGGCCCTGCCATAGATGAACGACGAGGGATCGGCGGTCACATCGGCCACCGTGCCGAAGTTGACGGTGATGCCGGATTGCGCCACGAGAGATGCTCGGGCCGCAAACGCGGCAGCCGTGCGGTCGACCGCCTCTGACTTGAGGCTCGTGGAAGCGGGGAAGTCGTCGCCCGGGAGACGGGAGACGACACCGCCCTCCTGGTCGATCGCGATGAGCGGCGGCGCGCCGGGAACGGCGCCGAGCGCTGCCGTGATCGCCTGCAGCCCGTCGCCGCCCTCGGGGATGTTTCCGCCCATCAGGATGAATCCGCCCAGGCCCTGCGCCATGTACGCCTGCAACGCGCCAGGGTCCGTCGTGGAGATGTGGCCCATCACGACGCTCGCCGCCTGCTCCTGCGTCGTCATCTGCGACACCAGGTCGGCCGCGCGCTGATGGGGCCCAGGAGAGACGGTCTGCGCGCTATCAGCGCCCTGGGGCGCTCGGCTCACTGCCTCGGTGTGCGACCTCGAGGTCGTCTCGGCGCCAGTGAGTCCTGCCGACGCGCTCGCGGGCACAGCCAGCGCGAGGAGCGCGAGCACCCCCACCGCTCCGGCTGCCCAGACGCGGCGACTCGGCATCATCCTCAGGCGCTGAGCAGATCGGCGATCGGAGCCGAATCCTCATCGCCGCCGTTCCCGAATCGGATGGTGCGCCCGAAGGTCGACGGGTTTCCGAGGGTCTGGGCGATCACGTGTGCGACGTCGGCGCGGGACACTTCGCCCTTGCCCTCGGGATCGAGGACGATGCGTCCGGTCGGCTCATCGAACGTGAGCGTCCCCGGGCCGAGGATCGTGCCGTCGAGATCGGTGCCCCGCAGGTGCTCGTCCGCAGCCCACTTCGCGTCGGCGTAGGGGAAGAAGTCCGAGTCCTCGGGCACGCCATGGTCGGCCTTCGAGCCGATCCAGGAGACCATCACGTAGCGCTTCACTCCCGCATCCTCCGCGGCCTCCATCGTGCGGATCGCGGCATCACGATCGACCGCGTACGTGCGCTCGGCGGATCCTCCGCCGGCCCCCGCCGACCAGACCACGGCGTCATGGCCGCGGATGATCTCGGCGAGCTCGCTGACACCGAGAGCTTCGACGTCGGCGACGAGCGCGTGCGCGCCGGTCTGCTCGACCTCTGCGACGTGATCGGGATTGCGGATGACGGCCGTCACCTCTTCGCCGTCGGCGACGAGGAGCGGAGCGAGGAGCAGTGCGATGCGGCCGTGACCGCCGAAGACGATGATGCGCGACATGCCTTCCACCCTACGCTCACTCGGCGACGTCGGCTCGGGCGAGGAGGTTCTGAGGCTCGTCCGGCTCGGAAGCGGCACGCTGAGAATCACCGGAGCTCGACGACGAGCGGAGGGCGAGTCGCACGCCCTTCGCCGCCGAACGTCCGGCGCGGTTCGCTCCGATCGTGCTCGCCGAGGGACCGTATCCGACGAGCTGGATGCGCGGGTCCTTGACCGCGGTCGTGCCGCGGCCCGACCGATCGAGCTGGATCCCGCCGGATTCGCTGCGCAGGTGCAGAGGTGCGAGGTGGGCGATCGCGGGGCGGAAGCCCGTCGCCCAGAGGATCACGTCGACGCGTTCGAACGAGCCGTCGGCCCAGCGCACGCCGTCCGGTTCGATCCGCGAGAACATCGGTCGACGTGCCGCATACGCTCCGAGCCGCTCGGCTTCGAGTTCCTGCTCTCTCAGCATCAGTCCCGTGACACTCACCACGCTCTCGGGCGGCAGCCCGCGCGCCACCCGCTGTTCGACGAGCGCGACCGCGGCCGCACCGGCCTCCGGTGTGAAGTCATCGGTGCGCCACACGGGCTCACGGCGCGTCACCCAGAGGGTCTCGGTGAGGGGCGCGAGCGCGCCGATGAACTGGACGGCCGAGGCCCCACCGCCGACGACGAGCACCCGTTTGCCGACGAAGTGCGCAGGCCCCGGGTAGTCGACCGTATGCAGCTGTTCACCGACGAACGTCTCCATACCCGGATAGTGCGGCAGGAACGGATGCGTCCAGGTACCGGTCGCGTTGACGAGAGTGCGGGCGCGCCACTGCCTCTCCCCCGCATGCACCACGAGGGTGCCGGCTTCGTCGTCGACGCGGTCCACGCGCACGGGGCGGATGACCGGCAGATCATGATCGCGCTCGTATGCCGCGAAGTACTCCGGCACCGCTTCGTTCGCACGCCGATCGTCGCGGGGCGGTGCCGTATCGCCGGGGAGCTCCGCGACCCCGTGCACGTCGCGCATCGTCAGGGCGTCCCAGCGGTGCCGCCATGCTCCTCCCGGCTCGGTGTCGCCGTCGAGCACGACGTGCGAGACACCGAGGCGCGCAAGGTGGAAGGAGGCCGAGAGGCCCGCCTGTCCCGCACCGATCACGATGCTGTCGAGGAGGTTCACGCTGGCATGAACGCGTGCGGTGGTCGTATTGTTCCGCGCGTATCGACAGCGCCGAGGTCAGAGCGAAATCTGGTAGTGCGTGTACCCGGTGTGTGTCGCGACGCGTTCGTACAGGGCCCGAGCAGTGCCGTTGCCCTCCTGCGTGAGCCAGTAGACCTTCGCGCAGCCGCGGTCGGCTGCCCACGCGCGCACATGAGCGATCAGCATCCGGCCGATTCCTGCGCCGCGTGCGGCCGGATCGACGAACAGATCCTCGAGATAGCAGTAGTCCGAGCGACTCCAGGTCGCGGGGTGCGTGAGCCAATGCACGACTCCGACAGCGACGCCCTGGTCGTCACGAGCGATCACCCCGTGCACCTGCCGATCGGACACGAGCCGGGCGAAGGTGTCGGCGGTGACGTCGCTCGCGATCTCGGCGCCGTAGAACGTGAGGTAACCGGTCCAGAGGCGCGACCAGTCGGCGTAGTCGTGCTCAGTGATGGCGTCGATCGTCGTCATTCCCCCACCCTATTCATCCGCCCTCGGCGACGCGCCCGGGAGGCGGCGCCCGATTGGTGTTGCGCGCGATCCGTGTAGTACTCTGTTCAAGTTGCTTCGGGAGCTCACGAAGCGATTCTGGGCCTGTGGCGCAGCTGGTAGCGCACCTGCATGGCATGCAGGGGGTCAGGGGTTCGAGTCCCCTCAGGTCCACAACGAAACCCGCGAGAGATCGCGGGTTTTCTTGTTTTCCCGCTCTTCCCGCTCCGATGGCGCGAGTGGCGAGCGAAGCCCCGATGCGCGACGATGAGCGCGTGAGTGTCGTACTTCGCCCCTGGGTCCCTGCCGATGCCTCCGCCCTGGTCCGAGCCGCCCGGGGTGCGCCGGATCTCGCGCCCCAGTTCGGCGGTGCTGATCTGTCGACCTCCGAGAAGGCTGCCGCGTTCATCGAGACTGCCCTGGGCTTCGACGACCGCGCGAAGAACTGGGCCGTCGTCGATGACGGCTGCGCGGTCGGCAACGTCGGCGCATCCGCGATCGACCCGCGACACCAGACCGCATGGGTGCACTACTGGCTCTCCCCGGCTGCCCGCGGGAAGGGATACGCGACGGGTGCGCTCGCCGCCGTCTCCGAGTGGGCGTTCCGCACCGGACTGCACCGTCTCGAACTCGGACACCGCACGAACAATCCCGCCTCGTGCCGCGTGGCCACAGCGGTCGGCTTCCGCGCGGAGGGCATAGAGCGGGAGAAGCTCCGTTACGGCACCGAGCGCTTCGACGTCGAGACACATGCCCGGTTGGCGACCGACGCCTCCCCGCCGGTCGTCCCGCTGGCGATGCATGCACCGGGCTAGTGTCGTCTTGAAGGCCAGTCCCGGTATCGATCACCGGCCGATCCCCAGCGCCAGGGGCTTGCGGTCGGAATGCGACCTGGATAGAAAGACCACGGCGGACCGTCACCTCGACGGGCCGCGATCTGCAGGAGGATGCTAGTGCTGGGACTGTTCCGACGACCGGAGATGTTGCTGACGGAGACCCCTCCGCGAGATGAACCACGACTCTGGTCGCGGGGCTTCGGTCTCGTCGCGACCCGCAGCCTGCAGATCCTCGCGGTGCTCGCCGTCGTGGCCGTCGGTGTGCTCGTCATCACGCAGCTGTCTCTGGTGTTCATCCCCGTCACGATCGCGCTGATCCTGGCGTCGGCGATCCATCCGCTCGTCGCGTGGATGCGCAGACGCGGCGTGCCGTCGATCCTCGCGACGTGGATCGCCCTGATCGGCATCCTGGCCATTCTGGGCGGAGTCGTCTGGGTCATCGTGCTCACCGTTCGTTCCCAGTGGGACGACCTGGTCCAGTCCGCGACCGACGGCATCGCCCAGGTGACGGCGTGGCTCGACACCTTGCCCTTCGATATCGCGGCTATCGATCTGGATGACCTGTGGGCGAGCGCCGGCGAGTTCCTCACCAGCGCCTCGTTCGGTCGCGGTGCCCTTGCGGGCGTCTCTGCGACGGCGAGCTTCTTCACCGGCCTTGCGCTGATGATCGTCGTCCTGTTCTTCTTCCTCAAGGACGGCCCCCGCATCTGGGAGTTCCTGCTGCGCCCCTTCACCGGTGCCAGCTACGCGCGTGCCCGTCGCATCGGCGACAAGACCGTCGACGTGTTCGGCGGCTACGTGCGTGGAACCTCGATCGTCGCCGCCGCAGACGCCGTCGGCATCGGAGTGGGCCTCGCGATCCTCCAGATCCCGCTCGCACTGCCACTCGCCGTGATCGTCTTCCTCACCGCATTCATCCCGCTCGTCGGCGCGACGGCCGCCGGCATCCTCGCGGCGCTCGTCGCACTCGTGACCCACGGTCCTGTCGCGGCGCTGATCGTCGTCGGCATCGTCGTGCTGGTGAACCAGCTCGAGGGCAACTTCTTGCAGCCGGTCGTCATGGCGCGGTCGCTCAAGCTGCATGCGCTCGTCATCCTGCTCGCGTTGACCACCGGCACCATCCTCGGCGGAATCGTCGGCGCGGTGCTGTCTGTGCCGATCGCCGCCGTCGCCTGGGGCATCATCACCGTCTGGGACGGTCCGGACCTGCCCGCACGCCCCTTCCGGAAGAAGCGCCCCGAAACGGTCTGACCGGCGGTCCGGTTCGGGTGGGGGCCGGAGTCCCGATACTCCTCGCCGGCCCCTCGGTCAAGCATCTGCTGCGGACCGCGGGCTCCGTCTATCGTGATCGACACCTACATGAGAGGAGACGACGATGTCCAACCCCATCCCGCCGCTGGTCCCGTTGCCCGACGACGGTGACGCGAACGACAGCGTTCCCCGTCAAGACATCGACGGAGAACCCGTCATCGATCCGGATGCCGATCCCGACCAGGTCGACAGCGCCGACGCCGATCGGATCGCCGCAGAGCACGGCACCACAGATCAGGACGACGCCTGACATGACGACGCGGCAGGCTCTTCGCGAGCCTGCCGCGTTCGGTCACGTCGCGAGCAGCGGTGGCAGATGCGGGATCGCGATCGGCCGCGTCGCACGACTCGAATCCTGCACCCGGGCCACCTCGTCGAGCACCTCACGGGCATTCGCGTAGCGGACGGCGAGAGGGAGGTCCCGAAGCCAGACGACCTCGACCTCGGTCTCGGCATACTCGTAGACGCACGCGACCACGTGACGAGGATCATCCGTCGCGTAACGCAGGTCGTTGATCACCCACTCCGACGGCGTGATGCGCTTCAGGACGTATCTTGACTCTGGATCTCCGGACATTCTTTGGCCTCCAAGACTCTCTCCCCATATGCATCATGCGCGCACACGAGAGCGAGCGGATAGGGCCTTGACAGGTTCCGCCGATCAGGTAGTGGTCGGATCTCAGCCCGTCGGACGGATGGTCAGATCCGTCAGCGCCGCGTCGTCAGGAAGATCGAGCGCCGTGAGAATGGTCGTCACCACCGAGTCGGCGGTGATGAACCGCGCCGGGTCGTACGAGCGTCCCTCCTGCTGGTGCACGCGCTCCTGCATGGGAGTGGCTGTGCGACCGGGATAGACCGAGGTGACACGCACCCCATGCTCCGCCTCTTCGGCGCGCAGCGAATCAGCCAGCGCTTTGAGCCCGTGCTTGGAGGCGGCATACGCAGACCACCCGGGGTGCGCGTGCAGTCCTGCTCCGGAGTTGACGAACACGACCCGCGCTCGCGACACCCGAAGAAGCGGCAACAGGAGTCTGGTCAGTTCGGCAGGCCCGACGAGGTTGACGGCGAGCTGGTGCTCCCACAGCGTCGAGGGAAGGTCTGCGACGGCGCCCAGGTCGACGACTCCCGCCGCGTGCACGAGAGAGTCGATGCGCTCGGGCAGCGACTGCTTCGACAGCGCCCACGACAACCTGCCCGGTTGCGCAAGATCGCCGACGATCGTCGAGGCGCCGGGAAGGGACTCGGCGATCTCTCGCGCCCGCCCCGCATCGCGCGCGAGAAGCACCACCTGATCGCCGCGGTCGAGCAGACGACGTGCGAGAACCGATCCGATGCCGGATCCGGCCCCGGTGATCAGGTGGACCGACACGTCAGGCGCGATCCGCGGCAGGATCTGCGAGCTCGAACGGAACGACAGGGCAGTCCTTCCACAGGCGCTCGAGGCCGTAGTAGACGCGCTCCTCCTGGTGGAAGACATGGACGATCAGATCGCCGAAGTCGAGCAGCACCCATCGTGCTTCGGCGCGGCCCTCTCGGCGGACGCGCTTGTGCCCGGCCTCGATCAGCTTGTCCTCGATCTCGTCGGCGATGGCGGCGACGTTGCGCTCGCTGTTTCCGGTGACGAGAAGGAAGATGTCGACGAGCGGGAGGGGCTCCGACACGTTGAGCGCGACCAGGTCTTCACCGCCCTTCGACACAGCGGCGTCGGCTGCGAGCTGCAGCATGTGTACGGCGTTTTCAGGAGACTGCATCAGATTCAGAACACATTCGTGGTGAAGGCCACGATCAGGGCGACGCCCAGCGCGAGCGCGAGACCACCCGCCACGATCGCGAGGATGAGCATGAGTTTGTTGCCCTTTTCGGGGGCCGGCGGTCGGATGACCTCTCCGGCGGGCTTGATGGTGCTGACCGCAGCACTGGCCGCGATCGGTGTCGGCGAGGATGCAGGCGGGAGCTCGCCGTCGATGAGAACGGCGTCCACATCCTTGCCGTCGGTGGTGCCATGAGCGTGCCCTTGGGAGCCGAGGCCCCTGGGCAGCTCGTACGAGCCTGTGACGAGGATCTCGCCGGTCGAGGCGACCGGCCCCGAGAGCGAGCCGTCGCCGGGAGCCGGGTTGAAGATGAGTGTGTTGCCACCACGGTGCTGCGAGCCGGTGGAATCGCCGACCGTGAGCAGCTCGTCGAACGACGGGGTGAACGGCTTCGCAGGCTCAGCGTCGTCAGTCAGCACCGCCTGCCCGAACGTCGAGTTCACGGTGGGTCGTTCTTCGGTGGAATCGTCGGCGGCCGGCGCCTCGACCGAGTCGGGTGCGGCGGTCTCGGCATCGTCGACGCCCTCCGCCTCAGGCACCACCGACACGTCTGCAGAACGCTCAGCTCCGGAAGAGGCGCTCACCGGTGTGGCGACCACGATCTCCGAATCGTCATCGTCGTCATCCACGTCATCACTGTCGGCGGCGGGCGCCGAGGACTCGGGCTGGAACGGCGCGGACTCGGGCTCGTCGGACGCCTCTGCGTCCGCTGCCTCACCGTCGGCCCCCGCACCCTCCGAGAGCGCGTCGTCGCCGTCTGCGTCCTCGTCGATGCTCTGCGCGTCGGAGCCCGACCGCGAGCGCTCGAGCTCGCGCACCTGACGACGCGTGAGCCGAGTGGAGGAGCCTCTGCCGTCTGCCTCAGCGGATGCCGGAGCGTCAGCGGGCGAGGCGTCCGACGACTCTGCCGCCTGCGGCTCGGGTGCAGGAGGGGGCGTGGGCGGCGTCGCGGATGCGGCAGCTGCTGCCTCCTCCGGAGAGATGACCGGCGTGGAACCCGTCAGGCGGATCTCACGCAGCTGCTTTCGCGTCAGCGGACCCTGCTCAGGCCGATCCGATGTACTCATGCCTTGCTCCGATACAGATGATGCTTCGCGATGTATTGAACGACTCCGTCGGGAACGAGATACCAGACCGGCTCATCTTCACGAACCCGCGCTCGGCAGGCTGTGGACGAGATCGACAATGCCGGCACCTCCAGCTGGCTGACGTTGTCGCTCGGGAGGCCATCAGTGCTCAGGACGTGACCTGGGCGTGAGACCGCGACGAAGTGGGCCAACTCCCACAACTCATCATGGTCTCTCCAACTGAGAATTTGCGCTACGGCGTCGGCTCCGGTGATGAAGAACAGCTCGGCATCCGGACGAGCCTTCTTGAGATCTCGCAGGGTGTCGATCGTGTACGTGGGCCCCTCGCGGTCGACATCGACGCGACTCACGGTGAACTGCGGGTTGGATGCGGTCGCGATGACCGTCATCAGATACCGATGCTCGCTCGGTGTGACTTCGTCTTTCTGCCACGGGCGCCCGGTCGGGACGAAGACGACCTCGTCGAGATCGAAGGAGTGCGCGACCTCGCTCGCGGCTACCAGGTGCCCGTGATGGATGGGGTCGAACGTTCCGCCCATCACACCGATGCGCGCCGGACGCGAGATCGTGTCGTTCATAGGGGCCTAGTGGCCGTGTCCTGCCTCGTGGCCGTCCTTGCCGTGCTGCGCAGCCCATGCCTCGGCCTTCGCCGAGTGGCGGTTGGCGACGTTCTTGTACGACAACGTGACAAGACCGAGGAACGCGAACAGGATGATGGCGATCACCCCGAAGATCAGCGTCTCGGCCTGGACGTTGCCGTGGTGCTCGGTCTCGGCGGCGACCATCGCGATCTGTGCGACGAGGTTCATCCTGACTCCGTTTCGTGGCTGGCGGGCCGGGCGCGCGTGACGCCGCAGCGCCACCTAGTCTAGCCCTCAGGCGCGCGTCTGCCCCGACCCACGCGCCAGCCACTTCGTGCTGGTGAGCTCGGAGAGCCCCATCGGACCGCGCGCGTGCAGCTTCTGGGTCGAGATGCCGACCTCGGCCCCGAAACCGAATTCCGCTCCGTCGGTGAACCGGGTGGAGGTGTTCACCATCACCACGGCCGAGTCCACCTCGGCGAGGAAGCGCTCCGCATTGCGTGAATCCGTGGTGATGATCGACTCGGTGTGGCCCGTGCTGTATCGACGGATGTGGTCGAGCGCATCGTCGAGCGAGTCGACCACCTTGATGGCGATGTCGAGGCTGAGATACTCCGCGGCCCAGTCGTCCTCGGTCGCGGGGATGACGTTCGAGACGAGTCCCGCGACGATGTCGTCGCCGTGGATCGCGACCCCTTCGCTCTGCAGTGCGCTCGCCACCAGCGGCACGAGCCGCGGCGCGGCCTGGCGCAGCACCAGCACGGTCTCGACGGCGTTGCAGACGCTGGGACGCTGCACCTTGGCGTTCACGACGATGTCTCGCGCCCAGTCGTCGGGCGCCGTCTCATCGAGGACGATGTGCACGTTCCCGGCGCCGGTCTCGATCACCGGCACCGTCGATTCGGTGACCACGGTCTCGATGAGGCCGGCGCTGCCTCGCGGCACGAGCACATCGATGAAGCCGCGTCCGTGCATCAGAGCCTTCGCCCCGTCGCGACCGAAGTCGTCGACCGTCTGGATGGCCTCTGCAGTGACGCCCGAGTCCTCGAGTGCTCGGCGCATCACATCGACCAGCACGGTGTTCGATTCCTTGGCTGCGCTGCCGCCCCGCAGAACCACGGCGTTGCCGGAACGCAGAGCGAGGGCGGCGATGTCGACCGTCACATTGGGCCGTGCTTCGTAGATGGCACCGACCACACCGAAGGGCACGCGGACCTGCTCCAGCGCCACGCCGTTCGGCATCCGGTGGCCCCCGACGACCCTGCCGACCGGATCGGCCAGCGCCGCGACCTGGCGGACCGCCGCGGCGAGGCCCGACACGCGCTTCTCATCGAGTCGCAGCCGGTCGATCAGCGACTCCCCGATACCGTGTTCGCGACCACGGTCGACGTCGCGACCGTTGGCGTCGATGATCGTCGCCGCATTCTGCTCGAGCGCCACCGCGATGGCCTCGAGTGCGCGTGCCTTCTCGTCGCTGGTCAGCGCAGCGGTGGCGCGGGAGGCCGCCTTCGCACGCTCGAGGCGAACCTGCGGGGTCTGGTCGGTCATCCGACCAGTCTAAGAGAGCGCGGGCTCGAACCAGGTTCCTATTTCAGCCCCGGCGAGAGCCTTGCCGACGAGGTCTGCACTGGTGACGAGCACGCCGATTCCGGATGCCGCGGCGAGACGTGCCGCAGAGACCTTGGTGGCCGCTCCCCCGGTGCCGACGCTGTTGACGACCGTCGATCCGAACTCGAGACCGGAGAGATCGGCGTCCGGGGCGACCACGTCGATCGGCTCGGCCGACGGGTCGGAGGGCGGCCGGGTGTAGAGGGATTCGATGTCGCTCAGCAGCACCAGCGCGTCGGCCTGCACCAACTGCGCGACGAGGGCGCCGAGTCGATCGTTGTCACCGAAACGGATCTCCTGCGTCGCGACCGTGTCGTTCTCGTTCACGATCGGCAGCACGTGCAACCCGAGCAGACGCTCCATCGCACGCCGTGCGTTGCTGCGCGAGGTCGGGTTCTCGAGGTCACCCGTCGTGAGGAGCACCTGACCCGCGACGATGTCGAACGGACGCAGCGCCTCCTGATATCGGTACACCAGGACGTTCTGCCCCACGGCCGCCGCAGCCTGCTGCGTCGCGAGATCAGTGGGCCGCGCATCCAGTCGCAGGAAGGGGATGCCGCTGGCGATCGCCCCCGACGACACGAGGATGACCTCGGCGCCACGCGCGTGCGCAGCAGCGAGAGCCTCGACGAGGACGGGGATGCGCCAAGAGGCCTCTCCGCTGATGGAAGACGAGCCGACCTTCACGACGATGCGCGACGCGGTCGCGAGATCCGCGCGCGTGCGAGCGGTCACGCCTCACCCTCGTCGCGCGTGGCGAGACGGCGCGTCTCGGCCTCGGCGCGGGCCTCGGCTTTGGCATCCATCCGCTCGTAGTACTGCTCGCGACGCTCGGAGGTCGTACGACGTGCGTTCGGGGCGAGTCGCGGGTCGGTGCCTCGAGGAGCGGTCATGAGCTCGGCGGCGGAGGTCATGGTCGGCTCCCAGTCGAAGACGATGCTGTCGCCTTCGCCGATGACGACCGTCGACCCCTGCACTGCGCCGAGGCGGAACAGTTCGTCCTCGACACCCACCTTCTCGAGGCGGTCCGCGAGATAACCGACGGCTTCTTCGTTCTGGAAGTCTGTCTGCTGCACCCACCGCACCGGCTTCTCGCCGAGGATGCGGTACACGTTGCCGTACGTTCCGCCCTCGACCCGGATCGTGAATTCCTTCTTGGAGCCACGGGGACGGATGACGACGCGCTCGCGGACGGGCTCCGCAGCGGCGAGCTCTGCGCGGTGTGCGTCGACGATCTCGCCGAGCGCGAAGGTCAGCGGGCGCAGGCCCTCGTGCGAGATCGTGGAGATGTCGAAGACTCGGAACCCGCGCGCCTCGAGATCCGGGCGCACGAGATCGGCCAGATCACGCGCCTCGGGCACGTCGATCTTGTTGAGCGCCACGAGCTGCGGACGCTCGAGCAGAGGAGTCTGCCCCTCGGGCACCTCGTATGCGGCGAGCTCACCGAGGATCACATCGAGATCGGAGATCGGGTCGCGACCGGGCTCGAGGGTCGCGCAGTCGAGCACGTGCAGCAGCGCGGTGCAGCGTTCGACGTGGCGAAGGAACTCCAGTCCGAGGCCGCGCCCCTCACTTGCTCCCTCGATCAGACCGGGGACGTCGGCGACCGTGAAACGGAAATCACCCTGCTGCACGACGCCCAGGTTGGGGTGCAGCGTGGTGAACGGGTAGTCGGCGATCTTGGGCCGCGCCGCCGAGATCGCACCGATCAGGCTCGACTTGCCTGCGGAGGGGTACCCCACGAGCGCCACGTCGGCGACGGTCTTGAGCTCGAGCACGACGTCGCCCTCGTAGCCGGGCGTGCCGAGCAGCGCGAAACCGGGAGCCTTGCGCTTGGGAGTCGCGAGAGCCGCGTTTCCGAGGCCGCCATGACCGCCCTTCGCGACGACGAACCGCTGACCGGGCTCGATCATGTCGGTGAGGACCTCACCGTCGGGGTTCTTCACCACGGTGCCGACGGGCACGGGCAGCTCGAGATCCTCGCCCATGAACCCGGCCCGGTGATCACCCATTCCCGGGCCGCCGTTGCCTGAGCTGCGGTGCGGTGAGTGGTGGTACGAGAGAAGCGTGCCCGTCTGGGTGTCGGCGACGAGCACGATGTCGCCGCCGTCCCCGCCGTTCCCACCATCGGGCCCACCGAGCGGCTTGAACTTCTCGCGGTGCACGGAGACACAGCCGTTGCCGCCCTTGCCCGCGCGCAGATGCAGCGTCACGGTGTCGACGAAGCTGACCATGTCTCTCTCCTCAATTGATGCGGCCCGAGATGCGAACTCGGCCGGAAACGCAGATTCGGGACGGGCCGAAGCCCGCCCCGAATCGGATGACTAGTGTCGTGCTGTGATCACTCAGCAGCGGCGACGATGTTGACGACCTTGCGGCCGCCCTTCGCGCCGAACTGGACCGCGCCGGCAGCCAGAGCGAACAGCGTGTCGTCGCCACCACGGCCGACGTTGACGCCGGGGTGGAAGTGCGTGCCACGCTGGCGGACGATGATCTCGCCGGCGAGAACCTGCTGTCCTCCGAAGCGCTTCACGCCAAGTCGCTGAGCGTTGGAGTCACGACCGTTACGGGTGGAGCTTGCGCCCTTTTTATGTGCCATGTCCTGGTCTCCTCGGTCTTACTTGATGCCGGTGATCTTGACGCGCGTGAGCTCCTGGCGGTGGCCCTGACGCTTCTTGTAGCCGGTCTTGTTCTTGTACTTCTGGATGATGATCTTCGGGCCGCGGAGGTTGCCGATGACCTCTGCCGTGACCTTGACCTTCGCCAGCGAGTCAGCGTCGGTGGTCACCGTGGTGCCGTCGACGAGAAGCACTGCAGCGAGCTCGATGTTCTCGCCCTGGGCAGCCTTGACACGGTCGAGCTGAACGATCGTGCCGACCTCGACCTTCTCCTGCCGCCCACCGGCGCGCACTACTGCGTAAACCACTTCATACCTGTTTCGTTGGGGAGCTCGCGGCTCCGAGAATCTCACGGGAAGACTGTTGCTTGCATGCGTCGCGGGCGACGGGTGCGACTGCAAGACTCTCCGCTCCGACCGTGCAGGACGACGCGGCATGCGCACCAAGGGACTACTTTACCGGATGCGGGACACTGTGGCAAAACGTACCGTGTGGTGTGTCCGGCAATAGGCTGACGTGATGACCGTTCTCGTCGATGATCCCCGCTGGCCCGCGCACGGGCGGCTCTGGGCACATCTCGTGAGCGACGACAACCTCGACGAGCTGCATGCCTTCGCGAGATCGCATGACGTGCCTGCGCGCGCCTTCGACCTCGACCACTACGACGTTCCGGAAGAGCTCGTCCCCCGGCTCATCGCCGCCGGCGCGCAACGCGTCGACGGCAAGGAGCTGGTCCGGCGGCTGATCGCGTCAGGACTGCGTGTCCCCGCCCGCGATCGGCGCTGACGGCTCCGAGTTCACCGAGACCGGGGTCCCGGTGAGTGCCGCCGTGGAGACACGGCGACGACCGCGTCCCTGACCGGGTGCCTTCGGCTCGGGAAGCGCATCGAGCACCGAGTCGAGAAGGGCCTCCGCAGGCGACTTCGGAGACGTGCGGTCTCCTCCGCGCTTCTTGCGGGGCTTCTTCGCGCGCTCCTGCACGACCGGGGCGTCCGCCGACTGCTCGGGGCCGGTGGCCTCGCCAGCCGTATCCTCTGCGCTGGGCACGCGGGTCGACGCCGCGATCTGCGCGAGTGCCGACTTCGCCCCCTCGGGGATGCTGTGCGTCGTCACCGCGGCCGGCGCCTGGTTCTGATTCTGGTTCTGGCCGTTGCCGCCGCGCTGGCGACGGTTGGAGGAGCTGCCGTTGCCGTTGCTGTTGCCGTTGCTGCTGGACCGGTGCTTCACGACGGGGTCGTGGTGCACGATGACTCCGCGCCCGGCGCACACGTCGCACGCCTCGCTGAAGGTCTCGAGCAGACCGAGGCCGAGCTTCTTGCGGGTCATCTGCACGAGGCCGAGCGAGGTGACCTCGGCGACCTGGTGCTTGGTGCGGTCGCGGCTGAGGCACTCGATGAGACGGCGCAGCACGAGGTCGCGGTTCGACTCGAGCACCATGTCGATGAAGTCGACGACGATGATGCCGCCGATGTCGCGCAGACGCAGCTGGCGGACGATCTCCTCAGCCGCCTCGAGGTTGTTCTTGGTGACGGTCTCTTCGAGGTTGCCGCCCGAGCCGACGAACTTGCCGGTGTTGACGTCGACGACGGTCATCGCCTCGGTGCGGTCGATGACCAGCGAGCCCCCCGAAGGCAGCCAGACCTTGCGGTCGAGCGCCTTCTCGATCTGCTCGGTGATGCGGAACGCGTCGAACGGGTCGGCCTCGTCCTCGTACGACTCCACACGCTCGAGGAGGTCCGGGGCGACGCTCTCGAGGTACGCGCGGATCGTGCGCTGCGATTCCTCGCCCTGGATCAGCATCTTCGTGAAGTCCTCGTTGAAGACATCACGCACGATCTTGACCAGCAGGTCGGGTTCCGCATGCAGAAGCGCGGGCGCCTGCTGGGACTCGACCTGTGTGCGGATGTGCTCCCACTGGGTCGTCAGACGCTGCACGTCGCGCGTGAGCTGATCTTCGGTCGCCCCCTCGGCGGCCGTGCGCACGATCACGCCGGAGGACTCCGGAAGCACCTCCTTCAGGATGCGCTTGAGACGCGTGCGCTCGTTGTCCGGAAGCTTGCGACTGATGCCGTTCATCGATCCGCCCGGCACGTAGACCAGGTAGCGGCCCGGGAGCGAGATCTGGCTCGTCAGGCGGGCGCCCTTGTGTCCCACCGGGTCCTTCGTGACCTGCACGAGCACACGGTCGCCGGCCTTGAGCGCCAGCTCGATGCGGCGGGGCTGGTTGCCGGTCTCGACACCGTCCCAGTCGACCTCGCCCGAGTACAGCACCGCATTGCGACCGCGACCGATGTCGACGAAGGCGGCCTCCATGCTCGGCAGCACGTTCTGCACACGGCCGAGGTAGACGTTGCCGATCAGCGACGCGTCCTGGTTGCGCGCGACGTAGTGCTCCACGAGCACGCCGTCTTCGAGCACGCCGATCTGCGTGCGGCCGTTCTTCGACCGGACGACCATCTTGCGATCCACCGACTCGCGGCGAGCGAGGAACTCGGCTTCAGTGACCACCGGGCGACGACGACCGGCATCGCGGCCGTCACGACGACGCTGCTTCTTCGCCTCGAGACGAGTGGACCCCTTGATCGCCTTGGGCTCGGTGATGTACTCGACGACGCGCTGGCGCGGCTGACGCGGTTCATCCCGCTGCTCACGCTGGTCAGCGTCGTCCGAGCCTCCGCGGCGGCGGCGTCCGCGACGACCGGATGCCGAGTCGTCGGGCTCGCGCTCGGCGATGCGGTCGAACACGCGCTCGCGACCGCCGCGCGCCGGTAGCGGCACGATCTCGGGCGCGTAGAAGTGGAGCTGCGTCGAGACCTGCGAGACGAAGACCTCCGGCAGCAGGCCGAGCGAGACGGCAGTCAGCGGCTCGGGAGCCGACGGCGCCTCGGTCTTCGGCGCATCGGACTTCTCGGCGCTGGACTTCTCGGCGCCGGACTTCTCCGAGGCGGCATCCGCCTCGACGGGCTGCTCGTCGCCCGCGGCGGGCGTCTTCTCGACGGCTGGTGCGTCCTGAGCAGGAGCATCCACAGCAGCAGGTGCGTCTTCAGACACGGCATCCTGGGATGCGGGTGCGTCGACCGACGCGGCATCCTCAGACACACGAGCGTCCTCGGACACAGGAGCGTCCTCCGCTGCGGCTGGCTCCTCGACGGGAGCGTCGTCAACCGGAGCGTCGGCGGTCGGCGCCTCCGCCTCAGCGGGGACCTCCTCGGCTGCGTCCGGTTCCTGAGGAACCTCGACAGTCACCGCTGCGGGCGCGTCAGCATCCGCGGGGAAGTCGAGGGTAGGGGCGTCGTAGTCATTGTTCTCATCGGCCATCTCTGGCTTACTCCTCGCGCGGTGCATCGGATGCTCCGCGAATTCTCATGCGGCATCCGCGGATGCTGCGAACTCACTCGGTGTGCGACCGGCTCATGGCTCTGATCGCGTGGGGCATACGGCCCCGAAGTCTGCGTCGATGTCGGCCTCGACAGGGTCGAGCGGTGCATCACAGGCCATTATCGCACCAACTGGCCAGGTTCGCGGCATCCTGCGCTCGTCCGCGTCGTTTTCTCCGGTGCGCTCTCGCCCGATCCATAGTGATCGCTGAGATAATCCACACATGAGCGAGCAGCGCACCCGCCCCGTCGTCTATGCGATCTGGCTGATCATCGCGAGCGTGGTCGGCTGGTTCGCCGCCTTCCAGCTGACGATCGACAAGTTCATCCAGCTCGAGAATCCCGATGCCGATCTGAGCTGCAATGTCAGCGTCATGATCCAGTGCGGCAAGAACCTCGGCTCGTGGCAGGGCGAGATCTTCGGGTTCCCGAACCCGCTGATCGGTCTCACTCTGTGGACGGCTCCCCTCGTCGTCGGTGTGGCGATCCTCGCGGGGGCCCGGTTCCCGCGCTGGTTCTGGGCGCTTTTCGGCGTCGGCGTCACCTTCGCCTTCGGCTTCGTGTGCTGGCTGATCGGACAGAGCCTGTACGCGGTCAACCTCGGCGTTCTCTGCCCCTGGTGCATGCTCACCTGGGCGGTGACCATCCCGACGTTCTTCTCGACGATGGTGCACCTCATGCGCAACGGCACCTTCTCGCGGAGCGCGCGAGTCATGCGCGCAGGATCCGCGCTCATGGCGTGGGTGCCGCTCGCGACGATCCTCGCGTATGCCCTCGTGATCCTGCTCGCGCAGCTGCGCGGTCTCGACCTGCTCGGCGAGGTCGTCGGAATGATCTTCTGATCGGGCGGATGCCCCTCGACGACGAAGCCCGCCCCACGGATCGTGGAGCGGGCTTCGTCGTATCGTCGTGACGGGGGGGGGTCAGCCGAACCAGATCGCGAGCTCGCGCTCGGCTGACGCGACGCTGTCCGATCCGTGCACGAGGTTCTGCTGCACTTTGAGGCCCCAGTCGCGACCGAAGTCGCCCCGGATGGTTCCAGGAGCTGCGGTCGTCGGGTCGGTGGTGCCGGCCAGCGAGCGGAAGCCTTCGATGACGCGGTTGCCCGCGAGACGGATGGCGACGGACGGGCCCGAGAGCATGAACTCGATGAGAGGCTCGTAGAAGGGCTTGCCCTCATGCTCGGCGTAGTGCGCAGCGAGCACGTCGCGGTCGGGCTCGACGAGTCGGATGTCGACGAGCGCATAGCCCTTCGACTCGATACGCGCCAGAATCGCTCCGGTGAGGCCGCGGGCGACACCATCGGGCTTGACGAGGACGAGGGTTTCTTCAGTGGCCATGTCATTCACTCTCTGTCTGAGTCTCGGTCGCGGGCCCGGCCGGACGTCGTGCGTCCAATTGGGCCCCCATGATCGTCGCATACGCCCACATGCCACCGAAAATCACGACGACGAGCAGAATCGCCGGCACGAGCACAGCGGACACGGCGATGATCGCCTGAAGCACCCAGCCGGCGGTGATGGCCCAGGGCTTGGTGATCATCCCGGCGACGACGATGCAGGCGAATCCGACGACCGCGCCTCCCACGATCCCCCACCACTGCGGGATGCCTGCGGGAAGAGCCTTGAGCCCGAACACGGTGAGGCCTGCGAGGAAGACCACGATCGACTCGAAACCGAGCACGATCGGCGCCAGCTTCTGCACCAGCGTGCGCGGAGCACGCGGTGCGCGCACCCGGCGGGGAGCCTCGTCGGGGGCGGATGCCGCGCTCATGCGCGCCACCCGGACTTCCAGTCCTCTTCCTCCGAGAGAGCGATCGCTTCCCCGGCCAGCGCGACGGAACCCGCGATGACGACCGCACGGCGCTCCGTCGATGCCGCCCACTCTCGCGCGGCATCGGCCGCGTCCGCCAGCGTCGCGTGCACGGTGGCACGATGCCCCGCCGCTTCCACGAGGTCTGCGATGAGGTCGGCATCGCTCGCCCGGTCGGACTCCGGCGCCGTCGCGAAGACGTGGGCCGCAGCAGGGGCGAGCTTCGCCACGATACCCGCGGCGTCCTTGTCGGCGAGTACGCCGAGAACGACACCCCACTCGTCGAAGTCGAAGCTGTCGTCCATCGCCTGCGCGAGCGCCGCCGCGCCGTGCGGGTTGTGCGCGGCGTCGACGATCACCGTGGGTGAGATGCCGAGCAGCTGCAGCCTGCCGGGCGAGGTCGCGCCCTGCAGGCCCTCCGAGATGATGTCGGCCGCGATCCGCTGACCGCCGCCTCCGATGAGCGATTCGACAGCCGCGACCGCCAGCGCGGCATTGTGCCCTTGGTGGGCGCCGTACTGCGGCAGGTACTCCTCGAGGTACTCCCCCGCGAGTCCGCGGATCGAGATGAGCTGACCGCCCACGGCCAGTTTCTGATCCGTCAGGCCGAAGTCGTCCCCCTCGAATGCGATGGTCGCGTTCTTCTCCGCGGCGACTCTGCGAAGGACATCTGCGGCGTCGGCGGGCTGCTGAGCCGAGACGACCGCAGCCCCCTCCTTGATGATGCCCGCTTTGACCTTCGCGATCGCCGAGATCGTGTTACCGAGGCGATCCGCGTGGTCGATGTCGATCGGCGCGAAGACTGCGACGTCGCCGTCGGCCGTGTTCGTCGAGTCCCACTCGCCGCCCATGCCCACTTCGAGCACGAGAACGTCGACCGGGGCATCGGCCACGGCTACGAAGGCCAGCACGGTGAGGAGCTCGAAGAACGTGAGCGGTTCCTCGCCCGCGGTCCGGAGCTCGGCATCCACGATCTCGACGAAGGGCTCGATCTCATCCCAGGCGTCGGCGACCGCGGCATCCTCGATCGGCTCGCCGTCGATCATGATCCGCTCGGTGAAGCGCTCGAGGTGCGGACTCGTGAAGAGCCCGGTGCGCAGTCCATGCGCGCGCAGCAGACTCTCGATCATGCGCGCCGTCGACGTCTTGCCGTTCGTTCCCGTGATGTGCACCACCCGATAGGTGCGCTGCGGATCGTCGAGGAATGCGAGGATCCGGGCGGTCCGCTCCTTCCGGGGCTGCACCCAGCGCTCGCCGGCTCGGCTGAGAAGCGTGGCATACACGGCATCCGCGCGGTCACGAGCGCTCATGAGACCACTCCTTCGTTCTTGGCGGCCTCGCGCACCACGGCTGTGGCGTCGATCGTGACGATGATCGGTCCCTTCGACGAGCCGAGAGCGCGAGCCCCCGAGCGGAACACGCCGTCACCGGGACTCTGGACGTCGTCGACCACGGCGTCCAGGCCATCGGTGGGCTGCGCCGCGAAGGCGATCGCCAGCGTCTCACGCGCGATCAGCTCGGCGTGCGCGGTCAGGGCGGCAGCATCTTCGGGCGTGGCGTTCAGGGCGAGCACGATGCGGTCGCTCACATCGAGCCCCGCGTTCTTGCGTGCCTCCTGCACCACGCGGATCGCGTCGCGGGCGGTGCCCTCGGCCTCGAGGTCCGGGGTCGTCTGCGTGTCGAGAAGCACGAATCCGCCCGAGGGGACGATGGCGAGAGCCTCGCCGTCCGGGCGTCCCGTCGTCTCGAGTGCGAGCTCGTACTCGGTCGGCTCGAGCACGACTCCGCCGGCCGTCACGACTCCGTCGACCTCGGTCCAGTCGCCCGCCTTGGCGGCCTTGATCACGGTCTGCACATTCTTGCCGAGACGGGGTCCTGCGGCGCGAGCATTGACGCTGAGCCGATGACTGATGCCGTACTCCCTCGCCGTCGCCTCCGACTGCTGCACCAGCTCGACCGATTTGACGTTGAGTTCGTCGCGGAGGATCTCCTCGAACTGACCGAGGGTCGCCGCCAGCGGCGACACGACCGTGAACCGGGCGAGAGGCAGCCGCACGCGGAGCTTCTCCTTCTTGCGCAGCGCGTTGCCGACACTCGACAGCTCTCGCACGGCATCCATCGCGTCACGGATGTCATCGGCTGCGGGGAACGCATCGGCATCCGGCCAGTCCTGCAGGTGCACGCTGCGGCCTCCGGTCAGTCCCTGCCAGACGCGCTCGCTGATGAGCGGCACGAGCGGAGCCGCGACGCGCGTCAGCGTCTCGAGCACCGTGTACAGGGTGTCGAAGGCGTCTGTGCTCGTCCCCTCCCAGAAACGGTCGCGCGAGCGCCGTATGTACCAGTTGGTGAGCACCTCGGCGAAGTCACGCAGACGTGCCGATGCCGTGGTGGAGTCGAGCCCCTCGAGATCGGCTCGCACCTCGCGCACCAGGTCGCCGAGACGAGCCAGGATGTAGCGGTCGAGGACGTCGGTCGAATCGGTCCTGCGTTTCGACTCGCTCCGCTCGCTCAACGACCGCTGAACCTCGGGGCTCGCCGCGTTCGCGTACGTGGCGAAGAAGTACCACGAGCTCCACAGCGGAAGCAGGAACTCGCGCACACCCGAGCGGATGCCTTCTTCCGTGACCGCCAGGTTGCCGCCGCGGAGCACGGAGCTCGACATCAGGAACCAGCGCATCGCGTCGGAGCCGTCCCGGTCGAGCACCTCGGACACGTCCGGGTAGTTGCGCAGCGACTTCGACATCTTGTAGCCGTCGTTGCCGAGAACGATGCCGTGACAGCTGACGCCGGTGAACGCCGGTCGGTCGAAGAGGGCGGTCGACAGCACGTGCATGACGTAGAACCACCCGCGCGTCTGGCCGATGTACTCGACGATGAAGTCGGCGGGCGCGTGCGAGTCGAACCATTCCTGGTTCTCGAACGGATAGTGCACCTGCGCGTACGGCATCGATCCGGAGTCGAACCACACGTCGAAGACGTCCTCGATGCGGCGCATCGTGCTCTTGCCGGTGGGGTCGTCGGGGTTCGGGCGGGTCAGGTCGTCGATGTACGGGCGGTGCAGGTCGATCTCACCCTCGGGGTTCCGCGGCAGTGTGCCGAAGTCGCGCTCCATCTCCTCGAGCGACCCGTAGGTGTCGACACGAGGGTAGTCGGGGTCGTCGCTCTTCCACACCGGGATCGGCGAGCCCCAGTAGCGGTTGCGGCTGATCGACCAGTCGCGCGCACCCTCGAGCCACTTACCGAACTGGCCGTGCTTGACGTTCTCGGGCACCCAGGTGATCTGCTCGTTGCCCGCGAGGAGGTCTTCCTTGATGTCGGTGACGCGGATGAACCAGCTCGAGACCGCCTTGTAGATCAGGGGGTTCCGGCAGCGCCAGCAGTGCGGGTACGAGTGCACGTAGCTCTGCTCGCGCAGAAGGCGCCCCTCCGTGCGCAGCAGGCGGATGAGCGGCGTGTTCGCGTCCATCCACAGCTGGCCGGCGACGTCGGTGACGTTGGGCAGGAAGCGTCCGCCGTCGTCGAGCGACAGGATCGTCGGGATGCCGGCGGCACCGGCCACCCGCTGGTCGTCCTCACCGTAGGCCGGCGCCTGGTGCACGATGCCGGTGCCGTCGCTGACCGTGACGTAGTCGTCGACGAGGATCCGCCAGGCGTTCTCCGTGCCGTGGACCTCGGTGTCGGCGTAGTAGTCGAACAGCCGGTCGTACGTGACGTCTTCGAGGTCTGCACCGCGCACGACCTGGTCGACCGCGGCGAGCGCGTCGTCGAGGCTCTCGTAGCCGAGGTCCCTGACGTAGCCGCCGAGAAGCTCACGGGCGAGGAGGTAGCGGTGAGCCGACGCCTCGACGACGGCATCCGTCGTTCCGGCGGGTGCGTGCACATCGGCGGCACCGCCGGGGCCCGCGGGGAGCACGACGTACTCGATGTCGGGTCCGACGGCGAGCGCGAGGTTGGTCGGGAGCGTCCACGGTGTGGTCGTCCAGGCCAGGGCGCGCACGGCGGTGAGGCCGAGGGCTTCGGCCTTCGCGCCGGTCAGCGGGAAGGTCACCGTGACCGACGGATCCTGACGGTCCTGGTAGACGTCGTCGTCCATGCGCAGCTCGTGCGCCGACAGCGGGGTCTCATCGCGCCAGCAGTACGGCAGCACGCGGTATCCCTCGTAGGCGAGGCCCTTGTCGTACAGGGTCTTGAACGCCCAGAGCACACTCTCCATGTACCCGAGGTCGAGCGTCTTGTAGCCGCGCTCGAAATCGACCCAGCGCGCCTGACGGGTGACGTAGTCCTGCCACTCGTGCGTGTACTTGAGCACCGAGTCCTTCGCCTTCGCGTTGAAGACGTCGATGCCCATGGCCTCGATCTCGCTCTTCTCGGTGATGCCGAGCTGCTTCATGGCCTCGAGCTCGGCGGGCAGACCGTGCGTGTCCCATCCGAAGACACGATCGACCTTTTTGCCGATCATGGTCTGAAAACGCGGGAAGACATCTTTGGCGTACCCGGTCAGCAGGTGTCCGTAGTGGGGCAGGCCGTTGGCGAACGGCGGGCCGTCGTAGAAGACCCACTCGTCGGCGCCTTCGCGCTGCTCGATCGAGGCGCGGAAGGTCTGATCGGTCTCCCAGAAGTCGAGCACCTCGCGCTCGATCTGAGGGAACCGTGGGCTCGGGGTGACGGAGGCGGACTGGTCGGCGGCGGGGCCGAAGGAGGAACGCGGGTAGGTCATGTCGTCTCGCAGGAGTCGTGGCGGATGCTGCTGCGAGGACGATCCGTCCGGCTTGTCGTTCCGGGGACCGCGGTACCACCTCGCGTGCCGCGCCTCTCGGCGGAGCCACTCTCACTGCGGCTGTGACGGGCCTGCCCCGCTCGGTTCTACTGAGCCCACCCTCGAGGGTGGACCGTTCTTCCGAGAGCTCCCCGGTGATGTCGGATCACAGCTCGTGGCTCCCATTGTACGCGTCGCGCGGCCACAGTGCTCGGTCACGGTTCAACCGGGACTCCCGCTCCCCACGAGGAAAGGCACCGCTGCCGCAGCCATGGCGACCTGGTCGTGGCCGACGCCCTGCACCTCGTGCATCTCCCAGCGGAATGCCACGTCCTCCCGCGCTGCCGCGCGCGCCGCCCGATCGAAGAACTCCCTGCCCCGCTCGAGCCTCGTCTCTCCCTGGGCATCTGCGTCATCATCCCGACGCAGGTTCTTCGTTCCGACGTCGTCGGTGCCGAGCAGCACGACCAGATGGCGTCCGAACGCCGCCGCGGCATCGAACGACGGCGCGTCGTCGCCATCGAGCCCGAAGGGGAAGCGCGCCGAGCCGTCGGGCATCGTGTACCAGCCGGCATTGGCAGCCACCGCGACGTCGACGGGTGCGTGCGGCACGAACTCGACATAGCGGTGCACGAACTGGGCGCCGGCGGAGTGACCGAACATCGAGAATCCGGTCTGATCGCCACCGATCCGACGACGAACGTCCTCGAAGAGGGGTTCGATGTACCCGTAGGCCCCATCGAGCACGTGGGAACCGTCACGGTTGTCGCCGTTGACATCGGTGAGGCCGCCCAGGTTGTAGTTCTCCGCGTCGGGGAAGTCGTCGTCGCTGAACTGAGGTGCCACCACCACCACGTCGCGGTCTCGCACGAGATCCGTCCAGGTGTTGCGGTAGTCGGCGGCGTTGCGCTCGACCCCGTGCATGACCACGATGATCGTCGCCTGCTCGGTCGCGTGGGTTCCCGTGACGTAGTACACGGGAATCGGCTCGCGCCCGTCGATGCGGAGGTCGAATCTGCCGCTGCCGCGCAATCCGGAATCAGGTGTCATCGGTGCACACGCGGCGAGCGCACCTGCGAGCACGACGGCCATGGCGATCAGGATCCCCCATCTGCGGCGCATCAGAAGCGCAGCGTCGCGACGTCGGCCTGCCACGTGACGGCTGAGCCGATGATGGTCTTGGCGGGTGCGAGTTCCGCGAGAGGCACCGGGCGCGCGACGTAGTCGACGATCTTGTTGTCTGTCGCGATGACGCGGAGCGAGAGTATGCCCACGCCGCTCTGGTTCCACCGCAGGCCCGCCACGGCTCCGAGACCGGGCTTGCCGTAGCTCTCGAACCGACCGGGAGCGCCGAACACGAAATTGCCGATGCCATATGCGACGGGCATGTCGCCGACCATCTCGACGGACTGGAGCGTGTGCGATCCGCTGCCGATCACCGCGTCGTAGTCTGCCTCTGCGAACACTCCCGCCCAGTAGCGCTGCTGCGCGTTGACGTCTTCGTAATTGTTCCCCCAGTGCACGAAAGCGATCACCTTGTCTGCGCCGTTGTCCCGTGCCGCCCGTATGGCCTGCTCCACGCGATCCAATCGGAGCGGCAGCATTCCGGGAGTCGTCTCGGTGCTGCGGTGGAGTGCTCCGAAATCCTCGCCGAACGACACGACGGCCACGTCGAGCTGCTCGGAGCGCACCAGCAACGGCATGGATGCCGCAGCGCGCGTGGCCCCTGCCCCGAACGCCGCGAGGCCGACCTGTTGCGCGTGGCTGATCGTGTCGGCGAGTCCCTCACCACCGCGATCCATCGCATGGTTGTTGCCGAGGTTCAGCGCATCCACGCCGGCATCTCGCAGGGCCGTGAGATGAACGGGGTCGCTGGCATAGGTGTATCTCGCGCCCGGGTTCGCCGGCGTCTGAATGGTCGTGAACGGCACCTCCGCGTTGACGGTGGTGTAGTCGAATCCCTCGAGCAGCGGTGCCACCTCGGCGAGCAGAGGAGCCGCCCCCGATACGGCGAGCTTCTCTGCCGACCCATCGCCGAACATCGTGTCCCCCGCGAACCCCAGATCCAGCACACCGTCGGTCAGCGACGGCGCGGAGGCTTCGACCACGGGTGCCGGAAGCGGCCGGGCGAAGGCCAGCTGACTTCCGAGCAGTCCCGCCGAGCCGAGCGCCACGACGAGACTCGCTGCGATCAGCCGCCGGTCGCGTCGCAGGTTCCGACCCGCACGTCGGCGGCCCGAGTCCTGTGCGCTCATCGTCCGGCCTCCGTCCAACGCCTGCTCCTCGTGTTCCGGTTGCGCCAGAGGTGGTCGCGATACTCCTCACCGGTGAGTGCGTCAGCCGTGCCGTCTTCCGACATCACCCAGATGGTGTCGGCCAGAGACAGCGCATCGGCATCCTGCGTCACCATGAGCACGGTTCCGCGATGCCGCAGGATGGCTTCCCGAGCACGCGACCGCGCCCCGGCGTCCATCCCGGCCAGAGGCTCGTCGAGAACCAGGATCCGCGGGGTGCCCACCATCGCCCTGGCGAGCGCCATGAGCCGACGGTCACCCGCGGTGAGGTTCGCACCGCCCTCCATGACCCAGCCCATGACCCCGCGGTCGTCGTGACGCCTGAGCGTTTCGTCCAATCCGAGGGACTTGACGATCCGCTGCACCTCTCCCGCACCCACCTTGCGGTCCGCGTAGGTGAGGTTGCGCAGCACGGTTCCGCGAAGCAGCGGCAGATCGGGCCCGGCGACCCCCATCATCGCGCCGACCGAGGACGGCGATGTCTCAGAGAGCAGCTGACCGTCGACCACGACCGTGCCCGAGCTCGGCTCGGTCATCCTGGTGAGCACGTCGAGAACGGCCGTCTTGCCGGTGCCGGACGGCCCGGTGATGGCGACGAACTCTCCGCGGTCGGCGACGGCCGTGAAGCCGCGCAGCGCTCCGGGAACCGTCACATCGGTGAATTCGATGCGTCCGCCCTTGACCTCCAGCGGAGGCAGCTCCTCGTCCCCGGACACTCGGGCGGAGCTCCGGAGGAAGTCCAGCACCTTCTGGCGCGAGACCAGGCCGCGATGCCAATAGTCGTGAGCGAGGCCGAGGGTTCGCACGGGTCGAGCGAGGTAGCGGGTCAGCAGCGCAGCCACGATGACGACTCCCACACTCGATGCGCCGCGATGCACCTGGACGAGACCGATCGCGAGCACGGCTACGACGCTCACGAGCGAGGTGGCCGCCGAGATTCCGCGCAGCGCGCCACGGAGCCCGGCGATGCGCAGGAGCGAGACGGTCAGCGCATCGTTCTGACGAGACAGACGACGGAACTCCCCTCGCACCCGTCCCGACACCTGGCTGACACGGATCGCGTTGATCTGCTCGTCGACGTTGCTCATGAGCGATGATCTGCGTCGGCGCATCGATCTCGTGGCGTCGCGCATCGAGCGGCCGAGTGCCAACGACAGTGCGGCCCCGGAGGCCAGCACGCTGACGACCGCGAGCGCGAGCCACACGTCGAGCGCAGCGAGGACTCCGAGAGCGACCACGAGGACGATGGCGGCCGAGAGCCCCTCGAGCAGTCCCCGGCTCAACCACATGCGCAGCATCGACAGATCTCCGGTCAGGCGGAGCAGCAGCCCGCCCCGCGCCCGGTGTCTCAGGTGCTCGGGCCGCATGCGCTGAAGGTGCGCGTACATCTCCATCCGCAGCTTCCTGACCACCTCGTACCCCGCGCGCTCCGCCCAGGTGAACTCCCACGAGCGAGCGGCCCCCATCAGCACGGCCGACACACCGAGCACCACGCAGAACCACAGTGCCTGCTGGTACGCCGCCTCGGCGGCATCGCCCACGCCTCGGGGCACCAGCTGATCGATCACCAGCCGGGAGATCAGCATGAAGTCGACCAGCAGCGCCGCCTGCAGCACGCCGAGCAGACCGACGACGACGAAGTCTCGTGCCCTCAGGCGGAAGAGACGCCGCACGCCCGCTGCGGGCGCATCCTCGCGCGCCCCGTCCATGTCGTCGACGATGTCGATCTCCGTCGTCATGACAGCACCATCGAGGACGCCCGCACATGCTCGATCAGCTCCCGAGAGTCGACGAAACCGCCGCGGAGCCCTCCGGGGTCGGACGCCTGCGCACTGCGGGTCATCTCCTGCGCGTTCTCGAGGCCCTCGAGGTCGATGGGCCACGCGGCCGGCTGCGGCGGAGCCGGAGGGGCCAACAGCCCTGCGTCGATGCCGAGCACGGGTGCGATGAGCTCGGGGTCCTCGAGCTCGGCAAGCCCCCAGATCGGCAGCCCCAGCTCGTCTTCGGCCTCCTGGATCGCGAGCGGCGACTTGGTCACCGTGCCCGACAGCGCGACGACCTCGAACCCGTGATCGGTCAGCGATCGGAGGCCCTGGGCTGCTCCCATGGCATCGGATGCAGCCAGAACGACGCAGTCGATGAGGTCATGCACGACCGCGGATTCGAGCAGGCTTCGGTTGTCGCGCTGGAACACCCCGTCGGCGATCTCGACGAAGTTCACCCTGCTGCCTCCGAGCGACAGGTTGGCCACCAGCTGCGTCATCACCTCTTCGAGAACCGAGGTGGGCTGGCGGAACGACGATGCGAGCCCGGCGTCCGTGAAGTCGAGCATCATGTGCGCGCCGGCGTCGAGCATGACCCAGTAGTCGTTGCCCGATCCTGTGCCCGTCACCTTCGTGACGCCGGGGCGCATGCCGACCTTCGACAGCCCGTGAGCCATGTAGTGGATCGTGGTGGTCTTGCCGGCGTTCATCGAGGTGCCGAGCACACCGATCGTGCGGGGACGCTCGGCGGGAGGCGTCAGCGTGGGCAGCCGGAAGTCCGCGACGTTGAGCGGACGACCGGCCTCGTCGCCGATCAGCCCGATCGGCACGATGTCGGTCGCGGCCCGCACGGAACGGCTGCGTGAGATCGCCGACGAGGCGATGCCTCCGCTGGCGACGAGGTTGACGGGTCCCAGGTGCCGCGGCACGTAAGACTCGAACTGGTCTGTGGCATACCGGTCGGCGTACGCGACGATGATCAGGTCGCCCACGTGCAGCAGACTCCGGCGTCCGTGCGGCTGCTCGATGTGGCGGTGATGCCCCAGCTTCTCGATCCGTGCGACGACGAGGTCGCCGGAGCGTGGGCGGATCGCACCGCCGACGAGCGTCCTCATCGATTCGAGCGGAACGCGACGGGTCGCGAACGACTGCTTGGCGGCGATGCGCATCTCGTGCGGAAGGATCCGCACCCAGGTTTCGCGCCTCATGGTGTCCCCTCAGATGGTCGAGGAGTTGAGCCTTCGTCCCGAGCCCGATTCGACGCGCTCGCGGTCGTGTCGAGCCCTCCGACAGACGGCGGCGCGCTCGAACGACGTCGGAGTGGCATGTCCCAGTAGCCACTCCCTCAATCCCCAGATTGGTCAGCAACACTACCCGGACGTCAGAGCACCGCCACGGCGAAAACAGCGGAAACGGAGCGCGCATTCTGGAATTCTGCTGTCAGAGGGGAAAACGGTAGCCTCCGAGCATGGCCCGACGCTCCGACTCCCCCGTTCCACCTCGTGTCTCCTCCCCCGATCTCCCCGAGCGATTCGATGACGCGACTCCCGCACGAAGCGCCGATCTGCTCGCCGCACGACTGAGCCTGTCGGGGTCCGTCGATCTCGCATACTCCTCGCTCGAGCAGTGCACCGTCTCGGTCGATGCCGATTCCGTCGACCTCTCGGGGGCGACGCTGATCGATGTCGAGATCATCGGCGCGCGCATCGCGTCGCTCCGGCTGCGCGATGCGAACATCCGCCGGCTCCGGATAGCCGGAGGACGTGTGGGCACGCTCGATCTGAGCGGATGCCGCATCGACGAGCTCGCGATCGACGACGTCCGCATCGACTACCTGAATCTGGGAGGCGCTCGGGCCGTCGACCTCGACATCTCGAACTGCGGCATCCGCACCCTCGACATGCCGCAGGCGGAGCTCACGCGGGTCCGCTTCGCGGAGAGCACGTCGGAGGAGGTCGATCCCCGGGGCCTCCGCGCGAAGGACGTGGATCTGCGGGGACTCGACGCCGGCGGCTTCCTCGATGCCAACAGTCTGCGAGGCACGACGCTCAGTGGGTTCCAGGTGCAGCAGCTCGCGCCCCTGTTCGCGACGGGCCTCGGCATCCTGGTCAAGGACTGACCGGACGACTCGCCTCCAGCAGTTCCTGAGTGAACGGATGCTGCGGCGATGCGAACACCTCGGCGACGGCGCCCTGCTCGACGATCACGCCGTCCTGCATCACGACGACCTCATCTGCGACGGCACCGACGACGTCGAGGTCGTGCGACACGAAGACCATCGTGAGGCGGCGGTCGCGCTGCAGCCGGAGCAGGAGGCGGAGCACGCGCTCGCGCACCGACGGATCGAGCGCGGAGACCGGTTCGTCGAGCACGAGCACCTGGGGCTCGGCCGCCAGAGCCCGGGCGATCGCGGCACGCTGCCGCTGACCTCCCGACAGCGCACTCGGCCGACGGGTCGCGAGCACGGGGTCGAGATCCACTTCTGCGAGCAGCTCGCCGACCCGCACCGATCTCTGCCGCCGGGCCACCCCTCCTGCGGCGAGCGCCTCTCTGAGCGAGCGCCCGATCGTCCAGCGCGGGTCGAACGCGCCCAGCGGGTTCTGATGCACGAGCTGCACTCGCTGCTCGTCGGCCCATCGAAGATCGCCTTCGTCGGGCCTCTCGACCCCCACGATCATCCGTGCCAGTGTCGTCTTGCCCGAGCCCGACTCGCCCACGATGCCCAGCGTGCGACCCTGGCGGACGGTGAAGGACGCGTCATGCACCGCCGTGAGTTCGCCGAACCTCTTGGTCAGCGCGGTGCCGACGAGCACCGGCGGCGCTGGATTCTGCGAGGCGGTCCGCGGCTCGTGAGCGGTCGCCGCGATCAACCCACGCGTGTATTCGTGCTGAGGAGAACCCAGGACCTCGCCGGTCGGGCCCGATTCGACCACCACCCCGTCGCGCATCACGAGCACGCGATCGGCGATCCGACGCACGGCGGCGAAGTCGTGGCTGATGAACACCACGGCGGTGCCGGCATCCGCGATGTCACGGAGCAGCGCGAGGATCCGCGCCTGCACGGTCGCATCGAGCGCCGTGGTCGGTTCGTCGGCCACGAGGACCGCGGGCTCGGCCGCGAGCGCCGACGCGATGAGCGCGCGCTGTCGCAGACCGCCGGAGAGCTGATGAGGGTACTGCCGTGCACGGCGGGCGGCGTCCGGCATCCAGACTCGGCGCAGCAGTTCGTGGACTCGTTCGCGGGCCGCCGCTCTCCCCACGACGAGTCGATGCACATGCAGAGGCTCGGCGATCTCCGAGCCCACTCTGCGCAGCGGGTCGAGAGAGACGAGAGCGTCCTGCGACACCAGCGCGATACCGGTGCCTCGCACCGCACGCCAGCGTCGCTCGCCGAACCGGGTGGCATCGGTGCCGTCGATGAGCAGACGATCCAGCCGCACGCGCGCCTCTGCGGGCGTCAACCCCAGCAGCGCCCTGGCGGTGAGCGATTTTCCCGCCCCGGATTCTCCGACGATCGCCACGCACTCGCCCCGTTCGACCGTCAGCGAGACGCCGTCGACGACCTTGGTGCCGCCGAAGTCGATGTGCAGTCCCTCGAGTTCGAGCGCGCGCGTCATGATGTCCGCCCCTCTGCCCTGGCCCGCAGCGTGCGCCCGACGACAGTGGCGGCGATCACCGTGACCGTGATCGCGATTCCCGGGAACACCGCGATCCACCATGCCTGGCCCAGGACGTTCCGACCGCCCGCGAGCATGAGACCCCACTCGGGGGTCGGCTCCGACGGACCCAAACCCAGGAAGCTGAGACCGGCGGCCGCGAGGATGCTGGATCCGATGCCGATCGTCGCGAGAACGCTCAGCGCCCCGAGCACCCCGGGCACCACATGCCGCACGAACGCCTGCACGGGGCGCACGCCGAGGATGCGTGCCGCCTCGACGTGCTCCGCGCGTCGCAGGGTGCGGGTCTGCACCCGGGCGAGACGGATGTACACCGGCACGGCGGCGAGAGTCACCGCGATCGCGATGTTGATCGGCCCCGGTCCGAGAACCGCCACGACCACGAGGGCGACGAGGAACTCCGGAAATGCCATGATCACGTCGTTCACGCGCATGAGGGCTGCGTCGACGGCTCGGGGGGCCAGCCCCGCCAGCGCGCCGACGAGCAGTCCGACCGCGAGCGCGATCCCGGTCGCGAGCAGCCCGATCCCGACCGAGCGTCCCGCGCCATGGATCACCCTCGAATAGACATCACGTCCGCTCTGATCCGTGCCGAAGAGGTGCTCACCGCTCGGTGGCTGCAGTGCACCCCGCACATCGGTCCGCAGCGGATCGTGCGTCGCGAACACATCGGGCAGCACCGCCACGAAGGCGAGCAGCACCAGGATCGCCGTCGCGCACCACAGCAGCACGACCTGTGCGCGCCTCACCGGGTGCTCCCGTTCTCGGCGCGCAGCCGCGGATCGATCAGCGGGTGCAGGAGCTCGACGACGAGGTTCACCGCGACGAAGACGAGTGCGCTGAGCAGGATGATCCCGGTGATCACCGGCAGGTCGCGGTTCGTGATGGCGGCCAGCGTGACGCGTCCCAGACCGGCGCGCGCGAAGACCGTCTCGACCAGCACCGCTCCCCCGAGCACCGACCCGGTCAGGTAGGCGGCGAGGGTGATCGCGTTCGCACCCCCGTGCCTCAGGCCGTGACGCAGAGTGAACCATGACTCACCGGCACCGCGCGCCCGGACGGTCTCGGCGAACGGCATCCGCTCCGCCTGCGCCAGGCCGTCGCGGAGCACCTGGCTGAGAAGCGCGGCGACCGGCAGAGCCAGCGTGATCGCCGGCAGCACGATCGTCGCGGGATTTCGAGCGCCGGAGACCGGGAACCAGCCGAGCCCGAAGGCGAAGACGCTGAGGAGCACGAGTCCGATCCAGAAGACCGGTGACGACAGGATCACGAGTTCGACCCCCGCAGCGATGGCTCGGCCTGCCTGACCGCGCACCAGCAGAGCGACCGCGAGCGCGATCAGGACCGCGATCGCCAGGGCCAGCGCCGAGAGCTGCAACGTCGCTCCCAGTTGGCGACCGATGACCTCTGTCACCGGCATCCGCAGCTGGTACGACTCGCCGAGATCTCCTCTGGCGAGCTGGGCGAGAAAGCTGAGGTACTGCTCGAACGCCGGGCGATCGAGCCCCAGCTCTGCGCGGATCCCGTCTTTGACCGCATCGCTCACCTGCGCCTGCGGGCCCAGCATGACCGCGACGGGGTCGCCCGGAATCACCCGGAACGCGAGGAAGGTCAGCGTCGCCGCACCCCACAGCACGATCACGACAGACCCCGCGAGGCCGGCGACCCGGATGAGCGCTGCCTTCACCGTTCGCGCCCTCTCGACGATCGCTGAGCGCACTCCGGATCACGGCGCTCGCTCAGGAACGATACCGCAGCACCCTGCGCACGGGCACGGGCGCGGGGCGTCGAGGGCGTCGAGGGCGTCAGCCCACGCTCACGTCGTAGAAGAGCGGGCGACCGTACAGGTCGTAGTCGAGTCCACTCACCCGCTCCCCGACCGCCGTGATGGCCGAGGGGCTGTACAGCGGGACGATCGCGGTGTACTCGGCGTTCCACTCCTGCAGCTGGGTGTAGATCGCGTTGCGCTGGTCCTGATCGCTGGACGCGACCGCCTGATCGAGCAGCGTGTCGATCTCGGGGTCGGTGACCTGCGAAGCGTTCTGGAAGCCCTCGGAGTGGAGGTGGGCACGCAGGAAGTCGGGGTCGACACCCGAGAATCCCCAGTCCGTGAGGTCGAAGGTCTTCGGGCCGTACTGCTCGTTGTACGCGCCCGGCTCCAGCACCTCCCTGACCACCTCGAACCCGATCGCCTTGAGGTCCGACTGGATCGCGTTGGCGAGAGCCGCCCGGTCGTCGGGAACCGGGGTCCAGGCGATCCACCGCGCCGACAGACGCTGTCCGTCCTTCATGCGGATGCCGTCGCTGTCGCGCTCCGTCCACCCCGCCTCGTCGAGCAGCGCGCTCGCCGCGTCCGGATCGAACGCCCACGTGCCCTCGAGTGACGCGTCGTATCCCGGCGTGCTGGAACCCAGCACGCTCCAGGCACGAGGGAACTGATCGAAGAAGATCTCCTCGACCGCCGCATCCACATCGATGCCGCGGGCGAACGCCTGACGGACCTTCTCGTCAGCGAACACACCGTACTTCTCGTTGAGGTAGAGCGAGTAGGGCAGCCCCGGATACTCGATCGAGTCGACCGTGATGCCGTCGCCGAGGTCACCGGCGAGGTTCGGCGGGATGTTGCTCGCGAGATCGGCTTCACCGCTCTGCATGACCCCCGTGCGCACCGAGGCTTCCGGCTGGATCTCGACGCGCAGCGTCTCGACGTCCGGCGCCTTCTCACCGTGCGGCCCCCACGCGTAGTCGTCATTGCGCGTGTAGACGATCTCCTGATCGGGGGTGTACTCCGTCAGCTCGTAGGGCCCCGTGCCCACCGTGATGCCGGGACCGCCCGCCTTGAGCTCACCAGCCGACGCTGCCAGGACCGCCGGTGAGTAGAACCCGAGCTGAGGGGTGCTGGCCGCCTGCAGGAACGGCGCGTACGGCTGGCTGAAGCGCACCGTGACGGTGTGCTCGTCCACGACATCCGTTCCCTCGTAGAAGTCCGCCCCGAGCATCGACGCCGCCTGAGCGGACTCGGTCTCGGGATCGACGATGCGGTCGAAGTTCACCTTGACGGCCTCGGCATCGAAAGGCTCGCCGTCCGTGAAGGTGACGTCGTCTCGGAGCTCGAACGTGTACTCGGTGCTGTCCGGAGAGACGCTCCACTTCTTCGCCAGCCAGGGGGTGAACGAGCCGTCGTCCTCTTGGAAGACGAGCGAGTCGAGCACGGCGCGCTGAACCATGCCGGAGACGTCGAGCTGGCTCACCTGCGGGTCCATGTGCCCGGCCGAGAGGTTCGCGCCCTCGATCGACCATACGAGCTCTCCGCCGTCCGATTCTGACGCCGGGTCGGCGCAGGAACTGAGCAGCAGCGCGGAGGCGGCCGCGACGACCCCGATCGACAGGGCGCGGCGACGAACGAAGACAGGCATGGTGATCCTCAGAGGGTACGGAGACGGGGCGCGGGCACGCCAGTTCTTGGACTCGATCCAATTGTACGGGCTCTGCGCGTTCAGGGCGCCGAGCGGGGCGCGCCCGGGAACCGCCCGCTCCTATACTTCGAGGACACCTGAGCGGGGAAGCCCGCACGTGCACGGCGACGCGGAGGGCCGACTGTGATGAGGCGATGGTTCACACGATCGACGATGCGTGGCGCGGCCGTCACCGCGGCCGCTGTCGCGCTCGCCGCATCGCTCACCGGGTGCGGAGTGTTCGCGAAGGAGCTCTCGCAGGGGGACTTCGCCGAAACCATCCCGGCCGCGCTCGCGGCATCCGACATCGGCGTCACCGACTCGTTCGCGGCGAAGGGGCTGTCCGGCTTCACGTTCAGCCTCGTCGTCGGCGTCGATCTCGCCGATCAGGAGCTGTCGCCGGACGACCTCGCAGGGATCCTCCGGATCGTCCTCCAGAACAACGATGTCCGGAGCGACCAGATCCAGCTCTCCGTCACGGCATCCGATGGAGAGTTCGTGGACATCCCCGCTGTCGTGCAGCAGATCGACCCCGACCTCACGACGCAGGCCGCGACCTACGGAGACCTCGCGGTCACGAACGAGCAGGCCATCGCGATCGTCGAGGCGGTCTGGGGCGAATAGACTGTGGGCACAACCCACACTCAGGCACGCTCACACAGTGCCGCACACATCGCTCGAGGAGACCTCCATGTCCACGATTCCTGACAAGCCCGTACTCGAAGGTCTCGAAGCGAAGTGGGGTGAGGCCTGGTCCGAGCAGGGGACGTATCTGTTCGACCGCATCCGCGCCGCAGAGTCCGGCCGCGACGGCGTCTACTCGATCGACACTCCCCCGCCGACCGCATCCGGCAGCCTGCACATCGGTCACGTGTTCTCGTACACGCACACCGACGTCAAGGCGCGGTTCGAGCGCATGCGCGGCAAGGACGTGTTCTACCCGATGGGCTGGGACGACAACGGTCTGCCCACCGAGCGCCGCGTGCAGAACTACTACGGCGTGCGGTGCGACCCGACGCTGCCCTACCAGAGCGACTTCACCCCGCCGTTCGAAGGCGGCGACAACAAGTCCAGCCGCGCCGCCGACCAGGTGCCGATCAGTCGTCGAAACTTCATCGAGCTCTGCGAACGCCTGACGATCGAGGACGAGAAGCAGTTCGAAGCCCTGTTCCGCCAGCTCGGCCTCTCGGTCGACTGGACGCAGACCTACCGCACCATCTCCGACGACACGATCCGTCAGAGCCAGCTCGCGTTCCTGCGCAACCTCGAGCGCGGAGAGGCCTACCAGTCGCTCGCGCCGACGCTGTGGGACATCGACTTCCGATCGGCGATCGCGCAGGCCGAGCTCGAGGATCGCGACCAGCAGGCCGCGTACCACACCATCGACTTCCCGTTCGTCGACGGCTCCGGTTCGATCACGATCGAGACCACCCGTCCCGAGCTGCTTCCCGCGTGCATCGCGATCGTGACCCACCCCGAAGGCCCGCACAAGCACCTGATCGGCACGAAGGTGCGTACGCCGTTCTTCGGCGCCGAGATCGAGATCCACGGTCACCACCTCGCACAGCCCGACAAGGGCACCGGCGCGGCGATGGTCTGCACCTTCGGCGATGTGACCGACATCATCTGGTGGCGCGAGCTGCGCACGGCGGTGGGCGACCACCTCCCCAACATGACGACGATCGGTCTCGACGGCCGCTTCCTCCCCACCGCGCCGTCGATCGTCGCAGACGCCGAGGCGATCGAGTGGTACGCGGCAGAGCTCGCGGGCAAGACGGTGTTCTCCGCCCGCAAGGCCATCGTCGAGAAGCTGCAGGAGACCGGCGACATGACGGCGGTCGGCAAGCCGTTCAACCACGCGGTGAAGTTCTTCGAGAAGGGCGACCGTCCTCTCGAGATCGTCTCGACCCGCCAGTGGTACATCCGCAACGGCGCACGCGACGCGAAGCTGCGCGACGAGCTGCTCGAGCGCGGAACGCAGCTGGCGTGGCACCCCGACTTCATGCGCGTGCGCTACGAGAACTGGGTCAATGGCTTGACCGGAGACTGGCTCGTGTCGCGTCAGCGGTTCTTCGGCGTGCCGATCCCGCTGTGGTACGGACTCGACGAGAACGGCGAGCGCGACTACGACCGGGTGATCGCTCCGGATCACGCGAGTCTCCCCATCGACCCGACGACCGACGTACCCGAGGGGTACACCGAGGATCAGCGTGGGGTGGCGGGTGGTTTCGAGGCCGAGGCCGACATCCTCGACACCTGGGCCACCTCGTCGCTCACTCCGCAGCTCGCCGGTGGTTGGCAGCGCGACGAGGAGCTGTGGCAGCTCACGGCTCCGTTCGATCTGCGTCCGCAGGGTCAGGACATCATCCGCACGTGGCTCTTCTCGACCATGCTGCGCTCCACTCTCGAAGACGGTCGCGCGCCGTGGCGCAACGCCGCGATCTCGGGCTTCATCGTCGATCCTGACCGCAAGAAGATGTCGAAGTCGAAGGGCAACGTCGTCACCCCGGCGGACATCCTCGAGACCCACGGGTCGGACGCGGTGCGCTACTGGGCAGCGTCCAGCCGCCTGGGTATGGATGCCGCCTTCGACCCGCAGAACCCGACGCAGGTCAAGATCGGCCGCCGCCTGGCGATCAAGGTGCTGAACGCTGCGAAGTTCGTGCTGTCGTTCCCCGTGCCCGAGGGCGCGCAGGTGACGCACGCGCTCGATGCCTCGATGCTGACCGGGCTCGACACCGTGATCGCCGAGGCGACAAAGGCGTTCGAGAACTACGACCAGGCCAAGGCGCTCGAGGTCACCGAGGCGTTCTTCTGGACCTTCTGCGACGACTATCTCGAGCTGGTCAAGGAGCGCGCTTACAACCAGAACGACGTGGGCCAGGCCTCCGCGGCACTCGCATTGCGCCTGGCGTTGTCGACGCTGCTGCGTCTTCTCGCGCCGATCCTCTCGTTCGCGACCGAAGAGGTGTGGTCCTGGTTCGAAGAGGGCTCGGTCCACACCGCGGCGTGGCCGGAGCCTCTCGGCATCGACGGCGACACGGCCGTGCTGTCGGCCGCGAGTGAGGCGCTGATCGGCATCCGCCGCGCGAAGACCGAGGCGAAGGCATCGCAGAAGACTCCCGTCGCTCGTGCGGCGATCGCGGCGCCCGAGGCGAAGCTCGACGCACTGCGGGCCGCAGCCGAGGATCTGAAGGCCGTAGGGCGCATCGCGGAGCTCGAGTTCAGCGAAGCCGACGACTTCGCGGTCACCGCGATCGAACTCGCGCCGATCGAGGGCGCGTGATGCAGCTCGGCACCCGATGGGCCACCGGAACACAGCCCCCGGCCTCCGTCCCCGAGTCCCTGCGACCGGTGATCGCCGAGGTGGAATCCCGGGGCCTTGCCGGGCACTGGACGCTGACATGGCTCGAGGGCCGAGCGATCGCCGAGCTCGACTCCGGATGGGAGGTCGTGCAGACCTCGACCGGTGACGTGATCGCCCGCCCGTTCGAAGACTGATCCGGCTCAGCCCCCGCCCCCTCCGAGACCCTCCGTCGCCTCCGGGCACGGAGGGTCTCGGTCATCGTGCACGCGCGGTGGTTAGGCTCGACCCATGACCGACGCCTCGAATCCGCTGCTCCAGCCGTCAGACCTGCCCTACGGGCTCCCCGACTACCGCGCGATCAGGCCGGAACATTATCTCCCCGCATTCGAGGCGGCCTTCGACGAGCACCTCCGCGAGGTCGCCCGCATCACGATGGTGCGCTCCATGCCCACGTTCGAGAACACCATCGAGGCTCTCGAGCGCTCGGGAGAACTGCTCGATCGAGTGGCGCACGCGTTCTACACCGTGAGCTCCGCTGACGCGACACCCGAGATCCAGGCCGTCGATGAGCAGCTCGCGCCCCTGATGGCGGCTCACAACGACGCGATCACCCTCGACAGTGCACTGTACTGGCGAGTGCAGCAGGTGCATGATCGTCTCGACGATCTCGACCTCGACGACGAGCAGCGATACCTCGTCGAACGGCACCATCGGGAGATGACGCACGCGGGCGCGGCCCTCGACGATGAGGCGAAGAGCAGACTGACCGCTCTGAATCAGCAGCTGTCGACGCTGAGCAACACCTTCGAGCGCAACCTCTTGAACGACACCAATGACCTCGCAGTGGTGTTCGACTCAGCCGACGAGCTTGCGGGTCTGAGCACGGGAGAGCGCTCCGCCGCGGCGCGTGCGGCTGCCGACCGGGGCCTCGACGGCCGCCTCGTCATCTCTCTTCCGCTGTTCACCGGGCACCCATACCTCGCACAGCTCCGCGACCGCGAGTCGCGCCGCCGCATCATGGCGGCCTCCCGTGCTCGCGCGTCCCGCGGCAACGCGAACGACAATCGCCCCGTGCTCGCAGAGATCGTGCGCCTCCGCGCCGAACGCGCAGCTCTGCTCGGCTACGACTCCCATGCCGCCTACGTCACTGCAGACGAGACGGCGGGCACCCCGGATGCGGTCGAGCGGATGCTCCGCGAGCTGGCGTCGCCGTCTGCCCGCAATGCCGTGGCCGAGCGCGAAGCCCTGCAGAAGATCGTCGACGACACCGAAGCTGCAGCTTTTCCGATCGACGCGCACGACTGGGCGTTCTACACCGAGAAGGTGCGGACCGCGCGGTATGCGATCGACACGAGCGCGCTGCGCCCCTGGTTCGAGGCAGAGAGGGTTCTGCAGGACGGCGTGTTCTTCGCGGCCACGAAACTGTACGGCGTCACCTTCGCGGAACGGAAGGATCTCGTCGCCTACCACGAGGGTGCGCGCGTGTTCGAGGTGCACAACGCCGACGGCACCGCACTGGGGCTCTATGTTCTGGATCTCTACACGCGCGACTCGAAGCGCGGAGGCGCGTGGATGAACCCGATCGTGAGCCAGTCGCGGCTGCGCGGAACCTCGCCCGTCGTCGTCAACAACCTCAACGTCGCCCAGCCCGGAGACGGCGAGCCGACGCTGCTCACTCTCGACGAGGTCACCACGCTCTTTCACGAGTTCGGTCATGCCCTGCATGGGCTGTTCGCCGTCGTCACCTACCCCCACTTCGCCGGAACGAACGTGTTCCGCGACTTCGTGGAGTTCCCGAGTCAGGTCAACGAGATGTGGATCCTGTGGCCCGAGGTCCTCGACAACTATGCGCGACACCATGAGACGGGAGAGCCGCTCGACCCGGCGATCGTCGATCGACTGCGCGCGACGGAGGCGTTCAACCAGGGTCACGACACGAGCGAATATCTCGCCGCGGCCTGGCTCGACCAGGCGTGGCACGCGATTGCTGCAGACGCGGAGATCGGCGACGTGGCGGAGTTCGAGGCGGCTGCCCTCGCCGACATCGGATTGGACGATCCAGTCGTACCGACCCGCTACTCGTCGACGTACTTCGCACACGTGTTCTCAGGCGGGTACAGCGCCGGCTACTACTCCTACATCTGGAGCGAGGTCCTCGACGCCGACACGGTCGAATGGTTCCGCGAGAACGGAGGCCTCAGCCGCGAGAACGGAGACCGTTTCCGTGCTCTCCTCCTGGGCGTCGGAGGGTCGAAAGACCCGCTCGAGGCGTACAGAGACTTCCGCGGCCGGGATGCCGATATCGCTCCGCTGCTGAAGCGACGCGGCCTCGAGGGCTGAGCCGGACGGGGTGGAGCTCAGGCGCTCTTGCGCTTGCGCTCCATCACGATCGTCGGAGGGGCACCTTCGTCGACGGCCGCCTGAGTGACGATGACCTTTGCCACGTCTTCTGCGGAGGGGATCTCGAACATGATCGGTCCGAGAACGTCTTCGAGGATGGCGCGCAGCCCTCGAGCGCCCGTCTTCCGTTCGACCGCGAGGTCGGCGATGGAGCGCAGGGCGTTCTCTTCGAACTCCAGCTGCACGCCATCGAGTTCGAACATGCGCTGGTACTGCTTCACGAGGGCGTTGCGCGGGCCGGTGAGGATGTCGATGAGGGCATCCTGATCGAGCGGCGAGACCGACGTCACCACGGGCAGACGCCCGATGAACTCGGGGATGAGGCCGAATTTGTGGAGGTCCTCGGGCAGGACCTCGCTGAACAGGTCGAGATCCTTGCCCTTGTCGTGCAGCGGAGCGCCGAAGCCGATGCCGTGCTTGCCGACGCGCGCCGACACGATGTCTTCCAGTCCCGCGAATGCACCGGCGACGATGAACAGCACGTTCGAGGTGTCGATCTGCAGGAACTCCTGGTGCGGGTGCTTGCGTCCGCCCTGCGGCGGTACCGATGCGACCGTGCCCTCGATGATCTTGAGCAGCGCCTGCTGCACGCCCTCGCCCGAGACGTCACGGGTGATCGACGGGTTCTCGGCCTTGCGGGCGATCTTGTCGACCTCGTCGATGTAGATGATGCCCTGCTCAGCGCGCTTGACGTCGTAATCCGCGGCCTGGATGAGCTTGAGGAGGATGTTCTCGACGTCTTCGCCGACGTACCCGGCCTCGGTGAGAGCCGTGGCGTCTGCGACCGCGAAGGGCACGTTGAGGCGCTTCGCGAGCGTCTGAGCCAGGTAGGTCTTGCCGCAGCCGGTCGGTCCGATGAGCAGGATGTTGCTCTTCGCGATCTCGACGCTCTCGGCCTTCTGCTCGGCCGTCTGCAGCGTGCCGTGTGCACGGATGCGCTTGTAGTGGTTGTAGACGGCGACGGCCAACGCCTTCTTTGCCGGCTCCTGCCCGACGACGTACTCCTCGAGGAACGAGAAGATCTCGCGGGGCTTGGGCAGCTCGAAGTCGGCGCTCCCCTCGGCGGAGGACTCGGCCATCCGCTCCTCGATGATCTCGTTGCACAGCTCGACGCATTCGTCGCAGATGTACACACCGGGGCCAGCGATGAGCTGCTGCACCTGCTTCTGGCTCTTTCCGCAGAACGAGCACTTGAACAGGTCAGCGCTTTCACCGATACGGGCCATGCGCGTCCTCCTAGGGGGGATCCAGAGATCGTCTACTGAGCCTAACCGGTGCATCCGACACCGGGACGCATTGGCGCGTCGCAGACATCTCGAGTCCGTATCGACTCGCGCAGAGGGCCCGCCCCGAACGACGCGGGCGGGCCCTCAGAGCGGCGAATCAGACCATGCTCTTGGTGTGCCAGACCGTCTTCAACTCTGTGAACGCGGTGATGCGCTCCGGCGATGCCGTGACCTCGCCGGGCGCGAGCACGCGCTTCAGCGTCTCGGCCGCAGAGATCTGCAGGTCGACCCATTCGAGGTCGCCGGCTCCGGCGAGGTCGAGCGCGTTGACGTCCTGGTGCGAAGCGAGCCACGGGGCCATCTCGGCCGGCGATCCCGTGAGCACGTTGACGACGCCGCCAGGCACGTCGCTCGTCGCCAGCACTTCGGCGAGACTGATCGCCGACAGCGGGAACCTCTCACTCGCGATCACGACCACCGCGTTGCCGGCCACCAACGCCGGTGCCACGACCGACACGAGTCCGACGAGCGCGGAATCCTGAGGCGCGACGATCGCGACGACTCCGGTGGGCTCCGGAACGGAGATGTTGAAGTACGGCCCTGACACCGGGTTGGCGTTTCCTGCGACCTGCGCGTACTTGTCGCACCAGCCCGCGTACCAGACCCAGAGATCGATGGCCTCGTCCACCTGCGAGGCGGCGGCCCCCGCCGACACGCCCTCCTGTGCGGCGATCTCGTCGATGAACTGCGCACGGCGGCCCTCGAGCACCTCTGCCACACGGTAGAGCACCTGCCCGCGGTTGTACGCAGTGGCTCCTGACCAGCCCTTCACTGCGGCGCGGGCGGCGACGACCGCGTCCCGCGCATCCTTGCGAGATGCCTGGGCCGCATTCGCGAGGAACGATCCCTTCGCCGAGAGCACCTCGTACGTGCGGCCGGATTCGCTGCGCGGGAAGGCGCCGCCGATCGCCAGCTTGTACGTCTTCGGCACACTGAGTCGCTTGCTCATGCGGAGGCCCCCTTGAGGTACGCAGTGAGTCCCTGACGTCCGCCTTCGCGGCCGTATCCGGACTCCTTGTAGCCGCCGAACGGGCTCGACGGGTCGAATCGATTGAAGGTGTTGGCCCAGATCACGCCGGCTCGGAGCCGATCGGCGACAGCGAGAATGCGCGATCCCTTATCTGACCAGATGCCGGCGGAGAGGCCGTACGGTGTGTTGTTCGCCTTCGCAACCGCCTCGGCGGGCGTTCGGAACGTGAGCACCGACAGGACAGGACCGAAGACCTCATCGCGAGCGATGCGATGAGATGCCTCGACGCCCGTGAAGATCGTCGGGGCGAACCAGAAACCCTTGTCAGGGATCGCGCAGTCCGCAGTCCAGCGCTCTGCTCCCTCGGCCTCGCCGATGTCGCTGAGCTCGCGGATCCGGGCCAGCTGCGCCGCCGAGTTGATCGCGCCGATGTCGGTGTTCTTGTCGAGCGGATCCCCGAGACGCAGGGTCGACAGGCGGCTCTTCAGACGATCGATGACCTCGTCATGGATCGACTCCTGCACGAGCAGCCGGCTGCCTGCGCAGCACACGTGTCCCTGGTTGAAGAAGATGCCGTTGACGATCCCCTCGATGGCCTGGTCGATGGGAGCGTCGTCGAACACGATGTTCGCCGCCTTGCCGCCCAGTTCGAGTGTGAGCTTCTTGTCGGTGCCGGCCACGGCACGGGCGATGTCGCGCCCCACGCCGGTCGAGCCCGTGAAGGCCACCTTGTCGACGTCGGGATGGCGCACGAGCGTGGCGCCGGTGGCACCGGCCCCCGTGACGATGTTGACGACTCCGGGCGGCAGATCGGCCTGCTGCAGGATCTCGGCGAAGATCAGCGCCGTCAGAGGCGTGGTCTCGGCGGGCTTGAGAACGACGGTGTTGCCTGCCGCGAGCGCAGGAGCGAGCTTCCACGCGAGCATGAGCAGCGGGAAGTTCCACGGGATGATCTGCCCCGCGACACCGAGCGCGCGCGGGTCTGCGCCGAGTCCCGCGTAGTCGAGCTTGTCGGCCCATCCCGCGTAATAGAAGAACCAGGAGGCGACCAGGGGCACGTCGACATCGCGACTCTCCTTGATCGGTTTGCCGTTGTCGAGGCTCTCGGCGACGGCGAGCTCGCGAGCCCGCTCCTGCACGAGGCGCGCGATGCGGAAGAGGTACTTGCCCCGATCGCGACCGCTCATCTTCGACCAGGTCTTCTCGTAGGCCCGACGTGCGGCGGCGACCGCGCGGTCGATGTCGCCGTCATCGGCCGTCGCGATCTCAGCGATGCGGGTCTCATCGGCCGGGGAGATCGTGGTGAAGCCGGGGCCGGAGCCGTCGACGAATTCGCCGTCGATGAAGAGGCCGTAGCTGTCCTTGAGGTTGAGAACGGCCTTCGACTCCGGTGCCGGAGCGTATTCCAGGAATGACATATGCGGGCTCCTAGTCGATCGTGACGTAGTCAGGGCCGGAGTAGTGGCCGGTGGTGAGCTTCTGGCGCTGCAGCAGCACATCGTTGAGCAGGCTCGAGGCGCCGAAGCGGAAGAGGTGTGGCTGGAGCCATTCCTCGCCCACGGTCTCGGCGACCGTGACGAGGTACTTCACGGCGTCCTTCGAAGAACGGATGCCGCCGGCGGGCTTCACGCCGATGCGCTCCCCCGTGCCGCGGTACCAGTCGCGAACCGTCTCGAGCATGAGCAGCGTGGTGGGCAGCGTCGCCGCCGGCTGCACCTTTCCGGTGGACGTCTTGATGAAGTCGCCTCCGGCGAGGATGCCGAGCCACGATGCACGCTTGATGTTGTCGTAGGTGTTCAGTTCGCCGGTCTCGAGAATCACCTTGAGAGAGGCAGACGACCCATCCGCACGGCGGCACGCCTCCTTCACCTGTGCGATCTGGTCGTACACGAGTCCATAGCGGCCCGAGAGGAAGGCTCCTCGATCGATGACCATGTCGATCTCATCTGCGCCCGCGGCGACCGCTTCGGCGGTGTCGGCCAGCTTGATGGCCAGAGATGACCGCCCGCTCGGGAACGCGGTGGCGACCGCTGCGACCGAGATGAGTCCGTCGTCCGGGTCGCCGTGCAGAGCGCCGAGGGCGTCGACGGCGTCGCCGACCATGTCGCCGTACACGCAGACGGCAGCGACCTTCGGGGTCGACGGGTCCGCGGCGTCCGGGTTCTTGGCCTTGGCGACGAGCGAGCGCACCTTGCCGGGTGTGTCGGAACCCTCGAGCGTGGTGAGGTCGATCAGTCTGATGATCGTGTCGAGTGCCCAGGCCTTCGACGTGGTCTTGATCGAACGCGTGCCGAGGCCGGCAGCGCGCTGCTCGAGACCCGTGGCATCGACGCCGGGGAGTCCGTGCAGGAACCGGCGGAGAGTGGCGTCATCCGGCTCACCGCCGAGAACGTCCACCGCCGATCTGCGGCTGAGTTCTTGAGTCGTCATCGTTCCTCCAACAATGCTCGTGCTGTGTTCTCATCTGTCACCAACACGCTGCACAGGCCGCTGGTCACGACCGTGCGCGCGATGTCATGCTTCGCGTCGCCGGCTGTCACGAAGACAGCTCGACTCGCACCTCGAAGGCGTCCGAGGTCCACCCCGACGGTCCGCGCATCGAGCTGCGGGTCGACGATGTTGCCGTCGGCATCGATATAGCGTCCGAGGACATCGCCCACGGCACCGCGGCGGGCGAGTTCCTCGACGTCCGACGCCGACAGATAGCCGTTCTCGACGTGCGCGGAGCTGGCATCGCACGGCCCCGCCGTGAAGAGGAAGGCCTGCGCTTCGGCTGCCTCTTCGAGCACAGCCGCGACGGTGCGGTCCGACTCGATCGCCTGCTTGGTCTCGACACGTTCGAGGATCGCGGGACTCGGAAGCAGCGATACCTGACCCGAGGCACGCTGAGCGATCGTGACCGCGAGTCCCGCGGCGCCGCCGGACCGCCGGTTCAGGCTCACTCCCCCGTTCAGCTGCACCACCGTGACCCCGGTGGCCCACCCGTCGGGCAGCGCCTCGGCCACAGCCCGCAACGTTCGCCCCCAGCTCACTCCGAGCGTTCGAGGCACGGGGCGCATCGCGGTGAGGTAGTCGGCTGCCGCCTGGGCGACGCGCTCGAGCGTGCCGTCGTCGCCGTCGGGCGCGGGCACGACGACCGCGGCGGCGAGGCCGTGCAGATCGACGAGCTGGCGCTCGAGTCCGAGCCGACGTGCACGGGGATGGATGATCTCGATCCGCACGATTCCACGCTCACGCGCCTGGATCAGCAGTCGACCGACCTTCCACCGGGAGAGCCCCAGAAGCGCTCCGATCTCGTCCTGCGTCTTCTCCTCGTCGTAGTACAACTCGGCGACGCGGACCATCGTCAGCTCTTCGTCCACAGCATCCTCCTCTGTCCCCAGGATACGCGCCTCCCGGCTTTCGCGCACGCATCCGCTCATATGAGCAGCGCAGCGAGACCATCCGCACATCTGCCGGAAACGCAGAAAGGACGCCGACCCGAGGGTCGACGTCCTTTCTGAACCGAGCGCCTAGGCGCGCTTGCGCGAGGTCAGCACCTGGTCGACGATGCCGTACTCCAGCGCCTCGGCAGCCGAGAGGATCTTGTCGCGATCGATGTCGCGGTTCACCTGCTCGACGGGCTTGCCGGTGTGGCGCGCCATCGTCTCTTCGAGCCACGTGCGCATGCGGAGGATCTCCGCCGCCTGGATCTCGATGTCGGATGCCTGGCCGTGACCGGCCTCGCCCATGGCCGGCTGGTGCATGAGCACACGGGCGTTGGGCAGGGCCAGGCGCTTGCCCGGGTGGCCGCCGGCGAGCAGGACAGATGCAGCCGAAGCCGCCTGGCCGAGCACCACGGTCTGGATCTGCGGGGCGACGTACTGCATCGTGTCGTAGATCGCCGTCATCGCGGTGAACGAGCCACCGGGCGAGTTGATGTACATCGTGATGTCGCGCTCGGAGTCCTGGCTCTCGAGAACGAGGAGCTGCGCCATCACGTCGTCAGCCGACGCGTCGTCGACCTGGACGCCGAGGAAGATCACGCGATCTTCGAACAGCTTGTTGTAGGGGTCCTGGCGCTTGAAGCCGTATGCCGTGCGCTCCTCGAACTGAGGCAGCACGTAGCGGCTGGAGGGAAGGTCGCCGGCAGAGCGGAAGGTGGGTGCGTACATGAGAGTCCTTTCGCTTTCCGTTACTTGATGTCCTGGTCGGTTCCGCCGCCACCGATGACGTCGGTGGCCGAGTCGCGGATGTGATCGACGAAGCCGTACTCGAGCGCCTCGTCGGCGGTGAACCAGCGGTCGCGGTCGCCGTCTTCGTTGATCTGCTCGACCGACTTGCCGGTCTGAGCGGCCGTGATCTCGGCGAGGCGGTTCTTCATCGACGTGATCAGCTGCGCCTGCGTCTGGATGTCGCTCGACGTTCCGCCGAAGCCACCGTGCGGCTGGTGCAGCAGCACCCGGGCGTTGGGCGTGATGTAGCGCTTGCCCTTGGTGCCCGCGGTCAGCAGCAGCTGACCCATCGACGCGGCCATGCCGATCCCGACCGTGACGATGTCGTTCGGAACGAACTGCATCGTGTCATAGATCGCCATGCCCGCGGTGATCGATCCACCGGGCGAGTTGATGTAGAGGTAGATGTCCTTCTCGGAGTCCTCTGCGGCGAGAAGGAGGATCTTCGCGCAGATCTCGTTCGCATTGTCGTCGCGCACCTCCGATCCCAGCCAGATGATGCGGTCCTTCAACAGTCGGTCGAAGACGCTCGTAGCGAGGAGGGGTTCTGCAGCCATGTCAGCTCCTGATTCCGTGTTTCAGTGATTCGAATCTACCGGCGACAACGCAGCGCTCAGGCCGTGTTCGCCGTCGGCATATCAGCCGTCGAGTTCGGCGATCTCGTGGGCGTAGGCAGTCATCGAGCGGTGGTACCGGGGCAGGTGCGGCACGAGTGCGAGCAGCGCGACCGAGAGGCCCTGCGCCGGGCGCCCCGCGCTCGCGAGGATCAGCGCGTGCACCGTCGCGACGGCGTCCCGGTAGGGGCCGTCGCCCGACACCTCCTCCTCCGCGCGGATCACGGCGAGGGCATCGTCGTACTCTCCGAGGTTGCGCAGCGAGCTCGCCAGCTGGATGACGCACTGGGGACGATGCTCGTCGTCGAGACCCAGTGCGAGAGCGCGTCTGTACAGCTCCACCGCCTCGGCGGGCCGCCCCGCGGAGTCCCGCGCACCGGCGCGTTCGAACTCGGCGCGCGCATCGTCACTCCCCCGCTCGGCGGCGAGAGCGTCGATCCTCGCGATCGTGTCGTCCCCGACCTCTTCACCGGTCGCGTCGTCCCACACCTCGTCGACGCGCTCTTCCCAGGTCTTCATGGTCTCCTCGGTCATCTGCTCACTCCATTCACGAGAAAGGGGCGGATGCCGCAGCATCCGCCCCTCTCATCGAGATCGTGTTCGATCACTCAGCCTTGTCGGCTGCCTTCTTGGCCGGAGCCTTCTTGGCAGCCGGCTTCTTCGCGGCGGGCTTCTCAGCCGCCTCGGCGTCGTCGGCCTTCTTCGCAGCGGCCTTCTTCGCAGCCGGCTTCTTCGCGGGCTTCTCGTCAGCAGCAGCCTCGGACTCAGCCTCGACCTCGTCATCCGTCACGACGAAGTCCGACAGATCGACGGTCTTGCCGTTCGTGTCGACGACCTTGACCTTGCCGAGCGCGATCGCGAGAGCCTTGTTACGGGCGACCTCGCCGACGAGCGCCGGCAGCTGGTTCGAGGACTGCAGCGCCTCGACGAACTCCTGCGGCGCCATGCCGTACTGCGACGCCGACTGGATGAGGTACTGCGAGAGCTCCTCCTGCGAGACCTGCACGTCAGCCTGCTCCGCGATCGTGTCGAGCAGAACCTGCGTGCGGAACTGCTTCTCGCTCGCTTCGGTCACCTCTGCGCGGTGCACGTCGTCTTCGAGACGGTTCTCGCCCTCGAGGTGGTTGTGCACCTCGTCTTCGATGAGCTGCGGCGGGACCGGGATCTCGATCTGCTCGAGCAGCGTCTCGACGAGCTTGTCGCGCGCGGCCGACCCCTGCGTGAAGACGCCCTGCTGGGCGACGCGCTCGGCGAGGCTCGCGCGAAGCTCGGCGATCGTGTCGAACTCGCTGGCGATCTGCGCGAAGTCATCGTCGGCCTCGGGGAGCTCGCGCTCCTTGACTGCCTTGACGCTGACCGAGACCTCGGCCTCGGAGCCGGCGTGGTCGCCGCCCACGAGAGCGGAACGGAACGTCGTGTCCTCCCCTGCGGTGAGCGACTCGATCGCGTCGTCGATGCCCTCGAGCAGCTCGCCCGAGCCGACCTCGTACGAAACGCCCTCGGCACGGTCGATCTCGGCGCCGTCGATCGTGGCGACGAGGTCGAGCTCGACGAAGTCGCCCTTGGCCGCGGGACGGTCGACGGGAACGAGCGTGCCGAACCGGGCACGGAGCTTCTCGATCTCCTCATCGAGTGCGGCCTCGTCGGCCTCGACGGCGTCGACCGTCAGGGTGATGCCGTCGTATGCCGGGACCTCGATCTCGGGACGGACGTCCACCTCGATGTCGACGAGCAGATCGCCCGAGAAGTCCTTCTCGTTCGGCCACTGCGTGATCTCTGCGGCCGGACGGCCGACGATGCGCAGCTTGTGCTCGGCAGATGCCTCGCGGAAGAACTTGTCGAGGCCCTCGTTGACCGCGTGCTCGATGACGGCGCCGCGTCCGATGCGCTGATCGATGATCGGGGCCGGGACCTTGCCCTTGCGGAAGCCGGGGATCTGGACGTCCTGAGCGATGTGCTCGTAGGCGTGCGAGATGCTGGGCTTGAGGTCGTCAGGGGTGACCGTGATGCTGAGCTTGACCCGGGTCGGGGTGAGCTTCTCGACGGTGCTGTTCGCCATGCTGGTGTGTTCTCCTTGTGGTTTCCGCGCTGAATCGCGGCTGTCAGGCCGTTCGAGCCGTGTCGGGGCGACAGGAGTTGAACCTGCGACCTCCCGCTCCCAAAGCGGGCGCTCTACCAAACTGAGCTACGCCCCGGGGAATCTGCACGCAGATTCAGCCCCACCGAGTCTAACGGACATGAGCACCTCCGAGAGTCCGCTATGATCGTTGAGTCGGCACAGTTCCTCACGGAACGTCGCCGCAGTGGGGCTGTAGCTTAGTGGTAAAGCCTCTGTCTTCCAAACAGATGATGCGAGTTCGATTCTCGTCAGCCCCTCCACAGGAAAGGCCCCCGCGATGCGGGGGCCTTTCGTTTTCCCGAGGATTTGGCCGATCGGTGACTAGTGTGGTGACGACGTAGCGTCGACTGAACAGCCGCGCAGTATTCCACGTACGCAGGCGCCCGCGGAGGTCCCCTCGCATGACCACTTCTGGAGACGTGACGAGTTCCGCTCGCGGTGAGCACGCGCTCCCTGCGCACTTCTCCAGCACGCGGATCGGCGCAGAGACTGCCCGCAGACCGCGGACGCCGCTCTTACTGGGTGCGGTTGCCACGCTCGTCGCAGTGGTGGCCGTCGGAGCGCTGCAGCTCACGGCGAGTCTCGGCTACGACGAGGCACGTGGGGAGTTCGACACCGCCCTGGCCGAGACCTCCCGCACGAGTGACTCCGTGCGACAGGAGCTCGCTGCGCTCGCTTCGACGGCCGCGATCGCGGCTCAGCTCGCACAGGCCGACACCGGCGTTCTGGCGGACCCCGCCACCAGGGAAGCCGTGTCGCTTGCAGTGACGGATGCCGAGGACACCGCCGGCCCGGCACAGGATCTCGTCGATCAGCGGCTCCCGATCGCCGGATCGAAGCCCGCTGCGTTCTGGGAGCTGTTCGCAGTGCGCAGCCAGCTCATCGATCACACCCGCGGTCTCGAGGGCCTCGCCGATGCGCTCGACGATGCGGCGCCGTCGGTGGGAGCCGCCCAGACCGGTGTGAGCGACGCGGGACTCTCGCTTCTCGCCTCCGCGGCCGAGGCCGTGCCCGCTTTCGAGGCCGCGCATCTGTCCGCGAAGAACGACGCCGTGATCGCGCTGCGAGATGCGGCTGCAGCAGCATCCGCCGCGACCCTTCTCGACGACTCCACGCCCGCCGCGCTGACCACCTTGCAGGATGCTGCTGCCCAGGTGGTGGCGACCGAACAGGTCGAGCTCGCCGAGAAGGCAGGTCCGCTGCAGGGGGCGAGGCTCGAGATCGAGGCCTTCGCGCGCTCCCTGGCTCCCGGCGTGCTGCTCGAGTTCGACTGGAATCAGATCGTCAACAACGCCGGGTACAACGGCAGCATGGGGGGCCTCACGCGCTGGTGGTGGGACGATCCCGACCGAGCGTCGATAGAGCTGTCGAATTCTGTGGCCGAGCAGTGGCCGGACGAACGCAGCAAGGCCCTGGTCGCGCACGAGGTCGGCCATGCGATCAGTGTGAAGTGCGAAGACATGTACGACTCGTCGACTCAGGACAGCATCGAGAAGTGGGCGACCGCATGGGCGATCAGCATGGGCTTCACCGACGACGCCAACGGGGTCTGGGCCTATGGATACCCGCCGCAGTCCTACATCGACGCCGCATACGGGTGCCGCTGAGTCGACGCCTGACACAGAAGAGGCCGCTGCGATCCAATCGCAGCGGCCTCTTCTCCGTCACATCGAGGTCACTGCCCTCGACGCTCGCGCAGCTGGGTCAGAGCGTCTTCGAGGAGCTGTACGGCTTCCTCGTCGGTACGACGTTCTTTCACATAGGCGAGGTGGGTCTTGTACGGCTCGGTCTTCGCGAGCGCAGGAGGATTCTCCTTGTCGCGACCGGCCGGGAGTCCCGACTGCGGGTGGTCGATCGTCTCGGGGATCTCCTCCTCGGGGAGCCCCGCGGCGAAGTAGCGGACCGTCTCGTTGCCGAGGCCGTCCCAGTACGAGACCGCGATGCGGTCTGCGTGGTAGCCGTGGTCCTGCTCGCCCATGGGGCCGGAACCCACTCGGGTTCCTCGGATCGCGTTGCCGCCGGTAGCCATCAGATCACCTCGAACTTCGTGATGAGACCGAGCGCCACGATCGACACGAACCACGCGAGAGCGAGGATCACCGTGAAGCGATTGAGATTGCGCTCAGCGAGGCCCGACGAGCCGACAGCCGACGTCATTCCCCCACCGAACATGTCGGACAGGCCGCCGCCGCGACCCTTGTGGAGGAGGATGAGGAGAGTCAGCAGGACGCTGGTTATACCCAGCACCACCTGCAGGACGAACTCGAGAATTTCCACGAGGAAGAGCCTTTCGCTGGGGCAGGATTGCCCCGGTAACGGTCAAGTATACGGTGCGGCGGGGCCTCAGCCCCGCCGCACACTCATACGCCGACGTGCTTCTCGAAGCGGATGATCGCGGCGAACTCGTCGACCACGAGGCTTGCGCCTCCGACGAGTGCACCATCGACATCAGGCTCACGCATGAAGCTGGCGATGTTGGCCGCCTTGACCGATCCGCCGTACAGGATCCGGGTGCGCGCCGCAGCGTCGTCACCGAGGACCTTGGCGATCACCGCGCGCAACGCGGCGCAGACATCCTGCGCCTGCTGGGGCGTCGCCGCCTGGCCCGAGCCGATGGCCCAGACCGGCTCGTACGCCACCACGATGTCGGCATCCTTTGACAGCCCCTGCAGGGCAGTCTCGAGCTGGCCCGAGGGCACCGCGCTGGCGCCGAACTTCTCGAGGTCCTCGGCCGTCTCACCGACGCAGATGACCGGCGAGAGGCCGTGCTTCAGAGCCGCCTTCGTCTTGGCCGCCACGACCTCGTCCGATTCCGCGTGGTACTCGCGACGCTCGGAGTGACCGATGATCACGTACTTCGCGTCGAGCTTCGCGAGGAATGCGCCCGAGATCTCACCGGTGTAGGCACCCGAATCGTGAGCCGAGAGGTCCTGCGCGCCGAGGGCGAACGGGATCTTGTCGGCGTCGATCAGCGTCTGCACGCTGCGGATGTCGGTGAAGGGCGGGAAGACCGCGACCTCGACCGAGCCGTCCTCGTGCTTGGCGTCCTTGAGCGTCCAGTGCAGCTTCTGCACGAAGGCGACCGCCTGCAGGTGGTCGAGATTCATCTTCCAGTTTCCCGCGATCAGCGGGGTACGGGTGTTCACACCCATCCGAGCACCTCCAGGCCGGGTAGTTTCTTGCCCTCGAGGAACTCGAGGCTGGCGCCGCCACCGGTCGAGATATGACCGAACTGATCGTCGGTGAAGCCGAGCTGGCGCACCGCAGCAGCCGAGTCACCGCCGCCGACGACGCTGAGTCCGTCGACCTCGGTGAGCGCCTGAGCGACGGCCTTGGTTCCGCCGGCGAAGGCGGGGAACTCGAACACGCCCATCGGACCATTCCAGAACACCGTCTTCGATCCGCGGATGACGTCCGCGAACCGAGCAGCCGTCTCCGGGCCGATGTCCAGACCGATGCCGGAGGAGCCGAATGCAGTGCTCTCGATGGCATCGGCGGCGGTGACCTCGTGCTCCGCATCAGCGGAGAACGAGGATGCGACGACGACATCGGTCGGGAGCACGAGCTCCACACCGCGCTTCTCGGCCTCGGCGATGTAGCCGCGAACCGTCTCGAGCTGGTCTTCTTCGAGGAGGCTGGATGCCACCGCGTGGCCCTGCGCCTTCAGGAACGTGAACAGCATGCCGCCGCCGACGAGGATGCGATCCACGCGCGGCAGCAGATGCGAGATGACCCCGAGCTTGTCGCTGACCTTCGAACCGCCGAGCACGACCGCGTAGGGGCGCTCGGGGTTCTCGGTGAGACGGTCGAGCACGTCGAGCTCGGCTGCGATGAGCAGACCGGCAGCCGACGGCAGCAGCTCGGCGAGGTCGTAGACACTCGCCTGCTTGCGGTGCACGACACCGAAGCCGTCGGAGACGAGGACGTCTCCGAGCTCTGCGAGCTGAGCCGCGAAGGCGCCGCGCTCGGCGTCGTCCTTCGAGGTCTCCCCCGGGTTGAACCGCAGGTTCTCGATGACGACGATGCCGCCGTCCTCCAGCGAGGCCACGGCTTCCTGCGCCGACTCGCCCACGGTGTCGCGAGCGAACGCGACCGGCGTGCCGAGCAGCTCGGACAGACGCTGGGCGACCGGCGCGAGGCTGTACTGCGGGTCGGGCGCACCGTCAGGGCGGCCGAGGTGCGAGCACACGACCACGCGGGCGCCCGCGTTGATCAGTGCGTTGAGGGTCGGCAACGAGGCGCGGACACGGCCATCGTCCGTGATGATCCCATCCCGCAAGGGGACGTTGAGATCACAACGGACGATGACGCGCTTGCCCTCGAGCGAACCCAGTGATTCCAGGGTGCGCAGAGTCATGGGAGGTGTCTCAGAGACGCTCTGCCACGTACTCGGTCAGGTCGACGAGGCGGTTGGAGTAACCCCACTCGTTGTCGTACCAGCTGGAGACCTTGACCAGGTTGCCGCTGACGTTGGTCAGCGTGGCGTCGAAGATCGACGAGTGCGGGTTGTGCACGATGTCGCTCGAGACGATCTGGTCTTCGTTGTACTGCAGGAAGCCGGCGAGGCGACCGTCGGCAGCAGCCTTCTTGTAGGCCTCGTTGACCTCGTCGACCGTGAGGTTCTCGCGGTCGGTGATCAGCGTGAGGTCGACGATCGAGCCGGTGGGAACCGGGACGCGGTACGACGAGCCGCTCAGCTTGCCCTGGAGCTCGGGCAGAACCTCGCCGATCGCCTTGGCTGCGCCGGTCGACGCCGGGGTGATGTTGATCGCGGCAGCGCGTGCACGACGGAGGTCGCTGTGCGGGCCGTCCTGCAGGTTCTGGTCCGCCGTGTAGGCGTGTGCAGTCATCATGAAGCCGCGGTCGATGCCGAACGCGTCGTTGAAGACCTGCGCCAGCGGGGCCAGGCAGTTGGTCGTGCAGGAGGCGTTGGAGATGATGTGATCCGTCTCCGGGTTGTACGTGTCCTCGTTCACGCCCATGACGAACGTGCCGTCGACGCCCGTGCCCGGAGCCGAGATGAGGACCTTCTTGGCCCCTGCCTCGATGTGCTTCTTGGCAAGCTCTGCCTTGGTGAAGAACCCGGTCGACTCGATGACGATGTCGACACCCAGCTCGCCCCACGGCAGGCCGGCGGGGTCGCGCTCCGCGAACGCCTTGATGGCCTTGCCGTTGACCGTGATGCTCTCGTCGTCGTAGCTGATGTCAGCGTCGAGAACGCCGCCCACCGAGTCGTACTTCAGAAGGTGGGCAAGGGTCTTGTTGTCGGTGAGGTCGTTGACAGCGACGATCTCGATGTCAGCTCCCTGCGCGAGAGCCGCGCGGAAGTAGTTGCGTCCGATACGGCCGAAGCCGTTGATACCGATCTTGACAGACACTCAGGTCTCCCTGTTTCTCGTGCGCTGTGCGCAGCAATCGTGCGTGCGCGGTGCGCGGGGGTTTTTGGCTGAGATGGCGTCCCGACGAGACCCTGCCCGTCGGGACGCGACCCGATTACGACAGTACCAGCAGGCCGTTCGTCTTCTCGCGGGCGACCTCGAAGCGCTGGGCGACGTTCTCCCAGTTGGCGATGTTCCATGCGGCCTTCACATAGTCGGCCTTGACGTTGAGGTAGTCGAGGTAGAAGGCGTGCTCCCACATGTCGAGCTGGAACAGCGGGACGGTGCCCTGCGCCGTGTTCGACTGCTGGTCGAAGAGCTGCTGGATGATCAGGCGCTGGCCGATCGAGTCCCAGCTGAGGACAGACCATCCGGAGCCCTGGATTCCGAGGGCGTTCGCGGTGAAGTGCGCCTGGAACTTCTCGAACGAGCCGAAGAACTCGTCGATGGCTGCCTTGAGCTCGCCCTCGGGCTGTCCGCCGCCGGTCGGCGAGAGGTTCGTCCAGAAGATGGAGTGGTTGACGTGACCGCCGAGGTTGAACGCGAGGTCCTTCTCGAGCTTGTTCACGTTCGCCAGGTTGCCGCTGTCGCGCGCCTCGGCGAGCTGCTCGAGGGCGGTGTTGGCGCCGGCGACGTAGGTCGCGTGGTGCTTGTCATGGTGCAGCTCCATGATCTTGCCGCTGATGTGCGGCTCGAGGGCTGCGAAGTCGTAGGGAAGGTCGGGGAGCGTATAGGTCGCCATGTCGCTTTCATCCAATCCGCGCCGCGCCGCGGCGCCTGCCGATCCTCCGCGCCACCGAAGTGCGGTGCGGAGCGGACGTAACTCATCCTAGTGACGACAACGCATCGTCACCCCTGATCCTTCCCCCAGATGACGAAGCGAGGCGACCCCTTGACAGGGGCCGCCTCGCTCCGTTCTCCGATGTGTCAGACGTCGAGCCCGGCCGGGACCGCGGCCTCGGTCCCGGGGATCCCGTCCTGCTGCGCGCGCTTGTCGGCCATCGCCAGGAGGCGGCGGATGCGACCAGCGACCGCGTCTTTCGTCATGGGCGGATCCGCATGGTGTCCGAGCTCGTCGAGGCTTGCATCTCGGTGTGCGAGGCGCAGCTCACCGGCCACCTTGAGGTGGTCGGGTACGTCATCCGCAAGGATCTCGAGGGCGCGCTCGACGCGCGCGCACGCGGCGACAGCGGCCTGCGCGGACCGACGGAGGTTCGCGTCATCGAAGTTCACGAGACGGTTGACGCCGGCGCGCACCTCGCGGCGCTGCCGCATCTCCTCCCAGGCGACCGCGGTCTTCTGCGCGCCCATCTCGCTCAGCACCGTGCGGATCGCCTCACCTTCGCGCACGACGACTCGCGGCATGCCACGCACCTCGCGAGCCTTGGCCGCGACGCCCAGACGATGTGCGGCGCCGACGAGCGCCATCGCCGCCTCGGATGTCGGGCAGGAGACCTCGAGCATCGCGGAGCGACCCGGCTCACTGAGGGTGCCGGCGGCGAGGAACGCCCCCCGCCACAGACCCGCGATCTCGGCTCGGGATCCCGTTGTGAGACGGTTGGGGAGGCCGCGCACGGGCCGTCGGCGCTGATCGAGCAGCCCTGTCTGACGAGCGAGAGTCTCGCCTGCTGCGATCACCCTGACCGCCCATCGCGCACCGTCGTTCGCACTGCTCGACTGCACCTGAGCGATCTCCGGACGGACGCCGTAGATCTCGGCCAGGTCGCGGGCAACCCGCTGGGCGAGCACTTCGGCATCCACCTCGGCCTCGACGGCGACCCGGCCGGCGATCGAGTGCAGCCCACCGGCGAACCGGAGGATCGATGTGACCTCCGCGACGCGCACCGTGGGGGGTGCATTGCGGATGCTGACAAGCTCAGCCTTGACGTCGGTGGTTAGTGCCACGACACTCCTTCACGCTCACGCGCCGGATCGCGACGCAAACCTCCAGCTTACTCGGACGGACGCCGGTCTCACTCCCGGCCGAGGTCCCGGTGCCGCACGTTGACGGCCACACCGGGCACGGCGGCCAGGCGGCGCGCCAGCTCCTCGGCCATCGCGACGGAACGGTGTTTGCCGCCCGTGCATCCGATCGCGACAGTGGAATGGCTCTTGTTCTCGCGCTGGTATCCCTCGAGCACCGGCGTCAGCGCCGCCGCGTACGCGTCGAGGAACTCGGCGGCACCCTGACGGGACAGCACGTACTCGCGCACCCGCTCGTCCTTCCCGGTGAGTCCGCGCAGCTCTTCGTTCCAGAACGGGTTCGGGAGGAACCGCATGTCTGCGACGAGGTCGACATCGGTGGGCAGACCGTACTTGAAACCGAAGCTCATCAGGGTCACCCGGTGTCGGGCCGCGCCCTCCTCGGCGAACAGCTCGGACACCTGAGTGGCGAGCTGGTGGATGTTGAGTGACGAGGTGTCGATCACGAGATCGGCGGCCTCGCGAATGGGGGCGAGCTTCGACCGCTCGACGCGGATGCCGTCGAGCAGCGTACCGTCGTCCTGCAGGGGGTGCGGCCGGCGAACCGCTTCGAAGCGTCGGACGAGCACGTCATCGGACGCGTCGAGGAAGAGGACGCGGATGGCGCCGCGAGAGCGCAGTGCGCGAGTCACACCGGGAAAGTCGTCGAACAGGTTGCGTCCGCGAACATCGACCACCGCAGCGATCTTCGGCAGCGACGTGCCGCCCATGTCGGTGAGGTCGAGCAGCGGGCGAAGAATCTGCGGAGGCAGATTGTCGACGACGTACCAGCCGAGATCCTCGAGTGCGTTGGCGACCGTCGTGCGTCCTGCGCCCGACATGCCCGTGACGATGAGGAACTCGCCTTTGTCCCCGTCAGCCATGGTTGCTCCTTCTCCCCCGCCGACCTCAAGCCTAGCGACTGCGCGCTATCGCGTGGACAGGTGCCCGTGGATGTTCCGTGCGAGCACGGGACCGATGCCGGGCACCTGCTCGATCTCGCCGGGATCGGCGGCCTTGAGGGCAGTGACCGAACCGAAGTGCTTGAGCAGCACCTTGATTCGCGAGGCTCCCAGCCCGGGGACCTCGGCGAGGACCGTCGTGATGCCTCCCTTGCGACGCTTGCGCTGGTGTGTGATGGCGAACCTGTGCGCCTCGTCGCGAAGCCGCTGCAGCAGGTACAGCGATTCGCTCGTGCGAGGGAGGATCACCGGGAAGTCTTCGCCTGGCAGCCAGATCTCCTCCAACCGCTTCGCGATGCCGCAGACGGCGATCTCGGTGTGACCCGCATCGCGGAGTGCGCGAGCGGCGGCCTCGACCTGGGGTTGGCCACCGTCGACCAGCAGCAGCTGCGGCGGGTACGCGAATCGCGGCTTGCGCTTGACCTCGCCGACGACCTCCTCGGAGAGGGCTCCTTCTGCGAGCTGCTCCTCGGGCGTCGTCTCTTCGGGGCGGTCGAGGTAGGCGAGCCGTCGACGCAGCACCTGATACATCGAATCGGTGTCGTCGGTGGTCTCGGGGATGTTGAAGGAGCGGTACTGGTCTTTTCGCGGGAGTCCGTCTTCGAACACCACCATCGAGGCCACGACATTGGTGCCACCGAGGTGCGAGATGTCGAAGCACTCGATCCGCAGCGGCGCTTCGCTCATCCCCAGCGCATCCTGAAGGTCGGTCAGCGCCTGAGTTCGCGCGACGTAGTCGCTCGTGCGACGTGTCTTGTAGCGGATCAGGGCCTGTTGTGCGTTGAGTGTCGCGGTGCGCATGAGGTCGGCGCGCTGGCCGCGCTGCGCGACGGCGATCTCGACCTTCTTGCCCCTCCGCTCCCTCAGCCAGAGCTCGAGCTCGGCGGCGTCGTCGGGAAGCGACGGCACGAGGATGCGTCTCGGCACATCCTGCGCGTCGCCGTAGGCACGCTGGAGCACCTGGTCGACGAGGTCGGCGGTCGAGATGTCGATCTCCTTCTCGATCGTCATCGCACGGACACCGCGCACGCGTCCGCCGCGGATCACGAAGTGCTGCACGGCGGCGGCGAGTTCGTCCTCCGCGATGCCGAACAGATCCGCGTCTTCGTCGGGCGCCAGCACCAGCGCGCTCTTTCCCAGCACGGCTTCGATCGCGCCGAGCTTGTCGCGATACTTCGCGGCGGCCTCGTAGTCCATCGCCGCAGAGGCCGCGAGCATGCGCTTGGTCAACTCACGTGTGAAGCGTTCGTCTCCGCCCGCCATGAATGCGACGAAGTCGTCGGCCATCGCCCGGTGCTCTTCGATCGACACCGTCATCGAGCAGGGACCGCCGCACTTGCCGATCTGACCGGGGAAGCATGGCCTGCCGGTCGCCATCGCACGCTTGTAGCTGGAGTCGCTGCACGTGCGGATGGGGAACGCCTTGACCATCAGGTCGATCGTCTCGTGCACGGCCCAGACCTTGGGGTATGGGCCGAAGTACCGTGCACCGGGGATCTTGCGGTTTCGCGTGACGATCACCCGTGGCGCTTCGTCGCCGAGCGTGACCGCCATGAAGGGGTACGACTTGTCGTCCTTATAGCGGACGTTGAACGGCGGATCGAATTCCTTGATCCACATGTACTCGAGCTGCAGGGAGTCGACGTCGGTCGGCACGACCGTCCACTCCACCGACGACGCGGTCGTGACCATGCGCCGGGTGCGCTCGTGCAGGGTGCGCAGTGGAGCGAAGTAGTTCGACAGCCGCTGCCGAAGGTTCTTGGCCTTGCCCACGTAGAGCACGCGCCCGTCGGCGTCCCTGAATCTGTACACACCGGGATTGGTCGGTATCTCACCTGCCCTCGGCTTATACGGGAGAACGTCGGCCATCAGCTGGCCTTCCGCGCAGAGCGCCCCTCATCCAGGATCTCGGCGAGGAACTGACCGGTGTGGCTCTCCTCGACTCGGGCGATCTGCTCAGGAGTTCCGATGGCGAGGATCTCACCACCACCCGAGCCGCCCTCGGGGCCGAGGTCGATCACCCAGTCTGCCGACTTGATCACGTCGAGGTTGTGCTCGATGACGATGACCGTGTTGCCCTTGTCGACGAGTCCGTTCAGCACCTCGAGGAGCTTGCGCACATCTTCGAAGTGCAGACCGGTGGTCGGTTCGTCGAGCACGTAGATGCTCCGGCCGTTGCTGCGGCGCTGGAGCTCGGTGGCGAGCTTGACCCGCTGGGCCTCGCCGCCCGACAGGGTCGTCGCAGACTGGCCCAGGCGGACGTATCCGAGGCCGACGTCGACCAGTGTCTTCATGTAGCGGTGGATGGCCTGGATCGGCTCGAAGAACTCCGCGGCCTCGGCGATCGGCATCTCGAGCACTTCGGCGATGTTCTTGCCCTTGTAGTGCACCGCGAGGGTATCGCGGTTGTAGCGCTTGCCGTGACAGACCTCACAGTCGACGTACACGTCCGGCAGGAAGTTCATCTCGATCTTGATCGTGCCGTCACCCGAGCATGCGTCGCAGCGCCCGCCCTTGACGTTGAAGCTGAACCGACCCGGCTGGTAGCCGCGCACCTTCGCCTCGGGAGTCTCGCTGAACAGCGAGCGGATCCTGTCGAAGACGCCGGTGTATGTCGCCGGGTTGGACCGCGGGGTGCGGCCGATCGGAGCCTGGTCGACGTGCACCACCTTGTCGAGGTTGTCGAGACCAGAGACGCGAGTGTGCTTTCCGGGCACCGTGCGTGCACCGTTGAGACGGGAGGCGAGCACCTGATACAGGATGTCGTTGACGAGAGAGGACTTGCCCGAGCCGCTGACCCCTGTCACGGCCGTCAGCACACCGAGCGGGAAGTCGACGCTCACATTCTTGAGGTTGTTCTCGCGGGCCCCGACGACGCTGATCTTGCGCTTCTTGTCGAGCTTGCGGCGCTTCGCGGGAGTCGGGATCTCGCGGGCGCCGGAGAGGTACTCGCCCGTCATGGAATCGGGCTCGTTCAGCAGGGCCGAATAAGGCCCCGAGTGCACGACCTCGCCCCCGTTGACGCCGGCTCCGGGTCCGATGTCGACGACCCAGTCAGCCGCCTCGATCGTCTCTTCGTCGTGCTCGACGACGATGAGCGTGTTGCCGAGGTCACGCAGCTTCAACAGCGTGTCGATGAGACGCCTGTTGTCGCGCTGGTGGAGTCCGATCGAGGGCTCGTCAAGCACGTAGAGCACGCCGGTGAGGCCTGAACCGATCTGCGTGGCGAGGCGGATTCGCTGCGCTTCGCCGCCGGAGAGCGAACCGGCCGAGCGGCTGAGGTTGAGGTAGGAGAGGCCGACCTGCAGCAGGAAGTCAAGCCGCAGACGGATCTCGCGCAACACCTGGGCCGCGATCTTCGCCTCGCGATCGGTGAGAGTGAGCGTCTCCATGAACGAGCGCGCGTCGGCGAGGCTCAGGTGCGACACCTCGGCGATCGAATGCCCGTGCACCTGCACCGCGAGCACCTCGGGCTTGAGCCGGTTGCCATCGCACACCGGGCACGGCACCTCGCGGAGGTACTCGCCCCAGCGCGCACGCTGCGTGTCGGACTCGGCCTGCGCGTACTGCCGCTCGATGTACGGGACGACGCCCTCGAAGCCGGAGGCGTAGCGCATCTCACGCCCGTACCGGTTCTTGAACTTCACGGTGACCTTGTAGTTGTCGCCGCGGAGGATCGCGTCCTGCACGTCGACCCTGAGGTCCTGCCACGGGGTGTCGAGCGAGAACTTCAGATCGGCGGCCAGTCCCTCGAGCAGACGCTCGTAGTACTGGAAGAGTCCCTTGCCCTGGGTCGTCCAGGGGATGATCGCTCCCTCTCGGATCGAGAGCTCTTCGTCGCCGAGCATCAGATCGACGTCGACCGACATGCGTGTGCCGAGTCCCGAGCATGCAGGGCAGGCACCGAACGGCGCGTTGAACGAGAACGTGCGCGGCTCGATCTCGGTGAGCGAGAGTGCGTGACCGTTCGGGCAGGCGAGCTTCTCGGAGAACGACTGCCAGGCGTCGTCGCCTTCTTCATCGACGAAGTTCACCTGCACGACGCCACCGGCCAGCCCCAGCGCGGTCTCGACCGAATCGGTGACGCGACCGAGGATGTCGTCAGCCGCCACGAGACGGTCGACGACGACCGCGATGTCGTGCTTGTAGCTCTTCTTGAGCGTGGGCGGCTCGGCGAGCTGGATCAGGTCACCGTCGACGATCGCCCGCGAGTACCCCTTGGCCCCGAGCTCGCGGAAGAGGTCGACGAACTCGCCCTTCTTCTGCGACACGATGGGCGCGACGATCTGGTAGCGGGTGCGCTCCGGCAGCTCCATGAGCTGGTCGGCGATCTGCTGCACGGTCTGACGCTGGATGCGCTCACCGCACTCGGGGCAGTGCGGGATGCCGATGCGAGCCCAGAGCAGGCGCATGTAGTCGTAGATCTCGGTGATCGTGCCGACCGTCGACCGCGGGTTGCGGTTGGTCGACTTCTGGTCGATCGACACGGCAGGGCTCAGCCCCTCGATGAAGTCGACGTCCGGCCGGTCGACCTGGCCGAGGAACTGGCGCGCATAGGCGCTCAGCGACTCGACGTAGCGACGCTGCCCTTCAGCGAAGATCGTGTCGAACGCGAGGCTGGACTTTCCCGATCCGGACAGGCCGGTGAACACGACGAGCGAGTCGCGGGGGATGTCGATGTCGACGTTCTTGAGATTGTGGACGCGGGCACCGCGAACACTGAGTTTTCCTGGGGTTGCAACCGGGACGATAGGCACTGATCAAGTCTACGAGGGGCCACGGACATTGGCTCCGTGAGGGCTCCCAGGGAAGGGATCCCGTGCCGTCGCAGGACTCACTCCGCGACTGAGCGCCGCCCGGAGAACGCCGACAGTCCGTCTCGAAGCGCCGCGATCTGCTGGAGGTCCATCCCCACCGTCTCCATGACCTGACGCGGAACCGCGAGTGCGCGTTCGCGGAGTGCCCGCCCGGCGTCCGTGAGTGTGATGTCCAGGCGCCTTTCGTCCTCGACGCTCCGCTGCCTGGCGACCAACCCCTCGGCTTCGAGGCGTTTCACCAACGGCGATGCCGTGGCCGGATCGAGCGCGAGATCGGCCGCGAGGTCGTTCAGCGGCCTGGGTGCCCTCTCCCACAGCGCCAGCATCACCAGGTACTGCGGATGGGTGAGCCCCAGCGGCTCCAGAATCGGCCGATAGATCGCCACGACGTTTCGGGCGGCGGTCACCAGCGCGAAGCAGAGTTGATTGTCGAGTTTGAGCAGATCATCGGAAACCGTCACGGAGTCGACTATACAACTGCCCTAATGATTAGTACACTAATGAACATGGCACATTCCGGTGACCGTCCCCCTCTTCGCACCCGCATCCGAGAGGCCGGCGGCCTCTACTCCTGGATCAACACGAATCTGATCCGCTTCGCCGGGCCCGCGTCGGTCGGCCCCTACGAGAAGACGCCCGCGCCGAGTCCCGCCGAGCGCGCGGAGCGTGCATGCCCGCTCTGCGGAGCGCCGATGAGCGAGCACGAGATCGACCGATCGGGACCGAAGACCCTCGTCCACTGCCCCTGAGGCTCGAACGGTCAGCTCTCGCGGGCTGCATCCTCGCGCGCGGCATCGAGCCAGAAGGCCAGGTCGTCATCGTCGGCGAGAGAGCTCGGTGAGACGTCGAGCCATCCGGTGCCCATCGTGCGTGGCCCCATCACGGCGGTCTCGACTCCGGGTCGGGCGAGGAGCATCGCACCGTGCTCCTCGTCGACCCGAACGAGGAGCACGCCACCACTGCGCGCTCCGACGAGGATGTGGCCGTCGAGGAGGAAGGCGCGGGTGCCGAACATCCGCTTCTCCTCGACGTCACCGTCGAGTGTCAGCAGCGCGCGCACGCGGTCGGCGAGCTTTTCTCCTGACGCGTCCATCGTCGTCGCCGCCTGGGACTCAGGCGTGCCCAGCCTTCTCCATGGCACGCAGCTCCTTCTTCATGTCCTGCACTTCGTCGCGCAACCGCCCGGCGAGCTCGAACTTGAGTTCGGCTGCCGCGGCGAGCATCTGGTCGGAGAGATCCTGAATCACAGCTTCGAGCTGCTGGGCGCCCTCTGCCGCGATTCCGGTGCGGCGGAGGTTCGGTGTCGGGGACTTGCCCTTGCCGGTCGCCCGACCGCGTCCGGACATCATCTCGGCCGTGTCGGCACCCTCTCGCGCGAGCACCTCGGTGATGTCGGCGATCCGCTTGCGCAGCGGCTGCGGGTCGATGCCGTTCTCGAGGTTGTACGCCACCTGCTTCTCACGGCGACGGTCGGTCTCCTCGATGGCCTTGGCCATCGAATCGGTGATCTTGTCGGCATACATGTGCACCTCGCCGGACACGTTTCGCGCCGCGCGACCGATGGTCTGGATCAGCGAGGTGCCGGAGCGGAGGAAGCCCTCCTTGTCGGCGTCGAGGATCGCGACCAGCGACACCTCGGGCAGGTCGAGCCCCTCACGCAGGAGGTTGATGCCGACGAGCACGTCGTACACGCCCGAGCGCAGCTCGCTGAGGAGTTCGACGCGGCGGAGCGTGTCGACGTCGGAGTGGAGGTAGCGCACTCGCACACCGTGCTCGCCGAGGAAGTCTGTCAGCTCCTCGGACATCTTCTTCGTGAGGGTGGTGACGAGCACGCGCTCGTCGCGCTCCACGCGCTTTCTGATCTCTTCGAGCAGATCGTCGATCTGCCCCTTGGAGGGCTTCACGATGATGTGCGGGTCGACGAGACCTGTGGGACGGATGATCTGTTCGACCACGCCGTCTGCGATTCCCATCTCGTACTTGCCCGGCGTGGCGGACAGGTAGACGGTCTGCCCGATCCGGTTCTTGAACTCGTCCCACCGCAGCGGCCGGTTGTCCATCGCGCTCGGCAGGCGGAATCCGTGATCGACCAGGGTTCGCTTGCGTGACGCGTCGCCCTCGTACATCGCACCGATCTGCGGCACGGTGACATGGGATTCGTCGATCACGAGCAGGAAGTCGTCAGGGAAGAAGTCGAGCAGCGTGTGCGGCGGCTCACCGGGCTGACGGCCGTCCATATGCCGTGAGTAGTTCTCGATCCCGGAGCAGAAGCCGAGCTGCTGAAGCATCTCGAGGTCGAAGGTGGTGCGCATCCGCAGGCGTTGCGCCTCGAGCAGCTTGCCCTGCCTCTCGAACTCCTTCAATCGCTCTTCGAGCTCGTGCTCGATCGTGCCGATCGAGCGCTGGATCACATCCGTTCCCGCCACGTAGTGCGAGGCCGGGAAGATCGGCACGGCATCGAGCTTCTCGATGACCTCTCCGGTGAGCGGGTGCAGGGAGTAGAGCGCCTCGATCTCGTCGCCGAACAGCTCGATGCGGATCGCATGCTCTTCGTACACCGGAATGATCTCGATCGTGTCGCCGCGCACCCGGAAGTTGCCTCGCGAGAAGTCGACGTCGTTGCGGTTGTACTGCATCGCGATGAACTGTCTGATGAGAGCATCCCGGTCGTACCGCTCCCCCACCTGCAGCGCCACCATGGCGCGAAGGTACTCCTCCGGAGCACCGAGGCCGTAGATGCAGGACACGGTGGAGACGACGATCACGTCTCGGCGGCTGAGCAGCGAGTTCGTGGTCGAGTGACGAAGACGCTCGACCTCGGCGTTGATCGACGAGTCCTTCTCGATGAAGGTGTCGGTCTGCGGGACGTACGCCTCAGGCTGGTAGTAGTCGTAGTACGACACGAAGTATTCGACCGCATTGTTGGGCATGAGCTCGCGGAACTCGTTCGCGAGCTGCGCGGCCAAGGTCTTGTTGTGCGCAAGGACGAGGGTGGGGCGCTGCACCTGCTCGACGAGCCAGGCGGTCGTCGCAGACTTTCCGGTACCCGTCGCCCCGAGCAGCACGACGTCGGTCTCGCCGGCATTGATGCGCGACGCGAGCTCGGCGATGGCCTTCGGCTGGTCGCCGGCCGGCGCGTACTCGCTGATGACCTCGAACGGACGGACACTGCGGGTGGGTTGCATACGTCCAGCGTATGCCGGGCCACCGACACCGGGGCGCGCGTCCGTCAGCAGCGAACGGAGAGCTGCTCAGTCCGTCTCCCGTGTCCAGACGTAAGGAGTGGTGGTCGACACCTTCTTCAGTCCTGCACGTTCGAGGATGGGTCGGGAGAACTCCGTCGAGTCGGACTGGAGATAGCGCTTGCCTCGGGCGAGCGCCGACCGCGCACGCTGGGCGGTGAGTGCACGGTAGATCCCGCGCCCGCGCCACGATGGCAGCGTCGCACCACCCCACAATCCCGCGAAGTCGGTCCCGGCCACCGGCTCGAGACGTCCGGCGCTGATCACTTCGCCACCCGCCACGGCGATCCACAGCTCGACGGTGTCATCCGAGCGGACGCGCTGCAGCGTCATCTCGGCTCGCGCACGCCAATGCGGGTCCTCGAAGACGGCGCCCTGCATCTCCTCCATCGCCAGCACCTCCGCCTCGGTGCGGGCACGGCGCAGCTCCACGCCGTCGGGAACCGCGACCGCGTCGGCGAGAAGCGCGGCGTCGCCGATCATGATCGACTCGGCGTCCTCGGGAACGAACCCTCGGTCGACGAGCGCATCGTGCAGCCCAGGCGCATGGTCATGGCCACGGGTCTTCCACTCCACGCTCTCGATGCCCGCGATGCCACGGAAATGCTCCAGGGCGGCGTCGACGAGCTCGGCCAGCCGTTCGGCATCCGCTCCTCCCAGGGTCGCGTACGACACGAACCCGCGGCCGCCGGGGAAGACCGCGAGACGGATGGGCCCCATCGATGAGACGGCCAGCGCGTGAGCGGTCTCCGCATCGGTTCGAAGCTGTGCGTCATAGGCGGCGAGGAGATTCGGGCGCATACGCCCATCCTCCCAGTGACGCAGGTCCTGAGCGGTCGATCGTCGCTCAGGCGAAGGCATCGCCGGGCGATCCGCGCAGCTTCACGACGGCCGAGGCCGCCGCGAGGCCGCACATGGCGAGGACCGCGACGATGAACCACACCCAGTCCGCCTGGCCGAACACGATGCCGAGCGCCCAGCCGAACAGGCTCGATCCCGCGTAGTAGCCGAAGTAGTAGAGCGAGGAGGCCTGCGCTCTGCTGTCGGGGCCCGCAGCCACCGGTGCCCACCCGGATGCCACCGCGTGCGCCCCGAAGAAGCCTCCGGTGAACAGAAGCAGCCCGAGCAGCACGATGGGAGTGGAGTGAGCCAGCATCGCGGCAGCACCCGCTGCCATCACGGCGATCGCGGCCAGCAGCACCGGGTATCGCCCGAGACGCGAGGCCAGCGAGCCTGCCCAGGGCGAGGAGACGGTGCCGGCGAGGTAAGCGAGGAAGAGCAGCGTCACCACCCAGGTCGGCAGCGCGAAGGGCGGCTCGGCGACGTGGAATCCGAGGTAGTTGTAGACGGCCACGAACGCCCCCATGAGCAGGAAGCCCTGGGCGTACAGTGCGAGCTGACGCCCCGAGCGCAGCGGCGCCAGCAGACGCGTGAGCATTCCCGGCCCTGCGTCGGCGCGGAATCGCCCGGGAACGAATCCCTGCGCCTTCGGCGTCAGCCAGAGGAACAGCACGGCCGCCAGCGCGCACACCCCCGCGACCGTCCACATGCCCGCCCGCCATCCCGCCTGCTCGCCGACGATGCCGGACACGATCCGGCCGAGCAGCCCACCCACCGTCGTTCCCGCGATGTAGCTCCCCGCTGCGGCAGCCGCATTTCGCGGGCTGACCTCTTCGCTCAGATACGCGAGCGCGACGGCGGGCACGGCCCCGAGCGCGACTCCTTCGAGCAGGCGCAGCGTCAGCAGCATCTCCATCCCTGTGCTGAGCGGTGCCAGGAGTCCCAGCACGGTCGCCGTGAGCACCCCGATGGCCATCGCCTGCACCCGCCCGATGCGGTCGGCCACCATCGACCAGGGGATGACGGCAGCGGCCAGTCCGAGCGTCGCCGCCGACACGCTGAGCGCGGCGCTCGCGGGCGATATCCCGAGAGCTGTCGACAGTTGCGGCAGAACGGCCTGGGGCGAGTAGAGCTGCGCGAAGGTCGCGATACCCGCGAAGAACAGACCGACGATCAGGCGTCGGTATGCGGGTGATCCAGGGGCGTGACCCGAGAAGGTCACGACGTGCTGATCCGCTCCCAGAGTTCATCCGTCTGCGCGAGGGTCTGCTCCAGCGGTCCGGACGTGTCGATGACCACGTCCGCGATGGCCAGGCGGCGCTCATCGGAGACCTGCGCGTCGATGCGTTCCTGCGCCGCCTGCTCCGCCATCCCGCGGATCTCCACGAGCCGGCGCCGGCGCTCCTGCACAGGCGCGTGTGCGACGACGATCAGGTCCCACGGGTCGTCGACACGTGCTTCGACCAGGAGCGGCACGTCGTACACGACGACCGTCTCGGGGTCGGCTGACATGGCCTCGTCGAACCGGCGCTGCGACTCGGCACGGACCGCAGGGTGCACGATCGCGTTCAGCTGCGCCAGCTGCTCGGCATCTCCGAAGACCTTCGCGCCCAGGGCGGCACGGTCGAGGGAGCCGTCCCCCGTGATGACCTCCGCGCCGAACGTCTTGGCGATGGCTGCGAGCACCGGGGTCCCTGGAGCCTGCACATCGCGGACGATCTGATCGGCGTCGACGACGACTGCTCCCCTCTCGGCCAGCCGTCGTGCGATGGTCGACTTCCCGGAGGCGATGCCGCCGGTGAGCGCGATGAGAGCCATGCGGCCAGTCTAGGCTTCGACCCGGCCGGGCTCAGCGCCCGAGCAGCTGCCGACGCGAGCTGATCACGCCCGTGTCGAACCCTGCCAGGTGCAGTCCGCCGTGGAACCGAGCGTGCTCGATCTTGATGCAGCGATCCATCACCACGGAGAGTCCCGCGTCCTCGGCGAGGGCGGCGGCCTCCTCGTTCCATGATCCCAGCTGCAGCCACAGCGTCTGCGCGCCGATGTCGATCGCCTCCTGCGCGACGCCGGGAAGATCCTCGTGCCGCCGGAACACGTCGACGATGTCCGGCACGACGGGCAGGTCGGCGAGCGACGCGTAGACGGGCTGCCCGAGGATGGACGATTCACGCGGGTTGACGAGGTACACGTCGTACGCGGTGCTCGAGAGCAGATAGGTCGCGACGAAGTACGACGCGCGGGCGGGGTTGTTCGATGCGCCGACGATCGCGACGGACTTCGCGCGTCGGAGGATGCTGAAGCGCTGCTGCTGGCTCGGGCCCTCCCACGTGCGATCCGGATGCAGCGGTGCCGCTCCGGGAAGCGCGCACGCTGCCGCATCCTGAGGCGCGGGGAGAGCGCAGGCGTCCGTTCCCGCGATGTTCGCGTCGGTCATCGGTTCGCTCCCGTCGCCGTGCTGAGTGCCTGGTCGAGGTCCCAGATGATGTCGTCCGCGTCCTCGAGGCCCACCGAGATGCGGATGAGGTCCGGGCGGACACCCGCCGCTACGAGCTGCGTCTCTGTGAGCTGTCGATGAGTGGTGGATGCGGGGTGGATGACGAGCGTGCGCGCGTCACCGATGTTCGCGAGGTGCGAGGCCAGCTGGAGGTTCTCGATCAGCGTCTCCCCCGCCGCGCGGCCGTCGTCGGCCTTGACCCCGAAGGCGAACACCGACCCGGGTCCGAGCGGCAGGTACTTCGCGGCGCGCTCATGATGCGGATGTCCCTCCAGCCCTGCCCAGGTCACGTATTCCACGCGCGGGTCAGAGGCCAGCCAGTCCGCCACGATGCGCGCGTTCGCGAGATGTGCGTCGATGCGCTGCGGAAGCGTCTCGATCCCCTGCAGGAGGTTGAACGCGGACTGCGGACTCAGCGCGGGCCCGATGTCGCGCAGCTGCTCCGTGCGGAGCTTGGTGAGGAACCCGTACTCGCCGAAGTTGTCCCACCACTTGATCCCGCCGTACGACTCGACCGGCTCCGTCATCTGGGGGAACCTCCCGTTGCCCCAGTCGAAAGTGCCCTTCTCGATCACGACGCCTCCGAGCGTCGTCCCGTGACCGCCGAGGAACTTGGTCACCGAGTGGATCACGATGTCGGCGCCGTGCTCGAGCGGACGCGCGAGGTACGGAGTGGCGAGTGTCGCGTCGACGACGAGCGGCACGCCTGCGGCATGAGCGACCTCGGAGAGGCCTTCGATATCGGCGATCTCGCCCGAAGGATTTCCGATCATCTCGACGTAGACGACCTTGGTCTCCGGACGGATCGCCGCCGCGTAGTCGGCCGGATCGGTCGAGGCGACGAACGTGGTCTCGACGCCGAATCGACGCAAAGTCACGTCCAGCTGGGTCACGGTACCGCCGTACAGCTGCGCCGAGGCGACGACGTGGTCGCCGGCTCCGACGAGCGCGGCGAACGTGATGAACTCGGCGCTCATGCCCGAGGCGGTCGCGACGGCGCCGATCCCGCCCTCGAGCGAGGCCAGACGTTCCTCGAGCGCAGCCACGGTGGGGTTGCCGATACGCGAGTAGATGTTGCCGTACTTCTGCAGCGCGAACAGGTTGCCGGCATCCGTCGCATCCTCGAACACGAACGACGTCGTCTGGTAGATCGGCACGGCGCGGGCGCCCGTCGCGGCATCCGGAGTGCCTCCGGCATGGAGCGCCCTCGTCCGAAATCCGAAGCGGTGTTCTTCCGTCATCATGTCCTCAGTTCAGCGTTCTCGAGCACGGCGGCGATGTCGTCGACGGCCCACGGGTTCTGCAGAGATGTCGTGTCCCCGAGTGCGGCGGGTGCGCGTCCTGCTCGTCGGTCCTGCTCGGCTTCCCAGAGCTGAGCGAGCAGTCGCCGCATGATCTTGCCGGAGCGGGTCTTCGGCAGATCGGGGACCACGACGATGTGTTTCGGCTTGGCCACGGGTCCGATCGCCGTGGCGACCTGGCCCCGCAGCTCCGAGGTCGAGACGTCTGAGCGTCCGGAGGCTGTGACGAAGGCGACGACGGCCTGACCGGTGACTGGGTCGGCGACACCTGCCGTGCCTGCCTCCCCCACTGTGTCGTGCGCCACGAGCGCCGATTCGATCTCGATCGTCGAGAGCCTGTGGCCCGACACGTTCACCACGTCGTCGAGGCGTCCGAGGATCCAGATGTAGCCGTCGGCATCGCGCGTCGCGCCGTCGCCGGCGACGTAGTAGCCGCCGTGTTCGCCGTGCCCGGCGTACGCCGACCAGTACGCGTCGCGGTACCGCTGCGGGTTCCCCCACACGGTGCGCGCCATCCCCGGCCACGGACGCCGCACCACGAGGGTTCCCGATCTTCCGGGCGCGACCTCATCGCCGTTCGCATCGACCACGGTCGCGTCGATCCCGGGCAGCGGTACCGACGCAGATCCGGGCTTGAGCGTCGTCACGCCGGGCAGAGGCGCGATCATCGCCGCGCCTGTCTCGGACTGCCACCAGGTGTCGACCACCGGAAGTTCGTCCCGCCCGAAGTTGCGGCGGAACCAGATCCAGGCCTCGGGGTTGATCGCCTCTCCGACGGTGCCGAGCAGGCGCAGTGTCGACAGATCGTGATCGCGGGGCAGGTCTGCGCCGAACCACGTCATGAAGGTACGGATGAGAGTCGGCGCGGTGTAGTACACCGTCACGCCGTAGCGCTCGATGATCTCGAGGTGCCGCTCGCGGTTCGGCGTATCCGGGGTCCCCTCGTAGATGACCTGGGTCAGGCCGTTCGACAGCGGACCGTAGATCTCGTACGTGTGAGCCGTCACCCACGCGAGGTCGGCCGTGCACCAGTGCACGTCGTCGGGTTTCGCGTCGAAATGCGCCCAGTGCGCCCAGCTCGCATGCGTGAGGTACCCGCCGGAGGTGTGGACGAGTCCCTTCGGCTTCCCCGTGGTGCCGGACGTGTAGATGATGAAGAGCGGATGCTCGGCATCGAACGCCTGGGGCTCATGCCGGGAGGAGGCGGTGTCGACGACGTCGTGCCACCAGACATCTCGTCCCTCGGTCCAGGGAACATCCTGCCCGGTGCGCCGGAGCACGAGGACGTGCTCGAGGTCAGGAAGGTCCGCTCCCGCGATGTCAGCCGTGGACTTCACCTCGGTGGCAGTGCCGCGGCGGAACTGGCCGTCGCTCGTCACGAGCAGCTTCGCCCCGGTGTCGGCGAGCCGGAAGCGCACCGCCTCGGCGGAGAACCCGCCGAACACCAGTGAGTGCACGGCTCCGATCCGTGCGCAGGCGAGGGTGATCACGACCGTCTCGATCAGCACCGGGAGGTAGACGACGACCCGGTCGCCGGGTCGGATGCCGAGGGCGACGAGCGCGTTGGCGGCGCGTGACACCCTCTCCTGGAGGTCGGAGTACGTCACGGCGATGCGGTCGCCCGGCTCGCCCTCGAAGTGCAGAGCGACCTTGTCACCGCGGCCGGCCTCGACGTGACGGTCGACGCAGTTGTACGCGACGTTGAGCCGTCCCCCGACGAACCATCGTGCGGCAGGCACTGCATCGCCCACGGGCGGATCCCATTCGTGAGCCGTGTGCCAGGTCTCGGCCCAGTCGAGCCGCTCGGCCGCCTGCTCCCAGAAGAGGGTCGGATCCGATGCCGCGCGCGCGTATGCTTCGGCGGTCACGTTCGCCGTCGCGGCGAAGCCCGCGGGCGCCGGGTACGTGCGGGTCTCGTGCAGACGTGCTTCCGTCACGGTCACACCCACCGTCGGAGCAGGTACTTCTCGACCAGCACGAGGAGAGCGTTGGTGATCGTGCCGAGAAGAGCCAGCAGGACGATCGAGAGGATGATCCTGTCGACGCGTCCGCTGTTCTGCGAGTCCGTGAGCAGGAAGCCCAGTCCCATCGATGACGCGATGAGCTCGGCGGCGACCAGGAACAGCCAGGCCTGCGCCAGCGCGAGTCTCAGGCCTGCGACCACCGACGGCACGACGGCGGGCAGTTGGACCGTGCGGAACAGCGACCAACCTCGGAGGCTGAACGAGCGCCCTGCTTCGACGAGCTGGGGGTCGACGTGTCGGAGCGCCGAGGCGACGGTCGTGTAGACCGGGAAGAACGCACCGATGGCGATCAGTGTCACCTTGGACTCCTCGCCGATCTGCATCCAGAGGATCAGGAGCGGCACCCAGGCCAGAGACGGCACGGCACGGACAGCCGAGAGCGTGGGGCTGAGCAGTACATCGCCGATCTTCGAGAGCCCGACGATCCCCGCGATCGCGAGTCCGATCACGGATCCGATCGCGAAGCCGAGCAGCACGCGCTGCACCGAGATCGCGATGTGTGTCCAGAGGAGCCCCCGCTCGGCCAGTTCCACGCCGGCGGCGACGACGGATTGCGGAGACGGCAGCAGGTAGGGCGCCACGATCCCCGTGGTCGTCACCACCTGCCAGGCGATGACGATGAGAGCCGGCAGCACGAACCCGCCGACGACGCGAACCGCCGGACGATCCCACGCGTGCCGTGCGCCCACCGCCGAATGCCGACGGACGCCACGAGCCGCGTCGAGCGCCTCCTGTGCGTCCGCCGGCACCACCACGCGCTGGTCGGGAAGGATCACTCGCCCCCGACCGCCTTCTTCGCGAAGGTGTCGTTCACGATCGAGTCGAGCGCCTTGTCGACCGAGTCCTCGCCGCCCTGCACGTCACCGGAGTCGACGAGCACGGGAGCGATCTTCTCGAGCACCGCGACCTGGTCGTCTCCGGGGATGCCGCTCACATCGAGGTTCGAGCGCTCGGTGATGACGGTCTTCGCGACCTCGTTGTCGATGCCTGCGACCTCGGCCAGAAGCGCAACGGTCTCGTCGGGGTTCTCGAGCGCCCACTCGCGAGCCTGCTCGTAGGCGTCGACGACCGCCTGTGCGAGGTCCGCATGGTTCTCGACGAAGTCCTCGGTGGCGTTCAAGAACCCATAGGTGTTGAAGTCGACGTTGCGGTAGATCAGCTGGTCGCCCGACTCCACCTCGGCCGCGGCCATGATCGGGTCGAGGCCCGCCCACGCGTCGACCGAGCCCCCGTCGAGCGCTGCGCGCCCGTCCGCGTGCTGGAGGTTCTGCACCTCGACGTCGTCGACCGAGAGACCGGCCTCCTCGAGAGACTGCAGCAGGAAGAAGTACGGGTCAGTGCCCTTCGTCGCGGCGACCGACTTGCCCGCGAGATCCTCGACCGAGGTGATGTCGCTGTCAGGGCCGACGACGATCGCCGACCACTCGGGCTGGGAGAAGATGTCGATGACCTGAATCGGAGAGCCGTTCGCGCGAGCGAGGAGCGCGGCGGAACCCGCAGTGGATCCGACGTCGATCGACCCGGAGCGCAGCAACTCGTTCGCCTTGTTGGATCCGGCGGACTGCACCCACTCGACCGCGACGTCGTCGCCCAGGATCTCCTCGAGGATCCCCTGATCGCGGATCACCAGGCTCAGCGGGTTGTAGGTCGCGAAGTCGATCGACAGCGTGTCGGAAGACCACTCGCCGGCGGCGGCGGCATCGTCCTTCGGCGCGTCTGAGGGGGTGGCGTTCTCGCCGGCGACGCAGCCGGATGCGACGAGCATCATCGTCCCGGCGATCGCGATCGCGGGGATGATTCGGCGGGTGATGGTGCTCATCGGGTCTCCTCGGTGGCGGTGCTGTGGTGGGTGTCGACGCCGAGTCCTTCGAGGAGCTCGGCACGGAGGTCGGCGAGACCGCGATCGGCGCGGTCTCGGGGGCGGATGCCGGGAACGGTGATCGTGCGGGCCACAGAGGGCGTGTTCGTGTCGACGTCGCCGCCGAGCGTACGCAGCAGCAGCACGCGATCGGCCAGGTAGAGGGCCTCTTCGACGTCGTGTGTGACGAGGAGGACGGTCGTGGGCTCGGCGGCGTGGATCTTCAGGAGCAGATCATGCATCCGCAGGCGTGTCAGTGCGTCGAGGGCGCCGAAGGGCTCATCCAGGAGCAGGACGCCGGGGTTGCGGGCGAGCGCGCGAGCGAGAGACGCGCGCTGCGCCATCCCGCCGGACACCTCACGAGGACGCTGGTCTGCGGCCTGAGGAAGTCCGACCAGCTCGAGAAGCTCGCGCACGCGTTCACGCCCTGCGCGCCGCGCGGTGCCCCGCGGAAGCCCGAGCTCGACGTTCTGTGCGATCGTGCGCCACGGAAGGAGCCGCGGCTCCTGGAACGCGATCGCGGTGCGCTCGTCGACGTCGGCGACGTCGGAGGCATCGAGCAGGATGCTGCCGCCCGTCGGTGCATCCAGTCCGCCGACCAGGCGCAGGAGCGTGGACTTTCCGCACCCGGAGGGTCCGACGATGGCGACGATCTCGCCGGCGGCGACGTCGAGGTCGACCCCGCGGAGCACATCGCGCCGCCCGCGAGCGACCGGGAAGCTCCGCTCCACCGCGTCGAGGCGCACGGGGTGCGCGGTGCCGGCGATCGCCGGGCCGCGCGCCGTGGAGGGCTCGGAGAGCAGAGAGGTCATATCCCCATGCTGTCCAACCCGCCGACATGTGACGAATGCGGACGTAATGTTCGGTCACGGAGACCTGTGGCGCTCCGCGATGGACGGCGGACACGCAGAACGGGCCGCCATCCCGAAGGATGACGGCCCGTTCCAGAAAGCGTGACGCTTACGCGTTGCCGCCCGAGAGCTTCTCGCGGAGTGCCGCGAGTGCCTCGTCGTCAGCGAGCGTGCCCGCGCCTGCGGCCTCGCTCGAGAAGACCTGGCCACCGAAGTCGTCGCCAGCGGCCGCCTCGGCCTCGGCTGCCTTGGCAACCTGAGCCTTGTGGGCCTCCCAGCGAGCCTGGGCTGCAGCGTACTCCTGCTCCCATGCCTCGCGCTGGGTGTCGAAGCCTTCCTTCCACGCACCGGTCTCGGGGTCGAAGCCCTCCGGGTACTTGTACTCGCCGGCCTCGTCGTACTCGGCGAGCATGCCGTAGAGCGCCGGGTCGAACTCGGTGCCGTTGACGTCGACGGCCTCGTTCGCCTGCTTCAGCGAGAGCGAGATGCGGCGACGCTCGAGGTCGATGTCGATGACCTTGACGAAGACCTCTTCGCCGACCGACACGACCTGCTCGGCCAGCTCGACGTGCTTGCTGGAGAGCTCGGAGATGTGGACGAGGCCCTCGATGCCGTCTGCGACGCGGACGAACGCACCGAACGGAACGAGCTTCGTGACCTTACCCGGCGTGACCTGCCCGATCGCGTGGGTGCGGGCGAAGACCTGCCACGGGTCCTCCTGCGTCGCCTTCAGCGACAGGGAGACGCGCTCGCGGTCGAGGTCGACCTCGAGGATCTCGACGGTGACCTCCTGGCCCACCTCGACGACCTCGGAGGCGTGCTCGATGTGCTTCCAGGACAGCTCGGAGACGTGCACGAGGCCGTCCACGCCGCCCAGGTCGACGAACGCACCGAAGTTGACGATCGACGACACGACACCCTTGCGGACCTGACCCTTGTGCAGGTTGTTCAGGAACGTGGTGCGCGACTCCGACTGCGTCTGCTCGAGCAGCGCACGGCGGCTGAGCACGACGTTGTTGCGGTTCTTGTCGAGCTCGAGGATCTTGGCCTCGATCTCCTGGCCGAGGTACGGCGTGAGGTCGCGGACGCGGCGCAGCTCGATGAGCGAAGCCGGCAGGAAGCCACGGAGGCCGATGTCGACGATGAGTCCACCCTTGACGACCTCGATGACCGTACCGGTGACGACTCCGTCGTTCTCCTTGATCTTCTCGACGTCTCCCCAGGCACGCTCGTACTGAGCACGCTTCTTGGAGAGGATCAGACGGCCTTCCTTGTCCTCCTTCTGGAGAACCAGGGCCTCGACCTCGTCGCCGACCTTGACGACCTCGTTGGGGTCGACGTCGTGCTTGATCGAGAGCTCGCGCGAGGGGATGACACCCTCGGTCTTGTATCCGACATCGAGCAGGACCTCGTCGCGGTCGATCTTGACGATCGTGCCTTCGATGATGTCGCCGTCGTTGAAGAACTTCAGGGTCTTCTCGACCGCGGCCAGGAAGTCCTCAGCAGATCCGATGTCGTTGATGGCGACCTGCTTGGTGGCCGGGGCGGTCGTTGCGGTAGTCATGTAGTGGGTTGTCCTTGTGAATGGAGACTCGGGCTGAGGGCTCCGGCCGCGCACGACCGATCACGAGCTCTACAGCGATTGATTTTGGTTTCGTCGCCCGGGCATGCATAGGCACGCCACGAGTGACAGTTCAGGCTATCAGATATCGCGCCCGTCGACAGATCGAATATCGCACGGAGCCGCGCGCTGTCAGACTGTCGCCATGACTCGCGCCGACAAGCTCCTCCTGCTCGACACCGCCAGCCTGTACTTCCGCGCCTTCTACGGAGTGCCGGACAAGGTGACGGCACCCGACGGGTCGCCCATCAACGCGGCGCGCGGCCTCCTCGACATCATCGCGAAGCTCGTCACGCTGTACGAGCCGACGCATGTGGTCGCGTGCTGGGACGACGACTGGCGCCCGCAGTGGCGGGTCGACCTGATCCCGAGCTACAAGTCGCATCGGGTGGTCGAGGTCGTCTCCGCGGGGCCGGATGTCGAAGAGGTGCCCGATCCGCTCGAGGCGCAGATCCCGTTGATCCGCCAGACCCTCGACGCGCTGCGCATCCCGATCATCGGCGTCGCCGAGCACGAGGCCGACGACGTGATCGGAACCCTGGCGACGCACGCGGCGATGCCGGTCGACATCGTCACGGGCGACCGCGACCTCTTCCAGCTCGTCGACGACGCGAGGAATGTGCGGGTCGTCTACACGGCGCGCGGAATGAGCAACCTCGAGATCGTCACCGATGCGGTCGTCGTCGCCAAGTACGGGGTGCTGCCGAGCCAGTATGCCGATTTCGCGACGATGCGCGGTGATGCCTCGGACGGATTGCCCGGCGTGGCCGGCGTCGGAGAGAAGACCGCGGCCACCCTTCTCCAGGCACACGGGGACCTGGTCGGCATCCGCGAGGCGGCGGAAGCGGGCGAGGGCATGAGCGCGGGCGTCCGAGCCAAGGTGCTCGCCGCGTCGCCGTACCTCGACGTCGCGCCGACGGTCGTGGCTGTGGCGACCGATCTCGACATCACTGCGCCGACCGAGGCGCTGCGCCCGTTGGACCCGACCGAGGTGGATGCCGCGATCGCACTCGCGGAGAGGTGGAACCTCGGCGGCTCGATGACCCGGGCCATCGCCGCGATCGCAACGATCGACGACTGACTCAGCTCGCCCAGGCGAGCAGCCGGTCGAGCCCCCAGGTGGTGACGATCCTCGAGGTCGGAACACCCGCGCGCTCGGCCCGCTCCGCTCCGTGATCCAGCAGCGAGAGCTGGCCGGGTGCATGCGCGTCGGAGTCGATGGAGAACAGACATCCCGCCTGCAAGGCGATCGCGATCAGCTCGTCCGGAGGGTCCTGGCGTTCAGGACGGGAGTTGATCTCGACCGCGACGCCGTTCTCCGCGCACGCCGCGAAGACCCTCGCGGCATCGAATTGCGACTCCGGCCGAGTTCCTCGCTCCCCCTGCACGAGTCGGCCCGTGCAGTGACCGAGCACATTGACCCGCGGATTCGATACCGCGACGAGCATCCGCGCGGTCATCGCACGCGACTCCATGCGCAGCTTCGAGTGGACCGAGGCGACCACGATGTCGAGCTCGTCGAGCAGCGCGTCCTCCTGGTCGAGGGCGCCGTCTTCGAGGATGTCGACCTCGATGCCGGCCAGGAGGGTGAACCCCTCGCCCGACTCGGCGCGCACGAGGGGCATCTGCTCGCGCAGCCGCTCCGCCGACAGACCGCGCGCGACCCGCAGGCGGGGCGAGTGGTCCGTGATCGCCTGATACTCATGGCCGAGTGTGCGAGCGGCAGCGGCCATCACGGAGATGGGCGTCGTTCCATCAGACCATTCCGTGTGGGCATGCAGATCACCGCGCAGCTTCGCCCTGAGCACTGAGGTCCGCTCCGGCTCCACGTCGCCTCGCAGCTCGACCAGGTAGTCGGGGACCTCACCGTTCTGAGCCTGACGGATGACTCCGAAGGTCGACTCCCCGATCCCCTTCGCCGCACGCAGCCTCGTCGGGTCGGCACGCACATCCTCCGGCAGCTGCTGCAGCGTCGCCGCTGCCTGTCGAAAGGCCTTCGCCCGATAGCGCGAGGCACGCTCGCGCTCCAGCAGCGAGGCGATCTCGAGGAGGGCGGCGACGGGATCCATCACATCTCCTATACGGCTGCCAGTTCGCGGCTCACACCGATCCACTCGTCGAGCTTCGCGAGGGCCCGACCGTCGTCCACCGCCGCGGCGGCCCGCTCGTATCCCTCGCGCAGTCGCTCGAGGATCGGACGCTGCACCTGGGTCGCGTCCTGCGACAGCTCGAAGGCGACGATCCCCGCGGCGGCGTTCAGGAGCACGATGTCGCGCACGGCCCCGCTCTCGCCGGCGAGCGTCCGCCTGAGAACAGCGGCGTTGTGGTCGGGCGTCCCGCCGATGAGGTCCGCCAGGTCCGCGACCGGGATGCCGAGGTCGCGGGGGTCGAGATCATGCTCATGGATGTCACCGCGCGTGACCTCCCAGATCCGACTGTGCCCCGTGGTCGTGAGTTCGTCGAGACCGTCATCACCGCGGAAGACCAGCGCAGTGGCCCCGCGGGTGCGGAACACACCTGTGATCAGGGGCACACGCTCGAGCTGCGCGACGCCGACGGCGTTGGCCTCAGCACGGGCGGGGTTGCACAGCGGGCCGAGCATGTTGAAGACCGTCGGCACCCCGAGCTCCGCCCGCACAGCGCCGGCATGCTTGAAACCGGGGTGGAAGGCTCCTGCCCAGGCGAACGTGATGCCGGTCCGGTCGAGGATCGATGCGACGGATGCCGGGTCGAGAGTGAGCTCGAGACCCAGCGCGCTCAGCACATCGGACGAGCCCGACGACGAGCTCGCCGCTCGGTTCCCGTGCTTGACCACCGGCACTCCGGTCGCGCCGATGATCACCGCAGCGGTCGTGGAGACGTTGACCGTTCCGACCCGATCCCCTCCGGTGCCGACGATGTCGAGCACGTCCGGCGATACGGGAAGCGGGACGGCCGCTTCGAGGATCGCGTCACGGAAGCCGACGATCTCGTCGATGGTCTCGCCCTTCGCGCGGAGGGCGACCAGGAATCCCGCGAGCTGCGCTTCGGTGACCTCGCCTCGCATGATGCGACGCATCGCCCACGTCGACTCCCAGACGCTGAGGTCGCGACGCTCCAGAAGAGTGGTGAGCACGTCGGACCAGGTCAGGGAATCAGCCATGTGTGCGATCCTATCGGCGCAGGGAAAACGTGCAGACTCTTCCGCTCAGTTGGCCACGCCCGCCGCATCGCCCATTTCCCGCGGATTCACCGAGGATTCGCAGCGTTTTCTTAGGGTTACCTAAGTCAAAACGGGGGCACTCGGGGACCGTCGGTGCGAGAATCACGCCCCAGGATCGGCCATAATGGAAGGGTGACGACCTCAGCGACGTATGCCCCGGCGGCAAGAACGATCAAGCGCCCCAACCCGGTAGCTGTCGGCACCATTGTGTGGCTCGGCAGCGAGGTGATGTTCTTCGCGGGACTCTTCGCGATCTACTTCACGCTCCGAAGCACTTCTCCCGAGCTCTGGGCCGACCGCACCGAACTGCTGAACGTCCCGTTCGCGTTCGTGAACACGGCGATCCTCGTGCTCTCCTCGTTCACCTGCCAGATGGGCGTGTTCGCGGCTGAGGACCTGCAGCCGTACCGCATCGCCAAGGGACAGAAGAACGGTGCCGGGCGTCGTCGCCTGTTCGGCTGGGGAATGGTCGAGTGGTTCTTCCTCACCTTCGCCCTCGGCTCGATCTTCGTCGCGGGCCAGGTCTGGGAGTACGCGACGCTCGTCGCTGAAGGCATGCCGATCAGCGCAGACTCCTACGCATCGGCGTTCTACATCACCACCGGCTTCCACGCCCTGCACGTGACCGGCGGTCTCATCGCGTTCCTGCTCGTCATCGGACGCGCGTACGCCGTCAAGAATTTCCGGCACAAGGAGGCGACCTCCTCGATCGTGGTGTCCTACTACTGGCACTTCGTCGACGTCGTCTGGATCGTGCTGTTCGTCGTTATCTACTTCCTGAAATAAGAGCGGAGCTGATCCCCGAGATGGCACGAGAGAAGAAGCGCCGTTCCCACGGTCGTCGCAGCCCCCTGGCTGCGGTGGCCCTCATCGGAGCAGGACTCATGATCACCGGCGCCGTGTACGCCGGTGCGTCGGCCGCGTTCGCCGCGACCGACACCCCGACAGCTGCGGAGAGCACGCTCACGGTCGAAGACGGCGAGAAGCTGTTCCAGGCCAACTGCGCGACCTGCCACGGTCTCGATCTGCAGGGCACGGCGAACGGACCCAGCCTTTACGGCGTGGGCGAGCTCGCCACCGAGTTCCAGCTCTCGACGGGGCGCATGCCTCTGCAGATGCAGGGACCGCAGGCGCCGCAGAAGGAGCCGCAGTTCACCGAGGAGCAGATCCTCGCGATCTCCTCGTTCGTGCAGCAGTCTGCCCCCGGCCCGACCTTCCCCGACGCGCACATCCTCGACGGAGAAGGCGACGTGGCGAACGGCGCCGAGCTGTTCCGCGTCAACTGCGCGATGTGCCACAACGTCGCGGCGGCGGGCGGCGCGCTCACCGAGGGCAAGTACGCACCTGCCCTGACCGAGACCAGCGCACTGCACATGTATGCAGCAATGGTCACCGGCCCCCAGAACATGCCGGTCTTCGGCGACATGAACCTGTCGGATGAAGACAAGCGCGACATCATCTCGGCCCTGCTCTACCAGCAGCAGTCCGTGCAGATCGGCGGATTCTCGCTCGGTTCGCTCGGACCTGTGTCCGAGGGCCTGTTCGTCTGGATCTTCGGAATCGGCGCGCTCGTCGCCATCACCGTGTGGATCACGGCGAAGTCCAACTGACGCTTAATCATCGAAGAGGAACGTACGAGGAGCACCATGGCACACGACGACGACTCGCAGGCTCTTGACAGGGCCTACCAGCCCTCTCCGGGGCTGGGTGTCGCAGTCAGCGATCCCGTGCAGAACCCAGGGCTGCCGCCGCACCGCGCGCGGATGACCGACAAGGACCCGCGCGCCGAGAAGGCTGCGGAGCGCACGGTCTACACCCTGTTCTACCTCTCGCTGGCAGGAAGCATCTGGGCGGTCGCCGCCTACATGCTGTTCCCCATCGAGAGCGGCGCGCTCATCGACATCCGTCAGAACAACCTCTTCATCGGTCTGGGTATCTCGCTCGCACTGCTGGCGATCGGAATCGGCGCGATCCACTGGTCCAAGGCGCTGATGAGCGACAAGGAGCACATCGAGCACCGTCACCCCACTCGGGGCAAGGAATCGACGCGCGAGGCCGTGATCGAGGCATTCGCCACGGCCAACGAGGAGTCGGGCTTCGGGCGGCGCACGATGATCCGCAACTCGCTGTTCGCAGCGATCGTGGCATCGATCATCCCCGGTGTGACGCTGTTCCGCGGACTCGCTCCGCACAGCACCCCGGACGACCCGACGGCGGGTGAGCCGGTGACGCTCCTCAAGCACACCATGTGGGAGAAGGGCGCGCGCCTGGTGCGCGACCCCGACGGCACGCCGATCCGGGCTGCAGATGTCACCCTCGGATCCGCGTTCCACGTGATCCCCGAGGACCTCGCCGACCTGAGCCACCACGACGGTTACCTCGAGGAGAAGGCCAAGGCGATCGTGCTGATGATGCGCCTGCGTCCCGAGCAGCTGATCGAGGCCGAAGACCGCAAGGACTGGTCGTACGACGGAATCGTCGCGTACTCCAAGGTCTGCACGCACGTCGGATGCCCCGTGGCACTGTACGAGCAGCAGACGCACCACCTCCTCTGCCCCTGCCACCAGTCGCAGTTCGACGTCACGGATCACGCCAAGGTCATCTTCGGACCGGCCGCGCGTCCGCTGCCGCAGCTGCCCATCACCGTCGACGACGAGGGCTACCTCGTCGCACGCAGTGACTTCACCGAGCCCGTCGGCCCGAGCTTCTGGGAGCGCCATTGAGCACCGCAACGCTGTCCAAAGAGGACAAGGACACCAAGGCGCCTCTCGGCGGCCGCTTCGTCGGCGCCGCGTCGAACTACATCGATGAGCGCACCAGCATCTCCGGTTTCGTCAAGGAGCTCGGTCGCAAGATCTTCCCCGACCACTGGTCGTTCATGCTGGGCGAGATCGCGCTGTGGAGCTTCGTCGTCGTGTTCCTGTCCGGAACCTTCCTGACGTTCTTCTTCCAGGCCTCGATGGTCGAGACGCACTACACGGGCGCCTACGCCCCGATGCGCGGCATCGAGATGTCGGCGGCACTCGAGTCGTCGCTGCACATCTCGTTCGACCTGCGTGGTGGCCTGCTGGTTCGCCAGATCCACCACTGGGCCGCTCTGGTCTTCGTGGCGGGCATCGGCGTGCACATGCTCCGCGTCTTCTTCACCGGAGCATTCCGCAAGCCGCGCGAGCTCAACTGGGTGATCGGATTCGTGCTGTTCGTGCTCGCGATGGCCGAAGGATTCACCGGCTACTCGCTCCCCGACGACCTGCTCTCGGGCAACGGTCTCCGCATCATCGACGGCATGATCAAGGGCATCCCGCTGATCGGCACCTGGACCTCGTTCCTCCTCTTCGGCGGCGAGTTCCCGGGCACCGACATCGTCGGCCGTCTCTACACGCTGCACATCCTGCTGCTGCCACTGCTCGTCATCGGCCTGATCGTCGTGCACCTCATGCTGATGATCGTCAACAAGCACACGCAGTTCGCCGGCCCGGGCCGCACGAACGACAACGTCGTGGGCTACCCGATGATGCCGGTCTACATGTCGAAGATGGGCGGCTATCTGTTCATCGTGTTCGGCACGATCGTCCTCATCGCGACGTTCTTCCAGATCAACCCGATCTGGAACTACGGCCCGTACGACCCCTCCCCCGTCTCCGCGGGAACGCAGCCTGACTGGTACATCGGATTCGCGGACGGCGCTCTGCGTCTCGCTCCGTCCAACCTCGACGTGGTCTTCCTCGATCGCACCTGGTCGTTCGGGATCCTGCTGCCGCTGGTCGTGCTCGGTCTGTTCATCGTGCTGGTCGCGATCTACCCCTTCATCGAGGCCTGGGTCACGGGCGACAAGCGCGAGCACCACATCGCACAGCGCCCGCGCAACGCGGCGACCCGCACCGCAATCGGCGTCGCCGGAGTCATCTTCTACGCCGTGCTGTGGGCAGCTGCATCGTCCGACCTCATCGCGACGCACTTCATGCTGACCATGGAGGGCGTGATCCACACGCTGCAGGCGCTGCTGTTCGTCGGACCGGTTCTCGGGTACTTCGTGACGAAGCGCATCGCCATCGCGCTGCAGAAGAAGGACCGCGAGATCGTGCTGCACGGGTTCGAGTCCGGCCGGATCGTGCGACTTCCCGGTGGTGAATTCATCGAGGTCCACCAGCCCGTCGACAAGTACGACCGCTGGAAGCTCATCGACGTCGACGGATACGAGCCGCTCGTCGTTCGCCCGAACGCGAAGGGTCGCATCTCGTGGACCGAGAACCTCCGGTCCTCCATCTCGCGCTGGTTCTTCGAGGACCGTCTCGCTCCGCTCACGCAGGCAGAGGTCGAGGCAGCAGATGCCCACCAGCACCACGTCACGGCTCAGAACGATGAGACCGAAGCTGCGGAGATCCAGGGCGCTCACGAGCGCGCTGGTGCACCGGACGCTCCCCTCACCGTCAGCGAGACCCATGTCGACGAGACGGCGAACACCCCCAGCACGGTCATCTCGACCGAGCCGGTGAAGAAGCCCGGCAAGAAGAAGTCGGAGGAGGGCGAGTAACACCGCCGCTCCTCCTGAGAGGGCCCTGTCCGATTCGGACAGGGCCCTCGTCGTACCCGGGAGGCTCTCACGTCGACGTGAAAGGATCGTGCCATGAGCTCCGCAGTCCAACTCATCCGTTCGACCGACCTCGCTGCTGCGCCCTACGCACATGCGGCAACAGCACCATCCGGATCCCGGCTGATCTTCCTCGCCGGCGCGTGCCCTCTCAATGACGACGGCACGACGACAGCACCCGGTGACTATGCGGCACAGGCTGCGCGCTGCATCGAGACGCTGCGGTCCGCGCTGCACGCCAGCGACGCGACGCTCACCGATGTCATCAGCACACGGGTTCTCGTGGCCTCGTCGTCACAGCAGGATCTCGTGGCAGCCTGGGATGTCGTCCACGCCGCCTTCGGCGCCCATGACGTACCGAGCACGCTGATGGGAGTCACGGCGCTCGGATACGATCGCCAGCTCGTCGAGATCGAAGCGATCGCCGCTGTCGCGGAGGCGACACGATGAACGGCATCATCCGCCCGGCCGTCGCCGAGGATGCGGTGGTTCTGCACCACATCGAGGCGCACGCGGATGCCCTTCTGATCGACAGCCTGGGGGCGCCTGAGTGGCCGCCGGCCGGCGATGGAGCGGAGCGGCTGGAAGCGCCCGGCTTCGTCCTGGTGGTCGAGGGCCCGGAAGGCTCCTCCCCCGTCGGGTTCGTCCATGTGCTCGATGTCGACGGCCACGCCCATCTCGAGCAGCTCTCCGTCCTTCCCTCCTCCGGCCGACAGGGGCATGGGCGCCGCCTCGTCGGCGCTGCACTGGACGAGGCACGGGAACGCGGCTACACGCGAATGACGCTGCGGACCTATGCGGAGATCCCGTGGAACGCGCGGTTCTACGCCTCGTGCGGATTCCTCGAGAGCCTCCCCGAGACGCCGTTCCAGCGAGGGCTCGTCGAGACAGAAGCAGGGCTGGGTCTGGACCGCTACGGGCGCCGCCTGCAGATGACTGTGGAGCTCTGACACGTCGCTCCGACTCTGGCGGAATCCGGTGCGCCCTCGTCCGGATGACGAGGGCGCACCGACGACCGTCTCCCTATTCTGGGATCATGATCGATCGCACTGAGTACTACGCCGCCAAACTCGCCTATGAGACCGACGCCAGCGATGTGTACGCGGCGTTGAAAGCCGGCGAAGAGATCGTCGTCATCGATGTCCGCTCCGACGAAGCCTGGGCCCAGGGAAGGGTCTCGGGAGCCGTCCACATGCACTACAGCGAGATCGCGGACCGTGCCCCCATCGAGGTCCCTGCCGATGCCGCGGTCGTCGTGTACTGCTGGAGCCCCGGGTGCAACGCCGGCGCGAAGGGTGCCCGGGAGTTCGCCACGCTCGGCTACGAGGTGCGGGAGATGATCGGAGGGTTCGAATATTGGGTGCGCGAGGGGTATCCGGTCGAGGACGCGGACGGCGTGCACCACCGCCCCGTCGACCCGCTCACCGGCGTGGCACGCGTGCGCAGCACACCGTAGAGGCGGTCCTGTCGCCGCACTCCTGCAGGACGAGACGACGAAGGCCCCCGGGAACGTCCCGGGGGCATTCATCGTGAACCTCAGCGTGCGAAGTTGCCGCGGTAATACTCGTATACCCACCCGACGATCGCGATGACGAAGATCGCGAGACCGATCGGGAGCAGGAAGTGGCCGACGGCCAGCCCCACTACGAAGACAGCCGCCGAACCGGCGAGGACCATCGGCCACCACGACCACGGGCTGAACTCTCCCAGCTCGGGATCGCCGTCGTCGATGTCACTGGTGAGGATGTCCTCAGGCAGCTCGCCGTTCTGGGCCTTATGGGTGCGGTCGAGGTAGAACGCGATCATCGCACCCATGAACGCTGCGAAGAACAGCGCCACGGTGCCGACCCACTCGATACGCTCGGCGAAGAAGTCCGACGGCGTCGCGAGGATGTGCCAACCGGTGTACACGACACCGACCAGGGCGAAGAAGGCGGTCAGGACCCACCAGAGAATGACGTTGTCGCGCATGGCTCAGTGGCCCTCTCGCTCGCCGGGTGCGGTGGTGGTGAACTCAGCCGCCTCGGGGTGGTTCAGGTCGAAAGCAGGACGCTCGCTGCGGATCCGCGGAATCGACGTGAAGTTGTGGCGCGGCGGCGGGCAGGACGTCGCCCACTCGAGCGACGAACCGTAGCCCCACGGGTCGTTGACCGTGACCTTCGGCGCCTTGCGCGACGTGATCCACACGTTCAGGAAGAACGGCAGCATCGAGGCACCGAGGATGATCGCGCCGATCGTCGAGACCTGGTTGCCCCACGTCCAGCCGTCAGCCGCGGAGTAGTCCGCGTAACGACGCACCATGCCGTCGACACCCAGCCAGTGCTGGATGAGGAACGTCATGTGGAAGCCGATGAACAGCATCCAGAAGTGCACGTAGCCGAGACGCTCGTTGAGCATGCGGCCGGTCCACTTGGGCCACCAGAAGTAGAAGCCCGCGAACATCGCGAACACGACGGTTCCGAAGACGACGTAATGGAAGTGCGCCACGACGAAGTACGAGTCCGACAGGGCGAAGTCGAGCGGCGGTGCCGCGAGGATGACTCCGGTCAGTCCACCGAAGACGAACGACACGAGGAAGCCGAGGGCGAACACCATCGGGGTCTCGAAGGTCACAGACCCTCGCCACAGGGTGCCGATCCAGTTGAAGATCTTCACGCCCGTCGGCACCGCGATCAGCATGGTCATCAGCGCGAAGAACGGCAGCAGCACGGATCCGGTCACATACATGTGGTGAGCCCACACGGCGACGGAGAGCGCGGCGATGGCGATGGTCGCGTAGACCAGGGTCTTGTATCCGAAGATCGGCTTGCGGCTGAAGACCGGGAAGATCTCGGAGACGATGCCGAAGAACGGCAGCGCGATGATGTAGACCTCAGGGTGCCCGAAGAACCAGAACAGGTGCTGCCAGAGCAGCACTCCGCCGTTGGCCGGGTCGTAGATGTGCGCCCCGAGGACACGGTCTGCCCCGGCGGCGAAGATCGCAGCCGCGAGCACCGGGAACGCCATGAGGATCAGGAGGCTCGTGATGAGCGTGTTCCAGGTGAAGATCGGCATGCGCCACATCGTCATACCGGGTGCGCGCATCGTGATGATGGTCGTGATGAAGTTCACCGCACCGAGGATGGTTCCGAATCCCGAGATGCCGAGGCCCAGCATCCAGAGGTTTCCTCCGGCACCAGGCGAGAACGACGCGCTGGCCAGCGGCTGATATGCGAACCAGCCGAACGAGGCCGCACCCTGCGGGGTGAGGAATCCCGCGACGGCGATGGTCGAGCCGAAGAGGAAGAGCCAGAAGGCGAAGGCGTTCAGACGCGGGAAGGCGACATCGGGCGCGCCGATCTGCAGGGGAAGGATCGCGTTGGCGAAACCGGCGAACAGCGGCGTCGCGAACATCAGCAGCATGATCGTGCCGTGCATCGTGAACAGCTGGTTGTACTGCTCCTTCGTGGGGATGATCTGCATCCCGGGAGCGAAGAGCTCCGCACGGATGACCAGAGCCATCACTCCGCCGAGGAGGAAGAACAGCACCGAGGCGATCAGGTACATGTACCCGATCGTCTTGTGGTCGGTGGAAGTGATCCACTTGACGACGATGTTGCCCTTCTGCTCCACACGCGACGAGCTCATGAGAGCCGCCTGGCGTGCGGGAAGTGCGGACGGACGGGAGCGGGGCGCCTCGTCGGTGCGGGGTGCTTCAGTCGTCGACATGGCTTACTCCTCTCCTTCTTCGGAGTCGTTCTGCGCGGTGGTGCCCGGGTAGTTGCCCAGACGGTCGTACGCGTCGGTGATGTCGCCGGTGTTCCCGGCCTGCTCGAGCGACTCGAGATAGGCGTCGTACTCGTCCTGTTCGACGACCTTCACGTTGAAGAGCATCATCGAGTGGTACTCACCGCAGAGCTCGGCGCACTTTCCGGCATACTCGCCGACCCGGGTGGGGATGAACGACCAGGAGTTGTCCTTCCCGATGTACATGTCCTTCTTGTAGAGGAAGTCGATGATCCAGAAGGAGTGGATGACGTCTCGCGACTGCAGGTCGATCGTGACCTTCTGGTCGACGGGCAGCACCAGCGTGGGCAGCTGATCCTGGTCGATGTTGCCATCGGCATCAGGCTGCGCCTGGATGCCCATCGTCCACACGGCGTCGGAGTTGTCGTCCTCTTCGCCGTCGTACTGGAAGTCCCATGCCCACTGCTTCGCGATGGCCGTGATCTCGACGTCGGGGTCGTCCCACTTCGCCTCGATCGCGCTCTGGTCACGCGCCGTGAAGAAGAACATTCCGAGCACGAGGATCAGCGGCACGATCGTGTAGAAGATCTCGATCGGCATGTTGTAGCGCATCTGCACCGGCAGGCCGGTCTGGCCCTTGCGGCGTCGGTACGCGATCGCGGCCCATGCCATCAGGCCCCAGGTGATGACGCCCACCGCGAGGAGGACGATCCAGGAGTTCACCCAGAGCGACGCGACGCGGTCGGTCTGGTTTGTGGCGGCGGTACCGTCCTCTACGAAACCCGGGAGGTAGCCGTGGAGCTCAGTGGGAGTACATCCCGCCAGGGCCACGGCTGCCGCTACTCCCACAGGGAGTGCGGCCCAACGAAGGCGGCGTTTCGAGGGCACGATGCACCTTTCAGATTGCGGACAGGGCACACCCAAGTCTAGGGCAACCTCACACCTGATTCATGCCAACCACGCAGGTTGGCGGGGTCGATCGGATCAGTGGAAGCTGTCTCCGCAGGCGCAGCTGCCCGCGGCATTGGGGTTGTCGATCGTGAAGCCCTGCTCCGAGATCGTGTCCTTGAAGTCGATGGACGCGCCGTCGAGGTACGGCACGCTCATGTTGTCGATGATGACCTCGACACCGTCGAAGTCGACGGTCTCGTCACCCTCGAGGAAACGCTCGTCGAAGTAGAGCTGGTAGATCAGGCCGGAGCATCCGCCGGGCTGGACGGCGACACGCAGACGGAGGTCGTCGCGGCCCTCCTGCTCGAGGAGATTCTTGACCTTCACGGCTGCGGCGTCGGTCAGCTTCACGCCGTGCGCCTGAGTGGTCTCTGCGGAAGTCAGTGTGGTGTCGCTCATGTCGCTCCTTGTGACGGGCCGCGCTTGCACGGCTGGTATCTCGATTTTACCCTCAGGCTTGCCGATACGGCTCAGATCGTGATGTCGTTCATGCGCGACAGCAGCAGAGCCTCGGTGGCGACGGCATGACGGAACGTGTCGAGGTGCAGTGACTCGTTGGGGCTGTGGGCTCGCGAATGCGGGTCCTCGACTCCCGTCACCAGGATCTGCGCCTCGGGGAACTCCCGCACGAGGTCGGCGATGAACGGGATCGATCCGCCCACCCCGAGGTCGACCGGCGCCACCCCGTAGCCGTCCCGCATCGCGTCGCGCGTGAGTCCCACGGCCCAGCCGCTGGTGTCGACGAGGAACCCGTTGCCGAGGTCGACGTCGGAGAACGTGAGCTCTGCGCCGAACGGTGCGTTCGCGCGCAAGTGCGCTTCGAGTGCCGCGTAGGCCTCTTCGCCGGTCTGTCCGGGCGCGACACGCGCGCTGACGACGACCGTGACCTCGGGCAGCAGCGTGTTCGAGGCTGCCGCGACACTCGTCGCATCGATCCCGATGACGGTCACCGACGGCTTGTTCCAGATCCGACTGAGGATGCTGCCGCCACCGATCGGCGAGGTGCCGGCCAGAAGGCCCGCCTCATCGCGCAGCGTCTCTTCGCTGTACTCGGGAGTCGGCGCGTCGCGCTCCGTCATCCCGTCGACCGCGACCGAACCGTCGTCGTTCCAGAGCGTGGCGAGCATCCTGACGGCGGCCATCATCGCGTCGGGCACCGCTCCCCCGAACATGCCCGAGTGCGACGCGTGATCCAGGGTGCGCACGCGCACGGTGAAACGCGCGTTGCCGCGCAGCGAGACCGTCAGCCCCGGGGTGACCGAATCCCAGTTGCCCGAGTCGGCGACCACGATCGCATCCGCCCTCAACGCTTCTTTGTTGTCGGCGAGGAACTGCGCGAACGACCGCGAGCCATACTCCTCCTCACCCTCGATGAACATCGCGATGCCGAGTTCGAGGTCGTCGCCGAGCACTTCGGCCACGGACCGGATCGAGGCGATATGCGCCATGATGCCCGCCTTGTCGTCGGCTGCGCCGCGGCCGTACAGACGCCCGTCGCGGACGGTCGGCTCGAACGGCGGCGTCTCCCAGAGCGCGTCGTCTCCCGGAGGCTGCACGTCGTGGTGCGCGTACAGGAGGATGGTCGGCTTTCCGTTGCGTGCGGCGCGGGTGGCGAGCACAGCGGGCTGTCCGAGCTCGTCGGTTCCCGGAATGGCGGCGCGCAGGATCCGCACCTCGTCGAACACGCCGGTGTCCTGGGCGAGCGCGGCGACGGCCTCGGAGCTGCGCTCGAGCTGGGTCTGATCGAACGCGGGCCATGCCATGCCGGGGATGCGCACGAGATGCCCCAGATCGCTCAGTGCAGCAGGCAGGCCTGTGGCCGCCGCTTCGAGCACGGCGGCCTCACGCTCACGGGAGGGATTCTGGGCACCGGGCTGAGCAGGAGAGGTCATGCGAGTAATCTTAAGGTGATCCGCCTTCACCCGAACCGAGGAACCTCGTGGCCACTATCCCCTCCACTCCTTCGACGAACGACGACGCCCCTGAAACGCCCGCCGCGGGCAAGGGGCGCGCGACGCCGTCCCGCGCGGAGCAGGAGGCAGCGCGCCGCCGCCCTCTGGTGGCGAACACCAAGGAGGCCAAGGCGGCCGCTCGCGCCGAGCTCAACGAGCGCCGCAACCGCGCCCAGGCCGGACTCGCCGCGGGCGAGGAGAAGTACCTCCCGCCCCGCGACAAGGGTCCGCAGCGCCGGTGGGTGCGTGACTATGTGGACGCGTCGTGGCAGCCCGCCGAGTTCGTGATGGGCGTCATGGTTCTCGTGATCATCGTGTCGCTGCTGCCTCCGAGCCTCGCGATCGCCGGGTTCGCGATCGCCGGATGGGCCTACCTGGTGATGATGGCCTACCTGATCCTCGCGATCGGCGGAATGGTCCTTCTCGGCATGCGGGTCAAGCGCAAGGTCGCTGACAGGTTCGGCAAGGAACGCATGGAGCGCGGCCTCGGCTGGTACGCCGCGATGCGCTCACTCCAGATGCGTTTCATGCGCCTCCCCAAGCCGCAGGTCAAGCGCGGGCAGTACCCGGCCTGATTCGCCGCTCGACGGGAGAAGGCGTCCGATGCTCCACGGAGGATCGGACGCCTTTTCTCGTGCAGTCGGTTCCTGCTCAGCGACGGGCAAGTCCCCGGTTGATCTCCCGCCCCCAGAAAGGGCCGCGGTACAGGAACGCGGTGTAGCCCTGGACGAGCGTGGCTCCTGCATCCAATCGCTCCTGGACATCGGCGGGCGTCTCCACTCCCCCGACGGCGATCACGCAGAAGTCCGCGGGCACCGCACCGCGGACGACGCGGAGGACCTCGAGGGAACGTCGCTTCAGCGGAGCACCCGAGAGCCCGCCCGCCCCGGCGGCCTCGACGACCGCAGGCTCGGTGAGGAGCCCGTCACGGCTCAGGGTCGTGTTGTGCGCGATGATCCCCGCGAGTCCTTCCGCCACGGCGAGCTCCGCGATGGCGACGATCTCGTCATCGGACAGATCGGGCGCGATCTTGACCAGCAGCGGAGTGTCGCCGGAAGCCGCCTTCACGGCTCGCAGGAGCGGCGCGAGCGTCTCGACAGCTTGCAGGCCACGGAGGCCGGGCGTGTTCGGCGACGAGACGTTGACCGCCAGATAGTCCGCCAGCGGCGCGAGGGCAGTGGCGGAAGCGACGTAGTCCGCCGTCGCATCCTCGACGTCGACGACGCGGCTCTTGCCGATGTTCACGCCGATGACCGCATCGGGAGCGCCGCGCCGCAGCCTCGCAAGCCGGCGGGCGGCGGCATGTGCGCCACGATTGTTGAAGCCCATGCGGTTGATCACCGCGCGATCTGCCACCAGGCGGAAGAGGCGTGGTCGGGGGTTGCCCTCCTGCGGGATGGCGGTGAGGGTCCCGACTTCGACGTGGCCGAAGCCGAGCGCCGCAAGGCCTCGAACGCCGACAGCGTTCTTGTCGAAGCCGGCGGCCACACCGAAGGGCGAGGGGAACGTGAGACCGAGCGCCTCGACCTGCAGCGACGGGTCGGGCTTCGTGAGAGCACGCGTCGCCCATGAGAGCGGAGGCACCCCGAGGACACGTATCACCGCCATGCCGGCGTGATGGGCGAACTCAGGGTCGAAGCGCGAGAGGACAGCGCGGAAGAGCAGCGGATACATCCCTGCCAGATTACCGCTCGACGGACTCCCGCTTCGCGTGATCGGCACGCAGATCCGTGATCGCGCTCTCGAAGTCGTCCAGAGAGTCGAACGCCTGATACACGCTCGCGAAACGCAGGTAGGCGACCTCATCGAGGTCACGCAGCGGGCCGAGGATCGCGAGGCCGATCTCATTCGTGTCGAGCTGTGACACGCCGGTCTGACGAACGGCTTCCTCGACGCGCTGGGCGAGGACGGCGAGGTCGGCCTCGGTGACGGGCCGCCCCTGGCATGCCTTCCGAACTCCCGAGATCACCTTCTCGCGACTGAACGGCTCCATGACGCCCGAACGCTTGATCACACTGAGGCTGGCCGTCTCCGTCGTCGTGAATCGACCGCCGCACTCGGGGCACTGGCGCCGCCGACGGATCGACAGACCGTCGTCGCTGGTGCGGGAATCGATGACCCGGGAATCAGAATGACGGCAGAAGGGGCAGTGCATCTGACCGATCCTACGCGGTGAAGCGAGCCTCGATCGCCTCACCGTGTGCAGGGAGCACCTCGGTGTTCGCGAGGGCGACCACACCGTCGCGAACCGCGGCAAGCGCTGCCCTGTCGTAGCGGATCACCTGTTGCGGCCGCAGGAACGTGTATGCACCCAGCCCGGGCGCATAACGAGCCTGACCGCCGGTGGGCAGCACGTGGTTGCTCCCGGCCATGTAGTCGCCGAGGCTGACCGGCGTGTGCTCTCCGACGAAGACCGCTCCGGCACTGGTGAATGAGGCCGCAGCCTGTTCGGCGTCGGCGAGATGGAGCTCGAGGTGCTCTGGCGCGTACGCGTTGCTGAACGCGGCAGCCGACGCGCGGTCGTCGACGAGGACGATCGCCGACTGCGGCCCGTCGAGGGCTGCGGCCACACGGGTCGCATGCGTGGTCGCCGATGCCTGTTCGGCGACCTCACCGGCCACCTGCTCCGCGAGCTCCACGGAATCGGTCACGAGCACTGCCGAGGCCTGCTCGTCGTGTTCCGCCTGGCTCACCAGATCCGCTGCGATCAGACGCGCATCGGCGGTCGCATCCGCGACCACCAGTATCTCGGTGGCACCCGCTTCGGAGTCGGTACCGACGACGCCGGCGACGGCGCGCTTCGCCGAGGCGACGTAGTTGTTGCCGGGCCCGGAGACGACATCGACGGGGTCGAGGCCGATGCTCGCCACGCCGTGCGCGAATGCTCCGATCGCGCCCGCACCGCCCATCGCGTACACCTCGGTGACCCCCAGCAGCGCGGCCGCGGCGAGGATCGTCGGGTGGACCCGACCGTCCTGGTCGGCTTGCGGCGGCGAGGCCAGGGCGATCTGTCGCACTCCCGCGACCTGCGCCGGCACGACGTTCATCACGACACTCGACGGATACACGGCCTTGCCGCCGGGGATGTACACGCCCACTCGGTGCACCGGCTGCCAGCGCTGCGTGATGATCGCGCCTTCGCCGATCTCCGTCGTCCGAGGATCGGGCACCTGTGCGGCCGAGGCGAGCCGTACGCGACGGATCGCCTCTTCGAGCGCAGCCCTGATCTCGGGCTGCAGAGCATCGAGAGCGTCGGCGATGTGCTCTTCGGGGACGCGGAGCTCATGGTCGGTGACGCGATCGAAACGTTCGGCCTGCTCACGCAGAGCCGTCGCCCCGCGCTGCTGCACGTCGTCGACGATGCGAGCGGCGGTGTCGAGGGCTTCGGCACGGGCCTGCGACGCCCGCGGCACGGCCGCGAGCATGTCAGCCGGCGAGAGCTCGCGCCCCCGCAGATCGATGGTTCGCACAGTCAGCCTCTCGTGATGTCCGCGATGTCGTGCAGGTATCCGATGCGCCCGTCGTCGTGGCGGACGACGTATGCCCCGCCGCGGTCCTCGATCACGAGAACCCACGCGCTCGGACCGATGCGGAAGATCGCATCGCCGCGGTCGTCGTGCACGTCGCGCTCGGTCTGCGCGAGGATCCAGAAGGGCTGCGGCGCGGCGGCTTCGTTCCACGCGCGTCGATCGTCGTCGTCGATCGTGGGCATGACGGTGGTCTCCGCGGCCGCCGCGTCGTCGTGCGCCCGCGTGTCGTGCCGGTCGCCCCACTCGTCCTCTCGCTCCGCGCTCTGCGGCGAGCCGACCTCCTGGGCCGTCGCGCCCATCAGCGACTCGATGCTGCCCGTGTCCGACACGATCTCTGGCTCTTGATGCCAGGTGCGACGCGAGTACGTCGGGACGTAGTCCTCGCGCGACGCCGACTCCTCGGTGCCGGTGTCACCGCCCGAAGCGTGGGATGCCAGGGGCACCTGCTCGGCGAGATCCAGACGGGCGACCTCGTCGGTCGCCTGCTCCCCCGGCTGATCCGTGTCGAAACGGTCGGAACGCAGTGCCGGCGCCGGCTCCTGCGGGAATGTCTGATCGGGCGTCCGCGTGTGCGCGTCGCGCGCGGGGCTCGTCTCGTCGACGGCAGCATCCGCATCGATCCGAGCACTGTCGTCGGCGGACGCGGCTGCAGCGCTGTGGGCTCCGGGGCCTTCGACCAGCGGGATCGACGCGGCGTCGGCATCATCGGAACCGACGCCCGAAGGCTCAGACTCCGGCCGGGGGCGGGCGATGACCGGACGCACGGGATTCGCATTGCGGTGAGCGAGAGTCACCAGGCGACCGTGGAAATCTTCCTTGAGCCCTGGGATCAGCGGTGCGAACACCGTGAAGACCACCAGCGCGAGCGCCGCGATCAGCTGCACGATCCCGTTCCAACTGAGCAGGACCGCGCCGATGTCGATGCTGATCGCCACGGAGTTCCACAGTTCTGCCAGCCAGAACACGGCCGACACCGAGAAAGCCACCGAGGCGAACTGATCGATGCCCAGTGAGCCGACCCGTCGGATGCCGTCGGGCGAGAATCGACGGAGGACCACGAGGAAGACCGCGACCGTGGGCAGACCGATCGGGAGGATCCAGTGGAGCCCCGAAGCCCAGATCGACGCTGCTCCGAAGTACGGGAAGAAAGAGGCGACGAACCCGACGACCCACGCGCCGACGATGAGCAACTCGCGGAGCGTGAAACCGAGGATGCCGTACTCGGGTGTCACTTCGTCGTCGTACAGCACACCGTCATCATCCGAGAAAGGCTCGTCGACGTCGGCCGTGTCATCGGCGAGAAGGTGATCGTCCACGCCCGAGGTCTCGTCGTTCTGAAACGGGGAATCCGTGCTCATGAGGGGGTCCTTTCGTCATGGTGCGTCACCTGGAGGGGTGCGCACCCAACGCGTCCTGATACTACCCGGGGAGTCCGAACGACCACTCTGAAAGCGTCGTGCGGAGACGGTGGTCACCCCAGGCAGTTCGGTCCGAGAAGCGACTTCAGGTCACCGAAGAGGTCGGCTGAGACCTTGACCGGCATCGGCACCTCGAAGACCTTCGCCGTGCCTCCGCGATGCACGCGCAGCATCACCTCGGTCTCTCCGGCGTGACGACGGAGCACCTCGGCGAGCTCGTGCATCACGCGCTCCGTCGCCCTCTGCTCGGCCAGCACGAGCGCGAGCGGCCCCGCGGCGTCGAACGAACCGACATCCGGCGCGAAGGCCGACTGCGCGTGCAGGTTGAGTCCGTCATCGCGTTTGGACACGCGTCCGCGCACCGCGAGGATCGAGTCCTGCTGCAGGATGTGCTGGAACTCGGTATAGGTCTTGCCCATGAACATGACCGTCACCTCGCCGTTGAAGTCCTCGACGGTGATCATTCCGTACGGGTTCCCACTCGCCTTCGCGACGCGATGCTGCACGCTCGTGACGAGACCGGCGACGGTGACCTGCTCGCCGTCCTGCATGTCTTCGGAGTTGATGAGGTTGTGGATGGAGATCGATGCGTGCTTCGCGAGCGGCACCTCGAGGCCCGCGAGCGGGTGATCGGAGACGTACAGTCCGAGCATCTCGCGCTCGAAGGCGAGCTTGTCCTTCTTGATCCACTCGGGACGCGCGGGGACCTTGGCGGGCGCCGCCTCCTCCATGCCGTCGTACAGGCTGTCGAAGTCGAAGCCGATGGCTCCCTGCGCCTCGTTCCGCTTGCGATCGACGGCAGCCTCGACCGCGTCCTCGTGCACTTCGATGAGTGCCCGACGGGAGTCCCCCATCGAGTCGAACGCACCCGCCTTGATCAGCGACTCGACGGTTCGCTTGTTCGAGACGTGCAGCGGGACCTTGTCGAGGAAGTGGTGGAACGACGTGAACCGCTCGTCCTTGCGCGCCGTGACGATGCCGTCGACCACGTTGCTTCCCACGTTGCGCACGGCCCCGAGTCCGAATCGGATGTCGTCGCCGACGGCCGCGAAGTAGTTGATCGACTCGGACACGTCGGGCGGAAGCACCCTGATGCCCATGCGTCGGCATTCGTTGAGATACAGGGCCATCTTGTCTTTGGAATCACCGACGCTCGTGAGGAGCGCAGCCATGTACTCCGCGGGGTAGTGCGACTTCAGATAGGCGGTCCAGTACGAGACGAGGCCGTAGGCGGCGGAATGCGCCTTGTTGAAGGCGTAGTCGGAGAACGGGAGCAGGATCTCCCAGATGGCGTTCACGGCGCCGTCCGAATAGCCGTTGGCACGCATTCCGGCTTGGAAGCCTTCGAACTGCTTGTCCAGCTCGGACTTCTTCTTCTTGCCCATCGCGCGCCTGAGGATGTCTGCCTGACCCAGCGAGAATCCGGCGACCCGCTGAGCGATCGCCATGACCTGCTCCTGGTAGATGATGAGGCCGTAGGACTCGTCGAGGATGTCGGCGAGCGATTCGGTGAACTCCGGGTGGATCGGCGTGATCGGCTGCAGGCCGTTCTTGCGCAGAGCGTAGTTCGTGTGCGAGTTCGCTCCCATCGGACCCGGACGATACAGCGCGATGAGCGCCGAGATGTCGCCGAAGTTGTCCGGTTTCATCAGACGCATCAGGGACCGCATCGGCCCGCCGTCGAGCTGGAAGACGCCGAGCGACTCTCCCTTGCCCAGCAGTTCGTACGCCCCTCGATCGTCGAGCTCCAGGTGCTCGAGGTCGAGTTCCTCGCCACGGTTCGTGCGGATGTTGTCGAGGGCGTCGGAGATGATCGTGAGGTTGCGGAGCCCCAGGAAGTCCATCTTGATGAGCCCGAGAGTCTCGCACGACGGGTAGTCGAACTGCGTGACGATCTGCCCGTCCTGCTCGCGACGCATGATCGGGATGATGTCGATCAGCGGCTCCGACGACATGATCACACCGGCTGCGTGGACGCCCCACTGACGCTTGAGCCCCTCGAGCCCGAGCGCACGGTCGAAGACGGTCTTCGCCTCGGGATCGGTCTCGATCAGCGCGCGGAACTCGCTCGCCTCCTTGAAGCGCGGGTGCGCGGAGTCGAACATTCCGTCGAGCGGCATGTCCTTGCCCATCACGGGCGGCGGCATCGCCTTGGTGAGACGTTCGCCCATGCTGAACGGGAACCCGAGTACGCGGCCCGCATCCTTGAGCGCCTGCTTGGACTTGATGGTTCCGTAGGTGACGATCTGCGCGACGCGCTCAGACCCGTATTTCGCGGTGACGTAGTCGATGACCTCGCCACGGCGACGGTCATCGAAATCGACGTCGAAGTCGGGCATCGAGACGCGATCCGGGTTGAGGAATCGCTCGAAGATCAGGCCGTGCTCGAGCGGATCGAGGTCGGTGATCTTCATGGCGTAGGCGACCATCGAGCCTGCTCCCGAACCGCGGCCGGGCCCGACGCGGATCCCGTTGTCCTTCGCCCAGTTGATGAAATCGGCGACGACGAGGAAGTAGCCCGGGAAGCCCATCTGCAGGATGATGCCGGTCTCGTACTCCGCCTGCTTGCGCACCTTGTCGGGGATGCCCGCGGGATACCGGTAGTGGAGTCCCGCCTCGACCTCTTTGATGAGCCAGCTGTCTTCGGTCTCACCGTCGGGAACCGGGAACCGCGGCATGAAGTTCGCAGCGGTGTTGAACTCCACCTCGCAGCGCTCGGCGATGAGCAGAGTGTTGTCGCACGCCTCGGGATGGTCACGAAACATCTGCCGCATCTCGGCGGCCGTCTTGATGTAGTACCCGTCGCCGTCGAACTTGAAGCGATTCGGATCGTCGAGGGTCGAACCCGACTGCACGCACAGCAGCGCCGCGTGCGCGTCGGCCTCGTGCTGATGCGTGTAGTGCGAGTCGTTCGTCGCGACGAGCGGGATCCCCAGATCCTTCGAGAGCCGCAGCAGGTCGGTCATCACCCGGCGCTCGATCGAGAGCCCGTGGTCCATGATCTCGGCGAAGTAGTTCTCCTTGCCGAAGATGTCCTGGAACTCCGCCGCGGCCGCGCGGGCGGCGTCGTACTGCCCCAGGCGCAACCGCGTCTGGACCTCGCCCGACGGGCAGCCGGTCGTCGCGATCAGCCCCTTGCCGTATGTCTGAAGGAGCTCCCGGTCCATGCGCGGCTTGAAGTAGTAGCCCTCCATGCTCGACAGCGAGCTGAGGCGGAAGAGATTGTGCATCCCCTCCGTGCTCTGGCTCCACATCGTCATATGGGTATAGGCACCGGAACCCGAGACATCATCGCTCTTCTGATCCGGCGACCCCCACTGCACGCGAGACTTGTCGCTGCGATGCGTTCCGGGAGTGACGTACGCCTCGAGCCCGATGATGGGCTTGACCCCGGCGGAATTGGCCGCCTTGTAGAACTCGAAGGCCGCGAACGTGTTGCCGTGGTCGGTGACCGCGATGGCCGGCATGCCGTAATCGGCGGCGGCCTGCGTCATCGCGCCGATCTTCGCCGCGCCGTCCAGCATCGAGTACTCGCTGTGGACATGCAGGTGAACGAAGGAGTCAGATGCCATGTCTCGATTCTACTTTCGGCGTCCGACACCGAAGGCCCGGCGCGGTCGCCCGACGAGGACGAGACACCGCGGATTCAGTCGCCGCGGAGAACGTCGAGAGCGTGTCGGAAGTCTGCGGGGTACGCAGATTCGAACTGCACCCAGTCGCCCGATGTCGGATGCGCGAAGCCGAGCCGGTGGGCGTGCAGCCACTGACGTGTGAGCCCGAGACGGGCGGAGAGCGTGGGGTCCGCTCCGTAAAGCGGGTCGCCCACGCACGGATGCCGATGCGCGGCCATGTGCACGCGGATCTGATGCGTGCGCCCGGTCTCGAGGTGTATCTCGAGGAGCGACGCGCCGGGGAAAGCCTCGAGAGTCTCGTAGTGGGTCACCGACGGCTTGCCGTCGGGCGTCACCGCGAACTTCCACGAGTGGCTCGGATGGCGTCCGATCGGGGCGTCGATCGTCCCCGCCAGCGGGTCAGGGTGTCCTTGCACGACCGCATGATAGATCTTCTCGACCGTGCGCTCCTTGAAGGCGTGCTTGAGAGCGGTGTACGCCGTCTCGCTCTTCGCCACGACCATGAGACCGCTGGTGCCCACATCGAGCCTGTGCACGATCCCCTTGCGCTCGGGAGCTCCGCTCGTCGAGACCCGGAACCCCGCGGCCGCGAGGGCGCCGACGACGGTCGGACCCTCCCAGCCCAGCGAGGGGTGAGCGGCCACCCCCGTCGGCTTGTCGACCACGACGATGTCGTCATCGTCGTACACGATGCCGAGTTCGGGCACAGCGATCGGCACGATCCGAGGCCCCTCCTTCGGCGTCCACTCGACGTCGAGCCACCCGCCACCGCGGAGTCGGTCGGACTTGTCGAGGATCACACCGTCGAGGCGTACGCCGCCGGCGGCGGCGACGTCTGCCGCGAACGTGCGCGAGAAGCCCATCATCTTGGCGAGCGCCGCGTCGACACGCGTTCCGTCGAGGCCGTCGGGAACCGGGAGAGAGCGCGATTCCACCATCATCGTCCGTCGGACGCGGCTGCTCCCGCAGCGGCACCCGAATCGCCGTGGTCCTCGCCCACCGGACGGTTCTCGTCGGCGACAGCGGCGGCCTCGGCCTGCTCGTCGTTCTCGACGGGCGCGTGGTCGCGCTCGCGCGTGCCGTCGAACCGAAGGCCGACCACCACCAGCAGTGCGACCGAGATCATCCCGGTGACGATGAAGATGTCGGCCACGTTGAAGATCGCGGGCATCATCCACGGCATCGAGATCATGTCGACGACGTGGCCCATCGGAAAGCCCGGCTCCCGCAGCAGGCGATCGGTGAGGTTGCCCAGCACTCCGCCCAGCAGGCATCCGAGAACCACGGCCCAGAGACGCGATCTCAGGCCGAAGGCCTTCCACACGATCACTCCGGCGACGACCGCCAGCGCGATCGTGAAGATCCATGTGACATCGGCGCCGAGCGAGAAGGCGGCACCGGGATTGCGCACGTAGTACAGCTGAAGGAACTCACCGAGAACGGGCACCGGCTCGTGCAGCGGCAGATTCTCGACCGTGAGGTACTTCACGAACTGATCGGCGGCCAGCACGATCGCTGCGAGGATCGCAACGATCGCGCCGGCCGCCGACCGACGAAGGGGAGGTCGTCCTGGCAAAAGGGGCGACCTACAGTCCGATCGCGGAGACCGGGGTCGAGTCCGTCGACGTCGACTTCTCGTCGAGATCGCGGAGCTGGCCCTCGATGTATCCGCGGAGCTGCGAGCGGTAGTCGCGCTCGAAGTTGCGGAGTTCGGTGATGCGTGCCTCGAGCGTGTTGCGCTCGCGCTCGAGTCGAGCCGACTCTTCGCGCTGCTTGGCCTCGGCCTCGGTGCGGATGCGGTTGACCTCGCCCTCCGCCTCGGCGATGAGCTGGGCGCGCTTGGCCTCACCCTCGGCGACGTGCTCATCGTGCAGGCGCTGTGCCAGCTCGATGATCCCCGCGGTCGCGGTGGCGGAGCCGGACGGAGCGGGCTCAGCCTGCGCTGCGGGCGCAGGAGCCGGGGCGGCCTCTGCGACAGGAGCCTCTGCGGCGGCGACAGGCGTCGCGCCGGACTCGAACGCTGCCAGCTTGGCCTTCAGCTCAGCGTTCTCCTCGAGGGCCTTGCGCCACTCGATGACGATCTCGTCGAGGAAGTCGTCGACCTCGTCGGGGTCGAAGCCGTCCTTGAAGCGGACGTGCTGGAACTGCTTGGTGACGACGTCATCCGGGGTAAGTGCCATGGTGGCTCCTTCGATGAGTTCGGTTGCCAGTTTCGAGAATGGCGTGGTCGAGATGTGGCGCGAACCCGGGGGGCGCGCCTGGGAGCCAAGCATAGCCCCCGAGCCTGAGCGATGCGACGCCGCGACACTCGCGCGGCGCCGAGTCGCAGGCGCGTCAGAAGAAGATACCCACGATGTTCATGAGGATCAGCACGATGAGGATCGTGATCGAGAAACCGAAATCGAGAGAGATCGATCCGATGCGCAGCGGTGGGATGATCCGCCGGAAGAACCGGATGGGCGGATCGGTGACCGTGTAGACGGCCTCCGCGGCGACGAGCCCTGCGCCTTTGGGGCGCCACTCCCGATTGAACAGCGGGATGTAATCGAGGATCAGGCGCGCGAAGAGCACGAGGAGATACAGCAGGAGCATCAAGTGGATGATGCTCGCGAAGACGGCGACGACCCCCACGGGTTACGAGTGGTCGAAGCCCGCAGACTCAGCGTCTGCGTGCGCGATGCCCCCGTGACCCGAGACCGCGATGTTCTCCGGAGACAGCAGGAAGACCTTCGAGGTGACCCGTTCGATGCGGCCGTACAGGCCGAGCGACAGGCCGCTCGCGAAGTCGATCAGACGGCGTGCGTCCGCATCGCTCATCTGAGACAGGTTGATGATGACCGGCACGCCCTCGCGGAAGCTCTCTGCGATGAGCTGAGCATCGCGGTACTGCTTCGGGTGCACGGTGAGAATCTCGTTCACTGCCCCTCCTGCGGGCTGACGCACGGCGACGGGGCGACGCAGCGGGGTAACGGGAGCCGGAGCCGGCTCTTCGCGGTCTCTGTCACGGTCACGCTGCTGAGCGCGGGCCGGAGCCTGCGTCTCTTCTTCGTAGACCTCTTCCTCGTCTGCGAGTCCGAGATACACCATGGTCTTCTTCAGTGGGTTACCCATCGTGTCCTCCGGTTCGAACGTTGCGGGCGGGTCTGTTCACAGGTTAACCCCGGTCGGGGCGGGGGCCCGTGATTGCGGAGCCGATCCGCAGGTGTGTCGCACCTGCGGCGATCGCCTCGGTGAAGTCGCCGGTCATCCCGGCGGAGATCCACTCCGCGTGCGCCTCGAGTCGCCGGACCTCGTCAGCGACCGCGCGGAGGCGGGCGAAGGCGGATGCGGGTTCCTCATCGAGCGGCGCGACTGCCATGACGCCGCGCAGGCGCAGTGAGGGCAGACCGAGGATGTGCTCGGCGAGCCGCGGGGCCGCATCGGGCGCGACGCCGCCCCGACCGGAGTCGTCGGTCAGATTGACCTGCACGAGCACATCGAGACGATCGTCGTCGGTCGCTGCTCGGTGGAGGGCGTCTGCGAGCCGGTCGCGGTCGACGGAGTGCACGGCGTCTGCGCTGCGACGTATCGCGGACGCCTTGTTGGTCTGCGCCTGACCGATGAAGTGCCATCGCACATCGGGAAGGGAGGCGAGTTCTTCGCGCTTCGCCGAGAGCTCCTGCTGGCGGTTCTCCCCCACCTCGCGAACACCGAGAGCGTGCAGCTCTGTCACCAGCGATGCGGGGTGGAACTTGGTCACGACGATCCTGGTGAGTTCCCCGGGATCGCGCCCCGCCGCTCGCGCGGCGTCGGCGATACGCTCATCGATTGCCGACAGCCGCGCGGGCAGCTCACTCACTTGAGGAATTCGGGGATGTCGATGTCATCGTCGGCGAAGGCGGGCTCGATGCTCGTCTGCGTCGCGCGCTGCTGCGCAGGCTCGGGCTCGCGGGCCTCGGCCGCCGGGGCCACCTCTTCACTGGGAAGGGTCACCTCGGGCAGCGGCGCGGCCGCGGGCCGGCTGACGACCATGGGGTCGAGACGCAGAGTGGGCTCGCCGCTGTCGAAGCCCGCCGCGATCACCGTCACGCGCACCTCGTCGCCGAGGGTGTCGTCGATGACGGTACCGAAGATGATGTTCGCCTCGGGATGTGCCGCTTCCTTGACGAGATCAGCCGCGTCGTGGATCTCGAAGATTCCGAGGTTGGAGCCGCCCTGGATCGAGAGCAGCACACCGTGCGCGCCCTCGATGCTCGCCTCGAGCAGCGGCGACTCGACCGCGAGCTCCGCGGCCTTGATCGCGCGATCGGCGCCCCGGGCCGAGCCAATGCCCATCAGGGCGGAGCCGGCTCCCTGCATGACCGACTTGACGTCGGCGAAGTCGAGGTTGATGAGACCGGGCGTCGTGATGAGGTCGGTGATGCCCTGCACACCGGCGAGCAGCACCTGGTCGGCGGTCGCGAAGGCCTCGATCATCGAGATCCCGCGGTCGCTGATCTCGAGCAGGCGGTCGTTCGGCACGACGATGAGGGTGTCGACTTCTTCCTTGAGCTTCGAGACGCCGGCCTCGGCCTGGCTCTGCCTGCGACGACCCTCGAACGAGAACGGCTTGGTGACGACACCGATGGTCAGTGCGCCGATCGACTTCGCGATCCGTGCGACCACCGGAGCACCGCCGGTTCCGGTGCCACCGCCCTCACCCGCGGTGACGAAGACCATATCGGCTCCGGTGAGAGCCTGCTCGATCTCCTCGGCGTGATCTTCGGCGGCACGGCGCCCGACCTCGGGGTCGGCGCCGGCGCCGAGGCCGCGAGTGAGCTCACGACCGACATCGAGCTTGACGTCGGCGTCGCTCATCAGGAGCGCCTGGGCATCCGTGTTGACAGCGATGAACTCGACTCCGCGGAGCCCGAGCTCGATCATGCGGTTGACGGCGTTGACGCCGCCACCGCCGACGCCGACGACCTTGATCACGGCGAGGTAGTTCTGGTTCTGGCTCATGGCCGGCCTCCGAATAATCGAGCCTGTTATATGTGTGCGAGGAAACTGTGAGGGTGAACCTTAAACCTCAACTAGAGGTGTAAAGTATTTCCCGGTATTGGTTTCTCTTGTTCGAAGGTAAGCGCCGCGTCAGCGCGCGAATGCAGCGACACGGGCGTGTCGCCCGTTTGCCGTCGAAAGATCAGCCGATGACGACCGCGTGCGGTGACGTCACGTCGATCGACGACGCATCCGGCTTCGCGATCAGGGCCTTGGCGAGGGCCTCGCTCTTGAGCGGCGAGTTGTCGGCGCTGCCCCAGACCACGGTCAGGCCGGAGTTCACGGTGAGCGTGACGTCGTCAGGCGTCGACGCCCGTACGCCGGTGAGTCCCGCTCTGACGTCGGCGGGGAGCGACCTGATGACCAGGCCCGCGCTCTCGAACGCGTCCGAGTCGGCACCGCCCTCGATCTCGAGCACGGGCTGCCCCGGCGGCTGATCCGATGTCGTGGAGAGCGCGACTCCTGCGGCATCGACGAGGGTGTACCCCGCGTCGGACCGAATCACTCCCACGGGGGTGCGCTCGATGATCCGCACTGTCAGGTCGTGCGGCGGCTTCGCCTCGAGCGAGTAGCTCTCGATCAGAGGGAAGGCGAGCAGCGCGGCCTTCACGGCGCTCGCGTCGACCAGGGCCAACGGCGTACCGACCTGGCCTGCGAGCGCGTTCTCGACGGTCGAGGGATCCAACGTGGTCGCACCGACGACGGTGACCCGGTCGACGGCGAACAGCGGACTGTATGCGGCTGCCGCGCTGCCGCCCACGAGGAGCGCGATCGCTCCGACGGCACTCAGCCAGACGATCCGGCGGCGGCGGGATCGCTGAGTGAAACGACGGATCTCGGCGCGCAGCGCCTTGCGCCGGGCTCGCGCGGCGCGCCACACGTCGATGTTCGACGTGACGACCGCGCTGTCATCGTCCGGGACGGCCTCGGCGCGCGAACGATCGTCGATGTCGCTGACCCGGGCCCCCGCAGAGCCTTCTGCCGCGCGACCGCGAGCGTCGCCGCGCTTTCGCGAGCGCTCTCGCTCTTCTCCCCCGGCCGGGCCCTCGGGCGCGGCGGGCAGCGGAGGTGGGCGACGCATCGACTACGCCTCGGCGGTCCGCAGAGACTCGAGCACCTGCGGGATGATCTGGTAGACGTTTCCACAGCCGAGAGTGACGATGAAGTCGCCATCGCGAGCAACGGTCGCCGTGTAGTCGGCGGCCTGCTGCCAGTCGGCGACGAAGTGCACCTTGTCGGGATCGTGGAACGCCCCGCTCACGAGCTCTCCGGTGACTCCGGGCACCGGATCCTCCCGCGCGCCATAGACGTCGAGCATGACCGTGTGGTCGGCGAACGTCTCGAGAACGTCGGCGAACTCCTGGAACATGTGCTGCGTGCGCGAGTACGTGTGCGGCTGCTGGATGGCGATGATGCGTCCCTGTCCTGCGATCGAGCGCATCGCCTCGAGCGCAGCGCGCACCTCGGTCGGGTGATGCGAGTAATCGTCGTAGACGGTGACGCCTCGCTCCCTTCCGTGCAGCTCGAGCCTGCGGACGGTTCCCGCGAATCCCTCGACCGCGCGAGTCGACTCCTCCAGACCGTAGCCGAGCGAGAGCAGCACGGTGATGGCCCCGGCGGCGTTGATCGCGTTGTGGACTCCCGGCACAGCGAGCTGCAGGCGAACGCTCTCGGCCCCGCGGGTGATGGTCGCGGACACCGGGCCCGCCGCCACGATGCTCGACACGCGCACGTCGGCATCCTCAGCCTGGCCGAAGGTGATGACGTTCGGGTGCGACAGGCCGGCGCCGACGCGGAGCGCACCGGAGTCATCGCTCGAGATGACGACCGCCTCGGTCGCCGCGTCGGCGAACCGCACGAAGGCGTCGTGGAACGCGTCGTCGGATCCGTAGTGATCGAGGTGGTCCGGGTCGACGTTGGTGATCAGCGCGACGGCCGTGTCGTAGAGCAGGAAGGTGCCATCGGACTCGTCGGCCTCGATCACGAACAGGTCGCCGCTGCCCGTGGCGCTCGACACGCCGAGCTGCTCGATCACGCCGCCGTTCACGAAGTTCGGATCGGCTCCCAGCGCCTGGAGCGCGGTGACGATCATGCCGGTCGATGTCGTCTTGCCATGGGCACCCGCGACCGACACCAGGCGACGAGAGCCGATCAGCCAGTGCAGAGCCTGCGAGCGATGGATCACATGCAGACCCCTCTGCTTCGCGAGCACGAACTCGGGGTTCTCGGGCCAGATGGCGCCCGTGTGCACCACGGTGTCGGCGTCGCCGAGATGAGCGGCCTCGTGGCCGACGTGCACGGTCGCACCCGCCGCAGCGAGAGCACGGAGGTTGTCGCTGTCGGCACGATCACTGCCCGACACGCGGATGCCGGCGTCGAGGAACATCTTCGCGAGCCCGCTCATGCCGGATCCGCCGATGCCGATGAAGTGCGCAGCGGTGATCGACTCGGGAATCGGAAGGGAGAGGTCTGGTCTGATCATGTCGGGTTCAGTCTACTTTTCGCTGGGGACGTTTCGTCGTCGGACGGGAGCGACGGCGGTGTCAGGAAGAGGCGAGGGCACGGTCGACGAGCGCGATGACGTTCTCGGTGCCGCTGCGCGTGCCGACCTTCTCGGCGGCCTGCGCCATGGTCGCGATGCGCTGCGGATCGTTGAGGAGCGGAATCACGGTCCGACGCACCGCATCACCGTCGAACGTCGCATCATCGAGCAGTCTCGCCGCGCCCGCGGCGACCGCCGATGCCGCATTCAGTCGCTGCTCGCCGTTGCCCACCGAGTAGGGCACATACAGCGCGGGGAGGCCGAGCGCGCTGATCTCGCTCACCGTCGCGGCACCCGAGCGCGACACGATGAGATCCGCGACCGCGAACGCGAGGTCCATCCGGTCGACGTATCGCCGCAGGACATACCCCGGCACCTCGGGGTCCTGCAGCTCGCTCCGCTCGCCCGTGATGTGCAGGAGCTGCCATCCGGTGGCGAGCACGTCGCCCCAGGAGTCAGCGAGCGCCTCGTTCAGCCGTCGAGCGCCCAGCGAACCGCCGAAGACGAGCAGCACGGGGCGTGCGGCGTCGAGACCGAAGTACGCCGCCGCCTCGTCACGCGCGGCCGCGCGATCGAGGTCGATGACCTCGCGCCGCAACGGCATGCCGACGACCTCGCCGCCTCTGAGCCTCGTGCCCGCGAAGGCGACGCCGGTGGCGGCCGCTCGTCGGGCGCCGAGCACGTTCGCGAGTCCCGGCTTGGCATTCGCCTCGTGCACGACGAACGGCACGCCTTCACGGCGGGCGGCGATGTACGCGGGAGCCGAGGCATATCCCCCGAACCCGACCACGACCTCCACCGCATGAGCGCGGATGTGGTCACGCACCTGGGCGACGGCTCGGCGGAACCGACCGGGGAAGGACGCGGCCTGCGCGTTCGGGCGCCGAGGGAAGGGGACCTTGTCGACGATCAGCAGCTCGTAGCCGCGCTCGGGGACGAGTCGGGATTCGAGGCCCTCAGCGGTGCCGAGCACCAGAACCTCGTCGTCGGACGCTCGCGCACGCAGGCCGTCGGCGACGGCGAGCAGGGGATTCACATGGCCGGCGGTTCCCCCGCCGGCGAGAAGGTACGTGGTCACCGTGTGACCTTACCCCGCCCTGCCGAGGAGGTCCGCGCCGCAGCGCGAGCCTCAGCGACCGGAAGAGTGCGCGCGAACGACAGAAGTACCCCGCACGCGATGAGCACGGCGAGAAGGGCGGTGCCTCCCTGCGACATGAAGGGAAGCGGCACTCCCATGACCGGGAACACCCCGATCACGACGCCGATGTTGAGCACGGCCTGGCCGGTGATCCAGACCGTGATGCCGCCGGCGGCGACCCGGATGAACGGATCGGCGGTCTTTCGGATGACGTGGAACGCCCCGACCGTGAAGAGTGTGAACAGCGCGAGGACGACGATGCAGCCGATCAGGCCGAGCTCCTCGCCCACGATGGCGAAGATGAAGTCGTTTCCTGCAGCAGGAAGCCATCCGTACTTCTCCTGCGAGTTGCCGAGGCCGACCCCGAAGATCCCTCCCGACGCCATCCCCCACACGCCGTGGATCGACTGATAGCAGTCCCCCGTGTAGGCGGACATGTCGGAGCAGGTCGCCGTGATGCGCCGCATCCGGTCGGGGCTCGTCACGGCGAGTGCGATGACGGCGACGACGCCGAGCAGCACAGGGAGGATGAAGAGGCGGAGCTTGACCCCCGAGAAGAACAGGCACCCGAGAAGCACGAGCACCAGCACCATGGCCGTACCGAGGTCCTTGCCAGCGAGTACGGTGCCGATCGCCAGCGCACCGACGGGCACGACCGGGATGAACACCTGGTGCCAGGTACCGAGCATCGTGCGCTTGCGCATGAGCACGTAACCGATCCACACTGCCAATGCCAGCTTCAGGAACTCCGAGGGCTGCAGGGTGAAACCTGCGATCTTGATCCAGTTGCGGTTGCCGCCGTCCTCGACTCCGAGCGGTGTGAAGACGAGCAGCTGCAGAGCGATCGCCCCGAAGAGCGCCGGCCAGGCCAGCCTTTTGAGGAACGCGATCGGTGCCCGCGAGATCAGGAACATCAGCGGGATGCCGAGAACCGCGAAGATCCCCTGACGAAGCGCCCCGTCCATCGGATTCTCGCCGCGAGACACGGCGGTCGCGCTGGTCGCGGACAACACCATGACGAGACCGAAGATCGTGAGCATGAGCGCTGCCGAGGCGATCATCAGGAACTCGGTGGACACCGGGGTGAAGCGACGTCCCAACGAGATCCGTGCGGCGAGTCCGCGAGTCGATCCCTCGGGCTCAGAGCGCGGGGGGCGTGCGATCTGCGTCATCGGCGCTCCCCCGGTCTATCCAGTCCCGCACCGCTTCGGCGAAACGGCGTCCGCGATCCGCGTAGCTGGAGAACTGATCGAAGGATGCCGCCGCGGGGGCCAGCAACACAGTGCCCTCGCCATCGGCGATCCCCGCCGCGATCTCCACGACACGGTTCATGACATGTCCAGTCTCGCCAGCATCCACCTGGAATACCGGCACCATCGGCGCGTGTCGCTCGAATGCCGAGACGACCTCGCCTCGGGCGACCCCGATCACGACGGCGGCGCGTGCCGTCCTGCCGACGGTGGCGACGAGGTCGGACAGGTCGACGCCCTTCAGATCGCCGCCCACGACCCACACGGCGCCCGGGAAGGCGCGGAGCGATGAGGCTGCGGCATGCGGGTTGGTGGCCTTGGAATCGTCGATCCACGTGATGCCGTCATGACGCGCGACGACCTGGATGCGGTGCGCATCCAGACGGAAGTCGCGGAGCGCCGCGTGGATCACCTCGGGATCGACCCCGAGCGATCGCGCGAGCGCGGAGGCCGCGAGGATGTTCTGCACGATATGGGGCGCCGCGAGTCCGGCCTCCTGCAGATCTGCGACCGTGGTGAGCTCGAGCGCGCTGTGCGCGCGGTCGTCGTGGAACGCGCGGTCGACGAGCAGACCTTCGACGACGCCGAGGTCGCTCGGCCCGGGCATGCCCAGATCGAAGCCGATCGCACGAGCGCCCTCGACCACGTCGGCGTCCTCGACCATGACGCGGGTGGCCTCGTCGGCCTTGTTGTAGACGCAGGCGACTCGCGTGTTGCGATAGACCAGAGCCTTCGCATCGCGGTACGCAGCCGAGCTGCCGTGCCAGACGAGATGGTCGTCGGCGAGGTTCAGGCAGACGGAGGCATAGGGGTACGGCTGCCCCTCGGGGCGCGAGAGACCGAGATACCACAGCTGGTGGCTGGACAGCTCGACGACGAACACGTCGAATCCGGCAGGGTCGCGGACCGCATCCAGCACGGGGACCCCGATGTTGCCGCAGGGTGCCGCACGCATCCCGCCCGCGACGAGCAGCGAGGCAGTGAGCTGCGTCGTCGTGGTCTTCCCGTTCGTCCCGGTGATGAGCAGCCAGTCCGCAGGTGTCCCATCCGGGCGGACGATCTTGTCACGCACGCGCCACGCGAGCTCGACGTCGCCCCAGATCGCGATCCCTGCGTCCTGCGCCCATCGGATCACGGGATGCGACGGTGAGAACCCCGGAGAGGCGATGATCACCTCGGCGTCGAACTCGCTGAGTGCCCGCGGCACCTCCTGCAGGGATCCGAGCTCGAGGCGTGCGCCGATGACCGGCAGCAGCCGCGCGTACTCCTCTTCTGCGGATTCTGACAGCACCAGGACGTCGGCTCCGAGCTCGACGAGGGTGTCGGCCACCGAGAAGCCCGTCATCGACAGGCCGAGGACCGCCACGCGGAGGCCCGCCCAGTCGGCGTTCCAGCTCGTCAGGGTCGAGAGCCTCGACTCTGCGGACGATCGCGGCTCAACCGACACGGGTCAGCCACTCCACGTAGAACAGGCCCACCGCCGACACCGCCAGCAACCCGGCGATGATCCACATGCGCACGACGATCGTCACTTCGGACCACCCCCGCATCTCGAGATGGTGGTGGAAGGGGCTCATGAGGAAGAGGCGCTTGCCTCTCGTGATCTTGAAGTAGGCGCGCTGCAGGATCACGGATCCCGATGCGAGGACGAAGACGCCGGCGATGATCAGGAGAAGAAGCTCGGTGCGGGTGAGGATCGCCATCGCGGTGATCACGCCGCCGATCGCCATCGAACCCACGTCGCCCATGAAGACCTTCGCCTTCGGGGCATTCCACCAGAGGAAGCCGATCAGGCTCGCGCCGAAGGATGCGGCGATGATCGCGAGGCTGAACGGATCGCGCACTTCGTAGCATCCGGTGATCGCCGCCTTCTCGACGCCTTCTCCGACGCACGACTGCTTGAACTGCCAGAAGGCGATGAGGCTGTATGCACTGACCACCAGGACGCCGGCGCCTGCGGCAAGACCGTCGAGGCCGTCGGTGAGATTCACGCTGTTCGAGGTCGCCACACCGATCACCGAGATCCAGAGCAGGTACAGGGCCCAGCCGACCACCGCCGTGAAGGCGAAGAGATTCAGCCACGGGATGTCTCGGAAGAGCGAGATCGAGCCGGACGCCGGAGTCTGGTCGAACTGGTTCGGGAAGTTGAGGGCGACGATGCCGAACGGGATCATCACGAGCAGCTGGCCGATGATCTTGCGCCAGCCCGACAATCCGAGGCTGCGCTGGCTGCGCACCTTCATGTAGTCGTCGATGAACCCGACGACTCCGAAGCCCACCATGAGCCACATCACGAGCAGCGCGGACAGCGCGGGGGTACCGCCGCCGACGTACACGCCGGTGAAGTAGCCCACCATGGTGCCGACGATGAAGATCACACCGCCCATGGTCGGCGTCCCGCGCTTCGCCTCGTGGCTCGGGTTCTCGAGAGCCTCGGGCGTGCGGATGACCTGCCCCCAGCCCCACTTGCGGAAGAGCCGCAGGAAGACGGGAGTCAGGAAGAGAGTGAAGGCGAGCGATATCGCCGCCGCCATGATGAGTGACCTCACGAGAACAATTCTCCCAGACGATCGCCGAGATGCCGGAGGCCCACGGAGTTGGAGGACTTCACGAGCACACGGTCGCCGTCGCGGAGCTCGGTGCGCAGGTACTCGAATGCGGTGTCCTGGTCGGGGAAGAAGACGGCCTCGCTGTCCCAGGAGCCTTCTCCGATCGCGGAGATGAAGAGCCTGCGCGCTTCGGGGCCCACCACGACGATGCGCTGGATGTTGAGACGCACGGCCAGGAGTCCGATCCGGTCATGCTCCTCTCCCGCCGTCTCGCCGAGTTCGCTCATGGCGCCGAGCACCGCGACCGTGCGCTCGTCGGGCCCCGTGATCTGCGCGAGAGTGCGCAGAGCCGCGGCCATCGAGTCCGGGCTCGCGTTGTACGCGTCGTTGATGATGCGCACGCGGTCGTTGCCGAGGGGTTGCATGCGCCAGCGCTCGGCGATCTCGACGGTCTCGAGGCGCGAGATGGCTGCGGATGCGGGCACGCCCAGCACCCCGGCCGCGGCGATCGCGGCGAGAGCATTGTTGACGTGGTGAGCGCCGAGGACGCGAAGTCGCAGCGGGATCCGCTCGCCCGCGCTCTCGATCACGCAGGTCGTGCCAGAGGCGGTGACCTCGAGATCCTGCGCGCGCACGTCGGCGGCATCACTCTGGCCGAACCCGACGACCGCCATCCCCCGGCTCTCCGCCAGCGAGCGCATGGCGGACACGCGGGGATCGTCGACATTGAGCACGGCCGTCCCCGTGGGGGTCGCCGCAGAGACGAGCTCCGACTTGGCCTTGGCGGTCGCCTCGATACCGCCGAATCCGCCCGCGTGCGCCATGCCGACCATCAGCACCACCACGACGTCGGGCTCGACGAGCCCTGCGAGACGGGCGATGCTGCCAGGAGCGTCCGCGCCGAACTCGCTGACGAGGAAGCGGGTGTCGTGGGTGACACGGAGCATCGTGACAGGGGCGCCGACCTCGTTGTTGTACGAGGCGATCGGCGACACCGTCTCGCCCTCATCCGAGAGGATGCGGGCGAGGAAGTTCTTGGTCGTCGTCTTGCCGTTCGAACCGGTGATGCCGACGATCCTGAGCCCGCCGCCCGTGCGCACCCGAGCGACGACCTCACGAGCGAGGTCGGCCAGGGCCGCCACGGCATCCGCGACGACGATCTGTGTGATCTCGGCGTCGACGGGGTGCTCGACGATGGCGAGCGCGGCGCCCGCCTCGACAGCGGCGCCGACGAAGTGATGCCCGTCGGTCTCGGCACCGGGCTTCGCGACGAAGATCGACCCCGGCGACATCTTCCGGGAATCCGTGTCCACGACTCCGTCCACGACGGTCTGGGCGGTGGCGGTTCCCGAGAGCCTGAGTTCACCCCCGAGTACGGCGGCGATCTCAGCAAGCGACAGGGCGATCATGACGTCTCCAGGCGCGGAAGCGCCGACTATTCGAACTTGGGAAGAAGCGCGTCCATCGGAGTGGAGGATGGCATCACGCGATAGGTCTTCATGGTCTGGGTCATCGCCTTCTGGAAGGCCGGGGCGGTAGCAGCAGACGATGTAATTCTAGTCGGCTCGTCGAGAGTGACCACGACGACGTACTGGGGATCGTCGACCGGCGCGAAGCCGACCATGCTGGTGTAGTAGATGCCCTGCTTGTAGCCGCCGTTGCCGTCCGGCACCTGCGCGGTTCCGGTCTTGCTGGTCACTCGATACCCCGGCACCTCGATGCGCTCGGCGTTGCCGCCCTGCACGGCGACGTTCTCGAGCATCCGTGTGAGGTCGGCCGCAGTCTGCGGTGCGATGATCTGCTCGTGCTCCGGTGCTGCGGGGGCGGTGACCGTTCCGTCGGAGGCCGTGCACGATTCGACCAGCGAGAGATCGATCTTCTCTCCACCGTTCGCGATGGCCTGGTACGCGGCCGCCACCTGGGGAGCGGTGACGGTGAAGTACTGGCCGAACGTGGTGGTGTACAGCGACTGGTTGTCCCAGTCGGCGGTCGGGTGCAGTTCGCCGCCTTCTTCATTGGGGAACCCGACGGTGGGCTCACCCACGCCGAAACGCTGCAGGTAGTCGTAGCGCACGTCCGGACTCACCATGGTGCCGAACTTCGACAGCGCCACGTTCGACGAGTCGATCAGCGCACCGGCCAGCGTGTACTGGAACGCGGGGTGCACGAACGCGTCGTTGATGACGGCGCCGTTCTCGAACTTCTCGTGCGACGAGGCAGAGACGGTCGGCCCGGTCATCGTGACTCCGGCGTTCTCCATGACGGCGGCCGCCGTGACGGCCTTGAAGGTCGAACCGGGCTCGAACGTGCGGGAGAACAGCATGCTCCCCCAGGTGTCGGATCCCGACGCGTCGAGGTCGTTGGGGTCCATGGTCGGCCATTCGGCCGCCGCCCGGATCTTGCCGGTCTTCACCTCGACGACCGTGACGGTGCCGCCCTTCGCGCCCTGCGCCTGCGCCTCCTCAGCGATCATCTGCTGCATGTACCACTGCAGGTCGCTGTTGATCGTCAGCTGCACGGCCCCGCCGTCGACCGCGTCGACGCGCGTCTCGCTCCCGGGGATGATCACGCCGTCCTTGCCCGTGCGGTAGCTCTCTTCGCCGTCGGTCGGCGCGAGGCACTGGCTGTCCATCTTCTCGATGCCGGCCTGCGCCTCCCCCTCGCCGTCGAGGTAGCCGATGACGTTCCCGGCCACCGCACCGTTCGGATACACGCGGGTCTCGCGTGCGCTGAAGTGCAGATAGGGCAGGCCCTGCGCCTTGAGCTCCTTGAGCTCGATGTGCTGCTCGGTGCTCAGACCGTTCTTCACCTGATACCACCGCGAGTCGGGGTCTGCCGCATGCTGCGACTCGACCTCGGTGCGCAGCGTCTCGGGGTCGAGCCCGGTGATCTGTGCGATCTTCTGCGAAGCCTCGGCCCAGGGCATCTTCGGCGGATTCTTCTCGTCGTCCTCCAGCAGGAACACCACCTGAGGATCGAGGCTCCAGTCGTAGACCGAGACGCTCTCGGCGAGGACCGTGCCCTCCGCGTCGACGATCGCTCCGCGCTGGCCGGGAAGCGGCGTGCCCACCGAGATGTACTTGAGCGATTCGCTCACGTGCTCGTCTGCCCGGACGACCTGGATGTCGACGAGGCGCACGACGAAGGCCGCGAGGATCGCCAGAATCACCGCCAGCGCGACGACCGTGCGTCGCCGGGGGCTCCGGGTGGCTCGTGTCGTCATGGACTCTCTCCGTCAGTTCGCGATGGTCGTTGGTGTGTCAGCGGGTCGTGGGGCTCGGGAGGCCGTCGGTGATGGCGGGCGGCAGCTCCTGCGCAGGAGGCTGAGCGGCATCCGGCGCGCCGCCGGCGTTCGTCTCCGTGCTCTCGTCGCCTGCGACCGGCGCGACCGCCGGATTCTGCAGCAAGGCGTTGCTCACCGCACCGGCGCCGCTGGGGTTGATCGTGGAGACTCCCCCGGCGCCGCTCACAGCACCGAAGACGGCGCCGTCGCTGAGTCGGAGGTACGACGGAGAACCGGCGACGATCATGCCCAGCCCCGCAGCGCTCGTGGCGAGCGACTGCGGCGAGCTCATCCCCGTGAGGTCTTCCTGCAATGCGTCGGTGCGGAGATCGAGTTCGTGCTGCTGCGACGAGAGGCCGGCGAGCACGAACGAGTCCTGGGTGATCGCCAGCGAGAGTGCGATCTGCGCGGCTCCGATGGCCATCGCCCCGGCGAGAGCCACGAGCGCATAGGCGAGCTTCGGCTTGCGCCGGACGGGCGTGCCGGTGACCGGTTGCAGGCGGCGGCTCGGAGTGCGATCCGACGCGCGGTCGGGTGATCCGGGCAACGCACGGGGCTTGCGGACGGCGGCGTTGAGGCTCATGCGCTCTCCCTGATCTTCTCTGCGGCGCGGAGGCGCACCGGGATCGCGCGCGGGTTGCGCGCGCGCTCGTCGTCGTCGGCGAGCTCGGCACCGCGCGTGATGATCTTGAACCGCGGCGCGTGCTCGGGGAGCTCGACCGGAAGCCCCTTCGGCGCGGTGGATGCCGCCCCTGCGGCGAAGGCCTGCTTGACGAGTCGGTCTTCCAGCGACTGGTACGACATCACGACGATGCGTCCGCCGACCGAGAGCGCATCCATGGCCGCCGGGATCGCGTCGGCCAGCACATTGAGTTCGGTGTTCACCTCGATGCGGAGCGCCTGGAACACGCGCTTGGCGGGGTGTCCTGCCCGTTGCGCGGCCGCGGGCGTCGCGGCGATGAGGATCTCGACCAGCTGGCCCGAGCGGGTGATCGGCGTCTGCTCTCGAGCCGCGATGATGAAACGCGCATAGCGCCCCGCCAACTTCTCTTCGCCGTAGCGCTCGAAGATTCGGCGGAGGTTCCCTTCGCTGTAGGTCGCGATGACCTCAGCCGCGGTGACGCCTTTCGTCTGATCCATCCGCATGTCGAGCGGGGCATCCTTCGAATACGCGAAACCGCGCTCGGCCTCGTCGAGCTGCAGAGACGAGACCCCGAGGTCGAACAGGATGCCCGATGCTCCCTGCGCGTGCAGACCGATCTCGTCGTACACGGTGTGCACGAGAGTGATGCGGTCAGCGAAGCGGGCGAGCCGCTCGCCCGCGATTCGCAGCGCGTCGGTGTCTCTATCGAGACCGACGAGCCGGATGTTCGGGAAGCGCTCGAGCAGCGCCTCGGAATGCCCGCCCATGCCGAGAGTGGCATCGACGAGAACCGCTCCGTCGTGCTGCAGTGCGGGAGCGAGCAGCTCGATGCATCGCTCGAGCAGTACGGGGGTGTGGATGTCGCGGAGGCTCATGATCTCTCTCGGGTGATCTCTGTATCTCGGTGACCAGGGCCCTGATCCCCCTCCGCTTCACGACCCGGCACCGGGGAAGTGTGTCGGGGCGGGAGCGGCGGGGCATCACAGCCGTGGTCAGAACAGTCCCGGGATCACCTCCTGCTCGAGTTCGGAGTACGACTCCTCGCCGGCCGCGAGGTAGGTGTTCCAGCTCTCGGCATCCCAGATCTCGGCATGCGCGCCGACTCCGGTGACGATGAGCTCTTTCTGCAGCCCCGCGTACTGACGAAGGTGCACGGGGATGGTGATGCGGTTCTGGCTGTCGGGCATCTCCGCGCTCGCTCCGGAGAGGAACAGACGCATGAAGTCACGCGCCTGCTTGTTCGCGAGCGGCGCCTGACGGATCCGCTCGTGCATCGCCTCGAACTCGGCCGTGCTGAAGACATAGAGGCAGCGTTCCTGCCCTCGGGTGACGACGATGCCGCCACCGAGGTCTTCGCGGAACTTCGCGGGAAGGATGACCCGTCCCTTGTCGTCCAACTTCGGAGAATGCGTTCCCAGCAACATCAGCCATCACCCCCTCTCCGTCCGGCCAACTCGAGGTGAGCCCCACTTTACTCCACTTTCCTCCACAAACCTATGGCGAATAGAGCGAAAACTCCCACCGCACGACTCCCGGACAGATTCGAGCCCCGGAAACACGGGGGTGTAGAGGGTGGAGCGCCGGTGGAGGAAGAGTGGAGGACGCCCGAAAGCGCTCGGTCATCCCGAAGGGGCCAGAGTCGTTCCCGCATCGAGAACGACGAAGGCCCGGATGCTCAGAGCATCCGGGCCTTCGTGGAAGAAAGTGGAGGGAGGTCAGCGACCACCCTGGCGGCGATCCCACCGATCATTCATGCGGTCCATGAACGACGCGGAACTGTGCTGCTTGGCGGTTCGCTCGCGGGGAGCCGCCGAGACGGGCCTGCGCACGGGAGTGACAGCGAGCATGACACCGGCGAGCATGGCCGCGAATCCGATCACGCCGACCACGACACCCCAGACGTCGCCCAACACGACTCCGACGATCAGCCCACCGACACCGGCGAGGAGCAGAAGAGCTCCGTACACGAGGTTTCGGTAGCTGAGAGCTCGGTCGCCTGACGGCGCGCTCACGACATCGGCGTCGTTGTGGAGGAGATGGCGCTCCATCTCGTCGAGCAGACGCTGCTCCTGTTCGGAGAGTGGCATTTCGTCCCCCTCGGGTATCGTCCGTCCATTCTACGCGCGGTATGTCGCTCGGGGCTAGCTGTCGGCCCCCGGATTGGCTTTACGTATGCTGGGAGTCGTGCCGTCCCCCACCCTCGTCTCCGACGCCGTCGCCGACCGCCTGAGCTCCTTCATCACGAGGATGCGTGAGGAGTCCGCGGAGTACGGCCCGGACGCCGCAGCGCTGATCGACTCCGCCGCCGACACGCTGGTGGGAGGCAAACGACTGCGCGCCCGGTTCTGCCACGCCGGCTGGCAGAGCGTGGCGCGGTTCGACGAGCGCTCCGCGATCGAACCCTCTGCACTCTGGGATGTCTGCGCCGCCCTCGAGATCTTCCAGTCGGCGGCTCTGGTGCACGACGACCTCATCGACAACTCCGACACGCGGCGCGGCCGCCCGGCAGCCCACCGCGCGCTCGAGAGCTCGCACCGTCGATCCGGCTGGTGGGGTGACGCCGCGGCATTCGGCCGGTCGGCCGCGATCCTCCTCGGCGACCTGCTGGTCGCCTGGAGCGACGACCTCTTCGAGGATGCCGTCGCAGCACTCCCCCACGCAGCTTCCGTGCGGAGGGAGTATGCGCGCATGAGACGCGACGTCACCGTCGGGCAGTTCCTCGACATCGCCGAGGAATCGGCGTGGAGCGTGAACGCCACGGACTCGCACGTCGAGCGTGCCCTTCGAGTCGTCTCACTCAAGTCCGCCCGCTACAGCATCGAGCAGCCGCTCGTGCTCGGGGCGACGATCGCCGACGCCGTCGACGACCAGGTTCTCGCACTGCGCCGATTCGGACACCCCGTCGGCATGGCCTTCCAACTGCGTGACGACGTGCTCGGAGTCTTCGGCGACGCCTCGGTGACCGGAAAGCCCGCAGGCGACGACCTTCGCGAGGGCAAGAGGACGGTGCTGGTCGCGCTGACGCGGCAGACCCTCGAGACGTCGACGCGCAATCTGTTCGACGAGATGCTGGGCGATCCGGAACTCACCGCCGAGCAGATCGAGTTCCTGCAGGCCACGATCTCTGCCTCCGGTGCCCTCGATCGGGTGGAGACGATGATCGCGGACTACGCCCTCGAGGCGGACCGGGCGCTCACCGGCGCGCGTCTCGACAATGCGGCAGTCGGCGATCTGCGAGATCTCGCACGCGCGGCGACCGTGCGCGCCGCCTGATCACGGCACCGGCGGCTTCTCTCGAGCGCGTGGCGCACCTGACAGCGCACGCGAGTCTTGCGGCGCTGATCAGGCGAGCGTGCGGGCGAGGCGACGGACCTCGCTCTTGTGCCCGGCGAGCAGCGCCGCGATCGGCGAGCGTCCGAGCGTCTCTTCGTCCGTGAGCAGCCAGTCGACCACCTCGTCGTCGCTGAACCCCGCGTCCTGCAGGACGATGATGGTCCCGCGCAGCGAGGGGAGCGGATGGCCGTCGACGATGAACACGCCGGGAACCGCGAACACCCCGCTCCGACGCGAGCCGACGAGATAGTGCTCATCGATGAGACGGCGGACGCGCCCGAGAGGCACGTCGAGAGCCTCGACGAGATCGGGCATGGTGAGCCACTCGGTGGGGGTCACGCCCTCGCCGCCGATCTGCTCGGCGGAAGACGGGTTCTCGGTGGGGTGGTTCTCAGACTGCGCAGACACCCTGCCACTATCTCACCTCCCGGCGCGCGCCGCATTTCGTCACTCGTGCCCCAATCGCAACATGCGTCACTTCTGTTGACTTCCGTATACAGACGTGACAGCGTGGGCGGACGCCGACCAAGGGAGACACCTTGACAACGCCCACCGCCGCGCGTCGAACGCGCTATCTGCGACTCGGAGTCCCCGCCGCCGTTCTCGGAACGCTCTCGGGTGCATTGGCCGCCGCGCCGGCCCCCGCATCCGCGGACACTGCGCCCATGGTGCACAGACTCGCGTCGTCCGCGCCCCGCCTCCTTCCCGCAGAGGCCGCCCCCGCGTCATACACGGTGCAGCCGGGTGACACGATCTTCTCGATCGCGACCCGATTCGCGCTGCGCACGGCTGACGTCCTGGCCTGGAACGGGCTCGGCTGGAGATCGGTGATCCACCCGGGGCAGTCGCTCACGCTCACTGCGGGAACGTCGCCGGCGCCCGCCGCCGCCCCCGCGAGCGCACCGGCGCCCGCGTCCGCCTCGCACGCCGTTGCCCCTGGAGACACCGTGTTCGGCATCGCGCGTGAGCACGGCACCACGGTCGACGCCGTGCTCGCTGCCAACGGTCTCGACCGGTCGTCGGTGATCTATCCCGGCCAGACTCTCGCGATCCCCGGCGCCTCGGCGCCCGCCCCCGCCGCCGCACCGGCACCGGCACCGGCATCCGCCCCGGCCGCCGCGACGGCAGGGGGGACGACGCACCCGGTCGTCGCCGGTGACACGCTCTTCGGCATCGCCCGCACGTACGGGACGACCACCGCGACCCTGCTCGCGCTCAACGGCATGGGGGCCGACGCGATCATCTATCCGGGCCAGAGCATCCTGGTCTCCGCTCCTGCCCCCGCCCCTGCACCTGCCGCCGCCGCGCCGTCAGGGCCACCGGCGCAGCTGTTCGCCGGCCTCGACGCAGAGCAGGCCGGCAACGCCCGACTCATCATCGCGGTCGGGAGAGATCTCGGCGTCTCCGATTGCGCCATCGCAATCGGTCTCGCCACCGCGATGGTCGAATCCAGCCTGCGCAATGTGAGCTTCGGTGACCGCGACTCCCTCGGGCTCTTCCAACAGCGCCCCAGCACCGGGTGGGGCACGCCCGAGCAGATCACCGATCCTGACCGGAGCACCCGCGTGTTCTTCGGCGGCGCGGGCGATCCGAACGGACAGAGCACGCGCGGCCTGCTCGACATCGGCGGCTGGGAGGGTATGCCGTTCACCCAGGCCGCCCAGGCCGTGCAGATCTCGGCCTACCCCGAGCGCTACGGCCAGTGGGAGACACAGGCCTACCAGTGGCTCGCACAGCACGGGTGACGTCCGTCCCGGCAAACGCGCAGGGTCGAGGGGCGAGCCGCTCCCGGGGCTTTCAGGCAGTCATCAATAGAATCTTGACGTGACGACCAATCAGCAGGCCGACCCCCTCATCGGGCGGCTCGTCGACGGTCGATACCGAGTTCGTGCCCGGATCGCGCGCGGCGGGATGGCGACGGTCTACGTCGCCACCGACCTTCGCCTCGAACGACGCATCGCGCTCAAGGTCATGCACGCGCACCTCAGCGACGACTCCGCCTTCCAGAGCCGGTTCATCCAGGAGGCTCGAGCAGCCGCACGGCTTGCCGACCCGCACGTCGTCAACGTCTTCGACCAGGGCCAGGACGGCGAGCTCGCCTATCTGGTGATGGAGTACCTGCCCGGGATCACCCTCCGTGAACTCCTGCGCGAGCAGAAGCGACTCACTGTGCCCCAGACGATCACGATCATGGATGCCGTGCTCGCCGGGCTCTCGGCCGCGCACCGTGCAGGCATCGTGCATCGCGACGTCAAGCCGGAGAACGTGCTGCTCGCCGAAGACGGGCGCATCAAGATCGGCGACTTCGGCCTCGCCAGAGCCACCACGGCGAACACCGCCACCGGGCAGCAGCTTCTCGGAACCATCGCGTATCTCGCACCCGAGCTCGTCACGCGGGGAACGGCGGATGCCCGCAGCGACATCTACGCACTCGGGATCATGCTCTACGAGATGCTCGTGGGCGAGCAGCCGTACAAGGGCGAGCAGCCCATGCAGATCGCCTTCCAGCATGCGACGGAGTCGGTGCCGCGCCCGAGCGTGCGAAACCCCGGCGTGCCGGAGCAGCTCGATGAGCTCGTGCTGTGGGCGACGGAGAAATCGCCCGACGAGCGTCCCGACGACGCCCAGCAGATGCTCGAGCGGCTTCGGGAGATCGAACGCGGTCTCGGCATCGCCCCTGCCGTCGCCGCAGCGACGGCTCCGCAGCGCGCCCAGTCCGACTCCGCCGACCTCACGAAGGTCATGCCGAGCACCGTGGTGCTGCCCAGTGCCTCTGCGCCCGCGAACGAAGCGGTCGACAACGCGACGCTGCTGCGGCGCCGGTCATCGAAGCGGCGCGCACGCGGAGCTTTCCTCCTGACCCTGGTGCTGCTGCTCGCCACCCTGGCAGGCGGCGTGGGCTGGTGGTTCGGCTCCGGTCCTGGTTCGCTGATCGCGGTGCCCGGCGTCGTCGGCCAGTCCTACGACGAGGCCGCCGCTGCTCTCGAGGCCGAGGGATTCGTGCCGGTGCGGGGTGAGGAGAACTCCATCGACGTCGCGCGCGACGTGGTGATCCGCACGGACCCCGACGAAGGCGCGCGTCTCGACAAAGGCACCGAAGTCACCGTGTTCATCTCGGTGGGCCCCGCGTCGCACACCGTCGAGGCACTGAACGGCAAGACCGAGCAGGAAGCCCGGGACTACCTCGCGGGCATCGAGGTCAACGTGGCGGAGAACCCGCTGATCCTCTTCTCGGACGCCGAGGAGGGGCGAGTGATCAATGCGTTCGTGACCCCGCGCGACGGCGCCGAGGTCTACGGCTGTGGCGACGGCTGCGACCTCCGCGAAGACGACTCGGTCGAGCTCTACGTCTCTGCCGGGGCCTTCCCCGATGTCGCCGGCATGTCGGTCGACCAAGCGACGAGCACACTCGCCGACAAGCAGGTCGCGGTCGCCGGTGAGATCGACTACCGGTTCAGCAGCGACGTCGACAAGGACATCGTCATCGGCGTGCAGGATCGCGCCGAGGAGGGCAACCGCCGACCGGGCGACACCGTCACGCTCATCGTGTCGAAGGGCCCGGAGCTCTTCCCCGTCCCCGACGTGACCGATGAGACGCTGATCGAGGCGAAGCGGATCCTCGAGAACGCCGGCTTCACCGCGAGCTATGCCGCCTGGGGCGATCTGCCCGGGTTCGCGGAACTCGCTCGCGTCACAGGACAGGATCCCGGCGCCGACAAGCAGCTCCCACGCGGCGGCAACGTCAAACTGTCGATCCAGCTCACCGGCTGACCCGCGCCTCCCGGACCCGCGCCTCGCGGACTCGCTCCTCCGTATCCGCTCCTCCGTGTCCGCACCTCTGTGCCCGCTCCTCCGTGTCCGCACCTCTGTGCCCGCTCGCCGCAGAGGCCGCGGCCCCGCACGCGAAAGAGTCGCCCTCCCCCGGTCGGGAGAGGGCGACTCTTTCGTCAGTGGCGTCTGGGATCAGCGCTTCTCGAGCTCCTCGGCCACGAGGAACGCCAGCTCGAGCGACTGCATGTGGTTCAGACGCGGGTCGCACAGGCTCTCGTACCGGGTGGCGAGGGCCGCCTCGTCGATGTGCTCGGAGCCGCCGAGGCACTCCGTCACATCGTCACCGGTGAGCTCCACATGGATGCCGCCGGGGAAGGTGCCGGCCGCGCGATGCGCTTCGAAGAACCCGCGCACCTCGTCGACCACGTCATCGAAGCGTCGGGTCTTGTAGCCGGTCGGCGTCGTGATGCCGTTTCCGTGCATGGGGTCGGTGACCCACAGCGGCTGAGCACCCGAATCGCGCACGGCTTCGAGAAGCGGGGGAAGCGCATCACGGATCTTCCCGGCGCCCATGCGCGTGATGAAGGTCAGACGCCCCGGCTCGCGGTTCGGGTCGAGCTTGTCGATCAGCTGGAGCGCTGTCTCGGGCGTCGTCGACGGTCCGAGCTTGACACCGATCGGGTTGCGGATCTTCGAGAAGTAGTCGACGTGTGCACCGTCGAGCTCACGAGTGCGCTCGCCGATCCACAGGAAGTGCGCCGACGTGTTGAACGGCGTGTCCGTGCGGGAGTCGATGCGTGTCATCGGGCGCTCGTAGTCCATCAGCAGGCCCTCGTGGCCCGTGAAGAACTCGACGCGCTTCAGCTCGTCGAAGTCGGCTCCTGCGGCCTCCATGAACTTGATGGCACGGTCGATCTCGGCAGCCATGCGCTCGTAGCGCTGGTTGGCCGGGTTCTGCGCGAAGCCCTTGTTCCAGGAGTGCACCTCGCGCAGGTCGGCGAAGCCGCCCTGTGTGAAGGCACGGATGAGGTTCAGCGTCGAGGCCGCCGTGTGGTACCCCTGCAGCAGGCGGCCAGGGTCCGCACGGCGCGATCCCTCGGTGAAGTCGTAGCCATTGACGATGTCGCCACGGTAGGCCGGCAGCGTGACGTCACCACGGGTCTCGGTGTCGCTCGATCGCGGCTTGGCGAACTGCCCCGCCATGCGCCCCATCTTCACGATGGGCATCGACGCACCATAGGTGAGCACGACCGCCATCTGCAGGACGGTCTTGATCCGGTTGCGGATCTGATCGGCGGTGGCACCGGCGAACGTCTCGGCACAGTCGCCACCCTGCAGCAGGAACGCCTGCCCGGATGCCGCCCGAGCCAGGCGATCACGGAGGTTGTCGACCTCGCCGGCGAACACCAGGGGCGGGAGCGCTGCGATCTGAGCGGAGACCTCGGCGACGCGCTCGGCGTCGCCCCACCGAGGCTGCTGTTTGATCGGGAGCGAGCGCCACGCGTCAAGCGCGTCGATGTGGTGCTGGAGCATGACTCCAGCCTAGTGCGCGCGGGTGGGGCCGGATGCCCTACGAGCGCCGTGTGACGCGCGCCGGAAGCCGGTCCTTGACGGTCGACGCGTAGACGTCGTCGTACTCCTGCTCCCCCAGCCGCTGCAGTGCGACCATGATCTCGTCGGTGACGGATCGGAGGATGTATCGGTCGTTCTCCATCCCCGCGTACCGGGAGAAGTCCAGCGGCTCGCCGATGACGATCCCGACGCGCACCACGCGCGGCAGTCGCCGGCCGATCGGCATGGCCGTGTCCGTGTCGACCATGATGACGGGGATGACGGGGACCTTGGCCTCCAGCGCCATCCGAGCGAGCCCCGTGCGCCCTCGGTAGAGCTTGCCGTCGGGACTGCGCGTGCCCTCGGGGTAGATGCCGAGAAGATCACCGCTGCCGAGGACCTGCAGGCCGGTGTTGAGCGAGGCCTCGGATGCCTTGCCTCCCGATCGGTCGATCGGGATCTGCCCCGTCGCCTTCATGAAGAACTTCGTGGCCCGGCCCTTCAGGCCGCGCCCGGTGAAGTAGTCGCTCTTGGCGAGGAACGACATCGATCGGTCGATCATCAACGGGAGAAAGATCGAATCCGCGAAAGACAGATGGTTGCTGGCGAGGATCGCCGCGCCGCTCGTGGGCACGTTCGCGCGCCCCACGACCCAGGGGCGGAAGATCGCCTTGACCACGGGGCCGATCACGACGTACTTCATCAGCCAGTAGAACATCGAGGTGAAGTCTATCCCCGCGGCCGCCGCGCGCCAGCGCCAGGCGAGCGATCACCGCGCAACGCGACTCAGTATCAGCCCCCATGCGACCCAGTGTCATGCCCTAGACTCGAGTGCAACCCCGTGCCCGACCGGTACCGAAGGAGCTGCCGTGGTCCAGTTTGAAGTCCCCGCCGTCGTCCCAGCCGACCCGGAAGGCAACATCGCCGACCTGCTCGTGAAGCGTGTGGAGGCGACCCCTGACCGGGCATTGTTCTCGGTCCCGGACGGCGACGGATGGCGTGACATCTCGGCCGCCGACTTCCAGACTGCCGTGATCGCGCTCGCCAAGGGGTTCGTGGCCGCCGGCATCCAGCCGGGCGAGAAGGTCGGCTTCCTGGCCCGCACCACTTACGACTGGACGCTGGTCGACTTCGCGCTCTTCTACGCCGGTGCCGTGATGGTGCCGATCTACGAGACCAGCTCCCCCTCGCAGATCCAGTGGATCCTCGAGGACTCCGGAGCCACCGCGCTGATCGTGGAATCCCCCGAGCACTTCGCGCGGGTCGACGAGGTGCGTGGCGACCTCCCCCTGATCCGCGAGATCTGGCAGCTGCACCTCGGCGCCATCAGCGCGCTGACCGCACAGGGTGCACAGGTCCCGGATGCCGAGATCGAGCGGCTCCGCAGCATCGCCGTCGGGTCCGACATCGCGACCCTCATCTACACGTCGGGGTCCACGGGACGACCGAAGGGGTGCGTGCTCACGCACAGCAACTTCGTCGAACTGTCGCGCAACTCCGCGAAGGCTCTCGACGCAGTGGTGCAGACGCCGGGCTCCTCGACGCTGCTCTTCATCACCACGGCGCACGTGTTCGCGCGCTTCATCTCCATCCTCAACGTGCACGCGGGCGTGCGCACGGGGCATCAGCCCGACACCCGCCAGCTCCTGCCGGCGCTCGGGTCGTTCAAGCCGACGTTCCTGCTGGCAGTGCCGCGCGTCTTCGAGAAGGTCTACAACTCGGCGGAGCAGAAGGCGGAAGCCGGAGGCAAGGGCAAGATCTTCCGCGCAGCGGCTGACGTGGCCATCGAGCACTCGAAGCTGCTCGAGGCGGGCAAGAGCATCCCGTTCGGGATGAAGCTCAAGTTCGCGCTGTTCAACAAGCTCGTCTACGGCAAGCTGCGCGACGCGATGGGCGGGCGGATCGTCTACGCCGTTTCGGGATCCGCGCCGCTCGGCGCACGACTCGGACACTTCTTCCACAGCCTCGGCGTCGTGATCCTCGAGGGCTACGGCCTCACGGAGACGACGGCACCCGCAACGGTGAACCTCGCCGACAAGTCGAAGATCGGCACCGTCGGCCCGGCGCTGCCGGGCGTCGGCGTCAGGCTCGCCGAGGACGGCGAGGTCGAGGTGCGAGGCATCAACGTCTTCAAGGAGTACTGGAACAACCCGGACGCGACGGCGGAGGCATTCAGCGACGGAGGCTGGTTCCACACCGGTGACATCGGCAGCTTCGACTCCGAGGGGTTCCTCACGATCACCGGTCGCAAGAAGGAGATCATCGTGACGGCGGGTGGCAAGAACGTCGCCCCGGCCGCGCTCGAAGACCCGATCCGCGCCAATCCGATCATCGGACAGGTCGTCGTGGTCGGCGATCAGCGCCCGTTCATCTCGGCGCTGATCACACTCGATTCCGAGATGCTGCCGACGTGGCTGGCGAACAACGGACTCGACAAGGACATGTCCCTCTCCGAGGCGGCGAAGAACGATGCTGTGCGCGCCGAGATCCAGCGAGCGGTCGATGTCGCCAACTCGCACGTCTCGCGCGCGGAGTCCATCCGCAAGTTCACCGTGCTCGACACCGAGTGGACCGAGGCGTCTGGCCATCTGACTCCGAAGCTGTCGATCAAGCGCGCGGTGATCATGAACGACTTCGCCGACGAGGTCGCAGCGATCTACGACGAGCCGGTATCGACGACGAACGTCGCGATCGGCGGCTGAACGCAGACGAGAAGGGCCCCGCCTCGGCGGGGCCCTTCTTCTGTGTTCAGAACCAGGCGCTCTCGCGGACCTCGCGCATCGCCCTCTTGCGAGTCTCGGGCTCGAGCCTCGTCAAGTAGAGCTTGCCGTCGAGGTGATCGGTCTCGTGCTGCAGCGCCTGCGCGAGAAGTCCGTCCCCTTCGAGCACCACGGGCGCACCGTCGAGATCGATCCCTTCGACCCGAGCCCAGGGATGCCGAAGAGCGTCGTGCCACAGTCCCGGCACCGAGAGGCATCCTTCGCCGGTGGGCACAGCCTCACCGCGCACCTCGGTCAGGACCGGGTTGATGATGTAGCCGATCTCACCGTCGATGTTGTAGCTGAACGCCCGCAGCGCTACACCGATCTGGGGCGCGGCGACGCCCGCCCTGCCGGGCAGCTCGACGGTGTCGATCAGATCGGCGACCAGCGCACGCACGCCGTCATCGATCGTCTCGATCGGCGAGCACACCGTGCGCAGCACGGGATCGCCGAACACCCTGATCTCGCGAACCGCCATCAGGCCCCCTTCGCCCGAAGGCCCTCGACGAGGAGGGCGGCGAGCTCCCGCGCCGCCACTCGGGTCTCGGGCTGCAGGTTTGCGAACACGATCGTGCCGCCCCCCGCGATCTGGGAGTCGTACGGCATGCGCACCACGTGCGCTGCCCGCGTGCGGAAGTGCGCTTCGAGCTCGTTCAGCCGCACCAGCGGAGCGCCGGGCGTCGACTGGTTGAGCACGACGACGGCCTCGCGCGCCTGCTCCGCGTAGCCGTTCGTCTCGAGCCACGTGAGCGTCTCGGAGGCGAGCCGCGCCTCGTCGACGCTGAGTCCCGAGACGATGACGATCTGATCGGCGAGGTCGAGCGTCGCCGACATCACCGAGTGGACGATGCCGGTTCCCGTGTCTGTGAGCACGAGCGAGTAGTAGTGCGCCGCGACGCCGGCGACGTCCCGGTAGTCGCTGTCGCTGAACGCCTCCGCGATGCGCGGATCCGGGTCGGATGCGAGCACATCGAGTCGCGTCGCATCGCGAGCGACGATCGCTGAGATGTCGTGGTATCCGCGCACCTCGTCGTGGATACGCACCAGGTCACGCACCGAACGGGAGTGCTGAGGGCGTTCGACGCGATCCGCGAGGGTTCCGCGGTCAGGGTTCGCGTCCACCGCGATCACGCGGTCATCCCGCGCGTCCGCCAGCGCCATGCCCAGCAGCGCTGTGATGGTCGTCTTCCCCACGCCGCCCTTGCGCGACAGCACGGGCACGAACCGCGCACCGCCCACGAGCGGGGCCGAGATACGGGCCGAGAGCGCTTTGCGCGCCCGTGCCCGCTTACCGTCGCCGATGTTGATCCGACGTCCGGAGATCGTGTACAGGAAGTGGCTCCACGCGCCTTCCGGCTCGGGCTTCGTCACCCGATGCGGATCGAGCAGGCGATCGGCCGTGAGAAGATCGGCGGTCTCGCGCGAGGAGTCGCCTCCCAGCTGGTCGAGTCGCTTGGACGTCAGCTGTGCTTCCGCACGGGCGGCGCGTGTCTGCCGCGCCGGGACGGAAGCGGGCTTCGGCGTGTCCACGCGAGGGACCTCCGTCTTGTCGGTGGCGGTGGATGCAGCGGTCACCGTCGGGATGGCACCGGTGCGGATCGACGCCCGGGTGCGGACGTCGGCTTTCGCCTGAGCGACGAACGCGGCCGCGACGGCTGCTTCCTCTGCGACCGCGTCGGCCTCGATCAGAGCTGTCGGCGCCGGGGTGACCACCTCGACCTCCGGCTCGCGCTCGGGCTCCGGCTCCGGTTCGGGCTCCGGCTCCGGCTCCGGCTCCGGCTCAGGCTCCGGCTCAGGCTCCGGCTCCGGCTCCGGCTCCGGCTCAGGCTCAGGCTCAGGCTCAGGCTCAGGCTCAGGCTCAGGCTCAGGCTCAGGCTCAGGCTCAGGCTCAGGCTCAGGCTCAG